>BOKS01000028.1 GCA_016861105.1 Betaproteobacteria bacterium | reverse complement strand
TCGGCTGCACCACCGACCAGTACTGCCCGGCCGACCCGGTGCGCCGCGACCAGATGGCCGCCTTCATGTTCCGGCTGGGCAACGTCGTGCACCAGCAGGGCGGCAATGCGTTCGGCGCGACCGCCGTGCTCGGCACGACCGACGGGCACGCGCTCGACCTCCGCGCCAACGGCGAGCGCGTGATGCGCTTCGAGCCGAACACGATCAGCCCCAACGTGATCGGCGGCAGCGCGGCGAACGTCGTCACGACGGGCGTGCGCGGTGCCACCATCGCCGGCGGTGGCGTGCCGGCCGGCAATAGCGACCCCGATCTGCCGAACGAAGCACCCAACCTGATCACCGATGCCTTCGGCACCATTGGCGGCGGCTACGCGAACGTGGCCGGTGACGATGCGGGCACGCAGGTCGACCGTGCCTTTGCGACGGTGGGCGGCGGCTATCGCAACAGGGTCGGTGGGCTGGCAGGCACGATCGGTGGTGGCTCGAACAACACGGCAATGGGGGCGGTCAGCACGATCGCTGGCGGTGAAGCCAATTTCGCGACCGGCGACGCCAGCGCCGTGCTGGGCGGACTCTCCAATCACGCCATTGGCGAGTGGAGCGTGGTCGTCGGCGGACGCGACAATGCCTCGCTCGGAGATTACAGCTTCGCCGCCGGCCGCCGCGCCAAGGCCAACGCGAACGGCTGCTTCGTCTGGGCCGACAGCACCGATGCCGACTTCACCTGCGGCACCGCCAACGCCTTCATCGTGCGCGCCACCGGCGGCGTCGTCATCCGCAGCGGCCTCGCGCCCGTCGCCGGCGTCGTCCTCCCCCCCGGAGACAGCGCCTGGTCGCCCTCCAGCGACCGCCACGGCAAGGACAACGTGGTCCCGGTCGATCCTCGTGAGGTCCTGGAGCGGCTGGTGCAGGTGCCCATCGCGACCTGGAACTACGTCTCGCAGGCCCCGCAGGTCCGCCACATGGGCCCGATGGCGCAGGACCTGCACGCGGCGTTCGGGCTGGGCGCCTCCGACCGGCACATCAGCACCGTCGACGCCGACGGCATCGCGCTGGCCGCCATCCAGGGGCTGAACGCGAAGCTCGAAGCGAGGGTCGCCGAGCAGTCGCGCGAGATCGCTGCGCTGCGCGAGCGCCTGGACGCCCTTTTCGCCCGGCTCGCCGGCGGTGCCGAAGCGCCGCGCTGAATCCGCCGATGCGCTGCGCTACGGCGCGGGCGCGACACCGAGGCGCCGCCCGAGCCGTCGAGGCGCTCGTGCCATCGGGGTCGCGCAGGAACACGCCATGGCCTCCCGCCGCGGCAGCCAGCGCCGGCCGGAAGCTTCGAGCAGCGTCTTCCTACGGCGTCGACACCTCGAACGGCGCCCGCCTGAGGTCGAGCGCGGGATTGCGGTCGAAGAAGTTCGCCGGCCTCAGGCGGAACGACATCGGCGACATCGTCAGCACCGGCCAGTCCTCGGCCAGCGTGACGTGGTGATGCCCGATGGTGACCCAGAGGACGAGGTCGGTGTCGACCAGGCTCTGGTTGTCGCGCTGGTAGTCGGGAAGGCCCGGCTCGCCCGGATGCTGGTTCGGGGTGTCGCCGGCCGCGAACCGCTGGTCGCGGTCGTGGCGCGTGATCCACAACGGACGACCGACGAACGAGGCGCGCCGGTAGTCGTCCTCGTGCAGCAGCGGCTCGGCCGCGTCGTGCGTCTCCAGGACGTACCCGGTGTTGTAGCCGCGCGCGTTGCGCCGCGATGGGTTGACGATCTTCCAGACGCCGTGCGCGTCGTCGAGCCGCGCGTCCTTCTCCCGATCGATGCGGTGCTCGTGCAGCGTCCACACCGACTTCCGCGGACCGCGTACCCCGTTCTTGCGCTCGAGGTGGCCGAGGAGGAAGCTGTTGTCGCGGCCGTCGACGTCGACGTCGAGCCGGAAGTTGAAGAAGTGGCTGTGATTCGTGGCGACGAGGTTGGGCGCGACCAGCGTCCCGAAGCGCGTCTCGTCGGTCGCGAGCGCATTGCCCACGACGGTGCTGCGAACGGTCTTCGGCGCATCGATGCCCGTCAGCCCGACGTCGACGCGGATGACGCCGCTCTGGTTGAACACCCAGTCGACGACGTAGTCGTAGTTGCCCACCTGCGCGATCGAGCGCACGACGAGCTCGACGTCCGCGCGCCCCTCGTACGCGGGCGCCGGCCCGGCGAAGAGCTCGAAGTGCCGCCACGCCGGGTTGCCGGTGAGGCGCTCGAACACGCCGACCACCCTGGGCAGCGGCAGCGGGACGACGGGAATGTCGGGCACCGGGATCGCCGCGGAAACCAAAGCGTCCAGCAGCACCGCGTTCTCGGGCACGTCGAGCCCCGGCGCGAGCGGGGATGACAGCAGGCCGAACCCGAACTCGCCGGCATCCATGTACGTGCGGTAGAACCAGTTGGCGTCGGGATCCTGGTAGGGAACGAAGATCTCCGCGAGCGAGCCCTGGTAGAGCACCGGACGTCCGTCGTAGGTGACGAGCGAGACCACCGTGCCAGGCCGCCGCTCGAAGCGCACGTGGAACTTCCACTTCTGCCATTCGATGAAGTTGCCGCTACGCGCGAAGTTGACGCCGTCGGGCTGCAGGATGCGGATCGACTTCATCGCCGGGCGCAATCCGTGCGTCGCGGCGACCGTCGCCTCGTCGAACTCGTGCGTGGCGGCCGGAAGCGGCACGACGCCGCTGTCGAGCACGCGCACCACGACGCGGTCGTCGAGGTCGATGATCGCCTGCATCCCCTCGAGCGGCTTCGCGTACAGGTTGATCGCGGCGTTCTCCCGGTAGTACATCTGCGCCTTCACGATGCGGCGCGACTCCTCCGGCAGCCCGAACGATCCCGCGGTCAGCGGCGTGACGAACACGTTCGCGAGCTGGTCCGCCGTGGTGATGCCGCGGCGCCCGAGCGCCTGCAGGAACGCGGGATCCTCGAACGCGAACGTGAAGTCCGACACCTCGGTGATCGTGAGCCCGAGCTGGCCGTCGCTCGGCGGAACGAGCGCGGGCGGCGTGAACGTGCCGGCGGCGAGATCGACGACCGAGCGATAGCTGCGCTTGCCCTGCCGGAAGAACACGGTGGCGGCCCGCGGGATCGGCTGGCCGGGCACGTACGCCAGCACGACCTCCTTCGGCGGCTCGCGGAGATCGACGCTCTGGAAGATCGCGCCCGGAGCGGCGGCGTTGCCATCCAGAAGAGTCTGCGCCGCGCCGAGGATCTCTTCTTCCTCGAGCGGGTCGAGCGGATGCTGCGGCACGGCGAGCGCCGCGGCCGATACTGCCAGCGAAGCGGCGACGGCGAGCGAGCGGACGATGTTCGGGATCGAGGCCATGGCGGGCTCCTTCGCGGAGGGTGACGACGGCACGGCCCTGGTGGCGTGCGCCGCCGGGGTCGTCACGATGATGCGCCCTCGCGCGCGGTCGTGCACGATCGATCGAGGCCCGGGCAGTACCCGGCGGCGTGCGGCGCCGGCGTGGGAAGCTGCGCGATCGCCAGCGTCGGCGGCGGCAGCCGCGCCTGGTCGATGGACAGCGGCCGCCGCGCCAAGGACAACGTCCTTCCCGGCCCGACTTCGGAGCGCGCCCGATGGCGGACGTCGGCGCCGCGGGCGTAGCATGGCGCGGTCGCCGCGGCGACCCGCGCCGCGGCCGCGCTCGGGGGAGGCCGTCATGCCGCGCATCCGCTTCGCGTCGATCCGCTCGCTCGCCGCCGGTGTCGCACTGACCGCGGCCGCACCGGTCCACGCGCAGATCTGCACCCCGTTCACCGACGTCGCGCTGGCCGACGGCTTCTGCAGCAGCATCCAGTGGATGCACAACCGCGGCATCACGCTCGGCTGCACCACCGACCAGTACTGCCCCGCCGACCCCGTGCGCCGCGACCAGATGGCCGCCTTCATGTTCCGGCTGGGCAACGTCGTGCACCAGCAGGGCGGCAACGCGTTCGGCGCGACCGCGGT
>BOKS01000027.1 GCA_016861105.1 Betaproteobacteria bacterium | reverse complement strand
GACGCGGTGAACGCGAGCGACGGGGTGTGCACGCTGCGCGAGGCGCTTGTGGCGGCGAACGGCAACGTCGCCTCGGGGGGCGTGGCCGGCGAGTGCGTGGCGGGCGAGGCGGCGCCGACGGTGGACACCATCGCCTTCGCCATCCCCGGGGCGGGGGTGCACACGATCGCGCCGGGGTCGGCGCTGCCGCAGGTGACCGAGGTGGTGAGCCTCGACGGCTACACGCAGCCGGGATCGGCGCCGAACACGCAGGCCAGCGGCGGCAGCGACGCGCAGCTGCGGGTGGCGATCGACGGGACGAATGCCGGGACGCAGGCGCTGCTGAGGCTGGCGGCGGGCAGCGGCGGGTCGCAGGTGCGCGGCCTGGTGCTGCAAGGGGCGCAAGGGGTGGCGCTGCAGGTGGCGGCGGCGGGCGTGCAGGTGGCGGGCAATTTCCTCGGCACGCAGGCCGACGGCACCACGCCCGCGCCCAACGCCAGCCACGGCATCGAGGTGCTGGCGGCGGGGCCGGGGATGATCGGCGGCCTTGCCGCGGCCGATCGGAATGTCATCGCCTTCAGCGGCGGCGCCGGGGTGCGCCTCGACCCGGCGGCGAGCCTGTGGCGCATCGTCGGCAACGTGATGGCCGGCAACGCCAAGGGCATCGCGCTCGCCGACGGGGCGCTGCCGCGGGCCAACGACGTGCTCGACGCGGATGGGGGGGCCAACGCCGGGCAGAACTTCCCGCTGATCGACAGCGTGATCCTGACCCCGGGCAGCGTGCGCGTGCAGGGGCGCGTGGAGGGGGCACCGGCGCGCACGCTGATCCTGGACCTGTACGGCAGCCTGCCGCCGCTGCGCCCGACCAGCTTCCTGGAAGGGGAGCGCTACCTGGGGGCGGCCCCCGCGCCGATCGTGACCGACGCGCAGGGCAAGGCCACCTTCGACGTGACGCTGGCGGTGGCGGGCACGGCCAACCTGTGGGTGACGGCCACGCTGACCGACGTGACCGGGTGCTTCGCGCAGGGCTGCGGCAACACCTCGGAGTTCTCGCAACGGGGGGTGTTCATGGTGCTGCCGCGCTGGGGGGCGGGGGCGGCGCCGGTGACGGTGAGCGGGCAGCTGTTCGCGCCGGGGTCGAGCTTCGCCTTCGGCACGACGGCAGCGCTGGGGCAGGCGTTCGTCGACGCGCAGACGCTGACCGGGCTGGTGCCGCCGCTCAATCCGGGGACGCTCTACGACGTGACGGTGACCAATCCGGACGCCACCACGGCGACCATGGCCAAGGCGTTCGTGACCGACTTCACCGACGTGGGGCAGGCCTCGCCGTTCTACCCGTTCGTGATGAGCCTGGCGGCGGCGGGGATCACCTCGGGCTGCGTGCCGGGGGAGTACTGCGGCAATGCGGCGGTGTCGCGGGCGCAGATGGCGCTGTTCCTGGTGCGGGGGCTGTACGGGCCGTTCTTCACCCCGCCGCCGGCCACCGGCATCTTCGAGGACGTGCCCCTGGGCGCGTTCGCGGTGGAGTGGATCGAGCAGTTCTACGGCGAGGGCATCACCTCGGGGTGCCAGGCGAGTCCGCTGCGCTTTTGTCCGGACGCGGTGGTGACGCGCTCGCAGATGGCGGTGTTCCTGCTGCGGGCGAAGCACGGGTCGAGCTACGTGCCGCCGCCGTGCACGGGGCTGTTCGCGGACGTGTCGTGCGCGCCACCCAAGCACCCGTTCGCCGACTGGATCGAGCAGCTGGCGCGGGAGGGGATCACGTCGGGGTGTGCGGCGAACCCGTTGCGCTACTGTCCGGACGCGGCGGTGCTGCGGTTGCAGATGGCGGTGTTCCTCACAAGGGTGCTGGGGCTGTCGGCGGGGGGCAATGCGGCGCCGGTGGTCAATGCCGGGGCGGACCGGGTGATCACGCTGCCGGCGCAGGCGCAGCTGACGGGGACGGCGACGGATGACGGGCTGCCGAACCCGCCGGGGCAGCTGACCTACGCGTGGACGAAGCAGAGCGGGCCGGGGAGCGTGAGCTTCGGCACGCCGGGCGACGTGGCCACGAGTGCGACGTTCGGGCAGGACGGGGTGTACGTGCTGCGGCTCACGGTGAGCGACGGGGCGCTCGCCGGGCAGGACGAGGTGCAGGTGACGGTGAGCCCGGCGCCGGTGAACCAGGCGCCGGTGGTGAATGCGGGGCCGGACCAGATCATCACGCTGCCGGCTGCTGCCAATCTGGCCGGCAGCGCGACCGACGACGGGCTGCCGGTGCCGCCGGGTGCGCTGGCGTTGCAGTGGACCAAGCAGAGCGGCCCGGGGACGGTGGTGTTCGGCGATGCGACGGCGGCCGTCACCACGGCGAGCTTCGGCGTGGACGGCGTGTACGTGCTGCGGCTGACCGCGAACGACGGGGCGCTGTCGCACCACGACGACGTGCAGGTGACGGTGCAGGCGGCGGGCAGCCCGCCGCCGCTCAACCCGCCGCCGCTGGACACGACGGTGGCCACCAACGTGTTCGACGCCACCGAGTTCCTCCACACCGGTCCGAACCCGGTGCAGACCGGCGTGGCGCCGGGGACGATCGACGCGAAGCGCGTGGCCGTGCTGCGCGGACGGGTGATCGACCGCAGTGGCACGCCATTGAGCGGCGTGAAGGTGAAGGTGAACGGCCGCACGCAGTTCGGCCAGACGCGCACCCGCGCCGACGGACGCTACGACATGGCCGTCAACGGCGGCGAAGCGCTGACGGTGGACTTCTCGGCCAGCGGCCGACTGCCGGCGCAACGCACGATCCGGGTCCCGTGGCGCGACTACGTCAACCTGCCCGACGTGGCGATGGTGGCGGTCGATACCGCGGTGACGGCGATCGCGTCCAACGGGCCCGCCGTGCAGGTGCATCAGGCGACCCAGCAGACGGATGCGTCCGGCACGCGCCGCGCGTCGCTGCTTTTCCCGGCCAGTACCGGCGCGACGATGGTGCTGCCGGGCGGCGGCACGCAGCCGCTTGCGACGATCAACGTGCGCGCAACCGAGTACACGGTGGGCCCCAACGGGCCGGCGGCGATGCCGGGCAACCTGCCGCCGACGAGCGCGTACACCTATGCCGTGGAATTGTCGGTCGACCAGGCCGTCGCCGCCGGCGCGAAAAGCGTGCAGTTCACGCAACCGGTGCCGGTGTACGTCGACAACTTCCTGAACTTCCCGGCCGGCACGATCGTGCCGGCGGGCGTGTACGACCGCGACGCGGCGCAGTGGGTCGCGATGCCCAATGGCATCGTCGCGAAGCTTGTGTCGGTCACTGGCGGCGTCGCGGACCTGGACGTGACCGGGGACGACGTCGCCGACGATCCGGCGACCGAGCTTGCGCCGCTCGGCATCACCCTCGCCGAGCGGCAGGCGCTGGCGACGCTCTACAGCGCCGGCCAGAGCTTCTGGCGCACGCCGACGACGCACTTCTCCGCGGTCGACTACAACTGGCCGTACGCGCCGCCTGCGGGGGCAAAGGGTGCGGGCACCGACGGCGCGAAGACGGACGAGTCGACCGACCAGTGCCTCGCTGAGGCCGAGGGGTCGATCATCGAGTGCCAGAACCAGATCCTCGGGCAGTCGGTGGGAGTCGTCGGAACGCCGTACACGCTCAACTACCGCAGCGACCGCGTCCCAGGGCGCGCCATCGCGCGCACGATCGACGTGGCGCTGAGCGGTGCTCAGCTGCCGCCGGGCGTCAAGCGCATCGACTTGAGTCTCGACGTGGCGGGCCAGGCGATCCGCCAGACCTACGCGCCCGCAGCGGGCCAGAGCGTGAAGGTCGTCTGGGACGGCAAGGACGCGTACGGACGCACCGTGCAGGGCCGGCAGTCGTTCACTGGCTCGCTGGACTACGTCTACGACGGCGTGTACACGGAGCCGGGCACGGCGCTCGGCGCCGCGTGGGCGCAGTTCGGCAGCACGCCGATCGCGACGAACCAGGCGCGGGCCGAGTTCACGTTCCCGCAGTCGCTCGCCGGGCGAGTCGGCATCCTCGATGCACGCGGGGTCGGCGTCGGCGGCTGGACGTTGTCGAGCCATCACGTCTACGACCCCGACGGGGAGACGCTCTTCCACGGCAGCGGCAAACGCATCTCGGCGGGCCCGATCCCGCTGATCCTGGAGCGGATCGCCGGGCTCGGCAACGACGACCTCGGTGAAGGCATCCCGGCGCGGCAGGCGAAGATACGAAGCGAAGGGATGCTCGCGCTCGCGCCGGACGGGGCGGTCTGGTTGAGCGAGAGCGGAAACAACTTTGCACGCTTGCGCCGGGTCGCGCCCGATGGCACGATCCAGACGGTGGCGGGGACCACGCAGCGTGGCTTCGCCGGCGACGGCGGGCCGGCCACGCAGGCGCTGCTCGACGACCCGGCCGGCCTCGCGTTCGCGCCGGACGGCAGCGTGGTGTTCGTCGACGCCAACAACGGGCGGATTCGCCGCATCGCTCCCGATGGCATCATCGCGACGATCGCGGGCAATGGCACCGAGGGGTTCTCGGGCGACGGCGGACCGGCGTTGCAGGCGTCCTTCCGCCTCTCGAACCGTTCGGGGATCGCCGTTGGCGCCGACGGCACGGTGTTCGTATTCGACATGGGCAACGATCGCATCCGCCGCATCGGCCCCGACGGCATCATCACGACCGTGGCAGGCGGCGGAACGTGCTGCGAGGTGCCCAACGGGATTCCGGCGACCGCAGGATGGCTGTTCTCGCCGCGCGGCGGGCTCGCCATCGACGCGGACGGCGTCCTCTACGCCACGACGCATCTGCACGTCGTGCGCATCGGGCTCGACGGCATCGCGACGATCATTGCCGGCACCAGCACCACGCAGCTCGGCGACGGCGGACCGGCACGCAACGCCTCGATCCGCGACCCGCTGGGCGTGGCCGTGGGGCCCGACGGCGCCGTGTACGTGTCGCACGAGCGCGACCCTGACGGCAACGAGCGCGTGCGCAGGATCAGCACTGCCGGCATCATCACCACGGTCGTCGGCGGCGGGTTCGAGTCCTACAACGATCCGGCCGAGGACTTCGTTCCGGCGAAGCAGGCGCGTCTGACCGGCTTACCGCGCGGCATCGCGGTGGCGCCGGACGGCAAGCTGGTGATCAGCGACGACGAACAGGTCTATCGTGCGCGACCGCCGCTGCCGGACTTCCTCGCCGCCGCGATCAACGTCGCCTCGCCCGACGGCGGCTTGCTCTACCAGTTCGACCTGTTCGGCCGCCACCTGCGCACCCGGCACGCGCTCACGGGCAGCGTGCTGCACGAGTTCGGCTACGATGCCGCCGGGCGCCTGACCAGCGTGACCGAGAAGACCGGCGGCACCGACAACGTCACGACGATCCAGCGCGATGGCGCGGGCAACCCGACCGCGATCGTCGGCCCCTACGGTCAGACCACCAGCCTCGGCGTGGACGCCAATGGCTACGTGAACGCCATCACCTCGCCGGCGAGCGAGACCCACGTCGCCACGTTCGATGCCGGCGGACTGATGCAGTCGTTCGCGCGGTCGGGGCGGCCCGCGTCCACATACCAGCACGACGCCGACGGGCGCCTGACCCGTGCCGACGATCCGGCTGGCGGTTTCCAGACGATCGCGCGAGCGGCGATCGCCACGGGCCACGAGGTGACGCGCACGACGGCGCTGGGCCGCGCGACCAAGTACACGGTGGACAACCGGCCGACGGGCGAGCAGAAGCTGACCACGCGCGAGCCGGATGCCACGCAAGCGGTGACGGAGTTGTTCGAGGAAGGCCGGCAGCTCACGACCCTGGCCGATGCCACGACCGTGGACACCGCGTCGTCGCCCGACCCGCGCTTCGGCATGCAGTCGCCGTTCCTGTCGTCGACGTCGACACGGCTGCCTTCGAGCCTCACGTTGACGGAGAGCGGAACGAGGAGCGTGGCGCTGGCGGATCCGGCCAACGTGCTCAGCCTGACGGCACTGACGGACACGTCGTCGGTGGCTGGCCGCGTGCAGATCAGCGCGTACACGGCCGCGAACCGCACGAACACGGTGACTACGCCCGTGGGCCGGAAGGCGGTGACGGTGCTCGACGCGCTCGGCCGCGTCGCCAGCCGCGAGCTGCAGGGCCTGCCCGCGGTCGCCTACACCTACGACGGCCGGGGACGAATCGCGAACGTGACGACCGGAACCAGGTCGGCGACGTTCGGGTACGACGCGCAGGGCTTCCTGCAGTCGATCTCCGACGCCGCAGGACGCGCAGTGCAGTACGTGCGCGACGCGGACGGCCGCGTGACCACGAAGACCGTCGCGGGCGTGGGCATCGTGGCCCTGGGCTACGATGCCGCCGGCGATCTCGTGTCGATCACGCCGCCGGGACGCCCGGCGCATGCCTTTGCCTACGATGCGCGCGGAAACCTGGCCGCCGTCACGCCTCCCGCGGTCCCGGGTTCCGGAGCGACCACCTTTGCCTACGACAGCGATAACGCGCTGACGCAAGTCGCGCGACCGGGCGCCGAGGCCGTGAGCTACGGCTACGACGCGTCCGGCCGCGTCACGACGATCGGCGCCACCTCGGCGGGAGGGCTGCCGGCGACGAGCTACGCCATTGCCTACGACAGCGCGGGTCGCATCGCCTCGGTGGCGGGCCCGGGCGCGCAAACGGTCGCGCACGCCTACGACGGCGCGCTGGTCGCGTCGACGACGTGGGCCGGCCCGTTCGCCGCGTCCGCCACGTGGACATACGACAGCGCGTTCCGCGTCGCGAGCGATGTCGTGGCCGGAACGCCGGCGGTCGCGTATGCCTACGATGCGGACGACCTGATCGTCGCGGCTGGGAGCCTCGCCATCGGACGTTCCGCCCAGACGGGCCAGGCGGTGTCGATGACGCTGGGCTCGCTGGTCGAGAGCTATTCGTTCGACGCCTTCGGCGAACTGTCGGGCCGTGCGCTGGCGGCCGGCGGGGCGCCGGTGTACGCCGCGACGTACGTGCGCGACTCGGCCGGGCGCGTGACGCAGCAGACGGAGACGCTCGGCGGCGTCACGCAGACGCGCGTCTTCGCCTACGACATCCTCGGCCAGCTCCTGCAGGTGACGCAGGACGGCGTGGTGACGGAGACGTACGCCTACGACGCGAACGGCAATCGCACGACCTCGACGGTGGGCGGCGCGACGGTGGCATACACGCACGACGCACAGGACCGGATGCTGACGGCGGGCACGACGACGTTCGCGCATTCGCCGGCGGGCAAGCTGGTGTCGAAGACCGCCGGGGGCGCGACGACGAGCTACCGCTACGACGCGCTGGGCAACCTCGTCGACGTGTCGCTACCGGGCGGCACGACGATCGCCTATCGCCACGACGGCTGGGACCGCCCGGTACAGCGCCTGGTGAATGGCGTCGTGGTCGCCCAGTACGTGTACACGGGGGAGAGCCTCGCAGCGGAGCTGAATGGAGCAGGTGCGGTGGTCAGCCGTTTCGTCTACGCGGGCGGCGTGGCACCGGTGTACATGACGAAGGGAGGCGTCGAGTACCGCATCGTGGCCGACGTCAACGCGAGCGTGCGGCTCGTGGTAAACGCGGCCACGGGGGCGATCGCGCAGCGCATCGACTACGACGCCTTCGGCAATGTCGTCCTGGACACCAATCCGGGGTTCCAGCCGTTCGGGTTCGCGGGCGGGCTCTACGACGCGGCGACGGGGCTGGTGAGGCTGGGCGCGCGCGACTACGACGCGAGGACGGGGCGGTGGACGAACCGCGATCCGATCGGGTTGAGGGGAGGCGATACGAACGTCTATCGCTATGTCCGCAACGACCCGGTCAATCGCATGGACCCGTCGGGGCTGGTGACGTTCGACGACGTGCTCGACTTCGCCTCCGGCTTCCTCGAGGAGACGGCCCCGCCGTGGACGCAGTTCCTCAACCCTGGCCACGCGATGGGAGTCGTGACCGACGGCGTCAGCCGCGCGATCAGCAGCGCGCTGGGCTATCCGCCGCCGGGCGACAGCTACTTCGATCGGCTGATGGACCAGTACAACAGCCCGGAGGTGGATCGCGACAGCGCCGCCTACGCGCTGGGCGAGTTCACCGCCGACGTCGTCGGGATGTGCATTCCAGGGGGGCCGCTGGCGGGGGCAGCGGCGAAGGCCGGGGCGAGGGCCGCGAAGGCGGGCATCAAGGCGGGCAAGGAGGCGCTCGAGGCGCAGGCGAAGCGCGAGGCGCAGGAGCGCGCCCGCGAACGGGTCCAGAAGGCGCTGGAACGCAAGGCGGCGGAGAAGCGTCGCATCGTGGTCGCCAAGGGATGGAGGGCTTCCAACCCAGGGGGAGGACGCGGCTCCGGAAGGTCAATGTGAACGAGGGGCAGGCGCCGGTGGCTGCGTGGTGCCGATGTCGTACGCAGGGACTCCGGCAATGGAAGGTCGGAGCCGCAGCTTGAGGAAGCATCGGGTCAGAGGAAGCATCGGGGTCAGAGACAAGTTCGGAGCGAGACCCTCGGACGCTGTTTCGCCCTCCGCAGTCGCTGGACGCTTCTGGCGGCGGCGAGCGGTCGCGATGATCCGCAGCAAGCCGATAACCCGATGGTCGCGACGTGAAGGGTTAGCAAGGTCGGGCGACAGGACGTCGATTCGAGTGGCGACGATGCGAGCGTGGTACCGGTGCGCTCGCGATCGATGCGGCAGCCGTGCCGGGGAGGCGTGCGATGGAGCAGCGGCATTCGATCGTTGAACGTGCGGTCGGAGCGGTGCGCGTCGCGCTGCTCGGCGTGGCGCTGGGCGTGGTGGGGGTCTCGTCCCACGCCGCCACGATCACGGTGAACGGCACGTCGGACGCGGTGAACGCGAGCGACGGGGTGTGCACGCTGCGCGAGGCGCTTGTGGCGGCGAACGGCAACGTCGCCTCGGGGGGCGTGGCCGGCGAGTGCGTGGCGGGCGAGGCGGCGCCGACGGTGGACA
>BOKS01000026.1 GCA_016861105.1 Betaproteobacteria bacterium | reverse complement strand
GTTGCACCGTCGCCACCGTCGCCGGCCCCGTCGCCGGCATCGAACTCGTCGCCACCACCCACGTCACGACGTCCGCCGCCGGCGCCACCGTCACCCGCCTCGAGCAGCAGCGCTGCACCGCCGGCGTCCTCGCCGCCCCTGTCGTCTACGACTCCTCCGGATGGCCCGTCGGCTTCGGCAACGGCACCAACGCCAGCGCCGTCGTCGAGTCCTCGATCCCGCGCTCCCTGCTGCCTCCCTCCGGCACCCTGCGCGTGGTCGCCGTCGCCTCCGACGGCAGCAGCGCGCGCGACGCCACCACCCCCTTCACCGTCACGCTGGCCCCCGCCGTCGCCCCCGCCCCCGCCGTCCCCGTCCCGCTGTCGCCCTGGCTCGTCCCGCCGCTCGCGCTCGCCCTCCTCGGGCTCGCCTGGTGGTGGCGCCGCCGCCACCCCGAGCAGGCCGGCACCTTCGTCTTCGTGCTGCTGCTCGCCGCCAGCGGGCTGGCCTGGGCCGCCACCGTCATCCGCGACGGCAACGTCGGCGACTGGGCCGGCGTCGCGCCTGCCGTCACCGACCCCGCCGGCGACGCACCGCTCGACGCCGACCTCGTCGCCGTCTTCCACCAGCACGACAGCGCCCACCTCTACCTGCGCTTCGACGTCCTCCTGCAGCGCGACAACCAGCCGCCCGTGGTCAGCGCCGGGGCCCACCAGACCATCACGCTGCCCGCAGCCGCCGCCCTCAACGGCTCCGCCTCCGACGACGGCCTGCCCAACCCCCCGGGCATGATCACGCTGGCCTGGTCGCTCGTCTCCGGGCCCGGCAACGTCACCTTCGCCAACCCCGCCGCCGTCGCCACCTCCGCCACCTTCTCCGCCCCCGGCGCCTACACCCTGCGCCTCACCGCCAGCGACAGCGTGCTCTCCGCCAGCGCCGAGGTCACCGTCACCGTCCTGCCCGCCGCCGGCGGCGGCACCAACCAGCCGCCCACCGTGTCCGCCGGATCGGCGCAGACGATCACGCTGCCCGCCGCCGCCACCCTCGCCGGCTC
This sequence comes from Betaproteobacteria bacterium, assembly GCA_016861105.1. GTDB lineage: Bacteria > Pseudomonadota > Gammaproteobacteria > Burkholderiales > Casimicrobiaceae > VBCG01. The sequence continues at coordinate 11,361 of BOKS01000026.1, read as the reverse complement.
CGCCTCCGACGACGGCCTGCCCAACCCCCCCGGCGCCCTCACGATCGCCTGGAGCGTGCTCTCCGGACCGACGCCCGCCGTGGCGTTCGCCAATCCCGCCTCCCCCGCCACCAGCGCCACCTTCACCCTCCCCGGCACCTACGTCCTGCGCCTCACCGCCCACGACGGTGCCCTTGCCGCCAGCAGCGACGTCACCATCACCGTCGCCGACGGCGCCCCGCAGCTGCTCGCCATCCCCGACCGCACCATCACCCTGGGCGCGCGCTACCAGCAGGTGCTGCAGGTGCTCGAGGGCAACGCCGCCGACACCCTCAGCTACGCCCTCGTCGCCGCCCCCACCGGCGCCACCCTGTCCCCCGCCCCGCTGGTCGACTGGCTGCCCACCGCCGCCCAGCTCGGCACCCACGCCTTCACCGCACGCGTCACCGACGGGGGCGGGCGCTTCGCCACCGTGGCGTTCAACGTCACCGTGGTCAAGGACAACAAGGCCCCCGTCCTCGCCGCCCAGCCCGACGCCTCGCTCCCCGCCGGCAGCCCCTTCGCGCGCACGCTCGTCGCCTCCGACCCCGACGGCGACGCGCTGACCTTCGCGCTCGTCGCCGGCCCGCCCGGCATGACGCTCAACGGCGCCAACCTCGCCTGGACCACCCCCGCCACCCCCGGCACCCACACCGTCACCGTGCGCGTCGCCGACCCCGACGGCGCCGCCGACACGCGCAGCTTCGCCGTCACCCTGCTGCCCGGCCTCGCGCCCACCGCGCGCGACGACTTCTACCGCGTCCAGGTCGGCCACACCCTCGCCGTCCCCGCCGCCGGCGTCCTCGCCAACGACACCGCGCCCTTCCAGCGAACCCTCGCCGCCCACAAGCTCACCGACCCCAGCGTCGGTGCCCTCACCGCCTTCGGCGCCGATGGAAGCTTCAGCTACACGGCGCCGTCGGCGCCGCTGCCGAGGCCCTTCGAGGTGGTGAAGAAGTGGACCGCGCCGCCGAACATCTACAGCCCGCGCGGCTTCGTCGCCGGCGACGTCAACGGCGACGGCGCGCCGGACGTCGTCTACGGCACGCAGAACGGCTACTTCGCGCTCGACGGCCGCAATGGCGCGACGCTGTGGAACGCTGAGCCCACCGGCTTCTTCTGCCAGCAATTGAAGCTCGAGCTGCTCGCCGACGTGGACGACGACGGGAACCTGGACCTCGTCACCAGCGGCTGCGGTCCGGCCAACACCTATGCGCTCGCCATCGTGGACGCGCGCAACGGCACGCTGCTCAGAAGCAGTTCGCTCGCGCCGGACATGGCCGACCGCCTGCAAGGCCCGGCGCCCGTGATCTCGCCCGCGTACAGGGCCGACGTCGCGCTCGCCCGTCTGGGGCCCGGCGAGCCGCCGCGGCTGCTGCTGTGGACGAACATTGGCGCCGCCGACGGCTTCTACACGCGCACCGACTTCACCAATACGTCCGCCGGCTGCCGCGGCCTCACCGGCGACCCGGGGGACCACGGCACGAGCTGCCGGGCCCTGCTGATCGTCGATCCGGCCACGCTCGCGGTCGAGCGCATCCTCAAGACGACGCCGCTGACCCGCGACTACGAGTCCAACACGAGCAACCAGTCGAACGCGCTGCAGCCCAATCCCGCGATCGCCGCGGACCTCGACGGCGACGGGAGCGTCGAGATCGTCGCGGGCGGCAACGTGTGGACGCGCGTCGCCGGGGCGTGGACCCTCGCGTGGGGGACGCGGTGGACGCCGCTGTCAACCGCCGTCGCCGACCTCGACGGCGACGGATCGCTGGAGGTGATCCACGCCTACCACTGGGCGCCGGGCGGCGGCAACGGCGAGTCCTCGCCTTGCGGGATCTACGTCCACACGGCGGAGGGCGCGCTCAAGCGGCGCATCGCGTTGCCGGGCTGCTTCTTCTCCAACTTCGGCCTGCTGACCGTGGCCGATGCCGACGGCGACGGCGCGCCCGACATCCTGGTCGCACGCCGCGGCCAGGTGCACGCGATCCGCGCCGACGGCCGCATGCTGTGGACGTTCGACGTCCCGAGCGCGCTGGAGACGCTGCCGCCGCTGACCGCGCAGATCGGCCGCGACGCACGCATCGTCGTCCAGCCCGAGCTGCGCACCGGCAACACCACGATCGTCGTCTACGACCTCGACGGCGACGGCGCCCCGGAGGTCGTCCTCAACACGTCCTCGGGCACCTTTTTCCTCGACGGTCGCGACGGCAGCGTGCGCGCGGTCTACGGCCTTTCCGGGTTCGACGGCGCCAACATCGGCAATCCGGCGAACGTCGCCGTGCTCGACCTCGACAACGACGGAACGTCCGAGATCGTCACCGTCTCGGGCTGTCCGTACTCGCTCTTCCAGCACGAGGTGGGCTACTGCGACTCGAGCTTCACTGCGCTCGCGGCACGCAACGACGACTGGCTGCCGGGGCCGAAGAACTGGCCGGGCGCCGCCTACGTCGACGGCGCCGTCGGCGACGGCGGGCGCGTGCAGTTCAACCCGGCCGTGGGGACGCGGTTCCGTACGCCGCAGCAGCGTGGCAACGTGGGCGATCCGCGCCGCGTGGGAGCGGCGTCCTTTACCTACCAGGCGCACGACGGCGTGTCGGCGTCGGCACCGGCCACCGTCGCGATCCGCATCGACCCGCCGAACCGTCCGCCGAAGCTCACGATGCCGCTCCACTTCGCGGCGGCACCGTCGTCTGCGCTGCGCTTCACGGCCACCGCCGTCGATCCCGACGCCGGCGACACGCTCACCTGGTCGATCGTCGGAGCGGGCTTCTATTGTCCCGGTACCGGTCCCAGCGTCGGCGCCGCGACCGGCGTCGTCGACTGCCCGCAATTCATCGCGTACGAAGACGCCCCGGTCGTCATCGTCCGCGTCACCGACAGCCAGGGGGCGTTCGACGAGCAGACCGTCACGGTCTTCAGGCTCGGCGCGCCGCTGGCGATGCCCGACGTGGTCGGTCTCGCGCGAGGCGACGCCGAGGGCGCGCTCGCCTCCGCCGGCCTGAACGTCGGCAGCGTGACGACGTTCGCGTCGGCGGCACCCGCGGGGCAGGTTCTCGCACAGAACCCCGCGGCGGGCACCACCGTCGCCGCCGGCAGCGTCGCCGACCTCACGGTGTCGAGCGGTCCGCAGCCGGTGGTGGTGCCGTTCGTGGTGGGGCAGGACCTCGCCGCCGCGCGCCTCGCGCTGCAGGGCGCGGGCCTGGCCATGAGCGTCACCCCGCAGGCCTCGGCCTCCGTCCCGCGCAACCAGGTCATGGCCCAGACGCCCGCCGGCGGCACCCAGCTCGTGCCCGCGCCGGCCAACGTCGTCGCCCTCACCGTGTCCTCCGGCGCCGTGCCCTCCGGCACCATCGCCCAGATCGTCGTCGAGCCCGGCAACCCCGCGCGACTGGTCGGCGACACCCTGCCCATGACCGCCACCGCCGTGTTCGCCGACGGCACCGCCAGCGACGTCACCCTCAACGCCCTGTGGACCTCCTCCGCCGGCAGCGTCGCCTCCGTCGACACCACCGGACAGGTGCGCGCGCTCGCCGCCGGCAGCACCCAGATCCGCGCCAGCGTCGGCGCGGTGACGGGGCAGACGACGCTGGGCGTCGCCGCCCAGGCCGCCGACGTCACACCCCCCACCGCCGCCATCGCCAGCCCGGCCGACGGCGCCGACGTCACCGGCCCGATCGCCGTGACCGGCACCGCCACCGACGCCACCTTCCACCGCTACGAACTGGCCATCGCGCCCGCCGGCGAGCCGGCCTGGACCGTCATCGCCCAGGGCACGACGCCGGTCAGCGGCGGCACGCTGGGCACCCTCGACCCCACCACGCTGGTCAACGACCAGTACACGCTGCGCCTGACCGTCCACGACCGCGGCGGCAACGTCAGCGAGGCCACCGCCACCGTGCAGGTGCGCGGCGAGCGCAAGGTCGGACTGTTCACGCTCGGCTTCACCGACCTCGACGTCGCGCTGACCGGCGTGCCGATCACCGTCACCCGCACCTACGACAGCCGCGACAAGGCCAGGGGCGACTTCGGCATCGGCTGGCGCCTGGGCTTCAACACCCTGCGCCTGCGCACCAACCGCGTGCTCGGCACCGGCTGGCTGCGCACGCAAAGCGGCATCACCTCGACGCTCACCGCGCGCGGCCCGCACAAGGTCAGCCTCACGCTCCCCGACGGCCGCGTCGAGGCGTTCGACCTGCAGCTCGCCCCCACCTCCGGTGTGGGCGTCCTGCAGTCCACCCGCGTCACCGGCTTCGCGCCGCGGCCCGGCACGCTCGGCCGCCTCGAGGGCCTGGACAACCCCGACCTGCTGGTGGTCAACGACGGCGCCGAGGACGTGCTGGTCGACGACGGCACCCTCGACGTCTACGACCCCAGGCGCTTCCGCTACACCACTCTCGACGGCACGCAGATCGAGCTGCACCGCAGCGAGGGCGTCAAGAAGATCACCGACCGCAACGGCAATTCCATCACCATCGGCCCCAACGGCATCACCCACTCCGCCGGGCCGAGTGTGGCCTTCACCCGCGACGCCCAGGGACGCATCACCGCCATCCGCGACCTCAACGGCCACACGCAGAGCTACGCCTACGACGCCAACGGCGACCTCGTCGCCCACACCGACGCCGTCGGCGGGGTGTCGCGCTACACCTACGACCGCCACCACGGCCTCATCGACATGCGCAACGCCGCCGGCACGCGCGTGACGCGCAACGACTACGACGCCTCCGGCCGGCTGGTCGCCATGACCGACGCCGACGGCCGCCAGATCACCTTCACCCACGACGACGCCGCCAACGAGGAGATCGTCACCGACCGCCTCGGACGACCCACGCGCCTCGCCTACGACGCCAACGGCAACGTCACCCGGCAGGAGAAGGCCGTCACCATCGAAGGCGCGCTGGTGAGCACGATCGAGACCGCCACGTTCGACGCGCTCGAAAATCGCACGGCGAGCGTCAACGCGGACGGCGTCCGCTCGACCGCTACCTACCAGGGCGTGCTGCCGCTGACGCGGGTCGTGGACGCGGGCGGGCTGGGCCTCACCAGCACGCTGGCCTACGCCACCGGCGCCCGTGTGGCCTCGCTGACCGATCCCGCAGGCCGCACGTTCGCGTTCACGTACTCGCCGGAAGGCAACCTCTCCGTCGCCACCATCCCGGGTGCGGGCAACGTGTCCTTCGTCCACGACGCCGCCGGCAATCCCGTCGAACGACGCGACCCGCTGGGCAACCGCACGACGTTCGCACGCGACGCCGCCGGGCGCATCGTCCGCGAGGAAGCCTTCGACGCCGGCGGCGCGCTGCTGCGCCGGCTCGACTTCACCTGGGACGCCAACGGCAACCGGACCAGCGAGACGCTGCACCGCACGATCGGCGGCACGCTCACGCCCCTCACCACGCGCTACGCCTACGACGCCGCCAACCGCGTCGTCGCCGTCACCGATCCCCTCGGCAACGTCACGCGCACCGAGTACGACGCCGCCGGCCGGGTGAGCGCCGAGGTCGACGCGCTCGGCCGCCGCACGGCGTTCACGCACGACGCCCTCGGCCGGCGCACGCGCATCGACCACCCCGACGGCACCTTCGAGACCTTCGCCTACGACGCCGAGGGCAACGAGATCGCGTCCACCGATCGCGCCGGACGCACCACCACGCACGCCTACGACGAGCTCGACCGGCGCGTCGCCACCACCACCCCCGACGGCGCCACCACGCGCACGATCTACTCCGCGGGCGACACCGTCGTCGCGACGATCGACGCCCGCGGCCAGCGCACCGACTACGTCCACGATGCCGCCGGCCGGCTCCTGAACACGATCCTCCCGGCGGTGGCGAACGGGCCGGGCGGAGCGATGGTCCGTCCGCAGGTCCGCCGCACGCTGGACGCCGCCGGCGCGCCGGTCGGCGCGACCGATGCGAACGGCCACGCAACTGCGTTCCAGTACGACGCCGGCGGCCGGCTGGTGCGATCGACGTACGCCGACGGTTCGTCGGTGCGGCAGACCTGGGACGCGCTGGGCCGGCGCACCGGCGTGACCAACGAAGAGGGCCAGGTCACGACGTTCGCCTACGACGCGCTCGGCCGCCTGACCGCCGTCAGCGGCCTCGCCGGCGACGCCACCTACGCCTACGACGAGGCCGGCAACGTCGTCGCCCAGACCGATGCGCTCGGCCGCGTCACGCGCTTCGCCTACGACGCCCTCGACCGTCTCGTGCAGCGCACCTATCCCGGCGGCGAGACCGAGCGCTTCGCCTACGATGCCGTGGGCAACCTCGTCGCACGCACCGACGGCCTCGGCCGCGTCACCGCCTACGCCTACGACACGATGGACCGCGTCGTGGGCAAGACCCTCCCCGGCGGCGCCACCGTCACCTACGCCTACCACCCCGACGGCCAGCGCGCCGCCGTCACCGACGCGCGCGGCACCACCAGCTACGCCTACGACGCCGCCGGGCGCCTGCGCAGCGTCACGCATCCGACGGGCGACGTGGTCACGTACACCCACGATGCGAACGGGAACGTGACGTCCGTCGCGACCCCGTCGGCCGTCGTCGGCTATGCTTACGACGCGCTGGACCGGCTCGTGCAGGTCACCGCGCCTGAGGGCGCCACCGCGCTCGCCTACGACCTCGCCGGCAACCGCCTGCGCCGCACCGCCGCCAACGGCGTGGTCACCGATGCGCTCTTCGACGTCCGCCGCCGGCCCACCTCGATCGTGCACCGCGGTCCCGGCGGCACCACGCTGGCCTCCTTCGCCACGGCCTTCAGCCCGTCGGGCCGGCGCACGAGCAGCACCGAGGCCGACGGCTCCGTCGAGACCTTCGGCTACGACGCCCGCGGCCGCCTCGTGGCCGAGACGCGCACGGGGACGAGCCCTTACGCGATCGCGCACGCCTACGATACCGTCGGCAACCGCACGCAATCGACGCGCAACGGCGTTCCGGTCGCCTTCAGCTACGACGTCAACGACCGCCTGCTCTCCGACGGCAGCGCCACCTACGCGTGGGACGCCAACGGGACGCTCGCCAGCCGCACGCAGGGCGGGACGGTCGTGCAGTTCGCGCACGACGCCGAGGACCGCCTCGTGGCCATCCGCGGCGGCGGGCTCGACGCGCAGTACGTCTACGACGACGACGGCGACCGCGTGGCCGCGACCACGCCGGCGGGAACCACGCGCTTCGTCGTCGACGCGGCCAGCGCCACCGGATTCGCCCAGGTGCTCGAGGAGCGCAACGGCAGCGGGTCGCTGCTCGCGCGCTACACCTGGGGGACCGAACTCCTGGCGACGAGCCGCTCGGGTGCCACGAGCACGTACCTCGTCGACGGCTTCGGCAACGCGCGGGGGCTCGTCGATGCCGCCGGGACGCCGACCGATAGTTACGTCTTCGACGCGTACGGCACCACCGTCGCCGCGCAGGGCACCACCACGAATCCGTACCGCTATCGCGGGGAGCGCATCGACTTCCCGTCCGGGCTCTACCACCTGCGCGCCCGCACCTACGACCCGGCGGCGGGCCGCTTCCTCACGCGCGACCCGTTCGCGGGGCGCATCGAGGATCCCGCCTCGCGGCACCGCTACCTGTACGCGTACTCGGATCCGGCGAACTACGCGGACCCGAGCGGGCTCGAGCCCACGCTGATCTCGCTGACCTTCTTCCAGGGCATGGCCAGCATGATCGACAACGTCAAGCTGACGCGCGACGTCGCCACCGCCTGCAGCCTGTACCAGCAGCTCTCGCTCGTCAACAACATCGCGCTGTGGGGAACGGTCTCGGTCAGCGCGATCGCCGCGTTCACCGGCTACTACGACCTGCCCGGCAAGACGGCGATCACCTTCGGCGGCATCAGCCCAGGCGCCTTCGGCGACGACGTGCGGAAGGCCACGTTCCGCCTCGACTATCCGTGGGCGCTCGCAGTGTCGCTCAAGCTCGCGAACGGCCAGGGCCGCGGGCTGGGCATCGGCGTCAAGGGGTTGTTCGGCGCCCGCTCCACGACGCTGTGGGACAAGTCGATCCGGCTGTGCGGCCTCGATGCGGGCAAGGTGGGATTGAAGGCGGGCGCGAAGGGCGGGGGGCTTCCCGGGGCCGCGCAGATCTCGGGCACGCTGACGGCGGAGATCCAGTTCGCGGAGACGTTCCAGTACGAGTACCCGATCCTCGAGATCGGCTGGAAGCAGCGCACGGGCGGGTTCTCGAGGGTGCTCGGTGCCGACCACTCGTTCAGCAGCAGCCGCACGTCGCCCAAGCCCTGGGCGTACTGAACCGGACGGCGGGATCGGGCGGGCGCGTCGCGGCCGTGCCCCGCGCTCGCGCCGCGCGCGTGGCGCGGCGCCCGCGCCGTCAGTCCGCCGCCCGGCGCAGCGTTGCGGCCGTCGCCGCTCGTTCCGGAAAAAAACCGGCGGTCGCAACGCGCCGCGCGAACTCCGGGTCCTTCGCGATCCACGCGAACTCGGGCGCGACGCCTGCGTGCAGGAACGCGATGTCGCGGGCGTCGATCGCGTCGTCGAGCCGCTGCAGCACGCCCGCGCGGTCGCGCAGCACGCCGCGCACCAGTGCGCGGTGCGTCGGCGAGAAATGCGGGAAGCGCGAGGCGAGATCGCCGTCGACGCGCAACGCGGTGTCGCCGTCGCCGGCCGACGCCGCGACGTAGGCTGCCGTGAGCAGCGGATCGGGCAGGTCCGGGAAGCTGCGCAGCGCCTCGTCGCTCAGCGCGCGGGCCACGTCGAGGCGCCCGGCCAGCGCTTCCATGCGCGCCGGCCCCGTGTAGACCCAGTAGCTCCTCTCGCCGCTCGCGCGCAGGATCGACCACTCCGCGCGCGCCTCGTCGTAGCGCTGCAGCATGGCCAGCGCCAGCGCCCGCGCGAGCCGCACGCTCGACGACAGCGGGTCGTAGACCAGCGCGAGGTTCACCTCGGCCAGCGCACGCTCGAACTCGCCGCGCGCGATCAGCAGGTCCGCGCGGTTGAGGCGCGCGGAGGTGTAGTGCGGCATCGCGCGCAGCGCCCGCTCGAACAGCGCGCTCGCCTCGGCGACGCGCCACTCGTAGCGGCCGACGATGATGGCCTTGCTGCGCAGGGCGACGGGCTCGTCCGGGTCGAGGGCAAGCGCGTGCTCCGCCGCCGCGCGCACGCGGCCGGCGAGCGGCGCGATGCGCTGGTCCTGGAAGGTCATGCGGCTGTACAACGCGGAGGCGAGGACGCCCCACGCCTGGGCCGAACCCGGGCACGCGGCTGCCGCCCGCTCGGCGAGCTCGATCGCCTCCTCGGTCGCCGGCAGGGTTCGCTGCAACAGCAGCAACCGCGCCGCATCGAGCGCCGCGCGCTGCGCGGGCGGCAGCTCGTCGCCCCGCGAGGTCGCTTGCGCCGGCGCGCCCGTCCCCGGCAGCGTCTCGGCGACGCGTACCACGACCGCATCGATCAGCCGGTCCGCCGCCGCATGGCGCGACGCGCCACCGGCGATGCGCGCTTCGCTCCAGCGCACCGAGGCGTCGGCGGCGTCGAGCATCCGCACCGCGATGCGCAGCGCGTCGCCGCGCGCGTCGCCGTCCTCGTGCGTCACGGCGGAATCGAGGATCCAGGCGACGTCGAGCAGGTCGGCGAGCGCCGCGGGACCGTCGCTGCGCGCGACGGCGCCGTCCACCGACGCTCGCGCGATGACGCGCGCGATCCCGGCCCGCGCGAGATGGTCGCAGAGCCGGTCCGCGAGCGCCGCGCAGAACGTATCGAGGGTCGCGTCGCCCGTCGCGTTGCGCGTGCGCAGCACCGCGATGCCGCGACGCGGCGCGACGCTGTCCGCGGACACGACGTACTCCGGAACGTAACCGCCCTTCGGCAGCACGATGCGCACCATCGCGCCGTCGCGACGCTCGTAGTGGCTTCCGATGCGCTCGCGCAGCCGTCCGGTAGACACGCGCACGATCGGGTCCGACTGCGGATCGTAGGTGCCGGGATCGCGGCGGAACACTTCCAGCGCGATCGACGTCTCGCGCAGCGCCTGCGCGTCGCCGGCGACGTGGCGCTCGACCAGGTAGCGCAGCAGGCGCACGAGCGCCTGCGAGCGGCGTAACGACTCGCTCGCGCACAGCCGCGCCAGCTCGTCGAGCACGAGCGGTTGCAGCGAAGCGGGAACGGCCGGCATCCGCCGAATGTAGCGGATGTCCGTGACGCCGCGCCAGCGCCCGCGTCGGACGGCGCCGTCGCGCCGCGTTAACCCTCGGCGCCTGCCGGCATCGCGAGGCGCGCGATCACGCGGGCAGTGACGCGGCGGCCGAGCGTCGCGCAGGCACACGGCGCGTCGGCCACCGTCTCGACCCAGCGGACGTGCCGGTCCACAGCGTCGATGGCGCGCACGGTGATGCGCAGCGCGCCGTCGTGATCTGTCGTCAACACCGAATCGACGACGCATTCGGCCAGGTCGTCGTCGCGAGCGAGCGCCGCCCGCCGCGAAAGCGCGGAGCGCGGGCGGCGGTCCACGAGTCGCTCGCCTGCACCCACCAGCGCCTCGGCCAGCGCACGCTCGAACCTGCGGCAGAACGGGTCGTACCGCGGGCGCCCGCTCGCGTTGCGCATGTCCAGTACAGCGATGCGGGCACGGGGGCCGGCTCCGGCGCCCGTCAGTACGAACTCCGGCACGTAGCGGCCGCGCGGCAGCAGGATGCGCAGCGCACGCGGGCCGGCCGCCTGCGCGTACCAGGCGCCCAGCCGCGTGCGCAGCCGGCCGACCGACACCCGCACGATCGGGTCGACGTTGGCATCGTAGCTGCGCGGGTCGCGCCGGAACACCGCGATCGCGATCGCGGTCTCGGTCAGGGCGAGACGATCGTGCGCGAGCGCGTGCTCGACCAGGTAGCGCAGCAGGCGCGCGTGCATGGGCGAGCGGCGCAGCGCTTCGCTCTCGCACAGGCGCGCGAGTTCGGCGAGCGCGAGATCGCGCAGCGGAACGACTGCGGCGTCCATGGCCGCACTGTAGGCGCGACGCGGCGCGCGCGGAGCGCGACTGTTACTTGTTGTTACGTGGCAGCGCGGTGGCAGCTCCTTAGCCTTGGCGCCGGATCCCGTCGTTCGACGGCAGGAGTTGCGATGCGCACCTCGACCAAGCCGTGGCTTTCGCACCTGCTCGTCGCAGGCGCGGCGCTCGCGTGGTGCGTCGCGCCGGCATCGATCGCCGCAACGCCGTCGTTCGGCGTTGTCGTCGACAGCGACGACAATCCCGCCACCGGTTGCACCGTCGCCACCGTCGCCGGCCCCGTCGCCGGCATCGAACTCGTCGCCACCACCCACGTCACGACGTCCGCCGCCGGCGCCACCGTCACCCGCCTCGAGCAGCAGCGCTGCACCGCCGGCGT
>BOKS01000025.1 GCA_016861105.1 Betaproteobacteria bacterium | reverse complement strand
GGGAACAAGGAGCTCCTCCTCCTGGTGGACGCGCTGGCACGCGAGAAGAACGTGCCGAAGGACATCGTGTTCACGGCGCTGGAGTCGGCGCTCGCCTCGGCGACGAAGAAGCGCTTCCCGAACGAGGAGATCGACGCGCGCGTGGTGATCGACCGCGAGACCGGCGACTACGAGTCGTTCCGGCGCTGGACGGTGGTGCCCGACGAGGAACACGAGGAGCCCTCCTACCAGATCGCGATCACCGACGCCGCGGAACGCGATCCCGCGCTCGCGCTCGGGGACGTGGTCGAGGAGCCGCTCGAGCCAGTGGAGTTCGGGCGCATCGGCGCGCAGGCCGCCAAGCAGGTCATCCTGCAGAAGATCCGCGACGCCGAGCGCGAGCAGATCCTGAACGACTTCCTGGAGCGCCAGGACAACCTGCTCACCGGGACGGTCAAGCGCATCGAGCGCGGCAACGTCATCGTCGAGTCGGGCCGCATCGAGGGGGTCATCCCGCGCGACCAGCTGATCCCCAAGGAACTGCAGCGCGTCGGCGACCGCATCCGCGCCTACGTCATGAAGATCGACCGGACCGCCAAGGGCCCGCAGCTCATCCTGTCGCGCGTCTCCCCCGAGTTCCTCGTGCGCCTCTTCGAGCTCGAGGTGCCGGAGATCGAGGAGGGGCTGATCGAGATCAGGGCCGCGGCGCGCGACCCCGGCATCCGCGCCAAGATCGCGGTCAAGTCGAACGACCCGCGCCTCGACCCGCAGGGCACCTGCATCGGCATGCGCGGCTCGCGCGTGACCGCGGTGACCAACGAGCTCGCCGGCGAGCGCGTGGACATCGTGCTGTGGTCGGACGACCCGGCGAAGCTGGTCGTCAACGCGCTCGCGCCGGCGGAGGTGCAGAGCATCGTCGTCGACGAGGAGAAGCACGCGATGGACGTCGTCGTCGACGAGGAGAACCTCGCGATCGCGATCGGGCGCAGCGGCCAGAACGTCCGGCTCGCCTCCGAGATGACCGGCTGGGAGATCAACCTCATGAGCGTCGAGGAATCCCAGAAGAAGCAGGAGGAGGAGACGACGCGGCTGCGCGCGCTGTTCATGGAGAAGCTCGACGTCGACGAGGAGGTCGCCGACATCCTGATCGCCGAGGGCTTCACCTCGCTCGAAGAGGTGGCGTACGTGCCGCTCGCCGAGATGCTCGAGATCGAGGCGTTCGACGAGGACACGGTCAACGAGCTGCGCAGCCGCGCGCGCAACGCGCTGCTGACCGAGGCGATCGTCCGCGAGGAGTCGGTCGAGAACGTCGAGGAGGCGCTGCTCGCGCTCGAGGGCATGGACACCGACGTCGCCAGCACGCTGGCGTCGAAGGGCATCACGACGCGCGACGCGCTCGCCGACCTCGCGGTCGACGAGCTGACCGAGCTCACCGGCATGCCGGCCGAACGCGCGCAGGACCTGATCATGAAGGCGCGCGCGCACTGGTTCGAGCAGGAGCCGGCCGCCGAGTCGGCGGCGGGCGCGTAGGGCGGGCGAAGGGCAACACCAGACGGGAGAGCGCGCGACGCTGGGCGCGGTTCCTGGAGGCAGCATGGCGCAGACAACCATCGAACAATTCGCGACCGAGCTACGCATGCCGGCGGGGGCGCTCATCGAGCAGCTCGCCGCCGCGGGCGTGGGCGGCAAGAGCCTCGGCGACAACCTGAGCGAGCAGGACAAGACGCGCCTGCTCGACTACCTGCGCCGGCAGCACGGTGCCGCCTCGGACGCGAAGAAGAAGATCACGCTGACGCGCAAGCAGACGACCGAGATCCGGGCGTCCGACTCGAGCGGCAAGGCGCGCACGATCCAGGTCGAGGTGCGCAAGAAGCGCGTGCTCGTTCGCCGCGAGGACGAGGCCCCGGCGCCGGCTGCCGAGGCCGCCGTCGCCGAGGCCGTGCCCGAGCCCGAGGTCGTCGCGGTTCCCGAGCCGGTCGCGGAGGTTGCGCCGCCGATGCCCGAGCCCGAGCCCATCGTCGAGGAGCTGCCGCCCGTCGAGGCCGAGCCGCAGGCGTCCGAGGCCGCCGAGGCAGCGCCGCAGGAAGCCGCGCCCGAGGCGCCGGCGGCGGAGCCGCGGCGCACGCGCGTCGCGCGCCCGAGCATCCTCACGCCCGAGGAGATCGCCGCGCGCGAAGCCGAGCAGCGCCGCTCGCAGGCGCTCGCCGCGCGTCAGCAGGCCGACCTGGTCGCCAAGCACGAGGCCGAAGCCGCGCGCCGCGCGCGCAAGGAGGCCGAGGAGGCCGCGGCGAAGGCCGCCGCCGACGCGGCCGCGAAGGCCGTGGAGACGAAGGCGCCGCCGCGTCCGCTGCCGACGAAGGAAGGCACGCTGCACCGCCCGGCCGCGAAGCCCGGCGAGAAGCGCGGCACGATCAAGAAGTCGCCGGGGCAGGTCTTCTCCGAGGAGGCGGCGCGCAAGCGCGCGCTCAAGCTGCGCGGCGACACCGCGGGGGCCGGCACGGCCGGCTGGCGCGGCCCGAAGCTCGGCCATCGTCATCGCGACGAGGCCGGCGGCGAGGCGGGCGCGGCCGCGCCGCTGGTGCGCGAGGTGACGGTGCCCGAGACCATCACCGTCGGCGACCTGGCGCACAAGATGTCGCTCAAGGCGGCCGAGCTCATCAAGGCGATGATGAAGCTCGGGACGATGGTGACGATCAACCAGGTGCTCGACCAGGAGACCGCGATGATCCTGGTCGAGGAGCTCGGCCACAAGGCGAAGGCGGCCAAGCTCGACGACCCGGACGCGCTGCTCGCGGAGACGCAGGAGCAGCATGACGCCGAGGCCCTCCCGCGGCCGCCGGTGGTCACCGTCATGGGCCACGTCGATCACGGGAAGACGTCGCTGCTCGACTCGATCCGCCGCGCGCGCGTGGCCAGCGGCGAGGCCGGCGGCATCACGCAGCACATCGGCGCCTACCACGTCGACACGCCCAAGGGGACGATCACGTTCCTCGACACGCCCGGCCACGAGGCCTTCACGGCGATGCGCGCGCGGGGCGCGAAGGTCACCGACATCGTGGTGCTGGTCGTCGCCGCCGACGACGGCGTGATGCCGCAGACGAAGGAGGCCATCGCGCACGCGAAGGCCGGAACCGTGCCGGTCGTGGTGGCCATGAACAAGATCGACAAGCCGGAAGCGCACCCCGAGCGCGTGAAGCAGGAACTCGTCGCCGAGGGCGTGGTCCCCGAGGAATACGGCGGCGACGTCCAGTTCATTCCCGTGTCGGCGAAGACCGGGCAGGGCATCGACGCGCTGCTCGACTCCATCCTGCTGCAGGCCGAGGTGCTGGAGCTCAAGGCGCCGAAGGACGCGCCGGCGAAGGGCATCGTCATCGAGTCGCGGCTGGACAAGGGCAAGGGCCCGGTCGCGACGATCCTCGTGCAGTCGGGGACGCTGCAGCGCGGCGACGTCGCGCTCGTGGGCGCCGTGTTCGGTCGCGTGCGCGCGATGACCGACGAGACGGGCAAGCCCGTGCAGAAGGCCGGGCCGGCGATCCCGGTCGAGATCCAGGGCCTCTCCGACGTGCCGCTGGCCGGCGAGGAGATGATCGTCCTGGGCGACGAGCGCAAGGCGCGCGAGATCGCGCTGTTCCGCCAGGGCAAGTTCCGCGACGTGAAGCTCGCCAAGCAGCAGGCCGCGAAGCTGGAGAACATGTTCGACCAGATGGGCGGCGAGGGCGCGAAGACCCTCGCGCTCATCGTCAAGGCCGACGTGCAGGGCAGCTACGAGGCGCTGCAGCAGGCGCTGTCGAAGCTGTCGACCGACGAGGTGAAGGTCAACATCGTCCACGCGGCGGTCGGCGGCATCACCGAGTCGGACGTCAACCTGGCGCTCGCGTCGAAGGCGGTGATCATCGGGTTCAACACGCGCGCGGACGCGCAGGCGCGCAAGCTCGCCGAGACCTCGGGCGTCCAGATCCGCTACTACAACATCATCTACGAGGCGGTCGACGACGTGAAGGCCGCGCTCTCGGGCCTGCTCGCGCCGGAGAAGAAGGAGAACCAGCTCGGCATGGTCGAGGTGCGCGAGGTCTACCGCATCTCCAAGGTCGGCACGGTCGCCGGCTGCTACGTGCTCGAGGGCGTGGTGCGCCGCGGCGCCAAGGTCCGCGTGCTGCGCGACAACGTGGTGGTGCACGACGGCGAGCTCGACTCGCTGAAGCGCTTCAAGGACGACGTCCGCGAGGTGAAGGCCGGCTTCGAGTGCGGCCTGTCGCTGCGCAGCTTCAACGAGGTCCAGAAGGGCGACCAGCTGGAGGTGTACGAGATCGTCGAGGTGGCGCGGACGCTGTAAGGCATTCGATGGGCGATGGGCGATGGGCGATCGCCCGCGTGGTCCCGTCGCCCGTCGCCATCCCACCGCACCCATGAAATCCCAACGCACACACCGCGTCGCCGAGGAGCTCCAGCACGAGCTCGCCGGCCTCCTGCGCAGCGAGGTCAAGGACCCGCGCGTGGGCATGGTCACCGTGACGCGGGTCGAGGTGACGCCCGACATGGCGCACGCGCGCGTGCACTTCACGCACCTCGCCGGCAAGGCGCACGCCGAGGACGCGGTGGCGGCGCTGACGCGCACCGCCGGCTTCCTGCGCACGCAGCTCGCGCACCGGCTCAAGCTCTACACCGTCCCGCAGCTGAAGTTCGTCTACGACGACTCGATCGAGGCCGGACTGCGCCTGTCGAAGCTGATCGACGAGGCGGTCGCCGAGGACCGCAGCAAGCACAGGGAGTGACGGGTCGTGGACCCGCGCGCCGACGGCCGGTCGCAGCGGAGCGCACCCGAACCGCGCCGCTGGCGGCGCGTGGACGGCGTGCTGCTGCTCGACAAGCCCGCGGGCGTGTCGTCCAACGTCGCGCTGCAGCGCGCGCGGCGCCTCTTCGCCGCGCAGAAGGCCGGCCACACCGGCACGCTCGACCCGCTCGCGACGGGCCTGCTGCCGCTGTGCTTGGGCGAGGCGACCAGGTTCGCCCAGCTGCTGCTCGACGCGCCCAAGCGCTACACCGCGACGCTGCGCTTCGGCGTCGCCACGGCCACGGGCGACGCCGAGGGCGAGGTGGTCGCGCGCGGCGCGGCGGACGTCGACGAGGGGGCGCTGCGCACGGTGCTGGCGCGCTTCGTCGGGCCGCAGCGCCAGATGCCGCCGCGCCACGCGGCGCTCAAGCACGAGGGACGCGCGTACTACGCGTACGCGCGCGCGGGCGTGGAGGTCCCGCGGGCGCCGCGCGCCATCGAGATCCACGCGCTCGCGCTGCGCGCGTTGTCGGGGCCGGACGCGGTCGTCGACGTCGCCTGCTCGAAGGGAACCTACGTGCGCGTGCTCGCCGAGGACATCGGGCGCGCGCTCGGCACCTTCGCGCACCTCGCGGCGCTGCGGCGTACCGGCAGCGGCCCGTTCGACGTGCGCGACGCGCTGACGCTCGACGCGCTGGAGGCGATGACGCCGGCGGCCCGTGACGCCTGCCTGCGGCCGGTCGACGCGCTGCTCGGCGCGCTCCCGCGTCTCGACGTCGGCGACGCGGACGCGACCGCGCTGCGCTGCGGGCGCACGATCGCGCGCGACGCCGCGGCGCCCCCGCTGGTGCGGGCCTACGGTCCGGGCGGTGCGCTGCTCGGCGTCCTGCACCACGCCGGCGACCGCTGGCGCGTGCAGCGCCTGACGAGCGCCGCCGGCTGAGGCCGCGTCAGCCGGCGGCGGCGGGCCGCTCGGCGTAGCCGGCGGCGTCGCCGGTCAGGCCCTTGAGGTCGAGCGCGGGCGCGAGCCACAGGTCCAGCGTCCACGCGATCGGGCGCGTTCCAGCGGCCCGCTCCCCCTCGGCCCGCCACACGCAGATCACGCTGTCCGCCTTCGGCGAGTGGACGAGGCCGAGGTAGTCGGGCAGCAGCCGTGCGCGGAAGTCGTCGCGCACGCGCGCGATCGGATCCCGCTCCGTCGCCGGCGGAGGTGCGGCGGCGGCAGCGTCGCTGCCCGGCGGCGGGCGATGCGCGGCGTGCTCGGCCGGCGGCGGCTCGCGCATGCGCGACAGCACGATGCGCCGCGCCTCGGCGCCGTCGACGCGCACCAGACGATGCGGCGCGTGCGTCCGGGCGGCATCGCCGGCGGCCGTGCCGGCGATGCGCGTCGCCCACTCGCGTGCGTTGGCTTCGGTGCAGTCGCGCTCGACGAGCGCGGCGTAGTGCGCCGCGCGCTGCCGCAGGCTCTCCTGCTGCGCCGCCTCGCGGAACAGCTCGCGGAGCTCCTCGTCGGGCACGGCGCCGAACGGCGCGGCGACGCGCAGCGCCTCGACGTACTCGCCGCGCTCGACGTGACCGCGCAGCGCGGCGATGATCGCCGGCCGGTCGGCCTTGAAGCGCTCCGCAGCGGCGGCGCGGTCGCGCGCGACCTGCTCGGCGATCGCGCGCGACTTCTCGGCGCGCTCGCGCTCGGCCAGCGTGCGCTTGACCGGGCCGGCGAGCGCGGCGACCAGCAGCGCGGCGGCGACCAGCAGCAGCGCGTAGCGGAGGCGGGGGGTGATCTGCATCGGCGGGCGTCCCCGGAAAAAGCGAAGGCCCTCCGCGGAGGGCCTTCGCGACGGGCAGGAACGCAGTCTAGCCGAAGCGGTGCGGCTGCTGCCGGCGCATCGAGCGCAGCGCCACGGCGCCGAGGCCGAGCGACAGGAAGATCAGCGCCCACTCGGAGAGCGTCGGGATCTGCGCCGGACCCGTCGGCGGCCCCACCGTCGCCGAGCCGAAGCCGTCGAGGTAGACGTAGCCGGGGTGCGCGGTCGGCGAGCAGTCCGAGGCCAGCGCCTGGATCTCGAGCGTGTCGCCGAGGTCCGCGTCGGGCACGACGATGTCGACGTTGGAGAACGCCGTGTACAGGTAGCCGCTGCTGCCCGGGAGGAAGGTCTTGCCCGGCTGGTTCGAGTACGTGAAGTCCTCGTACAGCGTCGTGCCCTTGGTGATGTTGCGCAGGCGCACGAAGAAGAACGGCTGCTGCTGCGGCGAATGGCCCGGGTCGTTGAGCACCGCCGCGTAGCTGAAGCGGACGTGCAGCAGGTTGTCGCTCGGATCGCGGTCGGCGTTGGTGATCACGTCCTGCTGGGCGATCGACGCATACTGGCCGCCGGCCTGCGTTTCGTGGTTCACCTGGGCCGTGAACGCGCCGGCGCGCGGGAACGTCAGCGTCGGCGCGCGGGGATCGGTGTGGCCCGCGGCGCGGATGAACCCGCGGAACGTGCCCCCCGTCGTCACGTTCAGGCTCGCGCTGGTGAACGGCGGGCTGCCCGTGAGGCCGTTGTTCTGCCCGGCCTGCTGCGTCCAGCCGGCGAAGCTGCCGGCTTCGAAGCCGCCATTCTGGAAGATGGCCCACGCCGGCGTCGTCGCCAGCGCCAGCCCGGCCGCCGCCACTGCAAGTAGTCTGGTCCTCATGTCCTTCGATCCCCCGGTTTTGCGATGCAGTACTGGAACCGCGTACTTTCGCAAGCTTACGGCGGCGCGGACGCCCCACCAAAGGCGACGCGGGCCGGCACGCGGGCGCCACGGGCAGCGAATCGTTCGCCCCGCGGGCGGCAGCGGCGAACGAAGTTGCGTGAGAATCGGCAATATTACGATGTCATAGCGCGCATTGAACGTTTCTCCATTCTAGACATCAACTTACGTTGCATTGCGCACGATCCACGCTACCTCGCGCCGTCGCCGGTCGACACCCCGCGCGGCCGTGGCCCGGCAGCGTGCGGTGTTGCGCATGCGCAACGTCCGCCGAACGCCAGCCGCAAGTGCAACTGTGTTGCGTGCCAACGTCAACTTTTCCGACATCGCGGCGATTGCGGAGGACCGCAGTGCAGGTGCCGCGCAGCCGGGACCGGGCGGCTGCGCCGCTCGACGCGGTGCGGTACAATCGCTGGTTTTCCGACATCGACAAAGCGCACGCGAAGGTCACGCCCATGGCGGTCACGTCCCAAGACAAGGCGAAGCTCATCTCCGAGTACCAGCGGGAGGCCCGGGACACCGGCTCCCCGGAAGTGCAGATCGCGCTGCTGACGCAGCGCATCAACGGTCTCACCGACCACTTCAAGTCCAACGTCAAGGACCACCACTCGCGGCGCGGCCTGCTGCGCATGGTGTCGCGCCGGCGCAAGCTGCTCGACTATCTCAAGTCGCGCAACTCCGACAGCTACCGCGCGCTGATCGACCGCCTCGGACTGCGCAAGTAAGCGTGCGGCGCGCCGCTCCCCCCGCCACGGGAAAGCGTGGCCCGCCGCGCGGGCCGCAGCGCCGCGACGACTAGACAACGACAGGATGGCCGCGCCGCTCCCGTGCGCGGCCATCTTCTTTGGACGGAAGCCCCGACAATGTTCAACAAGGTCCACAAGCAGATCGCATGGGGTCGTCACATGCTGACGATCGAGACCGGCGAGATCGCCCGGCAGGCAGCGGGCGCCGCCCTCGTGCGGCTCGACGACACGGTCGTGCTCGTCTCCGCGCAGGCCGCCAAGAACCCGCGGCCGGGGCAGGACTTCTTCCCGCTGACGGTCGACTACCAGGAGAAGACGTATGCGGCGGGCAAGATCCCGGGCGGCTTCTTCAAGCGCGAAGGCCGGCCCTCGGAGAAGGAGACGCTCACCTCGCGGCTGATCGACCGGCCGATCCGCCCCCTCTTTCCGGAGGGGTTCTTCAACGAGGTCCAGGTGATCGCCACCGTGCTGTCGGTGGATCCTGAGATCGATCCCGACATCCCGGCGATGATCGGCGCGTCCGCGGCGCTCATGCTCGCCGGGGTGCCGTTCAACGGGCCGATCGGCGCGGCGCGCGTCGGCTACCTGGACGGCCAGTTCGTCCTCAACCCCACCAAGACCGAGCTGGCCGCCTCGCAGCTCAACCTCGTGGTCGCCGGCACCGAGGCGGCGGTCCTGATGGTGGAGTCCGAGGCGCAGGAGCTGCCCGAGGAGGTGATGCTGGGCGCGGTGGTCTTCGGCCACCAGCAGCAGCAGGCGGTGATCGACCTCATCCACGCGCTCGTCGAGGAGGGCGGCAAGCCCCTGTGGGACTGGACCGCGCCGGCGCAGGATCCGGCCATGGTCGCCGCGGTCACCGCGTGCGCCGAGGCGCCGCTGCGCGAGGCCTACGGTATCCGCAGCAAGCAGGCGCGCCAGCAGCGGCTCAAGGAGATCCACGCCAGGGTCGCCGCGGAGTGCGTCCCCGCCGACGCGCCGGCCGGCTACGCGAACCAGGTCGGCGACTTCGTCTTCGCGCTCGAGTCCCGCATCGTCCGCAACAACATCCTGGCGGGCGAGCCGCGCATCGACGGGCGCGACACGCGCACCGTGCGGCCGATCAGCATCCGCACCGGAGTGCTGCCGCGCACGCACGGGTCGGCGCTGTTCACGCGCGGGGAGACGCAGGCGCTGGTCGTCGCCACGCTGGGCACCGCGCGGGACGAGCAGATCATCGACGCGCTGCAGGGCGAGTACCGCGAGCGCTTCATGCTGCACTACAACATGCCGCCCTACGCGACCGGCGAGACCGGCCGCGTCGGCACGCCCAAGCGGCGCGAGATCGGCCACGGCCGCCTCGCCAAGCGTGCGCTGCTGGCCGTGCTGCCCACGGCCGAGGAGTTCGCCTACTCGATGCGCGTGGTCTCCGAGATCACCGAGAGCAACGGCAGCTCCTCGATGGCGTCGGTGTGCGGCGGCAGCCTCGCGCTGATGGACGCGGGCGTCCCGACGAAGGCGCACGTCGCGGGCATCGCGATGGGCCTGATCAAGGAGGGCAACCGCTTCGCCGTGCTGACCGACATCCTGGGCGACGAGGACCACCTCGGCGACATGGACTTCAAGGTCGCCGGCACCGACCGCGGCGTCACCGCCCTGCAGATGGACATCAAGATCCAGGGCATCACCAAGGAGATCATGGCCGTCGCGCTGTCGCAGGCGCGGGAGGGCCGCATGCACATCCTGAAGCTGATGCAGGAGGCGCTGCCGCACGCGCGCACCGAGGTCTCGCAGCACGCGCCGCGCATGATGACGTTCAAGATCAACCCCGAGAAGATCCGGGACGTCATCGGCAAGGGCGGCAGCGTGATCCGGGCGCTGACCGAGGAAACCGGCACGACCATCGACATCCAGGACGACGGGACGATCACCATCGCCTCGGTCAACGCCGACGCGTGCAACGTGGCGCGCAAGCGGATCGAGGAGATCACCGCGGAGGTCGAGGTCGGCCGGATCTACGACGGCACGGTCCTGCGCCTGCTCGACTTCGGCGCGATCGTCCAGGTGCTTCCCGGCAAGGACGGGCTGCTGCACATCTCGCAGATCGCCAGGGAGCGGGTCAACCAGGTGTCCGACTACCTCAAGGAAGGCCAGCCGGTGCGCGTCAAGGTCATCGAGGCCGACGACAAGGGCCGCCTGCGGCTGTCGATGAAGGCGGCTGCCGAGGAGGACGCGCAGAAGGCCGCGGCCGCGACCGACGCCGCGCCGTAGCCGCGAGGCGACGCGGCGGTTCCGGAAGGGCGCCCGTGCGGCGCCCTTCGTCGTTTCTGCGCCGCCGGTGCGCAAGATGCCCCGTCGTGTCGCGCGATGGCCGACGCGCCGGTCGGCCGCCGCGGCGGCCGTCGAGGGCGCCTCCCGCCGCCCCGCGGGCGTACCATGGCGCACCGCAATGGGACGGCGCGCGGCACATCGGACGCGCATGCGGCGTCCGCCGGGGCGGGCGCGACGCGGCCCGGATGCGCCGGGCGCCGCGCGCCGCGGCCCGTGGCGGACTGGACAGCGGCGGGCAGCGCCCCGGGGAACGGGAATTGCTAAACGACTGTCAGTCGCAGCAGAGGGGTTCCGCTCGCATCCGCGCCGATGACGCCACCGGAAGCGATCCTGCGGCGCCGCTCGCGTGATCGAACGGAGGTAGGCATGGACCCGGGCACTCGCAACGCGATCGAATCGGGACGCTCCGCGGCGCTGACCGCCGCCGGTACGGGTTCCCAGGAGCCGCTGCCCGTCGGCCAGCCGGCGAGCGGCGCGGGAAACGCGACGATCGGCGATCCGCCGCCCGGCGGCGGCGAGGCCGGCTTCCTCTCGCGGCTCACGCAGCACGCGCAGGAGCACCGCGCGGCGCGCTGGAGCGGCACGCTCGCCACGTTCCTCGACGAGATCGTGCGCGCCGACGCGGCGAAGGCGACGCGGACGAGCCACCAGTACATCTGGGACATGCTGCGCTGGCGCCACGAAGCCCAGGCGGAGGGCGCGCGACCCACGTCGCTGTTCGCCGACGACCTCTACGGCATCGACGGGGCGCTCGCCCGCGTCACCGACTACTTCAAGGCCGCGGCCGCCGGATCCGAGGTCGGCCGCCGCCTGCTGCTGCTGCTCGGGCCGCCGTCCGGCGGCAAGTCCACGCTGGTGATCCTGCTCAAGCGGGCGCTGGAGGAGTACAGCCTCACCGACGAGGGCGCGCTGTACGCGGTGCGCGGCTGCCCGGTGCACGAGTCCCCGCTGCACCTCGTGCCCGCCACGCTGCGCGGCGAGTTCCGCGCGACCTACGGGACCGAGATCCACGGCGACCTGTGCCCGTCGTGCCGGATGCGCCTCGACCAGGAGTTCGGCGGCGACTTCATGCGCATGCCGATCGAGCGCATCTTCATCTCCGAGGCCGGGCGCGTGGGCATCGGCACGTACGCGCCGCACGACCCGACGACCGCCGACCTCGCGGACCTCGTGGGCTCGGTGGACCTCTCCAAGGTCGCCGAGTTCGGCGACGAGGGCGACCCGCGCGCGTGGTCGTGGTCGGGCGCCATCTACAGCGCGAGCCGCGGCGTGCTGGAGATGATCGAGATCCTGAAGGTCAAGCGCGAGTTCCTGTACGTGCTGCTGACGCTGACGCAGGAGAAGAACGTCAAGGTCTCGCGCTTCCCGCTGATCTACGTCGACGAGACGATCGTGGCGCACACGAACCTCGCCGAGTTCCGCAAGTTCCTGCAGGAGCGGGAGAACGAGGCGCTGCTCGACCGGATGGTGATCGTGCAGGTGCCCTACACGCTCGACTACCGGGCGGAGGCGCGCATCTACCGCAAGCTCATCTCCGGCGCCGAGGCGGCGTTCCGCGAGGTGCACCTCGACCCGCACGTGCTCGACACCGCCGCCGTGTTCGCGATCCTGACGCGCCTCTCCGAAGGCGACGACAAGGGGGCGGACGCGGCCAAGCGCGTGCGGCTCGCCGCGGGCGAGGCGGTCGAGGGGATGACGCGCGCGGACGCCGACCGCCTGCGCGAGCGCTTCCCCGACGAGGGGCTGTCCGGCGTGTCGCCGCGCTTCGTCATCAACGCGCTGTCGGCGGCGATCATCAAGTCGAACGCCAGGAGCCTGACGACGATGGACGTGCTGCTGGCGCTCAAGGACGCGATCGAGAACGACGCCCGCATCGACGCCAAGGAGAAGCGCCGCTGGATCGACTTCCTCGTGCTCGTGCGCAAGGACTTCTACAACCGCTGGGTGAAGGAGGACGTGCACAAGGCGCTCTTCGTGTCGTTCGAGCAGGAGGCGCAGCAGCTGCTCGACAAGTACATCGACGAGGTCGAGGCCGCGCTCGACAACCGCAAGATCCGCGACCCGATCACCGGCGAGGAGCGCGATCCGGACGAGCGGATGCTGCGGGCGGTCGAGGAGAAGATCCGCATCTCCGAGTCCGGCAAGCACTCGTTCCGCCAGGAGGTCGTGCGCAAGGCCATGGGCGCGTACCGTCGCGGCGAGAAGTTCGAGCTCGCCAGCCACGCGCCGCTGCGCGACGCGATCGAGAAGTACCTGTTCGAGGCGCGGCGCGACGTCCTGCGCCTGGTCAGCTCGACGACGCGGCCGGACGACGAGACGCGGCGCAAGATCTCCGCGGTCGCCGAGCGGCTGTGCGACGAGTACGGCTACGACGAGCACAGCGCGCGCGAGGCGCTCAACTACGTGACGACGCTGCTCGCGCAGGAGTGACGTTGCGCCGGCGCGGGCGGCGACGGCCATGACCGCAGACAGCCGCTTCCTCACCAGCTCGCCTTGGTACGAGCTGTTCTCGCGCGGCTCGCGCGACTGGCTGCGCCACAACGAGAAGGTGCGCGAGGCCGTCCACGGCCAGATCATGGACCTCCTGTCCGGGGACGACGTCATGACCGCCGGCGGCGACCGCGTCGTGCGCGTGCCGGTCCGGATGCTCGAGCACGCGCGCTTCCGCCTCGCCGACGCGCGCTCGCAGACCGGCGCGGGACAGGGCGAGGCGCAGGCCGGCGACGAGCTGCGGCCGGCGCAGGCGGGCGACGACGCGCAGGGCGACGAGGGCGAAGGCGGCCGCGGCGACGGCGGCTTCCGCCTGCTGCTCGAGTTCAAGGTCGACGACATCGTCGACTGGCTGATCGAGGAGTTCGAGCTTCCGGACCTCAAGCCCGCGCCGTCGACCACCGTCGAGGACGACACGATCGTGCGCGAGGGGACGGGCCGGCGCGGGATCCGCGCGCGCCTGGACCGGCGGCGCACGGTCAAGGAGGCCGTCAAGCGGCGGGCGGTGCAGGCGGAGCCGAAGCCGTTCGTCGACGACGACCTGCGCTTCCACCAGCTCCGCACGCGCCCGCGCATCGCGAGCGACGCGCTGGTCGTGTTCGCGCTCGACGTGTCGGCGTCGATGTCGGCGGCGGAGCGCAAGCTCGCGAAGACGTTCTTCTTCTTCGCGCTGGCGGGGCTTCGCCGCCGCTACCGGCGCATCGAGGTGCGCTTCGTCGCGCACACCACGGAGGCGTGGGAGTTCGCCGAGCCGCAGTTCTTCGAGGTGAGCGGCTCGGGCGGCACCGAGGCCTCGTGCGCCTTCCGGCTGGCGGCGCGGTTGATCGACGAGCACCCGGGCGGCCCGCCCGCCAATTCCTACCTCTTCTACGCCTCCGACGGCGAGAACGCGGTCGAGGACCGCGAGCCGGCGCTCGCCGCGCTCGCCGGCCTCGCCGGCCGGCTCAACCACTTCGGCTACCTCGAGACGCGCCCCGCGAGCACGCGCTTCGGGCAGACGCAGATGCGGCTGATCGTCGCCGACCTGAAGGCGCGCGGCGCGCCCGTCGACGAGGACGTCGTGACGGAGCTGAAGGACGTCTGGCGCGCGATCCGGCACTTCTTCGTGCGCGAGGCGGAAGGCGCGCGATGACGGCGGCCACGGCGCGGGCGCTGCGGTGAACGACCTGCGCGACTACGCGGCGCGCCTCGAGGCGCTGGCGCGCACGCTGGGCTTCACGCACCACCCGGTCGAGTTCGAGCTCGTGCCCGACCGCTTCATGATGGAGACGGCGGTCTACGGGCTGCCGGTGCGCATGCCGCATTGGTCGTTCGGCGTGCGCTACATCCGCGAGCTCGTGCAGCGGCAGATGGGCCTTTCGCGCATCTTCGAGGTGATGTTCCCCGGCGACCCGTGCCACGCCTACCTCGTCGACGCGAACTCCCTCGCCGAGAACGTGCTCGTCGTCGCGCACGTGCTGGGGCACGCCGACTTCGCGAGCCGCAACGCGCTGTTCGTGCGCTCGATGGCGATGGCGGGCGGGCACATCCTCGAGCAGGCCGCGGCGCGCGCGAACCGCATCGAGCAGGCGCTCGCCGTCCACGGGCAGGCGCGCGTCGAGGCCGTGCTCGACGCCGCGCTGGCGCTCGAAGCGCACGTCGACCTGCAGCGCGAGCTGCACCGCAAGCCCTACGGCCCGCCGGCGGCGGAGGCGCCCGCGCGCGACGATCCGTTCCTCGAGCGCTGGCGCTCGCTGCCGGGCGAGGCCGCGGCGGCGGCGGGCGAGCGGACCGGCCGACCGCCGCTGCCGCCGCGGCCGGAGACCGACCTGCTGTGGTTCGTCGCGCAGCACGCGCCGGACCTCGACGGCTGGGAGCGCGACATCTTCCTGGCGGTGCGCGAGGAGTCGTTCTACTTCCATCCCGTGTTCGCCTGCCAGATCATGAACGAGGGCTGGGCGTCGTACTGGCACGCGCGCCTGCTGCGCGAGGCCGACTTCCTGCCCAACGACCTGTACCTCGCCGCGATCAAGGCGCACTCCGACGTCGTGCGGCCGCACGCCGCGGGGCGCACGCTGGCGCTGTCGGTCAACCCCTATCACCTCGGCTTCTCGATGTGGGAGCGCGTCGTCGCAGCGCAGGGCCTGGAGGCGGCGCGTCGCATCGTCGCCGAGGAGGACGACTTCGGCTTCGTGCGCAACCACCTCGACGCCACGCTCGCCGAGGAGCTCGACCTTTTCGTCTACGAGGCCTCCGACGACGGCCGCATCCGCGTCGTATCGCGCGACATCGCCGACGTGCGCGAAGCGATCCTCGGGCCGCGCTTCAACTTCGGGGCGCCGCGGGTCGCGGCGAGCGCCGTCGCCAACGACGGCGCGCTGACGCTGGTGCACGACCACGCGGGCGACGGGCGCGGGCTCGACCTCGACCGCGCGAAGCGCGTCCTCGACTACGTCGTGCGCGTGTGGCGGCGGCCGGTGGCGCTGCACACGGTCGACGCGCGCGGCCAGCCGGAGCGCCTGACCGTCGCGCCCGCCTGAGGCGGCGCGCTACCGCGGCGCCGGGCGGTCGAGCACCGCGTCGCCGCTCACCGTCACCGTGAGCTCCGTCGTGCCGCCCTCGACGGCGACCGGTGGCGCGCCGGCCGGCGCTGCCTGGGCGCGCATCATCACCTCGGCGCGCGGTTGCGGGCCGACGTCGCCCGTGGTCACGACGACGCGCCCCGGCCGCCATGCCGCGAACCCGAGCGCGTCGGACGCCGTGGCCGCGCGCTGCTGCCACGCCCGGATGGCCTCGCGGGTGAGCGCGTCCTCGGCACGCCTCCGCGTGTCGGGCGCCAGCGAGAACGCGATCGACGACACCAGCAGGCCCTCCTCGTCCTGGAGCTTCGACAGCAGCGCGGCGAGCGCGGCGAAGTCGCTGCCGGTCAGCGACAGCGACTGCACGACGCGCCACTTGCCGGGCCGGCCCTTCTCCCACTGCTGCCACGTGCTGTAGCCGGCGCTCTTCGCTTCGACGCCGCTCTGCGCCTTCGCGAGCGCGAGCGCCCTGCCCATGCGCGCGTTCACCTCCGCGGCCGCCGCCTCGGCCGTCGCGTGCTCCGCCTCGGCACGCACCAGGGCCTGCATGCGGTCGTTCTGCACCTTGGCGCTCGCCGCGCCGGTGACCCCGACCGAGGGTCCGGCCGGCGGCGGCGCGGCGGTCTGCGCGGATGCGGTGGAGAGCAGCAAGGCGCCGGCGAGGGCGGCGAACGTGGCTGGGATCATGGCGTGTCCGGTGAACGGTTGTCGGGGCGTGGGGTGCGGCGGGGCAGCGCGAGGATGGCGTCGCGGTTCGACCAGGAGAAGCAGCGTTGCGCGGCCTCGGGCCACGGGAGCCACGCGTGGCGCAGGTGCTCGCGCGGGTTCAGCGCGACGGGCACCGGCGCGTCCAGCACGAGGGCGAACACGTGCTCGGTGTTGTGCGTCGTGCCCGGGGCATAGCGATGGCGCCACTGCGGAAAGATCTCGTAGACGTTGGATGCGTTCCAGTCCTCGACGCCGCCGTGCTGCGCGGCGACGATGCCCGTCTCCTCGGCCAGTTCGCGCGCCGCCGTGTCGGCGGGCGCCTCGTCCGGCTCGCAGCTGCCGGTGACCGACTGCCAGTGGTCCGGAAAATCGGCGCGCTCGAGCAGCAGGACGCGCAGGTCCCTCGTGTGAACGAGGACGAGCACGGAAACGGGTTGCTTGAAGGCCAAGGTCGCTGCGCGGACGATCGCAAGGGGCGAAGTCGTGCCCGGACGGCGCGACGGTGTTCCGTCCTGCCGCTGCGGTCAGGCGACGAACACCCAGAACGGGACGTGGCGTTCCTGCCAGAACTCCGCCGCCTCGCCCAGGATCTCCTCGAGCGTGCGGTAGTCGGTCGGGTGATCCCGGCGGAAGGCGGCGGCGTGCGCGAGCACGACGACGCGGCCGGCGCGGCCCAGCCAGTCGCGGTCCTCGAGCACGTCCGCCAGCGCGTCCCAGTTGTGGCCGAAGTGGTCCGGCAGCGCGAGCGCGCGGTCGATCTCGCCGAACAGCGTCGCCTTGTCCTTCGCCTTGCCGAGGTCGATCAGCGCGAACCCGAGCCTGGCGTGCGCGGCCGCGGCCTTCAGCGGCTCGGTCGCGCCTTTCCACTCCCGCAGGCCGGCGTCCTCGACCGCGGCGAGATCGGGTGCCTTCATGGGCGGATCCTCGCAAACGACTGGTAGTGGTCCTGCGTGTAGTAGCACGCGTCGGGCGCCGTGCGCGGGCCGCCGCAGACGATGCGCCGCGCGCCGCGCGTGCGCACCCCGGGCGTGCGCACCGTGTACTCGCGGTAGTAGTCGCGCGGCATCGCGGGCAGGAGGCGCTCGCGGTTGCCGAAGCGGATGCCGTCGCGCTCGTAGGGGAACGGTCCGCCGCGGCGGATCTGCGCGAGCGTATCGCGCGCCTCGCGCGGCAGGTCGGCCGCCGCGATCTCGGGCAGCGCCTCCGGGACGCTGCGCGCCTGCGCGGCCGCAGCGCCGAGGGCGAGCGCGGCCAGCAGGGCGGCGGCGAGGGCTCGCCGCAACGTGCCGGGGACGGGCATGGGCGGAGTGTACCAATCCGCCCGGAAGCGCCCGCGCGCTGCGCGTGCTGCTGCGCCACGGGATCGGCAAGCTGTCGGACTGGCACCACGACGGCGTCGCGGCGAACCCGACCCCGTCCAACAACCAGCAGACTTACCTCGACGCCGGCCCCGAGGACTGCCGCACGACGTTCGCCGGGCTGACGATCCAGTGCGGCTGGTCGGTGGCGCTACGCGACCTTCGCCGCGTCGGAGGGGCGCACGCGGATGTGCAGGTCACGCAGCTGCTGCTCGGACACCGGCGTGGGCGCCTCGATCAGCAGGTCCTGCTGACGCTGCGTCTTCGGGAACGCGATGACGTCGCGGATCTGCTCCACGCCGCACATCATCGCGACCATCCGGTCGAGGCCGAACGCGATCCCGCCGTGCGGCGGCGCGCCGTAGGACAGCGCGTCGAGCAGGAAGCCGAACTTGCGGCGCTGGTCCTCCGGGCTGATGCGCAGCGCCTCGAACACCTTGGCCTGCACGTCGGCGCGGTGGATGCGCACCGAGCCGCCGCCGATCTCCCAGCCGTTCAGCACGACGTCGTAGGCCTTCGCCAGCGCGTGCGCGGGATCGCTGGCGAAGCGGTCCTCGTGGCCGTCCTTCGGCGCCGTGAACGGATGGTGGCGCGCTGCCCACGTGCCCTTCTCGTCGTCGTACTCGAACATCGGGAAGTCGACGACCCACAGCGGCCGCCAGCCTTCCTCGGCGAACCCGCGGTCGTGCCCGACCTTCGCGCGCAGCGCCCCCATCGCGTCGTTGACGACCTTCTCCCGGTCGGCGCCGAAGAAGACGACGTCGCCGCTGCGCGCACCGGTGCGCGCGAGGATCTCCCGCAGCACGTCCTCCGGCAGGAACTTCACGATCGGCGACTGCAGGCCTTCCTCGCTGGGACGGCTGGCGTCGTTGACCTTGATCCACGCGAGCCCCTTCGCGCCGTAGATCGCGACGAACGGACCGTAGTCGTCGATCTCCTTGCGCGACATCGACCCGCCGCCCGGCACGCGCAGAGCCGCGACCCGCCCGTTCGGCAGGTCGGCGGCGGTGCGGAACACCTTGAAGTCGACCCGGCGCGCGAGATCGGTGAGCTCGGTCAGCTTCAGCGGCACGCGCAGGTCCGGCTTGTCCGAGCCGTAGTCGCGCATCGCGTCGGCGTACGTCATGACCGGGAACGGCGGCAGCTCGATGCCGAGCGCGTCGCGGAACATGCGGCGCACCAGCCCCTCCATCAGCTCGCGGATCTCCGCCTCGTCGAGGAACGACGTCTCGATGTCGATCTGCGTGAACTCGGGCTGCCGGTCGGCGCGGTTGTCCTCGTCGCGGAAGCACTTGACGATCTGGTAGTAGCGGTCGAAGCCCGCGATCATCAGCATCTGCTTGAACAGCTGCGGCGACTGCGGGAGCGCGTAGAACTGCCCGTGGTGCACGCGCGAGGGGACGAGGAACTCGCGCGCGCCCTCCGGCGTGGACTTGTAGAGGAACGGCGTCTCGATGTCGACGAAGCCGTGCTCGTCGAGGTAGCGGCGCGCCGACATCGCGGCACGGTAGCGCAGGCGCAGGTTGCTCTGCATCTGCGTCCGGCGCAGGTCGAGCACGCGGTGCTGCAGGCGCACCGTCTCGGACAGGTTCTCGTCGTCGAGCTGGAACGGCGGCGTCGCGGAGGGGTTCAGGATCTCGAGGTCGTGGGCGAGCACCTCGACGGCGCCGGAGGCGAGATTGGGATTGACCGTGCCCTCGGGCCGCGGCCGGACGACGCCGGCGACGCGCACGCAGAACTCGTTGCGCAGCCGCTCGGCGATCGCGAAGGTGGCCGAGCGGTCCGGATCGCACACGATCTGCACCAGGCCCTCGCGGTCGCGCAGGTCGACGAAGATGACGCCGCCGTGGTCGCGGCGGCGGTGCACCCAGCCCATGAGCGTGACGGGGCGGCCGAGGAACCTGCCGTCGACCTTGCCGCAATATTCGGTGCGCTTCACTTCGCTTCTCCTGCGGGATGCTGGGGGGCGGCGCGGCGGCCGCACGCGGTGCCGCTTCCGGGCACGCGGCGGCAAAGAGGGCCGTGCGCGCTCGTCAGTTGCGGACCGCCGCCGTCACGCTGGCGACGCCGGGGCGCGGGGGCGGCGCGATCGTGCCGCCCCGGGGGACGACCACGCCCATCGAGACGACGTACTTCAGCGCCTCGTCGACCGTCATGTCGAGCTCGCGCGTGCGCGAGCGGGGCACCATCACGAAGTAGCCCGACGTCGGGTTCGGCGTCGTCGGGACGTACACCGAGACGTACTCCTCGTCGAGGTGCCGCGCCACGGCCGGCGCGGGCGCCCCGGTCAGGAAGGCGATCGTCCAGGAGTCCTGGTGCGGGAACTCGACGAGCAGCGCCTTGCGGAACGCGTTGCCGGTGTCGGAGAGCAGCGTGTCCGACACCTGCTTCACCGACGAGTAGATCGACTTCACGAACGGGATGCGGCCGAGGATCGCCTCCCACAGCCGGATCAGCCGCTGGCCGAGGATGTTCGCCGCGATCACGCCGGTCAGCAGCAGGATCGCGAAGGCGAGCAGGACACCCAGACCGGGGATGCGCCAGCCGAGCCAGCGCTCGGGGCGCACCGCGTCGGGCAGGAGCAGCAGCGTCTGGTCGAGCGTCGTCAACAGGAAGTGCAGCACCCAGATCGTGATGCCGAGCGGCACCCAGACGAGCAGGCCGGCGATCAGGTACCGCTTCATGCTCCGGTGCCCGTGCGGGTGCAGCGCGGCGGCGGCGGACTCGGGGGTCAATGGCAGGCGCAGTTCGTCCCGCAGGACGCCGCGGCCTTGGCCGGCCCGTCGGAAGTCTTGTCCGGCGTCTTCCCGCCCCCCTCCGGCGTCTTGTCGCCGCCCTCCGGCTTGCCGGCGTCGGGCCTGGCCTTGCCGTTGCCGCCGCGGAAGTCGGTGGCGTACCAGCCGCCACCCTTGAGCTGGAAGCCGGCCGCCGAGACGAGCTTCACGAGCGCGTCGGCGCGGCACGCGGGGCAGCTGGTGAGCACGGGGTCGGAGAACTTCTGCATGGCCTCCAGCTCATGGCCGCAGCTCGAACAACGGTATTCGTAGATGGGCATGGGTCGTCTCCCGGTGGTCGCCGCCGGGCGCGCCGCGCCCGGGCTGTGCCGTTTCAAAACCTTGAATCATAGCGGAAAAGCCGTCGGTCCGCAGCGGAAAGCGGGTCCGCCCGTCGCGTCGGCGCCGTTCGCGCGGCCCTGATCGCCGCGATTGCATTAAGCTTGCGCGGGACGTCGGACGGCGCGGGGGAGGTACGCGGTGGCACACCTGGTGTCGTGGATCCTCGCGCGTGCCGCTCGCCGGGGCG
>BOKS01000024.1 GCA_016861105.1 Betaproteobacteria bacterium | reverse complement strand
GCTCGCGCGCGTAGCGCTCGATCGAGCGGCAGAACTTCCACTCGTACTCGTCCCACTCGTCGTCGGTGGCGGTGACCGCGTGCATCGGCACGAGGCCGGCGCCGGCGCCGGCCTGGACGTTGCCGTGGTGGTCGTGCACCTCGCGCTCGCGCCCGCCGAGCAGGCTCACGAGCTCGGCGGCGGGCTTCCGCTTCCAGTAGGAGATGCCGACGAGCACGTAGCCGCCCGAGCGCGTCCAGCCGCGGAGCTTCTGGCAGATGCCGGCCATGCCGCCGGGGATGCCGCCGGCGTCGAGCATGACCGCGAGGTGGAACGTCTCGGGATCGGCGCGGTAGTCGCGGATGTCCGTGTCGTCGAGGTGCAGCCGGCCCAGCGCGCCGGTCCACTCCGCGCGCTCGCGCGCGGCGTCGAGCATGTACGACGAGTGGTCGATCGCGATCACCGTCGAGCCGAAGCGCTCGATGATGCGCAGCGCCAGCTCCGCGCGCCCGCAGCCGAGGTCGAGGACGCGCGAGCCGGCGTCGAGCGTCAGCAGGTCGAGCAGGCGCTCGATCTTCGCCGACGACAGCGGGTTGCAGTAGTCGTGGTCGCGGTGCGCGAGGGCGGCGTACTTCAGGTGGTTCATGCGCGCGATAGCGTTGATGCGGGCCGGCGGCAAGCGTAGCGTTCAATCCCGGCGTTGGCCAGCCTCCGCGGCCGCGGCGCCGCCGCCCTCGCGGTCGAGCATCCTGCGCACCCACGGCAGCAGCAGGTAGGCGGGGAAGGCGAGGAAGAACGTGAGCAGGAACCAGTTGCCGTAGCCCATCGACTGCGCGCCCAGCCCGCCGACCCACCCCGCGACCGAACGCGACAGCGCGAACACCGACGACAGCAGCGCGTACTCGGTCGCCGCGTGGTCCTTGCGCACGATCGCCATCAGGAAGGCGAGGAAGGCCGCCGTGCCGAGGCCGCCGGTGAACGACTCGACGGCGCTCGCGGCGTAGACGAGCACCTGATGCTGCAGCGGCACGCTCGCCCCGGCGCCGGCGAGCGGGACGAGGCTCGCGGCGATCCAGTAGCCGAGGTTGGAGACGGCCTGTGCGAGGCCGAGGATCCACAGCGCGTGGAAGATGCCGATGCGGTCGGTGATCCAGCCGCCGACCAGCCCCCCTGCGATGGTCAGCCCGAGCCCGACGTTGACCGACCACAGCCCGATCGCGGTGGCGGAGAACCCCGCGTCCACCCAGAACGGCTTGATCATGAAGCCCATCGCCGTGTCGCCGAGCTTGAAGATCAGGATGAAGACGAGCACCGGCACCATGCCGGGGCGGCGCAGCAGCTCCATCAGCGCGCCGAACATCGGCCCGCGGGCGAGTGCGTCCTCGCGCGCGGTCCGGGCCTCGGCGGCGGGGAGGCCGCGCTCGCGCAGCCGCCCGGACGCGGCGAGCAGGAGCGCGAGCGCTGCGCAGCCCAGGGCGACCCACGCCCAGAACGCGGGGACGCGCGCCGACCACGTGGCCTTCTGGTCGATCAGCCACACGACGCCGGCCGCGAGGCCGGCGATCGCCGCCAGTGCCAGCGGCGAGCGGGCGATCGCCGCCAGCTCCGCGCCAAGCTTCGCGCGTTCGAGCACGACCGTTCGCTCGCGCGGCGCCGCCAGGCTGGTCGCGGCGAGCGCGAAGAACAGCCCGGCGGAGAGCACGAACACGCCCGTCCAGCCGAGCCAGTCGGAGAGCGCGAGCAGGAACCCCGCCACCATCATGCCGGCGCGGTACAGCCCGATGCGGATGCCGTTGGCGAGCCCGAGCTCGCGCTTGTCGAGGAACTCGATCGTGTAGCCGTCGACCGCGACGTCGTGCGTCGCGGAGAGTGCCGTGAAGACGCCTATCGCGATCCAGACCGTGGGATCGAAGCCCGCCAGGCGCGCGAAGTACAGCATGACGAGCCCCATGCCCACGTCGGCCGCCGCCATCCACCGCCGGTGATGGCGCCAGTGGTCGACGGCCGGCGCCCAGAGGAACTTGAGCGTCCACGCGAGGCCCAGCAGCGAGAGCACGCCGATCTGCCGCAGGTCGACGCCCTGCGTGCGGTAGTAGACCGGGAAGAAGTCGTAGAAGATGCCGAGCGGGAAGCCCTCGGCGAAATACAGCACGCCGACCCAGAACAGCTTGTTGCGCAGCAGCGGCGTGTCTTTCGTCAATCCATTCCTTCGCGCCAATTGAGCGCCAATCGAGGGTCAGACTCGAATTTCGCCCAATCGAGGGTCAGACTCGCATTTCTCCACACGCCTCGAGGTGCGTGAACGAGGGGTCGGACCCGCATGCACGACGGTCGGACCCGGGGTTATTCCACCCGCGCGCCTGCCGACCGGCTCGCGTCCGATCCGCGAGACGCGAGTCCGCCCGTCTTCCGGCGACGAAATTCGAGTCTGACCCTCGTTTGGGCGAGATTCGCGAAATTGGAGTCTGACCCCCGTTCTGGCTGGCCTGGGAAGCGGATCCGGAGGGGCGCAAAGGAAATGCGAGTCTGACCCTATTTCCTGGTGCGGCTCCGCCGGCGCGGCGCGCGCGCGTGCCGGGTGAACCGGTAGATCGCGAGCTCGCCGCGCAGGTTGGGAAAGGCCTCGACCGGCCGGCCGCCGGCAAGCACGATCCGGTCCTCGACCTCGCACCCGCGCTCGGCCAGGAAGGCGTCGAAGTCCGCGACCGTGCACAGGTGCACGTTCGGCGTGTCGTACCACTGGTAGGGCAGCGCCTCGGACACCGGCATGCGCCCGCGCAGGATCTGCAGGCGGTGCGCCCAGTGGCCGAAGTTCGGGAACGAGACCACCGCGCAGCGACCCACGCGCAGCATCTCGTCGACGATGCGCTCGATGTTGTGCATCGCCTGCAGCGTCTGCGACAGCACCACCACGTCGAACGAGTTGTCCTCGAAGCCGGCCAGCCCGCCTTCGAGGTCGCGCTGGATGACGTTCACGCTGTTGGCCAGGCTCGCGAGCACGCCGTCGGGCGTGATCTCCACGCCGTAGCCGCGCGCGTCGCGCTCGCGCGCGAGGTAGGCGAGGAGGCTGCCGTCGCCGCAGCCGAGGTCGAGCACGCTCGCGCGCTCGGGCACCCAGGCCGCGATCGCCGCGTAGTCGGCGCGCTTCGCCTTGGCCACGCGCTCGCGCACGGCCTTCGAGATCGCCGGGCCGAGGCGGAAGGTCGAGTAGTCCTTCAGCTCGCGCGCGACGCGGCCGAAGTAGGTCCCGACGACGGCGTGGTACTGCGCGTCGTCGAGCAGGAAGGCGTCGTGCCCGTGCGGCGCGGCGATCTCGGCGTACGAGACGTCGCGGCCGTTGTCGACCAGCGCCTTGACGATCTCCCGCGAGCGCGAGGGCGGGAAGCGCCAGTCGGTGGAGAACGAGACGACGAGGAACTTGCAGACCGCGGGCTCGAGCGCCTTCGCCAGGCTGCCGCCGGTGGCGCTCGCGGGGTCGAAGTAGTCGAGCGCCTTGGTGATGCGCAGGTAGGTGTTCGCGTCGTAGTACTCGGAGAACTTCTCGCCCTGGTGGCGGAGGTAGCTCTCGATCTGGAACTCGGGGGCGAAGCTGAACTTCAGGCCCTCGCGCAGCTGGCGCCCGAACTTGGCCTCCATCTGCTCGTCGGACAGGTAGGTGATGTGCCCGATCATGCGGGCCACGCGCAGGCCGCGCCGCGGCTTCGTCGCGGCCGCCGTGAACTGGCCGCCGTGGAAGTCGGGATCCGTCAGGATCGCCTGCCGCGCGACCTCGTTGAAGGCGATGTTCTCCGCCGACAGGTTGGGCGCCGCGGCGATGACGATCGCGTGGCGGATGCGCGCCGGGTAGCGGATCGCCCAGCACAGCGCCTGCATGCCGCCGAGGCTGCCGCCCATGACCGCGGCCCAGCGCTCGATGCCCAGCCGGTCGGCGAGCCGCGCCTGCGCGTCGACCCAGTCCTCGACGGTGACCAGCGGGAAGTCGGCGCCCCACGGCGCGCCGGTCGCCGGGTTGTTCGTCGTCGGGCCCGACGATCCGAAGCAGCTGCCCAGGTTGTTCACGCCGACGACGAAGTAGCGATCGGTGTCCAGCGCCTTGCCCGGCCCGACCATGTTGTCCCACCAGCCGACGTTGTCCTCGTCGCCCGCGTAGATGCCCGCCACGTGGTGCGACGCGTTGAGGGCGTGGCAGATCAGCACCGCGTTGCTGCGGTCGGCGTTGAGGACGCCGTAGGTCTCGTAGGCGAGGTCGAACGACTCCAGCCGCCGCCCGCAGGCGAGCGGCAGCGCCTCCGCGAAGTGGGCGGACTGCGGGACGACGACGCCGACCGAGCGCCCGTGCGCGGGGCCGGCCTGCGCGCCTCCGGTGGTGGCGGCGAACGACGGCATCGATGCGTGGTGCGCGTGCAACAAAAAACCCGACCAGCTTCGCTCTCCGGTCGGGTGTCGCCTGCGGGCAATCCCTTCCGCTTTAGCCGTATTTCTGCGGAGCCCTGCGGCCCCCGGCGCCCGCAAGCTGGACTCAAATCGGCGCCGATGCGGGCGGAAGTGTAAGCCAAACCGTCGCCGGCCGTGTCGCTGCCGGAATCGCGGCTCGCCCGCGGCTGTTCGCAGGGGGGTCGCGCGCGTGCGGCGACATCCTTCGACGGAGGCGTCCGATGCGGGTCCACACCCTGGCTTGCGCCGCGGCGGTGGCGCTGGCCTTCGCGCCGCCGGTGCGGGCGGATGCGCGCCGCGGCGAGACGCTCTACCGGCAGAACTGCGCCGTCTGCCACAGCACGCTGCCGGGCGACCCGATCGGGCGTGGCGCCGGCCGGCCCGACGTGATCGCGAATGCGATCCGCACCAACCCGGCAATGAGCTTCTTCCAGGCACTCCTGAACGCGACGGACATCGCCGACATCGCGGACTTCCTCGCCGAGCGTTTCGGCGCGCCGCCGCCCCCGCCGCCACCTCCGCCTCCGCCTCCGCCTCCGCCTCCGCCTCCGCCTCCGCCTCCGCCTCCGCCGCCGCCGCCGCCGCCGCCGCCGCCGCCACCACCGGGCACCGGCACGCTGACCGCCGTCGAGTTCCACCACGCGGGCCTCGACCACTACTTCGTGAGCGCGATCCCCGCCGAGATCGCCGCGCTCGACGCCGGCACGACGATCCGCGGGTGGGCGCGGACCGGGGAGACGTTCCCGGTCTGGCCGTCGCTGCCCGCCGGCGTCGCAGGCGCAACGCCGGTCTGCCGCTTCTACCTCCCGCCCGCGTTCGGCGACTCGCACTTCTACTCCGCCTCGCCGGACGAGTGCGATGCCGTGAGGGAACGCTTTCCGCAGTTCGTGTTCGAGGACCCGCAGGTCATGGCCGTGCTGCTGCCCGACGCGGCGACCGGCGCCTGCCCCGGCGGCGGCGTGCCGGTCTACCGGCTGTGGAACCAGCGCGCGGACACGAACCACCGCTACACGACGAGCACGACGCTGCGCGCCGCGATGATCGACGCCGGGCACGTGCCCGAGGGCTACGGGCCGCTCGGCGTGGCGTTCTGCGCGCCGCCGGGGCTTTCGTAGTGCAGTACAGGTAGCGTGCGCTCACTATCGCGCCTGATGGCAAGGACGGCTGATCCTGCCCGACAGGCGGCCACCTGCCTGCCATGACATCCGCATAAGATGCGGCATCGGAACGGGCGGCAGCCGCCGCCTGGCCGCGTGCGCCCCGCCTCAGGGCGCGCTCACCGGGGAATCTGGATGAAGGGCCCGCTGCTCGCCGTTGCGCTCGCACTCGCCGTCGTCGTCGGTCCCGCGCCGGCGCACGCGCAGGCCGGCCGCACGTACTACTGCGGACCGAACACCAACTTGGCCACGTGCGGGCCGCAGGACTTCCCGGGCAAGGCGAATTCGTGCTCCGCATCCGGATGCCACGCCACGAACCCGCTCAACGACGCCCAGGGCCGGGTGATGAAGGGCGCGGGCTCGGTCGCGGCGATCGTCGGCTCCCCCGATGCGGGGATGCAGGCCGCGCTGACGCTCTACACGCCCACCGAGCTCGACGCGATCGCCGCGTGGCTGCTGACGCTCGCGACGCAGTCCACCACGCCGTCGTGCACGGTCTCCTCGAGCAACCCGACGCCGACGACCGGCTCGTCGATCACGCTGACCGCCGCCTGCACGAACACGCCGACCGCCTACGCGTGGACGAACTGCACGAGCACCACGTCCACCTGCACGGCGACCAGCGCGCAGGCCGGCAGCCGCACCTACTCCGTCACGGCGTCGAACGCGAACGGCGCCGGCGCGCCGGCCGGCGTGACCGTGACCTGGATCGCGCCCGGCACCACGCCTCCGCCCCCTCCGCCGCCTCCACCGCCCAGCGAGGGCCCGCCGGTGCCGCCGCCGCCGACGACCACCGTCGTCGAGTACTTCCACGCGCAGTTCGGCCACTACTTCATCACCAGCTTCGCCGCCGAGATCGACGCGCTCGACGAAGGCCGCTTCGCCGGCTGGTCGCGCACCGGCCGCACGTTCGCCGCGTACGCGGCGTCGAACGGCTACGTGACGCCGGTGTGCCGCTTCTTCACCGAGGCCTTCGCGCCGCGGAGCTCGCACTTCTACACGTCGAACAGCGAGGAGTGCAGCGCGCTGCGCGGCGGCAACCGCGACTGGCGCTACGAGGCCGAGTCGTTCTGGGTGAAGCCCGCCGACCCGCAGATCGGCTCGTGCCCGACCGGCACGCAGGCCGTGTACCGCCTCTACAACGACGGCCAGAGCGGCGCGCCGAACCACCGCTACACCACCGATCCCGCGGTGCGCGTCGAGATGCTCGGGCGCGGCTGGATCCCGGAGGGCTACGGGCCCGAGGGCGTGGGCTTCTGCGCGCCGCTGTGATGCCGACGCCAGCGCTCCGCACCGCCCGCGCCGCCGCCGCGCTCGCGATCGTCGCCGCGGCGCTGGCGACGCTGCTGCCGACGGCGGCGAGCGCGCAGTCGGTCGCGCGCGGGCAGTCGCTGTACCAGTCGCTGGGCTGCGGCGCCGCCGCCTGCCACGGCGCCGATCCCGCGCACAACCAGGGCAACGTGCTGAACGGCGCGGGCAGCCCCGGCGCCATCGAGTACGCGTCGCTCGTGCGCACCGAGATGAACCACCTCTACGCGACGTTCGTCGCCGACCAGACCGCCGCGCAGGACATCGCCGCCTGGCTGGCGACGGTCACGCCCGCCGCCGCGCCCCCGCCTGCGGCGCCGCCACCCGCGGGCCCGACGACGGCCGTCGTCGAGTACGTGCACGCCGGGTTCGGCCACTACTTCGTGACCGGCTTCGCCGCCGACATCGAGGCGCTGGACAGCGGGCGCCTCGCCGGCTGGTCGCGCACGGGGCGCTCGTTCCAGGCGTACGCGCAGGCGGGCAGCGGCCTGGCGACCGTCTGCCGCTTCTTCACCGTCTCGTTCGCCCCCAAGAGCTCGCACTTCTACACGCCGGTCGCCGCCGAGTGCGAAGCGCTGCGCGCGGGCAACCGCGACTGGCAGTACGAGGGCGACGCGTTCCACGCGCCCCTGCCCGACGCGGCGACCGGCGCCTGCCCCGGGGGATCGCGCGCGGTCTACCGCCTCTACAACAACGGGCAGGGCGGGGCGCCGAACCACCGCTACACCACCGAGCCCGAGGTCCGCAACGAGATGATCGCGCGCGGCTGGCTGCCGGAAGGCTACGGGCCGCAAGGCGTGATCTTCTGCGCGCCCGGAAGCTGACCCCTTTCCTCCGACGTGCCTTCGCGCCCGCGCGGTTCCCCCGCCGGGCGCAATTTCTTCGCGTCGCGACCCGGCCGCGCGCTGTCAGCGCGCCCCGGGGTCCAGCGTGCCGTGCACGGCGCCGGCAGCGTCGATCCCCAGCCACGCGGCCCCCTGGGCGCGCAGGAAGGCCGGCGCGCCGCCGCAAAGCAGCATCGCGATGGTTGCGCAGCTTCCGGCCGCGACGGCGACCGGCGCGACGACGGACATCGAACGCCAGTGGCGCACGGGCCAGCCGGTGCGCGCGTCGAGGAGGTGCGAATAGCGCACGCCGTCGACCTCGAGGAAGCGCTCGTAGTCGCCGGACGTGGCCAGCGCCGCGTCGGCGATGTCCACCAATGCGACCGCCGCCGGCGCCCCGGGGCCAGGCCGCGGCGGACGGATGCCGATGCGCCAGGGCCGCCCGTCCGCCTGCGAGCCGATCGCGCGCAGGTCCCCGCCCAGGTTCACCAGCGCGTGGCGAACGCCGTGCGCGACCAGAAGCCCCGCCGCACGGTCCGCCGCGTACTCCTTGCCGATGCCGCCGAAGTCGAGCTCCATCCCCGGCACGGGAAGCCGCACCGTGCGCCCGTCGCGCGCAACGCGTTGCCAGCCGATCAGCGGCCTCAGCGCGTCGATCTCGGCGGCGGACGGCAGCCGCGGCGGCCGGCGGCGGAAGTCCCACGCGCGCCGGAGCACGCCGGAGGTGATGTCGAACGCCCCGTCCGACAGCGCGTGGCACGTCGCCGCGTAGTCGAGCAGCGCATGCGTCTCCTCGTCGACCGCGAGCGGCGCGCCGCCCGCGGCGCGCGCGATCGCGCTGGTCACCGAATCGTCGCGATAGCGGGAGAACTTGGCCTCGATGCGGTGCACCTCGGCGATCGCGGCGTCGATCGCCGTTCGCGCCGCGCGCGCGTCGTCGTGGTCGACGACGATCTCGTGCTCCGCGGCCATCGCGCGGAAGGGGACGCGCACGCGCATGCCAGAAACGAGGGTCAGACTCGCATTTCGCAGGATAGCCGCGGCCGTCCGCGTCGCGGCGGCGAAATGCGAGTCTGACCCTCGTTTCGCTCGTGTCGCGTCAGAAGCTGCGCCCGACGCCCACCTGGATCCAGCGCGCGGAGAAGGGGAGCAGGCCCTCGGTGCCGCCGCCGCCTGCGCGCCACGACGCCTTCTGCCGGTAGAACTCGACCTTGACGTCGGCCACCCAGCCGTCGCCGAAGTCCCTGGCGACGACGATGCCGGGCGTGAACGCCCCGAACGCGGAGAGCCGCGCGTCGGCGGTGTAGGGCTCGCCGGGGCGCAGGCCGCTGCCGATCGGCGGGCCGCGGAAGAACCAGGCCGCCTTCTGCGTGAGGTAGCGCAGGCTGGGCGTGACGCTCCAGCCGCCGGGCAGCGCCTGGTGCCACACCGCCTCGACCATGTGCGAGTCGGCGCCGAACGAGTCGTCGAGGTAGCGGTAGGCGACCTTCAGCGTGCCGTTGCGCTCGGGGAAGTGCTGGTTCGCGCGCGTGAGCCAGGCGAGGACGCGGCGGCGGTCCGGCCGCCGGTCGAACAGCTTGTACGGGTCGTCGAAGTACCCGTGCCCGCGCGAGTAGGTGAGGTTCGACTGGACGATCAGCGTCTCGTTGACCGCCTGCGTGACGCCCGCGAGGAAGTCGAGCACGTACTTGCGCTCCCGCTCCGCCGCGCCCGACTCGGTGTGGATGCGGTCGGCCGCCCCCGAGAACGCGAACGCGTAGGTGCGGTTGCGGTCCTCGGTCCAGGTGCGAAGCTCCAGCGTGCCCGCGCGGGAGATGTAGTCGCGCTCGTGCGAGTACGCGGCGCCGGCGCCGATCGCGAAGCGGTCGAACCACTTGGTGAGCTTGACGTCGCCGGCGGTGCGGTAGTCGCGCACGCCCTCGCCCGAGGCCCCGGACAGCGCGTTGAAGTACAGCGGCGATGCGCCGGACATCCCGTCGTAGACGATCGACCCCTCGATCGCGAGCGTGTCGGAGAGCGGCTTGACCGCGTAGAAGCCGGGGTTGTCCACGCGCATCCGCCGGCCGCCGGGCTGCCAGTCGCGGTAGTCGAGGTACTTGAACTGGACGAACGCGGCGTCGGGCGCGCCCTGCGCGGCGGCGCCCGGTGCCGCGGTGACGCCGGGCAGCGCGAGCGCCGCGGCGAGCAGCGCGCCGCGCTCAGTTGCAGCCACAGCCGCCCCCGCCGACGCCGTAGCCGCCCGCCGCGCCCTCCTTGCTGTAGTAGACGTGCTGGACGTTCTTGACGTCGAGCCTGTCGGCGTCGAACTGCATCGCCGGCAGCGCGAGGTACTGCTTCTCCCACGGCTGCGGCGGCGCGTAGGCGGCGCACCCCGCCGTCAGGGCCACGGCGAGCAGCGCGGCGAGCGTGCGCAGGGGCGGCACCATGGCGCGTCAGCGGACCGGCAGCGCTTCGCGGATGCGCGCCTCGATCGCGTCCTTGCGCTCGTCGCGGAATCCGGATTCGACCAGCAGCACCCGGCCCTGCGGATCGACGAGGTAGGAACTCGGCATGCCCTTGACCTCCCACGCCGCCGGCGTGCGGCCGGTGTCGTCGAAGGCGACGGTGAACCCGGCCGGCGTCGCCTGCAGGAAGCGCTCGGCATCGGCGCGACGACGGTCGACGTTCACGGCGAGCACCACGAGCCCGCGGTCGCCGTAGCGGCGCTGCATCTCGCCCATCCACGGGAACGAGCGCTTGCACGGGCCGCACCACGACGCCCAGAAGTCGACGTAGACGAGCTTACCGCGCAGCGCGTCGAGCGCGACGGTGCCGCCGGCCGTGGGCAGCGCCAGTGCGGGCGCCGGGTCGCCGGCGCCCAGCGCGTGCGCGGGCGGTGCGAGCCACAACGCCAGCAGCAACACGAGCGCTCTCATGACGTTGGCATTATGCCGGCGGGGCGGCCGCTGCCGCCTTCGAGGGTGACGAACGGCAGAACAGCGGCCGCGAGCGCGCTATTCCGGCGCGCGGCCGGCGCTACGCGTTCAGGCGGTCGAGCAGCGCGGCGACGCGCGCGGGATCGTCGCTGCGCCGCATCCGGTCGACGACCGGCCTGATCTCGGCGACGTCCGTGGTGAGCACGCGCTGCTTGACGGCGAGGATGTGCGCCGGATGCATCGAGAACTCGGTGAGCCCCATGCCGAGCAGCAGGCGCGTCAGCCGCACGTCGCCCGCCATCTCGCCGCAGACCGCGATGGGCACGCGCGCCTTCCGCGCGCTCGCGATGGCGTTCGCGATGAGCCGCAGCACCGCAGGGTGCAGCGGGTCGTAGAGGTGCGACACGGCCTCGTCGGCGCGGTCGACCGCCAGCGTGTACTGGATGAGGTCGTTGGTGCCGATCGACAGGAAGTCGAGCCGCGCGAGGAACGCGCCGATCGCCAGCACCGCCGCGGGGATCTCGATCATGCCGCCGACCGCGACGTTGGGATCGAAGGGGATGCCCTGCTCGCGCAGGCCCTCCTTCGCCTGCGCGATCACGGCGAGCGTCTGGTCGATCTCGCCGGCGGAGGCGAGCATCGGGATCAGGATGCGCACCCTGCCGTAGTGCGACGCGCGCAGGATCGCGCGGAGCTGCGTGTGGAACAGCCGCGGCTCGGCGAGGCAGAAGCGCACCGCGCGCAGGCCCAGCGCCGGGTTCGGGGCGACGCGCGCGAGCCCGTCGAGCCCCTCCTTCGCCTTGTCGGCGCCGAGGTCGAACGTGCGGATCACCACCGGCTTGCCGCCCATGCCCTCGGCGACGCGGCGGTACGCCTCGAACTGCTCGTCCTCCGAGGGCAGCCCCGGGCGGTTCAGGAACAGGAACTCCGAGCGGAACAGCCCCACGCCGTTCGCGCCCGCCTCGACCGCCGGCTCGAGGTCCTCGGGCAGCTCGATGTTGGCGTACAGCTCCACGTGGATGCCGTCGATCGTCTCGGCGGGCTTGAGCCGCAGGCGCTTGAGCTTCTGCCGCTCGAGCTCGAGCTCGCTCTGCTTCAGCCGGTACTCGGCGAGGATCGCGCGGTCCGGATTGACGATGACGACGTTGTGGTTGCCGTCGACGATCAGGAGCTCGCCGTCGCGGATCAGCTGCCGCGCGTTGTGCGTGGCGACCACCGCCGGCACGTTCAGGCTGCGCGCGACGATCGCCGTGTGCGACGTCACCCCGCCCAGGTCGGTCAGGAACGCGCCGTAGCGGTGCGACTTGAACTGGATGACGTCCGCCGGCGACAGGTCGTGCGCGACGAGGATCGTCTGCTCCTCGGCCGACGGCGGCGGCAGCGCGCCGGGCTTGCCCATCAGGCGCTTGAGCACGCGCTCGACCACCTGCACGACGTCGCTGCGCCGCTCGCGCAGGTACGGATCCTCGATCTCGTCGAACTGGTCGACGAGCACGTTCATCTGCTGGTGCAGCGCCCACTCGGCGTTGCAGCGCTGTTCCGCGATGATGCGCTTCGGCGCCTCCGAGAGCGTGGCGTCGTTCAGGATCATCCAGTGCACGTCGAGGAAGGCGCCGAACTCGCCGGGCAGGTCGTCGCCGGTCATCGCGCCGTGCAGCGCCTCCAGCTCCCTCTGCACCTCGGCGACGGCGGTCTCGAAGCGCGCGATCTCGCTGCCGACCTTCGACGGCGGGATGGCGTAGTGCGCCACCTCCAGCGTGGCGTGCGACACGAGCTGGGCACGGCCGATCGCGATGCCGCCGGAGACGCCGATGCCGTGCAGCGAGAAGGTCACCATGGGGTCACCATCGCGTCGCCGTCGGCGCGCCCGCGCCGGCCGGCTCCCCCGCTGCGCCCCGCCCGCGCGTCACTGCGCCTCGCCGAAGTGGT
Source organism: Betaproteobacteria bacterium (assembly GCA_016861105.1). Taxonomy (GTDB): domain Bacteria; phylum Pseudomonadota; class Gammaproteobacteria; order Burkholderiales; family Casimicrobiaceae; genus VBCG01. The sequence continues at coordinate 11,456 of BOKS01000024.1, read as the reverse complement.
CTCCGATCAGCGCGACGATCGCGTCCATCGCCTCCTCCTCGTGGGGGCCCGAGGTCTCCAGCGTGATCGTCGAGCCCTTGCCGGCCGCGAGCATCATCACGCCCATGATGCTCTTCGCGTTGATCTTTCGGCCGTTGCGCTCGATGTGGACGTCGCAGGGAAAGCGGGCGGCGAGCTGGGTGAGCTTGGCCGAGGCCCGCGCGTGCAGGCCCAGCTTGTTGACGATCTCAACCTCGCGTCGCTGCATAGCGGGGATCGACCTCGAGATGCAGCACGCCTTCGCAGCCGCCCGACACGGCCTTCTTGACCATCGTCTCCAGGTCCTTGCCGCGGTAGGTGAACGCGCGGACCAGCATCGGGAGGTTGACGCCGGCGACCGCCTCGACGCGGCCGGGGTCGACCAGCTTGCCCACGAGATTGCAGGGCGTGGCCCCGTAGATGTCGGAGAACACGACCACGCCCTCGCCGGTGTCGAGCTTCGCGACCGCGGCGCGGGCGCGTGGCAGCACGTCCAGCGGGTCGTCGTTGCAGTCGACCGCGAGCACGTCGAACTGGGCGGGCCGCGCCCCGAGCACGTGCGTGACCGCCGCCGCGAAGCTCTCCGGCAGCTTGTCGTGGCCGATGATGAGCACGCCGATCATGTCCGGCGATGATACAACGGGTCTGGAACTCCCCTTATGTCGGGTCCGGGCCGCGGTCCCGCAAGCGGCACCGGCCGGACCGCGGACGGCGGCCCCGCGCCGGCCGCCGCACGCGCCTCCCGGCGGCGGGGGTCACGCCCCGCGGTGGCGCGCCGCCTGGGCGACCAGCGCCTCGGCGAAATGGCCCGCGACGTCGTGGCCGGTCTGCTGCGCGATCTCCACGAAGCAGGTCGGGGAGGTGACGTTGACCTCGGTGAGATAGGGGCCGATGACGTCGAGCCCGACGAGAAACAGGCCCTCAGCCCACAGCACGGGCCCCAGCGCCTGCGCGATCTCGCGGTCGCGCGCGTCGAGCGGCCGCGCCTCGCCCCGGCCGCCGGCCGCGAGGTTGCCGCGCGTCTCGCCGGCCCTGGGGATGCGCGCCAGCGCGTAGGGCACGGGCTCGCCGGCGATGAGCAGGATGCGCTTGTCGCCGTCGGCGATCTGCGGGATGAAGCGCTGCACCATCACCGTCCGCTCGCCGCCCCGGCCGACCGTCTCGACGATCACGTTGCGGTTGGGGTCGTCGGCGCGCACGCGGAAGACCGACGCGCCCCCCATGCCGTCCAGCGGCTTGACGATCGCGTCGCCGTGCGCGTCGACGAAGGCCTGCAGCGCGTCGGCGTCGCGCGTGACCAGCGTGGGCGCGGTGAACTCGCGGAACTTCGCGATGGCGAGCTTCTCGTTGTGGTCGCGGATCGCGCGCGGTGCGTTGTAGACGAGCGCGCCCTCGCGCTGCGCCGCCTCCAGCAGGTACGTCGAGTAGACGTACTCCATGTCGAATGGCGGGTCCTTGCGCATGACCACCGCCGCGAAGTCGGCGAGCGGCCGCGTCTCCCCGGCGCCCGCGCGGTACCAGTCGTCGTCGTCGTCGCGGACGTCCAGCGCGTGCACGCGCGCGCGCGTGGTGCCGTGCTCCCAGCGGATGTCGCCCGGCCCCAGCGCGTGGAGGGCGTGGCCGCGGTCGCGCAGCGCCCGCATCATCGCCACGCTGGAGTCCTTGTAGGCCTTGAGCGAGGGCAGCGGGTCGAGGATGAAGGCGAAGTCCATGGGCGGGCACGGGCGGGTCGAACGGGGATTCTAGAGCCTGTGCACGCCGCGGGCACCCGTGCCCTGCGCGAGCGGCGAGCGCCTTGCGCCCGGGAGACGCGCGTCACCCGCGCAGCGCGTCGACCACGGCGAGCGGATCCGCGGCGAGCGCCGTGCGCATCACCTCCGCGCGCAGCGGAGCGTCGAGCGCGAGCGCGTCCAGCATGCGCTCCGCCTCCGTGCGCACCGACGCGTCGAGCGCGGGATGGCGCGCCGCGATCGCCATGAGGCGTGCGCCACCGGCGACGTCGCCCCCGGCCGCGAGCGCCTGGCCCCAGCGCAGCGCGACGGCGGCGCGCCAGCTTCCCGACCCCATGCGCGCGGCGAGCGCCAGCGCGGCGCGCAATGGCGCGAACGCCTCGTCCGCGCGGCCCTCCGCGATCGCGATCCGCGCGAGCCCGATGCGGACCGTGGCCTCCACGTGCGGCTCCAGGGCGTCGCCGCCGGCCTCCAGCGCCTCGCGCAGCCGCTCGCCCGCCCCGGCCGCATCGCCGGCATCGAGGCGACAGTTGCCCAGCGCCTGCAGGAAGTACGGCACGATCGTCGCGAGGCGGTGCCGGCGCGCGTGGACGAGGCCCCCGTCGTAGGTCCGCTCGGCGTCGCCGGGCCGGCCGGTCTCGCGCAGCGCGTTGCCGAGGATCAGCAGCGTCATCGCCGCCCCCAGCGGATCGGCGTCGTCGTCCGCCCGCGCGCGCAGCTCGCGGCACAGCGCGATGGCGCGCGCGGCGTGCCCGCTCGCCATCTCCACCGTCGCGAGGTTGTTCGTGGCGCGCAGCGCCACGTCGGCGTGGCCTTCGGCGCGGGCGCGCGCCGCGGCGCGCTCGAAGAAGCGTCGCGCCTGCGCCCACGCGCCGCGCTGGCGCAGCGCGCCGCCGATCAGGTTGAGGCACGCGTCGAGCCCGCGCCGGCTGCGCAGCGCGGTGGCGACGCGCAGCGCCTGCCGCGCGCAGGCTTCGCAGCGGTCGAGGTCGCCGCGCCGGTAGTGGAACAGCGCGAGGCAACGGAGCAGCTCCGCGTGTCCCGCCGACGTCGCCCCGAGCGACGCCTCGCCGGCGGCGGACGCCGCGCGGAACAGCGCGAGGCCCTCGCCCCACCGCCCGTGCTCGTCGAGCACGGCGCACAGCGGCGCGGCGAGGCGCTCGACGATCGGCCCGGCGCCGGATGCGCACGCCCAGCGCAGCGCCGCCGCCCCGTCGGGGAGCGCCGCGTCCGCCGCGACGCGCGTCGCGCCCGACCCGTCGCGCGGTCGCGCAGCGAACCACTGGGCGAAGTACGCGGCGTGACGCTCGCGCGTACCGTCGCCGTCCGCGAGCCGCTCGGTCGCGAACTCGCGCACCAGCGGGTGCAGCGACAGCCCCCGGTCCTCGCCGCGGCGCAGCAGCGACTTGTCGGCGAGCGCGTTGAGCATCGGGAGCGAGGCCTGCGCGACCCGGTGGGCCGCGGCGGCGTCGAAGGTCCCGGCGAACACGGACAGCCGTGCGAGCGCCGCCCGCTCGCCCCCCGACAGCAGGCGCCACGAGCGGCGGAAGCTCGCGCGCAGCGTGGCGTCCCGCGCGCGCGGTGCCGCATCGTCGGGCGCGGCCAGCAGCGCCGCGACGATCATGTCGACCGGCAGCGCGCGCACCGACGCCGCGGCGAGCTCGATCGCGAGCGGCGAGCCGTCCACCGCGCGCACGAGGTCGCGCACCGCCGCCGCCTGGGCGTCGAGGCGGAAGCCCGCATCGACGGTCTTCGCGCGCGCCTCGAACAGCGTCACCGCGTCGAAGCGGCGCAGCACCTGCGCGTCGGTCTCGTCGGCGTCGGGGACCGGCAACCCGTCGAGCGGATACACCCACTCGGCCGGAAGCCCGAAGCGGATGCGCGACGTCACCAGCAGCGCGACGCCCGGGCAGGCGAGCAGCGACGCCGCCAGCGCGCCCGCGTCGGCGAGGTGCTCGGCATTGTCGAGCACGATCAGCATCCGCGCGTGCGCGATCGACGCGACGACGTCGTCGAGCGCATCGGCGGCGCCGCGCAGCCTTGCCGGGAGGGCCTGCGCGAGGCGTCCGACGGCCTGCTCGCGGGTCTCGAGGTCGCGCAGCTCGATCCAGCGCACGCCGTCGGGAAACGCGCCGGCGGTCGCGTCCGCGACCACGCGCGCGAGGCGGCTCTTGCCTATGCCGCCCCCTCCGAGCAGCGTCACCCAGCGACACCCGCCGCCGGCGAACAGCGCAGCGAGCTCGCGGCACTCGACGCGGCGGCCGACGAAGCCGTCCCCGGTCGCAGGCGGGGCGGCCGCCGCGCGCGCCTGCGCCACCGCAGTGCCGGGCTCGTCGAGCCGGCGCGCCGCCTCGACCAGGCGGTGCGACGGCTGCACGCCCGCCTCCTCGGCCAGCCGCCGCGCGAAGGCGCGCAGGCACGCGCGCGCATCGGCGGCACGGCCGGTGGCGGCCAGCGCGGCGATCAGCGCGTGCGCGACCTCCTCGTTCAGCGGATCGATGCGCAGCGCGGACGCGGCGAACGCTTCGCGGCCGGAGGCGTCGTCGAGCTGCGCGAGGCGCCGCGAGACGGCGTGGCGCCACTGGTTGACGATGCACTCGCGCTCGAAGCGCACCCACTCCACGAACGGCTCGGGCGCGCCCGCCTCGAGACCGTCGGCGAAGGCGCCGCGCACGAGCCGCGACGCCTCGTCGAAAGCAGCCTCTGCGCACGCACGCTCGAAGGCCGCGCGATCGGTCGGCACCGCCCAGCGCAGCAGCTCGCCATCGGCTTCGACGGCCACCGGCCAGCGCGCGCGGCGCAGGTCGTGCAGCACCCCGCGCAGGTTGCGCCGCGCGGCCGCACCGTCGCGGTCCGGCCACAGCAGCGCCGCCGCGCGCTCGCGCGACACCCAGCCGTCCTGGCAGGCGAGCCACGCGAGCAGCTGGCCGCGGCGTTCCGGCGGCAGCGGACGCACCTCGCCGCCGGCGCGCAGCGCGCACGGTCCCAGCAGCTCGAGCACGACGCCGGCTGTCGCCACGGCGGAGGACGGCGATGCCACGAAGAGCCCTCCCGACGCGAGGCCGGGCCGCGCGGCCTCGCGGGCCCACATCCTCCGGCGCGGCGCGCCCCGCGTCAACGCGGCGCGCGCACCGGCGCCGGCCGGAGCGGCCAACGCCCGGCCAACGCCTGCGCGCGTAGCGTTCCCTCCGTCGCACGCCGCACCGTCGCGGCACCCACGAGGAGGACCGATGAGATCGATGATGTGCCTGACCGCCGGACTGCTGTCCGGCGTCGTCGCGATCGCCGGCGGCGTTCCCGACGACCGCGGCCGCGAACTGGCCGCCACCTGCGCCACCTGCCACGGCACGTCCGGCACCGCGCAGCCTCCGATGCCCTCGCTGGCCGCGCTTCCGCCGGACCTGCTCGCCGAGCGCATGCGCGAATTCCGCGAAGGCCGCCGGCCGGCGACGGTGATGCACCAGATCGCCAGGGGGTTCGACGACGCGCAGGTCGCGGCCATCGCCCGTCACCTGGCGACGCCGCCGGCACGGAGATGAGCATGCCCGCCACGTCCCTCGCCGCACGCCGCGGCTTCCTGCGCCGCGCCGCGGCGCTGGGCGCCGCCTCCGCGCTGCCCGCCTGCGCCGTCCCCGCGCCGCGCCACGCGCCGCGCGTGGTCGTGATCGGCGCGGGCTTCGGCGGCGCGACCGCCGCCAAGTACCTGCGCCTGTGGTCGGGCGGCGCGATCGACGTCGTGCTGGTCGATCCGGCCGCGCGCTTCGTGTCCTGCCCGCTGTCGAACCTGGTCGTCGGCGGCCAGCTCCCCTTCGACGACATCGTCGTCCCGGATGCGGGCCTCGAGGCGCACGGCGTGCGCCGCGTGCGCGCGGCCGCCGCGGCCGTCGACGCCGACCGGCGCGAGGTCGTGCTTGCCGGCGGCGAGCGCCTGCGCTACGACCGGCTCGTCGTGGCCCCCGGCATCGACTTCCGCCGCGACGCCGTCGACGGTCTTGCCGCCGCGCCGGAGGAGGCGTTCCCGCACGCGTGGAAGGCCGGACCGCAGACCGCGCTCCTTGCCCGGCAGCTCGCGGCGATGCCCGACGGCGGGACGTTCGTGATCGCGATCCCGCCCGCGCCGTACCGCTGCCCGCCCGGGCCCTACGAGCGTGCGTGCCTGGTCGCGGACGCGCTGCGCCGCCGCAATCCGCGCGCCACGCTGATCGTCCTCGACAGCAATCCCGACCTCGTGTCCAAGGGCGCGCTGTTCCGCCGCGCCTGGGCCGATCACGGCAAGCGCATCGACTACCGCCCGCAGTCCCGCGTCGTCGCCTGCGACGCGCGGACGCGCACGCTCGTCACCGAGATGGGCGAGCGCGTGCGCGGCGACGTCGTGAACCTGATCCCGCCGCAGCGCGCGGCGGACCTCGCCGTGGCGGCGGGCCTGGTGCCCGCGCAGGGCACGTGGTGCCCGGTCGACTGGCTCGCCCTCGAGTCGACGCTCGTGCCGGGCGTGCACGTGCTGGGCGACGCCACGCTGTCGGCCCCCGGCATGCCGAAGTCGGGCCACATGGCGAACCAGCACGGCAAGGCGGCGGCCGCCGCCGTGATCGCGCGGCTCGCCGGCGAGGCGCCGCCGCCGCCGGTGATGGTCAACACCTGCTACAGCTTCGTCGACGCGGCGCACGCGATCCGCGTCTCGAGCGTCCACCGCTACGACGCCGCCTCGCGCACGGTCGCGCCTGTCGCGGGCGCGGGCGGCGTGTCGGCCGCCGAGACGTCGCAGTGGGCACTGGAGGCGGGCTACGCGCGCGGCTGGGCGCGCACGATCTGGGCCGACACGCTGGCCTGACACCCCGAGGAGACCCATCGATGGCGAACTACCTGTTCTTCGAGTCCCGCGACGTGTTCGAGTCGAACGACGTGCAGCGGCTCTGCGAGCTGGCGATCCAGCTCAGGCGCGCCGGCCACGGCGTCGCGTTGTTCCTCGTGCAGAACGGCACGCTGTCGGCGCGCGCCGGCGTCGCCGCCTCGCGCCTCCACCAGGCGATCGCGGCGGGCGTGCACGTGCTCGCCGACGAGTTCGCGCTCGCCGAGCGCGGCATCGGCACGGAACGCCTCGCGGGCGGCGTCGAAGTGGCGCCGCTGGGCGAGGCCGTCGGACTGCTGGCCGCCGGCTGGAAGGCCGCGTGGCACTGACCCGGGAGACGATCATGAACGACAGGAAGACGCTGACCTTCGCGCTGATGGATCCGCCCTACGAGAGCGCGCGCACGACCACCGCGTTCCGCCTGCTGCACGCGGCGATCGCGCAGGGCCACGACGTGAACGTGTTCGCCTACGAGGGCGCGGTCGCGCTGCCGTTCGCGCGACAGGCGCCGCACGCGAACGCGACGCACGGCCGCAGCGCGGAGGAGGAGCGGCACCCGGTGCCGCGCGAGTGGGTCGACGCCCTCGCCGCGATGGCCCGCGAGAAGGGCACGGCCTTCGACTGGGTGAACTGCGGCCTGTGCGTCGACGAGCGCGGCGTCGGCGAGGCCGTGGCCTGCGCCCGCCGCGGCTCGCCGGCCGACTTCTGGAAGATGGCCGAGGCGTCGCACAACACGCTGGTGATCGGGACGAGGTGAGACCATGGAAACGCTGCAGGTGATCTCGGGCGCGTACCGCGCCACCTACGAGGAGCAGGACGACACGATCCTCTGGCTCACGCAGGCCATGGTCGCGGCCGGCGCGAGGATGGCGGTGCTGCTCCGCTGCAACGCCGTCAACTACGCGGTCCGCGCGCAGCAGGCGCCGGCGCTGGCGATCGGGACGTGGCAGCAGGCGCACCCGCCGGCGATCGCCGCGGACCTCGCGCGGATCGTCGCGTCGGGCGTGCCGGTCCACGTGGTCCGCGAGGACGCGGAGGCGCGGGGCCTGCGCGCCGGCGACCTCGCCGAGGGCGTGCATCTCGTGCGGCAGGGCGAGGTCGCCGACCTCGTCGCGCGGCACGGCCGCGTGTGGATGTGGTGACCCCGGGCCGTCGCGCGCCGGGCGCGCGACGGCCGGTGCTACGCGCTGCCGCCCGGGCGCGGCAGCAGGATCACGGCGTCGCGGTCGAACGCGACGCCCACCGGCTCGTCGCGCGCGCGGCGCGCGCGGACGTCGCCGTCGAAGGCGAGCAGCTCGCCCCACGGCGTGGCGACGACGTACTCGACGCGGCTGCCGAGGTAGGCCACGCGCTTGCAGACCCCGTCCAGCGGCCCGTCGCCGCGCGCGACGACGCGCAGCTTGTGCGGCCGCACGGCGAGCGTCGCGGGACCCGGCGCGACGCCGTCGGCGTGCACCGGCACGCTCACGCCGCCGGCGACGAACGCCGCAGCGCCGCCGGCGCCGGCGAGCTCGCCGTCGACGAGGTTGGCATCGCCGATGAAGTCGGCGAGGAAGCGGCTGCGCGGCGTCTCGTAGAGCTCCTGCGGCGTGCCCTGCTGCGCGATGCGCCCGCCCTCCATCACGATCACGCGGTCGGAGACGGCGAGCGCCTCCTCCTGGTCGTGCGTCACGTAGAGCACGGTCAGCGCGAGCTGCTGCTGCAGCTCGCGGATCTCCTCGCGCACGCGGCGGCGCAGCTTCGCGTCGAGGTTGGACAGCGGCTCGTCGAACAGCAGCACGGCGGGCTCGAGCACCAGCGAGCGCGCGACGGCCACGCGCTGCTGCTGCCCGCCGGAGAGCTCGGAGGGCAGGCGCTTCTCGTAGCCGGCCAATCCGAGCATCGCGAGCTTCGCCATCGCGAGCTCGCGTGCCTTCGCCTTCGTGGCGCGCATCGAGACGGGTCCGTAGCACACGTTCTCCAGCACGGTCATGTGCGGGAACAGCGCGTACGACTGGAACACCATGCTGACGTTGCGCTCGCTCGCCGCGCGCAGCGTGACGTCCTCGCCGCCGATCAGCACGCGCCCGTCGGACACCGCCTCGAGCCCGGCGACCATGCGCAGCGTGGTGGTCTTGCCGCAGCCCGAGGGCCCGAGCAGCGTCACCAGCTCGCCGGCCGCCACGCGGAAGCTCACCGCGTCGACGGCGACGACCTCGCCGTAGCGCTTGGTGACGCGATCGAAGACCACCTCGCCGGACGTCCCGTTCGCCATCAAGCCCCCCGCATGCGCGGCACCGCGCTCAGGAATGCCCGGCGGCGAGCGTCGCCGCCGCGCCCGGCGAGCGCCGCCCGAGCCTCGACTCGCCCACGGCCGCCTGGACGGCGAGCAGCACGGCGAGCATGAACACGATCAGCACCGACGAGTAGGCGATCGCCAGCGGGTACTCGCCCGCCTCGACGCGACCGATGATGTAGACGGTCGCGAGGTTGTACTTGGCGGTCGCGAGGAAGATCACCGCGGACACCGCGGTCATCGCGTGCGTGAAGCTGAACACCAGCGTCGCCACGATCGCCGGCCGCAGCAGCGGCAGGATCACGCGCGTGAGCGTGCGCACCGTCGAGGCGCGCAGCGTCGACGAGGCCTCGTCGAGCGTGCGGTCGATCTGCGCGAGGGCGGCCACGCCGGCCCTCACGCCCACCGGCATGTTGCGGAACACGAAGCACAGCACGAGGATCGCCATGCCGCCGGTCAGCTCCAGCGGCGCGACGTTGAACGCCACGATGTAGGCGACGCCGATCACCGTGCCGGGGATGGCGAAGCTCACCATCGTCAGGAACTCGAAGGTCCGTCGGCCGGCGAAGCGGTGGCGCGTGATGACGTACGCCGAGAGCAGCCCGACGATCGCCGTCAGCGGTGCCGCGACCGCCGCCACGAGGATCGTCGTGAACAGGCTGTCCCACGCCGAGCCGACGAAGCGCGGCCCCTGCGCGCCCCACTCGACGCCGAAGCCGGCGGCGAAGTGGCCGAGATGCAGCGTAAGGTCGCCGCGGCCGATGTCCTTGACGAAGCCGCCGGTCAGGATGATCGCGTAGCACGCCAGCGTGAAGACGATCCACGCCGCGGCGAACCCGAAGCACCCGAGCCAGACCGGGCGCGGCAGCGGCGCGTGGATGCCGCCGTCGCCCTTGCCGCTGACCGTGACGTACGACCGCCGGCCGATCCAGCGCTGCTGCAGCCAGAACGCGACCAGCGTCAGGCCGAGCAGCACGCTGGCCAGCGCCGCGGCGCGGCCGGGGTCGTGCTGCGCGCCGGCGACGGCGAAGAAGATCTTCGTCGACAGCACGTCGTAGTTGCCGGCGAGCACGATCGGATTGCCGAAGTCGGCAAGGCTCTCCACGAAGCCGAGCAGGAAGGCATTGGCGAGCGCCGGGCGCAGCAGCGGCCAGGTCACCGTGCGGAACACCCGCCAGCGCGACGCGCGCAGCGTCTGGGCGGCCTCCTCCAGTGCCGGGCTGATCGCCTGCAGCGCGCCCAGCAGCAGCATGAACGCGATCGGCGAGAACGTGAGGAGCTGCGCGATCGTCACGCCCGGCAGGCCGTAGAGCCAGCGCGAGCGCGGGATGCCGAACCAGTCGGCCATCCAGCCGGTCACCACGCCGGTGCGCCCGAACAGCACCACCAGCGCGAGCGCGAGCACGAACGGCGGCGTGATGATCGGCAGCACCGACATGAGGCGCGTGATGCCCGCGTAGCGGCTGCCGCCGCGCTGCACGACCAGCGCGAGGAGGAGCCCGATCGCGGTCGAGCCGATGCCGACGATCGTCGCGAGCAGCGCCGAGTTGATCGCCACGCCGCAGCGCGTCCCGCCGCCGAGGCAACCCAGCCCCCACACGTCCTGCGACAGCAGGCGGTCGGCCGCGAGGCCGGGCGCGAAGCGGCCCTGAGCGTCGAACACCGCGGCGACCAGCGAGCGGCCGACCGGGAAGAAGATGAACAGCAGCAGCAGCGCCGCGATGACGACCACGATCGTCGCCACGGTCGCGTCGCCGTGGAACGCGCCGCGCCGGGCGAGCGAGCGCGCGAGCACGACGGTGAGCGCCGACAGCGCCACGGTCGCGCCCCAGCCGAACGACGCGCCGGCCTGTCCCGCCACGAACGCTGCGCCGAACGTCCAGACCAGCGCGCCCGCCGACACCGCGACGGCGGCGCGGTCGAGTCCGCGCCAGGCGACGAGCGGCAGCGCCAGCGCCGCCGCCAGCAGCGGCCAGAACCCTGAAGCGTAGGGTCCGCCGCCGAGCGCGAGTTGCAGCGCCGTCGCGCCGCCGCCCAGCGCCCACGGCAGCAGCACGAGCGCGGCGAGCGCGACCGTCGCCACGAGCGGCGTCGTGCGGTCGCGGGCCGCCGGCCTGAAGACCGGCGCGAGCGATGCCGCGTGGGTCGCCACGGCCTTCGCTACTTCGAGGCGCCGCCGCCGCGAAAGCGCGGGCCCAGCGTCGCCCGTGCGAGAGACGCTGGATTGCCGCACCTGCGGGGGTGACCCATCACGTCGTCGCCCGCGCGGAAGGGCGGAGGATGCTCACTCCCCACGTCGTCGCCCCCGCGTTCGCGGGGGCCCAGCGTCGCCCGTGCGAGAGACGCTGGATTGCCGCACCTGCGGGGATGACCCATCACGTCGTCGCCCGCGCGGAAGGGCGGAGGATGCTCACTCCCCACGTCGTCGCCCCCGCGAACGCGGGGGCCCAGCGTCGTGGTATGAACCGGGCGCATCCTTTACAGGTGAAACCGGGGACATGGTTTACAGGGTTAGCGTGGCGGCTAGGAGGATGCCGCCATGCCGTGGAAGGAGACCTGTGCCATGGATGAGAAGAAGGCCTTT
>BOKS01000023.1 GCA_016861105.1 Betaproteobacteria bacterium | reverse complement strand
CGGCGCGAGATCGCGCTGCGCTGCGCGCTCCGCGGCGTGCGCGGCCCGCTCGCGGCAGGCGCGCTGCGCCGGATCGTGCGCGCGGTCGCGCCCTACACCATGGTCGTGCCCGCGGGCGTCGCCTTCGCCGCGCAGTGCGCCGCCGAGGCCGCGCGGTCGGGCCGCGGCGGCGCGATCGTCGAGTGCGGCGTCTGGCGCGGCGGCACCAGCTTCGCGATGCTGCTCGCCCAGCGTGCGGTCGCCGGCCGCGTCGTCTGCCCCGTGCACATGCTCGACAGTTTCCAGGGCCTGCCGCCGGCGCAGGAGCGCGACGGCCCGCTCGCGCGCACCTGGCAGGCGGGCGAGGCGCCCGACGACCCGGATGCCAACTGCCGCGCCGAGGAGGCGGCGGTGCGCGCGGCGCGCGACCGTCTCGGTTTCACCGAACAGGACGCGCCGATCCATCGCGGCTGGTTCAGCGACACGGTCGGTCCGCTGGCGGACCGGCTGCGCGAGACAGGCGGCATCGCGCTGCTGCGCCTCGACGGCGACTGGTATGACAGCACCATCGAGTGCCTCGAGGCGCTGCTGCCGGTGGTGCAGGAGGAGGCGACGGTGATCATCGACGACTACTATGCCTGGGACGGCTGCGCGCGCGCCGTGCACGACACGCTCTCGCGCCACGACCTCGCCTACCGCATCTGGACCGCGCCGGCCGCGCAGGGCGCGTGGTTCGTCAAGCGCGCCGCACGGCAGAGCCTCGATGCCTTCTGAGCACGCCCCGCCCGAGCGCCTGGTCTGGACGCCCGAGCTGGTCGCGCGGTTCTGGGACGGGGTCGCGCACACCGCGCTCGACGCACAGTCCTTCGCGCGCATCGCCGGCCCGCTCGTGATCCTCGCCGCGCGCAGCCATTTCACGCCGGGCGGGCGGCACCTCGATTTCGGCGCCGGCGACGGCACGCTCACGCGGCTGATGATCGAGGCGGGCTTCCCGACGGCTGCCTGCGAGCCCGCGCCCGAGCGCCGCGCGGTGCTCGAACGCCGGCTCGCGGGCCTGGACGGCTTCCTCGGCGCCGAGGCCGAGGCGCACGCGCCCTACGACGCGGTGCTGATGGCGGAGGTGATCGAGCATGTGCTCGACCGGGACCTCGATCCGGTGCTGCGCACGGTCCACGGGTTCCTCAGGCCCGGCGGCCGGCTCGTCATCACCACGCCGCACGCGGAGGACCTCGATGCCTCGATGGTGTACTGCCCGGTCAGCAACACGCTGTTCCACCGCTGGCAGCATGTGCGCAGCCTCACGCCCGAGAGCCTCGCCGCCCTGCTCGCCCCGCGCGGCTTCCGCGTGATCGTGACGCACCTGGTCGAGTTCTCGAATCTCGGCTTCCTGCTGCCGCCGGAGCGGCTGCGCCTGCCCTGGCCGGTCGGCCCGCTCTGGCGGCGGCTGCGCACGGCCCAGCTCGCGCGGCGCTTCGCCTCCGGCCGGCCGGTCAGGCTCGGCAACCGCTCGCATATGGTGTGCGTGGCGGAACGGCTCTGAGCCGGGCGCTGCGGCGCCGGCTACCGCGCCAGGCCGGGGCGATAGACCGCGAGCGTCTCGTCGAGCATCCGCGCGAGGCCGTAGCGTTCGGCGACGAAGCCGGGGCCGAGCGCGCGCGCCGCGGCGAGCCGTGCGGGGTCGGCGAACAGCACGGCCAGCGCCGCCGCGATCGCCTCCGGCGTCGGCGCGGCCAGCGCCGCCCGGCCCTCGCGCAGCGCCTCCGCCGTTCCTCCGGCCTCGGTCGCGATCACCGGCAGGCCGGCTGCTTGCGCCTCCAGCACGACATTGGGCGTGCCCTCGCGTTCGGAGGTGAGCAGGAACGCATCCATCGCCGCCAGCGCGTCCGCGACCGGAACCTTCGCCGGCAGCAGCGCGAGCCGCTCGGCGATGCCGGCGCGGCGCGCCTCGGCGCGCATCGCGCCCGCGAGCGGTCCCCAGCCGACCACGGCGAAGCGCGCCGCCGGATCACGTGCCGCATAGGCGGCGGCGGCGCGCACCCACAGCAGCGGGCGCTTCTCGGGGTAGAAGCGGAACACCGAGCCGATCAGCCGCGCCTGCGCCGCAAGGCCGAGCTCGGCGCGCAGCCGGCGGCGCGCCTCCGCCTGCGCGTCGCGATCGCGTGCGGCGGGCGCGACGCCGTTGCGCAGCACGCCGATCCTGCGGTGATCGAGACCGAGCCAGTCGGCGTAGTCCGCGGCACCCGCTTCGCTGTTGTTGACGAGCCGCACCTCCGGCAGACCGGCAAGCACGCGCAGCGCGGGCCTGAGCCAGGGCCGCCAGTACACGAAGCGCCGCGGCGAGAGGTTGCGCCCCGACAGCACGACCACGGGAACGCCGCAGCATGCCGCGGCAAGGCCGGCGCAGACCGACGTCGAGTCCTGCCAGGCATGCACCACCGCCGGGCGGTGCCGCGCGATCGCGCCGGCCATGCGCATCATCCGCGCCCGCGCCGTGCCCGGCAGCCACGCCGCCACGCGCTGCACCGCCGCCGGCACCGGCGCCGGCACGAGCACCTCCACGCCCACCTCCGCCGCGGCGAGTTCGGCGCCGAGCACGCCCGGCCGCTCGCCTTCGGAGGGCGAGTCGAGCGCCAGCGCCACCCGCTCGATCCCCGCCGCCGCGCCGCGCCGCACGAGCCCGACCGCGGTGTTCACGAGCTGCCGCTCCGCCCCGCCCGGCACGAGCCACCAGTTGAACATCAGGACCCGTCCCGGCACCGGATCGATCCGCGCCGCGCCGGAGGCCCGCGCGGCCGCGAGCGCGGCGGCCAGTGCGCGTTCCGCGCGCGCACCGGGCAGCCGGTCCCAGGCCGCCGCCGCGGCGGAGAACGCGGCGCCGAAGCCCGGCATGTGCAGCAGCGCGCGGCCGAGCGCGGTCCGGAGGCGGGCGGGCAGCGGGGTCATCGCCGCGCGGTCTGCCGGAGCGCCTGCCGGCCGGCAAGCCCCGCGCCTTGTCCATGCCATCTCGGGCAGGCTTGATCTTTCCGGCATGGCCACGCGCATCTCCACCAGCCTCGCGGCGCTGCTCGCGGCCCAGGCGGTCCAGGCCGCGACGACGCTGCTGGCGGCGCCGGTGCTGGTCGATCGCCTCGGGCTGGACGGCTACGGCCTGCTCGGCATCGCGGCCACGCTCGTGCTGCTGCTCGGCATTCTCGACGCCGGGCTGGCCGCGGGACTGACGCGGCGCCTCGCCGCCGACGGCCCGGCGGTGGGGGCTGGGCTGCTGGCCGCCAGCGAGCGCCTCGTGCTCGGCACCGGCGTGCTCGTCGCCCTGGTCGGCGCTGCCGTGGCCTGGCCGCTCGCCGGCGCGCTCGAGAGTCCGCTGCCGCGCGACGAGCTCGCGGCCGGGCTGGCGCTCGCTGCGCTCGCCGCCGCCGCGCTCTGGCCCGCCACGCTCTACCAGGCCGGGCTGAACGGACGCGGCCGGCAGGCCGAGGCGGCGCTGGTGCACGCCGCCGGCGCGGTGCTGCGCTGGGGCGGATCGGTGGCCCTGGTTCTCGGGGGACTGGCCGATATCCGCGCCGTGCTGCTCTGGCAGGCGCTCGCCGCCGCGGCCGCCGCGCTGACTCTGCGGGCGCGGCTGCGCCGGGGCCTGCCTGCCGCCCCCGCCTCCTTCGCCGGCATCGGCGGCTATGCGCGCGACGTCTCCGCGCTCGCGCTGGTGTCCATGGCGTTCGCGGTGCTCGACCGGCTGGCCGGGGCGGCGGTCCTGCCGCTCGCCGGGTTCGGCGCCTACAGCCTGATCGCGCAGGTTGCGCAGATGCTGGGGGTGCTGATCGTGCCGACGCGCGCGGTCTGGTTCCCGCGCGTGGCGGCGGCGCTCGGCGCCGGCGCGGCCGGCGAGGCGCGGCGCGCCCTCGGCGATGCGGTGCAGGTCGCGGCGATCCTGGTGCTGCCGACGGCGGCGGTGCTGGCACTGCTGCCGGGCACGACACTGCTTGCCTGGACGGGATCGGCGGCGCTGGCGGCGCGCGCCGCGCCCGGCCTCGCAGCGCTAGCGGTCGGCTGGGCGCTGCATGCCCTCGCCTCGGCGGCGGCGATCCTCGATCTCGCGCGCGGCACCATGCGGCGCGCGACCGGGCTGTCGGCCGCCGGCGCGGCCGCGCTCGCGCTGCTCGCACCGTCCGGCGCGTGGTTCGGCGGCGTGGCCGGGCTCGCGATCGCCGCGGGCGCGGCGATCGGCGCCTATGCGGTTGTCTACGCGGCCGGATCCGGCGGACCGCTCGGCGGTGCCGATCGTGCCGCGGTGCTGGTGCCGCTCGCCCGCACCGCCGCCGCCGCCATCGCGCCGTCGCTGCTCGCGGCCCTGGCACCCGCCGCGCCCGGCCGCGTCGGCGCCGGGCTGGTGGTCTGGGCGGCCTGGCTCGCCGGCTCGGCCGCCGCCGCCGTCGCCTCGCCCACCGGGCGGGTCGGGCTCGCGGTGGCGCGCGCGCGTCTGCTGGGCCGCCGCGCATGACCCTGATCCCGCCCCGCCGGGACGTCGAGCCCACGCGCGCGCGCACCGGCGCCCCGCCGGCGCCGCGGCGCCTCGCGACGGCGCTGTCGCTGCTCGCCGCGGTGCTGGCCGGCGCCTCGGTCGCGGTCCTGGCCCTCGGTCCGCGCATCCTCGACACCGGCGACATCGGCTGGATGCTGCACGGACCGCTCGGCCCCGATCCGGTCGCATACTGGCTCGCCTGGACCTTCTTCCGCCACGCGCCCTGGACGCTGCCGCCCGGGCTGAACCCCGAGTACGGGCTCGAGCTCGCGAGCGCGATCTTCTACGTCGATGTCGTGCCGCTGCTGGCGCTGCCGCTGAAGGCACTGCGCGACGTCGTCCGGGTCGAGCAGTACTGGGGCCCGTGGCTGGTCGCCTGCGGTGCGCTGCAGGCCGGCTTCGCCTGGCGGCTGATCGGGCTCGCGACGCGCGATCCGCTCGCGCGCGCGGCCGGCGCGGCGCTGTTCGCCTTCCAGCCGATGATGATCAACCGCATGGGCGGGCATTTCGCGCTGGTCGCGCATTTCGTGCTGATCGCCGGGCTGTTCCTCTGCCTGCGCGACGCGACGGGCCGGCGCCAGGGCCTTGCCTGGATCGTGCTGCTCGGTGCGGCGGCGCTGATCAACGCCTATCTGCTGGCCATGACCGCGGCGCTGTGGGGCGCGGATCTCGTTGCGCGTGCGTGGCGCGAGGGGCGGATCGCCGCACGCGCGGGCGAGGCGATCGGCGTCGCGGCGGCGGTGGCGTCGGGCCTCTGGCTGAGCGGATTCTTCAGCCTCGCCGGTCCGCTGAAGCCGCTCGGCCCCGGCTACGGCGCGACCGGGCTCGACCTGCTGGCACCCTTCGACCCCGTGGAGTGGGGCAGCCTGCTGCCCGCCCTGCCGGGCTTGCGCCACTGGGAGCATGGCGGGTCGTATCTCGGCGCCGGATCGTTCCTGCTGGTCGGCGCCGCGCTGGTCGCGCTCGCGACGGCGCGGCTCGCCTGGCGCGCGGCCCTCGCGCGGCACGCGCTGCTGCTGGCCGCGCTGCTGGCGATGCTCGCCTTCGCCGTGACCAACCGGATCGCGATCGCGGGCGAGGTGATCGCCGAGTTCCCGCTGCCCGCGACCGTGCAGCACTACGCCGACCTCCTGCGCGCCTCGGAGCGGTTCGTCTGGCCGCTCGCCTATGCGACGCTGTTCGCCGCGCTCGCGGCGGTCGCGGCGCGCTGGGGGGCGCGGCGCGCGCGCCTCGTGCTGCTGGCGGCGCTCGCGCTGCAGATCGCCGACGTCCAGGGCGGGCTCGCGCGCTACCGTGCCCTTGTCGCCGATGCGCCGCGCGCTCCGGTCGAACGGCTTGCCGATCCGTTCTGGGGCGAGGCGGCGCGGCACTACCAGCGCGTCCGCGCCGTTCCGGCCGGCAATTTCGGCGCCCACTGGGAGGAGATCGCGCGCTATGCCGCGCTGCACGGGCTGGCGACCGACTCCATCTACCACTCGCGCGTCGATCGCACCGCGCTCCGACGCCTGCGCATGGCGGTCATCGCCGAGCTCGACGCCGGACGCTGGGAGCCGGGCACGCTCTACGTGCTGCGCGACGAGGCGTCGATCGCGATCGTCGCGGCGCGCTTCGATCCGTCGCGCGATCTCCTGCGGCGGGTCGACGGGCTGATGGTGTTCGCGCCCGGCTGGCGGGCGCGATGACCGCGGCGGCGCGCATCCTGGCCGTGCCCGCGCTGATGCTGGCGGCGTCGGTCCTCTGCCGCTCGATGGCGTTCGTACCGGCGGTGATCGACACCGATGTCGGGCTCTACATGGTGCAGGCGCGCGCCTGGCTCGCGGGGGGCTGGCCGTTCGTCGCGGCGTGGGACATGCACCCGCCCGGCGCGCCGGCGCTGGTCGCGCTGGCGATGGCGCTGTTCGGCGAGACGGTGCTCGCGGTGCGGCTGCTCGGCATCGTCGCGGTGGCGCTGACCGGCTGGGCGCTGTCGGCCCTGGTGCGTGCCGGCGGCGGAACCTCCGTGCAGGGCCTTGCCGCCGGCCTGCTCTACGTCGTCCACACACCGCTCCTGACCGGACTCGAGACCAACACCGAGATCCTGTTCGCGCCCTTCGTTGCCGCGTCGATGCTGCTGGCCCTGCGCGCGGCCGTGCGCGCGCTCGATCACGCCGCCGCGCCGCGCGTGCGGGACATCGCCGCGATCGGAATGCCGATCGGCCTCGCGCTGGTGATCAAGCAGATCGTGGTCTTCGAGGGCTCTCTCGCCTTCGCGGCCGCGGTGCTGCCGGCGTGGCGGCACGGCGTGATCGGCCTTCGCCGCGTGCTGATGCTCGCCGCGGCATACGCGGCGGTCTGCGCCGCGCCGATGCTGCTGCTCGCGCTGGCCTACGCCGCGCAGGGCGCGTTCGGCGATCTCTGGGATGCGCTGGTGCGCGCGCCGCTGCGCTACTCGGGCGGCCGGCTCGCCGCGGGCGAGGCGGCGTGGGCGGTGATCGCCGCACTGCTCGCACTCGCGCTGCCGATCGGCCTCGCGACCGGCGCGACGCTCCGTCCGCCGCCGCAGGGCCGGCGGCTGGTCGCGCTCGGCTGGGCGTGGCTCGGCGCCGCGGCGCTCGGCATCGCCGCACCGGGCATGTTCTTCCAGCACTACTTCGTGATGGCGCTGCCGCCGCTCGGCCTGCTCGCGGGGCTCGGCGCCTGGCGTGTGGCCGCCGCGCTGCGCCCCGCCGCGCCGGTGCCGACGCTTGCCGCCATCGTCGCGCTGCTCGCGTTCCTCGCCTGGCGCGACGACGCCGTGCCGCGGCTCCAGGCCGGGTTCGGACTGGCCCGTGCCGACCCGCCACGTGCCGTCGCCGCCGCGCTCGCCGCGGCGGTGCCGCGCGGTTCGCCGGTGCTGGTGGCGAACTACCATCCGGTCGTGCTGGTGCTGGCCGGGATGGAGGCGCCGTCGCGCTTCGTGTTCCCCGCCCAGCTCACCGGGCATTTCGGCGCCGTCCTGCCGGTGGAGGCGGACGCCGAGCTCGCGCGCATCCTCGGCGAGCGCCCCGCGGCGATCGTCGTCGACCGCGGCTGGATGCACACGCTCCGCCCGAGCGCCTCGGCGGCGATCGAGGCCGCACTGGCACGGGACTACGTGCTCGCCGCCGAGGTCGCGGAGCAACGCGGGCCGGTGCAGATCTGGCGCCGCAGGGGGTTGGACGGGTAGGAGGGGCCGATGGACACGATCGTGCATCTGCTCTCGAAGACGCTGTGGTTCGTCGCGCGGCCGGGGACATTCGCGCTGATCCTCGCCTGCATCGGGCTCGCGCTGATGTGGCGCGGGCGGCGCTGGGGCCGCTGGCCGCTGCTCGCCGGGCTGGCGTTCTACGTCGCCGTGCTGGCGACGCCGCTTGCGCCCTGGGTGGTCATGCCGCTCGAGGATCGTTTCGCGCGTCCCGGAGACCTGCCGGGGCGCGTGGACGGCGTGATCGTGCTCGGCGGCGCGGTCGACCAGAACCTGACCGAGGCGCGCGGCATTCCGGCGCTGAACGGCGCGGCCGAACGCATGACCGAGTTCGTGGTGCTCGCGCGCCGCTACCCGCAGGCGCGGCTGGTGTTCACCGGCGGGCAGGGCTCGCTGGTGCATGGCGGGCTGACCGAGGCCGATGTCGCGCGCCGGCTGTTCGGCGCGATGGGCGTGCCGGAGGCGCGCGTGGTCTACGAGGACGCGGCGCGCAACACCTGGGAGAACGCGGTCTTCACGCACCGGCTGCTCGATCCGAGGCCGGGCGAGATCTGGCTGCTGGTGACCTCGGCGAGCCACATGCCGCGCTCGGTCGGCGCGTTCCGCCGCGCCGGCTGGCAGGTGGTGCCGTGGCCGGTGAACTACCGCACGGGGCGGGGGCTTGCCGCGCTGTACGACGCGCCGTTCCCGGAACGCCTGCAGATGCTCGAGTCCGGGTTGCGCGAGTGGCTCGGGATGCTGGTGTATCGCGCGCTCGGGCGCAGCGACGCGCTGTTTCCCTCACCCTGACCCTCTCCCGAAGGGAGAGGGAACCCGGTGGTGACGCCGCGTCCCTTCTCCCGCGCGAGTGGGAGAAGGCCAGGATGAGGGCGCCTACAGCTCCAGCACGCGCGCCGGCGCCGCACGGCCGCGCACGAGGTCCCACAGCGCGAGCAGGTTGCCGCGCAGGCGGCCGAAACGATCCACGTGCGGTTCGGGCGCGAACGAGCGCACCGCGTTGATCAGCGTGTGCCGCGCCGCCGAGGGGATCGCGTGGCTCCACGGGAAGGTGCCCTTGCGCGCGAGATAGACCGGGTTCGCGACCTGGCTGTAGCCGAGCCTGAGCCCAGGGGTGCGCGCCTGCTTCACGCCGAGATGCACCCCCCGCGCGCCCGCGAGCCGAAGGATCGCGCCGTGCCGGCCGAGCGCGCGGGTGAAATCGATGTCCTCGTACCAGGCATAGAGCGGCAGCGCCTCGTCGACGCGGATGCCGGTCTGTCGCGCCACGCGCATGCGCACCGCCATGTTGCAGCCGTAGCCGTTGAAGTGCGGCGCGGCGGCGAGGGGATCGGGCGGCGGCGTGTCGGCGGCGAGCAGCGCGCGACCCTCTTCGACCGTGATGCCGGGCCCCTTCGCGCCGTCGGCGATCACGGTTCCCGTGGCGACCACGCAGTCCGGATGCGCCTGCATCACCGCCTCGAGCACGGCGAGATAGTCCGGGGCGGGCAGGAAGTCGTCGTCGAGGAACAGCAGGATGTCGGCGTCCGTCGCCTCGAGGATCGCGTTGCGCTGGCGCGGCAGGCCCGGCGTGGTGGTGAGGAACGCGATGTCCGGGCGCGTCGCAGGCAGATCGTCCACATCCTCCGGCCCGACGTAGCAGACCAGGATCGCATCCGGCGTGCGGGTCTGGCGCGACAGCTCCGCGATCGTCTCGGCGAGGATCGCGGGCCGGTTGCGCGTGGCGATGCCGACGGCGAGCCGGAGCGTCATGATCGCGCCTCGCGCGCGAGGAAGCCGGCGAGCCGGCCGCGGAACGTCGCCAGGTAGTAGGCGACCTGGAGGTGGTCACGCTTCAGCGCGGCGAGCACCAGCCCGCCGAGCGGGCGGATGAAGAACGGCAGCCACACGCCGATCCCGGGCGCGTGCCGGCGCAGCGCCACGCCGAGCCCTGCGCCGTAGAGCCGCGCGCGCTCGACCGCGACCGGGGTCAGCCGCTTGTCGGGATGGACGATGCGCAGAGCAGGGTCGTAGCGCGCGCGATGCCCGGCACGGATCGCACGCGCGACGAGGTCGTTGCCCTCGGCCGAGCCCCATGCCGTGCCCGGCCCCATGCGCTCGTCGAAGCCGCCGAGCGCGCGCGCGACGTCACGCTTCAGGAACAGGTTGAACTCGATCACGCTGGTCCAGAGATTGGCGAGCGTGATCGGCCCGTCCTCCGTGCGCCAGCGGCCCGAGCCGAGCCCGCCGGCGGGCGAGGCGGCGGGGCCGGTCAGCACCGCGAGCGCGGGATCGGCGGCGAAGGCGGCGTCCACGCGGTCGAGCACGCCCGGCGGCAGGATGCAGTCGTCGTCGGGGAAGGCGACGATCGCGCCGCGCGCCTCGGCAAGCCCGAGATTGCGCGCGTGGTTCGCATGCGCGCGCGCGCTCTGCCGATGCACGACGGGGAGGCGATCGACGAAGCGGGCGAGGATCGGCGACAGCCGGTCGTCGGTGTTCTGATCGACGACGATCACCTCGAGATCGCCGCGCCCCTGCGCGCAGAGCGAGTCGAGCAGCACGCCGACATCCGCATCGCGGCCGCGCGTGGCGACGATCAGCGAGAAGCGCGGCTCAGCCATGGCCGAGATGCCGCGCGACCGCCGCGCGCAGCCCGTCGCGGAAGTTCGCCGCCGAGAACCGCTCGGCATTGGCGCGGCAGGCGGCGGGCGTGAACGCGTCGCGACTGCGCTCGAACCGCTCGACCGCGTCGATCAGCGCCTCGGCGCTCTGTTCCGGGAACAGGAGCCCCGTCGGGGCGTCGGTCTCCTCGGGCGTGCGCACGATGTCGCGCGACCCGCCGCGGCCGAAGGCGAGCATCGGCGTGCCGCAGCCCTGCGCCTCGACCATGGCGATGCCGAAATCCTCCTCGGCGATGTGCAGGCAGGCGCGCGCGGACTGCATCAGCGAGACGAGTTCGGTCTTGCCGACATGGCCGCGGAACGCGATGTTCGGCGCCGCGCCGGCGGCTGCGCGCACGGCGGCCATCTGCGGCCCGTCGCCGACGATCACCAGCCTGCGGTCGGGCATGCGCCGGAACGAAGCGGCGGCGAGATCGACACGCTTGTAGGGCACCATGCGCGAGGCGATCAGGTAGAAGTCCTGCTTGGTCGCGACGGGCGTGAACGAATCGGTATCGACCGGCGGGTGCAGCACCTCGGCATCGCGGCGCCAGACCTTGCGGATGCGCTCGGCGATGTAGCGCGAGTTGGCGAGGATCGCGTCTGGGCGCGCCGCACTCGCATGGTCCCAGAGGCGCAGCCGGTGCAGCAGCCAGCGCGCATAGGCGCCCTTGAGCCCGCGCTCGAGCCCGGACTCGCGCAGATACTGCGCCTGCAGATCCCAGGCGTAGCGCATCGGCGAGTGGACATAGGCGAGGTGCAGCGTGCCGGGCCCGGTGATCGCACCCTTGGCGACCGCGTGCGAGGACGAGACGACCAGGTCGTAGCCGGAGAGGTCGAGGCTCTCGATCGCGAGCGGCATCAGCCCGAGATAGAGCCGGAACCGTTTGCGCGCGAAGGGCAGGCGCTGGATGAAGGTGGTGCGCGGCGTCCTTCCGCCGAGGAAGCCGCGCTCGCACTCAGGCGCGAAGTCGCAGATCGCGTAGAGGTCCGCGTCGGGCCAGACCGCGAGCATCTGCTCGAGCACCCGTTCCGAGCCCGCATAGGTGTCGAGCCACTCGTGGACGATCGCGATCTTCATCGGAGATCCGCGGGCAGGGTGTCGCGCAGCGTCTCGGCGGCCGCGCGCCAGGTGAAGCGCGCTGCGCGCGCCCGCCCGCGCGCGCGCAGCTCCTCGGCGAGGCCGGGCTGGTCGAGCAGCCGCGTCAGCGCCGCGACGAGCGTCCCGGGCGTGTCGGGATCGAACAGCAGTGCCGCGTCGCCGACCGTCTCCGGCACCGCGCCGGCGCGGCCGGCAACGACCGGGCAGCCGCAGGCCATCGCCTCCACGGGCGGCAGGCCGAAGCCCTCGTAGCGCGAGGGGAACAGAAGCGCGGCCGCGTTCTCGTAGAGTGCGCGCAGTTCGGCGTCGCTCACGCGCCCGAGGGCGACGCCCTCCGCGCCGCCGGCAGCGCGGAACACGGCCGGATCGGCGCGCCCGGCGATCGCGAGCCGCACCCCGCGCGCGGGCAGCATCGACGCCGCGGCGCCGAGGGCCGCGAGGTTCTTGTGCGCCGCCCCGGTGCCGACCGCGAGCACGTAGCGGCCGGGAACCAGGCCGTTGCGTTCCAGCACCGACGTGTCGGCGGGCGCGCGCAGGATGTGCTCCGCGCCCTCGGGCATGACGGCGATGTGGCCTGGATCGAGGCCGAGCCGGTCGGCGAGCCGGTCGCGCGAGAACGACGAGACCGTGACGATGCGCGCGCCGAGCCGCGCGAGCGCGCGGTGCAGCACGCGGTACCAGGTGCGGAAGGCAAGCCCGTACGACTCCGGCGTGTCGAAGGCACCGGCGTCGTGGATCACCACGGTCTGGCGGCTGCGCGCCGCGAGCGGCGCGGTGTTGCCGAGACTGACGAGCCAGTCGCCGGCGAGCGCGCGCGGCAGGTCGAGCTGCTCCCAGAGCTGCCCCGCGCGCCGTCCGACGCTCGCCGGGCGCAGCGCGGCGCACGCCGGCAGCGCCGTGTCCGGCGGGGCGAGCACGCGCGTCGCCGGCCAGGCGCCGTCGGCGGCGAGCGCATCCGCCGCGCGCATGACCTCCTGCGCGACGCGCTGCACGCCGGTCACCGCCTGGGCGAGGAAGCGGCCGTTCAGCACCAGCCCGCTCATGCCGCGCGCCGCAGCCAGAGAAGCGGATGGACCAGCGTCGCGCGCTCCTCCGCCTCGAGCGTGCGCCAGCCGAGCGCGGCTGCGCCGGCGAGCGCGAGCACGCCGGTGCTGGCTGCGAACGGGATCGACGGCATCGCCGCGACCGCGGCAAGCCCCGCGCCGCCCGCGGCGAGCACCGGCGCCAGTCGCCGCAGTGCCGGCGCAGCGGCGGGGTAGAGCCGTGCCGCGAGCAGCATCCGCCCGCCGCACTCCACGGCGCAGCGCAGCGACCACGCGACCGCGGCACCCTCGATCCCGGCGACCAGGAGCAGCAGCACCGCCACCGGCAGCGAGACGAGCGCGAGCGCCAGCGCGAAGCGCGCGGTCACGTCCGGCCGACCGATCGCGTCGAGCAATGCGCCGGGCGCGAAGCCCGCGCAGCTGAACAGGATGCCGACCGCGAGGATGCGCAGCACCTCCGCCCCGCCGTCGGCGAACGCGGCCCCGAGCCACAGCCGCAGCAGCGGATGCGCAAGCACGATCAGCGCCACGCAGCCGGGCAGCACCAGCCCGGCGATCAGCAGCACGCCGCGGCGGAGCAGTGCGGCCGTCTCGGCCGGCATGGCGCGGAACGAGGAGGCGAGCGCCGGCAGCAGCGCCTGCGCCACCGCCACCGGCAGGATCCAGAGCCGCATCACCAGGTCGAGCGGGGTCGCGTAGAACGCGACCGCGGCAAGCGACAAGAGCGCGCCGATCAGGAACCGGTCGGCGTAGAGCGAGACCTGCGTCAGCACGCCCGAGAGGCTCATCCAGCCGCCGAGGCGCAGCAGCGGCGCGACCGCGCGCAGGCTCACCGCGCGCGGCGAGATCCCCGGCACGATCGGGTGGATCAGCGCCGCGTAGGCGATCGTGTTGAGGAGCCGGCAGCCGACCAGCGCCAGCATCACGCCGACGAGCGAATCCCAGACAAGCAGCACCAGAAGCGGGCCGAGATAGTACAGCACCGCAACGGGCATCGCGGCGAGATTGGCCGCACGGAAGCGCTGATGCGCCGCCAGCACGCCCCAGAGGGCCGCGTTCACCACCACCAGGGGTGCCGCCGCGGCGAGCACGCGCAGGCCCCCGATCGCCTCCGGCTGGAGCGACGGCGGCACGTTGAGCCCGCGCTCGACCAGCGCCGGCACCGCGAGCCACAGCGCGACCGCGAGCAGCGTGCTCAGGACCAGCAGCAGCGCCAGCGCCGAGGCGACCAGCGCGCCTTCGCCCGCACGCTCGCCGCGGCCGATCCGCTCGGCGAGTGTGCGCGTCAGCGCCGCGCCGAGGCCGAGATCGAACACGCCGAACACGCCGACCAGGCCGAGCGCGAGGGTGAACAGGCCCCAGCGCTCGATCCCCAGCGCGGCGACGAGCGGCGGCGTGAGCGCGAGCGCGACCATGAGCGGCAGGCCGCGGCCCAGCATGTTCCAGACCACCCCGGAGACGAGGCGGGGCGTGCCTGCGCGCGCGGCGGCAAGGTCGGTCATCGGGGGTTGGTTAGCCCATCCCGGCCGGCGCGTCAGCGCCGGGCCGGGCGGGCGGTCTCGCTGTCAGGCGGGACGGGCGCTCAGTACGCGCCGCGCCGGCGCAGCACCGCGAAGGGCGTGCGCAGCAGGATCTTCAGGTCGTCGAGCAGCGTCGCATGCGAGACATAGGCGACGTCGAGCGCGACGCGATAGGCGTAGGAGGTGTCGTTGCGGCCGCTGATCTGCCACAGCCCCGTCAGCCCCGGCCGCACGGCGCGGTAGTGCGAGGCGGCCGTGCCGTAGAAGGAATTCAGCTCGGACTGCTGCACCGGGCGCGGGCCGACCAGGCTCATCTCGCCCTTCAGCACGTTGACGAGCTGCGGCAGCTCGTCGAGCGAGGAGGCGCGCAGGAAGCGGCCGACCGGCGTGACGCGCGGATCGCGGCGCAGCTTGCGCGTCGTCTCCCACTCCGCGCGCGCCTGGGGGTCGCGTTCGAGCAGCTCGGCCAGACGCAGCTCCGCATCCGGCACCATGGTGCGGAACTTCAGGCAGCCGAAGCTCGCGCCGTCGCGTCCGACGCGGCGATGCGCGTAGAACACGGGCCCGCCGTCGCGTGCGATCAGCGCCGCGATCAGCGCCATCAACGGCGAGAACAGCACCAGCATCGCCGCGGCGCCGAGGACGTCGAGCGCGCGCTTCGCCGCCTCGCGCAGGACCTGGCGCTGCGGCAGCACCGGGCAGGCCGGACCGACATCGTTCGCCGGCGAGGCGATGCTGGTCGACGTCATGGTCGGTGCAAGTGTCAGTTGCATCGGTTCAATCACCGCGAGTGGTGGATCGGAGGTCAGCACGTCCCCGGCTTCCGCAGAAAACATCACCCCTTCCCCTTCACGACCGGCACGTCGGCCGGCACGGTGATCATCCTGATCGGCGGCGGCGTCGGTAATCGGACGGAGTGACGGCGGGATTGTGGCGGTGCAAAATGAAACGATCGGGCGCTGGGCGCCCTGGGCGGCGGCGGCGCTGATCGGCCTCGTGCTTGCGGTTGCGCTGCTGCCGGCATCGTTCGTGCTGCCGTCCACCGGCGCGGCCTGGCGGGTCTCCGGCGACATCGCGCAACACGTGGTGGCGCAGCGCTACTTCATCGCTACGCCTTGGGGCTGGCCGCTGCTGGTCGTGCCCGAGCTCGGCGGTGGCACCAACATCGCGCTCGCCGACGGCATCCCGCTGCTCGCGCTGCCGCTGAAGGCGCTCGCGATGCTGCTGCCGGCAGGGTTTCATGGCATCGGGATCTGGCATGCGCTGGTCGTCGTGCTCCAGCCGCTCGCCGCGGTGTGGTGCCTGCGCCAGGCGGGCGAGCGACGGCTCGCGCCGGCGATCGGTGTCGCGCTGGCGGCCGCCGCCATGCCGGCCTGGCTCGCGCGCCACGGCCACGCGGCGCTGATGGGGCATTTCCTGCTGCTGCTCGGTCTCGGGGCATATCTGCGGCTGGTGCGCGCGCCGTCCACCGCGGCGTGGGCCGCGGCGGCGGGGCTCTCACTCGCCGCGCTGCTGACGCACCCCTATCTCGCCGTGATGGTGCTGGCGCTGCTCGGCGCCGCACCGCTGACGCTGCTGCTGCGGCGCGACGCGCGCTGGCGGCGCAGCGCGCTCGGCGCCGCGTTCTGCGCCGGGGTGGTGGCCGTCGCGCTCGCAACACTCGGCTATCTCGGCGCGGCGGGCGAGGGGGGCTACGGACGCTACGCGCTCAACCTGCTCTCGCCCGTCTGGCCCGCGCGCTCGGCCCTGTTCCCGGTCGTCGCCGGCGAGGTCGACGCGACCGGCATGGGCGGCTGGGAGGGCTACAACTGGCTCGGCGCCGGGCTGCTCGCGGGGCTGGCCGTACTGGCGGTGCGCGCGCCCGGCGCGCTCGCCGGCGCGCTGCGGCGCCACGCCGGGCTCGCGCTCGCGCTCGCGGCGCTGACGCTGCTCGCGATGTCGTTCCGGGTCGGGTTCGGTTCGCATGTGGTGCTCGACCTCGGGCCGCCGCCCGCGCTGCTCGACCAGTTCCGTGCCTCGGGCCGGTTCTTCTGGCCCGTCGGCTACGCGCTCCTGATCGGCATGGCGGCGTTGGTCGCGCGCATCCCGCGCACCGGCCCGGCGCTGGTGCTGCTGCTCGGCCTGGTGCAGTGGATCGATGCCGCGCCGAACCGGGAGGCGCTCGCCGACTGGGCCGCCCGCCGTCTGCCCTGGAGCGTCGATGCGGCGGCACTGCGCCCGGCGATCGCGGATGCGCGTCGGCTGATCATCCTGCCGAGCTGGGTCTGCATCCCGCCCGAGGGTCACGCCACGCGCGAACGGGTGCAGGAGCTGCTGCTGCTCGCCTCCGAGTGGGCTGTGCCGGTGAACACCATGCAGCTCGCGCGCTGGCGTGTCCCGCCGCGCTGCACCGATGCCGAGACGGCAGCCGCGCCGTCGGCGCCCGATGAACTGCGCCTCGTGCTGCCCGAGGCTGCGGCGCTGCTAGGCGACGCGGCCGAGTGTCGTCCGCTCGGCGGGCTGATCGCCTGCCGCGGCCCCGGTTGACGGCGGCTCGCTCGGCAGGTGGCGCTCGACCAGGTAGAGCGGGCGGCGCTTGGTCTCGTTGAACACCCGGCCGAGATACTCGCCGATGATGCCGAGCGTGATCAGCTGCACCCCGCCCAGGAACAGCATCACCGTCATCAGGCTCGGATAGCCGGCGACCGGGTTGCCGAACAGCAGCGTCTTCACCACCACCACCGTGCCGTAGACGAGCGCGATCGCCGCGGTGGCGAGGCCGAGATAGGTCGCGACCTTGAGCGGCGCGACCGTGAAGCTCGTGATCCCCTCGAGCGAGAGGTTCCAGAGCTTCCACCAGTTCCACTTGGTGCGCCCGGCGGCGCGCGGGGCGCGGTCGTAGAGCACCGGGCGCGCGGGGAAGCCGACCCAGGCGAACAGGCCCTTCATGAAGCGGTGCTGCTCGCGCAAGCTCAGCAGCGCATCGACCGCGCGCCGGCTCATCAGGCGGAAGTCGCCGGTGTCCTTGGGCAGCCGCACCCGCCCGCCGATCCGCTGCATCAGCCGGTAGAACGCCGCCGCGGTGGCGCGCTTCACCACCCCCTCGCCATGGCGCACGCGGCGCTGGGCATAGACCACGTCGAAGCCCTCGCGCCAGGCGGCGACCAGATCGGCGATCACCTCGGGCGGGTCCTGCAGATCGGCGTCGATCACCACCACCGCGTCCGTGCCGCGCGCGTGGTCGAGCCCGGCGGTCAGCGCGATCTCCTTGCCGAAATTGCGCGAGAGGTTCACCACCGCGACGCGCGGATCGGCCGCGCGCAGGCCCAGCATCACGCCGAGCGTGCCGTCGCGCGAGCCGTCATTGACGTAGACGACCTCCCAGGCGAGCCCGATTCCCTCCATCGCCGCGGCGAGGCGGCGGTGGAACTCGGGCAGCACCTCCTGCTCGTCGAAGGCCGGTACCACGACCGAGAGGGCGGGACGCCGCGGCGTCTCCATGCCGGGCGGCGCGACGACGGAAAGGGAGGTCTGGAGCATGCTCGCCCGTTGCGCGCGCCCTGATGCGCTGCGCGGACCCAGCATAGCCAGCTCGGCGGCGGGCGTGCAGCGGGACGATGGCGCTCGCGGGGCAGCATCGCCGGCGCGATCCCGCGACCTGCGTCAGTTTCTGGGCGTTGGATGCGGCCGCGAATGCATCACAATGTCGGGCGCGATGATCGTGGCGCCGGGAGGGCGGGGGTGACGTCCGGGCCGGATGGGGCGGGGATCGCCGCCGCGGCGAGGCTGCTGCGCCGCTGCGACGGCTGGAACATGACGCTCGACGAGCCGTTCGGCGCGCTCGTCGTGCTGGCCGAACTGGTCGCCGCGCTCGACCGGCTGTCCCGCGACCGCGGGCCTGCCGCCTGGGCGGCCGTGCGCGCGGGGCTGGCGGGCCATCCGCTGGCGATGCGGCTGCGCCAGGACCCGCTGATCGCGCGGGCCTGGCGGCGCGAGCCGGGCCGCTGGAGCGGCGATCCCGTGCTCGGCGATCTGCTGCTGCGCCATCCGGGTGCGGCGCGGCTGGTCGCGGAAGCCAGCCCGCTCGGGCGCGACCTCAATGTCGCCAGCTCCGGCCTGCCCTGGCCCGAGGGGGCGCGCGAGCGCCAGCGGCTGATCGCCCGGATCGCGGATTCGGTGGCCGAGCGGCGGCATGGCGCCGAGATCCTCGCGGTCACCCCGGGGCTGGCGCGCGAGATCCCGTTGTCGCTCGCCGGGCCGGACGGCGCGATCGCGCGCTGGGTCGCGCTCGAGGACGACCCGGTGCTGCTCGCCTCGATCCACCGGGCCATGCCGGTGCCCTGGGTGGAGCCGCTGCGCGGCGATCCGCGGCGTGCGCTCGGGCCGCGCAGCGGGCTCGGCCGGTTCGACCTGATCTACCAGAAGATCCTGGATCTGTGGGACGACGCGGCGGCCGAGACGCTGGTGCGGGGCGCACTCGCCATGCTGCGTCCGGGCGGGCGGCTGGTGCTGTGCAACCGGGCCCCCGGCACCGCCGACGAGGCGTTCTGGTCGCTCGGCACCGGCTGGCGCCGCGTCACGCGGGACGAGGCCGCGCTCGAGGCGCTGATCCGCGCCGCCGGGCCGACGCACATCACGGCACACCGCGCCGTGCGCACGATGAACGGCGCGTTCGTCGTCGCGATGGTCGAGGTGGCCTGAGGGCGGGGTCAGTTCGCCGCGTGTTCGCGCGCCTCGAGCTGGGCAAGCTGGCGCCGCAGCGCGTCCAGCAGCGCGTCCAGCCGGCCGCCGCCGCGCTGGATCACCGAGCTGTACTCGGAGCGCTGGGTGATCCGGAGGCTCGTGCCCTCGGCCACCAGGTCGACGATCTGCGGCCGGCCGGCGGCCTCCGACACCAGCCAGTCGAGCGCGACCGTCGGCTGGCCCGGCCGGTCGACCGTCGTCGAGACGATCACGCCGTCCTCGCCGCGCGGCTGGGCGCGCGTGACCGCGAAGGTGACGCCGCGCAGCTCGCCGAACCGGGCGGAGAGATTGCGCACCAGGGTCTCCTCGTACAGCCTGAGGAACTCGGCGCGCTCGTCCTGCGAGGCGGTGCGCCAGTACCGACCCAGCACGAACTGGCCCACACCCCGCACGTCGACGGCGTCGCGCAGGATGTCGGCGACCTTGGCGCGCTTCTCCGGCAGCGGCGCGTCGCTGTCGATCACCGCGACCAGGGCCTTGCCGCTCGCCTCGATGAAGGCGGACGCGCGGTCGGCCCGGGCATCGGCGCGCAGGCTGGTCCAGGGTAGCGCGGCCAGGGCGGCCGCCAGGAGAAGTCGTCGCTGCATCATGACGTCCCGAAGGGCTATTGGGGCGGCTCGCCGCTCCAGTCGAAACGCCGCCGGCGCGGCCGCGTCTCGTCCCGGATCTCGCGCTCGCGCTGCTGGCGGTAGACCGAACGGATGGCCGCATAATAGTCGAGGCTGTCGCGCCGCAATGCATCGATCGGCTCGATCAGCTCCTCGCGCGTGTCAAGCGTCTGCAGCACGAAGCGCGACACGCGCAGCGCCTCGACGGTGTCGCCCTGGCCGACATGGTTCCAGGGGTCGGCGAAGAAGTCGACGCCGCGGCCGACCGCGTCGCGCAGGTTGGACGGCCCGAGCACCGGCAGGACGAGGTAAGGCCCGCCATTGGTGGTGCCGGCCCAGACGCCGAGGGTCTGGCCCGCATCCTCGAACTGCGGCTCGAGCCCGATGTCGGAGGCGAAGTCGAAGATGCCGAGGATGCCGACCGTGCTGTTCACGGCGAACCGGGCCACCGCCTCGCCGGCCTTCTCCGGCTTGCCCTGCAGCAGCTGGTAGGCCGCGGTGCGCGGCAGCAGCAGGTTGTCGACCACGTTGCCGATGCCGGCGCGCACCGGCTGGGGGATGAACAGCCGGTACATCTCCGCCGCCGGGCGGAGGAACATCACGTCGAGCGCCTCGTTGAAGGTATGGGTCACGCGGTTCAGCGGCTCGAGCGGGTCGTTGCGCTCGAAATACTCGGCGCGCGCCTCGGGGTCCGACTCGGGCGGCGGCAGGGCACATCCGGCCGCCAGGCCGGCCGCGAGCAGGGCGATCAGGCGCAAGGACGTTTGGCGCATGCAGGCATCCTGCTCACCGGGGGTGGAGAAGACCGTGATCCACGTCACTTCAAGGCCGCGCGCAAGGCGACAGCGCACCCCTATCCTGGGCGGCGGGAGGGCGGCCGACCGACGCGGGCGGAGACTAGCGGCGCGCCCATTATGACGCAAATACATGTTAGTGAAGCGTTACACGCATCGATTTCATGACAACGGGACAGCAGGCGGCGCGGCCACCCCTTGTGCCGGCGGCCGGTCCACGCCATTCACCGCGAGCCTGCCAGGAGCGCCGCCGTGACCGCCATGAACCCCGCTTCCGTGCTTGCGCGCTGGGCCGCCGGCCCGCGCGGCGCCGTGCCGCCGATCGCCGACCGCACGCTCGCGGTGCCGCAGCTCTCGTTCGAGTTCTTCCCGCCGAAGACCGAGGCGCTCGAGCAGCAGCTCTGGGCCTGCATCCGCCGGCTCGAGCCGCTCGCCCCCCGCTTCGTCTCGGTCACCTACGGCGCCGGCGGCACCACGCGCGAGCGCACCCACGCGACGGTGACGCGGATCGCCGCCGAGACCTCGCTGATCGCCGCGGCGCATCTCACCTGCGTCGGCGCGAGCCGCGCGGAGGTCGACGCGGTGGCGCGGGCCTACTGGGAGGCGGGGATCCGCCACATCGTCGCGCTGCGCGGCGATCCGCCAGCCGGTGCCGCCACCTACGAGCCGCACCCGCAGGGCTACCCCTACGCGGCCGACCTGGTGGCCGGACTGCGGCGGATCGGCGCGTTCGAGATCAGCGTGGCGGCCTATCCCGAGACCCATCCGGCGGCCGCGAGCGCGGCGGCGGATCTCGACAACCTGAAGCGCAAGATCGATGCCGGCGCGACGCGGGCGATCACTCAGTATTTTTTTGATACAGATGTTTATCTGCGTTTCCTGGACCGCTGTCTGGGAGCCGGGATCGCCGTGCCGCTGGTGCCCGGGATCCTGCCCGTGACCAACTTCGCCCAGGTCGTGAAGTTCAGCGCCATGTGCGGCGCCTCGGTGCCGGCCTGGCTCGCCCAGCTGTTCGAGGGGCTGGACGCCGACCCCGAGACGCGGCGCATGGTCGCGGCGGTGGTGGCGGCCGAGCAGGTGCGCCGGCTGCAGGCGGCGGGGGTGGACGAGTTCCACTTCTACACCCTGAACCGGCCCGATCTCGTCTACGCGATCGCGCACATCCTCGGTGTCCGACCCGCTTCAGGCGCCGGGTAGACCTCAGGCCTGCCAGAACGGCGTCCGGTCGAGCACGGTCTCCCACGCCGCGCGGGCATCCTCGCGCGCATGCGCGGCCTTCGCCGCGACCCAGCCCTGCACCACGCCGGTCGCCCAGGCCCGGCCCGGCTCGCGCTTCGCCAGCGCCGCCATCAGTCCGGCCGCCACGGCCGTGTCGTTCAGGTGGCCGAGCGCGTCCTGCAGCGCGCCCACCGCCTTCTGGAACCGCCGTCGCTTCTTCGCCCCGAACAGTCCGCCGAACAGCTCGCCCGCGTAGCGCATCCGCTTGGCCTGGATGCGCAGCGCGTGCAGGGCGGGGATGTCGAGTTGTGCGAACCCGTCGCCGGCCCGCAGCAGCCGCTTGTGGCGGCGGGCGAGCGCGGCGGCGGCGAAGTCCTCGAGCGGGGCCGCGCGCAGCGCCGCCGCCTCGGCATCCTCGCCGGCAGGCCAGGGCGGGGCGGCCACCACGGCGGCGAGGTCGAGCGCGAGCAGCCGGAACCCGGCGCCCTCGACGGTGGCGCGCACGGTCGCATAGGCCTGCGCGCGCGCGTCGGCGGCGGCGCGCGCGAGCCGCGCCAGGGCCGGCTCCTCGCCGAACGCGCCGGCGATGTCGGCGAGCGCGCCGGCGATGAACACGTCCCAGTCGCGCGCGGCGCCGAGCGTGCGGGCGAGCGCACCCAGCCGGTCCTTGAGCGCGGCCACCTCGGCGCAGCCGATCGCAGGGCGGAACAGCGTCAGGGCCGAGCGCAGGCGGCGGATCGCCACCCGCGCCTGGTGCACGCCTTCCGGGTCGGTGCCCTCGGCGGCGACCGGCGCGGCGGCGAGCAGCGCGAGCGTCAGCTGCCCGATCGCGCGCAGCGCCCCCTCCTCGACGGTCGCCGCCCCGGTCAGGTCGGGCGCGCCGCGCCAGAGCGGCCGTGCGGCCACGCCGAGCGCCAGCGCGCGCGCCTCCTCGGCCAGTGCCACGGGCGGCACCGCCACCAGCCCGTCGGCGGCGAGCGTGCGCAGCAGGGCGAGGCCGTCGGCCAGGGCCGGCTCCGGCACCGCGAGGGCCAGGCGCGCGAAGGGCCGTTCCGCGGCGACCGCGCGCAGCGCGCCCGCGAAGAGCGCGGCGGTCATCCCGCCGGCGAGCCCGAGCGTGGCGCGCCGCCCCGAGGCGGCGGCGATCGCCGGCAGGGCTTGGCCCTGGGCCGAGGCCGGCAGCAGCACCGCCAGCGCCTCGGCATCGGGTGCGGCACCGGGCAGTCGGGTCTCGGCCAGGATCGGGCCGGGCCGGGCCGGGTCGGTCCGCTCGCCCGGGCCCGGCAGGATACGCACCAGGCGTTGCAGCGCGCCCCGCCCGCGCGGCTCGACCGCGAGCGCCAGCCCCGCCTCGGCGAGCGCGCCCTCTGCCGTGTCGTGGAACACCACCACCGCCTCGGCGCTGCGCGCCCGGCCCCGGCGCCGCCCGGCGATGGCGGGATGGCGGAACAGGCGTGCCGACGCCGCCGGGTCGACCACGAGCTCGAGCGTGAGGCCAGGCGTCGTCGGGGCGGCCGCGTCGGCGGCCGCCGCGGCGTCCCGGCTCACGGCAGCGGCTTGGGCAGGTCGCGCGGGCAGAGGAAGCGCACGAGCCGCGCGTTGCCTTCGGCAAGCCCCCACCACGGGGTGGCGACCGCGAACTCGGCCAGCGCCGCGGTCGGGTAGCGCTCGGCGAGCCGCAGCGCATCGATGCCGCCGCGCGCCATCGCGGCGGGGCCGGCGAGCGCGAGGGCGAGGTTGTGCAGACCGGGATTGTGGCCGATCAGCAGGACGCTGCGCGCGGTCTCGGGCACGGCGTGCAGGATCTCGAGCAGCTTGCGGGCGGGCGCGAGATAGAGCGCGTCGACCGTGTCGATGACCGGGGAGTCCTCGAACGGCTCGATCAGGGCGAGCGTGTCGCGGCTGCGCCGGGCGGAGGACACCAGCACGATGTCCGGGCAGAGGCCAAGCCCGCGCATCTCGCCGCCGATCGCGGCCGCGTCGGCGCGGCCGCGCTCGTTCAGCGGCCGGTCGTGGTCGGGCAGCGAGGGGTCGTCCCAGGACGACTTGGCGTGGCGGAGAAGCAGGAGCTGGCGCATGGAGGGTGGTCGACGGGCGCATTGCCGATCAATGCGGCACCGACCATCGCACGAACCGCCTGCGGCGTCTGCCCCTCGGGCGCCGCCGCCCGCGCCGGGCCGCGATCGTCGCCTCGCTCGCCGGCTGTCGCGGCCGGCCGCGCGCGATCGCCTTCCCGCGCCGCTTCGCCGCGATCCTCAGGCTGCTGCGCATCCTTACCCGCGCTATACTTCACGGTCGTGGCACGGACGACGCGACAGCGGTGAGGCTCGAGGACCTGGCGCAGGACACGCGCGGCGCACCGCATCGAGGGCGTGAGTGAGGTCGCGATCGCGGCGGACGGGCGCGTGTCGGCGCATCTCGACCACTGGGAATCGGGAATGCAGGTGTACGCGCGGCTGCCGCTGCTGGGCACGGCGATCCGCGCCGTCGCGCGCCGGATCGCGGCGCGTTAACCGGTTCTTTACGTTTATCGGTCAGTCTGCCCACTGGCGTCGTCTAGCCAGCGGTCATCCGGCGTCGGCGGGACGATGCCGAGATGCGGCGCCCGCGCAGAGAAGGGCCCTGGCCCAGGCAGGCATGCGATGATCCTTGAAGCGACCCGACCGGTCTCCCTTCCCCCGTCGTCCCCCGCCGCGCGCGCCGTGCCGGCCGCCATGCCGGACGACATCGCCGCCGCACCGCAGAGCGTGCTCGCACGGCCGGTGCCGCTCACCAACCCCGCCATGCGCTTCGACCTGAAGGCGTCGATGGTCGTCATCGAGTTCTTCGACGCCGAGGGTCAGATCCAGCGCAAGATCCCCTCCGAGCGCGTGCTTGAGGCCTACGCGAGGGGCCAGGACCCCGCCTTCCCCGCCACCGCCCTGGTGGTCGACGCCGAGGGCTGAGCTACCCGGCGCGCCGATCGCGCCGCATCAGCACGCAGGGCCGGCCGTGGTCGTGCAGCACGCCGTGCTCGACCCAGGCGAGTGACGCACGGAGCGGCACCTGCCCGTCGGCGAACAGCCACCGCCGGCCGAAGTCCGATCGGCACGCCGCCGCCTCCACCACAGTCACGAGAACCGGCGCGATCCCGATGCCGCGGAACCGCGGCTCGACATGCAGGCTCGCGAGCCAGGGCGAGAGGTCGGGGCGCGAGGCGGCGTTCTGCGCGACCAGGCACTGCTCGAGACCGGTCCCTGCGGTGCGCGACGCCACCGCGGCGCTGCGCTGCGCGAGCGTCTCGCCCTGCGCGCGGCCCCACGGGGCCCAGGTCCAGCGCGCGACCGTCCCGGCGAGGTCCGGCCGCTCCGCGATCGTGACGAGGCCGAGGCTCATGACGCCGGCGCGCGCCGGAACGCGAGTGGCGCCGTGCCGGAGCGGTGCTCGAACAGGTCGGCCGGGTGCCGGCGCCCGGCGAAGTCCTCGATCGTCATTCCGCCTTCGCCTCCGGCCGGCACCGCCGGCGCCATGGCGACGATCCGCCGCATCCCGTTCCTCCGTCCGTCATGCCGCGAGATCGATCCACGACAGGTGGCCGCCCTTGCCCGCGCCCGTGTCCAGGAACACCGCGCGCCCGCCGCGCCTGCCCTCGGCGGTGTGCGGGCGGCCGTCGTTGCTGCGATTGTCGTGGCCGCAATAGACCGTCAGCCCGGCGGGAATCCGATCCACCCACTCGATCACCCGCACGGGATAGCCCGCCTCGGTGAGCTGTCCCTGCACCGTCTGGCCGAACAGCGCGCGCGACACCGGCCCGTCCGGCCGCCGCGCGCCCGCCTCGGCCGGCGCCGGCTCGCTCAGCATCGCGGCATGGAACCCGCCATGCACGAACAGCGCGTCGCGCCAGCGGAGCCAGGCCGGCGCGTGTGCGATGGCCGCGACCGCGCGCTCCGCCAGCGCCGCACGGTCGGGGTGGCGCGCGAGCTGGTCGAGCGTGGCGTCGAGGCCGCCGGCCTCGCGCTTCACCGGCTGGCCGAGCAAGGCACGGCGCAGCTTGTGGTCGTGGTTGCCGAGCAGGAACAGACCCGCCCGGCGGTCGATCAGCGCGAACATCGCCGCAAGCACGCCGGGCGAATCGGGTCCGTGATCGGTCAGGTCGCCGAGCTGCAGCACGAACAGGCGCGCGGACTCCGCGCCCGCGATCGCAGCGCGAAACGCCGCCGCCTCGCCGTGCACGTCGCCCACCACGCGGATGCCGGCGAAGCCCTCGGGCAGGTCGAACCTCATCGGGGTCGTTCCGGCCGCGCGCTCAGCCGCCTTGCGCGGGGCTCCGCCCTGCACCCGCCAGGGGCCGTCGGCGGACGTCCATCGCGCGAGCGCGATGGGGTCCCGCGCGCCTGGACCCCCTCAACCACGCGCCGGCACGATCCGGCCGACATCCGTCCAGCCGGCGCGGAAATCCGTCTCGCAGTAAGCGAGGCAGCACTCCCGGAGGCACCTGAACCGCTCATCGTAGCGACCCGTCGCGGCGATGCGCGGCCGTGCCGGCCGGTACGCCTCGCCCGCCGCCTCGTTCGCGGCCGCGAGCGCCATCACGGCGCGCAGATCGGGTGTCGACCAGTCGCCGTCGCGACAGGCCTCCGCCCGGCCGAGGCTGCCGTCCGCGGCGAAACGCCGGATCGCGCGCGGCCGATGCAGCGTCACCTCGGCCGCAGGACCGGGCCGCCCGCCCCCGACGCGGTGGCGCGAGCCGTCGGACAGCGTCAGCTCGCCTGCGCGGCTCAGCCCGGCGATCCGCCGTGCGGCGCGGCATGTCATCGCGACAACGCAACGTTCCGCTGCCGGCATCCCGCCGCGGCGACGGCCGCCCGGTCGCTGCGATCCGTGCACGACCGGGCGCTCCGACGGTGTGACATCGGCGACTCGCGCGTGCGGCATCATGGCGGTCTGCTGATAGCGCAGCGGCGACGCGGCCGCACGTCCCGGCCGCCGGGTCAGCCGCCGCCGCGCCCGCCGGTGATGCTGTCGAAGGCGGCGAGCGCGCGGGCGCGCGCAGCGGCGTGATCGACGATCGGCAGCGGGTAGGTCCGGCCGAGCGCGACCCGGGCCGCCTCGAGTGCGGCCGGCGCGGCCTGCCACGGCGCGTGGATGACCGATCCGGGGAGCGAGGCGAGCTCGGGCACCCAGCGGCGGACGTAGTCGCCCGCCGGGTCGAACCGCCTGCCCTGCAGGACCGGGTTGAAGATGCGGAAATAGGGGGCCGCGTCCGCGCCGGAGCCCGCCACCCACTGCCAGGAGGCGCTGTTCGAGGCGAGGTCGGCGTCCACCAGCGTGTCCCAGAACCACGCCTCACCCTCCTGCCAGGGCAGCAGCAGGTGCTTGATCAGGAACGAGGCGACGATCATGCGCACCCGGTTGTGCATCCAGCCCGTCTGCCAGAGCTGGCGCATCCCGGCATCGACGATCGGGTAGCCGGTGCGGCCGCGCTGCCAGGCGCCGAGCGCCCGCGCATCGTTCCGCCAGGGGAAGAATGCGAAGGCGGCCCGCAGCGGCTGCTCCGGCATGCCCGGGTGGTGCCAGAGCAGGTGGTAGGAGAACTCGCGCCAGAGCAGTTCCTTGAGGAAGGTCTCCGTGCCCCTGCCGCGCGGCGCCGAGGCCGCCTCCGCGGCGTGCCAGACCTGGCGCGGCGAGATCTCGCCCCAATGGAGATGCGGGCTGAGGCGCGAGGTTGCGTCACGATCGGGTCGGTCGCGCCCGGTGTCGTAGCCGGCGAGCGCGGCGCCGAGGAAACGCTCGAGCCGCGCCGCCGCACCCGCCTCGCCCGGCGTCCAGGTCGCGCGCAGCCCGCCGGCCCAGTCGGGCGCGGTCGGCAGCAGGCCCCAGTCGTCCAGCCGGTCGGAGCGGGGCAGCCGGTCCGGTGCCGGGATGCGTCCCGGCGCCGGCCTCGGCCGTTCTGGCGGTCCGGCGGCGAAGCAGGCGCGGCTGAACGGCGTGTAGACGCCGAACGGCCCGCCAGCCCGGGTGCGGATCGTCCAGGGCTCGAACAGCAGCGAGGCGTTCGCGCCCTCGATCGTCACGCCGCGCGCCGTCAGTGCCGCCGCGACCGCCGTGTCACTCCGTCGTGCCCAGGGCTCGTAGAGGCGGTTCGCGTACACGGCCGCCGCGCCGGTCTCCTCGACCAGGCGGGGGATGACCGCGGCGGCGCTGCCCTGTCGCAGCACCAGCGCCGCGCCGCGCGCGGCAAGCGAGCGGGCGAGCGCGGCCAGGCTGTGGTGCAGCCACCACAGCGAGGCGCCGCCCGGCGCCCAGCGGCCGGGTGTCTCGCGATCGAGCACGAAGACGGCGACGACCCGGCGGCCGGGCGCGACCGCGGCGGCGAGTGCCGGGTTGTCGGTGAGGCGAAGGTCCTGGCGGAACCACATCAGGACCGGCGCCGCGTCGGAGCTGCCCATGCGGTGGGGTCGCCTCGCGAGACGGGAGACCGTCACGGATAGAGCCCTGGGTGGGGTCGGTCAAAGCCTCGTGATTCCGTCGGCGCCAGGCCGGGTGAACCGCGGCGGGGTTCGCGCGTTGTCGGCACACCGCATCCGACAGCGACGGAGGATTGCCCCATGACCATCACCCGAGCCGGCTTCCTGCGCGGGGCCGCCTGTCTTGCCCTGGCCGGGGCTGCCGTGCCGGCGGCGCGCGCCGCCGACCGCGACGTGCTCGGCGTGCTCGCCGCGCGCGGCACGTTCGAGCGCTTCCTCGGCCTCTGCCAGCGCGCCGCCGTGACCGAGGACCTGAAGGCGCCCGGCCCCTTCACCGTGTTCGCGCCCACCGACGCGGCGTTCGGCCGGATTCCGGCCGCTCTGATCAACGAACTGGCCGGCACCGGCGAGCACGCGCCCGACATGGTGCGGCTGCGCGCGCTGCTGCTGTTCCACGTCGCGCCGGGCGTGCACCGTTCGACCGGCTGGACCAATACGCAGGAGCTGCAGACGCTGAACGGGGCGAAGCTGCGCGTCGATGTGCCGCAGGGCGAGCCGATGCGCGTGCTGAACCCGACCAATCCCACGCTCTACACGGGCGGGTTCGGCGCCGGCGGCCATGCCACGAACCGGATCGCCGCCATCGAGGCGGCGGATCTCGCGGCCAGCAACGGCGTGGTGCACGCGATCGACAACGTGCTCCTGCCGTGACGGCCGTCGGCCGGGCGCGGATGCGCATCCCTGCGCCCGGCCGTTCCGCCCTCGCGCGGGGGGCGCTAAAGTCGTGTGCATGTATGCCCCGTCGTCCTTCCGCGTGAAGGATGAGGCGGAGCTCGGCGCGATGATCGCGCGGCTCCGCTTCGCCACCCTCGTGGTCAACGGTCCCGACGGGCCGGTGGCCGCACATCTGCCGATGATCGCCGAGGCCGGCCGCGCGGACGTGCTGCTCGGCCATGTCGCGCGCGCCAACCCGATCGTGAAACTGCTGCGCGTGGGGCCGGCCGCGCTCGCCTGCTTTGTCGGGCCCGACGCCTATGTCACGCCTGCCTGGTACGCATCGAAGCGCGAGCACGGCAAGGTGGTGCCGACCTGGAACTACGTCGCGGTGCAGGCGCGCGGGACGATCGAGCCGGTCGATGATGCGGCCGGGCTGCGTGCGATCGTCGCGGCGCTGACCGAGGCGATGGAGGCGGGCCGGCCCGAGCCGTGGGCGGTGGAGGACGCGCCACCCGACTATCTCGCCGGGATGCTGAAGGCGATCTTCGGCTTCCGGCTGCGCGTCACCGCGCTCGTGGGCAGCGCCAAGCTCAGCCAGAACCGCCCCGAGGCGGACCGGGAGGGCGTGGTCGCGGGCCTTGCCGCATCGGCAAGGGAAACCGACCGCGTGGTCGCCGCGTTGATGCAGGACAAGCGGCGCTAGCAGCCTCGTTCGCGACGGCAGTCCCGGACGCGACGGCCGGCGCTGCCGGCCGCGATGCCGGTCCCGCAACGGGCCGCGTCGCCGCGCAAGGACGGGAGAAGCGATCATGACCACGCGACGGATCATCCTGCTGGGCAGCGCCGGGTTGGCGCTCGCGGCCTGCAGCGGCGCGGCGACCACCGAGCGGGCCGCGCCCGCGCCGGCGCATCGCGACATCGCCACGGTGCTGGCGAGCGATTCCGATCTCGAGCGCTTCGTCGATGCGATCAACCGCACCGAGGCGGATGGGATGCTGCGCAGCGCCGGGGTGTATACCGTGTTCGCGCCGACCGACAGCGGCTGGGGCGAGATCCCGGCCAGCCAGCGCCAGGCGCTGTTCCCCGACGACGGTCGGGCCGACTCGGTGCGCGGCCGTGCGCTGGTCAACGCGCACGTGGTCGAGGGTCGCCACTCGCTGTCGGAGTTCGAGGGTCGGACCGTCCGGCTGACCACGCAGAACGGCAACCGCATCGTCGTCGACGGCACTGATTCGAACCGCGTGACGGTGCGCTCGGAGCGCGATGCCGGCTACGGCGCCGGCGCGGGCGTCGTCGCCTGGGGTGCGTCGACGATCACGCGCGCCGACATTCCGGCCTCGAACGGGATCGTCCACATCGTCAACCGGCCGATCCTGCCGTGAGGCGCCGCTGTGCCCGTCAGGCAGGCTCGGCCTCGCGCAGCTCGGCGAGCGTGAAGCTGTAGAGGCGCCCGCGCCCGAGCAGGAAGGCGCGGCCGCCGCGCGGGAAGAGCGCGCGGATCGCCTGGTCGCGCACGTCGAGCCCGCCCGTGTAGGCGCCGAAGGCCGGCAGCAGGACGCGGCGCGCATCGGCGACGAAGCAGGCGCGGCTCACCCACTTGCCACGCGTCGCAATGGCGGCCTTGGGGTGCAGATGACCGGAGATCTCGCCGGGCCTTCCCGTCGCGTCATGCAGGAAGGTGAGCGGACCCTCGCGCAGGGCCTCGGTCGTCACACCGGGCAGGCCCTCGGGCGGGGCGGGATCGTGGTTGCCGAGCACCCAGATGAGCTCCACCGACTGCGCGAGTGCGGCGATGCGCGCGGCGTCCTCGCGCGCGAGCCGCGCGGCGCCGTGCCGGTCGTGGAACGAATCGCCCAGCGCCACCAGCCGCTCGGGCTTGTATCGCCGCACCAGCGGCAGCAGCCGGTCGAGCGTGGCGCGGCTGTCATAGGGTGGCACGAGCGCGCCGCGCGCGGCGAGCGACGAGCCCTTCTCGAGATGCAGGTCGGCGACCGCGAGCAGCCGGCGCGCCGGCCACCAGAGCACGCCCTCGGGATCGAGCATCAGCCGCTCGCCGGCGATGTGGATCGACGCGGCCGTCATTCGGGGAGCGGCAGCTCGCCCTGGCGCCGGCCGCGGATCGTGCGCAGGGTCGCCCGCCCTTGCGTGCCGAGCGCATGGCCCGAGGGCCGGTGGCGGTCGCGCGCGGCGTTGGCGCGGTGCACGGGATGGACGGGGGCGGGCGGCGGCTCGGCCTCGCCCAGCGCCTCGGCGACCAGCGCCGCCTCCTCGGCCTCGGCGAGCAGCGCGTCCTCGCCCGCACCGGCGACGCTCTCCTTGCCGACCTCGAGCAGCACCGGCACGGCGAGCGGCGAGACGCGCGAGAGCGCCATGTGCACCACGCGGCCTTTCGCGCGCTTCAAGAGGGCGGCGACGCGGCCGACATCGACCAGGCCGCGCGCAGCGTCCGCCTGCGTGGCGCGCAGCAGCACATGGTCGGGCTCGTGCTTGCGCAGCACGTCGTAGATCAGGTCGGTGTTCACGGTCACCTGGCGGCGCGACTTCTCCGAGCCCGGATGGTGACGATCGACCAGCCCCGCGATCACGGCGACATTGCGGAAGGTGCGGCGGAGCATGGACGACTCGGCCATCCACTCCTCGAGATCGTCGCCCAGCATGTCCTCGCCGAACAGATCCGCGACACGGGTCGGCTGGTGCGCCGACCAGACGGCGACCACGTAGTCGGTGGCGACGAAGCCCAAGG
This sequence comes from Betaproteobacteria bacterium, assembly GCA_016861105.1. GTDB lineage: Bacteria > Pseudomonadota > Gammaproteobacteria > Burkholderiales > Casimicrobiaceae > VBCG01. Next base: position 5,893 of record BOKS01000023.1, on the reverse strand, counting down.
GGCCGAAACCCGCGCGCTCCATCCGCCGCGTCAGCAGCATCCCCAGCGTCTGGTGCGCGTTGCGGCCCTCGAAGCAGTAGGCGACCAGGAACCAGCGGCCGCCGCGCGGGAAGGTCTCGACCAGCAGGTCGTTCCGCCCGGGCAGGCGCGAGCGCGACTTCTGCAGGCGCAGCCACTCGGCGACGTCCTCGGGCAGGTCGTGCCACTGCGCCGGGTCCTGGAGCAGCGCGCGCACCCGGTCGGCGAGAGAGGTCGTCAGCGGCAGCCGTCCGCCGGCATAGGCCGGCACCTTCGGGTCATCGCCCTTGCCGGGAGAACATTCCACCATCGTCTCGTGCAGCCGCTCGAAGCGCAGCAGCCGTCCGGCGAACATGAAGGTGTCGCCGGGCTGGAGCATGGAGACGAAGTACTCCTCGATCTCGCCGAGCACGTGCCCGCCGAAGCCGCGGCCGAGCTTCACCTTCAGAAGCGGTGCCTCGACGATCGTGCCGATGTTCATGCGGTGCTGGCGGGCGACGCGTGCGTTCGCCACATGCAGCCGTCCCTCGGCGTCGCGGAACAGCTTGCGGTAGCGCTCGTAGGCGGCGAGCGCGTAGCCGCCGTCCTCGACGAAGCGCACCACGTCGTCGAAGTCCTGGCGCAAGAGATCGGCGTAGGGCGCGGCGCGTGTCACCTCGGCGTAGAGATCGTCCGGATGGATCGGCCCCGAGCACACGACGCCGAGGATGTGCTGGGCGAGCACGTCGAGCCCGCCCGGCGGCGGCGGATCGCCGTCGAGATCGCGCGCGGCCACGCCGGCGACGGCGCAGCGGCACTCCAGCACCTCGAAGCGGTTGGCGGGCACGAGGATCGCGCGCGAGGGCTCGTCCCAGCGGTGGTTGGCGCGGCCGATGCGCTGCATCAGACGGCTCACGCCCTTCGGCGCGCCGACCTGGATGACGAGATCGACATCGCCCCAGTCGATGCCGAGATCGAGCGAGGAGGTGGCCACCACAGCCTTCAGCCGCCCCTCGGCCATCGCGGCCTCGACCTTCGCCCGCTGCTCGCGCGCGAGGCTGCCGTGATGCAGCGCGATCGGCAGCGCGTCGTCGTTCAGCCGCCACAGAGCCTGGAACACGAGTTCGGCCTGGGCGCGCGTGTTGACGAACACGATCGCCGTGCCGGCGGAACGGATCAGGTCGTAGATCGCCGGGGCCGCGAGCAACCCCATGTGGCCCGACCAGGGAAGCGGTCCGTCCGGCAGGCGCACGGTGATGTCGGGCGCGGCGCCCTCGGGCGCCTCGACGATCGCAACGTCGCCGCCGCGGCCGTCCGCCGAGAGGAACGCGACCAGCGGCGCGCGATGCGGCACGGTGGCGGAAAGACCGACGCGCCGCGCCGCGGGCGAGAGGGTTGCGAGACGCGAAAGCCCGAGCGCGAGCTGATCGCCGCGCTTGGTGCCGGCGAGCGCATGGATCTCGTCGACGACGATCGTCGAGAGCCCGGCGAAGGTCCGGCCCGCGTCCTCCATCGACAGCATCACCGCCAGGCTCTCGGGCGTGGTGAGCAGGATCTGCGGCGGGGCCTCGCGCTGGCGTCTGCGCGTCGCGGCGTCGGTGTCGCCGGTGCGGGTCTCGATCGCGATCGGCAGCCCCATCTCCGCGACCGGGCGCGTCAGGTTGCGCGCGATGTCGGTGGCGAGCGCCTTCAGGGGCGAGACATAGAGCGTGTGCAGCCCCGGTCGCGGGTCCTCCGCCAGCGCGGCGAGGCTGGGCAGGAACCCTGCGAGCGTCTTGCCCGCGCCGGTGGGCGCGATCAGCAGCGCCGAACGGCCCGCGCGCGCCTCCGCCAGCATCGCAAGCTGGTGCGGGTGCGGCGACCAGCCGCGAGCGGTGAACCAAGTATCCAGGTGTTCCGGAAGTGTTCCTGCCACCTGGCCAGACTACGCATCCGCCGGCGCCGCCGCCAGCGGGGGCGTCAGCGTGGCAGGCCGGCGCGGGCGAGCCCGTCCAGCATCCGCTGGAGCGTGAGCGGATCGAGCATCAGCGACTGGCCGACCTGGCCCACGGTGATGTCGGGGAAGGCGCGTTGCAGCGCTGCGACCGACCGCCGCGCCGCCGCGGTCGTGCCGGTCTCCATCGCGGCGGCGGCAAGCAGCCGGTGGACCCAGGCCAGGGTCGGCCGGACGTCGAGGGCGCGGGCGAAGGCTCTGGCGGCGCGCGCGTAGTCCTCGGCGATGAAGCGCGCCATCCCGATGCCCACCAGCGATAGCCCCGCGTTGCGCCCGTCCGGGAACATGCTCAGCGTGCGGCGGAAGATCGGCAGGGAAGCCGTCGCGTCGCGCTGGTAGACGCGGATCCAGCCGAGCCTCCGCTGCGCCTCGGCGAGCGTCGGGTCGAGCGCGACCGCGCGCAGCGCCAGCCGCTCGGCCTCGTCCAGCCGGTGCATCAGCGACATCACCGCCGCGGCGTGGGTCAGCACCTCCGGATCGTCGGGCGCGAGCGCCACCGCGCGCAGCGCGTGCTCATGCGCCCGTGCACGCTCGGCGTCGGGATCACGGACGAAGTTGTGCATCGCGCTCTGCGCATGCGACCAGCCGGCGAGCGCGTGCGCGACCGGATGCGCGGGGTCGCGGCGCAGCGCGTCGTTCAGGAGGTCGAGCGCGACCGCGACCGTGCCGCGCTCGAGCGAGAGAGCGGCGGGGCGTGCGCGCGTCACCAGCGTCTCGGTGTCGGCGGCGCGGCGCGGCGTCCTGCGCGCCTCCTCGACACGCGCCTCCTCCAGCGCGGCGCGCACCGCGGCGGCCGCGCGATCCGGCCAGGCGAGACCGTGCAGGGGTGCGATCGCCTCCTGCCCGGCCCAGACCATCACGCCGCGCGCAGGATCGGAGAGCGTCAGCACGACGCGGTCGGCATCGATCCGCGCCTCCAGCCGGAACAGGCGACGTGCCTCCGCGGCCGGAACGGGCGCGGCCGGATCGCGGAGGGAAAGATCGCGGCGCCGGCAGAGCGCCATGGCGAGTTCGTCGGTCGCGCGGCGCGCGCGCGCGGCATCCGCGTCCTGGACCGGGCGCAGCTCGATCAGCGGGCCGGTATCGCCGGGCCGGAGCGCGCCGCGCCGTCGCGCGCGCGCCGCACGCAGCGTGGCCGACGGCGACTCGCCGAAGGCCTCGCGATAGGCGACCGCGAACCGTCCGGGATTGGCGAAGCCGTGCTGGAGCGCGACGTCGATCACCGAGGTCGCCTCGCCGGCCAGCAAGGCGTCCCGCGCCGCGCCGAGACGCAGCCGTCGCGCCAGCGTCTTCGGACGCGTGCCGAGTGCGGCGCGGACGTGCCGCTGCAAGGTGCGCGGCGCGATCCCGGCGGAGGCGGCGAGCGCGGCGGTGGATGGCGATGCGGCGGGGTCGGCGGCGAGCAGCGCGTGCAGCGTGGCAACCGCGCGCCCGATCGCCGGGGTGGTGTTCGTCTGCGTGCGGCCCGCCGCATCGCGCGCGGCGGCCGGCGCCGCATCGCGTGGCGGCATCACGACCATGGCGGGACGCTACCAACCGAACATGTCAGTGGCGTTTCCGGGACAGGATGGCGCGTGCGGGACAGAACCGCCCGCGCATCCGGCGCAGCATGGCCGCCTTGCTTGACCCCCAAGGAGACCGCGCCCATGCGCCTCGTCACACCTCTTGCCGCGGGAGCGATCGCGGCCTGTCTCGCCGGCCCGGCACCGGCGGAGCCCGCCCGCGTCGCCGCCTGGCCCACCTTCCTGATCGCCAATGCCGCCGAGATCGTTGTGCCGCCGCCGCCCAGCGCGGCCGCGACCGCGGCCGAGCTCGCCGCGCTGCGCGCGCGCATGCGCGACCGCCCGGCCGACCTCGCGCTGCGGCTGCGCCGCGCCGAGACCGGCGGGCCGGTGCAGCGCTGGAACGAAGTGGCGGTCGATGCGCTGGTGGACCGCCACATCACCGTCCCCGGTGCCGCGCGCGCGCTCGCGCTGCTGCACGCCAGCCTGCACGACGTCAGCGTGGTCGTCTGGGCGGCGAAGGAGCGCTACCGGCGCCAGGCGCCTGCCGCGCAGCTCGCCGCCCTCGCGGTGCCGGGCGGCAGGGCGACCGCGCCCTCCTATCCGTCCGAGGCCGCGGCCGTGGCCGCGGCGGCGAGCGCGATCCTCTCCGCGCTGATCCCGGCCGAGGCGTCCCGCTTCGCCGCACTGGCCGAGGAGGAGGTGACGCTGCGCCAGCTCGCCGGGCTCGAGTTCCCCTCGGATGCCGAGGCGGGACGGAAGATCGGCGAGGCGATCGCGGCCCGCGCGCTCGCCCGCGCCGAGGAGGACGGGTTCTCGCGGCGCTGGACCGGCACCGTGCCGACCGGGCCCGGGCGCTGGCAGGGCACGAACCCGGCCGCACCGCTCGCCGGCACCTGGCGCACCTGGATCCTGCCCTCGGGCGATGCGGTGCGCCCGTCCGCGCCGCCCGCGCACGATGCGTCCGAGACCGCCGCCGCGCTCGCCGAGCTGAAGGCCTATCCGCGCACGCCGAAGACCAACTCGGACGCGGTGTTCTGGGAGGCCTATGGCGGTGCGCGCATCTTCCAGTTCTGGAACGAGCAGCTCGGCCGTCTGGCGCTCGCCTACCGGCTCGGCGAGGACCGCCCGCGCCTCGCCGCGACCTATGCGGCGCTGACGACGGCGTTCTACGACAGCTTCGTCGCCTGCTGGGATGCCAAGTACGCCTACTGGCACATCCGGCCGTCGCAGCTCGACGCGAGCCTGACGACGGTCGTGCCGCCGCCCGCGCACCCCAGTTACCCGTCGGCGCATTCCTGCATGTCGAGCGCCTCGGGCATCGTGCTCGCGAGCCTGTTCCCGCTCGATGCGCCGGCGATGCTCGCGTTCGTCCGCGAGGTGGGCGAGGCGCGCCTCGCCGCGGGCATCCACTACCGCTACGACGTCGCCGCCGGCGAGGAGATCGGCCGGCAGGTGGCGGCGCGGACGCTGGCGAAGCTGAAGCCGATCTTCGACTGAGCCGACGCCCGAACGGCCGTCCGTTGCACGTCCCCGCGGCTCGCGCCGCGGGGACGTTGCGTTCCGGGCTCAGCCTGCCGGCCGGCACGCGACGGCGAGCATGGCAAAGCTGGTGCCGACGCGGCCGTGAGCCGCGCGCGCGGCGAACCACGCGTCCAGGCGTTCTGGAAGTGTTCCTATCAGCCCGCCAGACTACGCAGCCGCCGCCGTCGCCAGTGCTGCGCGGTGGGAGGATGACCAGCGCAGGGAGAGGCTGTCAGCGTGTTGCGGCGAGGTGGCGGGCGAGGTCAGCAAGCGCCACCGTGCGAGGCCCGGGCTCACGGATGGTGTCGATGGTCTCAAGGGCGGCGGCGATGTCGCCCGCCTGCGTCTGCGCTTCGGCGATGGAGGTGAGCGCCGAGGCCCGCCGGAACGCGTCGCCGATGCCGCGCGCCGTGGCCAGTGCAGCGGCGGTCTCGCCCACCTGCGCCTGTGCTGCGGCGATGTCGCGAACCGCGTCGGCGCGCTGGCCCGTATCGTCGATGCTGCGCGCCGTGGCCAGGGCGGCGGCGAAGTCGCTCGCCTGCGCCTGCGCCTTGGCGATCGCGCGAAGCGCCCAGGCGCGCGAGTCCGCCTCGGCGATGCCGCGCGTCGCGGCCAGGGCGGCCGTGAACGTCTGGGCCGCAGCCTCCCGGTCCCTCGCCTGCGCCTGCGCTCTGGCGATGTCGGTAAGCGTCAAGGCGCGCGATCTCGCGTCGGCGATCCGGCGTGCCGTGGCCAGGGCGCCGCCGATGTCGCCGGACTGCGCCTGGGCTTCGACGATGTCGGCGAGCGCCAAGTCGCGCGATCTCGTGTCGCCGATGCCGCGCGCCGTGGTCAGGGCGCCGCCGATGTCGCCCCACGACTGCGCCTGGGCTTTGAT
>BOKS01000022.1 GCA_016861105.1 Betaproteobacteria bacterium | reverse complement strand
CTTGAACGTCGGTGAGTGGTTCCTGCGAGGTCGTTTCATGCTCTCTGCTCCTCGGCGACCAAGCGCCATTAGAGCAGAGCTACCCACCTATCCCCCTGTCCGACTTTGCGGAGCCACTTCTCGCTCTCGATGCCAGATGTGCGAGAGAACTGATCGCGAATGGGCTCGTGCCCGTCGGACTTGCGCCGGACGAACTGAATCGCCTGGTGGTGCAGGATATCGAGCGCTCTGGCGTGCTGGCGAAGACCATTGGCATCAACCGGAGTAAAGGTCGATGCGCCCGAACTTTGAGCAATTCGCCATGGCTCCGTGCTTGTCGCGCCAGCGACGAATGCAACCGCTATGAACCGGACCGAGGACGTCGTTGGCGACCTGGTCGCCGCCAATCAAATTCTCGGCGCGCTCGGCGTGCTCGACGGCTTTGGCCATGTGAGTGTGCGTCATCCGGCACGGCCCGACCGGTATCTGCTTTCCCGATCGCTCGCGCCTGAACTGGTGACCGCCGAGGACATCATGACGTTCGATCTCGCGTCGATCGCTCAGGAGGACGATCTGCGTGCACCGTATCTCGAGCGCTTCATCCATGGCGCGATCTACGCGAGGCGGTCCGACGTTCACGCGGTCGTGCACAGTCATGCCGCGTCGGTCGTGCCGTTCTCGGTGTCGTCGGTACACCTGCGTGCGATCGCGCATACGAGCGCATTTCTGCGACGCGGCGCGCCGGTGTTCGATATCCGGAGACGGTCCGGCATGACCGATATGCTTATTCGCGACCCCGACCAGGGCGAGGCGCTTGCCGCGGCGATCGGTGATCAAGCCGTCGTGCTAATGCGCGGGCACGGCATCCGCAGCTCAAACGGACCCCTGAAGCGAAGCAACTGGGCCGAGCCTCGCTGCAGCAGCTCGGCGCAATGAGTCGGACCGAAAAGCTCGTTGGCATTGGCTTCCTGCTCGCCCTGGCAGGGTGGGGGACGAGCCTACTAACGGGGCTTTCCGCGACGACCGTCGGCCTGGGCCTGGTGGCCTATCTATTCGCCTCGCGCGCGGTGGACTGGAAGGACGTGCTGACGGACACGGCCGCATGGGACACGGTGATCTGGTTCGGCGCTATCATCAGTCTTGCGGGCGGTCTCACCGACCTCGGCTTCATCAAGTGGATGACCGCGCAGTTCTCAAACAATCTCGGCGGCTCTAGCTGGCTTATGACGTTCATCGTCATGGGACTGGTGTACATCTATGTGCACTACGCATTTGCCACTGCGAGTGGCCACGTCGCCGCCCTCTACGTGCCGTTCGCCGCAGTGGCGATCGCTGCCGGGGCGCCTCCGATGATGGTCGCCATTTGCTTCGGCATCTTCAGCAACCTGATGTGGGGCAACACGGAGTACGGTGGCGGTCCCGGCCCGATCTACTTCGGTCAGGGCTACTTCGATCGGCCGCGCTTCTACGCCATCAATTTCGTCGTTGTCACCGTGAACGTCCTCATCACGTTAACGATCGGCCTCGCGTGGTGGAAGCTGATCGGTTTCTTCTGAACGAAGTCGAAGAACCGCAAACCGCCGGCGTGACTTGAGCATGCCGGCGGTCTTTCTTTCGGCCGGCGTCCCGGATCGGTCGTCGTGTCGCCGCTTCGGTTGCAACGGGGCGGCTAAGTAGTGGGCCAGCGCGATCATTTGAGCGGCGGCCCGCAACGGTCCGGGCATGCATGTTCAGCTTGCGCTGGCCTTTCTCAAACCCCCAAAGTGACTGCGTAGCGCTAGCGCGAAATAACGGCGCAGTCCGCACTCGAGGGCGCGCAACCGGAATGTCGCAATACGCGATCGAGCATGCGCTCAGCGAGTCGAGCCGACCATTCGGAAGGTCGAACTGTCCGGGACGACCGTCGCCCTGCAGAACCTGTTGCACGCTATACGCCGCGCGGCGGCAAAATCGAAGGCGGCTCGCCGCGCAAGTTTCGATCGTTCAAGGCGCAAGCCGAGCGGAAGTTACAGATGCTCGATAGCGCGAAGAACCTGAGGGACCTGCGTGTGCCGCCGGGCAACCGATTGGAGAAGCTCAGCGGTGACCGGCGTGGCCAGCAGAGCATCCGAATCAATGACCAATGGCGAATTTGTTCTCGCTGGCGAGACGACGGCGCGTGGGACGTCGAAATCGTCGACTACCATTGAGGACGAGCATGACAAGGAACAAGATGCGCCCCATTCATGCCGGCGAAATCTTGCGGGAACAGGTCTTGCGGCCGCTGGGAATGTCGGCTCATGCGCTGTCGCAGGCGATTCACGTACCGGCGACACGCGTGAACGATATCGTCAACGGCAAGCGAGGCATTACCGCGGACACGGCGCTAAGGCTCGCTCGCTACTTCGAGCAATTCGCCGGAGTTCTGGCTGAATCTGCAGGTGGCGTACGATCTGCGTGCCGCGGAGCGTGAGGCGTCCGCGCGAATTGAGCGAGAAGTGTCGCCGCGAGAGGCCGGCGTAAACATTGCACCAGCTGGCATTCAGCCGTGGCGCAGCCGTGTGGGAATCGCGTAAATCAGTCCGGCTCAGTGGCGCCCAGTGCGGAAAGAGGTGCGAGGGCCGCCGCAGGCGCAATTGATTGATAATAAAGACGCTTTCGACCCCAAGGAAAAAGCTACGAACTAGGAAGTCGTTGGGCGCGACGCGCTAGCTGTTCAGTCGCTCTCGGGCGTCGAGTTGCGGCGGGGCCGATCGTGATACACAGCGGACTCGAGCGCGCAGTAACCAGGGCTCTCACAACACACGCGACAACGCCCATTGTTCGACGGCTAGGTGTATACGAAAATGTAGCTGCGCCGTTTTGCACGCCCCTGCGTTGCACTGCATTCGACTGCTACAGTGAGATTGCGCGGACGCCGTAAGCAGTTGATGGAACAATAAAATCAGCGATCAGATCGACGGACTGTTAATCCGCAGGTCCCTGGTTCGAGCCCAGGTCGGGGAGCCACAGATGCAGCGACTTGGAGGCCGCCTTGCGCGGCCTTCGGTCTCCTGGTGGACCGCGCTCGGTTCAACCGCCGCTGTGGCCGCGTTTCCTTGGGCGCCGCATCGGCGATGCTGTGGGCGCGGGATCGCGCCACGTCATGCGGCGCCGCGTTCGACGATGCAGACGCCGCGCACCGTGACGCGGTGCGACTAACCCGCGCTGGCGATGTTCTGGATCGACGCTTCCACCATCAGCCGCACGTGGTCTTCGATCGTCTCGTCGGAGAGCGGCCCGACGTAGCCGATCGTGCCGCCCGGCCGTCCGCGAAACGCGCCTTCGGAGGTCACGCGCGCGATCCAGGTGACGTCGTCGCCGGTGCGCTCGAACGACGCCTCGTACTCGAAGCAGCTCCTGTCGGTCCCGTGGACGTAGGTGCCGAAGATCACTCGCACGCCGCCTCCGCGGGGCGTTGCGACTACGAGGCGCCGCGGCCGGTGCCGTCGTCGCGGCCGGCGTGCTTCAGGCCGAGGGCGAAGTCGACCAGCTTCTGGTCCTCGACGCGGATGTGGCGGGCGAGCCACGCCTGGAGGAATTCCTCGACCTCGCCGGCGTGGCGCCAGCTGCTGTTCGCGCGCCCGATGCGCAGCGACAGCTCCGCCAGCATCTCGGAGTGATGACGCGCGTGCTCGGCCCTGCGAGGATAGGCGATGTCCTCCATGTAGTTCTCCTCGCTGGTGAAGTGATACTCGGCGTACTTCTTGATCTCGCGCAGCAGCCGGATCAGCTGGTCCTTCGGCCCGAACGCGTTGATCGTCGCCGACAGGCGGGCGAGAAGCTGCACGAGCAGCATGTGCTGGGCATCGATCGCACCGATGCCGAGGTTGGGGATGGTCTCCATTCCTCGAACCTGACGTTCAGCCGACTCATTGTGAATTATCGGCAAAGTGGCGAGAAAGTCCAACACAACGTGCACACGCGGGCCGACGGCACCGAGCGCGCGTCGCGAGCCGTCGGCAGCGCTTCGCGCGCTGCACTGACGATCCACCGCTCCACGGCGTCGGCGAGCGGTGGCGCGCGGCGCGCGTCGCTGCGGCGATCGGTCATCGCGCCGCAGAACCTGGAATGGCTGTGGCCCGGATGCTGTTTGCGGGCGATGCGTGGCTAGAACCTATCTCAAATTCGCTTCAGGAGCATCGTGATGCTGGCGAGCTGTACCAAGCCGAGGAAGTTCCCGGCGTAGTACTCCCAGCGCACCAGTAGCCGTCGCTTCCACTGCAGCCATGCAAAGAAACGCTCGACCAACCATCGTCGCTGGTAGCGCCGCAAGGCCCGGCCGTCCTGCGTCTTGAGCGTCCGATTCGAGCGATGCGGCGCGATCATCTCCACACCTTGCTCCTTGAGCGACTCGTCCAGCGCGTCGCTGTCGTACGCCTTGTCGCCGATCAGCTTCTCCGGCTTCGCCTCGATCATGTAGAAATCGAAGCTCAACTGCACCAGCGTGACCTCGTGATGATTCGCCGCATGGGTGCTGACCGACAGCGGCAGCCCGTTACGATCCACGATGGCCAGGATCTTGACGCCCTTGCCTCGGCGGGTCTTGCCAATCGCATCACCGCCGCCTTTCGCACTGGCAAACGTCGCGTCGATGAAGCTCTCACGCTCGTCGATGTCGCCACGATCGCGCAGCTCGTTGGCAAGCTCAGTCAGAATGCCGCGCAGCACATCCTGCTCGCACCACTTCTGAAAGCGACGATGCACCGTCTTGTAGTTCGGGTAGCACTGCGGAAGCATGTGCCACTGCGCGCCGGTGTTCAGGATCCACAGCACGGCCTCCAGCACCTGCCGCGTCGGCACCGGCTTGCGGCCCGGGCGGCCTCCGGGAATGTTCTCCTCGGGGAAGTGCTCCCGAATCCGTTCCCATTGGGCATCGTTCAAACGCAGCATGAAAGCGATTCTATGAACTCGCTTTCTTGCTCACAAGCATTTTGAGATAGGTTCTAGCGTCCGCGCCGGGGCACGGACCCGTCCGGGCGGCCGGCAGCGTCCCCCGGGAGGGTGCGTCGCATCCTGCCCGCGCTGCAGCGTGCGCCGTTCCCAAGGAGCTGCAGGATGACCCGAGGTCGCCGGCTGGACCGCCTGCTTCGACGTGGAATCGCCGCGATCGTGACGGCGGCGACGCTCGCCGGCTGTGCCGGCATGCCACCGGCGGGCACGCCCGAGTACGACGCCTGGATCCGTCACAAGCAGGAGCTTTCGGCGGCCATCGAGAAGGCGGGCTGCTACTGCGGAGCGTCGTGGTTCCGCGACCTGCCCACGAACTGAGGCTGCGGAACGCGGGGGGAGCGCGGGCGGCGGTCGGGGCACGGCCGGCGCCCCGCGTTCGGGGCGCTGCGCGATGGCGCGCAGGTCGGAAGCGCCGCCGGGCGAACCGGCCGCGCGCGGCGCGGACTAAGCGAAGCGCAGCGAACTGCGCCGCCGCCGCCGGAACGGCAATTCCTTCACTCGCGCGACCGCCCCCGTCCACGATCCCATGCGCCTTCCCCGCCTCGCCCTCGCCGTTCTCGTCGTCTCGATCGCGGGCCTGTCCGCCCAGCCTGCGGCCACCCAGCCGTGCCAGCCTGTCGAGGACCGCAGTCCGAACGCCTCGGGGCAGCGCCCCGCCTTCGCCGGCCAGACGCGCGCCTGCGCCGCCCGCTCGGACGTCGCCTTCGACGTGGTCGTGGTCGCCAAGGGTCTCGAGAAGCCGTGGTCCGTCGAGCCGCTGCCGGGGGGCGACGTGCTGGTCAGCGAAAAGCCGGGCCGGATGCGGATCGTGGCCGCGTCGGGCGAGGTGGGGCCGCCGATCGGCGGCGTGCCGGCCGTCGACGCGCGCGGGCAGGGGGGGTTGCTCGACGTCGCGCTGAGCCCGACCTTCGCCACCGACCGCACGCTCTTCTGGAGCTACGCCGAGCCGCGCGACGGCGGCAACGGCACCAGCGTGGCGCGCGGCGTCCTCGCCGCGGACGGGCGCAGCCTCGGTCAGGTGCGCGTGATCTTCCGCGTGCTGCCGACCTACGACGGCACGATGCACTACGGCTCGCGGCTCGCGTTCGGCCCCGACGGCATGCTCTACGTCACCACGGGCGAGCGCTCGGTCGGATCGATGCGCAAGCACGCGCAGCAGCTCGACGGCCACCTCGGCAAGGTCGTGCGCATCGCGCCCGACGGCACCGTACCGCGCGACAACCCGTTCGCGGGCCGCAAGGACGCGCAGCCGGAACTGTGGAGCGTGGGCCACCGCAACGTGCAGGCGGCCGCCTTCGATCCGCAGGGCAGGCTGTGGGTGGTCGAGCACGGCACGCGCGGCGGCGACGAGCTCAACCTCGTGCAGAAGGGCAGGAACTACGGATGGCCGGTCGTGGCGTACGGCGAGGAGTACTCGGGCCTGCCGATCCGCGGTTCGGAGACCGACCGGCCGGGCTACGAGCAGCCGCGCTACTACTGGGACCCGGTGATCGCACCCTCCGGCGCGCAGTTCTACACGGGCGACGCGTTCCCGGCGTGGCGCGGGAGCCTGTTCGTCGGGGCGCTGCGCGAGCAGCGGCTGGTGCGGCTGGTGATCGACGGCGACAAGGTGGCCGGCGAGGAGCACCTGCTCGCCGACCGCGGCCGGCGCATCCGCGATGTCCGGCAGGGTCCGGACGGAGCGCTCTGGCTCGTCACCGACGAGACCAGCGGCGAGCTGTGGAAGATCGTGCCTCGGCGGTAGATGTGCCGCGCGGGGACGATGACGCAGTGCGGCAGCTCCCGTGCCTGCCGTCGGGCGAGGCGCAGCTTCAGCGCTCCACGCGCAGCAGCTTGCCGCTGTCCGTGAGCAGGTAGATCCAGCCGTCCGGCCCCTGGCGGACGTGGCGGATGCGCTCGCCGAGGCTGCCGAACAGCCGCTCGCGCGACGATACGGCGTTGCCGTCGAGCACGACGCGCCACAGCGCCGTCCCCGCGAGCGCGCCGAAGAGCACGTTCCCGTGCCACTCGGGGAACCTGTCGCCGGTGTAGAAGATCATGCCGGCCGGTGCGATCGACGTGGGGACCCAATACGACGCCGGCTCGACGAACTGCGGCGCGTGCGTGCCGCCGCCCACGCGGCAGGCCTCGCCGACCGGTGCACCGTACGGGCAGCCGTAGCTCACCAGCGGCCAGCCGTAGTTGCCGCCGGGCACGACGCGGTTGAGCTCGTCGCCTCCCTGCGGGCCGTGCTCGACCAGCCACAGCTCGCCGGTCGCCGGATGGATCGCCGCGCCCTGCGGGTTGCGGTGGCCGATGCTCCACAGCGCGGGCTGCGCGCCCGCGCCGAACGACGGGTTGCCCGGCGGGATCGCGCCGTCGCGCTGGATGCGCACGACCTTGCCGAGGTGGTTGGCCACGTTCTGCGCGTACTGCACCGTCGGATTGGACGGATTGTCGAGCTGCCGCTCGCCCAGCGTCACGAGCAGCGTCCTGTCGGGCAGGAACGCGAGGCGCGCGCCGTAGTGGCCGCCGCCGCCGACCTTCGGCTGCTGGCGGAAGATCACCGCGACGTCCTGCAGCGCGGTGCCGACGAGCCGGCCCCGCGCCACCGCCGTGCCCGCGCCGCCGCTCCCGGGCTCGGCGTACGACCAGTACACCCACGGATTCGTGGCGGCGTCGAAGTCGGGGTCGAGCGCGACGTCGAGCAGCCCGCCCTGGCCGGAGGCATCGACTGCGGGCACGCCGCTCACGGCAGCGAGCACCGTCGCGCCGTCGGCGCTCAGGATGCGCATCGTGCCGCCCTTCTGCGTGACGATCATGCGGCCGTCGGGCAGGAAGGCGAGACCCCACGGGCTGGCGAGCGAGGCGTTCAGCGTGCGCGTGCGCGGTGACGCGGGCGCGCGCACGTCGGCAATGTGCACGCGCAGTCGGCACTGCACCTGCGCGAGCGTGGTGCCGGAGGCTGGATCGCGGCGCACGCGCGCCGCCACCTGGGCCTGCGCGTTCGCAGGCACGAACAGGCTGCCCTGCACGCGCGTGCCGGCCCAGCGGCCTTGCGCGCTGAAGGCGGCCATCGGCACGGCCGCCAGCGGCGCGGGAGCGCCGCCGTCCAGCGCGCCGACCGCCTCGACGAGATATCGCACACCGGCAGGATCCGCACCGGACACGACGGCGTCGACGTGCACCGTGCGGGCGTACGGTGCCGCGGGGACGGGGGCGACGCACAGCGACGGCGCGGCATCGAGATCGACGGCGGCGAGCGCATCCTCGCTCGTCGCCGCTTGCGGTGCGAGGACCCCGCCCAGCCGCGCGGCGAACACCGCCATCTGCAGCCGCGACACGCTCGCCGTCGGGCAGTAGGCCGTCGCCCCGGGCGGCTGCGTGCAGCCCAGCGTGATCGCCCGGTTGCGGATCCAGTCCACGCTGCCGCAGAGCGGGTCGTCGACGGCGACGTCGGCGAAGCCCGCGCACGGCAGCGCGGCAGCGGCGACGCCGCAGAGCGCGAATGCGCCGCCCGCGAGCGCGAGGCGCAGTCGCCGCGTCCAGGAAGCGGTGCACGTGTCCATGCGGATTCCATCGTACGGTAGAGCGGGTCGTCGTGCCGACGTTGGCAGGTCGTCGGGCGCGCCGCACCACCCGTCCGCCGCGGCGGCGGCGTGCGAGGCCGCATCGTGCGCTGCCGGCCTGCCGGGCTCCGCATCCGTCGGGAAGGGGCCGCCCCGACCCAACGGCCGGCCTTCGCCGGCCGCGATCGGCGCGGGCGCGCGGGCGCGTTTCATCCTAGAATCGCCGCGAGAACGGCGCCGCAGCGCCGCGGTCGCGAGCTTCACCTTCCCGGAGGCACCATGCAGCAGTCCGCCCGCCGCTTCGCCGGCGCCCTCGTCGCGCTGGCCTGCGCGGCGCTGGTCCCCGCCCACGCGCAGGCGACGTTTCCCGACAAGCCGATCCGGCTGGTCGTTCCGTTCCCGCCGGGCGGCGGCGCGGACAACCTCGCGCGCGCGATCGTGCCGAAGGCTGCGCAGATCCTCGGCCAGCCGATCGTCATCGAGAACAAGCCGGGGGCGGGGGGCAACATCGGTGCGGCCGAGGTGGCGCGGGCCGCGGCCGACGGCTACACGCTGCTGCAGGGCACGAACGGCACGCACGGCATCAACCAGGCGCTGTACGCGAAACCGGGCTTCGACGCGCTGAAGGACTTCACGCCCGTCGCGCGCTGGACCGTGATCCCGGCGATGCTCGTCGTGCACCCGAGCGTGCCGGCGACCAACGTGCAGGAGCTGATCGCGTACATCAGGGCCCATCCGAACAAGGTGTCGTTCGCCTCGGCCGGCAACGGCACGACGTCCCACCTCGCCGGCGTGCTGTTCAAGAACGCCACCGGCACCGACATCGTCCACATCCCCTACAAGGGCGGCGGCCCGGCGCTCGCGGGACTGCTTGCCGGCGACGTGCAGATGATGATCGACCTCATGGTGAGCGTGTACCCGAACGCGAAGGCGGGGAAGATCCGCGGCCTGGGCGTCACCACGATGAAGCGCGTGTCCACCGCGCCGGAGCTGCCCACGCTGGACGAGTCGGGCCTGCCGGGATTCCGCATCGCGGCGAGCGACGGCGTGTACGCCCCGGCCGGCACGCCGCGGGCGATCGTCGAGAGGCTGAACGCCGCGTTCCGGCAGGCGCTCGAGGACCCGCAGGTACGCGAGAACCTCGTCTCGCGCGGGGCGTTCCCCGTGCCGGGCTCGCCCGACGACCTCGCGAAGCACGTCGCCGACGAGTATCCCGCCTGGATCCGGCTGGTGAAGGACTCGGGCGCGAAGGTGGACTAGGGGCGGAACTGAAGGACGTTGTCCGCGTCTCGCGTGCCTCGCCTGCGTAGCTGCGTCGTCGCTCCAGCGAAGACGTCGGCCCGGCGAGTTGTTCCTCGTCGCTCCGGCGTTCCGCGAACAGTCGCTTCGTCCCCGCTTGTGCCGGGACGACGGCTGCCGTGCGGACACGCCTCGCCGAACCGAGCGCTCGACGATTCACGCCTATCAGGTGTCGGCCCGGCGGAACACGAGCGTCGCGGCCGTGCCGCCGACGGCGAACGAATTGCTCATCGCATGGTGGACGCGCGAGCGCCGTCCGGTCGTCGGGACGTAATCGAGATCGAGCGCGGGATCGGGCACGTCCAGGTGCGCAGTGGGCGGCAGGCTCTGGTTGTGGAGCGCCAGCACCGTGACGAGAGCCTCCAGTGCCCCCGCAGCGCCGACCAGGTGACCGTGCATGGACTTGGTCGAGCTGACTGCCACGCGATGCGCGTGCGCGCCCAGAACCTGCTTGATGGCCGCGGTTTCGGTCTCGTCGTTTCGGCGCGTCGCAGTCCCGTGGGCATTGATGTAATCGACGCGCGGCGCATCCAGCGCGGCATCGGACAGTGCAGCGGACATCGCATGGGCCTGCGCGCGGACCGACGGCTGTGTCAGGTGGTGCGGATCGTTGACCACCGCGTAGCCGAGGACCTCGGCGTAGATCTGCGCGTTCCGCGAGCGCGCGCGCGACCATTCCTCGAGAACGAGAACGGCAGCGCCCTCGCCCAGGACGGTTCCGTTGCGGTCCCTGCTGAAGGGGCGGCAGGTCGCGGCGACGTTCTCCTGCCGCGCAGGCGCGAGCACGTGGAGCGCCGCCCAGGCCTTGACGGAGACGAAGGCGAATGGCGCCTCGGTCCCGCCGGCCAGCATGACGTCCGCTTCCCCATGCTGGATCTTCCGGGCGGCCTCTCCGATGGCGACCGCGGAACTCGCGCAGGTTTCCGAGTGCGTGAGGTTCGGCCCCGCGAGCCGATACCGCATCCCCAGGTGGGCCGCCGGTCCGTTGTACATCACCCGGACCAGCGTGAACGGGGAAAGCCGCGATGCAGGGTCGGCGAACAGTTGAGCGTACGCCGACTCCTGGCTGAGCGCTCCTCCCAGCGAGGTTCCGATGCTGACACCGAGTCGATCGGTGTCCTCGGCGGGCAGATCGAGACGGGCGTCGGCGATGGCAGATTCCGCCGCAGCCAGGGCGAGCGCGCCGCACCGGTCGGTCGTCGCGAGCAACTCCTTCGGAATGGCGTCCCACGACGAGGCGTCGATGCACGCGCCGATCGCGTCGAATCGGCCGGCCTCGGTGTGACGACTGAACGCCCTGATCGCCGACCGTCCTTCGAACAGCGCGCCGAAGACTGCGGCTGGATCGGTGCCGTGAGGGGTGACGAGTCCCAGGCCGGTGACGGCGACGCGCCGGCGACTCATGCGGTCGCGGCAGTGGCCACCGTCCGATCGGCTTGACCGTTCCCGACGTCGGGATCGTTGCCGAACACTTGTCGCTGTCGCGAGCTGAGTCGCTGCATCCAGTTGAGGCCGCGCTCCGGAAGCTGCATCGCACAGTCGACCCAGAGCGTTGCGACGTCGAGCAGTTCCTGTCGGGTGATCGGGCGAATCAGTCGTTCCGCCGCGTTGACGGCGGCATGGCCGGCGGCGAGGTGCTTGCGATCCGTCACGATCCGCTCGACGGCGTCGCGTCCTCCGCCGCGCCTCACGACGTGGTCGACCGCGCCCACCTCGTGGAGTTCCGAAGCCGTGTACTGGCGGCCGCTGCGCACCATCTCCCGCGCCACCGCGCGGTCGACGCGGCGCGCGAGGAAGCTCATGCCGCCCATGCCCGGAAACATGTTGAAGAGGATCTCCGGAAATCCGGCCTTCACGTGGTCCTCGGCCACGATGACATCGCAGGACAACGCACACTCGAAGCCGCCGCCCAGCGCATCGCCTTCGAGCAACGCGAACGTCGTCACGCCTCGCAGGTTGTGCGCCACGTAGTTGTTGTACGCCACGTGCACCGCGGTGCGAGCGTACTCGGACAGGCGCCCCTGGTCCTTTGCGACGATCAGCTCGTGGAAGTAGCGAAGGTCGCCGCCGACGCTGAACGCTCCCGTGGTGCCGGACTGGAGGACGACGTACTGAAGGGGGCGCGCCTTCTGCCGTCCCGAGAAGTACGCTTCGACGGCACGACTGGCGCGCTCCAGGTCCTTGAGCAAGTCGAGGCTGAAGCAAGGAACGCCTTCGGGCGACCACCGAAGCCACAGCGCGGCGCTCCGGCTGTCGTACGCTCCGGCGAGCAGGGGAGAGAACGCGAAGGTTGCGCCGTCGCCGGTCGGCTCGATCGCAACGCGGCGGCGGGCGGACTGTGCACGAGGGAGAAAGGACACCTTGGCGTTCATGGTCGTCGCTCGCCTGCCCGACGGAGAAGGGTGGATCGCATGCAATGTACCAGCTTGACTAGGCCTAAGTGTCCGCTACAACAGGAATGTATCCCATGTGTCGGAGGCCGAACAACGGTGTGGCGCGGGGCGGAGCGCCCATTCCGCGCAAAAAAGCCGCGGGACAACGCCGCCACGGCGCCTGCCGCGGGTGCCGCGGTGCGGGGTCGGATGCCGACGAGGACCCGGAAAACAGCCGGGTACGTTGCCCGAAGGTGCGGGCCGGGACGCGACGGGTCCGCGAGCGGCGCGCGTGCCGGCGCACCGTTTCCCGCCCGCGGTGCAGCGGACCGCAGGCGATCCGGCCTGGGCGGAGCCGCCGGGTCCGCTCGCGGCACACCGGCTATAATGCGTTGCGACTACCGATCGAGGCGGAAATGAAGGTTGTTGTCCCCGTTAAGCGCGTTGTCGACTACAACGTCAAGGTGCGCGTCAAGCCCGATGGCTCCGGCGTCGACACCGCGAACGTCAAGATGTCGATGAACCCCTTCGACGAGATCGCGGTCGAGGAGGCGGTGCGCCTCCGCGAGAAGGGCGTCGCGACCGAGCTCGTGGCCGTGTCGTGTGGACTACCGGCCGCGCAGGAAACGCTGCGCACGGCGCTCGCGATCGGGGCGGACCGCGCGATCCTCGTCGAGACCGACGTCGACCTGCAGCCTCTGGCGGTCGCCAAGCTCCTCAAGGCCGTCGTGGAGCGCGAACAGCCGCAGCTCGTCATCCTCGGCAAGCAGGCGATCGACGACGACGCGAACCAGGTCGGCCAAATGCTGGCGGCACTGCTGGACTGGCCGCAGGCGACGTTCGCCTCCAAGGTCGACGTCGCGGGCGGCACGCTGACCGTCAAGCGCGAGGTGGACGGGGGCCTCGAGACCGTCGAGATGACGTTGCCGGCGGTGGTCACCGCCGACCTGCGGCTCAACGAGCCGCGGTACGCGACGCTGCCCAACATCATGAAGGCCAAGAAGAAGCCGCTTGACACGCTGAAGCCGGACGCGCTGGGCGTCGACGTGGCGCCGCGGCTGGCCACGCTGAAGGTCGCCGAGCCGCCCAGGCGGCAGGGGGGCGGGAAGGTCGCCGACGTCAAGGAACTGGTCGCCAAGCTGCGCGACGAGGCCAAGATCCTGCCCTGATCACGTCACACCGCCGCCTTCCGCGGCGCGTCGCCGGAAAGATCGCATGAGCATTCTCGTACTCGCCGAGCACGACAACGTCGGGCTGAGGAGCGGCACGCTGAACACCGTGGGCGCGGCCACCGGCCTGGGGGGCGACGTCCACGTGCTGGTCGCCGGACACGACGCGGCGCCGGCCGCGCAGGCGGCGGCGCAGGCCGCCGGCGTCGCCAAGGTCCTGCACGTCGATGCGCCGTTCCTCGCGACGCCGACCGCCGAGAACCTGGCGGCGCAGGTGCTGGCCATCGTCGAGGCCGGCGGCTACACGCACGTCCTCGCGCCGGCGACGGGATTCGGCCGCAACGTCGCGCCGCGGATCGCCGCCAGGCTGGACGTCGCGCAGGTCTCCGACATCACGGCGATCGAGTCGCCCGACACGTTCGTGCGCCCCATCTACGCCGGCAGCGTCTTCGCGACGGTGCGGTCGAACGACGCCATCAAGGTGATCACGGTGCGTGCCACCGCGTTCGAGGCGGTCGCGGCGAGCGGAGGGAGCGCTTCCGTGGAGTCCCGCGAACCGGTCGCGGACACGGGCAAGACGCGCGTCGTGGGCCAGGAGATCGCGAAGTCCGAGCGGCCGGAGCTCGCGTCCGCACGCATCGTCGTCTCGGGGGGGCGGGCCCTCGCGAGCGCGGAGAACTTCAAGCTCCTCGAGAAGCTCGCGGACCGGCTCGGCGCGGCGGTCGGTGCATCGCGCGCCGCGGTCGATGCAGGGTACGTTCCCAACGACTACCAGGTCGGGCAGACCGGCAAGATCGTGGCGCCCGACCTGTACATCGCCGTCGGCATCTCCGGTGCGATCCAGCACCTCGCCGGCATGAAGGACAGCAAGGTCATCGTCGCGATCAACAAGGATCCGGAGGCGCCGATCTTCCAGATCGCGGACTACGGCCTGGTGGGCGACCTCTTCGAGATCGTGCCGCAGCTCACGGCCGAGCTCGGCGACTGACGCGCAGCGCGCGGACGCGCGCGCCGCCGACCTGCAGCGTGCGGGCGCCCGAGGAGGCGCCCGCGTTCGTTTAGTACCATTCCTCTAGCCCCGCAGGGCTAGCCTAGGCGGTCAACACCACCGACCGGAACGACGATGAGCACCTATCGCGCCCCTCTCGCCGAAATGCAGTTCGTCCTGAACGACCTGGCCGGCCTCGAGCAGGTCGCCTCGCTGCCGGGGTTCGAGGAGGCCGCGCCGGACGTCGTCGCCGCGATCCTCGAGGAGGCGGCGAAGTTCGCCACCGACGTCCTGGACCCGCTCAACCGCAGCGGCGATCGCGAGGGCGCACGCCGGCTCGACGACGGGAGCGTCCGCACGCCGGAGGGCTTCAAGGACGCCTACGAGCGCTTCTGCGCGAACGGCTGGAACGGCCTCACGAAGAACCCGCACTACGGGGGGCAGGGCCTGCCGCAGCTGGTGGCCACCGCCGTGGAGGAGATGTGGCACGGGTCGAACATGGCGTTCGATCTCTGCCCGCTGCTGACGCAGGGCGCGATCGAGGCCCTCGAGCTCGTCGGCAGCGACGAGCTGAAGCAGCGCTTCCTGCCGAAGATGGTGTCGGGGGAGTGGACGGGGACGATGAACCTCACCGAGCCGCAGGCCGGCTCGGACCTCGCGGCGGTACGCACGCGCGCGGTGAAGCAGCCCGACGGCTCCTATCGGCTGACCGGCAGCAAGATCTTCATCACCTACGGCGAGCACGACTACACGCCGAACATCATCCACCTGGTGCTCGCACGCACGCCGGACGCGCCCGAAGGCGTCAAGGGCATCTCGCTGTTCGCCGTGCCCAAGGTCCTGGTCGACGCGGACGGCTCGCTCGGCGAACGCAACGACGTGCAGTGCGCGTCGATCGAGCACAAGCTCGGCATCCACGCGAGCCCGACCTGCGTGATGGCGTACGGCGAGAAGGGCGGGGCGACCGGGTTTCTCGTCGGCGAGGAGAACCGTGGCCTCGAGTACATGTTCATCATGATGAACCTGGCCCGCTTCTCCGTCGGGCTCGAGGGCGTGGGCATCGCGGAGCGCGCCTACCAGCGCGCGGTCGGCTACGCGCGCGAGCGCGTCCAGGGGAAGGCCGTGGGACTCGACAAGGCGGCGAAGGCCGGCCCGATCATCGACCACCCCGACGTGCGCAGGATGCTGATGACGATGCGCTCGCACGTCGAGGCCACCCGCGCCGTCGCCTACGTGACCGCGGCCGCGATGGACAACGCGCGGCGGCACCCGGATGCCGCGGCCCGGAAGCGGCACCAGGCGTTCGTGGACCTGATGATCCCGATCGTCAAGGGACACTCGACCGAGGTCGCGCAGGAGGTCGTGTCGCTCGGCTTGCAGGTGCACGGCGGCATGGGCTACGTCGAGGAGACGGGCGCGGCGCAGCACGTGCGCGACGCGCGCATCACGACGATCTACGAGGGCACGACGGGCATCCAGGCGAACGACCTGGTGGGCCGCAAGACGGCGCGCGACGGCGGCGCGGCGGCGCGGACCGTCATCGCGGAGATCGAGAAGACCGCGGCGCATCTCGCCGGCGACGCGAACCCGTCGCTGCATCCGGTCGGCGCCGCCCTGTCCGAGGCCGTGGTCGCCCTCGAGCAGGCCGTCGACTGGGTCGTCAGGTCGTTCGCGACGCACACGCGTGCCGTGCACGCGGTGTCGGTCCCCTACCTCCGGCTGTGGGGCGTGACGACGTCGGCCTGGCAGCTCGGGCGCGCCGCGCTGGTCGCGGCGCGGAAGCTCGAGGCGGGGGAGAGCGACGCAGCGTTCATGCGGGCGAAGATCGCGACCGCGCGCTTCTTCGCTGCGGTGATCCTCGCGCAGGCGCCGGGGTTGTCGCGCGCGGTCGTCCACGGCGGCGAATCCGTGCTGGAAGTGCCGGCGGAGCAATTCTGAGCGCACGCGGCGTCGCGGCCTCCGCGGGCACTTCCCGCGCGGTCGCGTGGTCGTAGGGACATGCGACCGAGCACGTTTCCGAATCCGCTGCGCGCACTGGCCGCGGGCGCCGCGCTTGCCGCGTTCGCCTGCGGCGCGCTCGCGGATCCATTGGCGGAGGTCGAGCCGCGCCCGCTGGCCGGGCCGCACCCGGTCGCGTGCAGCAACGTCGAGCAGGCGTTCTCGCGCCTGCCGGCAGGCGAGCCGGTCGAACTCACGTGGGAAGGCTATCCGCGTGCCGACGGCTCGCCCCGCTACGTCACCGACCTGCTCGCCGACCCGGCCAACACGCTCGTCGCGCACTTCACCGCGCCCGACGACCGGACGCTGTTCGGTCCGTGGCGCGCCGCGAAGCTCACGTACGTGCTGCTGGTGTGCTACCCGACGACCGCGTCCAACCCGCGGGCCGACTACGGGCTGCCCAACGGGCGCGTGGTCCCGCGCATGCAGCGCGGGAGCCAGGAACCGCTGCTGCCGGCGTCCGGCGGCCGCTGGCCGCTGCTCGTGTTCTCCCACGGCTACGGCGGCAGCCCGCTGTCGAACGACTACCTGGAGGCGATCGCGGTCTTCGCGTCCCACGGCTACGTCGTCGTCGCGCCGTTCCACGGCGACCCGCGCTACGCCGTGCTGTCGCTCGACGACCTCCGCGACGTGTACGCGTCGCTGGCGAACTTCGAGCGGTACACGGCGATGCAGGCGACCCGGCCGCTGTCGGCGTCCGCGGCGCTCGACGTCGTCCTGGCGCATCCGCACTGGAGGGATCGGGTGGATCCGGAGCGCATCGGCGGCTTCGGCGCAAGCCAGGGCGGCGAGACGATGATGCTGATGGGCGGCGCCGAGCTCACGACCTCGATCACCCTGTCGTCGAAGGCGGTGGGCTTCGATCCGCGGCTGCGCGGCGCGGTCGGCTACGTCCCCTACTTCGGGCAGCGCATCCTGCCGGCGTTCGGACGGGACAACCGCGGCACGGCCGGCGTGACGCTCCCCTACCTCGCCATCAGCGGGACGGCGGACGTCACCGCCCCGATCGGTCCGGTCGAGGACGGCCTGCACAGGCTGGCGTCGTCGCGCGGGCTCGTCGCGCTCACCGGCGTCGAGCACGGCTTCGACGAGGCATCCGCGGGCGACATCTTCACGTGGTCGCTCGCCTGGCTCGACGCGTTCGTGCGCGACGACCGGCGCGCGCGCGCCGGCCTCGATCGCATGCTGCGCGTGCGCGGCGGCGGCGACGACGTGCTGCGCATCGACTACGTCGCCCCCGCTGCGGAACGCGCGGACGAGAGGATCGTGGTGGAGTACTACAACGCCTCGCTGGATCACTACTTCGTGACCGCCGAGCCCGCCGAGATCGCGATGCTCGACGCCGGCCAGGTCGTGCCCGGCTGGACGCGCACGGGCTACGCCTTCAAGAGCTGGTCGCCGGGCGTCGCCACGGGCGTGCCGGCGTGCCGGTTCTTCGGCACCCCGGGGCGCGGTCCGAACTCGCACTTCTTCACCATCGACGCGCGCGAATGCGGCCTGGTCCAGGCGAATGCGGACTGGGCCTTCGAAGGCCTCGCGTTCCAGGCGCTCCCCAGCGGCGTCGGCGTGTGCCCGCCCGATCTCGCCGTCGTCTGGCGGCTGTACAACGACGGCAAGGGTGGCGAGGCGAACCACCGGTATCTGACCAGCGCGACGGAGATCGGCGACATGGTGGGGGAGGGGTGGCTGGTCGAGGGGCCGGTCTTCTGCACGCCGCCGTGAGGGCCGGGCGCCCGGGAGCACGCGCCCGCATTCGTTCGCGTCGAGGAGACACGCCATGACGGGTCCATGTGCAGCAGCCGCGGCTGCCTGCCTTCTGGTCGTTGCCGCGCACGTGCACGCGCAGTCGGTCGTGCCGCCGCTGCCGGCGCCGGGCCCCTACCCGGTGGCGTGCACGAACGTCGAGCAGGACCTGTCGCGGCTTGCGCCCGGCGAAACGCCCGACCTCTACTGGCGCGGCGTGGCGACCGAGGAGAAGGAGCGCTACGTCACGACGCTGCTGGCGTCGCGCGCCGACGCGCTGACCGGGTCGTTCGTCGTTCCGGCCGACGCCGAGTTGTTCGATCGCTGGGCGGGGGACACGGTGGTCTACGCCTACCTGGCCTGCTATCCGACGTCGCCAGGCAACGACCGGGCCGACTACCTGCTTCCCGACGGCGTCGTCGTCCCGCGCATGCAGCGCGGCAGCGAGGCGCCGTGGCTGCCGGAGGGCGCGTCGCGCCTGCCCGTGCTCCTGTACTCCCACGGTTATGGCGGGAGCCCGCTGACCGGCACGTATCGCGACGCGCTGCTCGCGTTCGCGTCGTGGGGCTACGTCACTATTGCCCCGTTCCACGGCGACCTCCGCTACTCGGTGCTCGGCCCGGACTCGCCCGCGGCGACGTCGAGCGGGTACGTGCCGGTCTGGAGCGAATTCGTGGCGATGCAGGCCACGCGGCCGCTGTCGATGTCGAATGCGCTCGACGTCCTGCTCGGCCATCCGCACTGGCGCGATCGGGTGGACGCAGGTCGCGTGGGCGCCTTCGGCGTGAGCCAGGGAGGCGAGACGGTGATGCTGCTGGGCGGCGCGGCGCTGACCTACGGGCTGTTCACGCTCGACAGCAGGCCCGTGACGCTCGATGCGCGCGTGCGCGCAGGCGTCGGCTACGTGCCTTACTTCGGGATCGGCAGCCTGCCCGCGTTCGGGCGCGACCAGGTCGGGGCGGAGGCCGTGAGCCTTCCGTTCCTCGCGCTGAGCGGAACGGCGGACGACGTTGCGCCGGCGGACACGGTGCGCCGCGCCCTCGATCGGATGGACGGGCCGCGGGGGCACGTTCTGTTCGAAGCCCTCGGGCACGAGCTCGATCCCACGACGTCCGCCGACATCGCGACCTGGTCGCTCGGCTTCCTCGCCACGTTCGTGCTCGACGACGCGGCGGCGCGCTCGAGGCTCGCGAGCGTCGAGCGCGTCGACGGCGGCCTCGACGACCGCAAGTCGTTCTACGTCGACCCGTCGGGAGGCGGGGCGACGGAGGGCGAGATCGTGGACACGATCGAGTACTACAACGCTGCGCTGGACCACTACTTCATCACCGCGTTCGCCGACGAGGCCGCGATGCTGGACGAGGGCGTGCAGGTTCCCGGCTGGTCGCGCACCGGCCACGCGTTCCGGGCCTGGAAGGCGGGCAGCGGGCCGGGGAACGATGCGTGCCGCTTCTTCGGAACGCCCGGGCGCGGACCCAACTCGCACTTCTACACGATCAGTGCCGCCGAGTGCGCCACGGTCCAGGCGAACGCGGACTGGACCTACGAGGGCGTCGCGTTCCGCGCTGTCGAGCCGGTGTCGGCCGGCTGCGGGCCGGACGCCACGGTCACGCGCCTGTACAACAACGGCATGGGAGGCGAGGCGAACCATCGCTTCCTCGTCGACGCGCAGGAGATCGAGCGCATGCTGGCGAAGGGCTGGTCGGTCGAGGGACCGGTCTTTTGCGTGCCGCGCTGACGGCATCGCCCCGCGTCGATCCTCTGCCGGGCGCCGGCGCGATCGCTTTGTCGCCGGCCGTCCCCTCCGGACGGCGTGCGCCCGGTACCCGCCGCCGGCCGGCGCCGCGCGCGCACGCGGCACCGGCCGTCCGCCGCGGCGGCGTGCTCAGCGCGCCTTCTTCGCTGCCTTCCGCGGAGCCTTCTTCGCGGTCTTCCTGGCGGACGCCTTCTTCGCGGGAGCCTTCTTCGCGGCCTTCTTCGCCGTCTTCATCACGCCTTCGACCGCCTTCCGCGCCCGCGCGAGCAGCCCCGCGGCCGCGCCGCTCGCCTTCTTCGCGGCCTTGCGCGCGGACTTCTTCGCCGCCGCCTTCGTCGACTTCGCGGACGTCTCGGACTTCGCGCTGCGCCGCAGGTCCGCCGCGTGCGCGCGCTTGTACGTCTGGATGTCGGCGAAGGTGCCGTCCGCCTTGCGGACCGCGTAGAGCTTCCTGCCGGTGCTGCTGCGATGCGTGGTGCGGCGTTGTGCCATCGTGTCCACTCCTTGGGATCCTGTCCGGGCGCGGGGCGGTGCGCGGCGCGCACACCCTGCCGGGGGCGATTATGCGGACCCCTCGCGCCGCTTGTCACCTGAGGGCTCGCGCGGATCGTCGCCGGGCGACGGCAGCCGCGCCGGTGGCCGCGTCCGCTCGCCGCGGCCCCGCCGGCGCCGCTGCGCGGACGGCGGTGCCACCATGCCGCGGCCGGCGTCTCGTACAATGCGCTTCCCTTCCTCGCGATCCGGTGGATGCATGAACCTCGAGAAGGTCGTCTTCGGCTTCTTCATCCTGCTCGCCGCGACGCTGAACTTCGGCTTCGTCATCGGCGACATCGACGATCCCGTCCACCACAACGAGTTCGAGCTGTTCGCCGCGGTCGTGGTCAACCTGATCGCCACGGTGCTCAAGTTCGGCGACCGCACGCAGATCGGGGCGATCCACCTGGCGACGAGCCTGGTCGCCGACCTGCAGCTGATCGCCGCGTCGATCGTCTGGGCCTACGCGGCCTACGCGATGCCGGACGGCATCACGCCGCACGCAATGGCGAGCATCGTGTCGCTCGCCGGCGGGGCGCTTTTCGCCAACGTCGTGTCCGTCGTGCTCCTCGTGGTCGAGACGCTCTCGTTCCACCGGCGGTAGCGCGTGACGAACCCGCTGCTCGCCTTCTGGCAGCGCATCCTCCAGGCGGAGCGCGCTCCCGGTGCGCGGCGCCCCGCGCAGCGCGTGCCGTCGTCGCCGGCGCCGCGCGAGAGCACGATCTTCCTGGTGCTGCGCCGCATGCGGGCGCCGCTGATCGGCATCGTCGTCTTCTACGCCGTCAGCGTGCTCGGGCTGGTCCTGATCCCTGGCGTCGACGACGCGGGACGGCCGTGGCGCATGGGGTTCTTCCATGCGTTCTACTTCATGAGCTACACGGCGACGACGATCGGCTTCGGCGAGATCCCGCACGCGTTCACCGACGCGCAGCGCATGTGGGTCACGTTTTCGATCTACCTGACCGTCGTCGGCTGGGCGTGGGCGGTGGGCACGCTGCTGTCGCTGCTGCAGGACCACGGCTTTCGTCGTGCCATCGCGCTGCGGCGCTTCGCGGTCCGCGTGCGCGCGCTGCGCGAGCCGTTCGTCCTCGTCGCGGGCTACGGCCAGACCGGGCAGCGCCTCGTGCGCTCGCTGGACATGCTCGACCGCCGCGCCACCGTGCTCGACATCGAGCAGGACCGCATCGACGACCTCGGCCTCGCGCCGCTGGTCGTCGACGTGCCGGGCCTCGTCGCCGACGCCCGCGTTCCCGGCCACCTGCTGATCGCCGGGCTCGCGAACCCGCGCTGCACGGCGGCGATCGCGCTCACGAACGACGACGAGGTCAACCTGGCGATCGTGATGACGGCGGCGCTGCTGCGTCCCGACGTCAGGGTCTTCGCGCGCGCGGTCGCGCCGCGGATCGCGCAGCGGATGCAGGCGTTCGGGAACCCCACGGTGGTCGACCCGTTCGACCGCTTCGGCGACTACCTGCGCGTCGCGATCCACTCGCCCTCGTCGTTCCGGCTGATCGAGTGGCTGAGCGGTGCGCCGGGCAGCCGCCTGCCGCGGCTGCGGGAGGTGCCGCGCGGCCGGTGGATCGTCAGTGGCCACGGGCGCTTCGGCGGGCACGTCGTCGCGGACCTGCGCGCCGAAGGGATGGAGGTGACGGTCATCGAGCCCGGCACGCCCGCCGCCGACGACCCTTCGATGATCGTCGGCTACGGCACCGAGCCGGAGGTCCTGGCGCGGGCCGATCCCGCGACGGCCGTCGGGTTCATCGCCGCGACCGACAACGATACCGCGAACCTGTCGATGATCGCCTCGGCGCGGGCGGCCAATCCTGGGCTGTTCCTGATCGCCCGCGAGAACGCGCCGTCGAACCACGCCCTCTTCCGCGCGATCGGCCTCGACTTCGCGCTCATCGCCTCGCGCGTGGTCGCCCACGAAGTGCTGGCGCACATGACGAGCCCGCTGCTGTACCGCTTCCTCGAGTCGCTGCCCCGGCGCGACGACGCGTGGGCGTCGGCGCTGGTCGCGCGGCTCGTGCGCGAGTGCGGCGAGCGGCTGCCCGACATGTGGCGCGTCCGCCTGGACGACGCGGGCGCGCCCGCCCTGGTCGACTGGCTCGCGGACGGCCGGAGCGTGCCGCTGGGTCTGCTGCTCGGCAAGCGGGCGCGGGGGCGCAGCCACCTGCGCATCGTGCCGCTGATGAGGGTGCGCGGCGACGACGCACTGCTCACGCCCGACGACGACGCGGACGTCGCCGCCGGCGACGAGTTCCTCTTCGCCGGCCGCGGCGAGGCGCGGCTCGTCTTCAACGCGGTGCTGGCCTCGGAGACGGCCCGCGATCGCGTGCTGCTCGGCGTCGACCGGCCGTCCGGGTGGGTCTGGCGCAGGTTGTCGCGCGCCGGTTCCGCCGCCGGCGATCGCGCGTGAGCGTGGCGCCCGGCGCCGGCGGGCTGCGGCTCGGCGTCGACCTGGGCGGCACGAAGATCGAGATCGTCGCGCTGGATGCGGACGGTCGTGAGAGGCTGCGCCGCCGGGTCGCGACGCCGCAGGGTGACTACGAGGCGACGCTCGACGCCGTCGTGCGCCTGGTGCGGGAGGCGGAGGCGGCGCTCGCACTGGACCCGGGCGCGGCGCCGCTTGGCGTGGGGACGCCGGGATCGCTGTCGCGCGCGACGGGCCTGCTGCGCAACTCGAACTCGGCCTGCCTCAACGGCCGCCCGATCGTCGCCGATCTCGGCGCGCGGCTCGGGCGCCGGGTGGTCGTCGCCAACGACGCCGATTGCTTCGCGCTGTCGGAGGCGTGCGACGGGGCCGGGGAAGGCGGGGACGTGGTGTTCGGCGTCATCCTCGGGACCGGCGTGGGCGGCGGCTGGGTGGTGCGTGGCCGCCTCCTCGACGGCCCCAACGGCATCGCCGGCGAGTGGGGCCACAACCCGTTGCCGTGGCCGCGCGACGACGAGCGGCCGGGGCCCGCCTGCTACTGCGGCCGCACCGGCTGCATCGAGACCTTCCTGTCGGGACCCGGGCTCGCCCGCGACCACGCGCTCGCCACCGGAGCGCCGCGCGGCGCCGATGCGATCGTCGTCGCCGCGGCGGCGGGGGACGCGGGCGCGCAGGCATCGCTCGCCCGGTACGAGGACAGGCTCGCGCGCGCGCTCGCGCACGTCATCAACGTCGTCGACCCGGACGTGATCGTGCTCGGCGGCGGCCTGTCGAACGTGGAGCGGCTCTACGCGAACGTCCCGCGCCTGTGGGGGCGCTACGTCTTCTCCGACCGCGTCGACACGAAGCTGGCCCGCAACGCGCACGGCGACTCCAGCGGCGTGCGCGGCGCCGCGCGGCTCGCCGGTCCCGCCTGACGCGACCGCCGGTCGCGGAACGCGCGACGTTGCGCACGGCGCTGGCGCGCGCCCCCGCCGCGGCGGATCGTGCCGACGCGGGCACGTGCCCGACTCCCGCAGCGAGCCTTCCATGCCCACGGCGACCGTCCGCCTGCTGGCGGCAGCGCTTGCCAGCGCGCTGCTGCCGGGTTGCTACGTCGTGCCGATCGCCCCCGACGCGGCCCTGGTCGTGCCGGCCGCACCGCTGCCGGCCGTTCCGGCGCCTGCCGCGACCGTGCTGCCTGCGCGGCCGTATCCGGCGAACGAGTCCGCGGCCTCCGGCGGCGTCGTGCACGGCGCGGTCGTCGACCCCGGCGAGGACCTGCAACAACGCCCACGGCCCTGTTCGCCGCAGCCCGGAGGGAAGGGGCGCGCCCGCGCGCCCCTCATGGTTGCTCGCCTTGCGAATACGCTCGGTATTCGCGGCGGCGAGCGCCGCGATGGACACGCGGGCGCGACCCTTCGCGCATGCGGCCATGGCGTGAACAGGCCCTAGGCGGCCTCCGCCAGCGCGGCGTGCGCCGCCGCGAGCCGGGCGATCGGGACGCGGTAGGGGGAGCAACTCACGTAATCGAGGCCGAGCGCGTGGCAGAACGCGATCGTCCGCGGATCGCCGCCGTGCTCGCCGCAGATGCCGATGTCGAGATCCGGCCGCGCGGCGCGGCCGAGCTCGACGGCCATGCGCATCAGCTTCCCGACGCCGGCCTGGTCCAGCGTGGCGAACGGGTTCTCGGGCAGGATCCGCTTGTCGAGGTACTCCTGCAGGAAGCCCGTCTCGGCGTCGTCGCGCGAGATGCCGAACGTCGTCTGCGTGAGGTCGTTGGTCCCGAACGAGAAGAACTCCGCGTGGCGGGCGATCGCGTCGGCCGTGAGGGCCGCGCGCGGGATCTCGATCATGGTGCCGAACTGGAACGGGATGCGGCGACCCTGTTCCTTCATCACGGCGCGGGCCTCGGCGTCGAGGATCGAGCGCTCCACCTTGAGCTCGTTGTTGTGCGCGGTCAGCGGGATCATGATCTTCGGCCTGACCCTGACGCCGTCGCGCGCGCAGATGCACGCGGCCTCCAGGATCGCGCGCACCTGCATGCGCACCAGCGCCGGCAGGAGGATGCCGAGCCGCACGCCGCGCAGGCCGAGCATCGGGTTCGCCTCGCGCATCGACGCGACGGCCGCGAGCAGCCGCCGCTTGCCGGCGAGCGCGCCGGCGAGGCCGAGCGGATCGGCGCCGAGCGCGAGCGTCTCGGCCGCGATGCGCTGCCGGGTCTCCATCTCGGTGACGTCGCGCAGCAGGTCGTCGTGCGACGGGAGGAACTCGTGCAGCGGCGGGTCGATCAGCCGGATCGTCACGGGAAGGCCGTCCATGGCGCGGAACAGCCCCTCGAAGTCGGCGCGCTGGATCGGCAGCAGCTCGGCGAGCGCGGCGTCGCGCTCCGCGTCGTCCTGCGCGAGGATCATCCGCTGCACGATCGGCAGCCGCTCGGTCTCGAAGAACATGTGCTCGGTGCGCACGAGCCCGAGGCCTTCGGCGCCGTAGCCGCGCGCGCGCTGCGCGTCGCGCGGGTAGTCGGCGTTGGCCCACACTTCGAGCCGGCGCAAGCCGTCGGCCCACCCGAGCAGCTTCATCAGCGCGGGATCGTCGAAGTCGGGCACGACGGTCGGCAGCTCGCCGGCGAAGACCTCGCCGGTGCTCCCGTCGATCGACACGGCGTCCCCCTCGCGGAACACGCGCCCGCCGACGGTGAACTGCCGCGCCGCGACGTCGATCTCGATCGCCGACGCGCCCACCACGGCCGGCTTGCCGAACTGGCGCGCCACCAGCGCGGCGTGGCTCGTGCGCCCGCCGCGCGACGTCAGGATCCCCCGCGCCGCCAGCATGCCGTGCACGTCGTCGGGCTTGGTCTCGGCGCGCACCATGACGACGGCGCGCTTCTCGTCGCGTCCCCAGCGCTCCGCGGTGTCGGCGTCGAAGGCGAGGACGCCGGACGCCGCGCCCGGCGACACGTTGAGGCCGGTCGCGATCAGGTCGCCGCGCGACTTCGCGAGCTTCTTCTGCGCGAGGTCGAACTGGGGGTGCAGGAAGAAGTCGACGTGCTCGGGCTGCACGCGCCGCACGGCCTCCCGGCGCGTGATGCGCCGCTCGGCGGCGAGGTCCACCGCGATGCGCACCGCCGCCTGCGCCGTGCGCTTCGCGTCCCGCGTCTGCAGGATCCACAGCTTGCCGCGCTCGATCGTGAACTCGACGTCCTGCACGTCGCGGCAGTGCCGCTCGAGTGTCGCGCAGGCGCGCGTGAACGCCTTCCAGATCCCCGGCATCGCGTCGGCGAGCGTGGCGATGCGATGGGTCGCCCGCGTCCCGGCGACGACGTCCTCGCCCTGCGCGTTCGCCAGCCAGTCGCCTTCGATCTCGGGCTCGCCGGTCGTGACGTTGCGGGTCGTGACCACCCCGGTGGCCGAGCCCGCGCCGAGGTTGCCGAACACCATCGTCTGGATGTTGACCGCCGTGCCCAGGTCGTGCGGAATGCCGGCCGCGTTGCGGTAGTCGATGGCGCGCTTGCCGTTCCACGAGCGGAACACGGCCTCGATGGCGAGGCGCAGCTGCTCCATCGGGTCCGACGGGAACGGCCGGCCGGCGTGCTTGCGCACGATCGCCTTGAACTCGGCCGTGATGGCGGCGAGGTCGTCGGCGGGAAGCTCGGCGTCGTTGGCGACGCCGCGCCGCGCGCGGTGGTCCGCGAGGACGTCCTCGAACGGCTCGTCGGCGACGCCGAGGACGACCGTGGCGAACATCTGGACCAGCCGCCGGTAGGCGTCGAACGCGAAGCGGCGGTCGCCCGCGAGCGCGGCGAGCCCCTCGACGACCTCGTCGTCGAGGCCGATGTTGAGGACCGTGTCCATCATCCCCGGCATCGAGAACCTGGCCCCCGAGCGGCAGGAGACGAGCAGCGGGTCGCGGGCGTCGCCGAAGCGCTTGCCGGTCGCCTTCTCGAGCCTTCGCAGCGCCGCGAGCACCTGCTCCCACAGCTGCGGCGGAAACGCCTTGCGCGCGAGCGTCGCGTTGCAGGCTTGCGTGGTGACGATGAATCCCGGCGGCACGGGCAGCCCCATGCGCGTCATCTCCGCGAGGTTCGCGCCCTTGCCGCCGAGGAGGTCCTTCATCGTGGCGTCCCCCTCCTCGAAGCGGTAGACCCACTTCGTCCTCGGCGACGGCTTCGACGCGGCGGGTGCAGCACGGCGGACGCGACGCTCGGCCGGACGGCGAGCGTGCTTGGCGACGGGGCGGGGCATGGAAGACTCCGGACGGATGCGCCACGGGCCGGAGCGCCGGACCTGCGTCGACCACCGGCGCGCGACCCGCGCGGCCCGGCGCGGGTGCGGCTTCATTGTGGGGGCGGGCCCTGCCATGGGGGCTGACGCACGTCAATGCCGCCGCCGCGCGCCTCGCCGCGCGGCGCGCCCCCGGCGCCGCCGCTACATGCCCGGATAGTTCGGGCCGCCGCCGCCCTCGGGCGTGACCCAGCGGATGTTCTGCGTGGGGTCCTTGATGTCGCAGGTCTTGCAGTGCACGCAGTTGGCCGCGTTGATCTGCAGGCGCCGGCCTCCGCCCTCGGCGTCGACGAACTCGTACACCCCCGCCGGACAGTAGCGCGCCTCCGGACCGTCGTACACGGCGAGGTTGACCGCCGTGGGGACCGCGGGATCGCGCAGCGTCAGATGCGACGGCTGGTCCTCCTCGTGGTTCGTGTTCGACAGGTACACCGACGAGAGACGGTCGAAGGTGAGGACGCCATCCGGCCTGGGATACGCGATCGGCGGCACCTGCGCGGCCGGCTTGAGCGCGGCGTGGTCGGAGCCCTTGTGACGCAGCGTCCACGGCACCAGCGCGCCCAGCCCGAGGTCGTTCAGCCACATGTGGATGCCGCCGTGGACGGTGCCGTACCACAGCCCGCGGTCGAGGCCGGGCTTGACGTTGCGGACCTTCCAGAGGTCCTCGTAGACCCACGAGGCGCGCCACGCGTCCTCGTAGGCGGCCAGCGTGTCGCGCGCGCGGTTCTCGCCGAGCGCGGCGAACGCGGACTCGGCGGCGAGCATGCCGGTCTTGATCGCGGTGTGGCTGCCCTTGATCCTGGGCAGGTTGACGAATCCCGCCGCGCACCCGACCAGCGCGCCGCCGGGAAAGGCGACCTTCGGCACCGACTGCAGGCCGCCCTCGTTGATCGCGCGCGCCCCGTACGCGAGCCGCTTGCCGCCCGCGAACGTGTCGCGGATCGCGGGATGCGTCTTGAAGCGCTGGAACTCCTCGAACGGCGACAGGTGGGGGTTCGCGTAGTTGAGGTGCACCACGAAGCCCACGGACACCAGCCGCTCGCCGTAGTGGTAGAGGAACGAGCCGCCGCCGACGTCGTCGGGCAGCGGCCAGCCCTGGCTGTGGATCACCAGACCCGGCTGGTGACGCTCCGGCGCGACCTCCCAGAGCTCCTTGAGGCCGATGCCGTACTTCTGCGGATCCACGCCGTCGCGCAGGTTGAACTTCGCCATCGCGAGCTGCGCGAGCGATCCGCGCGCACCCTCCGCGAACAGCGTGTACTTCGCGTGCAGCTCCATCCCCGGCTGGTAGTCCGCCTTGCGCGCGCCGTCCCGGCCGATGCCGACGTCGCCCGTCGCCACGCCCCTGACCGCGCCCGCGTCGTCGTAGAGCAGCTCGGCGGCAGCGAA
Source organism: Betaproteobacteria bacterium (assembly GCA_016861105.1). Taxonomy (GTDB): domain Bacteria; phylum Pseudomonadota; class Gammaproteobacteria; order Burkholderiales; family Casimicrobiaceae; genus VBCG01. The sequence continues at coordinate 14,867 of BOKS01000022.1, read as the reverse complement.
GCCGGGGTAGATCTCCACGCCCAGCGCCTCCGCGACGCCGCCCAGCCAGCGGCAGACGTTGCCGAGGCTCACGATGTAGTTGCCGTGGTTGTCCATCAGGCGCGGCAGCAGGCCGTTGGGGATGCGCCACGCCTTCTGCTCGCGCAGGATGAGGAAACGGTCCTCGCGCACCGGCGTGTCGATCGGCGCGCCGCGCTCCTTCCAGTCCGGCAGCAGCTCGTCGAGGGCGCGCGGATCCATGACCGCGCCCGACAGGATGTGCGCGCCGATCTCCGAGCCCTTCTCGAGCACGCAGACCGACACGTCGCGTCCCGCCGCCGCGGCCAGCTGCTTCAGCCTGATCGCCGCCGCCAGCCCCGACGGCCCGCCGCCGACGACGACCACGTCGTACTCCATCGCTTCGCGTGCCGCGCTGTCGGTCATCGTCGCTCGCTTCGACCGGCGCCGGGGCGCCGGCGGTCACCCAAAACCCGGATTGTATAATCGGCGCACGCCGCGGCCCCGCATCGCGTAGCGCGGAGGTAGTCCATTGAGCCCCGTCGGCATCACCCTGGCCCTCGCCGCGGCCTTCTGCGGCTTCGCCGCGCTCGCCTGGCGCAAGCTCGCGATCGTCGCGAGCCTCGCGCCCGAGGTCCGCTGGGACGCGCCGCGCGAGCGGCTGCGGCGGCTCCTGGTCGACGGCTTCCTCCAGGGACGGATGATCCGCGGCGATCGCAGGCCGGGGATCATGCACGCCGTCATCTTCGGCGGCTTCCTCGCGCTGCTCCTGCGCAAGCTGCAGCTGATCGCGATCGGGTACGACGAGACGTTCGTCTACCCGGGGCTCGCGGGGGGCGTCTTCGCCACGCTGAAGGACGTCGTCGAGATCGCCGTCCTCGTCGCCGTCGCGTACGCGTTCTGGCGCCGCTTCGTGCTGCGGCCGGCGCGGCTCGAGCCCAACCGCGAAGCGGTGCTGATCCTGGCGCTGATCGCCGCGATCATGGTCACCGACTTCCTCTTCGACGGCTTCCGTTTCGCGCGCCTCGCCGCGCAGGATCCGGGGATCGCGCACGAGGCGGCCTTCGCGCCGGTGGGGCGGCTCGTCGCGTCCTGGGTCGACGGGCTTCCGGCGTCGCTGCTCGCCGCCGGCTACCACGCGACGTACTGGACGCAGATGCTCACCGTGCTCGCCTTCCTCGTGCTGCTGCCCGTCGGCGAGCACTTCCACATCGTCACGGCGCTGCCGGCCCTCTTCTTCGCGCGCACGCGCCCCGCGAACGCCGTGCCGGCCGTGGACCTCGAGCGCGTGATGAACGCGGGCGACGGCGAGGAGGTCGCGGTGGGCGTGCGCACGGCGCGGGACCTGGGCTGGAAGGACGCGCTGGACGCGTTCACCTGCACCGAGTGCGGCCGCTGCAAGGACGCCTGCCCGACGTTCCTCACCGGCAAGCCGCTCGCGCTCAAGTGGGTCCACGACAGCCTGAAGCACCACCTGCTCGAGCAGCGCCCCTCGCTGCTGGCGCGGGCGGCGACGGCCGCGGACGATCCCCTGCCGCCGCTCGTGCCGGGCGTCATCGGCGAGGACACGCTGTGGGCGTGCACCACCTGCGGGTACTGCGAGGAAGCGTGCCCGATCGGGCTCGAGCACCTGCCGCGGTTCTACCGGCTGCGCCAGCAGCGCGTGATGATGGAAGGGGCGTTTCCGCACGAGCTCAAGCCGGTGTTCGACGCCTACGAGTCGCAGGGCAACCCGTGGGGCCTGCCAGTGCAGGCGCGCGGCGACTGGGCGCAGGCGGCCGGCGTTCCGGTCGTCTCCACGCGCGAGGAGGTGGCGGCGCTCGACTGGCTGTGGTACGTGGGCTCGGCGACGTCGTACGACCCGCGCGGTCGCAGGATCGCCGAGGCGTTCGCACGCGTGCTGCGCGAGGCCGGCGTGCGCGTCGGCATCCTCGGGCCGGGCGAGCCCACGACCGGCGAGTGCGTGCGGCGCCTGGGCAACGAGATGCTCTACCAGCCGCTCGCCGAGCAGCTCGTCGCCACGCTGAACGGGCTCGGCGTCACGCGCATCGTCACCACGGACCCGCACGCGTACAACTCGCTGCGCAACGAGGCCCCCGCGTTCGGCGGGCGCTGGGAGGTCGTGCACCACACGCAGCTGATCTCCGGGCTGCTGGAGCAGGGCCGCCTCGCCGCCGGGGGCGTGCCGGGACGCGTCGCGTTCCACGACCCGTGCTACCTCGGGCGCCACAACCGCGAGTTCGACGCGCCGCGCGCGGTGCTCGCCCGCGTGTGCGCGACGCCGCCCGCCGAGTTCGCGCTCGCGCGCGAGCGGGCGATGTGCTGTGGCGCGGGCGGCGGGAGGATGTGGATGGAGGAGACCATCGGGCGGCGCATCAACGTGCTGCGCGCCGAGCAGGCGCTCGCGGTCGCGCCGGGTATCATCGCGACCGGCTGTCCGTACTGCGCCGTGATGCTGGGCGACGGGCTGAAGGCGCTGGGTCGCGACGGCGACGTCCGCGTGCTGGACGTCGCGGAGATCGTGGCCGCGGCGTTGCCAGCCGCGCCCGGCGCGGCCGGCGCCGAGGCACGGCCGGCCGGGACTGCGCCGCGCAGCCCTGCGCACTGACGATCGCCCGCCGCCGATGACCGCCGCCCACGCGCCCCGTCTGCTGGTGCACACGTCGATCCAGCCGATCCGCTGGGGCGACATGGACGCCCTCGGCCACGTCAACAACACCGTCTACTTCCGCTTCATGGAACAGGCGCGCATCGAGTGGCTCTGGCGCCTCGCGGGTAGAGGCGGGTACGCGGCCACGGGCACGGGGCCGGTGATCGTCAACGCGAGCTGCACGTTCGAGATCCCGCTCGTCTTCCCGGGCGACGTCGAGGTGCGCATGTCGCTCGGCGGGCTCGGCCGCAGCAGCGTCGGCAGCTTCTACGAGCTGCACAAGGACGGGCGGCGCCATGCCGAGGGCGCGGCGAAGATCGTCTGGATCGACGTGGCGAGCGGGCGGCCGGTGCCGCTGCCCGATGCGATCGCCGGTCCGCTGCGCACGCTCGCCGCCGCCGGCGCCGACACCCCCGCGACCACCACCGACCGCCCCGCATGACGACCACGAAGCTCTGGGAACCTTCGCCGGCGCGGATCGCCGGCGCGCAGATCACGGCGTTCGCGCGACGCGTCGAGGGCCGCCACGGCGTGCACCTGCCCGACTACGACGCGCTGTGGCGCTGGTCGATCGACCAGCCGGAAGCGTTCTGGCGCGCGGTGTGGGAGGACGGCGGCGTGATCGGGGACCCCGGCGAGCGCGTGCTGCTCGATGCCGCGCGGATGCCCGGCGCGCGGTGGTTCCCGGACGCGAGGCTCAACTACGCGCAGAACCTGCTGGAGCGCCGTGGCGCCGACGACGAAGGCGACGCGCTCGTCTTCTGGGGCGAGGACAAGGTGCGCCGGCGCATGTCGCACGCCGAGCTGCACCGGTCGGTCGCGCGCGTCGCGACGGCGCTGTCCACGCACGGGCTGCGTGCCGGCGACCGCGTGGCCGCCTACATGCCCAACCTGCCCGAGACGATCGTCGCGCTGCTCGGCGCGGCTGCGCGCGGCTGCATCTTCTCCTCGTGCTCCCCAGACTTCGGCGTGCAGGGCGTCATCGATCGCTTCGGCCAGATCGCCCCGCGCGTGCTCTTCACCGTCGACGGCTACTGGTACAACGGCAGGCCGATCGCGATCCTCGACAAGGTCGCCGAGATCGTCGAGCGGCTGCCGTCGGTCGAGCGCGTCGTCGTCGTGCCCTATCTCGGACAGGAGATCGGCAGCGCGAACGAGTTCCCGCCGCTGCGCGGCGGCTCGACGTGGGAGGCGTTCCTCGCCCCGTTCGTCCCTGGCCCGATCGAGTACGAGCAGCTGCCCTTCGACCACCCGCTGTACATCCTGTACTCGTCGGGCACGACCGGCGTGCCGAAGTGCATCGTGCACGCCGCCGGCGGGGCGCTCCTGCAGCACCTCAAGGAGCACCGGCTGCACGGCGACGTCCGGCCGGGCGACCGCCTGTTCTACTTCACGACCTGCGGGTGGATGATGTGGAACTGGCTCGTATCGGGCCTCGCGTCGCAGGCGACGCTGCTCCTGTTCGACGGGTCGCCGTTCACGATGCGCGGGCGCGTCCTCTGGGAGCTCGCCGAGACCGAGCGGATGACGCACTTCGGGACGTCGGCGAAGTACGTCGACTCGCTGCGCAAGGTCGCGCTCGTCCCGGTCAAGGACTACGCGCTCGAGCCGCTGCGCGCGATGTTCTCCACCGGGAGCCCGCTCGCGCCGGAGAGCTTCGACTACGTCTACGAGGCGGTCAAGCACGACATCTGCCTGTCCTCGATCTCCGGCGGCACCGACATCGTGAGCTGCTTCGTGCTCGGCAACCCGACGCTGCCGGTGTGGCGTGGCGAGATCCAGTGCCGCGGCCTCGGCATGGCCGTCGAGGCCTACGGCGACGACGGCCGTCCCGTGGCGCCGGGCAGCGGCGAGCGCGGCGAGCTCGTGTGCACGCGGCCGTTCCCGTCGATGCCGATCGGCTTCTGGAACGACCCGGACGGTGCGCGCTACCACGCGGCGTATTTCGAGCGCTTCCCCGGTGTCTGGTGCCACGGCGACTATATCGAGATCACCGCGCGCGGCGGCGTGATCATCTACGGCCGCTCGGACGCGACGCTCAATCCCGGCGGCGTGCGCATCGGCACGGCGGAGATCTACCGCCAGGTCGAGCAGCTCGACGAAGTCGTCGAGAGCCTCGTCATCGGTCAGGACTGGCCGCCCGGCGAGACGGGCGACGTGCGCGTCGTGCTGTTCGTCCGGCTGCGCGACGGGTTGTCGCTCGATGCGGCGCTGGTCGAGCGCATCCAGAAGCACATCCGGGCGAACACGACGCCGCGGCACGTGCCCGCGAAGGTCGTCCAGGTCGGCGACATCCCGCGCACCAAGAGCGGCAAGATCGTCGAGCTGGCCGTCCGCGACATCGTGCACGGCCGCGAGGTGAAGAACATGGAGGCGCTCGCCAATCCGGAGGCGCTCGAGCAGTTCCGCGACCGCGACGAGCTCAAGTCGTGAGCGACCGCCTGCACGCCGGCGCCGTGCCGGGGCCCGCGGCGCTGCTGCGCGCGGCGTCGTCGCGCCTGCTGATCGTCGACGTCCAGCAGCGGCTGGTGCCCGCGATCCACGACGGGGAGCGGATCGTCGACGCCTGTGCATGGCTCGTCGGCGTCGCGCAGCAGCTGTCGGTGCCGGTGGCCGCGACCGAGCAGTACCCGCGCGGACTGGGACCGACGGTCGAGCGCCTGCGCGCGCTGCTGCCGCCGCGCGCGGTGGGGTCCAAGACTGCGTTCTCGTGCGCGGAAGGCGGGTGCCTGGACGGCCTGCCGGGAACGGGGCGCGGCCAGGTCGTGATCGCCGGCATCGAGGCGCACGTGTGCGTCCTCCAGTCGGCACTCGGACTGGCGGCGGCCGGCCACGAGGTCTTCGTCGTCGCCGACGCCGTCGGCTCGCGCGACCCGGCGAACCGCTCGCTCGCCCTCGAGCGCCTGCGGCAGGCCGGCGTGGGCGTCGTGTCGCGCGAGATGGTCGCCTTCGAGTGGCTGCACGAGGCGGGCGACGACCGCTTCCGCGACGTCAGCCGGAACTTCCTGCGCTGACGCCGGCGGCGATGAACCTGATCGCGATCCTCGTCGCGCTGGGTCTCGAGCAGTGGCGCGCGTTCCACTGGCGCATCGCGCTGGAGCGGACCTACGTGCGCTACGTCCGCTACCTCGAGCGCAACCTCAACGGCGGCCGGGCCGACCAGGGCCTGCTCGCACTCGTGGCCGCGCTCGCACCCCCGGTGCTGGTCGCCGCTGCGGCGTACTGGGCGCTCGCGCGCGTCCACCCGCTGCTCGGCGTCGCGTGGAACGTGCTCGTGCTCTACGCGCTGATGGGCTTCCGCCGCTTCTCGCACGCGGTCTCCACGATCATCGCGGCGTTCCGCGACAACGACGTCGTGTCCGCCCGGCGGGCGCTGGCGGCGTGGCGCGGCGGCTACACCGCGGACCTCGCGTCGACGGACATCGCGCGGCTCGCGATGGAGCGCGGCCTTGTCGACGCCTACCGGCAGGTGTTCGCCGTGCTCTTCTGGTTCACGCTGCTGCCCGGCCCTGCGGGCGCGGTGCTCTACCGCGCGAGCCTGCGGGTCGCCGACGCGTGGGCCGGCGCCGCGCCGGGCGACGGCGACGAGACACCGATCGCGCGGGCGCGAGCGGCCTTCGGCGCGCCCGCGCGGCGCCTGCTGTGGCTGCTCGACTGGATCCCGGTACGCCTGACCGCGCTGTCGTTCGCGATCGTTGGGGACTTCGAGGACGCGGCGTGGTGCTGGCGCACGCAGGCGAAGGCCTGGGAGCGCGAGGAGGGCGGCATCCCGATGGGCATCGTGCTGGCGAGCGGCGCAGGGGCGCTGGGCGTCGAACTCGGCGGCACGCTCGCCGTGCCGGGGACCGAGCCCACGCTGCGACCCACGCTCGGCACCGGCGAGCCGGCCGAGCCCGAGGTCCTGCCGTCGGCCGTCGGCCTGGTGTGGCGCGCGCTGGTCCTCTGGCTGCTCGTCATCCTGCTCGTCACGCTCGCCAACCTCGCCCCCTAGCGTCCCGAGTCGGACGTTCGTTGCACAAAGGCGACCGAGAAACGGCGCGCTGCAGTGTCGCATCCCTCGCGGACATTCGCGAAATCCGCCTCGGGCCGCGTCGCGCAGCGCATCCGTGTTCGTCGCCCTTGCGCCGCCGGCGCGTTCCTGTTCGATCCATTCTTCAACGAACCTCCGACGCGGGACCCTGGCGCCTGTCCACGCGACGGACGCGCGCGTGCCCATGGCGTGAACGCGCCCCGGTCGCCGCCCTGGTCGCGGCACACGCCGCTTGCCTGCGGATGCACAAAGGCGCCTAATCGGCGGATCGTCGACACGCAGGCCGACGACGTGCTGACCGAAGCGACTTCGCTGCGTTGCGGATTCTGCGGGCATCCGAATCCCGCGAGGGCGAAGTACTGCAACGAGTGCGGCTCGCCGCTGAGTCTGCGGCCCTGCACGTTCTGCAGCGCGGTCAATGGCGTGGGCGCGACCCGCTGCCACGCCTGCGACGCCGCGCTTCCCACGCCGCAGGAGGAGCACGACCTGGCGGCGCCGTTCGCGCAGTCCACCGCGGGGGAGGGCGCCGAAGGCCGCCGCGAACCGGCCGCCCGGGACAGGGCCGACGCGGACCCGATCGCGGTGGCGGTGGCGGTGCCGGGCGACGGCGGTGCCGCCCAGCCCGCCCCGGCGTCGCGCGCGGGACGCACGCGTGCGCAGTTCGCGGCCGCCGTCGTCGTGCTCGCCGTGGCGGGAACCGTCGCGTACGGCGTCTGGACGCGCGCGCCCGCGACGGCGGAGCGTGCCGACGCGACCGGCACCGCGACGGCCTCGCCCGAGCCGCAGGCGATGCCGTCCCCCGGGATGCAGCCCGACCCCGCGGACGCGGCGTCCGCTCCCGCGGCGCAGCGCGGGACGGCAGACGCCGCGTGGCCGGCGGATACCGGCGGGGCCCCGGCGCGGGGAACGGCCGCGGCGGGCGACGCCCTGCCGGGCCCGGCCGCGCAAGGACCATCCGCGGACGACGCGCCAGCGGCCGCGTCGCCGCCGTTCACCGGGCAGGTCCCGGAAGGGGCGGCGGCGGCCGGCGCCGCGGCGGCGGCGGCCGCGCCGACTTCCGCGACGGAAGGCGCCCGCCGCCCGGCGAGTGCGCAGGCGAAGAAGCCGTCCCGCGCCACCTCGGCGGCCAAGGCCAAGGGCAAGGGCAAGGGCACCGCGAAGCCGGCGCGTTCGCGCGGCACCAAGGCGGCGGGCGGAGGCACGCGGTCCGGGACGCGCGGCGACGCGCCCTAGAACCTGGTCTCTAGCGCGTCACGGCGCGTCAGCGCCCCGGACGTCGCGCCGCCTCGCTCTGTGCGACCAGCGTGCGCATCAGCGCGACGCGATGGCGCGCGACGTCGCCGCGGGCGACCGCCTCCTGCACCGCGCAGCCCGGCTCGCGGTCGTGGCGGCAGTCGCGGAAGCGGCAGCGACCGAGCCACGGCCGCAGGTCGACGAAGGCCGCCGGGATCGCCGACGGCTCGAGATGCGCGAGCGCGAACTGGGTCATGCCCGGCGAGTCCACGATCCACCCGCCGGACGGATCGTCGGGAAGCCGGTGGAGCGTGCTCTCGGTGGTCGTGTGGCGGCCGCTGCCCAGCGCCTGCGAGACCTCGCCCACGCGTGCCCCGGCCGCGGGCACCAGGGCGTTGACGATCGTGCTCTTGCCCACGCCCGACTGCCCGACGAGGACGGCGTGCTCGCCCAGCAGCCGCGCCCGCAGCAGGCTCGCGTCGTGCTTGGCGGACATCGCGATGACGCCGTAGCCCAGACGCTGCCACGGCGCGAGGCGCGGCAGGAATCCCGCGAACGCAGGGTCGTCCGACTTGTTGGCGCAGACGACGAAGGCGCAGCCCTCGGCTTCGGCTGCGACGCTCCAGCGGTCCAGCAGTTCGAGGTCGATGGCGAGATCGGGCGCCACGACGCCCACGACCAGCGTCACGTTCGCGGCGACGAGCTTCGCCCGGTGGGCATCGGACCGGTAGACGAGATTGCGTCGCGGCAGCACGTGCTCGATGACGCCGCCGCCGTCGCCCGATGCGACCTGCACGCGGTCACCCGCGGCGATCGTCGCACCGCGTCCCTTGAGCACGCACGCCACGAGCGCACCGTCGTCCCGGAGGACTGCCCAGTGGCGCCGGTACGCGGCGACGACGGTGCCCGTCGTCGTCGCCGCGGCTGCGGCCTTCGCCGTGCGCGGCGCGGCGCCGAGAGGACGGCGGGACGGCGGCACGCAGCCCGGGCGGCCGTCAGGCGAGCAGGCGCTCGATGCGGGCCGCGCAGATCAGGTCGTTCTGCGTGATGCCGCCGGCGTCGTGCGTCGAGTACGAGACGACGCAGCGGTTGAAGTGCACGGACAGGTCGGGGTGGTGGTCGGCGCGCTCGGCCACCCACGCGACGGCGTTGACGAACGCCATCGTCTCGTGCCAGCCGGCGAACCGGAACGTCTTCGCGATGCGGTCGGCGACGTGCGACCAGCCCGGCAGGGCCGCGACCGCGTCGGCGATCGCCTGGTCGGACAGGCGCGCCGCGCTCCGCGCGCAGGCCTGGCGCGCGAGCGCCTCGACGGCGGCGGTGGCTTCGCTCATCGGAGCCCTCGACGGTGGAGGCCCCGGCACGCCGGGCGGACGGACGACATCTGGCGACGACGGGGTTCCATCCTAGTCCTTGAACTTGTAGTACTGCAGGTTGAGGTAGGCGGCCAGGTGCTCCTCCTCCTCCGGAAAGTAGCTGATGCCGAGCTGCGTGTTGCACGCGGCGACCTGCGCCTTGAGCTTGGCGGCCGACGTGACGCGGCGCTCGGCCCGCGTGTACATCGCGGAGCCGTCGCCGCCGACGGGGCGCACGTGGCAGGCGACGCAATCCTTCTCGTGCAGCGCGGCACCCGCGCCGGCGTCGGCCGACGGCGCCTGCGCATTCGCGAGTTGCAGCGACGCCAGCAGCGCGAACAGCGCGGCGGCCACGATGGCGAGGATGCGGAGCAGCCGGCTCATGCAGGCCTCCCGGGAGTCACACGGCCGCCGCCTGGAGCCGCGCGATGCGCACCGCGGCGGGGGGGTGCGAGTCGTAGAACGCGGAGTGGATCGGGTCGGGCGTCAGCGTCGCCGCATTGTCCTCGTAGAGCTTCACGAGTGCCTGCGCGAGCGCACCGGCGGACGCGGTGCGTGCGGCGAACGCGTCCGCCTCGAACTCGTGGCGCCTCGAGTACAGCGCGGCGACCGGGCGGAAGCCGAACGTGAAGACGGGGAGCGCCAGCGAGAAGAGGGCGAGCGCGACGCCGGGCCGCGCCATCGCGGCGGGGACGAGCGCGGGCGCGATGCCGAGCCCCTCGTAGAACCAGGGCGCGCGCATGGCCCAGGCCAGCAGCGCGAGGAATGCGGCGGAGGCCAGCGCCGACCACGCGATGCGCTTGGCGATGTGGCGGAGCTTGTAGTGGCCGAGCTCGTGGGCGAGCACCGCCTCGAGCTCGTCGCCGTCGAGCCGCGCGAGCAGGGTGTCGAAGAACACGACCCGCTTCGCGCGGCCGAACCCGGTGAAGTAGGCGTTCCCGTGGCCGCTGCGACGGCTGCCGTCCATCACGTAAAGGCCCGAGCTCGCGAAGCCGCAGCGGGCGAGCAGCGCCTCGACGCGCTCGCGCGCCTCGCCGGTGGGCAGGGGGTCGAAGCGGTTGAACAGCGGCGCGATCACCGTCGGATACAGCACGAGCACCAGCAGCTGGAACGCCATCCACGCGAGCCAGGCCCACAGCCACCACGCGCCGCCGGCATCGCGCATCAGCCACAGCACGACCAGCAGCAGCGGCAGGCCGAGGGCGATCGCGAGCAGCGTCCCCTTGGCGAGGTCGGCGAGCCACAGCCCGAGCGTCATGCGGTTGAAGCCGAAGCGCTCCTCGACGACGAAGGTCGCGTACCACGAGAACGGCAGGCTCGAGGCCGCGCTGACGAGCGCCAGCGCGCCGAACAGCGCGACGTCCTGCCACAGCGGACCGGCCGGAAGCGCGCCGGTCCACGCGACCAGCAGCGAGAACGCCCCGCCGAGGGTCAGCGCCGCCAGCACGGCCGCGTCCACCAGCATCTCGACGCGCCCGAGCCGCTGCCGCGCCGCCGTGTAGTCGGCCGCCTTCTGGTGCGCGGCGAGCGCGATGCGGCCAGCGAACGCGGCAGGGACGCGGTCGCGGTGGCGCGCGACGTGCGCGAGCTGGCGCGCGGCGAGCCAGAGCCTCACGCCGACCATCGCGGCCAGCGCGGCGGCGAACAGCAGGCTGAACGAGGATGCGCTCATCGTGCCGGCTCGGCCGGACGGCTGTGAGAGAATAAGCGCTTCATTTTACGCGACTTCCGCGACCGCTGCCCGGCGGGGCCCGCGGCGCGCCGCACGCTGCCGATGCCCCAGGACGCCGACCACCTGATCTGGATCGACCTCGAGATGACGGGCCTCAAGCCCGACGGCGACCGGATCCTCGAAGTCGCGATCGTGGTGACCGACGGCGCCCTCGCGCCGGTCGCCGTGGCGCCCGTCTGGGTCGTCCACCAGGACGACTCGACGCTCGCGGCGATGGACGCGTGGAACCAGGCCACGCACGCGCGCACCGGGCTGATCGACCGCGTCAAGGCCTCGGAGACAGACGAGCTCGAGGTCGAGGCGGCGGCGCTCGCGTTCCTGCGCGACCACGTGCCGCCCAAGGTCTCGCCGATGTGCGGCAACTCGATCTGCCAGGACCGGCGCTTCCTCGCGCGCTGGATGCCCTCGCTCGAGGACTACTTCCACTATCGCAACCTGGACGTGTCGACGCTGAAGGAGCTGTGCCGCCGCTGGCGGCCCGAGCTGGCGAAGGGCGCCCCGAAGGAAGGCAGGCACGAGGCGCTGGCGGACGTCTACGAGTCGATCGAGGAGCTGCGCTACTACCGCGAGCACTTCCTGCGGACGTAGCGGACGCGGCGCCCGCGCTTCACCAGCGCGGCCCCGCGGCAAGCGTCCGGGCGCTCCCGACGAACTCCAGCACGACGCGCCGGTAGTCCGCCAGCCCGGCGCCGTTCCAGTTGCCGTGGTTGCCGCCCTCGATCCAGTGCAGGCGCTTGGGCTGCGGCGCGGCCTCGTAGAGGCGCTGCGTCATCGCCGGCGGCACGAAGCGGTCCGCGGTGCCGTGCATGAACAGCACCGGCACCCGGAGCGAAGGCACCTTCGAGAGCGCGTCGAACCGCTGCGTGAGCAGCAGCGACAGGGGCGCATAGCTGGTCTCGGCCACGATGTCCGCGAGCGACGTGAAGCCGGCCTCGGCGATCACGCCGGCGGCGCCGTCCACCGTCGTCGCGAGGTCGAGCGCGACCGCCGCGCCCAGCGAATGGCCGTAGATGAAGCGACGGTCGGCGCGCGGCTCGCGCCGCTCGAGCTCGGCCCACGCGGCGCGCGCATCCTCGTAGATCTGGTCCTCGCTCGGCCGCTCGCCGTCGCTGCGGCCGAAGCCGCGATAGTCGACGGCGAGCACCGAGAAGCCGAGCTCGTGCCAGCGCGCGATGCGGAACAGGTTGTTGCCGAGGCTCCAGCGGATGCCGTGCAGGTAGAGGATCGCCGGCGCGTCGGGACGCGCGGCCGGGAGCCACCACGCGTGGACGCGCTCCCCGCCGCGGCCGTCGCCGCGCGCGACGTCGATCCACAGGTCCTGGTAGGGGAGCCCCATGTCGGCGGGCGTGCGCACGTAGTCGCGCACCGGCCGGTAGAGAAGCTCGCGCTCCTTCGCCTCGAGCACCATGCACCCGCCGCCGGCGCCCAGCGTGAGCAGCGCCGCGAGCGCGACGGCCATCCGCCGCATCCGGCGGCCCGGTGTCGATGACTCCACTGCCAAGGCTTCCTCCTCGCTGGACGCCGACGATCCCGGCTTAGGACCGGGCCGCGCGGCGAAAGGTTCGGTGCGCCGGCGCCGTGGTCGCGCGCGGCATTGCCGGTGCCGTCTGCGGCGACGATAATGCCACGATGAGATTCTGCAGCAGCTGCGGCTCGGCCCGGATCGGCCTGCGCGTTCCCGACGGGGATTCGCTGCCGCGCCACGTCTGCGAAGCTTGCGGGGAGATCCACTACCAGAACCCGAAGGTCGTCGTGGGCTGCCTGCCGACCTACGGCGAACGCGTGCTCATGTGCCTGCGCGCCATCGAGCCCCGGCGGGGGCTGTGGACGCTGCCGGCCGGCTTCCTCGAGAACGGCGAGACCGTCGTCGCCGGCGCGGCGCGCGAGACCTGGGAGGAGGCGCACGCGCGCGTCGACGTCGGCGAGCTCTACACGCTGATCAGCCTGCCTCACATCAACCAGATCTACATGGTGTTCCGCGCCACGCTCCCCGAGCCGGCGTTCGCGCCGGGACCCGAGAGCCTCGAGGTCCGCCTGTTCGACGAGCACGAGGTGCCCTGGGACAGGATCGCGTTTCGCACGATCGGCCGGACGCTGCGCAACTTCTTCCTCGACCGCAAGCTCGGCGGATTTCCGACGCGCGTCTCCGCGCTCGAACGCCGGCCGCCGGCACCGCCGGAGCTGCGCGGCGCGGGCTAGGGCCTGTTCACGCCATGGCCGCATGCGCGAAGGGTCGCGCCCGCGTGTCCATCGCGGCGCTCGCCGCCGCGAATACCGAGCGTATTCGCAAGGCGAGCAACCATGAGGGGCGCGCGGGCGCGCCCCTTCCCTCCGGGCTGCGGCGAACAGGGCCGTGGGCGTTGCTGCAAGTCCTCGCCGGGTTCCCGACCCGCCTTGCGGCCTCGCACCGAGCCCACGGCCCTTTTCGCTTCGCAGCGCGCTTGTGTTTATAGCGTGAACAGGCCCTAGCGCCTTCGACTCGGCTCTGCAGCAGGGGCCGCTGGCGAGCCGGACGAACCCGCGGTACCGTTCGGGCCCGTGGTCCCGCCGCACCTGCAGACGAGGCTTCGATGCCAGCCATGCGACGCACTGCCGACCTCGACGATGCACACGCCGCCGCGCTGGCGGCGATCGACGGCTTCGTCGGCGCGCCGCCGCCCGCGAGGTCCGCGAGGGCGGGCGTCGCCGGCCGCTTCCAGGCGCTCGACAACTTCTTCCGCGTGTTCGCCGTGCGGCCCGGGGAGCGCGCCGTGATCCTCGCCGACCCGTTGCTCGACCATCGCGTGATCGACGCGGTGCGCGGACTCGCCGCGGCGCGCTCGGCGAGCGTCGAAGTCTACACGGCACCGTCGACGCGGCTGCCCGCCGTGCCGGACGCGGTGAAGCCGCTGCTCGAGCAGGCCGACTTCGTCGTGTCGACGTGGTTCTGCTCGATCGAGGACCCGTTCAACGTCGCGCTGCGCAAGCGCGGACAGCGCTGGCTCAAGATCACCTACTTCCGCGACCTGGACCTGCTCGACACGCCGCAGGCGCGCTTCCCCGTCGACCTCGTCGGCGAGATCATCCGCGCCACCGAGCGGCGCTTCCCGAAGGGCCGCGACTTCACGCTGCGCTTCTGCGACCGCCGCGGCACCGATCTCGCGATCCCTTACACGGCGGCGATGCGCGACGCGATGTTCGCCGGCAACCGCTGGCGCGGGAGGATGTGCGCCGACGAGCCCGGCTGCTACGTGCACTACCTGCCGACGCACGGCCCGAACTTCTGGGACAGCACGGCGATGCGCAACGACACGGACGCGCGCATCGCCATCGACGGCGTGCTGGTACCTCAGGCCGCGATCGGCTTCCGGCGCCCGTTCGCCGAGCGCATCGAGGTCGTGTTCCGCGACCGCTTCGTCACCGAGGTGCGCGGCCTCTCCGAGGAGGCACGCGTGCTGCGCGAGATGCTCGTCGGCGGCAAGCTGATCGAGGGCGGCGGCTGCGGCTTCAACCCCGGGGCGCCGCGTCACGTGGTCTATCCGGCGGGCTCCAACGCGCCGGGCGCGCTGCACTTCGGGATCGACCTCGCGCGGCCCTCGGACTGGATAAGGCGCACGATGCCCGACTGGGAGGAGCCGCCGGTCCACCAGGACCTCGTCACTTTCGACGCGACCGTCACCGCCGGCGACACGCCGGTGATCGAGGACGGGCTGCTGCTCGCGCTGCGCGATCCGGACGTGGTCGCGGCCGCGGCGCGCTACGGCGATCCGGTCAGCCTGCTCGAGGGGATCGCGTAGCCGCGGCGTCCTGCGGGCGCGCCGCGAGCCGCGGGACCACCACCGCCAGGCCCGCGCCGACGAGCGTGAAGAGCAGTCCGAGCCCGAGGTAGAG
>BOKS01000021.1 GCA_016861105.1 Betaproteobacteria bacterium | reverse complement strand
TCGTCTCGACGCCCGCCGCGCGCAGCGCGCTGGCGAGCCGCCGCGGCGGCGCCGCTTCCGTGACGAGGCCGTCGAGGGCGGAGAGCGGGCACACGCGCTCGAACTGAGGCACGTCGAACTTCGAGCTGTCGGCGAGGAGCAGCGCGCGAGCGGCGCACTCGATCATCGTCCTCTTCACGGCGCACCCCGCCGAGTGGGCGTCGCTGATGCCCTCCGGCGTGACGCCGCCCGCGCCGATGAACGCCTTGTTCGCGTGGAACTTGCGGAGGAACGCGACCGTCTCCGGTCCGAACGCGCCGCCCTCGTGCGCCACGTAGTCGCCCGGACACAGGATCACGCGGCAGCGGTCGGCGGCGCCGAGCGCGTGCGCGACCGGCAGGCAGTTGGTGACGACCGTGACGTGGAGGTTGCGGGCCGCCAGCGCAGCAGCGAACAGGCTCGTCGTCGACCCGGCGTCGACCATCACGGCGTCGCCCGGGTCGACCAGCGCGGCGGCGGCCGCGCCGATGCGCGTGCGCTCCGCCGCGTGGACCAGGCCCCGCTGGCCGATCCCGGGCTCGTCGATCAGCGAACGGCTCGCGCCGCCCCCGTAGGTACGCTGGAGCGCCCCGCTTTCGGCCAGCTCGTCGAGGTCGCGCCGGGCGGTCTCCGTGGTCACGCCGAAGGTCTGCGCGAGCGTCGCGATGCGCACGATGCCGTCGCGCCGCAGCATCGCCAGGATGGCGGCGTGGCGTTCC
This sequence comes from Betaproteobacteria bacterium, assembly GCA_016861105.1. Taxonomy (GTDB): domain Bacteria; phylum Pseudomonadota; class Gammaproteobacteria; order Burkholderiales; family Casimicrobiaceae; genus VBCG01. The sequence continues at coordinate 51,763 of BOKS01000021.1, read as the reverse complement.
TGCTGCGACAGGCGCTTGCGCTTGGCCGGTGGACGCGGCATGGGGCACGCACTCCGTGGGGGATCCAACATCATAGCGGGTCGCGGCACCGCGCCCCGCCGAACACCCGTCAGGCGCCCGCCGCCTCCAGCACGCCGGCGTCGTCGGCGAGGTCGAGGAAGGTGTACCGGTCGCGGAGGAACCGGGCGTGCCGGACTGCGGCGGCATAGAAGTCCGCGCCGACGCCGATGTCCGCGGCGCGCAGCGGCCCGCCGGCGCGGCGCATCGCGGCCTCGAGGCGCGCGGCAGGCACGCGCGCGGCGTCCGCGTCGCGCCGCAACGCCGGCCAGGCCTTCGCGAGGCGCGCAGTCATGGCCGCGGCGCCGGCGCCGTCGAGGCGCTTGCCCTCGAACTCGCGCCAGCACGATGCGCCGAGGGCCGCGCCGAAGTGGCGCTCGAGATCCGCGGCCGTCGCGCGCGTGGGCGCGAGCACCGGCGCTGCGCCGGCGAGCATCGATTCCTGGAGGCGCGCCATCGTCAGCGTCGCCACGGCGACCTGCTCGCCGTGGAGGCTGGGCTCGCGGCCGGCGGCGGCGCGCATGTCGACGTAGTGGCTGATCAGGTGCTCGCCCTGGCTCGCCGGCTGGCTGCCGCCGCACAGCGTCATGCCGAGGCCGGACAGCAGCAGCGTGCGCGCCAGCAGGCGCATCGCGTCGCGGTCGCCCGCGAGCAGCGCGCCCGCGCCGTCGAGCAGCGCCGCCTCGTCGCCGGCGAGCAGCGCGAACGGGGCGCGCCGGTACGGCGTGCCGAGCAGGTGGTGCGACAGCAGCCAGTCGACCTGCGCGGTGGACCGGCACAACGAGTCGCCGAGGCCGGCCCGGATCATCCGCGGCGGTGCCGCGGCGAGCACCTCCAGGTCGACGAACACCCCGCGCGCGAGCACGGCAGGCAGCGTCTTCTTGTGTCCGTCGACGGTGATGGCCGCGTTCGCCGACGTGTAGCCGTTCATCGACGGCGCCGTCGGGAAGACGACGTACGGCTTGCCGTCGGCCGCGGCGGCGGCCTTCGCCAGGTCGTTGATCGTGCCCGACCCCACCGCGACCAGCGCGTCCGCGGCGGCGCACCACGCCCGCACCCGCGCCACCGTTGCCGCGTCCGCGTGCGGCGCGCCCGGCAGCACGACCGGCTCGACGGCGCCGACGGCGCGCAGCGCCCGCTCGACGCGTTCGCCCAGCACGCGGCGCGTCGTGGCGTCGCTGACCACGGCGAATCGTCGCCCCAGCGCGAGCGCGGCGACGCGGTCCGCCTCCTCGCCGTCCAGCGTCGGCTCGATCGCGATCGCCTGGATCGCGACGCCGGTCGCGCGACCGCTGTCCGGGTCGATCCACGCACCCCGCAGCAGCTGGTCCAGCGCCTGCTCCGCCGACGGTGGCTGCGGCGCACCCGCGTCCGCGCGCGCGGAATGCTCGCCGCCTTCCGCCGGCGCCGCTGCGCCCGTCAACCGGCGACCTCCGCGGCGGCCCGGCAGGCGTCGAGGATGTCGACGACCTGGCTGCGCAGCGATCCCTTCGTCGGGGAGAACGTGCCGTCGAACACCGCCGAGCCGATCGTGAACGCGTCGGCGCCGGCGGCGGCGAGGTCGCGGATCTGCGCCGCGCAGTGGACGCTGCCCGCGACGATCAGGCGCCCGTCCCCAAGGCCGCGGCGCGCGGCGCGCACCAGCGCGAGCGGGTCGGCCTGCGTCGCCCGGAAGGCGAGCAGGTCCACGCCGGGGCAGCCGCGCGCACGGGCGCGCCGCGCGTCGGCCTCGACGTCCTCCGGCGTGCCGTCGAGGCGCGTCGGGTGGCCGACCGGCCGGCCCGGAAACGGGAAGTAGCCGTCCAGGCGCCCCAGCGTGCGCTGCGCCGCGTCGAGGTCGGTGCCGCCCAGCACGCAGTCGACGCCGAGCGCCGCGGCGGCGGCGAGCGACGCGGCGACCGACTGCGGCGTGGTGCTCACCACCTCGAGGTAGCAGACGGCCCCGCGGCCCCGGATGCGCTCGGCCAGCCGCGCCATCGTCGCCGTGCCGACGCCGACGTCCTTGAAGCCCACGTGCCCGACGCCGAGGTCGCACACCGCGTCGACCAGGTCCTCCGCGTCCTCGACGGTGCGGTCGTGGCGCGTGAGCATGAAGATGAAGTCCATCCGCGACCCTCCGGCGGGCGACCGGCGAGCGGCCCGCAGCGCGGATGTTGGCACCCAATCATGCCACGTTGCAAGTGCCAACTCCCGGTGGCAGGACCGGCGCGCCGCCCCGGGGCACGGCGCGGTCGCGCCGGACCTCAGCGCGAAGGGGACGACGCGGCGGACGGCGGCTCCGGCGGCGGGGCAGCCGCCTCGAGGCGCTCGCGCGCCTCCCGGAGCGGGCGGTGCGCCGGTTCGCGCAGTGCGAGGAGCGTGAGGACGCGCCCGGCGGCCGCCGTCACCGCGGCGCTCACCCGCGCGGCGCGCTCCGCGGGCAGGGGCGCGAGCACGAAGTCGGCGACCGGCGTGCCCTCCGGCGGGCGGCCGACACCCACCTTCACGCGGCGCACCTCGATGGTCGCGAACGCGTCGAGCACGGACCGCACGCCGTTGTGGCCGCCGTCGTTGCCGCGCTCGCGCGCGCGGACCGCGCCGGGCTCGAGGCCGAGGTCGTCGTGCACGAGGACGCAATCGGCTGCCGCGAAGCCGTGCCGCGCGCCCAGCGCGCGCAGCGCCGCGCCGGTCCTGTTCACGTTGCAGCGCGGCTTCAGCAGCAGCAGCGTGCCGCCGTCGAGCGGAACCGGGGCGATCCACGCCCCGTCCTCCTCGGACCAGCCGGCACCGAAGTGCCGCGCCAGCAGGTCGACGACGTCCCAGCCGACGTTGTGCGGCGTTCCGCGAAACCGCTCGCCGGGATTGCCGAGCGCGATCACCGCCTGCACCCAGCGTCCGTCCGGCGGACGCTGCGCCACCGCGGGTGCGTGCGGCCGCGGCGCCGCCGCGGGATCGGCGCGCGCCGGCGTGGCGAAGATGCGCCGCAGCCGGTCCGCAGGCGTGCCCTTGAGCAGGACGAGGTCGCCGGGACGCAGCAGGCCCGCCAGGTGCTCGCACGCGCTGTCGATCGCATAGAACGCGTGCAGCGACGCCGGCCCGCCGTCGCGGCCCGCGGGCAGGCTCTTGGACGCCCGCGAGCCGACGAATACGACGTGGTCGGCGCTGCGCAGCGCCTCCTTCGCCGCGCTCGCGTACATCCTGTCCGAGTTGCCGGTGTAGTCCGAGATCGTTCCCACGACGATGCAGCGGCGCCGCGCCCGCGCCTGGCGCACGAAGGCGAACGTCGCCGGGATCGTCCAGCTCGGCGTCTTGGCGTCGTCGAAGACGAACGCGACGCCGTCGTCGCGCACGACCGGCTCCATGCGGTTGGCGAACGGCGGGACGCCCCGCAGGCCGACGGCGGCGTCCGCGAGCCGCATGCCCATCGCGACGCCAACCGTCAGCGCGGCGAGCGCCGGCGCGACCCAGTGCCCGCCGCACAGCTGCGTGACGACGCGGGCGGTCTCCGCGCCGTGGCGCGCCGTGAAGCTCAGGCGGTCCGGCCAGGCCGCATCGATCGCCTCCGCGCGCACGTCGGCGCGGGCGCCCGTCCCGAACGTGAGCACGCGGGCCGCGCAGTGCGCGCGCATCGCGAGCACGCGCGGGTCGTCGGCGTTGAGGATCGCGGTGCCGTGCGGCGGCAGCGATTCCACGAGCTTGCGCTTCTCGCGCGCGATCGCGTCGATCGAGCCGAAGGCGCTGACGTGGTCGCTGCCGATCGCCGTCACCACGCCGATCGTTGGACGGATGAGGCGCAGCGCGACGTCGATCATGCCCGCGCCGAACTTGCCGATGCCGACCTCCTGCACGTTGAACCGGTCGGACGGACGGACGCGAAGCAGCGACGTCGCGGTGTGGTAGTGCTGGTTGTAGCCCTCCCGCGACTTGCCGCCGCGGAAGCGCGTCCCGAGGACGCCGGCGATCAGCTCCTTCGTCGTGGTCTTGCCGCAGCTGCCGGTGACCGCGATGAACTCGCAGTGCCGCAGCAGCGGGCGGTACACGCGCACGATCGACCCCGCCGCCGCGCCGGCCAGGCGCTTCGCGTACCACTCCTGGCGGCGCATGAGCACGTGGACGGCACGCCGCGCGTTCAGCGCTGCGGCCGCCCGGACGAGAGCCTGGACCATCGCTCGATTCCCGCGGGGGCGAACGTCGCGCGCAGCGACGCCGGCGGTCCCGCGCGCAGCCGCATTGTGTCACCGCGCACGGGCGTCGGTGGGCACCACGGGCGTCCGCCGACGGGCGGAAACGCCCGCTCGCGGCCGTCACGCCGTCGTGCCGCGCCGCACCGCGGGGAGCAGGAGCACCGGACACTCCAGCGCGTCGACCGCCGCCTCCCGGTCCTCCTCGTCGCCGATCAGCGGGACGATCAGCCGCGGGGCCTCCAGCGCGACGAGCGCGGGCAGGTCCAGCGCATGGCCCAGCCGGCGGAAGCGGGGCGCGAGGCCGCGCCCCGCCAGCAGGCGGTCGACGCGCCGGCGCAGCGCTTCGCGCCGCGCGGACGCGGGCGCGACGTCGACGATCAGCGCGGCGCGGCCGTAGCGCGGCCACAGCGCGTCGAGCGCGTCCGCCAGCACCGCGGGATCGAACGACGGCGGCGGCACGACGGCGACGGACAGCGGCCGGCGCAGGTGCTCGGCCACCAGCAGCAGCGGAACGGTCGCGCCGCGGAAGGCGCGCAGCGCGCGGGCGAGTCCGGCGGTGGCGCCGGCGGCGCGCGACCACGCCACGACCGCGAGATCCGTCGCGCCGGCCTCGGCGAACAGCTCGGCGGTCATCCGGCTGCGGACGACGTCGAACGACCACCGGAGCGGCCGTCCGGCCACGACGCTCGCCAGCTCGCGCTCGACGCGGCGCGCCTGCGCGCGCAATCCGCGCTGCATCGACTCGACGTCCAGCGCGCGCCGGCCGGGCGACGGGAACCCCACCTCGCCCGCGAAGGGAAGCGTGGCGAGCGCGAGCAGATCGGTGCTCTCGACGAACACGCCGCGCAGGTCCGCGTGCATCGCCCGCGCGAGCTCGACGGCCGTGGCGAGCGCCGCGGCCGCGCCGGGGGCCGCCGTCGCCACCACGACGCGGCGGACGATCATCGCTCGCGGCGCCGGCGCGCCAGGCGTCGTGCAGGCACCTCGGCGGCGACGCGCGCCCGTTCCGCGAAGCCGGCGAGCCGCTCCTCGATGCGCGCGTTCAGCGATCCGCGCGGAAAGCCCCCCACGGCGTCGCGTGCGCCCGCCGCCACGCCGGTCAGGATCTCGAGGCCCTGGTCGACCGTCGCCACGGCGTGGATCGCGAAGCGCCCGCCCGCGACGGCCTCGACCACCTCGCGCTTCAGCATCAGCTGCGGCGCGTTGGCGGCGGGGATCAGCACGCCCTGCCCGCCTGCGAGGCCGCGCGCGCTGCACAGGTCGAAGTAGCCCTCGATCTTCTCGTTGACGCCGCCGATCGCCTGGACGTCGCCGTGCTGGTTGACCGACCCGGTCACCGCGATCGCGTTCGACAGCGGCACGTCGGCGAGCGCCGAGAGCAGCGCGCAGAGCTCCGTCGCCGAAGCGCTGTCGCCGTCGACCAGCCCGTACGACTGCTCGAAGACCAGCGTCGCCGACAGCGCCAGCGGCCCGCCGGCGGCGTAGCGCCCGGCGAGGTAGCCGGCGATGATCATCACGCCCTTCGAGTGGATGCTGCCGCCGAGCTTGGACTCGCGCTCGATGTCGAGCAGGACGCCGCCGCCCATGCGCACGCGCGCGGTGATGCGCACGGGCAGCCCGAAGCGCTCGCCGCCGATCTCGGCGACCGCGAGCCCGTTCGCCTGGCCGACGCGGCTGCCGCCGGTGTCGACGAGGATCCGGCCCCGCAGCACTTCCTCGCGCAGGCGCGTGGGCAGGTCGTCGATGCGCCGCCGGCGCGCGTCGAGCGCCGCCTCCACGTCGTCGGCCGCGACGGTCGTGCGGCCGCGCACGCCCGCCCAGTAGTCCGCCTCCTGCGCGAGGCCGAGCGCGGCGTGCATCGCGATGGCGAGCTTCTCGGCGCTGCCGGCCGCGCGCGACGCCTGCTCCACCATCCGCCCCACGGCGGCCGCCTCGAAGGGGCGCAGGCGACGGCGGCGCGCCATGCCCGCCACCACGGCGGCGAAGTCGAGCTCCGCCGCCGGCGTGCGCTCCACGTCCCCGGCGAAGTCGACGACCACCTTGAAGAGCTTCGGGAACTCGGGATCGTAGGCGTGCAGCAGCGCGTGGACGTGGCGCGGGCCGACGAGCACCACCTTCAGCGCCAGCGGGATCGGCTCGGGCTGCAGTCCCTGCGTGCTGAGCAGCCCGAGCGAGTAGGCGAGCGGCTCCGTGCGGACCTCGCCGGACAGCAGCGCCCGCTTGAGCGCGTCCCAGGCGAGCGGCTGCGTCAGCAGCTTGACCGCGTCGAGCATCAGGTAGCCGCCGTTGGCGCGGTGCAGCGCACCGGCCGTGATCAGCGTGAAGTCGCTCGTCAGCGCCCCCATGTGCGCCACGTGCTCGACGCGCCCGATCAGGTTGTCGTGCGTCGGATGGTCCTCGTAGACGAACGGCGCGGCCGTCGTCGCGGCGTGGTCGACCAGCAGGTTCACCGCGTAGCGGCGCAGCGGCGACTCCGCGGCCTCGCCGCGGCCCAGCACCATCTGCGCGATCGCCGAGCGCTCGCCGTCCCGCGCCGGCTGGAAGTACTGGGCGTGGTCGAGCACGTCCTCCTGCACCTCGCCGAGATAGCGGACCACGTCGGGCAGCGGGGCGTACGCCGACCGCAGCTCGTCGATCAGGCTGTTGATCGCGGTCCGCGTGACCGCACGGTCGAGCTCGCGCAGCTTGTGCTGCGCCTCGCGCCGCCACACGGGCACCTGCTGGATCACGCCCTCGAGCTCGGCCTGCAGCGTCTCGATCGCCTGCTGCAGCCGCTTCCTCTCCTCGTCGGGCAGCGCCTGGAAACGGGCCGGCGGCATCACGTCGTCGCCCTCCAGCGGCGCGAAGCCGAATCCGCCCGGCGTGCGCAGGAGCCCGATCTTCTGCGCCGCCGCGTGCTCGCCGACGGCACCGAGGGCGCGCTCCTGCCGCTCGGACAGCTCGCCTTCGATCTCCTGCCGCCGCGTCCGGTACTCGTCGGCCTCGAAGGCCGCGGGGATGCCGGTGCGCAGGTCCTCGACCAGGCGCGCCATGTCACGCTTGAACGCGAAGCCGCGACCCGGCGGCAGCGCGATCGCGCGCGGCCGCTGCGGCAGCTCGAAGTTGAAGACGTAGCACCAGTCGCGCGGCACCGGCTTCGCCGCGGCCGCCTCTTCGAGGAAGCGGCGCGCGAGCGTGCGCCGGCCCACGCCCTCGGGCCCCATGGCGAAGAGGTTGTAGCCGGGCTCCGCGATCCCGATGCCGAAGCGCAGCGCCTCCACGGCGCGCTGCTGGCCGAGGATCGTGGCGTCGTCGCGCAGCTCGTCGGTGGTGGAGAACCCGAACGCCTCGACGGCGCAGCGTCGCCACAGCTGGTCCGCGCGCAACGCGCCCACCGGCAGCCCCCCTGCGGCCTCAGCCGCCATGTTGGGCGCGTCCGGTGCCGGCTGGCAGCAGGCCGACCGGCCTCGCGCGACCCCGGCGTGGCGCAGTCATCGCGTGCAGCGCAGCGCGCCGGCGCGGTCAGCGTCGCGCCGGCCGCGCCCTGGCCTCGTGCGCGCGCTCGACGGCGATGGCCCGGGCGAGCTCGGCGAGCTGCTCGGCCACGGCCTCCAGCAGGTCGTCGAGCGACAGGATGCCGACCAGCACGCCGCCCTCGTCGGTCACCGGAAGCCGCCGCACGCCGCGCGAGCGCATCATCCGCAGGGCATCCAGCACGTCGTCGCTCTCGCGGATCGTCACCGGCTTCTCCGTCATGACCTCGCCGACGCGCAGCGACCGCGGGTCCACGCCGCCCGCGAGGATGCCCACCGCGATGTCGCGGTCCGTCAGCATGCCCACCGGAACGCGGCCCTTCGGCGCGTCCTCGACGACCACCAGCGTTCCCACGTGGTGCTCGCGCATGAGCCTGGCCGCCTCGGCGAGCTCCATGTCGCGTTCCGCGAACACGACGATCCTCGTGCACAGTTCACCTGCTCTCATCCCGGCTCCTTTTGTGCAGCGCCGGCCTGCCTGCCGCGCGGTCGCTTCGCGGCAGGCGCGGCCCACGCCGTTCAGCCTAGGCCGATCGCCGGAGGGCCTGTTGACCGGGGTCAACGTGCCCGGCCGGGGGCCGCGCGCAGCGCGGCACGCATCGCTTCGACATGCGCGGCCCGTCAGCCCTGGCGCGCCGCAGCGAGGATGGCCGCGGCGTCGGCGTCGCTCACGTCGGCCCACGTCGCGTAGGCGTCGGCCACGGCGAACGGCCGGCCCTCGCGCACGCTGGCGCAGTGGATCGCGTCGGCCACGGTCGCGAGCGCGTCGAGGGCGCGAGCGTGCGCCGTCGGGACGGCGATCACCACGCGCGACGCGCCGCACCGGCGCACCGCGCGGATCGCGGCGCGCATCGTGAAGCCGGCCGCGATCCCGTCGTCGACGACGATCGCCTCGCGGCCGGCGACGTCCGGAAGCACGCCCGCCGCCAGCTGCCGTACGCGCGTCGCGACCTTGTCGCGCGCGACGCCGATGCTCCGCTGCAGCGCGCCGGCGCCCACGCCGCACTGCGCGACCGCGTCCTCGTCCACCAGTACGCTGCCGTCGAACGCCACGGCCCCGCATCCGGCCTCCGTGGTCCACGGGAGCAGCACCTTGCTCACCGGAGCGACCTGCAGGGGCAGCGACAGGTCGCGAGCGATCGGCACGGCCACGGGCACGCCGCCGGCGGGGATCGCCAGGACGACGGCGTCGGCAGCCACGTGTCCCCGCAGCATGCGCGCGAGCGTCGCGCCGGCGCGCTCGCGGTCGCGGAAGGCGCGCACGCACCCGCGCAGCCCCGGAAGCTCGTGGACGACCGCCCGCGTGGACATCGTCGCTCGCGCCTGCGCGGTGGAGCGGCCTACATCTCCGCGTCGCCGGCGGCCGCGGGCTCCCGCTTCGGCGGCTCGATCTCGGTCATCGTCGCCTCCGTGAGGAGCAGCACGCCCGCGACCGACACGGCGTTCTCCAGCGCGATGCGCACGACCTTCGTGGGATCGATGATGCCGGCGGCCACCAGGTCGACGTACTCGCCTCGGGCCGCGTCGAAGCCGTGGCTGCCGCTGCCGTCGACCATCCGCGCGACGACCACGCCGTCGTCGACGGCCGAGTTGCGGGCGATTTGCCGCGCCGGCGCCTCCAGCGCACGGCGCAGGATCGCGATCCCGGTGCGCTCGTCGCCGGCGGCTTGCGATTCCTCGGCCAGCACGGCCGGGATGCAGCGCAGCAGCGCGAGACCGCCGCCCGGCACGATCCCCTCCGCCACGGCCGCCTTGGTCGCGCTGATCGCATCGTCGAGGGCCTCGCGCTTCGACTTCATCTCGGCCTCGGAGGGTGCGCCCACGCGGATCACGGCGACCCCGCCGGCGAGCTTGGCGACGCGCTCCTCCAGCTTCTCGCGGTCGTAGTCGCTCGTCGCCTTCTCGATCTCGCGGCGGATCTGCTTCAGGCGAGCGTCGATCTGCTCGCGCGCGCCGGCGCCGCCGATCAGCGTGGCCGCGTCCTTGTCGACGACCGCGCGCTTCGCACGGCCGAGCTGCTCGGGCGTCAGGTGCTCGAGCTTCATGCCGGTCTCGTCGCTGAGGACGACGCCGCCGGTGAGGACCGCCATGTCCTGCAGCAGCGCCTTGCGCCGGTCGCCGAACCCCGGCGCCTTGACCGCGCAGCTTCGCAGCGAGCCGCGGATCTGGTTGACGATCAGCGTCGCGAGCGCCTCGCCCTCGACGTCCTCGGCGATCGCGAGCAGCGGGCGCCCGGCCTTCGCCACCTGGTCGAGCAGCGGCAGGAAGTCTCCCAGTGCCGAGATCCGCCGGTCCGCGAGCAGCACCAGCGGGTCCTCGAGCACCGCCTCCATCTTGTCCGCGTGGGTGACGAAGTACGGCGAGATGTAGCCGCGGTCGAACTGCATGCCTTCGACCACGTCGAGCGTGGTGTCGGTCGTGCGCGACTCCTCGACCGTGATCACGCCCTCGCCGCCGACCTTCTCCATCGCGTCGGCGACGAGCTCGCCGATGGCGGCGTCGTTGTGCGCGGAGATCGTGGCGACCTGCGCCTTCTCGAGGCGCGAGGCCACCGGACGCGAGAACGCGCGCAGCGCCGCGACGGCGCGCCGGCAGGCCCGGTCGAGCCCGCGCTTGACGTCGATCGCGCTCGCCCCGGCGACGACGTTGCGCACGCCGTCGGCGAAGATCGCGTGCGCGAGCACCGTAGCGGTGCTGGTGCCGTCGCCCACCGCGTCGCCGGTCTTCTCGGCGGCCTGCCGCAGCATCTGCGCGCCGGGATTCTCCTCCGCGTCGCGCAGGTCGAACTCCTTCGCGATCGTCACGCCGTCGTTGCAGACGATCGGCGCGCCCCACTTCTTCTGGATCAGGACCGACTTCGACCGCGGTCCCAGCGTGACGCGCACGGCGTCGGCGAGCTGCGTGGCGCCGCGCAGCACCTTGTCGCGCGCGGCGGAGCTGAACAGCACCTGCTTGTGGGCCATGGCGGGCCTCCGTGGCAGCGTGGCTCCGCACCCCGGCCCGCGGCGCGACGCCCGCCGCGCGGCGCCCCGGGGCGCCGGCCTCCACGACCGGACCACTGTGCGCCGGCGGCGGGCGGCCGGCTTCGACGCACGTCAAAGGCCCGCGACGTCGCGGGACGCGGCGGCCTGCGGCGCCCGTCAGCGCGGCGGGCCGAGCGCCTCGGCCAGCACGCGCACGACGTGCACCGGCGGCGGCCGGCGCCCCCGCGTCGCATCGGCGATCTGGTGGCGGCAGCTGGTGCCGTCGGCGACGACGATGGTGTCCGGGTCCGCGGCCCGGACGGCAGGCAGCAGCGCGAGCTCGGCCATCCGCATCGACACCTCGTAGTGCTCGGCCTCGTAGCCGAACGTGCCCGCCATGCCGCAGCAGCTCGACTCGACGACCTCGACGGCGAGCCCCGGGACGCGGCGCAGCAGCGCCACGGCCGGCGCGAACGCGTCGAACGCCTTCTCGTGGCAGTGGCCGTGCACGAGGGCGCGCTTGCGCGGGAGCGGTTGCAGCGCCAGGCCGGGGCGCCCGTCGCGCGGGCCGTCGGCGAGGACCTCCGTGACGAGCCGCGCGCGGGCGGCCGCGTCCTCGGCGGGCGTTCCGAGCCGAAGCGCGAGGAACTCGTCGCGCAGCGACAGCAGGCACGCGGGCTCGAGCCCGACGATCGTGGCACCGCGCGCGACGTGCGGCGCGAGCGCGCGAAGCAGCCGGGAGGCCTCGCGCCGGGCCTCGTCGACCCGGCCGGCGCCGAGGTAGGTGCGGCCGCAGCACAGCGGCCGGTCGCCGTCGCCGGGCGACGCGCGGCCCACCGCCACGCGATGGCCCGCCGCGCGCAGGACGGCGAGCGCGGCGTGCGCGTTCTCCGGCTCGAAGTAGTTGGTGAAGGTGTCCACCAGCAGGACGACGTCGGCGTCGCGGTCGTCGCCGGCCGCCGCCGCCGAGCGCAGGAACGTGTCGCGCCGCCAGCGCGGCAGCGAGCGCGCGCCCGCGATGCCGGCGAAGCGCTCCGCGAGGCTGCGCGCGAGCGGCAGCCGCTCGCGCAGGTTCGCGAGCCACGGCACGCTCGCGGCCCACGGGGCCCAGCGCGGCAGCGACGACACCGCCCGCTGGCGCAGCGTCAGCCCGTGCCGCCGCTGCCTGTGGTGCAGCACCTCGATCTTCATGCGCGCCATGTCGACGCCGGTCGGGCAATCGCGGCGGCAGCCCTTGCAGCTCACGCACAGCTCGAGCGCGGCCAGCGCGTCGTCCCCGGCGAGGCCTCCGGGGAGCCGCCCGGCCAGCGCGAGCCGCAGCGTGTTCGCGCGGCCGCGCGTGAGGTGCTGCTCGTCGCGCGTCACGCGGAAGCTCGGGCACATGGTCCCCGCGTCGAACTTGCGGCAGTGCCCGTTGTTGTTGCACATCTCCACGGCCTTCGCGAACCCGTGCGTCGCGTCGCCGCCGGTGCCCGGCGCGGTCAGGTCGCCAGTCACGGGATCGGCGTGGACGTCCCACGCGCGCCAGTCGAGCGCCGGGTCCAGCGCCCCGGTGCGGTAGCCGGGCGGGAAGCGGAACAGCGTCGCGTCGTCCATGCGCGTCGGGCGCACGATCTTTCCGGGGTTCATGAGCCCGTCCGGGTCGAACAGCGCCTTCACCTGCTCGAACGCCTGCGCGAGCGCCGGCCCGAACTGCCACGCGACCCACTCGCTGCGCACCAGGCCGTCGCCGTGCTCGCCGGAGAACGCACCCTTGTACTCGCGCACCATCGCGGCGGCCTCCTCCGCGATCGCGCGCATCTTGCCGGCCCCGTCGCGCCGCATGTCGAGGATCGGACGCACGTGCAGCGTGCCCACGGACGCGTGCGCGTACCAGGTGCCGCGCGTGCCGTGCCGCGCGAACACCTGCGTCAGCCGGTCGACGTAGTCGGCGAGGTGCTCGAGCGGCACCGCGCAGTCCTCGATGAACGACACCGGCTTCCCGTCGCCGCGCATGCTCATCATGATGTTGAGGCCGGCCTTGCGCACGTCCCACAGCGCCTTCTGCGCCGCGCCGTCGGTCATGCGCACGACGCTGCCCGGCAGGCCCAGGTCGCCCGCCAGCTCGGCCAGCGCGTCCAGCTGCGCCAGCGCCCGCGCGCGGTCGTCACCGGCGAACTCGACCAGCAGGATCGCATCGGGCTCGCCGACCAGCGCCGCGTCGATCACCGCGCGGAACGCGGGATTGGCGCGCGCGAGATCGATCATCGTGCGATCGACCAGCTCCACCGCGGTCGGCGCGAGCGCCACGATGTGCCGGGTCGCCTGCATCGCGCGGTACAGCGTCGGGAAGCTGACGACGCCCAGCGTCCGGTGCGCCGGCAGCGGCGCGAGCCGCAGCGAAAGCGCGCGCGACCACGCCAGCGTCCCCTCGCTGCCGACCAGCAGCTGCGCGAGGTTGACGCCGCCGTCGGCGGTGTACGGCCGCTCGCCTTGCGGGTGCCACAGGTCGAGGTTGTAGCCGCCGACGCGGCGCAGCACCTTCGGATAGCGGCGCGCGATCTCGTCGCGGTGGCGCTGCGCGAGCGCGCGCAGGGCGGAGGCGAGCTCGCGCACGCGCGGCGGCCCCGCGGCCATCGACGCCTCCGGGCCGAAGCGCGCCTCGCTGCCGTCGGCCAGCAGCGCGTCGATCGCCGCGACGTTGTGCACCATGTTCCCGTAGGCGATCGACCGCGAGCCGCACGAGTTGTTGCCCGCCATGCCGCCGATCGTCGCCTGCGCCGACGTGCTCACGTCCACCGGGAACCACAGGCCGTGCGGCCGCAGCCGCGCGTTCAGCTCGTCGAGCACCACGCCCGGCTCGACGGTCACCGTCAGCGCGTCGCGGTCCACCTCGCCGATGCCGCGCAGGTGCATCGTGTGGTCGATCACCAGCGCCGCCCCGACCGTCTGCCCGCACTGCGAGCTGCCGGCGCCGCGCGGCAGCACCGGCACCCGCAGCGACCGGCACACCTCGAACGCCGCCCGCACGTCCTCGTGCGAGGACGGCACGAGCACGCCGAGCGGCTCCACCTGGTAGATCGACGCGTCCGTCGCGTAGCGTCCGCGCGAGGCGCGGTCGAACAGCAGCGCGCCGCGCACGGCCTCGCGCAACCGCCGCGCGAGCTCCCCCGCCTCGCCGGGAGGCACGAACGCGAGCGGCCGCGCCGCGTCGTTCATCGCGCCCCCGCATGCCGGTGGTCGCGCGCCGCGTCCGGGCTCAGGTCCGCCAGCACCACCTCCGCCTTGTGGCGCAGGTGCATGCGCAGCAGGCCGGCGAGGCGCGGGCCGTCGCGCGCCTCCAGCGCCTCGACGATCTCGGCGTGCTGCCGGGCGGCGCGGTCCCACTTGTCGGGGTCGAGGTTCGAGCGGAAGCGGAGATTCTGGATGCGCTGGTTGAGCGTGCGGTACGTGCGCCGCAGCAGCGCGTTGCCGGCCGCCGCGTTGATCCGGTCGTGGATCGCGCGGTTGAGCCGGTAGTAGGCGGGCAGGTCGCCCCGCGCGTGGCAGGCGAGCATCTCGAAGGTGAGCGCCTTGATCTCCGCCACGTCGGCGTCGGTGATGCGCCGGCAGGCGAGTTCGCCCGACAGCGCCTCCAGCGCGCCCATGACCTCGAAGCTCTCGCGCACGTCGTCCGCCGAGAGCGCCACGACCTGCGCGCCGCGGTTGGGCTGCAGGTCGACGAGGCCCTCGGCGGCGAGCAGGCGGAACGCCTCGCGCAGCGGCGTGCGCGACACGGCGAGCCGTTCGCACAGCGCGCGCTCGTTGAGCCGCGCGCCGGGCGCGAGTTCGCCTTCGATGATCATCTCGCGCAGCCGGCCGGCGAGCGACGACGGCAGCGTGGCACCCGGCGCGCCCGCGCGGCGGGCCGGTCGCCCCGCCGACACCGGGGCGGCGCGGCCCCGCTCCGATCCGTCCTTGTCCATGGCTGGTATACCCTAGCACAGCGCGGCGACGCGCGGCCCCCAGCGCGGCCACGCGCCCTGCGCCGCAAGCGGCGCCGCGACGACTGCGCCGACGCGCGCGCCCTTGCGGCCGCGTGGTGCGGCGGGTAGCATCGGGCTTTGTATACCAGCGGCACCGCTCCATGCTCGCGCTCGATCGCCACCCGTCCGGACGCCACTTCCTGCAGATTCCGGGTCCGACGAACGTTCCCGACCGCGTGCTGCGGGCGATCGACCGGCCGACGATCGACCACCGCGGGCCGGCGTTCGGCGACCTCGGGAAGGCGGTCCTCGCCGGCATGAAGCGCGTCTTCCAGACCGCCGGCGACGTCGTGATCTATCCGGCGTCGGGCACCGGGGCGTGGGAGGCTGCGCTGGTCAACACGCTCTCGCCGGGCGACCGGGTGCTCATGGCCGAGACCGGCCAGTTCGCGACGCTGTGGCGGCGCCTGGCCGAGCGGCTCGGGCTCGCGGTCGAGTTCGTGCCCGGCGACTGGCGCCACGGCGTCGATGCGGCGGAGATCGAGCGCCGCCTGCGCGCCGACGGACAGCGCGCCATCCGCGCGGTCTGCGTCGTGCACAACGAGACGTCGACCGGCGTGACCAGCCGCATCGCCGACGTCCGTGCCGCGCTCGACCGCGCCGGCCACCCGGCGCTGCTCATGGTCGACACGATCAGCTCGCTCGCGTCGATCGACTACCGCCACGACGAGTGGGGCGTGGACGTCACCGTCGGCGGCTCGCAGAAGGGGCTGATGCTGCCGCCCGGGCTCTCGTTCAACGCGATCGGCCCAAGGGCGCTCGCCGCGTCGCGGACGGCGCGGCTGCCGCGCTCCTACTGGGACTGGGCGGAGATGCTGGCCACGAACGCGCGCGGCTACTTCCCGTACACGCCGGCCACGAACCTGCTCTACGGTCTCGCCGAGGCGCTCGACATGCTCTTCGAGGAGGGCCTGCCGAACGTGTTCGCCCGCCACGCGCGCCACGCCGAGGCGACGCGGCGGGCCGTGCGCGCCTGGAACCTCGAGATCCTGTGCGCCGACCCCGCCGAGTACAGCGGCTCGCTGACCGCCATCGTGATGCCGGACGGCCACGATGCCGACGCGTTCCGCAAGGTCGTGCTCGACCGCTTCGACCTGTCGCTCGGCCAGGGGCTGGGCAAGGTGGCCGGCAGGGTGTTCCGCATCGGCCACCTCGGCTGGTTCAACGACCTGATGCTCTGCGGCACGCTGGCCGGCGTCGAGATGGGACTCGCCGCCGCCGCCGTCCCGCACCGGCGCGGCGGCGTCGACGCCGCGATGGCGTTCCTCGCCGAGGCCCCGCAGCCGGCGCTGCAGCGCGCCGCGTAACCGCACGCCGTGCGCGAGGTCCGCGCGCCACGGCGACCACGACGACACGAAGGACACGACCACCGGAGGAGACCCGATGAAACCTGCCCCCAACGCGGCTCCGCGCCGCCTCGTCGTCACCGCGCTGGCCGCCCTCGCCTGCGCGGCCCTCGTGCCGACCGCCGCGCAGGCGCAGCTGGAGATCAAGCTCGGCCACGTCGGCGAGCCGGGATCGCTGTTCCAGAAGAGCTCGGAGGAGTTCGCGCGCCGCGCCAACGAGAAGCTCGCCGGCAAGGCCAAGGTCGTCGTCTTCGGCTCGAGCCAGCTCGGCGGCGACAAGGAGCTGCTGCAGAAGCTCAAGCTCGGCACCGTCGACCTGGCGCTGCCGTCGACCGTCATGTCCTCCGAAGTCGACCTGTTCGGCATCTTCGAGATGCCCTACCTCGTCAAGGACCGCGAGCACATGAAGCGCATCGAGCGCGACGTCGTGTGGCCGAGCCTCGCGCCCGAGGCGGACAAGCGCGGGCTCAAGGTCCTCGCCGTCTGGGAGAACGGCTACCGCCACATCACGAACAGCCGCCGGCCGATCAACGTGCCCGACGACCTGAAGGGCATCAAGCTGCGCGTCCCCGAGGGCAAGTGGCGGGTCAAGATGTTCCAGGCCTACGGCGCGAACCCCAGCCCGATGAAGTTCTCCGAGGTGTTCACGGCGCTGCAGACCGGCGTGATGGACGGCCAGGAGAACCCGTTCACGCAGATCCACAGCGCGAAGTTCCAGGAGGTGCAGAAGTTCCTGTCGCTGACCGGCCACGTGTACACGCCCGCGTACCTGACCGCCGGGTCGAAGAAGTGGGCGTCGCTGCCCTCCGACGTGCGCAAGATCCTCGAGGACACGGCGAAGGAGACGCAGGCGTACGTCCACAAGGTCGCCGCCGCGGACGACGAGGAGCTGCTCGGCAAGCTCAAGGCGAGCGGCATGCAGGTCAACTCGCCGAACAAGGACGCGTTCATCGCCGCGTCGAAGTCCGTCTACGACGAGTTCGGCCAGGAGGTGAAGGGCGCGAAGCAGCTGATCGACAAGTCGATCGCGCTGGGCAAGTAGGCGGTGCCGCTGGCCGCAGTGCGCCGGGGGTTCGAGCGGGCCCTCGAGTGGGTCGTCATCGCGCTCATGATCGTGCTCGCCGTGGAGGTCGCGGCGGGCGTGATCTTCCGCTACGCCGGGCGCGCCCTCGTCTGGTATGACGAGGTCGCGTCCGTGCTGCTCGCCTGGGTGACGTACTACGGCGCCGCCCTCGCGGCCCTCAAGCGCTCGCACATCGGCGTCCCCGAGCTCGTGCGGAGGCTGCCGCCCGCCGGACGCGTCCAGGCGGTGCTCGTCGCGAAGGCCTGCGTCGTCGGCTTCTTCGCGATGCTCGGCTGGGTCGGCTACGCCGTGCTCGAGGTGCTCGCCTCGGACACGCTGGTGACGCTGCCCGGCGTCTCGGTCGCCGTCACGCAGTCCGTGATCCCGGTCAGCGCGGCGCTGTTCGTCGTCGCGGAGCTCTTGACGCTGCCCGTCGATTTGCAGGAAGCGCGGCGCCCGTGACCGGCCTCTTCGTGCTGCTGTGCGTCGTCGTGCTGGTGCTGATCAACGTCCCGATCGCGGTCGCGCTCGGCATCGCCGCGCTGGCCGCGATGCTCGCCACGCAGGGCACCGGGAGCCTGCCCAACCTCGCGATCGCGATGTACCAGGGCGCGACCAGCTTCCCGCTGATCGCGATCCCGCTGTTCATCCTCGCGGGCGCGATCATGAACACGTCGGGGATCTCGCGCCGGCTGATCGACTTCGCCAGCGCGCTGCTCGGGTCGATGCGCGGCGCGCTGGCGCAGGTCAACGTGCTGACGTCGATGTTCTTCGCGGAGATCTCCGGCTCGGCGGTCGCCGACGTCGCGGCGACCGGGCCGATCCTGATCCCGGCGATGAAGAAGCGCGGCTACGGCGGCCCGTTCAGCGCGGCCGTCACCTCGTCGTCCGCGTCGCTCGCGATCATCATCCCCCCGTCGATCCCGATGATCCTCTACGCCGTCATGGCGGGGACGTCCGTGGTGCAGATGTTCGTCGCGGGCATCGTCCCGGGCGTGCTCGCGGGCCTGGCGATGATGGTCCTCTGCTGGTATTTCGCGGTGCGGAACAACTGGCCGGTCGAGGACCCGTTCCGGTTTCGACGGCTGTGGGCGGCGTTCAAGGAGGCCGGCTGGGCGCTGACGCTGCCGCTGATCATCCTCGGGGGCATCTTCGGTGGCGTCGTGACGGCGACCGAAGGGGCCGCGCTCGCCGTGGTCGCCGCGCTGTTCGTCGGCGTCGTGATCTACCGCGAGCTCGACTGGACGCACCTGCGCACGGCGATCGTCGACGGCGCCGTGCAGACCGGGGTGGTGATGCTGCTGGTCGCCTCGTCCGCCCTGCTCGGCCTCTACCTCACCGAGATGCAGGTCCCGCAGCGGATCGCCGCCGCCCTGACCAGCGTGACGTCGGACAAGTGGGCGGTGCTCGCGCTGCTGAACGTCTTCTTCCTGGTCGTCGGCATGTTCCTGCACTCCGCCGCGGCGATCATCCTCGTCGTGCCGATCGTCATGCCGCTGGTGAACGCCGTCGGCATCGATCCGGTGCACTTCGGCGTCGTGGTCACGCTCAACCTCGCCATCGGCCAGCAGACGCCGCCGGTGGCGAGCGTGCTGATGATCACCTGCTCGATCGCCAGGGAGAACGTGTGGGACGTCACCAAGGCGAACATCCCGTTCGTCCTCGTGCTCGTCGCCACGCTCCTCCTCGTCACCTACGTGCCGGCCGTGACGCTCTCGCTGGTCGACGCGTTCTACCGCTGACCCCCATGACCGCCACCATCCGCGTCGAGCGCGACGGACCGATCGCGACCGTCGTCCTCGACCGACCCGAGAAGCTCAACGCCCTCACGCGCGCCATGTGGGGCCAGCTCGGCGAGACGATCGACGCGCTGTCCGCCGACGATGCGCTGCGCTGCATCGTGCTGCGCGGTGCCGGCGAGAGGGCGTTCTCGCCGGGCAACGACATCGGCGAGTTCGCCACCGAGCGCAGCGACAAGGCGCAGGCCGCGGCCTACGGCAAGGTGATGCACCGCACGATCGCGTCGCTCGCCCGCTGCCGCCACCCGTTGGTCGCACAGATCCACGGCATCTGCGTGGGCGGCGGCATGGAGATCGCGGCGCTGTGCGACCTGCGCATCTGCGGCGAGGGCAGCCGCTTCGGCGCGCCGATCAAGAACCTCGGCCTGGTGATGGCCTACGCCGAGATGGAGCCGCTGGTCCGCCTCGTGGGCCCGGCGGTCGCGCTGGAGATGCTGCTCGAAGGCCGGGTGTTCGACGCCGCCGAAGCGCTGGCGAAGGGACTCGTGACTCGCGTCGTGCCGGACGCGGACGTGGCCGCCGAGGCGCGCGCGACGGCCCTGCGCGTCGCCGAGGGCGCGCCGCTGGTCGCCCGCTGGCACAAGAAGTTCGCGCGCCGCCTCGGGCAGGGCACGCCGCTGTCCGACGACGAGCGCGACGAGTGCTTCGACTGCTTCGACACCGAGGACTTCCGCATCGGCTACGCGGCCTTCCTCGCGAAGCGCAAGCCGGCGTTCGTGGGGCGGTGACGATGGACGACGCCGCGCGCCGCCGCGGTCCGCTCGCCGGCATGCGCGTGCTGGAGCTCGCGCAGATCATGGCCGGCCCCACGGCGGGCATGATGCTCGCCGACATGGGCGCCGACGTGATCAAGGTCGAGAAGCTGCCGGGCGGCGACGACTCGCGCGACTACCGCGAGCCGCGGGTCAACGGCGTGTCGGCGCCGTTCCTGATGATGAACCGCAACAAGCGCGGCATCGCGCTCGACCTCAAGCACCCGAAGGGTCGCGACGTGCTGCTTCGGCTCGTGCGCGATGCGGACGTGCTCACCGAGAACTACCGCCGCGGCACGCTGGAGCGCCTTGGACTCGGCTACGACGTCCTGTCGGCGGCGAACCCGGCGCTGATCTACGCCGCCGTCTCCGGCTACGGGCGCGACGGTCCGTGGGCGGACAAGGCCGGCTTCGACCTCATCGCGCAGGGATTCGCGGGCCTGATGTCGATCACCGGCGAGCCGGGAGGGCCGCCGGCGAAGACGGGCAATTCCGTGGCCGACATCAACGGCGGCATCCTCGCCGTCGCCGGAATCCTCGCCGCGTACGCGCACAGGCTCAAGACCGGCTTCGGGCAGAAGGTGGAGACGTCGCTGATGGAGGCCGCGCTGCAGCAGACCTACTGGCACGCGTCGGTCCACTTCGCGACCGGAGCCTCGCCCGGCCCGACCGGGTCCGCGCACATCCTGACCGCGCCCTACCAGGCGTTCCGGGCGCGCGACGGCTGGATCAACATCGGCGGCGCGAACCAGGCGAACTGGGAGCGCATCGCGGAGGTCCTCGGCCATCCCGAGTGGCGCGACGATGCGCGGTTCCGCACCAACTCCGACCGCATGGCGAACCTGCCGGCGCTGGTCGACGCGATGAACGCCGTGCTGGGCACGCGCACGAAGGCCGAGTGGATCGAGCGCTTCGACGCGGCCGGCGTCCCGGCGGGCCCGGTGCACTCGATCGGCGAGGCCCTCGCGCATCCGCAGACGCTCGCGCGCGGCATGGTCGTCGACCTCGTCCACCCGACGGCCGGGCCCGTGAAGGCGATCGGCTGCCCGGTGCACTTCTCTCGGACGCCCACCGCCGTCACGCGTGCAGCGCCGTTGCTCGGCGAGCACACGCGCGAGGTCCTGCGCGAGCACGGCTTCGCGGAGACGGAGATCGACGCGCTCGTCGCCGAAGGCGCGATCGCGGTCGCCCGGAGGTGAAGTGCGGGCGCGCGGGAACGACCGCGCAGTTTCGTCGTCGCGCCCGCACTCGTGCACGTCGTCGCCCCCGCGAAGGCGGGGGCCCAGCGTCTTTTCGCCGCCGCGAACGCGACCGGCGACGTTCCCCGGTTGCTCGCATTCGCGTCCACGACGGCGGCATCGACCGGAGGCATCGCGTGCACCCGCAATCGGGACAACCGTCGGCCGAGCGGCGTTCGGACCGCGTCGTGGCAGCAACCGCCTCCGTTCGCGCGGAGCCCGATGCACCGATCACGCCGGCGGCACGCGCCCGCGCCCGCCCTCCGCAGGCGCCGGCGCCACGGCCGACCGCTCGTGCGGGCGCGGCAGGAGCGCGACGCCGAGCAGCGTCACCACGGCGATGCCGGCCATCGTGGCGAACAGCGCGTCGAAGCCCGCCGACTTCACGAACGGCCCCAGCAGCCACACCGCGAGCGAGCTGACGCCGAAGGACACCGTCAGCCGCAATCCGGCGACGCGCGACCGCGCGCGGTCGTCGACGTAGCGCACGATGATCGCGTCGGTGAACGGGATCGCGCCGAAGACGAACGCCATGAACGCGATGGCGACGCCGTAGAGCAGCCACCCCTGGGCACCGGAGGCCAGCAGGAACAGCGGCACCTGCATGGCGACGATCGCGAGGAACAGGCCCCTGAGCGGATAGCGGTCGATCGCGCGGCCGACGGCGAGCTGTGCGAACGAGGCGACGACGTAGACCATCGCCAGCAGCACGCCGAGCAGCGCGGGGTCGGCCGTGACCGCGCGCATGCGCGCGGCCAGCAGCTCGGCGTTGCCGTTGGTGGTGAAGTTGAAGATCAGCGACGCGGTCGTCGACGTGAGCGTCAGCGCGAGCAGCACCTGCGCGACCGTCGCCGGGGACAGCTCCAGCTGCCGCGGGGCACGGCGCGCCGGCGGCGTCGCCTCGCGCGGCGCGATGCGCGCGAACGCGATGCCGCAGCCTATCGCGACGAGGCCCGGGACCACGAACGCGGCACGCCAGCCCGCGTACTTGACCAGCAGCCCCGTCGACAGCGCGGCCGCGGCGATGCCGAGGTTGCCGGCGAGCCCGTTGACGCCGATCACCCAGCCCGGCCGCGCGGCGCCCTGCACGAGCATCGGAATGCCGACCGGATGGTAGATCGACGCGAACAGGCCCATCAGCGACAGCGCGCCGAAGATCTGCCACGGGCCCTGCGCCGCGGCAACGAGCAGCGAGGATGCGCCGAGACCGAAGAAGAAGACGAGCATCATCGCCCGCCGGCCCCACAGGTCGCCGAGCCGCCCGGACGGCAGCGACCCCAGGCCGAACATGACGAACGCGCCGGTCGCATAGGGCATCAGATCCTCCCAGCGCGCGATGCCGAAGTCCGCGGCGATGGCGCTCACCGCGGTCGCGAACACCAGCAGCATTAGGTGATCCAGCGCGTGCGCGACGTTGAGCAGCAGCGCGGCGGCGCCGCCGTGCCGCGCCGCCTCGTCGGGCGCTGTGCGAGGTGCCGGCGCGCTTCCCGCGAGCGGGACGCGAGTGTCGAGGGCCATCGGTGAAGGGATCGGGACGCAGCGCGGTACCGCGGTGCGGCACCACCGCCACTCTACCGAGCCCCCGGCACCGTGGCGACCTGCGACCGCCCCGTGTCCGGAAACGCCACAACGCGTGCACCACGAGACGCCGCCCGTCAGCATGTGACGCTCCACGTGCGGCCGACATCTTGTGGCCGACAGGTCGTGACGGTACGATTCCCCCATTCGCTGTCAGCCGAGGGGGAGACGCCGTGACGACCATCGAACCGAACGTTCACATCCGCGCCGCCGGTCCGGTGGGCTGGATGCGGCTTCTGGGGCGGGTTCTGCTGCCGATCGGGCTGTTCGCGATCGCACTCTTCGGGGCCGGCGTCAACGCCGCGCACGCGGCCTCGCACGGTGGCAAGGTCGCCCCCGACCTGCGGCAGGTGTTGTCCGCTACAACTCCGAAAGTGGCTTGGGCGTCCCGCACGCCACGCGGAACCTACGTCCAGGTGCTCGTCGGCGCCGCGTCCGCGGACCCCGCATTGGCCGAACTGCGTAGGTCGATCCTCGCGGCCGGCGGGTCCGTCTTCTACCAGTACCAGGCCACGCCGGCGGTGCTCGCCGTGCTTCCCTCCGCGGCCGTCGACATGATCGCTGCGCGCCCAGATGTAGCGTACATCATGCCCAACCGGCCGGCTTTCCGGACGGCCAGCTTCCTGCAGGACATCACCGGGACCGCCGGCGTGCGCGCCGGCAATCCGACGGCGTTCGACGGCACCGGCGTCGGGATCGCCGTGCTCGACTCGGGCATCGACGGCTGCCACGCCGCGTTCGGCGGCGGCGAAGGCTCGCAAGGCGCGTGCCGTCGCAGCGCACGCATCGCGGCCGCGGTGGACTTCACGCGGCTGAGCGCCGCGCAGAGGCCGGGCGTCCTCGACTGGACGCGCTCGCGCGACCTGTCGGCCGGCTATGCGCCGGGCAGTCCGGTCTACCGCGCGTTCGAGCGCGCGGTGGACGGCTCGGGCATCACCAACCCGGACGCCTACGGCCACGGGACGCACGTCGCCTCGGTCGCCGCGGGCGCGCCGGTCGCCGGCGGCCTCGACGCGGCCGGCATCGCCCCTGGAGCGACGCTCGTCGACGTCCGCGTGCTGGACCAGCGCGGCGTCGGGCACGTCAGCGACGTGCTGGCCGCGATCGACTGGGTGATCGCGAACCGCAAGACGCACCGCATCCGCGTGCTGAACCTGAGCCTCGCCGCGCCGACGATCGGTTCGTTCCTCAACGACCCGCTGTGCCGCGCGGTCCGCGCGGCGTCCGCGGTGGGCATCGTCGTGGTCGCCGCGGCCGGCAACTACGGCGTCACGGCGAACGGCCTCGAGGTCCTCGGTGCGATCGGGGCCCCGGGGAACGAGCCCAGCGCCATCACCGTCGGCTCGGCGCACCACCACGGCACGCTGGCGCGCGCCGACGAGACGGTCAACCGGTTCAGCTCGCGCGGCCCGACGCGCAGCGGGACGGTGGATGCGGCCGGCGTGCGGCGTTACGACAACCTGCTGAAGCCCGACCTCGTCGCCCCCGGCAACCGCATCGTCGGGGCGCTGGCCGGCAGCGGGAACGCGCTCTTGTCCGCCAATCCGGCGCTCGAAGTCGCCGGCGCCGCGCCGGTGCGCAACGGCCGCCTGATGCTGCTGAGCGGCACGTCGATCGCGGCGCCGGCGGTGGCCGGCGCCGTGGCCGCGATGCTGCAGGCCAACCCCGGCCTCACGCCGCCGCTCGTCAAGGCGATTCTCCAGTACACCGCGCAGCCCCTCCCCGGCGCTGCGCTCGTGCAGCAGGGCACGGGACTGCTCAACGTCGACGGCGCGGTGCGCGTCGCGCAGGCGCTGCGCCCGGACATCGCGATGGCCGTCGCGGCCGGGACGCTCGAGCCCGGTGCCAGCATGCTGCGTGCCGGCCACGCGCTGCCGTCGGGCGGCTCGTGGATCGGCGGCGCGTCCGTGCCGTGGTCCGGCCTGGTCACCGCGGGCGGCGGGCACGTGTTCGGCGGCCGCGCGCTGCTGGAGAAGTTCCAGGCCATCTACGACCCCAGCCTGCTGTGGGCCGGCCGGCTCGCGATGCACGTCGACCCGGTCATGTGGCCCGGGACCGATCAGCCGCGCCACTTCCTGCAGACGCTCGCCGGACGGACGATGCTCCTCACGCCGGGCGTGCGCCCGGCGGACGCCATCGCGGGGCGCTCGAACCTCGCGGCGCGCACGGGCATCTACGCCCCGGTCGCGACGATCTCGCAGGGCCTGGCGGGCGCGTCCGGGCTGGTGCTCTCGGAAGGCCTGGTGCTCTCCGAGGGCCTCGTGCTTTCGGAAGGGCTCGTCCTGTCCGAGGGGCTGGTGCTCTCCGAGGGGCTGGTGCTGTCGGAGGGGCTGGTGCTCTCCGAGGGGCTGGTGCTGTCCGAGGGGCTCGTCCTCTCCGAGGGCCTCGTCCTTTCCGAGGGCCTGGTGCTCTCCGAAGGCCTCGTCCTCTCCGAGGGCCTGGTGCTCTCCGAAGGCCTCGTCCTCTCCGAGGGCCTGGTCCTCTCGGAAGGCCTCGTCCTGTCCGAGGGCCTGGTGCTGTCGGAAGGCCTGGTCCTCTCGGAAGGCCTCGTGCTGTCCGAGGGCCTCGTTCTCTCCGAAGGCCTGGTCCTGAGCGAATCCGTCCACGCCGGCGAGCCGTAGGCTCCCGCGCACCCCGGCCATCGCATTTCCCCGCGCCGCCCGCCGTCCGGCGGCGCGGCGCGCTTCTTGCGTGCATCGTGCGCCTGGCGCGCTATCCTCGCGCCTTGGGTCGCTCGCCGACCGCGCCGCCCGTAGCCGGCGCTTCGCCGATCGGGGCCTGCGATGTTGCGGATGGACGACTACAACCTGAGCGCGAAGGTCTACTGGTGGATCACCGCGATCCTCGGTGGCGCCATCATCGCGCTCGCGATCCGCTCCGTCGCCACGCTGCCGCCGGTCTCGATCGCCCAGGTCGTCGCGGGCGTGATCATCGCGGGCGTCGCCGGCGCCTATCCGCTGCGCATCCCGAGCGGCAAGGTGTCGATCACCGGCGCCGAGATCTTCATCTTCCTCGCCCTGATGATGAACGGCCCCGCCGCGGCCGCGCTGGCGGCGGCCGCCGAAGGCGCGCTGGGCTCGTACCGCACGTCCAAGCGCTGGACGAGCCGCCTTGGCAGCCCCGCGATGAACGGCCTCGCGATGTTCTCGTGCGGGCTCGTCTACACGGCCGGCGTCGAGTTCGTGCACGGGCACTTCGGCGCGCCCACGCTGCTGATGCAGCTCGCGCTGCTGTTCCCGATGGCGATCGCCTATTTCGCGGCGAGCACGCTGCTGATCGCGTCGCTGATCACGCTCAAGCAGGGGCTCCCGCTGCGGCCCGTGGCGATCCTGCGCGACCACGCGTGGATGGGCCTCGTCAACCTCGCGTGCGCCGCCGTGGCCGCCCTGCTCTTCACCGGCTACGAGACGCTGGGCATGGGCGTCTTCCTGGCCGCGGTGCCGGTGATCGGGATCGTGCTGTTGACGCACCGCGTGTTCCTGCGCGAGATCGAGGCCAGCAGGCTCGCGCAGCAGGAACGCGTGCTCGCCGCCGAGCGCGAGGCCGCCGACGCGGCCCGCCACCTGGCCGAGCTGCAGAAGAGCGAGAGCCGCTTCCAGAAGTCGTTCTCGCACGCCGCGATCGGCATGGCGCTGGTGACGCACCAGCGCATCGTCCTGCAGGCCAATCCCGCCCTCTGCGAGATCCTCGGGCGGCCGGCGGACGCGATGGCCGGCGCCGACCTCGGCGCGTTCGTGCACCGCGACGACCACCCCGCCCTCGTCGGCGAGCTGGGCAAGCTCCTCTCCGGGTCGACCGCCACGTGCTCGATGGAGGTCCGCTGCCTGCGGCCGGACCGCGAGGTGGTGACCGTCGCGCTGCACGCGTCCTTCTTCTCGGCGAGCGACGCGGACGCCCCGTGCCTGATCGTCCAGGTGCTCGACGTCACCGCGCGCAGGATCGCGGAGCAGCGCCTCCAGCACATCGCGCACCACGACAATCTCACCGACCTGCCGAACCGCGCTTTCTTCTTCGAGCAGCTCTCGGCCGCCATCGCCGCGGCGCGCCGCGACCCGTCGTACCGCTTCGCCGTCCTGTTCCTCGATTGCGACCGGTTCAAGACGATCAACGACAGCCTCGGCCACCGCGCCGGCGACGAGCTGCTGGTCGTGCTGGGCCGGCGCATCCTGGCGCAGCTGCGCCCCATCGACGTCGTCGCGCGCCTCGGCGGCGACGAGTTCGCGATCCTCGGCCGGAACCTGCGCGAGGAGGACGCGACCGCGCTGGCCGCGCGTCTCCAGTCCGTCGTGTCGGAGCCCGTCCACATCCGCTCCGCCGAGCTGTCGACCAGCGTCAGCATCGGCATCGCGATGGGCGGACCCCAGTACGCCTCTCCCGAGGACGTGATGCGCGACGCCGACATCGCGATGTACCGCGCCAAGGCGCAGGGGCGCGCGCAGTACGCGGTGTTCGACGCCGCGCTGCACGCCGAGGTCTCGTCGCAGCTGTGGCTCGAGAGCGCGCTGCGCCGCGCGATCGAGCAGGAGCAGCTCTACCTCGCCTACCAGCCGATCTTCGACCTGCGGACGCGGCAGATCACCGGCGTCGAAGCGCTCTGCCGCTGGGTGCACGCCGAGCGCGGCGCCGTGTCGCCCGAGAAGTTCATCCGCGTGGCCGAGGAGTCGGGCCTGATCGTGCCGCTCGGCCAGTGGGCGATGGAGCAGGCGTGCCGCCAGCTCGCGGCGTGGCACGCGGCGGTGCCGACCTGCTCGCACCTGCAGGTGCACGTCAACGTCTCCGGCGTGCAGTTGCTGCAGAACGACTTCGTCGAGCGCGTCCGCTCGACCGTGCAGACCGCGGGCATCCGCCCGGAGCGTCTCGCGCTCGAGGTGACCGAGAGCATGCTGATCGACGGCCTGTCGGTGGCCGTGCCCAACCTGCGCCAGCTGCGCGACAGCGGCCTGCACATCAGCATCGACGACTTCGGCACCGGCTACTCGTCGCTGACGCGCATCAGCGACCTGCCGATCGCCGAGATCAAGATCGACCGCTCGTTCACCAGCCGGATGTCGCAGGGCCGCGAGGGCGAGGAAGTCGTGCGCGCGATCGTCGTCATGGGTCGCGCCATGGGCAAGCGCGTCGTCGCCGAGGGCGTGGAGGCCGAGCAGCAGCTGCGCAAGCTGCTCGACCTCGGCTGCGACGGCGGCCAGGGCTTCCTGTTCGCACGGCCGCTGGCGCCGTGGGACGTCGAGGCGCTCCTCAAGCAGCAGCGGCCGCGCGCGGTCGCCTCCTGACGCCCGCCTCCTGACGCCCGCCTCCTGACGCCCGCCTCCTGACGGTCGCCTCCTGACGGTCGCCTCCTGACGCCCGCCTCCTGACGCCCGCCTCCTGACGCCCGCCTCCTGACGGTCGCCTCCTGACGGTCGCCTCCTGACGGTCGCCTCCTGACGCTCGCCACCGCCGCGGCGGCCATCCCGCCTGCGTCGTCGTTCCCGCGAAAGCGGGAACCCAGCGTCGTGTCCCATGACGGCCCTCGCGCACGCACGCCGCTGCCGCGCCGCCGTGCTTCAGGTACGCTTCGGGTGGTCTCCAGGACGCGCATCGTGATCGACAAGACCGTCCCCTCGCTCGAAGCCGCGGTCGCCGGCATCCGCGACGGCGCCACCGTCATGATCGGCGGCTTCGGGACGGCCGGCATGCCGGTCGAGCTGATCGACGCGCTCATCGCCACCGGCGCGCGCGGCCTCACGATCGTCAACAACAACGCGGGCAACGCCGATGCGGGCGTCGCGGCGCTGATCCGCGAGAAGCGCGTGCGCCGGATCGTGTGCTCGTTTCCGCGCCAGACGGACTCGTGGCACTTCGACCGCGCCTGGCGCGCCGGCGAACTCGAGCTCGAGCTCGTGCCGCAGGGCAATCTCGCGGAGCGCATCCGCGCGGCGGGCGCCGGCATCGGCGCGTTCTACACGCCCACCGGCTTCGGCACGCGGCTCGCCGAGGGCAAGGAGACGCGCGTCATCGACGGCCGCGACTACGTGCTCGAGCACCCGATCCGCGCCGACTTCGCGCTCGTCAAGGCGCTGCGCGGCGACCGCTGGGGCAACCTCGTCTACCGCAAGACGGCGCGCAACTTCGGGCCGATCATGGCGATGGCAGCCGAGTGCACGATCGCGCAGGTCGACGAGGTCGTGGCGCTTGGCGATCTCGATCCCGAGGCGATCGTGACGCCGGGCATCTTCGTGCGCCGCGTGGTCGCGGTTCCTCCGCGCGCCACGCAACCCGCCGGGACGGCCGCTGCCGCGCGTGCGACCTGACTGTCCGATGAAGCGCTACACGCACGACCAGATCGCCGCGCGCGTCGCCGCCGACATTCCCGACGGCGCGTACGTCAACCTTGGCATCGGGCTGCCCACGCGCGTCGCCAACCACCTGCCCCGCGATCGCGAGATCGTCCTGCACACCGAGAACGGCCTGCTCGGCATGGGACCGGCGCCGCCGCCTGGGCACGAGGACCCGGACGTCATCAACGCCGGCAAGCAGCCGGTGACCGCCCTGCCCGGCGCATCCTACTTCCACCACGCCGACTCGTTCGCGATGATGCGCGGGGGCCACCTCGACATCTGCGTCCTCGGCGCGTTCCAGGTCTCCGCGCGCGGCGACCTCGCGAACTGGCACACGGGTGCGCCCGACGCGATCCCGGCCGTCGGCGGCGCGATGGACCTCGCGCTCGGCGCGAAGCAGGTCTTCGTGATGATGGAGCACCTCACGAAGGACGGTCGCAGCAAGATCGTCGCGGCGCTCGACTACCCCGTCACCGCGCTGCGCTGCGTGAGCCGCATCTACACCGACCTCGCCGTCGTCGACGTGACGCAGGGCGGCCTGGTCGTCGTGGATCGCGTCGACGGTCTCGCGCACGCGGAGCTCGAGCGGCTGACCGGCGTGCCGCTGGCAGCGGCCCGCTGAACCGACCGGACGGCGGTTCACAGCTGGCCGGCCGCGCCGGCCGGCCCGCCGGCCGTCGTTCGTGAACGGCGGCGGCGCATTGGAAGCGCCTCGCGGGCCCTGCCTACAGCTGCGTCTTCACGAGCTTCGGCGTCAGGTACTCGTGGATCGCCGACGGGCCGCCTTCGCGGCCGAATCCGCTCTCCTTGACGCCGCCGAACGGCGTCTCGGCGGTCGCCAGCGCGAAGTTGTTGATCGCGACCATGCCGGCCTCCAGTTCGTCGGCGAGCCGGGCGGCATCCCTGGCGGAGTTCGTGAACGCGTACGCCGCGAGTCCGTAGGGCAGGCGGTTGGCCGCGGCGATCGCGGCGTCCAGGTCGCGGAAGGCCGCCACCGGCGCGATCGGCGCGAACGGCTCCACGTTCATGATCCTGCAGGACTCGGGCACCTGGTCCAGCACCGTGGGCTCGAAGAAGAAGCCGCGTGTCAGGCCCGCGGGTCGGGCGCCGCCCGTGCGCACCCTGGCGCCGTGCGACTTCGCGTCCTCGACGAGGTCCTCCGCAGCGGCCCGCCGGCGTGCATTGGCGAGCGGTCCCATGGTCGTCACCTCGTCCAGTCCGCTGCCGAGCTTCAGCGCGCGGGCGCACTCGACCAGCCGCTCCGTGAAGCGTGCGGCGATGGACTCGTGGACGTAGAAGCGGCTGGGGGAGACGCACGCCTGCCCGGCGTTGCGGAACTTGATCATCGCCGCCTTGGTCGCCGCATCGTCCGGGTCGACGTCGCCGAGGACGATCAGCGGCGCGTGGCCGCCGAGTTCCATGGTCAGGCGCTTGAGTCCCGGCGCCGCCATCGCCATCAGCTGCTTGCCCACCGCCGTCGATCCTGTGAACGAGACGGCGCGAACATGGGGCGACGCGAAGAGCTCCGCCGAGATCTCGGGCGGGTGGCCGAACACCAGGTTCAGCACCCCCGGCGGCAGGCCCGCGTCCTCGAGCGCGCAGGCGAGTCCGATGCAGATGCCGGGAACCTCCTCCGACGGCTTGGCGACCACCGCGCAACCCGCCGCGAGCGCATACGACACCTTCGCCGCGAACTGCAGCGCGGGGAAATTCCAGGGCGTCAGCGCGCCGACCACGCCGACCGGCTCGTGGCGGACGACGCAGCGCGTTCCCGCAGGACGCGCATCGATGGCCGTCCCGTAGATGCGCTTCCCCTCCTCCGACGCCCACTCGAAGTGGTCGGCCGCCATGCCGGCCTCGCGGCGCGACTCGGCGAGCGGCTTGCCCTGCTCCTGCGTCAGCACCCGCGCGAGGTCCTCGGATCGCGCCCGGATCAGGTCGGCCGCGCGCCGCAGCACGGTGGCACGGTCCCACGGCAGCGTCGCGCGCCACGCCGGGAACGCCGCGCGGGCGGCGTCGATCGCGAGCTGCACGTCGTCCGCCGACGCGCTCGGGATGCGGCCGACGACCTCCTCGGTGGCGGGGTCGACGACGTCGATGCCGACGCTCGGCGATGCTTCCCGCCAGCGGCCGTCGATGAACAACCCCGTGCGTTGCGCACGATCCGCGATCCCCGCTTCCGCCTTCATTGCCAGCGTTCCTTTCGTCTCCGCCGCGACGACGCGTCTTCCACCCGCGACCACGGCCCGCGCCTCAGTGCTGCATGCCCCACTTGCGGATGGTTGCGCGCTCGATCAGTCCGAACACCAGGTACTCGATCACGAGGCCGACGGCGATCACCATGAAGAGACCGGCGAACACCGTCGGGATGTCGAGCATGTTCTTCTTCTCGAAGATGAACCAGCCGAGTCCCCCCGCCTGCGAGCTCACGCCGAACACCAGCTCCGACGCGATCAGCGTGCGCCACGCGAACGCCCAGCCGATCCGCAGGCCGGTGAGGATGCTGGGGAACGCGGCGGGCACCAGGATCAGCGCGATGTACGGCAGGCCTCGCAGCCCGTAGTTCATGCCGACCATCCGCAGCGCGCTCGGCACGGACCGGAAGCCGGAGTTCGTGTTGAGCGCCACCGCCCACAGCACGGAGTGGATGAGCACGAACACGAAGCTGCCGATGCCCAGCCCGAACCAGATCATCGCCAGCGGCAGCAGGGCGATCGCGGGCATCGGGCTCAGCATCGCCGACAGCAGCTCGAGCAGGTCGCGCCCGACGCGGGTCGTGGCCGCGAGCGCCGTGAGGACCGACGCGAGCACCAGGCCGGCGGCATAGCCCATCAGCAGCACTTCGATGGAGTACATCGTGCGTGCCAGGAGCTCGCCCGAGAGCAGCGACGCGACGAAGGCGTCGAACGTCGCGGTGAACGTCGGGAGCACGAACGGATTGCCCAGCCGGGTCGCGTAGAGCTGCCACACGGCGGCGATGATGACCAGGATCGCACCCTTGCGGAACGTGCCCGAGTTCGCGACCCTCTGCCAGGGCGAAAGGGGTCGTTCGACGACGCCGAAGCTCGTCTCCAGCCGCTCGACGAAAATGTCGGGCCTGCGCCGCACCGCGCTATGCATGGCGCGCCTCCTCCGTGCTGAACAGCATGTCGTGGATGCGCTCGGAGAGCCGCTTCCCGGTCTCCGGTTGCGGGTCGTCGCCGCCGTCGCAGTCGAGCTCCGCGCGGACCCTGCCGGGATGCGGGGACAGCAGCAGGATCCGGTTGCCGACGAGGACGGCTTCCGGGATCGAGTGGGTGACGAAGAGCACGGTGAAGTGCCGGTCGTCCCACAGCTGCAGGAGCTCCTCCTGCATCTTGCGCCGCGTCAGGGCATCGAGGGCCGCGAACGGCTCGTCCATCAGCAGGATGTCGGGCTCCACGGCGAGGCCCCGCGCCAGCGCCACCCGCTGCTTCATGCCTCCCGACAGCGTGTGCGGATACGCGTGCTCGAACCCGGCCAGGCCGACCTTGACGATGTAGTGCATGGCGCGATCCGACGCTTCCGTTCGCGTGCACTTGCCGGACCTGACGAGCGCGAACTCGACGTTCTGCCGGACCGTCTTCCACGGCAGAAGCTGGTCGAACTCCTGGAACACCATCACGCGGTCGGGGCCCGGATGCCTGATCGGCTTGCCCCGCAGGTTGATCGCCCCCTCCACGGGCTCGATGTAGCCCCCCACGGCCTTGAGCAGCGTCGACTTGCCGCATCCGGACGGGCCGAGCAGCACGAACCTGTCGGCGGTCTCGACGGAGAAGCTCACGCGATACGTCGCCGTGACGATCTTGTCCGTCGTGCGGTACTGGAGCGTGACCCCCGCGACGTCGAGGACAACGCTGGGCGCGGCGGCCGCTTCCGGAGCCGTGGGCGTCGCGTCCGCGAGCATCGCGTCGTCGCCGTCAGTTGCCGGCCGCGCCGTGGATGTCCGGGAAGTAGAGGTCCTTCCAGGACCCGATCGGCTTCTGCATCGCGCCCGTCTTGTGCATGAAGTTGACGATGCGCTCCGTGCCGTACGGCACCGAGCTGAAGATGTTCTTCTTGTCGCGGATCAGCGCCTCGATCTCGTCGGCCGACATCTTCTCGGCGTTCATCTCGAGATAGATCGCCGCGGAGGTCTTCGGGTCGGCGGTGATGAACGCCTGGGCCTCCGCCAGCGCGGCGAGGAACGCGGCGTACAGCTTCGGGTTGCCTTCCCGGAAGCGCTTCGTCGTGTAGGCCACCGAGATGTTGTGCGGCGATCCCACGACCCCGTAGGAATCGAGCACGGTGTGCACCTTGCCGCTCTTGACTTCGGTGGTGTGATGCGGATCGGCGGCCATGTGGCAGGTCAGGGCGCCGGCACCCGAGACGATCTGCGCAATGGCGTCGGCCGACGGGATGGACACGGTGTTCCTGTCGATGCGGTGGGCGTCCTTCTCGCCGAAGCGACGCGCGGCCTCCATCTGCAGGACGACCGCCTGGATCGAGACCTTCACGGCAGGCACGGCGATGCGGTCCTTCTCGCCGAGATCCGCAAGGGACTTGATGCGCGGATCGTTGCAGTTGAGATAGATGGGCTGCGAGACGACGGCGGCGATGCCCTTGACCTCCACGGGCGTTCCGGCCGTCCGTCCCACGATCGTGGCCAGCGGCCCGATGCCGCCCACCGCCACGTCGACGTTGCCCGCGAGCAGCGCGTCGTTGACCAGCGCGCCGCCGGAAATCCGCGTCCACTCGACCTTCGTGTCGGGAACCCCCGCCTTCGCGAGCTGCCGTTCCAGGAACTTCTGCCGCTCCATCACGTGGAGCGGCATGGCCGAGAAGCCCGGGGT
Source organism: Betaproteobacteria bacterium (assembly GCA_016861105.1). Taxonomy (GTDB): domain Bacteria; phylum Pseudomonadota; class Gammaproteobacteria; order Burkholderiales; family Casimicrobiaceae; genus VBCG01. Next base: position 18,118 of record BOKS01000021.1, on the reverse strand, counting down.
CTTGACGATGCGCAGGTGGGGCTGGTCGGCGTGGGCCTGCGGGGCGACGCCGAGCAGGAGCGCGGCAGCGGCAACGGCGAGCGACGGCTTCCCAAGCATGATCGATCTCCTTCTGGGCGATTTCGTGCGGGCGGAACGGTTTACGAGTAACTGGCTTGCGCTTGTGCGGCAGGGGCCGTGGTGCCGCGGCGCAGGGCCTCGACGGCCTGGCGGAGGTCGCCGAGATACTCCTCGCGCACCGGCTCGTGCAGCAGCGACAGCATGGTGACGATCGCCGGGGGCTCGCGCGTCATGCCGATGAGCCACCCGGAGGACCGCAGTCGATCGGCAACCGCCGCGATGGGCACGGCCGGATCGGTGGACGCGTACGAGACGATGCTGAGGTGCGGCTGGCCGACGACCTGGAGTCCGGGAACGGCGTTGATGCCGTCGACGTAGGCGCGGCTCATCTCGAGGATCCGCCGCGAGATCTCGAGGTACCCGGCCTCGCCCAGGTGGTGCATGACCGCCCAGGCCGCCGCGATCGCCCCCCCGGGTCGCGTGCCCACGTACGTCTGCGTGATCATGCGCCCGCCGGACCACTCGGCGTGATCGAACTTCTGGAACGCGTGCAGCTCGGGGGTCCGGTAGAACACCGTCGAGGCCGGCTTCGGACAGTGCCCGAACTTGTGGAGGTCGGCCGACATCGACCAGACGCCCGGCACCGCGAAGTCGAACTCCGGCACGGGGTAGCCGAGCTTGCGCGCGAACGGTGCGAGGTAGCCGCCCACGCACGCATCGACGTGCAGCCACAGGCCGCGCGCGACGCCGATCGCGCCCAGTTCGGCGATGGGGTCGACGATGCCGTGCGGAAAGCACGGCGCGGATCCCACGATCATCATGGTCTGGTCGTCGATCGCACGATCGATCGCCGCGGGGTCCGCGCTGCAGTCCGGGCGCAACGGCGTGCGACGCACCTCCAGGTCCATCAGGTCGGCGGCCTTGTCGAATGCCGGATGCACCGACATGGGCGCGACGATGTTCGGACGCTTCACCCCGGGCCGGTGCGCGCGCGTCCAGTCCCGGCAGGTCTTGATGGCGAGCAGCAGGCTCTCGGTGCCGCCGGTGGTCATGGTACCGACCGCCGCCTCGGGCGCGTGGAAGAGCGAGAGCCCCATCTCGAGGATCTCGCGTTCCATCTGGCCCACGCCGAGGAACGCCTTCGCGTTGCCCAGGCCGTTCTCGGTGAAGTACTTGAAGAACGCCTTGGTCGCGACGTCGTACACGCTGTCGGTCGTGTAGAAGACGTACATCGGCGAACGCCCCCGCCTCCAGTCGATGTCGTTGCGCGTCATCGCGTCCATGTCGGGCTCGAGTTCGGACCACGGCCTGCCGGCGTGGGGAAGGCTCTTGCGCATGCGGTTCTCCATGGGTCGTTGCGCTCCGGGGTGCCGGATGCCGGCTTGACATCCGGCGTCCACTTATATAGATAGCTAGTTATCTAGTCAAGTAGATATGTTCGCCGACACGCGATGACACTGCACGCTCCGGGCGTTGCATCCGCAGCCGCGGGAAACGAGTTCGACGGCCACGCGCCGGTGTACCGGCAGATCGCCCTCATCCTCCGTGAGCGGATGGGAACGCGCTGGCGTGCGGGCGACGAACTCCCTTCCGAAGGCGACCTCGCGTCGGAGTTCGGCGTGAACCGGAACACGCTGCGGAGGGCAATCGGGGTCCTCGTCGAGGAAGGCGTGCTCGAGCGCCGCCGCGGCGTACGGCTGCGCGTCGCCCGCCTGCCGGGACTCGATCACCCGAAGCTCGAGGCCGATCCGACGCAGCTGTTCCGGATGCGCCCCGGGACGAAGTTCAAGGTGCTCCGCTTCGAGGCCCAGCCGCTGGGCCCCGAGGCCGCGCCCCTGCTCGATCTCCCCGTGGGCGCCAGCGCCTATCGCATCGACCGGCTGCTGCTCGCGGGCAAGGAGGTCCTGGCCTACCTCGTGGTGTTCGTCCCCACCGACATCGGCGACAGGCTGCGCAGGCTGGACCTGTCGACCGCGACGATCACGTCGATCCTGTACGCGCGGCTGCGCGTCCACACGCGGAGCATCCGCCAGTCGATCGAGGCCACGCTCGCCGACACCACCGTCGCGGCCGCCCTGGGCATGGCGCCGGGGGCGGCCGCGCTCCGGTGCCGCTACGTCATCACCGACGATCACGACCGCCCGGTGCAGGCCGCCACCTACTACTACCGCGGCGATCGCTTCCGGCTCACGCTCGAGATCCGGACGACGGCGCCCGGCGAAGCGTCCGACGGCCAGCGCATCGCCGACTGGCCGCTCGCGGTGACGTCGGACGCCGCCGCAACCTCGTCGCGCGGGCGCGCGGCGGCGCCACGCCGGCCCCGCGGACGAAAGCGCTGATCCACCTCAGAACGCGACCTTCGCGCCGACGTAGAACGAGCGCCCGGCGCCCGGGACGGGCGTACCCCACCGCGGCACCGAGCCCACCGGACTGGCCGTCATCGTCGTGCCCTGCCCCAGGTACGCGCCGCCGAGCGGCGGCGCGTAGAGCCGGTCGAACACGTTCTCGACGCCCGCGTCGATGCGCAGCCGGTTCCACTGGTAGGCGACCCGCAGGTTCACCAGTCCATGGCCGCCGGTGGCGACCTCGTTGCGCGTCGACGAGACGTCGTCCTTGGCGCTCACGGCGATCAGCTCGAGTGCGCTGTCCCACGCGCCGCGGCGGTGCGTGAGCACCACGCGCGCGTTCGGCGGCATGATGTTGTAGAGGTTGTCGCCGGTGCTGCGATTGCGTCCATCCGTGTAGCCGACGACGCCGGTGACCCCGAGCTCACCGATCCCGGGCACGTCCACCGACGCCTGGGCGGCGAGGTCGAGCCCGTACAGCCGCGCGGACTGGTTCGCGAACTGCAGGAAGACGAACTTCCCGCCCCCCGGCGTCTGCGTGGCGCACGCGCCGCCCAGGTCCGGCGGGCACCGCACCGCGTCGACGTAGTCGGTGACGCGCGTGTAGTACGGCGTCGCCGCGAGGCGCCAGCGGCCGTCCGGCGCATGCCAGTCGACGGTGACCGAGACGGTGTGCGCTTTCTCCGCGACGAGGTCAGGATCGCCGACGTAGCCGTTGCCGTCGCCGAACCAGTTGACCATCAGCATCTCCATGCCGCGCGTCATCCACGTGTAGCGCTCGTAGAGGCTGGGCGAGCGCACCTTGCGGGCCAGGCCCACCTCGACGTCGAGGGCCTCGTGCGGCCGGTAACGGGCGACCAGCGTCGCGTCGACGTTGTGGTCGGTCCGCGCGCGGTCGCGGCCGTTGAAGGCCGCCACGCGCCCGGTCGCCGGCGCCGCAGCGTCGTTGTAGGCCTGAACGGGCCCCGTGTCGCTCGCGACGCGCTCGTAGCGCACGCCGGTGAGCACGGTCCACTGCGGGGCCGGTTTTCCCTCCCATTCCGCATAGAGCGCGGCGCGGTCGCGGCGGCCGTCGCGGATGTTCCAGAACGTGTCGGGCCACATGCCGCCGCCGGAGGCCGGCCACCAGTCGTCGAGCCGGTAGCGCTGCAGCTCGCCGCCCGCGCGAAGAACGTCGCGGTCGGACAGGTCGATCGCGCCCTTGACCGTCGCACCGGTGTTGGTGCTCGCCGTGAACATCGGCATGCCGGCGGCACACGTCGGACCGGCCGGTTCGCACGGCACGCCGTCCGGCGCCGACGGTCCGCCCGACGCCGCGGCGTACCAGTAGCGCTTGTCCGGGCCGAAGTCCATGAAGTGGTCGACGCGCTCGTGCCACGCGCGGGCGTCGAGGCGTCCCCATGCGAAGCGGCCGCGCCACCGGACGTTGACGCGCTCCTGCACGTTGTCGAGCATGTCCATCCGCTGGTTGGGCCACAGCTGGTAGGGGATGTCCTGGCGCCCCACCCGTGCCTCCAGCAGCTGCCCGCCGTCCGTGTAGGCGATGGCGAGTTCGTGGTTGCGCGTCCGGAACGCGCTCGAGCCGATCTCGTCGCGCGCGAGCGCGTGGCCGGCGCGTCCCGTCGTCGTCGACGCCTTGAAGTCGCCGCCCGCCCTCTCGTTGTCGCGCTCGGCCGTCGATCCCGCGTAGGAGAGGCTGAGCGACTCGCCGGCGAGCGTCGCCGCGATGGTGGCGCCGAACCCGTCGCCGTTGCTGCGGTAGTGCGCGCCGACCTCGCCCTTCGCCAGCGTGCCCTCGCCGGGGCCTGCGAAAAGCGGAGGCGACGACTCGGCCACGATCGTGCCGGCGATGCTGTCGCCGCCCAGGCTCACCGGTGCGACGCCCGCGTGGACCTCCAGCGTGCCCACGTTCGACGGATCGAGGTAGGCGAGCGGAGGGTTCATGTGGTTCGGGCAGGCCGCGATCAGGTCCATGCCGTCGACCTTGATGCGGATGCGGTCGTCGGCGAGCCCGCGGATCGACGGGAGGCTCGAGATGCCCCCGGCGCCGTACAGGCTCACGCCGGGCAGCGCGCGCAGCAGGCTCGCCGTGTCGCTCGTGGCCGCGCGCAGGAACTGCAGCGACCGCGCGTCGACGGCAGCCGGTGTCGCGGCCGCCGCATCGCGCGATCCGGTCACCAGCACGCTGCCGACGCGCGGCGGCGCGGCGTCGGACTTCGCGACGGTCGCCGGCGGCGGCGGAGGCTCGTCGGCGGGCGAGAAGACGCTTTGCGCGAGCGCCGGGAGCGCCAGGGGAACGGCGACCAGCAGCGGAAGACGCGAGAACGGAGGTGTCATCGTGGATCCAGGACGCGTGGACGAACCGCGGGCGTGCCCGCGGCGCGTGGTGTGAATGGCGAGGCGTACGGCCCCGCACGGGATGGAGCGCGGCGCGGTCGCGCGGAGCGCTCCCTGCAGCCAGGCCATCGGCGATCGCGCCGGCTCCCGGTCCGTCACCGGCACGTGTCGCGACGCGACCGTGCCGCGGCGCCCAGCGCGCGACGCTGCGTCAGCTGCCGCGAGCGCGATGCACCACGCGCCCGACCGAGTGCCGGGGAGGAACCGAGGTCCGGGCGATCACGCGCGCCGCGGGGGCGCGCGAGGCTGCGCTGGCGACCCGTCGTCGCGCAGTGCCGGGACGTCGACGGCGCACGCAGGCGCCGGTGCGCGCGCGCGCTCCGCGACGAGCGGCGCGCGCGTCGCCGGCGGCGGCATCGCCGCGCCGGCCTGGAGGCAGCAGTACGGACAGTGGTCCGGTGCGTGTGCGGATTTCCGGCCCTCGCCGTCGAGCGGGCCGCGACCGACGGGCAGCGCGTCCACGTTCGACGCCGGCGCGGCCACCGTGCAGACGTCGAATGCCGGCGCGACGCCGCGATCGCCTGCCGTCATCGCGCGGCCGAGCGTCGGCGCGATGCAGCCGAGCAGCATCGCGACGAGCGCGAGCCAGGCGGCGGGACGTTGGCGGGAGCGACGCATGCCGGGCCTGAGATGCCGATGAGCGTGCAGGAGCGGCGATTCTTCTCCGGAACGCCGCCGCAGGGACTTGATCTGGGTCACCGGTTTCGCGAGCACGGCGGCCTGCACCGTGCCACCGGCGCTCGAAGGTCGTGCCCCGCAACCGCGGGGCGCCTACACTGCGCACGATGCTTCCCGGGCCGATCGACAAGTACCACGTGCCCCGGTGGCTCGGCGATCGGGCGCCGCGGGCGTTCCACGTGATGGCCAAGCCGGCCGGCTCGGCCTGCAATCTCGATTGCAGCTACTGCTACTACCTTCACAAGCAGCGGCTGGCGGGAGGCCCGGGGCCCGGACACATGAGCGACGAGGTGCTCGAGGCCTTCGTGCGCAGCTACCTCGCCGACGTCACGGGCGACGAGGTGGTGTTCTCCTGGCAGGGCGGCGAGCCGACGCTGCTCGGCCTCGCGTTCTTCGAGAAGGCGCTCCGCTTGCAGCGCAAGTACGCGCGGCCCGGGCAGCGCGTCGCCAACAGCCTGCAGACCAACGGCACGCTGCTCGACGAGGACTGGGCGCGCTTCCTGCGGCGCAATCGCTTCCTCGTCGGCATCTCGATCGACGGGCCGCGGGCGCTGCACGACGAGTTGCGCGTCAGCAAGGGCGGCAAGCCGACGTTCGACCGGGTCATGGCGGGCGTGGACGTGCTGCGGCGCTTCGACGTCCCGTTCAACACGCTGACCTGCGTCCACCGCTACAACGCCTCGCGCCCGCTCGACGTCTACCGCTTCCTCCGCCGCGTGGTCCGCTCGACCTACCTGCAGTTCATTCCCGTCGTGGAGCTTCGCGGGTTCGAGTCGACGGCGCCGCAGGCGTGGACCGCCGCACGCCTGCCGCGCGTGGGCAGCCCCGAGGCGCGGCCCGGCCATGCGCACTCGGTCGTCACCGAGTGGTCGGTCGACCCCGAGGCGTACGGGGAGTTCCTGTGCAAGGTGTGGGACGACTGGCTGCGCCGGGACATCGGCAAGGTCGTGGTGAACTTCTGCGAGACGCTCGTCGCGCAGCACCTCGGCCAGCCGGCGCAGGTCTGCGTCTACGGCGAGACCTGCGGCAAGGCGGTCGCCATCGAGCACGACGGCAGCGTCTACGCCTGCGACCACTACGTGTACGCCGAGTACCGCCGCGGCACCGTGCGCGAGCGGCGGCTCGGCGACATCGTCTTCGACCCGGCGCAGGTGCGCTTCGGCTACGCGAAATCGGAGCGGCTGCCGAAGCGCTGCTGGGCGTGCCCGTTCCTCACCGATTGCTGGGGAGAGTGCCCGAAGAGCCGCTTCGTCCGCACACCGGACGACGAGCCGGGGCTCAACTACCTGTGCCCGGGGCTGCGGCGCTTCTTCGCCCACGCGGTCCCGCAGGCCGACGCGATCGCCGCGCGGCTGCGAAGTCGACCGCTGGTGCCGCGACCGCGCATGTAGCTCGACCGGCGCCCCGCCCCAAGGGCCAAGCCGCCCGACTACCCGCCTTCGACCGGGAGGATCTCGCAGACGTCGTTGAGGTGCACGATTGTCACGGCGACCGGCGTCGCGGCGTGGAACGGCGCACTTGCCGGCTGCGCGGCAGCAGCCAGCGTGGCCGCGCGCACTGCGATCGCCAACGCGATCGCGAACAGGACGTGGAATCGCGCTGCCGTTCCACGGTGATCTTGCCGCAGCCCACGACGACGCGCGCGCAGGGACTACGCCATCGTCGGCCGGGTCGCTGTGCAGCGTCCGGGAGGAAATCCGACGCGGACAGGACCGGCGCGAGCATTGCCGACGGCCCTGCGGTCGGCGCAGCGGGGAGTCCCTTCAAGTGGGCCCGTAAACCACTGCCGTCGACATGATCTCCTCGGCCTCGTGGCGTCGGTGCAGCGCCAGGCCCAGCATCGCGAGGTCCTCCGCCTGGCGTGCCAGCACCTGCTGCGCGAAGGGCAGGAAGTCCTCCTCCTCGACGCGCACGTGCTCGTTGAAGCGGCTCACCAGGTCGCGCAGCAGCGCTGCGTCGAGCTGCGGCAGGTAGCCGTTGGCGACGGCTCGCACGGCCGGCTCCAGCTGCTTCCACAGCTGCGCGATCTCGCGATGTTCGCGAACGAGCTGCTCGACCATCGTCCGGGCCCGCTCGGCCTCCTCGCCCGGCCGCGCGATCCGCAGCACCGCCGGAAACAGGTCGCGCTCCTCGTCGTCGTGGTGGGCGAGCAGGCGGTCGTGGAACATCTTCAGCATGTCGGCGGCGCACGAGCGCGACCGCGCGGCGCTGGCGATCATCTCCGGCAGGCCGAGCGCTGTCTCGAGCACGGTCACGAACCCCTCGTGGCACCTCGAGAAGTCCTGCAGCGGGGCGTCGGCTTGCGTCGCCTGGCGGGTCGGTGTGTCGGACATGGCGCACCCCTGGTGTGGATCCAGCCGCCAATCTCGCGCCCCGACGGCACGCAGGTCCTTGACGCACGTCATACAGCAACGCCGGGCACCCCCTGAGGCCTTGGGGAGGCCGGTCGGTCGCGGTTCGGTCGCTCAGCGTTCGGGACGCATCACCGCACCGCTCCACGGCGGAGCGCAGAACGTGCGGGGAGGTGCCTCGGAAGCGGACCCGGCCCTGCACGTACGCGCAACGATAGCGCGACAACGGCGAATCGCCCGCAGAGAGTTTCACAACGAATTGATTCTACGTCGAATTCTTGCGCGCCCGCAGGGTTCGAACGCGCGACCACTCTCTGGTTCGACTGCATGGGGGTGTCACCAGGAACTCGATTCCGGGTTCCGTGGCAGCCGCCCGGGCCGGCCATGATGCGGAAGCCAGCCGCCGTGCAGCGATCCGAGCGCCGTGATCGGTGCGGAGTCCGGCTGCGCGACCATCGGCTCGAGCAGCGCGGCGCGATCGGCCACGTCCTGCACCAGCAGCTTGCGACGAGCGCCGATCGCGCCGATGACCGTCCTGCCAGGGCGCCCACTGCTTCCTCGATACGCGCGGTTCGCGTGATCAAATACGCCTGCGTACCGAGCAGCCCCGACGCGACACCTCGCCCATGCCCCTCTTTCCCCAGGATGCGCTGAACTCGGGTGTGCGCAAGCGCGAGGTCTTCGGCTGGGCGATGTACGACTTCGCCAATTCCGGCTACACGACCGTCGTGCTCACGGCAGTGTTCAGTGCCTACTTCGTCGGCGGGGTTGCCGGCGGCGCCGACTGGGCCACGCTGGCGTGGACCTCGACGCTCGCGGTGTCGAGCGTCATCGTGATGGCGACGATGCCGGCGATCGGCGCGTATGCCGATCTGCGCGCGGCAAAGAAGCGCCTGCTGGTGATGTCGACACTGGGATGCGTTGCGGCCACCGCGGCGCTCGCCGGCGCCGGGCCGGGCAACGTCGCCTGGGCGGTCGTCGCCATCGTGCTGTCGAACGTGTTCTACACCTACGGCGAGTCGCTGATCGCGGCCTTCCTGCCCGAGCTGGCGCGCGAAGACAGCCTCGGGCGCGTGTCGGGCTGGGGCTGGAGCTTCGGTTATTTCGGCGGCATGCTCACGCTGGGGCTGAGCCTCGCCTACGTCGTCTGGGCACAGGAGCGAGGGCTGCCGGCGTCGCACTTCGTCCCGGTGACGATGCTGATCACCGCCGGCGTCTTCGCGCTAGCCTCGTTGGCGACTTTCGTGCTGCTGACGGAGCGCGCGAGGCCGCAGGCAGCGCCCGCCGGCGAGGCGGGGCTGCGCGCGTCGCTGTCGCGGCTGAACCGCACCTGGCACGATGCGCGGCGCTTCCGCGACTTCAGCGCGCTGCTGGCCTGCGCCGTCGCCTACCAGGCCGGCATATCGGTGGTGGTCACGCTGGCCGCCGTTTACGCCCAGCAGGTGCTGCGATTCGAGCAGACACGGACGATGATGCTCATCTTCGTCGTCAACCTCGCGGCTGCCGCTGGCGCCTTCGCCTGGGGCTACGTGCAGGACCGTCTAGGCCACCGGCCGGCGCTGGGAATCACGTTGGCGGGCTGGATCGTGATGACGGTGCTCGCCGCACTTGCCACCGGTCCCGCGCTCTTCTGGGCCGCAGCGGTGATCGCCGGGCTGTGCATGGGCTCGAGCCAGTCGGCCGGGCGCGCGCTGGCCGGCGCGTTCTCGCCCGCGCGGCGGCGCGCCGAGTTCTACGGGCTGTGGACCTTCGCGATCCGAGTGTCGGCAATTGTCGGGCCGATGACCTACGGCCTGGTGACGCTGCTGACCGGTGGCAACCACCGGCTCGCCATCGTCTCCACGGGGACGTTCTTCGTCCTCGGGCTCCTGCTGCTGGCGCTCGTGAACGTGCCGCGTGGCATTGCGGCGGCAGCCGGCTCCGACGGGGCCTCCAATGGCCGGTCCGGGCGCCCGAAGTGAGCCGATCCCCTCTCGGAGCGGCGCTGTTGCGCGGCGGCACCGTCCCGCACGATGCAGCCCCGCACCTCGAGGAGCCTCACGGCCGGCGGTCGGTCGATGTGGTTGCGCGGCACGTTCGCCTGCTCGGTCCCTGCATTGGTGCGCGCCATCTCGACCGGATCCATGTCCGGCTCGTGAGCAGGTCATCGCCGATCGAGGGGCGGCGCGACTTCCTCGACGATCGAGAGGAGTCTCGGAGCGTTCGGTGCAACAAGATGAAGCGCAGTCGACCGCGGCCGTCGCTTCCGGGAGACGCCTGTCCGGCGACGCTGGCGCTCGGCACACGACGCAGCTCGGGCCGGGCCCGACGATGCAGACGAACACGAGAATCGTGCGCGAGCACGGGTGCCGGCCGATCGTCCCGAACGCGCGGCGCGGGTGTGGTCGCGAGCCTCGCGCCCGGCTCCGTGGCGACACGGGTGGTCGCGCCGGCGACGGTGCCGGTCACGCTGGCCGACTGCGCGCTGCGGCGCGTGCACTGCGCCAGCAAACACGGCGTCGCGCACGGAAACGACCTGATCGCCGTTGCGGGCACCGACTTCCCGAGGCACGGCCGATCGATGCGGCGCGCGGGACTGCGCACGCTGCGATCGTAGACGTGCCCGACGATCTTGATCGACATCAAGCGACGAGATGCAAGATGCCAGTAGCGTGGTTCGTTCGAGGGCGGTTCATTGCGCGCGACAACGTTCATTCTCGGAGAACGAACCTGACGACAGGCACCGCTTTGTTCCGCCCCGCGCGGTGATCGGCGTCGACGCAGAGGCCGGGCGCCGCCGCTTCCACGTCTCCGACGGCGGCGTGACGCTGGTCGCGCCCGCGATGCCTGCCCGGTACCTGCGCCGCCATCCACGAGACGGCGGGAATCCCTTCATCGAGCGGCGAGGCGGCGCGGATGGCGATGGCCGATGAACGCCTCCGGACCGAAGCAGCGGGACAGCGGCTGCTGGCGGTCGTCGACGCACTGGCGCGCGAACTGGACCCGGTGCGCGACCTGCGCGCCGAGATGACGTCGTCGATCGATCGCGACCTCGGCATCGACAGTCTGGCGCGGGTCGAGCTGCTGCTGCGTGTCGAGAAGGCGTTTGGCGTACATCTGCCCGAGCGGACACTGGCCGAAGCGGAGACCGTGGCGGATCTGCTCGCAGCGCTGCGCCGCGCGCCGCAGGCGCAGAGCGTGTCGCCGGTCGTCGCCGTCCCCCGCACCGCTGCGCCCGCGGCCGAAGGCCGCCCGGAGGAAGCGGAAACGCTCGCCGGCGTGCTCGCCTGGCATGTGGCGCGCCATGCCGACCGCGTTCACATCCGCTTTCTCGGCGAGGACGACAGCGAGCAGACGCTGACTTACGGCGGACTGTACGAGATGGCCAAGCGCGTGGCCGCGGCGCTCCGGCCGCACGACGTGACCGCCGGTTCGGTGGCGATCATGCTGCCGACGGGGTTCGAGTTCTTCGGCTGCTTTCTCGGGGCGCAACTGGCCGGTGCGGTGCCGGTGCCGCTGTACCCGCCGGCGCGGCCGTCGCAGCTCGAGGACCACATGCGAAGGCACGCGGCGATCCTGGCCAATGCCAACGCCCGGCTCCTGATCACCGTGCCGGCGATCCGGCCGCTGGCGCGGCTGGTCCAGCCGGCGGTACCGACGCTGTCGGCCGTGCTCGCGGTCGAGGACCTGTTGCACGCTGCACCCAGCGCCGCCTTTGCCCGCGCCCACGCTGCCGATCTGGCGCTGCTGCAGTACACGTCGGGCAGCACCGGCAACCCGAAGGGCGTGGTGCTCACGCACGCGAACGTGATGGCCAACATCCGCGCCTGGAGCGATCGGGTCGAGCTCAGCTCGACCGACGTGTGCGTGAGCTGGCTGCCGCTGTACCACGACATGGGCCTGATCAGCACCTGGATGGGCAGCCTGTACAACGCCTGCCCGCTGGTGTTGATGTCGCCGCTTGCCTTCCTCGCCCGGCCGCAACGCTGGCTGTGGGCGATCCACCGGCATCGCGGCACGGTGACCGCGGCGCCGAACTTTGCCTTCGAGCTGCTGCTGCGCCACTACGACGCGCAGCAGCTGGCCGGACTCGATCTCTCGTCGTGGCGAATGTGCGCGAACGGCGCCGAGCCGGTCAGCCCCGACACGATCGATCGCTTCGCGGAGCGCTTCCGCGCACACGGCTTTTCGCCGCGCGCGATGACGCCGGTGTACGGACTTGCCGAGAGCGCGGTTGGGCTGACCGTGCCGCGTCCGGGCCGCGGGCCGCGCATCGACCGCGTGAGCCGCTCCGCCATGGCGCGCGAGGGCCGAGCCGAGCCGGCCGCCGAGGACAATCCCCAGCCGCTGCGCCTGGTGGTCTGTGGCCCGCCGTTGCCGCGTCACGAGGTGCGCATCGTCGACGATGGCGGCCGCGTGCTGCCCGAGCGGCACATTGGCCGCATCGAGTTCCGCGGGCCGTCGGCCACTCCCGGCTATTTCCGCAACCCCGAAGCCACCGCAGCGCTGGTGCGCGACGGCTGGCTCGACAGCGGCGATCTCGGCTACCTGGCCGATGGCGAGCTGGTGCCGACCAGCCGCGTCAAGGACGTGATCATCCGCGGTGGCCACAACCTGTATCCGTACGAGCTGGAGGAAGCCGTCGGCGCACTGCCCGGCGTGCGCAGGGGTTGTGTGGCGATCTTCGGCAGCCGCGATCCGTTGGCCGCCACCGAGCGGCTGGTCGTGGTCGCCGAAACGCGGCTGACGGACGCCGCCGCGCGCCGCGGCCTGGCCCGCTCGATCAACGAGCGCGCGCTGGCCCTGCTGGGCACGCCGATCGACGAAGTCGTGCTGGCGCCGCCGCACAGCGTGCTCAAGACCTCCAGCGGCAAGATCCGCCGCGCCGCCACGCGCGACGCCTGGGAAACGGGCCGCCTCGTCGCTGCCGGCCGGCCTGCGTGGCTGCAACTGCTGCGCTTGGCCGCGAGCGCGACGACCGGCTGGTTGCGCCGCGCCGGCGCCGAAGCGGCACGCACGGTATACGCGCTCTACGCCTGGACCGCCTTTGCACTGGTCACTGCCGGGTTGCTCGCGGCGCTGCTGGTCACGCCTGCCGGCGTCGCCAGCTGGCGCGCCTGCGGCGCGGCAATGCGCGCGTTGCTGAAATTGGCCGGCATTCGCGTCGAGGTGCAGGGGGTCGAATACGCGGACACGCCGGCGCCGACAGTGTTCGTCGCCAACCACGCCAGCTACCTCGACGGCCTGATCACGACCGCCGTGTTGCCGCAGCCGGTCGTCTTCGTCGCCAAGCGCGAGCTGCTGCGCGCCGCACCGATCCGCTTCGTGCTCGACCGGCTGCGGGTGCGCTACGTCGAGCGCTTCGAGGTGCGCGCCAGCGTCGCCGACGCGCAGCGGCTGGCCGAGGCGGTGCGCAACGGAGAGCGTTTGTTCGTCTTCGTCGAAGGCACCTTCGTGCGGGCGCCGGGGCTGCGGCCGTTCCACCTGGGCGCCTTCGCCGCCGCCGTTGGCGCGGGCGCGGCGGTCGTTCCGGTGACGCTGCGCGGTACCCGCAGCGTGTGGCCGGCGGGGACCTGGCGGCCGCGGCCAGCGCCGGTCACCGTCGTCTTCGGGGCACCGCTGGCGCCTGCGGGCAGCGACTGGAACGCCGCCGTGCGGCTGCGCGACGTTGCGCGAGCGCACATCGCCGCGCATTGCGGCGAGCCGGACGTGCCGGCACGCGGCGGCGCGGCCGATCGTCCATGATACGTTCCCACGCTCGCAACGCCCGTACGTGCCCCGGACGCCCGCCCCGTACCCTCGCCCCTCGCAGCGACGGTGTCCGCGCCGTTGGTCGATGCGCCTGTCGCTGCGCGTAGCGGCGCAGCACGACCGCTCGCGGAAGCCGGTGTCCCGAGTCGGAAGTTCGTCGTGCAAAGGCGAGCGAGAAACGGCGCGCTCCAGCGTCGCGGCCCTCGCGGATATTCGCGATATCCGCTTCGGGCCGCTTCGCGCGGCGCATCCGTTGTCGTTGCCTTCGCGCCGCCGGCTCGTTCATGATCGCTCCATTCTTCAACGAACCTCCGACTCGGGACACTAGCGCTCTGAACGACACGGAGAACGACAATGCGGTGCCGGCGGCTGTCACGATCGACCCGGCCACGATTCCCTTCGTCGAGCGCAGCGCACGCGCCTTCGATGCGACGCGCCTCGGCGATGGCCTGGCGTTCCTGCGCGGCTTCCTGGCGCGGCCGCTGGAAGTGGCCTCGGTCGTGCCGAGCTCGCCGTTCCTCGAGGCGCGCGTGGTGCGGGCCGCCGATCTGGGGCCGGCGCGCTGCGTGGTCGAACTGGGGCCGGGCACCGGCGGCACGACCCGCGCGCTGCTGCGGGCGATGACGCCGCAGGCGCGGCTGCTGGCCGTCGAACTGAACCCGGACTTCTGCATGCGCCTGCGCCGCCGCATCGCCGACCCGCGGCTGGCGGTGCAGGGGGGCAGCGCCGAGGCGCTGATCGCGCACCTGCAGCGCTGGGGACTGCCCCCGGCGGACGTGGTGGTCTCGGGCCTTCCGTTCTCCACGCTGCCGGTCGAGGTCGCGCGACGCATCGCCGCGGCGATCGACGCCGGCCTTGCACCCGGCGGCCGCGTGGTCGCCTACCAGGTCCGGGCGCACGTGGCCGGCTACATCGCGCCGCGACTGGGGCGGCCGCGCACGGCCTGGGAGTGGCGCAACGTGCCGCCGATGCGCGTGTTCCGCTGGATCAACCCGGCGGCGTGACGCCGATGGGGACCACGCCGCGCGAACAGTGGTCGGGACGCGCCGCGTTCGTGCTGGCCACGGTCGCCAGCGCGGTCGGGCTGGGCAACATCTGGCGCTTTTCGTACGTCGCCGGCGAGAACGGCGGCGGCGCCTTTCTGCTGGCCTACCTGGTAGCGGTGGCGGTCCTCGGCCTGCCGCTGATGGTGGCCGAATTCGCGCTCGGACGCCGGGCGCGCGCCGACATCGTCTCGGCCTACGCATTCGAGATGAGCTCGCCGCGCTGGGCCTGGGCCGGCTGGCTGGCGGTGGGCTCGGCGCTACTGATCCTGAGCTATTACGCGGTGATCGCGGGCTGGGCGTGGCGCTACTTCGCCACCTACGTCACCGGCGCCGGGATCGGCAGCGGGCGTGAGACGCTCGCCGCTCACTTTGCCGGCTTCCTGGCTTCACCGCAGACGGTCGCGTGGCAACTGCTCGTGCTGGCGCTGGCCACCGCCGTCGTCCTCGCCGGCGTGCGCAGCGGCATCGAACGTGTCGCGCGGACCGTGATGCCGCTGCTGGCGATCATCGTCGTGGCGCTGGCCGCCTACAGCCTCACGCTGGGCGGCGCACGCGCAGGACTTGGCTTTCTGTTCGAGCCGGACTTCACGGCGCTGGCGCGACCGCAGGTGTGGCTGGCCGCGTTCGGTCAGGCGTTCTTTTCGCTCGGCGTGGGGGTCGGCACGCTGGCCACCTACGGCAGCTACGCGCCGGGCGAGGCCCGCCTGGCACGCTCGGCACTGCTGGTGGCGGGCATCGACACGAGCTTCGCGCTGGTGGCGGGCCTCGCCATCTTCCCTGCCGTGTTCGCCTTCGGCCTCGATCCGGCGCACGGACCGGCGCTCGCCTTCGTCACCCTGCCGCAGGTGTTCGCTGTGATGCCGGCTGGTGCCTGGGTCGGCCTCGCGTTCTTCGCGCTGCTGGCCTTCGCGGCGCTGTCGCCGACGATCGCGCTGATCGAGGTGCCGGTGGCCGCCTTGATGAAGGCCCGCGGCTGGTCGCGGCGGCGTACGGCGCTGGCGGTCAGCGGCGTGGCCTTCGTCGCTGGCGTGCCCTCCGCGTTGTCGGACGGTGCGCTCGCCTCACTTCGCCCGTTGGGCGTCGGTGTGCTGGAAGCGATCGACCGCCTGGCCTCCAACCTGCTGCTGCCGGCCGGCGGGCTGTGCGTGGCGCTGGCGGTCGGCTGGGCCTGGCCGCGCGCGCATGCCGTCGCGGCGGCGACCCTGTCACCGGGTCTGCATGCGTCCGCCTGGCGCGGGCTCCTGCGCGTGGTGGTGCCGACAGTGCTCGCCGTGGTCTTCGCCGGCAGCGCGCTGATGGGATGAGCCGATGCGGCCGATGCCGTCCGACCCCGGGGAGCGCGGCGTGGCAACCGTTTGGCACGTCGGGCGGGTAGTCGCACGCGCCTTGGCGCCGACCATCGCGCCCACCGCCGCCGAAGGGCTGTTTGGACGCGCACAGCTTTCTGCGAGCTCGGTCGCGGCCGCCGCCCTGCAGAACCCCGGCCTTCCGCGCATCGATCGCCCTGGAGAAGAATGGAGGCACAGGCGATGCTCATTCAGCTGCAGCCAGAGCCAACCGCCGACAGGGCGTCGCCCCGTTTGTCAGTAGCGATAGATCGCCGCCAGCCCCGTCGTCGACGGCATCCGCTCCTCGGGCGAGACCACAACCTCGCCGCCGGTGCGAAGCACGTGCTCGGCCAGGTCGTCGAGGACGTCGTCGACGTCCGGCCGGCCCAGGTTGCGCTGCTCGATCTCCCCGGTCGTGCGATCGAACCGGCCCGGGACGACGCGGCCCGCGGCGAGCAGCAGCGTTGCGACACGGCCCGCCGCGGCGGCCCTGGCCACGTCGGCCAGCCGGTCGTTGCCCTGGCCAGCCGCCCGCGCGGCGCCGAAACGCTCGACGAGCTGCTCGAGCCGGGCGACGTAGTGCGGCTCCATCACTTCCCATGCGCGACGCCGAAGGTCGTCCGGCGCCAGCGCATCGGTGTTGACCGCGATGCCCCCGTCCACCAGGAATGGATTGCGGCTTACCGAGCGGAATGGCGCGTGGTGCTCGCCGAGCCCGGCGAGGATCAGCGGCAGTCCGCCGGGCTTGCTGTGACGCTCGTGCACGGCGCGGTCGACCTCGCGGAAGAAGCGCTCGGTGTCGCGGTCGACCTCATCCTTCTTCGAGCCCGAGCCGTGACGGATGCCGCCGCTCTTCTCGCCGCCGGGCTGGCGCCGGCCACCCGCGCCACCGGCCGGTCCCGTGCCATACGAGTGCACCTGCATCTGCTTGTCCGTCAGCTCCTCGCCCAGCGCATCGGTGATCGTGCGCGGCACGCCGGGCGCGAGGTCGATCTCGTCGAGGACGTCGCGATTGCCCTCGAACAGGCGGATCTCGCGCCGGTTGACCGCCAGCACCTGGTAGCGATCGGCCGATTGCAGAACGCGCAGCATCGGCTTGACGTGAAAACTGTCGGCGACGACCAGCCGCTCGGGCATCGGCCGCTGCAGGCGCACGATGCGGAAGAGGCCCGGCGCACCGAACACCGCCAGCCCGTCGGTCGTGTGGTTCCAGAAGCCGGCGTCTCCGGCGAGCTCGCGGAACGGCTCGAGCAGCGGACCGATCGTCGCCGCGGCGTGGCCGTGTGCGAGCGACACCTCCGCCTCCTTGACGAGGTTCCGGAAGCGGATCGGATCCTGCTGGTTCTCCGGATGACGGCGATGCGTCGGCTGGTAGAGCGAGACGCACGGACGCGCGCCGGACGCGAGCAGGCCGCGCAGGTCGTCGAGGTCGATCATTGCGCGTCGTCCCGCGACCGGCTCCCTGGCAGCGGGCCGTCCCTGGTCGGGACGAGCTTGTGATCGGCGCGACGATCGTCGAGCTTGCCGAACGTCCGATCGAGCGCGCGCGCGAGCTTCTCGGCTGCGCCGTCCGCGGCAAGGGCGATCGAAGGCGCCTGGTGGGTGGCGGAGATCGGCCGCCGGCCGCGCGCACGCGCCTCCATCACGCACCGCTTGTCGGGGCCGCCCTTGTCGCTGTTGACGTCGTTCAGGTGCACCTCGATGCGCGTGAGCCGGCCCGCGAAGCGGGATAGCGCGCGGCGCACGGTCGCGTCGACGGCGAGCGCAAGATCGTCCGTTCCAATGAGGTGGTTGTCGGTGTTGATCTGGATCTGCATGGCCTTCGCTGTGGGATCGTTCTGGTGTTCGGCGGCCGCCTTTCTCCGGAACACACGCCTCCTGTGCGGCGACCCCGGTTTCTAGGACGGCACCGGGGCGCACTCGTTCCCCCGCGAGGGGTCGGAGTGTGCCGAGTTCGTCCACCACGTCTGTGCAATCGACGTCCGCCGCCGAGGTCAGTGCTGCCCGAAGCTACCCCAGCCAAAAGCGAAAAGGGCCTGCATTTCTGCAAGCCCTTGTGAGCGGACCGAGACATAGGTAACAGGGCGTACCGGACACATGGGTAACACTTTCCCGGCGTCGACCGGGGAGGTGTCTATGCCGTGGAAGGAGTGTTCGGTCATGGATGAGCGCCTGCGTTTTGT
>BOKS01000020.1:5000-53713 GCA_016861105.1 Betaproteobacteria bacterium | reverse complement strand
CATCGCCCATCGCCCATCGCCCATCGCCCATCGCCCATCGCCCATCGCCCATCGCCCATCGCCCATCGCCCATCGCCCATCGCCCATCGCCCATCGCCCATCGCTGCCCGTGCCCCTCTACCGCTACAAGGCCGTGACCACCGCCGGCGAGCTCGCCACCGGCGAGCTCGACGCGGCGAACGAGTCGGAGATCGTCGAGCGGCTGCGCGACCAGGGGCTGATGCCGATGCAGATCGGCGTCGCTTCGGGGCCTTCCGCGGCGCGCACCCCCCGGCCGCGGCGGCGCATGTTCGCGCCCAGGCACGTCACGCGCGACCAGCTGATCGGGATCACCCGCGAGCTGGCGACGCTGCTGAACGCCGGGCTGCCGCTCGACCGCGCGCTCGAGATGCTGATCGGCCTCGCGCTCAACCCGGCGGTCGCGGCGCTGCTGCAGGGCATCCGCGACGACGTGCGCGGCGGCAAGGCGCTGTCGCAGGCGCTCGACGCGCGCAGGGAGCTCTTCTCGCGCTTCTACGTGAACATCGTCCGCGCGGGCGAGGCGGGGGGCGCGCTCGGCCTCGTGCTCGCGCGCCTCGCGGAGACGATGGAGCGCAACAAGGAGCTGCGCGAGAACGTGAAGAGCGCGCTGATCTACCCGACGATCCTGATCGGCGTGGCCGCCGTCTCCGTCGTCGTGCTGCTGATCTTCGTCGTGCCGCAGTTCGAGCAGACGTTCCAGCAGGCCGGCAAGGCGCTGCCGCTGCCGACCGCGATCGTCGTCGCGCTCGGCGGCTTCTTCCGCCACTGGTGGTGGGCGGTGCTGGCCGGGATGGTCGTCGCCGTCTGGGCGCTGCGCGGCCGGCTGCGCCGCCCGGCGGTCAAGCGCCGCTGGGACGCGCGCATCCTGCGCTGGCCGCTCGTCGGCGACCTGGTGACGAAGGTCGAGGTCGCGCGCTTCGCGCGCACGCTCGCGACGCTGCTGCGCAACGGCGTGACGCTGCTGTCGGGCATCGCCATCGTCAGGGAGACGATGGGCAACGTGCTGCTCGCCGACGCGCTCGACGGCGTGGCCGCGCGGCTGCGCGAGGGCAAGGGCTTCGGCCGCCCGCTCGCGGAGACCGGCCTGTACCCGCGCCTCGCCTCGCAGCTGATCCTGGTCGGCGAGGAGTCGGGCCGGCTCGAGGAGATGCTCGGCCGCGTGGCCGACATCTACGACCGCGAAGTGCAGCTCGCGATCAAGCGCTTCCTCGCGATCCTGGAGCCGGCGCTGATCCTCACGCTCGCCGTGCTGATCGGCGGCATCGTGTTCTCGATCCTGCTCGGCGTGATGGGCATGAGCGAACTCGTCGGCTGACCGCCGCTCCAAACCCCGTAGGGCGCGAGGGATCCGCGATGCCGCGCGCCGGAAAGGACGACCCCATGCAACGACCCGCTCCACGCATACGCCGCCGCGCCCGCGAGCGCGGCATGACGCTGATCGAGATCCTCGTCGTGCTCGTGCTGATCGGCATCGTGCTCGGCATCGTCGGCGGCAACTTCCTCGGCCGCGGCGAGAAGGCGAAGGCCGACGCGGCCCGCATCGAGATCGGGCAGATCGGCCAGGCCCTCGACCTCTACAAGCTCGAGACCGGGCGCTACCCGTCGACGCAGGAAGGGCTGCAGGCGCTGATCGCCGCCCCGCCGGGCGTGCCCAACTGGAACGGGCCGTACTGGAAGAAGTCCGCCGTGCCGAAGGACCCGTGGGGCAACGAGTACCGCTACGCATCGCCCGGCCAGGCGGGCGCCTACGACATCGTGTCGTACGGCGCGGACGGCAAGGAAGGCGGCGAGGACGTCAACCGCGACATCACGTCCGCGAAGTAGCCCGACGGCGCCCTCCCGCGAGATGCGTGACGATCGCTCGCCGCGGTCCGCACCGCGCCCGCGCGCGTCCGGCGTGACGCTCGTCGAGCTGCTCGTCGTGCTCGCGCTGATGGCCCTGCTGGCCTCGATCGCGCTGCCGATGCTCGGCCCGGGCGTGTCGACGACGACGATGAAGAGCGCCGCCCGCGAGCTCGCCTCCGCGATGCGCAGCGCGCGCAGCCGCGCGATGGCCACGCGGCAGGAGACGCTGGTGATGATCGACCTCGAGGGACGCCGCTTCGTCGTCGGCGACGACGCGAAGGCGCGCGACCTGCCGAAGGAGGTCGAGGTCAAGCTGTTCACCGCGCAGATGGACCTCGTCGACGACAAGGTGGGCGGCATCCGCTTCTATCCCGACGGCGGCAGCAACGGGGGCCGCGTGACGCTCGCCGCCGGCGAGCGCAAGTTCGAGGTCGACGTCGACTGGCTGACCGGCCGCGTCGCGATCCTGGAATGACGATGCGCGCCCGTGGCCCCGTGCGCAACCACGCCGGCCCCCCGCGTGCGCGGGACGGCGGCTTCTCGCTGCTGGAGGTGCTCGCGGCGTTCGTGATCCTGTCGCTGGTGGCGACGGCGCTGTTCGAGCTGTTCGGCGGCGCGTTGCGCAACCTCGCCGCGGCCGACGACTGGAGCCGCGCGGTGCTCGTCGCGGAGAGCCGTCTCGCCGAGGCGGCCGACGTGCGCCCGCTGCGCGAGGCGACGCAGTCGGGCGAGGCGGACGACGGGCGCATCCGCTGGCAGACGCGCGTCGCGCCGTGGGAGCCGCCGGGCGTCGACCCGGAGCTCGCGCGCGTCTCCGAGGCGATGACCACGCGGCTGTGGCGCGTGGAGGTCGACGTCACGTTCCCGGGGCTCGCCGGCGGCGAGCGCCGCTTCGCGCTCGCCACGGTGCGCATGGCCGAGAAGGACCCGAAGTGAGGCCGTGGTCCTCGGGGCGGCGACGGCGCGCGCGCGGCTTCACGCTGCTCGAGCTGGTGATCGCGCTGACGCTGCTCGCGCTGATGTCGACCGTCCTGTTCGGCGCGCTGGGCTTCGCGGGCCGCAGCTGGGAAGGCGGCGAGGCGAAGGCCGACGCGATCGCCGGCATGCGCCTCTCCGAGGGCTTCCTGCGCTCGCAGATCGCCTCGATGCATCCGCTGCGCATGCGCCGGATGGCCGAGTTCCCGCTGGTCTTCGTCGGCGCGCGCGACGAGCTGCGCTACGCCGCGCCGCTGCCCTCGCGCATCAGCGGTGGCGGCATCTGGTACTACCGCCTCGCGCTGCGCAGGGACGGCGAGCGCTCGCAGCTCGTGCTCGAGCGCGTCGTGCCCGACGTCGACGCGGCCTCGATGCCGGAGTTCGACGAGGCCGACCGCTCCGTGCTGGCCGACGACGTCGGCGAGCTGGTCATCGGCTACTACGGCCGCGACCCCGGCGCCGCGCCGGGCGTCGAGCCGACGTGGCGCGAGCGCTGGGACGACCGCAACAAGCTGCCGCTGCTGGTGCGCATCGACGTCGTGCCGCGCAAGGGAGGCGCGTGGCCGACGCTGCTCGTCGCACCGCGGCAGGCGCCGGAGTCCGGCTGCCGGCAGTGGGACGCCGGCGCCGAGCGCTGCGTGGGGATGTCGTGATGATGGAAATGAGCCCCCACGCTTGCCGCGCGTGCGGCTTCGCTGCCCCCCGAGGGGGCGCGATGCGCGGCTTGGGACGGCCCGGCGCCGCGCAAGGGAGCCCCCACGCTTGCCGCGCGCGCGGCTTCGCTGCCCCCAGGGGGGGCGCGATGCGCGGCTTGGGACGGCCCGGCGCCGCGCAAGGGAGCCCCCACGCTTGCCGCGCGTGCGGCTTCGCTGCCCCCCGGGGGGGCGCGATGCGCGGCTTGGGACGGCCCGGCGCCGCGCAAGGGAACCTCCGAGCTCGCCGCCAGCGCGGCGTGGCGCTGGTCCTCGTGCTGTGGCTCACGGTCATGCTCACCGTGATCGGCGGCACGCTGGCGTACTCGATGCGCGGCGAGGTGCTGGCCGCGCGCAATGCGGTGTCGCTCGCGCAGGCCCGGGCGGCGGCCGACGGCGCCGTCGACCGCGCGGCCTTCGAGCTGATGCGCCCGCGCACGACCGAGGCGTGGAAGCCGGACGGCCTGGTGCGGCACTGGCGCGATGCCGATGCCGAGCTGTCGATCGTCGCGGCCGACGAGAGCGCGAAGATCGACGTCAACGCGGCGAACGACGTGCTGCTGAAGAGCCTGTTCGTCACGATCGGCGGTCTCGACGACACCGCTGCGTCGGCGCTGGTCGACGCGATCGCCGACTGGCGCGATCCCGACGAGGCGCGCCGTCCCAACGGCGCGGAGGCAGGCGACTACCGCGCGGCGGGCTCGAAGTACGTGCCGAGCAACCGCCGCTTCGAGACGGTCGGCGAGCTGTCGCGCGTGCTGGGCATGACGCCGGCGCTGTACGCCCGCGTCGCCGGCCTGATCACGGTGCACTCGTCGCAGCCTGGTGTGAACCCGATGACGGCGACCCGCGAGGTCCTGCTGGCGCTCCCCAACGCGACGCCCGAGCTCGTCGACCAGTTCCTGCAGCAGCGCGCCGAGGCGCTGGCTGCGAACCTGCCGGTCCCGCCGTTCCCGCCGGCGCAGGGCTTCGCGGCGGGGCCCTCGCCGGTCTGGCGCATCCGCGCGCAGGCGCAGATGCCCGATGGTGTAACCTTCGTCCGCGAAGCGGTCGTCCGCGCGACCGCCGATCCCCGGCGGCCCTATTTCGCGCTCCTCTGGAGCGAGGGCGACCGCCCCGCGCCGGCCGCGCCGCCGGCGGCGGCCGCCGGCTTCCCCAGCGAACCCCCAGACGGTGCCAGGACCGATGCCCGCCGATCGTGACTTCGTCGCCAGCGCGACCGCCCGCTTGCGCGAGGCCGGCCGCCGCAGCGGCGCCGCCGGGTTCGGGCGCTGGTGGGCGGGCGAGCTCGCGGCGCTGCTGCCGAGCGCCACGCGCGCCGCGGTGCGCCGGCGGCGCATGCGCCCCGTCGTCGCGTTCGCCGACGACGGCGCGACGCTCTGGCAGCCGTACGCGCGCGGCGGCGAGATCGGCATGGACCGCGTCGCGCGCGTGCTGCCCGGGGACGAGGCGGCGGGACGTGCCGCGATCGAGGCGCTCGCCCGGTCGGCCGGCTCGGCCGCCGTGGTGATCGCGCTGGCGCCGCAGCAGGTGCTGCGGCGGACGCTCGCCCTGCCCGAGGCGATCGAGGAGAACCTGCGGCAGGCGCTGCGCTACGACCTCGACCGCCACACGCCGTTCCGGCCGGACGATCTGTATTTCGACGCCGTGGTCGCGGCGCGCGATCCGGCGCGCGCGCAGATCCGCGTGGAGCTCGCGACCGCGCGGCGCGCCGTGGTCGACAAGGCGGTGCAGACCGTGGAGGCGTGGGGTGCCACCGTCGTGGCCGTCGTCCCCGAAGCGCCCGACGCGGTCGCCGCCTCGCGCCACAACCTGCTCCCCGAGGATCGGCAGGCGTCGCGCGGCGGGCCGCGCTGGCAGTTCTGGATTCCGCTCGCGCTGGTGGCCGCCGCGGCCGCCGTGGCGATCGCGCTCCCGATCTGGCAGAAGCGCGAGCAGGCGATCGCGCTGCTGCGCCAGGTGGACGAGGCGCGTGCGCAGGCGGCCGTGTCCGAAGGCCTGCGCAACCAGCTCGACCAGCTCGTGGGCACGCACAACTTCGCGCTGGAGCGGAAGTTCGCGTTCCCTCCCGCGGTGCAGCTGGTCGAGGACGTCACCAAGCTGCTGCCCGACGACACCTGGCTCACGCAGCTCGAGATCAAGACGGGGTCGCGCGGGAAGGAGGCGCAACGCGAGCTGCTGATGCGGGGCGAGTCCGGCAACGCCGGCCGGCTGATCACGCTGTTCGAGGAGTCCAAGGCGTTCATGCAGGCGGCGCCGCGCTCTCCGACCACGAAGATCCAGCCCGGTCCCGGCGAGATCTTCGACCTGGTGGCGCAGGTCCGCCCGCTGCCCGCGCCCGACGCGGTGCCGCTGGCGAGCCTCGGGCCCGTGCCGCCACCCGCCGCGCCCGCGGCGGCGCCGGTCGCACCGCCCGTGGCGGCGCCGGCCCCCGTCCCGCCCCCTGCCGCCGCCGCCGCGCCCGGCGCCAAGCCGGCACCCGCCGCACCGGCAGGTGGGGCCGCGCAGGCGCCGCGGCCGGCACCACCTCCCCCTGCCCCGGCGGTGTCGCCGCTGCCCAGCCCGGGGACGCCGCAGTCGTCCGCGCCGCCGCTGCCGGTGGTGATCGCGGCGCCGCCGCCGGTGGCCGCCGCCGAAGCGCCGCCCGCCGCGTCCGACGGGTTGCGCGCCTCCGAGCAGCGCAAGCCACGCTGATGAGCGCGACGGGTCGCCCCGAGCGCGAGTTGCCCCGACGCGCGCCAGCGCGGAGGGCAGTGCGGTGAGCGCGCCCGCATTCGCCGCCCGCCTGACGCCCGGCCAGTCGCGCGCGCTGGCGCTGGCGCTCGCCGTCGCGGCCGTGCTCGCCGCCGCCGCGCTCGTCCTCGTCCCCGTGCTGCTGCTGCACCGGCACTACGACGAGGCCATCGAGACGGCGACCGACCGGCTGGTGCGCTACCAGCGCGTGGCGGCGCAGGCGCCCGAGCTGGCCAAGGCCCTCGATGGCGTGCGCGCGCGCGAAGGCCGCCGCTTCTACCTGCGCAATTCCGCGCCCAACCTGGCGAGCGCCGAGCTCTCGGAGATGGTGAAGGCCGCCATCGAGGGGAACGGCGGGCGCATCACCACGTCGCAGAACGTCCAGCCGAAGGACGACGAGCCGTTCAAGCAGGTCGGTGCGAACGTGCAGTTCTTCGCGACGGCGGCCAACCTGCAGCGGATCCTCGCGGCCGTCGAGACGCAGCAGCCCTACGTCGTCGTGGCGAACCTGACGATCCGCCCGGTCAACGCGTTCCGCGGGTTCAAGCCGGCGCCGGGCCAGGAGCCGGAGCTGATCGTGCAGCTCGACGCCGTCGCCTGGGCATTCCCCGAAGCCGCCAAGCCGGCGGCCGGCAACGCCCCCGCGCCGGCCGGGAACGCCCCGAGGACCTGACCATGGCCAACTTCGATGCCCGTGCCGGGACCGCGTCGCTGTGGCTCGTCGCCGTCGCGGCGCTGGTCGCCGTGATCGGCTGGGAGACCGACTGGGGGCGGCGCATGGCGCCGCTGCCGGCGACGCCGTCCGCCGTCGCGCAGCCGGTCGCGGTCGCGCTGCTGCCCGAGTACAAACTCGACGGCGGCGTCGAGGCGCGCCGCGAAACCGTCGAACGCCCGGCGTTCGTGCCGACGCGCCGCCCGGCGCCCGCGACGCCGCCGCCGGAAGCCGCCAAGCCCCGCATGCAGCGCGGACAGTTCGTGCTCACGGGAACGGCCGTCGTCGACCAGCAGGCGATGGCGTTCCTGCGCGAGGCCGCGTCGGGCAAGTCGCGCACGGTGCGCAAGGGCGACACGATCAACGGCATGACGGTCGCCGAGGTGGCCCCCGACCGGGTCACGCTGGCCATGGGCGACGAGACCGAAGGCCTCGCGCTCAAGGTGGCGCCGGGGCCGCGGATGACCATCCAGCCGGCGCAGCCACCGGGGCCCGGCGGCGTGCCCGGTCGTCCGGGCATGGGGCAACCGCCGGCCGTGGCGGGCGCCCCGGGGGCGGCGCCGCAGCCCGGCGTGCCGCAGCCGGGCGTCGCGCAGCCGGCGCAGGCGGGTGCCGGCCAGGCGGATCCGGATGCCGAGGCACGGACGTTGCTGGAGCGGCGCCGCGCCGCACGCGCCGCCGAGGCCGCGGCCGCCGCCGCCCGCGCGGCCTCGCAGCCGGGCGCCGTGCCGGGGCAGGCCCAGGCGCCCGCCGGCGTGGACCCCGGATGGGCGGAGGTCTACCGGCGGATGCAGCAGCCGCGCCGTTGAGACCTCGCGCGACGATGCCGAGCCGACGACCGATTTCCCCGACCGGTGCGCCCTCGACGCGCCGAAAGGACCGCATGCCGAACCTCGTCCCGCGCGCGCTGGCCGCGCTCGTCGTCCCCCTGGCGCTCGCCGCCTGCCAGACGGTGCCGCCCGTGGCCGAGACGGCGCCTCCGCGCGGGCCCGTGAGCCGCGCGTCGACGTCGGCGTCGCCGGCCCTCGCCGACGCCGCCTCGCGCGTCGACGAGCCGGCCGGCGCGCGCGCCGATCCCTACCGCGTGTTCAAGGGGACGGGCGTGCTCGTCCGCGGCCAGCAGCCCGGCGGCGCGGTGCCCGCGGCGCCGGCGGCGCAGCAGACCGGCGCCGGCGTGGTGCTGAACTTCGAGGGCGCCGACATCCGCGAGGTCATCCGCAACGTCCTCGGCGACATCCTCGGCCAGAGCTACACGATCGACCCCAACGTCGGCGGCGTGGTCACGATCCGCACGACCAGCGGCATCCCGCGCGACGCGCTGCCCGCGACGCTGGAGACGCTGCTGCGCAGCGTGGGCGCGACGATGGTGAAGGAGGGCGAGCTCTACAAGGTGGTGCCGCAGGCCGCGGCGGTGCGCGGCAACGTGACGCCGCAGCTCGGCGGCTCGCAGCGGGCGCTGCCGCCGGGGTTCTCGGTGCAGATCGTGCCGCTGCGCTACGTCGGAGCCGCGGAGATGCTGCGCCTGCTCGAGCCGTTCGCGAAGGACGCCCAGGCGATCCGCGCCGACCCGGTCCGCAACCTGATGATCCTCGCCGGCACCGAGCGCGAGCTCAGGCACCTGATCGAGACGGTGGAGATGTTCGACATCGACTGGATGTCGGGCATGTCGGCCGGCGTGTTCGTGCTGCAGAACGCGGACGTGAAGAGCGTGATGACCGAGATCGAGAAGATCGTCGGGCCGGCGCAGCAGAGCCCGCTGGCGGGCGTCATCCGCATCGTGCCCATCGAGCGGATGAACGCGCTCCTGGTCATCTCCCCCAACCCGCAGTATCTCGAGCAGGCGAAGCTGTGGGTCGAGCGGCTCGACCGCGGCGGCGGCGGCGACGGCCCGCGCCTGTACGTCTACCAGCTGCAGAACAGCCGGGCCGAGAAGGTGGCGCCGCTGCTGCAGCAGGCGTTCACCGGGCGCGCGTCGCAGACCGGCCCGGCGACGCCGCCGTCGGTGGCGCCCGGCACCCCGGCGGGCACCATCGTCTCGCCGCCGGCGTTCGGCCCGACCCCCACGCTCCAGCAGCAGCAGCAACAGCAGCAGCAGGCCGCCGTCCAGGCGGCGGCACAGGCGGCAGCGGCCGCGCGGGCCGCGGCGGCGCAGGGCCCGGCGAGCGGCACCGGCATCGTGCGCAACCTGCAGGCCGTCGCCGACAAGGACAACAACACCATCATCATCGTGGCGACGCCGGTCGAGTACATGGTGATCGAGCAGGCGCTGAAGAAGCTCGACGTGCCCGCGCGGCAGGTGGTCATCGAGATGACGATCGCCGAGGTCGCGCTCACCGACCAGCTCTCGTTCGGCGTCGAGTGGCTGTTCCGCGGCGGCGCGCCCGGCGGCCGCGGCTCGGGTGGGCTGGTCAACAACCCGATCGCGCCGACCAGCGGCACCGGCGGCACGACCGGCGGCAGCGGGCTGTCCGGCGCGCTGCAGCAGGGGTTCACCTACCTCATCAACAACGCCAAGTTCCCCGGGGGCATCCAGGCCGCGCTGCGTCTGCTCGACACCTACGGCAACACGAAGGTCATCAGCAACCCGCACATCGCGGCCCTCGACAACCAGAAGGCGACGATCAAGGTCGGCAACCGCATCCCGATCAACCAGCAGACGGTCGTCGGCGGCACCGACAGCGCGATCACGACGACGTCGCAGTACATCGACACCGGCGTGCTGGTCCAGGTCACGCCGCACATCAACGCCGGCGGCCTGGTCACGCTCGACGTGCAGGCCGAAGTGAGCCAGCCGGGCACGGTGGCGAACCCGGGCGACGCCCCGCCGATCAACACGCGCTCGATCCAGACGTTCGTGGCCGTGCCGACCGGGGAGACGATGATCATGGGCGGGCTGATCCTCGACACCGACCAGAAGGACAGCGCCGGGCTGCCGCTGCTGTCGCGGGTCCCGATCCTCGGCGGGCTGTTCGGCGAGCAGACGATCAACAAGAACCGCACCGAGCTCGTCCTGTTCGTCACGCCGCGGGTGCTCGAGTCGGAGTTCGACACCCGCAGCGTCGTCGACGAGCTGCGCCGTCGCATGGAGCGCCTGGACGCCAGCTTCCCGGCAACCCGCCCGGGGGGGGCGCCGGCCGCCCCGCCGTCGCCCTCCGAGTTTGTCGCTCCCCGGTGACAGCGCGGTTGTTGCACCCCCGCAACAGACCCGGGGCCGGGGTCCGGCGGCCGGCCTTCGCGTTGACGCCCCCCGGCCGGCGGACTAGCCTTCGAATCGTGCATTGCCGCGAATAGTTGCCGCACCCCGGGGGGTGCGCCCCGAGCGGGCGACGGCATAAAGTGGCTGGAAATCGGTGCTTCACGCGGCGGTGGACGGGATGAGAGCGTTTCTACAGGTTGTTGTCGCCGGAAGGCGACAGTGGGGCGCGGCGGCGATCGCCGCGGGGGTGCTGGGCGTCGCCGGCTGCGCGACGCTTCCGGGCGGCGGCCTGACGAGCCAGACGCCGCCGGAGGCCAAGGCGGCGGCGGTCGCGAAGCGGGCGCTGGAGCGCTGGGACCTGTTGCTCAAGGGCGACACGAAGTCCGCGTACGGCTACCTGTCGCCGGCCTCCCGCGAGGTGACGCCCCTGGCGCGCTTCCAGGCGAGGACGAACACGACGCGTTTCCGCGCGGTGAAGCAGGACACGGTGGCCTGCGAGGCGGAGACGTGCAAGGTGAGGCTGTTCCTGACATTCGACCACCAGACGATGCAGGGCGTCGTCGTGCCGATCGAGGAAACCTGGGTGATCGCCGACGGCCAGGCGTGGCTGGTGTATCGGGAGTACTAGAAGGCTAGAAGGGGGTTCGTTGCACGATTTCCACAGGTGCCCCGGGCGACCGGGCCCATTTGCTTTGCAGAACAAACAAGCTGTAATAAGATTCGCGCGCTGTGGGTCCTAAAGTGATCACTTTAAACGGCAACTCCAAGGAGTCAGAAAGCACCATGAATACCTTCAAGAAGAAGTCGCTGTACGCCGCGCTGGCCGGCGTCTCCGCGCTGGGAGCGACGGGTGCCGCGCAAGCGGTGTCGGTCAACCCGGACGGCCTCGGCCAGGCGCTGATCTATCCGTACTACACGGTGCGGGACAAGGTCGCGGGCGCGCCCTTCGCGTCGCTGCTGTCGGTCGTCAACTCGACGGCTTCGGCGAAGGCGGTGAAGGTTCGCTTCCTGGAAGGCAAGAACTCCCGCGAAGTCCTCGACTTCAACCTCTACCTGTCGAAGAAGGACGTCTGGGTTGCCGCGATCATCCCGACGGCGACGGGCGCCGGCATCTACACGCCTGACAAGTCCTGCACCACGCCGCAGGTCTCGTCGAGCGCCGCCAACCCGACGCCGTTCGTCAACTACGCGTACGTCGGCTCGGCCGCGGACGGCGCCGATCCGTCGCTCGACCGCACCCGCGAGGGCTACGTCGAAATCATCGAGATGGGCAACATCGCCGCCGGCAGCGACACCGAGGATGCGGTGACGCACGTCGCCGGCGTGCCGCTGTGCGACAACTTCGCGTCCGCCTCGGCCGACACGGTCGCGGGCAACGGCGGCCTGTTCGGCACGATGACGCTGATCAACGTGCTGTTGGGCGAGGAATTCGGCGTCGACGCCACCGCGCTGGAAGGCTTCTCGACCACGCCGCTGTGGTTCTCGCCGGGCTCGGTCGACCCGCAGCTCGCGCTGGTCAACCCGAAGGTCTCGGTCGTGACGTCGGGCACCAACACGTACGTGACCGACTGGTCGCTGACCGCCGACGCGGTCAACCCGGTCTCGGCCGTGCTGATGCACAACAACGTCTACAACGAGTTCGTGCTGGAGACCGTCACCAAGTCGGGCACCGACTGGGTGATGACGATGCCGACGAAGCGCTTCTACATCGCGACCGGCCCGGGCAACAACGCCGGCCGCCTGTTCCAGCGCAACTTCAACGGCAACAACGGCTCGTGCGACGACGTCGTGATCACGCAGTACGACCGCGAAGAGCGCACCGTCTCGACGCCGGGCTCGTTCTCGCCGCCGCCGCCGGTGCAGACCGACGCGATCTGCTGGGAAGCCAACGTCGTCACGTTCAACAACACGAACGTCTTCAACTCGACGAACAAGGCCAACCTCCCGACCGGCTTCCAGGCCGGCTGGGTGGGCATGAACTTCAACGGTGCGACCGTCCCGGCGGGCAAGCACGAGCTGGTGGGCGGCACGTCGACCGTGTTCAACACGGCCGTCGGCGGCGTCTCGCAGCTCGCGTCGACGACGTTCCAGGGCCTGCCGGTCATCGGCTTCGCCGCGATCACGTTCAACAACGGCGCACTGACGGCGGCCGACGGTTCGGCGATCCAGTCGAACTACGGCGGCGACTTCGTCCACAAGCAGACCCGCTCGATCTCGGGCGGCTCGGCGCCGGTGTCGAACTAGCCTCGACGTCGACCAGCGTGGCAGTCAAGGGCGGGGAGAGATTCTCCCCGCCCTTTTTCTTTGCACCGGCGTCGTCGCGGGCGGGAGGGGCCCGTGGCGCTTCGCCGTCCGCCGCCCGTCCCGGCAGCAGGCGCGCGCGTCGGTGCGCCGCCGCGGATCGCCGCCGTGGCGAGGTCTCAGCTATAATTCCATGAATTCAGGCGGCTACCGCCGAATTCCGCGTCCCGCTCCGCGCCGCAAGGATCCCTTCGCCATGCCCCATTCCCGTCTTGCGGCCGGTCTCGCCGCCTTCGTGCTGGCCGCCGCCGCGGCGCCGGCCACCGCCGCCACCCTGTCGGTCGACATTCCCGGCTGCAGCAACGTGGTCATGAGCGGAAACGCGCCCAACTACACGATCACGTGCACGCAGCAGGCGCAGTCGTGCGTCGTGAACGCCACGCCTGCGAGCCCGCAGGGCAACACGACCGCGACGCTGAGCGTGGCGTGCGCACCCGGCGCCACGTCGGTCACCTGGCAGTCGTCGCGCGACTGCAACATGCCGACGGTCAATCCGAACGCGCCGCTGACGGCCACCGTCAGCGAATCGGGCGGCCGCAGCTGCGTCTACACGGCGGTCGCCAACGGCGGCGGCAGCGGCTCCACCAGCGTGCTCTGGCAGAGCGCGGCGACGCAGCCGCCGCCGAACGCGCCGACGGGCTGCGCGATCGTGCGCACGCCGTCGAACGGCGCGCTCGGACAGACGGGCGGCCCGATCTCGATGTCGGCGAGCTGCTCCGGCGGCGGCGCCGTGACGTCGTGGACGTGGCGCAAGAACGCCACTTCCGGCTGGTCGTCGGCGCAGGCGCCCACCGACACGCTGCCGGCCAATACCGGGACCGCGAACGTCACCTACACGTACGGCGTGACCGCGTGCGCCGGCACGGCGTGCGCGGCCGAGGTGACGACGACGTTCACCGTGGCCGGCGCCACGCCGGTGGGCTTCTGCAGCCAGTACGCCGACGTCCGCTTCATCAACCTCGTCTGGGGCGGCTACATCGACACGTCGGGCAGCGGCTCGAACATCCAGCCGGGCACGGTGCTGGTCGGCATCGTCAACGTCCCTGCCGGCGTCACGTCGCCGCTCGACTCGCCGGGCGTGATCAGCGTGGTCGAGCACCAGGGGCCGACCGCCGAGCGCGTGATGAGCATCTCGCCGCAGCCGTGCGACTTCCGCAACTTCGTGCCCGGCTCGCAGCCGGCGTTCCCCGCGCCGGACGCCACCGGGGCGACGAAGCCGATGGGGTGGTCCGGCGGCATCAATCCGCAGATCCAGTACCTCTACGACGGCGATCCGCCGGGATTCGCGCCGGCGAAGCCCCTGCTGACGCGCGGCGGCACGTACTACGTCAACCTGCAGACGATCCGCTCGTCCGATGGGCAGAACAGCTGCGGCAGCACGTCGTGCGACGTGCGCATCACGGTGACCACGCCGCGCTAGTCCCGCATGGATTGCGCGACGAGCCCCGCCCCGGCGGGGCTCGTCGTTTCGGGCGCCGCGCCGACGCCGGGGGCAGGGGCCCGTACGCTACACTATGCGATTTCCATCGTCGCGCGCGCCAGGGCCCTCGCAGGCCGTGCGCTGCGGGCCGGCCCGCTGCCGGCCGCGACCGCGACCCGAAGACCCATGATCGCCCGCATCCTCTCCCGCGCCGTGCTCGCGCTCGCAGCGCTCGTCGCCGCGGCGCCCGTCCCGGCGCAACCCGCGCCCGCCGACGACCCGATCCTCGTCGAGAACGCGCTCGTCCAGATCCGCCGCAGCGACTACGAGCGGGAGCTCGAGCGCCTGCCCGAGGACCTGCGGCCGGGCTTCCGCAACAACGAGCGGCGCGTCAACGACCTGCTGCGCCGCATGCTGATCGAGGGTACGCTCGCCGCGCAGGCGCGCGCCGAGAAGCTCCCCGAGAAGCCCGAGTACGCGGCGCGCATCGCAGCCGAGGTCGAGCGGATGCTCGCGCAGATCAAGATCGTCGAGGTCGAGAAGGCCGCGGCGGCCGAGTTCGACGCCCGGCGCGCGTCGTTCGAGGCGCGCGCGCGCGAGCTCTACACGGTCGACCGGGCGAAGTACGCCACCCCCGAGCAGGTCATGGCGTCGCACATCCTGTTCGACGTGAAGTCGCGGTCGAGGGACGAGGCGCTGAAGCTCGCGCAGGAGGCGCAGGCGAAGATCGCCGCCGGCGCCGATTTCAACAAGCTCGCGCGGGAGATCTCCGACGACCGCAGCGCGCGCAACAACTTCGGCCGCCTCGACTGGTTCGCGCGCGCCGAGATGGACCCGGCGTTCGCCGAGGCGGCGTTCGCGCTGAAGCAGGCGGGCGACACGTCGCCGCCCGTGCTCTCGTCGTTCGGCTGGCACCTGATCCGGCTCGAGGGGCGCCGGCCGGCGCAGCAGCGCTCGTTCGAGGAGGTGCGCGAGACGATCATGGGCGAGCTCCGCCAGAAGTACGTCAACGAGCAACGCGAGGCCTTCGTCGCGAAGCTGCGCAACGACCCGACGATCCGCGCGCACCGCGAGGCGATCGACGCGACGGTCATCCGCGTCGATCCGGACGCGGTGCGCCGCAGGGTCGGCGAGACCGCGCCCGGCGCGATGGCGGCCCCCGCGAAGTAGCCTGCCGGCGCCGGCGCCGATCGCGCCCGCCCCGCGTCGCCATGCCGCCCGCCATGCCGCAGGCCGGAACCACGGACGCTCCGGTGGCCCCGGGCGCGGTCCGCAGCGCAGCGCGGCTGCGCGCGCTCTTCGCCAACTTCTTCTCGCGCGAGCTGCGCACGCGCTACCTCGGCAGCGCCACCGGGCTCGCGTGGGCGCTCGTCCACCCGCTCGCCCTGCTCGCGGTCTACCACTTCGTCTTCACGACGATCTTCCGCGCGGGCGCGGTCGCGACGCAGAGCTTCCTCGCGTTCGTCGCGGTCGCGCTGTGGCCGTGGCTCGCCGCGCAGGAGGCGCTGCAGCGCGGCACGGTCAGCCTGGCGAACTACGCCGGGCTGATCCGCAAGGCGGCGTTCCCGCACGAGGCGATCGTCTACGCCTCGGTCGGCGCGACGCTCGTGCTGCAGTTCGCCGGCTACGTCGTCGTGCTGCTGGTGCTGGTGGCGATCGGCGAGCCGATCCGCCTGCAGGGCCTGCTGCTCGCCGTGCCGCTGTGGCTGGTGATGGCCATCGCCGTCGCCGGCGTCGCGCTGATGCTCGCGTCGCTGCAGGTGTTCGTGCGCGACGTCGAGCACGTGCTGATGCCGGTGCTCATGATCGTCATGTTCCTGACGCCGATCCTGTACCCGCTCGCCATCGTGCCCGAGCGGGTCCGCCCGTGGGTCGCGGCGAACCCGTTCGCCTGGCTGGTGACGCGGATGAGAGACGCGCTGCTCGACGGGCGCCTCGCCCCGCAGTGGGGCGACTTGGTGGCGCTGGGCGTGGCAACCGCGTTGTTCGCCGCGGGGCTCGCGATGTTCCGGCGGCTCTCGCCGCACTTCGAGGACTTCGTCTGATGGCGCCGGCGGGCGGGGGCGCCGAGCTGCTGGCGCTCGACGGCGTCGGCAAGGACTATCCGAAGCTCGCGACGCGCGGCGGCCGGCTGCGGCTGGTCGCCGACCTGCTGCGCGGCCGCGCGGCCGCGTCCTCGTTCACGGCGCTGGACGGCGTGAGCTTCGCGATGCGGCGCGGCGAGTCGCTCGCCATCGTCGGCGAGAACGGGGCGGGCAAGTCGACGCTGCTCAAGATCGTCGCCGGCGTGATCCGGCCGACGCGCGGCCGCGTGGCGGTGCACGGCCGCGTGTCGGCGCTGCTCGAGCTGGGCTCGGGCTTCCATCCCGAGTACACGGGCTACGCGAACATCGACCTCGCCGCGGCGCTCCTCGGCATGTCGCCCGCCGAGATCGCGGGCAAGCGCGAGGCCATCGTCGCGTTCGCCGACATCGGGGAGCACATCCACGACCCGATCAAGACCTACTCGTCGGGGATGGTGGTGCGGCTGGGCTTCGCGATCGCGACCGCGCTCGCGCCGGACGTGCTGATCACCGACGAGGTGCTGGCCGTCGGCGACGAGTCGTTCCAGAAGAAGTGCGTCGCGTGGATGGAGGACTACCTCCGGCGCGGCGGGACGCTGCTCCTGTGCTCGCACAGCATGTACCACGTGCAGAAGCTGTGCGCGCACGCGCTGTGGCTCGACCACGGCCGGCCGCGCATGCTGGGGCGCGCGGACGAGGTGGCGCGCGAGTACCTCGCGTGGCACGAGGCTCGCGCGGCGGAGCACCGGCAGCACCGGCGCGACGTGGTGGGCGACTACGCGGTCGTGGCGCTGTCGGTCGCGCCGGTCGGGGGCGGCGCGGAGGTCGACGCGGCGCGCGGCCTCGACGTGGCGGTGGAGGTGCGCTCGCCGGACGGCCGGGCGCCGGTCGTGGCGGTCGGCGTCGTGCGCGCAGACGGCACGCCGGTCTACGGCACGACCAGCGAGCTCGACGGCGTGCGGCCGCGCCGGCTGGCGGCCGACCGCTACGCGTTCGCCGTGCGCTTCCACGCGCTGCCGCTGCTGCCCGGGCACTACCGCGTGCGCGCGCACGCGATGGACCCGGAGGGGATGCGGCTCTTCGACCATCACGAGGCCCCGTTCGTGGTGCAGGGGACGACGCGCGAGCTCGGCTACTGCCGGCTGCCGCACGCGTGGACCGCCGATGGACGCGACGCATGACGCACGCGTGCGGCCGCACGGCCGGGCCGGCCGCGCACGCGGGGGCGCCGCCGTGACGCGGTTGCGCGACGAGGCGCGCGCCGCCGTCGAGCTGTGGCTGCTGCCCGCGCTCGTCGCGTCGCTGCCCTACCGCGCGGGCATCGCGCTCGCGCGCCGGCTGGCACGCGCGCTGCCGCTGTACGAGCCGGCCGCGCGCGCGAGCGTCGCGCAGTGGCGGGCCGCCGGCGGCGGCGGCGACGAGCGCGCGTTCGCCGCGGCCTTCCGCTTCGCGCAGCTCGTCGACCACGCCGACCTGTTCTGGGCGCTGACGCGCTCGCGGCGGTTCCTGCTGCGCCGCCTGCGCGCGCCGGCGCTCCCTTCCGGCGTGCGCGCGCCGCTGCTCGTCGTGTCGTTCCACTACGGGCAGGGGTTGTGGCTGATGCACTGGCTCGCCACGCAGGGCGTCGCCGCGCGGTTCGTGTCGATCCGTCTCGTGCGCAGCGAGGCCCAGGGCGCCGTCCACTACGCGTACGCGCGCCTGCGCATCCGCGCCGTCGAGCGGCTGGCGGGCATCGCGCCGATCTTCACCGGCGGGGCGCGGCGCGAGATCGCCGCGACGCTGCAGGCGGCCGGCGCGGTCTACGGGCTGCTCGACGTGCCGATCCCCGAGGCGGCCGGGCACGCGCCGAACGCCACGCTGCGCGGGCAGCCGGTGCTGCTGCCGGCGGGGCTGCTCGAATCGGCGCGCGGCACGGGGGCGGGCGTGCTCGTGCTCACCGCGCGCACCTGCCCCGACGGCTCGCGCGTCGTGCAGGCCGATCCGGCCGGCGCGATCGAGCAGGCCGACGTGGGCGCGCTCGCCGCGCTGCTCGACCGCCGGATCGCCGAAGCGCCGGCCGCGTGGCACTTCTGGCACCTGTGGCCGCGTTTCGCCGTGCCGCGATGATCTACCGGCGCCGGTTCGATCCGCAGGGCGACGATTCGCTGGCGAAGCTCGCCCGCTGGGTGCGGCCAGGCGCGAACGTGCTCGAGCTCGGCGCCGCGGCCGGCTACTTCACGGCGCACCTCGCGTCGCTGGGCTGCGCCGTGGACGTCGTGGAGCTCGACGCCGCTGCGGCGGACGAGGCCCGCCGCCACGCGCGGCGGACGATCGTCGCCGACCTCGACGGCGACGCCTGGGCCACGGAGCTCGCCGGCGCGCGCTACGACACGATCGTCTGCGCCGACGTGCTCGAGCACCTGCGCGACGGCGTGGCGATGCTGCGCCGGCTGCCGCCGCTGCTCGCGCCCGGCGGCGAGCTCCTGCTGTCCGTGCCCAACGTCGCGCACAGCGCGATCGTCGCGCGGCTGCTCGACGAGCGCTTCGAGTACGGCGCGGAGGGACTGCTCGACGCGACGCACGTGCGCCTGTACACGTGGCGGTCGCTGGCGGACGCGCTGCGCGACGCGGGCTTCCGCGTGGCGGCGTGGGACGCGACGACGCTCGCGGACTACGAGACCGAGTTTCGCGTGCGCAGCGAAGCGCTGGTGCCGGCGGTGCGCGACGCGCTGGGCCGGCGGCCGCACGCGCTCGTCTACCAGTGGCTCGCGCGCGCCGTGCCCGGGATAGCCGCGGAGCCGCTGGTCCCGGGGCCGGTCGGTGCGGTCGCGACAGTGCCGGTGCGGCTGCTGCACGCGGCCACGCCCGAGGGCCTGACGCTCGAGCGCGCGCTCTCCGCCGCGATCCCGCTCGGCGGTGCGCCGTCCACGATCGAGTGGGAGATTCCGCCGGGGACCGGTGCGCTGCGCCTGCTGCTCGCCGACCGGCCCGGCGTCGTCGAGCTGCACGGGTTCGAGCTGTGTGCAGGCGGGCGCACGCTGTGGTCGCTGGACGGCGACCTCGCGCGCGCGGCCGTCGGCGGTGTGCTGCCGCTGGACGCGCGCCGCATCGCATTGCTCGCGCCGGACGGCTGGATCGCCCCGGACGCTTCCCCCGGCACGATCGCGTCGGCCGATCGCGTGCGCGTACGCGTCGCGTGGCCCGCAGGCATCGCGCTGGCCGATCAGCAGTCGGTCGTCGACGCCCTGGCCTTCGCGCTGCACGCCGAGCGCGAGGCGGGCCAGCGCACGCGCGCCGAGCTGGCGGCGCTCGTGGCGGAGCTCGACACGCGCACCGCCGCCGAGCGCGACGAGCTGGCGCACGCCCGCGGCCGCGCGGAGGAGTTGCTGGGCGCGCTCGCGGTCGCGCGCGACGGGCTCGCCGCGCGCGACCGCGACGTGGCCGAGCTCGAGGGCGCGGTGGAGGCCTATCGCGCCGACGCCGACCGGCTCGAGCGCGCGCTCGCCGCGCAGGAACGCATCATCGCCTACCGGCAGAGCCTCCGCTGGTGGCTCGCGCTCCCGCTCGTGCGCGCGAAGCTCCTGTGGCATCGCCTGGGCGGCGGTTCATGAGGCGCGGGCGATCCGCGACCGGCCGGCGCGCGCTCGCCGTCGAGGGCGTCGTGGCGCTGTCCGCGCTGCTCGCGATCCTGCTCTTCCTGCCGGTGCAGCGGGGGGCGCTGCTGTCCGACGACTACAGCCTGATGTTCGCTTTCCACGGCGCCGGGACGGCGACGGAGCTCGCCACGCGCGTCGCGCAGACGTTCGTGCAGGGCGTGGGGGCGCCCAGCCTGCAGTACCGGCCGGTCACGATGGCGACGTTCGCGTTCAACGTCGCCCGCGGCGACGCCGATCCGCTCCACTGGCACGCGGTCAGCCTGCTGCTGCACGCGGCGAACGCCGCGCTGCTCGCTGCGCTGGTGCTTCGCGTGCAGCGCGGCGCGACCGGGGCACGCGCCGCGGCGCTGACCGCCGGCCTCGCGCTCGCGCTGTTCCCGCCCGCGGTCGAGGCCGTGGCCTGGCCGGCCGCGCGCTTCGACGCGCTCGCGCTGTTCTTCGTGCTTGCAGCTGCGCGCCTTGCAGCCTCGAGCGAGCGCGCGCTCGACGGCCCGGCCCTCGCCGCGCTGGGTGCCTTCGCCCTGGCGCTCGGCAGCAAGGAGGCCGGCATCCTCGCGTTGCCGCTGGCCGGGGCGCTCCTCTGGCAGCGCGAGGCGCGCGCGCGCGGCGTCGTGCACGGCGCCTTCGCGGCGCTCCCGGCGCTCCTGCCCTGGCTCGCGGTCGCGGCCGCGTACTTCGCGCTGCGCGCCGCGATCTTCGGCGACGCCGTCCGGTTCTTCCCCGGGGCGTCGCCGATGGACGCGCTGGCGAGCGGCGCATTCCTCGACAACGCCGCCGCGATCGCGGCATGGTGGCCGCAGGCGTTTCCGGAGGCGGACCTCTCGCCGTGGTTCCTCGGCGCGGCCGCCGTCCTCGCCGTGCTGGGCGTCCGGGCATCGCTCGCGGAGCGCGAGCGCGCCGCGGAGTTCGTCCCGCTCGCGGCGGCCGCCGCCGCGGCGTTCACGATCCTGTCAGCGCAGTGGCACTGGCCGGCCCACGGCGAGGGCGCCCGCGTGCTGTACGCGGTCGGCGCGATCGCGATCGCGGCGCTCGTCGTGCCGCTGCGCGCGGCGTCGGCCGCGGCGCGGCGCGTCGCGCTGCTCGCCGCGGCGGTCATGATCGTCGCCGGCGGCGGACTGGCGCACGGCGCCGTCGCGCGCTGGGCGGACGCGGGAGCGAGCATGCGCGCGCTGATCGAGGCGATCGAGCGCACCGCGGCCGCGCTGCCGGCAGGCGAGTACGCATTCGTCGTCGCGCCCGACCACGTCGGCCCGGTGCCGTTCGCGCGCAACGCGCAGGCCGCGCTCCTGATGCCGCCGGTGCAGCCGCGCGAGCTGTCGTCGCGCATCCTCGTGCAGGTCGTGCCGGAGCTGGGCCAGTGGACCGACCTCATCCCGCGCGACGTGATCGGCCGGCTGACGCGCGAGCCGCTGATCGACGTGATCCGCACGCTGCACGGTCCGCAGGTCGCGCCGCCGTACCGGCTGCCCGACCGCTGGTTCTGCTGGCGCCCGCGGGAGCGCGTGCTGCAGCCGGTGGCGCTGGCGGTCGCCGCCGACCTCCACGACTGGGACGCTGCGTGGCGGCGCGCGCTCGACGGGCCGTGCGCGGGGCTGCAGCAGTGAGCCCCGCGGGCCACGCCCCGGCGCGCGGAGCGGCCGACGCGACGATCGACGTCGTCGTGCCGGCGTACAACGCGCCCGACGACCTGCGCCGCTGCATCGACGCGGTGCTGGCCCACACGACCGGCCGCTACGAGCTCGTGATCATCGACGACGGCTCGCCGGACCCGCGCGTGCGCACCGTCCTCGACGACGTGGCGTCGCGCGCGCTGCCGCACGTGACGCTGCTCGCCAACGAACGCAACCTCGGCTTCACGGCCACGGCGAACCGCGGGATGACGCGGTCGCGGCGCGACGTCGTGCTGCTCAACTCGGACGCCGTCGTCACCGCCGGCTGGCTCGACGCCCTGCGCCGCTGCGCGGCGTCGGACCCGCGCATCGGCACGATCACCCCGTTCTCGAACAACGCCGAGGTCTGCTCGTTCCCGAAGCTGTGCGTCGACCATCCGTGGCCGCCCGACGCCGACCCCGAGCCGCTGCGCGCCGCGATCGCGGCGGCGGCGGTCCCCTGCTATCCGGACCTGCCGACCGGCGTGGGGTTCTGCTTCTACGTCCGCCGTGCGCTGATCGACGCGATCGGCCCCTTCGACCCCGCGTTCGGCGCCGGCTACGGCGAGGAGAACGACTTCTGCATGCGCGCGCACGCGGCCGGCTTCCGCAACGTGCTGTGCGACGACGCGTTCGTGCTGCACACCGGCGGCCGCTCGTTCGAGGGCGCGCGCGAGCGGCTCGGCGTGCGCAACATGGCGCTGCTGCTCGAACGCCATCCCGCGTACCTCGACGTCGTGCGCGACTTCATCGCCCGCGATCCGCTCGCGGCGCTGCGCGAGGCCGCGCGCACCGCGCACGACCGCCTGCACGGCCCGCGCCCGGGCGTGCTCCACGTGCTGCACGGCGGCGGCGGCACCGAGGCGTACGTGCGCTCGCTGATCGAGGCGAGCGGCCACCGCGTGCGGCACGTCGTGGCGTTCGTGCGCGGCGAGCGCTGGCGCATCGACGAGCACCGCAGCGACGGCAGCGTGATGCCGTGCGAGTTCGCGCGGCGCCCCGGCGAGGCGCCGGCCGCGTTCCTGCGGACGATCGCGGACGCGTTCGGCATCGACGTGGTACACGCGCACAACCTGTCGGGCGACCCCGAGGGGCTCATCGACGCGCTCGCCGGCGCTGCCCTGCCGTTCGGCGTGACGGTGCACGACCTGCAGGCGGCCTGCCCGACGATCACGCTGCAGCGCGCCGACGGCTGGTACTGCGGTGCCGTGACCGACGCCGCCGCCTGCGCGGCGTGCCTGCGCGAGCAGCCCGCGTTCGCCGGCGAGGACATCGTGCGCTGGCGCGACCGGCACGGCGCGCTGCTGGCGCGCGCCGACTTCGTCATCGCGCCGTCGCCGTGGGCGGCGCAGACGCTGCGCCGCTACTACCCGGCGGTGCAGGTCGACGTCGTGCCGCACGGCCTGCCCGCCCGCGCGCTCGCGCGTCCGCGCGCGACGCAGGCCGTGCTCGTGCCGCGCGACGCGCGGCCGACGGTGGCTGTGCTCGGCGCGATCGGGCCGGACAAGGGTGCGCGCCGCATCGAGCGGCTCGCCGCCCTCGCGCGCGAGCGCCGCGCGGACGTGCGCTTCGTCGTGGTCGGCTACCTCGACGCGCACGGCGAGGCCTGGCAGGACGACGACGCCACGCTCACCGTGCACGGCCGCTACGATCCGCGCGACCTGCCGGCGCTGCTCGACCACTACGGCGCGCGGCTCGTCGTGTTTCCGTCGCTCGGGCCGGAGACCTTCGCCTACACGCTGTCCGAGGCGTGGGCGGCGGGCCGCGCCGTGCTGGTGCCGCCGATCGGCGCGCTCGCCGGGCGCGTCGCCGACCACGGCGCCGGCTGGATCATGGACGAGGCGGAGTGGCGGGACGACGCGCGCCTGCTCGATCGCCTGGTGGCGCTCACCGGGCCGGACGGTCGCGCGGCGCTCGAGGCTGCCTGCGGCCGGGCGGCGGCGATGCCGCTGCCGACGCTGGCGACGATGGTCGAGCGCACGCTCGCCTGCTACCGGGCCGCCGCGCAGCGCACGCCGGTCGCGCACGCACCGCCGGACCGCCTGCGGGTGGTCGAGGCCTTCGGGTACCGCCGCTGGGTCCCGCCGGCCCCCGGCGGCGCAGGGTCGCCACCCGCGCGCCCGCCGCTCGCGCAGGCGCTGCTGCGCTTGCGCGGCACCATCGCCGGCCGCGTGCTTGCACGCCTGCTGCCGCCGGCCGCGCGCACGGCGCTCCTGGCGCGGCTGGACCCGGGACGCTGAGCACCGTGGCGGAAGGCGACTACGCGGACTGGCTGCAGCGCGGCCGCGTCCACCAGTGGCAGGGGCGGCCGGTCGACGCGATGCTGTGCTTCCGCCGTGCCGCGGCCCTCGCTCCGACCGCGGCCGATCCCCGGTTCCTGCTCGGCGAGGTGCAGTGGCAGTTGGGGGCGGTCGCCGGCGCGGTGGAGGCGTGGCGCGACGCGGCGGGCGTCGCGCCGACGCACGTGGCGTCGCATCTGGCGCTGGCCGAGGCCTCGATGGCGCTGGGCGACCTCGACGGCGCGCTGGCGGCAGCGCGCACCGCCGTCGACCTCGCGCCGCAGGACCCCGCCGCACGCGTGCTGCAGGCCGTCGCCGCGTTCGCGTCGCGGAGTGACCCCGGGGCGCTCGCGGCGCTCGTGCCGGCGCTGTCCGCCGGCGCCGGGCGCCTCGCCTCGCCCTCGGTCGCGGGCACGCTCGCGTTCGCGCTGCGAAGCGCGACGGACGTCGCGCCGGTCGCGGACCTGCTCGCGGCACTGGCCCCGCACGTGCGCACCGTGGCGCTCGCGCTGCTCGAGCCGCTCGCGCGCGCGGCGTTCGCGGACGGGGCCCCGCCGGCGCTCGCGGGCGCGCGCGCGGCGATCGTCGAGGCCGCGCTGTCGCGCCCCGTCGGCCCGACCGAGGCCGACGTCCTGCGCGAGGTGGCGCTCGCCGCGAGCCGCGGCGGCGACCCGCGGAGCGGTGCGCGCGTCGCCGAGCGGCACGCGCAGGCGTGCGCGGCGCTGCGGCCGGGCATCGCGCCGCTGCGCTGGCCGCGCCGCGCGGCCGGGAGCGCGCTGCGCGTCGTCGTGCTGCTGCCGCACGACGCGGCGTCGCGCGACCGGGCGCTGGCGCTGCTCGGCGAGGCCGCACGCCCCGGGGTTGCGGTCGCCTGGCAGCTGCTCGCCGGGCCGCAGGCCCTGCCGCGGCCGGCAGGAGCACTCGCCGCGGCGGGCGTGCGGGCGCTGCACCGCCTCGACGCCGAGGTGGCCGCCGCGCTGGGCGCCGAGGACGACGACGTGCTCGTCGACTGCGCGGGACTGGCGCTCGCGAGCGGGCCGCTGCTCGCGCTGCGGCCGGCGGAGCGCATCGTCGCCTGCCCGGTGGATGCGCCACCGCACGCGCCGCCGCTGGTGGACGCCGTCGTCGACGGCGCGGACGCGCTCGCCGCGTTCCTCGCCGCGGAGGCGCGTCGCGCTCGCGAGCGCGACACGTCGTCGCTCGACCCTCCCGCGCTCGACCGGGCGTTCGAGCGCGCCGTCGCGGCGCATCGCGCCGGCGACGCCGAGGCCGCGCTCGCCGCGTGCGAGGCGCTGCTCGGCGAGCAACCCGACCACGCGCCGACGCTGCTGCTGTGCGCCACCCTGCTGCGCGAGCGCGACGGCGCCGAGCAGGCGGCGGCGCTGCTGGCGCGCGCGGTCGCGGCGGCGCCGTCCTTCGACGACGCGCGCGCGGCGGCGGCACGGCTCGCCCGCGACCGCGGGCGGCTCGACGAGGCGCTCGCGATCGTCGAGGCCGGGCTGGCGCTGCGCGCCGCGTCGACGACGCTGTGGCGCGTGCGCGGCGACGTCGACCTCGCGCGCGGTGACGCCGCGGCCGCGAAGGCCGCCTACGGCAACGCGCTCGCGCTCGCGCCCACGGACGCCGAAGCGCACTACAACGTCGGCGTCGCGCTGCAGAAGGCCGGCGACGTGCAGGAGGCCGCGCGCGCGTGGCAGCGCGCGCTCGCCTTCGACCCGGGGTTCGCCGACGCCCACTTCAACCTCGGCGTGCTGTTCCAGCAGGCCGGACGGACCGACGCCGCGATCGGCGCGTGGCGCGCGGTGCTGGCCCGGGATCCGCGGCGCGCGGCCGCGTACCGCAACCTCGGCGAGGCGCTGCTCGCGGCGGGCCGCGTCGACGACTGGCTCGCGAACTTCGGCCGCTTCGAGGCGCACTGCCCGGACGCGCTGCCGCTCGCAGTGCAGGCGCTCGAAGCGTGCCAGTACGCCGCCGACTTCGAGCGGCTCGAGCACTACCTCGAGGGCCTGCGCAAGGAGCGCTTCCGCGCGCGCGACGCCGCCGAGCTCGCCGACGCGCTCGAGCAGCTCGCCTACCTGCTGCTGTTCTTCGACATCGAGCCGGAGACGATCTTCCGCTTCGCGCAGACCTACGACAGGACGGCGCCGCAGGTCTACGGGCCGCCGCTGCCGCGGCCCGCGACGCGCCGGCCCGGCAGGCTGC
Organism: Betaproteobacteria bacterium; assembly: GCA_016861105.1. Lineage (GTDB taxonomy): Bacteria > Pseudomonadota > Gammaproteobacteria > Burkholderiales > Casimicrobiaceae > VBCG01. Next base: position 27,990 of record BOKS01000020.1, on the reverse strand, counting down.
GCGTCGGCTACCTCTCGGCCGACCTGCGCAACCACGTGATGGGCAAGATGATGTGGCAGGCGGTCGAGCAGCACGACCGCACGCGCTTCGCGCTGCACTTCTACTCGCTGTCGCGCACGCGCGATGCCTGGACCGAGCGCTTCGCCGGCGTCGCGGAGCGCTTCACTTCCATCGCGGGCCTCGGCGAGCGCGAGGCCGCCGCGCGCATCGCCGCCGACGACCTCGACCTGCTCGTCGACCTGTCGGGCCACACGCGCGGCGGCAAGCCGGGCATCCTCGCGCTCAAGCCCGCGCGCGTGCAGATCGCGCACTGTGCCAGCGCGGGAAGCGTGGGGCTGTCGACCGTCGACTTCAAGCTCACCGACCGGTACGCGGACCTTCCGTCGAGCCAGGCGTGGATGATCGAGCGCATGCTCGCGATGGACGGCTGCGTGTACCCGTACCGGCACGTCGACGCGGCGAGCGTGCATCCGTTCCACCGGAGCGCGCTGGGCCTCGCGTCCGACGCGGTGGTGATCGGCGCGTTCGTGACGCCGATGAAGCTGTCGCGGCGCTGCCTGACGCTGTGGCGGGACGTGCTCGGCCGCCTCCCGCGCGCGCGGCTCGCGTTCTCGCCGGCGCATCCCGCGTTCCGCCCGGTCTACGAGCGGCTGTGCGCGGCGGCGGGGATCGCGCGCGAGCGCCTCGTGTTCGTCCCGCAGGGCCGCGACGACGCCGAGAACCAGGCGCGCTACGCGTTGGTGGACTTCGTGCTCGACCCGATGCCCTTCGGCGGCGTCAACGGCGTCCTCGAGCCGCTGGACGCCGGCGTCCCGGTGGTGACGCTGCTCGGGCGCAGCCACGGGGAGCGCAGCGCCTACACGATCCTCGCGAACCTCGGCGTCACGCAGACCGTGGCGCAGGGCGGGCGCGAGTACGTCGACCTCGCCGTGCGGCTCGCCGACGATCCCGCGTTCATGCGCGAGGTCCGCGCGGCCATCCGCGCCGGGCTCGCGGCCTCGCCGCTCGTGGATCGCGTCGCGCACACGCGCGCGCTGGAGGCGGCCTACGTGGCGGCGCTGCGCGACGCGGCTCCGGGAGTGCTCGAGGCGGCCGGCGATGGCTGACGCGCGCCTCGCCGCGATCGACGCGAAGCTGCGCGCGGGCGACGCGCACGGCGCGCGGGCGCTGGCCGACGCGTTGATCGGCTCGCCCGCCGCCGCCGCGGCCGATCGCGCGGCCGCGTTGATGCTGCGCTCGCGCGCGCACGAGGCGCTGGGCAACCTCCAGGCGGCGATCGCCGACGTCGAGGGCGCGCTCGCCCTCGCGCCCGACGCGCGCGGCTTCAACGAGCTTGGCATCCTCTGCTCGGATGCGCGCGAGATCGACCGGGCGATCGCCGCCTTCACGCGCGCCACGCAGGCCGATCCGCGCTACGCGCGCGCGTGGAACAATCTCGGCAACGCGCTGCGCGAGGCCGCTCGCTCCGGCGAGGCCGAGACCGCGTTCGCCCGGGCGACGCGCGCCGACCCGCGCTATGCGCTCGCGTGGGCGAACCTCGGCATCGCGCGTCGCGACGCCGGCGACGACGACGGCGCCGCCGCAGCGCTCGAGCAGGCGCTCGCGCTCGACCCGCGCCACCGGCTGGCGCTGACGGCGCTCGCGGGCGTGCGGCGCGCGCAGGGGCGGCTCGACGACGCGGCGCGCCTCTATGAGGGTGCGCTCGGCGTCGCGCCGCGCGACGCCAACGCGTGGCTGCTGTACGCGGGCACCCTCGCCGAGCGCGACGATCTCGACGGCGCGGCACGCGCCTACGCGCAGGCGGAGGCGCTCGACGCCACGCTGCTGCGGGGCCTGCTGGGGCGGCTGCTGACGCTGCCGATGGTGCCGGGAAGCGCGGCCGACGTGGCGCGCGCGCGCGGCGCCTTCGCGCAGGGACTGGACGTGCTGGCGCGCGAGCTCCCGGCGCGTGCCGCGCGGATGACGCCCGCGCAGGTGGTCGACGAGCTGCGCTGGACGAACTTCCTGCTCGCCTACCACGGCGAGGACGACCGGGCGCTGCAGCGCTCCTATGCCGACGCGGTCGGCCGCGCGGTCGAGGCGGCCGCGCCGCAGTGGCGCGCGCCGCTGCCGCGCCGGCACCGCGGCGCGCGCCGGCTGCGCGTCGGGTTCTGCTCGGCGTTCCTCCGCGAAGGCACCGTCGGCCGCTACTTCGAGCACTGGATGACCGGTCTGCCGCGCGAGCGCTTCGAGGTGGTCGTCTATCACCTGCACCCGGGGCGCGACGAGCTCGCGCAGCGCATCGCGGCGCGCGCCGACCGCTTCCGGCCGTGCCCCCGGTGGCGGCCCGCGCAGGTCGCCGACGCGATCCGCGCCGACGCGCCGGACGTGCTCGTATACCCGGAGCTCGGCATGGACGCGACCACCTTCGCCGTCGCCGCGCTGCGGCTCGCGCCGCTGCAGTGCGCGGCGTGGGGCCACCCGGTGACGACCGGGCACGCGACGATCGACGCGTTCTTCACCGCGGGCGCGATGGAGCCGGAGGGCGCGCAGGCGCACTACACCGAGCGGCTCGTGCCGCTGCCGGGGATCGGCACGCGCTATGCGCGGCCGGCGCGGCCCCCGGCGGCGATGCGCGCCGCGCTGGGGCTGCCGCCGGAGGGCCCGCTGCTGCTGTGGCCGCAGTCGCTGTTCAAGCTCATGCCGGACGACGACGCGCTGCTCGCGAGCGTGCTCGCCGCGCTGCCGTCGGTGCGCGTCGTCATGTTCGAGGGCCGCCATCCGGCGCTGACCGCGCGCTACCTCGCGCGGCTCGACGCGGCGTGCGCGGCCGCCGGCGTGACGCGCGCGGAGCGCGTGCTCGTGCGCCCGCAGTGCCGCCACGACCAGTACCTGCAGATCAACCTCGCGTGCTGTGCGATGCTCGACACGCTGCGCTGGTCGGGCGGCAACACGACGCTGGACGCGATCGCCTGCGCGCTGCCCGTCGTCACGCTGCCGGGGCGCGTGATGCGCGCGCGGCAGAGCGCGGCGATGCTCGCGCTCGCCGGCGTTCCCGAGCTCGTCGCCGCCGACGTCGACGGCTACGTGGCGACGGCGGCGCGGCTCGTGCACGACCGGGCGTGGCGCGACGCGCTGGCCGGCAGGATCGACGCCGGCGCGGCGCGCGTGTTCGACGACGACGCGCCGGTGCGCGCGCTCGCCGACTGGCTCAGCGCGAACGGGTGAGCGCGCCCAGCGCCTCGCCCACCGCCTCCACGGCCGGCGCCCACGCGCCCGGCGCGGCCTGCCGGAACAGCCTCGCGGTCGGATACCAGTCGCAGTCGTCGCGGCCGGTGCGCCAGCGCCAGTCGGCGGCGAAGGGGAGCAGCACCAGCACGGGGCGCGCCAGCGCGCCGGCGAGGTGCGCGACGCTCGTGTCGACGCTGACCACCACGTCGAGCTCGGCGACCAGCGCCGCGGTCGCGGCGAAGTCGCCGCCGGTGTCGAACGTGCGCAGCGCACGCGCCTCCGGCACGCGCGCAATCTGGTCCTCGCCGTCGCGCCAGGCGAGCGACCACCACTGCACGCCGGGCAGCCGCAGCAGCGGCACCAGCCGCGCGAGGTCGATCGAGCGGCGCCGGTCGTTGGCGTTGCGCGGATTGCCCGCCCACGCGAGGCCCGCGCGCAGCCGGCCGTCGGGCGGGCCCAGCGCGTCGCGGATGTGCGCGCGTCGCGCCGGGTCCGCCGCCAGGTAGGGCACCTGCGCGCGCGTCGCCGCGGCGTCGATCCCCAGGAGGCCGGGCAGCGACAGCAGCGGCAGCCACGCGTCGTGCGGGGGCCGGGGCTCGTCGTCGCCGATCACGCGGTCGGCCCCCGCGACGCCGCGGAACAGGCCGACGAGCGCGCGCGGCGCCTGCACGATCACGCGCGCACCGCGCGCGGCGAGCGGGGCGACGTAGCGGACGAACATGATGGCGTCGCCCAGGCCCTGCTCCGGCACCAGCAGGATCGTGCGCCCGGCCGGATCGTCGCCGGTCCAGCGCGGCGTCGCCGGCGGCGGCACGGCATCGGCGAACGCCGCCACCTCGCGGCGCGCCTCGTAGCAGGGCCACGCCCGCGCGTCGTGGCCGGCCGCGAGCAGCGCCAGCGCCAGGTTGAAGCGCACCTGCGGCGCAGCGGGCTCGATGGCAAGCGCGCGCCGGAACGCCTCGATCGCTTCGTCGAGCCGTTGCGCGGCGTGCAATGCGAGCCCGAGGTTGTTCCACGTGCCGGCACGCGACGGGTCGAGGGCGAGCGCGCGGCGGTGCGCGGCCGCGGCGTCCTCCGGACGGTCGTACGCGGCGAGCGCCAGCCCGAGGTTGTCGTGGAACTCGGGCTCGTGCGGGACGAGCGTCACCGCCTGCTCGAGACGCGCGAGCGCCTCGTCCAGGCGACCGCGCTGCCAGTCGGTCACGCCGAGGTAGTGCAGCGCGTGCGGATGCGCGGGCGCCGCGGCGAGCGCGTCGCGATAGCCGGCCTCGGCCGCCGCGAGGTCGCCGCGCCGGTGCGCGTCGAGCGCCTGCGCGACGAGCGCATCGGCGGGAGCGGGCGCCGGTACCGGCGCGGCGGCGCCCAGCGCGCCGTGGCACGCCTTGTAGCGCCGGCCGCTGCCGCACGGGCAGGGGTCGTTGCGGCCGACGCCGGCGCCGCGCGCGAGCGCGGCCTCGCTCTGTGCGAGCAGCGCGCGCGCTTCGCCGTGCGCGGCGTCGGCGGCGAGCATGCGCTGCGCGACGGCGATCGCGGCGCGCCACTGCCCCAGCGCGACGCAGTTGCGGCCGAGCTGCGCGAGCTGCGGCGAGCGCGCGATCGCATCGGAGAACGCCGGCACGAGCGCGGCGAGCTCGCCGGGGGGCATCACGCGGCAGAAGTTGTAGAGCCCGTGGAAGCCGAACGGGCGGCCGACCGGGTAGGCCGCTTCGAACGCGAAGCGGTCGGCGAGCGCCGCGGTGCCGAAGCGGATGCCGTGCTCGCGCTCGAGCAGCGCGCGGTGCGCGCGGCCGATCGTCACGTCCTCGGCCTCGACGAGCGCGATCCGCGGGTCGCGCAGCGCATCGAGCAGCCGGTGCGAACGCAGCGAGAACCCGCCGTTGCCCACGTCGTGCCCGTCCGTGAACCAGAACCAGCGCGCGCCGAGGTAGTCGCAGTCGAGGAACGCCGGATCCCACGCCTCGGGGTGGACGACGTAGCCGTCCCACTGCACCAGCAGCACGTGCGGCGTGCGGACGTGCGCGGCGAGGTCCTTCAGCACGAAGCGCGAGTAGTCGTCGCGCGAGCGCAGCGGGGCGATGGCCGTCACCTCGACGTCGTCCGGCGCAGCGACGCCGCCGGGTAGCGCGTCGGTCAGCAGCAGCGTGCGGGCGAAGCGGATGCGCTCGGCGGAGCGGCGCAGCGCGCGCAGCGCGAGCGCGTGGTTGGCCGTGTCCACGCAGGCGAGCGTGACGCCGGGAAGCGCGAGCATCGGCGCGTCAGGGCGCCGTCGGGACGGGCGTGCCGGCGGGACGCCGCTCGCGCAGCCACGCACGCAGCGCCACGAGCATCCAGACGACCACCAGCGGCGCGAGGTGGAGCGTCGCGCGGTTCACCGTCGACTGGTCCTCGACCCACGCGCCCGCGTTGGTGAAGGCGAAGCCGATGAACAGGAACATGAGCCCGCCGGCGACCGCCACCGTGTACGGCGCGACATCGGCGGAGAAAATCTGCCGCCAGGCGATCGCCGCGGTCGCCACCGCCGCGTACCAGAGCAGGTTCCAGTTCGCGAACGAGAAGTACGCGTCGAACAGCGCGTTCCAGGGCATCGCGTACTGCGGCGAGAAGTGGTAGCCGAACAGCGTGATGCCGCTGCGCGCGGCGACCAGCAGCGCGAATACCGCCGCGGCGAACATCGTGCCGGCGATGCGCAGCCCGTGGCGCGGGACCGCGGCGCAGATGAACGCCGGCAGCAGCATCAGGATCCACGCCTTGCCGGGGTTCTTGACCAGCACCATCGCGGCGAGCAGGACGGCGGCGACGACGGCGTCGGCCGCGCTGCGGCTGCGGATCGCCCGCAGCGCGGCGAGCGTCCCGAGCGTGAGATAGCAGGCCATCGGCAGGTCGGCGTAGCCGGCGAGCGCGACGTGGACGTTCACGATCGGCAGCGTCGCCACCATCGTCGCCCCCACGAGCGCCGGCAGCCTGCGCAACCCGAGCATCACGAAGGCGCCGTGCAGGGCGATGGCGAGCGCGATGCCGGTGACCCACCACGGCAGGTTGGCGCCGGCGTCGTCCCAGCGGCCGATGAGGAGCGCGGCCCAGGCCTGCAGCAGCGGCACCGTGCCCGGATAGTGAGGCGCGGCGTCGTACCACAGCATCGTGCCGGGCGCGGCCGTCACGAACTCGACGACGCCGGCGAACGGCACCATCGACTTCATCTCGAACCACGCGCGCGCCTTCGTGCCCCACTGCGTCCACGCGTCCCACGGGTACAGCGGCCGCCACCAGACCTCGGCGAACAGCAGCGCGAAGCGCAGCGCGAGCCACGCGATCAGCGCGAGCCAGACCTTGCGTTCCCACCCGTCGAGGCCGCGGCCCGACAGCCCGGCGAAGAAGGCGCGGACGCCGTCGCGGGCGGCGGGCGCGCGCCCCCGCGCGGCGAGCCACGCGGCGGCGAGCGTGAGCGCCAGCACCGGCCCGCCGATGCTCGCGACGCCAAACGGGATGCCGGCCGCCGACAGCGCGCGCATGAGCAGCGTGACGCCGAACGCGCCCACGAACCAGCCGGTGCCGGCGAGCCACGCGGCGGGCGGCGGCTCGCGCGACGGGGCGACGCGGTAGAGCGCGCCCAGCAGCGCCACGCCGAAGGCCCACGTGAGCCCGAGGCCGGCGGCGAGCGCGAGGAAGTCGACGATGCGCACGCGGGCGGTCCGGAGCCTACCGGATCAGGAACAGCGCCGCACCGCGCGAGGCGAGCTTCAGCTCGGCGGACACCGGCGGGAGGTTGTTCCAGCGCAGCCGACCCTGCGACGCATCGAACTGCACGCCCTTGCGCTGGTAGACGACGAACCAGTCGCCGGGCCGGAAGGCCTCCGGCCCGGGGATGGTGTTCGCGCGCGGGTCGAAGTAGACGCGGTGCGGCGCCAGGTGGTAGGCGGCGCGGCCGCGGAAGTAGTGCGAGTCGGCGACGACGAAGACGCGCGCGGGCTCCCTGGGCATCAGCTCGCGGGCCCTGGCGACGAAGGCGTACAGCTGCCCGTCCTCGACGGCGAGGCGCTTGTCCTCGAAGCTCTTGAAGGCGAACTCGGCGGCCGTGGCCTCGACCTGCCGCGCGAGGTTCCACGCCCAGCGCAGGTCGAGCAGCAGCCACGCCGCCAGCGCGAACGCCGCGAGTGACCCGGCGACGCCCAGCGGGAACAGCGCGGGCCGCCAGCGGGCGAGGCCGGCGACGATCAGCGTCGCCAGCGCGACCGCGGCCGCGAGCAGCAGCGGCATCGGCAGGTCCTGGAGGTCCGCGCCGCCGGTCACCGTGTTGATCGACGTGCCCGTCCAGCCTTCGAACGCGAACCACTCGCGGAGGCGTTCCTTGGCGATCTCGGGCGCGTCGTGCGGGCGCACGGTCACGCCGCGGATGCGGATCGGCTCGGCGATCGCCCCGCGGATGGCGAGCGCGAGTCCCTCGATGCGCCCGATCCACGCAGGATGCCCGAGCACGACCGCCGGAAGCAGGCGCCCGGAGATCGCCGGCAGCGGCATCGTGTTCAGCGTCTCGGGCTTGTAGTCGTTGCGCCACAGCAGCGAGGCCTCGACGTCGTCGGGCACGTCGATCGCCACCCACGCGACGGACGCCTGGTCGATCGAGGAGAAGCGCGTGCGCACCGAGACGACGACGATGCCCGACGGGTCGTTCGGCATCACGTAAAGCTCGTCACCGGCGATGCGCGCCACGCCGCGGGTCACCTGCAGGTCGCGCGCGCCCCACGCGAGCGGGTCGGCGCTCGCGAACCACTTGCCCGGCACCGCGTCCCACAGGTAGGCGAGGCCGCAGGCGAGAAGCGCGACGGCGAAGACGGCCGCCAGCGGCAGCGCCGCCGGCCTGCGCGACGCCGTGGCGGGGGCCGCCGCCACGGTCGTGCCGCCGGCGACGGGCGCCGCCGCGTCCGGCGCCGTGTCGGGAGGCGGCGCGGCGCCGCCGGGTTCCGCTCCGTCCCGCGGTGCGGGGTCGCCCGGGGCGGCAGGCGGCAGGGTCGTGTCGGTCATGCGCGAGGCGTCATGCACGGGGCGCCGGGCGCCCGCGTGCGACGCTGCGATTCTAGCGTGGATCCGCCGCGCCACGCGGCGCGCCGGCGCGGGCGAAGGCCCGTCAGTAGGCGTGCTCGCTGCGCAGGATGTGCAGCAGCGTGAGGCCGATGATGCGCAGGTCGAACCAGACCGACCAGTTCTCGATGTAGTAGAGGTCGTGCTGGATCCGCTGGGCGAGGTCGGTGTCGCCGCGCAGGTCGTTGACCTGCGCCCAGCCGGTGATGCCGGCCTTGACGAGGTGTTTCTGCATGTAGCCGGGGATGTCGCGCCTGAAGCGCGCGACGAACTCCGGCCGCTCCGGCCGCGGGCCGACGATCGACATCTCGCCGCGCAGGACGTTGACGAGCTGCGGCAGCTCGTCGAGCGAGTAGCGGCGCAGGAACGCGCCGAAGCGGGTCGCGCGCCGCTCGTCGGGCGTGGCCCAGACCGGGCCGGTCAGCGATTCCGCGCCCACGGGCATCGAGCGGAACTTGAACATCGGGAAACGCTGCCCGTTCCACGTCACGCGCTCCTGCCGGAAGAGCACGGGGCCCGGCGACGACAGCTTGACGCCGGCGGCGATGGCCGCGAGCGCCGGCGCCGCGAGTAGCAGGAAGAAGACCGCGAGCACGATGTCCTCGGCCCGCTTCGCCAGCATGCCGGCGCCGTCCAGCGGCGAGTCGGTGACGTTGATCACCGGCAGGCCCTGGATCTCCGACACCGAGTGGTGCAGCAGGTTGAAGTTGTAGATGTCGGGCACGAAGCGCACCTGCACCGACGTCTGCTGCAGCCCGTTGATCAGGTCGCGGATGCGTTGCTCCGCGCGCAGCGGCAGCGCGATCCACACCTGGTCGACGGCGTCGCCGTCGAGGTCGGCGAGGAGCCTGTCGGTCGTGCCCAGCACCGGCAGCCCGGCGGGCGTCGCGTCCGCCAGTGCCGGATCGTCGTCGTAGAAGCCGCGGATCGCGAAGCCCGCCCACGGCGCGGCGCGCAGCCGTTCGGCCACGGTGAGCCCGAGCTCGCCGGCGCCGACGATGACGACGTGGCGCAGGTTGTAGCCGCGCCGGCGCAGCTGGCGCAGCATCAGCCGCAGCCCGCCGCGCAGCGCGAACTGGCCGGCCAGCACCAGCGCGATCCAGTAGGCGCTCCACACGCGCGAGAACTGCTCGCCGGTCTTGCTGAAGAACACGAACGCCACCCAGATGGCGGCCAGCACCATGACGGCGCGGAAGATCTGGCGCACCTCGGCGAACGCGGTCACGCCGCGCCGCGAGCCGTACAGGCCCATGATGGGGAAGAGCGTCGCGGTCATCACGCCCATGAACAGCAGCGCGAACACGTAGTGCTCGGGGAACGGGAGCTCCGCGAGCGGCGGGTAGAGCTCGTAGGCGAGCCACCCGGTGACGACCGTGACCACCGGGTCGAGCAGGCGCTGCAGGCCCTCGAAGAGCGGGGCGTTCGGCTTGAGGATGCTGCGGTTCACGCCGCCCTCCGCGCACGGAAGGCGGCGAAGCGCGCGGCCACGTGGGCGGCGAACTCGTCGCGGAAGCGCTGCGCCGCGAAGCGCTCGGCGTTGCGCCGGCAGGCGAGCGCGTCGAAGCGCGCCTCGCACGCCTCGAAGCGCAGCACGGCGTCCGCGATCGCCTCCGGCGTCTGCGCGTCGAAGAACAGCCCCGTCGGCGCCTCGTCCTCGAGGCCGCGCACCGTCTCGGTGACGCCGCCGCGTCCGTACGCGATGACCGGCACGCCGGCGGCCTGCGCCTCCAGCGGCGCGATCCCGAAGTCCTCCTCCGCGGCGAACAGGAAGGCCCGGGCATCGCGCAGCCAGGCGTCGCGCTGCGCGTCGTCCGCCTGCCCGACGAGCCGGACGTTGGCGCCCGCCGCGGCCGCGATCCGCGACCGCTCCGGGCCCTCGCCGACGATCACGAGCTCGCGTCCCGGCAGGCGGGCGAACGCTGCCGCGATCGCGTCGATGCGCTTGTAGGGGACGAGGCGGGACACGGTGACGTAATGCCGGCGCATGCGCGGCCGCGCGTCGAAGGCGGGCAGCGTCACGGGCGGGTGGATGACGCTCGCCTCGCGGCCGTAGCAGCGCGCGATCCGCTCGCGGATGTGCTGCGAGATGGCGACGAAGTCGTCGACACGAGCGCTGCTGCGCCGGTCCCAGTCGGCGATGCGGTCGAGGACGCGGTGGGCGAGCCAGCCGCGCAGGCCCCGGTCGAGGCCGGTCTGCGCGAGATACTGCTCGCGCAGGTCCCACGCATAGCGGATCGGCGAGAAGCAGTAGCAGACGTGGAGCTGGCCCGGGCCGCGGCGCACGCCCTTGGCGACGGCGTGCGACGTCGAGATCACGAGGTCGTGGCCCGACACGTCCAGCCGCTCGACGGCGGCCGGGAACAGCGGGAGCAGGCTGCGGAAGCGGCGACGCGCCCCGGGGAGGCGCTGCAGGAACGACGTGCGGACCTCGTGGCCCTGCAAGCGGCGGCGCAGCGGCGCCGGCATCACGTCGACCAGCGTGTAGATCGTCGCCGACGGGTACAGCGCCGCGATCGCCTCGAGGCAGTTCTCGCCGCCGGCCCAGGTGTCGAGCCAGTCGTGCACGAGCGCGACATTCATGCGGAAGGAACCGTGGGCATCGTTGCGTACCGCTACGTAGAGTAGCGGAAGCCGACGGCGCAGGATATCGGAAGGCGCGGCCTATAATGGGCCCGCCTGCGACGTGCGGCGCCGTGCCGCGCGGGGGCGCAGGGCGGCGGCGACCGCCCGCCGCGCGCGGGGCCAGCTGCGAGCGTGCGAGGGGACAGGATGCCGGAAGAGGCTGCAGGAGCGCGGAAGGTCGCGCTGGTCACGGGGGTCACGGGGCAGGACGGCGCCTACCTGGCCGAGCTGCTGCTGCAGAAGGGATACGAGGTCCACGGGCTGCGCCGGCGCTCGTCGCTGTTCAAGACCGACCGCATCGACCACCTCTACCGCGATCCGCACTCGCCGGGGTGCCGCTTCTTCCTGCACTACGGCGACCTCACGGACGCCACGTCGCTGCTGCGCATCGTGCAGCAGACGCAGCCGGACGAGATCTACAACCTGGCCGCGCAGAGCCACGTGGCGGTCTCGTTCGAGGAGCCGGAGTACACCGCCAACGCCGACGGCCTGGGGACGCTGCGCATCCTCGAGGCGATCCGCATCCTCGGCCTCGCCGGCCGCACGCGCTTCTACCAGGCGTCCACGTCCGAGCTCTACGGGCTGGTCAAGGAGACGCCGCAGCGCGAGACGACGCCGTTCCATCCCCGCTCGCCGTACGGCGTGGCCAAGCTCTACGCCTACTGGATCACCGTGAACTACCGCGAGGCCTACGGCATGTACGCGTGCAACGGCATCCTGTTCAACCACGAGTCGCCGGTGCGCGGCGAGACCTTCGTGACGCGCAAGATCACGCGCGCGCTCGCGCGCATCAGGCTGGGGCTGCAGGAGCGCCTCTACCTCGGCAACCTCGACGCGCGGCGCGACTGGGGCCACGCGAAGGACTTCGTCGAGGCGCAGTGGCTGATGCTGCAGCAGCCCGCGCCCGACGACTACGTCGTCGCCACGGGGCAGCAGCACAGCGTGCGCGAGTTCGTCGCGCTGGCCGCCGCCGAGCTCGGGATGCCCCTCGAGTGGCAGGGCAGCGGCGCGGGCGAGCGCGGCGTCGACGCCGCGAGCGGCAAGTGCGTGGTCGAGGTGGACCCGCGCTACTTCCGCCCGGCGGAGGTCAACACGCTGCTCGGCGACGCCGCGAAGGCGCACGCCGCGCTGGGCTGGTCGCCGCGGATCGGATTCGACGCGCTGGTCCGCGAGATGGTCCGCGAGGACCTCGCGCAGGCCGAGCGCGATCTGCAGGCGCACAACAGCGGCTACCGCTACTACAGCTACCACGAATGACCGCCGCCGCGCCGGTCCGCATCCCCGTCTACGCGCCGCTGCTCGGCGGCAACGAGCGCCGCTACGTCGACGAGTGCCTCGACACGACGTGGATCTCGTCGCGCGGCGCCTTCGTCGGGCGCTTCGAGTCCGCGTTCGCGTCGTTCGTCGGCGCGCCGCACGCGACGTCGGTGTGCAACGGAACGGTGGCGCTGCACCTCGCGCTGGCCGCGCTCGGCCTGGGCCGCGGCGACGAGGTCATCGTGCCCACGCTCACCTACATCGCCTCGGTGAACACCGTCGAGCAGACGGGTGCGACGCCGGTCTTCGCCGACTCGCGGCGCGACACCTGGCAGCTCGACCCCGACGACGTGCGCCGCAAGCTCACGCCGCGCACGCGCGCGATCATGGCCGTGCACCTGTACGGCCAGAGCTGCGACATGGACGCGCTCGTCGCCATCGCGCGCGAGCACGGGCTCGCGCTCGTGGAGGACTGCGCCGAGGCGTTCGGGACGCGCTGGCGCGGCCGGCACGTCGGGACGTTCGGCGACGTCGCCACGTTCAGCTTCTTCGGCAACAAGACGATCACCACCGGCGAGGGCGGCATGGTCGTGGCGCGCGATCCCGTCGTGCACGCGCGCTGTGCGAAGCTCAAGAACCAGGGCGTCTCGGCCGATCGCGAGTACTGGCACGACGAGCTCGCGTACAACTACCGGATGACCAACGTGGCCGCGGCGATCGGCGTCGCCCAGCTCGAGCGCGCCGAGGCGATCATCGCGCGCAAGCGCGAGCTGCACGCGCACTACCGCGCGGCGCTGGCCGGCCTGCCGGTCGAGCTGCACGCCGAGGCGAGCGGCACCACGCACTCGTTCTGGATGAACTCGATCCTCGTCGCGGAGCCCTCGCTGCGCGACCCGCTGCGCCGGCACCTCGCGCTCGCCGGCATCGAGACGCGCCCGCTGTTCCATCCCGCGCACACGATGCCGATGTACGCGGCGCGCGGCGAGCGCCACCCGGTGGCCGAATCGCTGGGCGCGCGCGGGATCAACCTGCCGAGCGGCCCGGGCGTCGGCGGCGCCGAGGTCGCCGAAGTCGCGGCGGCGATCGGCGCGTTCCTCCGTTGAGCGCGCTCCGCCCGGCGCGGAAGCGCTCGCCATGCGCGCGCTGATCTGCGGCGTCACCGGGCAGGACGGCGCGTACCTGTCGCGCCTGCTGATCGACCGCGGCTACGAGGTCCACGGCACGTCGCGAGACGCGGCGCACGCGTCGCTCGCGCGGCTCGAGGCGCTCGGCGTGCGCGACGGCGTGCGGCTGCACTCGATGGCGCCCGGCGACTTCCGCAGCGTCCTGCAGGTGCTGGCGCTGGTGCGCCCCGACGAGGTCTACGACCTCGGCGGGCAGAGCTCGGTCGGGCTGTCCTTCGAGCAGCCGATCGAGACGATGGAGAGCATCGCCGGCGCGACGCTGAACCTCATGGAGGCGCTGCGCGCGCTCGACCTCGCCTGCCGCACCTACAACGCCTGCTCGAGCGAGTGCTTCGGCGACACCGGCGACGCGCCGGCCGACGAGCGCACCGCGTTCCGCCCGCGCAGCCCCTACGGCGTGGCGAAGGCGGCCGCCTACTGGCACGTCGCGAACTACCGCGCGAGCTACGGCATGTTCGCGTGCTCGGGCATCCTGTTCAACCACGAGTCGCCGCTGCGGCCGGAGCGCTTCGTCACGCAGAAGATCGTGGGGGCGGCGTGCCGCATCGCCGGCGGCTCGCGCGAGCCGCTGGTGCTCGGCAACCTCGACGTGTCGCGCGACTGGGGATGGGCCCCGGAGTACGTCGAGGCGATGTGGCGGATGCTGCGGCAGCCGCGGCCGTGCGACTACGTGATCGCGACCGGCGAAACGCATCCGCTGCGCGCGTTCGTCGAGCGCGCCTTCGCCGCCGTCGGCCTCGACTGGCGCGAGCACGTGCGCAGCGATCCCGCGCTCGCCAGACCGTCGGACATCGCCGTCAGCCGCGCGGATCCGTCGCGCGCGGCGGCCGAACTCGGATGGCGTGCGAGCATGCGCATGCCGCAGGTGGTCGACGCGATGGTCGCGGCGCACCGGGGCGCGTCGCCGGCGCGGCGCGGCTGACGCGCCGGCGACCGTGCGCGGCTCAGCGTCCCAGCAGGTCGAGCACGCCGCGCAGCGCGTCGTCGACGCCGATCGCCTGCATGCACACGTTGTCGTCGCACGCCGCGAAGTCGCGGCCGTCGTAGCACGGGGCACAGGGCAGCGCCGCCCCCGGCCAGAGGACGCGGGTGCGCGCCTCGGGCCGCGCGAACGACGTCGGCGGCGTCGGGCCGAACAGCGCGACGCGCGGCGCGCCCGCGAGGCCGGCGAGGTGCAGCGGCCCGGAATCGTGCGTCACCACCGCGGCGCAGCGCCGGTAGAGCGCGACGAGCGAAGGCAGGTCGGTGCGGCCGACGAGGTCGACGGTCGCGGTCCCGCCGAACGGTGCACGGACCCAGTCGTCCGACGCGGCACCGGTCAGCAGGACCGTGCAACCGGCCGCGCGCAGGTGGTCGGCGAGCATGACGTAGCGGTCGACCGGCCAGCGGCGCAGCGGGTTGTCGCGTGCGACGTTGCGGGCGCCGCCCGGCGCGAGCGCGACCAGCGGCGCCCCGGAGGGCAGCCGTTCCTCGAGGTCGCGCGGCAGGGGCGCGTCGACCGGCGGCGGGGCATAGGCGCGAGCGCGATGATCGTCGACGCCGGTGACCAGGCGGACGTACTCGTCGGCGTGCGAGCGGCCGGGCAGAAGGCCGCTGCGCGGACCCCTGGGCTCGAGCGAGCGGACCTCGCCGGCGCGCAGCGTGCGGATCAGGTGGCGGTAGCGCGCGTCGGCGTGCGCGAGCAGCACGCGGTCGAAGCGGCGGCCGGCGAGCACGCGCCACGTCCGCGCGACGACGGCCGCCTGCTGCGACGCGCCGCCGGCGAGCAGGCCCGCGTCGTCGATCGCGATCAGCTCGTCGATCCCGCGCACGCAGGCGAGCAGCGGCTGCACGGTCTCGCCGCACAGCCACGCGATCCTCGACGAGGGCGCGGCTTCGCGCAGCGCGGTGAGCATCGGCAACGCCATCACCACGTCGCCGATGGCGGCGAGCTTCACGACGAGGATGGTGCTGGCCAAGGGCGCGGCGCGTGCGGGCACGCCGACGCTGTGCTGCGCGGGCGCCCGCGCATTGTACCCGGCACGCGCCCGGCGCAAGCGCGGCCCGGGGCAGCGCCGCGTCGCGCGCGTGCAGCCGATGTTAGGATGTGCGCGCCGGCTCGCCGGCGGCGGGGCGCCGGCGGGCGGCGCCGCAGCGGGAAACCCGGCAACGTCCATGAGCTACCTCGCCGACGTCTGGCGCGCGCGCTTCTTCTGGTCGCACCTCGCACTCGCCGACCTGCGCCAGCGCTGGCGGCGGTCGTTCCTCGGCGCCCTGTGGTCGATCATCCAGCCGCTCGGCATGACGATCCTGCTGACCCTCGTGTTCAGCCGGATCTTCGGCGCGGACGTCACGCGCTACGCGCCGTTCATCTTCTCGGGGATGATCACCTGGGAGTACGTCGTCAGCACGGTCTCGGGCGGCTCGCTCGCGTTCGTGCAGGCCGACGCGTACATCCGGCAGACGCGGCGTCCGCTGGCGATCTACACGCTGCGCACCGCGGTCACCAACCTGATCGTCTTCGCGTTCGCGAGCACGGGCCTGATCGTGTGGTCGGTGGCGGTGATGCCCGGCAACGTCGGCTGGAGCTGGTTCGCCGCGCTGGCCGTCTTCCCGGTGCTGCTCGCCATCGGATGGGCGGTGGCGACGTTCCTCGCCTACTTCGCGACGCGGTTCCGCGACATCCCGCACGCGCTCGGCCTGATGCTGCAGGCCCTGTGGTTCGTCTCGCCCGTGTACTTCGAGCCCGACGTGTTCCGCAAGGCCGGACTGTCGGGACTGGTCGACTGGAATCCGATCCACCACCTGCTCGAGATCGTGCGCGCGCCGTTGCTGCGCGGGCAGTGGCCGACGGCCGCGAACTTCGCGTGGGCGGCGGGACTCGCCGCCGGCTTCGGGGTGGCGGCGTGGCTGGCCGGCCGCCGGCTCGAGCGCAAGGTGATCTTCTACCTATGACCGCGCCGGCGATCGCGTTGCGCCACGCGAACCTGCACTACGCCTCGGTCGCGTTCAAGGAGCGCTCGCTGAAGGCGCTGCTCGCGCGGCTCGCCGGGCGCGCGGGCGCGCGGCCGCGCGTCGCGGACATCCACGCGCTCAAGGACGTGACGCTCGACATCCCCGCCGGGTCGCGGGTGGGCGTGCTCGGCCCCAACGGCGCCGGCAAGAGCACGCTGCTGCGGGCCATCGCCGGCCTGTACCCGCTGTCGAGCGGCACGCTCGAGGTCTCCGGCCACGTGCGCGGGCTCTTCGAGCTGGGCCTCGGCTTCGAGCCCGAGGCGACGGGCCGCGAGAACATCCTCTACCGGGGCCTGCTGCTCGGCCTCACGCCGCGCGAAGCGCGGGCGATCGAGGCGGAGGTCGTTGCGTTCGCCGACCTGGGGGAGTTCATCGACTATCCGGTCCGCACCTACTCGGCCGGGATGATGGTGCGCCTCGCGTTCGCCATCACCACGTCGGTGTCGGGGGAGGTGTTGCTGATCGACGAGGTGATCGGGGCCGGCGACGCCGCGTTCATGGCGAAGGCCCGGCAGCGGATCGACGACGTGATCGCGCGCTCGGCGATCCTCGTGCTCGCCTCGCACGACTTCTCGTCGCTCACGCGCCTGTGCCGGCGCGGCCTCGTGCTCGACCACGGGCGCGTGGTGTTCGACGGCGACATCGACGCGGCCATCGCCAGCTACCGGGCGGCGCATGCCATCGCCTGAGCCGCCGGCGTCGCCGCCCGGCGCGATGCCCGGCGTGATGTGGCTGCTCAACCACGGCACGCTGCGTCGCTTCGAGGTGGCGCAGCTGCGGCTGGCCGGCGTGACGCGCATCTACACGCCGAAGCGCTTTCCCTACGACGAGGGGAACCTGTCGGCGAGCGTCGACGCGTCGCTCGACGCGACCCTGGAGCTCCCGGAGGACGACCTGTCCCGCCTCAATGCGCAGGACTGGTACGACGCGCCCGACGACGAGGCCTGGCGGATCGCCAACCGCAGCTTCGGCATCGCCTTCGTCGGATTCTTCCCGCGCCAGATCGAGGCGGTGCTGCGGCACTTCGCGGGCGTCGTCGTGATCCGGGTGTTCGGGCTCGCGCGCGGCGTGACCTACTCGGCGTTGATTCGCGAGCACCTGCCGCTGTCCACGCGCATCGCGATGCGCGACCACGCGCGTCGCCTGTGGTTCGCGACCGCGTACGACCACCTGGCGGGCATCGAGGAGCCGTTCTTCGCGGACCGGGCGTGCTTCCTGCCGGTCGGCCTGTCCGGCGAGGACCGCTCGGCCGAGTGGCGGGGCGACGACGCACGCGTGTTCTTCGTGTGCCCGCGCATCGGCTCGTCGCCCTACTTCCGCGACGTGTACGACCGCTTCAGGCGCACGTTCGGCAAGCTGCCGCACGTGATCGGCGGCGCGCAGCCGGTGGCCGTCGACGATCCGGCCGTGATCGGCTACGTCCCGCGCGAGACGCACGAGCGCAACATGCGCTCGCTGCGCGTGATGTACTACCACAGCCGCGAGCCGTTCCACGTCCACTACCACCCCTTCGAGGCGATCCAGGCGGGCATGCCGCTCGTGTACCTCGCCGGCGGCATCCTCGACCGCTTCGGCGGCACGGCGCAGCCCGGGCGCTGCACCGGCGAGACCGAGGCGCGCCGCAAGCTCGAGCGCATCCTGGCCGGGGACCGGGCGCTGATCGCGCGCATCCGCGAGGCGCAGCCGGCGCTGCTCGCCCCGATGCTCGCCGACAATTGCGCGGACGCGTGGCAGGCGGGCTTCGCGCGCATCGCGCGCAGCGCCGAGGCCGCGGCGCGCGCCGGCGCGCCCGGGCGGGCGCGCGCGTGGCGGATCGCGCTCATCGTCCCCGTCGGCTACCGCGGCGGGAGCCTGCGCGGCGCGAAGCTGCTGGCGGAAGCCATCGCCGCGGGCAGCCGTGCGGCCGGCGAGCCCGCCGAGGTCGTGTTCGGCCATCTGGACGACGCGTCCGTCTACGACGAGCGCGAGTTCCGCGACCTGCCCGCCGGCGTGTCCCGCAGGCCGTTCCGCTGGAAGACGCTGCAGCGGGACGAGGCGCGGCGGTCGGTCGCCTACGCGGGCATCGACGCCAACGTGGAGGCGCCGCAGTACGCGGTTCCGGACGACGGCGCGACGCAGTTCGGCGACTGCGACCTGTGGGTGCTGGTCTCCGACCGGATCACGCTGCCGCTGCTGCCGCTGCGGCCGTACGTCATGGTCGTGTACGACTACCTGCAACGCTATCTCGGCTTCCTCGACCCTGCCACGAACCACGCGTTTCTCGCCGCACAGCACGCCGCGGAGCGCGTGATCGTGACCACCCAGTTCACCTTCCGCGACGCGCGCGACTACGCCGGGTTGCCGCTCGCCCGCCTGCGCAGGCTGCCGATGCTCGTGCCGGCGTTCGACGCCGCGGCCGGCCCGCAGGGCGCGAGCGAGGAGGGCGGGCCGGGCTACTTCGTCTGGACGACCAATCTCGCGCTTCACAAGAACCATGCCAACGCAGCGCAGGCGCTCGCGATCTACTACGACGAACTCGACGGCGAGCTCGAGTGCCGCGTCACGGGCGTGGACACGGAGCGCCTGCTGACCGCCGATCTTCCGCATCTGGCGACGCTCAAGGCGCTGCGCACGCGCAGCCGCGGCTTCCGGCGGCGGGTGAAGATCCTCGGCGAGCTCCCGGACCGCGCCTACCGCCGCGTGCTGGCGGGCGGGCGCTTCCTGTGGCATGCAGGACGCATCGACAACGGCACGTTCAGCGTCGTCGAGGCGGCCTGGCTCGGGGTGCCGTCGCTGTCCAGCGACTATCCGGCGATGCGCGAGATCGCCGCGACGAACGAGCTCGCGATCGAGTGGATGGCGTCGGACGATCCGGAGGCGATGGCGGCGGCGCTGAAGCGCATGGAGACGCAGGCTGCGGCCCTCGCCGCGCGCGTGCCGTCCGCTGAGAGGCTCGCCCGCAATGGCGTCTCCCATCACGCCGGCGCCTACTGGCGGGAGGTGCGGGCGTGCCTGTGACCCGCTACGGCATCTATCTCGCCTATCAGCCGACCGTCGACATGCGGGCGGAAGGTCTCGGCCGCCATCTCGCGGCGCTGCTTCGGGCGGCGCAGCGACGCGACGACATGCGCTTCGTCATCGCCTGCCCGAGCTGGTCGCGCGACGCGTTGCGTCAGCTGTGCGAGAGCGAGCGTATCGATCCCGAGGCCTTCGACGTGGTCGGCCCGGAGCGCAAGCCCGCGCTGCTGCGCGCGTACGAGGCGTGGAGCCGGCGCCGCGTGCCGCGGCCCGGGAGGCTGCGCGCATGGCGCGACGCGGCCTTCGCCTGGCTCGCCGAGCACGCCAACCGGCTGCTCTTCCCCTGGCGACGCGCAGTGATCGGCAGCCGCAGCATGTGGCCGCTCGTTCTCGTGGGGCTGGTGCTCGCGGCGCTCGCGACGCTCGCGGCCCCGTTCCTGTTCGCGGCCGCGGTCGTGCGCAGCGCGGTGTCGCGAGCGCGCGCGTGGGTCGGTCGGGTGGCGCTGCGCGGCTCGACCGCGGTCGCCGGCCGGCGCACGGGACGGGCCGCGCGCGAGCTCCTCGCGGGACGTGCGCCGAAGGACGTGCCGACGGTGGTCGCCATGTACAGGCAGATGCAGGAGGTCGAGATCGAGGCGCTGCACGAGGCGATCGGGCGGCTCGACGACGTCCGGGCGTGGTATTGCCCGACAGCGTTCTGGCCGAGCGTCACGGACCTGCGCGTGCCCCACCTCGTGTGCGTGCCCGACGTCGTGCTCGCCGACTTTCCCGCGACGTTCAGCGAGATCGGCGGCGAGCGCCTGCTCGACACCTACCGGCAGATCGAGGCGACGCTGCGCCGCGCGCGCCGCTTCGTCACGTACAGCGAGTTCGTCAAGGCGAACACGCTGGTGCGGCGCTTCGGCGTGGACCCGTCCGCCGTCGACGTCGTGACGCACGGGGCGATCCGCCTCGACGCGCTGATCCGCGTGCACGGGAGCGCGCAGCCGGAAGCGGCGACGGACGCGCTCGCGCGCGAGCTGGTGCGTGCCGCCGTGGCCCGCGTGCAGCCGCCGCTGCGGCCAGGGGCCCTCGGCGGGGACGCCCGGTTCCTGTTCTACGCGAGCCAGTTCCGGCCGCACAAGAACGTGGTGAACCTGCTGCGTGCCTGCGCGCATTTGCTGCGGCGGCGCCACGAGGGCTGCCGCCTCGTGCTGACCGGGAACCCGGCGCTCGCGCCCGAGATCCGCGAGTTCGTCTCGCGCCTGGAGATGCAGGAGGAGGTGCTGTTCGTCCCGGGGCTCTCGCCGCAGGAGCTGGCCGCGTTCTACCGGCGCGCGACGCTGTCGGTGAACCCCAGCCTGTTCGAGGGCGGGCTGCCCTTCACGTTCTCCGAGTCGGTGTCCGTCGGCACGCCGGTCGTGATGGCGCGCATCCCCGTCACCGTCCAGGCGATCCACGACGACGGGCTCGCGCAGGACATGCTGTTCGACCCGCACGACTGGCGCGACATGGCGTCGCGCATCGAGTGGGCGCTCGCGCATCGGGAGGCGCTGCTCGCTCGGCAGCAGGCGTACTTCGAACGTGCGATCGCGCCGCGTACCTGGGCGCACGCGCTGGACGACTACAAGCGCGTGCTCGACCGGCTCGCCGACGCCGAGGCGCCGCGGAGGGTCGCGTGAACCCGCAGGGCCGCCACGAAGGCGCAGCGGCCGCGAAGCGCGTGGCGCGGAGGCGCGTCCGGTGAGCGGCCCCGACGGACTGGCGCTGCTCGGGTGCGGCGGGCACGCACGCAGCGTGGCCGACGTCGCCCTCGCCCGCGGGATCGCGGCGCTGCGCTTCGTGGACCCCGGCGCGCGCGAGGGCGAGCGCATCATGGGCTTCGAGGCCGTGCCGTCGCTGGCCGCGCTTCCCGACGGGTGGCTCTGGTTTCCCGCGTCCGGCGACAATCGCGTGCGCCAGCGGGATCTCGGACGGGTCGCGCCGCGCGCCGTCCACACGCTCGTCGCGCCGGGCGCGCACGTGTCCGCCCACGCGACGCTGGGCCGCGGCGTGTTCGTCGGCCACGGCTGCCACGTCGGGCCGTGCTCGTCGCTTGGCGACGGCGCGCTCGTGAACAACGGCGCGATCGTGGAGCACGACTGCGTCGTGGGGCGCTTCTGCCACGTCTCGGTGCACGCCACGCTCGCGGGGGGTGTCGTGCTGGGCGAGCGCGTGATGATCGGCGCCGGCGCCACCGTCATCGACGGGATGACGATCGTCGACGACGTGGTCGTGGGTGCCGGGGCCACCGTCGTGTCCGACCTGCTCGCGCCGGGAACGTACGTGGGCACGCCAGCGAGGCGCCTCGACCGATGAAGCCGCTCGCCTTTCCGCTCTACTTCAACCACGTGCCGAAGTGCGCCGGCACGTCGCTCAACGAGCTCCTGTCCCGCAGCCTGCATCGCAGCGCGCTCGGCGTCGACCCCTTCGTGTCCGCGCTCGAGCTCTACACGCTCGACGCGTCGCGGCTCGACCGCCTGCGCCTCGTCGGCAGCCACTTTCCGCATTGGGCCGCGATGCGCCGCCTGGCGGGATGGTCGACCCTCACGGTGCTGCGGCGTCCGTGGCCGCGGTTCCAGTCGCTCGTGCGGCACCTGCTGCGCATCCAGGGCAGCGAGCCGCAGGCGCTGCTGCCGGGACAGGTCCAGTTCCTCGCGCTGGTGCGCGAGCAGCGGCATCGCGACGCGCTGCGGCAGGCGCTGGGCTGGTATCCGTTCGACGCGAGCGTCGCCCAGTGCTTCCTTCCTGCGCCGCCCGACGGCGGGATCGACGGTCTCGGGCCGCGGGCCGTCGCCGAACTCGGGCGCTACGATGCGGTCCTGCTCTCCGAGCGGCTCGACGACGACTGGAACGTGCTCGAGGCGATCTTCAACGGCGGCTCGCTCGGCGCCGCGCCGAGGCTCAACACGTCCGGCGAGTTCGGCGACGCCGTCGACGGTCCGTTCCCCGCGTCGCTGGAGCCGCTGTTCGACACGCTCTTCCCGTTCGAATCCGAGGTGTACCGGGAGGCCGAGCGGCTGCACGCCGGATCGGCGGCGCGTCTGGCTGCACAGGCTGCGGGTGGCGTGCCGGCCGCGGACCGGCAGGCGTCACCCGCGTCGTGGACCGTCGACTGGGACGCGCCGACCCGCTGCGCCGGGTTTTCCGATCGCGTCCGGGCGGCGTCGTTCGGCTACGCGGGCCGGTTCGCGCGGCGCGTTCAGGCGCCCGTCGGCGTGCTGGAGATCGACGTCCCGCCCGCGGCGCGCGCGCGCCTCGAAGGCGTGTTCTGGATCGCCCCGGCCGAGTGCCGCTTCGCGTGCCGGGTCCTGGTCAACGGCACGCCGGTGCCGATGTTCGACGAGGCGAACGAGGTCGGCTGTCCGGCCGATCCCAGCCAGCTCTGGGCGGGGGCGGAGGTGCCGGCCGCGGTCCTGGCGGGCGGGCGCCTCGAGATCGCGTTCGAGCGCGGTGACGCGGCCGGGCTGAGGGAGTTCTGGGTCCTCGACCTGGCAGTGCGTCCGCTGCCCCGCGCCGCATGAAAGGGGGGCGTCGTCCCGCACGGTCCGGAGCGACACCGGGGTGTTGACCCACCCCCTTCCCGGTGTATAATTCCGCTTCTTTGCTGCCCGGTCGTCGGCAGGGTGGCA
>BOKS01000020.1:0-2500 GCA_016861105.1 Betaproteobacteria bacterium | reverse complement strand
AAGCGACGAAGTGCATGTGATGGATGCCTTGGCGATCACAGGCGATGAAGGACGTGGCAGCCTGCGAAAAGCTGCGGGGAGCCGGCAAACAGGCATTGATCCGCAGATGTCCGAATGGGGAAACCCGGCCCGCGAGGGTCACCGCCACCTGAATCCATAGGGTGGAGGGAGCGAACCCGGTGAACTGAAACATCTCAGTAGCCGGAGGAAGAGAAATCAACCGAGATTCCGAGAGTAGTGGCGAGCGAAATCGGAAGAGCCTGCCGTCTTTAGCCGACGTCGTAGCGGAACGCTCTGGAAAGTGCGGCCGCAGCGGGTGACAGCCCCGTACGCGAAACGATGTCGGTGGAACTGAGTCGGCGACAAGTAGGGCGGGACACGTGAAATCCTGTCTGAAGATGGGGGGACCATCCTCCAAGGCTAAATACTCGTGATCGACCGATAGTGAACCAGTACCGTGAGGGAAAGGCGAAAAGAACCCCGGAAGGGGAGTGAAACAGATCCTGAAATCGCATGCATACAAACAGTGGGAGCCCTAGCTTCAAGCGCTTTGCGCTTGAAGCTAGGGCAGGCATCAGGGATCAGGCATCAGGGATCAGAGCAGTGTTGCGCGATGGTGCGCGACGCGATGTTCTGATACCTGATACCTGACTTCTGACACCTGCCCTAGCTTCAAGAACAGAGTTCTTGAAGCTAGGGTGACTGCGTACCTTTTGTATAATGGGTCAGCGACTTACGTTCACCAGCGAGCTTAACCGAATAGGGGAGGCGCAGCGAAAGCGAGTCCGAACAGGGCGCTTGAGTTGGTGGGCGTAGACCCGAAACCGGATGATCTAGCCATGGCCAGGCTGAAGCGGGGGTAACACCTCGTGGAGGGCCGAACCCACTACCGTTGAAAAGGTAGGGGATGAGCTGTGGCTAGGGGTGAAAGGCTAAACAAATCCGGAAATAGCTGGTTCTCTCCGAAAACTATTGAGGTAGTGCCTCGAGTATCACCGCCGGGGGTAGAGCACTGTCATGGTTGTGGGGATCATCGCGATCTACCACGCCATAGCAAACTCCGAATACCGGCGAGTGCGAGCTCGGGAGACAGACGGCGGGTGCTAACGTTCGTCGTCGAGAGGGAAACAACCCAGACCCTCAGCTAAGGTCCCCAAGCACGGTTAAGTGGGAAACGAGGTGGGAAGGCACAGACAGCCAGGATGTTGGCTTAGAAGCAGCCATCATTCAAAGAAAGCGTAATAGCTCACTGGTCGAGTCGTCCTGCGCGGAAGATGTAACGGGGCTCAAACCGTGCACCGAAGCTAGGGATTCAGGTATCAGAGTTCAGGAATCAGGTATCAGAGGTGCTGGCGCGTCGCTTCGAGGATCTCGAGGTGTTTCAGCGGGCGTACAAGGTCTCGCTGGAAGTTCATCGCGCAACGCTCGAGATGCCGCAGATCGAGCAGTACGCGCTCGCCGATCAGGTGCGACGGGCGAGCAAGTCGATCTGCGCCAACGTGGCCGCAGGCTTCGGACGTCAGGTCCAGTCGAAGGCCGAGTTCCAGCGCTTCCTCCGAATGAGCATCGGATCGGCCGACGAGATGCGCGTCTGGCTGAGATACTGCTTCGATCTAGGCTACATCAGTGAATCGCAGTGGCAGTCATGGCGAGCCGAGTACGAGGAGATCGCCAAGATGCTGCAGGGGCTGCATCGCAGCCTCGCGGTCGACTGATCCCTGATGACTGACCTCTGATACCTGGATGGTAGGAGAGCGTTCCGTAGGCCTGCGAAGGCGGGGTGTGAACCCTGCTGGAGATATCAGAAGTGCGAATGCTGACATGAGTAGCGTTAAAGCAGGTGAAAAGCCTGCTCGCCGTAAGCGCAAGGTTTCCTACGCCACGTTCATCGGCGTAGGGTGAGTCGGCCCCTAAGGTGAGGGCGAAAGCCGTAGCTGATGGGAAGCTGGTTAATATTCCAGCACCGACCAACGATGCGATGGGGGGACGGAGAAGGTTAGCGCAGCCGGGTGTTGGACGTCCCGGTTCAAGCGTGTAGGCGTGCCGCGTTGGCAAATCCGCGCGGCTTAGCCGAGGCGTGACAACGAAGGTTCGGCTTGCCGGACCGAAGTGCGTGATACCAGGCTCCCAGGAAAAGCCTCTAAGCTTCAGTCGTTGGACGACCGTACCGCAAACCGACACTGGTGCGCGAGATGAGTATTCTCAGGCGCTTGAGAGAACTCGGGAGAAGGAACTCGGCAAATTGACACCGTAACTTCGGAAGAAGGTGTGCCCTTGGTAGGTGAACGTGTACAACGGGAGCCGAAGGGGGCCGCAGAGAATCGGTGGCTGCGACTGTTTACCAAAAACACAGCACTCTGCTAACACGAAAGTGGACGTATAGGGTGTGACGCCTGCCCGGTGCCGGAAGGTTAAGTGATGGGGTGCAAGCTCTTGATCGAAGCCCCGGTAAACGGCGGCCGTAACTATAACGGTCCTAAGGTAGCGAAATTCCTTGTCG
>BOKS01000019.1 GCA_016861105.1 Betaproteobacteria bacterium | reverse complement strand
CATTACGATCTCGGCTACATCGACCTGGAGCAAAAGACCCTGCAACCCCTCGACAACCCGTTCGGCCCGAGGGTGTTACCGATGTCTTAGGTACGAACCGTCAACCATGTGTCCGGTCCGTACAATCGGGAAATTGGTGGCGAGCCAGGGACTCGAACCCCGGACCAAAGGATTATGATTCCTCTGCTCTAACCAGCTGAGCTAGCTCGCCGAAGCCCGCGATTATCGCAGAACCGGGCACACGGGTCAAAAACGCCACCGTCCGCCGCACTCGCCGCACGTCTTGCCGCTCCCCCTTCCCGACGTCGCCTGGCCCGTGCTCGCGGCCGTGCCGCTGATCGTCCTCGCCGCGTACACGATGTTCGGCGCGACCGGATTCGGCTCTTCGCTCATCGCCGTCCCGCTGCTCGCGCACGCGTTTCCGCTCACGTTCGCCGTGCCGTTCGTCACCACGCTGGACGGCGCGGCCACCGTGACGGCCAGCCGGGCGCAGTGGCGCGACGCCGCGTGGCCCGAGATCCGCCGCATTCTTCCCGCGGCGCTCGCCGGCATCGCGCTGGGTGCGACGGTGCTCGTGAACCTGCCGCGCGCCCCGGCGATGCTCGCGCTCGGCCTGTTCGTCGGCGCGTACGGCGTGTGGCACTGGCTCGGCGCGCGCAAGATGTCGCGCGCGAACCCGTGGTGGTCCGTGCCGATCGGGGTCGTCGGCGGCGTGTTCTCGGTGCTGTTCGGGACCGGCGGCCCGATCTACATGGTCTACCTGTCGGCGCGGCTGCGCGACAAGACGGCGCTGCGTGCCACGTCGTCGCTCCTCGTCACGTTCAGCGTGTGGACACGCATCGCCGTGTTCGTCGTCAGCGGCCTGCTGCTCGATGCGCCGATGCTGGTGCTCGCGGCGATGATGATCCCGCTGATGTTCGCGGGCCTGCGCCTCGGCAACCGCCTGCACCACGCGCTGTCGGCGCCGGGCGTGCTGCGGCTCGTCTCGGTGCTGCTGGTCGCCAACGGCGGGCTGCTCGTCGCGCGGGCGCTCGGCGCGCTGCGCTAGGGAAGTGCTGCATCGTCCGCCGGCGTCACTTGCGCCGGCCGCGGTCCTTCTGCGCGCGGATCACCGGCACGAGCTGCCAGACCGGGATCCCCATCACGATGAGCAGGATCAGAATCCACTCCCACTGCGCGAGCGTCGCGAGGTTCGCGCGTCGCCCCAGGCGGCGGAGCGCGGCCGCGCATTCGCCATCCTCGGTATCATGCAGTGGTTCTGGTACGGCAGCGACCGGCCGCGCGAGCAGTTCGTGCGCCTGTGCCGCGATCCCGACATCCAGAAGATCACCTGGAACGCGTACATGAACAACGCGCTGGTGCGCGCGCGGCCGATGGCCCACGTGCGCATCTTCGTCAAGGGCCTCGCCCACCTCGCCGGGCTCGCGCGCCCCTGAAGCGCGACGATGGGCGCGTCGCGGGCGTCGAGGTTGCGCACGGTGCTGCTCGCCGCGGCCGCGGCGCTCGCCGTCGCCGTGCTCGGCGGCCTCGCGACCGACACGGGGCCGTGGTACCAGGCGCTGCGCAAGCCGGCGTGGCAGCCGCCCGACTGGCTGTTCGGCCCGGTGTGGACGCTGATCTACGCGCTGACGGCAGCGTCGGGCCTGCTCGCCTGGTGGGCCGCGCGCGACCGGTCCCGCAAGCTCGCGATCGCCGCCGCCTTCGCGGCCAACGCAGTACTCAACGTCGGGTGGAGCTGGCTGTTCTTCGGCGTCAGGCGGCCCGACTGGGCGCTCGCCGAAGTCGCGCTGCTGTGGCTGTCGGTCGTCGCGGTGATGGTGGCCGTCGGCCGCGTGCGCGCGCTCGCGGCGTGGCTGCTCGCGCCGTACCTCGCGTGGGTCGGTTTCGCGGCGGTGCTCAATCTGGCGATCGTGCGCCTCAACGGGCCATTCGCGGCCGGCGGCTGAGACGATGGCGGACGCGGTCGTCGGGACCACGCTGGCCGACGTGATCCTCGCGGGGATGGCGATCGAACTCGCTCGTGGCGCACGTTCTCGACCTGTGCGCGCGCTTGCGGTAGGCGCGTGGCCGCGGCGCTACCCCAGCCGCCGCTGCAGCCAGCGCATCACCGGGCCGATCAGGGGCAGCTTCGCGTAGAGCTCCTCGGCCGCGTCCCAGTAGTCGCGGTGGTAGACGACGCGGCCACCGCCGTCGAAGCGCAGGTGCGAGGCGCCGTGGATGCTGCGCGTCTCCCGCGGCCGCAGCTGTCGCAGGCGGAACGTCAGGTCCCACGTGATCATCGCGCCACGCTCGTCGGCCACCACGTCGCGGATCGTGAAGCGGCAGTCGTCGAGGTGCTCGAACATCCGCGCGAAGATGCCGCGGATCGCGGCGACGCCGCGCACCTCGTTGAAGGGGTCGCGGAAATAGGCGTTCGGCGCGTAGACCTCGCCGAGCCGCTCGACGTCGCCCGGCGCGAGCGCCTCGTAGAAAGCGCGGACCCGCTCCACGGCCGCGCGGACGTCGGGCGCGTTCACAGCCCGGTCGCGCGGCGCACGGCCGCGAAATAGAGCCGGTACGGCAGGTGCCGCAGCAGCGCGAGCTGGCGCGCGAACGCGCGCGGGAACGCGATCTCGAAGTCGCCGCGCCGAAGCCCGGCGAGGATCGCGCGCGCCGCTTCGTCCGCGCCGATCAGGTGCGGCATGCGGAAGCGGTTGCGGTCGGTGAGCGGCGTCTTCACGAAGCCGGGATTGATCAGGTACACGCCGACGTTGCGCGGACGAAGGTCGAGGTAGAGCGTCTCGGCGAAGTTGATCAGCGCCGCCTTCGACGCGCCGTAGACCAGCGCCTTCGGCAGCCCGCGGTAGCCGGCGAGCGAGGACACGATGCCGATGGCCCCGCGCCCCTGCGCCAGCAGCCCGGGGACGATCGCGGCGACCGTGCCGATCGGTCCGTGCAGGTTCGTCTCGAGCAGCGCGCGCGCGTCGCGGTCGGTCAGCTCCCACGCGCGGATCTCCTGGTGCGTGCCCGCGACGATCAGCACCAGGTCGACGTGCCCGAAGCGCCCGGCGACGCGCTTCCACGCCCCTGCGACGGCGGTGCCGTCGGTGAAGTCCAGCGGCTCTAGCACCGCCGTCCCCTGCGCGAGGTACGCTCCGGCCGCCTCGCGCAGCCCGTCCGCGCTGCGCGCGGACAGCGCGACGTGCGCGCCGCGCTCGAGGAGCGCTCGCGCGACCGCCGCGCCGATGCCGCTGGAGGCGCCGACGATCCAGGCGCGCATCTCGCGCCACGGAGGAAGGGACGGATTCAGCGGCCGGAGCATCGGTCAGCGCTTGCGGAAGGCGAGCGTGACCTCGCCGACGCGGAAGCCGAACTTCGTCATCGTCGTGCGGTTGAGCACGGTGCGCTCGTCGACGGCCCACATCCAGTCGTCCATGTCGACGTGCCACACGCGTCCCCCGGCCGGCAGCGCGAGCACGTACCTGAGGTTGAACGCGTTGCCTTGCTGCACGCCGGTGCCGGTCCCCACGACGTCGCCGGCGGTGCCGGTGTAGCGGTCGCCGTCCCTGACCAGCGCCCACACGCGGTTCTGCCGCTCGCCGTCGTCGAACACGAAGTGCTCGTCGAGGACCCCGCGGTTGCCTTCCCAGCGCGCGTCGATGCGCACGGTGAAGCGGCGGACGACGTTGCCCGAGCGGTCCTGGAACATGCCCCAGCCGTCGATGGTGCCGTCGAAGTAGGTGGCGATGTCGAGCACGGGCGTGGCGCTCCGGTAGCGGGCGGGGTCGGCGGAAGCGCAGCCGGCGAGGACGACGGCGGCGAGTGCTGCGATGGCGAGTCTCATCGGAGGACTCCGCGGGTGCGCCGCGCGAACCACGCGAGTGCGGCGACGGCGACGAGCTTGAGTGCGCAGGGCAGCGCGGCGTAGACGAGGGCGAGCGCGCGCAGCGCCGAGGGGTCGTCCGCCCCGGGCGCGTAGCCGAGCGCTGCGAGCAGCGGCAGCGCGATCCCGGCGGCCAGCGCGAGGTTGAGCTTCGTGGCCAGCGTCCACGCGCCGAAGTAGGCGCCGGTCGGCGCCGGGCCCGGACGCCGGCCGATCACGTCGGCGAGGATCGACGGCGGCAGCGCGAGGTCGGCCCCGAGCGCGAGCCCCGACAGCACGCAGATCGCGGCGAACGCCTGCGCATCGCCGGCGCCGAGCAGAGCGGCCCAGACGAACGCGGCGATCGCGGCCAGCATCGCGATCCCCCAGGCTCGCAGCTTGCCGATCGCCGCGGACAGCCGGATCCACAGCGGCATGCCGGCCGCGCCGGCGAGGAAGTAGAGCGCGAGGAACGTGCCCTGGCGCGACTCCGCCTGCAGCACGTCGGCGACGAAGAACAGCACCAGCGTCGCCGGAATCGCCGAGGCGATGCCGTTGGCGACGAACACGGCGAGCAGCGGCGCGAACAGCGGGTCGCGCAGCGGCGCGAGCATCCCCGCGAAGAGCGGCCGGCGCGGCGCCGGCGCGCGCGTCCCCGCCGGGGCCGCGAACAGGCACGCGAGGCAACCCAGCGCCAGCGCGACGAACAGCCACGCGAAGCGCGGCAGGCCTGCGGCGTCGCCTCCCTCCCCACCGAGCATGGCCGGCACGACGCTCGCGAGGACCACCCCGCCCAGCGCGAGCCCCTCGCGCGCGGCGGTGATGCGCGTGCGCTCGACCGGGTCGTCGGACAGCTCCGCGCCCCACGCGTTGTGGTTGATCGTCGCGAGGCTGAAGGCGAGGTACACGAGTGCGAGCGCGGCGCCGAGCCACGCGAGCAGCGCCGCCTCGCCGCGCACCGGGGGAGCGAACAGCGCGACCATGCCGGCGGCGAGCACCGGAACGGCGAGCGCGACGAGCGCGCGGCGCGAGCGCGCACGGTCGCTCCACGCGCCGAGCAGCGGGTCGAGCAGCGCGTCGGCGAGGCGCAGCGCGAGCAGCAGGGCGCCCAGCGCACCCAGCCCCACGCCGAGGTGCTCGCCGTAGAAGCGCGGCAGGTGCACGTACAGCGGGAGCGCGGCCATCGCCAGCGGCAGCCCCAACAGGCCGTACGCGACCAGCGTGCCGGCGGGCAGCCGGTGCGCGGGTGCGGCTTGGTGCGCGGCCAGGGCCTCGCTCACCGGACGACCCGCGCTGCGCCCTTCCGGGCGGGTCCGCGGCCTTCCTCGCTCGTGTCGACCGGCGCACCACCGCGGCGTCGGCCGCCGCCTGCACGCGCGGTCGCGCCCTGCGGGCCGGGCGGTCGCCCCGCGCGCGCCGGCGGCCCGAATCGGCCCTTCGTCCTCATGCCTGCCCGAGCAGCCGGCGGCGGAAGTCCGGCCGCGACGTGCGCGCGTCGAGCCAGATGCCGAAGAACGCGCGCGCGAAGTCCGCGTCCGCGATCTCGCCGAGCGGCCGTCCGTTGTGGAAGAAGCGCACGCCGCGGCCGGGCACGTGCACGCCGGTCAGGTGGTCGCCGCGGCGCACGTCGGGAAACAGACGGGCCATGGCGTCGCCCCAGCGCGCGTGGTCCGCCGCGTCGCCGAAACCGAGCTTCGCGATCTCCTCGACGCTGCGCTGCGCGATGGCCCGGCCGGCGAGCGGACGCTGGTAGTGCAGGTCGAGCGCGAACGGCGCGTCGAACGAGAAGCCGCCGCCCGTCGACCACAGGTAGCCGTGGTAGATCGGCAGGCCGAACCACGTCAGCTCGCCCCCGCCCTGCGCGCGCGCCTGCGGCAGCAGCGACGCGACCGTCGGGGGCAGCGGAGGTGCTGCGGCGGGCACGGTGGCGAGGGCGGACGCTGCCGCGAGCGCGAGCGCGCCGGCGAGGCTACGGACAAACGAACGTGTAGTGGCCGACATCGGTGGACCTCGTGGCGAAACCGGCGATGCAGTAGGCGAGGTAGAAGCGCCAGCAGCGGACGAAGCGCTCGTCGAAGCCCTGCGCGCGCACGGTGTCCGCGCGCGCGTCGAACGCGTCGAGCCACGCGCGCAGCGTGCGCTCGTAGTCGTCGCCGAACGTGCGGACGTCCTCGCAGGCGAGGCCCGCGCCGCGCGCCTCCTCGTGCAGTCGCGCCGGCGAGGGGAGCATGCCGCCCGGGAAGACGTACTGCTGGATGAAGTCCGTCTCGCGCCGGTAGCGCTCGAACTTCGCGCCGTCGATCGTGATCGCCTGGATGCAGGCGCGGCCGCCGGGGCGCAGCGCGTCGCGGACCTTGGCGAAGTACGCCGGCCACCAGCGCTCACCCACCGCCTCGATCATCTCGATGGAGACGACGCCGTCGTAGCGGCCGCGCTCGTCGCGGTAGTCCTGCACGCGGAAGTCGACCTGCGCGGCGAGGCCCGCGCGCGCGAGCCGCTCGCGCGCGTACGCGGTCTGCGCGTCGGACAGCGACAGGCCGGTGACGCGGTGGCCCGCGCGCGCGGCGACCTCCGCGAACCCGCCCCAGCCGCAGCCGATCTCGAGGACGTGCGCGCCCGGCGGCAGCGCGAGCATCGCGAGGATGCGGCGGTACTTCGCCTGCTGCGCGTCGTGCAGCGACCGAGCCTCGCCCCCGTAGAGCGCCGACGAGTACGTCATCGACGGGTCGAGCCACAGCCGGTAGAAGTCGTTGCCGAGGTCGTAGTGCGCGACGATGTTGCGCTTCGCCTGGCGGCGCGTGTTCGCGCGGAGCAGGTGGCGCAGCCGCGCGAGCCACGCGGCGAGGCCGCGGCCGAAGAATGCGCGCTCGAGCGCCGCCTGGTTCGCCGCGAGCACGGTGAGCAGCCGCGGGAGGTCGGGGGTGTCCCAGCCGCCGCGCATGTAGGCCTCGGCGAACCCGACGTCGCCCCCCTTCAGCGTGTCGGCGGCCACGCGCCAGTCGCGCATCGCCAGCACGGCCGGGGGCTCGTCGCCACCGCGTCCGAAGCGCCGTGTCGTGCCGTCGGGCAGGCGCAGGTGCAGCGCGCCGTGGCGCAGGCCGCCCAGCAGCGCGACGAGGAGGCGCGCCGCGGACGGCATGCGGCCCGTGCGCGCATCGGGGGCGTCGCGGGAAGGGAGGGCGAGGTGGTCGTCGAGCGAAGTCATGGCGTCAAGCGGGTGGTCGGCAGCGCCGGCGGTGCCGGCTTGGGGAAGAACGGCACGCGCTTGGCCCACAGCTTCACCGCCTGCCAGTGGATGCGCGCGATGACGCCGAGCGTGAACCAGCGGTAGCGCGGCAGCAGCGCGCGGACGGCCGCGCGCGTGAGCGGCCGCACGCGACCCGAGACCGACGTCGCGAGCAGCGGGCCGTCGTCGCCCGGGCGGCCGTCGTGGTAGTCGACGCGCGCCAGCCAGCGGCCGCCGTCGAAGTGGAAGCGGAACGCGTAGTGGCCGCGGACCTCGCAGAACGGCGACACGTGGAAGACCTTGCGGGCGCGCAGCGTCTCGCCGGCGGCGATCGCGCGGCCGTCCGCGTGCGCGACGAGGTAGTTGTGGCGCTCGCCGAACGTGTTGTTGACCTCGGCGAGCACGGCCCGCACGCCACCCTCCCGGTCGCGGCACACCCAGAAGCTCACGGGCTTGAAAGCGTACCCCAGCATGCGCGGGAACGCGTAGAGCTCGATCTCCCCGTCGGCGTCGACGCGCTCGGCCGCGAGCAGGCTGCGGATCCACGGCAGCAGCGGTGAACCGTCGCGCGCACCGTGGTCGCGGTCGTGGAACGAGACGATGCCCGGGCGGTTGTGCGCGATGCCGAGCGCCGGCAGCCGCCCGATCGCCGACAGCGGGATGCGCAGGCAGAACGCCGGGTAGGTGAAGGCGTTGCGCGCGGGCCGCTCGCGGCGGTGCATGACCGCGCCTTCGACCAGCGCCGGGAGCGCGCCCGTGTCCCCACGCGACGAACCGGACCTCATGCCGCGATCCGTTGCGCGTCGGCGTCGGCCGCCGACCCGATGCCGGCGGCCACCGCGTGCGCGGAGGCGAGCCCGTCCTCGTGGAAGCCGTGGCCGAGCCACGCGCCGGCGAACCAGGTGCGGCGCTCGCCCTGGAGCGCGGCGAGGGCGCGCTGCGCGCCGACGGCGGCCACGTCGAGGAGCGGATGGTCGTACGCGAACTCCCGCAGCGTCAGGCGCGGATCCGGGTCGAACGGCGGGTTCAGCGTGACGATCACCGGCGTGTCGAAGGGCAGCGGCTGCAGCTTGTTGACCAGGTAGGAGACGGCGACCGGCCGCGAGCCGTCGTCGCCCTCGACGGCGAGGTGGTTCCACGCCGACCAGGCGCGCCGGCTGCGCGGCAGCAGCGACGCGTCGGTGTGCAGCACGACGCGGTTGCGCTGGTAGCGGACGGCGCCGAGCAATGCGCGCTCGCGCGGGGAGGCGTCGTGCAGCAGGGCCAGCGCCTGGTCGCTGTGGCAGGCGAGGACGACGGCGTCGTACCGCTCGTGAACGTGGCCGAAGGCGTCGAGCGTCACGCCGTCGGCGCGCCGCTGGACGCGCAGCACCGGGCAGCCGAGGCGCACGTCGGGCAGCCCGGCGACGAGGCGGTCGACGTACGTGCGCCCGCCGCCGACCACCGTCCGCCACTGCGGGCGGTCGCGCAGCGAGAGCAGGCCGTGGTTGTGGCAGAAGCGCACGAACGTGGCGAGCGGGAAGTCGAGGATCTCGCGCTGCGGCGACGACCAGATCGCCGCCGCCATCGGCAGCAGGTACCAGTCGCGCAGCGGCGGCCCGAAGCGCCGGCGCGCGAGGAACGCGCCGAGCGGCTCGTCGGACAGCGTGCCGGCGGCCAGCCCCGCCGTGGTCTCGCGGTTGAAGCGCAGGACGTCCGCGAGCATCCACCAGAAGCGTGGCCGCAGCGCATTGCCGCGCTGCGCGAACAGCGTGGAGGCGTTCGTGCCGGCCCACTCGATGCCGTGCGCGTCGTGGCGGACGGAGAACGACATGTCGGAGGCGACGCTCGCGACGCCGAGCTCGCCGAAGAGCGCGGTCAGGCGGGGATACGTGCGGTCGTTGAACACGAGGAAGCCCGTGTCCACCGGGTGCGTGACGCCCTCCAGCGTGACGTCGACGGTGTGCGTGTGCCCGCCGGCCCGCGGTTCGGCCTCGAACACGGTGACGGCGTGGCCCTGGCGCTGCAGCAGCCACGCGCTGCCCAGCCCGGCGATGCCGGATCCCACGATCGCGATGCGCATGGCGTCCTCCGTGGCGGCGCCGGCGTCAGGCGGCCGGCGCCGCGCCGCGTCCCTCGATCTCGGCGTACACGGAGTGGTTGTGGATCGACTCGAAGTTCTCGCTCGCGACGCGGAACGCGCCGATGCGCGCGTCGTCGGCGAGCCGCAGCGCGATGTCGCGCACGAGGTCCTCGACGAACTTGGGGTTGTCGTAGGCGCGCTCGGTCACCCACTTCTCGTCCGGGCGCTTGAGCAGGCCCCAGACCTCGCAGGACGCCTCCTGCTCGGCCACCCGCGCGAGGTCCTCGAGCGCGAGCCCCGCGGCGTGCACGTCGGCGCGGATGGTCATCAGCGAGCGCTGGTTGTGCGCGCCGTAGTCGCTGATCTTCTTCGAGCAGGGGCACAGGCTGGTGACGGGCGTGGCGACGCCGACGGTGACGCGCGTCGCGCCGGGGGCGTCGCGCGCGGCCTCCCACGTCGCGTCGTAGTCGAGCAGGCTCTCGACCCCCGAGACGGGCGCGGCCTTGCGGATGAAGTAGGTGAAGCGCATCGTCAGGTGGCCGGTGGCCGCCCCGAGGCGCTCGAGCATCGCGTCGAAGAGAGCACGGAAGCCGTCGAGGTCGAGCGGCTCGCGGTGGCGCTCGAGCACCTCGACGAAGCGCGACATGTGCGTGCCCTTGACGTCGTGCGGCAGGCCCACCGTCATCTGCAGCGTCGCCAGCACGCTCTGCGCCTCGGCGTCCGCGCCGCGGATGCGCATGGGGTAGCGCAGGTCGCGGATGCCGACCTTCTGGATCGGCATGCGCCGCAGGTCGGGCAGCGCCTGGGTGTCGGGGAGGAGGAGGAACTTGTCGGTGGCGTTCATGCGGGCTCCGTGGCGCGTCCGCCGGGACAGGCGGACGCAGGGTCGGCGGCCCCGGGGCGCGCGTCGCCCGGGGCGTCGGAAGAGGACTGCCGGTTGGGGCGGCGGCGAGGCTAGCTGCGGCTGCCGGGGGCGCGCTCGGCGAGAGCGCGCTCGATCGAGCCGACGAGTTCGCGGCTGCCGGGCTCGACGCTGCTGCCGAAGCTCTGCACGCGCGAGCCGCTGCGGTCGACGAGGTACTTGTGGAAGTTCCAGCGCGGCTTCTCGCCGGTCTTCGCCTGCAGGTCGGCGTAGAGCGCGTTGTCGGCGAGCCGCGCGACGCTGCTCTTCTCGAACATCGGGAACTGCACGCCGAACTTCGTGCGGCAGAACTCGGCGATCTCCCTGTTCGAGCCCGGCTCCTGGCCCCCGAAGTCGTTCGACGGGAAGCCGACGACCACCAGGCCCCGGTCGCGGTACTTGCGGTAGAGCGCCTCGAGCCCCTCGTACTGGTAGGTGAAGCCGCACTGGCTCGCGGTGTTCACGACCAGCAGCACCTTGCCGTGGTACTGGCACAGCGACTGCGCCGCGCCGCCCTGGATCGGGGTGAAAACGTGCCTGAGCAGCGGGGGGCAGTCGGCGCCGGCGACGGCCGCGGCCCCCGCGACGTGAACCCAGCGTCCGCGCGCGGGCCCCGCGTCGAGCCAGCCGCCGCTCCGCGGGTCGGCGTGCAGCAGGGCGTGCGCCGACGGGGCGGCGTGCGCGCGGTGCGCGGCGATCAGGGCGTCCAGGCCGGTCGAGGCTCGGGCCTGCGACGCCGCGACGGCGGCCGCGGTGAGCAACAGCACGCCGGCGACGAGCAGCGGGGCACGGGTGGCGGTGGCGGATGTGGTCATGGGTGGACTTCCTTGGTCAATGTCCTAGACAATCGCCGCGATTGGCTCTACAATAGGGCCTATCGATTCGCATGTCAACCCATCGTCCAAGACAAAAGATGAACTTGCCCGCCGAACCCAATGGCCTCGTCCTCAACATCAGCGCCGTCGAGCGCGAGACCGGCCTGTCCAAGGACGTGCTGCGCATGTGGGAGCGCCGCTACGGCTTCCCGCGGCCCGGCCGCGACGACAACGGCGAGCGCCAGTACACGCCCGCCGACATCGCGAAGCTGCGGGCGATCAAGCGGCTGATGGACGTCGGCCTGCGGCCCGGCAAGCTGGTCGAGCACTCGCTGGACGAACTCAACGCGCTGGCCGATGTGCGTTCGGCGCCGCGCAAGGACCAGCTCGCCCCCGCGCTGGAGCGCGACGTGCTCGCGCTGCTCCAGGCGCACGACGCGCCGGGGCTGCAGCACACGCTGGCGAACATGCTGATGAAGCAGGGGCTGCAGCGCTTCGTGCTCGACACCGTCACGCCGCTCAACCGCGCCGTCGGCGAGGCGTGGATGCGCGGCGACCTGCAGGTGTTCGAGGAGCACCTGTACACCGAGCAACTGCAGGTCGCCCTGCGCACCGCCGTCAACGCGTTCCCGCGCCAGTCGGGGGTGCCGCGCGTGCTGCTGACGACGTTCCCGCACGAGCAGCACGGGCTGGGGCTGCTGATGGTCGAGGCGCTGCTCGTGCCCGAGGGCGTGCAGTGCATCTCGCTCGGTCCGCAGACGCCGCTCGAGGACATCCGCCGGGCGGCGGTCGCGCACAAGGTGCACATCCTCGCGCTGTCGTTCTCGGGAGCGTTCCCGCTGCGCCAGGCGACCGACGGCCTGGCGTCGCTGCGCCGCCAGCTGCCGCCGCAGGTCACGATCTGGGCGGGCGGCGAGATGACGCGCCGGGTGCGCAAGACCATGCCCGGCATCGTGCTGATTCCCGACCTGGCCTCGACGGTCAACGCGCTGCGCAGCTGGCGCGCGCACTGGGTTCCGCAGGCGTCCGGCTACTGACGCCGCCGCGGGAACGCTGCCGATGCCATCCGCTGCGGCAGCGCCGCGGCGTCCTGTGCGCGTGCGTCACCGCCCGAGGCGCGCACCGTGAGACCGCCGCGCGGGGGGACGCTCGCGATCGTCCTCGGCGACCAGCTCGACGGCCGCAATCCCGCGCTCGCCGGGCTCGACCCGGCGCGCGACGCGATCCTGTTTGTCGAGGCGCCCGAGGAGGCCGGCCACGTCTGGAGCCACAAGGCGCGCATCGCGATGTTCTTCGCCGGCATGCGCCACTTCGCCGACGCGTTGCGGCGCGCCGGCCATCGCGTCGTCTATCACGCGATCGGCCGGCACCCGTACCGGTCGCTCGCGCAGGCGTGGCGCGCGGAGATCGCCGCGCGGCGACCCGCGCGCGTCGCCTGCGCCGAGCCGGGCGACTGGCGCGTGCTCGCGATGCTGCAGCGCTGCTGCGTCGAGTCGGACGTCGCGCTCGAGGTGCTCCCCGACCCCCACTTCGTGTGTTCGCGCGACGACTTCGAGCGCTGGGCCGGTGACGCGAAGTCGCTGCGCATGGAGTTCTTCTACCGCCACCTGCGGCGGCGGGAGCGGGTGCTGATGGACGGCGACGTCCCCGCGGGCGGACGGTGGAACTTCGACGCGGACAACCGGCGCGCCTTCGGCGCCCGCGGCCCCGGCCGCGTGCCGGAGCCCGCCTCCTTCGCGCCCGACGCCACGACGCGCGCCGCCATCGCCGACGTCGAACGCCACTTCCCCGGCCACCCGGGCGCGACCGCCAGTTTCGACTGGCCGGTGACGCGCGAGCAGGCCGCACGCGCGCTCGCGGCGTTCGTCCGCGACCGGCTGCCGGGGTTCGGCGCCCACCAGGACGCGATGTGGACGGGCATGCCGTTCGGCTGGCACGCGCGGCTCTCGGCCGCGCTCAACCTGAAGCTCCTCGACCCGCGCGACGCAATCGCAGCTGCCGAGGAGGCGTACCGGGCCGGCCATGCCCCGCTGGCGAGCGTCGAGGGGTTCGTGCGCCAGGTGCTCGGCTGGCGCGAGTTCGTGCGCGGCGTCTACTGGCGCGGGATGCCGGGCCTCGCCGAGGCGAACTTCCTCGCGCACCGCCGCGCGCTGCCCCGCTGGTACTGGACCGGCGACACGCGGATGAACTGCATGCGCGAGACGATCGGCCAGACGCTGGCGCACGGCTACGCGCACCACATCCAGCGGCTCATGGTCACCGGCAACTTCGCCCTGCTCGCGCAGGCGCTCCCGCAGGACGTCTGCGACTGGTACCTCGCCGTCTACGTCGACGCCGTCGACTGGGTCGAGCGGCCCAACACCGCGGGGATGGCGCTGTTCGCCGACGGCGGCACGTTCACGTCCAAGCCCTACGCCGCCTCGGGGCAGTACGTGAAGCGGATGAGCGACTACTGCCGCGGCTGCGCCTACGACCCTGCGCAGCGCAGCGGCGCGCGGGCGTGCCCGATGACCGCGCTGTACTGGCGCTTCCTGCTCGACCGCGAGGACTGGCTCGCGTCCCGGCCGCGCACCGCGCTGATGGCGCGCCACGCGACCCGGCTGGACGCGACGGCCCGGCGGGACGTGCGGGCGACGTCGGAGCGCATGCTCGGGCGGCTGGACGAGCTCTGACCGGGCGCCGCGCCGGGACCGCGGCGGGGCGGCCTCACGGGCGGGACGCGAATCCGGCAGGTCCGCCGCCGGCCGCGTAGAATCCCCGGCGGCCCGCGAGGAACCGACATGCTCTATCCGGAACTGTTCCGACAATTCGAGGAAGTGCGCTGGAGCCTGAAGGAGGACGTCCCCTGGCAGGCGTTCGACGGCGGGCTCCTCTCCGACGAGCAGGCGCGCACGGTGAAGATGAACGCCATCACCGAGTGGGCCGCGCTGCCGGCGACCGAGATGTTCCTGCGCGACAACCGCGCCGACAGCGACTTCTGCGCGTTCATGTCGATCTGGTTCTACGAGGAGCAGAAGCACGCGCTCGCGCTGATGGAGTACCTGCGCCGCTTTCGGCCGGACCTCGTGCCGACCGAGGCCGAGCTGCACGCCGTGCGCTTCGACTTCGACCCCGCGCCCGCGCTCGAGACGCTGATGATGCACTTCTGCGGCGAGATCCGGCTCAACCACTGGTACCGGCGCGCGGCCGAGTGGCACACCGAGCCGGTGATCCGCCGCATCTACGAGCTGATCGCGCGCGACGAGGCGCGCCACGGCGGCGCGTACCTGCGCTTCATGCGGCGCGCGATCGAGCGCTTCGGCGCCGAGGCGTCGCGGGCGTTCGCGCGGATCGGCGTCCTGATGGCGAGCCCGCGTCGCGCCGGCAAGCCGCTGCACCCGACGAACCTGCACGTCAACAAGGGGCTGTTCCCGAACGACACCGTGCAGAGCCGGCTGCCGGACCCGTCGTGGCTCGAGCGCTGGCTCGACCAGCAGATCCAGTTCGACGAGGCGTGGGAGAGGCGCGTCGTCGGCATGATCCTGCACAACCTCGGCAGCCTGTTCGGGCAGACGTTCGAGTCGGTCGCGCAGCTCAACCGCTACCGGAAGTCGCTCGCAGCGGGGTGACGCGCCGCACGGGCGGCGCTGCGCCGCGCGCCGGCTACCATAGGCGCATGTGGACCGCGCTCTCGCTCGCGCTCGCGTACGGCGCGATCCTGGCGATCTACGGGGCGTTCGTCGCCGCCCGCGTGGCGGCCGGGGCGAGCGCGTGGCCGTACGTGCTCGCCCTGCCGCTGGTCTACCTCGCGGTCCCCTTCGCCTTCGTGCTCGTGTGGTTCGCGGTCGCGTGGCGGTTCCGCGGCGAGCGCCCGCGCGACCGCCACCGGCTGACCTGGCGCGAGCGCGCGCGGCTGTTCGCCGACGAGTTCGCCACGGTCGCCGGGAACGCGCCGCGGATGATCGCGTTCCGCTGGCTGATGCGCGACCCGCCGCCGGCACCGGCCGACCTGCCGATCCTGCTGGTCCACGGCGTCCTGTGCAACGCCGGCGTCTGGCACCCGCTCGCACGCTTCCTGCGGGCTCAGGGCGTCGGTCCGGTGTACGCCATCTCCTACGGCCCGCCGCTCGCCTCGATCGACGCGTTCGCCCGCCAGGTCGCGGCCCGCGTCGACGCGATCCGCGCCGCCACCGGCGCGCCGAAGGTGCTGGTCGTCGCGCACAGCATGGGCGGGCTGGTGATGCGCGCCTACCTCCGCGACTTCGGCGGGTCGGCGATCGCGCGGCTGGTCACGCTGGGCACGCCGCACCAGGGCAGCATGCACGCGTGGATGGCGGTGGGCGCCTGCCTCGCACAGATGCGTCCGGGCAACGCCTGGCTCGCCGCGCTGGGGGCGCCGTCGGGCGACGCGCTGCCGCCGATCGTGTCGCTGTGGTCGTGGCACGACTCGATGGTCGCGCCGCAGACCTCGTCGCGCATCCGCTTCGGCGAGAACGTCGAGCTCTCCGGCGTCGCGCACAACGCGCTGCTGCGCGATCCCGCCGTGTTCGAGTGCGTGCTGCAGCAGATCCGCGCCGCGCGCGGGGAGGCTTGACCGGGCGACGGGCGTGCGCGCGCCCGACGATGACGCGCGTCCGCTATCGGGCCGACTGCGTCGTGGCCCCCGACGGCGCGCGCCAGGTTCCGTTCGCAACCAGCTCGCCGGCCACGCGCAGGATCAGCTCCGACACGGCACGTGCCGCGGAGGTGACGGCGTTCCTGGGGCCGGTCGTCATCACGAGCACGCGGTTGATCGTCGGATCCCGCAGGGGCGTGGCCTGCAGGAGTCCCGCCGCGACCTCGCGCGCCACCGAGCTGAAGCCCGCGATCGTGTGGCCGCAGCCGGCCGCCACGGTCTCGCGGATGGCGAGGAGCGATTCGATCTCGAAGAGCACCTTGAGCGCGATGCCCCGTTCCGCGCAGACGTCCTCGACCATCGTGCGAACCGAGTGTGGGCGTCCGGGCAGCATCACGCCGCACGTTGCGAGCCGCGACAGCGGCACCGAAGAGCGGGCGGTGAGCGGGTCGCCGGCAGGGCCGATCAGATAGAGGCTGGACGAGGCCAGCGGCACCATCGCGCGCGTGACGCGCGACTCGTGCTCGAACGCGAGGCCGATGTCGATGCGCCGCGTCGCGAGGCGCTCCTCGATGCCTCCGCTCAGGCTCTCGACGAAGCGCAGCGAGACGTCCGGCATCTTCTCCACGGCCAGGCGCACGAGGGGCGCGACGACCCGCGCCGCAACGGACCCGGGGAGACCGATGGCCACCGTGCCCGACAGCCGGCCGCGCAGCGCGTTGGCCTCGTCGTTGAAGCGCCTGAACTCGAGCGTCGCGCGGCGCGCGAGCGGAAGCAGGCGCCACCCGAACTCCGTCGGCTGCATGCCCCGGCCCGTCCGTTGGAACAGCGGCTGTCCGACCCTGCGCTCGAGGTCGCGGATCCCGCGGCTCAGCATCGAGGGCGAGACGTCGAGGTCCAGCGCCGCCCGGCTGAGGCTGCCCGTCTCCGCGATGCGGACGAACCAGTCGATCGACTTGAGATCCATCGCGCTTTGCAGTATACGCAAAGCAGAAATTCCGGATCGCGTTTGATCGAAGTCTCGGTCCCTTCGTATGATCGCGTCACTAGCGCCGCCGGCTCGTCCGAGCGGCCGATGCGGGCGGTGCCACGGCGGCGTCCGCGGCACGCCTTTTCCAACAGGGGGACGCATGGCACGGCTTCCGGTCTACAAGATCGCGGACATCCCGCGCGAGAAACAGCTGCACGAGGGGCGGATGACCCGCTACTCGATCCGCACGAAGAACGCGCAGATCGTGTTCGCCGACATCACGCCGCAGCCGCTCGGGGCGCAGGGCAACCACCGGCGGCCGCACGATCATCCGCACGACATGCTGCTCATCGTGGTCAAGGGCACGATGCGAATGGAGATCGACGGAGAGGAGTACGACATCGGCCCCGGCGAGGTGGTCGACGTGCCGGCGTTCGCCATGCACCGCGGCTACGCGCTCGGCGAGACTCCCGTGTCGCTCATCGAGATCTTCTCGCCCGTGCGCCACGACTACATCCACCTCGTGAAGTGGCAGCAGGAGGACTTCGGCGACGACGGGGTCCCCTGGATCAAGCCCGAGCACAAGTCCTGGACTCCGCCGCCGGCCGAGTGACCGGCCCATCGCCCGCACCGCCGCGGTTCGCGCCGCGCGCCCCTTTCCAAGGAGGTCCCGACATGACAGGAAGCCGCAAGCGCTGGAGGGCCGCGGCGTGCGTGCTTGCCGCCGCCTTCGCCCTGCCCGCCGCAGCGCAGACCTATCCCACCCAGTCGATCAGGCTCATCGTCCCCTACGGACCCGGCCAGGCCACCGACGTCATGTGCCGCGTGTTCGCGGAGCAGCTCAAGGTGGTGCTGAAGCAGAACATCGTCATCGAGAACCGCGTCGGCGCCGCCAGCAACCTCGGCTCCGCCGAGGCCGCAAAGGCCGCGCCGGACGGCTACACGCTG
Source organism: Betaproteobacteria bacterium (assembly GCA_016861105.1). Lineage (GTDB taxonomy): Bacteria > Pseudomonadota > Gammaproteobacteria > Burkholderiales > Casimicrobiaceae > VBCG01. The sequence continues at coordinate 45,767 of BOKS01000019.1, read as the reverse complement.
CTGTGCACGGGCAGTGCGACGCACGTCGCGAACCCGCTGCTCTACTCGTCGATGGGCTTCGATCCGGACAAGGACCTGGTCCCGATCACCGGCATCGCGGCGACGGGCTACGTGCTCGCGGCTGGTCCCAAGCTCAGGGACAAGAGCCTGAAAGAGGTCGTCGCGCTGGCGAAGACGTCGCAGCCGCCGCTCAAGATGGGGCTCGCGAGCACCACCGCCCGCGTGGTCTTCGAGATGTTCCGGCAGGCCGCGTCGGTCAGCACCATGACGAACGTTCCGTACATGGCGGGCAACCGCGACCTGTTTCCCGACCTCCTCCGCGGCGACACCGACCTCGTGATCGAGGCGATGCCCTCCGCGATGGGCAGCCTCACCGGCGGCCAGGTCGCCGCCGTCGCGGTGACGCTGCCCGAGCGCTCGCCGTTGCTGCCCAAGGTGCCGACGTTCAAGGAGAACGGATTCGACCTCCAGCTCGTCGGCTGGAACGCGCTGTACGCGCCGAGGGGCACGTCGCCGGAGATCGTCGCCCGCCTCAACGCCGCCGGGCGCGAGGCGCTCAAGCACCCCGAGGTCGCGAAGCGGCTGGAGGCGGTCGCGTGCGTGCCCATGCCGACGTCGCCGGAGCAGCTGTCGAAGATGATCGCCGAGGACCGCGCGAAGTGGAAGCCGATCGTCGAGGAATACAAGCTCAAGGCCAACTGACGTCGTCGATCCCCGGCCGGTCGCAGCCGGCATGACGGCGCCGACCGAGGGCAGCGGGCGCGCGCCGCTCGTTCCCAACGCGCGCGACTTCTGGGGCGGCCTCGCGCTCGTCGGCATCGCCGCGCTCGCGTTCTGGGGCGCGCGCGACCTGCCCGGCGGGCGCGGCGCCTCGTTCGGCCCCGGTACCGCCCCGCGGCTGTTCGCCGGATTGCTCGGGGCTGCCGGCGCGTTGGTGGCGGTGCTGGGCCTCGTGTCGCGCGAACGCGCGCCGCTGGGCTACACCGCACGGGCGCCGCTGCTCATCCTCGCCTCCGTGCTGGTCTTCGCCGCCACGATCCGGCCCGCGGGCCTGCTGATCGCGACGTTCGTCGCCGTGCTCGTCGCGAGCGCCGCGAGCGCCGAGACGCGCTGGCGCGAGGCGGTGCCGTGGGCCGCCGTGCTGAGCGGCGCGTGCGCGCTGCTGTTCTCGCTCGCGCTCAAGCTGCCGATCCCGCTGCTGCCGGGCGCGTGAACCGTGGACCTGCTCGCCAATCTCGCGCTCGGCCTGTCGGTGGCGGTCACGCCCGTCAACCTCGGCCTCTGCCTCGTCGGCGTGCTCGTCGGCACGCTGATCGGCGTGCTGCCCGGCCTCGGGCCGGTCGCGACGATCGCGATGCTGCTGCCGCTGACGTTCGGCCTGCCGCCGACCGGCGCGCTCATCATGCTCGCCGGCATCTACTACGGCGCGCAGTACGGCGGCTCGACGACGTCGATCCTCGTCAACATTCCGGGCGAGGCGTCGTCGGTGGTCACGACGATCGACGGCTTCCAGCTCGCCCGCCGCGGGCGGGCCGGCGCGGCGCTGGCGATCGCGGCGATCGGATCGTTCTTCGCGGGGACGCTGGCGACGGTGCTGGTGGCCGCGCTGAGCGCGCCGCTCACGACCGTGGCGCTCGCCTTCGGCGCCCCCGAGTACTTCTCGCTCATGGTGCTCGGGCTCGCGTTCGCGGTCGTGCTCTCGCACGGCGCGATCCCGAAGTCGATCGCCGGCATCCTGCTCGGGCTCGTGCTGTCGATGGTGGGCTCGGATCTTGCGACCGGCGCCGCGCGGCTCGCGTTCGGCGTCCCGGAGCTCTCCGACGGCATCGGCTTCGTCGTGATCGCGATGGGGGTGTTCGGATTCGCCGAGATCATGCGCAACCTGGAGGCGCCCGAGCGCCGGGGTGCGATCGGCGGGCGCATCACGGGCCTCATGCCGACGCGCGCGGATCTCGTGCAGTCCGCCCCCGCCATCGGCCGCGGGTCGCTGATCGGATCGGCGCTGGGCATCCTCCCCGGCGGCGGTGCGGTGATCGCCTCGTTCGCCGCCTACACGCTCGAGAAGCGCGTCGCGAAGGACCCGTCGCGGTTCGGCCAGGGGGCGATCGAGGGCGTCGCGGCGCCCGAGAGCGCGAACAACGCCGCCGCCCAGACGTCGTTCATCCCGATGCTGACGCTCGGCATTCCCGCCAACGCCGTCATGGCGCTGATGATCGGGGCGCTCACGATCCAGGGCATCATCCCCGGCCCGCAGGTCATGTCGCGCCAGCCCGACCTCGTGTGGGGGCTGATCGCGTCGATGTGGATCGGCAACCTCATGCTGCTGGTGATCAACCTGCCGCTCGTCGGCGTGTGGGTGAGCCTGCTGCGCGTGCCCTACCGCCTGCTGTTCCCGGCCGTCATCGCGATCTGCTGCATCGGCGCCTACTCGGTGAACAACTCGGCGTTCGACGTGATGCTCACGGGGTTGTTCGGCCTCGCCGGCTACTGGCTCGCGAAGCACGAGTTCGAGCCGGCGCCCATCCTGCTGAGCCTCGTGCTCGGGCCGCCGATGGAGGAGAACCTGCGCCGCGCGATGGTGATCTCGAACGGCGATCCGTCGGTGTTCCTGACGCGGCCGATCGCGGCGACGCTGCTCGGGCTGACGGCCGTCATGCTGGTGCTCGCCATGCTGCCCCGCATCCGTCGCCGGCGCGAGCAGGTATTCGTCGGCTGATCCGGCTGCGCTAGTGCGCGGCGATGAAGGCCGCCACGGCGGCGTTGAATGCCTCGGGTTGCTCGCGGTGCATGGCGTGCGCAGCGCCGGCGATCGTGACCACCGGGGCGGCCCGGGCGTTGATCTCGCGCAGCCGCGCGAGCATCGACGCGTAGCGCGCCGGGCTGCGCTCGCCGGTGATCGGCAGGATCGGGACCGCGAGCGACGCGAGGTCGTCCGGGTCGAACGTCGGTCGCCGGGCGCACGCCGGGCCGGTGCGGATGTTGTCGAGCATCGCGCGCCGGACGGCTGGCGTCCGTCGCTCCCACGCCCCCGGGCCGTCGAGGTCCTCGACGAAGCGCCGCGCGGCCGCCACGTCGTCGCCGGCGGAGAGGTTCCCCTCGAGGCGGGCGAACATCTCCGCCGTCTGCCGCGCCATCGCCTCGCCCTCCGGCGTCGGCGGCAGCAGTGCCTCGAGGCCGCCCGGGTCGGCGAGGACCAGCGACCGCACGACCTCGGGATGCCGCAACGCCGCCTGCAGGACCACCGCGCCGCCGCGCGAGTGCCCGAGGAGATGCACCGGACCGAGCGCGAGCGCGTCGACCAGCGCGGCGACGTCGGCCGCGTGCTGCTCGACGCTGAAGTCGTCGCCGCGGCCGTCCCAGCGCTCGGGATGGCAGTGCCGCAGGCTCGCGGCGACCACCCGCGCGTGCGCGGAAAGCGGCGCCACCTGCGCCTGGAACGAGCGCGCGTCGCTCAGAGAGCCGTGCACGAGAACGAGCGCGGGCAGGCGCTCGCCCGCCTCGACATAGGCGAGCGCATAGCCGTTGACCGTGGCGAAGCGCACGACCTCGCCGGTGGGCCATGGCGCCGGCGGCTCGCCCCACGGCGGCACGGCCGTCATCGCTACCAGTGGATCCCCTGCGTGAGCTGCGCGAAGGCCATCTGCTCGGCGGTGAGCGGCGGCGGCTGCTGCCCGTCCTTGCGGCCCTGCGCCGCCGCCGAGTCCGGGAACATGTTGAACGCCGTGTTGAGCAGCACCTGGGTGACCTTGGGCGCGGCCGCGTGGCAGATGGCGGCGAAGATCCCGAGCCGGGTCGCGATGCGCACCGGCCGGTAGACGATCGCCTCGACGACGAGGCCGGCGGCCTCGTCGGGCGAGAGCGTCGGCACGTTCTCGTAGATCTTCGTGGGCGCGATCATCGGCGTGCGCACCAGCGGCATGTTGATGTTCGTCGTGTGCACGCCCTTGTCGAGGAACTCGGAGGCGGCGCACTCGGTGAACGCGTCGAGCGCGGACTTGGACGCCACGTACGCCGAGAAGCGCGGCGCGCGCGACAGCACGCCGATCGAGCTGATGTTGATGATGTGCCCGCGCTTCTGCTCGACCATCTTCGGCAGGAACGCGAGGATCAGCTTCACCGCGCCGAAGTAGTTGAGCTGCATCGTGCGCTCGAAGTCGTGGAAGCGGTCGAGCGAGTTGAGCACGGCGCGGCGGATCGACCTACCCGCGTTGTTGATCAGGAAGTCGACCGTGCCGTGGTCGGCCAGCACCGTCCTCGCCAGCGCGTCGATCGCCGCCATGTCGGTGAGGTCGCACGAGTACGCGTAGCAGCGCCCGCCCGCCTTCTCGATCTCCGCCTTCGTGGCGTCGAGCTTCTCCTGGTCGCGCGCGACGATCACCACCTTCGCGCCGGCCTCCGCGAGCTTGAGCGCCGTGGCGTGCCCGATGCCCGACGACCCGCCGGTCACGACGACGACCTTGTCCTTCACGCGCCCGGAGAGGCTGCGGTCGATGAAGAGGTCGGGGTCGAGGTTGCGCTCCCAGTAGTCCCACAGCCGGGCCGCGTAGGTCTCGAGCTGCGGCACCTCGATCCCCGAGCCCTTCAGCGCCTTCGCGGCCTCGCGGTTGTCGTAGCGGGTCGGCCAGTTGATGAACTGGAACACGTCGCGCGGCACGCCGAGGTCGTTCAGCACGACCCGGATGGCGCGCTTGACCGGCGCGAGCGACGCGAGCCCGTAGACGATCGGCGCCGGGATGAAGCCGAACATGCGCGCGTTGATGCGCATCGTCATCATCGGCGCGTGCGCGGCCTTCGCGAAGATGTTGAGCACCTCGCCGATCCGGGAGGGCTCCGGATCGGTCAGGTGGAAGCACTTGCGGTCGAGCCCCTTCCTGTGCGCGATGTGGTCGAGCGCCGCGACGACGAAGTCGACGGGCACGATGTTGATGCGCCCGCCCTCGATGCCGACCGTCGGCATCCACGGCGGCAGCAGGCTGCGCATCTTCTGGATCGTCTTGAAGAAGTAGTAGGGACCGTCGATCTTGTCGATGAACCCCGTCTTGCTGTGGCCGACGACGAAGCCGGGCCGGTAGACGCGCCACGGCCGCCGGCACTCGCGGCGCACGACACCCTCGGCGTCGTGCTTGCTGCGGAAGTACGGATGGTCGAGGTCCTCGGCCTCCTCGAACATGTCCTCGCGGAAGACCCCGTCGTAGAGCCCCGCCGCCGCGATCGAGCTCACGTGGTGGAAGCAGCCGGCGCCGACCGCCTCGGCGAACTCCACCGCGTGCCGCGTGCCCTCGACGTTCGCGGCCATCTGCTCCTCGGCCGACGCGTTGAGGTCGTACACGGCCGCGAGGTGGAACATGTGCTCGACCTTGCCCTTGAGCCGGCGCAGGTCGGCGTCCGCGACGCCGAGCGCGGGCCGCGTGACGTCGCCGACGACCGCGATCACCTGCGCGTCCGTGGCGCCCCACGCCTCGCGCAGCGCGGCGAGCTTCTTCTGCGAGCCCTTGCGCACCAGCACGTGCACGGTCTTGCCGCGCGCCAGCAGCAGGGGAACGAGGAAGCGCCCGATGAACCCGGTCGCGCCGGTGACGAAATAGCCCATGCGAGTTCCTCCCCGGAGTCGGTGCCGCGGGTCGCGCGCCTCGAAGCAGCGGCTGCGCCGGACGGCGCCGGCGATTATAACCAGCCCCTCCCTGCGGCGCCGGCGCGCGGCGGGGCCGCTTTAGATTGGCCACTCTAGCCCGCGCAGCCTAGAATGCGTGCGATTCTCGTCCCGGAGGCGACATGCTGAAGAAGGCCAGGGCAAGGGCGCAGGCGGAAGGCGGCGCGTCCGACAGCGACTTCCCGTACAACATCAAGGAGACCTCGCGCCAGATCTGGCTCGCGGGGCTGGGCGCGTTCTCCCGCGCCCAGGCCGAGGGCATGAAGATGTTCGAGACGCTGGTGGAGCAGGGCCAGCAACTGGAGTCCCGCACGCGCCGCGCGGCCAGCGAGACCGCGGCCGCGGCGGCGGGCGCCGCCGCCCAGAAGGCGAAGGAGGTGCACGCGATGGCCGGCGGAACGTGGGACAAGCTCGAGCAGGTGTTCGAGGACCGCGTGGCGAAGGCGCTGTCCAAGCTCGGCGTCTACACGCAGGAGGACGTGACGCGGCTCGCGGAGCGCGTCGACGCGCTGTCGGAGGCGGTCAACGCGCTGATCAAGTCGGGCGCGGGCGGTGCGGCGGCGAAGCGACCCGCCCGCCGCGCGGCCAAGTCGCGGCAGGCGCACACGCCTGCGGCCAAGGCACGCGCGCGGGCGAAGCCGCGCAACGTCGCTGCAGCGGCCGAGGCCGCGCCCGCAGCGGCGGAGACGGCCCCGGTGCGCAAGACACGCAAGGCGGCGCGCCGCAAGGCCGCCTGACCGCCGGGATCCTCGCGGCGTCTCCTTCAACGGCCCGCGTCGCGGGCCGTCGACTTTTCCGTGACCGTCGGCGCCGGCGGCGCCGGAAGGAACGCCCCTACTCGCGGTTGAGCTTCTCGACCTGCTTGACGTAGTTCTGCATCGCCTCGTCGCGGCTCATGCCCTTGAGCTTCGACCACGCGTCGTGCTTCGCGCCGCCGACGAAGTCGAATCCGCCGGGGCGCTCGCCCTTGACGTCGCCCTCGGTCGCCTGCTTGTAGTACGAGTAGAGCTTGAGCAGCGTAGCGTTGTCGGGCTTCTTCTTCGTCTGCTTGGCGGCCGCGGCGGCCGCCTCGAACTTCGTCTTCAGGTCGTCCTTCTTGGCGGCGGCCATCGTCGCTCCTCTCCCGAACGGGCTTTCGTGCTACTTTAGCGCGGAGCCTCGGCGACGCGCAAACGCGCGTGCCGCCAGAACAACCTCCCCGCCCGCCATGCCCGCAAGCACGAGGCGCGAGAAGATGTCGGCCGTCGACACCGCGTGGCTGCGGATGGACCGGCCGCACAACCTGATGATGATCTGCGGGGTGCTGCGCTTCGCGGACCCCGTCGACTACGCGCGGCTCAGGCGCGTGATCGCCGAGCGGTTCCTCGTGTTCCGCCGCTTCCGCCAGCGCGCGGTCGAGAGCCTGTCCGTGGCGTACTGGGAGGCGGACCCGCACTTCGACCTCGACCGGCACGTCGTGCGCGTCGCGTTGCCGGGACGCGCCGGCAGGCGCGAGCTCCAGTCGCTCGTGTCGCGGCTGATCGCCGCGCCGCTGGATGCGCGCCACCCGATGTGGCAGTTCCATCTCGTCGAGCGGTGCGACGGGGGGAGCGCGCTGATCGCGCGGATGCACCACTGCTATGCGGACGGCATCGCGCTCGTCCGCGTCATGCTGTCGATGACCGACGCGAAGGCCGACGGGCCGCCGGCGATGCCGTTCGCGCCCCGCCCGCGCGGGCGCGCGTCCGACGAGGCGTCGATGGTGTCGGCGCTCATGCAGCCTTTCTCGGGCGCCATGAAGGCGGCGATGGCGGTCGCCGGCACGCTGGTCGAGCGCGGCGCCGGCATCTGGCAGGACCCGTCCAAGGCGGTCGAACTCGCGAACCAGGGCAGCGCGCTGACCGGCGAGGTCGCCAAGCTCGCGCTGATGGGGCAGGACTCGCCGACGCGCTTCAAGGGGGCGCCCGGGGTGGGCAAGCGCGTCGCGTGGGCCGATCCCGTCCCGCTCGCCGAGGTCAAGGCGATCGGCAAGGCGCTGTCGGCGTCGGTCAACGACGTGCTGCTGTCGTGCGTCGCGGGCGCGCTGCGCGGCTATCTCGTCGCCCACGGCGATCCCGTCGACGGCGTGACGATCCGCGCGCTGGTGCCGGTCAACCTGCGCCCGATCGAGAAGGCTTACAAGCTCGGCAACCAGTTCGGGCTCGTGTTCCTCGACCTGCCGATCGGCATCGAGAATCCGGTCGAGAGGCTGTACGCGGTGCGTGCCAACATGCGGGCGCTCAAGGGAAGCTACCAGCCGGTGCTCGCGCTCGGCCTGCTCGCCGCGATGGGCGCGGGCCCGCGGGCGCTGCAGGAAGTCCTGCTCACCGCGCTGGCGCGCAACGCGAGCGCGGTGATGACCAACGTCCCGGGTCCCGCGCGGCCGCTCTACCTCGCCGGGGCGCGGATCGACAGCCTGATGTTCTGGGTGCCGCAGTCCGGCGACATCGGCATGGGCGTGTCGATCATCTCGTACGCCGGCGCCGTGCGCTTCGGCCTGGTGACCGACCGGCAACTGTGTCCCGACCCGGAGCGCGTGATCGCGCGATTCGGGCCGGAGTTCGAGAAGCTCGTCCTCACGACGCTGCTCGCGCCGTGGCCGGAGGGCGGCGATCTCGACCCGGAGGTGGCGGAGCGCGCGGTATCGCGAGCCACGGCGCCGCGCGCCTCGCCGGAGGACGCCGGCCCCTCCGGGCCGGCGGATGTTGCAACCCTTGTGTGACGGAGGCATGGCCATGAACAGGTGGATGACGAAGGCGTTGGCAGGCGGTGCGCTCGCGCTGGTGACCGGCGTGGCTGCAGCGCAGCAGTGCGCGGGTTTCGGCGACGTCACCGACGACGGTCCGGCCGGGTTCTGCCCCACCGTCGAGTGGATCAAGAACCGGGGCATCACCACGGGGTGCCAGGGTGGCGCGAACTACTGCCCGTCGGATCCCGTGTCGCGGCTTGCCATGGCCGCGTTCATGCAGCGGCTCGGCAAGGCACTGTCGCCGGAGGTCCACGCGCGCCACGGCGGCACCGGGGCGGTCGCGCTGCCCGGCGAGTTGCCCGATCCGCTCCTCTTCCTGTGCGGGATGCAGACCGACGCGTCGGTCGTCCCGTATCCCCGGGTCGCGCTGCTCGCGGGGAGCGTCAGCGCCCTGGCGGACGGCAACGCGGCGGCCTACCGGGCGTTCTGGGTCTACTCGACCGACAGCGGCGCGAACTACCAGGCGATCATGGACGGTGGGCAGACGATCAACTCGCCGCGCGCCTCGTCGGTCGCGGGGCAGTGGTCGGGCACCGCGCTGTCCTATGCGCTGGACGTGCCGGCCGGCACGCCGCTTCGCGTCGGCATCGGCATCCGGCGCGACAACCTGCTCGCCGGCACCACCGGCAACTTCGCGAACACCCGCTGCCAGGCGACGGTGACCATCCTCAACGCCAACGGCGCCACGCCGCCCTACTGAAATGGGCGTCCGGCGTGGCGGCCCCGCGGTGCCGGCACCCTACGCGAGCTCTTCCTTCGCCCGCTCGACGTCGAGGCGCTCCATCGCGTCGGCGGGCTCGCACGCCGCCGCCTGCTCGTAGAGCTTGGCCGCCTCGCCGAGCCGGCTCTTGCCGTACAGCATGATCAGCCCGTTGGCGTACTCGATGCGCGCGATCGCGGACTCCGGGAAGAGCTTGACGGCCTTCTGGAAGTGCTCGACGGCGCTCTCCTTCCTGGCGCCGTAGGTCATGCCGGCGACGAGCGCGCCGACCTTGTCGATCACCTCGGCCTGGTACGCGCCGTAGGCGATGTTCGCGTCGGCGTGCTTCGGCTCGAGCTTCATCGCCGCGAGCAGCGCCTCCTTCAGCTTGCCGCCGAGCCCCTGCGCGAGCGCCTTGGCCACGGAGATGCCCTGGCTGTAGCGGCCGAGCGCGAAGGCATACAGGTAGTGTGCGTTGGCGTCCTTCGGCGCGGCGGCGCGGCGCTCCTCGGCCCACGACGCCGCCTCCTCGAACAGCGCGACCTTCGCGGCCGCCGACTTCTCGAGGTAGTGCCCGTGGACGACCTGCGCCTTCACGGCGGCGTGGATGCCGGCGCCGCCGGCCGCGCGTCCCGCCTCCACCGCCTTCGCGAAGTCGCCGGCGTGGAACGCGCCCCACGCCGCGAGCACGGCCGCGTCCTTCGGCAGCGCCTCGCAGTCGCCGCGATGCAGCCGCGCCCAGTGCCTTTTCAGGCCGGCCGCGTCGTAGGCGTACGCCTTCGACGCGTGCGGGAACTTCGCCCACTTCTTCGCCATCGCGCTCTTCCTAGAGATAACGTTCGCCGAGCCGCTCGATGCGCAGCCTCGCGTCGCCCAGCGCGAACGGCGCGATGAGCGCGAGCACCTGGTAGGCGGCCGTGCCGAGCGACGGCTGGCTGTCGTCGCCCGCGGGACGCGCGGGCGGCGGAGGATGCGAGGTGCGCTGGTACGACATCCAGTACGTCGCCACGATCGCCACGTTGTGCGCGAGCGCTGCGATCTCGCGCTCGCTCGCCTGCATCGTTCCGGCCGCGACCATGCCCCTGCACAACTCTATCACGGTGGCCTCGCCGCGCCGCGACAGCTCCGCGAAGCGCAGGGCGACGCGCCGGTTGCGCGACGTGAGGTCGACGACGTCGCGGTAGAAGAAGCGGTATGCCCACATCCCCTCGAACAGCGCGTGCAGCATGAACCACAGATCCTCGACGTCCGGCTCGCGGCCGCTCGGCCAGTCGAACAGCGGCGCGACGCGCGCCTCCAGCGCGGCGTACAGCTCGCCGATGATCTCGTCCTTGTTGCGGAAGTGGTAGTAGAGGTTGCCGGGGCTGATGTTCATCTCGTCGGCGATGTCCGCCGTCGTGATGTGCGGCTCGCCGAAGCGGTTGAACAGCGCGAGGCTGGTCTCGAGGATCCGCTCGCGCGTGCGGCGCGGTCGCTTGCGTTCCATGGCGTTGCGCAGCCTACCACCGCGCGCCGCGGGACGGCAGTCCGGCGGCGATCGACGGGCGCGGGACCGTCAGGCGCTCGCGAGGTAGCGCTCGAGCGCGTGCAGCGAGCGTTCGAGGTTGCGTGCGGCGGAACGCACCGTGCGGGGCTCGTCGGGGTCGGCGCGCAGCGGCCGCGGGTCGCACAGCGCGTCGGTGACGTGGCGGTGCTCGTCGCGGAGGCGCGCGACGCGGATGCGCACGCCGTGCCGGGCGAGGACCGGCGCCAGCTCGTCGGCGCGCGCGAGCAGGTTGCGGCGCGTCTTGGTGTAGGCCAGCGCACAGATCCGCTTGCGGTGCCGGTAGCTGAAGAGGTTCGCGAAGAACATCTGCGCGTCCTCGCGGCTCGGCTCGAACAGCACGACGTTGGCCTTCGGATACTGCGTCGCGTACTTTTCCATCCCGACGCGCAGGCGCGAGTGGATGATCGCGCGGAACGTCTGCGAGAGCACGAGCGGCAGGCCGCCCTGGTTAAGCTTCTCGCCCGTGATGCGCCCGCGGCGCGGCGCCGCGCTGGCGTCGTAGGGCACCAGCGGATTGACGCAGATCAGGAGGTCGATGCCCTGGTCGAGCGCCACCGACGCGTGCAGCGTCTTGTTGAGCGCGCCGTCCACGTAGTGCTCGCCGTCGATCTCGACGGGCGGGAACAGCCCCGGCAGCGCGCTCGACGCGCTGATCGCCCGGCTGATCGGCACGTGCTCCTGCCCCGGTGCGCCGAAGACGACGGACGCCCCCGTGTCGAGGTTGGTCGCGACGAGGAAGAGCTTGCGCGGGAGCTTGCGGAAGTCGTTCGTGCGACCGGCGGCGGAGAGGAGCCGCGCTAGGAAGCGGTCGACGGTCGCGTTGTCGAACATGCCCACGGGCATCGCCTGGGCGAGCGTGGCGAGCGACTCCATCACGCCGGCGCGCAGCGGGTCGCGTGCGTAGCGCATCGCGGCGCGTCCCGCGAGCCGGGGCACCGCGAGGACGCGGCGCCGGAACTCGGCGAGGGCAGGACGCAGGAACACCTGCGGCGTGAGCGCCGACTCGTCGCCGTCCTCGATGAACAGCCGGTACATCTGGTCCGGCGAGATGCCGTTGGCCAGCGCGGCGGCGACGAAGCCGCCGGAGGACACGCCGACGTAGACGTCGAGGTCGTTGAAGTCGAAGCCCTCGAGCGAGTCGGACAGCGCGATAAGCGCACCGACCTCGTAGATGCCGCCGAGCGGGCCGCCGCCCGCGAGCGCAAGCCCCACGCCGGACATCCGGCGCGTGGTCGAGCGGCCCGGCCCGGGCCGCCTCGTCTGCTCCTTCATGGGTCCCCCTCGCGAAGGACCGGGGGCTCACCCCGGTCCTTGCGCGAATGGTACCGCTAGACGCGCTTGGCGGCGGCCTTCGCGGTGCGGCGGACGCGCTTGCGTGCGGCGGTCGCCCGCGTGGCGGCGGCCTTCTTCGTGCGCGCCACGCGCCGCTTGGCCGCCGGCGTGGCCTCGACCTTCACGCGCACCGGCATCGCGACTTTCGGCAGCGACGCGGGCAGCACCTCGCGCACCAGCGTCGTCGCGGTGTCGGCGTAGGCGCGCACCGTCGTGGTCACGTTGCGCCGGGCGCGCTTCCAGGCCGTGTTCGCCTGCACGAACGAGGATTCGAGCCGGTCGCCGACGAAGCGGATCGCACGCGACTCGACGGCAGTGCCTTCGCGGACGAGATTGCGGAAGACGGTGCCGGCTTCCTTCTCGGCCCACTCGCGGGTGACGACCGCCGCCCCGAGGCCGGCGAGCCACACCTGACGCGAAGCGGTCAGGACGGCGTCGCCGACCGACGCGGCGCGGGGATTGAGGGTGTTCAGCATGGGGGACTCCTTGAACGGTGGTGGGTCGTGCGGTGCTCCGCAACGATGTCACCGTACGCCGGGGGCGCTAGAGGAGTCACACTAATCGCGCCGCGTGCTCACGCGGGACGCGCGGGCGCTGCGCGACGCTCCGTCCCCAGCGCTGCGGCGATCCCGTCGCCGATGCGCGCGGCGAACGCGTAGATCGACAGCTGCGGATTCGCGCCGACCGACGTCGGGAACAGCGACCCGTCCGCGACGTACAGGTTGCCGATCTCGTGGTGCGCACCGGAGGCGGCGACCACCGCGCGGCGCCGGTCGGGGCCCATCGGGCAGCCGCCCATCACGTGCGCGGATACGAGCGGCGTCGCGAGCGGCGCGAGCGCGAAGGCGTCGATGCCGCTGCGGGCGGCGGCCGCGCTCGCGAAGGCGACGCCGTCGCCGTGGATCGGCATGACCCGGCGCGCGCCCGCCGCGAACTGGAGCTCCGCCATCGTCCGCAGCGCGCGGCGGACGCCGTCCCACACGTACGCGTTGAGCGGGTAGTCGAGCAGCGGCGTGCCGTCGTCGCGCAGGCGCACGACGCCGCCGGCGCTGTCCGGATGGAATCCGTCGCGCAGCAGCGCGATCAGCACGTGCAGGTGCGCGAAGTCGCGCATGAACGCCGCGTGCGCGCGCCCGTGCCCGGGCAGCGTGATGGCGGCCAGGATCGGATGGATGGGCGGCGCCTCGAGCTTGAACCCCATCGGCCCGTCGAGCGGCAGCGTGTCGAGGAAGTGGTCGGAGTACACGGTCTGCGGCGCGCCGGCGAAGCCGTCGACGCGCTGCGGCATCACCGCAGCGCTCACGACCACCGGGTGGAGGAACGTGCGCTTGCCGACCAGGGCGTGCGGGTCGGGAACGGCGCTGCGCAGCAGCAGCGCGGGAGTGCCGATGGCGCCGGCCGCGCAGACGAAGGCGCGCGCGCGGACGGTGAAGCGGCGTGCGCCCGGTGCGGTCCCGCTCGCGTCCATCCCGACGCCGTGCAGCGCCGTCGCCCGCCCGCGCTCGTGCGCGAGCCGCTCGGCACGTGCGCGCACCAGCAGCACCGCACCCTGGTCCAGCGCCGCCGGCAGCGCGGTCACCAGCGTCGACTGCTTCGCGTTGAGCGGGCAGCCGACGCCGCAGTACCCGAGGTCCGCGCAGCCGCGGACGTTGCGGCGGATCGTCGCCCACGGCAGGCCGAGCGCCGCGGCGCCGCGCGCGAGCGCGGCGTTGTTCGCGTTCGGCGCCACCGCCCACGGCCCGATCGAAAGCCGCGCCTCCATGCGCTCGAACCACGGCGCCAGCGCCTCGGGCGAGCAGTCGGCGAGCTGCCAGGCGCGCATCCAGTGGCGCAGCGTCGTCGCGGGCGTGCGGAACGAGCTGGTCCAGTTGACCGTCGTGCCGCCGCCGACGCAGCGCCCCTGCAGGATGTTGATCGCCTTGTCGGCGGTCTTGCGCGCGGCGGACTCCTGGTAGAGGTCCGGATAGGCCTCGGACTCGCGCATGCGGAAGTCCGACGACGAGCGCAGCGGGCCCTCCTCGACCACCACGACCGCCAGGCCCGCGAGCGCGAGGATCTCGGCGACCACGCCGCCGCCTGCGCCGCTGCCGACGACCGCGACGTCGCACTCGAGGGTCGCGTCCCGCGTCGCCGTCGAGAGGTCGACCACCTTCCAGCCGCGCGCGAGACCGGCGCGGATCGGATCGGGGACCGGAGAGGAGCCGCTCGCCATCGTCAGCCGCCGAGCGCGGGCGGGCCCGGGTAGCCGATCGCGCCCCACGCGCGGGGATTGCCGTACCAGGCCGCCAGGATCAGCTGGTGCAGCGCGTCGTAGGCGCTGCGCTTGAGCGCCCACCCGCTCGAGCGCCAGGCGTCGAGGAAGCGCTGCACCTCGGCGACGCCGGCGTCGCGCCAGGGCGCTTCCACGCCGGCGAAGACGCGGCGCCCGACGGGCAGCGCGAGCAGCGCGAAGAGCCGGCCGAGCTCGTCGCGCGAGGCCGGGGGGAGGCCCGCGATCGCCCGGCCGACGTGGTCGACGGTCTCGCGGACCGCCGCCGTCCGCTCGAGCCCCGCGGCGGGCAGCGCGCCGTCGAGCATGGCGGGCACGATCGCTGCGAGGATCGCTGCCGTGTCGGCTTCGGCCTGCGCGGGATCGCCGCGCATGCGCGTCCACGACCACAGCCCCGCCGCGGCGAGCGCGGCGGCGCCGGTCAGGCCCAGGACGAGGAAGCGACGGCGTTGCATGCGCCCTTGCACGATAGTCCGCGACGCTAGAGCATTCAATCTAAGCCGGAGCGCGATGATGCGGGTGCCGCACGGGTCCGGCCACGCGCTTCGCACTGCTGCCCGCGCTGCGCACCGCGCTTCCGCCATGCCGACGACGCCATCCACACCTCGCCACGCCGCCGAAGCCGCGCTGGTCGATGCGCTCGCCCGCGCCCAGGCGCTGCACGCCGACCGCCTCGCCGACGCGAGGCTCGCCGCCGCCCTCGACGGGCTCGCCGACTGGCAGGCGCGCCGCCTCGCCGCCACCTACGCGGACCTGGCCGCGCAGCCGCGCTACGCGGACGCGATCTCCTTCTTCCAGACCGACCTCTACGGCAACGCGGACTACGCGCGGCGCGACGCCGACGTCGCCCGCGTCGTGCCGATCATGGTGTCGATGCTGCCGGAGCGCGTGATCGCCACCATCGCCGACGCGATGGAGCTCAACGTGCTCTCGCACGAGCTCGACCGGCGGGTTCTCGCGCACCTGCCGGACCCGGAACGCTACGGCGTCGCCGAGTACTGCGCGGCGTATCGGCGCGCCGGCGCGTTCGACGCGCGCGAGCGGCAGATCGCGACGATCGGCACGATCGGCCGCGCGCTGGACGCGTTCGTGCGCAAGCCGCTGATCCGCGCCGCGCTCGCGATGATGCGCGGCCCGGCGCACCTCGCCGGCTTCGGCGCGCTGCACGACTTCCTCGAGCGCGGATTCCGCGCGTTCCACCGCATGGGCGGCGCCGAGGAGTTCCTGGCGACGATCGACGACCGGGAAAGCGCGATCCACCGCGCGATCGCCGGCGGGGCCAACGACGCGTTTCCCGATCCGCGTGCCTAGCGCCGGCGCCAGCGGCCGGCGCCACGCGTGCCGCGCAAGCGGTTCGTCGAGGAGCGCATCGAACTTGGTCGCGCCGTCGGCGCAGGGGCGGCGACGACGGATGCGTCGCGCGACACTGCAGGCTGCGCGCCGTCTCTCGCCCGTCCTTGCGCGACGAGCTCCGGACCCGGGATGCTATGCGCGCTTCGGCCCGCCCTTGGCGCCGCGGCCGCGCGGCTTGTGGCCGTCGACGAGCTTGTCGAGCTGCGCGTGGATCTCGCGCTCGATCGCCGGCTTGAGCGGCGTGAGCAGGAAGCCGAGGTGCACGTCCAGCGCGATGTCGCTCTTGCCGACGCGCATGCGGCCGGAGACGCCGGGCCGCTCGAAGTCCACGTGGTCGCCCTCCCAGGCGTAGGCGAGCTCGAAGCGGCGCTCGAGGTCCCTCGCGATCTTCTCCGCGATGTCCCGCGCCTCGCCGTGCGTCAGCGTGTGCTTCTTCGAGATCGAGATCGACGCCATGCGCTCCTCCGTCCGCGCGGGACTGCGGCGCAGTATAGCGAACCGGGCGCGCGACGACGCTGCGTCAGCCGCGGCGGCCGACCGCGATCGTCGCGATGACGAGCGCTGCCGCGACGAACATCGAGACGTCGAGCCGCTCGCCGATCAGGAGCGCGGAGAACAGGAACGTGAGGAAGGGCTGCAGCAGCTGGATCTGCCCGACGGCGGCGATGCCTCCCTGCGCCAGCGCCCGGTACCAGACGAAGAAGCCGAGGAACATCGACACGGCGGAGACGTAGGCGAACGCGAGCCACGCGTCGAGCGGCGCCTCCCCCGGCGGCTGCCACGCGAGCCACGTCGGGAGCGCGAGGAACGGTGCGGAGAGCACGAGCGCCCACGAGATCACCTGCCAGCCGCCCATCTCGCGCGCGAGGCGCCCGCCCTCGGCGTAGCCGACCGCCGCCGCCGCGATGGCGGCGAGCATCAGCAGGTCCGCGGCGTGCAGCGCGCCGCCGCCCTGCCAGAGGGCGTACGCGACGACCACGGCGCTCCCCGCGGTCGCGCACGCCCAGAACCGGCGCGACGGGCGCTCGTGCGCGAGCCACGCTCCTGCGGCCGCCGTCGCGAGCGGCAGCAGGCCGACGAACACGGCGCCGTGCGAGGCGGGGACGTAGCGCATCGCCCAGGCCGTCAGCAGCGGAAAGCCCACGACCACGCCCAGCGACACGAGCGCGAGCCGCGGCCACAGGGCGCGCGCCGGCCACGGCGAGCGCGTGAGCGCGAGGACGATCGCCGCCAGCACGGCCGCGAACACCGCGCGGCCGAGGCCGACGAACACCGGGTCGAGCGCACGCACCGCGATGCGCGTCGCCGGCAACGTCACGGCGAAGGCCGTCACGCCGAGCAGGCCCCAGGCGAGGCCGGTGCGCAGGTCGGCGGCGGACGGGCGGGCCGGGCGGGGCGCATCGTGCATCGGTCGCGATGCTACCGGAGCGCAGCGCTCGCGTAGGCCGCGGCCGACACCAGCAACGGTGTTGCGGGTGCAGAACGGCGGCCGCGCGCGCGGCAGACTTCCCTCGAGCCCCGGTGGGGCACGAGGAGAAGGGCGATGGCAGACAGCACGCTCGCACGCACCGGCGCCACGCCGCCCGGCGCCGGGAAGGGGCACGGCACAGCAGCGCTCGGTCCGTCCGACTCGAGCGACAGCGGCAGCGACGTGCGCGGCGGGCCGGGACTGCGCGGCGCCGACGGCATCGGACTGGCGCCGGGGACGTCATCGGGACCCGAGCGCGCGTCCGCAGCGGGCGCGGGCGCCGACCTCGGCGACGCCGACCTCGACAGCGACAGCGATCGCTACGGCACCGGCGAGCGCGCGTCCGCGGGGCGCGACGCCGTGCCCGCGGCCGACCGCGTGCTGCACGACGACCGCGGGCGCGAGGTCGACGGGGCGTCGCTCGCCGCCGAGCCGGCGTCGCCGGACCCCGGCGACGGCGCTGCCGCGGACCTCGACACGACGCTCGACGAAGGCGAGCCTGGCGACGACGCGGATCTCGACACGACGCTCGACGAGCGTGCGGGCGATCCGCGCGACGTCGAGCGCGGGGACGCGGCGCGACGCTGAAGACGCCGGGGCGACGCGGAACGCGTGCGTCCCCGTGCACCGTGCGCCGCCCGCCGCCCGCCGCCCGGTGGGGAAAACGCCCGCACGGTCGGCGTGCGGCGCCGGATCGGCGACGCGGACGTGCGCTTGCCGGCGACGCCGGACGTGCGCCGGCGTCGGGAGCGGCGCGGAGCCGCTCCCGACCGCCGGGTCAGTGGGGCTGCGGCGACAACGGGATGCGCGGCGCGGCGCCTCCCGGGGCGGTCGCGCCGGCCGGTGTCGCCGTCGCGTGCGCGTGCGCGCCCGGCTCGAGCTGCTTGAGCTCGCCGTTGATCGTTCCGCCTTCCTCGACGACCAGCTTGCCGTAGCGCACGGTGCCGGTGACGCGACCGGTGCCGTGCACCACCAGTTTCTGGCGCACCGTGAGCTCCCCGGAGAACTCGCCGCGGACCTCGGCGACGTCGATCGTCGCCGTGCCGTTGAGGCGGCCCGGCTGCGCGATCTCCATGACCTTGCTGATGATCGTGGCCTCGACGTTGCCTTCGATGGCCAGCACGTCGCAGTTGCTGATCTCAACGCCCTTGAGGTTGATGTTGGGGCCGATCGACAGCCTGCTGCCGAGATTCTCGGAGGCAGGGGCGGCCGTCGCGGCGGCGGGTGCCGGGGCAGGCTCTGCGGGAGGCTGTGCGGACATGCGCGGCGCCGCCGGAGGTGGGGGCGCGGGCGCGGCGGCTGCCGCGGGACGCTGTGGCAGCTTCGGATCGCGCGTCGGTTCTGCAGGTCGGTCGTTGCGGGAGAAGTTCAGCATCGGTCCTCCGGTGGGTGCTCGCGCCGGACGTCGGCGCTATGACGTTGTCATCGTCGCCCGGATCCTCGCGCAGCGCAAGGGGCACGAGGCGCCGGGCGGAAAAAAAAGCGGGACCGACGTGGCCGGTCCCGCGTGGACCCGACGCGATGGTGACGGCGGCCGCGCCGTCGTGCCATCGGTGGACGGACTACGCAGCGTTGCGCACCAGCTCGGGCCTGTGGAACTGGGCGATCGCGTCGTGCGCGCCCGCCGCCTTCAGCAGCCGCTCCTGCACGCCGGCGGGCGACCAGCGGCCTGCCCCGACCTCGGCGGCGAAGCGACGCGCGGCCTCGCGATCGTCGAAGAACTTGAGGAACATGCGCTCGAGCTGGTCGGCGTCGCACGCCGAGAGCTCCATGCGGAAGTCGACCCGTCCCGAGCGGATCGCCGCCTCGTCGATGCGCTCGGGGTGGTTCGTGGTGAGGAACACGACCGAGCCCTCGTGGGCCGCGACGCCGTCCAGCGCGTTGATGAAGCCGGAGTACGACACCTTCACCTGCGCGTCCGCCTTGCTGCGCTGCTGGAAGAACGCGTCGACGTCCTCGATCAGGATGATCGAGCGGCTGGGGACGGTGGCGAGCAGGTTGCCGATCTTCTCGTCGGTGACGTTGGGCGAGGCGAGCGACAGGACGCAGACGTTGAGCGCGAGCTCCGAGGCGAGCGCGGTGACCAGCGACGTCTTGCCCGTGCCGGGCGGGCCGTACAGCAGGTAGCCGCGGCGCCACGGGATGCCGAGGCTCTCGTAGCGCCCGCGCGAGGCGAAGAAGCGACGCAGGTCGTCGACGATGGCCTCCTTCTGGCCCGCCTTGAGCACGACGGAGTCGAGCTTGCGGTTGTTGCCGAGCCGGGCGCGCATCCACTCGTTGCTGTACGGCGAGGGCACGTAGATCGCGATGCGGTTGAGCTCGCGCGAGATGCGCAGCTCCAGCGCGTCGGCGATCAGCTTCTCGAGCGGGCGCTTGTCGCGGCCGAGCGTCGACAGCGCGATCTTCTCGACGACCGTGTTGGCGACCTGCAGCTCGCGCTTCATCCACATCATGCGGCCGTCGAGCCGGAACACGTGGAATCCCTCGCCAGGCGACAGCACGGCCACGGGACGTCCGCCCTGCTGCAGCTCGTCGTGCAGGCTCTGGTAGGCGCTGGTGTTGGTGCGCACGGCGCGCACGGTGAAGTTGTTGATCCGGCGCAGCGCGTCGCGGCTGTCCATGTACTCGACCAGCGCGGGGAAGGCGAGCTCGTCGCGGCTGTCGACGGTGAGCGTGGTGACGAGGAAGTGCTTCGCCCACGCCGCGAACTTCGACGGCACGTCGCGCAGCCACATCGCCGCCATGCCCAGCAGCGCGAGCGCGGCGCCGCCCGAGACGAGCGTGTTGCCGGCGAAGGCGGACGAGACGGCGTCGAGCATCGGAGTCTCCGGTCGGGCGGCGCGCGGGATGCGCGTCCGGCAGCTCATAACGCGGGGCCGGGACCGGAGGCGGACCGGCGCGCGGACTGTCCACGGCAACGCTCGACAGCGCTGGGAGTCCGGCCGCGGCCGAGGCGGCGCGCTGGGGCCGTGTCCAGGACAGTGCGGACCGCGGAGGACGCCGTGCGTCGCCCGGCGCGACCGATCCCAGGAAATCGCACGCCCGGTGAAAGTATTTGCTCACTGTCGACGGTTCGCTGCGGGCGTCGGGGTCGTCATGCTGCGCTGCACGATTGACGCGAGCGGCGCGGATCGCCAACATACGTTCAGTTCAAACAAACGTTTGAATTTCGGCAAGTCGGCGGGATCGCGGGGCGCGGCCGCCCGGGATTCGGATGCGGAGGGGCGATGCGAAGGAGCGGCACGACGGTGGGCGGCACGGTCATTCCGATCGGCGAAGGGCGCAACGGCGCCGCGGCGACCAAGCAGCGCGTCCTCGACGCCGCCGAGGCGCTGTTCGTCGAGCACGGCTTCGAGGCGACCAGCCTGCGCGCCATCACGACTGCCGCGGGGGTCAACCTGGCTGCCGTCAACTATCACTTCGGCAGCAAGGAAGAGCTGTTCCAGGCCGTGCTGACCCGCCGCCTCGATCCGATGAACCAGCGTCGCGTCGCGCTGCTGGAGGCGCTCGAGGACGAAGGGGGCGACGCGCCGGTGCCGTGCGACCGCATCCTCGCGGCCATGTTCCTGCCCGCGCTGGAACTCGCCCGCGATCCCGAGCGCGGCGGCGCGGACTTCCTGCGCCTCCTCGGCCGCGCCTACGCCGATCCGGCGCCGTTCATCCGCCACTTCCTGTCCGAGCACTACGCGCCGATGATCGCGCGCTTCAAGGACGCCTTCGCCCGCGCGCTGCCCCAGCTGCCGCGCCGCGAGCTGTCGTGGCGGCTGCACTTCATCATGGGTGCGCTGTCTTACACGTTGGCGGGCACCGATGCGCTCAAGCTGATCCACGAGATCGCGCCTGCCGACGGCGGCGCCAACGACGAGCTGCTGTTGCGCCGGCTGGCGCCGTTCCTGCTGGCCGGTCTCACTTCGCCGCTGCCGGACCTCGACGAGGCCGGCGGCGGTCTCGACGGCGCCCTCGGCCCCTCCGCCGGGGAACGCCGGTAGCGCCAGGGAAAGGAGCCTCCGATGCTCACGCTGCTGTGGATCGTCGCCGCGGTCGTCGTACTGGTCGCGCTCGCCTACGTGAACGCTCCGGGGATCGCGTGGGGCGCGGCCGTCGCCGCCCTGATCGCGGCGGGCTGGCTCGCGGGGCTGCTGCCGGCGTGGCTCGCGCTCGCCCTCGGCGCCGCGTTCGTGCTGCTCGCGCCGCCGCTGCTCGTGCCGGCGCTGCGCCGCAGGCTCGTGACCGAGCCCGTGCTGCGGGCGTTCCGCAAGGTGCTGCCGCCGATGTCGCAGACCGAGCGCGAGGCGCTGGAGGCGGGCACCGTCTGGTGGGACGGCGAGCTCTTCTCCGGCCGCCCGCAGTGGCGCCGCCTGCTCGACGTGCCGAAGGCGACGCTCACGCCCGAGGAGCAGCGCTTCCTCGACGAGGACACCGGGGAGCTCTGCGCGATGGTGTCCGACTGGGAGACGACCAACGTCTACAAGGACCTGCCGCCGAAGGCGTGGCAGTTCATCAAGGACCGCGGCTTCCTCGGCATGATCATCCCGAAGGAGTACGGCGGGCTCGGCTTCTCGGCGTACGCGCACTCCGAGGTCGTGCAGAAGATCAGCACGCGCTCGGGCACGACCGCCGTCACGGTGCTCGTGCCGAACTCGCTGGGCCCGGGCGAACTCCTGCTGCACTACGGGACCGAGGAGCAGAAGCGCCACTACCTGCCGCGGCTGGCCAAGGGGCTCGAGATCCCGTGCTTCGCGCTGACCAACCCGAGCGCCGGCTCCGACGCCGCGTCGATCCCCGACTACGGCATCGTCTGCTGGGGCGAGCACGACGGGCGCAAGGTGCTCGGCCTGCGCGTCACCTGGGACAAGCGCTACATCACGCTCGGGCCGGTCGCGACGCTGCTCGGCCTCGCGTTCCGCGCCTACGACCCGGACCACCTCGTCGGCACGAGGGAGGACATCGGCATCACCTGCGCGCTGATTCCCACGACGCATCCCGGCGTGAACATCGGCCGCCGCCACATGCCGCTCAACTGCGCGTTCCAGAACGGGCCGAACTGGGGCCGCGACGTGTTCATCCCGATGGACTGGGTGATCGGCGGCCAGCCGATGCTGGGCCGCGGCTGGCGCATGCTGATGGAGTGCCTCGCCGCGGGCCGCGGCATCTCGCTGCCCTCGTCGAACACCGGCGCGGGCAAGCTCGTGGTGCGCACGACCGGCGCGTACGCGCGCGTCCGGCGCCAGTTCAAGACGGCCATCGGCCGCTTCGAGGGCGTCGAGGAGCCGCTGACGCGGATGGGCGCCAACCTCTATGTGATGGACGCGGTGCGCCGCCTGACGGCCCGCGCCATCGACCTCGGCGAGAAGCCGGCCGTGCCCTCGGGCATCGCGAAGCTGCACATCACCGAGCGCCAGCGGCAGATCGTCAACGACGCGATGGACATCGTCGGCGGCAAGGGCATCTGCATGGGGCCGTCGAACGTCGTCGGCTCCGCCTACATGCAGATGCCGGTGTCGATCACCGTCGAGGGGGCCAACATCCTGACGCGCAGCCTCATCGTGTTCGGACAGGGGGCGATTCGCTGCCATCCGTACGTGCTGAAGGAGATGGAGGCGACGCGCCACGCCGACGACGCGCAGGCCGTCGTCGCCTTCGACCACGCGCTGGCCGGCCACGTCGGCTTCGCGCTGTCCAATCTCGCGCGCTCGCTGGTGATGGGCCTGACGGGCTCGCACTTCGTCTCGGTTCCGGCGGGCGTCGCGCCCGGCACGCGCCGCTACTACCAGCAGCTGACGCGGTTCTCGGCCGCGCTCGCCTTCCTCGCCGACGTGTCGATGGGGACGCTGGGCGGCGCGCTGAAGCGCAAGGAGAAGCTGTCGGCGCGCCTCGGCGACATCCTCTCGTACCTGTACCTCGCCTCCGCGACGCTCAAGCGCTTCGAGGACGACGGCCGGCCGAAGGCCGACGCGCCGCTGGTGCACTGGTCGATGTGGGACCTGATGTTCAAGGCGCAGAACGCCTTCGAGGGCGTGCTGTCGAACTTCCCGAACCGCTTCATCGCCGGGGTGCTGCGGGCCGTGGTCTTCCCGCTCGGACGCCCTTACGTCGTGCCGTCCGACCGGCTGGGGCACGAGGTGGCGAAGCTGCTGATCGCGCCCGGTGCGTCGCGCGACCGCCTCACGGCGGGCATCTTCATCCCCGAGCGCGAGGACGACCCGGTGCGCGAGCACGAGCTGGCGCTGGCGGCTACGGTCGCCGCCGAGCCGGTCGAGGACAGGCTGCGCGTCGCCATCCGCAAGGGGCGCTTCGTGCCGAAGCTCGCGCCGGGTGCGGGCCCCGAGGCGCTGGACGCGCAGGCGGTCGCGGCGGGCCTGATCACCGCCGAGGAAGCGGCGCTGCTCGCCCGGCACCGCGACCTCGTGGCGAAGGTGGTGCGCGTCGACGACTTCGACCAGGATCTCGGGGTCTCGCTGCTGCAGCCGGTGCAGCCGGTGACGGTGCACCCGGCGGCGGTGCGGCAGCCGCAGCCGCACCGGCCGAGCGACGAGCGCGCCGCGGCGTAGCATCCGCGACGCCGCCCGTGCCGCCCGCCGCGCAGCGGGCGTCGCGGGCGCCCGTCGCACCGTCAACCCGCCTGGCGCGGCCAGGCACGACAGGGAGTGCCCGATGGCCGAGCACGAACCGATCTACATCGTCGACGGTGCGCGGACGCCGTTCCTCAAGTCGCGCAACCGGCCGGGGCCGTTCGCCGCCTCCGACCTCGCGGCCGACGCCGGGCGCGCGCTTCTGCTGCGCCAGCGCTTCGCCCCGAGCGACGTCGACGAGGTGATCCTCGGCTGCGCCGCGCCTTCCGTCGACGAGGTGAACATCGGGCGCGTCGCCGCGCTGCGCATGGGCTGCGGCGACAAGGTCCCGGCGTGGACCGTGATGCGCAACTGTGCGTCGGGAATGCAGGCGCTCGACTCCGCGATCGCCGACATCCGCGCCGGGAAGTCCGAGCTGGTGCTCGCCGGCGGCGTCGACGCGCTGTCGCGCGCGCCGCTGCTGTACTCGGAGGCGATGGTGCACTGGCTGTCGAGCTGGTATGCCGCGAAGTCGCTCGGCCAGCGCGCCGCGCTGGTGGCGAGATTCCGTCCCGCGTTCCTGGCGCCGGTGATCGGGCTGATGAAGGGCCTCACCGACCCGATGGTGGGCCTGCTGATGGGGCAGACCGCGGAAAACCTCGCCTACCGCTTCGGCATCACGCGCGAGCAGATGGACGCCTATGCCGCGCGCAGCCACGCGCGCACGCTCGCCGCGCAGAAGGCCGGCCACTACGACGCGGAGGTCGTCCCGGTCTACGACCGCGCCGGCAAGGTGTACACCGCGGACGACGGCGTCCGCGAGGACTCGACGCCGGCGAACCTCGCGAAGCTCAGGCCGTTCTTCGACCGCAAGTACGGCAACGTCACGGCGGGCAACAGCTCGCAGGTCACCGACGGCGGCGTGTGGCTCGTGCTCGCCTCGCAGCGCGCGGTCGACGAGCGCGGGCTCGTGCCGCGCGGGCGGATCGTCGACGCGCAGTGGGCCGGGCTCGATCCGGCGCAGATGGGCCTGGGCCCCGTGCACGCGGCCACGCCGATCCTCCGGCGCCACGGGCTCGCGCTGAACGACCTCGACTGCTGGGAGCTCAACGAGGCCTTCGCCGCGCAGGTGCTCGCGTGCCTGCGGGCGTGGGAGAGCGACGACTACTGCCGCAGCGAGCTCGGCCTGCCCGGCGCGCTCGGCGCCATCGACGAGGACCGGCTCAACGTCGACGGCGGGGCGATCGCGATCGGCCATCCGGTCGGCGCCTCCGGGGCGAGGATCGTGCTGCACGTGCTGAACGTGCTGGAGCGCACCGGCGGGCAGCGCGGCATGGCCGCCATCTGCATCGGCGGCGGGCTCGGCGGCGCGATGCTGGTCGAACGGGTGTAGGGAGGGCGCGATGCGACACTGGACGATCACGCGCGAGGCCGACGGCCTCGCCACGCTCGCCCTGGACAGGGCCGGCGCGAGCACGAACACGCTGTCGGCCGCCGTGCTGGCCGAGCTCGGCGAGGCGCTCGATGCGCTCGATCGCGATCCGCCGAAGGGCCTGATCGTGCGCTCGGGCAAGGCGAACGGCTTCATCGCCGGCGCGGACGTCGACGAATTCGGCGAGATCGCGACCGAGGAGGGCGCGATCGCGCTCGTCCGCCGCGGCTGGGACACGTTCGAGCGGCTGGCGGCGGTCGGCTATCCCACGCTCGCGCTGATCCGCGGCTTCTGCCTCGGCGGCGGCCTCGAGCTCGCGCTCGCCTGCCGCTATCGCGTGGCGGTCGACGAGCCGGGCACGCGCCTCGGCCTGCCCGAGGTGCTGCTCGGCATCGTTCCGGGCTGGGGGGGCATCAAGCGGCTGCCGCGGCTCGCCGGCGCGCCGGCGGCGCTCGACCTGCTGCTGACCGGCAAGACGGTCGACGCGAAGCGGGCGCGGCGGCTCGGGATCGTCGACGAGGCCGTTCCGGTCCGGATCATGGAGCCCACGGCGCGCGGCGTGCTGAAGGCGCTTCCCGCGCCGCGGCGGCTCCCGTTCCTGCAGCGCCTCGCGCTCACGCCGATCGGGCGCCGGGTCGTCGCCGCGCAGGCCCGCAGGCAGGTGGCCAGGCGCGCGCGCCGCGAGCACTATCCCGCGCCCTACGCGATCGTCGAGCTGTTCGCGAAGCACGACGGCAACGCCCTCGCGCCGGCGCCGTCGGATCCGGCCTCGATCGCCACGCTCGTGCGCACGCCGACCGCGGAGAACCTGATCCGCGTCTTCCGGCTGCAGGAGCGCCTGAAGAGCCTCGGCAAGGAAGGGTCGTTCGCGGTGAGGCACGTGCACGTCGTCGGCGCGGGCACGATGGGCGGCGACATCGCGGCGTGGTGCGCGCTGCGCGGGCTGACGGTGACGCTGCAGGACCAGGACGCGCAGCGGCTCGCGCCGGCGATGGGGCGCGCCGCGAAGCTGTTCGAGAAGCGGCTGCGCGACGCGCGCCGCGTGCGCGACGCGCGCGACCGGCTGATCCCCGACCCCGCGGGACACGGCGTCGCGCGCGCGGACGTCGTCGTGGAGGCGATCTTCGAGAACGCGGACGCGAAGCGCGCGCTGTTCGCCGACGTCGAGCGCCGCGCGAAGCCGGCGGCGATCCTCGCGACGAACACGTCGAGCATCCCGCTCGAGGACATCGCGGGGGCGCTCGCCGACCCGTCGCGCCTGTGCGGAATCCACTTCTTCAACCCGGTCGCGCAGATGATGCTGGTCGAGGTCGTCGTCGGCCGGCAGACGCGCCGGGAGGTGGTCGCCGATGCGGCGGCCTTCGTGCGGGCGATCGACAAGCTGCCGCTGCCGGTGAAGAGCGCGCCGGGGTTCCTCGTCAACCGCATTCTCGCGCCGTACATGATGGCGGCCTTCCGTGCGGTCGACGAAGGCATCGCGCCGGAAACCGTGGACGAGGCCGCGCTCGCCTTCGGCATGCCGATGGGTCCGGTCGAGCTCGCGGACACGGTGGGCCTGGACATCGCCGTGGCGGTGGGCAAGCTGCTCGGGCCGCGGGCCGAGCCGCCGCGCAAGCTGATGGCGCTCGTCGAGGCGGGTCACGTCGGCAAGAAGGCGGGGCGCGGCTTCTACGCCTGGAAGGACGGCAAGCCGGTCAAGCAGGCGAGCGGCGCGGTGCCGGCGGGACTCGCGGACCGGCTGGTCGACCCGTTCGTCGCCGAGGCCCGGGCCGCGCTGGCGGAGGGGATCGTGGAGGACGCGGACCTCGTGGACGCGGGTGCCATTTTCGGCACCGGTTTCGCGCCTTTCCGCGGCGGTCCGCTGCACTATGCGGCCCGGCGGCAAGATGTGGCCGGCCCGGCCCGCACCGAGCCCGTGCCCGTGGTGTAGCATTCCCCGCGCGCCGCGTCGCGGCGCCGAACGACGCGCCGCGCCGGCGCCCGCGATACCCCGCGGGCGCCGCTTCGCGCGGGCGGACACCAGCAACGAGCACGCGGAACGGCGCGCCCCGGCGGCCCGGATGCGCGAGGAGGACATCGTGGACAAGACCTGGCTTGCGAGCTATCCGAGCGGCGTGCCCGCGACGATCGACGTCAACGAGTACGCGTCCGTGCGCGAGGTGTTCGAGGAGTCGTGCGCGAAGTATGCGGCCCGCCCGGCGTTCACGTGCATGGGGAAGTCGATCACCTTCGCCGAGCTGGACACGCTGTCGGCCGCCTTCGGGGCGTGGCTGCAGGCGCAGGGGTTCAGGAAGGGCGCCCGCGTCGCGCTGATGATGCCCAACATCCTGCAGTACCCGGTCTGCCTGTTCGGCACGCTGCGCGCGGGCTGCACGGTGGTGAACGTCAACCCGCTCTACACCGCGCGCGAGCTCGAGCACCAGCTCAACGACTCGGGCGCCGAGGCGATCGTCGTCGTCGAGAACTTCGCGAAGACGCTCTCCGAGGTCGTCGGCCGCACGAAGGTCAAGCACGTCGTGGTGACCTCGATCGGCGAGATGCTGGGCTTCAAGGGCATCATCGTCGACTTCGTGCTGCGCCACGTGAAGAAGATGATCCCGGCGTGGACGCTGCCGGGGTCGATCCGGCTGTCCGACGCGCTCGCGCAGGGCGGCAAGCGCACGCTCGAGCGCGTGCCGATCGGCCACGACGACATCGCGTTCCTGCAGTACACCGGCGGGACGACTGGCGTGGCGAAGGGCGCGATGCTCCTGCACCGCAACATCGTCGCGAACATGCTGCAGGCGCGGGCGTGGGTCCGGCCGGCGCTCAAGGAAGGCGAGCGCGAGATCATCATCACGCCGCTGCCGCTCTACCACATCTTCTCGCTGACCGCGAACTGCCTCGTGTTCATGTCGATCGGCGGCGAGAACGTCCTGATCCCGAACCCGCGCGACATCCCGGGCTTCGTCAAGGAGATGGCGAAGTACCGGTTCACCGCGATCACCGGCGTCAACACGCTGTTCAACGCGCTCCTCAACAACCCCGACTTCGCGAAGCTCGACTTCTCGCAGATGCACATCGCGCTCGGCGGCGGCATGGCCGTCCAGGAGGCAGTCGCGCATCGCTGGAAGGAGGTGACCGGCAAGCCGCTGATCGAGGCCTACGGCCTGACGGAGACCTCGCCGGCGGCGACGATCAACCCGTTCGACATCGCCGAGTACACCGGCGCGATCGGCCTGCCCATCTCGTCCACCGAGATCGAGCTGCGCGACGACGCCGGGAAGCCGGTCGCGCTGGGGCAGCCGGGCGAGATCTGCATCCGCGGGCCGCAGGTGATGGCCGGCTACTGGAACCGTCCCGACGAGACCGCGAAGGTGCTCGACAAGGACGGCTGGTTCGCGACCGGCGACATCGGCACGATGGACGAGCGCGGCTACGTGCGCATCGTCGACCGCAAGAAGGACATGATCCTCGTGTCGGGCTTCAACGTGTACCCGAACGAGATCGAGGGCGTGGTGGCCATGCACCCGGGGGTGCTCGAGTGCGCCGCGGTGGGCGTTCCCGACGAGAAGTCCGGCGAGGCCGTGAAGCTCTTCGTGGTGCGCAAGGACGCGTCGCTGACGGCCGACGCGCTGCTCAAGCACTGCCGCTCGCACCTCACCGGCTACAAGGTGCCGCGCGACGTCGAGTTCCGCGCCGAGCTGCCGAAGACCAACGTCGGCAAGATCCTGCGGCGCGAACTGCGCGACGAGGTGCGGAAGAAGGCGGCGTAGCGGCCCGCGCCGCGCCGTCGCCGATCCGCCCCGGGCTGTGCCATGACCGCGACGGTCCGCCTGCCGGACAAGCCGCCCGTGCTGCGCGTCGTGCCGCTGCCGGCCGACGTGAACCAGCACGGCGACATCTTCGGCGGCTGGATCATGTCGCAGGTCGACATCGCCGGGAGCATCCCCGCGGCGCGGCGCGCGCGCGGCCGCGTCGCCACCGTCGCCGTCAACGCGTTCCTCTTCAAGGAGCCGGTGCTCGTCGGCGACGTCGTCACGTTCTTCGCCGACGTCGAGCGGACCGGGCGCACGTCGATCACCGTCTCGGTGGAGGTGTACGCGACGCGCAATCCGCGCGAGGAAGTGAGCGTCAAGGTGACCGAGGCCACGCTGACCTACGTCGCGGTCGGCGAGGACCGTCGGCCGCACCCGCTGCCCGACATCGCGACGCCGCCGGCATGAATGCAACAGCGCGCGCGTCGTCGCCCGCGTGCCGTCGGCGCCCGCGGGCCCGGCCACGGGGGCGCGTGTATAGTGGCTCGATGACAGGCAGCGGCCGCCGCGAGCGGCATCGCGGCCCCGAACGCCGACGTGCTGCCGCTTTCCCGGCGGCGGCAGACGAAGCCGAAAGAATGGTCCGACCCGCACAGAGGAGAAGCTGATGAGCACCCCGTTCCGTCACAAGCCGCTGGCGCTCGCGCTTTCCGGCATCGCCGCGGCGCTGGTGTCGATGCACGCGCAGGGCGCGGCCTTCGCGCTGCAGGAGAATTCGGCGAGCGGCCTGGGCAACGCCTACGCCGGCGGCGCCGCCTCCGCCGAGGACGCGAGCACCGTCTGGTTCAATCCCGCGGGCATGACGCGCCTCAAGCAGCGCGAAGCGGTGCTGGCGCTGCACCTGATCAAGCCGTCGACGGAGTTCAACGACGGCGGCTCGCTGCCCGCGTTCAACCAGCCGCTCGGGGGCGGCGGCGGCGATGCCGGCGGCCTCGAGTTCGTGCCGAACACCTACATCGTCGTGCCGATCAACAACCAGTTCACGTTCGGCGTCGGCCTGAACGCGCCGTTCGGCCTGACCACCGAGTACGACGACGGCTGGGCCGGCCGCTACCTCGCCCTCAAGTCGGCCGTGAAGACCATCAACGTCCAGCCGTCGATCGCGTGGCAGGCGACGCCGCAGCTGTCGCTAGGCCTGGGCGTCAACTTCCAGTGGGTCGACGCGAAGCTCTCCAGCAACGTCAACTACTCGGCGGCGCTCGCGCAGGCGGCGCAGACGGCGGCGGCCGGCGGCCAGATCCCTGCCAACCTCGTGCCGACGATCATCGCCGCTACGCCGGGGCTCGACTCCAAGGTGACGGTCAAGGGCGACGACACGGCCTGGGGCTGGAACGTCGGGATGATCTACGAGCCGCAGCCGGGCACGCGCTTCGGTGCGCACTACCGCTCGGAGATCCAGTACGGCGTCGGCGGCGACGTCGACTTCGACAATCCGGCGCTGCCCACGCTGCCGCCGGCGCTCGCGCCGGTCGTCGGCGCGCTGGCCACCGCGGTGAACGCGCAGCTGTACGACGGCTCGGTGCGCTCCGACATCGACCTGCCCGCGATCGCGAACGTGTCGTTCTTCCACCGGCTGACGCCGCAGTGGGACGTGATGGGCGACGTCCAGTGGACCGGCTGGAGCTCGCTGCCCGAGCTGCGGTTCGTCCGCACCAGCGGGCCCGCCGCGGACTCGACGCTGTCGGTCACCCCGTACAACTGGGACGACACGTGGCGCTTCTCGGTGGGCGCGAACTACCACATGGACAGCCGCTGGACGTTCAAGGGCGGCCTCGCGTGGGACGAGTCGCCGATCCCCGAGGAGTTCCGCACGCCGCGCCTGCCCGACGAGAACCGCCTCTGGCTGTCCGGCGGCGCCCAGTTCCGCTACGCGCCGAACATGGTGTTCGACGTCGGACTGACCTACATCTTCATCGACGATCCGGCGATGAACGACAACGCCGGCAGCACGACGCGCAACGGCCTGCTGCGCGGCTCGTACGACGCCAACGTGTGGATCCTCTCCGCGGGCCTGACGTACCGCTTCTGACCGCTGCGCCGCCGGCGGCGCGCGCGAACGGCCGGGACCTCCCGGCCGTTCGCGTTTTTCCGGTCGCTCCGCGGCGCGACGAACGCGCGTTCCCCGGAGCATCGTCCACGCCGCCGGTCGCGGCGCCGCTGCCGCGGCTGCGCGCCGCGTGCGCGCCTCATTAGAGGGAAACGCCGAATCGCGTTGCGTAGAATTTTCCAGGCTGTCCGTCCTCCACTCTCCCCGCCCGGCCCACAATGTCCAACCCGCCGTTGACGATCCGCAAGGCCGCCGTGCTCGGCGCCGGCGTGATGGGCGCGCAGATCGCCGCGCATCTCGCGAACTGCGGCGTGCCCGTCGTGCTCTTCGACCTGCCTGCGAAGGTGGGCGATCCGGACGGCATCGTGCGCAAGGCGCTCGCCGGCCTCGCCCGGCTCGATCCGGCGCCGTTCGCCGCGAAGGACCTCGCCGCGTACGTCGACGTCGCCCACTACGGCCGCGACCTCGACCGGCTCGCGGGCTGCGATCTCGTGATCGAGGCGATCGCCGAGCGGCTCGACTGGAAGCGCGACCTCTACGCGAAGGTCGCGCCGCACCTCGCGCCGCACGCGATCCTCGCGACGAACACCTCCGGCCTGTCGCTCGCCGCGCTCGCGGACGCACTGCCTGCCGCCGTGCGCCCGCGCTTCTGCGGCGTGCACTTCTTCAATCCGCCGCGCTACATGCACCTGGTCGAGCTGATCGCGGCGCCCGGGACCGACGCGTCGCTGCTCGACCGGCTGGAGACCTTCCTCGTGACCACGCTCGGCAAGGGCGTGGTGCGCGCGAAGGACACGCCGAACTTCATCGCCAACCGCGTCGGCGTGTTCTCGATCGTCGCGACGATGCTGCACACGCAGCGCTTCGGGCTGGCCTTCGACGTCGTCGACGCGCTGACCGGGCCTGCGATCGGACGGCCGAAGAGCGCGTCGTTCCGCACGGTGGACGTCGTCGGGCTCGACACCACGGCGCACGTCATCGGCACGATGCGCGACACGCTGCCCGACGACCCGTGGCACGCGCACTTCGGCGTGCCCCCCGTGCTGGCGGCGCTCGTCGCGAAGGGCGCGCTCGGGCAGAAGAGCGGCGCGGGCTTCTACCGCAAGCAGGGCCGCGAGATCCAGGTGCTCGACCCGGCCGCCGGCGACTACCGCCCCGCGGAGGGCGCCGTCGCGGACGAGGTCGCGGAGATCCTGAAGGTCCGCGATCCGGGCGAGAGGCTCGGCAGGCTGCGCGCGAGCGGGCACCCGCAGGCGCGTCTTCTCTGGGCTGTCTTCCGCGACGTCTTCCACTATGCGGCGCACCACCTCGCCGCGGTCGCGGACAACGCGCGCGACGTCGACCTCGCGATCCGCTGGGGCTTCGGCTGGCGGCAGGGGCCGTTCGAGACGTGGCAGGCGGCGGGGTGGTCGCGCGTGGCCGGCTGGATCGCCGAGGACGTCGCCGCCGGGCGCGCGCTCGCCGACGTGCCGCTGCCCGCGTGGGTGGCGGGCGAGCGCGTCCGCGCCGCCGGCGGCGTCCACACGCCGCGCGGCTCCTACGCGCCGGCCGCCGACGCGTTCCACGGCCGCTCCACGCTGCCGGTCTACGAGCGGCAGCTGCGGCCCGACCTCGTGCTCGGCGAGCGCAGCGACGCGGGCACGACGGTCTTCGAGACGGAGGCCGTGCGCATGTGGCACCTGGGCGACGACGTGGCGATCGTGTCGTTCCGGACGAAGAAGCACACGGTCAGCGAAGGGGTGCTCGACGGCGTGCTGCGCGCCTGCGACGAGGCGGAGCGGGGCTTCGCGGGGCTGGTGATCTGGCAGCCCGACGAGCCGTTCTCGCTGGGCGCCGACCTGTCGGGCATCGCGCCGGCGGCGGCGGCCGGCGCGTGGGACACCATCGAGGCCGTGGTGCGGAAGTTCCAGCAGACCTCGCTGCGGCTGCGGTCGTGCCTCGTGCCGACGGTCGCGGCCGTGCGCGGCATGGCGCTCGGCGGCTCGTGCGAGTTCATCCTGCACTGCGACCGGACGGTGGCGGCGATGGAGTCGTACATCGGTCTCGTCGAGGCGGGCGTCGGGCTGCTGCCCGGGGGCGGCGGCTGCAAGGAGCTCGCGCTGCGCGCGCACCTCGAGAGCCGCCGCGGCGCCGCGGGCAGCCAGGTCGACATGCTCCCGGTGCTGCGCAGCTACTTCCAGCAGGTCGCGACTGCCGCCGTGGCGAAGAGCGCGCTGGAGGCGAAGGCGATGGGCTACCTGCGGCCTTCCGACGTCGTCGTCGCCAACGGCTGGGAGGTGCTCTACGTCGCCAAGGCCCAGGCGCGGGCGCTCGCCGAGGCGGGCTATCGACCGCCGCTGCCGGCGCGCGCGATCGCGGCCGCCGGCCGGACGGGCATCGCGACGCTGCAGATGATGCTGGTCAACATGCGCGACGGCGGCTTCGTCTCGCCGCACGACTTCGAGATCGGGCTCGCGATCGCGCGGGTGATGTGCGGGGGGGACGTCGACGCCGGGAGCCTCGTCGACGAGGCGTGGCTGATCGAGCTCGAGCGCGCCGAGTTCATGCGCCTGCTGCGCAACCCGAAGACGCAGGCGCGCATCGCGCACACGCTCGCCACCGGCAAGCCGCTGCGCAACTGACCGCGGGAACGGACCTCATGACCAAGCAACTGCAGGATGCGTGGATCGTCGCGGCGACGCGCACGCCGGTCGGCAAGGCGCCGCGCGGCGTCCTGCGCACGACGCGGCCGGACACGATGCTGGCGCACGTGCTCGCGCGCGTCGTCGAGGCGGCGCCTTCGCTGCCGAGGGAGACGATCGAGGACGTCGTCGCCGGCTGCGCGATCCCCGAGTACGAGCAGGGCATGAACGTCGCGCGCATCGGCGCGCTGCTCGCCGGGCTGCCCGTGGGCACCGCCGGGATGACGGTCAACCGCTTCTGCGCGTCCGGGCTGAACGCGGTGTCGATCGCCGCCGACCGCATCCGCACCGGCGAGGCGGACGTGATGATCGCCGCGGGCACCGAGAGCATGAGCATGATCCCGATGCTCGGGCGGCTCGCGCTCAACGCGGAGGTGTTCGAGCGCGACGAGAACCTCGGGATCGCGTACGGCATGGGCCTCACGGCCGAGCGCGTGGCGCAGCAGTGGAACGTCTCGCGCGCCGACCAGGACGCGTTCGCGCTCGAGTCGCACCGCCGCGCGCTCGCCGCGCAGGAAGGGGGCGAGTTCGCCGCGGAGATCTCGCCCGTCGACGTCGTCGAGCGCGTGCCCGATCTCGCGGCGCACGAGGTGCGCGCCCGGCGCACGCTCGTCGATCGCGACGAAGGGCCGCGCGCCGACACGAGCCTCGACGGTCTGGCGAGGCTGCGGCCGGTGTTCGCCGCGAAGGGCTCGGTCACCGCGGGCAACAGCTCCCAGATGTCCGACGGCGCGGGCGCCGTCCTGCTGGTGTCCGACCGCGCGCTGCGCGATCACGCGCTGGTGCCGCTCGCGCGCTTCGTCGGCTACGCGGTGGCCGGCGTCGACCCGAAGATCATGGGGATCGGTCCGATCGCGGCGATCCCGAAGGCGCTCGCGACCACCGGCGTGCGGCAGCAGGACCTCGCGTGGATCGAGCTCAACGAGGCGTTCGCGGCGCAGAGCCTCGCGGTGATCCGCGAACTCGGCCTCGACCCGGCGACGGTCAACCCGCTCGGCGGCGCGATCGCGCTCGGCCACCCGCTGGGGGCGACCGGGGCGATCCGCACGGCGACGCTGGTGCACGGCATGCGGAGGCGTGGCGGCAAGTACGGCATGATCACGATGTGCGTCGGCACGGGCATGGGCGCGGCCGGCGTGTTCGAGGCGGTGTAGCGCGGAAACGCGCTCGCCCGACGACCCCCACGAAGGAGGAACGTGCAATGAGGTCCTGGATCGCAGCGGCGGCGGCCGCGGCCGTGTTCGCGGGAGCGGCGCCGGCCGCAGAGGTGGGGGGCATCAAGCTGGAGGACAAGGCGAGCGTCGGCGGCCAGGCGCTCGTGCTGAACGGCGCGGGCGTGCGCACGCGGGCCATCTTCAGGGTCTACGTGGGCAGCCTCTACCTGCCGGCGAAGGCGAACACGCCGGCGGCCGTGCTGGCGAAGGGCCCGCGGCGGGTGCAGATGAACCTGCTGCGCAACCTGTCGGGCGACCAGCTCGTCGACGCGCTGGTCGACGGGCTGAAGGCCAACACGCCCGAGGCCGAGCTCGCGTCGATCAAGGCGCAGACCGACCAGCTGGTCGCGATCATGAAGGGCTTCGGGGAAGTGAAGGAAGGCAGCGTCGTGACGCTCGACTTCGTCGACGGCGCGACCCGCATCGGCCTCGACGGCCAGGCGAAGGGATCGGTCCCCGGCGAGGGCTTCAACCAGGCGCTCACGCGCATCTGGATCGGCGACAGGCCGGTGCAGGCCGACCTCAAGAAGGCGATGCTCGGCGGCTGACGCCGGCGGCGGGCGCACCGGACCGGGCCCGCGTGCGGCGGGAACCCGCCGGCGCGCGTGCGGTCTCCCGTCTCCGATGCCCGACTTCTGGCCCTCGTGCGGTTACCGGCTGCTCGCCGCGGGCAGCGACGGCCGCCTCACCGTCACCGACGCCTTCCTTCGCGGCTTCCTCGCACGCCCCGAGCTCGCGCCGGTGTCCGAGTCGTGCGCTGCCGAACTCGCGCTGCACGACGCGTTGATGAAGCTCCCGCGCCGGGCCGTCGCGCCCGCGGAGCTCGCCGCGATCGCCGATGCCGACGCCCGCGACAACTACCGCATCTGGCTGCGCTTCCGCGACCGGCTGCTGGCCGCCCCGTCGCTCGAGGCGGCCTACGTCGCGCTGTTCCGCGGCGAAGGCGTCGACGTCCCGCCGCTGTTCGTCCACCAGCTCACGCAGATCCTGCTGCGCCACATCCTCGGCGAGGGCGCGGATCCGCTGCAGGCGCGGATGGCCGAGATGCTGTTCCGGCCGCAGAAGGTCGCCGTCCTCGAGGACGCGACGGTCATGGCCGCCGACGACCAGACCGTCGAGCTGTTCGCGACCACCGGCGGCTTCGGCAGCCTCGGCGAGCTGCTGCGCAGGAGCGACGTTCCGACGCGCTCGATCGACCTCGACGTGCTGGGCGCGGACAACGCGCAGGCCTACTGGGGCCGCGACGAGCGCTTCGACTTCTCGGTGGTGCTGAACCGCGGCCAGCCGCCACTCGAGGCCCTGTGCCGCGTGCTGGAGCGCTGGATCGCGCACTTCCTCGGCGTCGCCGTCACCGTCGTGCCCGAGCGGCGCATCGACGACGACCGCTGGGTGTGGCACGTGGGACTCGACGCCGAGGCGAGCGGCGTGCTGAACGACCTCTACAATCGTGCCGACGTCGACGACGAGCGGCTCGGCCGGCTGCTCTCGCTGTTCCGCCTGGAGTTCGCCGACCGCAACGACATGCGGCCGGCGATCGCCGGCCGCCCGGTCTACCTCGCGATGGCGATGGACGCTGCCTCGCGCTTGCGGCTCAAGCCGCAGAACCTCCTGCTCAACCTTCCGCTCGCGCGCACGCAATGACGACGTCCGGACCTCACCTCCGCGCACTCCTGCTCGCGGTTCTCGCGCTGGCTGCCCTGGCGGCGATGCCCCGTGCCGCGGCGCAGCCGGCGCCCGCGATCCCGCCGGCGGCACCCGCCGCCGCCGAGGCGCCGGTCGCGCCGGCGGCGCCGGCGGACGGCGCGCTCGCCGACCTCGCGTGGCTCGCCGGCTGCTGGCGCGGCACCGCCAACCAGCGCGAGTTCCGCGAGCACTGGATGCCGCTGCGCGGCAACCTGATGCTCGGCACCGGCCACACGGTGAACGCGGGCCGGACGCAGGACTTCGAGTACATCCGCCTCGAGTCCCGGGCCGACGGCGTGCACTACGTCGCGGTACCGTCGGGACAGAAGGAGACGTCGTTCCGCCTCGCCGAACGCGCGGCCGACGGACCCGACACGGTGTTCACGTTCGCCAACGCGGCGCACGACTTCCCGCAGCGGATCGTCTACCGCCGGGCGAGCGAGGGCTGGCTCTACGTGCACGTCGAGGGGACGCTGCGCGGCGAGGAGCGCCGCATCATCTACCCCATGCGGCGCGTCGACTGCGAGAGCGGCGAGTTCATCCGCCAGTAGCCGCCGCGTCCGCGATGCGCGCCAGCGCAGCGGGCAGCCGCGGATGCCGCGCGAGCGCCGCGAAGAACGGCGCGTCGTCCGGCGCGCCCTTCGCGCGCATCAGCGCGACGCAGGCCGCCTTGTCCGCAGCGCTCCACCGGTCGAGGTCGTCGACGAGCCCCACCAGCAGCGCGAGCGACCGGTAGGCCGCGCGCTCCCCGGTCGTCCAGCCCGGCCCCGGCGCCGCGCCGAGCGCGGCGCCGACGCGCGCGAGCGCCGCGGCCTGTGCCTTGCGCCGGTCGCCGCCGTGCGCGTCCACGATCCAGCGCGCGACCGCGGTCGACAGCCGGGCGGGCTCCACGCGAAGCGGGCCGGCCGTCGGGGCGAGGTCGAGTGCCAGGTCCTCCCGGGCCAGGGCCCGCATCCGCGGCAGCGGCGTGCGCGCGCCGCGGACGCGCTGCAGGCGCGCGTGCTCGCGTTCCGCGAGCGCCGCGATGCCTTCGTCGAGCGGCCGGAATCCCAGGCGCCAGTAGAACCAGAACGCGCCGGAGCGCAGCGCCTCGGCGTTGCCCGCGCCGAACTGGTAGGGCTCGACGACGAAGCGCGCGACGCCGAAGCGCGCCCGATAGACGCGCAGCACGTGCGCGAACGCGAGCGCCGACTCGCCGCCGCGGAACGCGGGAAACACGTTGACGCCGATCCGGCACACGCCGAGGAACGGCCAGCCGCCGCCGTAGGCGATCGGCACGCGCTGGCGGAAGAGCAGGTAGCCGGTGTGACTGTCGAGCGCGAAGCGCCGCGCGGGCTCCATCGGGAACAGCGCGACGGCGAAGCCGGCCTCGAGGTCGTGCAGCGACACGCCGTCGACCGAGGCCCAGGTGATCGGATCGGTCTCGCGCGCGAGCACGGCCAGCGTGGCCCGGGCGACGTCGACCAGCGCGCGCCGTTCGGCGCGCGCGAGCGGACGCTCCCGCGGCGGCGGCTGCGCCACGACGGCGAGCGCCTCCGCGGGCGCCTTGCGCAGCGGCGCCGCGTGCCTGTGAACGCGGCCCGCCGGGCCGCGGAGGAACGTGCGCGACGCCCGCGTGCCGCGCGGCGCAACCGTCAGGAACGGCGTCAGCGCGTCGAAGAGTTGCGCGCGCACCGCGGCGGGCGCCGCGAGGGACTCCAGCTGCCGGACGAGGAAGGCGAGCCGCGTGTCACGAGGCCCCTTGCAGCGATCGAGCAGGGCGAGCCCGCCGGCCCTCTCGCCGGCGAGGGCGTCCGCCTCGATCGCCGGCAGGAGCAGCGCGAGCAGCGAGGGCAGCGTGCCGGCGCCATCGCCGAGCGACGTGATCTCGGCGTGCCCGGGAAAGCGGTGCACCAGCCAGCGCGCAATGTCGTAGCCGAGCGCCGCCGACACTTCGCTCCATGCGATGCCGGTGCCCTCCAGCGCGCGCCGGCCCGACGGCGTGGCGGCCAGCGCCCGGGCCGCGCGGGCGCAGCGCGCGAGCGCCGCCTCCGCGGCCGCGGCGATCGCCTCGTCGTCCGGGTGCGCGGCGACGAACAGCAGCGCGTCGTGGCAGGCGAGCAGGATGCGCGGACGGTGCAGGCTGCGCGAGGCGAGCGCTGCGATGAGCGCCGCCTTCGCGCTGCGCGCCGGCGCTCCGAAGCGCTGCGCCGCTGCGCGCAGCGACGCGACGTCGGCGCCGGTGAGCGGGGACGGCCCCGTGCGCGCCCGCGGCGGCCGGCCGCTGCGCCCCGGCGGTGTCGTTCGTGCCATCGCCGCCCGGGACGGCCCGCGGCCGGTCAGCGCCGCAGCACCTCGTCGACGCCGCGGTTGGCGAGCGCGTCCGCGCGCTCGTTGCCGTCGTGCCCCGCGTGGCCGCGCACCCAGTGCCAGCGGATCTCGTGTTGCGCGCAGAGCGCGTCGAGCTCGCGCCACAGCTCCGCGTTCTTCACGGGCTTGCGCTCCGCCGTCTTCCAGCCGTTGCGCTTCCACGCGTGGATCCAGCTCTGGATGCCGTTCTTCACGTACTGCGAGTCCGTGTAGAGGTCGACCTCGCAGGCGCGCGACAGGCTCTCGAGCGCGCGGATCACCGCGACGAGCTCCATCCTGTTGTTGGTCGTCGCCGGCTCGCCCCCGTGCAGCGACTTCTCGCGACCGTCGGCGACGAGCAGCGCGCCCCAGCCGCCCGGGCCCGGGTTGCCCTTGCAGGCGCCGTCCGTGTAGATGGTGACCGCCGGGCGCGCGGCGGGGGCCGCGCCGTGCGCCGCCGCGCTCACCGCCGGCGCCGCTGCGAGACCGTCGTCAGCGTCTCGCGCGCGCGGGCCGCGGGCACGAACGCGCGCCGCCGCTCGCGCCGCTGCCAGGCGGGCGTGATGATGCGCATCCCGTGCATGTGCTTGGTCGCCCGCAGGTAGTAGACGCCGCCGCCGATCGGCCACCAGCGGTCGCCGGCCTTCTCGAAGAACGCGCTGCGCTCGATCCAGCGCTCGCGCGCGAACGGCGGCAGATAGCAGTCGAGCCGTCCGCCGACGACGTCGAAGCCGAGCAGCGTCAGCCAGTCCTTCACGCGGTAGAGCGCGATGAAGTTGCCGTTCCACGGCGGCGTCTGCTGGCGCCCGAAATAGCGCTTCGCGCCGAACAGCGAGAACGGGTTGAACCCGGCGATGACGATCTGGCCCTCGGGGCGCACGACGCGGTAGGCCTCGCGCAGCATCTGGTGCGGATCGTCGGTGAACTCGAGCGCGTGCGGCAGCACGATCAGGTCGATGGAGTTCTCCGGGAACGGCAGCCAGTGCGGATCGGCGATGACGTCCGCGGGGGGGTCGTAGTCGACGCTCCAGCGCGACGGGATCCGGCTCTGGGCGAGGAACGGGCACTCGGGCAGCCCGATCTGGAGCGCGTAGAAGCCGAAGATGTCGGCGACCGTCTGGTCGAAATAGGCCTGCTCGCGCGCGAGCAGGTAGCGCCCCAGCGGCGTCGCGAACCATCCCGCGAGCGTCGTTGACAGCGTTTCGGGCGCTCGCGAAGATGCCTCCATGCCGGCGATTATCCCGGTCCCCGCATTCAGGGACAACTACATCTGGGTGCTGCGGCACGGAAGCCGGGCGGTCGTCGTCGACCCGGGCGACGCGGCGCCGGTGCTCGCCCACCTCGACGCCGAGCGGCTCGCGCTCGACGCCGTCCTCGTCACGCACCACCACGCCGACCACGCCGGCGGCGTCGCCGCGCTCGTCGACCGGTTCCCGGTGCCGGTGCTCGGCCCGTCCGGCGAGACGATCCCCTGCCGCACGCGCGCCCTCGGCGACGGCGAGTCGGTGCGGCTGCCCGCGGTCGCGGCGTCGCTGTCCGTCCTGACGGTCCCCGGCCACACGCGCGGGCACATCGCGTACGCCGGGACGGTCGGCGACGAGAGCGTCGTGTTCTGCGGCGACACGCTGTTCGCCGGCGGCTGCGGGCGCCTGTTCGAGGGCACGCCCGCGCAGATGCACGCCTCGCTCGCCCGCCTCGCCGCGCTGCCGGGCGACACGCTCGTGCACTGCGCGCACGAGTACACGCTCGCGAACCTGCGCTTCGCGCTCGCGGTGGAGCCCGGCAACCCGGCGCTGCACGCACGGATCGCGCGCGACCGGGCGCGCCGCGACCGTGGCGAGCCGACGTTGCCGTCGCGGCTCGACGAGGAGCTCGCCACCAATCCCTTCCTGCGCGCGGGCGTGCCGGAGGTGCGCGACGCGGCGGCGCGGCGCGCCGGTCGCGCGCTCCGCGACGACGTCGAGGTCTTCGCCGAACTGCGGGCCTGGAAGGACGTCTTCTCCTGATCGCGGCAGCGTCTCGGCCGCGGCGACCGGCGCGGGCGTCCGGCTGTCCGGCGCGGGAGGCGCGCCGGCGTCGGTTGACGCTTCGCGGCAGGCCCGCCTACCATCGCCGCACCCGCGCGCCCGCGCCGCAGGCTGGGGCGCTCCACAGCGAACCCACGATCGTGCGCCTCCGGCCGTTCCTCGCCTTCGTCGCTGCCGCCGCGCTCGCCGGCTGCGCGACTGCCCCGCCGGTCGCGCCCGCGCCCGAACCCGTCGCTCCGGCGGTGGCGGCGCCACCCCCGCCGGAGGCTGTGGCAGCGGAGGCGCTGGTCGTCACCTCCGCGACGGCGCCGATGCCCGTCATCGCGGCCACGCCGATCGCAAAGCAGATCGTCCCCGCGTTCAGTCCCGACGTCGCCGCGGACCTCGAGCAGTTGCCGGAGCCGGCGGCGGACCTGTGGGACCGCATCGTCAAGGGCTACGCGGTCCCCGACATCGACGGGGCGCTCGTCGAGAAGTGGGAGCGTTGGTACGCGGAGCGGCCCGACTACGTCGCCCGGATGGTCGACCGCAGCCGCCGCTACCTCTATCACGTCGTGCACGAGATCGACCTGCGCGGCATGCCGCTCGACATCGCGCTGCTCCCGATGGTCGAGAGCGCGTTCAACCCGCGCGCGCTGTCGACCGCGCGCGCCGCGGGCATCTGGCAGTTCATTCCGTCGACGGGCAGGCACTACGGGCTGGAGCAGAACTTCTGGTACGACTCGCGCCGGGACGTGATCGCGGCGACCGACAAGGCGCTCGACTACCTGCAGAAGCTGTTCGGCGACTTCAGCGACTGGCAGCTCGCGCTCGCCGCCTACAACTGGGGCGAGGGCAACGTCGCGCGCGCCGTGCAGCGCAACCGCGAGCGCCGGCAGCCGGAGACCTACGAAGCGCTCGCGATGCCCGACGAGACGCGCAACTACCTGCCGAAGCTGCAGGCGCTGAAGAACATCGTCCGCGACCCGGAGAAGTACGGCCTCGTGCTGGCCGACGTGCCCGACGCCCCCTACTTCGCCGCGGTGCGCGTCACGCGCAAGATGGACGTGAAGCGCGCGGCCGAGCTCGCGGAGCTGCCCGAGGACGAGTTCCTCGCGCTCAACCCGCAGCACAACCGCCCGGTGATGGCGGGCGCGGACGAGTTCACGATCCTGCTGCCGATCGACAAGGCGGAGCTGTTCGCCGCGAAGCTCGACCTGCACGACCAGCCGCTGGTGTCGTGGCAGGCGTACCGCCTGAAGGCGAAGGAGAGCCTGGCGCAGGTCGCGCAGCGCTTCGGCATGTCCGTCGAGACGCTCCGGGCGGTCAACGGCATCGGCTCGCGGGCCCGCGTCGGCGCGGGGCACACGCTGCTCGTGCCCGCCGAGAGCGGGCGCATCGAAGCCGCGGACGCCTCGCTCCAGCGGGCGGTGTTCACGGCGGTCCCGCAGGGGCGCACGTTCTACCACACCGTCCGCCGCGGCGAGACGCTGTCGTCGATCGGGCGCCGCTACGGCGTGTCGGTCGACGAGCTGCGCAGCTGGAACGGCATGCGGCAGTCCGCGCTGCGCGCGGGCCAGCAGCTGCGCGTCACGAGCGACGTCGTGCGGACGGCGCCGCCGCGCGGCAAGCCGCGCAGTGCGGTCGCCACGAGCGGTGCGGGGTCGATCAGGACGCCGCAGAAGGGCACTGCGAAGCCGGCGGTCCGCAAGGCTGCGCCCGACCGGCGCAGTGCGACGTCGGCGAAGCCCGCGCCCACGACCGGACGCGCGCAGCCGACCGCCGCGTCCTCGTCGGACGCGCCGCTCGCATCGGGGCAGGAGCGCAACGCGCGCGCGGCGAAGCGGGCGGCGCCGACCGCCGGCGCGGCGGTGCCGTCGCGCTGACGTTCCGAAGGGCCGCCGGTCATCGTGGTTCCGCGGCCGTCCGTCGGGCGACCGCGGCCCGGAGCCGCCGGTGCGCGGGGCGCAGAAATGCACGACGGGCGACGCCGCGAGGGCGCCGCCCGTCGGTGACCGTCACACGTCTGCGACGGCGTATCGAGGCGAGAGAGGTTACTTCGCCTTCTTGGCGCGCTTCGTGGCCCGCTTCTT
The DNA here is from genome assembly GCA_016861105.1 of Betaproteobacteria bacterium. GTDB lineage: Bacteria > Pseudomonadota > Gammaproteobacteria > Burkholderiales > Casimicrobiaceae > VBCG01. The sequence goes on along the minus strand of BOKS01000019.1, from coordinate 2,850 downwards.
CGTGGCCTTCTTCTTGGCGGCCTTCTTGGTCGCCTTCTTCGCGCCCTTCCTGGCGGCCTTCTTGGTCGCCTTCTTCGCGCCCTTCCTGGCGGCCTTCTTGGTCGCCTTCTTCGCGCCCTTCTTGGCAGCCTTCTTGGTCGCCTTCTTCGCGCCCTTCTTGGCAGCCTTCTTGGTCGCCTTCTTCGCGCCCTTCTTGGCAGCCTTCTTGGGAGCGGCCTTCTTGCGCGTGGCCTTCTTCTTCGGGGCGGCGGGCGCCGAGGCCGGCGCCATCATCGACATCATGTCAGCCATCATCTCGCGGTTCTCCTGTCTGGGTTTCGATATACGTGTTGTGTTGCTTCTACTGCACCGCAGGCGCGGAAGGTTCGTCGGGGATACGCGAAGCTCTTGACAAACCCACTGCAACCTGCTGCCTGCATTCTAGACAACTTTCAACGATTTGCAAGATTCCTCCGCACCTGCTAGGGGGGTGTGCGTCGAGTGTTGCTTATCTGCACAACGCTCGAACGCGTGCGACGCGCGCTCGCGCGTCGCCGAGCAGGCGCGCGTCAGGGCGCGATCGACTCGCCGGCGAAGAGGTCGTCGACGCGCTCGCGGCGGCGGACGAGATGCACGCGATCGCCGTCGACGAGGACCTCGCAGGCGCGCGGTCGGGCGTTGTAGTTCGAGCTCATCGCCATCGCGTACGCACCCGCGGCGCCGATCGCGAGCAGGTCGCCCGGCGCGAGCGCCAGCTCGCGGTCGTGCGCGAGGAAGTCGCCGCTCTCGCACACCGGCCCCACGACCTGCCAGGTCTCGGCGGGGCCGGCGCGGGGGGCGACGGCGTCGACCGGATGCCACGCGTCATAGAGTGCCGGGCGCAGCAGGTCGTTCATCGCGGCGTCGACGATGGCGAAGCTGCGGGAGCCGCGCTTCAGGTACTCGACGCGCGTCAGCAGCGCGCCGGCGTCGCCGACCAGCCGCCGCCCCGGCTCGAGCACCAGCGTCTCGCGCCGGCCGCGCATCAGGCCGGCGAGCATCGCCGCGTACTCGTGCAGCGGCACCGGCGACTCGTCGCGGTAGCGGATGCCGAGCCCGCCCCCGACGTCGACGTGCTCCAGGGGGATGCCGTCGCGCGCGAGCGCGTCGACGAGCCCGAGCAGCTTCGCGGCGGCCTCGCGGCAGGGCCGAAGCTCGGTGATCTGCGACCCGATGTGCATGTCGATGCCCGTCACCCGGATCGACGGCAGCGACGCCGCGCGCCGGTAGAGCGCCGGCGCCGAGGCGAAGTCCACGCCGAACTTGTTCTCCTTGAGGCCCGTGGAGATGTAGGGGTGAGTGCCGGGGTCGACGTCCGGATTGACGCGGAAGCTCACCGGCGCGCGCCGCCCCGCCGCCGCGGCGACCTCGGCGAGACGCTCGAGCTCCGGCGCGCTCTCGACGTTGAAGCAGCGGATGCCGGCCGCGAGCGCGGCACGCATCTCGGCGGCGGTCTTGCCGACGCCGGAGAACACGACCTTCGCCGGGTCGCCGCCGGCGGCGATCACCCGCGCGAGCTCGCCGCCCGACACGATGTCGAAGCCGCCGCCGAGGCGGGCGAAGACGTTCAGCACCGCGAGGTTGGAGTTCGCCTTCATCGCGTAGCAGACGAGGTGCGGCAGCGACGCGAACGCCTCGTCGAAGGCGCGGAAGTTGGCCTCGAGGGCGGCGCGCGAGTAGACGTAGGCGGGCGTGCCGAACTCGTCGGCGATGCGCGCGAGGGGCACGCGCTCCGCGTGCATCCGGCCGTCGACGTAGTGGAACGGAGCAGTCAAGGGCGCCTTCCGGGGACGGCCGTCCACGCGTCGCGGACCACCGCGCCGGCACCGCGCCGCCGGCGTGCCGGCGCCGCGTCGCGCGCGTTCACAGCCGCGGCGCGGGCCGGGCGCCGCCCTTGGCCGCCTCGTCCTTCGCGGCGGCCGCGTCGGGCTTCGGCGGGGGCGCCAGCGGCCCCTTGATGCCGCAGCCTGCGAGCGCAGCGGCGGCGCAGCCGAGCAGCAACGCGCGCAGCAGGGGGCGTGGATGACGTAACATCGGCGGCGATCCTATCACGCGACCGCGGCGACTTGACGCCGCCGGGCCATGACCGAATCCGAGTTCATCACGCTCGCGGACGCCGCGCTCGAGCGCATCGGCGAGGCGATCGACGTTGCGCTCGCGGCGAGCGACGTCGACGGCGACTGGAGCCTCAACGACGGCATCCTCGAGGCGCAGTGGGAGGACGGGAGCAAGCTGATCGTCAACCGCCACGTCCCCAACCGCGAGATCTGGGTCGCCGCACGCAGCGGTGGCTTCCACTTCCGTCCACGCGACGGCGCGTGGCGCGACACGCGCAGCGGCGCCGAGCTCGGCGGCGAGATCGCGCGGCTGGTGCGGGAGCAGTCCGGGCTCGAGATGCCGCCGCCGAAGCTCGCCGCCTGACGCGCACGGGGCCCCTCGCCGCACAGGGCGAGGTCGCGGCCTCCGGGGAGTGCTCGAAGACACGCCGCACCCGTCGTCGGCCGCATGCCCCTCGCCCTTTGGCGTCGATCCCCGTGCTGCGCACGGGGCCCCTCGCCGCGCAGGGCGAGGTCGCGGCCTCCGGAAAGTGCTCGAAGACACGCCGCACCCGTCGTCGGCCGCATGCCCCTCGCCCTTTGGCGTCGATCCCCGTGCTGCGCACGGGGCCCCTCGCCGCGTAGGGCGAGGTCGCGGCCTCCGGGAAGTTGTCGGTGGCGGACGTAAATTGCACAGATATGGCGGACGAATCTTGCACACTCGGACAGGCTGGCGACTTCATGAGCGATCGTGGAGCCGCGCATGCACGGGAGGGAGCAACGCGTGTTGTTACGT
>BOKS01000018.1 GCA_016861105.1 Betaproteobacteria bacterium | reverse complement strand
GGTATGAACCGGGCGCATCCTTTACAGGTGAAACCGGGGACATGGTTTACAGGGTTAGCGTGGCGGCTAGGAGGATGCCGCCATGCCGTGGAAGGAGACCTGTGCCATGGATGAGAAGAAGGCCTTTGTGATCGCCTGGCGAAGCCGTGAGTTCTCGATGAGCGATCTTTGTCGGCGGTTCCAAGTCAGCCGTCCGACGGGCTATGCCCTCATCGAGAGGGCCGAGGCGGAGGGCTGGCAGGGGCTTCTGCCGCGCTCCCGGGCGCCGCATCGTCACCCCAATGCGACTGCCGACGAGCAGGTGGCCGCACTGCTGGCGTGCAAGCGACGCCACCCAAGCTGGGGACCCGTGACCGTACGCGCCTGGCTCCAGCGCACGCATCCCGAGGTGAACTGGCCGGCGGCGAGCAGTTGCGGAGACATCCTCAAGCGACACCACCTGGTCCTGCCACGCCCTCGTGGCAGGCGCGCAGTTCCCCCCCACGTTCAGCCCTTCGCCACGGCGGAGCACCCCAACGACGTGTGGAGCGCCGATTTCAAGGGCCAGTTCTGGCTGGGCGACGGGCATCGTTGCTACCCGCTGACCCTGACCGACAACCACAGCCGCATGCTGCTTGGCTGCCAGGGGATGTATCACCCCACGGGCCCTGCCACGCGCGCTTGTTTCGAGCGGGCGTTTCGCCGGTACGGCCTGCCGAAGGCGATTCGCACCGACAACGGGTCGCCGTTCGCGTCCCCTGCCATCGGCGGCCTGAGTGCGTTGTCCGTGTGGTGCCTGAAGTTGGGCGTGATGCCGGAGCGGATCGAACCGGGGCATCCCGAGCAGAACGGGCGCCACGAACGCATGCACCGCACGCTGAAGCAGGCCACCGCCAGTCCGCCGCGGGCCTCGCTTAGTGCGCAGCAGCGCAGCTTCAATCGATTCCAGCGGGAATACAACGAGGAGCGGCCGCATCGCGCCCTGCGCGGCCATTCCCCTGCGCAGCTCTACCAGCCCTCGCCGCGGGACTTCCCTGACCGACTGCCCGAGCCCTTCTATCCGGACACCTTCAGGGTTCGCAAAGTGCGGGGCGAGGGCCACATGAAATGGCAGGGCCACGAGGTGTTCGTGAGCAAGCTGCTGGCTGGCGAACCGGTTGGATTGATGCCGCTCGAGCATGACCGCTGGGAGGTCTACTTTGCGGCTCTGCCCTTGGGCATCCTCGACGGACGGACTCACAAGATCATCCGACCCGTCCGCAAGGTGTAAAGCATGTGCCCGGTTACTGATGTCAAGCATGTGCCCGGCTGGACATTCGCCCGCACGTCGCCGGGGTCCCGCTTTCGCCGGAACCACGAGGCGGTGAGACGCACGCCGATCTTCCCGTCGCAGCCGTGACGGAAAGGCGATGTCCTGCTTCGCGTCGTCGCACCGTCGAAGAATGCATCGATCGTGATCGAGCCGGCGACGCAAGGGCGCGGCCCGAAGCGGAGATCGCGAAGATCCGCGAGCGCCGCGACACTGCAGCGCGCCCCTTCTCGCTCGCCTTTGCGCGACGGACTTCCGGCTCGGGACTCCTAAAGAATCCCGTGGCGCGCGAACACCTCGCGCAGCGAGCGCCCGGCCTCGAGCTCCGCGCGCGTCGTGTCCTCGCCGTCCACCTTGGCGAAGGCCCGCGCGACGACAGCCTCCTCGACCGCACGCGGCACGACCACCACGCCGTCCGCGTCGCCGACGACGAGGTCGCCGGGGTGGACCGCGACGTCCGCGCAGCGGATCGGCACGTCGACGGCGGCGACCTTCCCGCGTCCCCTGGAGTCGAGCGGCGCGATGCCGCCGTGGAACACGGGGAACGCGAGGCGCCGGATGGCGCGCACGTCGCGGACGAAGCCGTCGGTCACGCACCCCGCGGCGCCCCGGACGCGCGCCGCGGTCGACAGCAGCTCGCCCCAGGGCGCGATGCGCCGCGACCCGCCGCAGGCGAACACCACCACGTCGTCCGCGGCGAGGTCGTCGACCAGCGCGATCTCGAGCTCGTAGGGGTTCTCGCCGGGCTCGACGTGGTGCACCTCGCGGTAGAGCCCGGTGCGCGCGAAACCGGCCATCACCAGCGCGTCGTCGAGCGGCCGGATGCCGGGCGGGAACGCCTGCGCCGTCCATCCGCACGCGTCGAGCACGTCCGACAGGACGGCGGTGTACAGCCGCTCGCGGATCGCCTTCAGGTAGCCCTGCTCGCCTCGCTTCATCGCCGGTCGCTCCGTGGAGGCTGCGCCTGCGCGCAGCGTCGCACGACGCTAGCACACCGCGAGCCACCGCACGCGAGCCGCTGCATGCGCGACTGTGCCGCGTCGTATGATCCGGGCGCTCCCGCTCCCCTCCCCCGCGCCCCGATGTGGACCGGAACGCTGTTCGCGCTCGCCGCCGGCCTGATGTGGGGCCTGGTGTTCGTCGGCCCGCTGCTGGTGCCCGAGTATCCGGCCGCCCTGCAGTCCGCCGGCCGCTACCTCGCGTTCGGACTGGTCGCCATTCCGCTCGCGTGGATCGACCGCCGGGGACTGGGCGCGCTGACGGCGTCGGACTGGCGCGAGGCGCTCAAGCTCGCGGCCGTCGGCAACCTCCTCTACTACCTGTGCCTCGCGAGCGCGATCCAGCGCGCGGGCGCGCCGCTGCCCACGGTGATCATCGGCACGCTGCCGGTGGTCATCGCGATCACCGCGAACCTGCGCGGCGCAGGCGCCCACGCGCGCCTGCCGTGGCGACGCCTCGCCCCGTCGCTCGCGCTGATCGCGGCCGGCATCGCGTGCGTGAACCAGTCGGAGCTCGCGGCCGCCGCCGGCGCGCGCGGCGCGGATCGCCTGCAGCACGCGCTGGGTGCGCTGCTCGCCGTCGGCGCGGTGGCCTGCTGGACCTGGTACCCGCTGCGCAACGCCGACTGGCTGCGCGCCCATCCGGACCGCCATCCGCGCGTGTGGGCGACGGCACAGGGGCTCGCGACGCTGCCGCTCGCGCTCGCGGCCTACGCGGCGTTCTGGGCGTACGCGCACGTGGCGCGCGCGGACTTCCCGATGCCGTTCGGTCCGCGTCCCGAGGTCTTCGTCGCGCTGATGCTGGCGATCGGCCTCTTCGCCTCGTGGGTGGGCACGCTGTGCTGGAACGAGGCGAGCCGGCGCGTCCCGCCGGCGCTGGCCGGGCAGCTCATCGTCTTCGAGACGCTGGCCGCGCTGGCCTACGCGTTCGCGATCCGCCGGTCGGTGCCGCCGCCGCTGGTGTGGCTGGGCGTGGCGCTGCTGGTCGGCGGCGTCGTGCTCGCGCTGCGCGGCGGCGTGCGCCCTCCGGCGGCCGCCGAGCCGGCCCACTGAGCGACCGTGTGCGCCTTCGCGCGTTGGAAACCTGATGCGGGGCGTCCAAGTCGTCGCGCACGAGTGCATGGAGGTGCGATTCCGGCGAGGGGCGCCGCCCGGCGCCCCCGGCGTCACGCCGTCGTCGCGACTTCGTCGGTCGCAGCGCCCTGCGCACGCCGCTCGAACAACCGTGCCAGCGGGCTGTCCGGCCGGCGGAACCGGCGTTCCTGCACCAGCGCCACCGCCAGCGTCCGCATCCCCGCACGCGCGGCCGCCTCGAGCAGCGTGAGATCGATCAGGTCGCGCTGCGCGTGGCTGCCGCCGAAGCGGTGGGCGTAGCTGCGGATCGGTCGCAGCAGGCGCACGGCCTCGGCGTAGCGCCCATCGCCGAACGCGCGGACCGCGCGCGCCGCGTCGAGGCCGACCTCGCGCGCGAACAGCGCGGTGTCGGCATCGCCGACGGCCGCGTTCTCCAGCGCGTCGAGCACGGCCTGCTGTGCCTTGCGGCGCCCGGACCCCACGAAGGCCATCATCGCGTGCCAGTCGTTGAACGCGTAGTTGCCCGCCTCGGCGAGCGGCGCCCAGCCGTCGGCCACGCTCTGCCAGCGGTCGCCGACGTCGATCCCGGCGAGCTGCAGGCGCCACAGCAGCGCGGAGGCGTCGATCATGTCGAGGACCACCGCCGAGCGCGCGCCGTGGATCGGCCCGTCGAACAGGCGCAGCGCCTCCGCGGCATCCCCGCGGTCGAGGTGGAACAGCGCGAGGTGCCACCAGTTGTGCACCGCGAAGAAGCTGCCTTCCGACCACGCCGCCGCGTCCTGTCGCAGCCACGCGATACCGTCGCGCGCGCGGTCCTGCATCTCCATCACGTGCGCCACGGCGTGCCAGCCCCAGCCGTCGCGCCGCTCGCGCTCCACGCTCTGCCTGCCGTAGCGCTCGGCCTGCGCGTAGTCGCCGCACTCCTCGAGCCCGAACGCGAGCATGCCGAGCAGCGCGTGGTGGCCCGGCTGCGACGCGCTCCACGCCGGCAGTGCCCGCGCGATGCGGTCGCGCAGCATCCGCGCATCGCCGGTGAAGAAGTCGACCTGGTGGCCGGCCTGCAGCGCGAGGGCGTCGCGCGGCCACGCTGCGCTCACGTCCTCCAGGACGCGGCCTGCCTCGCGCCAGCGCCCCTCCGCCACCAGGCGCGCGGCCTCGAGGTGGCCGCGCTCGCGCGCGCTCGCCGGCAGCAGGCGCGCGGCGTGCAGGCACTCGCGCGCGACCGGCAGGCCGGCGGGCTCGGTGCCGAGCAGGTGCAGCCACGCCTTCAGCGCGTACGCCATCGCCATCGTCGGCGCCGCGTCCAGCGCGCGGTCGACGCTCGCCACCGGGTCGCCGACGAAACAGCGCAGCTCGTGGCACGCCTGCTCGTAGGCCTCGAGCCCCGCCGCCGTTGCGCCGCTCGCCGCATACCCCGCAGAATCCCTCATCGCCATGGTCTCCTCACGTTCGCATCGCCGGCCGCGCCGGCACGGGGCGCACTGTCGCGCGCGACGCGCGGGCCCGCCATGGCCGCGACGCCGGCGCGCTGTGCCGACCCGCCGCCTCGACCTCGCGGCCGATGGACGCGCTGTCTGACCTGCTGCGCGTCGTCCGCTTCGGCGGCGGGGTCTTCCTCGAGGCCACGTTCCGCGCGCCGTGGTGCATCCACTCGCAGGTGACGCCGGAGGACTGCGCACCCGGCGCGGCCCCCACCGAGCAGCTGGTGGCCTTCCACTACGTGCTCGACGGACGGCTGGCCGTGCGCCTGCACGACGAGGCGCCGCGCGAGTGCGAGGCCGGCGACCTCATCGTGCTGCCGCGCAACGACCGGCACCGGCTCGGCAGCGACCTCGCGCTGCCGCCGGCGAGCGCCGAGGCGCTGATCCACAAGGCCGGCACGCACGCGCTCGCGACGATCGACGGCGGCGGCGACGCCGTCGTGAGCCGCTTCGTGTGCGGCTATCTCGGCAGCGCGGTGCGGGCGCACCCGCTGCTCGACGCCCTGCCCCCGCTGGTGGTGGCCAGCGTGCGCGGGCGCGAGTGCGCCGACTGGGTCGAGTCGTCGTTCCGCTACGCGGCGCGCGCGCACGCCGCGCGCCAGCCCGGCGCGCAGGAGACGCTGGCCCGGCTCTCGGAGCTCCTGTTCGTCGAGGCCGTGCGCGGGCACATCGAGCGCCTGCCGCCGCAGGCCACCGGCTGGCTCGCCGCGCTGCGCGACCCGCCGCTCGCCCGCGCGCTCGCCGCCCTGCACGCGCGCGTCGCGCACCCGTGGACGACCGAGCAGCTCGCGGACGAGGCGCTGCTCTCGCGCTCCGCGTTCGCCGAGCGCTTCGTCCGCACGCTGGGCGTGCCCCCGATGACCTACCTCGCGCGCTGGCGCATGATCGTCGCGGCCCAGCGGCTGCGCGAGACACCGCTGCCGATCGCCCGGATCGCGGCGGACGTGGGCTACGAGTCCGAGTCCACGTTCACCCGCGCGTTCACGCGCGAACGCGGCATCCCGCCGGGCGCCTACCGCCGCGCGTCGGCCGCGTAGCCGAACCGGCGGCGGCACGGCCGCGCCAATGCGGTGCAGCGCCCCGGCGTGGTGCGCCCGCCGTGCAACAATTGCGGTCTCCGCGACCCTCCAGAACCCGGTCCCACGATGAGACACGCCTCGGCCCGCCAATACCTGCAGCACGTCGCCGACCGCAATCCGGACGAGCCCGAGTTCCTGCAGGCGGTCACCGAGGTCATGGAGAGCCTGTGGCCGTTCATCGCCCGCCACCCGAAGTACGCCGAGCAGGGGCTGCTCGACCGGCTGGTGGAGCCCGAGCGGATCGTGATGTTCCGCGTGTGCTGGGTCGACGACCACGGCGAGGTGCGCGTCAACCGCGGCTACCGCATCCAGCACAGCATGGCGATCGGGCCGTACAAGGGCGGGCTGCGCTTCCACCCGTCGGTGAACCTGTCGGTGCTGAAGTTCCTCGCGTTCGAGCAGACGTTCAAGAACGCGCTGACCACCCTGCCGATGGGCGGCGGCAAGGGCGGCGCGGACTTCGACCCCAAGGGACGCAGCCCCGGCGAGGTGATGCGCTTCTGCCAGGCGTTCGTGGCCGAGCTGTTCCGCCACGTCGGGGCCGACACCGACGTGCCGGCCGGCGACATCGGCGTGGGCGGCCGCGAGATCGGCTTCATGGTCGGCATGACGAAGAAGCTCTCCAACCGCGCCGACTGCGTGTTCACCGGCAAGGGGCTGAGCTACGGCGGCTCGCTGGTGCGCCCCGAGGCCACGGGCTACGGCACCGTCTACTTCGCCGAGGAGATGCTGAAGACGCGCGGGCGCTCGTTCGCCGGGCTGCGCGTCGCGGTCTCGGGCTCCGGCAACGTCGCGCAGTACGCGGTCGAGAAGGCGACGGCACTGGGCGCGAGGGTGGTGACCGTGTCGGACTCGAGCGGGACGATCGTCGACGAGGACGGGTTCACGCCCGAGAAGCTCGCCGTGCTCATGGACGTCAAGAACCACCACTACGGCCGCGTGAGCGACTACGCGCGGCGCACCGGCGCGCGCTTCGAGAAGGACCGGCGCCCGTGGCACGTCCCCGTCGACGTGGCGCTGCCGTGCGCGACGCAGAACGAGCTGGACGCCGAGGACGCGGCGACGCTGATCGGCAACGGCGTCGCGTGCGTGGCCGAGGGCGCGAACATGCCGTGCACGATCGAGGCCGCGAAGGCCTTCGAGGAGGCCGGCGTGCTTTACGCGCCGGGCAAGGCGAGCAACGCGGGCGGGGTGGCGACCTCGGGGCTGGAGATGAGCCAGAACGCCGAGCGCATGTCGTGGCCGCGCGAGGAGGTCGACGCGCGGCTGCTGCAGATCATGCAGGGCATCCACGAGGCGTGCCGGCAGCACGGCGCCCGTGCCGACGGCACGGTGAGCTACATCGACGGGGCCAACATCGCGGGGTTCGTGCGCGTCGCCGACGCCATGCTGGCGCAGGGCGTCGTCTGACGTCGCGCGGGGCGGGGCCGCATGCGCGCGGCGCATGCGACGACCGCGCGATCCTCGGTCGCGTCCGCGGCCCCGGCGCTGCTACGCTGGCGGCTCGCGTGGCGCGTCGCCCCGGATCGGCGGAGCGTCGTCGCGCGCATCACGTGCCGACGGGAGCGCCATGAAGAAGGTGATGCTCGTGACCGGCGCCAGCCGCGGCATCGGTGCCGCGACGGCGCGCCTCGCGGCCGAGCGCGGCTACGCGGTCTGCGTCAATTTCCGTGCGCGCGACGACGAGGCACGGCGCCTCGTCGGGGAGATCGCGCACCGCGGCGGCGAGGCGATCGCCGTCGCGGGGTACGTGGGCCGCGAGGACGACGTCCTGCGGTTGTTCGCCGAGGTCGACTCCCGCCTCGGCCGGCTGACCGCGCTGGTGAACAATGCCGGCATCCTCGAGGCGCAGATGCGCGTCGAGGACATGCCCGCCGCGCGCATCGACCGCATCCTGCGCACCAACGTGCTGGGCGCGTTCCTCTGCTGCCGCGAGGCGGTCCGGCGGATGGCCCGCGACCGTGGCGGCGCGGGCGGGGCGATCGTCAACGTGTCGTCGGCCGCCTCGCGGCTCGGCGCGCCGGGCGAGTACGTGGACTACGCCGCGTCGAAGGGCGCGATCGACACGCTGACGATCGGCCTCGCGCAGGAGGTCGGCCCGCAGGGGATCCGCGTGAACGCGGTCCGTCCCGCGTTCATCTACACCGACATCCACGCGAGCGGCGGCGAGCCCGGCCGCGTCGACCGCGTCAAGGCGGGCGTCCCGCTGCGCCGCGGCGGCACGGCCGAGGAGGTCGCGCGCGCGATCCTGTGGCTCGCCTCCGACGAGTCCTCGTACACGAGCGGGACGCTGGTGGACGTGGCGGGCGGGCGGTAGCGCGCCGCGCAAGGTCGGGAGGCGATGCCTCAGCAGCGCGCCGCTTCGTCCCGGCCGGCCTGGCGGTCGCCGTCCTCGCGCGCGACGTCGCGCCAGCACCCGAGCACGCGGCGCTCCAGCCGCGGGCCGTCGAAGCGCCACAGGTGCAGCCAGCCGTTGTCCACGAGCTGCGCCACCGTCGGGTGGCGCCGGATCACGCGCTCGATGGCGTCGCGCGGCGCGTCGACGATCACGGTCAGGCGCAGCGGCTCGTGCACCCAGCGCTCGCCGTCGTGCAGCGACTGCCGCGACAGGCCGATGCGCAGGTCGCCGCCGTTGCCCTCGAACACGCCGATGTCGCCGCCGACGACGTTGTGCAGCAGCTTGTTGCCGCTGCCGAGCCGCGTGGGGTCGCACGTCGACGCGTGGTACTGCCAGTTGATCCAGTGGGTGACGACCATGGGCGCCGTCATCAGGAGTTCGAGCACGCTGCCGTCGCGGTCGCTGGTGGCGTCGTAGTCGTGCAGGAAGCAGCGCCCGTCCAGCGACACGCCGCGCGTGCGGTGGCGCGGCGCGATGACGAACGCGGCGTTCCCCGCCAGCCCCCACTCGGGCCGCGTCTGGGCACCATCGTTCGCGCGGCGCCTCACCGCGGCGAGCAGCCGGTCGCGGCCGGCCTCCGGGTCGAGGCGCAGGCGTGCGGCCCGCTCGCGCCGCACCCGATCGCCGGCCCGCGCAAACACCGGCTGCAGCCGCTCCCAGCGCGCGCGCGCGTCGGGCGGCAGCAGGTCGAGGTCGAAGCCTTCGATCTCGTCCGTGGTGGTGTTGTGCAGCGCGGCCACGAACGCCGTCGGCGCCGGGATCGCGATGCCCCCGGCCCGCAGGCCGTCGCGCACCTCCGGCGCGTTCAGCAGGCGCGCGAGGACGCGGGCATTGACCTCGCCCGTCTGGCCGCAGCAGGCCCCGCAGTCCAGCGCCGCCGCGTGCGCGTTGTTGGCGCTCTGGCTGCCGTGGCCCACCAGCAGCACCAGCGGCGCCAGCTGCCGGTCCAGCCCCATCGCGTGCAGGACCCGCGCGGCAAGCGCCACCCTGGCGCTCGTGTCCAGCCCGGCGAGGGCCGGGCGGCACTGGTCGCGATGGCGCGACGGCAGGCCGGCCAGGTCGTCGCGCGCGCGCGGTGCCGCAGACGGATGCAGCCACGCCGCGAGCTTGCCGAGATAGGCCGCTCCGGCGGCCTCGACGAACGCGAATGCCGTCCCCGGCCAGCGGTTGGCGGCGGTCCACGCGTCCCACAGGGCGAAGCGCTGCCGCCGAGCCTGCGCAGCGGACGCGGTCGGGTCCGCGCGGCCGTCGTCGAGGCCGAACGTGCCGGGCTCGATGCGGTCGACCGCCTCCGCGGCCGGCGCGAGCAGGCCGGGCAGCTGCGGCCGGTGCGCCGTGGTGGCCAGCGGCACGTAGGCCACCGGCATGCCGAAGAAGCCGGCGAACCCGAGCGTCCGCAGCGCCGGCGACGCGGCTTCCAGCGCGCGGCGCATGGGCTCGCTGCGGACGTCGATGCAGAACGCGGCCTGGACCTCGACCTCGTCCGGTGTGCGCGCGGTGCGCAACGCCGCCGCCGGCAGCGCGAGCTTGCGCACGAGCCGGCGCTGATAGCCGGTCTCGAGCGCGAGCTGCCACACCTCGTCCACCAGCAGCAGCGCTGCCGCGTGCCGCAGGACGTCGGGTGCGCGGCGCCACGCGGCCTGCACCGTCGCGAACGCGTGCCGGGCGGACGCGTCGTCCTTGCACTCCAGCAGGATCGCGCCCCAGGCGAGCCGGATCGCCAGCAGGTCGCGCAGGTGCCCGTCGTGCCCGCCCGCCAGGCGCGCCTGCCACCCGAGGTAGGCGCACCACGAGGCCCAGCCGTGGACCGTCAGCAGCACCGCTTCCAGGTACTCGGGCCACACCGCCTCGGGCAGGCCGAGGCGCTGCAGGACCCAGCACTCCGCGTCCCGCCGCGTGTCCGGCAGGGCGTGCAGGCGCGTTCCGAGATCGGGCAGGCCCATCAGCACGCCGATGCCGTGATCGTGCGTCAGCGTCGCGCGCCAGAACGCGTACAGGCCGTGCCGACGATCCGGCTGCCAGTCGGCCTGCCGCTCGTCGAAGTAGGCGGCGCAGGTCTGGCTCACCTGGTGCGTGATCGCGTGCCGCCAGTGCAGGCGCGCCTCGCGTGCCGGGTCGTCGTCCAGCACGTCGATCAGGAGCGGAAGGCTCGGGATCGACGGCGGTGCGCGCAGGGCGTCGACGCAGGCGGCGGGCGTCAGTCCGGCGTCGCGCGCGGCCGGCAGCGCGTCCAGCGCGCGGGCGAGATCGTCCTCGCCGATGCGGCCTTCCCGCCACGCCGTCCGCAGCTCGCTGCGCGGGGGGAACACGCGGATGTCGCCGAGCACCGCCAGCCGCGCGGCGACCTCGCGCACCGGCCGGCCGATGCGGCCCCAGTGCGGATTGACCGCGATCGCGCGGTCCAGCGGCCACGCGGGCGCGATCGTCCGGCAGGCGCGCTCGCAGGCCGCGTCGACGCGCTCGTGCAGCGAACCGTCGGCATCGGACGCCGGCCGCGCGACGCCGGCGCTCGCCACGCCCGCCTCCGGGCGCGTGGCACGGCGGGGGAAGCGGCTGCTCTCGATCGTGTCCACGGGCGTCCTGGGCAGCGCAATCATCGGGCGGCGTCCAGCGGAACTGCGGGGAGCGGCCGGGCTGCCTCCGCCCAGGACGCCGGCGCCCATCGGGCCGGCCAGAGCCGCAGGGCGAGCCGCGTGTAGTGCTCGTCCAAGTAGAAGCCGGCGTAGCTCCAGCGGTGCCAGGCGTCCGGCACGTGCGCGCGCCGGTGCACGACAGCGAGGACGGCGTGCATCGCGGCAATGCCCAGCAGCGCGGCCACGCCCGCGGGCGCGTCCGGCCGGTCCGGCACGCCGAGCGGGAGCAGGTGCGCAAGCCCGACCAGCAACGTGAGACCGGCCACGAGGCCGATGCCGGCGCCCGCACGCCAGCCGACGACCGCCGCCCCGGCCTCGCGGGCCACGGGCAGCCACAGCAACGGCGCCCACGCCAGCGCCAGGACGCCGCTCCACCACCAGGGCCAGCCCGTTCCCGGAAGCAGCCGGTGCACGGACTCGACGATCGCCGCGGCCAGCAGCGGCGCGATGAGCACGCTGGGCGCGGAGGACACGACGTTGCCGCGCATCCGTGCAAGACGGCTCGCGCGCACCGCAGAGGACGCGGAGAGGAAGGCGTGCGCCTTGTACAGCGAGTGGCCGACGACGTGCAGCGCAGCCAGCGCGTAGAGCCCCACGGCGCACTCCAGCACCATGAAGCCCATCTGCGCGACGGTCGACCAGGCGAGCCGCACCTTGATGCTGACGCGCGTGAGCATCACGAGCCCCGCGAGCGCGGCCGTTCCCAGGCCCAGCCCCAGCAGCAGCCAGCGTGCGACCGGGACCGCCTCGAGCAGCGGCGCGAAGCGGATCAGCACGAACCCGCCGAGGTTGACCACGCCCGCGTGCAGCAGCGCGGAGACCGGCGTCGGCGCCTCCATCACCTGGATCAGCCAGCCGTGCACCGGAAGCAGCGCGGTGCGCAGGGCCACGGCCAGCACGAGGCAGACCGCGCTCGCCTGCAGGGCGACGGAGGCTTCGCCCTGCGCCAGGTGCCGCCACAGCGCCGCGAGATCGCCGCTGCCCGCTTCCGACCAGGCGAGCGCCGCCGCCGCGAGCAGGAGCGCGTCGGCCGCACGGTCGGCGACCCGCTTCTTGTGGGCGGCCAGCAGCGCGAACGGACGGTCCGGGTAGAAGCACAGCAGCTTCTCCAGTGCGATCCCCACCGCAGCCCACGCCGCGATCAGCACCAGCCAGTGGTCCGCGAGCACGAGGACGTGCACGGCCGCCAGCACGCCTGCGAACGCGGCGACGTAACGCCGCTGGTGGGGCTCCCCCTCCAGGTAGCGCGCCGAGAAGCCGCCGATGACCGTCCCCAGCAACTGCACGAGCGACGCCATCGCGGCGCTCCACGGTCCGGTGGCGAGCCCCGGCAGCAGCGCGCCGGCGTCCCCGCCCCGCGCCGCCGCCGTCCACGCCAGTGCGGCGGTCGCCAGCGCGCCGAGCAGCGCCGCGGCCGACAGCGCGCGGAAGTCGCGCCACAGGCGGCCGGCATCGCCTCCGCGCAGCGACATCGCCATCGCCGCCGCCATCAGCACGGCGGGCGTCAGCGAGGTCAGGGGGAGCAGCGGGCCGGCGAGGTCCATGGCGGGCGGGTTGGTACGCGACGGCCGCCATGGTGTTCCTGCCGGATCATTCCGTAAAATACATTGTCAATATACGTACGATCTATAAAACAGAACGATGAACCTGGAGCAGCTCAACTTCCACCACCTGTTCTACTTCTGGCGCGTGGCCAGAGGCGGGCACCTGACGCGCGCCGCACGGGAGCTGCACGTGTCGCAGTCGGCGCTGTCGGCGCAGATCCGGCAGCTCGAGGAGCGCCTGGGCGAGGCACTCTTCGAACGCGGCGGCCGGCGGCTGGTGCCGACGGCCACCGGCCGGCTGGTGATGTCCTATGCCGAGAACATCTTCGGCCTCGGCCAGGAGATGCTGGGCCGGCTCCAGGGCCAGCGGGAGGGCATGCTCCGGCTGCGGGTCGGCAGCGTCGCGACCCTTTCGCGCAACTACCAGGAGAACTGGATCCGGCCGCTGCTGGCCGATCCCACGGTCGTGCTCACGCTGGAGTCGGGCGTGCTGGAAGGCCTGCTCGACCGCCTCGCGCAGCATCGGCTGGACGTCGTGCTGGCCAACGAGCCGGTGGCGTCCGATCCGGAGCGGCCGCTGCACTGCCGCTTCCTGGGCAGCCAGGCGATCTCGCTGGTGGGACCGTCCGCTCGGTGGACCGGTCGCACCCTGGGCATTCCCGACGGCCTCGACGGCGCCGACGTCGCGCTGCCCGGACCGCGGCACGCGCTGCGCGCGCAGTTCGACGCACTCTGCCTCGGCGCCGGGGTCCGGCCCCGGCTGCGCGCCGAGGTCGACGACATGGCGATGCTGCGCCTGATCGCGCGGGACAGCGGCTGGCTGACGGTGCTGCCCGACGTGGTGGTGCAGGACGAACTGCGGTCAGGCAGCCTCGTCCGCGTCGGCCAGGCGACGCAGCTGCAGGAGCACTTCTACGCGATCACCACGCCGCACCGGCATCGCATCGAGCGTCTGGAACGGCTGATCGGCGGCGCGCAGGCGCCGCCCGGCGATCCTCCGCGCCGCTGATGCGCGGCGCGCCGGCCGCGCGGATCCGGCGACCGGAGCGGCGGGGGCCTAGCGAAGCGTCGCTCGCCCGCACGGCGGTGATGGTGGCCAAGGGCGGAATCGAACCACCGACACAAGGATTTTCAGTCCTCTGCTCTACCAACTGAGCTACTTGGCCGTCGTCGCGGAGGCCGGGTCGCCCCGTCCTGCCGCGCGAAGCTTTTCATTCTAGCAAATCGCGGCCCCGCGCCGTCACCGCCGGCCCGCGCGAAGCGTCGTCCCCACCGGCGTAGGCGGCGTCCGACTGTGCGGATCGCGGCACCGCCCTATGATGGATCGATTCGGCTACGGGAGCATCGATGACGCACGCGCCGTCCGCGCCGCGCGCCGACGGCGCCCCGGCGGAACCGGAGGTCCCCGGGCCCGGCGCCCCGTTCCGCGCCGGCGACGCGGACGCGGCGCTCCAGCCCCTTCTCGAAGGCGTGAGCGGCGGCTTCGCGGTCCTGGACCGGGCGCTCCGCTTCCGGGCCGCGAATGCGCAGTTCACGTCGCTGCTCGCGCCGCTGAAGCGCGTCGCCGGCGGCCTCGCGGGCCACGACCTCGGCGACGCGTTCCCGGACCTGCGCGGCACGCCGTTCGACGGCGCGTGCCGCCGCGCGCTCGCCACGACCTCGCGCGTGGACGTCGCGTGGTTCCACCCCACGTTGGGGCGCTGGCTCGACGTGCGCGTGACCGCGTGCAGCGACGCGGTCACGATCTCCCTGCTCGACGTGACTGCGCACAAGGACGCGGAGGACCTGCTCGCGTGCGAGAAGAAGGTGCTCGAGCAGGTCGTCGGCGGCGCGGGGCTCGGCGACGTGCTCGCGACGCTGGCCTGCGAGGTCGAGGCCCTGTCGTCCGACGGCCTGCTGTGCTCCGTGCTGCGGCTCGACCGCGACGGCGAGCGCCTTCTGCACGGAGCGGCGCCGCACCTGCCCGAGGCCTACAACCGCGCGATCCACGGGCTGCGCATCGGACCGGGTGTGGGCTCCTGCGGCACCGCCGCGCACGAGCGCGTCCCGGTCGACGCCGTCGACATCGCCAGCGACCCGCGCTGGACGGCGTTCCGCGACCTCGCGCTAGGCCACGGGCTCGCCGCGTGCTGCTCGACGCCGGTCTTCGCGAGCAACGGCAGCGTGCTCGGCACGATCGCCATGTACTACCGCACGCCGACCACGCCGAGCGCGCGCGACCGCACGCTGATCGCCACCGCGACGCGGCTCGCCAGCATCGCGCTGGAGCGCGACCTCGCCGAGGCGGCGTTGCGCGAGGGGGAGGCGGAGCTGCGCGCGCTCGCCGACTCGATCCCGCAGCTCGCGTGGATGGCGCGGCCCGACGGCGACATCTTCTGGTACAACCGCCAGTGGTACGCCTTCACCGGCACCACGCCCCAGGCGATGGCGGGCTGGGGCTGGACGGCGGTCCACGACCCGGACGTCCTTCCCGAAGTGCTGCGCCGCTGGCGCGAGTCGGTGGCCACGGGGACGCCGTTCGAGATGGAGTTCCCGCTGCGCGGCGCCGACGGCGCCTTCCGCACGTTCCTCACGCGCGTCAATCCGCTGCGCGACGCCGAGGGCCGCGTGGTCCGCTGGTTCGGCACGAACACGGACGTCGAGCAGGTGAAGCGCGTGCGCGACGCGCTGCGCGAGGAGACGCGCACGCTCGAGGTGCTGAACCGCACCGGCGCGTCGCTCGCGTCCAACCTCGATCTCGAGGCCCTGGTGCAGCAGGTGACCGACGCCGCCACCGAGCTGTCGGGGGCCCGCCACGGCGCGTTCTTCTACAACACGACGGGCGCCGACGGCGACGCGTTCACGCTCTACGCGCTGAGCGGCGCGCCGCGCGCGTCCTTCGCGTACCTCGGGCAGCCGCGCACCACGCCGCTGTTCGCGCCGACGTTCCGCGGCGAGGGCGTCGTGCGCTGCGACGACGTGCTGGCGGAGCCGCGCTACGGCACGATGGCGCCGCACCGCGGCATGCCGTCGGGCCACCCGCCGGTGCGGAGCTACCTCGCCGTGCCGGTGATCGCCCGCTCCGGGGAGGTGATCGGCGGCCTGTTCTTCGGGCATCCGGAGCCGGGCGTGTTCACCGCGCGCTCGGAGCGGATCGTCGCGGCCATCGCGGCGCAGGCGGCGATCGCGATCGACAACGCGCGCCTCTACCAGGCGGCGCAGCGCGCGGCCGAGGAACGGAGCGGGCTGCTCGCGAGCGAACGCCACGCCCGCTCGGAGGCGGAGCGCACGAGCCGCATGAAGGACGAGTTCCTCGCGACGCTCTCGCACGAGTTGCGCACGCCGCTGTCGGCGATCCTCGGGTGGGCGAGCGTGCTGCGCAGCGGACGCGCCGGCGAGGCGGACCTCCGCCACGGCCTGGAGGCGATCGAGCGCAACGCGCGCGCGCAGACGCAGCTGATCGAGGACCTGCTCGACATGAGCCGGATCGTGTCCGGCAAGCTGCGGCTGGACGTGCAGGAGGTGCATCCCGCGTCCTTCGTCGAGAGCGCCCTTCAGACGGTGCGCCCGGCCGCGGCCGCCAAGGCGCTCGCGCTCGACGCCACGATCGCTCCCGACCTCGACGCGATCACCGGCGATCCCGGCCGCCTGCAGCAGGTCGTCTGGAACCTGCTCGCGAACGCGATCAAGTTCACGCCGCACGGGGGCAGCGTCCGCCTGACGCTCGCGCGCGCTCCCGCACACGTCGAGATCGCCGTCGCCGACACCGGCGCGGGCATCGACCCCGCCTTCCTCCCCCACGTGTTCGACCGCTTCCGGCAGGCGGACGCCTCGATGACCCGACGCTTCGGCGGCATGGGCCTCGGGCTCTCGATCGTGCGGCACCTCGTGGAACTGCACGGCGGCACCGTGCACGCCGAGAGTGCGGGCGAGGGCCTCGGCGCGACGTTCACGGTCCGGCTGCCGCTGGCGGTGGCGCGCTCCGGCGAGCTCGCCGCGCCTTCCGCGCGCCCCGCGGGAGCCAGGGTGCGCGACCTCGGCTGCGTCGAGCTGCGCGGCCTGCGCGTGCTGGTCGTCGACGACCAGCCCGATGCACGCGAGCTCGCCGCGCGCGTGCTCGCCGAGTGCGGCGCCGAGGTGGTGACGGCCGCGAGCGCCAGCGAGGCGCTGCCGCTCGTCGAGCGCATGCGGCCTGCGGTGCTGGTCAGCGACATCGGCATGCCCGACGTGGACGGCTACGAGCTCCTGCGCCGCGTCCGCGCGCTCGGGCCCGCACGCGGTGGCGCCGTCCCGGCGATCGCGCTCACCGCGTTCGCGCGCGACGAGGACCGCGCGCACGCCCTGCGCGCGGGGTTCGTGCTGCACCTCGGCAAGCCGGTCGAGCCGGCCGAGCTCGTCGCGGCGGTCGCGAGCGTCGACGAGTCGTCCCGCCGCTGACGCGGGGAGGCCCGCGGCCCGCGCGTCGCCGAGCGTCAGGCGAGGAACGACGCGAGCTCGTGCAGCGTCTGCTCGGGCGCTTCCTCGGCGAGGTAGTGCCCGCAAGGCAGCGGACGCCCGCGCACGTCGTCGGCCACGGCGCGCCAGTCGGCGAGCGGATCGAACAGTCGGTGCACCACGCCCTGGTCGCCCCAGAGCGCGAGCAGCGGGCAGCCGACGCGGCGCCCCGCCGCGACGTCGGCGTCGTCGTGCGCGAGGTCGATCGACGCGGCCGCACGGTAGTCCTCGCAGCTCGCGTGGATCGTCGCCGCGTTGGCGAAGCAGCGCTCGTACTCGCCCAGCGCGCGCGGATCGAACACCGACAGGCCGGCGCTGCCCCAGCCCGCGACCTTGCGGCGCAGGTAGAAGACGGGGTCGGCGCCGATCAGGCGCTCGGGCAGGTCGAAGGGCTGCGCGAGGAAGAACCAGTGGTAGTACGCGGTCGCGAATGCGAGGTCCGTGGCGCGCAGCATCGTGCGCGTGGGCGAGATGTCGAGCACGGCGACGCGCTCCACGGCCTGCGGATGGTCGACGCACAGCCGGTGCGCGACGCGCCCGCCGCGGTCGTGGCCGACGAGGCGGAAGCGCTCGTGCCCGAGCGCGCGCATGACCTCGACCATGTCCTGCGCCATGGCCCGCTTGCTGTACGCCGCGTGGGTGGCGTCGCTCGCGGGCTTGGAGGAGTCGCCGTAGCCGCGCAGGTCGGCGCAGACGACGGTGAACCTGGCGGCGAGCGGCGGCGCCACCCGGTGCCACATCGCGTGGGTCTGCGGATAGCCGTGCAGCATCAGCAGCGGCGGTCCGCTCCCGCCGACGACGCAGTGGATCCGCGCGCCGGAGGTCGGCACGAGGCGCGGCGTGAATCCTGGAAAGAGCGCGGCGTCGGCGGTCATCGCGGAGCTTCGTGGCACGGGGCCGGGCATTATCGCCCCGGGACCGGGGTCGCGGGCGGTGCCGCGGCGTCGCGCGGCCGCGCGGCCGCCAGGCGATCGCGCCACGTCCACGGCGGTACCGGATGCGCGTCCCGCCACAGGCCGCGACGCTCGCGCCGCGCCTCGTCCTCGAGCGCGAGCAGCCCGGGCTCGTCGGCGACGCGGCGGAACACCCACGCCCAGCCGTCGCGCACCTGCGCGCGATTCACGTCGACCCCGTCGACGCGTACGACCGCGAGCGTGCGGCCGTAGCGGTCGCGGCCGCGCGCCTCGATGTCCACGACGCGGCCCGCGACGCGCGCGGCGAGCGCGCGGCGCGACGCCTGCGCGTACGGCTGCCCCCGCTCGGGGGCGTCGATTGCGGCGAGGCGCAGGCGCACCTCGCGCCGCTGGGCGAGCACGGTGAGCGTGTCGCCGTCGTGCACCGCCACGACGCGCGCGGCGTACGAAGCGGCAGCGACCTCCGCCGCGAGGAGACAGGACGCGAGGACCAGGGCGAAGCGCGGCGCGCCGCCGGCGCTCACTCCGCTGCCAGTCCGGCGAGCCGGCGGGCGCGGGTAGCGTCGATGCCCACCCCGGACGCAGCGCTCACGAGGTCGCGCCAGGTCGTCTCGTCGAGCGCGATGCCGTCGCGCTCGCGCTTTGCGCGCGTGGCGCGCTCGACGTCGCCGGGCGCGAGCACCGGCTCGCCCGCGACCGCTGGCGGCGAGGCCTTGACCCACGCGACGAAGCGGTGCACCTCGCGCAGCACGTCGCCGGCGGGGTCGTACACCGCCGGCGCGATCGTGATCGACAGCATGTTGTTGCGCAGCACCCGGTCTTCGGGATCGGAGCTGCGGCCGGTCGTCAGCGCGCCGGCGAGAAGGTCGGTCACGATCGAAAGCCCCGACCCCTTGTGGCCGCCGATCGTGAGCAGCGATCCGCCGGCGTAGAAGTCGGCGGGATCGGTGGTCGGCCGTCCGGACGCGTCCATGATCCAGCCTTCCGGGACGCGCTCCCCCTTGTTCCGCGCGACCATCAGCTTGCCCTCGGCGACCATCGACGTCGTGATGTCGAGGATCACCGGCGGCGCGCCGGCCTGCGGGATGCCCACGCACATCGGGTTCGTCGACAGGCGGCGGTCGCTGCCGCCGAACGGCGCGACGCGCATCGCGCCGGACGTGTTCAGGAAGTGCAGCGAGACGCAGCCGGCGTCCGCCGCGAGTTCGGCCCAGTCGCCGAGCCGGCCGAGGTGCCCGCAGTTGCGCAGGCCGACCAGCGCGATGCCGCCGCGCCGCGCCTTGTCGACGCCGAGCCTGCCCGCGATCTCGCCGACCACCTGGCCGAAGCCGCGCTCGCCGTCGACGATCGCGATCGTGTCGTTCTCGAAGACGACGGTGGGACGGCGGTTCGCGCGCAGGTTGCCCTCGCGCATCCAGCCGAGGTACTGGGCGACGCGCAGCACGCCGTGCGAGTCGTGTCCGACCAGGTTGGCATCGACCAGGCGCCGCGCGACGGTGCGCGCTTCGTCCGCGGCGCAGCCGGCGCCTTCCATGATCGCGGCGACGAGGTCGACGAGCGCGGGAGCGGCGACGAGCGGCATGCTGGTTCCGTGAACGTGGGGCGACCGCGGCGATCCTAGCAAATCGCGACGGCCCGCCGGCATGCGACGTCCGTCGGACGGCGCCTTCGGCACGTCGAGCGGCGTCCACCTTGCAACGCCCGGGCATCGCGCTATAGTCGTGTGGTCGCATGACCGTCCACCGGGCGCGCGTCGCGCGACACGCGCCGCATCCACTCCTCGGGAGGCCGCATGTCCCGTCCCTTCACCGCCCGCCGCGCGTCGCTCGCCTGGCCGTTCGCCTGCCTGCTGGCCGTCGCCCTGGCGTGGTCGCCGGCGGCGCGCCCCGCGGCGCCGGACAGCGCAGCACGCGACGCGGATGTCCCCGCGAAGAAGATGGAGATCGATCCCGCGCAGGCCGCCGAGGAGGGCATCGATCCGGACAAGCTCTACGCTGCGCTCGTGCGCATCCAGACGGTGGCCGTTCCCGACGCGCGCAGCAGCGCGACGCTCGGGCGCGAGCGCGAAGGCACGGGCACCGTGATCGCGAGCGGCGGCGTCGTGCTCACGATCGGCTACCTGCTCGTCGAGGCCGACGAGATCAAGGTCACGGACAACCGCGGCCGCAGCTATCCGGCGCGCGTGCTCGCGTACGACCACCCGACCGGACTGGGCCTGCTCAAGATCACCGTGCCGTTCAACGTGGAGCCGGTGAGGATGGGCAGCTCGGCGAAGCTCTCCGACAAGGAGCCGGTGCTGATCGCAGGCTGGGGCGGCATCCCCGACACCGCGCTGGCCTACGTCGTCTCGCGCCGCCCGTTCTCCGCGAGCTGGGAGTACATGCTCGACGAGGCGATCTTCACGAGCCCGCCGACCACGGGGTGGAGCGGCGCGGCGCTGGTCGACCGCAAGGGGACGATCGTCGGCGTCGGCTCGCTCGTGGTGCGCGAGGCGACCGCGGACGATCCCAAGCTCCCCGGCAACATGTTCGTGCCGATCGACGCGCTGAAGCCGATCCTCGACGACATGATCCGCAACGGGCGGCGCAAGGACGCTCCGCGCCCGTGGCTCGGCGTCGCCGCCGAGGAGCTGCAGGGACGGCTCATCGTGTCGCGCGTGTCCCCCGACAGCCCCGCCGACGCCGCCGGCATCCGCAAGGGCGACATCATCCTGGGCGTCGGCGACGAGGCGGTGCGCTCGCAGGCGGAGTTCTACCGGAAGGTCTGGTCGCGCGGCAAGGCGGGCACCGAGATCCCGCTCAAGGTCCTGCAGGGCATCGACGTCAAGGACCTGCGCGTGCGCTCGATCGACCGCGTCGAGTACTTCAAGCCGGTCACCACCTACTGACCGGGTCAGCGCCGAAACGCGGTCGGAGCCGTCATCTTCCCCGCCAAGACGGGGTCAGAGCCGTCATCTTCCCGGCAGCAACGGGAAGACGACGGCTCTGACCCCGCTTTGGCGCTGACCCCGTTCCGCGGGTGCCGCCGACGCTTCCGTACAATGCGCGCTTTGCCCGCCGCCGGAGCGCGTCGCCTGCATGCTGCTCTACGCCGCCACGATCTTCGTCAGCGCGTTCCTGCTGTTCCTCGTCCAGCCGGTGATGGCCAAGCAGATCCTCCCTTGGTTCGGGGGATCGGCGACGGTGTGGACGACCTGTCTCGTCTTCTTCCAGACCGCGCTGCTGGCCGGCTACACGTACGCCGACTGGACGGTGCGCCGCCTTGCGCCGCGCCGCTCGGTCCAGCTGCACGTCGCGCTGCTCGCGGCGAGCCTCGCGGTGCTGCCGATCGTCCCCGGCGAGCTGTGGAAGCCGGCCGGCGACGAGAACCCGTCGTGGCTGATCCTCGGCATGCTCGCCGCGACGATCGGCCTGCCCTACTTCCTGTTGTCGACGACGAGCCCGCTGGTGCAGGCGTGGTTCGCGCGGCGGTTTCCGGACGCGAGCCCGTACCGTCTGTTCGCACTGTCGAACCTCGCGTCGATGATCGCGCTGCTCGGCTACCCGTTCCTGCTCGAGCCGTGGAGCGCGACGCGGGCACAGGCGCACGGCTGGTCCGCCGCCTACGTCGCGTTCGCCGCGCTGTGCGCCGCCGCGGGCTTCGCCGCGCTGCGCGGCCCGAGCGCGGCGCGCGTGCCGGCGCGGTGGCGGACGCGCCGCGACGCACTGCCGCTGCCGGTCGTCGATGCCGCGCACGACGCCCCGCCGCCGCCGGCGCGGCAGGTGCTGTGGTGCGCGCTCGCGGCCACCGCGTCGATCCTGCTGCTCGCCGTCAGCAACCACATCACGCAGAACATCGCCTCGGTGCCGCTGCTGTGGATCGTGCCGCTGGCGATCTACCTGCTCACCTTCATCCTCACCTTCGACGGCACGGGCTGGTACAAGCGCGACATCGTGCTGTCGATGACCGCGGCCGCGCTCGGCGTGATGGCGTGGACGCTCGCCGACCCCAGCCTCACGCACGAGCTCGAGATCCAGGTCGCGGTCTTCTGCGGCGGCCTGTTCCTCGCGTGCATGATGTGCCACGGCGAGCTGGTGCGGATCAAGCCGAGCCCGCGCCACCTCACGCGCTTCTACCTGATGATCTCCCTCGGCGGCGCCGCGGGCTCGGTCCTGGTCGGCATCCTCGCGCCGCTGCTGCTGCCCGCGCACTTCGAGCTGCCCGCCGGACTCGTGCTCTGCGCGCTGCTGCTGCTGTGGCAGGTGCGCCGCGACTACCCCGTCTACGGTGTCCTCGGGCTCGCGGCGCTGTTCACCACGATCGGCTGCGCGGCGTGGGGCGCGACCGAGTTCTACCGCAACGCGATCAGCGCCTCGCGCAACTTCTACGGCGTGCTGCGCGTGCAGGAGCTGGACGCCGGCACCGGCAACCATCGCCGCAGCCTGATCCACGGCACGATCCTGCACGGCAACCAGTACCTCGACCCGGAGCTGCGCCGGCAGGCGACGACGTACTACACCGGCACGTCCGGCGTGGGGCGCCTGCTGGAGGCGCTGCATCCGCGCACCGAGCCGCTGCGCGTCGCGGTGATCGGGCTGGGGACCGGCTCGCTCGCGACCTACGGCGCGAAGGGCGACACCTACCGCTTCTACGAGATCAACCCCGACGTGATCGAGCTCGCGAAGCGCGACTTCACCTACCTGTCCGACAGCGACGCCACGGTCGAGACGGCGCTGGGCGACGCGCGGCTCGTCCTCGAGCGCGAGCCCGACCAGGCCTTCGACGTGCTGGCGATCGACGCCTTCTCGTCCGACTCGATCCCGGTGCACCTCATCACCTACGAGGCGCTCGCGATCTACCTGCGCCACGTCAAGCCGGACGGCGTCATCGCGTTCCACGTGACCAACCGCTTCCTCGACCTCCCGCCGGTCGTCGACGCGCTCGCCAGGGCGCACCAGCTCAAGGCGCTGTGGGTCGCCGACAGCGGGCTCGGCCCGCTCGCCAGCCGCAGCGACTGGATCCTGCTCTCGCGCAACGGCAGCAAGCTCGCCGACCCGCGGCTCACCGAGGCGGAGGAGCCTCTCGTGCCGCGCCCCGACTGGCGGCTGTGGACCGACGACTTCAACAACCTCGTCCAGGTGCTCAAGTGATCGCCCGCGCGCAGCGCTTGCCGGCGCGCGCGCGGTTCTGCATCCTGTCCGCATGAACGCGGCTCGCGACGCTGCCGATCCTGCCGGATACCGGGCGCTGCAGCGCCCCGCCGGCGCCCGCCACATCGAGGTGATCGACCAGCGCGCGCTGCCGCACGCCGTGGTGCGCACGCGGATCGCCGATGCCGACGCCGCGGCGCTCGCCATCCGGCGCATGTGGGTGCGCGGCGCGCCGCTGATCGGCGCGGTCGGCGCCTACGGCCTCGCGATGGCGCTCGACCGCGACGCGAGCGATGCGGCGCTGGAGCGCGCGCACGGTGCGCTCGACGCGACGCGGCCGACGGCGGTCAACCTGCGCTGGGCGCTCGACCGGGTGCGCGCGGCCGTCGCGTCGCTGCCCGCCGGCGAGCGCGCCGACGCCGCGTGGCGCGAGGCCGACGCCATCGCCGCCGAGGACGCGGCGATCAACCGCGCGATCGGCGAGCACGGCCTCGACCTCCTGCTGCAGGTCGCCCGCCGGCGCCCGGGGCCGGTGCAGGTGATGACCCACTGCAATGCGGGCGCCCTCGCCACCTGCGGCTGGGGCACGGCCACCGCGCCGCTGTTCCTCGCGCACGCCGCGGGCGTCGCGCTGCACGTCTGGGTGTCGGAGACGCGCCCGCGCCTGCAGGGCGCCAACCTCACGGCGTGGGAGATGGCGCAGCGCGGCGTCCCGTACACGCTGTGCGCCGACGCGGCGTGCGCGGCGCTGATGCGCCGCGGCGACGTGGACGTCGTCCTCGTCGGCGCCGACCGCGTTGCGCGCAACGGCGACGTGTGCAACAAGATCGGGACCTACGACAAGGCGCTCGCCGCGCGCGACAGCAACGTGCCCTTCTACGTGGCGGTTCCGTCGCCGACGATCGACTGGTCGCTCGACGCCGGCGAGTCGATCCCCATCGAGCAGCGCGGCGCCGACGAGGTGCTGCGCGTGGCAGGGCGCGACGAGTTCGGCCAGACGCAGGTCGTGTCGATCGCGCCGCACGGCGCGCGCGCCGTCAACTTCGCGTTCGACGTGACGCCCGCGCGCCTGGTCACCGGGCTCCTCACCGAGCGCGGCGTCACGCGGCCGTCCGCGGAGTGGCTCGCGGCGATGTTCCCCGAGCACGCGCGCGGCCGCCGGGCGGGCCCGTGACCGCGGCAGCGAGGTCCATGCCCGGCCCGCCGCAGGACGAGGCGGCGCTGCGCGCCGCGGTCATCGCGGCCGCACGGGCGATGAACGCGGCGGGCATCAACCGCGGCAAGGCGGGCAACGTCAGCGTCCGCGTCGTTCACGCGAAAGGCGACGGCTTCCTCGTCACCCCGTCCGGGGTGCCCTACGACGCGCTCGCGCCCGGCGACATCGTGCCGGTGCTGCTCGACGGCACGGCGCTGGGCCCGCGCGCGCCCTCGTCGGAGTGGCGCTTCCACCGCGACATCTACCGCACGCGCGCCGATGCGGGCGCCGTCGTCCACACGCACGGCCCGCACTCCGCCGCGCTCGCCTGCCACGCGCGCGGCATCCCGCCGTTCCACTACATGGTCGCGCGCGCCGGCGGCCGCGACATCCGCTGTGCGCGCTACGCCACGTTCGGCACGCAGGCGCTGTCCGACCACGCGCTCGAGGCGCTCGACGGCCGGCGCGCCTGCCTGCTCGCCCACCACGGCGCCATCGCGCTGGGCGCCACGCTGGACGACGCGCTGGCGCTGGCGGCCGAGGTCGAGACGCTCGCCGAGATGTTCCTGCGCTCGCTCGCCCTCGGCGAGCCGCCGTCGCTCCCCGACGACGAGATGGACCGCGTGCTCGCGAAGTTCGCGGACTACGGGCGGTCGTAGCACCGCCTCGTCCGTGCCTCTCGGGGCGGTCCGGGCAGCGCACCGGACGGTCGCGCCGGCACGGGGCACGGGCGACCCGGGGCCGCGCCCCCTCGCCCGCTCCGCGGTTCGGGCGCGCGGCCGGTCGAGGCGCGTCGCGCTCGGCGACCGCGTGGAAACGTGAGCGCACACACTCGCGACATGGTAGGCCACAAGATGTTCGCGGCGCGTGCGTTGGTCGGCAGGCGGCGCGTTTGCGTGACCCGCATCATGTCGCCGGCATATGCCGCTGGCATAATCCGGGCACCTGTCGACGTCCTGCCGCTTCGCCATGCCCCTCGTCCGTCCCTGCGCCGCAGCCCTCGCTGCCTCTGCGTTCCTGCTCGCCGCGACCGCCACCTTCGCCGCCGACCCACTCCCGCCGCTGCGGATCGCCCTGCCGGACCGGCCGGCGCCGGACGCACGTGCGGAGACGCTCGGCGGCGTGCTGGAAGCGATCACCGTGCACGATGCCCGCCACGGGACGTCCATCCGCTATTTCAGCCTGCGCGAGGCGAGCGGCGAGCGCGTCGCGCTGCGCTGGCTCGGCGCCGACGACGCGGTCCCCGGCGCCACGGTGCAGGTCGAGGGCCGGCGCTCGGCGAACACGCTGTTCGTCGAGCGCTCGTCGACGCTGCGCAAGCCCGCGGACGGCTTCCGCGACGCGCCGCCCGCGAATGCCAGGCGCTACAGCGGCACGCTCGAGATCCTGCACGTCGACGACTTCGAGAGCGGCCGCTGCGAGATGCACTACGTGCTCCGCAACGCGCAGGGCGCGCACCTGCGGCTCGAGATGCCCGTCGTGCCCGACGTCCTCGAACAGGGGATGGCGCTCGCGGTCGACGGCGTCGCCACGCCGGACGGCCTCGCCGTCGAGCCCGCCGTGATCACGATCGAGCGCGCGGCAGACGGGCACCTGCAGGCCGACGCCGCGCCCGCCGACGTGACCGGGACGACGAAGGTGCTCGTCATCCTCGTCAAGTACGCGGACACGGCGACCGAGCCGTACACCCGCGAGCAGGTCACCGACACGGTCTTCGCCGGCGCGGCCAGCGTCGCCAGCTATTTCCGCGAGGCGAGCCACGGCAAGCACACGCTGACCGGCACCGTCACCCCGTGGTTCCGGGCGAGCTTCAACCGGCCCGGCAGCTGCGACTACAGCCGCGTGTCCTCGGAGGCGATGACGCTCGCGCGCAACGCCGGCTACGTGCCCGCCGACTACCACAAGTACGTCTACGTGTTCCCGTCGCTGCCCGGATGCGGCTGGTCGGGGCTGGGCGGCGGGTCGTCGGCGTGGATCAACCAGAGCGCATCGACGCTCGTCATCGGCCACGAGCTCGGGCACACGTTCGGCCTCGGGCACGCCGCGAGCCTGCGCTGCAGCGACGCGGGCGCGCCGGCCACGGCGGACGGCACGTGCACGCGCAGCGAGTACGGCGACGGCTACGACATCATGGGCAACGCGCGCCCCGCGCACCTCAACGCCGCGCACAAGGCCAGGCTCGGCTACCTGTCGTCTGCCGCGATCAAGGTGCACAAGGGCGGCACGGCGACGTACACGCTGTCGCCGACCGAATCCGCGGGCGGGGCGACCTACGCCGTCAAGGTTCCCGCGACGTCGAAGCGCACCTATTGGCTGGAGTGGCGCCAGCCGGTCGGTTTCGACGCGACGCTCGGCACCGGCGTCACCGGCGGCGCGCTCGTGCACACCGCGCAACCGTCGGAGTGGTATTGCGACACGTGCCTCGTCGACATGACGCCGTCGACGACGTCGTTCGGCGACGCCGCGCTGCAGGTCGGCCAGACGTTCCGCGACGCCGGCGGCACGACGCTCGCGGTCCTGTCGCGGACGGCGACGCAGCTGGCGGTGAGCGTCACCACGGCGGCGCGGCCCACCTATGCCGACGTCCCGGCGACGCACGTCGGCTACGCGTCCATCGAGACGCTCGCCTGGCACGGCATCGCGCTCGAGTGCGGAACGAATCCGTTGCGCTACTGCCCGGACCAGCCGATCACGCGCGCCGAGATGGCCGCGTTCGTCGAGCGCGCGAAGCGCGGCCCGGACTTCGCGTTCACGGCGACGGGCACGCGCTTCGCCGACGTGCCGGCGACGCACTGGGCGGCGAAGTACATCGAGCAGCTCTACACCGACGGCATCACCAGCGGCTGCGCGACGAACCCGCTGCGCTTCTGCCCCGACGCTCCGGTCACGCGCGCGCAGATGGCGCCTTTCCTGCTCAAGGGCCGCTACAGCGCGACCTTCAATCCCGGCACTGCGTCGGGCTCGGTGTTCGGCGACGTGCCGCGCTCGCACCTCATGGCGGCGTGGATCGAGCGCCTCTACAGCTACCAGGTCACGCTGGGCTGCGTCGCCAACCCGCGCGCGTACTGCCCCGAGTCGCCGGTGACGCGCGCGCAGATGGCGATCTTCATCGCCAAGGCGTTCTCGCTGACCGCGCCGCCGCTCTGATCGCCGAAGGAAACGAGGGTCAGACTCGAATTTCGCGATCGCGACACCGCGCCTGCCGAGAGAAACGAGGGTCAGACTCGAATTTCGTGGCCTGTTTTTCGGCTAGTGCGAGTGTTGCGATCGCGAAATTCGAGTCTGACCCTCGTTTCGGCTCGTCTCCCGGGGCTCAGTACTGCCAGTAAAGGCCCAGCACGCGCGCCAGGAACGCCGCCATCTGCGCGCGCGTCAGCGGCGCGTCCGGGCAGAACTCGCTCGCCGTGCAGCCGACGGTCGCGCCGGACGCCAACAGCGCCTCGATGACCTGGAAGAACGGATGCGAAGGGGGGACGTCGGTGAAGCTCGCAGTCGCCGGCCCCGGCGAAATCTGGCGCTTCCACCACAAGTCGACGCCCTTGAACCTCAGACGGGACGGCTGGTTCCCGAACCACGTCGGAGCGACTCGGACCACATACTGGGCACCGCCGCCGTAGACGACGTTGTTGTTGATCGTATGCGGCGGACTGATCGACTGGTAGGCGTACTGATACCCGACGTCGCCGACCGTCTCGACCGACTTGATGGCGACGCTCCCCGGCGGGGTCGGCGGCGGACAGTTGAGGATGAGGATGCACTGCGGCACCGTTCCCCAACCGAGGTAGCGGACGAGTGTTGCACGCATGCTCTCGAACGGAAGGTCGTCGTAGGCATACAGGTCGATGTAGGAAACGGCCGCCCCGGTGGGAAGCTGAACCGGCGCCTCGAAGTGGGCCACTCTGCCTGAAAGCCAAAACCTGTAGCCAAAAGCGTCGCTGGACCAATCCGCGCCCCCTTCTTGGGGGACGAACGCCGCCGCCGGGATCTGCAGGATGTTCCATCCGGTCCCCACGTCCGCTCCCACTGCGGGCTGCATAGTCGCGGTCCTCGTCGGCGCCGCACGCACGTTCGTGTCGGCGCGCGGCGCCTGCGACAGCGCCTCGTCCGCGCGGGCTGCGTCCGCGCCCGCCAACAGCACCATCGCCGCGGCCCCCAGCGCCGCCGCGAGACCCTTCGCTTTCATCTTCGTGTTATTCATGTCTGCCGTCTCCCGCTCGTCGCGAAGGTCCGGTGGAAGTGCTGCACGCTACGGACGCGGCTGGCCCCCGCCCGGCGAACCGTGCCCGGCGTGCCCCAGCCCGCCGGTGAACTGCGTCTCGTCGATGGCCACGTCGGTGGCGACCTCCTGCACGCGCACGTCGAACACGCGCCTGCCGTCCTCCTCGCCGCTCGCCGCGAACGGATACACCAGCCCCGACGGCAGCCGGCGCCAGTCGTCGAAGCGCACCGTCATGCGGCGCTGCGCGCCGCCGGGACCCGCGAGGTCGTAGCGCAGGGCCAGCAGGCGGCCGTCCTCGCGGTCCACCAGCAGCGTGGTCCGGTGACCGTGCTGGCGCACGTCGACGCGGTCCGCCTCCTTGCCGTCGACGCTCTCCGTCCCTACCGCCTCCGCGGCGAACCCGCGTCCGAGGCGCGCCTTCACCAGTACGACCGGATTGCGCATCGTGGCCTGCTCGACGCGCACGCGCCCGGCGTCGTCGAGTGGCTGCACGCCGTCGTCGGTGAACAGCGCGCCCGCGCTGGGCGCCGACGACATCGCGATCGTGCGCCCCAGCAGCGTGACCTCGTGGCGCACCGCGTACGGGAACGCGTACGACGTGCGCGTCGGCACGTCGACCGTGCCGAGGTCCGTCGTGCGCCGGACCTGCGAGCTGACGACGAGCGTGCGCAGCGTCAGGAGCGCGTCACCCCCCATCGCCGCGGCGAGGCGATCGAGCGCCGCGTCGGCCGAGAGACGCGGCGCGGCCCCCGCCGCGAACGCCATCGCGACGCTGGCCACGGCGCCTACCCTCCGCATCCATGCGCGCATTCCCTCGCCTCCCGACCCCGTGCCGAGCACGCCCGCTACTCTAGGGTAGCGGCGGCGGCGCCGAAAGCACCCCGCGCAACCCCGCCCGCCCGGCCGCGCTCGCCCCACGTCGCCCCCCGGGGAAAACGCGCGGGTAGATCCACGGCCGCACCCCGTTCGCACCGACGCGAAATGCGGCCATGGCCCCGTGTCGATCGGGCGTACAATCGTCCGCCTCGATTCGCCTCTGCCGGAGCCCGATCTTGCGATTCACGTCCGTCCTCGCCGCGAGCGCCCTCGCGCTCGCCGCCATCGCCGCCCAGCCCGCCGCGGCGCAGAACTGCGCCGGCTTCACCGACGTCCAGGCCGCGAGCCCGTTCTGCCCGAGCGTCGAGTGGATGAAGAACCGGGCCGTCACCACCGGCTGCACCGGGACCGAGTACTGCCCGGACGACGCGGTGTCGCGGCTCGCCATGGCCGCGTTCATGCAGCGGCTCGGCGTGGCGCTCACGCCGGCGTTCGTGCGCAAGCGCGATCCCGCCATCGGCGGGCTCAACCTGGTCGGCCAGCAGAACCTCTGCGCGACCGACCCCGTTGCGATCACCGGGTACCCGCGCGCCGCCATCGTGCGCGGGCTGGTCAACCTCTACACGCCCAACGGCGGCATGGACGTCAAGGCGTGGGTCGTCTATTCGACCAACGGCGGGACGTCGTGGATCACGCCGGCCAGCAACGACGGCACGGCGTACGGGTCCCTGTACAGCGGGCTCACGCCGCCGGTCGACATCTCGCTGCACCCGATGAACGTCCTCGACCTCGACGTCGGATCGACCTACCAGTTCGCGCTGGCGGTCATCCGCCAGACCGGCACCGGCGACGTCGCCAACCTCTACTGCGAGAACCTCGTCCAGCTCGTCAACCGCAACGGCACCGCGCCCGGGCCGCTGGATGCACCCGCCGACGCGGGTCCGCACGGCCGCGGCGACTGACGAAGTACCCGGGTTCGGAAGCGCGGGCCCCGCCTGGTGCGGGCCCCGTCGTTTGCGACGGCGTCGTCCCGCGCGGCGTCGCGACCCTGCCCCCGCGTTGCGCACCTCTTCAGGGAGGCGTTACAGTCGCGGCACGGCCGTCCGGCCAATGGGGAGGATCGCATGCGCCGTCACGCGGCCGTGATCGTGTTCCTCGCGGCGCTCGCCACCGCGGCCCCGCCCGCGCAGGCGCTGCCCTGCGCCGGCTTCCTCGACATCGAGCACACGGATCCGTTCTGCGCGACGGTCACGTGGATGAAGAACCGCAACGTCACTGCGGGATGCACTCCGACGACGTATTGCGGCACTGACCTCGTGTCGCGCCTGCAGATGGCCGCATTCATGTTCCGGGTGGCCAACGTCGTCACGCCCGCGGTCGTCGACGTCGAGGAGGCCGGCGGCACGATCGATCCCCTCACGGCGAGCGTCGTTTGCCAGACCGCGGACGTCCCGGCCGTGGGCTACGACAGGATCGCCACCGCCAATGCCGACCTCTCGTTCGCGCTGACCGGCCAGCAGAACATCGCGATCCGCGTCGCCGCCAGCAGCGACGGGGGCTCGAGCTGGCAGCCGGTGACCGGCCAGCCGCAGACGCCGATCGTCTCCGGCGACGACGCGGCGCGGCAGCACGTCACCATCACGACGAACACGCTGCCCCACCCGATCGCGCAGCCGAACCACCTCGCCGGCAGCGTGCAGCGCTACGGCATCTTCCTCGTCCGCGGCGCGTCGAACTCCACGCAGACGATCGCCGACTGGACCTGCCACCTGCAGGTGTTCCTCCGCACGCGCGCGGAATAGGGGACGCTCCGATGACCCGTGTTCACGCCCTCGCGCTCGCCGCAGTGCTCGGCGCCGCGCCCGCCCCCGCCGCGGGCGCGCCGTGCGCCGGCTTCGCCGACGTCGACAGCGCCGACGTATTCTGCCCGAGCGTCGAGTGGATGAAGAACCGCGCCGTGACCACGGGGTGTACGCCCGGCTTCTACTGCCCCGATCCGGACGTGTCGCGCCTCGCGATGGCGGCGTTCATGCAGCGCCTCGGCCGGACGCTGTCCCCGCTGCTGCGCTATGCGGAGGGCGCCGGCGCCAGCCTCGACCCGGATGCGGGGGACGTCGTCTGCGCGACGACGGCCGTGGCCGGCGAAACCTATCCGCGCTCCGCGAGCGTCCGCGGCATCCTGAGCGCGAGTGTCGCGGCATCGGCGGGCATCGCCGTCCACGTGGTCGAGGCGGTCGACGGCGGCCCGTGGTCAGTGCGCAACGCCCAGCCCGCGACGGTCGGGGGGGCGAACCGGTGGCTCAACGTGAGCACGGGGAAAGGCGCCGTTCCGGTGGCGCCCGGCACCGCGACGCAGTACGGCCTGCGCGTGACGCGGCACGGCGGCGGGACCGCGAACCTGGGCGCCTGGACCTGCCAGCTGGAAGCGGTCTACGCCAGCCGCACCGGCAGCGCGTCGCCGTTCTAGCGGAGCAGCGCCATGCCCAGGTTCCTGTGCACCCTCGCCGTTGCCCTCGCCTGCGCGCTGCCCGGCGTGGCCGCGGCGGCGCCCTGCGCCGGCTTCGCCGACGTGGAAGACTCCGATCCGTTCTGCCCGAGCGTGGAGTGGATGAAGAACCGGGCGGTCACCACCGGATGCGGTGGACCGTCGTACTGTCCGGCCGCGGCCGTGTCGCGCCTGCAGATGGCGGCGTTCCTCAACCGCTTCGCGAATGCGCTGACCCCGGTCTACCTGGGCTCCAACGTCTCGTGGAGCGCGGTGAACGACAACCTGACGCCCGGCGTGATCGCCTGCCCGGCGGGGTCCTACACACCGGCCTTCGTCGGCCGCGCCCACGGCGTCGCCATGATCTCGGCGACGCCCGCGGCCAACGACGCGGTCGACGTCGCGGTCGAGTTCGCCGTCTCGACCGACAACGGTGTCACCTACCTCGCGGCGTCGCCCCGGCAGACGGTCACGTCGTCGGGCGGCGCCGTGTCGACCGGTCGCACGGCGAGCGTCGCAGTGCTGATGCCCCCGACCGACCTGGTGCCCGGGACCGGCTACCGGTTCGCACTGCGGATCATCCGGGCGGCGGCAAGCGCAACGACGGCCGATGCCTCCGGCGTGTGCCAAGTGCACGTGCTGATCGAGAACCGCAATCCGGCAACCTCGCCGCTGGAGGTCGCAGCGCGCGGCCCCGGCTGACCCGTCACTTGGGCGCCGGCGGGGGCGGCGCTTCCGCGGGCGCGGCGGGCGCGGGCTTCGGCGGCGCGGGCTTCGCGGCCTCCTTCGCCTTCGCGTCGCCCTGCTGCAGCAGCAGCTTCTGCTGCTCGGGCGGGATGCAGGTGCGGAACAGCAGCAGCTCGGCGACGCTGTCGGGCAGCGCCGGCTCGAACTCGAGCGACTTGCTCACCTGGCGGCCGAGCGACTGGCCTTTGCCCATCTCGCCCTTGTAAAGGATGATGTCCGCCAGCGCCGTGGAAGCCTTCGCGCAGTCGACGGCGAACAGCCGCACGGCGGAGCGGGCCTGGTTGGCCGGGACCTCGTCGCGCAGGTTGTCGAGCTGCCAGACCATCTTGTAGCCGTCCTGGTCGCGGATGCGGTCCGGGTCGATGAAGATGTCGACGGCCTTGTCGCCGAGCTGCGTGCTGCCGAGCGGCTCCCAGGCGGCGTGCGCGGGGAGGGCGAGCGCCGCGAGGGCAGCGGCGAGGGCGAGGCGGGCGATCATCGGGAGCGAGCGGACCTGGGCGGGCGTCGAGGCGCGCATGATAGCGTGAAGCGCACCGCGGCCGGGCTCCGGCGAAAGGAACGCGGCGGACCCGCGAGGGTCCGCCGCCCGGGCGGCGCCGCGTGCGGCACCTCCCCCTCGGAGCGAATGGCTACGGGCGCGGCAGCGCGCGGCCCTGCAGCGGCTGCGGATCCGCCGGCGGGGTGTAGACGCCCTCGTCGAACGGCGTGGCGACGCCGTTGCGGTTGTGGATCCACACGGCGTTGTGGCAGTAGGCGGCGACGTTGGCGAGCGTGCCGGTGTAGCGCGAGATGCGCATGCCGAACTTGTAGGTCTTGCCGACGTCGAGGTCGAGGTGGCCGGTCGGGTACGTGGTCACGTCGTGCGCGGGCGTGAACCCCGTGTAGAGCGTCTGGTACGCCGCGGTGTCGGGAACGCCCTTCCAGTTCGACGTGCCGTCGTCGATGTAGACCATGTCGACGACGAAGTCGCCGTGCGCCGACGGGTTGTAGATGTTGACGCGCCCGGCGAAGACCGCGCGCCGCGGGTAGCCCGCGACAACGTAGTCGCCGGTCTGGCACACGACCGGCGGCGTCGTGAGGTCGAGCTGCGTCAGCGAGTCGGCCTTCGGCACCGGCGTGATCAGCGCGGGCGTGAGCTTGTCGCCCACGCGCTGCAGGAACGCGGCCATGCCCAGCCGCGAGACCGCGTCGTTCGGGCAGTAGGTGGTGCCGGCGCCGCACCCGGTCGTGATGCCGCGGTTCTTCACCCACTCGACGGACGGGCAGAACGGGCTGGACGCGAGGACGTCGGTGAAGCCGACGCAGTTCTGGGCGGCGGCCGGCGCCGCCGCGAGGGCGAGCGCCACGGCGGCGATGCGGAGCAGGACGGGAATGCGCATGGGCGGGCTTCCGTGTGGTGGGATCGATGACGTCGAAGGCGGTCGGCGAGCGTCAGTGCCGAACGATTGTAGGGAAAACACGTTATATGCCAACGGCATGCAGACGAACGGTCGTGTGCCGGACAGCGCGAGGCGCGATCGCCGCCGGATTCCCCCTTCGCCGTGGGAGGACCGCGCGTGCCGGCGCCGCTGCGACGCCCGGGCTGTCCACTACCGCGCCGCATCGTTTCATGTATCTTGCATGCGCGCCGCCGGCCGTCCGTCGGCGCGCGGTCCTCACCGCGCGGCGTGCCGCGATGCGTCAGTGGCGGCGTCGGCCGCGGCGCCGGCGGTCGCGTGCAGCTTGTCGGGCACAGCCCGTGCACGCCGCTGCGCGACGCGCCTTCCGCACGGTCTTGCACGCGCGCGGCCGGCACGCGTCCCGGGCGCGGTGTCGCGCCGCGCTGCGCCGACGGTCGGCCGCGGCGCGCGCACGGCACGCGGCTTGCTCGAAGCCCGCCCACCATGAAACCGATCGCCCTCGCGCGCCGCTGCGCGCTCCTCCTCCTCGCCACCGCCCTCGCGGGCGTGCCGGCGCTCGCCGCCGGTACCCCGCCGCGGCTCTTCGGTCCCACGCTCGAGGGCCGCGTCGCGCTCAAGCAGGGCGACGCATCCGCCGTGCGTGCGCGCGCCGTGCGCCCCGATCTCGCCGCGATCGACGCGCTCGCGCGCGGACACCTCGCGTCCGCGGCCGGCCAGCGCTTCGTGCTCGACCTGTTTCCGGGCCTCGAGCTCGAGGCCGAGGTGATCGGCGCCGAGGTGCGCGCCTCCGGCACGACGCTGTTCGCCCGCCTCGACGGCCTCGAGCTCGGCACGGCGATCCTCACGCACGAGGCCGGCGTGCTCGTGGGCACGATCGACTTTCCCGGCGGCAACTACGCCGTCGAGCGGCTCGACGGCGACGGCGCCTACCGCGTCGTGCAGAAGGCCGCGCATCTCGCGCCGCCGGAGCTGCCGCCGCGCGTCCGCTTCGCGCCGGCGCGTGCCGACGGCTTCGACGCGGAGCCCGACGTGCCGGTCGACTCGGGGCGCCTGATCGACGTGATGATCGTCTGGACGCCGGCCGCGCAGACCGCGGGCGGCGGCGCCGCCGCGATGCAGAGCCTCGCGCAGGCGTCGATCGACAACGCGAACCTCACCTACCTCAACAGCGGCGTGGCGCAGCGGCTGCGCCTGGTCCACGCGCAGCAGGTGAGCTACGCGGAGCGCACGAGCTGCCCGGGCGGCAGCAACGCCTTCGACTGCGCGCTCGACGACATCACCGACGGCCTGATCCCGAACGTCCACGCGCTGCGCGACACGCACGGCGCGGACCTCGTCTCGATCTTCATCCACAACAGCGCGTACTGCGGGCTCGCGTGGCTGCCCTACCCGTCGGCGGGAACCGCCTACCTCGGCTACTCGGTGCTGGACTGGGACTACTGCCCCGTCGGCAACAAGTCGTTCGTGCACGAGCTCGGGCACAACATGGGCGCGCACCACGACACCTACGTGCTCGGCGGAGGCGGCTGCGCCGACGGCAAGGAGGACGGCGCGTTCTGCTATTCGCGCGGCTACGTCAACCTCGCCGCGCGCTGGCGCACCGTGCTCGCGTACAACAACGAGTGCACCGGCACCGCGCCGTACACCAGCTGCACGCGCGTGCAGTACCTGTCGAACCCGCGGCTCACCTACGGCGGCGCGCCGATGGGCGACGCCGGCGCGCGCAACAACGCGCACACGCTCAACCGGACGGCGAAGGCGATCGCCGGCTACCGGCCGACGTCGCCGCTGCACCCGGTGCCGCAGCGCTTCACCGACGTCGCGGCCGCGCACCCGTTCTACGGCCACGTCGAGTTCTTCGCGCAGGCCGGCGTGTCGAGCGGCTGCGCGGCCGGCCAGTTCTGCCCGAACGACGCGGTCACGCGCCGCCAGATGGCGGTCTTCCTCGAGCGCGCGCTGCGCGCGTCGAACTGGGTGCCGCCGCCCGCCACCGGCGTGTTCGTCGACATGCCGGTCGGGTCGCAGTTCCGCGACTACGCCGAGGCGCTGCGCAACGACGGCATCACCAGCGGCTGCACCGCGAACGCCTACTGTCCCGACGATGCCGTCACGCGCGCGCAGATGGCCACGTTCCTGCTGCGCGCGCGCTGCGGAGCGGCGTACGTGCCCAGCCAGCCGGCCACGCCGTCGTTCGCCGACGTCGCCGCGTCGCACCCGATGTACCGCTTCGTCGAGAAGCTCTACGCGCTCGGCGTGACCGGCGGCTGCGCGACCGGGCCGCTGCGCTACTGCCCCGACGCGCCGGTCACGCGCGGCCAGATGGCGGTGTTCGTCGAGCGCACGTTCCCGTTCGTGACGCCCACCGAGGCCTGCGCCCCCTGACCCTCGGCGGCAGGCGCCGCCGCGGCGGCGCCTGCCGCGTCGAACCGCCGGGGCTTCCATTGCCGTCGGCGACGGCGCATGATCGCTTCCTCGATCGCCGCGTCGACAGGGGGCAGGGCATGCGCAGCGAGACACCAGCCGGGACGAGGCCCGCGGCAGGCCGGCGCCTGCGCCGCGCGTGCATCGCTGCCGCACTCGCGGCGACGGTCGCCCTGCCGGCCGCCGCCGACGTCACGCACATCGCCGTCCGCTTCCGCGACGCGGCCGCGGGAACGACGTCGGCTGCCGACCTCGCCCGGCTGGCGGACATCGGCCAGGCCGTGCGCACGGGCCTCGCCGGCGTGGCGGTCACCGTCGACGGCGCCTACCGCGTCGCCCTCGCCCCGGCGCTCAGCGACGACGGCGCGAAGGCCGCGCTCGCGCGCCTGCGGATGGACCCGGGCGTCGTCTACGCCGACCCGGTCGCCGATCCTTCGCTGCCGGCCGCGCGCGCCAAGCGCACCGGGCCGCAGCCCCGACTGTCGCGCATCATCGTCAAGTACCGCGACGCGTCCGCCGTCGCCGATGCGGCCGCCGACCTGCCGCTGGCCGCGTCGCGCGTGGCCCAGCTTTCCGCGCGCGCCGGCCGCCCGCTCGCCCACGGCCGCACGATCGCCTGGGCGCGCGCGCACGTGCTCGACCTCATGCAGAAGCTCCCGGTCGACGACGTCGAGGCCATCGCCGCCGCGATCGCGCAGGACCCCGACGTCGAGTGGGCGCACCCGGACTACCTCGCGTTCCGCCAGCTCGTGCCCAACGATCCGCTCTACGCGAGCCAGTGGCACTACTGGGCGCCGCCGCCGGGCGGCCAGACCGCGGTCGGCGGCGCGAACCTTCCCGGTGCGTGGGACCGCACCACGGGCTGGTCCGGCGTCCGCACGGCGGTCATCGACAGCGGCGCGCTGAAGACGCACCCCGACCTCGCGAACCGCTTCATCGGCGGCTACGACTTCATCGTGGACTGGCTGACCGCGAACGACGGCGATCCGCCGCAGCCCGGCGGCTGCTCGCCGAACCAGAACCCGTTCACGCCGCCGTGCGTCTCCAGCCGCGACGCGGACGCCTCCGACCCGGGCGACTGGATCACCACGGCGGAGAACGCGGGCTCGACCAACGGCGGCTGGTTCTTCCAGTGCGGCGTCTCCGACAGCTCGTGGCACGGCACCCACGTCGCCGGCACGGTCGGCGCCGCCACCGGGAACGCGGCCGGCGTGGCCGGCGTCAACTGGGTGAGCCGCATCGTGCCGATCCGCGCGCTGGGCAAGTGCGGCGGCTTCACCAGCGACATCGCCGACGCGATCGAGTGGTCGTCGGGCGGACCCGTCACCGGCGTCCCCGCCAACGGCTACCCGGCGCGCGTCCTCAACATGTCGCTCGGCGGCCCCGGCGTGTGCCCCGCACTCACGCAGACGGCGATCACCAACGCGCTCGGCCGCAACGTCGCCGTCATCGTCGCCGCCGGCAACGAGAACGACGACGCCGCCAACTACTCGCCGTCCAGCTGCAACGGCGTGCTGACGGTGGCGGCCGTCGGGCGCATCGGCCAGCGGGCGTCGTACAGCAACTTCGGAGCGGTCGTCGAGCTGGCGGCGCCGGGCGGCAGCGACGGCGAGCGCGTGCTCTCCACGCTCAACAGCGGGACGACCGTGCCGCTGCCCGGCGGCATGAACTACGTCGGCTACCAGGGCACGAGCATGGCGACGCCGCACGTCGCCGGCATCGCCTCGCTGCTGCTGTCGCTCAAGCCGTCGCTGACGCCGGCGCAGGTCACGTCGATCCTGCAGGCGACGGCGCGGCCGTTCCCCACGGGCACCGGGCGCGACTGCCTCCCGTCGACCTGCGGCACCGGCATCGTCGACGCGGCCGCGGCGCTGAACAACGTCGCCACGACCGGCGGCCCCGGCGGCACGCCGCTGATCGTCCCGGCGGTGACGCTGGGATCATCGTCCAATCCGGCGACGGTGGGTGCGTCGATCACGCTGACGGCGTCCGTCACCGGGACGGCGCCCGGCGGGACGGTGGCGTTCACGGTGAACGACGTCGCGTTCGCCGCCTGCGCCGCCGTCGCGCTGACCGGCGCCGGCAACACGCGCACGGCCCAGTGCGTCACCAACGCCCTGCCGGCCGGCACGCACATGCTGCGTGCTGCGTACTCGGGCAGCACGACGCACACGCCCGGCGACTCGGCGATCCTGCACCAGGCGGTCGTGCCGACCACGCCGCAGCCGACGACGACGAGCGTGGCCAGCAGCCTCAATCCGTCGAACCAGGGCCAGTCGGTCACGTTCACCGCGACGGTGACCGGCATCGCGCCGGGCGGCAGCGTCGACTTCCGCGCGAACGGCGCGTCGATCGCCGGCTGCGCGGCGGTGGCGCTGCCGGGGCCGGGCGACGTGCGCATCGCGCAGTGCACGACGAGCGCGCTGCCGGCGGGATCGATCGCCATCCAGGCGCTCTATTCCGGCAACGCGTCGAACCTGCCGTCGAGCGGGTCGCTCACGCAGGGCGTCATCGGCCCCAACGCCTGCGCCGGCTTCAACGACGTCGACGCGGCCAGCCCGTTCTGCAGCAGCGTGCAGTGGATGTCGAACCGCGAGATCACCAGCGGCTGCGCGCCCGGCGCGTACTGCCCGGACAGCGCGGTCAGCCGGCTGGCGATGGCCGCGTTCATGTTCCGCGAGGGCCGTGCGCTGACGCCGGAGGACCTCGCGCGCGTGTCGGCGCAGGGGACGCTCAACCTGTCCGGCAGCGCGATGGTCGCGTGCTTCGATCCGGCGCGGAACTACGCGGTGACCGCCTACCCGCGCCGCGCGCGGCTGCAGGCGTTCGCCAACGTGTTCTCCGCATCGGTGAGCAGCGTGATCAGCATCCAGCCCGCGTACTCGATGGACGGCGGCACGAACTGGACGCCGATCCCCTCGTCGGCGGTGTCGGCGTCGATCTACACGGGGCGCACGCCCGACGACGACCGCACGGTGGTCGTCCACGGCGAACTCGACCTCGCCGTCGGGCAGAGCTACCTGTTCGGCCTGATCTTCTCCGGCGCCCCGGCGCCGGCGTCCCTCGGGTACTACTGCACGGTGCAGACCCGCATCCACAACCGCAACGGCGCGAGCGCGCCGTTCTAGCGGGAGAATCGCCATGCGCTTCGCCATCCCGTCCGTCCCCGCCTCCGCGGCGGCCGCGCGCGCCCTCCGGGGTTGCGTCCTCGCCGCCCTCGCCGCCGCCGGCACGCTCGCGGCCGGCGGCGCGGCCGCGCAGAACTGCGCCAACTTCGGCGACGTGCTCGCGTCCAGCCCGTTCTGCCCGAGCGTCGAGTGGATGAAGAACCGCGTCATCACGACCGGCTGCGGCGACGGCTCGGTGTACTGCCCCAACGACCCCGTCACGCGGCTGTCGATGGCCGCATTCATGAAGCGCCTCGGCGACGCGCTGACGCCGGTCGACCTCGCGCCGGTGGCCGCCGCCGGCAGCGTCGTCACGCCGGGCAGCAACCCGGGACCGGTCGTGTGCGCCACGCCCGACTACGCGGTGACCGGGTTCCCGCGGCGCGCCTACGTGAACGCGGCCGTGATCCTGTCGGCGCCCACGGCGGGCATCGACGTGAGCGCCACCGTCGTCTACTCGCTCAACGCGGGCGGATCCTGGACCGCGGTGAACAATTCCGACCAGTACGGGACGCTCTACAGCGGCGCCTCCCCCGCCGACCGCGTCACGCTGTCGCCCTTCGGCAGCGTGGATCTCGCCGTCGGGCAGTCGGTCCGCTTCGGCGTGCGGCTCGGCCAGCTCGCGGGATCCGGCAACGTGACGGCGTCCTGCCACAACCGCGTGCAGATCGCCAACCGCAACGGCGCCGCGACGCCGTTCGACGTGCAGAGCGCGGGCGCACGGCAGCGCGGCGGCTGACGCTCGCCGGCGTCGAGTCCCGCATCGGCAGGGGGTCGGATCCCGCGGGGGGTCCGACCACCGCTGCCGGCGCCCGAAGGAACTTCCCCATGCCGGGGCGGGATCCGACCCCGCCGGCGGCAGCGAAGGCGCGCGCACCGCTGTGGGACAATCGCGCGCATGACCTCGTCCACTCCCGCGCGGATTGCCTGCGTGCTGGGCACCCGCCCCGAAGTGGTCAAGATGGCCCCGGTCGTCGCCGCGCTCGCGCGCGACGCGCGCTTCGCGCCGGTCCTCGTCAACACCGGCCAGCACCGCGAGCTGCTCGCGGAGACCATGGCGCTCTTCGGCCTGCGGGCGGACGTGGCGCTCGACCTGATGCAGCCCGGGCAGCGGCTGGCCGGCTTCCTCGGCCGCTGCGTGGAGGCGCTCGACCGCACGCTCGACGACCTCGCGCCCGCGGCGGTGGTCGCGCAGGGCGACACGTCGACGGTGCTCGCCGCGGCGCTGTGCGCCTTCTACCAGGATCGCCCGTTCTTCCACGTCGAGGCGGGGCTGCGCACCGGCGACTTCCGCAACCCGTTCCCCGAGGAGATGA
This sequence comes from Betaproteobacteria bacterium, assembly GCA_016861105.1. Taxonomy (GTDB): domain Bacteria; phylum Pseudomonadota; class Gammaproteobacteria; order Burkholderiales; family Casimicrobiaceae; genus VBCG01. The sequence continues at coordinate 22,654 of BOKS01000018.1, read as the reverse complement.
ACCGCGAGGTCGCCTCGCGCTTCGCCACGCTGCACTTCGCGCCGACCGCCGCCGCGCGCGCGAACCTGCTCGCCGAGCGCGTGCCCGACGAGCGCATCGTCGTGACCGGCAACACGGTCATCGACGCGCTGCTGACGGTCCGCGACCTCGCCATCCCGCACGGGCTCGCGCGCGACCGCGCCAGGCGGCTGATCGTCGTGACCGCGCACCGGCGCGAGAACTTCGGCGCGCCGATGCGCGGCATGCTGCGCGCGCTGAAAGCCATCGCCACGCGGTGGCCCGACGTCGAGATCGTCTACCCCGCGCATCCCAACCCCGAGGTGCGGCGCGCGATCGCCGACGAGATCGGGACCGCCGGCGCGGTGCGCGTGGTCGAGCCGCTGTCGTACGGCCCCTTCGTCACGCTGCTCGCCGAGTCGACGCTGATCCTCACCGACTCCGGCGGCATCCAGGAGGAGGCGCCGGCGCTCGGCAAGCCGGTGCTGGTGCTGCGCGACGAGACCGAGCGCCCCGAGGCCGTCGAGGCCGGCGTCGCGCGGCTGGTCGGCACCGACGAGCGGCGCATCGTCGGGGAGACCGCGCGCCTGCTCGACGATCCGGCGTGGTACCGGCAGATGGCCCGCGGCGCTTCGCCCTACGGCGACGGCCTCGCCGCCGGGCGCATCGTCGCCGCCATCGGACGCTGCCTTGAAGCCACGCCTCGTCCTCGTCAGCCACGTTGACTGGGGCCACATCCGCCAGCGGCCGCACCACCTCGCGGCAGGACTCGGCGCGCACTACGACGTCACGGTGATCGCGCCGCTGTCGCGCAAGCGCGGATCGCTGGTCGCGAATCCGGCGCGCGGCGTGCGTGTCGTCCACGTGCTGCGGCTGCCGGGCTCGTACCGGCGCGCGGCCATCGCGCGCGCCAACGCCGCGATCGCGCGGCTGCAGTGCTCGCCGCGCCTGCGCGGTGCGGCGGTCGTCGTGGTCACGTCGCCCGAGCTGTGGCCGTGGGTGGCGCAGGGCGCCGGCCGGCGGCCGCTGGTCTACGACTGCATGGACGACGCGCTCGCCTTCGACCAGGACGACGCCGTGCGCGCACAGAAGGCCGCGTGGGAGCGCGCGCTGCTCGCGCGCGCGGACCTCGTCGCCTGTTCCAGCGACGAGCTGGCGGCGCGCATGGCGGCGCGCGGCGCCCCGGAGGCGAAGCTCGCCGTCATCCCCAACGGCTGGGACCCGGATGCGTTTCCCGTGCAGCCGTCGTCGCCGCTGCCGCCGCACGGACCGCTGGTGCTCGCCTACTTCGGCACGATCGCGCGCTGGCTCGACGCCGACGCCCTGCGCGCGGTCGTCGAGGCGTGCAGCGACGCCTCGATCCGCCTGATCGGGCCCGTCGACGGCGCGCCGCCGCCCGCCGTGCCGCGCGTGGCGGTCGAGCCGCCGTGGCCGCACGACGCGCTCGCGGCGGCCGTCGCCGACGCGCACGCGCTGCTGCTGCCGTTTCGCATCGACGATCTCACGCGCGCCGTCGACCCGGTGAAGCTCTACGAGTACGTGGCGCTCGGCAAGCCGGTCGCCGCTGCGCACTGGCCCGCGCTCGACCGCTTCGCGCCCTTCGTCACCTTCTATCGCGACGCCGCGGACCTCGGTGCACGCATCGCGGCGCGCGCGCTGCCCCCGCCGCCCCCGCACGGCGAGCGCGCCGCCTTCCTCGCCGGGCAGTCGTGGCGGTCGCGCGCCGACGCGCTCGCCGCCGCGATCGACGCCTGCCGCGCCTGACGCCCGGCGCGCAGGGACGCATCGCCGTGGACGTCGCCCGGGTCGAACCCGGCGACGAGGTCTCGATCGCGCTGGCCCGCGGCCGGGCGCGCGCGGCCATCACCTCCAGAACGAGGGTCAGACTCGCATTTCCGCAGCGCACGGGATCGCTACGCCGCGCGCTTGACGCAGTAGAAGAGCTCGGTGTTCGACAGCCCCGCCGCCTCGTCCGTCGTCATCTCGTAGCGCACGTCGAAGCCTAGCGCGGCGAGCGTCGCGTCGAGGTCCGTGCCGTAACTCCGGTAAGACAGCGCGCCCGGTCCGGCGGGCGCGTTCGCGTCGCCGTGGTACTCGGGCTCGGTCAGGTACTCGTCGCGCGACGGGTCGTCGGGATCGTGCACGCGCACGCGCACGTATGTGTCGGCGCGGTCGCGGAAGTGCGGCACGGTGAACGCGTAGACGCCGCCGGGCTTCAGCACGCGCGCGATCTCGCGGTGCGCGCGCTCGTCGAGCCGCACGTGCTCCATGACGTCGCTGGTGACGACGAGGTCGAAGCTCGCGTCCGCGAACGTGAGCCGCTCGAGATTCTGGTTGACCACGCCCGGCGCGACCGGCGCGCCAAGCGGCGCCTCGGGGCGGAACGACGAGACCGTGACGTCGATCCAGCGCCGCTCGCGCAGCAGGTCGGGCAGCGGATAGGCCGCCGGCTCGAAGCGGAACGGCGCCTGCGTGTCGTACACGCGGAACGGCCCGGCGTCGGCGTGCAGCGGCAGCGCGGCGATCGCGTCGGCACGCACGCCGGTGCGCTGCGCGATCGCCCGCAGCACGCCGCGCGCGATCGAGCGGTAGCGCGACGTCGAGCGGCAGTGCTCGCAGGTCAGCGACTCGCGGTCGAGCGACGGGTCGTCGCGGAAGAAACGCGTGCGCCGACCGCAGACGTTGCAGGTCCCGCGCCAGAACGGCTTGTGCGCGAGCGCAGGCGGGGGCGGCGGCTCGCCGGCCGCCGCGGCCGCGGCAGGCGTCGCCGTTGTCAGAGGCGTCGCGATCGTCGCAGGCGTCGCGATCGGCGCGCTCGTCGCGGCGGGCTTGCGCGCGACCACGCGCCAGAACCCGGTGCCGTAGCGCAGCAGGTAGGCGTCCACCCCGCCGGGCGGTAGCGGCCGCTGCGCCTCGTCGAGGTAGCGGAGCACCGCGGCGTGCGTCTCGTCGCGCAGCGCCTCCGGCACCGTCGCGAGCCTGGTCTCCAGCGCCGCGCGCAGTTCCGCGAGCTGGCGGCCGATCTCCTCCGGGCCCGCGATCGCAGCGGCGTCCGGCAGCACCTCCATCGCCAGGCCCGCGGCGTCGAAGAGCGCGCGGTATTCGGGCAGCCGCAGGTAGTGCTCGACGCCGTAGGGAACGCCGGGCGCGTGCGCGGCGAAGTAGCGGCCCGCCGCCTCGCGGTCGAGCTGCGTGATGCCGAAGAGCTGGTAGTGGCCGTCGCTCGCCACGAACGGGACGGCGTCGCGGTTCGGGATCTCGAAGTACGCGAGGCCGCCGTCGCGCAGCATCGAGGCGATGTGCCCGATCGCGACCGCAGGGTCGCGCACGTGCTCGATCACGTCGTTGCACGTGATGACGTCGAACGACGCGGCGAACGGTGCCACGTCGCCGGCGTTCGTCACGTCGGCGCGGTGCACCGGCCAGGCGCGCCCGACGTCGGCGAAGTTGTGCGCGGCCAGCCCGAGCAGCGAAGTGTCGATGTCGAAGCCCTCGGGCTGCGCGCCGCGCTCGGCCATGGCGACCAGGAAGCCGCCGTACGCGCAGCCGACGTCCAGCGTGCGTTGGCCGGCGAGCGGGATGAAGTCCGCGATCAGCGCCGCCGCCTTGCGGCCGCGCTCGTTGGCCGACAGCGCGAACTCGAAGTACATGTCGAGGCACGGGTGGTCCTGCGCGTGCGCGAGGTGCGCGGCGAGCGCCTGGAAGAAGTGGCGGTTGTGCGGCGTGGCGAGTCGCTCGTAGCGGCGCATCAGCGCCTCCTGCGCCGAACCCGGCGCCACCGGGGGCGGCGGCGCGACGGCGGCCGGTGGCGGCGCGAGGGCGGCCGGCGCCGGCGGCACCGCCTCCTTCGCGGCGGCGTCCGCATCGGCCGACGCCCTGGCGGGCCGGCGCGGAGGCGCTGCGTCGAGCGCGTCCATCACTTCCTTCGCCCGCGCCCGCCAGGTGTTGGCAGCAGCCAGCGCGCGCAGCCGCGCGGCGTGCGCGGCGTCGCGGCCGTCGGCGCGCGCGGCGTCGAGCGCCGCGACGAACTGCTCGGCGTCCGCGGCGATGCGCACTTCCGGGAACGCCATGCACTCCGGCATCGGGGTGCTCACCACGGGCTTTCCGGCGGCGAAGTACTCGTAGAGCTTCAGCGGCGACGTCGCCAGCGTGATGTCGTTGATGGCGAACGGGATGGTCGCGACGTCGAAGCGGTGCAGGTACCCCGGCAGCGCCGCGTAGTGCCGCGGGCCCAGCGCGTGCACGTTCGCGAGCTCGGCCACGCCCGAGCGCGCGAGGCTGCCGTCGTGGTCGGGGCCGATCAGCACGAACTGCCAGTCGGGGCGCAGCCGCGCCGCCTGCGCGAGCAGCGCGTAGTCGAACCAGTGCGCCAGCGCGCCGTAGTAGCCGGCGATCGGCCGGCCGTCCGCGACGAGCCGCGCGAACGCGGGGTCGGACAGCGCCGGGTTGGGCTCGGGCTCGCGGTCGAAGCGCCCTTCCTCGACCCCGTTGGGCACGTAGCGCGCGTCGGGCCGCTCGCCAAGCGCGCGCTCGTGCAGGCGGTGCGCGACCGAGACGACCACGTCCGCCTCGCGCAGCGCGCGCTCGTGCATCGCGGCGAGCTTGCGCTGGTCGTAGGGGAACACCGCGAGGTCGTCGATCCAGTCGTAGACCAGGCGCGCGCCGGCGCCGAAGCGGTCGCGGTAGTCGACGTTGTAGCTGAACGTCCACAGCACCGGCCGCGGCAGCCCGGCGAGCGCCTCCGCCGGCCCCTTGTACAGGAACAGCCGCGGCTCCACCTCGCGCAGCGTGTCGACGTCGTCGGCGGCGTTGCTGCAGTCGAACACGACCGCGTAGCCGTCCTGCGCGAGCACGCGGGCGATGTGGTGCGGCCGCTGCGCGAGCGGGATCGCCCAGCCCACGGACGGCGCGAACACCACGGTGGCCGGTGCCGAGGCGGCCGCCTTGCGCAGCGGCGCCAGCGCGCCGCCATCGGCGTCGCGCCACTTGTCGGCGTAGCGCGCCTGGTTCTCGCGGTAGATGCGCAGGTACTCGTCCTCGCCCAGCAGCTTGAACGACGCGCGCTGCCAGTGGTGCACGAAGCTGTCGCGCGCGAGGCGCACGTCGAAGCCGGCGTCGCGCACGCGCCGGTTGTAGTCGTCGTCCTCGAACATCCCGGCGCCGAAGCGCTCGTCGAGCGGTCCGACGCGCCGCCAGACGTCGCGCGGGACGACGACGCAGAAGAACGCCAGCATCGGGATCGCATCGAGCTCGCCGCGGTGCGCCGCGCAGTGCGCGTCGGCCCAGGCGGGCATGCCGGCGAGGTCGCCGTAGCCGACCGGGACCTTCGCCTCGTTGCCGATCGCGTTGGTCACGGGCCCGACGAGGCCGAGATGCGCGTGGCGGCGCAGGTGCCCGACCAGCGTGCGCAGCCAGCCGCCGTGCACCACCGTGTCGTTGTTGAGGAAGCACAGGTAGCGGCCGCGGGCAAGCGCCGCGCCCTGGTTGTTGGCCGCGGAGAAGCCGCGGTTGTCGTCGTTGAGCACGACGCGCACGCGCGCGTCGCGCCGCGCGGCCTCGCGCAGCAGCTCGGGCGTCCCGTCCTGCGACGCGTTGTCGACGACGACGACCTCGATGGCCGGCCAGTCCGTGTCCCCGGTCAGCGACGCGAGGCAGAGAGCGTTCAGGTCGCGGTTGTTGTAGGTGACGACGACGACCGAGACCAGCGGCTCGACGGCGGCGATCGCCGCGTCGAACGCGCGCTGCCGCGCCTCCCACGTGTTGCCCGCCGCGAACGCCCGCCGCGCGGCCACGCGCCGCGCGTCGTCGCGCGCGGTCTCGCGCTCGATCGCGGCGACGAACGCCTCGGGCCCCTCCGCCAGCGCGACCAGCCCGTCGGCCGCCATCGCCGCGAGCTCGGGAAGGCCCACACTCACCACCGGCTTGCCCGCCGCGAGCATCTCGTAGACCTTGACCGGGTTGGTGGCGGCCGTGAGCGGCGTGTGCAGGAACGGGATGATGCAGCAGTGCCAGTCGGCGATCAGCGCCGGCAGCTCGACGTAGGGCTTCTCGCCGGTCAGCTCGACGTTCGGGGCCGCCGCGAGCGGCGCGGTGTCCGCGGACCACGTGCTGCCGACCAGGACGATGCGCCACTGCGGGCGCAGCCGCGCGACCCCGGCGACGAGCGCGCTGTCGAACCAGTCGGCGATGGCGCCGTAGTAGCCGATCGTGAGCCGGCCGTCGCCTGACGCGCTCCGCGCGGGCACCTGCGCGAAGTGCTCGTGGTCCACGCCGTTGCGCACCAGCGCGACGGCCTTCGCGTGCGGCCGCGCGTGCTCGACGAGCAGGTCCGACGAGCAGACGACGACGTCGGACTCGGCGAACAGCCGCGCCTCGTCGGTCAGCGCCTCCGCGGTGTTCGACGAGAAGCCGGCGTGAAGGTCCATGCAGTCGTAGACGACGTCGCAGCCGGCGAGCGCGCGCAGCCGTGCGGCGAGCGGCGCCCAGTACGGCAGCTGCACGACGAGCACGAAGCGCCCGAGCCCCCGCTGCGCGACGTGGGCGAGCAGCGCGTCGGCCATGCGCCGCGCGTCGTCGTCGTGCATGCGGTCGCGGTACGGGTTCGCGCCCGGCGTGCCGGGCAGCTCGATCTCCTCGACCCCCGGCTCGACCGCGCGCGCCGACAGCGCCGCGCCGAACGCGTGCCGGGCGAACAGCACCTCGTGCCCGGCGCGCGCGAACCGCCGCGCGAGCTGCTGCGGCCGCTGCATGCGGAATCCCCACTCGATGCTCGGCAGGCAGACCAGCGCGTAGCGGGTCGCGACGGCCGGCGTGCGGACGGGCGGGAGGACGGCGGCGCCGGCAGGCGCGGCGGCCGGCGGAGGCGGCAGCGGCTGCGGCGCCGCGCGCGGCGCGCGCAGCCGCCGCGCGTTGTGCATGACCCACTTGCCGAGTGCCTCGCGGCGGCTGCCGCGCGGGAACAGGCCGAAGCGCACGCGGTAGAGCTGCTGCAGCAGCGCCCAGCCGGTGGAGCTCTTGATGCCGGCGAGCTCGCTCGAGCTCCAGTAGTGCTGCTGCTCGGCGAACTGCTGCGCGGCGCGGGCGGCAAGGGCCTCCTTCGCGTTCGCCTCGGCCTGCGCCGCGAACGCCTGCGCCTGCGCGCGCGCCGCGTCGCGCTCGTCGGCCAGCACCTCGACGCGCCGCTCGAGCCCCTCGGGCGCGCGGGCCGGCGCGGGCACCTCGCCCGGCGCCGGGACGTGCTGCGGCAGCACCTCGTGCAGCACCGCCTGCCACTGCGCGCGCCAGCGCGCCCGCGCGAACGCCGGGACCACGGTCAGCGCGTTGGTGGCGAGGCGCCCGGCGAGCGAGCGGTCGGCGTCCAGCCGCTCGACCGCCGCGACGATGCCGCCGGGACCCGGGGGCACGACCAGCGCGTTCCAGCCGTCGATGACGAGGTCGGGCAGTCCGCCGACCGGCGTCGCCACCACCGCGTTGCGCGTCGCCATCGCCTCGAGGCAGGACAGCGACGTGCCCTCCGCGAAGACGGTCGGCACGAGCACGACGTGGCTGGCGGCGAACGCGGCGGGCATCTCGTCCATCGCGAGCTTCGACCAGCGCACGCGGCCGGGATGGCGCGCGACGAAGGCGCGCGCGAGCGCCTCGTCCTCGGCGGGACCCTCGCCGCACAGGTGCAGCGCGATCGCCGGGCGCCGCGGCAGCAGGTCGTCGAAGGCGGCGACGGTGTCGCGGAAGCCGCGCTCGCGGCACAGCCGCCTCGGGAACAGCACTTCGAGCGGGCCGTCGAAGCGCTTGGCGAGCGGCACGAAGCGGTCGAGGTCGACGAAGTTCGGGATGCGGCGCGTGCGCGCGGCGGCCTCGGCGTCGAAGCAGCGCAGCCAGTTCGGGAAGTTGCTGTCGACGCAGACGCACGCCCGCGTCGCGCGGACGGCGGCGACGAACGACGCGTCCTTCGCCGGATCGTGCACGTCGATCCGGTTGTTGTCGTAGTCCCAGTGGATGCCGTGGTTGATGCCCACGACCGGCGCGTCCTGCGGCAATCCGGCGGCGAGGTCGACCGGCGACGCGACGACGAGCGCCGCGCCGCGCACCGCCTCGGCGAAGCCCCCCGACATCGCCTGCAGGTCCATCGTCGCGCCGGCCGGCACGCCGACGACCGGAAAGCCTTCGCACTCGCGCGCGAACGGCCGGTGCGCGTTCTGCAGGATGCGCGGCGCGAGCCCGAGCGCGTCCAGCAGCCGCGCGAGCTCGAGGACGTAGCGCTCCGCGCCCCCTGCGTAGAGCCGCTCGCCGTCCCAGTCGAAGAAGTTGAAGTTGACGATGTCGACGCGCGGCCGCTCGTTCATGGCGTATCGGGCTGGGACGTTCCGGCGACGCGCCGGGCGCGGGTGGCGCGCATTGTAGTGCAGCCGCTCACGCGTCCCCGTGCGCGCACCGCCACCCGGCGCGCGGCGCGACGGGCTCGCCGGGCGCCCCGAGCGCGAAGGGCACGCCGGCGCGGGCGAGCGCGGGATGGTAGGCGGGATCGCAGGGCTGCAGCAGCGCGCCCCAGCGCTCGCGGAACGCACGCTCCTCCGCGGCGAGCCGCGCGCGCTCCGCGGGCGTGACCTCGAAGCCGCGCGTCGCCCCCTCGTCGTGCAGCACGCGCGCGTACGGCGTGAAGAGGTTCGCGTAGCCCGCCGCTTCGAGCCGCAGGCAGAAGTCGACCTCGTTGTGGGACACGGCGAACCGCTCGTCGAGGCCGCCGACGGCGCCGTAGGTCGTGCGCCGGATCGCGAGGCACGCGCCGAGCACGACGCTCACGCGGCGGCGCGCGCCGCACCACGCGCGCGCCGCCGGGTCGTCGGGCGAGAAGCCGGCGAGCGCGCTGGTGGCGGTGCGGTTGACGCCGAGCAGGACGCCCGCCGACTGCAGGTCGCCGCCCGGATAGGCGAGCAGCGGGCCGACCGCGCCCACGCCCGGCTGCACCGCGAGCGCCGCCAGTTCGCGCAGCCACCCCGGCTGCACCACGGTGTCGTTGTTGAGGAGCACGACGACGTCGCCGCGCGCCGCCGCGACGCCCACGTTGCACAGCCGCGGGAAGTTGAACGCCTCGGCGCAGCCCACCACCTCGACCGGCATCGTGCGGCGCGCCCGCTCGATCGCCTCGTGCACGCCGCGGTCCGACGATCCGTTGTCGACCACCACGACCTCGACCTCGCGGCCTTCGCGCGTCTGCGCGACGGCCTCGAGGCAGCGCCGCAGCAGCCGGGCTCGGTCGCGCGTCGGGACGACGATCGACACGCTGGGCGATCCCGCGTAGCGCAACCACGGTGCCACGCCGCCGACGACCTCCAGCGCGAGGCCGCGCGCGCGCGCGGCGTCGCGCAGCGCGGGCAGCACCGCCGCGCGCTCCTCCTGCACGGTGTTGCGTGCGGGAGGCGCGTGCGCCACCACGCGCGGCGCGTGCACGACGGCCTCGTCGGGCAGCGTGGCCGACGCCTCGATCAGCGTGCGCCAGGGGCCGGCGTTCCCGGGGAGGCGCGGCGCGTCGATCGACGCGACCAGGTCGCGGTGCACGGCGAGCAGCGGGCCCGCGTAGTCGCGCTCGAGGATCTGCCAGCGGTCCCACGCCGGCTTGAAGCTCGGCCGCGCCGGCCGGCCGGCGCCGTCGGCAGCGTCGTGGTCCGCGTACACGATGCGCGCTCCGCGGCGCTCGCAGCCCTCGGCGAACGCGGCCCACGCGAGCGGGTCGAGCGTGCTGCGCGAAGTCACCCACAGCATCCAGTCGGCGTCCAGCCGCGCGAGCACGCTCGCGAGCGGCGCGGCGTCCCCGCCGTCGAGCGGACGGAAGCCCGCCCCCTCCGCGTCGCGGGCGACGACGGCGCACGCCGCGCGCATGGCCGCGCCGCACCCGTCGCGCATCCGCCGCAACGCGCCGGCATCCGCCGCGTCGAGGACCAGCACGAAGCGCGGCCCCGCGCCCGCGGCCGGCGGCGTCCACGGCAGGCTCGCGCGCCACACCCGGTACTCCTGCTCGCTGAACGCGCGCGGCCGCAGGCGGTGGAGCGTCGCGCCGAGCTCGCCGCGCAGCGCGAGCTCGCCCAGGCGGCGCACGAAGCCGGCGAGCCGCGCGGGGCTGCGCAGCGCGTCGGCGAGGCGCGGGATCAGGCGCAACGCGCGGCCTCCCGACGCCGCGCGAGCGCGCGCCGCACGCGCTCCCGCGACGCGGCGTCCAGCGCTTCGATCCACCCGGGCAGCAGCGCCGGCCCGGGCGCCGGATGCGCCGGGCGCGGCGCGCGAAGCGCCGCGACGAGCAGATCGCGATGCAACGCCGCGCGCGCGGCCAGGTCGTCGCGCCGCGCGGGCGGCATCCGCCACGACGCGCTGCCGAGCGAGCGCAGCGCCGCGGGCAGGCACGCCGCCACTTCGTCGAGCGCCATGCGCATCGTCGGCGGCGCGCCGGCGTCGTCGCCGAGCGCGCGCACCTTCGCGTCGTACTCGAGCGCCACGACCGGGATCGACGCCGCGTGGCCCAGCAGCACGGCGTGCAGGCGCATCGCCAGCAGGGCGTCGCTGCCCGCGAGCAGCGCCGCCGCGTCGTCGAGCGCGAGTCCGCGCCAGATCGCGTGCGCGCGCCCCGGCAACGCCGCGGCGAGCCGCCCGGCGATCTCGTCGTTCGCGGAAGCCTCGCAGGCCCGGTCGGGCAGCCGCGCGAAGTCGAGCCACAGGCACGCCCAGTCCGGGGACAGCGCGTCGCGCATCGCGGCGACGAACGGCGCTTCCCAGCCACGGTCGAACGGCCAGTCGCGCACCACGACCGCGAGCACGCGCGCGCCGCGCAGCACCGGGAATGCCGCGCGTGGATCGCGCGCGACGAAGCGATGCGTCCAGCCCGGGTCGGGGGCGACCGGCGGCGTGCGCACGTGGCCGAGGGCCCGCAGGCAGGCTGCCGAGTCCTCGTCGCGCACCGACACGGTGGCGGCGAGCGCGAACGCCTCGGCGGCGACCGCCCGCGCTTCCGGCGCGCGCAGCGGACCCACGCCCTGCGCGAGCGCGGCGACCGGTACGCCGACCTCGGCGGCGAGGTGCACGTACTGCGCGAACGTCGCCACGCTCCAGGCGGGGAAGCGCGCGAGCGCTGCGCGGTCGAACGGCTCGTAGTCCTGGAACAGGCCGCCGCCGCCCAGCACGAACAGGTCCGCGTCCGCCATCGCCTCGACGATCGCGGGCAGGTCGCCGTAGCCGACCGCGTCCACGCCGTGCGCGCGCCGCGTCAGCGGCGGATGCACGCTGATCGCCGACGCTCCGGCGTCGGCCTCGCGCACCCAGCGGACGAACGTGGCGAGCACCAGTTCGTCGCCGAGGTTCGACGCGCCGTACCAGCCGCCGAGCAGCACGCGCGGGCGCGCGTGCGGCGTCGCCTCAGACGACATCCGCGAATCCCTTGCGCGTGCCCTGGAACCACGCGTAGCCCAGCATCGCGACGGCGAGCGCCGCGGCGGCGTAGGCCGCGAGCACGCCCCAGTCGGGCGGCAGCGCGTCGAAGACGACGCGGCGCGCCTGCTCGACCGGCACGGTCAGCGGACTCGCGACGACGAGCGTCGCGAGCGGCGGCCGCAGCGCGTCGAGCGGATAGAAGATCGGGCTCGCGAACAGCAGCACGGTGGCGAGCACGGGCACGACGTGGGCGACGTCGCGCAGGAAGACGCCCAGCGACGCCAGCATCCACGACAGTCCGAGCGCCAGCAGGGCGAGCGGCAGCACGCACAGCGGCAGCCACAGCGCCGTCGCCGGCGGCAGCCCGCGCAGCACCAGGTGGAACGCGAGCCAGATCGCCAGCCCGATGGCGAGGTGGAACAGCGTGCTGCCGAGGCTCATCACGGGCAGGAGGTCGAGCGGGAAGACGACCTTCCTCACGAGGTTCGGGTTGCCGACGACCAGCGTCGGCGCGCGCTGCAGCGTCTCGGCCAGCATCCCGTGCAGCAGCAGCCCGACGAAGAGCACGAGCGCGAAGTCGGCGCGGCTCCCGCCGCCGGCGAGCGTGCTCCAGCGCGCCGGGAACACCTCGGTGAAGAACAGCGTGTAGACGGCGAGCATCAGCACCGGGTGGAACGCCATCCAGAACAGGCCGCCCGCGGAGCCGCGGTAGCGCGACCGCGCGTCGCGCTCGGTCATCTGCCAGACGAGGTCCCGGTAGCGCCACAGGCGGCGCAGGAACGCGACCGGGCCCAGCGGGATGCGCGCGCGCGACGTCGCCACCTCCGCCCCCCCGTGCGGGACGCCGTCGTCGGTCCGTGTCATTCGCGTGCTCGCAGCGCTCCCCTGGGCGTCGCAGGCGCAGGCGGACGGCAGCGCCCGCCGCGACCCGGTCATTCTAGCCGGGCGGCGGCCGCACCTCGCGGGGCGCGCGCGAGGAGATCGCCGGGCGCGCCGTGCTAGCCTTCGCCCCGCGCCCTCCCCTCGCCCATGGCCGACGTCGCCGTCCTCTGCCCGGACACCAACATCGAGCTCGCGGTCGACGCGCCGCGGCGGCACGCGATCCGCGGCGGCAAGTCGGCGATCGTGCAGCTCGCCGCCGCGTGGGCACGCGCGGGGCACCGCGTGGTGTTGCACGCGGGGCGCGCCCGGCGCGGCGCGGAGGGCACGTTCGCGATCCGCAGCCTGGACGAGTGCGAGGGCCGCCACGACGTCGCGGTCTGGGTCACCGGGGCGCTCGGCCACTTCCGCGACGAGCGCCTGCGCCGCGTCGACGCCCGCGTGCACGTGTTCTGGATCAACGGCCCGCACCGCGTCGAGCCGCCGCTGCACGTCGCGCTCGACTGGTGCGTCGCCCCGGCGCGCTTCCTCGCGCGCCGCGCGATCGACGAGTGGGGGCTGCCCGCGGAGCGCACGGTCGTCATCCCCGGCGAGGCGGTGCGCACACGCGTCGAGCCCTCGGCGAGCGCGGCGCGCGAGGCGCTGGCGGGCGTCTACGCGAGCCACCCCGACAAGGGCCTGCGCGAGGCGCTGACGGTGCTCGCCCGCTGCCGGACGCAGGGGATGGACGCGACGCTGGACGCCTTCGGCACGCCCGCGTTCTGGTCGGCGGCCGACCCGCCTGCGCTGCCGGCCTGGGCCCGCGCGGCGGGCGACGCGGCCGAGGACGACCTGGCCGCGCGGATGCGCGGCTACGGATTCATGCCGTATTTCACGTCCTGGCTCGACGGCTTCTCGACCGCGACCGCCGAGGCGATGGCCGCGGGCGTGATCGTGTTCGCGACGGCCCACGGCTCGAACGCCGAGTTCGTGCGGCACGGCTGGAACGGGTTCCTCGTGCGCGCGCTGGACGGCCAGCCCGACCTCGGGCAGGCCGAGCACCTGCTGGCGAGCTACCTGCGTGCGCCTGAACGCTTCGAGGCCGTGCGCGCGAACGCGATGCGCGAGGTCCCGACGTGGGACGAGCAGGCCGCCGCGTGGGAGCGCACGTGGGCACGCTGAGCGGCATGGCACCCGGCGACGTCGAGCCCCCGCTCGCGCGCGAGGACGCGCCCGCCGGTGCGCTGCCGCCGGCGGCCATCGAAGTCGACCGGCTGTCGAAGCGCTACGAGGTCTACCGCAAGCCGCACCACCGGCTGCTGCAGACCGTGCTGCGCGGCCGGCGCACGTTCTACCAGGAGTTCTGGGCGCTGCGCGAGGTCTCGCTCGTCGTGCGCCGCGGCGAGACGCTCGGCGTCATCGGGCGCAACGGCTCCGGCAAGTCGACGCTCCTCCAGCTCGTCGCCGGCACGCTGGCCCCGACGTCGGGCGAGGTCCGCACGCACGGGCGCGTGGCGGCGCTGCTCGAGCTCGGCAGCGGATTCAACCCCGAGTTCACCGGCCGCGAGAACGTCTTCCTCAACGGCTCGATCCTCGGCATCGCGCGCCGCGAGATGGAGGCGGCGTTTCCCGCGATCGAGGCGTTCGCGGGCATCGGCGAGTTCATCGACCAGCCGGTCAAGACCTATTCGAGCGGGATGATGGTGCGGCTCGCGTTCGCCGTCGCGGTCCACGTGACGCCGGACGTGCTGATCGTCGACGAGGCGCTGTCGGTCGGCGACACCGCATTCCAGAGCAAGTGCCTCGACCGCATCCGGCGCATGCAGGAGGACGGCGTCGCCATCCTGCTCGTCAGCCACTCGCCGAACACGGTGATCGAGTTCTGCGACCGCGCCGCGTACCTCGACCGGGGGCGCCTCGTCGCGGTCGGCGGCTGCCGCGAGGTGATCGAGCGCTACACGAACGACCTCACCGCCGCGGAGGTGCGCACGGTGACGCTGCGCGGCGATGCGGCGGACGCGCCGCCCGCCGCGCCGGCGACTGCCGCCGGCCCGGACCCGGCCGCCGGTACGGAGGCCGGCGCCGCGCCGCCGCCCACGCAGATCCTGTCGGTGGTCGTGGCCGACGCGAGCGGCGCGCCGAAGGCCGCGTTCACCCGCGGCGAGGAGGTGCGCATCGTGCTCGACCTCGCGTTCCACCAGGACAACCCGGCGCCCTGCTTCGGCATCCAGCTCAAGAGCACGGACGACATCGCGCTGTGGGCGACGACGACGGCGTTCATGAACCTGCGCCTGGCACCGGTCGCCGCCGGCGCACGGATCAGCTTCGCGTGGACGTTCCGCGCCACGCTGGGCGGGGCGCGCTTCGTCGTGGCGATCGGCGTCGGCGACAACGCGACCGGCGAGTACCGGCGGCACGATCGCCTCTCGTACGCGGGGCACTTCGACGTGATCCCGGAGCCGCGCGCCGGGGCCGGATGGCTCGACCTGCGCGCGGGCTTCGACGCGCTTCCCTAGCGGCGCGCGTCGCGCCGCAGCCGCCGCGCGATCGCGCGCCGCACGCTCGGCCACAGGTCCGCGAGGTGCAGCGACAGCGGGATCTCGCCGTCGACCTTCATCCGGTAGAGATCGGGATGCACGCAGTCCATGAAGCGCACGTCGGCCATCGGCGCGAGGCCCTGCGCGGCCAGCCGCGCCCAGGCGGGACTGTCGCGTCGCGCGTAGACGAACGCGTTCTGCCGGTACCAGTAGCAGACGCGCGCGTCGCCCCAGAACACCGGGCGCAGCAGGTCGAAGGGCGCGAACCCGTGCGCGTCGAACAGCCGCGCCCAGTAGCTGTGCGGCTGCTCGTTGACGTGCTGCGTGCCGCCCTGGTAGGAGTACGCCGCCGAGAACAGCAGCAGGTCGGAGGCCTGCGCGAGGCTCGCGACGAAGCCCGGGCCCGACGCCGGGTCGAGGTGCTCGGCCGTCTCCAGCGACATGGCAAGGTCCACGGGACCGGGCGGCGCGAACGGCCTGTTGAGATCGACGGCCGTGAAGCGGATCGCCGGATCGATCATCTTCGCCCGGCTGTTCCACGCGCCGTCGAAGCCGAGCAGCGTCGTGGCGCCCTGCTCGTGCCACGCGCGCAGCCACGGCCCGCGCCCGCAGCCGACGTCGAGCACCGAGCGCGGCTGCACGTAGCGCCACAGGAACGCCACGTACACGCGTGCCGAGGCGAGCAGGTCGGCGATCTGCTTGTCGTACCAGCCGTCGCCGTAGTGGATCCCGAGGTCGGCGTAGGCGGTGGACGGGTTGGACGAGGGCGCGGGCATCGTCGGGGGCGCTGGGCCGGGGCAAGTGTAGCGTGGCCACCGCGGCCCACCGCCGGCGGTGCGCGACGCGATGCTACGATAGCAGGCGGGCTGCGTGCGGCAGCGAGTCGCAGCGCGAAGGCCCCGCAGAGCGTCTCGCCGACCCCGATGCAAGCCCCCGCCCCGTTTGCGCGCCTGCGCGTCCCGTTCAACGACCTCGGGCGCGCCGCGCGGCAGGAGCACGACGCGATCGCCGGCGTCCTCGCGCGCGTGGCGCGCAGCGGCTGGTACGTGCTGGGCGAGGAGTTGCGGCGCTTCGAGGCGGCGTTCGCGGCCTATGTCGGCGTCGCGCACGCCGTCGGCGTGGGCAACGGGACCGACGCGATCGAGCTCGCGCTGCGCGCGCTTCGCATCGGGCCGGGCAGCGACGTGGTCACCGTGGCGAATGCCGGCATGTACGCGACCACCGCCATCCGGCGCACCGGCGCACGGCCCGTCTACGCCGACGTCGCCGTGCCGTCGATGAACCTCGACGTGCACGCGCTCGAGGCGGCGCTGACGCCGTCCACGGCGGCGGTGATCGTCACCCACCTGTACGGCCGCCTCGCCGACGCCGAGGCGATCGCAAGCGTGTGCGCGGCACGCGGCGTGCCGCTGGTCGAGGACTGCGCGCAGGCGCACGGCGCGCGGCGCGGAGGGCGGATGGCCGGCGCGTTCGGCACGCTGGCGTGCTTCTCGTTCTACCCGACGAAGAATCTCGGCGCGCTCGGCGACGCCGGCGCCGTGCTGACCGGCGACGGCGCGCTCGCGGCGCGGCTGCGCGCGCTGCGCCAGTACGGCTGGGGCGACAAGTACGAGGTCCGCGAGCCCGGCGGCGTGAACAGCCGGCTCGACGAGGTGCAGGCGGCCGTGCTCGCGCATCGCCTCGCTGCGCTGGATGCACGCAACGCGCGGCGGCGCGCCATCGCGCGCCGCTACGCGACGTCGCTGCGCCACCCCGCGATCGCGGTGCCCGCGGCCGGCGGGGACGACGACGTCGTCCACCTCTACGTCGTGCGCTGCGCGCAGCGCGACGCATTGCGCGCCCACCTCGCGGCGTGCGGGATCGGCAGCGACGTGCACTATCCGGTCCCCGACCACCTGCAGCCCGCCTACCCGCTGTCGCCTCCGCCCCGCCTGCCGGTCACCGAGCGCCTCGCGCGGGAAGTGCTGTCGCTTCCCTGCTTCCCCGATCTCGACGACGCCGAGGTCGACGGCGTGATCGACGCCTGCCATGCCTGGCGCGCCGCTGCCTGACGCGCACGTCCGCGCGACGACGGCCCTCGCCCCGCCGGGCGCCGGCTGCTCGGTGGTCGTGCCGGTCTACCGCAACCGCGAGTCGCTGCCCGAGCTGCTCGACCAGCTCGAAGCGCTCGATCGCGAGCTCGGCGGACGGCTGGAAGCGGTGTTCGTCGTCGACGGCAGTCCCGACGACTCGTTCGCGTGGCTGCGCGCGAACCTGTCCCGGCGCGCGCTGCGCTCCACGCTGCTCGGCCTGTCGCGCAACTTCGGCTCGTTCGCCGCGATCCGCGCCGGCATGGCCGAGGCGGGCGGCCCGCAGTTCGCGGTGATGGCCGCCGACCTGCAGGACCCGCCCGACGTGGTGCGCGCGTTCTTCGAGGTGCTCGACCGCGACGAGGCCGACGTCGTCGTCGGCGAGCGCACCGGTCGCGCCGACCCGTGGGCGTCGCGCGTCGCCTCGGACCTGTTCTGGCGTGCCTACCGCTGGCTCGTGCAGCCGGCGATCCCCGTCGGCGGCGTCGACCTCTTCGGCTGCAACCAGCGGTTCCGCGACAACCTGATCGCGCTCGACGAGCTCAACTCGTCGCTCGTCGGACTCGTCTACTGGCTCGGCTTCCGGCGCTCGGCCGTGCGCTACGAGCGCAGGCGCCGGCCCTACGGCACGAGCGCGTGGAGCTGGCGGCGGAAGCTGCGCTACCTCGCCGACAGCGTGTTCGCGTTCTCGGACCTGCCGATCCGACTGCTGCTCGGCGCCGGCGCGCTCGGGCTCGCGGCCTCCGTCGTCCTCGGCGCGGTCGTGCTCTTCGCGCGCTTCGCCGGCGGCATCGACGTGCCGGGTTACGCCGCGACGATGCTCGTGATCGTCTTCTTCGGCGCGCTCAACATGGTCGGCTTCGGCATCCTCGGCGCCTACACGTGGCGAGCGTTCGAGAACACCAAGCGTCGCCCCGGGTTCGTGATCGCGAGCCGCGCGCGCTTCCCCGATGCGGGGGACGCGGCGTGAAGGACGTGTTCGTGCACCCGCAGGGCCTGTGCGAGTCGGGCGACGTGGGACCGCGCACGCGCGTGTGGGCGTTCGCGCACGTGCTGCCCGGCGCGCGCATCGGTGCCGACTGCAACGTCTGCGACCACGTGTTCGTCGAGAACGATGTCGTCGTCGGCGACCGCGTGACGCTCAAGTCCGGCGTCCAGCTCTGGGACGGCGTGCGCCTCGAGGACGACGTGTTCGTGGGACCGAACGCCACGTTCACCAACGACCCGTTCCCGCGCAGCCGCCGGCCTCCGGCGAAGTTCGCGGCGACGCTCGTGCGGGCCGGCGCGTCGATCGGCGCCAACGCGACGATCCTGCCGGGCGTCACGATCGGCGCCGGCGCCATGGTCGGCGCCGGCGCGGTCGTCGTGCGCTCGGTGCCGCCGCTCGCGATCGTCGTCGGCAACCCCGCGCGCATCGTCGGCTACGTCGACGCCGGCGCGCCGGGCCCGGAGTCCGCCGCGGCGCCGCCGCCGGGCGCCGAGGGCGCCACGAAGGTCGCCGGTGTCACGCTGCACCGGCTCACCGTGGCGCGCGACCTGCGGGGCAGCCTCGCCGTCGCGGAGTTCGGGCGCCACGTGCCCTTCCCCGTGCGCCGCAGCTTCTTCGTGTTCGACGTTCCCAGCCGCGAGACGCGCGGCGAGCACGCGCACCGTCGCTGCCACCAGTTCCTCGTGTGCCTGCGCGGCAGCTGCGCGGTCGTCGCCGACGACGGCCGTACGCGACAGGAATTCCTGCTCGACTCGCCCGCGCTCGGTTTGCACCTGCCGCCGCTGGTCTGGGGCATCCAGTACAAGTACTCGCCGGACGCGCTGCTCGCCGTGTTCGCCTCCGACCCCTACGATCCCGACGACTACGTCCGCGACTACGACGAGTTCCGCCGGCTCGTCGCGGCGAAGGACGCGGCGTGAGCCGGCACGGCGGACGCATCCTCCGCTACGTCGTCGCCGGCGCGGTCAACACCGCCGTCACCTACGCGCTCTACCTCGCGCTGCTGCGCGCGATGCCCTACGCGTGGGCGTACACGGTCGCCTTCGTCGCCGGCATCGGCATCGCGTACGTGCTGCAGTCGCGCTACGTGTTCGCGGCCGCAGCGTCGTGGCAGACGTTCCTCGCGTTCCCGCTCGTCTACGTCGTCCAGTACGTCGTCGGCGTGGTCGCGCTGCGGATGCTCGTCGAGTCCGGCCTCGCGTCGCGCGAACTCGCGGCGATCGCGGTGCTCGCCGTCACCGTGCCCGTCGGCTTCGTGCTGTCGCGCGCGCTGTTCGCGCGGCGGGAGCGGGAGCCCGCGCCGTAGCGCAGCGCAGGTGTGGCGGACGTGAGGCGCTATCGGGCCGACGTCGCCTCGGTGCAATCCGACACCACCCGCGCTCGCCCGTCCGCGCCGACGACCACGTGCTCGATGCCCGGTGCGCCGGCGATCTCGCAGGCGCGCGCCGCGGGATGCACGTGCACCGTGCCGCCGGGCTTCGTGCCGAACCGGTAGAAGGGATCCTCGACCGGCACGAACACGTGCCAGTCGACGCGCCGCCCGAGGAAGCGTTCGAGGTAGGCGCCGGTGCTGTTCGACCACGGCGACGGGCCGGCGAGTCCGTGCACGGCCACGGCGTTCCCGGCGAGAGCGTCGCGCCGCTCGGCGAGAAAGTCGGCGATCGCGCGGTTGTAGCTCGCGTGCCGCGCATAGTGCCGCGCGAGATCGCGGCGGGCGTCGTACGAGCCCGCGACGGCCGCGATCGCGACGCCGAGCAGCAGCGCGCCGGCGGCGCGCATGCGCGCCGGCGCGTCCGCCGCGGGCGCATGAAGTACCGCCGCGAGCGCGGCCGCCAGGAGCGTCGCGGGCAGGAATGCGTAGTAGAGGGACGTGTGGTTCGGGAAGATCGCGTAGGGTGCGAGCAGCGACAGCGCGATCGCGGGCAGCAGGACGAGGCGCATCGCGGTCGTCGCGTCCCGGCGCAGCGCGAGCACCGCGAGCGCCACGGCCCCGAGCGCGGCCAGCAGGAGCGTGCGCGGATACGCCGGCCGGAGCATCATCGCCGCGAACGCGTCCCACAGGGAGCCCGGCGCGAAGCTGATGTAGTACGGGTCGGCCGGCCCCGGCGTCCCCGTGACGAACACGCTGCCCATGGCACGCCCCATCGCGAGCGTCGCGAGGAACATCAGGACGACGATCGCGCCGAGCGCGAGCCAGCGCCGCGCCGCGCCCGAGGCCGCTGCGCCGGCGCACGTCAGCAGGATCGGCAGCAGGAAGTCCTCCTTCGACAGGAAGGAGAGCGCGCACAACGCGAGGAAGGCGAGCGATCCGGCCCGCGCGGGCGCGCGCCGTCGCGCCATCGCGGCCGCCGCGACCATCGCGCCGAGGCCGAACGCGGCCGACGCGAGATTGGTGAGCAGCCCGAAGTAGCGGGTGTAGTCGACGGCGGACGGGAAAGCGAAGGCGATCGCCGCCGCCGGCACCCAGCCGGTCCACGGCAGCGGCCGTCCGTCGCGGACGAACAGCTCGACGAAGCGCAGCGACAGCGCCACGCAGACGACCAGGAGCAGGTTCTGGGCGGCGTAGGCGAGCGGAAGTCCCAGGTCGGCGACTGCGGCGATCGCGAGCGTCGAGACCGGTCGGGGACGCGCGAGCGCGACGTCGCGGACCCCGGCCGAGAGGTTGTCGTAGTCGTCGTGGTGGAACGGATGCCAGGCCGCGACGTTGTCCGGCAGCAGCGCGAAGCTGACCAGGAGGTGCAGCGCCAGCAGCGCGAGGAAACGCGTCACACCACGGGTGGCACGGTCGCGGCGATCAGCTCGCTCGGGAAACCGCCGCAGCGGAACGCGCGTCATCGGAAGCGAGCGTAGCAGCCAATGCGCCGGGGGCGGAAGCATCCGCCCCGCATAGCCGGCGGCTTCGCGCCGTTGGCGGCGCGGCATGCCCGCGGTGCGGAGATGCGCACCGCACAGGCGACCCCGCGGGCGTCGGTCGCCGGCGCGACCGACGCTCCTTCGCCCGGCGCTGCGGTACCCCCGTGGGGGCCGCTCGTTATGCCGGGGTCGGCGACCGCTCCGGCGATACGGTCAGCGTCGCCGCGTCCCCGGCACGATCCGCGCCGCGGAGAGCACGACCAGCAGCACGAGCACCAGCAGGCCCCACTCCGAGAGCGTGGGGATATTGGCCGGAGGCTGTGGCGGCGGCGGCGGCGTGACGCCGCCTGCAGCTTCCACCGCGCCGATGTCGCACGTCGCGGTGCCGTCGCCGTCCCCGTCGGCCGGCCGGGCGGCACCGCGCTGGTCGACCGCCTGGCAGGCCGCGTTCGAGCCGGCGTCGATCGCGGGGCTGCCCGCCAGCGGCATGTGAGTGAGCGTCGACCCGCCGTTGTTGGCGAGCGGGCCGAGCAGCGGGTTGACGCCAGGCCGGTTGTTTGCGGCGTTGAGCCCGCAGCTGTTGTCCGAATCCAGGCTCTCCTGCGCGGACGCAACCGGATTCGCGCAGTCGCCGTCCTCGGTGCCTGCGTGCAGCGCGACGATCGTGTTCACCAGACTGAACGTCCCCGAGCCGGTGAGACCGCCCTCGCCGTTGCCTGCGACCGTCACCGCGTTGAGGGTGATGGTGCCGTTGCCGACGATGCCGACCCCGCCGTTGCCGCTGACCGTGCTATTCACGATCGAGACCGCCGACGTGCCAGAGCCGACGCCGTCGTCGCCGTTGCCGGAGATCGTGCTGCGGGTGATGCTGATCGCACCGCTGCCCGAGTTGACGCCGTCGTTTCCAGCGCCCGCCACGGTCGAGTCGACCAGCGTGATCGGCGACGTGGAGGTGTTGACGCCCGTACTCGGCGCGTTGAGGACGCGCACGCGGGTGAGGCTCAGCGTACCGCTGTTGGAGTTGACGCCGCCCCCGGTGACCGTGGTGTCGGTTACGGACAACGCGCCGCCGCTCGAGTTCACTCCGTCGCCGGTCAGCGTGCTGTTGGAGATCGCGATGGTGCCGTTCAGCGAGTTGACGCCGCCGGTCATCGTCGCATCGGCGATCGTGATGGCGCCGTTCAGCGAGTTCACGATGGTCCCCGTCGACCCCGTGAAGTCGACGCGCGTAATCGCGATGTCCTGCGTGCCGCCCGTGTTGACCTCGCCGACGACGGCGAGGTCCTCGAGCGTCAGCGTGGCGCCGACCACCCCCGTGCCATTGAACGCCGTTGTCGCACCGCGCTGGATCGTCGTGCTGGCGCGCCCTGCGCCGCGGATCGTCACGGCATCGGTGATGTTGATCGTCACGCTCACGGGGATGGTCCCCGCGGGCAGGACGACGGTGTCGGCGCCGGGGGTTCCCGCCACGCACGCGTCGACCGCGGCGTTGGTGTTCGCCGCCTGGACCGCTTCGCGAAGCGAGCAGTCGCCGTCGGCATTGAGCTCGTCGGCGAGCGTGTTCACGCTGACGGTGGCGGCCGCGGCGGGCAGTGCGCCGAGGAACAGCGCGGCCAGGAACGAGCGAGCGATCAAGCGAACCGAATGACGACGCATGCACTGCCTCCTGGGCGGCGATCGAGCGATGGGGGTGGCGCGAGAAACATCCGTTGCGTAGGGCGGCGTCCACCGGCACGGCACCTGCACGCGATCCCCAGCGTCCCCGTCCGCTTGATTGCCGACGTCATCGATCGCGGAATCATCGCGATCTCAGAAGTGGCTCCGCAAAGTCGGACAGGGGGATAGGTGGGTAGCTCTGCTCTAATGGCGCTTGGTCGCCGAGGAGCAGAGAGCATGAAACGACCTCGCAGGAACCACTCACCGACGTTCAAGGCGAA
>BOKS01000017.1 GCA_016861105.1 Betaproteobacteria bacterium | reverse complement strand
TGAGCGGACCGAGACATAGGTAACAGGGCGTACCGGACACATGGGTAACACTTTCCCGGCGTCGACCGGGGAGGTGTCTATGCCGTGGAAGGAGTGTTCGGTCATGGATGAGCGCCTGCGTTTTGTCGCCAAGTTGCTCGATGGCGAGTCGATGAGCGGCCTTTGCCGGGAATTCGGGATCTCGCGCAAGACTGGTTACAAGATCTTCAACCGCTACAAAGAGAGCGGTCTCGAGGCGCTGAGCGACCGCTGTCGGCGGCCGGTGCGGTACGCCAACCAGTTGCCGCCGCAGATCGAGGCCCTGATCGTCAGCTGCAAGCGCGAGAAGCCGCACTGGGGCGCACGCAAGATCCGCGAGTTGCTGGTCCGGCGCCTGGACCAGGACCTGCGCATTCCCGCCAAAAGCACGATCCACGCGGTCTTGCATCGGCATGACTTGGTCAAGGGCGTCGGCCGGCATCGCCATCGGGCCACCGGCACCCCACTGTCCGCCGGCGCAGCCCCCAACGATCTGTGGTGCGCCGACTTCAAGGGCGAGTTCAAGCTCGGCAACGGCCGCTACTGCTACCCGCTGACCGTCACCGATCATGCCTCACGCTTCCTGCTCATGTGCGAAGCGCTGGAGTCGACCCGCGAAGACACCGCCATCACCGCCTTCGAGCAACTGTTCCGGGAGCGCGGCCTGCCCGCCGCCATCCGGTCCGACAACGGCGTTCCCTTCGCCAGCCCCAATGCGCTGTTCAACCTGTCCAAGCTTGCCGTATGGTGGCTGCGCCTGGGCATCGACATCGAGCGTATCAAGCCGGGCCATCCCCAGCAGAATGGCCGCCATGAGCGCATGCACCTGACGCTCAAGAAGGAAGCCACCCGACCGCCAGGCGTCAACAGCCTGCAGCAACAGGCCCGCTTCGATCAGTTCGTGAGCGAGTTCAACCTCGAGCGACCGCACGAGGCATTGGCCATGCAAACACCCGCGCAGGCCTACTGCGGTTCACCGCGGCCCTATACCGGCCTTCCCGACATTAGCTATCCGCTGCACGACCGAGACGTCATGGTCACCGCCTGCGGCCGCATCTGCATGTACCGCAAGCGAATCAGCCTCTCCCACGTCCTGGCGGGTCAGCGTGTCGGGATCAAGGAAGTCGACGAAGGCATCTGGATCGTAAGCTTCATGCATTACGATCTCGGCTACATCGACCTGGAGCAAAAGACCCTGCAACCCCTCGACAACCCGTTCGGCCCGAGGGTGTTACCGATGTCTTAGGTACGAACCGTCAACCATGTGTCCGGTCCGTACACCGAAACCCGTGGTCGGGGTGAGAGGATTCGAACCTCCGACATCTTGCTCCCAAAGCAAGCGCGCTACCGGACTGCGCCACACCCCGGACGGCCGATTATGCCACCGCGGGTGCATCGATCGTCGGGGTTCGTCCCGCAGACAGGCGCGATGCCGTGGCCCATCATCGGACACGTCGGTCACGTCCACGGAGCCCCCGATGCCCGCCCACCGCGTCACCGTCCTCGTCGGCAGCCTGCGCCGCGAGTCGCTCAACCGCAAGATGGCGCGCGCGCTCGCCGGACTCGTTCCCGACCGCCTCGCGCTCGACGAGGTCCCGATCCGCGACCTGCCGCACTACGACGCGGATCTCGACGCCGATCCGCCCGCGCCGTGGGTCGCCTTCCGCGACCGCGTGCGGCCGGCCGACGCCGTCCTCTTCGTCACGCCCGAATACAATCGCTCGGTGCCCGGCGTGCTCAAGAACGCGATCGACGTCGGCTCGCGGCCGTACGGGAAGAGCGTTTGGAGCGGCAAGCCGGGCGCGGTGATCAGCGTGTCGCCCGGCGCGATCGGCGGCTTCGGCGCGAACCACCACCTGCGCCAGTCGCTCGTCTTCCTCGACGTCCCGGTGCTGCAGCAGCCAGAAGCCTACGTCGGCGGCGCGGCGAAGTTGTTCGACGAGCAGGGGAGGCTCGCGAGCGACGCCACCCGCGAGTTCATGACGAAGTTCCTGAACGCCTTCGCCGACTGGATCGCGCTCACCGGCAGGCGCTGACGCTCCAAAAGGAGGGTCAGAGTCGAGTTTCCGCGAAACGAGGGTCAGAGTCGAGTTTCCACCGGCGGCGTCGCAGTCATCGAGTGGGCCGGAAACTCGACTCTGACCCTCGTTTCGCTATTTGCCGACGAACTGGCGCACGACCGCCATCGCCTCGTCCATCGCGGCGTCGCCCTCGCCGGTGCGCACCGCGCGCTGCACGCATCCGTGCAGGTGGCGGTCGAGCAGGCCGAGCGCGAGCGCGTCGAGCGCCGAGCGCACCGCGCTCACCTGCGTGAGAATGTCCACGCAGTAGCGGTCGTCCTCGATCATCTTGCCGATGCCGCGGACCTGGCCCTCGATGCGGTTGAGGCGCCGGACGAGCGACGCCTTGTCGCTCGCCTTGCGCTCGACGCGCCGGCCGGCCGCCGGGCGAACCGCCTGCGCGGCCTCGACGGCCGCATCGTGCACGCGCGGAGGCATGGCCGTCCTAGCCGGCGACGTCAAAGCCCGCCTCCTCGATCGCGGCTTTCAGCTGGCCGACCTGCACCTTCGCCGGATCGAACGTGACCGTCGCAGCGCCCGGCTGCAGCGTCACCTGGGCGTCGCTCACGCCCGGCGTCGACTTCAGCACGCGCGTCACGCTCGCGACGCAGCCTCCGCAGGTCATGCCCTGCACGTTCAGCTTCACGGTGTCCATCGTCTCGTCCTCTCAGGAAGCGCGACGCGGCGGATGCCAGCGTCGCAGGAGCAGCGCGTTGCTCACGACCGACACCGAGCTCGCGGCCATCGCCGCGCCGGCGATCACCGGGCTCAGCAGGCCGACGGCCGCGAGCGGAATGCCCAGCACGTTGTACACGAACGCGAAGAACAGGTTCTGGCGGATCTTCGCCAGCGTGGCGCGCGACAGCAGGATCGCGTCGACGGCCGCGTTGAGGTCGTCGCGGACCAGCGTGACGTCGGCCGCCTCGACGGCGATCGACGAGCCCGCGCCGATCGCGAAGCCGACGTCCGCCGCCGCGAGCGCGGGGGCGTCGTTCACGCCGTCGCCGACCATGCCGGTGACGCGGCCCGCCAACTTGAGCGACGCGACGGCGTCGGCCTTGCCCGAAGGGAGGACGCCGGCGCGCACCTCGTCGATGCCGACCTCCGCGGCGACGGCGCGTGCCGTCGTGGCGTTGTCACCGGTGATCATCACGACGTCGATGCCCGCGCGCCGCAGCCGCGCGACGGCCTCGCGAGACGTGTCCCGCACCTTGTCTTCGAGCGCCAGGACGCCCACGACGCGAGTCCCGCGCGCGACGCCGACCACCGTGCGGCCGGCCGCCGCATGCGATTCGCCGAGGTCGTGCGCGTCCAGTCCCTGCTCGGCGAGGAAGGCCGGCGAGCCGAGGCGCAGCACGTCGCCCGTGCCGTCGGCGGCGCGCACGCCCTTGCCCGGCACGGCGACGAAGTCGCGCACCGGATGCGGCGCCACGCCCGCACGCTGCGCGTGCGCGACGATCGCCTGCGCGAGCGGGTGCGAAGCGCCCTGCTCCAGGCCCGAGGCGAGCGCGAGCAGCTCCTCGCGCGAGGCGGGCGCAAAGGCGTCGACGGCGACCACTGTCGGCCTCCCCTCGGTCAGCGTGCCCGTCTTGTCGACGACCACCGTCCGCACGCGCCCCGCGAGCTCGAGCGCCGCCGCGTTGCGGATCAGCACGCCGTGCTGCGCCGCGCGCCCGGTGCCGACGATCACTGCGGTCGGCGTGGCGAGGCCGAGCGCGCAGGGACACGCGATGACGAGGACGGCCACCGCGCGCACCAGCGCCTGCGTGCCGTCGCCGGTGACCAGCCAGGTGATCGCGAGCGTGGCCACGGCGATCGCGACGACGATCGGCACGAACACGCCCGAGACGCGGTCCGCGAGGCGCTGGATCGGCGCCTTGCTGCCCTGCGCCTCGGCCACCAGCCGCACGATGCCGGCGAGCAGCGTCGCGCCGCCCACGCCGGTGGCCGTGGCACGCAGCGCGCCGTCCTGGTTGACCGTACCCGCATAGACCGCGTCGCCCGCACCCTTCGCCACCGCGCGGCTCTCGCCGGTCAGCATGCTCTCGTCGACGCTCGACGCCCCGTCGACGACGATTCCGTCGACCGGCACCGCGTCGCCGGCGCGCACGACGAAGCGGTCGCCCGCCTTCACCTGCGCGAGCGGGACCTCGACGACGACGCCGTCGCGCTCGACGCGCGCAGTCTTCGGCTGCAGCTTGAGCAGCCCCTCCAGCGCGGCGGAGGTGCCCGCCTTCGCACGCGCCTCGAGCAGCTTGCCCAGCAGCACCAGCGCGATCACCGCCGCGCCCGCCTCGAAGTAGACGTGCAGGTCGTGCCGGCCGGCGAGCGTCACGACCAGCGAGTAGACGTACGCCATCGTCGTGCCGAGCGCGACCAGCACGTCCATGTTGGCCCCGCCGCCGCGCAGCGCGTTCCAGGCGCCCACGTAGAAGCGCCGCCCGACCCACAGCTGAACCGGCGTGGCGAGCGCCAACTGCCACCAGCGCGGGATCACGTCGTGCCCCGACCCGGCCAGCATCGGCAGCATCTGGGCGACCAGGGGCAGCGTCAGCGCGGCCGCGACGGCGAACTCGCGCCGCAGCGCCCTGTACGCCGCCGCCTTGCGCACCTGCGCCGCCGCGCGCTCCGTCTCGACGTCGCGCTTGACGCGTGCGTGGTAGCCGGCGCGCTCCACCGCGGCGATGAGCGACGGCAGCGGACTGGCCGCCGCGTCGTGACGGACCACGGCCGACTCCGTGGCGAAGTTGACGTTCGCCTGCGTGCCGGGCAGGCGGTTGAGCACCTTCTCGATGCGGGCCGCGCACGCGGCGCAGGTCATGCCCTCCAGGGCCAGCTCGACGCGCTGGGCCGAGGCGGTGGTCCCGCCGGCGGCGGTCGGCGCCGCCTGTCCGGCGGCGGCAGCGGAGGGGGCGAACACGGGCGCGTCCATGTTTGCACTTTATACCCCCCATGGGTATCTGTCAAGATACCCCCAAAGGGTATTGCGCCGGGCGACCCGGACGGACCGGGTCCGGCGGGGCCCGACCCGGGCGTGTCCGGGGTCCGTTCCCGGGCCGGTCAGCCGGGCGCCGCCTCGCGCTTCAGCTGCGGAAACAGCACCACGTCGCGGATCGACGGGCTGTCGGTGAGCAGCATCACGAGCCGGTCGATGCCGATGCCCTCGCCCGCGGTCGGCGGCAGGCCGTATTCCAGCGCGCGGACGTAGTCGGCGTCGTAGTACATCGCCTCCTCGTCCCCGGCCTCGCGCGCGGCGGCCTGCGCCCGGAAGCGCGCGGCCTGGTCCTCGGGATCGTTGAGCTCCGAGAAGCCGTTGGCGATCTCGCGCCGCGTGATGAAGAGCTCGAAGCGGTCGGTGACCGACGGGTCGGCGTCGCTGGCGCGCGCGAGGGGCGAGACGTCGGTGGGGTGCGCGACGATGAACGTCGGCTGCACGAGCAGCTCCTCGGTCGTCGCCTCGAACAGCTTGAGCTGCAGCAGGCCCACGCCGTCGGTCGGGAACACCTCGACGTCGAACGGCGCCAGCGCCACGCGCAGGTACTCGGGCTTGCCGAGCTCCTCCAGCGGGTAGCGCGGGTTGTACTTGTGGATCGCCTCGGCCATCGTCAGGCGGTCGAAGCGCGCGCCGAGGTCGATCGTCTCGCCCTGATAGGTGATCGTCGTCGTGCCGAGCACGCGCTGCGCCACCTCGCGCAGCAGCGATTCGGTGAGGTCCATCAGGTAGCGGTAGTCGCGGTAGGCCTCGTAGAACTCGAGCATCGTGAACTCGGGGTTGTGCCGCGTGCTGATGCCCTCGTTGCGGAAGTTGCGGTTGATCTCGAACACCCGCTCCAGCCCGCCGACCACCAGGCGCTTGAGGTAGAGCTCCGGCGCGATGCGCAGGTAGAGCTCCATGTCGAGCGCGTTGTGGTGCGTGACGAACGGCTTCGCCGCGGCGCCCCCGGGGATGGGGTGCATCATCGGCGTCTCCACCTCGAGGAAGCCGCGCGCGACGAAGAACTCGCGGATCGCCTGCACGATCTGCGAGCGCTTGACGAACACGTCGCGGGACGCGGGATTGGTGATCAGGTCCACGTAGCGCTGGCGGTAGCGCTGCTCGGTGTCGGTCATGCCGTGGAACTTCTCGGGCAGCGGCCGCAGCGCCTTCGCCAGCAGCCGCACGGCCGTGCACCGCACCGACAGCTCGCCGCTCCTCGTCCGGAACAGCGTCCCCTCGGCGCCGAGGATGTCGCCGAGGTCCCAGCGCTTGAACGCGTCGAGCGCCTCGGCGCCCACGCCGTCGAGCGTGACGTAGAGCTGGATGCGTCCGCTCATGTCCTGCAGCGTGGCGAAGCACGCCTTGCCCATCACGCGCTTCAGCATCATGCGCCCCGCGACGGCGACGCGGAGCGCCCGCGGCTCCAGCGTCTCGTTCGGCTCCGCACCGTGCGTCGCGTGGAGCTCGCCGGCGAGGTGGCTGCGGCGGAAGTCGTTCGGATACGGCTGCCCGCGCTCGCGCAGCTCGGCGAGCTTGGCGCGGCGCTCGGCGACGATCTGGTTCTCGTCGCGCGGCGCTTCGGCGGAGGACGGGGTCTTGTCGTTCATGGCGGGACGCTCGCGCCTCGCGGGAGGGCGCCGGTCATCAGGGGACGATCCAGTGGCCGACCCAGTCGTGGCCGATCCACGTCAGCCGCGCACGCCGCAGGTCGCGCGGCCCGAGCCACAGCCAGTCGAGCGCCTCGGCGACGAACGCGAGCGCGGCGAAGTGCGAGAACGCCATCTCCGGATCGCCCTCCTGCACCAGCGATTCGAACGGCGTCGGGGCGTGGAGCGTCGTGCCCGGCGCCAGCGCGATCTGTGCGGCGCTCCTCGACAGCGGCGAGGCGTGCGTCCACGCGGCATGCGCGACCGGGTCGTCGACGTGCAGCGCCACGCGGCCGGCGAGGCGCACCTCCACGGCGTCCTCGGGGCTCCAGAAGAGCACGGACGCGCGCGGATCGGCCTGCAGCTCCGCGAACTTCGCCGAGCGGCGGTCGCTGTGGAACCACAGCGTGCGCCGCTCCCGCTCGACGCCGCGCAGCGCGACCACGCGCGCCTGCGGCATCCCGTTCGCGCCGGCGGTCGCGAGCGTCGGCAGGCCCCACGCCGTCCAGCGCTCCGCGACGCCGCGCTCCGCCGACGCCCAGATCGCGTCGACGACGGCGGGCAGCGAAGCCGGCAGCGTGTCGGCCGGCGCGGCGATCGGCAGGACGGGCGCGACTCGGCCGCGGCGGGTCGGAGCGTCCATCGTGATCCGCGTCAGACCGCCTGCTTGAGGCTCGCCTCGATGAAGGCGTCCAGGTCGCCGTCGAGCACGGCCTGCGTGTTGCCGACCTCGTGGTTCGTGCGCAGGTCCTTGATCCGCGACTGGTCGAGCACGTAGCTGCGGATCTGGTGGCCCCAGCCGATGTCGGTCTTGCTGTCCTCGAGCTTCTGCTGCTCGGACTGGCGCTTGCGCAGCTCGAGCTCGTAGAGCTTGGCCTTCAGCATCGCGAAGGCCTCGGCGCGGTTGCGGTGCTGCGACCGGTCGGTCTGGCACTGCACGACGATGCCCGTGGGCAGGTGGGTGATGCGCACCGCCGAGTCGGTCTTGTTGACGTGCTGGCCGCCGGCGCCGGACGCGCGGTAGGTGTCGATCCGCAGGTCCGACGGGTTGATGTCCACCTCGATCGACTCGTCGACCTCCGGGTAGACGAAGACGCTGGCGAAGGACGTGTGCCGGCGCGCGTTCGCGTCGAACGGGCTCTTGCGCACCAGCCGGTGCACGCCCGTCTCCGTGCGCAGGTAGCCGTACGCGTACTCGCCGTCGATCTTCAGCGACGCGCTCTTGATCCCGGCGACGTCGCCCTCCGAGATCTCGAGCACGTCGACCGCGTAGCCGCGCCGCTCGCAGTAGCGCGTGTACATGCGCAGCAGCATCTGCGCCCAGTCCTGCGCCTCGGTGCCGCCGCTGCCGGCCTGGATGTCGAGGAAGCAGTTCGCCGGGTCCATCGGATGATGGAACATGCGGCGAAACTCGAGGTCCGCGACGAGCTTCTCGATCGCGCCCAGGTCCGCGCGCACGGCCTCGAGCGTGGCGTCGTCGTCCTCGGCGCGCGCGAGCTCGAACAGCTCGCGCGCGTCGCCGAGCCCCGCGTCGACGGCGCTCAGCGTGCCCACCACGCCCTCGAGCGCCTTCTTCTCCCTGCCGAGCGCCTGCGCGCGCTCGGGATCTTCCCAGACCTTCGGGTCCTCGAGCTCCCGCGTGATCTCGGTCAGCCGGGCCGCCTTGACGTCGAAGTCAAAGATACCTCCGCATCGCCTGCGCGCGGTCGGCGAGGCCGTCGAGCGTGCCGGCGATCTGGTTCAGCTGTTCGGCTTCCATGGCGCGAGTTCCCGCGGGTGAATGGCGCATTATAGCCGCAGCGACGTCGACGCCCGGGGTCGCTTTCGGGCGTGCAACCGCGCGCCGGATCGCCTACCATGTCGGCCCCGCGTCGCACCGCCGCGCACCGCCGTCCGGAGTTCCTGCCATGCCCACGCTCTTCGTCAACCAGGAGCGCGTCGACGTCGCGTCGAACGTGCCCGGCGACACGCCGCTGCTGTGGATCCTGCGCGATGCGCTGTCGCTGACGGGCACCAAGTACGGCTGTGGCATCGCCGTCTGCGGGGCCTGCACCGTCTGGATCGAGGGCCAGCCGGTGCGCTCGTGCGCCACGCCGCTGTCGTCGATCAAGACCGGCGCCGAGATCACGACGATCGAGGGCGCGCGCACGCGCGAGGCGAAAGCCGTGCAGGCGGCCTGGGAGAAGCTCGACGTCCCGCAGTGCGGCTACTGCCAGTCGGGACAGGTGATGGCGGCCGCGGCGCTGCTCGCCCGTACGAAGCGGCCGACCGACGCGGACATCGACCAGGCGATGGCGGGCAACCTGTGCCGCTGCGCCACGTATCCGCGCATCCGGGCCGCGATCCACGAGGCCGCGAAGTCGCTGGGCTGAGGACGAACGACCATGACGATCCGCATCGAGAACGTCTCGCGCCGCGACTTCCTGCGTGCCGGCGGCGCGGCCGCCGCCGGGCTCGCGCTCGGCGTGCACGTGCCCGCGTTCGCGCAGGGCGCGAAGGCCGCCGCGGGCGCCGCGTTCGAGCCGAACGCGTTCGTGCGCATCGGCGCCGACAACACGGTGACCGTGGTCAGCAAGCACCTGGAGATGGGCCAGGGGTCTTACACGGGGCTCGCCACGCTCGTCGCCGACGAGCTCGACGCGGCCTGGGGACAGGTGCGCGTCGTCGGCGCCCCCGCCGACGCGGCGCGCTACAACAACCTGCTGTGGGGGCCGGCGCAGGGCACCGGCGGATCGACGTCGCTCGCCAACTCGTGGGAGCAGCTGCGCGCCGCGGGCGCCGCCGCGCGCGCCATGCTGCTCGCCGCCGCGGCGCAGCGGTGGAACGTGCCGGCCGCGTCGCTCGCGGTCCGCGACGGGCGCGTCACGCACGCCGCCAGCAAGCGCAGTGCCACCTTCGGCGAGCTCGCGACCGCCGCAGCGTCGCTGCCCGTGCCCGCCGACGCGAAGCCGAAGGACCCGAAGGCCTGGACGTACATCGGCCGGCACGTGCCGCGCGTCGACGCGCGGGCGAAGTCGAACGGCACGGCGCAGTTCACGCAGGACGTGAAGCTGCCCGGCATGCTGACAGCGGTCGTCGCGCATCCGCCGCGGCTCGGCGCGAAGGCGGCGTCGGTCGACGCCGCGGGCGTGCAGGGCATTCCCGGCGTGCGGCACGTCATCGAGATCCCGTCCGGCGTGGCCGTGCTCGCGACCGGCTTCTGGGCCGCGAAGGCCGCACGCGACGCACTCAGGATCCGGTGGGAAGGCGGCATCCGCTTCTCGTCGTCGGACGTGATGGCCGAGTTCCGCAAGCTCGCGGAGAAGCCCGGCGCGGTCGCGCGCAGCGAAGGCGACGCCGCGAAGGCGATCGCCGGCGCCGCCAGGGTCGTGGAGGCGAGCTACGAGCTGCCCTACCTCGCCCACGCCGCCATGGAGCCGCTGAACTGCGTGATGCTCGTCCACCCCGACGACACGGTCGAGGTGTGGAACGGCGAGCAGTTCCAGACCGGCGACCAGGAGGCGCTGGCGAAGTTCTTCGGCATCAAGCCGGAGCGGGTGAAGCTCAACATGCTGTTCGCCGGCGGCAGCTTCGGGCGGCGCGCGAACCCCGCCGCCGACTACCTGCTCGAGTGCGCGAACATCGTGCTGGCGCTCGCGCGCAAGCAGACGCGCGTCCCCGTCAAGCTCGTGTGGACGCGCGAGGACGACACGCGCGGCGGCTTCTACAGGCCCGCCTGCCTGCAGACGCTGAAGGCGGGCCTGGACGCGGACGGCGCGATCGTCGGCTGGCAGCACCGGATGGTGAACCAGTCGATCGCCGCCGGCACCATGTTCGAGCAGGGCATGGTGAGGAACGGCGTCGATCAGACGTCGGCGGAGGGAGCGGCCAACCTGCCGTACGCGGTGGGCGCGATCCACGTGGAAGCGCACGCCCCGCAGGTCGGCGTTCCCGTGCTGTGGTGGCGCAGCGTCGGCTCGTCGCAGAACGCGTTCACCACCGAGGCCTTCGTCGACGAGCTGGCCGTGGCCGCGGGCAAGGATCCGGTCGCCTTCCGCCGGGCGCTGCTCGGCAGGCACCCGCGCCACGTGGCGGTGCTGGATCTCGCCGCCAAGCAGGCCGGCTGGGGCACGCCGCTCGCGGCCGGCAAGGCCGGGGAGAAACGGGGCCGCGGCATCGCCGTGCACGAATCGTTCAACAGCGTCGTGGCGCAGGTCGCGGAGGTCACGGTGAAGGCCGACGGCAGCTTGACCGTGGACCGGGTCGTGTGCGCCGTCGACTGCGGCGTCGCGGTCAACCCGGACAACGTCCGCGCGCAGATGGAGGGCGGCATCGGCTTCGGCCTGTCGGCGGCGCTGTACGGCGCGATCACGCTGAAGGACGGTAAGGTCGAGCAGTCGAACTTCCACGACTACCGCATCCTGCGCATTGACGAGATGCCGCGCGTGGACGTGCACATCGTCCCGTCGGCCGCCGCGCCGACCGGCGTGGGCGAGCCCGGCGTGCCGCCGATCGCGCCGGCGGTCGCCAATGCCATCGCCGCGGCGACCGGCAAGCGGCTGCGGACGCTGCCGCTCAAGCTCGCGTGACGCCGCGTCGCCGCACCGCTCGCGGCCGGGCAGCCCGCCCGCGTGGCCCCGCGTCCTGAGCGCCACGCTGCGCGATGCACACGCCGCCGGGCTTCGTGGCCGCGCACGCGCTGCCGGACGTGCTCGCCGCCCACGCGCTGGTGTTCGCGTTCCAGGACGCGAGGCTCGCGATCGTCGGGCCGGACGAAGCGCCGGCGATCCCCGTGCTGGCGGAGGCGACGCGCGCCGGCCTCGACGGGCGGCTGCTGATGCTCGGCACGCTCGCAGGCACGCCCTGCGTGGCGCTCGCGCTGCCGGGCGAGGCTCCCGAGCCCCCGGGGATGCGGCTGTCGGGGCTGCGTCCCCTGTTCTTCAAGCTGCCCGAGGCGCACCTCGCGATCGCTGCGCGCGCGTTCCAGATCGTCGAGTTCGAGCGCACGCACCGCTTCTGCGGCCACTGCGGATCGGCGACGCGCGACAAGGGGAGCGAACGCGCGAAGGAGTGCCCGGCCTGCGGCTACGTCGTGTATCCGCGCGTCTCGCCGGCGATGATGGCGCTGGTCACGCGCGGGCGCGAGATCCTGCTCGCCCGGGCGCATCGCTTCCCGCCGGGCATGTACAGCGCGCTCGCCGGCTTCGTCGAGCCGGGCGAGACGATCGAGGACTGCATCGTGCGCGAGGTGCGCGAGGAAGTCGGCCTGGAAGTGGGCCGGCTGACCTACTTCGCCTCGCAGTCCTGGTCGTTCCCGCACTCGCTGATGATCGCGTTCACGGCGGAATACGCCGGCGGCGAGATCCGCTGCGAGGACGAGGAGATCGCCGAGGCGCGCTGGTTTCCCGCCGACGCGATGCCGCCGCTGCCGCCGTCGGTGTCGATCGCGCGCCGGCTGATCGAGGCCACGGCCGCGCGGCTGCGCGCCACGTGAGCGGCCGCGGGTGCACGCGGGGACCCCGTCGCACGCGACGCCGCCCGTGAGCACGCTCGCGCCCGCGGACCTCGATGCCTACCTGCGCCGCATCGGCTGCGGGCGCCCGGGGCGCGCGGACCTGGCGGCGCTCCGCGCCCTGCACACGGCGCACGTGGGCGCGATCCCCTTCGAGAACCTCGACGTGCGCTGGGGACGCGGCGTGGCGCTCGACCTCCCCGCGCTCGTGGCGAAGCTCGTGCGGGGCGGCCGCGGCGGCTACTGCTTCGAGCACAACGGCCTGTTCGCCGCGGCGCTGCGCGCGCTCGGGTTCGCGGTCACGCCGCTGGGCGCGCGCGTCCGCTACGGCGCCACGCGCGTTCTGCCGCGCACCCACCACCTGCTGCTCGTCGACCTTCCCGGGGAACGCTGCGTCGTCGACGTCGGCTTCGGCGCGCAGACGCTGCTGGAGCCGGTCCCCCTGCGCGCGGACCGCACGTTCGCGCAGGCCGCCTGGCGCTACCGGCTCGTCCGCGAGGACGCGCTGTGGGTGCTGCGCATCGCCGAGGGCGACGCGTGGACCGACCTCTACGCGTTCACGCTGGAGCCGCAGGCGCAGGCGGACCTGGAGATGGCCAACTGGTACGTCTCCACCCACCCGGCGTCGCGCTTCGTCCGGACGCTGACGGTGCAGCGCGCCACGCCGCAGGCCCGCCACCTCGTGCGCGATCGCGAGTACACGATCGACCGCGGCGGCGGCAACGTGGTGACCCGTGCCATCGCCGACGACGAGTGGCCGGCGCTGCTGCGGGACGCCCTCGCGCTCGATCTCGCGCCGGGAACGCCGCTGCCGCTGCCCTGACCCGGCGCCCGCCGGCGCTGTGTGACCCAGCGCACGGACACGCCGGCCGCGGCCTGGCATCCTGCGCGCTCGTCCCCCGGGAGACTTCCATGACCGCCTACGCCTTCGGCCACGCCACCACCCTCGCGCACCAGGCCGCCAGGGACGCCGTCACCGCCGCCCTTGCGGACGAGGGCTTCGGCATCCTCAGCGAGATCGACGTCGCCGCGACGCTGAAGCGCAAGCTCGGCCTCGACGTGCCGCCGTACGTGATCCTCGGCGCGTGCAACCCGCAGTTCGCGAGCCGCGCCCTCGCGGCCGAGCCGCAGATCGGCGCGCTGCTGCCCTGCAACGTCGTCGTGCGCGACGACGCCACGGGGCGCACGTTCGTCGAAGCGATGGACCCGCAGGCCGTCATGGCGCTGGTGCAGCGGCCGGACGTCGACCCCATCGCCGCCGAGGTCAAGGCGCGACTGCAGCGCGCGCTCGCGAAGCTGCCCGCCGCCTGAGGGCGGTGACGGGTCCGCGCGGAGCGCGGCTGCTAGAATGCTCTCGCCTCCGTCATCCGCAGCATGGCCCGCGTCCCGTCGATCCTCCGCCCGCTCGCCGCCCTCGTTCTCGCGCTCGCCTGCACGTGGGCCGCCGCGCAGCCCGCGGAGGACCCGGCGCCGCCGCTGCCGCCCGAGTACTCGGGCGAGGCGCGCCGCGACTACGCGCGAGGGCTCGCGCAGGCGCGCGAGCTGATCGAGGCGAAGCGCTGGGACGAGGCGATCGCGAGGCTGGACGCACTGACGGCCGAGCGTCCGCGCGAGGCGCAGGCGCGCTTCCTGAAGGCCGTCGCGCTCGCGGACGCGGGCCGGACGCAGGATGCGACGGCCGCGTTGCGCGCGCTCACCGCCGACTTCCCGGAGCTGCCCGAGCCGCGCAACAACCTCGCGGTCCTGTACGCCGCGCAAGGCAACTACGCGATGGCGCGCGCGGAGCTCGAGCTGGCACTCGCCGCGGCACCCGACTACGCGACGGCCCGCGAGAACCTGGGCGACGTCTACGCGCGGCTGGCCGCGGTCGAGTACGAGCGCGCAGCGTCGCTGGACCGCAGCAACCGCAGCGCGGCGCAGAAGCTGAAGCAGGTCCGCGACCTGCTCGCCACCGCCGCGCCCCGCTGACCGCCCCCTCCAAGGAGATCGTCATGCCCGCCCGCCTCCTCGCCGCCGCCGCGCTCGCCCTCGGGCTGTGCGCGAGCGCGCTCGCCGCCAACCCGCAGGTCGAGCTCGACACCAGCGCCGGCCGGATCCGGCTGGAGCTCTACCCGGAGGCCGCGCCCAAGACCGTCGCGAACTTCCTCGACTACGTGAAGGCCAGGCATTACGACGGCACGACGTTCCACCGCGTGATCGACGGCTTCATGATCCAGGGGGGCGGGTTCACGACCGACTTCCGCCAGAAGCCCACGCGGCCGCCGGTGGCCAACGAAGCCGAGGCCGCCAGCAAGGCCGGCCTGTTCAACGTCCCCGGCACGATCGCGATGGCGCGCACGCCGGATCCGAACTCCGCGACCGCTCAATTCTTCATCAACGTCGCCGACAACAAGTTCCTCAACTTCCGCTCGCCGGACCCGCAGGGCATCGGCTACACCGTGTTCGGCAAGGTGGTCGCCGGCATGGACGTGGTGCAGAAGATCGCGAAGTCCGCCACCGGCCCCGGCGGGCCGTTCCCCAAGGACGTTCCGCGGGAGAGCGTCCTCATCAAGTCCGCGGTCGTCGTGACCGCGCCGTGAAGGAAAGCGCATGAGCAAGGTCCGCCTCGACACCACGCAGGGCGCCATCGTCGTCGAGCTCGACGACGAGAACGCCCCCGCCACCGTCGCCAACTTCCTCCAGTACGTCCGCGACGGCCACTACGACGACACGCTCTTCCACCGCGTGATCCCCGGCTTCATGGTCCAGGGCGGCGGCTTCGCGCCGGGCATGTCGCAGAAGCCGACGCGCGCGCCGATCGCCAACGAGGCGGGCAACGGCCTCAAGAACCGCAAGTACACCGTCGCGATGGCGCGCACCGGCGAGCCGCACTCGGCAACCGCGCAGTTCTTCATCAACGTCGCCGACAACGACTTCCTCGACTACAAGGGCCCGAGCCCGCAGGGCTGGGGCTACTGCGTCTTCGGCAAGGTGGTCGAGGGCAGCGACGTCGTCGACGCGATCGCAGGCGTGCCCACGGGCCGCAGCGGATTCCACCAGGACGTGCCGCGCGAGGACGTGGTGATCCGCAAGGCCGAGGCCGTCGGCTAGGGCCTGTTCCCGCCGCGCGCAGGCCCCGGGGACCGGCGCGCGGACCGCCCCACGCGCACGAGCGTCCGCCGCGAGCCGGCGCGCGCGAGGGCGCGACGTTCCGATGCCGCCCACGCTCTTCGCCTCCGACCTGCACCTGACGCCGGAGCGCCCGGCGCTCGCCTCCGCGTTCCGGGTGTTCTGCGCGCGGCCGGCGCGCGAAGCGCAGGCCGTCTACCTGCTCGGCGACCTGTTCGACTGGTGGATCGGCGACGACCAGTTGCGCGACCCCTTCGACGCCGCCGTCGCCGAGGCGATCCGCGGCGTCACGCGCGCCGGCGTGCCGGTGCACGTGGCCCACGGCAACCGCGACTTCCTCCTCGGCGAAGGTTTCGCGGCGGCGACCGGCGCGACGTTCCTGCCCGAGCGGACGGTCGTGGACGTCCACGGCACGCCGACGCTGCTGTCGCACGGCGACGAGCTTTGCACCGGCGACGCCGACTACCAGCGCTTTCGCGCGCGGATGCGCGATCCGGCCACGCAGCGGCGCCTGCTGCGCCTGCCGCGCTTCGTGCGGCGCGCCATCGCCCGCGGCCTGCGCGCGCGCAGCCGCGACGCCACGGCGCTCAAGCCCGAGTCGATCCTCGACGTCGACGAGCAGGCGGTCGCCGACGCGTTCCGGCGCTTCGGCGTCGCGCGGATGATCCACGGGCACACGCACCGGCCGGCGACGCACCACGTCGACGTCGACGGCCGGGCGTGCGAGCGCATCGTGCTGCCCGACTGGTACGAGGCCGGCCGCTACCTGCAGGTCGACGCGACCGGCGCCGTCGTGCGCGAGGTGCCCGGGATCGGGCCGCGCGACCGGGGGACGGACTGACGGCAGCGGCCCGCGAGCCGGCGGGACGTCTCCCCGCCGCGCCGGGGCCTCCCACGCGGCGACGTCGTCGTTCCCGCACGAGCGCGACCGTCGGGTCCCGTCGTCGTCCCCGCGCCCGTCGAGGCGTTTCCTTCGTCGTCGTCCCCGCGCAGGCGGGGACCCGGCGTCTTGGGGACAGGCCGGGACGGCGCGGCGCCCGACGGCCACGGGCGGCTCGCCGGACGGGCGCCGATGCGCGACGCTGCGCGCGTCGCGACGCGGTTCATGCCAGCGCCTGCGCGAAGTCCTCCAGCAGGTCCGGCTCGTCCTCGATCCCGACGGACACGCGCACCAGCCCGTCGGCGATGCCCATCTCGGCGCGGCGTTGCGGGCCCATCTCGTGGAAGATCGTGTGGGCGACCGGGATCGCGAGCGTTCGATTGTCGCCGAGGTTCGACGACAGCACGGTGACGCGCAGGCGGTCGAGGACGTCGAACAGGTCGCAGGCGGGGTCGAGCTCGAAGGACAGCAGCGCGCCGTAGTCGCGGAACAGCTCGCGCGCGATCGCGTGCTGGGCGTGCGACGCGAGGCCAGGGTAGTGCACCGCGCGCACGCGCGGGTGCGAGGCGAGGAACGCTGCGAGCGCGCGCGCGTTGGCGCACTGCCGCGCGAGCCGCAGCGCGAGCGTCTCCGCGCCCACCGCGATGTGGTGCGCCTGCTCCGGCGACAGCGTGCCGCCGAGGTCGCGCAGCCCCTTCTTGCGGATCTGCGTGATGCCCCAGGCCCGCGGATCGGGGCCGCGGTAGTTCGGCAGGATGTTGTCGAAACGCGTCCAGTCGAACGCGCCGGTGTCGGTCAGGCTGCCGGCCAGCGCGTTGCCGTGCCCGCCGACGTACTTCGTCAGCGCGTTGACGGCCAGGCCCGCGCCGACGCTCCGCGGCCGGAACAGCCACGGCGACGTCATCGTGTTGTCGACGACGTACAGCACGCCGCGCACCCGGCACAGGTCGCCGATCCGGGCGAGGTCCGCGACCTGCGTGCGCGGGTTCGCGATGGTCTCGACGAAGACGAGCCGCGTCTGCGGGCGCAGCGCGCGCTCGACGGCCGCGGCGTCGGTCGCGTCGACGAAGCTGATCGCCATGCCGTGCGCCGCCAGCGTCTGGAACAGGCTGTTCGTGTTGCCGAACAGGTAGTGGCTGGCGACGACGTGGTCGCCGGCGCGGAGCAGCGCCAGCAGCGCGGCGCCGATCGCGGCCATCCCGGTGGCGAAGCACACGCTCGCCACGCCGTCCTCCATCGCCGTGACCTTGGCCTCCAGCGCCGCCGTGGTCGGGTTGCCCTGCCGGCCGTAGGCGTAGCCCGCCTGCCGGCCCTGGAAGACGTCGGCGAGGTCGCGGGCACGCCGGTACCCGTAGGCGACCGACACGTGCAGTGGCTTGTGCAGCGCGCCGTGCTCGACGGGCGACTGGCGGTCGCCGTGGAGGATCGCGGTCGTGAAGCCGCGGGAGAGTCCCGGGGGCGGGGACGTCGGTGCGTTCATGGCGTTCCTGCGTGACGGAGGACGGTGCGCCGCGCGGAGGCCGACAAAAAACCCGTCGGGCGCGCGCCGGACGGGTTTCGTGTGCCCCGCCCGGAATCCCCGGGCTGGAGCGGACCTCGCTTTAGCGGCATTTATCAAGCGCCCGCAAGCTGAAGCTTCAAATCGGCGCGAGCGGTATCCTAGCAGCCCGGCGCGGCGCTGTCACGGGACCGCGCCCGGCCGGCGCGGCGGCGCGGAGGGGTGACGCGTAGGACCGGATCCCGGGACGTCGGGCGGCTTTACGACGGGCCGGTCGACGCTCCGTCGAGGCGGCCACAATGAATTGATCTTTATCGACTTTCTGCTTGTGGCCCACGGCTTGCATCACTTGCGCCGAACCGATCCGGGCGCCGCCCGGCTCGACGAGGCAAGTGACCGGAGAGATGCGATGAACCTCAAGAAAGCGCTGCTCGGAATCGCCGCCGCCCTGACCATCGGGGCCGCCGCCCAGACGACGCAGGCCGCGACCATCTGCAACGCGTGCAGCTACGTCGACGGCAGTGCCGCGACGTTCCTGGGCGCGCACAACGCGGGCACGTCGGACCTCAGCACCTTCCAGCACATCTTCAACCCGAAGGTGCCCGGCGCCGCGTTCACCGATTACTGGGTCTTCGACATCGCGCCGGCGGCGTTCGGCTCGGCGTCGGCGAACTTCACCATCACCACCGCCATCGCGAACTTCGCCGGTGCGCTCTACGTCGACACCGGGTCGAACTGCCCGGGCGGCGCGGGATCGGGCTGCGCGGCGCTGGCCCCGCTGGGAGCGTTCATCGGCAGCGACACCGGGAACAATTGGGAGGTCGTCTTCAGCCTGGCGCCGGGGCGCTACGTGCTGGTCGTGACGGGGACGCAGCAGGAGAACAGCGCCTACACCGGCCAGATCTCGTTCATCCCGCGCTTCGTGCCCGAGCCCGACGTGCTGGTGCTGCTCGCGGTCGGCCTGATCGCCGCCGGCTTCACGGCCCGCCGCCGCACCGCCTGAGCGGTCCGGATTCCCTTGCGACGGCGACCCTCGGGTCGCCGTTTCTCTTGGGGTCGTCGGTCGCGTTGACGGCGGCGGGCGCCCGCGGCGCGCATCCTCCGCGACGGCGCGCCGTCAGGACACCGTCGCCGTCCCGCGGCCGTCGGCGACGTCCACCAGGTCAGGATCCTCGCCGCGGCGCTCGTCGCGGTGGTCGGCGAGTTCGCTCAGGTAGTCGCGCGTGATGTCGCCGGTGACGTAGCGCCCGTCGAAGCACGACGCCTCGAAGTCGGACAGCCGCGGGTTGGCGCCGCGCACGGCGCGCTTCAGCGCATCGAGGTCCTGGTAGACCAGCAGGTCGGCGCCGATCTCGGCGCCGATCTCCGCCTCGGTGCGCCCGCTGGCGACGAGTTCGCGCGGCGTGGGCATGTCGATGCCGTACACGTTGGGGAAGCGCACCGGCGGTGCGGCCGAGGCGAAGTAGACCTTGCGCGCGCCGGCGTCCCGCGCCATCTGGACGATCTCGCGCGACGTCGTGCCGCGCACGATCGAGTCGTCGACCAGCAGCACGACCTTGCCCGCGAACTCCGAGACGATCGGATTGAGCTTCTGCCGCACGCTCTTCCGCCGGATCGCCTGCCCGGGCATGATGAACGTCCGCCCGATGTAGCGGCTCTTGATGAAGCCCTCGCGGTAGGGGCGGCCCAGCCGATTGGCGAGCTCGAGCGCCGACGGGCGGCTCGAGTCCGGGATCGGGATCACGACGTCGACGTCCTGCGCCGCCGGGATCGCGCCGATCTTGCCGGCCAGCTCGGCGCCCATGTTGACGCGCGCCTGGTAGACCGACGTCCCGTCGATCACGGAGTCGGGGCGCGCGAGGTAGACGTACTCGAAGATGCAGGGCACCAGCCGCGGCGCCGCCGCGCACTGCCGCGCGTGCATCGTGCCCTTGAGGTCGACGAACACCGCCTCGCCGGGCTCCACGTCGCGCAGCAGCCGGAAGCCGAGCGCCTCGACCGCCACCGACTCGGACGCCACCAGGTACTCGCTGCCGCCGAGCGCTTCGTTGTGCCCGACGCACAGCGGCCGGATGCCGAAGGGGTCGCGGAACGCGAGCAGGCCGTAGCCGGCGATCAGCGCCACGACGGCGTACGCGCCGCGGCAGCGGCGGTGGACGCCGGCGACGGCGCGGAAGATCGCGTCCGGGTCGAGACGGTGCTGCTGCGCCGCCCGCTCCAGTTCCAGCGCGAGGACGTTCAGCAGCACCTCGCTGTCGCTGTTGGTGTTGACGTGGCGGAAGTCCTGCTCCCAGAGCTCGTGCTTGAGTGCGGCCGAGTTGGTCAGGTTGCCGTTGTGGCCGAGGGTGATGCCGAACGGCGAGTTCACGTAGAACGGCTGCGACTCGAGCTCGGAGAACGCGCTCCCCGCCGTCGGATAGCGGCAGTGCGCGATGCCGATCGGCCCCACGAGGTCGCGCATGTTGCGGGTGCGGAACACGCTCTGCACCATGCCCGGGCCCTTGTACATGTGGAACACGTGGCCCTCGCCGGTCACGATGCCCGCGGCGTCCTGGCCGCGGTGCTGCAGCAGCAGCAGCGCGTCGTAGAGCAGCTGGTTGACGGGCGTGTGGGCGACGACGCCGACGATGCCGCACATGGAGGTCAGGCTTTCGTGGAGGCGCCGCCGGGCGCCCGCTCGGGATAGGCGAGCCTGTCGGCCCACGCCGGCGGCAGCCAGGGGCGCAAGGCCAGCGCCGCGGCTTCGAACGTGGGGGCAAGGGCCGAATTCTGCCACCAATCGCGCTGCGGCAGCGCCGACAGGCCACCCACCAGCACGAAGGCGAGCACCAGCAGCACGCCGCGCGCGACGCCGAAGGCACCGCCGAGCCCGCGGTCGACGAATCCCAATCCCGCGCCGTGCACCAGCGCGCGCAGCGGCCAGGCGATCAGTGCGCCGGCGACGATCGCGAGCACGAACACGACGACGAACGCCACCGCCTGCGGCAGCAGCGGATGGTCGGGCATCGCCGGCCCGAGCTGTGCGAGGACCGGCGCGAAGGCGAGCCCCGCGACGAAGCCCGCCACCCACGCGACGAGCCCGATCAGCGAGCGCACGATCCCGCGCGCGTAGGCCAGCAGCGCCGACAGCGCGAGGACCGCGACGACGGCGACGTCGAACAGCGTCATGCGTGCGTCGGCCGACGCCGCGCCTGCCGAGCCCCGCACGCGGGCGCCCCGGAGGCCGCCACGCAACGACGGTACAGCGTGGTCGATGAAGGTCGCATGCGAGGGTCGCGCACTCCGCGGCGTCTGCCGGCGCCGACCCGCGGCGGGACCGGCACCGGGGCGGCCACGGATCCGCCGCTACTTCGCCGCCGTGATGATCCCGTTCTGCCCGTCGCCCTTCAGCCTGCCGCGCGCCGCCTCGGCATCCTCGCGGCTGGGATACGGACCCACGCGCACGCGCCAGACCGTCCCGCGCGACGTGGTGTACGGCTCCGTGTACGCGGGGTAGCCGGCACGCTTGAGCCGCCCCGCGAGCGCGTTCGCGCCCTTGTCGTCGATGAACGCCGCGAGCTGCACGCTGAAGCTGCCGGCCCTGGGCGCCTCGGCGGCCTTCGCGGGAGCCTTCGCGGGCTCCGCGCCCGCTCGCGGCGGGGGCTCCGGCTTCGGCGACGGTGCGCCCTTCTGCGCTTCACCGGACTCGCCCCCCGCCTGCTCTTTCGCCGGGGGCCGCGACGGCGAGAGCACGCGCTGCTCCGCGCTCGCCAGCGCGCCGGCCGCGGCCACTGCGCCCGGCGCCGCGGGTTCGGACGCCGGCGGAGACGCTGCCGGCGCCGGCGCGGCCGTGGGCACGGGCTCCGGCTTCGGCGCCGGCGCGACGGCCGCGGGCTCCTTTGCCTTCTCGCCC
The DNA here is from genome assembly GCA_016861105.1 of Betaproteobacteria bacterium. Lineage (GTDB taxonomy): Bacteria > Pseudomonadota > Gammaproteobacteria > Burkholderiales > Casimicrobiaceae > VBCG01. The sequence goes on along the minus strand of BOKS01000017.1, from coordinate 60,471 downwards.
ACCTTGCTCACGAACTTGCCGTCGTCGACCGGCGGGATCCGGACCGCGACGTCCTCGCCCAGCGGCCGCGGATCCGATTCGAGCAGCATCGGCACGAGGACGGCGGCCGCGAGGGCCAGCACGATGGCGCCGATCAGGCGGCGGCGCGCGCGGCGGCGCAGTTCGTCGAGTTGCGGATCGCGTGGTTCGGGCATGGCCGGGCGGGAAAGCTGCGTTGCCGAGATCGGGTCAGGGCCTCGTCCCGGCCGGCGCCGACGCAGGCCGTCCTCTCGCCATCGCGGCGGCCACCGTGAGGAACGAACCGAAGACCACGATTCTATCAGCCTCGGCCGCGGCGGCCGCAGCGGCCTCGTAGGCGCGCGCGACGTCGTCGTGCGCGCGGATCGCGCCGGCGGCAATGCCGCTCGCGAGCAGCCGCTCGCGCAGCGCCTGCGCCGTCGCACCGCGCGGGCCCGGCAGCGTGGCGACCTCCCAGCGGTCGATGCGCTCCCTCAGCGCGGCGATCACGCCGTCGACGTCCTTGTCGGCGAGCATGGCGAGCACCGCCGTGGTCGTCGGGTGGAACCCCATCGCGCCGAGGGCGGTGCCGAGCGCGCGCGCGGCCTGTGGATTGTGTGCGACGTCGAGCACGATCGTCGGGCGGCCCGGCAGAACCTGGAAGCGTCCGGGCCACGTGATGCGCACCAGCGCCTCGCGGATCGCGCCCGCGTCGACCGGCAGCCGGTCGCGCAGGCAGCCCAGCGCGGCGATCGCGCACGCCGCGTTGCCGAGCTGGAACTCGCCGCGCAGCGCCGGGATCGGCAGTCCGTAGCGGTCCCCGCCCGGCCCCCGGTAGCGCCACTGCGCCCCCTGCGCGATCGCATCGAAGTCGCGGCCGATCAGCAGCAGCGGTGCACCGATCGCCCGCGCGTGCGCGAGCACGCTGTCGGGGGGCGAACGATCGCCGCAGACCGCCGGGCGTCCCGGCCGGAACACGCCGGCCTTCTCGCGGCCGACGTGCTCGCGCGACGGCCCGAGGTACTCGGTGTGGTCGAGGTCCACCGACGTGACCACCGCGACGTCCGCGTCGACGACGTTCACGGCGTCGAGCCGGCCGCCGAGGCCCACTTCGAGGACGACGGCGTCCGGCCGCGCGCGCGCGAACAGCCACAGCGCCGCGAGCGTCCCGAACTCGAAGTACGTGAGCGGCGTCGGCGACGCCGCGGCCGTCCGCGCGTCCTCCACCGCGTGGAACGCCTCGACGAGCGCCGCGTCGCCGACCGCCTCGCCGCCGAGCGCGACGCGCTCGTTGTAGCGCAGCAGGTGCGGCGACGTGTAGCGCCCCGTGGCGTAGCCGGCGGCGCGCAGCATCGCGTCGCAGAACGCGGTCGTCGAGCCCTTGCCGTTCGTCCCGGCGACGGTGACCACCGGGCAGCCGAGCGCGACGCCCATGCGTCCGAGCACCTCGCGCACGCGCTCGAGCCCGAGCGCGATGGGGCGCGGATGCAGCGTCTCGATCAGCGCGAGCCAGCCTGCGAGATCGGCCGGCCGCATCGCGCGCGGCAAGGGGGTCAGCCCGCGGCCGGCACCGGCGCGCGGGTGAGCGTCGCGAGCAGCAGCGCGAGCTCGTCGCGAAGCTGCCTGCGGTCGACGATCATGTCGATCGCGCCCTTTTCCACCAGGAACTCGGCGCGCTGGAAGCCTTCCGGCAGCTTCTCGCGCACCGTCTGCTCGATCACGCGCGGCCCGGCGAAGCCGATCAGCGCGCCCGGCTCGGCGAGCACGACGTCCGCGACGAACGCGAAGCTCGCCGAGACGCCGCCCATCGTCGGGTCGGTGAGGATCGACACGAACGGCAGCCTCGCACGCGCGAGCTCCTGGAGGACCGCGGTGGTCTTCGCCATCTGGAACAGCGAGCTGACGCCCTCCTGCATGCGCGCGCCGCCGGACGCGGCGATGCACACGAACGGGACGCGGTTCTCGTAGGCCACGCGCACGCCGCGCACGAAGCGCTCGCCCACGACCGATCCCATCGAACCGCCCATGAAGCCGAACTCGAACGCGGCCGCGACCAGCGGCACGCTCTTCACGCTCCCCTGCATCACCACCAGCGCGTCGGTCTCGCCGGTCTCCTCGAGCGCCGCGGCGAGCCGGTCGGGATACTTGCGGCTGTCCTTGAACTTCAGGCTGTCGATGGGGACGACCTCGGAGCCGATCTCGAATCGGCCCTCGGCGTCGAGCAGCTGGTCGAGCCGCTGGCGCGCGGTCACGCGCGCGTGGTGGTTGCACTTCGGGCAGACGTCGAGGTTCTTCTCGAGGTCGGTGCGGTAGAGCACGGCCTCGCACGCCGGGCACTTGACCCACAGGCCCTCGGGGACCGCCTGCTTGCGCGTCCCCGGCGTGCTCTTGATCCGCGGCGGAAGGAGCTTCTGCAGCCAGGTCATCGGGCAGGCCTCCTCGGGATCGGGCGCGCCCGGCCTGCGCGCGGCTCACGCACGCCGCTTCTCCGCGGAGCGGGACGCCGGCGCCGCGTCGAGGGCGGCGCGGATCGTGGCGAGCCACGCCCCGGCACGCGCGGGCGCGTCCTCCGGCGCCCCCGCCTCGATCTCCTGGATGATGCGGCTGCCGATGACCACGGCGTCCGCGTGCTCCGCGATCGCGCACGCGCTCGCGGCGTCGCGGATGCCGAAGCCCACGCCCACCGGGAGCTTCACGTGCCGGCGGATCTGCGCGAGCTTGCGGGCGACCTCCGCGGTGTCGAGGTGCCCGGCGCCCGTCACGCCCTTCAGCGACACGTAGTAGACGAACCCGCGCGCGAGGCGCGCGATGGCCTCGATGCGCGCTTCCGGCGTCGTCGGCGACACGAGGAAGATCGGCGCGAGCGCGTGCGCGCCGAGCAACGCCGCGAACTCCTGCGCTTCCTCGGGCGGGTAGTCGACCACGAGCACGCCGTCGACGCCGGCCTCCCGCGCGCGTTCCGCGAAGCGCTCGGCACCCATCGCCTCGATCGGGTTCGCGTAGCCCATCAGCACGATCGGCGTGGACGCATCCGCGCGGCGGATCTCGCGCACCATCGCGAGCACGTCCCCGAGGCCGACCTTGCGGGCGAGCGCGCGCTCCGACGCGCGCTGGACCACGGGTCCGTCCGCCATCGGGTCGGAGAACGGGACGCCGAGCTCGACGGCGTCCGCGCCCGCGGCCACCAGCGCGCGGACCACGGCGACGGTCAGGTCCGGCGAGGGGTCGCCGGCCGTGATGAAGGGCACGAGCGCGGCGCGGCCCTCGGCCCGGCGCCGTGCGAACGTCGCGTCGAGACGGCTCATACGGTGCGCATCGACGGGTCGCACTCCGGGCGGCAGTAGAACCGCAGGCCGCTGCGTTCGGCGACCGTGTTCATGTCCTTGTCGCCGCGCCCGGAGAGGTTCACCAGCAGGATCCTGTCCTGTGGCAGCGTCGGCGCCAGCTGCGCCGCGTACGCGAGCGCGTGCGAGGACTCGAGCGCCGGGATGATGCCCTCGGTGCGGCAGCAGTCGTGGAACGCCTCCAGCGCCTGCGCGTCGGTGATGGTGACGTAGCGCGCGAGGCCGCTGTCCTTGAGATAGGCGTGCTCGGGGCCCACGCCCGGATAGTCGAGGCCGGCGGACACCGAGTGCGTCTCGACGATCTGGCCGTCGTCGTCCTGCAGCAGGTAGGTGCGGTTGCCGTGGAGCACGCCGGGGCGGCCGGCCGTGAGCGAGGCCGCGTGCCGGCCGGTGGCGAGCCCCTCGCCTTCCGCCTCGACGCCGACGAGGTCGACGCCCGCGTGGCCGATGTACGGGTGGAAGATGCCCATCGCGTTGCTGCCGCCCCCCACGCAGGCGATCACGACGTCCGGCTGCCGGCCGGCGGCCTCGGGCATCTGCTCCAGGCACTCGCGCCCGATCACGCTCTGGAAGTCGCGCACCATCATCGGGTACGGGTGCGGCCCGGCGACGGTGCCGATGATGTAGAACGTGGTCTCGACGTTGGTCACCCAGTCGCGCATCGCCTCGTTGAGCGCGTCCTTGAGCGTCCGGCTGCCGGCGTCGACCGGGACGACCGTCGCCCCGAGCAGCTTCATCCGGAACACGTTCTGCGCCTGGCGCTTCACGTCCTCCGACCCCATGTAGACGACGCACTCCATGCCGTAGCGCGCGGCGACGGTGGCCGTGGCCACGCCGTGCTGGCCCGCACCGGTCTCGGCGATGACGCGCGGCTTGCCGAGGCGCCGCGCGAGCAGGGCCTGCCCGATGCAGTTGTTCACCTTGTGCGCGCCGGTGTGGTTGAGGTCCTCGCGCTTGAGCCAGATCTGCGCGCCCCCGAGCCTCCGCGACCAGCGCTGCGCGTGGTAGACGGGCGACGGGCGCCCGACGTAGTGCTTGAGCTCGCGCTCGAACTCCGCGACGAAGTCGGGATCGCGCTGGTAGCGCGCGTACTGCGCGGCGAGCTCGTCGAGCGCCTGGATCAGCGTCTCGGCGACGAAGGTGCCGCCGTAGCGGCCGAAGTGGCCGCGCGCGTCGGGCAGGTCGTAGGGGTGTTCAGCAAGCGGCATGGCGCACTTCCTCGATGAACGCCGCAATGCGCGCGGCGTCCTTGATCCCCTTCAGCGTCCGGCCGTCGGCGTCCTGCGCCTCGACGCCGCTCGACACGTCCACCGCCCACGGCCGCACGCGCCGGATCGCCTCGCGCACGTTGCCGGCGCTCAAGCCGCCGGACAGCACCAGCGGGCGCGGCAGCCGCGCCGGGAGCAGCGACCAGTCGAACGTCCGGCCCGTGCCGCCCGGCACCCCGTCGCGCGGTGGCGCGTCGACGAGGAACGCCGCAGCGTCGTCGAATGGCGACAGGGATTCTAGCAAATCGGCCCCCGGCGCAGCCGCGGCCGCCTTGATGTAGCGCCGGCCGAAGCCCCTGCAGAATGCCGGCGTCTCGCGGCCGTGGAACTGCAGCAGGTCGAGTGGCACGCGAGCGAGCGTCGCGGCCACGTCGTCTGCCGCCGGGTCGACGAAGAGCCCCACCACCGTCACGAACGGCGGCAGCGCCGCGACGATCGCTCGCGCCTGCGCGGGCGTGACCGCGCGCGCGCTGCCGCCCCAGAACACGAGCCCGATGGCGTCGGCGCCGGCCTGCGCAGCCGCGCGGCCGTCCTCGGGCCGCGTGATGCCGCAGATCTTGACCCGCGTGCGCGGCGTCGGCGACGGCGTGCGCGTGGCCTGCACGGGGCTCACGCGACCGGCACGGCGATGTCGCGCCGCGTCGGCGGCAGGCCGAAGCGCGCATCGTAGTCGGCGCCGGTGAAGTAGAGCCCGTCGGGCGCGAACGTGGCGGGTGCCTGCCTGCGGTCGCGGTCCGCGAGGACGCGTGCGAGCCACGCCGCGTCGGCCTTGCCGGCGCCGATGCGCACGAGCGCGCCGACGAGGTTGCGGATCATGTGGTGCAGGAACGCATCGGCCGAGAAGTCGAAGCGCAGCAGCGGGCCGTCGGCCGCCACGCTCGCGCGGTGCAGCGTCTTCACCGGCGAGCGCGCCTGGCACTCCGCCGCACGGAACGCCGAGAAGTCGTGCGTTCCGCGCAGCACGCCGCAGGCGTCGTCCATCGCCGCGGCATCGAGCGGACGATGGTACCAGCCGACCCGGCCGGCGAGCAGCGCCGGGCGGGCGGACCGTTGCAGCAGGAGGTAGCTGTAGTGGCGGGCGGTGGCCGCGAAGCGCGCGTGGAACGCCGCGTCCACCGGCTGCGCCCAGAGGACGGCCACGGGCGCCGGCAGGGAGGCGTTGACGCCGCGCACCCACGCCGTCGCGGGCCGCTCGGCCGGTGCGTCGACGTGCACGACCTGCGCGGTGGCGTGCACGCCCGCGTCGGTCCGTCCGGCCGCGACCGCCGACACCGGCGCGCCCGCGACGGCCTGCAACGCGCGCTCGAGCGCATCCTGCACCGCGCAGCCGGAGGACTGCGACTGCCAGCCGCAAAAGGCGCGGCCGTCGTATTCGAGGGCGAGGGCGAGGCGCATGACAGCGGCGGCGAGCGACAAGTGTGCGCGTGAATCCGGGGACGGCAAGCGCGCGGGTCACACGCGAAACGAGGGTCAGACTCGCATTTCGGGATCTGAAATGCGAGTCTGACCCTCGTTTCGCTCGCTACGCGCCGGAACGCGAACGGGCGGCCCTGAAGCCGCCCGTCGCACCGCGCCGTCGCCCCGGATCAGGCGAGCTTCGAGAGCAGCGCCTGGGCCTCGGCCTTCTGCTGCTCGTCGCCCTCGTGCAGCACTTCCTGCAGGATCTCGCGCGCGCCCTCGACGTCGCCCATCTCCTGGTAGGCCTTCGCGAGGTCGAGCTTCGTCGCGGCGTCGTGCCACTGGCCGTCGAGCACGGAGGGCGTCGGATCCTCGAACGTCGCACGATCCGGGTCGAAGCCGAGATCCAGCTTGTCGAGCTCGATGGCGGCCGCCGGACGCGTCAGCGACGTGCCGCCGAGCGGGCCGGCGTCCGAGACGCCGAGGCCGACCGGCACCGGGGCCTCGCGGCGCGACATCGGCTCGGGCTTCTCGTGCTCGTCGAGCTGGAAGTCGAGATCCAGCTCGCGGCGGACCGACTCGACCTTCTGCTCGAGGTCGTTCATCGCCGGCGCAGGGGCGGCCCGCGCGGCGGCCAGCCCGCCCGCCAGCGCCGCGGCAGCGCCGGTGGCGGTGGGGCGTCCCATGCCCAGCGTGTCCTGTCCGAAGTCCTTCGCCTTCTCCTCGAACGCGTCGAGCTTCGCCTCGGCCCGGGCGACGGCGGACTCGACGGTGGGCGACGGCGTGGCGCCCGACGTCGGCGACACCGAGATGTCCTCGTCGAGCTGGAACTCGACCGTGTCCGGCCGGCCGGAGCGCGTCGTGGCCGGCATGTCGGGCGCGATCGTGAACGGCGCGTCGTCGAGGATCGGCGTGGCGGCCGCTGCCGCGACGCGCGGCGTGGCGGCAGGCGCGCCGCCCTCGGCGAACATCGGGTTGTTCGGGTCGAGCTGGCGGCCCAGCGCGACCGCCTTCTGCCACACCTCGCCCTGTCCCTGGCTGACGGAGTAGAGCTCCGACGCGACGGTCTCGAACGCCGACGGCTTGTTGTGCTGCGCGTGGATCTCGAGCAGCTTGAGGTAGATCTCCTGGCGCTGCGGGTCCTTCTTGAGCGCGTCCTTCAGGATCTCCTCGGCCTGCGCGTCGCGCCCGTAGGCAAGATACACCTCGGCCTCGGCGATGGGGTCGACCTCGTCGGTGTCGATGTTGCCCAGTCCCTCGCGGCTGAAGTCGCTCTGCAGCGAGTTCTCGCCCGTGTTCACCACGCCGCCGCCGGTCGACCCGAACACCGTGTTGGTCTTGATGTCGGTGCCCGAGATGATGCTGTCCTCGAACTTGGTCGTCTTGCGGCGCCGCGCGGCGACGATCGCCGCGATGCCGCCCAGCAGGGCCAGCAGGCCCGCGCCGATGGCCCACGTCGGCGTGTTGGCCATCAGGTCCTCGAGGAACGACGGCGCGGGCTCGGGCGCCTTGGCCGCCGGCTTCGGCGGCACCGCGGCAGGCTTCGGCGGCTCGGGCGCCCTGGTCTCGGCGATCGGAGGCACGACCGCCGGCGCGGCGGGCGGCTCGGCGGCCTTGGCCGGCTCCGGGGCCTTCGGTGGTTCGGCGGCCTTCACGGGCTCCGGGGCTTTCGGCGGTTCGGCGGCCTTCACGGGCTCCGGCGCCTTGGCAGCCTCGACCTTCGGCGGCTCCGGCTTCGCCGGCGCGACCGCGGCCGGCTCGGGCGCCTTCGTGATCGGTGCGGGCGCGCCCGCCGGCGGCGCCGCCGGGGTCGCGGCCTTGCCCTTCGCCGCGTCGGCCTGCGCCTGCGCCTGCGCCAGCGCCTGGTTGCGCAGCTCCGTCGCCCGCTGCAGCTCGCGCACCAGCTTCTCGAGCTCGGCGATCCGCGCCTGCGCCTCGGCGAGCTGCTTCTGCTGCGCGACCGCGGTCTCCGCTGCGGCGGCACCGCCGGCCGCGGACCCGGCGTCGCGCGAGACGCGCACCTGGTCGCTTCCCGGCGCCTGCGGCGTGGCCCTGTCCTGCGCGGCGGCCGTGATGCGCCCGCCGGCTTCGCGCGCACCGGCGCCGCCGTCGACGGCGGGCGCGGCGGCCGCGACGCGATCGCGATACGCACGCCAGTCGGCGGCCTGCACGCGCACGACGCGCGCGGCCTCGGCGGGCACGGTCGACTTCGCGGTGTCGGCATCGGGCACGTTCACGATCGCGCCGGTCCGCAGCCGGTTCATGTTGTTGCCGTCGAACGCGCCCGCGTTCGCGTTGAACATCGCGACGAGCATCTGCTCGAGCGTCACGTCGGCGGGCTTGTACTGCTGCGCGATGCGGGAGAGCGTCTCGCCGCGGCGCACGACGTGCCCGTCGGGCGGAGCCGACGCCGGCGCCGCCGCGCCCTGCGGCACGGGGGCCGCCGGCGCCGCCGCGGTGGTGGCGGACGTGGCGGGCGACGCCGCGCCGGCACGCGCCGGCGCGACCGGATCGGCGGACGATGCGACGAGCGCGCCGGGCGGATCGAGGAGGAACGTGTACTCGCGCACCACGCGTCCCGACGCCCAGTTCACTTCGACCATCAGGTCGAGGTACGGCTCGTTGACCGGCGTGGGCGACGTGACGCGCAGGATCGCGCGTCCGTCCGGCGAGCGCTCGACGTTCACGCGCGCGCGCGACAGGACGCCCTGGTAGGTGAGGTTGTTCTGCCGGTAGAGCGAGGGATCGGCGATGCGGGCCGTCAGCGACTCGATCTCGTCGCGCGTCGCCGCGGCCAGTTCGATGCGCGCCGACAGCGGCTGCCCGAGCGCGGAGTCGACCGTGAGCCTGCCGAGCGCGAGCGCGAACGCCGGAGCGGGAAACGCGAGCGCACTCGCCACCAGCGTGGTCGTGAATACCGGTCTTGCTCGCATGCCGCCCCCTTCAGGGAATACGTGTTCGCCGAAGCCAAGCTAACTTAACATCATGGATTTAGCCTCGCAAGCTAAACCCCCGTCTGAGCTCGCCTTCGTGGCGCTCCCATGTTGTGCACTACGCACGCTTCATGCCAACGTGCTGGCGGCACGATCGGCCGGCGGTGCCGCGCACGCGTCCTCCCCCCCACATCTTGTGCCCGTCTCGGTCCGCAGGCCGAAGATGCAGCGCCGGCGAGCAAGCCCCCGGCAACCGACGAGTGGCGCCTGCACGCATGAAAGTTGACGAAAACTGCCGCAGGAGGGCAGGTGCCGCCGACGGCCGCCGAATGCGCGGTCTCGGAGGCGCGGCCGGCACCGTCGGGCGCCGGAGCAGGCCTGTCCACGCGTTGGCCACGCGCGAACGGGCCCTAGCGCTCGCGCAGGATGCGCAGCATGCGGCGCAGCGGCTCCGCCGCGCCCCACAGCAGCTGGTCGCCGACGGTGAAGGCGCCGAGGTAGCCCGGCCCGAGCTCGAGCTTGCGCAGGCGCCCCACCGCGACGTCGAGCTTGCCGGTGACGGCCGCGGGCGTGAGCGAGCGGATCGTCGCCTCGCGCTCGTTGGGGACGAGGCGCACCCACTCGTTCGCGCCGGCGATCAGCCGCTCGATCTCGTGCAGCGGCAGGTCGCGCCTCAGCTTGATGGTGAGCGCCTGCGAGTGGCAGCGCATCGCGCCGATGCGCACGCAGATCGACTCGACGGGAATCGCCGGCGGCCCGCCCGGCACGCCGCGGCCGAGGATCTTGTTGAGCTCCGCCCCGCCCTTCCACTCCTCGCGCGACGTCCCGTTGCCGAGGTCCTTGTCGATCCACGGGATCAGGCTGCCGGCGAGCGGGACGCCGAAGTTCTGCGTCGGGAACGACGGGTCGCGCAGGATGCCGGCAACCTCGCGATCGATGTCGAGGATCGACGACGCCGGGTCGGCGAGCAGCGGCTCCGCCACGCGGTGCGCCTCGCCCATCTGCTGCAGGAGCTCGCGCATGTTCTGCGCCCCCGCGCCCGACGCCGCCTGGTAGGTCATGCACGTCATCCACTCGACCAGGTCCGCGCGGAAGAGCCCGGCCATGCCCATCATCATCAGGCTGACGGTGCAGTTGCCGCCGATGTAGTTCCGCACCCTGCTGGCGAGCGCCGCGTCGATCACGTCGCGGTTGACCGGGTCCAGGATGACGACCGCGTCGTCCTTCATGCGCAGCGCGCTCGCGGCGTCGATCCAGTACCCGCCGAATCCCGCGTCGCGCAGCCTCGGGTACATCGCCTGGGTCCATTCGCCGCCCTGGCAGGTGACGATCGCGTCCAGTCCGGCGAAGGCACGCGGATCCGAGGCGTCGCGCAGCGTCCCCGTCTTGCCCGCCACGACGGGCGCCGCCTTGCCGGCGGACGACGTGGAGAAGAACACGGGCTCGAGGCGATCGAAATCGCGCTCCTCGAGCATGCGCGAGAGCAGCACGGAACCGACCATGCCGCGCCAACCGACGAAACCGACTCGCATTGTCGTCACCCTGCGGACGCGCCGTCGCGACGCGCGGCGGTCCGCGCCATGCCCCCGCGGGATCCTCGCGCCCCCGCCGCTCGCGGAGGCGTGAGCGGTGGCGACGCGACCGTCAGGTCGTCTTGGTGGTTTTGGCCGTCGTGCGCGCGCGCGCGAGCGCCGTCGCGACGACGGCGCTGCGAGAGGCGGGGGCGCAGGGGACGGCCATGGCGGCGATCATAGCACGGCCGCGTCACGCTTGCTGCAGGGCAGCAACCACCGCGTCGCCCATGCGCGACGTGCCGACGACCGGCTCGCCGGGCAGCGCGATGTCGGCGGTGCGCAGGCCCTGCCGCAGCACGCCGCGCACCGCGGTCTCGATGCGCGCCGCGGTCGCGCCGTCGCGGAACGTGTAGCGGAACATCATCGCCAGCGAGAGGATCGTCGCCAGCGGATTCGCCTTTCCCTGCCCGGCGATGTCGGGCGCCGAGCCGTGGATCGGCTCGTAGAGGCCCTTCGCGCTCGCGTCCAGCGAGGCCGAGGGCAGCATGCCGATCGATCCCGCCAGCATCGACGCCTCGTCGCTGAGGATGTCGCCGAAGATGTTGCCGGTGACGATCACGTCGAACTGCTTCGGGTTGCGCACGAGCTGCATCGCCGCGTTGTCGACGTACATGTGCGACAGCGCGACGTCCGGATAGTCGGCCGCCACGCGCGACACGGTCTCGCGCCACAGGATCGACGTGTCCAGCACGTTGGCCTTGTCGACCGAGCACAGCCGGCGCCCGCGCGCGCGCGCGGTCTCGAAACCGACGCGCGCGATGCGCTCGATCTCCGGGACGCTGTAGAGCATCGTGTCGAAGCCCTCCTCCTCGCCGCGCGCGTTCGTGCGCCGGCCGCGGGGCTGGCCGAAGTAGATGTCGCCGGTGAGCTCGCGGACGATCATCAGGTCGAGTCCCGCCACGACCTCCGGCTTGAGCGTCGACGCCGCCGCGAGCTCCGGGTAGAGGATCGCGGGCCGCAGGTTCGCGAACAGCCCGAGCGCCTTGCGGATGCCGAGGATGCCCTGCTCGGGCCGCAGCTCGCGCGGCAGCGCGTCGTAGCGGGGGCCGCCGACGGCCCCCATCAGGACCGCATCCGCGGCCTGCGCGAGCCGCAGCGTCGCCTCGGGCAGCGGGCGCTTCGCCGCGTCGTAGCCGGCGCCGCCGATCGGCGCCACCTCGGTGACGACCGGCAACCCGTCGCGGCGCAGAACCTCGAGCACCTTGACGGCTTCGGCGACGATCTCCGGCCCGATGCCGTCGCCGGGGAGGATGGCGATCTTCATGAAGTCACGCGATGGGCGATGGGCGACGGGCGATGGGCGAGAGGCGAGCGATCGCGGCGGGCGACGGGATTGCCTTCCTATCGCCTAGCGCCTGTCGCCTATCGCCCGTCGCCCATCGCCTGCCTCACTGCAGCCACGGCTGCTCCGCCAGCCGCTTCGCCTCGAACGCGCGGATGACGTCGGCGTGCTGCAGCGTGAGGCCGATGTCGTCGAGGCCGTGCTGCAGGCAGTGCTTGCGGAACGGGTCCACCTCGAAGGGGACGACCAGCGAGCCATCGGTGGTGGCCACCGTCTGCGCGGGCAGGTCGATCACCAGCCGGAACCCGGGAAACGCGGCGACGTCCGCGAACAGCCGGTCGACGGCGCTGTCGGGGAGCACGATCGGCAGCAGGCCGTTCTTGAAGCAGTTGTTGTAGAAGATGTCCGCGTACGACGGCGCGATCAGCGCGCGGAAGCCGAAGTCGGCCAGCGCCCACGGCGCGTGCTCGCGCGAACTGCCGCAGCCGAAGTTGCGCCGCGCGAGCAGCACCGACGCGCCCTTGTAGCGCGGCAGGTTGAGCACGAAGTCGGGGTTGAGCGGACGGCGCGCGTTGTCCGCGCCCGGCTCGCCGCGATCGAGGTAGCGCCACTCGTCGAACAGGTTCGGGCCGAAGCCCGAGCGCTTGATCGACTTCAGGAACTGCTTGGGAATGATCGCGTCGGTGTCGACGTTCGCCCGGTCGAGCGGCGCGACGAGACCTTCGTGGACGGTGAACGGTTGCATGGGGTGCGCTGGGCCTGATGGCCGGGGCGGCGCCATCGCCGCCTCCGGCAGGAATCACTTCGGCTTCGACTTGTCGGCGGCCTTCTCGATCGCCCTGCCGCCCGCCTGGAGGTCCTGGCCGAATCCCTCCACCGTGTTGCAGCCGCAGATCCCGGCCACGAGGCCGAACAGGGCCGCGAGCGCCGCGAGCTTCTTCACCATCGTTCCCTCCGACCGTCAGAAGAGTCGACGCACGTCGACGAAATGCCCCGCGACCGCGGCGGCGGCCGCCATCGCCGGGCTGACCAGATGCGTGCGGCCGCCCGCGCCCTGGCGGCCCTCGAAGTTGCGGTTGGACGTCGACGCGCAGCGCTCGCCCGGCTCCAGCCGGTCGTCGTTCATCGCGAGGCACATCGAGCAGCCCGGCTCGCGCCACTCGAAGCCCGCGTCGCGGAACACCCGGTCGAGCCCTTCGGCCTCGGCCTGCGCTTTCACGGGCCCCGAGCCCGGCACGACCATCGCGAGCTTCACGTTGCCGGCGACGCGGCGTCCGCGCGCCACGGCCGCGGCCTGCCGCAGGTCCTCGATGCGCGAGTTGGTGCACGACCCGATGAACACCTTGTCGACGCGGATGTCGGTGATGGGCGTGTTCGGCGCGAGCCCCATGTACGCCAGCGCCTTCGCCATGCCGTCGCGGCGCGTGGCGTCGCGCTCCCGGTCCGGATCGGGGACGCGGCCGGCGACCGACGTGACCATCTCGGGCGAGGTGCCCCACGTCACCTGCGGGGCGACCGCGGCGGCGTCGAACACGTGCGTCGCGTCGAACGCCGCGCCGTCGTCCGAGCGCAGCGTGCGCCAGTGCGCCACCGCGCGATCCCAGAGCGCGCCCGTCGGCGCGAACGGCCGGCCGCGCAGGTAGTCCATCGTCGTGTCGTCGCAGGCGACCATGCCGGCGCGCGCGCCGGCCTCGATCGCCATGTTGCACACGGTCATGCGGCCTTCCATCGACAGCGCGCGGATCGCGCTGCCGGCGAACTCGATCGCATGGCCGGTGCCCCCGGCCGTGCCGATGCGGCCGATCACTGCGAGCACCAGGTCCTTGGCCGTGACGCCGGCGGGCAGCCGGCCGTCGACGCGGATCAGCATCGACTTCGCCTTCTTCATCAGCAGGCACTGCGTGGCGAGCACGTGCTCGACCTCCGAGGTGCCGATGCCGAAGGCTAGCGCCGCGAAGGCGCCGTGCGTGCTCGTGTGCGAGTCGCCGCAGACCACCGTCATCCCGGGCAGCGTCGCGCCCTGCTCGGGCCCGATGACGTGCACGATGCCCTGGCGGCGGTCGCGGAACGGGAAATAGGCCTTCGCGCCGGTCGCGCGCACGTTCTCGTCGAGCGTGGCGACCTGCGTGCGCGAGATCGGGTCGCGGATCCCCTGGTCCCAGTCCTTGGTCGGCGTGTTGTGGTCCGCCGTCGCGACGATCGAGCTCGTCCGCCAGGGCTTGCGCCCCGCGAGCCGCAGGCCTTCGTAGGCCTGCGGGCTCGTGACCTCGTGCACGAGGTGCCGGTCGACGTAGAGCAGCGCGGTGCCATCCGGCTCCTTGCGGACCACATGCGCGTCGAAGAGCTTGTCGTAGAGCGTGGCGCCGGGCATCGCGAATCTTCGGGGTCGACGACGAAATCAAAAAGATTACCATAGCGCCCGCTCGCGGGCGCGCGTCCGCGCGAAGCGGCGCGGGGCGCGCGCTACGACGACGCGGCCAGCGCGCGCGCGACGCGTTCGACGACGCGCCGCGCAGCGTCCGGCGCGAAGGGGTCCACGCGCCACGCCGCGCCGGCGCGCAGCCACGTGAGCTGGCGCTTGGCGAGCTGGCGAGTGGCCGCGACGCCGGTCGCCCGCAGCGCGTCGGCGTCGATCGTCCCGTCGAGGAAGCGCCACGCCTGGCGGTAACCGACGCAGCGCATCGACGGCATGTCCGCGTGCAGGTCGTAGCGCCGGCGGAGCCCTGCGAGCTCGTCGACCAGGCCGGCCGCGAGCATCGCCTCGAAGCGTGCGGCGATCGCGGCGTGCAGCCGTGCACGATCCTCGGGCATCAGCGCGACCGCGACGGTCCCGCCCAGCGGCGCGGCGCTGCGCCGCCCCTGCAGCGCCGACAGCGGCACCCCGCTCGCCCGCACGACCTCGAGCGCGCGCTGGATGCGTTGCGCGTCGGTCGGCGCGAACCGGGCCGCCGCGAGCGGGTCGAGTCGCGCGAGCTCCGCGTGCAGGGCCGGCCATCCGCGCCGCGCGGCCTCGGCGTCGATCGCCGCGCGCAGCGCGGCATCGGCCGGCGGCAGGTCGGAGAGACCCTCGGTCAGCGCGCGCAGGTAGAGCATCGTGCCGCCGGCGACGATCGGCACGCGGCCGCGGTCCCGGATCGCGGCGATGGCCGCACGCGCCTCGGCGGCGAAGCGCGCGGCCGAGTAGCTCGCGGTCGGCGCGACGACGTCGATCAGGTGGTGCGGCACGCGCTCGCGCGTGGCGCGGTCGGGCTTCGCCGTGCCGATGTCCATGCCTTCGTAGACCTGCGCCGAGTCCACGCTGACGATCTCGCCACCGAAGCGCTCGGCCAGCTCGAGCGCGAGCGCGCTCTTGCCGGCCGCCGTCGGTCCCGTCAGCAGCACGACGGGCCTCATCGCGCGCATCCGGCCGCTACCGACCGCGCATGAACAGGCGGTCGAGGTCGGCGAGCGTCAGCTGGTACCAGGTGGGCCGGCCGTGGTTGCACTGCCCGGCGCGCTCGGTGGCCTCCATCTCGCGCAGGAGCGCGTTCATCTCCGGCAGCGTGAGCGCGCGACGCGCCCGCACGCTGCCGTGGCACGCCATCGCCGCGAGGAGCTCGTCGCGGCGGGCGGCGACGACGCCGCTGCCGCCCACCTCGCGCAGGTCCTGCAGCACCGCCCGCGCGAGCGACGCCGGGTCGGCGTCCGCGAGCGGCGCCGGCAGCCCGCGCACGGCGAGCGTCCCCGGGCCGATCGGCGCGATGTCGAATCCGAGCCGGGCGAGCGCATCGGCGTGCTCCTCGGCGGCGGCGACGTCGACCGCCTCCGCGGCGAACGCGGCCGGGACGAGCAGCGGCTGGATCGGGACGCGGTCGCGCGCGGCCGCCTTGAGGCGCTCGTAGACGACGCGCTCGTGCGCCGCGTGCATGTCGACGAGCACCAGGCCGTGGCGGTTCTGTGCCAGCACGTAGATGCCGTGCAGCTGCGCGAGCGCGAAGCCGAGCGGGTGCTCGTCGCCGGTCTCCGGGAGCGCGGCGTCGCGCTGACGCGCCGGCCCGAAGAGACGCGCGTAGAACGCCGAGGGCTCCGCCGCCGCGGCGAGCGCGAGGCCGCCCTGCGCGCTCGCGGCGGCCGGTGTCGCCGGGGGCGACGCGACGACCTCCCGTGCGGTTGCGCCCGGTGGCGGCACGCGCGCGGCGACGAGCCCGAGGCGCTCGGCCGCGGACACGGCGGGCTGCTCGGCGGCCGTGGCCGCGAGCGCGCGCTCGACGGCGTGGCGGACGAACTGGTGCAGCGCGCCCGCATCGCGGAAGCGGACCTCGACCTTCTGCGGGTGCACGTTGACGTCGACGCGGCGCGGGTCGAGCGTGAGCCACAGCGCGTACGACGGCGCGCGATCGTGGTGCAGCACGTCGCGATAGGCCTCGCGCAGCGCGTGCGCGAGCACGCGATCGCGCACGAAGCGCCCGTTCACGAACGCGTACTGCGCGCTCGCGCCCTGCGCGGCGTGCGCCGGCCGCACGGCGAATCCCTCGAGCACGACGCCGCCGGCCTCCGCTTGCACGCGCGCCGCGTGGGCGACGAATCCGTCGCCGAGCAGCGCCTGCACGCGCGCCGCGCGCGTGCCCGGCAGCCAGCGACCCTGCACGCGGCCGTTGTGCTGCAGCGTGAAGCCCACGTCCGGGTGCGCGAGCGCGAGGCGCGTCACCGCC
The DNA here is from genome assembly GCA_016861105.1 of Betaproteobacteria bacterium. Lineage (GTDB taxonomy): Bacteria > Pseudomonadota > Gammaproteobacteria > Burkholderiales > Casimicrobiaceae > VBCG01. Next base: position 43,984 of record BOKS01000017.1, on the reverse strand, counting down.
TCGCTGCAGTGCGCCCACTCCGTTGCCTCGGTGCGCAGGAACTTGCGCCGCGCGGGGGTGTTGAAGAACAGCTCCTCGAGCGTCACCGTCGTGCCGCTGGCGAGTGCCGCCGGGGCGATGGGCTGCACGGCGCCGCCCTCCACGTCGACGCGCCAGGCGTGCGGCCGCCCCTTCGCCCGCGAGACGAGCGAGAACCGGGACACGGCCGCGATCGACGCGAGCGCCTCGCCACGAAACCCCAGCGTCGCGATCCCCTCGAGGTCGGACGGCACGGCGATCTTCGACGTCGCGTGACGCGCGACCGCGAGCTGGAGGTCGTCGCGCTCGATGCCCTCGCCGTCGTCGGCCACCCGCAGCCGCCTGACGCCACCCGCCGCGACGTCGACGTCGACCTGCGTCGCGCCCGCGTCGAGGCTGTTCTCGATCAGCTCCTTCAGCGCTGCCGCGGGGCGCTCCACGACCTCGCCCGCGGCGATCTGGTTGACGAGCAGGTCGGTCAGCGGACGGATCGCGGCCACGGCGTCGTCAGGCCCCGTCGCGGAGGTTCGTCGCCCAGCGCGCGTAGACGGCGTCGGCGACCGCATTCAGCGCGGCGACGCGTCGCGGAAGATCGCGCAGGATGTCGGCCGCCGCCTGGGTCGTCGGCGTCGACGCGGGCGGCAGCTCGTCGCCTGACAGCGCGACCCAGCTGCGCGCGATCGGCACCGTCATCTCGACGTGTCCCTGGAAGCCGACGTGCAGTCCGTCGAGCACGTACCCCTGGTTCTCGTTGTGCTCGTTGGTCAGCACGCGCATCGCACCGGCGGGCAGCGCGAAGGCCTCGTAGTGCCACTCGAACGTCGCGAAGCGCCGCCGGCCGCCGAACCACTCGCGCGCCGCGTCGTCGCCGCAGACCTCCACGTCGATCCATCCGATCTCGGGCGTGCGTGCCGGGCCGACGCGCGCGCCGAGCGCCTTCGCGAGCAGCTGCCCGCCGAGGCAGTGGCCGATGACCGGAACGCGCTTCGCCACCGCCGCGCGCAGCAACGCCTGCATCGGCGCGTTCCACGGCAGCGCATCGTTGACGCTCATCGGGCCGCCCATCATGCCGAGGCCGGCGAAAGCCTGCGGGTCCGGGGGCACCGGCTCGCCGTCGTGCAGCGAGACGAGCCGCCACGGCCGGCCGTGCGCGTCGAGCCACTCGGCGAAGCGACCGGGCTCGTCGCCGGGGGAGAAGCGAAAGATGGCGACCGGGCGCATGGACGGATTCTACGGCGTCGGCGACGCCGACCACGGACCCAACGGAAAGCGCCCCCTCCCCCTCCCTATTCCCCATTCCCGTTCGCACGCCGTCACGCTCACATCTGCTTGAACCGATGCGTGAACTGCCTGGAGATCGGCAGCTTCTCGCCGCGCTGCTTCAGCATGACGAACTGGCGCTCCGCGTCCTCGCGCAGCACGCCGGCGACGTGGTGCAGGTTGACGACGGTGCTGCGATGCACCTGCCAGAAGCGCTCGGGATCGAGCTCCTCGAGCAGGTCCTTGAGCGGCGTGCGGATCAGCGCCTCGGACTGCGCGAGCACCACGCGCGTGTACTTGCTGTCGCTCTGGAAGTAGACGACGTCGTCGACGGCGATCAGCCTGACCTGCTTGCCGATCGCGGCCTTGATCCAGCGCAGCCGCTGCACGGGGCGCGGCAGCTTGTCGCGGAGGTCGGCGATGAGCGCGGACAGGTCGGCGGGAGGCCCCGCGAGCTTGCGCCGCAGCCGCTCGACCGCCTGCGCGAGGCGGTCGCCCTCCACCGGCTTCAGCAGGTAGTCGACGGCCCCCGCGTCGAAGGCCGCTATCGCGTACTGGTCGTAGGCCGTGATGAACACCACGTGGCAATCGCTGCCGATCGACGCGGCGACGTCGATGCCGGTGCGCCCCGGCATGCGAATGTCGAGGAACGCCACCTGCGGCAGGTGCGCATCGAACAGTGCGAGCGCCTCGTCGCCGTCGGCGGCCTCGGCGACGACGGCGAGCTCGGGCCAGGCCTCGGCGAGCTTCTCCTTCAGCCGCTCGCGCATCAGCGGCTCGTCCTCGGCGATCAGGGCGGTGGGGCGGGCGTCGGGCATGTCAGCTCGGTTGGCTAGGGCGCAGGGAGCGCTTCAACGCCGGGTCCCGAACCCGTCGCCCTCCGGAGGGCAGGGAGCGACGCGGGCGCGGGGGGGCGATTCGTCCCGGTCGGGGACGCCGTCCGCGGGGCACGGGACGCTCGGCCGCGCCGCGAGACGCTTCCCGCCGGGGGCGGCGGACGGCACGCGGCCCGGGGGAGGCCCGTCGCCCGTCGCGGCCGACGGCCCGTGCTCGACCGGCAGCCGGATGCGCGCCACGAACCCGGAGGGCGTTCCGGCCGCCGTCTCGAGCGACGCGCCGTCGCCGTAGAGCAGCGCCAGGCGCTCGCGGATGTTGGCGAGCCCCACGCCGGACGCCGGCGCGGCGGGCCCCGGCGGACCGGCGCCGTCGTCGGCGACGGTGAGCGTCAGCCGTCCGTCGCCATCCATCTCCGCGGAGACGTCCACGCGGCCGCCGGCGAGCGAAGGCTCGATGCCGTGCTTGATCGCGTTCTCGACCAGCGTGATCAGCATGCCGGGCGGCACGACGACGTCGGCGAGCGCCGGCGGCAGCGCGACCGCGTGGTCGAGCCGCGGCCCGAGGCGCGTGCGCATGATGCCGAGGTAGGCCTCGACCAGGCCCTTCTCCTGCGCCAGCGTCGTGCCCTCGTCGCGCAGCGCGGGCGTCGCCGCCCGCAGGAACCGGATCAGGCTCGCGATGAGGCGCGCGGCGTCCGGCGCGCCCTTCTCCGCGAGCTGCTGCGCGCTTCCCAGCGTGTTGAAGAGGAAGTGCGGCTCGACCTGCAGCTGCAGCATCCGCAGCCGCGACTCCGCCAGCTTGCGCGACAACGCCTCCTGCGCGCGCTCGGCCTCGAGGTTGGCGGCGAGGAGCCGATACTCGCGATTGCGCAGCACCGCGATCAGCGCGACCAGCACGGTGTAGAGGAAGCCGAACACGAGCCCCGCGATCACGATGTGGCGCAGCTTCGCGCTGTCTTGCATCCACGCGATCGGATCGACGCCCCGGACGAGGCCCGCGATCGACGCGCCGACGAAGGCGCCGGCGAGCGCCAGCAGCGGGCCGAGGAGCACGTAGCGGAACACGCGGCCGCTGAACTTGCGGTAGCCGAACCACGCGGTGAGCCCGGACCACAGCAGCGACAGCACGATCAGGTTGAACAGGACCGTCGCCTCGACGAACGACATGTTCCACGGCAGCCGCGAGGCGATCCACGCGAAGACGGTCGTGACGGCGACGATCGCGACGAGCCAGCGCCACCCGCCGCCGTAGAACCAGCGGTCGAACGAGCGCACGTCCTCGCGCTCGATCTCCGAGAGCGAGGCGAGCACGCGCTCGGCGAACGCGTCGTAGCGGGCCTTGAGGTGGTCGATCATCGGGCGGGCCGCGCGATTGTAGGCCCCCGCGCCGGCCGGACCGGCACGGGCACGGACGAATGGCCCGGCCGCAGGAACGAGCGCCGCCGGGACGGGACGGACGGCGCCTGCCGCCGATGTCCGTCGCCGGCCGGCCCGGGAAGCGCCGGCCTACACGCCGCGCGCGATCCGCGCGAACGCCGAGTGGTTGTGGATCGACTCGAAGTTCTCCGCCTCGACGGCGAAGGCCGCCACGCGCGGGTCGTCGCGCAGCCGCGCGGCCACGCCGCGCACCAGGTCCTCGACGAAGCGCGGATTGTCGTAGGCGCGCTCGGTGACGTACTTCTCGTCGGCGCGCTTCAGGATGCCGAACAGCTCGGCGGAGGCCTCCTCCTCGGCGACGCGGACGAGGTCGGCGATGTAGAAGTGGCCGCGCGGGCGCACCGACATCGTGACCTCGGAGCGCTGGTTGTGCGCCCCGTACTCGGAGATTTCCTTCGACGACGGGCACAGCGACGTCACCGGCACGGCGACGGTGACCGTCACCTGGTGGCGTCCGTCGCGCAGCTCGCCCGCGAGCCGCACCTGGTAGTCGAGCAGGCTCGCGATGCCCGACACCGGCGCGCTCTTGCGCACGAAGAAGGGGAACGCGAGCTCGAGCCGGCCCGCCGGCGCGTCGAGACGCGCGACCAGCGTGTCGAGCAGCCGGGGCAGCGCGTCGACCGAGACCGGCTCGGCGCCGGGCGCCGCGCGCTCCTCGAGCAGGGCGACGAGCCGCGACATGTGCGTGCCCTTGCGCTCGGCCGGCAGCGCGACGTACACGGCGCACTGCGCGATCGTCGTCTGCACGCCGTCGCGGTCGGCGATCGCCAGCGGATAGCGCAGCCCGCGGATGCCGACCTGGTCGATGGCGAGCTCGCGATGGTCGGGCGCCGACTGGACGTCGGGCATCGGCATGACGCGTCGGGGAGTGTCGGGCTGGTTCATGTCCGGCGGGGATGTCAGGCGGCGGCCGGCTTCACCCACGCCTCCGCGGGCCCGAAGCGGCGCGCGATCGCGGCGGCGATGCCCTTGCCGTCGAGCCCGCAGCGGGCGAGCAGGAACGCGGGGTCGCCGTGGTCCAGGAACTCGTCGGGCAGGCCCAGGTGCAGCATCGGCACCGGCACGGCCGCCGCGGCCAGCGCCTCGGCGACGCCGCTGCCCGCGCCGCCCGCCACCACGTTCTCCTCGACGGTGACGATCGCGTCGTGCGTGCGCGCGATCTCGAGCACCAGGTCGACGTCGAGCGGCTTCACGAAGCGCATGTCGACGACGGTCGCGTCGTGCGCCTCGCCCGCCTCGAGCGCCGCGGCCAGCGGCGCGCCGAAGGCGAGGATCGCGTAGCGGTGCGAGCGCCGGCGGCTCTCGCGGCGCACGACGGCCTTGCCGATGGGCAGCGTCGTGAGCGCGGGGTCGATCGCGGCGCCCGGGCCGGCGCCGCGCGGATAGCGCACGGCGGCCGGGCGGTCGCAGCGGAACGCGGTCGTCAGCAGCTTGCGGCACTCGTCCTCGTCGGAAGGCGCCATCACGACCAGGTTCGGCACGCAGCGCAGGTAGCTGAGGTCGAAGGCCCCGAGGTGCGTCGGACCGTCGGCGCCGACGATCCCGGCGCGGTCGATGGCGAAGGTCACCGGCAGGTTCTGCAGCGCGACGTCGTGGACGAGCTGGTCGTAGCCGCGCTGCAGGAACGTCGAGTAGATCGCGACGACCGGCCGCATGCCCTCGCACGCGAGGCCGGCGGCGAAGGTGACCGCGTGCTGCTCGGCGATGCCGACGTCGAAGTAGCGGCGCGGGTGCTCCTGCGAGAAGCGGACGAGGCCGGAGCCCTCGCGCATCGCCGGCGTGATGCCGACCAGCCGCGGATCGGCCGCGGCCATGTCGCACAGCCAGTCGCCGAACACCTGCGTGTACGCGGGCCGCGCCGCCGGCCGCGCGACGATGCCCAGCGCCGGGTCGAACTTCGAGACGCCGTGATAGAGGATCGGATCCTCCTCGGCGCGCTGGTAGCCGTAGCCCTTCTTCGTGATGACGTGCAGGAACTGCGGTCCCCGGAGCTCGCGGACGTTCGCGAGCGTCGCGCACAGGACGTCGAGGTCGTGGCCGTCGATCGGGCCGATGTAGTTGAAGCCGAGCTCCTCGAACAGCGTCCCGGGGAGCACCATGCCCTTCATGTGCTCTTCCCAGCGCTTCGCGAGCTCCTTGACCGGCGGGATCCTCGCCAGGACGTCCTTGCCGCCCTTGCGCACGCGGTTGTACAGCGACGACGACAGCATCTTGGCGAGGTACTGGTGGATCGCGCCCACCGGCTCGCTGATCGACATCTCGTTGTCGTTGAGGATCACCGTGAGGTCGCAGCCGGCCGCCCCCGCGTTGTTCAGCGCCTCGAAGGCCATGCCGGCGCTCATCGCGCCGTCGCCGATCACGGCCACGACGCGGCGCGCCTCGCCCGTCAGCCTCGCGGCCATCGCCATGCCCAGCGCCGCGGAGATCGACGTCGAGCTGTGCGCCGTGCCGAACGTGTCGTACTCGCTTTCGCTGCGCCGCGGGAAGCCCGAGGGACCGCCCCACTGGCGGAGCCGGTGCATCGCGCCGCGACGGCCGGTGAGTGCCTTGTGCGCGTAGGTCTGGTGGCCGACGTCCCAGACGATGCGGTCGCGCGGCGTGTCGAAGACGTAGTGCAGCGCGACGGTCAGCTCGACCGTGCCGAGGTTCGACGACAGGTGGCCGCCGGTCTGCGACACCGTCGACAGCAGGAACGCCCGCAGCTCCCGCGCGACCTGCGGCAGGTCGGCGCGGGCCAGCGCACGCAGCGCGAGCGGCGAGTCGATGCGGGGCAGCAGCGTGTCCATCGGACTAGGAAGCCCTGCGAGTGCCGTGGACGCCGGGCGCGCCGGGGTACGCGCGCGTCGGCGCGTTCGTCGCAGCGCCCGTCGCAGCGAAGCCCGGGCGCCCGCGCGAGGCGAGCCGTGCACGCGGATGGACCGTGGCCATGGTCAATGCTGCCGCAGGACGATCCAGTCCGCCAGTTCGACGAGCCGCCGCGCGCGGGTGCCGAAGCGGGCGAGGGCCGCGCCGGCCCGCGCACGCAGCGCCTCCGCGTGGCGCCGCGCCTCGTCCAGGCCGAGCAGCGACACGAACGTCGGCTTGCCGCTCGCCGCGTCCTTGCCCGGCGTCTTCCCCAGCGTCGCCGTCGAGCCCTCGGCGTCGAGCACGTCGTCGATCACCTGGAACGCGAGCCCCGCGGCCTCCGCGTAGCCGCGCAGCGCGTCGACCTCGTCGTGCGGAAGCGGCCGGCCGCACTGCGCGCCCAGCGCCACGGCCGCCCCGATGAGCGCGCCGGTCTTGCGCCGGTGCATGGCCGACAGCTCGTCGAGCGGCAGCACGTGCCCGACGGCCGCGAGATCGATCGCCTGCCCGCCGGCCATGCCGTCCATGCCGGCCGCGTCCGCGAGCAGCGCGCACGCCTCCCCCGGCTCGCGCACGCGCGAGCGGGCCAGCACCGCGAATGCCGCCGCCTGCAGGGCGTCGCCGGCGAGGAGGGCCATCGCCTCGCCGTGGCGGACGTGGCACGTCGGCCGGCCGCGGCGCAGGACGTCGTCGTCCATGCACGGCAGGTCGTCGTGCACGAGCGAGTAGGCGTGGACCATCTCGACGGAGGCGGCGACGGCGTCGACGACGGCCGGGTCCGCGTCCGCGAACTCGCCCGCCGCGTACGCGAGCAGCGGCCGCATGCGCTTGCCGCCACCCAGCGTCGCGTAGCGCATCGCCTCGACGAGCGGCGCGCCCCCGCGCGCGTCGAGCAGCCCATCGAGCACCCCCTCGATCCGCTGCTGGCGCTCCCGCGACCAGACCGCGAAGGCGAGGTCGTCACGCATCGGCGCCGCCGCCCTCGAAGGGCTTGAGCACGCCCTTCTCCAGGATCTCGACTTCGAGCTGCGCGTCCTTCAGCGCGGCCTGGCAGAAGGCGAGCAGCTTCGCGCCCCGCCGGTAGGCTTCGAGGGACTCCGCGAGCGGCAGCTGCCCACCCTCCATGCGGGCCACGAGCGCTTCCAGCTCGCTCAGCGCGGCCTCGAAACTCGGGGGCGTGTCGGGGGTCTGTTGCATGGCGAAGGGCGCTTCGGGCGGCCGCGCACGGTGCGCGGAACGTGACCCTTGCGGCGGACCGCGCGTGGCTCGCGGGCGGCCGGAAATTCGCACGCAAGCCGTTGACCTGTAAACGAAAGTCCCCATATACTAGCACGTTTTGGCGACGCGGCCTTCGAGAGAGCGGCCGACTTGGCAAAGCGGTCCGGGCGGCACGCCGGCGCCCGCGCGGCGCGGCGGCGGCCCGGGTTGTTGGGTTGGGTTGGTGACATCCCCGAAAGGACGGTCGAACCATGTCGAATCTCGCTTCGGCGGCGAACCTCGCGCCTGCCACCACGCAGTTCCCCGCAGCCTGGTACTGCGATCCGCGCCTCTTCGAGGCGGAGATGCGGCACCTGTTCCCGCGCGCCCACGGCTACGTGGGGCACGAGCTGATGGTGCCGCAGGGCGGCGACTACCAGGTGCTGGCCACGCGCGACGACGCGCAGGCGCTGGTGCGGGGCGCGTCGGGCGTCGAGCTGCTCTCCAACATCTGCCGGCACCGCCAGGCGATCATGCTGAAGGGCCGCGGCAACGTGCCCAACATCGTCTGCCCGATCCACCGCTGGACCTACGACCTCCAGGGCGAGCTCCTCGGCGCGCCGCACTTCGCCGACAAGCCCTGCGCGAACCTGCCGCGGACGCCGCTGCAGGCGTGGAACGGCCTGCTGTTCGACGGCCCGCGCGACGTCGCGGCCGACCTCGCGCCGCTGACCACCGCGCCATTCGACTTCTCGGGCTACGTCCTGAACCGCGTCGAGCTGCACGAATGCCGCTACAACTGGAAGACCTTCATCGAGGTCTACCTGGAGGACTACCACGTCGGCCCGTTCCATCCGGGCCTCGGGCAGTTCGTGACCTGCGACGACCTCCGCTGGGAGTTCGCGCCGTGGGCGTCGCTGCAGACGGTCGGGATCAACGCGCGGCTGGCGAAGCCGGGCACGCGCACCTACGCGAAGTGGCACGAGGCGGTCCTCAAGTATTACGGCGGCGAGGTCCCGCCGCACGGCGCGATCTGGCTCACCTACTACCCGAACCTGATGGTCGAGTGGTATCCGCACGTGCTGGTCGTGAGCACGCTGGTGCCCAAGGCGGTGGACCGCACGCTCAACGTCGTGGAGTTCTACTACCCCGAGGACATCGCCCTGTTCGAGCCCGAGTTCGTCGCCGCGGAGCAGGCCGCCTACATGGAGACCGCGGTCGAGGACGACGAGATCGCGGAGCGCATGGACGCCGGGCGCAGGGCGCTGTGGACGCAGGGCCGCAACGAGGTGGGGCCCTACCAGTCGCCGATGGAGGACGGGATGCAGCACTTCCACGAGTTCTACCGGCGCGAGATGGCCGCGGAGCTCGCGAAGCTGCGCACGTAGCGGACGGCGGAGGGGCCGGGCGGCCCGTCGCGAAGCCGCCCCGTCGGCGGATGCAGGTGCCGACGCGCCGGGGCCGGACGGGACGGCGGTAAAGCGCTCCACCGATGCGGCGGCCGCCGTGGGCCTCGACGGCCGGTATCATCGCCCCGGCGCCCGCTCCCGCGTGGCGTTCCCCGCCGCGGGGGCCGCCGTTGCGACGGTCTGCGGACGCACCCCCGAGGATTCCGCCGTGTTCACGACGCTCATCTCCACCGCCGACCTCGCCGAGCGCCTGCACGACCCGGCGCTCGTCGTCGTCGACGTCCGGCACGACCTCGCGTCCCCCGCGCACTGGGGCGAGGAGCGTTACGCCGCATCGCACATCCCCGGCGCGCGCTTTGCGCACCTCGACCGCGACCTCTCGGCGCCGATGAACGGGCGCAACGGCCGCCACCCGCTCCCCGCGCCGGAGCAGGCCGCGGAGGCGCTCGCGCGGCTGGGGATCGGCAACCGCTCGCAGGTCGTCGCCTACGACCAGGGCAGCGGGATGTTCGCGGTGCGCGTGTGGTGGCTGCTGCGCTGGCTCGGCCACGATGCGGTCGCGGTCCTCGACGGCGGCTTCGACAAGTGGGAGCGCGAAGGCCGCCCGGTGACCGTGGAGGTGCCGCAGGTCGAGCCCGCGACGTTCGCGATCGGCCACGTGGGCCCGACGCTCGCCGCCGCCGACGTCCGCCGTGCGCTCGACGACGGCTCCCTCTCGCTGGTCGACGCCCGCGCGCCCGAGCGCTTCCGCGGGGAGGTCGAGCCGCTCGACCCCGTGGCCGGCCACATTCCCGGCGCGCTCAACCGTCCGTTCGCGTCCAACCTCGCGCCCGACGGCACGTTCAAGCCCGCCGACGTGCTGCGCCGCGAATTCGCCGCACTGCTCGGCACGACCCCGCTCGAAAGCGTCGCCCACTACTGCGGGAGCGGCGTTTCCGCCGCGCACAACATGCTCGCGATGGAGATCGCCGGCCTGCCGGGGACGCGCCTCTACCCCGGCTCGTGGAGCGAGTGGGTGGCCGACGAGGCGCGGCCGGTCGCCCGCGGCGCCTGAGGGCGCGATGCCGGACGTGATGCCGCATCGACCGGCACGGCGCGCGATCCTGCTCGCTGCCGCGGCGCTGGCGGCCGGCGCGCTGCCGGCCCCGGCCCGCGCGCAGCCGCGGGCGCCGCGCGTCGTCGTCATCGCGGCGGCGTCGCCGCCGGCCGTGGCGACGCGCATCGACGCCTTCCGCGGCGGCCTGAAGGATCTGGGCTACGTCGAGAACCGCACGCTCCTGGTGGACTACCTGTACGGCGACGACCGGCTCGAACGCATCCCGGATCTCGTCGCGACGGCGCTGCGCGCGTCGCCGGACGTCCTCGTCAGCGCGGGGCCGAGCGTGACGCGTGCCGCGCGCGCCGCGACGGGGGACGTGCCGATCGTGATGGCTTTCGATCCCGATCCCGTCGGCGCCGGCTTCGTGGCGAGCCTGCTGCGCCCCGGCGGCAACGTGACCGGCATGTCCTCGGTCGGCGCCGAGATGGGCAGCAAGCAGCTCGAGATGCTGCAGGCCATGCTTCCGGGCGTGCGGAGGGTCGCAGTGCTCAGCAACGCCACCGAGCCGGGCAATGCGCAGGCGCTGCAGGCCGTCGCGCGCGCGGCGCCCGTGCTCGGCGTCGAGCTTGCTTACGGCGACGTCCGCGCCGCCGCGGACATCGAGCCGGCACTGCGCCAGGCGGCGAAGGACGGCGCGCAGGCCGTCCTCCTCCTCTCCAGCCCCATCGTCACCTTCCACGCGGCACGCTTCGCGGAGCTCGCGCTCGCGCTCCGGATGCCGGCCGTGTTTCCCTACCCGGACGTCGTCGCGGCAGGCGGGCTGATGCACTACGGCGTCAGCATGGCGGACCTGTTCCGCCGCGCCGCCGGCTACGTCGACCGCATCCTGCGCGGTGCCAAGCCCGCCGAGCTGCCCGTGGAGCAGCCGTCGCGCTTCGATCTCGTGGTCAACCTGCGCGTGGCGCGGCAGCTCGGCATCGCGATCCCCCCCGCCGTCCTCGCGCGCGCCACCCGCGTCATCGACTGACGCCGGCCACCGCGCGCGGCCTGCCCGGCGCCGCGCAACCGGCCACCGCGGCTAGGGCCTGTTCACGCTATGGCCGCATGCGCGAAGGGTCGCGCCCGCGTGTCCATAGCGTGAACAGGCCCTAGAGCCGCCGGATGTGCAATCCGCCGTCGACGTGCACCGCCTCGCCGGTCACGAACGGCAGCTCGCCGCAGGCCAGCGCCGCCACCGTGCGCCCGACGTCGTCCGGCTCGCCCCAGCGCGCGATCGGCGTCAGCCCCTCGGCGATCAGGCGGTCGTACTTCGGGGCCGCGACGCGCGTCATGTCCGTGCGGATGACGCCCGGGCGCACCTCGTAGGAGGCGATGCCGGCCGGCGCGAGGCGCAGGGCGAAGACCTTCGCCATCATCGACAGCGCGGACTTCGCGAAGCAGTACTCGGCGCGGTCCGGCGACACGATCTCCGCGTTCGCCGACGAGATCGTGACGATCGAGCGGTGCGCGGCGCCCGGCGGATCGGCGAGCATCCGGCGCGCGACCGCCTGCGCGAGGAAGAACGTCCCGCGCAGGTTGACGCCGAGCACGCGGTCGAAGCTCTCCGGCGTGACGTCGAGCACGTCGCCGCGGCGGGCGACGGAGACGCCCGCGTTGCCGACCAGCGTGTCGAGCCTTCCGGCCGGCGCCCACGCGGCGTCCACGATGCGCGCGTGCTGCGCCAGGTCGGCGATGTCCGCGGCGACGAAGGCGACGTGCGCACCGAGCGCCGCGGCCGCGCGCGTCGTGCGCACCGTGTCCTCGGTGTGCGCGAGGTCCGCGATGACGATGTCGAAGCCGCGCCCGGCGAGGGCGATCGCGATCGCGGCGCCGATGCCGCGGTTGCCGCCGGTGACGAGGGCCTGGGGTCGCATGGTGGGCGGGCCGGCGCGCGGCGCCGCGCTCCTTTCGCGTGTCGGGGGCGGCCGGCGCTTCGCCGCGCGGCCGTGGCCAGTGTATCGTCCCGCGTCGAGGCGGCGCACCGGCGCCGCGCAACGGAGGCACAGCGCATGGACAGACTCGCCGGCCGCGTGGCCATCGTCACCGGCGCCGCCAGGGGCATCGGGCTCGCGATCGCGAAGCGCTTCGCGCAGGAAGGCGCCGACGTCGTCCTGGCCGACCTGGCCGCCGACGCCGTCGCCGCCGTGGCGGCGCAGGTGCCGCGCGCGACCGCCGTGACGGCCGACGTGTCGGTGAAGGCGGACGTGGCCCGCCTGGTCGACGCCGCCGCCGCGCGCGGCGGGCGCATCGACGTGCTCGTCAACAACGCCGGGGTCGCCCACGCGGCGGAGTTCCTCGACTGCGCGGAGGAGGACTTCGACCGCGTACTGCGCGTCAACCTGAAGTCGATGTTCCTCTGCGGGCAGGCCGTCGCGCGGCACATGGCGGGCCGCGGCGGCGGGGGCGCCATCGTCAACCTGTCGTCGGTCAACGCCGTGATGGCGATCTCCAACCAGGTGCCGTACGTCGTGAGCAAGGGCGGGATCAACCAGCTCACGCGTGTCATGGCGTTGTCGCTCGCGCCGCACGGCATCCGCGTCAACGCCATCGGCCCGGGCACCATCGCCACCGAGCTCGCGCTGCGCGCCGTGCTCGGCGACGAGGCATCGCGGCGCAGGATCCTGTCGCGCACGCCGCTGCGGCGGCTCGGCGAGCCGGAGGAGGTCGCTGCGGTCGCCGCGTTCCTCGCCTCGGACGACGCGTCGTACATGACGGGGCAGACGGTCTACCCCGACGGCGGGCGCATGGCGCTCAACTACACGATCGACGTCGACTGACGACGCGGTCGCCGGACGCCGGCGCGGGACCTCGCGCAGGCTCCGGGGTGCCGCGGGCGCGATCCGACTCAGGCGCCGGCGCGCTCGACCAGCGCGCGCCAGCCGGGGTAGCGCGCGGCCGTCGACGCGAACTTCCACGCGTACGCTCCGGTTTGCGCCCCGGCCTCCAGCGCCGCGACGAACCCCTGCGTCTCGTGGACCCACGTCCCGCCGACGAGCGTCACGCCGCGCGCGAACAGTCCGTCGGGCAGGCATCCCGCGCTCGGCCCGACCATCGCGAACCAGCGCGCCGCCCGGCAGCACCCCAGCACGGCGTCGAGCGTGTCGTTGATCAGCAGCGTGCTCGTGGCGATGACCTTCGTGCAGTCGGCGAGGTGCGCCCGGTCGAGCGTCACGCGGTAGCCGTCGCGCTCGCCGGCGAGCCCGGCCTTGAGCTCGAGCACCGTGAGCCGCGCCCCGGTGGCGAGGATCCGGCCGACGAGCGGCGTGAACAGGCCGACCATGCCGACGTGGTCCCCGGGACCCGGCTGCATCAGGCCGATCGAGTCGGCGCTGCGGTCGGGGCGGAATCCCGCACGGTCGTACAGGCAGCGCGTGAGCGCGTTCGCGGCCGCGAATCCGATGGTCTTCCAGGGCCCGCGGTCGTCCAGGTAGCGGCGCGCGACGGACATCGCGTCGCTGCCGGGCAGGCCGGAGCGTGCGGCCTCGTCGCGCATGCGCGCGAGCGTGTCGTCGAGCAGCACGTACGACAGGCCCAGCGAGCCGTCGTCGAGCTCCAGTGCGCAGAACTCGCCCAGGTTGTCCTCGGCCGGCTGTCCGGGCGGCAGGTGGAGCGCGCGCACACGCGGCAGCCGGCGCCCGGCCGCGAACCGGTCCAGCTGCCCGAGGTAGTCGGTCGCGAAGCTCACCGCACCGCCCTTCGCGCCGGGCGCTCCGCGCCCGGATCGCGCCCGGGGCGGCCCTTCGCGCCTGCCGTGGTGACCAGGCGCCCGCTCACGCCTGCAGCAGGCTGCGCGCGATGATCATCCGCTGGATCTGGTTCGTGCCCTCGTAGATCTGGGTGATCTTCGCATCGCGGAAGAGGCGCTCGACCTCGACGCCGCGGATGTAGCCGCTGCCGCCGAAGATCTGCACCGCGTTCGCCGTGTGCGCGACCGCGGCATCGGAGGCGAAGCACTTGGCCATCGACGCTTGCGCCGTCGCGCGCTCGCCGCGGTCGAGCAGCGCCGCGGCGTGGCGCACGAGCAGCCGCGCGGCCGTCAGGTCCTTCGCCATGTCGGCGAGCATCCACTGCACGGCCTGGAACTCGCCGATCGCCTTGCCGAACTGGCGGCGCACGCGCGCGTAGTCGACGCAGCACTCGAGCGCCGCGGCGACGATGCCGACCGCCAGCGCACCGATCCCGACGCGGCCCTTGTCGAGCACGCCCATCATCATGTGGAAGCCGCGGCCCTCGCGGCCGAGCAGGGCGCCGGCCGGCAGCGCGACGTCGGCGAAGCCCAGCTCGCCCACCATCGACGCGCGCTGTCCCATCTTGTGCTCCTTCGGTCCGGCGCGCACGCCGGGCCACGTCCGCTCGACGACGAAGATGCTCATGCCGCGGTGGCCGGCCGCAGGATCGGTGCGCGCGAGCACGACCGCGAAGTCGCAGACCGGGGCGTTGTGGATCCACAGCTTCGCGCCGTTCAGCCGCCAGCCGTCGCCGTCGCGCACGGCCGTGGTCTTCAGGCTCGACAGGTCGCTGCCGGCCTCGGCCTCGGTCAGCGCGTACGCGCAGCGCTGCCGCGCCCGCAGCAGCGGCCGCAGGTAGCGCTCCTGTTGCGCGGCGGTCCCGTGCTCGGCGAGCAGCGTGGCGACCAGCTCCACCAGCCCGCACTGGTCGGCGACCGAGGCGTAGCCGCGCGCCAGCTCCTCCATGACGATCGCGTAGCTCGTGACGTCGGCGCCGGCGCCGCCGTGCTCCGGCGGCGCGCAGATGCCGAACAGGCCGACGTCGGCCATCCGCGCGTAGATCTCCTCGGGAAAGCGCTCGGACTCGTCGAGTCGCGCGGCCGCCGGCCGGACCTCGCGGTCGGCGAACTCGCGCGCGGTGCGCCGGATCGCTTCGTGCTGCTCGCTGGGCGTGTCGATGGCTTCGCTCCCGTCGGGCCGGTCTCCGCGCGCGCCGGTGCGCGCGCGCGGAGGAAGTGTAAGCCCGGAGGGAGCGGCGGGATCACTCCTGCCCGATCTTCGCCTCGCGGACCACGGTCGCCCACTTGTCGACCTCCGCGCGCAGGAACGCGCCGAATTCCGCGGGCCCCAGCGGCTTGTCGACGGGGAGGAACGTCGCCTTGCGCAGCCGCTCGCGCGACTGCGGGTCGGCGAAGGCGGCCAGCAGCGCGGCGTGGACGCGGTCGCGCGTCGCGGCCGGCGTCCCCTTCGGCAGCACGAACCCGAGCCAGTCGCCCACGTTGAAGTCGGCCAGCCCGGCCTCCGCCATCGTCGGGACCTCGGGCAGCTGCGGCAGCCGCTCCGTGGTCGTGACGGCGAGCGCGCGGACCTTGCCGCCCGACACCTGGCCGATCGCCGACGAGGTCGTCGCGAACATGTACGCGACCTCGCCCGACACGACCGCCATGACGGCCGGCGGCGCGCCCTTGTAGGGGACGTGCGTGACCGGCACGCCGGTGCGCGACTTGAACATCTCGCCGGCCAGGTGCCCGGGGCTGCCGATGCCGCCGGACGAGTAGTTCGACGAGCCGCGCGCCTTGAGCGCGTCGACGAGCGCCTTCAGCGAGTCGGCCTGCACGCTCGGGTGCACGATCAGCACGTTCGAGGGATGGACGTACATGCCGACGGGCTCGAAGTCCGCGAGCAGCTGGTAGGCCTTGTTCCTGATGATCGATTCGTTCGCCGCGGCGGCGAGGTTCACCGTCCCCAGCGTCAGCCCGTCCGGCTTCGCATTGCGCACGTGCTCGAGCGCGACGGCACCGCCGGCGCCGGGCTTGTTGTCGATCACCACGGTGGCGTTCAGGCCCCGCTCGAGCGTCTCCGAGATGTTGCGGATGACGATGTCGAACAGCCCGCCCGGCGGGCCGCCGACCACGATCTTCACGACCTGCTGCGCCTGTGCCGCGGGTGCGGCGGCCAGCGCGAGCGCCAGCGCCGCTGCAGCGACGATCCCTTCGGTCCTTCCAGCCATCGTTCTCCTCCTCGTGGTCGTTGGCGCACGGCGCCTGCCGCCCGTTCACGTCGTGGAATGCGCGCGCCGCAGGGCCCGCCGTGCGCTGCCGGCGGCGCACTAGTCGGCCGCGCCCGTCCCTTCCCCGTCGCGGCGCCCGGCGATCTGCGCGCCGCCGGCGACGAACAGGTTCTCGCCGGTCACGAACGACGCGCCCGGCGCGCAGAACATCGCCACCGCGCACGCGACCTCGTCGGGCTCGCCGGCGCGCGCCGCATGGCTGCAGCTCCGCGCGAACGCGTCCCAGTCGCCACCGGGCGCGCGCCGCCAGGCGTTGCGCTCGGTGCGGATCAGCCCCGGCGACACGTTGTTCAGCGTGACGCCGCGGGCCGCGTAGCGGACCGCCAGCCCGCGGACGAGCGCGTGGTGCGCCGCCTTCAGCGCGCCGTACACGGGCAGCGTGGGGATCGGCGCCTCCTGCACGATGCTGCCGATCGTCACCACCCGCCCGAAGCCGCGCTGCGCCATCGCGGGCAGCGTCGCGTTCAGCAGGCGCACGGTCGCCTTGAAGTTGGTCTCGACCTGGGCGTCGATGTCCTCCTCGATCGTCGCCTCGAGCGTCGCGTGGATCGACCGCGCCGCATTGACGACCAGCACGTCGAGCGGCCCGAGCGCCTGCTGCGCCGCGGCGACCAGCGCCGTCGCGACGTCGCGCCGCGCCACGTCGACGTCGAGCGCCACGGCGCGGCGCCCGAGCGCCTCGATGTCTGCGACGACGACGCGCGCAGCGGCAGCGTCGTCGAGGTGGTTGACCGCGACGTCGGCGCCCATCTGCGCCAGCACGCGCGCGATCGCGGCGCCGATGCCGCGCGACGCCCCGGTCACCAGCGCCGTGCGCCCGTGCAGCCCGTAGAGCTCGTGGAAGCCGCGGGGTACGGGAGCGTCCATCGCCTGGGACCTGTTCACGCCGTCGGCGCGCTCGGCGCTAGACCTGGTCCCACGACGCGACCGCGTCGTCGCGGACCTGCTCCTCCAGCGCGCGCTCCTGCGCGTCGATCCTGGCGACCAGCGCGAGCGTTTCCTCCGCGCGGTCGTGCGGAACGACCACCGCGCCGCTCTCGTCGGCGACGACGTAGTCGCCGGGACGCACGGCGACGCCGGCGATGCGGATCTCCTCGTTGATCGAGCCGAACGCGAACTCGTTGCGGCTGCGCCGCGGGCAGACGCCGACCGCCCACACCGGGTAGCCCACGGCGCGGATCTCCTCGAGGTCGCGGCACGTGCCCCAGAGGATCGTCCCGCGCACGCCGCGGCGCTGCGCGAGCCGGGAGGCGAGGCCGCCCCACGCCGACGCGTTGGCGGCGCCGTCGAGATCCATCACCACGACGTCGCCGGCCTTCATCGTGCGCAGCACGACCTCCAGCGGCTTGCCCACGCCGCCGCCGAAGCGGTAGGCCTGCGGATCGTTGGACTTTCGCACGAAGCGCACCGGCAGCGCGCGCCCGCAGATCCGCCCCAGTCCCTCGCGCTGGGCCCGGATGCCGCTGAGCGCCCCGGCGAGGCCGAGCTCGTCGAGCGCGTCGGACACCGTCGCCGTCGGATGCGCCGCAAGGCGCCCCGCGATGCTCGTGCCGCCGGACATCCGCGTCCTCCCCCGGGCCTTCGTCGTCCGCGCGCGCCGCCTCGGGCGCGAAGCGGCGGCGCGGGATCGCGCCGCCGCAGGCCGATTCTCGGCGCGGCAGCCATCGGCTCCAACTATGAATTTCTTATCTTCTCATACGAGCGGCTGATGCCGCCGCCGCGACCGCCGCACGCGCCGGCGCTACTGCGCGAGCAGGCGCAGCTGCCAGAGCTCCTCGTGCCGCTGCGCGAGCACCGGCCGGAGCGCGAGCAGGCCGGCGCGCCCGATGCTGCGTTCGAGGTAGCGCAGTTCCGCGAGCTTGGCCCGCGTCGCGTCGTCGACCGGCACGTCGAAGCCGTTCTCGCGCATCATGACCATCCCCTTCGCGCGCAGCGCGAGCTCCGTGGACAGGCGCAGGTAGCAGAGGAGGTCGGCCAGCACCGGCCCCGCGAAACGGCTGCGCAGCGTCGCCAGGTAGCGGCCCAGCGGCGAATCCGGCAGCTGGCCGGAGAGCAGCAGCGCCAGTCGCTCGGCGTCGCCGTCGAACCCCTGTCCGAGCCAGCGCGCGACCGCGGCCTGGCCGCGGCGGAACACGAGCAGGATCAGCGGAGGAATCCCGAGGAGGACGACGAGCGTCGAGAGCTTCGGCGACAGGAACATGTGATTGAACGCCGAGTGCAGCAGCACGGCGGTCGCGAAGCCCGGGGCGAACGCGAGCAGGCGCGGCCGGACGCGCGGCAGCAGCGCGAGCGTGGCCATGGCGTAGATTGCCGTCGCGCCGCCGTGCATCATCGCGGTCCCGAACCCGCGGACGATCCACGTCCCCACGTCGGCGTCGGGGACGATCCGCTGGTAGTGGAGGTTCTCGACGACGCCGAAGCCAGCGCCGACGGCGAAGCCGAGGATCGCGCCGTCGACCAGGAACCCGATGCGGTGCGTGTGGACGAGCGCCCCGACGACCGCGGCCTTCATCAGCTCCTCCAGGAGTGGCGCCACGTAGCGCGCGTAGGGCGCGAGTTCCAGGCGCGTCGCAGCCATCAGCCACGCGTTGGCGTGGTAGCAGGCGACCGCCACCAGCGCGCCGGCGACGAGCACGGCGACGACCGTCCGCAGCCGCAGGAGCCTGTAGCTGTCGATCGCGACGAGCGCGGCGAGGAAGCACAGCACGGGCGCGAGCCCGATGGCCGCCGGAAGGACGAGGTCAGCCATCGCGACGCTCGCCGGTCACAGGACCTTGAGCGACAGCATCCACTCGTCGCCGGCACGGCGCCCCTCGCGGAAGCCGGCCGCGTAGCCGACCGACAGCGTCATGTCGTAGAAGTGCAGCGCGGAGAAGCGGAGGTCGACCTGCACGCCGACGTTCGCGTAGTCCTTGCGCAACGACGCGCGCTCGACGTCCGTCCACAGCGCCGAGGCGAACACTGCCGGGCGCAGCGAGTGCAGGTGGAACGCCGGCGTGCCGACCGACTCGAACACGTAGGGCGGCGCGTTCCACTCGAGCATCGGCCGCACGAACGACTGCCCGGCGATCTCGTCGATGCCGAAGCCCGGGTACGAGAACGGCTCGCGGTAGCGCTTCACTTCCCGGCGGTCGACGTAGTTGTTGCCGAAGCCGCCGAGGTAGAAGTTCGAGATCGGGATGTCGCGGTCGCCCTGCATGAAGCCCGCGGCCGTCCGCAGCCACAGCGACGAGTTGGGCAGCGGCAGGTCCCAGCCGTAGTCGAAGCTGCCGTGCACGTTCCAGCCGGTCTCGCCGGTGACGTGGTGCAGGCCGCCGTAGAGCGACCACTTCACGCCCTTCTCGTCGTCCACCGCGCCGAGCGAGCGGCGCACGTCGCTGTAGCGCAGGCCGACCTCCGCCTCGGTGAGGCGGTCGAACCCGGCCGACTCGATGTTCTGCGCGCCCGGCAGCGTGTCGATCTTGTCGTAGAACGCGGCGCGCGCCAGGACCTCGAGCTTGCGCGGCTCGTCGTAGATTAGGAAGCGCTCGTAGCCAAGCTTCGCCGCGAATCCCTTGCGGCTGCGCTTGACCGGCCCGAACAGGTCGTAGAAGTCCGCGCGGTTCCACGACAGGCTCGCCGACCACTCGAGGTAGCTCCCCTTGATCTCGACGTGGGCGCGCTCGCTGCCGGGGAGGCCGGTGTCCGGCGTGAACGCGGCCGTGACGCCCAGCGTCGCGTAATGCAGCGGATCGGCGACGTTGACGTGGTAGCCGATGCCGACCGAGTCCTTGTAGCCCTGCAGCGCCGGGAAGGCGTTGTCGAGCTGCAGGTGGCGCAGCGGTGCGTACGGGCCGCGCCGCTGCACGAGCTTCTCGTCGTCGACGGCGCCGGGAGGGTCGACCTGCCACGTCGTGACGACCGGGTGCCTCTTCGCGACCTCCGCGCCGAGGAAGCGGATCGCGCTCGCGTCCTTCACCACGACCGGGTCGATGACCGCCGGGACGAAGCCCGACGACGTGTAGACGAGCACCAGCAGGCGCCCGTCCGCCAGCGGGAACGGGCGGAAGAAGTCCGCGTCGGTGTTCGAGACCGCCTCCACCTCGCCCGTGGCGACCTCGTAGCGGAAGATGTTCGACACGCCGGTGTAGTAGCTGCTGCCGTACAGGTAGCGGCCGTCGCGCGAGAACACGAAGCTCTCCGGCACCGACTGGCCGAAGCGGAACTCCGACAGCGGCGCGACGTCGCCCTGCGCGATGCGCGCAAGCTCCCACACGCGCAGGTACTGGTCGCCGTTGACCTCGGCCACCGACGCTGACAGCAGGCGCCCGTCCGGCGAGACGTCGAGGTCGTAGGGCACGACGCCGTAGGGGAAGAGGTGCAGCGACTCCCATGCGGCATACGGGTACGGGATCCGCACCAGCACGGCGAAGCCGTTCTTGTGCCGCACGCCGATCAGCGAGCGGTCGGCCGGATTGAACGCGAACTGGCCGATGCGCGCGTCCTCGAGCAGCATCCGCGACTCGCCGGTCCGCACGTCGACCGCCATCAGGTCGCGGAAGAAGTAGTTGTCCGCGCTGTAGAACGCGGTCCCGCTGGCCGGATCGAAGGCGAACGACGTCACCTTGTAGAGCATCGCGCGCTTGATGTCGGCGAGCCGGCGGTGCGTGCCAGCACGGGTGTCGATGGCGCCCACGTGGTCGATCACGCCCGGCGTACGGAAGCCGCCGTACAGGGTGCCCGTGGCCTCGTCGAAGTGGACGCGCGAGATGTTGCCGAGCGGGCGGTCGACGAGCCGTCGATGCGGCGTCACCGGATGCCTGCGGATCTCGGCGAGGTTCGCGCGCTGGAACGCGTGCTCGAACGCGATCCAGTCCTGCCACGCCTGCTCGATCGACATCCCGAACACGCGCCGGAACTGGGCCGCGTAGTGACGCTCGCTGCCGTCGTCGCGCCGCATCCACGCGACGACCTTCTGCGGCGAGTGCTCGTACGCGAGCCAGGTGACGAAGCGCGTGCCGTACAGGTAGGCGTTGACGCCCACCTGGAAGTCGGTGCGCACGCCGCGCGACTCGAGGCCCAGCGGGTCGTAGAAGCGGGCGCCGTCGCGCACCATCGCGCGGAAGACCATCTCGTCGTAGCCGCCCTGCGCACGGCCCAGACCGCCGCTCATCCAGGTCTCGACGAACGTCGCGGTCCCCTCGTGGTACCAGCGCGGCGCCATGAAGCGCGGCACCGTCAGGAAGCCGTAGAGCAGCGTCTCCGGGTGATCCTCGTGGACGCCCACCTTGCCGAACAGCAGCCTGCGCCACGCCCGGTCCTCGCCGTTCGCGAGGTCGCCCTGCGCGATGTGGACGAGCTCGTGGTTCATCAGCGTATAGAGGCGCTCGCCGGCGGGATAGGTCTCGAAGTCGTGCGCCAGCGGGGCGACGTCGAAGCGCAGGCGGTTGTGCGGGGCCTGCGTCGCGGTCGCGTTGCCGTAGTCGCTGAAGTCCTTCAGCAGCACGGTGGTCCGCTCCGACGGCTCCCAGCCGAGCGTGCGCCGCTGCCACGCGAGCGAGTTGGTGAACGTCCGGATGACGTGCGGCGCCAGGTACTCGAGGATGTCGAACCAGATGAGGCGCAGCTCGGGCGTCTCGAGGTAGCCCATGCCGAGGTCGTCGGCGTCCTCTGCCGCAGCGACCCACGGAATCAGCCCCAGCAACAGGCACGCGATGCCGCGACGCATCCACGCCTCCCCGGTGAACGGTCCCGAAAGCTAGCGTGCCGGACGCACGAAAGCAAACCGCCGGCCGTCGGGCCGGCGGTTCGGGCGCGCGGTGCGGTCCTGTCTGCGAGACCGTCTACTTCTTGGCGCGGGCCTCGTTGTTGGCATCGCGTGCGGCCTGGCTCGCATCGCGCGCGGCCTGGTTCGCGTCGCGGCCCTGCTGCTGCATGCGCGCCGCCTGGTTCGCGTCCATCGCCGCCTGGCTCGCATCGCGCGCGGCGTTGCTTGCGCCGAGTCCTGCCTGGCTCGCGTCGCGGGCCGCCTGGTTCGCCTCGCGTCCCTGCTGCTGCATGCGCGCCGCCTGGCTCGCGTCGCGGGCCGCCTGGTTCCCCTCGCGTCCCTGCTGCTGCATGCGCGCCGCCTGGTTCGCGTCCATCGCCGCCTGGCTTGCATCGCGCGCGGCGTTGCTTGCGCCGAGTCCTGCCTGGCTCGCGTCGCGGGCCGCCTGGTTCGCTTCGCGGCCCTGCTGCTGCATGCGTGCCGCCTGGCTGGCGTCGCGCGCCGCCTGGGTCGCCTCGCGGCCCTGCTGCTGCATGCGCGCCGCCTGATTCGCGTCCATCGCCGCCTGGCTCGCGTCGCGGCCGGCCTGGTTGGCGCCGACGCCGGCCTGGCTGGCGTCGCGACCCGCCTGCATGGCCCGCGCGCCCTGCTCGTCGCGCGCCGCCTGTGCGCCGGGCTCGGGCTGCGCCGGCGCGGCAGGGGTGGCGGTCTGCGTGCCGCCGATGAGCTTGACGTCCGCGGCGCCCGGCTGCTGGGCGCGGTGTCGCTCCGCCGGCACGATGGCGCCGGTCGCATCGTCGCCCTTCGCGGGGAAATCGACGACGCCGGCGACGAGGACGACCGCGATCGCTGCCGCGACGCCCCCGACCATCCACAGCCCACGCTTGCTCGTGCTCATGTGCTCGCTCCCCCAGATGGGCTCGGAACGCGTCCGAGCGTTGGCGACCGTCGGGCCCGTCGCTCGGACCCGGATGTCGGAACCGGTTGGCACTATTACACCCGCCCGCGCGAAAAGTTGGCGTGCGTCCGGCGCCCTCGTGCGCGCGATCGCGGCGACGGCGTCGTCGACGAACGACGCGGGCGGTGCGAGTTGCGGCGCCGCAGCAAGGGCGTCGAAGAGACGGCGGAGCTCGTCGAAGTGCGCCCGCGCCTCGGCGTCGCGCGCCAGCGCGGCGTCGAGCTGCGCCCGCTCCTCGGCCGACGCGGCGCCGTCGAGCACGTCGTGCATGCGCCGCAGCAGGGCTTCGCGGTCCGCGTCCATCGTCAGAGGTCCGGCAGCAGCGCCTTCAGGCGCTGGCGCGCCTCGTAGAGGCGCGACTTCACGGTCTTCTCGTCGAGTTCGAGCACGGCGGCGATCTGCGCGTACGACAGCTCGGCGAAGTGGCGCAGCGTGAGGACGGTGCGGTCGGCCACGGGAAGCCTCGTCATCGCCTCGTGGACGCGCCGCGCCCGCTCGCCGTCCTCGGCGTGGCGCTGCGGATCGATGCGCGCCTCGTCGGGCAGGTCGTCCTCCTCGCCCAGCGCCTCCTCGCGCCCGCTGCGGCGCAGCACGTTGAGCGACTCGTTGACGGCGATGCGGTAGATCCAGCTGAACACGCGGTGCTTGCCGTCGAACTCGCCGGCCCGCTCGGCCACGCGCAGGAACACGGTCTGCGCGACGTCGCGCGCGTCGTCCGCGTGCCGCAGCACGCCGAACGCCGCGTTGTAGACCGGACGCTGGTAGCGGACGACCAGGTCGCGGAACGCGTGCGCGTCGCCGCGCAGGTAGCGCTCGAGCAGGGCGTGATCGGGGTCATCGATCACAAGTACACCCGGGCGGCGGGAAAGTTGGGATGCCGGGCCGGCGTCAGGGCGCCGGCTCGATCTCGAACAACTGGTCGAACCCGGAGTAGACGAGGATGTCGCGCACGTGCGGATTGACGCCGGCGAGGCGCAGCCGGCCGCCGCCCGCCATCAGGCGCTTCTGCGTCTTGAGCAGCACGCCGAGGCCGGCGCTGGAGATGTAGTCGAGCCCGGCGAGGTCGAGCGTCGCCGTGCCATGCACGCCGTCCAAGTGCGCCTGGGCGAGCGGCGCCTGCGCCGCATCCAGCCGGCCCTTCAGCACGACGGTCCCCTCGACGCCCTCCTCGATCGTCAGCATCGCTCCGCCCCCGCTACGGCCGCTCCTGCGGCGCCGCCACCACGCCTCGCGCGGCGCTCGCGCCGCTCAGGCGAGGCCCTCCGTCTTCCTGAATCTGATGCGGGCCTCGCGCCGGCCGGCGTCGTACGTATAGTCCAGCCCGTCGACCAGCCGGCGCGTCAGGTGCAGGCCCAGCCCGCCGGGCCGGCGCCGCTCGATCGGCAGCGTCACGTCCGCGTCCGGCGCCCCCGCCACGTCGAAGTCCTCGACATCATAGTCGGTCAGCGTCACGTCGACACCTCCGGCGATGCGGGCGAGCGCGACCTCGACCTGCGGCCCGCCGGGCCGCGCGTGCTTGACCATGTTGGTGAAGAGCTCCTCGATCGCGAAGTCCACCGGCGCCAGCAACGCGCGGGCGATGCCGTGCGCCTCGAAGAAGCGCCCGGTGAACGCGACCATCGCCGGCAGCGAGTCGATGCGGCGCGCGAAGCGCTCGCGGGCCACGGCGCTCTCGCGCGCGACGGCGACGATCGTGACGTCGTCGCGCTGCGGCGACCCCGCGCCGAAGGTGTCGAGCTCCGCGAGAAGCCGCTGCGCGAGCAGCGCCATCGGCCGCGCGCCGTGACCGCGCGCCACGGCCTCGGCGCGGTCCTCGCCGAACGCCTCGCCGCCGGCATTGCAGTGCTCGAAGACTCCGTCCGACAGCAGCAGCAGCACGTCGCCAGGCGCGAAGTCGATCGTCGCCGGCGGTCGCAGCGTGGCGAGCGGCATCGCGCCGAGCGGAAAGCTCGTCGGGCGGAGCTTCGCGCAGCGGCCGTCCGCCGCGCGGAGATGCAGGATCGGGCCCTGGCCGCCGCTGTGGTACTCGAGACGGTGGCTCGCCGGATCGAGCAGCCCGACGAAGGCAGTCACGAAGCGGTCGTCCGGCAACGTCGTGGCGAGCTGGTCGTTGACGTGGCGGAACGCGGTCGCGAGGTCCGCGCCCAGGCGGAACGCCATGCGCAGCATCGCCTGCATCTGCGTGACCGCGAGCGCGGGCGCGATGCCGTGGCCGGTGGCGTCGCCGAGCACGATGGCGAGCCGGCCGTCGACCGCCATCAGGTCGAACGTGTCGCCTCCCGTCTGCTCCGCCGGGCGCGAGACGCCGTGGGCATCGTAGCCCGGCACCGCGGGCATCGTCGCCGGCCACGTGGCGGCCTGCACCTCGCGCGCCATCGCGAGCTCCCGGCGCAGCCGCTCGCCCTCGAGCAGCGCCTCGGTCATGCGCGCGCGCTGCAACGCCACCGCGCACTGCGCCGCCAGCGCGGCGGCGAGGTCCTCGTCGGCGCGATCGAACGCCCCGCCGGCCTTGTTCAGCACCTGCATCACGCCGACGAGGTCGTCGCGATGGTCCACCAGCGGCAGCGTGAGCATCGAGCGCGTGCGATAGCCGGTGGCGCGGTCGACCGTCGGGTCGAAGCGCGGATCGGCGTAGCAGTCGGGCACGTTGATCGGCGCGCGACTGCGCGCGCACGCGCCGACGAGGCCGGTGCCGGCCGGCACGCGGATCGCGTCGAGGCCGGTGCCGATCTCGATCACCAGCTCGTCGCGCGCGGCGTCGTAGAGCCAGACCGTGCCGCGGTCCGCCTTCAGGACCTGCTTCGCCGCAGCGACCACCTCGGCGAGCATCGTCGCGAGGTCGAACGGCGCGGCGAGCCGGCTGGTGACGCCGAGAATCGCCTCCAGGTCGTCGGCCGACAGCCGCCGGCGTCGCGTCCCCGCTCCCATGGCCGGCGACTCTAGCAGAGCGCGCGCGGCGCGGGCGTCAGCGCGGCCCGCGCAACGGCCACCCCGCCACTTCGCGGTAGTGCGCCCCCTCCGGCGCCAGCGTCGACGCCATCAGCGTCAGGCGGTCCACGGTCCAGGCGATCGGCGGCAGCGCCCCGCGCTGCGCGGGTCGGACGCAGTCGCGCGCGAGCGTCACGTGCGGCCGGAACATCCGCCGCTCGCGCGCGAAGCCCGCGCGCTCGAGCGCCCCGGCGAGCGCCGCGTGCAGGGCGCGCAGCGCCTCCGGAACCTTGTCCGGCGCGAGCCACGCGATGCCGTACGCGGTGCCGCCGACGCGCTCGAGCGCGAGGGGAAACGCATCGACGCTCGCCGCTGCCGCCTCGCCTGCCGCCCGCACGGCCGCGAGGCGTTCCGCGGCCACGGGCCCGAGGAACGCGAGCGTGAGGTGAAGCGACTCGGGCCGCGGCGCGCGGCCGTGCGCATGAAAGGCGATCTCGCGGCCGAGGCGCGCCAGCGCCGTCCGCGCGCGCGCATCCGGCCAGAGCGCGAAGAACAGCCGCGGCGCACGATCGGGGGCCATGCCGCACGCTAACCTGCGCTTCCTGCGCGAACAAGCGCCCGCCCGCTGCCAGGTCAGATTTTTCCAAGCACCGCGGCGCGCGGCGTGGAATCATGCCGCGTCGCCTCTCCCGGGGGAAGCACATGCCGATCCGGTCCCTGCCGCTCCTTCTCGCTGTCGCGCTTCTCGCCGCCTGCGCGCACGCCCCTGCGCCCTTGGCCCCGGCGGCTACCGTCGCCGCCGAGCTCGCCCCGATCGCGCACTGGGTGGGCGGCCGCTGGGAAGGAACCTTCGAGGCCGGCGGGCGCAGGTTCACGCTCGTGCGCACCTACGAGGCGTCGTTCGACGGCCGCCTCATCGTCGGGCGCAGCTTCGCCGAGCGCGACGGGCGCCTCTTGCAGCTGCGCGAGACGCCGTTCTACTGGAACCCCGAGACGAAGCGCATCGAGTTCGTCGACTTCCTCGACAGCGGCGGCTTCGGCGCCGGCGTCCTCGAGGTACGCGACGGCGAGCTGCGGATGGACGTCAAGGTCGTCGGCAATCCCGGGCATCCGTCGTGGCGCGCGACGGTCCGCGGCGACGCCGACGCGCACGTGATCCGCGTCGAGGCCTTGCGTGACGGCCGGTGGGTCGACTTCGGCACCTACCCCTATCGTCGCGTGCAGTAGCCCGGACCCTTTCCGGGATCGTCGAGCAGGTCGGTCCAGCGACCCGGACGCGCCGGACCGCGACAACGGCACGACGCGATTCCATGAGCGAGCGACCACGTTTCGCGATGAACTATGCGCGAGAACCCGACAGGCGTCGGCACGCGCGGCCGCTGCGCAGCGCCGACGACGTTGACGCGGTCGAGCACGGTGTCTAGAGTGCTCCTCCGCGTCGCGGTCACGGCGTCGCAGTGCGATGCGGCAGGTCGAACGAGGCTGCCACCACCACCACGAGATTGACGTAGCTGCGCGTACCTCTTTGCACGCGTCGCGGCGCGCGCCTGGCGTCGACACGGCGCACCGGCGTCACTCGGCATCGCCGCGTGCCGAGTTCCTGTCTCGTTCGCGTCCCCGGCCCCCAGAACCGCGACCACGCGGCCCCGCCCTCCTCTGCGCCCACTTCGCCCGAAAGCTCGCCCGCTCATGCCTTTCCGTGACGCTCTGAGGAAGGTCGCGAACATCGCCGTCTTCGTCGTGACCGCCGCAATGGCGACAGCGGCGAGCGCAGCGTTCAGTCCGGATCCGTATCCGATCCCGGACGCCACGGTCGGCGCGAACTACACGCATAACCCGGGATGGAGCTGTCCGGTACCCAGCACACCGCATTACCTGTGGCAGGTACCCTACGACTTCGTGCCCGGCCTCCTGCTGCAGGCCGACGGCACGATCTCGGGCATTCCGACCGTCGCGGGGACCTACCTTCTGCCCGTTGCCGTGAGTTTCTCTTCGGACTGTGGTTCGGTCTCCGGAACGTACAAGCTGACCGTGAAGGCAAGCCCGCCGGGGCCGGTGAGTTGCAGTCTCCGCGCAACGCCCGCCTCGCTCCCCATCGGCGGCGGGCAGGTCAGGCTCACCGCATCATGCCTGCCGGGGGCGACCGGCTACAGCTGGCGCGGCCCCGGCGTCGAGCATGCGACCACCGCGGAAGTCGTGGTCGCGATCACCCGGACCTCGACGTTCACCGTCAACGGCTGGAACGGGTTTTTCATCTCCGCGCCGGCGTCCGTGACCGTCGCGGTCGCGGAACCCGTCCCGGCGAACGCGCCCACCGCCATGGCGGTCGAGTTCCACCACGCGCAGTTCGGACACTATTTCGTCACGTCGTTCGGCGACGAGATCGCAGCGCTGGACTCGAACCCCGGGTCGGGCTGGTCGCGGACGGGAAGCGCGTTCCGGGTCTTCGCGGAGCCCGGCGGCGACCTTCAGCCCGTCTGCCGGTTCTTCACCGAGAAGTTCGCGCCGAAGAGCTCGCACTTCTACACGCCGTACGCGCAGGAGTGCGCCAAGCTCAAGCAAGAAGGTCTCTGGCAATACGAGGCCGATGCGTTCTACCTGCAGCTTCCGGACGCGGCCGGCGGGTGCCCGCGCGGCACGGGAGCTCTCTACCGGCTCTACAACAACGGCGTCACCGGCGCGCCGAACCACAGGTACACGGCGAACGTCGCCGTGTACCAGTCGATGAAGGCGAAGGGCTGGACGCCCGAAGGCCACCATGCCACGTCCGTTTTCGCCTGTGTGCCGGCGGGCACCGCCGCCGCCGCGGGCCAGGTCAGCGGAGAGGTCGCCCTGGGCGATGCGGTGCGAACGCTCACCGAAGCCCAGCGAGCCGAACTGCTCTCGGCGACCGCAGAGAGGCTCGAGTTCGCGGCCGACGTGGGCATCGCGCGGGGAGATGTCTTCGTGGTTCCGGACGTGGGCGCCTTCGTCGCGACCGGCGTTTCGAGCTCCGCCGGGCGCCACGTCATCGATGTCGCGGCACCGTCGCTCGACGAATTGTTCTCGAAGCTCAGCATCACCGCCCGGCTGGACCCTGCGGCGGGGGAGGCGAACGACACCCTCGATCTGCAGCCGAAGGCCGCAACCGAAGCGGGACTGCGTTCGAAGAAGCTGTCCGCGGCGGCATCCGTCTACAAGGGCGCGCCCGGCGTGAAGCTCTCGTGGTTGGTCGAGGTCCCGTGCGGCGCGGGCGGCGCCAAGCTGGAGGCCGTGTCGGCGTCGCTGGGAATCTACGGTGACGTCACGCTCGCCTTGGCGAAGGGCCAGATGTCCTCGGCAGCGGTCACTGCGACCTACATCGTCCCGCAGATCGAATCCAGGATCGGCTGCAAGGTCAAGCGGAACCTCGCCAGGTACAAGATCGGGCAATGGTCCATCCCACTGCCGGGTTCGTACGGTTTCCTGCGAGTGGACGTTCCGGTGTTCCTGCGTCTCAACGCCGAGACGGACATCACGCCGGTCATCGGCCTTGGACTCGCGAACGCCGAGATCAAGTACGCGCCCGGCGCCGGCAGTCACGCTCCCGAGGTCACCGTCAACGGAAGCCTGATCGACAGGAACGCCCTGATCCTGGCGCTGGCCCCGTCGTTCAGCTATTCCGCCACTGCGGCCGTGGAGATCGATCCTTCGCTGCGGCTCAACGCGTTCGGCTCCTATCACCTCGCGTCCCTGGGCGTGAGGACCGGGCCCGCCGCCGAGCTGACGGCTTCCATTCGCGTTCCCTCCAGCGACGTCTGCGCGAAGCTGACCATGCCGGTCAAGGCCTACGTCGAGTATCGCGCGGGACGCGACTTGACCAGGCGAGATGTCTTCGACAAGACGTTCGATGTCGCCCGTCTCGTCGGCAACTGCGGCGAGGGAACCGTCGACAAAGGTCTCTGGGAGTATCGGGTTCAGCGCGATGTGATGACGCCCGCGGGATGCGCGTATCCCACGATCCCGGTTTCCCGCTTTGTCCATGAATTCGCCCCGGACCGATCGACATTCGACGTCCTCGAACCGTCGATGCCCGGGGTTGTTCTCGCTCGATTCACGAGGGCCGCGGGAAGTTCACTCTCCTACAATGGCTGCCGGAACGCGTCCGGAAGTTCGGCGTACGTTCCTGACTGCAGCGCGAGGTTCGACGTGTTGTTCGCGGCCGATTTCACGAGCGGCAACCACGTCCGGGAGGAAGAGTCGCCCGATGGACAGTGCCGCCTGCGAACGGAAACATCGATAGTGCGGGTGCCATGACCGATTCCGGCATGGTCGTTGCCCGCAGCCCGCGAATGGCGGGGAGCCCTGCCTAGCCGAGCACGAGGCTCTCGCCGTCCTCCCCCCGGAGCCGCAGGAATGCGCCGGGCGCGACCGCGGAAAAGCGCCGGAACTCGTGGTTGAAGTGCGCCTGGTCCGCGTAGCCGAGGTCGAGCGCGAGATCGGCTCTCGACGAGGCCGGCAGGCGGCGCAGCGCCTCGTGGAAGCGCCGGATGCGCGCGTAGGTCTTCGGCGGCACGCCGACGGTGTCGCGGAACATGCGGATCAGCCACCGGTTGGACACGCCGAGCCGCTCGCACGCGCCGGCGACGGACTCGCCCGGCGCGCGCTGCCCCAGCATCGTGACCGCCCTCTGCACGATCGAGTGCGCCGGCTCGCGCGGCCGCAGGCGTGCGAGCAGCCACGCCTCGACGGCCGCCGCCTGCCGCTCGCGCGTAGGCGCGGCGCACAGGCGCTCGCGAAGCTCGTCGACGTCCGCGCCGAGGAGCGCCTGCGCGTCCACGACGTCGTTGGCGATCGCCGACGGCGGAACGGGCAGGAACGCGTGCGCGCCGCCCGGTCGGAAGCGGATCGCCAGCAGATCGGAGTGCAGCGGCGAGACGATCGCGAGCGGCGCCTCCTGCATTCCGGCGATCCACGCCCGTGCGAAAGTCAGGTCGGCACGCCGGTCCGCGATGGCGGTCACGCCATGCGGCGCCCCGAAGTTCACCATCAGCTGGATCGCCCCGTTGGGGAGCACGGCGGCGCGGCGGTAGCCCGCACTCCCGCGCACCGCCCAGATCGTCGCGACGAAGCGATCGAGCGGCGGCGCGGGACGGCGCGCGAAGAACGCGAAGGGTTCGGCGAGCGCGGCCATCGTCGGCACCTCCACGCGGGCGGAAGCGGCCAGCCTCGCATCCTTCGGGGCGCCGCGGCAAGCGCCGGACAAAAAAAACCGCGCCCCGGGCGGGGCGCGGCGTGGACGGCGGCTTTGGGGCAGCGTCGGCGCTAGGCCGCGGCCTTCTTGCCGAGGAACTGCTCGTCCTCGGTCGAGTGCTTGAGCGCCGTGGTCGACGACTGCGAGCCCTGCACGGTCGTCGTGACGGCGTCGAAGTAGCCGGTGCCGACCTCGCGCTGGTGCTTGACCGCGGTGAAGCCCTTCTCGGCGGCCGCGAACTCGGCTTCCTGCAGCTCGACGAAGGCCTTCATCTGCTCGCGCGCGTAGCCGTAGGCGAGGTTGAACATCGAGTAGTTGAGGCTGTGGAAGCCGGCGAGCGTGATGAACTGGAACTTGTAGCCCATCGCGCCCAGCTCGCGCTGGAACTTCGCGATCGTCGCGTCGTCGAGGTTGCGCTTCCAGTTGAACGACGGCGAGCAGTTGTACGCCAGCATCTTGCCCGGGAACTTCGCCTGGATCGCCTCGGCGAAGGCCTTCGCGAAGCCGAGGTCGGGCTTGCCGGTCTCGCACCAGATGAGGTCGGCGTACGGCGCGTACGCGAGCCCGCGCGAGACCGCCTGCTCGAGGCCGTTGCGCGTCTTGTAGAAGCCCTCGATCGTGCGCTCGCCGGTGCAGAACGGCTTGTCGTTCTCGTCGACGTCCGACGTGAGGAGGTCGGCCGCCTCGGCGTCGGTGCGCGCGAGCAGGATGGTCGGCACGCCCATGCAGTCCGCCGCCAGCCGCGCCGCCACCAGCTTCTCGACGGCCTCGCGCGTCGGCACCAGCACCTTGCCGCCCATGTGCCCGCACTTCTTCACCGACGCGAGCTGGTCCTCGAAGTGCACGCCGGCGGCGCCCGCCTCGATCATGGCCTTCATCAGCTCGAACGCGTTCAGCACGCCGCCGAACCCCGCCTCGGCGTCGGCGACGATCGGCGCGAAGTAGTCGATGTCGTTGCGGCCTTCCATGTGCTGGATCTGGTCGGCGCGGGCGAGCGCGTTGTTGATGCGGCGCACGACGTGCGGGACCGAGTTCGCCGGGTACAGCGACTGGTCCGGGTACATCTCGCCGGCGACGTTGGCATCGGCGGCGACCTGCCAGCCGGACAGGTAGATGGCCTTGAGGCCGGCCTTCACCTGCTGCATCGCCTGGTTGCCGCTCATCGCGCCCAGCGAATTGACGAAAGGCTCGTCGTGCATGAGGCGCCAGAGCTTCTCGGCGCCCCGGCGCGCGAGCGTGTGCTCGATGTGGATCGAGCCGCGCAGGCGCACGACGTCCTCCGCGCTGTAGCCGCGCTTGATCCCGCGCCAGCGGGGGTTCTCCGCCCAGTCCTTCTTGAGCCGGGCCGCTTCCAGGTCGTAGTTCATCGTCGCTGCTCCCATTCGAATGCGTTCGGGCCAGGTCGGGCGCACTGAGGTGCGCTCCGGCACGTTGGTCGGCAGCCCTGCACGCGCCCTGCGGACGCGCGCCTGGCCACGGTGCGGAACCACCGGCGACCCCAGGCCGCCGGCGCCCCGCTGCACGGACCGGCGAGGATCGCTCGCGCGGTCGGCGGGCATGGATGGGATCGGAACCCAGGCCCAGCTTTGCCGGCCGCCGCTACAAGTCGCGATCGACGGCCGTCGTGACGAGACCCAAGGTAGCAAAGCGGCGCTGTCGTTTCAAGCGACAATCTGGCAGTGCATCAAGAAATTTTGCGCACGTAATCAATTACTTTGAAATCGTTTCCATCAGATGGAAGCGTGCGATCGGATACGCCCGCCACTTCTTGCTGCGATGCGGTCCACGGAACGTCCCGCGCGGACCGGTCGACCGCGGCCCCCGGCGCTAAGGCCATGACCGCATGGAAGACAGTGCAAGGATCCGCTCGCGCAGTGGCGATCCGGCAACGTTTCCGCCCAGCGGAAGGGCTTTCCGGACCGCCTGGCCGCCGGGTCAACCGAGCACGATCCGCTCGCCGAGGGCCGGCACGTCCACCGCGGGAAAGCCGAGGCGCTGGCGCACGAGCGTGGCGAAGCCCTCGGCGACGCCGCGCTCGCCGTGCACGACGAACGTCCGCGCCGGCTTGCGCCGGAAAGCGCCGAGCCAGCCGAGCAGCGCCCCCTGGTCGGCGTGCGCGGAAAGGCCGCCGATGGTGTGGACGCTCGCCCGCACCGGCACGTCCTCCCGGAACAGCCGCACGCTGCGCGCGCCGTCGACCAGCGAGCGCCCCAGCGTGCCGGCGGCCTGGAAGCCGGTGATGATCACCGCCGTCGTCTCGTGGGGCAGGTTGTGTCGCAGGTGGTGGCGGACGCGCCCGGCGTCGCACATGCCCGACGCCGCGACGATGACTGCGCCGCTGCGGATCGCGTTGATCGCCATCGAATCCTGCACGCTCTCGGTGAAGCTGACGCTCATCCGCTCCGGATGCGCGGCCTGCCACGCGGCGAGGTCGCGGCTCTCGCGGTCGAGGATCGGCGCGTAGCGCGCGGTGATGGCGGTCGCCTTCGTCGCCAGCGGCGAGTCGACGAACACGTTGAGCCGCGGCACGCGGCCCTGGCGCGCGAGATCGGCGAGGACGTGCAGCACCTCCTGCGTGCGGCCGACCGCGAACGCAGGGACGATGGCGTTGCCGCGCGGCAGCGTCGCCGTCAGCACGGCGGCGAGTTCGTCGTAGGTCTGCGCCAGCGTCCTGTGCATCCGGTCGCCGTACGTCGATTCGACGATCAGCGCATCGGCCTCGCCGATCGGCGTCGGATCGGGCAGCACCGGGCGCCCGGGCTGGCCGAGATCGCCGGAGCACACGAGCTTGAACCGCCGGGGGCCTTCGTCCACGAACAGCTCGACGATCGCCGAGCCGAGGATGTGCCCTGCGTCGCGGAAGCACGCGGTGATGCCGGGCGCCGGCGAGAACGTCGTGGCATAGGGAACGGTCTCGAAGAGGCGCAGCGCCCGCTCGGCGTCGCGCATCGTGTAGAGCGGAGCGGCGGCGGCGGTGCCGGCGTCGCGCCGGGTCCGCTCGCGCGCCCACTCGGCGTCCTTCTCCTGGATGTACGCGGCGTCGGGCAGCATCACCGCGCACAGGTCCGCGGTGGCCGGCGTCGCGTACACCGGCCCGCGGAAGCCGACGGCGGCGAGGCGGGGCAGCAGCCCCGCGTGGTCGATGTGGGCGTGCGTGAGCACGACGAAGTCGAGCGCCGCGTCGCGCGGCGCGAGCGCGGAGCGATTGCGCTCGTCCGCGTCGCGGTCGCCCTGCACCAGCCCGCAATCGACGAGGAAGCGCCGGCCCGCGGCCGCCACCTCGAAGCACGATCCCGTCACTTCGCCCGCCGCGCCGCGGAACGTGATCCCGATGCCCAACCGACCTCCGTCGTGCCGCAACGCTTATGCGCAGGCGGGAATAAGCTCCTCGCCACAAATGCCTGCAGCGGCCGCCCGACGGCATTATCCTATGCCCGCAAGGCGGCCCGCGGTCACGAACGCTGCCCGACGACAAGAACCCTCACGACGGAGGTCCCGTGAAGACGCCTTCCCTGATCCTCGCGGCCGCGCTCGCGGCCGTACAGGCTGCTGCGCACGCCCAGGGCAGCCCCGATCCGAACCTCGGCCGCGACCTCGCAGCCACCTGCGCCAACTGCCACGGGACCGGCGGGCGCACCGTGCAGGGCAGCCCCGTCGCCTCGCTCGCCGGACGACCGAAGGACGAGATCGTGCGGCTGATGGGAGAGTTCCGCGACGGCAAGCGCCCCGCCACGATCATGCACCAGCTGGCGAAGGGCTACACGCCCGAGCAGATCGACGTCGTGGCCGCGTGGTTCGCGGCCCAGCGATGAGGAGCGCGGCGATGACGATGGGAAGGCGCGATTTCCTGAAGGCGGCGCTCGGCGCCGGGACGGCGGGCGCGCTCGCCGGGTGCGCGACGGCGCCCGGCGGCCCGGCCGCGGGCCGCGTGGTCGTCGTCGGCGGCGGCTACGGCGGCGCCACCGCGGCGAAGTACGTCCGCCTGTGGAGCGGCGGGCGTGTCGACGTGACGCTGGTCGAGCCGAACGAGGCGTTCGTCTCGTGCCCGCTGTCGAACCTCGTGCTCGGCGGCAGCAAGTCGATCGCCGACGTCACGGTCCCGTACGACGGCCTGGCACGCAACCACGGCGTCAAGGTCGTGCGCGACCTGGCCACCGCGATCGACACCGACCGGCGCGTCGTGCGCCTCGCCGGCGGGACGTCGCTGTCCTACGACCGCCTCGTGCTGTCGCCGGGCATCGAGTTCCTCCCGGTCAAGGGCCTGAACAACGTCGTGGCGCTGGAGAACGTGCTCCACGCGTGGAAGGCGGGCCCGCAGACGGTGGCGCTGCGCCGCCAGCTCGAGGCGATGCCCGACGGCGGCGTGTACGCGATCGTGATCCCGGTCGCGCCCTACCGCTGCCCGCCGGGGCCCTACGAGCGCGCGTGCCAGGTCGCGTGGTACTTCAAGCGCGCCAAGCCGCGGTCGAAGGTGCTGATCCTCGACGGCAACCCCGACGTCACGTCGAAGGCCGGCCTGTTCAAGAAGGCGTGGGCCGGGGAGTACAAGGGCCTCGTCGAGTACCGCAACAACCACGTCGCGACCGAGGTCGACGCGCAGACGCGGACCGTGAAGTTCGAGACCGCCGACGACGTGAAGGCGGACGTGCTGAACTTCATCCCGCCGCAGTCGGCCGCCGACATCGCGCGGCAGGCCGGCGTGATCACCGCGAACAACCGCTGGTGCGAGGTCGACTTCACCACCTTCGAGTCGGTGAAGGTGAAGAACGTCCACGTGCTCGGCGACGCGATCCAGATCGCGCCCGCGATGCCCAAGTCCGGCCACATGGCGAACCAGCACGCGAAGGTCTGCGCGGCCGCGATCGTCGCGCAGCTCACCGGCAAGCCCGTCAACCCGACGCCGGTGGTGACCAATACCTGCTACAGCTTCATCACCGACCGCGACGTGGTGCACGTGGCGTCGGTCCACCAGTACGACCGCGACAAGAAGACGTTCATCGCCGTGCCGGGCGCGGGCGGCCTCTCGCCGGGCTGGACGCCGCTGGAGGGCGACTACGCGTTCTCGTGGGCGCGCAACGTCTGGGCGGACATGCTCGCGTAGGACGTGTCGCAGGACCGCGGGCGGGAACCCGCCCGCCGTCCTGCGACCGTACGGCGGTCGTACCCTTCTGCGCTCACCGGGGACGTGTGCGGGCGAGCGTCGCGCGCGCCGCGCGGCGTTTCGTCCGCGCCGCCGCTCCGTTCGTCCCCGACGACCGTGCCTCGTCCCTTCCGGCTCGACCTCCCGGAGGGCGTCAGGCACGATCGCGCCTTTTGCCCGAGGGGCCCTCCCGATGTCCGCTCTGCGCGCGATATTCCTCGCCTGCGTCCTGCTCGCACCTTGCGCGGCGCACGCCGCAACTCTCACCGACCTGTGGTGGGTGCCTGCCGAGTCCGGCTGGGGCGCGAACATCGTCCAGCAGGACGAGACGGCCGTGGTCACTCTGCACATCTACGACGCGGACGGCCGCGCCACGTGGCTCACCGGCGTCGCGAACGCGTACGGGCAGGCGAACGGACAGCCGCAGTTCCGCGGCACGCTGCACAGGATGCAGGGCGACTACCACGCCGGAGCGTTCGATCCGCGCCGCACGCGCGCGACACCCGCCGGCCCGTTCTGGCTCTCGCCCGTCGACGCGCACCGCGCCGAGCTCGAGTACCACGTCGACGGCGCCGTCGTGCGCAAGTCGATCGAGCGCCACACGTTCCGGCTCGTGCAGCCGGTCGCGTGGTACGCCTCGTCCTTCCGGCTTCGCCAGTGGACCGGGTCCGGCGCCCCGGTGGGCACCGTCGAGTACGACGCCGACGTGCTCCTGCACTTCGAGGGCGGCGAGGCGACGGTCAAGGTCGACCGGACCGGCGAGACCTGTCTCTATTGCGGGCCGCTCGCGCAGTCCGGCCGCTTCGTCGACATCCGCGGCACGTTCGAATGCTCCGGCCAGCCCATGGGGACGTTCGAGATCACCGCGCTCGAGCTCACCGAGCACGGGGTGACCGGCCACATGCGCGTTGTCCGCAGCGATCGCACCGAGTCCGGCCGCTTCGGCGGCCCGCGATACTGACCGTCCAAGCCACGACGGCGCCTCGCGGCGCCGTCGTCGTGCGTCGGGCCCCGAGCCGGTCAGGCCACCGGCTCGGCCTCCTCCGGCGCCTCCTCGAACGTCAGCTTGACGTTGCCGGCGTCGTCGACGTCGATCAGCACGCGCCCGCCGTTGACGAGGCGGCCGAACAGCAGCTCGTCGGCGAGCGCCTTGCGGATCGTGTCCTGGATGAGCCGCGCCATCGGCCGCGCGCCCATCTGCGGGTCGAAGCCCTTCTTCGCGAGCAGCGCCTTCAGCGCGGAGCTGAACGACGCCTCGACCTTCTTCTCGTGCAGCTGCGCCTCGAGCTCGAGCAGGAACTTGTCGACGACGCGCAGGATGACGTCGTGGTCGAGCGGCGCGAAGCTCACGGTGGCGTCCAGCCGGTTGCGGAACTCCGGCGTGAACAGCCGCCTGATCTCGGCCATCTCGTCGCCGGCGGCCTTCTCCGTCGCGAAGCCGATCGTGCTGCGCGCGAGCTCGCTCGCCCCCGCGTTGGTCGTCATGATGATGATGACGTTGCGGAAGTCGGCCTTGCGCCCGTTGTTGTCGGTCAGCGTCCCGTGGTCCATCACCTGCAGCAGCACGTTGAAGATGTCCGGGTGCGCCTTCTCGATCTCGTCGAGCAGCAGCACGCTGTACGGGTGCTTGGTGATCCCCTCGGTCAGCTGCCCGCCCTGGTCGAAGCCGACGTAGCCCGGCGGCGCGCCGATCAGGCGCGACACCGCGTGGCGCTCCATGTACTCGGACATGTCGAACCGGATCAGCTCGACGCCGAGGCAGTAGGCGAGCTGGCGCGCGACCTCGGTCTTGCCGACGCCGGTCGGGCCGGAGAACAGGAAATTGCCGATCGGCTTGCGCGGGTTGCCCAGCCCCGACCGCGCCATGCGGATCGCCGACACGAGCGCGTCGATCGCCTTGTCCTGCCCGAACACGACGTTCTTGAGGTCGCGGTCGAGCGTCTTCAGCGCGTTGCGGTCGTCGGAGCTCACGTTCTTCGCCGGGATGCGCGCGATCTTCGCGACGATCTCCTCGACCTCGCTCTTGCCGATCACCTTCTTCTGCTTGGACTTGGGCAGGATCTTCTGCGCCGCGCCCGCCTCGTCGATGACGTCGATGGCCTTGTCGGGCAGGTGCCGGTCGTTGATGAAGCGCGCCGACAGCTCCGCGGCGCTCGTCAGCGCCGCCGGCGCGTACTTGACGCCGTGGTGCTGCTCGAAGCGCGACTTCAGGCCCTTCAGGATCTCCACGGTCTCGGCCACCGAGGGCTCCGGCACGTCGACCTTCTGGAAGCGCCGCGACAGCGCGTGGTCCTTCTCGAAGATCTGCCGGAACTCGGCGTAGGTCGTCGCGCCGATGCACTTGAGCGCGCCGGTGGACAGCGCCGGCTTGAGCAGGTTCGAGGCGTCGAGCGTACCGCCCGACGCCGCCCCCGCACCGATGATGGTGTGGATCTCGTCGATGAACAGGATCGACTTCGGGTTCTCGGCGAGCTGCTTCAGCACCGCCTTCAGGCGCTGCTCGAAGTCGCCGCGGTACTTCGTGCCCGCGAGCAGCGCCCCCATGTCGAGCGAATGGACCTGGAACTCCCGCAGCAGGTCTGGAACGTCGCCCTCGTTGATGCGCCGCGCCAGCCCTTCGGCGATCGCGGTCTTGCCGACGCCGGCCTCGCCGACCAGCAGCGGGTTGTTCTTGCGGCGGCGGCAGAGCACCTGCACGACGCGCTCGAGTTCGTGCTCGCGGCCGATCAGCGGGTCGATCTTGCCGTTGCGCGCGAGGTGGTTGAGGTTGACCGTGTACGCGTCGAGCGCGCCCTGCGACTCGGTGCCGCCCTCGCCCTCCTCCTTGCCGCCCTCGGGCTTGTCGGGCTTGGCCTGCGGCGTCTTCGTGATCCCGTGCGCGATGTAGTTGACGACGTCGAGCCGCGTCACGCCGCGCTGGTTCAGGAAGTAGACGGCGTGCGACTCCTTCTCGCCGAAGATCGCGACGAGCACGTTCGCGCCGGTGACCTCCTTCTTGCCCGACGACTGGACGTGCAGGATCGCGCGCTGGATGACGCGCTGGAAGCCCTGCGTCGGCTGCGTGTCCGCGTCGGAGTGCGGGGGCAGCCGCGGCGTGTGCTCGTTGATGAAGTCCGTCAGTACGCCGCGCAGCTCCTCGAGGTCCACGCCGCAGGCCTTCAGCACCTCGGCCGCCGACGGGTTGTCGAGCATCGCGAGCAGCAGGTGCTCGACGGTGATGAACTCGTGCTGCTTCTGCCGAGCCTCGACAAAAGCCATGTGGAGGGAGACTTCGAGTTCCTGCGCGATCATGTCCAGCTCCGTGGTGCAAGCCCGGCCGCCGGACCCACGCCCGGCTCAAAGCCCTTAACGCTCAAGTCTCCTCCATCGTGCACTGCAGCGGGTGCTGGTGCTGGCGTGCGAGGCCGATCACCTGGTCGACCTTCGCCGCCGCGATCTCCCGCGTGTAGGTTCCGCACTCGCCCATGCCGTGGCGGTGCACCTGCAGCATCACGCGCGTCGCCTTCTCCCTCGACATCCCGAATACAGTCTGAAGCACGACGACCACAAAGTCCATCGGCGTGTAGTCGTCGTTCAGCAGCAGCACCTTGTAGAGGGGCGGCGGCTTGGTCTTGCTCTTCTCGGCCTCGAGGAGGTCGCCGCGTTGCTCGTGGACGGCCATGCTGGGGGGGAAGCGCCGGGAAGCACCCGGAAGGTGGGGGTATGTTTGATGATTGCAACAGTTTTTTCAAGGGGACGGGACAGCGGGCGGCGCCCGCCTTGACGCCCGGGAGACAGTGGGCGTAGAAGGAGGGCGTTTGGCAGAGGGGAGCTGCTGTTCCGGTACGTCGCCGTCCCACGCCTGTTCGAGCCGTTGCGTGTGCTTGCCGCCCGTAGTTGGCCCTCCCGAACGAACATCTCCATTTCTGTAAGGAACAAGCTGTATGGCAACCGGAACCGTCAAGTGGTTCAACGACGCGAAGGGGTACGGGTTCATCACGCCCGACGACGGCGGCGAGGACCTGTTCGCGCACTTCTCGGCGATCCAGATGCAAGGCTTCAAGACGCTGAAGGAAGGGCAGAAGGTCAGCTTCGAGGTCACCCAGGGCCCGAAGGGCAAGCAGGCGAGCAACATCCAGAACGCCTGACGATCGGGGTCCGCCGCAGTCGGCGGACCGGGAGAAGCCCGCCCGTCAGGCGGGCTTTTCTTTTGCGCGGGCGGCGTGCCCGAGCCGTTCATCGGCCTGCGGGCGCGACAGGCACGCGGCGCGACCGGCGGCGCCCGCGAGCGGGGCGCTGCCGAGCGGTCGCCGACAGCGGTGCAAGGCGACCTGCGGTCACCGCGCGGACCGGGGACGCCCCGCGCGGGTCTTCGTCCAGGCGCGCCGGACGAAAGACGAAGGCCCGCGCGCCGCGGGCCCTGCGAGCGGCGCCAGGGCCGCGCCGGCTACATCCGCGCGATCATCGCCTGGCCGAAGCCCGAGCACGACACCTGCGTGGCACCTTCCATCAGCCGGGCGAAGTCGTAGGTGACCTGCTTGTCCTCGATCGCCTTCTCGAGGCTGCGCACGATCAGCGCCGCAGCCTCCTTCCAGCCCATGTGGACGAGCATCATCTCCGCCGACAGGATCTCGGAGCCCGGGTTGACGTAGTCCTTGCCCGCGTACTTCGGCGCCGTGCCGTGCGTCGCCTCGAACATCGCGACCGAGTCCGAGAGGTTGGCGCCCGGCGCGATGCCGATGCCGCCCACCTCGGCGGCGAGCGCGTCGCTGATGTAGTCGCCGTTGAGGTTGAGCGTCGCGATGACGCTGTATTCGGCCGGCCGCAGCAGGATCTGCTGGAGGAACGCGTCGGCGATCACGTCCTTGACGACGATGTCCCTGCCCGTCTTCGGGTTGCGGAAGGACATCCACGGCCCGCCGTCGAGCAGCTTCGCGCCGAACTCGCACTCGGCGAGCGCGTAGCCCCAGTCGCGGAACGCGCCTTCCGTGTACTTCATTATGTTGCCCTTGTGCACCAGCGTGACCGAGGGCTTGTCGTTGTCGATCGCGTACTGGATCGCCTTGCGCACGAGGCGCTCGGTGCCCTCGCTCGACACCGGCTTGATGCCGATGCCCGACGTCGCGGGGAAGCGGATCTTCTTGACGCCCATCTCGCGGATCAGGAAGTCGATCACCTTCTTGGCCTGCGGCGAGTCGGCGGGCCACTCGATGCCCGCGTAGATGTCCTCGGAGTTCTCGCGGAAGATCGCCATGTCGACCTTGCCCGGGTCCTTCACCGGCGAGGGCACGCCCTTGAACCAGCGCACCGGGCGAAGGCACACGTACAGGTCGAGTTCCTGGCGCAGCGCGACGTTGAGCGAGCGGATGCCGCCGCCGACCGGCGTGGTCAGCGGGCCCTTGATCGACACCACGTAGTCCTTCAGGATGGCCAGCGTCTCGTCGGGCAGCCAGACGTCGGGGCCGTAGACCTTGGTCGACTTCTCGCCGGCGTAGATCTCCATCCAGTGGATCCTGCGCTTGCCGCCGTAGGCCTTCGCCACCGCAGCGTCGACGACCTTCAGCATGACCGGCGTGATGTCCACGCCGGTCCCGTCGCCCTCGATGTAGGGGATGATCGGGTTGTCGGGGACGTTGAGGCTGAAGTCCGCGTTGACGGTGATCTTCTCACCGCCCGCAGGGACCTTGACGTGCTGGTAGCTGGGCATGGAATGTCCTCGTGGGGGAAGGCGGAGCGCGGCGGACCGCCCGGGCGCCGCACCGTGCCGCCTCCGGTGTCGAACGTGCTGCAAAGCTTTGGATTATCGTCGAAAGTGGCTTCCCCCGTCACCCGGCGGCCGCGCGCGCGGCCGGGGCCGCGGCCGCGGCGCGGCGCGCCGGCGGAGCGGCCGCGGGCGCACGGGGTCGTCCTGCTCAACAAGCCGTACGGCGTGCTGTGCCAGTTCACCGACACGGCGGGGCGGCGCACGCTGGCGGACTTCGTGCCGCTGCCCGGCTTCTATGCCGCCGGCCGCCTCGACGCGGACAGCGAGGGCCTGGTGGTCCTCGCGGCGGACGGCGCGCTGATCGCGCGCATCGCCGATCCGCGACACAAGATGCCGAAAACCTACTGGGTCGAGCTCGAAGGCATTCCCGACCGCCACGCCCTCGACGTCCTGCGCACCGGCGTGGTGCTCGACGGCGCGGCGACCCGACCGGCGCAGGTGCGCGCCATCGCGCCACCGGCCGGGCTGTGGCCGCGCGACCCGCCCGTCCGGTTCCGTCGTCACCTTCCCACGTCGTGGATCGAGATCGTGCTGCGCGAGGGCCGCAACCGACAGGTGCGGCGCATGACGGCCGCCGTCGGCCATCCGACGCTGCGGCTGATCCGCTGGGCGGTGGGTCCGTGGACGCTCGCGGGGCTCGGGCCGGGGCAGTGGCGCCGTGCCCGTGCACCGGCGACGCCGGCCCCGGCCGTCTGCCCCGATCCTCCGAGGTGAGCGGCCGCTCACACTCCGGCGGGCGGCCTGCGGGGCGCGTGGTACCATCGTTCGGTCCGTGAGGCCGGCTCGCGCTGCTCCGGGCATCCTGCACCTCCCCCGCCAGCCCACGCCCCTGATGATCCGCCGCCTGCTCGCCCGGTTCGTCCCCGGCCTGCGGTCGAGCGAGCCCGGCGTCTACGGCCCCGACGAGCATCCCGTGCGGCCGGAGCAGGTGAGCGCCGGGGCGCGCCAGGTGACGCGGCGGCTGAAGGAGGCGGGCTTCAAGGCCTTCGTGGTCGGCGGCGCCGTCCGCGACCTGATGCTCGGCATCCGCCCGAAGGACTTCGACATCGCCACGGACGCGCACCCCGAGCAGGTCAAGCCGCTGTTCCGGCGCGCGTTCGTCATCGGCCGTCGCTTCCGCCTCGTGCACGTCCACGCCGGCGGCGAGGTGGTCGAAGTGTCGACGTTCCGCGCCGCGCAGGCCGACGGCGCGGCCGACGAGCACGGGCGCCTCATCTCGGACAACGTCTACGGGACGCAGGGCGAGGACGCCGCGCGGCGCGACTTCACGATCAATGC
The DNA here is from genome assembly GCA_016861105.1 of Betaproteobacteria bacterium. Classification (GTDB taxonomy): domain Bacteria; phylum Pseudomonadota; class Gammaproteobacteria; order Burkholderiales; family Casimicrobiaceae; genus VBCG01. The sequence continues at coordinate 882 of BOKS01000017.1, read as the reverse complement.
CCTCTACTACGATCCCGAGACCAACGAGGTGTGGGACTACGTCGGCGGCGTGAAGGACGTCCGCGCGCGGCGGCTCAAGCTGATCGGCCCGCCGGTCACGCGCTACCGCGAGGACCCGGTGCGCATGCTGCGTGCCGTGCGCCTCGCGGCGAAGCTCGGCTGCACCATCGAGAAGAAGACGGCGGAGCCGATCCCGCGGCTCGCCGACCTGCTCGGCAACGTGCCCGCCGCGCGCCTGTTCGACGAGATGCAGAAGCTGCTGCTCTCCGGCCACGCTGCGGAGACGCTGCGCAGCCTGCGCGCGCACGGCCTGCACCGCGGGCTGCTGCCGCTGATCGACGTCGTGCTCGAGCAGCCGGGCGGGCAGCGCTTCATCGAGGTCGCCCTCGCCCACACCGACGCGCGCGTCCGGGAGGACCGCAGCGTGTCGCCGGCCTTCCTGTTCGCCACGCTGCTCTGGCACGAGGTGCTCGCGCAGTGGGTCGCCGCGAAGGGCAAGGGCGACCGCGCGCTGCCGGCGCTCTTCGACGCGATGGACGCCGTGCTGTCGCAGCAGGCCGAGCGCATCGCGATCCCGCGCCGCTTCGAGGCGACGATCAAGGAGATCTGGTCGCTGCAGCCGCGCTTCGAGCAGCGTGCGGGGCATCGCCCGTTCCGGCTGCTCGAGCACCCGCGCTTCCGCATGGCGTACGACTTCCTGCTGCTGCGCGCCGAGGCGGGGGAGGCCGCGCAGGCGCTGGCCGACTGGTGGACGCGCTTCCAGGACGCCGACGACGCCGAGCGCGAGGCGATGCTGCGCCCCGAGGAAGCGCCGAAGAAGCGGCGGCGCCCCCGCAGCCGCGGGCGCAAGCGCGGCGAGGAAGCCGGCACCCCGCCCGGGCC
>BOKS01000016.1 GCA_016861105.1 Betaproteobacteria bacterium | reverse complement strand
GACAAAACGCAGGCGCTCATCCATGACCGAACACTCCTTCCACGGCATAGACACCTCCCCGGTCGACGCCGGGAAAGTGTTACCCATGTGTCCGGTACGCCCTGTTACCTATGTCTCGGTCCGCTCACCCAAGGCCTTCATTCGCAAGGCCGAAATGAAGCCGGTTCGAAGCCCGGTGTCCCAAAGGTGGGACCCACTTTCCGATCAGGAAGGGGTCCATGTCCTCGTGTCCATCACGTCAATCGGGCGCTTGCCACAGCGCAATCGCTTCAATCGCTGCTGAGGGCGCCGCGCCAACCGCGGTGACGCTGGCCAGAACGGCGCCGCGCTGCCGTGGCCGTCGGCTAACGGCCGTGGACCTGGGTCCATTGAGTGGCCGCCTCCGGCTGCGCCGCGAACGGACCGATCTGCTGCATCGCTAGGCGCGGCCTGCAATGTCCGGCGAGTCCGCTGAGTCGAACACCGCGCGCGAGAACCGGCCTGCCAGCGCAGCACCGACGATCGGCGCGATCCAGAACAGCCACAACTGCCCTAGCGCCCAGTCTCCGACGAACAGCGCGGGTCCCGTGCTGCGAGCCGGATTCACCGAGGTGTTCGTCACCGGAATGCTGATCAAGTGGATCAAGGTCAGCGAGAGGCCGATCGCAAGCCCGGCAAACCCCACAGGCGCTCGCTTGTGCGTCGTGCCGAGAATGACAATCAGGAACATGAACGTCATCACGATCTCCGTGATCAGCGCCGCACCGAGGCCGTACTTTCCCGGCGAGTGCTCACCGTAACCATTCGACGCAAAGCCGCCACTCAGATCGAAACCCGGCTTCCCGCTTGCGATGAGGTACAGCACGCCCGCCGCGACCGCGGCGCCGATCACCTGGGCTACGACATACGGCAGCAGCTGCGATGCCGGGAAACGTCCGCCCGCCCACAATCCGACCGACACGGCTGGATTGAAGTGCCCTCCGGAAATGGGACCGAGCGCATACGCGCCGGTGAGCACGGTCAGGCCGAAGGCGAAGGACACGCCGAGGAAACCGATGCCCAATTGCGGAAACGCCGCGGCAAGCACCGCGCTGCCGCAGCCTCCGAGAACGAGCCAGAAGGTTCCGAGGAATTCCGCGGCGAGCTTTTCTTTCATGATCTTCTCTCCTGTGCTGCTCGCTTTTCGCCGTGGCGTCAACTCGCCGTTCGCGGCCAGCAAGCTCGTGACGATTGAAGCGGCCTCGACGGCCGCCAACGTCCATGGCTTGAAGCGGAGCGGATGCTCTCACGAAGCGAGTCTTGGCGGCAAATGCGCGATCTGCATGGACAGACCTGCACGTGAAGCATTGCCGGATCGCAGACAGCTCCCGGAGCTCCTTGGCTGTCGAGAACGACGAAACAGCAACCGCTTCGCACGTAGGCTCCTGACCGCGCGCCGCCGAAGTCCACTAACGGGGGGTCTGGCCGGCAGTCTATCGGAGGAGTTCATGGCCGCCCGTCGTTGCGGCGCGGCCAGTGAAGGTCGGCGTCGACATGGCTGACAGCTTCGGAACACGTAGCAGGCATTCGACGCCACCACCCGAACAACCGCATGGGGTCGAGGCGGACATCCGCTAATTCGTTGTCTGCGGCACGCGGGTCTTGCGGAAAGAGTTTTTGATCGCGATCTTGCCGTCGCGAAAGGTGAACAGGTCGCATCCGTTCACTTCCACGCGAGCGCCGTCGCTGCGCGTCCCGATGAATGTCCACTCAGATGCGCCGCGCTCCCCGCATACGAAGTGCCTGGGGGCGATCCATCGCGCGTCGGGAAAGGTCTTCCACACCTCCGAGAATCCGGCCCGGACAGCCTCGCGCCCCACGTAGCGCGTTCCATGGACATCCGCTCCCGCAGAGGCTTCGAACACGCAGTCGGCCGTCATGTGGCGCATCAAGGCTTCGATGTCATGGCGGTTCCAGGCGTCGGCAAAAGCTTGGAGGTCTGCAATCGTGACGCTCATGGAAAGGCTCCTCAGGCGAGAAATGCAGATTCTGCGCCGCATGTCTTGTTCCGGCAAAGGAGCGATCGTTCGACTTTCCGTTGTCGGCGTTCCGTTGCTGGCATGCCGCGACGCGGCGAGCGGTCGCAGGCGCCGTCGCGGCGGCGCTTGTTATCGCCGGGGAACCGGTGGCCTACGCGGCCTTGCTTCGCTCCGGCACGTATGCTGTCGGTCCGCGCCCCCCCCCGAGCGCTCAGCTGCCGTAACCCTTGCCATGGACGAATACCCGTCGGCCCCCAGCGACCTGCAGCACCTCACCCTGCGGACGATCGGCCACTACGAAGCGCGTGCCGAAGCATTCCGCGCCGGCACGCGCGACCACGACGTGAGCCAGAACATCGACGCCATGCTGTCGCGAATCACGGCGCCGTCGCCCTTTACGCTGCTGGATTTCGGCTGCGGGCCGGGGCGCGATCTGAAAGCGCTCCGCGCACTCGGCCACACCGCCATCGGCCTCGACGGCGCGGCGACGCTCGCCGCAATGGCACGGGCCGACACCGGCTGCGAAGTCTGGCATCAGAACTTCCTCGCCCTCGACCTCCCCGTGGCCCGCTTCGACGGCGTGTTCGCAAACGCCAGCCTGTTCCACGTTCCCAGGGTGGCGCTTCCACGCGTGTTGCGGCAACTGCATGCGACGCTGAAGCCGGGCGGCGTGCTGTTCAGCTCCAATCCGCGCGGCAACAACGAGGCCGGCTGGTACGGCGATCGATACGGTGTGTACCACGACCTCGATGCATGGCGCGACTTCATGACCGCCGCCCACTTCGAGGAACTGCTCGTGTATTACCGTCCAGACGGACTGCCGCGGGAGCAGCAGCCGTGGCTGGCCACGGTGTGGCGGGCAGTCGCCTGAAGCGCGGCCGCCGGCTCCGCCTTCCGGCGTCGTTCGGAGGAGGCCGACGATGACCGCTTTCTTGAATGACCGACGGGCTCCGGCTTGCCGGCGAACGTCGAAGGTTGCCCGCACGCCCCTCCTGCCATGCCGCTTCCGCTACCGTAGCCCGCGTACCGGGCAACGGGTGACGGCCCGCTACCAGGCGGAGCTGCGCCCATCCATAGGTTGTCGTTATTAACTAGATAACAACAATCCATTGTATCTATTCGTGGCGAGGCGCCACAATCGGTCGTGTTGGGTCCGGGAGGCTGCGTCCGCGGCGCGACGAGGGTCGCGGCGACGCGAGCCTGAGGACCCGCGGGACACAGCGCCCGTCGTCGCCGCCGACCATCGAGGGAACCCATGTCGACCGAAAACTCATCGAAGTGCCCGTTCGCGCACGCCACGCACGGCGGAACGACCAACCGCGACTGGTGGCCGAACCAGCTTCGGCTCGACGTCCTGCACCAGCACTCGTCGAAGTCCGATCCGATGGGCGAGGACTTCGACTACGCGAGGGCCTTCGCAGGCCTCGACTACGCCGCGCTGAAGAAGGACCTCGCCGCGCTGATGACGGATTCGCAGGACTGGTGGCCGGCGGACTTCGGCCACTACGGTCCGCTGTTCGTCCGGATGGCGTGGCACAGCGCCGGCACCTATCGCATCGGCGACGGGCGCGGCGGCGGCGGCAGGGGCCAGCAGCGTTTCGCGCCGCTCAACAGCTGGCCCGACAACGTGAGCCTGGACAAGGCGCGCCGCCTGTTGTGGCCGATCAAGCAGAAGTACGGAAGCCGGATCTCCTGGGCCGACCTCATGATCCTCGCCGGCAACGTCGCGCTGGAGACCATGGGCTTCCGGACCTTCGGGTTCGGCGGGGGCCGCGCGGACGTATGGGAGCCGGACGAGGACGTCTACTGGGGCCGCGAGACGAAGTGGCTCGGTGGCGACGTCCGCTATTCGCACGGCTCGCCGGGCGTGCCGGGCGAAGGCGTGCTCGTCTCCGAGGACGACAGCAAGGTGCAGCACACGCGCGACCTCGAGAACCCGCTGGCCGCCGTGCAGATGGGCCTCATCTACGTCAATCCGGAAGGCCCTGACGGCAAGCCCGATCCGATCGCCGCGGCGAAGGACATCCGCGAGACCTTCGCCCGCATGGCGATGAACGACGAGGAGACGGTCGCGCTGATCGCCGGCGGCCACACCTTCGGCAAGACGCACGGTGCGGGGCCGGCCTCGCACGTGGGCGCTGACCCGGAGGCCGCCGACATCGAGCAGCAGGGTCTCGGCTGGTCCAGCTCGTACGGCACGGGCAAGGGCGCCGACACGATCACCAGCGGCCTGGAGATCACCTGGACCACGACGCCCACGAAGTGGAGCGGCAACTTCTTCTGGAACCTGTTCGGCTACGACTGGGAGCTGACGAAGAGCCCCGCCGGCGCGTACCAGTGGACGCCCAGGCACGGCGCCGGCGCCGGCACCGTGCCGGACGCGCACGACAAGTCGAAGCGCCACGCGCCGGCGATGCTGACCACCGACCTCGCGCTGCGCTTCGACCCGGCCTACGAGAAGATCTCGCGGCGCTTCATGGAGAATCCCGACGAGTTCGCCGACGCCTTCGCCCGCGCGTGGTTCAAGCTGACGCACCGCGACATGGGTCCGCGGTCGCGCTATCTCGGCCCCGAGGTCCCGGCGGAAGCGCTGATCTGGCAGGACCCGGTCCCCGCCGTCGACCATCCGCTGATCGACGCCTCGGACACCGCCGCGCTCAAGGAGCGGATCCTCGCGTCGGGGCTGACGGTGTCGCAGCTGGTGTCGACAGCCTGGGCCTCGGCGTCCACGTTCCGCGGCTCGGACAAGCGCGGCGGCGCGAACGGCGCCCGCATCCGCCTCGCGCCGCAGAAGGACTGGGAGGTCAACCAGCCCGCGCAGCTCGCGACGGTGCTGGAGACGCTCGGCGCCATCCAGGCCGCGTTCAACGACGCGCAGCCCGCGGGCAGGAAGGTGTCGCTCGCCGACCTCGTCGTGCTGGGCGGATGCGCGGCCGTCGAGCGGGCCGCGAAGGACGCCGGCCACCCGGTGACGGTACCGTTCACGCCCGGCCGCACGGACGCCTCGCAGGCGCAGACCGACGTGGCATCGTTCGCGCCGCTCGAGCCGGCGGCGGACGGCTTCCGCAACTACCAGCGCGCGAGGTTCGGCGTGCCCGCCGAAGCGATGCTGGTGGACCGCGCGCAGCTCCTCACGCTCACCGCGCCCGAGATGACCGTCCTGGTCGGTGGCCTGCGCGTGCTGGGCGCCAACGCCGGCGCGTCGAAGCACGGCGTCTTCACGACGCGCCCGGGGACGCTGACCAACGACTTCTTCGTGAACCTGCTCGACATGGGCACCGAGTGGGCGCCCGTGTCCGCCGCGAGGGACGCGTTCGAGGGCCGCGATCGCAGCACCGGCGCGGTCAAGTGGACGGCCACCCGCGTGGACCTCGTGTTCGGATCGAACTCGCAGTTGCGCGCGCTGGCAGAGGTCTACGCGTGCGCGGACGCCGGCGGGAAGTTCGTGCAGGACTTCGTGGCGGCGTGGACAAAGGTGATGGATCTCGACCGCTTCGACGTCGCGTGACGCGGCCGGGTCGGGTCCTGCGCTTGCCGGACCCGGCCCCGCCCGCCGCCGGTGACGGCGGTGGCGCTGCAATCGTCCTCGCCGGCCTGCCGGGGGTCGGGGACGTGGCGAAACGGCGTGCGCGAACGCCGCCGGCGCGGGGCCTTCGCCCGCCGCTCAGCTCTTCACGCGCGGCGACGCCTGCGACCGAAGTCGGATGCGGTGGATCGCGAAGCCCGCGATCAGCATCGCCGCGCGCGCCTTGCGCACGTCGCGCTCGGCGCGGTCGAACGATTCGCACAACGCGACGGAGCGGGCGAGCCCGACGAGGCGTCGCGAACGATCGGGTTGCGTTTGCATTCGGCCGTGGCGTCGTCGAGATGGCGGGACATGCCGGCATCGGTTCGGCGACCGACCCTCCGGCATCCGGCAGCAGGCAAGCAAGGACTTCGCCACCGCCGGATTCCCACGCCGCGGCAGGGAGTTAGCGTTGTCCTCGACAGCGACCGGCGGCGGCACTGTCATCCGCGCCGACACCTGTGGAGGGGTCCGCGCGGCGCGCACGGCGCGCCGACGAACGCGCAGCGCCGAACGCAGGCCGCCGGACCCTGTCTCTGTCTACGCACCGCGGCGTCGCGCTCCGCGCACGCGCCATGACGCCGTCATCGATTCGCGATCGCCACCCGCCACGTCCGCCATGCGCTCCCGCCTCCTGCTGACCGTCATCGCCGGCGCCGCGGCGCTGGCGCTCGCCGGCTGCACCGCGTGGCGGCTCGGGCAGGCGCGCGCGATGGCACACAAGAGCGTCCCGCTGCAGCACACGCCCGACCATGCCGCGTTGCGCATGCTCGTCGTGGGCGACAGCACCGGCGTCGGCACGGGCGCGAGCGCACCCGAGGCCAGCCTGCCGGGGCTCCTCGCCCGCGACCATCCGCGGCTGTGGATCGAGAACCGCGCCCAGGACGGCGCCACGTTCGCGCGGGTGGCCGGGCAGCTCGAACGCGCGGGGCAGTTCGACATCGTGCTGCTGATGGCGGGCGGTAACGACGTGATCCGGCTGCGCTCGCCGCAGGACCTCCGCGACGACGTCGAGCGCGCGCTAGCGCTCGCAACGGAGCGCGCCGGCCACGTGATCGTGATGCCGGCGGGCAACGTCGGCAACGCCCCCTTCTTCTTCCCGCCGGTCTCGTGGGAGATGACGCGCCGCTCGCGGGCGCTGCACCGGATCGTCCGCGAAGCGGCGGCGCGGCACGGCGCGACCTACGTCGACCTGTTCCGCGAGCGCGACGACGACCCGTTCGTCCGGCAGCCCGGGCTCAACGCGCGCGACGGCCTGCACCCCAGCGACGCGGGCTATCGCGAGTGGTACGCCACGCTGATGGCGCAGAGCACCCTGGGCGACCGTCTCGCGCCGGCGCGCAACCCCGCGCCCTGAGATCCGGCGGCGCCGGTGCGGCGCCGCGCCCGCGCGATCCGGTCAGGGCGCGCGCAGCCAGCGCTGCACGTCCGGCTGCGCGAGCACGTCGCGGTTGACGACGAACGCGGGCACGCGTCCGGCCAGCGCATCGACGATGCTCGTCAGGCCCGTGACCGCCATGTTGTGGAAGCACTCGTCGGTCCAGCACAGCGAGTGCGGCGTGACGATGACGTTGTCCATCGCCAGCAGCGGATTCGCGGGATCGACCGGCTCCTGCTCGAAGACGTCGAGCGCGGCGCCGGCGATGCGCCCCTCGCGCAGCGCATCGATCAGCGCGGGCTCGTCGACGACCGGGCCGCGCGAGACGTTGATGAAGTACGCCGTCGGCTTCATCCGCGCGAACTGCGCCGCGCCGAGCAGGTGACGGGTCTCTTCGTTCAGCAGCGGGATCGCGACCACGAAGTCCGACGCCGCGAGCAGCGTCTGCAGGTCGACCTTGCGCGCGCCGACGTAGGCGAGCTCCACGGCGTCGACGTAGGGGTCGGCGGCCAGCAGCGCGAGATCGAACACGCGCGCCATCCGCAGCAGCTCCTTGCCGATGCGCCCCGCTCCGATCACGCCCAGCGTGCGTCCGGTCAGGCCCACGCCCATGTGGTCCATGCGCTCGTGCCACCGTCCCGTTCGCGTCAGGCGGTCCTTCGTCATCAGCCTGCCGGCGAGCGCGAGGATGAAGGTGAGCGCGATCGTCGCCACGGGGCGCGGCATCGGCCACGGCGTGTTGGTGACCAGCACCCCGGCGCGCGTCATCGCCGCGACGTCGACGGCATCGTAGCCCACGCCGTGCCGGGCCACCACGCGCAGGCGGCGATCGGGGCGCGCGACCGCGGCCGCCGGCACGCGCGCCATGTTGACGTACAGCGCGTCGTAGATGGCCGCGTGATCGGCGGTGATCTCGCTCACGATCGAGGGCAGGTACTCCCACGCGACGTCCGGCGCGTCGTCGAGGATCGCGAGCGCCCCGCGTCCGAACGCGGGCTCGCCGCGCGAGTCGAGGATGTCGCGCGTCAGGCCGACGCGGAACCGTGCGCTCATCGGGAAGCTCCTGTCGCGCCGCGCAGCACCCCCAGGCCGCGGCGCAGCGCGTCGCCCAGCATCGCCTGGTCGAGCCCGTAGGCGAGGAGCCGGAACCCGAGGGCCGCGTACGACCGCGCCGAGTCGTCGTCGGCGGCGAGGAAACCGGGGGCCTTGCCGTGCGCGTCGCACGCCGCGACGATCCTCCTCACCGCAGCGAGGTAGTCGGGGTGGCGGAACTGCCCCGGGATGCCTAGGAAGTTCGTGAGGTCGAAGTGCCCGAGCCACAGCGCGTCGACGCCCGGCGTGGCGGCGATCGCCTCGACGTTCGCGAGCCCTTCCGCCGTCTCGATCTGCGCGATGACGAGCGTGCGCTCGTGGATCGCGGCGATCTTCGCCACGACGTCGCCGGCCTCGTAGTCGTCGTGGGCGAAGCCGAAGGCCGCGCCGCGCCGCCCCTGCGGCGGATAGCGCGTGCACGCCACGATCTGCGCGGCCTCGGCGGCCGACCCGACCATCGGCACCATCACGCCGAGCGCGCCGACGTCCAGCGCGCGCGCGACGAAGGCGTACTCGCCGCGCGGCACGCGGACGAGCGGCACGAGGCGCAGGCCGGCGCACAGCGCCACCTGCGTCTTCAGCGTCTCGAACGACAGGCCCGTGTGCTCCATGTCGTAGAGGACGAACTCGGCGCCGGCGTTGGCGCAGATGCGCGGGAGCCCCGCCGTGAAGAACTCGAACACCATCGCGCCGCAGGCGCTGCCGCCGGCGCCGAGCTTCGCCTTCAGGGGGTTGTCGCGCATGGCATCCGATCCTCCGTCGCGTGCCGTCAGCCCGGTGGGAACCCGGCGATCCTCAGCTTCGACGCCACCAGCGCCCCCTTCCGCGCGCGCGGCAGGAGGTGCTTCGCCAGCGCGTCGCCCTCCAGCACGACGTCGACGACGCGGCCGACACGATTCGCGCCCCGCACCGCGACCCGCGTCGGCGGGACGAGCGCCACCGCCAGCAGCGACTGCCCGTCGTCGAGCCGCATCATGATCACACCGCGGCCGCGCGGCACCTCGCGCATCTCGGCGACCGGGAACACGAGCAGCTTGCCGTTCGAGGCGAGCGTCGCGACGTGGTCGAGTCCCTCGGCGAGCGGCACCGGCGCGACCGGCTCCTCGCCGGGCTCGAGCGTCATGAATGCCTTGCCGCCGCGCTGCCGCGACAGCATGTCGTCGATGGAAGCGACGAAACCGTAGCCGCCGGTGCCGGCGACGAGGTACTTCCGTCCGGGCGGCGACGACAGCGCCTGCACGACGCGCGCGCCAGGCTGGAGCTCGACCAGCGTCGTCACCGGCACGCCGTCGCCGCGCCCGCCGGGGATGTCAGCGGCGCGGATCGTGTAGGCGCGCCCCGCCGTGTCCAGAAGCACCACGGGGTGGATGGTGCGGGTCTCGAGGATCGCGAGCGGCGCGTCGCCGGCCTTCCACCCGAACTGCGCCGCGTCCAGGCCGTGCCCCTGACGCGAGCGGATCCAGCCGTTGCGCGACAGCGTGACCGTGAGCGGCTCGTCGGGGACGGTGCGGGCGAGCGCCACCGGCGCCACCGCCTCGATCAGCGTGCGGCGGCGGTCGCCGTAGCGCTCCGCGTCCGCCTCCACTTCCGCGACGATGAGGTCGGCCAGCGCCTTGCGATCGCCGAGCACCTTCGCCAGCCCCTTTCGCTCGCTGCGCAGCGCCTTGAGCTCGGTCTCGATGCGGATCGCCTCGAGCCGCGCGAGCTGGCGCAGCCGGATCTCGAGGATGTCGTCGGCCTGCACGTCGGTGAGGCCGAAGGCGGCGATCAGCTCCGCCTTCGGGTCGTCCGCCTTGCGGATGATGCGGATGACCCTGTCGATGTTGAGCAGCGCGAGCGCGCGCCCGTCGAGGATGTGGATGCGGCGGTCGACTTCGCCCAGCCGGTGCCGCGTCCGCCGCGCGACCGTGTCGAAGCGGAACGCGATCCACTCCCCGAGGATCTGCTTGAAGTCCTTCGACCGCGGCCGCCCGTCGCGGCCGAGCATCACGAGGTTGACGGGCAGGCTCGCCTCCAGCCGCGTGTTCGCGAGCAGCAGCTGCATGAACTCGCCCGGGTCCTGGCGGCTCGACCGCGGCTCCAGCACCAGGCGCACCGGCGCATCCTTGTCGGACTCGTCGCGCACGGTGTCCAGCGCCCCGAGCATCAGGTTCCTCAGGTTGAGCTGCTCCTGCGAGAGCGACTTCTTTCCCTCCTTCGGCCGGGGATTGGTCGCGCGCTCGATGTCCTCGAGCACGGCGCGCGCCGACACGCCGTGGGGCAGCTCGGTCACCGCGACCTGCCACTGGCCGCGCGCCAGATCCTCGACCGTCCAGCGCGCGCGCACGCGCAGCGACCCGCGGCCGCTCTCGTAGACCGCGCGGATGGCGTCGCGGTCGGACGTGACGTGCCCGCCGCCCGGCAGGTCGGGCCCCGGCACGAGCGCGAGCAGCTCGTCGAGCGTGATCGCCGGGTTGCGGATCGTCGCGACGACGGCCTGCGCGACCTCGGCGAGGTTGTGCGGCGGCACGTCGGTGGCCATGCCCACGCCGATGCCCGAGGCGCCGTTCAGCAGCAGCACCGGCAGCCGCGCCGGCAGCAGCTTCGGCTCGCGGAACGAGCCGTCGTAGTTCGGGCCGAAGTCGACGGTGTCGCGCTCGATCTCGGCGAGCAGCAGCTCGGCGATCGGCGTCAGCCGGCACTCGGTGTAGCGCATCGCCGCGGCGTTGTCGCCGTCGCGAGAGCCGAAGTTGCCCTGGCCGTCGATCAGCGGGTAGCGCAGCGTGAAGTCCTGCGCCTGCCGCACCAGCGCGTCGTAGGCCGCCGTGTCGCCGTGCGGGTGGTACTTGCCGAGCACGTCGCCGACGACGCGCGCCGACTTCACGTGCCGCGCCGGCGCGTACAGGCCGAGCTCGTGCATCGCGTAGAGGATGCGCCGCTGCACGGGCTTCTGGCCGTCGGCGACGTCGGGCAGCGCGCGGCCGGTCACCACGCTCATCGCGTACTCGAGGTAGCTGCGCTCGGCGAAGCGCGCGAGCGGCAGCGACTCGTCGCCGCCGCCGCCGCCCGCCGCCGGGCGCGGCGGCGCGGGCGGCCCCGGCGGTGGCGGGGACGACGCGGCACGGGGCGGCGCGGCTGCGGCGTCGTCGGCTGCGAACAGCTCGCCGCTCAGCGTGTCCCCCGCGGCGCGCCGCGTGCGCGGCGCCGGGGCGGTCGTTCGCTCGCCCTTCGCCGGGCGCCCCGGCCTGGTCGCCATCAGACGTCGACGTCCACTGCGTTGCCCTCGCGCTCCATCCACTCGCGCCGAGCGGCGGCCTCGGCCTTGCCCATGAGCTTCGCGAAGACGCGCAGCGCCTCGCCGGCCTCCCCTTCGTCGACGCGCACCGGGAGCACGCGCCGCGTCTCGGGATTCATCGTCGTCTCCCACAGCTGCTCGGGATTCATCTCGCCGAGTCCCTTGAAGCGGCCGACGCTCCACGATCCGGGCCGCACGCCCTCCTTCGCGAGGCGGTCCTCGATCACCTCGAGCTCGCCGTCGTCGAGCGCGTAGAGCTTGCGCGCTGGGCGCTTGCCCGAGGCGGGCACGTCGATGCGGTACAGTGGCGGCGCGGCCACGCACACGTGCCCGCGCGCGATGAGCGCGGGGAAGTGGCGGAAGAACAGCGTGAGGAGCAGCACCTTGATGTGGCTGCCGTCGACGTCCGCGTCGGCCATGACGATGATCCGCGCGTAGCGCAGGCCCCTCAGGTCCGCAGCGTCGGCCGAGCGGTGCGGATCGACGCCGATCGCCACCGCGATGTCGTGGATCTCGTTGTTCGCGAACAGCCGGTCGCCCTCGACCTCGAAGGTGTTCAGCACCTTGCCGCGCAGCGGCAGGATCGCCTGGTACTGCTTGTCGCGCGCGAGCTTCGCCGATCCGCCGGCCGAGTCGCCCTCGACGAGGAAGACCTCGCGCCGCGCGACGTCGTCGGACTCGCAGTCGGTGAGCTTGCCCGGCAGCACGGCCACGCCGGAGCCCTTCCGCTTCTCGACCTTCTGCGCCGAGCGCATGCGCGCGAGCGCCTGCTGGATCGCGAGCTCGGCGATCCGCTTGCCCACGTCGACGTTGGCGTTGAGCCACATTTCGAGCGGATCGCGGACGACCTGCGCGACGAGCTTGAGCGCGTCTCGGCTGGTCAGCTTCTCCTTCACCTGCCCCTGGAACTGCGGGTCGAGGATGCGGGCGGACAGCACGAAGTGCAGCCGCGCCGTGACGTCCTCGGTCTGCAGGCGCGCGCCGCGCGGCAGCAGGCCGTGGTGCTCGACGAAGGACTTCAGCGCCTCGAACAGCGCCGCGCGCAGCCCTGCCTCGTGCGTGCCGCCGGCCGGCGTGGGGATCAGGTTGACGTAGCTCTCTCCCGCAGCGCCGCCCTCGTCGTACCAGGCCAACGCCCACGCCGCGCCCTCGCCTTCCGCGTGGATCTCCCCTTCCTTCGGCTTGTCGAGGTAGCGCTCGCCGGCGAACACCGGCGCGACCGGGACCAGTCCCTCGCCCAGCTCCTGCAGGTAGTCCGCGAGCCCGCCCGGGTACGACCACGTCGCCGTCGACCACGCCTTGTCGCGCTCCACGTGCAGCGCGACCTTGACGCCGGGGAGCAGCACGGCCTTCGCCCGCAGCAGGCGCTGGAGGTCCGGCAGCGACACGGCCGGCGCGTCGAAGTACTTCGGGTCGGGCCACGTGCGCACGCTCGTGCCCGACGACCGCTGGCCGCAGGTACCCGCCACCTTGAGCTTCTCGACGACCTCGCCGTCCGCGAACGCGATCCGGTGCACCCTGCCCTCGCGCCGCACCTCGACCTCGAGCCGCTTCGACAGCGCATTCGTCACCGACACGCCGACGCCGTGGAGCCCGCCGGAGAACGCGTACGCGCCCTCGCCGCCGTGCTTGTCGAACTTGCCTCCGGCGTGCAGCCGCGTGAACACGACCTCGACGGTCGAGACCTTCTCCTCCGGGTGGACGCCCACCGGGATGCCGCGGCCGTCGTCCTCGACGCTCACCGACCCGTCGCCGTGCACGCGCACGTCGATGCGCGTCGCGTACCCGGCGAGCGCCTCGTCGGCGGCGTTGTCGATCACCTCCTGGACGACGTGCGTCGGATCCGTCGTCCGCGTGTACATGCCGGGGCGCTCGCGCACCGGCTGCAGCCCGCGCAGCACGCGGATCGACGACTCCTCGTATCTTCCCTTCGCCAAGCGTGCATTCCTCGTCGCACGGCCGGCGACGTCCAGCCACGGCCGCGCGTCATGGTACAGGATGGGGCGATCGCCCTCCGGCGCAAGCGTGCGCCCGCGACCGGTGGTGCGATCCTCGGCGGCCGCGCCGCCAGCACGGCAACGCGGCCCCGCGGCGCCGTCGAGGCTCGCGTGCGGCGCAACGCCGCGGGCAAATGGACAAACGGCGCCAGCGGCGGATATCATCGCAATGATTTTCATCATGTGAAATGACAGCCGGCGGCGCGCGGCGCCCAGTCGCGGCGCACCCGATACGCCAGGGCGCGCCTGTCGCAGTTGCTCGCGCCCCACGCGCGCCCGGTCACGGCGCGAAGGCCGGCGTGAGACGATGCCGCGGTCATGACGCGCACCACGATCGCCACGAGGAGGGCCTCCGCATGAACGACCGAACCGCTGCCGACGCCGAACCCATCGCCCTGCTGCTGGCCGGCGAGCGCGTCGCCGGGCGCGGCGCGCCGCTCCCGGTGCTCGACAAGCACATGCTCGCGCCGGGCGCCGTGGCGGCCACGCCGGACCGTGGGCAGGTCGTCGCCGCGATCGACGCCGCGCACGCGGCATTCCGCCGCGGGGCGCCCCCGCCGTACGAGCGCGGCGAGATGCTCGACCGCGCGCGCGTCCTGGTCGAGCAGCACGCGCAGGAGTTCGTGCGGACCATGCAGATGGAGGCCGGCTTCACCGCGTCCGACGCGCAAGGCGAGGTGCGCCGCTGCCTCGAGACGCTGCGCCTGTCCGCCGAGGAGGCGCGGCGGCTCGCGGGCGAGGTGATCCCGCTCGCCGGCGCGCCGGGGCAGTCCGGGCGCGTCGGATTCACGCTGCGCGTGCCGCTCGGCGTCGTCGCGGCGATCACGCCGTTCAACTCGCCGCTCAACACCGTGGCGCACAAGGTGGCGCCGGCCCTCGCGGCCGGGAACGCTGTGATCCTCAAGCCCGCGTCGGCGACGCCGCTCACCGCGCTGCGGCTCGGCGAGCTGCTGGCGCAGGCGGGCGTGCCGAAGGGCTTCGTCTCGGTCCTGCCCGGCAGCGCGTCCGTGGTCGCGGAAGCGCTGCTCGGCGACGAGCGCGTGCGCTTCTTCGCGTTCACCGGCAGCACCGAGGTGGGCCGGGACATCCAGCGCCGCGCCGGCCTGCGCCGCACGCAGATGGAGCTGGGCTCGATCGCGTGCACGATCCTGTGCGACGACGCCGACGTCGACGCGGCATTGCCCAAGGTGGTCGGCGCCGCCTACCGCAAGGCCGGCCAGGTCTGCACGTCGATCCAGCTGCTGCTGGTGCACGCGTCGATCGTGGACGACGTGCAGGCGCGGCTCGCGCAGGCCGTGGCGAAGCTCCCGTTCGGCGACCCGCGCAAGCCCGACACGGTGTGCGGCCCGGTGATCAGCGAGCAGGAGGCGGTGCGCATCGACGGCTGGATCCGCGACGCGGTCGCGCGCGGCGCGAAGCTGCTGGCGGGCGGCGAGCGGCGCGGCGCGGTCGTGCCGCCGACGCTGCTCGCCGGCGTCGACGCGACGATGGCCGTCGGCTGCCAGGAGGTCTTCGGCCCGGTGATGTGCATCGTGCCTTTCGCCACGCTCGACGAGGCGATCGAGCGCGTGAACGCGACGCCCTACGGGCTCGCCACCGGCATCTTCACCAACCGCCTCGACGACGCGTTCGCCGCCGCCAGGCGCCTGGAGGTGGGCGGCGTGCACGTGAACGAGACGTCGAGCTCGCGCGTCGACCTGATGCCCTACGGCGGCTCGAAGGACAGCGGCTTCGGCCGCGAGGGCCCGCGCTACGCGGTGCACGAGATGACCGAGGAGCGGATCGTGACCTTCGCGCTCCGCGGCGGCTGACGCCGGGCGCGGCGATGGTGGACGTGCTGGTGGTCGGCGGCGGCAACGCCGCGCTGTGCGCGGCGCTGACGGCGCGCGAGGCGGGCGCGTCGGTGCTGGTGCTGGAGGCCGCGCCGCGCGAGTGGCGCGGCGGCAACTCGATGCACACGCGCAACCTGCGCTGCATGCACGACGCGCCGCAGGACGTGCTGACCGACGCCTACCCGGAGGAGGAGTTCTGGCAGGACCTGCTCAAGGTCACCGGCGGGCAGACCGACGAGCGTCTCGCGCGGCTGGCGATCCGCGAGTCCGCGCGCTGCCGCGACTGGATGCGCCGGCACGGCGTGCGCTTCCAGCCGTCGCTGTCGGGGACGCTGCACCTGTCGCGGACCAACGCCTTCTTCATGGGCGGCGGCAAGGCGCTGGTCAACGCCTACTACCGCAGCGCCGAGCGCCTGGGCGTCGCCGTGCGCTACGAGGCGCCGGTCGAGGGGCTCGAGGTGGCCGACGGCGCGTTCGTCGCGGCGCGCCTGCGCGGCGAGCGCATCGCGGCGCGCGCCTGCGTGCTGGCCTGCGGCGGCTTCGAGTCGAACCTCGACTGGCTGCGCGAGGCGTGGGGGCGCAACGAGCGCGGCGAGTGGCCCGCCGAGCGCTTCGCCATCCGCGGCACGCGCTTCAACATGGGCGTGGTGCTGCGCGACCTGCTGGGGCAGGGGGTGGACGCGGTGGGCGACCCGACGCAGAGCCACTGCGTGGCCATCGACGCGCGCGCCCCGCGCTACGACGGCGGCATCTGCACGCGCGTGGACTGCGTGTCGCTGGGCATCGTCGTCAACCGCGACGCGCAGCGCTTCTACGACGAGGGCGAGGACTTCTGGCCCAAGCGCTACGCGATCTGGGGGCGGCTGGTGGCGCTGCAGCCCGGGCAGGTCGGCTACTCGATCATCGACGCCAAGGCGATCGGCCGCTTCATGCCGCCGGTGTTCCCCGGCGAGCAGGCGGACTCGCTGCCGCAGCTCGCCCGCGGGCTCGGCCTGCCCGAGGCGGCGTTCGTGCGCACGGTGAGCGACTACAACGCCGCCTGCCGTCCGGGCACGTTCGACCACGCGGTGCTCGACGACTGCCGCACGGAGGGGCTCATCCCGCCCAAGACGCACTGGGCGCGCCCGCTCGACACGCCGCCGTACTTCGGCTACGCGCTGAAGCCGGGCATCACGTTCACCTACCTGGGGGTCAGGGTCGACGACCGCTCGCGCGTCCACTTCGGCGGCCGCGCCAGCGGGAACCTGTTCGCGGCCGGCGAGATCATGGCCGGCAACGTGCTCGGCCAGGGCTACGCCGCGGGCGTGGGCATGACCATCGGAACGGCGTTCGGGCGCATCGCCGGCGCGCAGGCCGCGCGCGCCGCGCGCGGAGGCCTCGATGCAGCGGCTTGAGGCGCTCGCCCGCGAGGCGCAGGCGCTGGCAGGGGGGGCGCCGGCGGCCGCGCCCCCGGCGCGCGCCGAGGACGAGGTGGCGCGCGTGCTCGAGATCTGCAACGCCTGCCGCTACTGCGAGGGGCTCTGCGCCGTGTTCCCGGCGATGACGCGGCGGCTCGCCTTCCCCGCCGCCGACGCGCACTACCTCTCCAACCTGTGCCACAACTGCGGCGCCTGCCTGCACGCCTGCCAGTACGCGCCGCCGCACGAGTTCGGCGTCAACGTGCCGCGCGCGATGGCCCGCGTGCGCGCGCGCACGTACGCCGCGCACGCGTGGCCGCGGCCGCTCGCCCGCCTCTACGAGCGCGCCGGCCTCGCCACGGCGCTGGCGCTGGCCGCCGGGCTGGCGTTCTTCCTCTTCCTCGCGCTGGCGCGCAACGGCACGCTCTGGCACGCGCCGCTCGCCGGCGACTTCTACGCGGTGATCCCGCACGGCCTGATGGTGGGCCTGTTCGCACCGGTGTTCCTCTTCGCCTGCGCTGCACTGGGCATCGGCGTGGCGCGCTTCTGGCGCGGCCAGGCGCCGGGCGCGGCCTCGCCGGCGACGCTGCGCGAGGCCGCGGGGAACGCACTGCGCCTGACCTACCTCGACGGCGGCCACGGCGACGGCTGCAACGACGAGGACGACCGCTTCACGCTGCGGCGGCGGCGCTTCCACCACGTCACGTTCTACGGCTTCCTGCTGTGCTTCGCCGCGACGTCGGTCGCCACCGTCTACCACTACGTCTTCGGCTGGCAGGCGCCCTACGCGCTGTCGAGCGTGCCGGTGGTGCTCGGCACGCTGGGCGGCATCGGGTTGCTGATCGGCCCGGCCGGGCTGTGGTGGCTGCACGCGCGCCGGCACCCGCTGCACCGCGAGGGCGCGCAGGACGGCCTCGACCGCGGCCTGCTCGCGCTCCTGTTCCTGGTCAGCGCCACCGGCCTCGCGCTGCTGGCGCTGCGCGACACCTCGGCGATGGCGCTGCTGCTCGCCGTGCACCTGGGCTGCGTCATGGCGTTCTTCATGACGATGCCGTACGGCAAGTTCGCGCACGCGGTCTACCGCGTCGCCGCGCTGCTCAAGTGGGCGATCGAGCGGCGGCAGCCGAGCCGGCTGAAGCTGGGTCCGGAGTGATCGGCGCGGCGGCGCCGGCGGCGTGCTTCGCCGCGAGCCAGCCGAACGTCATCGCGATGCCGATCTGGGCGCCGGGCCCCGGGTATTCGCCGCCCATGACGGAGTGCATGTCGTTGCCCACCGCGTAGAGCCCGTCGATCGGACGGCCTCGGGCGTCGAGGACGCGCGCGCTCGCGTCGGTGGCGAGCCCGAGGCTCGTCCCCAGCGGCGTCGGGTGGACCCTGACCGCGCAGAACGGCGCCCGCTCGATCGGCCCGAGGCAGGGGTTGGGCGCGTGCCCGGGATCGCCGTTGCAGCGGTCGTAGCTCGTCGACCCCTTGCCGAACGCGGAGTCCACGCCGCGGAGCGCGTCGTCGTTGTTCGTCTTCACCGTGGCGGCGAGTCCCGCCGGGTCCACGCCCACCTGCCGCGCCAGTGCCCCGAGCGTGTCCGCCACGAACAGGTAGCCGCGGCGCACGAACGGCGCGAGCGACGGCGTGCGCGGCCGGATCAGGCCGAGGCCGTACTTCCACACGAACCGGCGGTCGCAGACCAGCACCGCGGGAATGGTGGGCACGCTGCGGTGCGAGCGGTACATCGCGCGCACGAACTCGTGGTAGGAGACGGCCTCGTCGACGAAGCGGCGGCCGCTCGCGTTCACGGCGACCAGACCGGGCTTCGAGCGGTCGAGCGCGATGTGCGGGTACACGGCCGTGCTGCCGTCGTCGCGTCGCGCAATCGAGCTCGGGAACCACAGCGCGTTGTCCTCGCCGGACGGCCCCAGCGTCGCGCCGACCGCCTGCGCGAGCACGAGCGTCGACCCCGTGCAGCTCTCGCACGCGGCAGTGTGCTCGGCGACCGGGTGCGGCAGGTAGCGCTCGCGCAGCGGCGCGCTCGCCGGGAACCCGCCGCCTGCCAGCACGACGCCGTGGCGCGCGACGATGCGTCGCTCGCCCTCCGACGTCGCAAGGTCGAGGCCGGTGACGCGGCCGCCCTCGCGATGCAGCCGTACCGTCCGTGCACCGCGGAGCACCGGCACGCCGCGCTCGAGCAGGTTGCGATACAGCCGGGCCGCCAGTGCGTTGCCCAGCACGAGGCGCGTGCCCCGCGCGTGGCGCAGCCGGTCGCGCGCAAACCGCAGCACCAGCCGCGCGCCGAGCACGAACGCCTTCGCGGAACGCAGCGCGCGCAGCAGCTGCACCGCCTCGCCGCGCGTGACCATCATGCCGCCGAACAGCATCAGCTCGCGCAGCGGCCAGCGCAGCTCGTCGAAGTGCGCGCCGAGCGTGCGGCCGTCGAACGGCAGCGGCTCCAGCGGCCGCCCGCCCTGCGCGGCCCCGGGCAGGTCCTGCCGGTAGTCCGGGCTCGTTGCGTAGGCCCGGAAGCGGACGTCCGTGCGCTCGTGCAGGTCGTCGATCATCGCCGGGCCGGCGGAGAGGAACGCTTCGCGCAGCGCCGGATCGGCGCGCGCGCCGACGAGCGCGTCGAGGTAGGTGCGCGCCGCCTGCGGATCGTCGCGCATGCCCAGCGCGTGCTGGTGGCGATTGCCCGGGATCCACACCGTTCCCGACGAGAGCGCGGTCGTGCCGCCGATGCGACCGCTCGCCTCGACGAGCAGCGGGCGCAGCCCGTCCAGCGCGGCGACCAGCGCCGCGGTCATGCCGCCCGCGCCCGACCCGAGGACGACGAGATCGCACGCGTCCGCCGCCGCTTTCGGCGGCCGCTCTCCCGGGCGCGCGCCCGCGGCGGTCATGCTTCGCGGGCGACCTGCCCTCCGCCGTGTCCCAGCTCCGCCGAGAGCTCGGCGGCGACCTGCTGGACGTGCCGCGACTTCTCGTGCAGCGACTGCAGCGACAGCCGCCACATCGGCCCGGAGATGCCGATGGCGCCCGCGACGCGCCCGTGGAAGTCGCGCACGGGCACGGCCACGCAGCGCGCCTCGGCGTTGAACTCGCCGTCGTCGAAGGCGATGCCGTGGCGCCGCACGTGGTCGAGCTCGGCCAGCAGGGCGTCGCGCTCCACGATCGTCTTCGGCGTGAAGCGCTGCAGCGGCGCGCGCACGAGGTAGCGCTCGAGCTGGTCGCGTGCCATCGCGGCGAGGAGGACCTTGCCGAGCGCCGTCGCGTGCGCGGGGCGCACCGCGCCCGCGCGGTCGGCGAGCCGGAACATGCCGGGGCCCTCGGTCTTGACGGCGATCACGACGTCGCCGCCGGCGAGGATCGCGAAGTGCGCGCTCTCGCCGGTCAGCTGCGCGAGCCGCTCGAGCACGGGCGTCGCACGCACCACGAGCTCGTTCTCGTCGAGCGCCCCGGCGGCGAGCGAGAACACCTTGCGGCCGATCCGGTACTTGCGCGACTCGGGATGCTGGCTCGCATACCCGAGCTGCACGAGCGTGCGCACGAGGTGGAACGCGGTGCTGCTGTGCAGCCCCACCGCGCGGCACAGGTCGGCGAGCGCGATGCCCTGCGGGTTCGCGGCGATCTCCTCGAGGATCGCGAAGGCGCGCTCCAGCGACTGGATGCCGCCGCGCTCCTTCGGCGCGGCGTCCCTCGCCGACGCACCGCGCGCGGCCGGCGCCGCGGCCTCCTTCGCCGCCGCGCGGCGCCGCGGCGCCGCCTTCGCCGCGGACGACGAGGGGCCCGCTCCCGACGCTGTCCTCGATCGCCGCATGCCGCCTCCTATCCGCGCTTCGCGGCGACGAAGGGTTCGCCGAACACCGGCTCCTTGTACGGGATCGGCGGCAGCTGCCAGGCGCCGGTCGACGGCGGGCGGATGTCCGCGTCCACGTGCACGTCGATCAGGCAGGGCTTGCCCAGACGCACGGCGTGCTCGAGCGCGCCCCGGAAGTCGCGCGACTGCGTGACCGTGATCCCCTCGACGCCGGACGCGCGCGCCCACGCCGCGAAGTCGGGGTTGTAGGGCTTGCGCTCCGGACCCTGGTAGAAGGCCGTGCCGATCTCGCGGCCGCCGAAGTAGCCGTACTGCAGGTCGCGGATCGCCGCCCACGCGAAGTTGTTCCAGACGACCCACACGACCGGGATGTCGTACTCGACCGCGGTGCACAGCACGTGCGGCACCATCGTGAAGCCCCCGTCGCCGCAGATCGACACGCACGGCCGGTCGGGCGCGGCGAGCTTGGCGCCGAGGATCGAGCTCGGCCCGAAGCCCATGCCCGAGAAGCCCCAGGTGTTCAGCATCGTCTGCGGCCGGCGGGCGCGCCAGAACTGCATGAACCAGTTGTGATGGATGCCGGAGTCGAGCGAGATGATGGCGTCGTCGGGGAGCACCGCGCGCGTGTCCGCCACGATCCGCTCGGGGCGGATCGGCGAGGCGTGCTGCTCGAAGCCGGGCCGGATGTACGCCTCCCACTCCGCGCGCCAGGCGTCGATCTGCGCCAGCCACGCGCCCGCTGCCGGCGACGCCGCGAGCGCGCCGCGGTCGGCCTCGTGCAGCAGCTGCTCGCAGAACGTGCGCGCGTCCGCGAGGATGCCGAGGTCCGGCGGGTAGTTGCGGCCGATCTCGGCGTGGTCGACGTCGACGTGGACGAGCCTGGTCTGCGGGAAGTTCCACGAGTAGCCGGGGAGCCACGAGGACGCCGAGCGGTCGTCGAAGCGCGCGCCGATCGCGACCACGAGGTCCGCGTGACGGCCGGCCTGGTTGGCCGGGTACGCGCCGTTGCGGCCGATGAAGCCGAGCGACAGCGGGTCGTCCATGTCGAGGCAGCCCATGCCGTTGGGCGAACTGATCACCGGGATGCGCAGCCGGCGGGCGAGATCGGTGAGTTCGCGGCTCGCCTCGGACAGCGTGACGCCGTGGCCGACGAAGAACACGGGGCGCGCGGCCGCCGCGATCATCGCCGCCGCGGTCGCGACGTCGGCCGGCGAGGCCCCGCTGCGCCGCGGATTGAACGCGCCGAGCGCAGGCTCGGCGTCGACGTCGCCTTCCTCCTGGAAGACGTTGTACGGGATGTCGACGTTGACCGGGCCCGGGCGGCCGGTGGTGGCCGTCGTCACGGCCTGGCGCAGCGCGAGCGGCAGCATGTCCACGCGCGACGGCTGGTAGCTGTGCTTGACCACCGGACGCAGGACGTTCGGGAAATCCGCCTGGTTGTGGCGGTTGATCTCCTGGAACGGGCTGCGGTTGAACTGCGACGTAGGCACGTTCGCGGTGATGGCGAGCAGTGCCGACGAGTCGGTCTGCGCGACGGCGAGCGCCATCGTGAGGTTGCACGAACCCGGGCCGGTCGACGTGAGCGTGGCCACCGGCCGGTGCCGGACGCGGAAGTAGCCGTCGGCCATGTGCGCGGCCGTCTGTTCGTGGCGCGGCGAGATCAGCGTCACCTTGTCGCGCACGTCGTAGAGCGCGTCGAGGAAGCCGACGTTGCCGTGCCCGCAGATGCCGAACACGTACGGGATCTTCTCGTCGACCAGGAAGCGGGCGATCACCTCGCCGCCCTTCATGCGTGCCATGCGTGCGATCTCCGCGGAGGAGTGACGGCGCAGGAGGCGCGACGCGTCCGCGCGCCGGGGAGTGGCTTGCCACGCCGCGTGCTGCGGTGGTTATAATCCGCCATATCGTCGGATGTCAACCGACATTGTCGTAACGGTGCCCGCCCATCGCGCGGCGGCGGCACGGGAGGATCGATGCGGATCCTGGTGACGGGCGGCATGGGCCACGTCGGTTACGAGACGGTGCGCGCTGCGCTCGCGCGCGGCCACGACGTCGTCGCGCAGTATCGCAGCACGTTTCGCGCGGACGACGCGGCGGCGCTCGGCCCGCGGGCGACGTGGGTCCGCTGCGACCTCGCCGACGCTGCGCAGGTCGCCGCCCTGCTCGCGCATCCGCTCGACGGCTGCATCCACACCGCGGCCGTGCCCAACGAGCAGTTCGCGCGCGGCGACCCGCTCGGGACGCTGGAGGCGAACGTCGTCGCCGTCGGGCGGCTGCTCGAGGGTGCGCGCACCCGCGGCTGGCGCCGCTTCGTCTACACGAGCACCGGATCGGTGTTCCAGCACGCGACCGACGTGACGGTGCCGATCCTCGAGGACGCGACGCCGAGCGTGACCAACGTCTACAGCACCACCAAGTACGCCGGCGAGCTCGTCGTCGCGATGTACCGCTCGCAGTTCGACGTCCCCGCGGCGACGGTGCGCGTGTCGTGGGTCTACGGGCCGCCGCTCGTGCCCGAGGTCCGCCAGAACCCGCGCGGACCGATCCCCGTGTTCCTCAAGGCCGCGCTGGCGGGGCAACCGCTGCGCGAGGCGAGCGGCCGCGACTTCGGCGCCACCTACACCTACGTCGCCGACGTGGCCGCGGGGCTGCTCGCGGCGTTCGAGGCGCCGACGCTGCGCCACGGCGTCTACCACCTGAGCGGCGGGCGCAACATCCCCACCGACGAGGTCGCGGCCGCCGTGCGCGCCGCCGTGCCGGGCGCCGTCATCGAGGTCGGCCCGGGCACGGCGCCGTGGACCGACCACACGCGCATGCGGGGCCCGCTCGCCGGTTCGCGGCTGCTCGAGGACACGGGATTCGCGCCGCAGCACTCGATCGAGCGCGGCGTCGCTGCGTTCGCCGACTGGATGCGGGCGCACCCGCACACCTACGGCGCGTAGCGCGATGGGCTTCCGGAACGTGCTGGTCACCGGTTCGGCCGGCCTCCTCGGCCGCCACGTCGTGCGCGAGCTCGCGCCGCGCTGCGACGTCGCCGGCTTCGACCGCCGCCGCGCGCCCGAGGACGTGCCGCAGACGATCGGCGACGTGACCGACCTCGCCGCGGTCCGCGCGGCGTGCGCGGGGCGCGACGCGGTGGTGCACATCGCCGCGCTGCCCAACATCTGGAGCGGCACCGGCGACGCCATCGTGACGGTCAACGTGACCGGCACGTGGAACGTCCTGCAGGCCGCCGAGGATGCCGGCGTGCGGCGCGTGATCCTGTGCAGCAGCGATTCCGTGGTCGGGTTCACCGTCCTGTCCGGCGCGATGCACCCGCCCGACTACGCGCCGGTCGACCTCGCCCATCCGCTGCGGGCGAGCGACCCCTACGCGCTCAGCAAGGTCCTCGGCGAGCGCCTCGGTGCCGCGTTCGCCGAGCGCGGCAAGCTCGAGGTGATCGCGCTGCGGCCGGTGTTCGTGCTGTACCCGGAAATGATCCCGGAGGCGCGCGCGCGCGCGTCGGATCCCGCCGGCTATCGCGGCCCGATGGCGGGCGGTCCGAGCGCGGCCGGCGGCGGTCCGCTCTGGCACTACGTCGACCCGCGCGACGCGGCGCGCGCCTTCCGCCTGGCGCTCGAGGTCGAGCGGTTCGCGGGCTTCGAGGGGATCTTCGTCAGCGCCGCCAGCACGCTGGCGCCGGAGCCGACGCTCGCGCGGCTGGAGCGCTGGCTGCAGCGGCGGCTGCCCGTGCGTCGGCCCGCGGTGTACGCGCGCAACCCGCACGCCCCGCTGTACGACCTCGCCCCCGCGCGCGACCTGCTCGGCTTCGAGCCCGAGCACGACCTGCGGCCCCTGCTGGCATGAGCGCCGCGCGGCCGGATGCGGTGTTCCACACCGCCCACCTGCGGGTGCGCGCCGACGCCGTCGAGCCGTTCCGGGCGCGTCTGGAGCGACACGCACGGACCAGCGTGGGCGTGGAGCCGGGGTGCAGCCGCTTCGACGTGCACCAGGAGCGCGACGACCCGACGCTCTTCCTGCTGGTGGAGTGCTACGACGACGAGGCGGCGTTCCGGGCGCATCGCGCGTCGGCGCACTTTCTCGCCTTCCGCGAGGACGTGAAGGACTGGGTCGTGGAGCGCACGTGGTGGTACTGGAATCCGGTGATCGCGCCGCGCAAGGCACCCGATTGACAGCGGGGCACGGGCGGTGGTATTTCATCACGGCGGATCGGTTGCCACATTGATAAAAGCAAGGGGCCGGCCGCCGCGGAAGGGAAGGAGGAGGAGGCATGACGAACGACCGTAGCGCGGCGCACCCGCCGCGCGTGCCGTGGCCGGTGCGTCGCCGTCCCCGTGGCGCCGGGGCTCGCCGGCGCACCCGCCGCTGACGGTCCCCGCCCGGCGTCTCCCATGCGCTTCGACCGGGTGCTGTGCACGGGCGGCAGCGGCCGCCTCGGCCGCTACGTGACCGACGACCTGCGCGGGCGCTGCGATCTCACCGTGCTCGACCTGCGGCCGCCGCACGCGGAAGACGTGCGCTACGTCGAGGCGAGCGTCCTCGACTTCGCCGCGCTCAGGCGCGCGTTCGCCGGGCAGGACGCGGTGGTGCACCTCGCCGCCGTGCCGAATCCGCGCACGGCCCCGGCGGACGTGACGTTCCACACGAACGTGCAGGGCACCTGGAACGTGCTGCAGGCCGCGGAGGACGCCGGCGTCCGGCGCGTCGTCGTGGCCTCCAGCGATGCCGCGCTCGGCCTGCACTACAACCCGCCGGGCTATGGCCCGCGGTACCTGCCGATCGACGAGGACCACCCGCTGCGCCCTGTCGAGTTCTACTCGCTCAGCAAGGAAGTCACCGAGACGATGTGCCGCAGCTACGCGAACCGCGGGCGCCTCGAAGTGCTCGCGATCCGGCCGACGCACATCGTGTTCCCGCCCGAGTATCCCGAGCTCCGCACACGCGGCGCGGACGTGCAGAACTACCACCTGTGGACCTACGTCGCGCCGGAGGACGTCGCGCAGGGCTTCCGCCGCGCGCTCGACGTCGCGGAGGCGCGCTACCAGGCGTTCTTCATTTCCGCCGCCGACGGCCTCAACACGCGCCCGACGCTCGAGATGCTGCGCGAGCGCTACGGCAGCCTTCCTCCGCTGCGCAACGCCGCGTACTTCGAGCGCGATCCGCTCGCGTCGCTGCTGGACATCGCGCGCGCCCGCGACGTGCTCGGCTTCGAGCCGACGATCGGCTGGCGCGCGATGGCCGCGCTCGCGCCCGCGTAGGCGGGAACCGGTCACGCCACGACCCCCCGGACGCTCCCGATGGCCGCCAGCCCAACCGCCGCTCCGCTCTCGGCATTCGCCGTCAACACCTACTCGTACACGCTCGACCGCCGCGTGCAGGACTGCGTGGCGTCGCTGGCGGCGCGCGGCTGCGCCGAGTTCGAGCTGATGATGTATCCGGGCCACCTGTGGCCGGCGGATACCGACGCCGGGCAGCGGCGGGCGCTGCGGCAGTCGTTCGCGTCCGGCGGGCTCGCGGTGTCGACGCTCAACATGCCGAACATCGACCTCAACGTGGCGGCCGCCGACGCCGCGATGCGCGCGTACACGCTCGCCAACCTGCGCGCCGTCGTCGAGCTCGCCGGCGACCTCGGCGTGCCGGGCGTCGTCGTGGGACCGGGCAAGGCCAATCCGCTGATGCCGGCGCCGACCGAGCGGCTGATCGGGCACTTCTTCGCGGCGCTGGACGAGCTCGTGCCGCTCGCGCGCCGCGCCGGCACCGCGCTGTACGTCGAGAACATGCCGTTCGCGTTCCTGCCCGGCATCGACGCGCTGCTCGCGGCGCTCGACCGCTACGGCGACGACGGCATCGGCATCGTGTACGACGTCGCCAACGGGCACTTCATCGGCGAGGACGTGTGCGCGGCGCTGCGCAGGTGCGCGCGCCGCCTGCGCATCGTGCACCTGTCGGACACCGGGCAGAAGGTCTACCGGCACGACGCGGTGGGGCTCGGGACGGTCGACTTCGCGGCGCTCCCCGCGGTCCTCGAGGAGATCGGCCACCGGCGCCGCCCGGTCCTCGAGATCATCGCCGCCGACGCCGACCGCGCCATCGACGGCAGCGCCGAGCGCCTGCTCGCGATGGGCTGGGCGCGGCCGCGCGCGGCGGCCGCGTGACCGCCCGGCCGCGCATGGACCCCGCGCGATGAAGGCCGTCGCTCCGCTCGAGGTCGGGCTGGTCGTGCGCGACGTCGACGCGCTGCTGCCGTTCTACACGCGGGTGCTCGGCCTGGCGCTCGTCACCGACATCGTGGCGCCCGCGGCCGTCGGCCGCGCCGCGGGACTCGCCCCCGACGGGTACCGCGTCGTGCGTCTGGAATCGAACCGCGGCGACCGGATCAAGCTCGCGCAGCCGCTGCGCCCGTGCGACCCCGTGCCCGCGGCGGCGTTCGCCCTGCAGCGCCAGGGCGGCGCGTACCTGACCTTCATCGTCGACGAGCTGCCGGCGCTGCACGCCGCGCTGCGCGACGCCGGCGCGACCGTGCACAGCGAGGGGATCGTCACCCTCCGGCCGGGGGTGTCGATGCTGCTCGCCACGGATCCCGAGCACAACTGGATCGAGTTCGTCCACTACGACGACCTCGCGTCCTACCGCCCGCCGGCGGCGGTTCCGCAGCCGTCGCAGGCCGCCGGCGCGTCATGAGCGACGGCGCCGCCCACCCTCAGCTGCTCGCGCGCTCCCCCGCGCTCGAGCGCCTGCGCAACGCGCCGGGCGCGTTCTACCTGCTCGCGCTGATGGCGGTCGCGCTGACCGCGTGGACGCCCGGCTTCTTCACGCCGGCCAACCTCACCAACGTCCTGCTGCAGGTCGCGGTGCTGACGATCGTCGCGCTCGGCATGACGCTCGTGATCCTCACCGAAGGCATCGACCTGAGCCTCGGGCCGGTGCTCGGGCTGTGCGGCGTCGCCGCGAGCCTGCTGGTCGTCGGCGGGCATCCGCTTCCCGTCGCCATCGCGGCGGCGCTCGGGATCGGCGTCGCGTTCGGGCTGCTGAACGGATCGCTGATCGCCGTCGCCGGCATGCCGCCGTTCATCGTGACGCTGGGCGCGTTCGGCATCGCGCAGAGCATCGCGATGGTGCTCACGCGCGGCGACTCGGTGGTCCGGCTGCCCGACTACTACCGCTGGTTCAACGACGGCGTGTTCCTCGGCATCCCGGTGCCGCTGTGGGCCACGGCCGCGGTGTTCGCGCTGACCTGGGCGCTGCTCTACCGGACCAAGTTCGGCCGCTACGTGTTCGCCATCGGCGGCAACCGGCAGGCGCTGCAGCTCGCCGGAACGCGCGTGCGCGCCTACCACGTCGCCGTCTACGTCTACGCGGGCGCGCTGACGGCCATCGCGTCGTTCATCATGACGGCGCGGATGAACGCGGCGCACCCGACGATCGGCGTGGGCATCGAGTTCGACGCGATCGCGGCGGTGATCCTCGGTGGCACCCGCTTCGAGAAGGGCTACGGCGGCATCGCCGGCACCGTCGTCGGCGCGCTGGCCGTCGGCGTGCTGCGCAACGGCCTCAACCTCCTCGGCGTCAACGCCGAGTGGCAGGTGGCCATCGTCGGCATCGTGATCATCACGGCCGTGGGCATCGACTCGCTGCGGGGGACGCCGTGAGGGCGTCCGCCGCGTCGCCGCACGGCGGGCTGACCGCGAAGGTCGACCACACGCTGTTCGTCGTCGTCTCGCGGCTGGTCGCCATCATCGCGATCGTGACGGTGCTCGCGATCGCCAGCCCGCACTTCCTGACGTGGGGCAACCTGGTCAACGTCTCGCGCCAGGCCTCGCTGCAGTTCCTTATCGCGTCCGGCCTGACGATCGTCGTGCTGACCGGCGGGATCGACCTCGCGATCGGAGCGATCCTCGGTCTGGCGGCGTGCCTCTCCGCGTCGCTGATCGTGCAGGGGCACGTCTTCTGGGGCATCGTCTCGGCGCTCGCTTCGGGCCTCGCGTGCGGCACCGTCAGCGGAACGCTGATCACATATGGACGCATCCCGGCGTTCATCGCCACCTACGGGATGCTGTGGATCGCGCACGGGCTCGGGTACGTGTTCATGGAGGGGGAGGTCATCTACGGCCTGCCCGACGCGTTCCGCTTCATCGGCGCCGGCTTCGTGGGCCCGGTGCCGGTGCCCGTGATCGTCGCCGTCGCGCTGCTCGTCGCGCTGCACGTCATGCTGCACAGGACGGTGCTCGGGCGCGCGATCTACGCGATCGGCGGCAATCCGGCCGCGGCGCGGCTCTCCGGCATGCCGGTGCGGCGGCGGCTGATCGCGGTCTACGCGCTGTCGGGAATGCTGGCCGGCTTCGCCGCGCTGGTGGCCATCGCGCGCGTCAATGCGGCCGACTCGAGCCTGGGCGAGGACCTGCTGCTGCCGGCGATCGCGGCGGTCTGCCTCGGTGGCACGTCGCTGTTCGGCGGCGTCGGCGGCATCGCGGGCACGGCGATCGGCTCGCTGATCCTCGCGCTGGTGGTGAACGGGATGAACCTGCTGGGCGTGGAGACGTTCTGGCAGAACGGGGTGATGGGTGCCATCATCCTGGCATCGGTGCTCGCCGACCAGCTGGGCGGCTCGCGGCTGATCGGCAAGCGTTGACGGTGGGCAATCACGAGAGGAGGAGGCGGAACATGGATCGCAGGACATTCCTGAAAGCATCGATCGCTTCGACCGCGGCGGCGGGTCTCGCGTCCGCATCCGGCCAGGCGTACGCGCAGGCGGGCAAGCCGCCGACGATCGCGTTCTTCGTGAAGAACGTGACCAATCCGTTCTGGAAGGCGTGCCGCATCGGCGCCGAGAAGGCGGCGAAGGACCTCGGCGTCGCGCTCGAGGTCGTGGCGCCGACCAAGCCCGACAACATCGAGGAGCAGACGCGGCTCGTCGAGGACTGGATCGTGCGCAAGCCCGACGCCTTCGTCTTCGTCCCGGTCGACTACAAGGCCCTCGTCCCCTCCATCCAGAAGGCCAACAAGGCCGGAATTCCCGTCGTCAACTACAACAACAAGATGGCGGACATCCAGGCGGTCAGCTACATCGGGTCCGACGACGAGGTGATGGAGTACGAGATCTGCACCTACCTGTTCAAGTCGATGGGCGGCAAGGGCAAGGTCGTGCACATCGACGGCGTTCCCGCGGCGATCACCGCGCAGGCGCGCAAGCGCGGCTTCGAGCGCGCGGTGAAGGCGTTCCCCGGCATCGAGGTGCTGGCCTCGCAGCCGGGCCAGTACCGCCGCCTCCCGGCGGTGCAGGTGTTCGAGAACCTGATGCAGCGCTTCCCCGAGATCGACGCGGTCGTCAGCGCGAACGACGACATGGCCGTCGGCATCGCCGAGGCGCTGGCCGCGGCGGGCCGGCTCTCCAAGACGAAGGTGATCGGCATCGACGGCATTCCGGACGCCACGGCCGCGATCGCGGCGGGCAAGATGTTCGCGACCGCCGACTTCAGCGGGCACGACCAGTCCTACCTCGCCGTGACGGCGGCGGTCCGCCACCTGCGCAAGCAGCCGGTGCCCAGGGAGATCCAGCTGCCGATCGTGATCATCGACAAGAGCAACGTGCAGCAGTTCATGAAGACGCCCGAGGAGCGGGCGGTCCCGAACTGGGACAAGACCGTCGCCGCGCGGAAGTCCTGACCGCGGCCGCGCGGAGGCGGGATGCTCCCGCCTCCGCCCCCGACAGCCACCGCACGCGACCGGACACCATGACCGAGACCAAGGCCCCGATCGTCTCGATGCGCGGGATCACGAAGGCCTACGGCGGCGTGCAGGCGCTGAAGGGCGTGGACCTCGACATCTACCTCGGCGAGGTGCACGCGCTGGTCGGCGACAACGCGGCCGGCAAGTCGTCGCTGATCAAGACGCTCGCCGGCGCCGTGCGGCCCGACGCGGGAACGATCACCTTCGAGGGCCGCGAGGTGCGGATCGAGGACCCGCGCGACGCCAAGGCGCTGGGCATCGAGACCGTCTACCAGGACCTCGCGCTCGCGGACAACCTCGACGTGCCGGCGAACGTCTTCCTCGGCCGCGAGATCACGCGCCGCCCGCCGTTCGGCTGGTTCCTCGACAACCGCGCGATGGAGGAGCGCGCGCGGGGGCTGCTCGCGCGCCTGAAGATCAACATCCCGAACGTGCGCCTCAAGGTGCGCGCGATGTCCGGCGGCCAGCGCCAGTCGATCGCGATCGCGCGCTGCGTGTGCTTCAACGCCCGCGTCATCATCCTCGACGAGCCGACCGCCGCGCTCGGCGTGCAGGAGACCGGCAAGGTCTACGCGCTGATCCGCGAGATGCGCGACCAGGGCTGCGGCGTGCTGCTCATCAGCCACAACCTGAACCACGTGTTCGAGAACTGCGACCGCATCACGGTGATGAAGACCGGCAGCCTCGTCGGCTCGCGACGCGTCGAGGAGACGACGCAGGACGAGGTCGTGAAGATGATCGTCAGCGGGACGGCCGACCCGCCGCGCGCGGCGGGCCGGCCCCAGCCGCTCGCGCAGCCCGGTTGACGCCTGGCGCCGCCGGACCCGTGCGCGTGCGGGCGTGAGCGGGACGGCGCTCGTCGCGGGCGCCACGGGCGCGACGGCGGCGCGGCTCGTGGAGCGCCTGCTCGCCGACGGCTGGAGCGTCGTCGGCCTGTGCCGACACCCGCCGGCGGCACCGCCCGGCGCGAGGCTCGCGTACCTGCAGGCCGACCTGTTCGATCCGGCGTCGTGCACGCGGGCGCTGCGGGCGTGGCGCGGCATCACCCACGTGTTCCACGCCGCGCGAGCCAAGCATGGCGAGACCGGCGTCGAGAGCATTTCCGAGAACCTGGCGATGTTCGCGTGCGTGCTCGACGCCGTACCCGGCATCGCGCCGGACCTGCGCCACGTCCACCTCGTCGAGGGCGGCAAGTGGTACGGCCTGCACCTCGGCCCCATCGCGACCCCCGCGCGCGAGGACGATCCACGTCCCGCGGCACCGAACTTCTACCACGCGCAGGAGGACCTGCTGCGCGAGCGGCAGCGCGGACAGCCGTGGACGTGGTCGGCGTCGCGGCCGAACTTCCTGTGCGACTACGCGCCGGGGCGCGCACGCAACCTGACGAGCGTGCTCGGCGCCTACGCCGCCGTCCTCCGCGAACTCGGGCACCCGCTCGACTTCCCCGGCAGCGCCGCGCGCTGGCACGCGCTGATGGAGGTCACCGATGCCACGCTGCTCGCGAGCGCGATGACGTTCCTCGCGACCGACCCGCGCGCCGCGAACGCGGCGTTCAACGTCACCAACGGCGACGTCTTCCGCTGGAGGGACGTGTGGCCGGCGCTCGCGCGGCACTTCGGCATGGCGGTCGGCGAGGTCCGCCCGGTGCGGCTCGAGGCGTTCATGGCCGACAAGGACGCGGTCTGGCAGCAGGCGGTCCGCCGGCACGGCCTGCAGCCCTCGCGCCTCGCGGACGTCGCCGCGTGGGCGTTCGGCGACTTCGTGTTCGGCCTGGACCACGACATCGCGACCAGCACCGCACGGCTGCGGGCCACCGGCTTTCGGGAGTCCGTGGACAGCGAGGCGATGTTCGTCGGCCAGCTCGCCGCCTACCGCGCGGCGCGCCTCCTCCCGTGAGACAGCCTGCCGCGAGCCTGCAGGGCGCAGCTTGAGCCTCGCGGGCGTCGCGCGCATCGCTGCGGCGTCGTCCGCGCGCAGGCGCGAACTTCGTCGTCCCCGCGCAGGCGGGGACCCAGTGTCTTCGTGTCACGCGCCACGACGACGCCGGGCTCCCGCCGTTCGCGGGAGCGACGACCCGTGGGACACGCTACGCCGGATCGAACCTCCCGAGGGTTCTCGCTAACCCATCATCTGCACGTCGCCGCAGACGCTGACGGCCTGCCCGGTGATGCTCGCGCCGAACGGCGAGGCGAGGAACAGCGCCATGTTGGCGACGTCCTCCGCAGCGACGTTGCGCTTCAGCGACACCGGCGCGAGGAACTGCGCGCGCACCGCGTCGAAGGTCTGCCCGGTGGCCTGCGCCTTGGTGGCCACGACGCGCCGGAAGCGCTCGGAATCGACGTGGCCCGGCAGGATCGCGTTCACGCGGATGTTCTCCTCGCCCAGCTCGACGGCGAGGCTCCTGGTGAAGCCGACGACGGCCCACTTCGACGCCGCGTAGGGGCTGCGCATGGCGAAGCCGAGCCGCCCCGCCACCGAGCCCAGGTTGAGGATGACCCCGCCGCCGGCCGCGCGCAGCAGCGGCACCGCGTGCCGCGCACAGTGGAACTGACCCTCCACGTTCACCGCCAACGTGCGCGCGAGTTCCGCCGGCGCTACATCCTCGACGCGCGCGGTGGGACCGGCGATGCCGGCGTTGTTCACCAGCACGTCGAGCCCGCCCAGTTCGCGCCGGGCGGCCGCGAACAAGGCGGCGACCGCCTGCGGATCGGCGACGTCCGCGGTCGCCGTCGCCAGTCCGGGATGCGCGCGCGCGACGTCGGACAGGGCGGCGCCGTCCACGTCGCACACCAGGACCCGCGCCCCGCACGCGAGGAAAGCCCCCGCCATCGTGCGTCCGAGTCCTGCTGCGCCGGCAGTGACCACGACGCGCGCGCCGGCCAGGTCCACCGGGAGGAAGCCCGCCGCCATGCGCTAGGCGTCGTCGATCGGCGTGGTCACGACGACGAACGTGAGGTCCGTGAGGCCGGTGTTCGAGATGCCGTGCTCCACCCCCGGGGGGATGTAGATCACGTCGTGGCGCCGCACGACCTGGCGGCGCCCGTCCATCTCCATCAGCCCCTCGCCCTCCAGCACGTGGTACACCTGCTCCTGCACCACGTGCGTGTGCAGGGCGACGTAGGCCATCGGCTGGTAGGTGGAGATGCGGTAGTCCATCAGCCGCGATCCCGCGGTCTCGGGCCGCACGAGCGGCTTGCTGAGCGCGCCGCCGAAGTGGCCGGGGAACTCCTGCCAGGGGACCTCCGCGATGTTGCGCACCAGCGCGGATCGCTTCGCGTCGTCGGTCATGCCGTGTTCCTTCCGGATCCTCGCGCCGCGGCCGCGCCCCGTCAGCGTGCGGCGCGGCGCGCGTCGATGTAGGCCGCGAGCCCGCGGCGGATGTCGAAGCGCGGCCGGTAGCCGAGTTCGGCGGCGGCGCGCGCGATGTCCAGAGCGCCCTTGCGCGCGACGCGCACGCGGTCGCCGAACGCGTAGTGCCCCGGCCCCACGGTGATGCGCGCGCCGGGCACGAGGTCGTCGACGACGTCCACGATCTCGGCGAGCGAGGGCGCCTCGCCCGAGGCGATGTGGTAGGCGTCGAAGCGATGCTCGGGCTTGTCCAGCGCCGCGAGGACGCCCGACACGAGGTCGTCGACGTAGACGTGGTCGACGCGGAAGTCGCCGCCGGAGGGAATGTGCAGCGCGCGTCCCTCGACGGCCGCGTCGACGAGGATCTTCGGCACGCGCGGGCGCGGCAGCCCCGGGCCGTACACCCAGCAGGTCCGCAGGTTCACGACGTCGAGGCCGTGGTCGCGCGCGTAGTCGCGGCCGATCTGCTCGACGGCGAACTTGGAGATCCCGTAGGGCATCGACGGGAAGCAGGGGTGCGACTCGTCGATGCGCGCGGCGCGGAAGTCCCCGTAGATCTCCTCGGTCGACAGGTTGAGGACGCGCGTCACGCCGAACAGCCGCATCGCCTCGAACACGTTGAGCGCGCCGCCGACGTTGACCCGCATCGTGGCGAAGGGCGCCTGCGCCGACGCGACGACGCCGACGATGGCCGCGCAGTGGACGACGGCGTCGGGTCGGTGGTCGCGGATCAGGTTGGCGACGTGGTGCCACTCGCTGATCTCGCCCGGCACGATCGTCACGCGACCGCCGCCTTCGGCGAGCGCGCGCAGCGCGGGCCCGACCGCGACGTCGAAGGCGGCGACGCGGTCGCCGCGCGCGGCGAGCGCGCGGACGATCTCGACGCCGATGAACCCGTTGGCGCCGGTGACGACGATGCTTGCCATGGACTCCCTCGCGTGCCTCGACCGCTTATAGAACGGCACATGGTGAAATGTCAACCGACAATGCCGGAGCGCCTCCGCGCGCGGCGCCGGCCGTGCCCCCGCGGCGCCCGTCCGGCGGCGCGCGCTCAAGGCGGAGCACCGCGCGGTCGAGGAAGGTCGCACGCGGCCACTCCGCAGGCGGTGCCATGGCGCCTTCGCGATCCCCTCCGCAGCAGCGTACCGGACTCGTCCTGACCGGCGGCGGCGCCCGCGCCGCGTACCAGGTCGGCGTGCTCCGGGCGATCGCGGCGCTGCTGCCGGCGCGCAGCCCGAGTCCGTTCGCCGTCCTGTGCGGAACCTCGGCCGGGGCCATCAACGCCGCGTGCCTCGCCGCCGGGGCGGCCGATTTCCGCCACGCCGTGCGCCGGCTGGTCGGCGTGTGGCGCAACCTGCGTGCCGGCGACGTCTATCGCGCCGACGCCCCCGGCATCGCCGCCTGCGGCGCCCGCTGGCTCGCCGCGCTGATGCTGGGCGGCCTGGGCCGTCGCAACCCGGCGTCGCTGCTCGACAACGCGCCGCTGGCCGCGCTGCTCGCGCGCCACGTCGACTTCGACGGCATCGCGCGTGCGATCGACGCGGGCGCGCTCGACGCGGTCGCCGTCACCGCGTCCGGCTACACGTCCGGCGAGTCGATCTCGTTCTTCCAGGCCGCGGGCGGCGCCGACGGCTGGCGCCGCGCGCGCCGCATCGGGGCCCGCGCCGACCTGTCGATCGCGCACCTGATGGCGTCGTCCGCCATCCCGTTCGTCTTTCCGCCGGTGCGCATCCATCGCGAGTACTTCGGCGACGGCTCGATGCGCCAGATCGCGCCGGTCAGTCCCGCGTTGCACCTCGGCGCCGACCGCGTCCTCGTCGTGACGGTCGCGGCGCGGCAGGGCGCGCACTCGCGCACGCCCGCCGACGGGTTCCCGTCGCTCGCGCAGATCGCCGGCCACGCGCTCGACAGCATCTTCCTCGACGCGCTCGAGGCCGACCTCGAGCGGCTGGAACGCATCAACCGCACCGTGGCGCACATGCGCGCCGCGTCGGTGCCGAGCGCGCCGCTGGGACTGCGGCACGTCGACGCGTTCGTGATCGCCCCCTCCGAGCCGCTCGAGCGCATCGCCGCCCGCCACCTGCACGCGTTGCCTCGGCCCGTGCGCTTCTTCCTGCGCGGCATCGGCGCGATGCGGCGCAGCGGCAGCAGCCTCGCGAGCTACGTGCTGTTCGAGCGGCCGTTCTGCCGCGCGCTCCTGCGGCTCGGCTACGCCGACGCGATGGCGCGCCGCGCCGAGCTCGAGCGGTTCCTCGGGCTGCGCGCCACGCGCGCGGCGACGCCGCGCCCGGCCGCCGACGCGGGCGCCATCACGCCGTTGCCCGCCTGAGCGCGGGCCTCCGCGCCGCACACGCGCCGCGACGACGCCGGCCGGGGACGGCCGGTCAGCGCCCCGGCCGCGGGTCGCGGCCGGCGAGCCGCAGCGATAGAATCGACGCCATCGCAACGGAGGGCGCCGTGGACATCGCGCACCACGCCTATGCCGACGTCGTCGTGGTGACCCCGGCCGGACGGCTCGACCACACCAACGCCGGCGACTTCGAGCGCGCGCTGCTGCCGCTCCTCGAGCCCGGAGGCCGCGCCACCGCCGGGGTCGTCCTCGATTTCGCAGGCGTCGACTACATCAGCAGCGTGGGCCTGCGCGTGCTGATGATCGCCGGCAAGACGATGCGTGCGCGCAACGCCCGCATCGCGGTCACCGGACTGCAGCCGATCGTCGCGGAGATCTTCGCGATCAGCCGCTTCAACGGCGTGGTCGAGATCTTCGCGGACGTTCCCGCGGCGCTCGCGGCGATCTCGCCCGCCGCCGCGGCGGCCCGCGCCGCGGGCGCGAAGGACGGCGGCGCATGAAGGGCGTGCGCTTCTGGGGCACGCGGGGATCGCTGCCCGTGTCGCTGACCGCCCCGCAGCTGCGCGAGCGTCTCGTCGCCGCGCTGCGCGGCGCGCGGGGCCGCGATCTCGCGTCGGACGCCGCGCTCGCGGCCTACGTCGACGGACTCGACTTCGCGGTCGCCGGCACCTTCGGCGGCCACACGTCCTGCGTCGAGATCGAGACCGGCGAGCCGGGCTACGTGGTGTGCGACCTCGGTAGCGGCGTGCGTCCGTTCGGGCAGGCGGCGTTCGCGCGGCACGGCCCGTCGGCGCCCCAGACCTACCACGTGTTCGTGTCCCACCTGCACTGGGACCACATCATGGGCCTGCCGTTCTTCGTGCCCGCGTACGTGCCCGGCAATCGCATCGTCGTCTACGGCGGGCACGCCGAGCTCGAGGCGGCGTTGCGCCGGCAGATGGAGCCGCCGTCGTTTCCCGTGCCCTTCGACATCTTCAAGGCGGACTTCGCGTTCGTCCGCCTCGCGCCCGGCGTGCGGCACGAGGTCGCCGGCATGACCGTGACGACGCTGCTGCAGCGCCACGCCGGCGACTCCTACGGCTACCGCTTCGAG
Organism: Betaproteobacteria bacterium; assembly: GCA_016861105.1. Classification (GTDB taxonomy): domain Bacteria; phylum Pseudomonadota; class Gammaproteobacteria; order Burkholderiales; family Casimicrobiaceae; genus VBCG01. The sequence goes on along the minus strand of BOKS01000016.1, from coordinate 65,732 downwards.
AAGGACGGCCGCACGGTCGTCTACACCACCGACTCCGAGCACACGCTGGGGGACGCCGGCGCGATGCAGGCCTTCGTCGACTTCTTCCGCGGCGCCGACCTCGTGGTGTTCGACGCGATGTACTCGCTCGCGGACGCGATCTCGGTCAAGGCCGACTGGGGCCACTCCAGCAACGTCGTCGGCGTCGAGCTCTGCCAGCGCGCGGGCGCCGCCCACCTCGTGCTCTTCCACCACGAGCCGGCCTCCGGGGACGCGCAGATCGCGAGGCTCCTCGACGACACGCGGCGGCTCGAGGCGATCACCCGCGCCGGCGCGCCGCTGCGCGTGACCGCCGCCTACGACGGGCTGGACATCGCGCTTTGACGGCCGCCGCGCCGCACGACGCGCCCGCCGCGCGCATCGGGCGCATCCGGCTCGCGGGCGCGCTCCTCGTCGCGGGACTCACCGGCCTGGTCGCGCTGGCGCCGGCGTGGACCGCGCCTCTGCGCGAAGCGTGGTTCGACGCGCTGCAGCGCGCGAGGCCGCGCGCCGTCCACACGATGCCGGCGACCATCGTCGAGATCGACGCGCGCAGCCTCGCCGCGATCGGCCGCTGGCCGTGGCCGCGCTCGGTGCTCGCCGACCTGGTCGAGCGCATCGCGGCGCAGCAGCCCGCCGCGCTCGCGCTCGACATCCTGATGCCGGAGCCCGACCCGCTGTCGCCCGAGCGCCTGCTGCGCGATGCGACGCCGGCGGCCGCCGCAGCGCTGGCGGCGTTGCCGGCGAACGACACGCTGCTCGCGCGCGCGCTCGCCGCGGCGCCGTCGGTGCTGGCCGTCGCCGGCATGCCCGAACCCACCGGCGTGACGCTGCGCGCGCCGTCGTTCGTCGTGCAGGGGAGCGACGACGCGGCGTCGCTGCCGCTGCTGCGCTACCCCGGCGCGCTCGCCAGCGTCGAGCCGATCAACGCCGCCGCCGCCGGGTGGGGCCTCGTGTCGGTCGACGCGCGGGACGGCGTCGTGCGGCGGCTCCCGCTGGTCGCCGAAGTCGGCGGCACGCTCGTGCCCGCCCTGGCCGTCGAGATGGTCCGCGTGGCGGCACGCGCGCGTGCGCTGCGGCTGGTGGCGCGCGGGGCTGCCGTGCACGGCCTCGCCATCGGCGAGGCCCTCGTCGCCACCGAGCCGGACGCACACGTGCGCGTGCACTTCTCCCCACGCCACGCCGCGCGCTTCGTCTCCGCGGTCGACGTGCTGCAGGGCCGGGCCGATGCCGCCGCGCTGAGGCAGAAGCTGGTGCTGGTCGCGGCGACCGGGCTCGGTCTGGGCGACTACCACGTCACCGCGCTCGGCGAGCGCATGCCGGGCGCCGAGATCCACGCGCAGCTCCTGGAGAGCCTCTTCGACGGAACGCTGCTGCGCCGGCCGCCGTGGGCGGCTCTCGTCGAGGCGGCTGCCGTCGCGCTGCTCGGGGCGCTGGTCGTGTGGACGACGCCGCTGTGGACGCCGCGCGCCGCCGCGGCGGTCGCGCTCGGCAGCGTCGCCGGCGTTCTCGCCGTCGCCTGGGGCGCGTTCGCCGCGCAGCGGCTGCTGCTCGATGCAGCCACGCCCGCCGCCGGCGCGGCGCTCGCCTTCGGCGCGATGCTCGTGATGACGCTGGGCGAAGCGACGCGCCATCGCCGCGCGCTCGAGCGCGTCGTGCAGCGCCAGCGCGAGCACGCGGCCCGCGTCGCGGGCGAGCTCGACGCGGCGCGCCGCATCCAGATGGCCAGCCTGCCGCACGCCGCTCTCCTGGCCGACGAGCCGCGCGTCGACGTCGCCGCGGCGATGCAGACGGCGCGCGAGGTCGGCGGCGACCTCTACGACTTCTTCCGCCTCGACGGACGGCACCTCTTCTTCCTCATCGGCGACGTCGCCGGCAAGGGGCTGCCGGCGAGCATCTTCATGGCGGTCAGCAAGGCGCTCTGCAAGAGTGCGGCGCTGCGCGCGGGCCTGCCCGACGCCGGCGAACTGATGAGCACCGCGAACGCGGAGATCTCGCGCGACAATCGCGAGCTGCTGTTCGTCAGCGCCTTCGCCGGCGTGCTCGACCTCGACACGGGCGTGCTCGCCTATTGCAACGCGGGCCACGACAATCCGCTGCGGCTGCCTGCCGACGGCAGCGCGCCCGTGCGCGTGACCGACGGGGACGGCCCACCGCTGTGCGTCGTCGACGGTCACGCCTACCGCGGCGCGACGCTGCGGATGCAGCCGGGCGAGGCCCTGTGCCTGGTGACCGACGGCGTTTCCGAGGCGCACGACCGCGACGGCGCGCTGTACGGCAGTGCGCGGCTCGAGACGCTGCTGCGCGCACTTCCCGCCGGCTCGCGCGACGCCTCGGCCATCGTCGAGGCGATCCGCGACGGCGTCGCGTCGTTCGTGCGCGGCGCCGAGGCTTCGGACGACCTCACCGTGCTCGTGGTGCGCTGGCGCGGACGCGACGCGCGTGCCTGAGCGCGGCGCCGCCGGCGCGGCGCCCCGTCAGCGGACGACGATCTCGACGCGCCGGTTGCGCGGCTCCGCCACGCCGTCGGGGGTGGGCACGGCCGGCTCGCGCTTCCCGCGGCCGACGGTGACGATGCCCGCGGCGGGAATGCCGCGCGCGACCAGCCGCTGGCGCACCGCCTCCGCCCGCTTGCGCGCGAGGTCGTCGTTGAACGCGTCGCCGCCGACCGCGTCGGTGTGGCCCACGACGACCACGTCGGGCACGGGGAAGCGCGCGATCTCCGCGACGACGCCGTCGAACAGCCGCTGCGAATCGTCGGTGAACGCGTCCGACTGCTCGACGAAGTACAGCGTGAACGCCGCTGGCCGCCGCGGCTGTGCCGCGAGCGCGGTGCCGAATGTCGCCTCGACGTCGCCGGCGCTGGCGACGCCGGCGCGCGGCCCGGCCGACGTCAGCTCGGCGGCGGCGTAGGGCCGGTCGAGGACGACCGTGCGCTCGCCCTGCCGGACGGTCACGGCCGTGGCGGCGCCGTCCGGCTCCGGCAGGAGCACCACGGTCCCGGACTGCGTCGCACACCCGGCGAGGGCGAGCGCCAGCAGCGCCGCAGCGAGGCCGCGCTCAAGGCCGTGCCAGCACCGGCTCATGCGCGCTCACCGCGAAGGTCGTCCCGCGCACGCCCAGCACGGCGTGCGGCGTGCGCACGGTCATCGCGTCGGGCGACTGCCTGGCGATGCGTCCGGACACGACGGCGAGCGTTCCCTGCGAAAGCGCGGCGTCGAGGCGCCCGGCGCGAGTCGCTGCGTCGTAATCGCAACGGTCGAGCACGAGCACGCTGTGCGGCCCGGCCGACAGCAGCGTGTCGTCGACCATCGTGATGCCCACCGAGGCGTCGGCGCCGGTCCGCACCACGTCGGCCGTGCGGACGCGCAGTCCCACGCTCGCGGGCAGCACCTGCCCCCCGCGCTCGATCGTCACCGACCCCTTCACCACCTTGACCTGCCCGATGTCGCCCACCTGCGCGCCGGCCGTGCTCGCGGCCAGCACGGCGGCGGCCAGCGCCGCCCGGAGCCTCGATGTCGTCGTCATGCGCCCTCCCCGCCGCCGGCGTCGCGCGCCGCGCCACGCGGCCATGCTGCCTCAAAGGCCGGGCTTTGTCGAAGGGCGGGGCGGCCGTTGTCCCGGAGGCGCCTGCGGCACCGCACGCCTCGCCGGACGCTGGACAGGCGCCGGCGCTGCACCGCCGGCGCGGTTCCGAGAACGCTGCCGGGCGAACCACAGCGGCACGTCGCGTTCCAACGTCGGCGCACTGCTCGCACAGGATCGCGCCACCCCCACGAACTCGCGTACGCTTCGTCCATGATCCCGCACCGCCGCCGCTTCCTGCGCGCCGCTGCCGCCGGCGCGGCGCTCGCGTTCCTCCCCGCCGCCGGCGCGCAGTCGGCGCCGTCGCCGCTCGCGCGGCCGATCCCTGCGAGCGGCGAGCCGCTGCCCGTCGTCGGGCTCGGCACGTGGATCACGTTCAACGTGGGCAACGACCCGGTGGCGCGCGACGCGTGCGCGGAGGTGGTGCGCGCGTTCTTCGCCGGTGGCGGCCGCATGATCGACTCCTCGCCGATGTACGGATCTTCGCAGCCGGTGACCGGTCACGCGCTGCGCAAGCTCGGCCATCCGGCGCGGCTCTTCTCGGCGGAGAAGGTGTGGACCGGCTCGGGCGCACGCGCGCGCGCGCAGATCGAGGCGTCGCGGCAGCACTGGGGCGTGGCGCGCTTCGACCTCGTGCAGGTCCACAACCTGCTCGCGTGGCAGGAGCACCTGCCGCTGCTCTTCGAGATGAAGGCGGCGGCGCTCGTGCGCTACGTCGGCATCACCACGTCCGAAGGACGCCGCCACCGCGAGTTCGAGGAGGTGATGCGCAAGCATCCGCTCGACTTCGTGCAGCTCACCTACAACGTCGCCGACCGCGAGGCGGAGGCGCGCCTGCTCCCGCTCGCGCGCGACCGCGGCATCGGCGTGATCGTCAACCGCCCGTTCCGCGAGGGCGCGCTCGTGCGCGACCTCGAGCGACACCCGCTGCCGGCGTGGGCGCAGGAACTCGGCGCGGCGACGTGGGCGCAGCTCGTGCTCAAGTTCATCGTCGCGCACCCGGCGGTCACGTGCGTCATCCCGGCGACCACGCGCGTCGACCACGTGCGCGAGAACCTCGCCGCCGCAGCGGGCCCGCTTCCCGACGAGGCGCTGCGCCGGCGCCTGGCCGCGCACGTCGCCGGCCTCTGAGACGGGTCGGAGACGGGTCGGAGGCGGGTCGGAGACGGGTCGGAGCCGCGGCCGGACGCCGCGGGCGCCCTCCGGCCCGGCGAGAGGGGCGCATGCTCGAGTGGTGGACGTACTCGCTGTCCGACTTCCTCATGTTCGCGCCGCGGACCTATTACCGGCTGGTCGGCATCGCGAACGCCCAGGCGTGGCCGCTGCAGGTGTTCGCGCTGGCGGCAGGCGCCGCGCTGCTTGCGCCCGCGGTGCGGCGCAGCCGGCTCGCCGCCGCGATCCTGGCGATCGCGTGGGCGTGGGTCGCGTGGGCGTGGCTGCTGCGCCACTACGCGACGATCAACTGGGCGGCCGAGTACTTCGCGATCGCGTTCCTGCTGCAGGCCGCGCTGCTGGCGGCGTTCGCCCTGCGCAGCGCCGGGCCGGGCGCCGCTGCCGCCCCCCTGCTCCGTCGCCTCGGCACCGTGTTCGTCGCGCTGGCGCTCGCCGGCGCGCCGCTGGCGAGCGTGCTCGCCGGGCGCGGCCTGGAGACCGCCGAGGTCTTCGGGCTGACGCCGGATCCCACGGTGCTGGCGACACTCGGCGTCGTCGCGACGACGACACCCGTCGCACGCGCGGTGCTGCTGCCGATCCCGCTCGCGTGGTGCGCGATCGCCGGTGCCACGCTGTGGACGATGGACGCGCCCGAGTGGTGGGTGATGCCGCTGGCCGGCGCGACGGTGCTGGGTGCGGTGCTGGCCGTATCCCGCATGCGCGCTGCGCGGCCCTTCTGACGCGACCGACCGCCCGATCTCCGGGGGGCGACGTGCCCCACGATGCCGCACGGGGCACCCCGACGCCGCGTCGCGCACGGCGGACGCCCGGTGCTGACCCGCGGGCGGGGACGGATGATCACGCCCGCCCGAGCGCCCTCATCGCCTCGAGGAAGTCGCGTCCTTCGCGGATCGAACGCAACGCCGCCTGGTCACCGTCCTCGATCTCCACCGCCGCGTTCAGGACCTCGTCCACCACGGCTTGTGGAATGACCACAACGCCGCTCGTGTCGCCGAGCAAGAAGTCGCCAGGCGAGACGCGGACGCCGCCGCACTCGAGCGCCTCGCCGATCGACTTGAGCGCGAGGATCCCGGCCTGCCCCGCCGCCACGGAACCGGTGCAGAAGCAGGGGCACCCGACCTCGATGATCTCGGCGGGATCGCGCACCGGGCCGTCGGCCACGATCCCCCCCAGCGAACGTTGCACTGCAGCCGCCGCCATGAGTCCGCCGAACAGCGCGGCCTCGTCGTGCGGATCGTTGAAGACCAGGACCGTTCCGGGCGCTGCACCGTGGATCGCCTCGAGCATGGCGCTGTTCGGCATCCGCGATTCCGCGGGAACGAGGGGGAGCGGCACGCGCTCGATCGTAAGCGCCGGTCCGGCGACACGCAGCGCCCCGAGCTGGCGCACGCGCTGCTTCATGAACTGGTGGCGCAGGCCGCGCTTGACCAGCGCGTCGCAGACGGCCGACGTCGCCGTCCGCGCCACGAGTGCCGCCCGGTCTGCCGCTACCACGCTCATGCTTGCTGCGCGGCGAGCCGCGACTTCAGCACCTCAAGGATTCCGCCCTGCTCGATGATCCGGCGGATCAGTGGACTGTAGGACTCCAATGCGAGTTCGCTGCCGGCGCTCAGATTGCGCAGCCGCGCGGCGTCGATGTCGATCTCGAGCTCGTCGCCGTCCTTCACGAACGAGAGGATCGTCGGCACCTGGAAGACGTGGAAGCCGATGGCGACCGAGTTGCGGAAGAACAGCCGCGCAATCGACTCCGCCACCACCGCCCGGAAGCCCAGGCTGTGCAGCGCCTTGTTGGCCGGCTCGCGATGCGACCCCAGCCCGAAGTTGCGCCCGGCGACGAGGATGTCGCCTTCGCGGACCTCTCTGTACAGTCCCGGCCGGACGGTGCGGAACGCGTTGCGCTTGACGTTGTCCTCCTCGGCCGCATCGCCCAGTCCGAACGAGATCGTGTCGGCCGGCGCGATGACGTCGGTGTCGATGTTGTGGCCGAAGACCCATGCCCGGCCGCGGATGGTCGCGCTGGTGCTCATCGATGCTCCCTCGGATCCACGATGCGACCCGCCAGGGCGGAGACGGCCACGGTGGCCGGTCCCGCCAGATAGATGTCCGCGTTTCCGCTGCCCATGCGGCCGCGGTGGTTGCGCGTCGTCGACGTGAGGCAGACGTCGCCGTCCGCCAGCGATCCCTGCATCCCGAGGCAGAGGTGGCAGCCGGGCGAGATGACCGTCACGCCGGCGTCGAGCAGCGTGTCAACGTGCCCGCGCCGCATCGCCTCGCGGTAGACGCCCCACGAGTTCGGCTGGACGATGAACCGCGTCTTCGGGTGAACGCGTCGTCCCCTCACGACGCCCGCGACGGTCGCGATGTCGTCGAGGTTGCCGTTCGCGCAGGAGCCGACCATCGCCTGGTCGATGCGCGTGCCCTGCACCTCGCGCACCGGCACGACGTTCTCGAACGTGTGGGGTCGCGCGACCTGCGGCTCGAGCGATCCCAGGTCGATGTCCACGGTCTGGCAGTAGATGGCGTCGGCGTCGGGGCCGACCGGCCGCGCCCAGTCGAGCTGGTGGCGCATGCGCGTGCGCCGGGACAGGAACTCGGCGGTCACGTCGTCGTACTCGAAGAGACCGAACTTGCCGCCGAGCTCGACGGCGTGCGCGGCGAGGGTGATGCGGGCGTCCATTGCCAGCCGGCGGGCACCCTCGCCGAGGAACTCGATGGCCTTGTACAGCGCGAATGCCGTTCCGAACCGGCCGCCCAGCCACAGCGAGACGTCCTTCGCCGTGACCCCGTCCGGCAGCGATCCCGACAGGTTGACGCGGATGCTCTCGGGCACCTTGAACCAGAGCTCGCCGAAGACGAGCGCGTAGGCGAGCTCGTGCTCGCCCATCCCCGTGCCGACGCAGTTCAGCGCCCCCCAGGCGCAGGAGTGCGAATCCGAGCCCAGTGCCAGCTCGCCGGGGAGGACGTAGTCCTCGATGGCCACGCGGTGGATGACCGCGGGGAGCGCGTCGTCGAAGTACTTGAGCCGGTACTGCTCGGCAACCTCGCGGATCTTGCGCTGGCGCAGCGCCTGCAACTGGTTGATGACCGGCTGGAAGTGGTCGAGGATGACGTGGAAGCGTTCGCGGTCCCAGATGTCAGGAAGGCCGCCCTTCAGCCCCGCCGCCTCGGCCACCGTGTGAATCCGGTAGAACTCCTCATGCGCGAGAATCCGGTCCAGCTTGCAGTCGACGTACTGCCCGGGCCGCACGGCGCCGGACCCCGCAGCGCGTCCCATGACCTTCTCGACGATCGTCATTCCCATCGGTGCTGCCTCATGCGGTGGACTCCCAGGAGGATGATCAATGCCAGGACGCCGGCCGCGCCGGTCCACGGCGACGGTGCGATCAGCAGGAGCGCCGTGGCGAGCCAAGCCAGACGCCCCGGCGCGGAGATCGGCGCGCGCAGGTATCCGATGCTGGCGACCGCGAGCGCGAACACGCCGACGCACGCCGTGACGATGGCCTGGATGGTGTCGAGGACCCCGCCGTGGCCCAGGAACAACGCGTCGTCGCCCACGAACATGAAGGGCACGATGAATGCCGCCGCGCCGAGCTTCCACGCAAGGAAACCGGTCTGCATCGGCCTGGAGCCGGCGATGCTCGCGCCGGCGAATGCCGCGATCGCGACGGGTGGCGTGATCGACGACAGCGAGGCGAAGTAGAGCAGGAAGAGGTGGGCGTTGAGCTTCTCGTAGCCGACGGTGATCAGCATCGGCCCGGCGAAGGCCGCCGCGACGGCGTAGGCCGCCGGCGTCGGCAGCCCCATGCCGAGAATGATGCAAACGACCATCACGAACACCAGCAGCAGCAACGGCCGGTTGCCCGACAGCTCGACCAGCACGTAGGTCATCTGCAGGCCGATGCCCGTGAGGTTCAGCGCGCCCACGACGATGCCCGCGGTGGCACACGCGAAACCGACGGTCACCATCGCCGCGACGAACATGCGCAGCGTGCTCAGCAGGCGGTCGCGCTGCAGCAGGGCGCGGCCCTGCGGCAGTCCGACGACGATCGCCGTGACCGAGGCCCAGAAGGCGGCCTTGCTCGCCGAGTACGCGGCGAGCAGCAGCCAGACCAGGATGGCCAGCGGCAGAAAGAGGTGGAGCTGCCGCGCGACCCGCGACCACGGCGTGTCGTCGCCGTCGACGCGCACCTTGAGCTTCAGGCGGCGCGCCTCGAGGTCCACCTCGAAGTACACGGCGATGTAGTAGAGGACGGCCGGCACCACCGCCGCGATCGCGATCGTCGCGTAGGGAATGCCCGTCAGCTCCGCCATCAGGAAGGCGGCCACGCCCATGACGGGCGGCATGATCTGGCCGCCGGTGGAGGCGACCGCCTCCGTCGCGGCGGCGAAGGGCCGGCTGAATCCGGCGCGGATCATCATCGGGATCGTCGTCGTCCCGGTGGTCATCACGTTGGCCGTGGAGCTTCCCGACATCGTCCCCATCAGCGCGCTGCCGACGACGGCGAGCTTGGCGGGTCCGCCGTAGCTGCCGCGCGACACGCGGGCGGCGATCTGCATGAACAGGTTCGCCGTGCCGACGTGCTGGAGCGCGCAGCCGAAGAGGATGAAGGCCGCGACGAGCGTGGATGCCACGCCGAGCATCGACCCGAACAGGCCCTCGGGCGTCAGGTACTGGTTCGCCACGAGCCGCGCGACGCTGTACCCCTTGTGGGTGAAGGGCTCGGGAAGCGACTGCCCGAACCGCGCGTAGGCGATGGCCGCGAGGGCCACGATCGCTAGCGGGAGCCCCACGGTGCGGCGCGTGAGCTCGAGCACGGCGATCACCGCTGCGAATGCGAACACGACCTCCAGCGTGCCGGGGGCGAAGTTGGCGCGATATGCGAGCTCCTCGGCATTGATCACGAGGTACCCGATCGACGCCATCGCCGCGACGAAGAGCACGAGATCGACGAGGCGCCACCAGCCCGCCAGGGGCTTCAGCAGCAGGCCCAGGCACACGAGCGCGATCAGGAACGACCCGCGATGCACCGTGGGGTCGAGCGGTAGCACCGCGCTCGTGTAGAGCACGAACGCCAGCAGCAAGAGGCCGATGGCGTCGATCACCGGCTGGACGCGCATCGTGGAACGCGGCGCTCCGCCGGTCCCGATGGCCTCGGCGGCCGGCGAGTTCATCCCACGTCGACGCGATAGCGCCGCAGCTTGTCGGGGTCCAGTTCGACGCCCAGACCGGGGCCCTGCGGCACGTGCACGTACCCGTCGCGCACGACTACGCGCTCCGCCAGGACGTCGTCGGCCAGCATGTCCTCGACACCGGTCTGGAAGTCGCCGACCAGCAGCGGGCCTGGCCACGCCGCTGCGAGGTGAGCCACCGCCGCCACGTTGACGCCGGTCGACGGATGGTTGCCCGGGAAGATGCCGATCCCCAGCGCGTCCGCGATCGCCCACAGCCGCCGGATCGCGTGGATGCCGCCGTTCTTGCCGGACTTCGTCTGGACGACGCGCGCGGCCCGCCGGCGGCCGAGTTCGATCAGGCTGTGGTCGGTGGTCAGCGACTCGTCGGCGGAGATAGGCGTCCTCACCGCGGACGCGATCGCGGCCATGCCGTCGAGGTCCCAGTCAGGCACCGGCTGCTCGACGATGTCGAGATCGAACGGCTCGAGGCGCGCGAGGAGCCGCAGCGCGTCGACGTAGTGCATGCCGCCGTTCGCGTCCGCGCGCAACACGACGTCGGCGCCGAAGTGGTTCCGCAACGCCTCGACGACGCGCAGGTCCTGCTCCGGGTCGATTCCGATCTTGACGCGGATGTGCCGGTAGCCGCGCTCGCGCGACATCTTGGCGGCTTCCACCATCCGCGCCGGGTCTCCGCTGATGCCGATCGCAAGGCCCACGGCCACGCGGTCGCGCACCAAGCCTCCCAGCAGGCGGTACAGCGGGACGCCGAGCGCGCGCGCGGCCACGTCGTACAGCGCATCCCCCACGGCGGCCTGCACGTAAAGGCTGCCGGCGAGCCGGGCGGCGACCTCCGCGACGAGGGGCGCGACGTCGAACGCCGACCGGCCGACGAGCGCCGGCGCGACGTGGTCACGGACGACGTTGTGCAGGCCGGCGAGGGTCTCGCCGCTCCCCTGCCGCCGCCACGCCTGGGTCTCGCCGACGCCCACGAGCCCGTCCTCGGTCACGACGCGCACCAGCAGCACCTCGACCTCGCCGCGGGTGGGCTGATGCGGTGCCGCCATCGTGAAGGCGCGGTGGAACGGGAGCCGCATCGGAATCGGCTCCACGGCCCGGATCGCCAGCGGGGTCGTCATCGGGGCGCTCCCTGCCGCGTCAGTTGGTCGGCTCGGGGATCTTGAGACCGATCTCGCGGAAGTAGCGGATGGCGCCGGGGTGGCCGGGCACGGGCCATGCGCCGGCGAGCGCCTGGCGATCGCTCGCGTACGGCTTGAGGTAGTCGGTCTGCTTGGCCATCTCCGGAAGGATCTTCTCGACGTAGGCCTTGGTGAGGTCGTAGGCGACCTTCTCGGGCAGGTTGTCGCGGTGCGCGATGATGAGATTGGGATCGCCCAACGTCACGATCTGCCTGTCCTGTCCCTTGAAGCTTCCTGCGGGCACCGTCACCGGCCACAGCCAGCGGTAGACGCCCGTTACCTTGCCGAACATGTCGGCGTCAACGCCCGCGACGCGCAGCGGCACCTTGACGGCGAGCTCGGCGAACGACGGGTCGGGGATCGGCTGCGTGGCGATCGCGGCGTGGATCTGGCCTTCGGCGAGCGCGTTGGCCGCCTCGGGGTGCGACAGCCGCACGGTGGTCAGATCCTCGAAGTCGGACTTCGAGCCGGCCTTGCGCTTGTAGCCGTAGGCCTCGAGCAGGAAGGCGTTCTTGAGCTCGTTCGACGACCCGGCCGGTCCGATGGCGACGCGTTTGCCCTTGAGGTCCTTGAAGCCGGCGATACCGGAGTCGGCCTTCGTGAACAACAGTGCCGCCTGCTCGTTCATCACCCACATCACCCGCGCCGGCAGCGGCTTGTCCTTGTAGGGTCCCTGACCGTGGACGGCGGCATGCAGCCGTTCGGGCGAGGCGATGGCCAGCGCGATCTCGCCGCGGCTCAGGAGGTCGAGGTTCTGCGTCGTGCCGCTCACCGCCTCGTTGGCGAACGAGACGCCCGGCAGGTGCTGCCGTGCCATCCCGATCACGGTCCCGACGAACACATACTGCGACGTACCGGTCGCCGACGAGCCCCAGCTGTAGAACGTCTTCTGCTGGGCGATCGCGACCGCCCCTGCGGCGGCCAGTGCGGCCGCCGCGACTCCCACGAGTACCTTGCGCAGCCGCGGGCTGCGGGCGTTGTTGGCCATGCCGAACTCCTCCTGTGCGATGCGGACTTGGTGGCGTCTGATCAGCGCGGGACTTGTTCGGATGGTAGCGCTGTCATACAATGCTAGCGCTATCAACGACCGCCGTCAATCCTCGATGAGCCTTCCCCTCGCGCCCGGATCCACGGAGTCCCGCGTCGCGCCGTCCGCGCCCGACGCCCAGGATCGACCGGGCGGTCAGGTGCGCATGGAGGACGTCGCGCGCATCGCCGGCGTGTCGCCGATCACGGTGTCGCGAGCGCTCAGCAAGCCGGACATGGTCTCGCCGCGCTCGCGCGAGGCCGTCGCGAGGGCGATCGCGGCCACCGGCTACGTGCGCAATCTCGTTGCCGGCAGCCTCGCTTCGCAGAAGACGCACGTGGTCGCGGCCGTCGTCCCGACGTTCGCCAACCCGGTGTTCGCGGCGACGCTCGTGTCGATGGAGGCCGCGCTGCAGGCCAAGGGTTTCCACCTGATGCTCGGGCAGTCGGGGGCCACGCCGCAGACGCAGCACGCACTCATCTCGACGTTCCTCGCGCGGCGGCCGGACGGTTTCTTCCTGCACGGCAACCGCTGCGCCCCCGAGACGCGGCGAATGCTCGTGCAGGCCGGCATTCCGATCGTCGAGGGCGCGAACCTGCGCGACGATCCGATCGACATGCTGGTGAGCTTCAGCAACTTCGACGCCGCCAAGGCGCTGACGCGCCACCTGATCGATCGCGGCTACCGGCGCATCGGCTTCGCCAGTCCGCCGTGGCGGCACAACGACCGTGCGCGCGCCCGCCGGCGCGGCTACATCGCGGCGCTCGCCGACGCGGGGCTCGCGGTCAGCGAGCGTCGGATCGTGGAGACGCCGCTCGGGTTCCGCGAGGGAGGCGAGGCCCTGCGCGCGCTCCTCGAGCGCGACAAGCGCCTGGACGCGTGCTTCCTTGCCGGCGACGTGCTGGCGGCGGGCGCGCTCTTCGAGTGCCATCGCAGCGGTCGCCGCGTCCCCGACGACATGGGGATCGCGGGTTTCGACGACCAGGACATCGCGTCCGCCACGTCGCCGCAGATCACCACGGTACACGTCCCTCGCCAGGAGATCGGGCGCATTGCCGCGGAGATGATCCTCGCGCGCATCGACGGGCGGGCCGACGTCGATCGCCGCGTCGACGTCGGCTTCGACATTCGCGTGCGGCAGAGTACCTGACGATCGACGCCCGGCGAACCGGTGCTGCGACACGCGAATCGATCGCATCGCGGCATCCCGCCGGACCCCCGGCCAACGACGACGAAGGAGAATCGACGATGAAAAGGAGGCACGTCCTCAAGGCCGGACTCGCGGCGGGAGCACTCGCCGCGCTTCCCCGCGCGGCATTCGCACAGGACGCCTATCCGGCGCGCCCGATCCGCGTGATCGTCCCGCACCCCGCCGGCGGCGGCGTGGACATCGTGGCGCGCCTGCTCGGCGAGCACGTCCGCCCGATCCTCGGCCAGCCGCTGGTGATCGAGAACAAGCCCGGGGCCAACGGGATGATCGGCGCGCACCAGGCGGCGACGTCCGCGCCCGACGGGTACACGCTGCTGATGTCCGGCCCCGGCGAGATCGCGATCAGCCCGCACCTCTACAAGTCGATGAACTACGACCCGTTCACGCAGCTGCAGCCCGTGACGCTGGCGTCGCGGGCGCCGAACGTCCTGCTCGTGCACCCGGGCGTCCCGGTGTCGAACGCGGCGGAGCTCGTCGCGCTGGCCAAGGCGCGCCCCGGCCAGCTCACGTTCGGCTCGAGCGGCGTGGGCAACATCCAGCACCTCAACGGCGAGCTCTTCAACAAGCTCGCCGGCGTGAAGATCACGCACGTGCCCTACAAGGGCGCCGCGCCCCAGATCGCGGACCTCGTGGGCGGGCAGATCACGATGGGGTTCACCAGCGTCGCGGCCGCGCTGCCGCTGATCCGGTCCGGCAAGCTGAAGGCGATCGCGGTGAGCTCGAAGGAGCGCGTGCCGGCGATCCCCGACGTGGCCCCGCTGGCCGAGACGCCGGCGCTGGCAGGCTACGAGCTCAACAACTGGTTCGGCCTCTTCGCACCGGCCGGCCTGCCGCCCGCGGTGCTGCGCACGGTCAACGAAGCCGCGGTGAAGGCGCTCGGCTCGCCCGCGATGCAGAAGTCGATCGTGGAAGGCGGGGCGATTCCGTCGCCGCAGACGCCGGACGAGTTCCGGTCGTTCGTGGCGGGCGAATCGCAGAAGTTCGCGCAGATCATCCGCGAGGTGGGGATCACCGCGGAAAACTGACCTCCACGCGGCTGGTCGGTGCCGCCCGACCCCGTTTCTCGTCGCGCACGTGCGTCCTGCGTCGACACGCGATGTGCCGGATGCTCCCGTGCGATCGCGTCGCGCCGGGTCGCACCGCAACGCGCTTGCGGCGCGACGCCCCGCGCCTCACCCCTCCCGCCACGGCGTGTGCTCGAACGTGTAGGTCCCGAGCGGCCGCCAACCGTCGTCGGCTTGCGCGACCAGTTCGATGCGCGACGTCGAGCGGCCCAGCGCGCGGATCGGCGCGATCGGGGGGATCAGCACGACCTCTCCGGCGTCGGGGTCGAACGGCAGGTCGCGCAACCGCTCCGGCGTGCCGTCGACGCTGCGGGTCACGACCGCGTCGAGCCGCGTCACGCCGGCGAGCGGGGCCTGGAGGCGCGCGACCATCACGTCGTCGTCGGGCGCGACGGTGCAGTTCACGCTGCCGTTCCACGGCACGCGGTACTCGCGCAGCCGCAGCCCGCTCGCCGCGAGGCGCTCGAGCAGGGCGTCGCCGGCGACGGCGCGAACGGCGCCGACCCGCATCGCGTCGCGCACGCCGTGCGCGATCGCGACCAGCGCCTCGGCGCGCTGCGCGCAGGTGGCGCAGCCCAGCAGGTGCTCGTCGGCACGCAGTGCCGCGTCCGCGTCGAGGTCGCCGAGCCACCACGCCTCCAGCGTGGCGTCGTCGAGCGCGGCGCTGCATCGTGTCGTCATCGCACCTCCGTGGGCTGCTCCATGCACGCGCGCAGGCGCGCGATGCCGCGGTGGCGGATCACGCGCACGTTGCCTTCGGAGAGCGCGAGCTCGCGCCCGACGTCGGCGGCCGGCCGGTCGTCGAAGAACGACAGGACGAGCACCGACCGCTCGCGCTCCGTCAGCCGCTCGAGGCAGCCGCGCAGGCGGTCGTGGTCGAGGCGCGGCGACGCGCCCGCGTCCACGACCGGCACGTCGTCGGCGTAGGTCGCGAGCAGCTCGTCGCGCCGTGCCTGCGTGCGGCGCATGTCGAGCACGACGCGGCGGCACAGGCCGAACATGAACGACACGAGCATGTCCGGATCGCGCAGCCGGCCGGCCCGGAGACGCTCGAGGGTCATCGCCAGCACCTGCTGGGCGAGATCCGCGGCGGCATGGGCATCGCGCAGGTGGCGCAGCCCGTACAGGCGCAGCCGCGGCGCCATCCGGCGGCACAGCTCGTCTTCCGCGCGCGCGTCGATGCCGGGCCGGGCCCCCGCGATGCGGCGCGCCAGCTCCGGTTCGACCGGGGTCCCCGATTCCGCGTCCACGCGCCGAGCATAGCGCGGCGCCGACGCGAGCGTCACCTCGCCCATGGCCTCCTCGCGCGGCGGGTCGCGTCGCCCGCCGCCTGCGAGGATGTGTAACGGAACGCCGCGCCGTTACACCTCCTCGCTGCCCCCTTCCACCCCGAGGAGACACCCGATGAGCACAGCAGCGCACCCGCGTACCCGCGTCGACGAGATCGCCGCGGGCATCTACCGGCTGAACACGCCCGTCGAGATCGGCGGGCCCGTCGGGCACTTCAACTTCAACCAGTACCTGGTCGCCGACGACGCGCCGCTGCTGTTCCACACCGGACCGCGCCGGCTGTTCCCGTCCGTGCGCGAGGCGCTCGCCCGCGTGATCCCCGTCGAGCGCCTCCGCTACGTGGCGTTCTCGCACACCGAGGCCGACGAGTGCGGTGCGCTCAACGACTGGCTCGCGGCCGCGCCGCGCGCGGAACCGGTGTGCGGCCAGGTCGCGGCGATCGTGTCGATCGGGGACCTCGCCGACCGGCCGCCGCGCCCGCTGGCCGACGGCGAGAGTCTGACGCTCGGGACCCGGTCGGTCCGCTGGTACGACACGCCGCACGTGCCGCACGGCTGGGACGCAGGGCTGATGCTCGAGACGACCACCGCGACGCTGCTCTGCGGCGACCTCTTCACGCAGGGGGGCAAGGGCGACGTGCCGCTCACGCAGGGCGACATCCTCGGCCCGAGCGAGGCCTTCCGCGCGCCGCTCGACTACTTCGCGCACGCACCGCACACCGCCCAGGTGCTCGAGCGCCTCGCACAGGCGCGCCCGGCGACGCTGGCGTGCATGCACGGCAGCGCCTGGCAGGGCGACGGCGCGGCCCTGCTGCGCGCGCTCGCCCTGCGGCTCGCGGCGACGGCACCGGAGGCGCACCACGCCCCGCAGCCTAAGGCAGGCACGTCCGGGACCGCCGCTCCCGCGCCGGTCGCGGGTGCGCTGACGGGTGCAGCCGCTGCGTGACGCCTCACGCAGCCGTGCGCCGGGACTCGCGGACGGCTACGCGCCGGCGGTGCGCTTCGCCGTCCGCTTCGCCGGCCGCCGTGCCGGCGGTGCCTTGACCGCCTTGCGCACCGCCGTCCCCGCCTGCTTTGCAGCCTTCCCGACGCGCGCCGCCCCCTTCCGCAGCGTCGACGCAGCGGTCCCGCGCTTCGCCGCCTTGGCACCGCGCTTGGCGGCGGCCTTCTTCGGCGCCATCGCGCGCTCGACCTTCCCGGCCGCCGTCTTCGCCTTCGCGGCGACGCCGCGCACCTTGCGCTTCACCGTGCGCGTCGCCTTGCCGTAGGCCTGCTCCGCGCCGCTCTCGGCGGCGCGCGCCTTGCGCACGACGCTCCGCCTGGCCTTGACCAGCGCCTTGCCGACCTCGACCTCGGCGGCCTGCGCCTTGCGCTTCACCTTCGTCTTCGCGGCGCGGGCCTTGCGGCCGACGTCGGCCGCGGCGCGCTCCACCTTGCGCTTCGCCTTCGTCGCGGCGCCCTCGGCCGACTTCACCAGCGACGTCCCGACGTCCTGCACCTTCTCGCGGGCCGCATCCACCGCGTCGCCGATCTTCGCCAGCAACCCTTTTTCCGTGCTCATCCTGGTCGCTCCCTTCGTGACCCGGGCGGCGCGCCCGGGGAAACGCCCCGGCGATCGCCATCGCCGCATGCCGCTCCGGCCGGGCCGAGTATGACCCCTGCCGGCGCACACCGCTTCGACGAGGATCAAGCTCCGCGCCGCGAGTGCGGCGGGGGTACGATCACGCAACGCGCCGGACGGCGACCGGAACGGCGCGGGCGCGCAGCTGTCCGCAGCCGGCCTCCACGTCCTGTCCGGCGGAGTCGCGCAGCTTCGCGAGCACGCCGCCGCGATTCAACGCGGCGCCGAAAGCGCGCGTGCGCTCCGGGGGTGTCCGCCGGAACGGCAGCCCGTCGCCGGGATTCCACGCAATCAGGTTGACGACCGCGTAGCGGCCGGCGAACAGGCGCAGCAGGCGCTCGACTTCGTCCTCGCCGTCGTTGACGCCGTCGAGCAGCGTCCACTGCACCTGCAGCGGATGGTGCGTCGCCTCGGCGTAGCGCGCGCCGGCCTCGGCGAGTTCGGCAGGGCGGATGCGCGGCGCGCGGGGCAGCAGGCGGGCGCGCCTGGCGGCGAACGTCGAGTGCAGCGACAGCGCGAGAGCCGGACGCACGGGCCCGCGCGGCAGCCGCTCGAACACCCGGCGGTCGCCGACCGTCGACAGCACCAGGTTCTTGTGCGCAAGCGCGCCGTCGGCCGCGAGCGCGTCGATCGCGTCCATGACCGCGGCCAGGTTGTGTGCGGGCTCGCCCATGCCCATGAACACGACCTTGCGCACCTCGCGCAGCGCCCGGGCCAGCGCGACCTGCGCGACGACCTCCGCGCTGCCCAGATGCCGCTGCAGCCCGTCGCGGCCGGTCGTGCAGAACGTGCAGCCCACGGCGCATCCGACCTGCGTCGAGACGCACAGGCCGCCCCGCGGGAGCAGCACGGACTCGACGGCAGCGCCGTCCGCGAGCTCCAGCAGCAGGCGGGTCGCGCCGTCGGCCGACGGATGGGCGGCGCGCAGGCGCGCGACCTGCGCCAGTTCGTACGCGAGCGCCGGAAGCGCCGCGCGCAGGGACGCCGGGAGGAAGGTCTCGGCACGGCGCGCGCCGTGGTCGAGTGGCAGGCCGTGCAGCCAGGCCCGCAGCACGGCCCGCTCGTGGCACGGTTTCGCGCCGAGATCGGCGAGGCGGCGACGGATCGAGGCGAGTTGCACGACGTCGGTACCGGCGACCGGTCCCCGTTTCCGTCGGATCCGGCGACGCGATCCTGCGCGGTTTCGCCCTCGCCCGCAAGCCGCGCCGCGCGAGGGCTCGCGAAGTTTCCTTATACTTCGCCCCACGCCGCCAGGCCCGTCCGGCGGTCCACCTCGCCTCGTCCTTCGAGAGTGCCGGCATGAAGCAAGCGCCCAAGCGCGTCCTGTTGTTCGTCGTCGACCAGTGGCGCGGCGACACGCTCGGCGTCCTCGGGCATCCGCAGGTCAGGACGCCGCACCTCGACCGCCTGATCGCGAACGGCGTCACGTTCCGGCGGCACTACTGCCAGGCGACGCCGTGCGCGCCGGCGCGCGCTTCGCTGCTGACGGGCATGTACATGATGAACCACCGCGTGGTCCGCAACGGCATCCCGCTCGATGCGCGCCACACCAACGTGGCGCTCGAGGCCCGCAAGGCGGGCTACAGCCCCGCCATCTTCGGATACACCAGCAGCACGCCCGATCCGCGCGGTCGGGCGCCCGCCGACCCCGCGCTGCGGGAGCAGCACGGCAACATGCCCGGGTTCGACGAGATCGCCCCGGGGCTGCCGATCGCGGCGACGTACATGGCGTACGCGAAGTCGAAGGGCTACGCGATCCCGGCGGAGCCGCACGACTTCTGGCTGCCGGTCGAAGGCTACCCGGGCGCGGACCGGCGCGGCCCGACGTGGGCGCCCGCGCGATTCCGCAGCGAGCACAGCGACAACGCGTTCCTCGTCGACGAGGCGATCAAGTACTTGCGCGTGCGCGAGGACCGGCCGTGGTTCGTCCACGTGGCGCCGATGCGCCCTCACCCCCCGTTCATCGCGCCCGAGCCTTTCCACGACATGTACAGCGCGGCCGAGGCGCCCCGGCCGGTCCGGCGCGCGTCGAAGGACGAGGAGCGTGCGCAGCATCCGCTGACGGCGTTCCTCATCGACACCACGCCGCAGCTCGAGTACTGGCGCACGGGACGGGGGCTCGCGTCCGACGTCGGCGAGGCGGACGTCCGCCAGGCGCGGGCCACCTACTACGGAATGATCAGCGAGCTCGACGCTCACCTCGGACGCCTGATCGACTACCTGAAGGCGAGCGGCCAGTACGACAGCACGCTGATCGTCTTCACCTGCGACCACGGCGAGCAGCTGGGCGATCACTATCTCTTCGGCAAGCAGGGCTACTTCGACGCCACGTTCCACATTCCGCTGGTCGTCTGCGCGCCGGAGCGCGAGGCGGACGGCACCCGCGGCTCGATCGTCGACGACTTCACGGAGTCCGTCGACGTCATGCCGACGATCCTCGACTGGCTCGGCGCCGACGTTCCGCCGGCGTGCGACGGACAGTCGCTGCTGCCGTACTGCCACGGCCGCGGGCCGCAGCACCCGCGGACGGAGGTCCACTTCGAGTTCGACTTCCGCGACGTGGTGACGCAGGAACCGCAGCGTGCGCTCGGGCTGCGGATGGAGCAGTGCAACTTCGCGGCGATCCGCGACCGGCGCCACAAGTACGTGCACTTCCCTTCGTTGCCGCCCGTGTTCTTCGACCTCGAGCAGGATCCGGACGAGTTCCGCAACGTGGCGGACGATCCTTCGTACGGCTCGCGCGTGCGCGAGTACGCGCAGAAGCTCCTGAGCTGGCGGCTCGAGCACCACGAACGCACGCTGACGATCATGCAGGCCAGCCCGGACGGGCTCGTGGTGCGCCACGAGCCGCGCCGGTAGTCCGAGCGGCGCGCGAGGCCGCCGGACGGTGCCAGGCCGTCCGGCGGACCCGCGGTCACTTCGGCAGCAGCGCTGCCGTGTCCGCCGCCATCCGCTTCAGCACCTCGTCCGGCTTCGCGGACTTCGCGACCACCGTCTGCAGGTGGTCCTTGATCACGTCGGTGATCTTGACGCCGTTCTCGCCGGGGAACGCGTACCACGCGGAAACGAACGGGAGCAGGTCGAGCGGCACGCGGTGGTTGGGGCTGCTCTTGTAGAACTCGCCGAGCATCGCCGGATCCCTGGCCGGCAGGTCCGTGGCCGGGACGTACCCGGTCGACTTGACGATGATCGTCGCGCCCTTCGGCCCCGTGGCGAACTTCACGAACTCCCACGCCGCCTTCTGCTTGGCCCGGTCCTTCGTCAGCATCAGGATGACCGCCCCTCCGGTCGGCACCCGGCCCTCCGGCGCGCTGATCGGGAACTTCGCCACCTTCACCGGGAAGGCGCTGCCGACCTCGCGGTTGAAGCGGCTGATCTGTGCGGACGAGTCGGACAGCATGCCGAGGCGGCCGGCGATGAAGTTCGGGGCCTCGGCCGCGAACGTCGAGTTCGGCATGTTCGCCTCGTTCACGAGCCGCGCCAGCACGTTCATGGCCTTCTGACCGGCCGGCCCGTCGAACGCGACCTTCTTCTCGTCGGACGTCAGCATCGTGCCGCCGTGCGAGAACACGAGCGCCTGCCACATCCAGTTGCCGGTGATCTGCCAGCTCAGGAACATGCCGCGGTACTTCCCGCCGCCGTCCAGCGCCTCGATCCGCTTGGCGAGGTCGATGACGCCGTCCCAGGTCGAGGGAAAGTTGTCCGGGTCGCCGCCGGCGCGCTTGACGAGGTCGGCGTTGTAGTAGATGACCGGCGTGGACATCGCGAGCCCGATGCCGTACTGCCTGCCGTTGACGAGGCCCACCGAGCGGCTCTTCTCCGTGATGCCGAGCTTCGCGAACTCGGGATCCTGGCGGATGAACTCGTCGATCGGCTGCGCGATCCCGCGCTCGACCATGATCCGCTGGCGGTTCATCCCGTGGATCGCGACGTCCGGCAGCGTGTTCGTGATCGCCGCGCGCAGGTTGTGCTGGACGATCTGCTCGTAGTCCTGCTGCGGGCCGAGCAGGTTCACCTTGATGCCGGGATGGGCCTTCTGGAACTCCTCGACGATCTTCTCGATCGGCTCCTTGAACAGGCCCGGTGCCGGATACTGGACGTCGATCTGCTGCGCGACGGCCCCGGCCGTCCACACGCCCAGCGCCACTGCCGCCAACGCTGCCCGCATCCGCTTCGACATGGAATCCTCCTTGGGTTTGCCTGGGACCTGGTGTCCCGTACCGAAAGTCTCTTGCGCAAGGACGAGCGAGAAATGACGCGCTGCATTGTTGCCGGTCTTGCGAGCATTCCCGATACTCGCTGCGACCGGCGTCGCGCAGCGCGCCATTCTCGTCGCCCTTGCGCGGGGACTCCAGGCTGGTGCGCTGCGGTATGGCACGAAACCTCCGGTACGGGACACTAGCTCTTGAGACCGGTCATCGTCATGCCTTCGATGAAACGCCGCTGCGCGAGCAGGAACGCGACGACGAGCGGCGCCGTGACGATGACGGCGCCCGCCATCAGCGGTCCGAAGTCGTGGCCCGCCTCCTCGTTGCGGAAGTAGGCGACGCCAAGCGGCGGCGGCGCGAGCTCCCGGCTGTTGATGACGAGCAACGGCCAGAAGTAGTCGTTCCAGTGCGCCACCACCGAGAAGATGCCGAACGACACCAGCGCCGGCATCGCGGCCGGCACCATGATCCGCCACACGATCGCGAACTCCGAGAGTCCGTCCAGACGCGCGGCGTGGATCAGCTCGTCGGGGATCGACTTGAAGAACTGGCGCATCAGGAAGATGCCGAAGACCGAGATCACGAAGGGGATCACCAGCGCCGCGTAGGTGTTCAGCAGCCCCGCCTTCCACAGCATCACGTACAGCGGGATCGCCGGCACGTGGGCGGGGATCAGCAGGCCGAACAGCGTCAGCGTGAAGATCGTCTCGCGACCGCGGAACTCGAGCTTGGCGAGCGCATACGCGCAGGGGACGGCGACGAGGATCTGCAGCGCGAAGATCGCCGCCGTCACGAAGACGCCGTTCGCGAGGTAGCGCAGCATCGGCACCTTCGTGAACGCCTGGCCGTAGTTCTCGACGGCGTGCCACTGCCGGGGCAGCAGCGTCAGCTCGCCGGCGAAGATCTCGTGCGGCGGCTTGAACGACGTCGCCACCATCCACACGAAAGGCGCGAGCATGACCGCGGCGCCGGCGAGCAGGACGACGTGGCGGAAGACCCCGAAAGCGACGCCGGGCCGGCTCATGCGTAGTGCACCCGCCTGTCGAGGAAGCGCACCTGGATCAGCGTCAGCGTCAGCACGAACAGCAGGAAGACGACGGTGATCGCGGAGCCGTACCCGGTGCGGAAGTAGTGGAAGCTCTCGGTGTACATCGTGTAGAGCAGGACCTCGGTCGACTTCGCCGGCCCGCCTGCGGTCAGCACGGCGACCGTGTCGAAGACCTGGAACGAGCGGATGCCCATGATCACGAGGACGAACATCAGCGTCGGCCCGAGCATCGGCCAGGTCACGCGGCGGAACCGCTCCCAGGCGGTGTCCGCGCCGTCGACCGCCGCGGCGTCGTACAGGTCGTGCGGGACCGACTTGAGCCCGGCGAGGAACAGCACGGTGGTGAACCCGAGCGACTGCCAGATGCCGATCGCGCAGAGCGCGTACAGCGCCGTGGCCGGGTTGTTGAGCCAGTGCGTTCCCGCGATGCCGACCAGCGCGAGCAGCAGGTTGACGAGGCCGACGTTGGGGTGGAACAGGAACTCCCAGACGACCGCCATCGCGATCAGCGTCGCGGTCACCGGCAGGAAGTAGACGGTGCGGTAGAACGCCTGCAGCGACGTGCGCGCCTCGATCAGCATCGCCGCGCCCAGCCCCAGCCCGACGGACGCCGGCACGGTGATGGCGACGTAGAGCAGCGTGTTGCCCAGCGACTGGCGGAACACCCGATCGGCGAACAGCTCCGCGTAGTTGCCCAGCCCCACGAAGCGCAGCGTCTTCGCGCCGAGCTGCCAGTCGGTGGCCGAGAGCACGACGACCGCGACCGTCGGCCCGAGCAGCAGCAGGAACAGCAGGAACGTCGCCGGGCCGGCGAGGCCCCACGCCGCCCACGTTTCGGCGCGGCGCCGCCGCCGCTGCGCGGTGTCGAGCAGGCGTCCCGGCGCGAGCGCTTCAGCCATGGGAGCGCAGCCGGGCGACGGCGGACCGCGCGGGAATGCGCTTGCCCGCGTCGTCGAAGAGCAGGATGCGGTCGGGATCGCACGCGACCCCGATGGCGGAGCCGATCCCGAACTCGTCGGCGCGCCTGCCGTCGGCCCGCGCGACGATCGGCACGTCGAGGCCGTCGACCGCCACGTGCACGTAGCAGTCCGACCCCAGGTTCTCGACGTGCCGGGTGCGGCCGCGGAACGTCGCTGCACCGTCGGCGCCTTCCGGCGTCAGGGACTCGCTGCGGATCCCGAGGCGGACGCGCGTGCCGACGGGCGCCTCCGCGGCGACGGCCACCAGCCCGTCGAGCGCGCGCACCGTCCGCTCCGAGGCCACCACGCCCGGGACGACGTTGATCTTCGGGCTGCCCACGAACTCGGCCACGCGCAGGTCGGACGGATCGTTGTAGAGGGACGTGGGCGTGGCCACCTGCAGCAGCTCGCCGTCCATCATCACGGCGACGCGGTCGGACATCGTCATCGCCTCGGACTGGTCGTGCGTCACGTAGATGAACGTCGCGCCGAGGCGCCGGTGCAGGTCGGCGAGCTCGGTGCGCATCTGCGTGCGCAGCTTCGCGTCGAGGTTGGACAGCGGCTCGTCCATCAGGAACACCTTGGGATGGCGGACCATCGCGCGGCCGAGCGCCGCGCGCTGCCTCTGCCCGCCGGACAGCTGCGCGGGCTTTCGCGCCAGCAGCGTCTCGATCGCCAGCGACGCCGCCACCTCGCGCACGTTCGCGTCGATGCCGCGGCGCAGCGCGGCGCTGCCGCGGACGAAGCGTCCGACCAGCGGCAGCCGCTGGGCCGGCGTCATCCGCCGCATGACCAGCGGCAGCGCCATGTTCTCGTACACCGTCATGTACGGGTACAGCGCATACGACTGGAACACCATCGCGACGTCGCGCTCCTTGGGGACGCGGTGGTCGACGTTCTCCCCGCCGATCGACACGCTGCCCGCCGTCTGCGCCTCGAGGCCGGCGACGATGCGCAGCAGCGTGGACTTCCCGCAGCCGGACGGCCCCAGCAGCGTCATGAACTCGCCGTCGCGCACGCCGAGCGACACGCCGCGCAGCGCACGGACGTCGGCGAAGCTCTTGCTGACGCGGTCGATGACGACTTCGGACATGCCGCCGGTGGTCGTTGCGCCGGGTTCCCGGATGCGCGCGCGCGCCCGGTGCCTAGAAGCGCTTCTCGGCCAGCACGCGCGCGCTGAGCTCGAGCCTCGCCACGGACTGCTTGGGATCGGCGAGCGCGCAGCAGCTCACCAGCGTATCGATGATCGCGAGCTGCGCCACGCGGCTGCTCATCGCCTCCGGGCGGTAGCGGGTCTCGTTCGCCGCCGTGTACAGCACCACGTCGCAGTGCCGCTGCAGCGGCGAGCGGCCGAGCCGGGTGATGCCGATGGTGCGCGCGCCGGCCTGGTGGGCGAGGCGCGTGGCGAGCACGGTCTCGACGGTGCTGCCGGAGTGCGAGATCGTGATCACGGCCACGCTGCGGTCGGTCATCGCGGCACTGACCGACTGCACGTGCGAGTCGACCAGGACCTTCGCGTCGTAGCCGAGCTGGAGCAGCCGGTAGCCCAGGTCCTCGGCGATCGGCGCCGAGCTGCCGATGCCGTAGACCTCGCAGCGGCGCGCGGACCGCAGGATGGCGACCGCCTGCTCGAGCGCCTCCTTCGAGAGCAGCTTTCGCGTCTCGGCGAGCGACGCGACGTGCGCCGCGAAGATGCGCTCGCTGGCTTCGCCGAACCCGTCGCCCTCGGTGAGGTCCTCCTGGATCAGCCGCACCGGCTCCACGAGATCGCGCGCGAGCAGGATCTTGAGCTCCTGGAAGCCCCTGATCCCGAAGCGCTGGCACAGCCCCACGACACTGCCCTCGCTCGACCTCGTCTGCTCGGCGAGGTCGGTGATCGACATGCGGATCACGTCCTCCGCGTGCGACTCGATGTAGTCGCGGATGCGCCGGGCGGTCGGCGGCAGGTCGCCGCGGGCCTGGCGCAGCAGCGTGAGGATGGGGGGATTCGCGCGGGCGGCACGCCGTGCGGCCGGCCGCGCCGGACGTGCGGCGCGGGCCGCTCTCACGCCCACCGCGTCCTCCACGCGGCAGCCGCGAGCAGGCGCGCGCGCGATGCCAGGCGAATATCGGCGTGGGACATCGATGGCGCGACGCGGGCCCGCGATTGAGGAAGTCTCAGCCAACGTAGCAGAGAATTGAAGCCTTTTCAATCGCAGCCGGGTCGTGTAGTCTCGGGCGCCTCGCCCGCGTCGTGCGCGCCGGATCGCGCCGTGCGGTTGCCGCACCGCCTGTCGTCCCGACGCCAGGATCACACGACTTCATGACAGATCGTCGCGACTCGGCCGTCGTCGCGGTGGACGTCGGTTCCACCGCGGCGCGTGCCGGCGTGTTCGACGCGGCCGGCCGCCTGCTCGCGCGCGGCAGCCATCCGTTCGCGACCGCACGCCCGGCGAGCGGGCACGCCGAGCACAGCTCGGACGAGATCTGGGAAGCCTGCTGTCGTGCCGTTCGCACGGCGTTGCGCGAGTCCCGCGTCGACCCCGCGTCGGTGCTGGGCCTCGCATTCGATGCGACGTGCTCGCTGGCACTCTTCGACGACGCCGGCCGTCCGGCCAGCGTCTCGGAGACCGGCGAGGATCGCTGGAACGTCATCATGTGGGCCGACCATCGCGCGCTCGCGGAGGCCGCCGAGATCACGGCCACCGGGCATCGTGTCCTCGACTTCGTCGGCGGTGCGATGTCGCCCGAGATGCAGATGCCGAAGCTGCTGTGGCTCAAGCGGCGCGATCCCGCGCGGTGGCGTCGCTACGCTCTCGCGCTCGACCTGACCGACTTCCTCACCTGGCGGGCCACCGGCCGGCAGGCCGTGTCGACCTGCACGGTCACGTGCAAGTGGGCCTATCTCGCCCACGAGACGCCGGGCTGGCAGGGGGACTTCCTCGCGCGCATCGGCCTCGAGGACCTGCCGGAACGCGCATCGCTCCCCGACACCGCACTGCCCATCGCGGCGGGCGCCGGGCCGCTCACGGAGGCATCGGCGCGCGAGCTGGGCCTGACGCAGGCATGTCGCGTCGGCGTCGGATTGATCGATGCGCACGCGGGCGGGCTCGGCGTGCTCGGCGGGTCGGATCCGGCAACGTTCGATCGACGGATCGCGATGATCGCCGGCACGTCGACGTGCCACATGGCCGTCTCGCGCGAACGCCGGCACGTTCCGGGCGTCTGGGGGCCGTATCGCGGCGCGATGATCCCGGAGCTCTGGCTCAACGAGGCCGGGCAGTCGGCGACCGGATCGCTGCTCGACCACGTGCTCGACTGGCACGCGGCCGCCGCCGGGCTCGGGTCCGACCGGCACGGGATCGTCTCGGCGCGGGTCGCCGAGCTGCTCGATCGGCACGGGCCGGGATTCGCCGGCAGCCTCCAGGTGCTGCCGGACTTCCACGGCAACCGCTCGCCGCTGGCCGACCCCCACGCCACCGGCGTGATCCACGGCCTGACGCTCGACGCCTCGTTCGATTCGCTGGCGCGCCTCTACTACGCAGCGGCGGTGGGCATCGCGCTCGGCACGCGGCACATCCTGGATGCGCTGAACGAGCGCGGCTACGCGATCGCGCAGCTCCACCTCACCGGCGGCCATGCGACCAGCCCCCTGCTCCTGCAGCTCTACGCGGACGCGACACGCTGCCGCGTCGTGCTGCCCGAGGAAGCGGACGGCGTCCTGCTCGGCACGGCTTGCGCGGCCGCGGCGGCCTGCGGCCTCCACCCCGGGCTTGCCGCCGCGTGCGCGGCGATGTTGCGGTCCGGACGCGAGGTCGCTCCCGATCCCCGGGTGGCGGAGTTCTTCGAGCGGCGCTACGAGCGCTTCCTGCTGATGCACGAGCATCGCCGTGCCCTCGACCGGGCGCCCCCGGGGGATGACGGGGGCGGAGTTGCGCAGGCGCCCAGCCAGCGAGCGTGAGCCATGTTCCTCGACCGATTCCCCATGCACGGCCGCAGGGCCGTCGTCACCGGCGGCGCGCAAGGCATCGGCCGCGCCATCTGCGAGGCGCTCGGCGAGTGCGGCGCCCGCATCGTCGTCGCCGACCTCGATGCGGCGCTCGGCGAGCGGACCGCCGCCGCGCTGCGATCGCACGGGGTCGAGGCAGACGCGATCGGTCTCGACGTCCGCGACCGCGCGGCGGTCGCAGCCGCGGCACGCGACCTCGAGGAGCGCCTCGGGCCCGTGGACATCCTCGTCAACAACGCGGGCATCGCGCGCAACTCGCCCGCCGTAGAGACGAGCCACGACGAGTGGCTCGAGGTCATCGACGTCAACCTGCACGGCGTATGGTGGTGCTCGCAGGCCTTTGGCCGGGCGATGGTCGCGCGGCGTCGCGGCGCGATCGTCAACATCGGGTCGATGTCGGGCCTCGTCGTCAACAAGCCGCAACCTCAGGCCGCGTACAACGCGTCGAAGGCGGCCGTCCACATGCTGACGAAGTCGCTGGCCGCCGAGTGGGCGTCGTCGGGCGTGCGTGTGAACGCGGTCGCGCCCGGCTACATCGGCACCGAGCTGACCAAGCGCGGGATGTCGAACGAGCACTGGCGGAGCACGTGGCTCGAGATGACCCCGTTCGGCCGGGTCGGCGAGCCGGCCGAGGTGGCGAGCGTCGTCGCGTTCCTCGCGAGCGACGCGGCGAGCTACGTCACGGGCAGCGTCTGCTCGGTCGACGGCGGCTACACGGCGTGGTGACGCGGGCCTGACGCGGAGCGCGGGAACGATGCGGGCGATCATCATCGGCGCGGGACGCGGACGCCGGCTCATGCCGACGACGGAGAACGCACCGAAGTGCTTCGCGGAGATCCGCGGCAAGCGGATCCTCGACTGGACGGTCGAGGCGCTGCGCGCGGGCGGCGTGACCGACATCTGCTTCGTCGGCGGGTACTGCATCGATGCCGTCCGGCGCGAGTACCCCGAGTTCACGTTCCGCCACAACCGGGACTGGGAGAGCAACAACATCCTGGTGTCGCTGATGCACGCCGAGGACCTGATGGACCGGCCGTTCCTCACCAGCTACTCGGACATCCTCTACACCGGCACGCTCGTCGCCGACCTCGTGGCCGCGCCGGCGGACATCGCGCTCGGCATCGACACCGACTGGCGCACGCACTACCAGCCCCGCACGCAGCACCCGCCCCACGACGCGGAGAAGACCATCACGCGCGACGGGCGGGTGCTGCGGGTCGAGCGCGCGATCCCGTACGACGCGGCGACCGGGGAGTTCATGGGCGTGGCCAAATTCAGCGCGCGCGGCGGCGAGCTGCTGCGCGAGCACTATCACCGGCGCCGTGCCGCGTTCTGGGACAGGCCCTGGCGCGGCGCGCGGCGGTTCCAGAACGCCTACCTCATCCACCTCTTCCAGGACATGATCGAGCAGGGCGTCGCATTCGGCCACGCCGACACGCACGGCCAGTATCGCGAGATCGACACCCAGGAAGACCTGGACCTCGCGCAGAAGGAATGGGGACTCTCATGACGTACGCCCTGCCGCGGTTCCCCGCTTCCGTCGTCGGCTCGATGCCCCGGCCGCGCCACGTCCGCGAGCTCATCGAGAAACGCGACTGGGACGACGCCGACCGCCGGGCGATGGACGACGCCGTCCGCTACGCCGTGTCCCTGCAGGAGTACGCCGGCCTCGACGTCGTGACCGACGGCGAGTGGCGCCGGCGCTCCTACATCGGCGTGATCGCCGAGCTGGCGCACGGCTTCACGCTGGAAGTCAATCCTGCGGACGGGCGGCCCTGGACGGTCGTGACCGAGAGGCTTGCCCCGAAGGAGGCGGGCTTCATCGCCGCCGAGGCGGCGTTCCTGAAGCGCGTCGCGCGCGTCGGCACCAAGATCACGCTGCCGGCCCCAGGGTTGCTCGGCGAGCGGCTGTGGGACGCGGAGCGCTCGCGCAAGGCGTACCCGCGGCGCGAGGACTTCGTGCGCGACTGCGTCGAGCCGCTGCGCCGCGAGATCGCGCTCATCCAGGCGCTCGGGATCGACGTCGTCCAGATCGACGACCCGCACCTGTGCCTGTTCGTCGACGCCGACGTGCGCAGGTCCTACGACGACCCGGACCGCGCCGCCGATTTCGCGGTCGACATGACGAATGCGCTCGTCGAAGGGTTCACGAACGTCAAGTTCGCCGTCCACCTGTGCCGGCGCGCCGGCGCGCGCGTGCGCGGCGAGAAGCACCACGCCGGAACCTACGGGTGGATCCTGCCGCAGCTCAATCGCCTGAAGGTCCAGCACCTGACGATGGAGTTCACCATCGCCGGCGACGACGACCTGGAGAGCCTGGGCCGGCTGCGCAGCGACTTCGAGCTGGGCCTCGGCGTCGTCGACGTGACGCCCGGCGCGCCGGAGTCGGCCGAGCGCATTGCCGCCCGGGTCGAGCGCGCGCTGCAGCGGGTCGACCCCGCCCGCGTCACGCTCAACCCCGACTGCGGCTTCGCCCCGGGCTCGGCGGCGAAGGTCGACCTCGACGAGGTCTATCTCAAGCTCCGCGCCGAGGCGGAGGCGGCACGGATGCTGCGAGCGCGTCACGCCTGAGCGATTCGCGAAGGCGAAAGACGCCGCCCGCACGCGCACCCGGCTCCGCGCGGAGGTCCTGCGCGGCGGAGTGGCCGTCGTCGACTTTCGATGCGCGTTGCTTCCTTCCGATGTCACCGCCGGGGCGGCCCGGGAGGGGACGACCCCGGCACCCGACTGCCTGCTCGTGCCGGAGGCAGCGATGGGTCGACGCTGCGCTCCACGCGAACGACGCCCGGGTCCACGCCGCGCGTGGTCGCGACGAAGCCGCAGCGGCGCATGAAGGCGAGCATGCGCGAGTTGCCGGCCAGCACCTCGCCGACGAGCCAGTGCAGACCGCCGGCGCGGGCGGCGTCGATCAGTGCTGCCAGCAGCCGCCTGGCCAGTCCGAGGCCCTGGAACGGATCGGCCACCGCGATGCCGAATTCCGCCGTCTCCCGGTCGCCGACGACCGCATAGCGGGCTTCGCCGACGATGCGCTCCGTCCCGTGCTCCGCGACCGTGAGCACGAAGGCGACGTGCTCGCGCTGATCGACGCAGGTCAACGCCTTCAGCATCGTCTCCGACAAGTCGTTGAGCGCCGCATGAAAGCGCTGCCGACGCGACGCCGGCGACAGGGCACGCACGAAGCACCGCAACGCTTCGGCATCGTCGGGCCGGACCCGGCGCAAAGTCACGGGCGCGGCGTCGGCCGGCCCCGGGAACGGGAACAGCCGGTTCGCCAGATGCAGGAGGACGTTCATCAGGGCATCGGCGCGATGCGCGGCGCCGCCTTCGCCACGGCCGGTACCAGCCCGTACCGGGCCATGACGTCCAGGAGCTTCGTGCGGTCGGGCGGTCCGCCCGTGCCGGCAAGGGCCGCGACGTCGACGAAGAACTGCGCTCCGACGTCGGGGGTCATCATCACGAGCGCACGCGACGCGTCGGTTCCGGGATTGCTGAACTGGTGCACGGAGCCGCGCGGCGTCGACATCCACTCGCCGGGTCGCAGGTCGCGGGAATCGTCGTCGACCGTGTACCGGAGGACGCCCTCCAGCACGTAGACGCACTCCTCGTTGTCGGGATGACTGTGCGGCGGGGGGACGTGGGCGCCGGGCGGAATCGTCATCTCGAACAGACCCAGCCCGCCCGATCGCGCGCCGTCCACGAGATAGCGGATCTCCAGTTGCCCGACTCTGATGGCCCGATGAATCATGACGGTCTCCTCGGTGGGGAGGCGCCAATGTATTGAGTTGCAGGAATCCGATAAATAGTGTTAGCTGCAACCCACTGTTGCAGGATCATCGCCAATGGACGACCGCCTCAACGGCATGCGCGTGTTCGCGCAAGTGGTGGAATCGAAGAGCTTCTCGGCCGCCGCGGAGAAGCTCGGGATGTCGAAATCCCTGGCGAGCCGGCACGTGAGCGCTCTGGAACGCTCGCTGTCCGTCAAGCTGCTGAACCGTTCGACCCGCAGGCTCGGCCTGACGGAGGGCGGCGCCCTGTTCTACGAACACTGCGCCAGGATCGTGCAGGAAGCGGAGCTGGCCGAGCAGCGCCTGGCCCTGGTGCAGGCGGAACCGGCGGGGCTGGTGAAGGTCACGGCCGTGCCGGCGTTCGCGACCCGGCACGTGCTGCCCGCCCTCGGCGACTTCCATCGGAAGCATCCGAAGATCCAGGTCAAGCTGTTCTGCAGCAACCGCACCGTTGAACTGAGCGACGAGGGATTCGACGTCGGCATCCGGGTGTCCTTTGCTCCCGCACCGCACCTGGTCGCGCGCAAGCTTGCAGTCAACCGGTCCGTGCTGTGCGCCTCGCCCGCGTACCTCGAACGGCACGGGACGCCGCGACGGCTCGAGGACCTCCGCAGGCATCAGTGCGTGCTGTTTCCGGCGCTCGCGCCCAAGGGGGTCTGGACCTTCCGGCACGACGGGAGGAGGTCGACGGTGCAAGTCGGCGGCGCCTTCGAGACCGACGAGATGGACGCGGTGCGCGCGGCCGTGGTCGCCGGACTGGGCATCAGCCCCCTGCCCGTCTACATGGTCGCGGATGCCTTGCGCGAGGGGCAGCTGATTCCGCTGCTGCGCAAGTATCGGATCGCGCCCGAGAGCGCGATCTACCTCGTCTATCCACCCAACCGGACGCTCGCATCGCGGGTGCGCGCGCTGATCGATTTCCTCGTGGAGCGCTTCGGGCCTGTTCCGCCGTGGGAAGCGGGCTGGTGAGCGAGGCGTCGCTCGAAGGCGCAACGAGAGGCCATGGCGTCGCGTTCAAGGAGTGGCCGTAAGCAACCCCTGGCGGAGAATTGCAGCGTCCGCATCGGGTCGGCCCGGCTGCTCGTGCGCACGCCCGAAGGCACGACGGTCGCCCGCGCGCATGTGTTCGCGCGCATCCGCGACCGCCTCCCCGACTGCCGGCGGCTCGCGCGTGCAGAGCGGGCTGCGGCGACGGCCCCGATGGCAACGGCTGCGGGCAAGCGACGCACCGACGAAGAGCGTCGCGCGCCACCGGTCGCGACAGGTCGGGCCGGATCGACCGCCGACCGCCTCGTCGCCCGGCGCGCACCCCGGAGCGGGCCCCGCTTCGCAACCCGAGGCGCGCGAGCCACCGGATGTCCAAGGCGAAGCGCCGCCGGGGTCGCCGGCGGCGCTTCGTGGCGGAGCGCTGCGGAGCAGCGTCCGGTCAGTGCACGCGGATCTCGACCTTGCGCGGCTGCGCGTGCTCGGCCTTGGGAATGCGCAGCTTCAGCACGCCGTGCTTGAGCTCGGCCGACACCTTCTCGGGATCGAGCTCCTTGCTCAGCGTGAACACGCGCCGGTAGCGCGGCACCTGGACCTCGGCGTGGCTCGCCTGCATGCCCTCGGGCACCTGCAGCGCCATCTCGCCTTCGATCGTCAGCGTGTCGGCCTCGACGCGCAGGTTGAGGCCCTCGCGCGTCACGCCCGGCAGGTCGGCGTACAGCGTGATGCCGCTCGCGTCCTCGACCACGTCGACGGGCGGCAGCAGCGCCGCTTCCTCGCGCGCGCGCGCCTGCGGCTCGGTGGCGGCGGTCTTCGTCATGTCGTTCATCGTGAGGCCCTCCTTCACTGGATCTCGATGCGACGCGGCATCGCGGACGCACGGCGGCGGATGCTGATGTGCAGCACGCCGTCGCGGTAGTCGGCGTTCACGGCGCTCGGGTCCACGTCGTCCGGGAGGCTCACGACGCGGCGGAAGCGGCCGGCGAAGCGCTCGTTGATGTGCAGCGCCGCCTTCGCGTCGCCGTTGCCCAGCGTGTCGGTCCGCTCGCCCGACACCGTCAGGACGCCGCGCTCGAGGTTCACCTCGATCTTCGCCGGGTCGAGCCCGGGGGCGAACGCGTAGACCTCGACCGACTGCGGGGTGCCCCCCACGTTCAGGGCAGGATAGCCGCCACGGCCGAGGCCGCGGATGCTGGGAGAGACGTCGAACGCCTGCTGGAGCTCGCGCTGGAGGCGATCCAGGTCGGCGAACACGTCGCGCGGGAACAGGGATCGATAGAACACGGGTTCCTCCTTGGGTTGTCGCAAGGCCGCCCCGTCGGGACGGCCGCTGCCGGGAACACCCCGAAACTGAGGCTGGCCGGCGGGCGTTTCAAGGGGCTTGACGCGGAGGGCGGCGGCCTGCAATTAAGGGAGCCTGCCGCACGGCGCCCGCGCGCCGTTGCGCCGCCATCGACCGGGAGGCGCGTGCAGTTCAAGGACTACTACGAGGTGCTGGGCGTCGCGCGCGACGCCCCCGCCGACGCGATCAAGAAGGCCTACCGCCAGCTTGCGCGCAAGTACCATCCGGACGTGAACAAGGCGCCGGAGGCCGAGGCGCGGATGAAGGACGTCAACGAGGCCTACGCCGTGCTCTCCGACCCGGAGCGCCGCGCGGCGTTCGACCAGCTGATCGCGCGCGGGGCCCGCGCCGGGCAGGAGTTCCAGCCGCCGCCCGACTGGGACAGCGGCTTCGAGTTCTCCGGCCGCGGCTTCTCCGACGCGGAGGCCGCCGACTTCAGCGACTTCTTCGCCGAGCTGTTCGGCCGGATGGGCCGCGGCGGCGCGCGTCCCGGCGCGGCGGGATTCGGCGCCGAGGGCGCGGGGTTCCGCGCGCGCGGCGAGGACCGCCACGCCAAGGTGATGCTGGAGGTCGAGGACGCCTTCCGCGGCGCCCGCCGGCAGTTGAGCCTGCGCGCGCCGAAGCTCGACGCGGACGGGCGCGTGACGCTCGCCACGCGCACGCTCGACGTGCAGATCCCGAAGGGCGTCCGCGAAGGCCAGCTGATCCGCCTCGCGGGCCAGGGATCCCCCGGCCTCGGCGGCGCGCCGGCCGGCGACCTGTTCCTCGAGGTGCACTTCCAGCCGCACGGCCGCTACGCGGTGCACGGCCGCGACCTCGTGGTCGAGTTGCCCGTCGCACCGTGGGAGGCCGCGCTGGGCGCGGTGGTGCCCGTGGCGATGCCCGACGGACGCACGCTCAAGGTCCGCGTGCCGGCCGGCGCCCGGAGCGGCGGCACGCTGCGCGTGCGCGGCGAGGGCGTGCCGGGCGAGCCGCCCGGCAACCTCGAGCTCACGCTGCGCGTGGTGCTGCCGCCGGCGGACACCCCCCGCGCGAAGGAGCTCTACGAGGCGATGGCCCGCGACCTCCCCTTCGATCCGCGCGCCGGCCACGGCGCCTGAGTGCACCGGAGCCGGACCATGATCGACCGTGACCTGCTGATCGCCGTGCTCGACGACGACGGCCTCACGCTGGACCAGTTCTCGCGCGCGTGCCGCGTGGAGACGGATTGGGTGGTCGCGCACGTCCGCGAGGGCCTGCTGCCGGCCGCCGGCGCGGCGCCCGACACGTGGCGCTTCACCGGCGTGCACGTGCGGCGCGCGCGGGAGATGCACCGCCTCGAACGGGACTTCGACGCCGTGCCGGAGCTCGCGGCGCTGGTCGCGGACCTGATCGAGGAGGTCGAGGCGCTGCGCCTTCGCCTGAGCCGGGCAGGACTCGACTAGACGCTGCGGCGCGGAGCGCGCGTCGGGCGCGCTCGCGACGGCGCGCGACCGGGGCGCAGCGGCACGGGCACTGCGGCGCTGCCGCGTGGCCCGCGATCCGCCGCGGTCGACCTGCCAGCGTCGTTGGGGCATCCTTACGGACGTCGACCCGCAACGGGTCGCGGTTGCCGCGCGGATCGACGGCCGTGCGGTCGGACCCACGCGTCACGGGAGGCATGCGGCATGGCGACGGGCCAGGCGAGCGACGCAACGGTGGGCGAGCGGGCTGCGCAGGTCGTGACGGCGTTCGTCGCGCGCGTCGTCGACTTCCTGCCCGAACTGGCCGCCGCGCTGCTGCTGCTGGCGCTCGGCTGGCTGGCCGCGGCCGTGCTGCGCAGCATGTCGCGGCGTGCCCTGGTGCTGCTCGACGTCGTGGCGAAGCGCTTCGCGGGGGCGCGCTTCGCGGGGGCGCGCTTCGCGCGGCGCGTCCGCTTTGCCGACGCGTCGCGGGTGGTGGGATCGATCGTCTACTGGGCGGTGCTGATCGCCTTTCTCGCGGCCGCGGCCGAGGCGCTCGGGCTCCAGGCGTTCACGCACTGGCTCACGCGCCTCCTCGACTACCTGCCCGAGCTGGTCGCCGGGCTGTTGATCGTCGTCGCCGGCTACGTCGCATCGCGCGTCGTCGCCGACCTGATCGTGCGCGCCCCCGGGCCGCTGGCGCCGGCGCAGCAGCGCATCGCGGCGCGCGCGGCGCAGGTGGCCATCCTCGCGGCGGCGCTGCTCGTGGCCTCGGAGCAGGTCGGCATCCGCGTCACGCTCCTCGCGATCATCGTCGGCATCGGGGCGGTGGCGATCGCCGGCGGCGTCGTCGTCGCGATCAGCCTCGGCGCGCGCCAGCACGTCGCGAACCTGATCGGCGTCCAGCAGATGCGGCGCCGTTTCCTGCCCGGCCAGCGCATCCGCGTCGCCGGCTTCGAGGGACGCGTCCTGGAGTTCGGCACGCACGCCGTGGTCCTGGAGACCGACGAAGGCTCGGTCGCGATTCCCGGGCACGTGTTCGGCGACGAGCCCGTCGTGCTTCTCGGCAAGCGAGCGGTCGATGGCTGATCCGGACGTCCTCACGCACGCGTACCTCGACTCGCACCCGGCGGACGCGGCGCGCGTGCTGGAAGGCATGCCGCGGGAGGATGCCGCCGCGCTCTTCGCACGACTGCCGGCCCGCCTCGGTGCACCCGTCCTCGCGGCGATGCGGCCACACGTCGCCGCGCGCGTCCTCCCGCCCGATGTCCCGCACGCGGCGCTTCTCCTCGGCCCGATGAGCGTTCCTGCGGCGGCGGCCGTGTTGCGCGCCCTGCCGGAGCCGCGCCGCCGCGCGCTGATCGACGCGCTCCCGACCGCGATGGCGCTGGCCTGCCAAGCCGTGCTCGGCTACCCCGAGGATGCGGTCGGTGCCTGCGTGGAGACCGAGGTCGTGGCGCTCGCGCCCGGCACGAGCGTGCGCGACGCACTCGCCGCGCTGCATGCGGCCCGTGCGCGAACCAGCGCCCCGGTCTACGTCGTCGACGGGCAGCGCGCGCCGCGTGGACAGGTCGAGCTGTGGGCGCTGCTGCAGGCCGATCCTGCACGGTCGCTGGACTCGCTCGCCGGCGACCTCCCCGGCACGCTGCCGGCGGTCATGCCGATCCGCGGCGCCCTCGACCATGCGCTCTGGCGCCGCGCGGACGTCGCACCGGTCGTGGAGCGCAGCGGCGTGCTGGTCGGCAGCGTCGAGCGCCGCGCGCTCGCGCAGGCGATGCGCGAGCGCGCCGCGGAACGGGGGCCGGAAGGCGCGTCGGTCGCCGGCATCGTGGCCGGGGCGTACTGGCAGGCGGTCGTCGCGCTGATCGAGGCGGCGGTCACGCTGCTCTTCCCGCCGGAGCGTGACCGCGCGTGAGCGCAGAGACGCTTCCCGCCGTCGCGGCGCTGAGCCGGCGCTACCTGCAGGACTACCCGCGCGAGGCCGCGCGGCGGCTCGAGCGGCTCGCGCCGGGTGAGATCGCGGAGCTGCTGCTGCCGCTTCCGCTCCACGTCGCGCTGCCCGTCTGGCAGGCGCTGATGCCGGACGTCGCGGCTGCGATGCTCGCCGGGATCCCGGCGGACGTGGCCGCGCGCTGGTTGGCCGAGGCGGACCCGCCGACGGCAGCGGCTGTCCTCGCCCAGCTCGACGAGGAGGCGCGCGCGAAGTGCCTGTCCGGGGCGGACCCCGAGGTCGCCGCCGAGCTGCGGGCCCTCGTCGCCTACCCCGAGGACGTCGCCGGGCGGATCATGGATCCGAACGTCGCGCCGCTGCGCGCGGACGCGAGCGTGGGCGACGCGCTGCAGCGGTTGAAGGCGATCCGCCGCCGCGGGCTGCGCGAGATGTTCGTCGTCGACGACGCCCGGCAGCTGGCGGGGCGCGTCGAGATCCACGACCTCGCGGTCACCGACCCCGCCGTGCCGCTGCGCGAGGTGACGCGCCCGCCCATCGCGGTCGTAGGCGAGCTCGACCCGCGCGAGGACCTGGTCGCGATCCTGCAGCACCAGCCGATCAACGAGGTCCCGGTCGTGGATGCGCACGGCCGCTTCGTCGGCGTCATCCAGCACGCGGCGCTGCTCGCCGCGGTCGCCCAGGAGACGACGGTGGACATCCAGACGATGGTGGGCGCGAGCCGCGACGAGCGCGCGCTCTCGACGCCGCGCTTCGCCGTGACCCGGCGGCTGCCGTGGCTGCAGATCAACCTCGCCACCGCGTTCCTCGCCGCCGCCGTCGTCGGGCTGTTCGAGAGCACGATCGCCCGCTTCACGGCGCTCGCCGTGCTGCTCCCGGTCGTCGCCGGGCAGTCCGGCAACGCCGGCGCGCAGGCGCTCGCCGTCACGATGCGCGGCCTCGCGCTGCGCGAGATCGGGCTGCGCCACTGGCGCGACGTGGTCACGAAGGAGGCGATCGTGGGCCTGGTCAACGGGGTGGCGGTGGCAGCGACGACGGCACTGGGCGTCTACGTGTGGAGCCGCTCGATCGGGCTCGTGCTCGTGTGCGCGGCCGCGATGGTGATCTCGATGATCGCGGCCGGGCTCGCCGGCGCGCTGACGCCCCTGGTGCTGCGCCGGTTCGGCCAGGATCCGGCGACCTCGTCGTCGATCATCCTGACGACCGTCACCGACGTCGTCGGCTTCTTCTCTTTCCTGGGCATCGCGACGCTGCTCGCCGGGCTGCTGGAAGCGTCCTGATCCGCAGCCGTCCGCGGGCGTCGGCGGCCGCGGACTTCGCGCCGGATACGGGCCGCGCCCCGCCCCGCCCGGATGCGGCGCCTCCTTCAGCGCGGCGCCCAGACGAAGCGCCCGCGCCGGTCGACGTAGCCCACGCGCCCGTCGAGCGTCACGCGCGCGAGCCCGTGCTCGAACGGGTCGGCCTCGGTGAACGCCGGCGCGATGACGAAGCGCCCGGCCGCGTCGACGTACCCCCAGCGGTTGGACGCGTCGAGCACCGGCGCGAGTCCTTCGGCGAAGCGGCGCGCGCCGACGAACGTCGGTGGCACGACGAACTCGCCGCGCCGGTCGATCAGGCCCCAGCGCCCGTCGTCGGCGCGCACCGGCGCGAGGCCGTCGCCGAACGGCAGCGCGCGATCGAACCGCGGCGCGATCACGGTGCGGCCCTGCCGGTCGACGTAGCCGAAGCGCTCACCCATCCTGCGGACCGGCGCCACGCCCTCGGCGAACGAGCCGGCATCGGCGAAGCCCGGCTCGAGAACCCACTCGCCGCGCCGGTCGACGAAGCCGTAGGTCACCGCCGCGACGCCGGCGACGTTGCGCTCGAAGGCGACGAGCGCGGCGCCTTCCGAGAACGCTGTGCCGCCGGCGAAGCGCGCGGCGATCGCCCATGTGCCGTCGGGCCGCAGGTAGCCGACGCCGCGTTCGGTGCGCACGGCGGCCACGCCTTCGCGGAACGGCTCGGCCGCGAGGAACTGCGCCGGGATGCGCAGCGCGCCGGCCGCGTCGACGTAGCCCCAGCGCTCGGTGTCGGGCGACTGCACCGGCGCCAGGCCCCCGCGGAAGGCCCCCGCGTTGCGCCAGGCCGGCGCGATCGCCAGCCGGCCGCGCCCGTCGATGAACCCGTGGCGCCCGTCGATGCGCACCGGGAAGCGCGCGGCGTCCTCCGGGACGATCGGCGACGCCGCGCAGCCGCAGAGGACGAGCGCGACCGCGATCGCCGCCGGCCAGCCGCGTCCCGCGCGCGGCGGCCGGAACCCCCCGGCGCCGCGCGCGGCGCTCCCCATCAGAGGTGCAGCGCGCGGATCACGAAGGTGACGATCTGCGCCCGCGTGAGCGTCGCGTCGGGCGCGTACGTCGTCGCGCCGCTGCCCGTGGTGATGCGGAACGTGCGCAGCGCCTGGATCTCGCGGAAGAACGGATGCGTCGACGGCACGTCGGTGGGGAAGTACGGCGTGGTCGGCAGCAGGCGGTAGAAGTTGTCGCCGCCCTGCACGCAGGTCACCGGATTCGCGCCCGGCGCGCAGCCGGTCAGCACCGTCGGGTGCACGTTGTTGAGCTTGGCGCGCATCAGGAACGCGGCCATGGCGCTGCGCGTGAGGAAGTTGAACGGGCAGTACTGCGTCCCGCTGCACCCGGCCGTGATGCCGCGCCGCACCATCACCTGGATCGCCTTCGCCTGCGCCTGGCTCAGGATCACCGGGTTGCCGTCCGGGTCGGTGCCCGCGGCGCCTGCGGTCGCGTCGGTGAAGTTGAACGGCGTCGTCTTGGCGAGGTAGTCGTCGACCGCCGCCTCGTCCATCATCGAG
This sequence comes from Betaproteobacteria bacterium, assembly GCA_016861105.1. Taxonomy (GTDB): domain Bacteria; phylum Pseudomonadota; class Gammaproteobacteria; order Burkholderiales; family Casimicrobiaceae; genus VBCG01. Next base: position 25,846 of record BOKS01000016.1, on the reverse strand, counting down.
TAGACGACCAGCGCCGCCATCTCCGCGCGCGTGACGCGGCGGTCCGGCTGGAACGCCACCGGCACGCCGGGAATGCCGTGCCCCGGGTCGACGCCGTTGCCGAGCGGCTGGCCGCCGGGGCCGTAGAAGTACTTCGTCAGGTCGAGCTGGCGCGCGGTCTGGATGAACGGGAAGAAGGCGCTCGCCGGACACCCGGGGAAGCTGCCGCCGACCGGGCAGACGTCGGAGAACGAGCTGACCGTCGTGGAGTAGGGGTCGACGCGCGCGAACGTCGGCTCGTAGTAGGCGGCGTGCGTCGCCCACTGCCCGACGCCCGCGTCGCGCCAGTCGGCGAACGCGCCGTAGGCCCACACGCCGCCGCCGTTCGGATCGACCGCGCCGCCGTGGCGCGTCGAGAACAGGTTCGTCGCGTTCGCCTGCGTCAGCGGGTGCTCCACCTTGCCGTTCACGGGATTGGTGTGGAAGGTCAGCCGGTCGAACTTGTCCATGCCCTGCCGCATGTCGAACAGGCTCGGCCAGATGTTGCCGTCGGTCGTGGTGCTCGGGTAGCCCGTGCGCGGCGACGTCGTGCCGACGAACAGCTTGTCGAAGTACGGCTGCAGCACGATCGGCGAGGCGGCGCCCGACTGCACGACGTTCGCCGGCACGTCGAACATCGGCGAGTAGAAGTGCCCGTTCTGCCAGAACGTGTAGAACGACAGGCTCGGGTTGGGCAGCGGCAGCGTGTACGGCGCGGTCGAGCCGATCGCCGGCAGCGCCGGGACGGGCGAGGTGTAGCGGCTCTGGATCACGTCGTAGTAGACCGTGCTCCACAGCGGGGTGTTGGCCTGGTTCGCGTTGAGCGGCGACGGCGTCACGATCGACGTGCCGAAGATGCCCGACGAGGGGCGTCCCGTGCGTGCCGTGTAGAGGTGTCCTTCGCGGAAGACCGCGCGGCGCACGCGGCCGTCCCCGACGAACAGCGTGTTCTCGGGGGCGCCGATCGTCGTGGTGCTGCACGGGGCCACCGCGCACGTGGGCTGCTCGGGGACGCCCAGCGGGTTGATCACGGTGTCCGGCACGAGTTCGCGCCGCGGGCCGCTGATGCCGATCGCGGTCTGGTCGCCCGAGTCGAGCGCGGGCTTGTAGTCCGCGCGGTAGACGATCGGCTGCACCCACAGGTTGCCGCCGCTGCCCACCGTGCCGAACGAGTAGCTGCCGACGAGATAGCCCACGCCCGCGTAGGGAAAGTTGGAGAACTTCGCGTTCGGCCGCCCGCGCAGGTGCGCCGGCTCGTAGTACAGGGGATACAGGCTCGACGCCGTGGACGGGTTCGTCGGCGGCCGCGGCGAGTCGATGCCCGAGCCGGTCGGCGAGGTCTCGAGCCCGAGCGTGTAGCGCCGCGGCGGGAACCCGGCCATGGTCGTGGTGCACGAGTCGGACGCGAAGTCGAACACCGAGCAGTACGCCGGAATGTCGGTGTTGCGGAACATGTCGAACTGCGTCTGGTTGGGCGCGGTGATCAGCAGCCCCGACGGCGAGTTGCGGTCGCCGGTGTGAGGCCGCGGCGCGGCGTAGGCCGTCGGCGTGAACGGATTGCCGTTCGCGAAGTCGCCCTCGAAGCGGTAGAGCTGGTACTTGGACAGCACGCGCACCCGGTTGCCCATGAAGCGGCCCGTGGTGAACGGGATCGCGTTCGAGCCCGGCACGATCTGGTTCACGTTCATCACCGGGGAGACGAGGATCACCGAGTCGGCGTCGATGCCGAGGCGCACTTCCGTCGGGAACAGGCACACCGTCTCCTCGCCGACGGGCGCGGACGCCGACACTGGCGGCTGCGCGCCGACGGGGACGTTGCAGTTGGTCTCCGGGAAGTTCGCCGAAAAACGCCCCGGCGCGGCGACCGGGCGCGCTGCCGGGTGCGTCGAGTACATGTTGAGGTTCAGGAATCCCGTCGGACCGGCCTGGTCGCGGCTGCCGTAATAGATGTACCAATCGTGCGGGAACGAGCCCGGCGCGTTGTCCGGCGTGTGCGGGGCACTGAACACCTGGGGCGGCACGGTGCCGTCGGGGCGCACCAGCGTCGCGTTGCGCGACACGATCAGCACCCACGTCGACGCCCGGGCGGCGCTGACGCTGACGCCGAGCCCGCGCACGCCGGTGTCGGTGATCGAGAACGCGACCAGGAAGTGGCCGTGCATCTGGTCGTAGCGCACCGTCGGATGCTGGATGAGGCACGTCGACGGGTCGTAGGCGCCGCCGCAGACGTCGTTCAGCACCGTCGGGCCGATCCACGCGTCGAGCGCGATCTCCGAGGTCGGCACGCCGGCGCGCAGCGCGTTGAAGTTGGTGAGGGGCCGCGGGAGGCCGAGGCTGCCCCCTGCCGTCGGCGCCGTGTACGGCAGGTTGATGCCGGTGGCGTTCGGGTTGGGCAGGCGCAGGATCCGGTTCTGGCCGGCGACCACCAGGATGTCCTCCGGACCGACGGCGATGTCCGGGTTCGACGCGAGGCCGCGGCCGGTCAGCGGCGGCGGATCCTGCTCGTCGGAGAGCAGCAGGTCGGCACGGCGGCCGGGAACGGACTCCTGCGCGCGCAGCTCGTGCGTCGCGCCGGCGTCGTGCGCGGCGCGCGTGCGCGACGCGAAGTCCTGGTACTGGAGCGACGGCACCGCGACGGATTGCGCGGCGGCCGCGGGCGCAAGGAACACGACCGCCATCGCGAGCGACGCACACGCGCGGACGGCACCGGGGACGGCGGACGGGACGAACATCGGCGGGACTCCTTCTGGACGTCGAGCATCGAGGCCCGAAGGAGCGGGCGCACGGCTGGCACCGAATCCGCCGCCGGCGGCGCGCACGTCGCCTCCTCCGAGTTCCGGCCTTGCGCGGGCAGTATAGCCAGCAGCACGCGGCGGACTCAACGAGTCCGCGGGAAATCCGGCAGCGGGGCCCTCGACGGCGTCGCGTTCCGGGCTGCGGCGTCGGTCAGCCGACGATGCGGACGTCGGCGACCGCGCGCGCGTCGGCGCCGACGAACCAGGCGTGCTCGCCACGCACCGGGTCGATGACCCACCCGGCGCTGTAGCGATGGGCGAAGAACGCGCGCTGCGTGCGCCGGTCGGTGTCGCTGAAGAACGCGCCGATGCCAGGGTGGCTGTGGAACCAGCCGACGATCGTCTCGCCGTCGCACAGCGTCGCCGTGGCCGCGGACCACACGTGCGCGTCCATGCGCAGGGCCAGCGGCGTCGCGTCGTCGTGCACCGCCGGCACCGCACGCGTCACGTGCAGGAACGCGATCGGGCCGTCCGGCGCGGCGGCGGCGACCGGCGTGCCGACGAGGAGGCCGCCGCGCTCGAAGGCGCTGGCCGCGACGTGGCGGACGGCGGCGTCGCGCGCGAGCGCCTCGAGCAGCACGCACGGGCCGTGGCCGGCGGGCGTGGGCCCGGCGAGCGCGTCGCGCAGGACTGCATCGACACCGCGCTCGCGCAGCACGCTGCGCCACGCGGCGCGCGTGCGCACCGGCGAGGGCGCGGGCAGGTCCGTCCAGCGCATCAGGTGCTCGTCGAAAACTCGCGCCCGCAGCGCGGACAGCGTACGGTCCCGCTGCGGCCCGCGGGGAGGCGGAGCCCCACGCCGCAGCCGGGACAGGTCCGGAGCGCGCGCTCGCCGGCGCCCGCGGGCGGCGCGGACGCGCCGGTCGCGAACGCGATGGCCGCCGGATCGGTGGGAAACGCCTGCGGGTGGAGGCGCGCGGTGCGCTGGTACCACGCCTGTGCCGCCGCGTTGGCGATCGAGTGCGCGTTCATCAGCAGCGGGTCGAACGCCAGCAGCCGGATCAGCCGCTTGACGTACAGGTCCATGCCCTCGCCGGCGACCCAGCGCGCGCCGACGCAGACGAGCCCGGACGCGAACACGTGCGGGTGGAAGACCGGGGTCAGCGCCGTCGCCGCGGGCGGCAGGAACGGGTGGCGCGGCGACAGGTCGATCGCCACGCGCGTGGCCGAGCGCCGCTCGCGCGGATACGCGGCGGAGTCGGCGGTGACCACGGCGAGGTCCAGCACGAAGCGCGCGCGTCCCGGACCGGGGAGTGCCACGATGCCCACGCACCCCGCGCTCCCGCGCGCGAGCACGCGCACGCGCTCGACGTCGACCTCGCGCCTCATCCGCCGGCGACCAGCACCGGTTGCACCTCGAGGACGTCGCCGCTGTTCACGCCGGCCTGGTCGAGCGTCTCCGTGGGCTTCAGCGCGCGGCCCTGGGTGACGTTGACCAGCGCGTAGTCCGCGTCGGCCGGCAGCGCCCAGTGGTCCACCGCCGACTGGATGATCTGGGCGCCGGTCTGGTCCGGCGCGAGCTCGAGTTCCGCGCGCCGCGTCTGGTCGGCGGTGCGCACGAGAAGGCGGCGGGGTTGCGGCAGCATCGGTCACTCCTCCAGGTCGAGGCACACGGCGGCGGACGCTGCGGTCCAGGCGAGCAGGTACTTGACCGGCATCGTCGCGCGGACGTACAGGCGCTGCAACTCGCCGGGCGTCGTTTCCGTGCGCACGTCGATGCGCACCGCCAGCTCGCCGCACGCCGCGCAGCGCACGATGCGGTCGTCGAACGCGGCGGCGGCGCGCCCGACGTAGGCGGCGCCCTCGCGCGTCGACCCGCACTGCTGGCAGGCGTAGTCGAAGATGACCGCGTCCGACAGCACCAGCGCGTCCGCGTCCGGCGCGTGCCTGCGCAGCGCGGCGTGCCAGTCGCCGCGCGCGGGCACGCGCGGCGGCCGCGGGTGCAGGCCCGCGCACCCCGCGCAGGCGTCGTTGCGGGTGAGCGCCGCCGCCGTCGCGTGCCCGGTGTGCGTGTCGACGAGCACGCGCCGCGCCCCGCCCCCCGGGTGCAGCACCGCCTGCACGGCGAGCGCGCCGGCGACGCTGGCGGTGATGGCGGTCGTCGCCACGACGGCCTCGGCGGCGAGCGCGCGGCGCAGCCAGCCGCACGAGTAGCGCTCGGCCACCTTCGCGTAGGCGCTCGGCGGCAGGTGGCACTCGTAGCACGCCTGCGGGCCGGCCTGCGCGTGCGGGAAGGTCTCGACGCTCGCGTAGCGGCTGTCGATGCCCGCGTTCACCACGTCGACGCCCGCCAGCAGCGCGAGCTGCGCCAGCTTCATCCGCGCCTCGACGCTGTCGACCGCGAGGACGAGCGCATCGGCACGTGCGAGGTCGCCCAGCGCGAGCGTCCGCCACGCGTCGCCCTCGACGGCGCGTATGCGGACGTGCGGATCGACGTCCGCGGCGCGCGTGGCCACTGCCGTCGCCTTCGGGCGGCCGACGTCGGACTCGCGCAGGAAGACGCCGCGCGTCAGGTTGTGGACCTCGACGCGGTCGAAGTCGTGGACGTCGACCGCGCCCACGCCCATGAGCGCGAGGTTCTTGACCACCTCGTTGCCGACCGCCCCGGCCCCGACGACGACCACGCGCATCGCCGCGAGGCGCTCGACGCCGAGCCCGTCGACGGCCTGCTGCCGCACGTAGCGCGCGCGGTCCATCGCCGGTCGGGTCAGAGCATGCGCACGGCGCGCAGGTCGGGGCTGCCGCACAGCGCGCAGCGTCCGCCGTTGTCGAGGTCCAGCGCGCGCACGCTCGCCTCGTGGTACCAGGCCTGGCACCCGCCGCAGCGGAACAGCGGCCGCTGCGGGTCGAGCGTCTCGCTGGAGTAGGCGTCGCGCACGTCCTCGACGTCCGCGCGGGACGCGATCCAGTCGGCCTCCGCCGCCGGCTTGCGCCGCGCGAATGGGGACGGGCGCGGCCGGTAGACGCGGTCGCTGCGCGGGCGCGCCGCCTGCCGCGCGAGCAGGAATGCGGCGACGGCGAGCAGGAGGAACAGCAGCGGAAGCAGCCGGGCCATCGACGATCCTTTCCGCCGGCGACGGGCGACGCCCCGCGCCTCCGGCAGATCGTGAGATGGGGGCCGCGGGCCGGGAGTTCAATTCGGCGCGGGCGCGGACGCGGCTTGCCACCCGCCGCGTTCCCGCGTCAGGACGATCGCCGGGTCCGCCGTCGCGCCCGGCGCCCCCCGCGCGCCGCGTTCCACCCGAGGATCGCCACCACGACGGCGCTGCCGACGAGGTTCGGCCACGGCTCGTTGAACACCAGCGCGAGCCCGGCGATCGACAGCAGCCACTTCTCGGCGCGGCGCAGCGGCGCGGCGAAGAAGCCGATGTGCGCCGCCGACAGCGCGACGATCCCGACGATCCCGCAGGCGAGCGCCGAGAGGAACGGCCCCCACGCGAAGTCGATGAACAGCAGCGCGGGGGTGTAGGTGAACATGAAAGGCACGAGCGCCTTGCCCATCGACAGCCGGAACGCGGTGAGCCCGGTTCGCATCGGCTCGGCGCCCGCGATGCCGGCCGCGGCGTAGGCCGCGAGCGCCACCGGCGGCGTCACGTCGGCGAGCACGCCGTAGTAGAAGACGAAGAAGTGCGTCGCGAGCAGCGGGACCTGGAGCGTCTGCAGCGCGGGCGCCGCGATCGAGGCGAGGATGATGTACGTCGGCGTCGTCGGCACGCCGGTGCCCATCAGGATGCATGCCACCGCGACGAACAGCAGGCCGAAGAACACCTTCGCGCCGTGCTCGGTGATCGCGCCGAACGGGTCGATCGCGACGACGAACTGGCCGACCTGGGCGGCGAGGTCGACCACCGCGCCGGAGAACTTGAACCCCAGCCCGGACAGCGTGAGCATGCCCAGGATCAGGCCGACGCACGCGCAGGCCGCCCCGATCGCGAGGGCGAAGCGCGCGCCGTCGGCGAGGCCCTGGACCAGCAGGCGCGGCGTGAGCGTGTCGCCCTGCAGCCGGCGGTGGCCGAGCCGGCGCGCGATCAGCGGGATGTACGAGCAGGCGACGACCAGCACGATGCCCCAGAACGCGGCGAGGAATGGCGTGTAGTCGAACAGCAGCAGGCCGACGAGCACGACCAGCGGGAACACGAGGTGCCAGCTCTCGCCGAGCACGCGCGACAGCTTCGGGATGAGGTGCGGCTCGACGCCGGCGAGCTTCAGCCGCTTCGCCTCCAGGTGGACCATCGTCAGGCAGGCGAAGTAGTGGAACAGCGCCGGGATGATGGCGACCACCACCAGCCACTTGTAGGGGACGCCGAGGAGCTCCGCCATGACGAACGCCGAGGCGCCCATCACCGGCGGCGTCACCTGCCCGCCGCACGACGCGGATGCCTCCACGCCGGCGGCGAAGCGCGGCGAGAACCCGTACTTCTTCATCAGCGGGATCGTCAGCGCGCCGGTGGTGACGGCGTTGGCGATCGCCGAGCCCGAGATCATGCCGAACAGCCCCGAGGAGACGACGGACACCTTCGCAGGACCGCCGGCGAAGCGCCCGGCTGCGATCGTGGCGAGGTCCATGAACAGGCGGCCGAGGCCGGTCATCTGCGCGAGGATCCCGAACAGCACGAAGTGGAAGACGTAGGTCGCCACCACGCCGACCGCGATCCCGTAGATGCCCTCGGTGCCGATGTAGATGTGGTTGACCAGGCGGTCGACCGGGTAGCCGCGGTGCGCGAGGATGCCCGGCATCACGCGCCCGAACAGCGCGTACAGCAGGCACAGCATGCCGATCACCGGCAGCAGCGGGCCCATGGTGCGGCGCGTGGCCTCCATCACCATGACGATGGCCAAGACGCCCATCATGTAGTCGACCGCGATCGGCGAGCCCACGCGCCCGATGAAGATGTCGTCGAAGAAGACGAGGAAGTAGAGCGAGATCGACGCGGCTGCCGCGGCGAGCGGCCAGTCCGCCCACGACGGGCGGTCGCCCCGGCCGCCGAGGAACGGCCACGGCATCGCGAGCAGCGCGACCAGGCCGATCAGCGCGACGAACGCCCACGCGTGCGGGACCTCGCCGCCCAGCCGGTCGACGAGCGCCCACGCGAGGTAGACGTAGAACGCCGCGAACAGCGCGCTCCAGCCCCAGTCGCGCAGCGCCGCCCGGGCAGTTGGCGGATGACGGCGGGGAAAGACGATGAAGATCAGCCCGAGCACCAGCGTCAGGTGGAACGAGCGGTGCTTGATCTCGTCGAACAGCCCGTACCCGGCGGTGTAGACGTGGAAGGCCGACAGCACGACCGCGAGCGTCGTCGCGATCAGCCCGGCGGCGCCGGCCAGCTTGCGGAAGTTCGACTCGGTGTCGAACTCGCGGATCAGCGCTTCCTGCTTCTCCTGCGAGACCGCCTCGACGCCCTCGGCGAGCGAACCGGCGTGCCCCGGCGGCGTGGACGCTGTCATGCGATTCGGCCTTCGATGGGGAGGGAGCGACGGACGGCGGCGCGCGGGGCGCGGATCAGTCCCCGGGGCAGCGCCCGGGCCGGACGGTCAGGTGGATCGCGCGCCGGCCCCACTGCGCGAGGTCGATCGTCCGCGCGCCGACCGCCAGCGTCGGCTGCTGCGCGGGATCGACACGCGCGGCGATGCCGTCGAGCGGCCGCGCGAGGCGCAGCACGAACTCGCCGTCCTCCTGCGACCAGGCCTGCCCGGGCTCCGCCTGCGTGGGCAGCCCCGGGCCGTGCTCGGCGAAGCGGATCTGCGTCTGGACCAGCGTGCTGCCCGCCACGTCGTAGCGCTCCTCCACCGGCGACAGCGTCACCGAATGCCGGTAGCGCAGGCGCAGCGCCGCGTCCTCCGCGGGCAGCGGCCACGCGCCGAGCGTGGCGAGAGGCGTCCCGGCGGACACGATCACGCAGCCGCCCGCGTGCAGAGGCATCGCGCACGCGGCCGCGGCGATCGCGGCGCACGCGGCCACCAGGTGGCGGCGCCCGCCGACGCGCCGGTGCGGCGCAACGAGCGGCACCCGAACGATGACGCGGGCCGCGGACACCGGCGCACGCCGGCGCCCGCGGCGCCACGTCACTTGACCAGGCCCTTCTCGCGGTAGTAGCGCTGCGCGCCGGGGTGCAGCGGGATCGACACGGACTGCAGCGCGGTCTTGAGCGAGATCTCCTTGCCCTTCGGGTGCACCTGGCCGAGGATCTCCAGGTTCTCGAACAGCGCCTTGGTCACCTCGTAGGCGGTCTGCTCGGACAGGCCGTCGTGCGTGGCCCAGATCGCCATGACGGCGAGCGTGTCCACCGGAGCCGTCTGCCCCTTGTACGTGTTCGCGGGCAGCTGCACCTGCGCGTAGTAGGGCTGCTTCTTGCGCAGCTGGTCGATCTCCGGGCCGACCAGCGGAACGATGCGCAGCTCGCGCGCGTTGGCGAGGTCGGTGATCGACGCGGTCGGCGCGCCCGCCGTGATCAGCGAGGCCACCAGGTTGCCGTCCTTGATCTTGTCGACCGACTGCGCGAACGACGACAGGTCCTCGGTGATGTCCTTGCGCGTCATGCCGTGCGCTTCCAGCAGGTCGCCGAGCAGCTGCCACTGTCCGGAGCCCGGCGAGCCGGACGACACCGACTTGCCCTTCAGCTCCTTGAAGGACCTGACGTTCGCCGACGCGCTCGTGACGAGCTGGACCTGCTCGGGATACAGCGCGCCGAGCGCCCGCAGGTTCTTCACGGCCTTGCCGTCGAACTGCCCCTTGCCGTTGTACGCGGCGTCGAGGATGTCGGCCGCGACGAACGCGCTCTCGATGTCCTTGCGGGCCAGCAGCTGCGCGTTGGCCACCGAGGCGCCGGAGGTCTCGGCCGTCGCCGCGAGCTTCTTGCCGCCGACGGTCGCCTTGTTGGAGATGAGCTGCGCCAGCATGCCGCCCAGCGGATAGTAGGTTCCGCCGGTGCCGCCGGTCGCGATCCCGAAGAACACCCGGTCCTGCGCGGCCGCCGGGCCCGCCACCGCCACCCCCGCGGCCAGCGCGAGCGCCGCCGCCTTCATGCGCAATGCCATGTCCGTCCTCCCCCGATCCGATGGGCGCCGAGCGGCGCGACGGGCGGATTATGCCGAATCGCGTGGCGTCCGGGGCGGCGAAGGCGCCATCGCGCGCGGGCGAGGCGGCGGCGCGCCGGACGAGCCGCGCAGTCGTCCCGCACAGGCCGAGCCGGAATCCGGGCATCATTCGCGCTTGTGCAGGGCTCGCGCGCGGCTGCGCGGGCGGACGACGGGAGCAGCGCGATGGAGACGAGGAACCTCGGCCGCTCCGGCCTCAAGGTGTCGCTGGTGGGGCTGGGCTGCAACAACTTCGGGATGCGCATCGACGTCGCGCAGTCGCGGAAGGTCGTCGACCGGGCGATCGAGCGCGGCGTCACGCTGTTCGACACGGCCGACAGCTACGGCGACCGCGGCGGCTCGGAGCGCATCCTGGGCGAGGTGCTCGGCGCACGCCGCAAGGACGTCGTCCTCGCGACGAAGTTCGGGAACGCGATGGACGACCGCGGCGTGCTGAAGGGCGGCTCGCGCCGCTACGTCGTGGCGGCGGTCGAGGCGAGCCTCGCGCGGCTGCGCACCGACTGGATCGACCTCTACCAGCTGCACAAGCCCGACCCGGACACGCCGATCGAGGAGACGCTGCGCGCGCTCGACGACCTCGTGCGCCAGGGCAAGGTGCGCTACGTCGGGTGCTCGAACCTCGCGGCCTGGGCGGTCGCCGACGCCGCGTGGACCGCCCGTCACCTGGGGCTCACCGCGTTCGCCTCCGCGCAGGACGAGTACAGCCTGCTCGCGCGCGACGCCGAGCGCGAGCTCGTCCCGGCGCTGCGCGCGTACGGCATGGGCCTGCTCCCCTACTACCCGCTCGCCTGCGGCCTGCTGACCGGCAAGTACCGGCGCGGCGCGCCGCTGCCCGAGGACTCGCGGCTCGCCACCAGCAGGATGTGGTCCGAGCGCTTCCTCACGCCGCGCAACTGGGACGTCGTCGAGGCGCTCGAGCGCTTCTGCCGCGCGCGCGGCCGCAGCCTCGTCGACCTCGCGTTCGCCTGGCTCGCCGCGCGCCCGCCGGTGGCGAGCATCATCGCCGGCGCGACGTCGCCGCAGCAGGTCGACGTCAACGTCGCCGCCGCCGCGTGGGCGCTGACCTCCGAGGAGCTCGCGGAAGTCGACCGCCTCACGGCGGCCTGACCCCGCGCCCGCGCGCCCGCCGCAAACCGCGGCACGTTGCGCCCATCCGAATCGGCGACGGCCGCCACGCACGCCGACTCGCGTGCGCGATCGCGCGATGTCCTGCGCGAGGTCAACACGCGCGGCCGCGGCAGGACGACGATGCCCGGTAGCGATCGTTTCCCGTCCAGCTACGGAGGTGCAGCATGTCCGCCCTGCGTCGCACGGCTTCCCGCCCCGGTCGCCTCGTGCGCGTCCTCGCGCACGCCGCAATCGCGGCCGCCGTTCTCCTTCCCGCCGTCGGGCCCGGCCCCGTCGTCGCGCAGCCGACGACCACGGCCGTCGAGTACTACCACGCCGGGTTCAACCACTACTTCATCACCGCGTACGCGCACGAGATCTCGCTCCTCGACGGCGGCGCGTACGGCGGCGTGTGGTCGCGCACCGGCAAGACCTTCCAGGTGTGGACCGGCGCCGGTCCGGGCATCGCCGAGACGTGCCGCTTCTTCAGCGCGGCGTTCGCGCCGCGCAGCTCGCACTTCTACACGCCGCTCGCCGCCGAGTGCGAGATGCGCAAGCAGGATCCCGCGTGGACCTTCGAGGCCGTCGCGTTCTACCTGCAGCCCTCGCCGCTGGGCACCTGCGGCGCGGGCACGGTCCCGCTCTACCGCGCCAACAACAACGGCATGAGCGGCGCGCCGAACCACCGCTACACGACCGACCGCGCCACGTTCGACCAGATGCGCGCCGCCGGCTGGCTCGCCGAGGGCAACGGCCCGCAGATCGTCTTCGCGTGCGTGCCCGCCACGGTCGTCCCCGGCAGCCCGGTCGGGCTGTGGGAGGGATCGGTCGGCAACGGTTCGCTGCTCTACGGCATCGTGCTGCCGGACGGGACGTTCTACGTCCTCTACTCGGTGCCGAACACCGAGTCGATCGGCGGCGTGGTGCAGGGCACGCTGACGGTGCAGGGCACGAGCGTGTCCTCCGTCGACGCGCGCGACTACAACTTCGTGCCCTTCGGCGCGGTGTTCCCGGCGACGATCAGCGGGACGTTCGTCAGCGGGCAGTCGCTCACGGGCACGATCGCCGAATCCGGCGCGTCGGTGTCGTTCACCGCCGACTGGGTCGACGACTCGATCGCCGTCCCGAGCCTCGCGCTCACGGCGGGAACGTTCACCGGCATCGGCGCCACGTCCGCGGGCGTCCAGGCGACGTCGCTGACGGTCGCGGCCGGTGGCGCGATCAGCGGCTCGAGCGGAGGCTGCACCTTCGGCGGCACGGCGACGCCGCGGACGGACCTGCGCGCGTTCGACCTGTCGATCACCTTCAACGGCGCACCGTGCGCGCTGGGCAGCGCCACCATCGCCGGGATCGCCGTCTACGAGGGCGAGGAGCGCCAGCTGTTCGCAGTGGGGCTGAACGGCGCGCGCACGGACGGCTTCCTGTTCGTCGGCGACAAGTGACGCGCGGCGTGCGGCGGGGCGGCGGCCGGCTCACGCCGCCGCCTGCCCGCGGTGCGCCCAGGCCGTCGTCCGCCGCTCGACGGCGGCGAACAGCTCGTACATCAGCATCGCCATCACGCCGATGACGGCGAGGCCGGCGAAGACCAGCGGCATCCGCATCGAGGATCCGGCCGACATCATCAGGTAGCCGATGCCGTCATTGCTCGCCACCGTCTCGGAGACGACGGTGCCGACGAAGGCGAGCGTGATCGCCACCTTCAGCGAGGCGAAGAAGAACGGCAGCGAGCGCGGCAGCCCCACCTTGAAGAGGACGTCGCGCCGCGTGGCGCCCAGCGAGCGCAGCACGTCCTCCAGCTCGGGCTCGAGCGTGGCCAGTCCGGTCGCGACGTTCACCACGATCGGGAAGAAGCAGATGAGGAACGCCGTGAGGATCGCCGGGATCGTGCCGATGCCGAACCACACGACCAGCACCGGGACGAACGCGGCCTTCGGCACGCTGTTGAAGCCGACGAGCAGCGGGTAGACGGCGCTGTAGGTCACGCGCGAGCTCCCGACCACGAACCCCAGCAGCAGCCCGACCGCCACGCCGATCGCGAAGCCTGCCATCGTGGTCCAGAACGTCTTCCACGCGTGGCCTGCGATCGGGCCCGCGAACTCGACCAGCGCGGCCACGATCGCCGTGGGCGCCGGGAAGATGAACTCGGAGACGCGAAAGCCGCGGCAGACGGCTTCCCAGGCGACGAGGATGACCGCCGCCAGGATCCACGGTGCGGCACGCTCCGCGCGGCGCGACAGCGGCGTCACGTCCGGCGGATCGCGCCGATGCGGTCGCGCAGTTCGTGCACGATGCCGCTGAAGGCGTCGGTGTAGGTCACGTCGAGGTCGCGCGGCCGCGGCAGGTCGACGGCGCGGCGCGCGACGACGCGTCCCGGGCGCCTGCTCATCACGTAGACCGTGTCCGCGAGGAAGACGGCCTCCCGCAGGTCGTGCGTCACCAGGATCACCGTGAAGCGCTGCGCCTGCCACAGGTCGCGCAGCACGCACCACAGCTCCTCGCGGGTGAACGCGTCGAGCGCGCCGAAAGGCTCGTCGAGCAGCAGCATCTCCGGCTCGTGCACGAGCGCGCGGCAGATGGAGGCGCGCTGCTGCATCCCGCCGGAGAGCTGCCACGGGAATTCCTGCTCGTACCCGGCGAGGCCCACGGTGGCGAGGAGCGCACGCGCGCGCGCCGCGTAGGCCACCCGCTCGCGCCGGAAGCTCGACCGGTAGGGCTCGACGATCTCGAGCGGCAGCAGGACGTTGTCCAGCGTCGTGCGCCACGGAAGCAGCGTGGGCGCCTGGAACGCCATGCCGACGATCTTGAGCGGCCCGCCGACCCGCTGGCCGTCGACGACGACCTCGCCGCGCGTCGCCGGCTTGAGCCCGCTCGCGAGCTTCATGAACGTCGATTTCCCGCAGCCCGACGGGCCGACGATCGCCACGAACTCGCCCGGCTCGATCGCGAGCGAGATCGCCTCGACGGCGAACTCGTCGTGCCCCTCGTAGGCGAGGAACACGTCGCGGAACTCGACGCGCCCGCGGGGCCCCGCCGCGCTGGCCGGGACCGCCCGCGGCGCCGCCCGCAGGCCGGCGGCCGCCCGGTCGGCCACCGCGGCTACCTGAAGATCATGCGGTCGGCCTTCGGCGGCAGGAATGCCGGCGTGAACACCTGCTCGGGCTTCACCGCGTTCTTGAGCGCGAAGGCCTCCGAGACCTGCGCGACCATGGTCGACAGCCGCGCCTGCGTGACGTCGCCGATGCCGTTCGCCTTCGCGTCCGGCGTGGCGATGACGCTCTCGATCGCAAGACGCAGCCGCCGCCGTTCCAGCGCCTCGTCGATCAGCGCGTCGCGCTCCTTCACGTAGCGGACCGACGCGTCGGGATCGGCCAGCACCTCCCGCGCGGCCCGGGTGAACGCGCGCAGGAACCCGCGGACGGCCTCCGGCTTCTCCCTCGCGAACTGCTCGGACGCGATGATGACGTTGCCGTACAGCGCGACGCCGTGCCGCGGATAGGGCATCACGTCGATGTCCTCGTCCTTCACGCCACGCGCGTTCAGGTTGAGGAGGCTGGTGAAGTAGAAGCCCGTGATGGCGTCGACGTCGCCGCGCGCGAGCATCGTCTCGCGCAGCGGCGGATCCATCGAGGTCCACGCCACCTTCGCCGGATCGATTCCGTTCGCCTTGGCGAAGATGGGGAACGCGCGCCGGCCGGCGTCGAACACCGGCGCGCCGAGCTTGCGCCCGACGAGGTCGGCCGGCGTGCGGATGTTCGCCTTCTTGAGCGAGAAGACCGCCGCCGGCGTCGCGTCGTAGACCATCATCACGCCGACCGGCTTGGACGGCGCGCCGGGATTGTTGCCGACGAACTCGATCAGCGCGGCGAGGTCGGCGAAGCCCATCTGGTAGGTGCCCGACGCGACGCGGTTCACGGCGTTGCCCGAGCCGTTGCCCGCGTCGATGGTGACGTCGAGCTTCTCGGCGGCGAAGTAGCCCCTGGACTTGGCGAGCAGGAACAGCGCCGCCGGCCCCTCGAAGCGCCAGTCGAGCTGGAAGGCGATCTTCGTGTCCTGCCCGGCGGCGGCGGAAGCGAAGGCGATCAGCGCGCAGCAGGCGACGGCCCGTGCGGCGCGGCGGAACGGGCGAAGGATGGACATCGGCGGGGCTCCTCGGGACAAGCCCCGTCGGGGGGCGGAACGCCCGCGATTGTGCACCGGAAAGGCGCAAGGCGGGCCGGCGGCACCCGTTGCGCCGGGTGCCGCGCGTCCCGTGCGAATCGCGTGCCAGCCGCCGCTTCCGGCCGCCCGCCTCGCGGCCTCAGCGCGCCGCGGCCCCGCGGCCGTCGGACGGGACGAACGACCCTTTCTCGCCCACGGCCTTTCCCGGCCGCGTGCCGGTCAGCGCGGCCTTCGCCATCGCGGCGAGCTGCAGCACCTTGCCGGCGCCGCTCTTCCAGTAGTCGACGCGCTGCGGCTCGACGCGCAGCAGCCACAGCCGCGGGTCGCCCGGCCCGTCGAACCACGCGGCGGACATGACGTTCCACAGCGACTCGACCTGTTCGCGGTCGTCGACGAAGTGCGCACGCGCGCACGCGGACAGGTAGAAGTCGTCGTCGGGAGCGGAGAACGCCACGTTCACCGACGGATCGAGGCGGACGTCGGCGCCGAGCTGCGTGCTCGCCGCCGTGAAGAACCACATCGTGCCGTCGCCGTCCACGCCTTGCAGCGTCATCGGGCGCGACGACAGCGCGCCGTCGGCGCTGCGCGTCGTGAGCATGGCGAAGCGGACCTTCTCCGCCTGCCGCCACAGGTCCGCCTGCTCGCCGGCAGTCGGGGGCTCGTCCTGCAGGTGATCGTCGTTCGCCATCGTGGGCTCCGTCCGGGCGCGGTCGATCCGCATCCAGGCGACCGTACGCGGGGCCGCGGCCGCGCGGCATCGGGCGCGGCCGCAGCCGCGCGTCGGCGGGCGCCGACGCGCGACGCGCAGCAGCGTCAGAGGAGCGGCGCCTGGCGCTGCGCCAGCGTGTTGACGTCGACGACCGCCAGCGCCGTCATGTTCACCAGCCGGCGCACGGTGGCCGACGGCGTCAGGATGTGCACGGGCTTGGCGACGCCGAGCAGGATCGGCCCCAGCGTCACGCCGCCGCCCGAGGACGCCTTCAGCAGGTTGAACGCGATGTTCGCCGCGTCGAGCGTGGGCATGATCAGCAGGTTCGCGGCCCCCTTGAGCCTGGCGTTCGGGAAGGCGGCCTTGCGCACCGCCTCGTCGAGCGCGGCGTCGCCGTGCATCTCGCCCTCGGCCTCGAGGTCCGGCGCCATGGCGTTCAGGAGCGCGAGCGCGTAGCGCATCTTCCGCGCCGACGGGTGGTCGCTGGTGCCGAAGCTCGAGTGCGACAGCAGGGCCACGCGCGGCTCGATGCCGAAGCGGCGGATCTCCTCGGCCGCGAGCAGCGCGATCTCCGCGATCTCCTCGGCGGAGGGGTCGTAGTTGACGTAGGTGTCGGCGATGAACACCGTCCGGCCCGGCAGCATGACCGCGTTCATCGCGGCGTACTGCTTCGCCCCCTTGCGCAGCCCGATCACCTGGTCGACGTACTGCAGGTGCAGGGCGTGCGTGCCGAAGGTGCCGCACAGCATCCCGTCCGCGTCGCCGCGGTGGACCATCATCGCGCCGATCAGCGTGAGCCGGCGGCGCATCTCGATCTTCGCGTACTGCTGCGACACGCCGCGCCGCTGCGTCAGCCGGTAGTACTCGGACCAGTACTCGCGGTAGCGCGGGTCGTGCTCCGGATTGACGACCTCGACGTCGACGCCGGGCCGGATGCGCAGGCCGAAGCGCGCGAGGCGGCGCTCGACCACCGCCGGCCGGCCGACGATGACCGGCTTCGCCAGGCCCTCGTCGACGACGACCTGCGCCGCCCGCAGCACGCGCTCGTCCTCGCCTTCCGCGTAGACGATCCGCCGCGGCGACTGCTTCGCCGCCTGGAAGATCGGCTTCATCAGAAGGCCCGAGTGGTAGACGAACGTCGTCAGCCGCTCGCGGTAGGCGGCGAAGTCCGCGATCGGCCGCGTGGCCACGCCCGAGTCCATCGCGGCCTTCGCGACCGCCGGCGCGATGGTGACGATGAGCCGCGGGTCGAACGGCTTGGGGATCAGGTACTCGGGGCCGAACTTGAGGTCCTGCACGTCGTAGGCCGCGGCCACGATCTCCGACTGCTCGGCCATCGCGAGATCGGCGATCGCGTGCACCGCGGCGAGCTTCATCGGCTCGTTGATCCGCGTGGCGCCGACGTCGAGCGCGCCGCGGAAGATGAACGGGAAGCACAGGACGTTGTTGACCTGGTTGGGGTAGTCCGAGCGCCCGGTGGCGATCACCGCGTCGGGGCGTGCGGCCTTCGCGAGGTCGGGCATGATCTCGGGCTCCGGATTGGCGAGCGCGAAGACGAGCGGTCGCTCCGCCATCAGCGCGAGCCACTCCGGCTTCAGCACCCTGGCGGCCGACAGCCCGAGGAACACGTCGGCGCCCGGAAGGATGTCGACCAGCGCGCGCGCCTGCGTCCGCTGCGCGTAGCGCGCCTTGTGCTCGTCCATCAGGACCGTGCGGCCCTCGTAGACGACGCCCTCGATGTCCGTGACCCAGATGTGCTCGCGCCGGGCCCCCAGCGCGACGAGCAGGTCGAGGCAGGCGAGCGCCGCCGCGCCCGCGCCGGAGACGGCGATCCGGACGTCGCCGATCGACTTGCCGACCACGCGCAGGCCGTTGTAGAGCGCCGCGCCGACGATGATCGCCGTGCCGTGCTGGTCGTCGTGGAAGACCGGGATGCGCATGCGCTCGCGGCAGCGGCGCTCGATGTAGAAGCACTCCGGCGCCTTGATGTCCTCGAGGTTGATGCCGCCGAACGTGGGCTCGAGCGCGCAGATCATGTCGACGAGGCGGTCCGGGTCGCGCTCGGCGAGCTCGATGTCGAAGCAGTCGATGCCCGCGAACTTCTTGAAGAGCACGGCCTTGCCTTCCATCACCGGCTTGGCGGCCAGCGGCCCGATCGCGCCCAGCCCGAGCACCGCGGTGCCGTTGGTCACCACGCCGATCAGGTTCGCGCGGGCGGTGAGCTGCGACGCCTGCGCCGGGTCGCGCACGATCTCGTCGCAGGCCGCGGCGACGCCGGGCGAGTAGGCGAGCGCGAGGTCGCGCTGGTTGGTGAGCCCCTTCGTCGGCTGGATCGCGATCTTCCCCGGCGGGGACGTGCGGTGGTACTCGAGCGACGCTTCGCGGATGCTGCTGGGATCGGTCATGGGCGGGGACGCCGGAAGGGGTGCAGGGGATCATAGCCGAACGGGGTTTTCGGCCGCGAACCCGCGCCTGACCGCGTTCCCGGTCGCGCGCAGCGCGCGTCGCCCCGCCACGATCGCTGCCACCCTTGACGTGCCGCAAATCCGGCAAGGGGGCGGCCCTTATAATCCGCGACGCGTGGCGACCCTGCCCGTGTGCTGCCCACGCCCGCCCGATGCCGCCCCCGGCCCCCGATTCCGCCATGCTCGAAGTGCACGACCTCGCCGGCCGACGCGGCCACGCGGACCTGTTCGCCGGCGTGGACTTCCGTGTCCCTGCGGGCGGCGCCGTCGTGGTGACCGGTCCCAACGGCACGGGCAAGACGACGCTGCTGCGCATGCTGGCCGGCCTGTCCGCGCCCGCCGCGGGCGAGATCCGCCTGAAGGGGCACAAGGTCGCGCCGTTCGCGCCCGAGCTGCGGGCCGCGGTGGCCTACGCCGGGCACCTGCCCGCGCTCAAGGACGAACTGACGGCCGAGGAGAACCTGTCCTCGCTCGTCCGCCTCGCCGGCGGCACCGCCGGTCCGGACGCCATGCGCTCGGCGCTCGACCGGGTCGCGCTCGGCCGGCGGCGGTCGCTGCCGGCGCGCGTGCTGTCGGCGGGCCAGCGCCGCCGCATCGGGCTGGCGCGCCTTGCGCTGCTCGAGCGGCCGGTGTGGATCCTCGACGAGCCGGTGACGGCCCTGGACGCGGCCGGCATCGGGCTGCTGGCGACGCTGGTCCACGACCACCTCGACCGCGGGGGCGCGGCGGTCCTCGCCACGCACCAGGCGCTCGGCCTCGAGCCCTCGCGCGTCCAGTCGCTGGTGCTCGGGGGATGAGCGGCATGGCACTGCGCTCCCCGGCCCCCGCGGCCTTCGAGGCCGCGGCCGGCCGCACGGCGGACGGCGCGCTCGCCGGGCTGCGCTGGGCCGCCGCGCGCGACCTGCGGCTCGCCTTGCGCTCGCGCGCGGAACTCGGCGTGCAACTGCTGTTCTATGTGATCGTCGTCGCGCTGTTCCCGTTGTCGATGACGCCGGAGCGCAACCTGCTCGCGACGATGGGTCCCGGCGTGCTGTGGGTCGCCGCACTGCTCGCGTCGCTGCTGTCGCTGCCGCGGCTGTTCGCGACCGATCACGCCGACGGTACGCTCGAGCAGATCGCGTTGTCGCCCTACCCCCTCGAAGCGCTGGTCGCGGGCAAGGTGCTCGCGCACTGGCTCACCACCGGGCTGCCCGTCGCGCTGCTCGCGCCGCTGCTCGCGCTGCAGTACTACCTCGACGCCGGGAGCGTCGCCGTGCTCGTCGCGGGCCTGCTGCTCGGCACGCCGATCCTCTCGCTGCTCGGCGCCGTCGGCGCCGCGCTGACGCTCGGCCTGCGCGGCGGCGGCGGCAGCCTGCTCGCGCTGCTGATCCTCCCGCTGTACGTCCCCGTCCTGATCTTCGGCGCGGGCGCCGTCGACGCCGCGCGTGCCGGGCTGGGCGCCACGGCGAACCTCTCGCTGCTCGGCGCCGGGCTGGCGCTCGCGCTGGTCGGCACGCCGTTCGCGGCGGCCGCCGCGGTCCGCATCGCGCTCGACTAGGACCGGATCCCCGCGATGGCGCTCAACTGGTACCGCTTCTCCTCGCCGGCGACGTTCTATCCGCTCGCCGGCCGGCTGGTGCCGCTGTTCGGCTGGGGCGCGGCGGTGCTCGCCGCGGTCGGCCTGTGGCTCGGCTTCGTCGTCGCGCCGACCGATTTCCAGCAGGGCGAGGTCTACCGGATCATCTTCATCCACGTGCCTTCGGCATGGATGTCGATGTTCCTGTACGTGGTGATGGCGTTCTGGGGCGCGCTGCTGCTCGGCTTCAACACGCGGCTCTCCGGGATGATGGCGCAGGCGATCGCGCCCACCGGGGCGCTGATGACGTTCATCGCGCTGTGGTCCGGGGCGCTGTGGGGCCGGCCGACGTGGGGCACGTACTGGGCGTGGGACGCGCGGATGACCTCCGAGCTGATCCTGCTGTTCCTCTACTTCGGCATCATCGCGCTGCGCCAGGCGATCGGCGATCCGCGCCGCGCCGACCGCGCGTGCGCCGTGCTGGCGCTGGTCGGCGTGGTCAACATCCCGATCATCTACTTCTCGGTCAAGTGGTGGAACACGCTCCACCAGGGCGCGTCGGTGAAGCTCACCGGCTCGTCGATGGAGACCACGATGCTCGCCGGGATGCTGGTCATGAGCTTCGCATTCTGGTTCTACGCGATCGCCGTCGTGCTCGCCCGCGTGCGCACGATCGTGCTCGAGCGCGAGCGCGGGGCGGCGTGGGTGGCCGAGCTTCCGGAGGCGCGCAGCGCGTAGGAGCCGCACGATGAACCACTGGCACTTCATCCTCGGCGCCTACGGCGTCACGGTCCTGGCGATGGTCGTCGAGATCCTCGCCGCGCGCGCGCGCCGCCGCGCCGCGCTGGAGGCCGCGCGCGCCGGCGCCGACGCTCCCGTGCCGGGCGCGCAGCTCTCCGGCACCGGCGGCCCCGGCTGACGCCCCGATGTCCCGACCCCGCCTTTCCCCACTTCCGCGGACGCTCCCATGAAACCCCGCCACCGCCGCCTCGCCTGGATCGCCGCCGGACTCGCCGTCCTCGGCGTGGCCGTCGCGCTCGTGCTGAACGCCTTCCAGTCGAACCTCGTGTTCTTCTTCTCGCCCACCGACGTCGCCGAGCAGAAGGCCCCGCAGGGGCGCACGTTCCGCATCGGCGGCCTCGTCGAGGAGAAGAGCGTGCGGCGCGACGGCATCGTCGTGCACTTCAACGTCACCGACACGGCGAAGACGATCCCCGTGAGCTACCAGGGCATCCTTCCCGACCTGTTCAAGGAGGGCAAGGGCGTCGTCGCGCAGGGCAAGCTCGGGCCCGACGGCGTGTTCGTCGCGAGCGAGGTGCTCGCCAAGCACGACGAGAACTACATGCCGCCCGAGGCCGCCGCCGCCGTGAGCAAGGCGCACATCGAGGCGGCCGAGAAGAACGCCGCGAAGACGCTGGTCCGCTGATCCGAACGCAAGGCCCGCCATGATCCCCGAACTCGGCCACTTCGCGCTGATCCTCGCGCTGCTGCTCTCCGTGGTGCTGGCCACGCTGCCCGTCGTCGGCGCGCACAAGCGCGTCGCGGCGTGGATGGCGCTCGCGCGGCCGGTCGCGCAGGGCCAGTTCCTGTTCGTGCTGTTCGCCTGGCTGTGCCTCGCGTGGTCGTTCTACGCCAACGACTTCTCGGTGCTCAACGTCGCGCAGAACTCGAACACGACGCTGCCCCCCGCCTACCGCATCGCCGCGACCTGGGGCTCGCACGAGGGCTCGCTGCTGCTGTGGGTGCTGATGCTGTCGGGCTGGACGGTCGCCGTGTCGGTCGCGAGCCAGCGCCTGCCCGACGAGATGGTCGCCCGCGTGCTCGGCGTGATGGGCTTCGTCGCCGTCGGCTTCCTGCTGTTCATGCTGGTCACCTCCGATCCGTTCGACCGCGTCTTCCCGGTGCCGGCCGAAGGCCGCGACCTCAACCCGCTGCTGCAGGATCCCGGCATGGTCTTCCACCCGCCGATGCTCTACATGGGCTACGTGGGCTTCGCGGTCGCGTTCGCCTTCGCGATCGCCGCGCTGCTCGGAGGCCGGCTCGACGCCACGTGGGCGCGCTGGTCGCGCCCGTGGACGACGCTCGCGTGGGTCTTCCTCACGCTGGGCATCATGATCGGCAGCTGGTGGGCGTACTACGAGCTGGGCTGGGGCGGCTGGTGGTTCTGGGACCCGGTCGAGAACGCCTCGTTCATGCCGTGGCTCGTCGGCACGGCGCTCATCCACTCGCTCGCGGTCACCGAGAAGCGCGGCACGTTCAAGGCGTGGACCGTCTTGCTCGCCATCGCCGCGTTCTCGCTGTCGCTGCTCGGCACGTTCCTCGTGCGCTCGGGCGTGCTCACGTCGGTCCACGCCTTCGCCACCGACCCGCGCCGCGGCATCTTCATCCTGCTGTTCCTCGCCGTCGTGATCGGCGGGTCGCTGCTGATCTTCGCGCTGCGCGCGCCGAAGGTCGGCACCGGCGGCCGCTTCGAGCCGGTGTCGCGCGAGTCGATGCTGCTCGCCAACAACGTCCTGCTGTCGGTGGCCTGCGCGACCGTGCTGCTGGGGACGCTGTACCCGTTGTTCCTCGACGCGCTCAACTTGGGCAAGATCTCGGTGGGCCCGCCGTACTTCGACGCGGTCTTCGTGCCGGTGATGGCGCCGCTCGTGTTCCTGATGGGCGTGGGCCCGCTCGCGAAGTGGAAGAAGGCAGAGCTGCCCGACCTCGCGACGCGCCTCGCGTGGGCGTTCGGCGTCGCGCTCGTCCTCGCGCTGCTCGCGCCGCTCGCCTCCGGCGAGTGGAAGCCGGGCGCGGCGTTCGGCCTGCTGCTCGCGCTGTGGATCGTCGCGACGACGGTGGTCAACGTCCGCGAGCGCATCGCGGGCGCGCAGGGCGGCGCGCTCGCGCGGCTCGCGCGCCAGCCGCGCGGCTACTGGGGCATGCTGCTCGCGCACCTCGGCGTGGCGGTGTTCATCGTCGGCGTGACGCTCGTCAACGCCTACGAGCAGGAACGCGACGTGAAGATGAGCCCGGGCGACACCGTGACGCTGGGCGCCTACACGTTCCGCTTCGAGGGCACGGCCGAGGCGCAGGGGCCGAACTACCGCTCGGTGCGCGGCACCTTCGACATCGCGAAGGACGGGAAGTCGTTCGAGAAGCTCTTCCCCGAGAAGCGCGTCTACGCGTCGCAGCGGAGCATGCCGATGACCGAGGCGGCGATCGACAGCGGCATCCTCGGCGACCTCTACGTGTCGCTCGGCGAGCCCCTCGACGGGCAGGCGTGGGCGGTGCGCGTCTACCGCAAGCCCTTCGTCACCTGGATCTGGTTCGGCTGCATCATCATGGCGCTGGGCGGCCTGGTCGCGCTCTCCGATCGCCGCTACCGGCTCGCCCGGCGCGAGCAGTCGCTGCCGGCCGGCGCGGCCCCGGCACGCTAGCGCGGAGCGCGTCGCGATGAACAAGAAGCTCCTGATCCCGCTCGCGATCTTCGGGGTCGTGTTCGCGTTCCTGCTGGTCGGGCTCGGCCTCAACCCGCGCGAGGTGCCGAGCCCGCTGATCGGCAAGCCCGCCCCGGCGTTCGAGCTCAAGCGCCTGCACGAGCCGGCGCGCTCGCACGGCACCGCCGACATGAAGGGGCAGGTGTGGCTGCTCAACGTGTGGGCGTCGTGGTGCGTCGCGTGCCGCGAGGAGCATCCGCTGCTCGTCGAGCTCGGCAAGGCGAAGATCGTCCCGCTGGTCGGGCTCAACTACAAGGACGAGCCCGCTGCCGGCATCCAGTGGCTGCGCCAGTACGGCGATCCCTACGACCTGTCGGTGATCGACCGCGACGGCCGCGTCGGGCTCGACTTCGGCGTCTACGGCGTGCCCGAGACCTTCGTCATCGACAAGGCCGGCGTCATCCGCTACAAGCAGATCGGGCCGGTCACCGTCGAGGCGCTCGAGAAGAAGATCCTCCCGCTCGTGCGCGAGCTGCAGAAATCGTGATGCGCATGGTCGCCCGGCCCCTCGCCTGCCTGCTGCTCGCCCTCGCCGCGGCGCTCGCCCCGCTCGCGCACGCCGCCGACACCGCCGTGCCCACCGAGCAGGATCCCGTCACGCAGGCGCGCGCGGTGCGCCTCGAGGAGCAGCTCCGCTGCCTCGTCTGCCAGAACCAGACGATCGCCGAGTCCGACGCGGACCTCGCCGTCGACCTGCGGCGGCAGGTGCGCGAGCAGATCGCCGCCGGGCGGACGGACGAGGAGATCATCACGTTCATGACCGACCGCTACGGCGACTTCGTGCTGTACCGACCCCCGGTCAAGGCCACGACGATCCTGCTGTGGGGCGGCCCGCTGCTGCTGCTCGCCATCGGCCTCGCCATGCTCGCGCGGCTGATCCGCGAGCGGCGGCGCCTCCCCGACGCCGCGCCGCTGTCGCCGGAGGAGCGCGCCCGCGCCGAGGCCCTGCTCGCCGGCACCCCACGGAAAGACAAGACGTGATCACGTTCGTCGTCGTCGCCGCCGCCATGCTGCTGGCGGCGCTCGCCTGGATCCTCGTGCCGCTGCTGCAGCGCCGTCCGGCGGCTGCGATCGGCCGCGAGGAGAGCAACCTCGCGATCCTGCGCGATGCGCGCGCCGAGCTGGAGGCCGATCTCGCCAACGGCACGATCTCCGCCGAGCAGTACGAAGTCTCGCGGGCCGAGCTCGACCGGCGCGTGCTCGAGGAGACGCAGGCGGTCGACGGCGAGGCCGCGACGCCGCCGCGGTCGGGCGCGCTCACCGCAGCGCTCGTGGGCGCCGTGCTGCCGATCGCCGCCGTCGTCCTCTACCTGGCGCTGGGGACGCCGCTGGCCCTTTCGCCCGACGCGGCCCGCATGGCCGCCGCGCCGGACGACGAGCAGCACGCGACGTCGCCGCAGCAGATCGAGGCGATGATCGAGCAGGTCAAGCAGAAGCTGGCGAGCGACCCGAGCAACGTCGACGGCTGGGTCGTGCTCGCCCGCACGTACTACGTCACCGGCCGGGCGCAGGAGGCGGCGCAGGCCTACGAGAAGGCCACCGCCCTGCTGCCCGACAACGCCGACCTGCTGGCCGACTACGCCGACGCGCTCGGCGTCGCCCAGGGGCGCTCGCTCGACGGCAGGCCCGCGGAGCTCATCGCCCGTGCGCTGAAGGCGGATCCCGGCCACTGGAAGGCGAACGCGCTGGCCGGCACGATCGCGTTCAACCGCAAGGAGTACGCGAAGGCCGTCGCGCACTGGGAACGCACCAAGGCAGCGGTACCGCCCGAGTCGCCGATCGCGCAGACGATCGCCGGCAGCATCGCCGAGGCGCGTCAGCTCGGCGGCATGCCGACCGCGCCGGCGGCAGCCGCGGCGCCGGCACGGGCGCCGGGGCCGGCCGCCGCCGCGCCGCTCGGCAGCGGCGGGCGCGTCGCGGGCCGCGTCACGCTCGCGCCGTCGCTCGCGGCGAACGTCTCGCCCGACGACGCCGTGGTCGTCTTCGCCCGCCCCGCGGACGGCTCGCGGATGCCGCTCGCCCTGCTGAGCGGCAAGAAGGTCCGCGACCTGCCGCTCGAGTTCGCGCTCGACGACTCGATGGCGATGTCGCCGGCGATGAAGCTCTCCGACCACGGCGAGGTGATCGTCGGCGCGCGCGTATCGCGCTCCGGGAGCCCGATGCCGGCCTCCGGCGACTACGAGGGACTGTCCGGACCGGTCAAGCTGGGCACGGCCGGCGTCGCGCTCACGATCGATCGGCGCCTGCCCTGATCGGCCGGCGGGCGCGGCGCCCGCCGCCCCCGGCCCGGCCGCTCCGCCCGGATCGGCTCGCCCCGCCGCCGCACGTCGCGCGTCGACCTCGCCGGGCCCGCCGCCTGCCCGTTGACGTGCGTCAACGGAAGCCCCCGCCGCGGGCGCGGCCATCCGGCGGCATCGCTAGACTGTGCGCAGCACTTTCACGATGCACGGGGGGGGGGGGAGACC
>BOKS01000015.1 GCA_016861105.1 Betaproteobacteria bacterium | reverse complement strand
CTTCGCCTTGAACGTCGGTGAGTGGTTCCTGCGAGGTCGTTTCATGCTCTCTGCTCCTCGGCGACCAAGCGCCATTAGAGCAGAGCTACCCACCTATCCCCCTGTCCGACTTTGCGGAGCCACTTCTTGCTGCCTGCTCCACGCCTCGCGCCAGGTTGCTTTGGTTTGCACGCGCTGCTGCACGAACCTTGCAGCGAACCAATGCGCTCCGAACCTCTTCGGGGGGAGACTGTGGGCCGGTTTCCAGGATCTGCCCCCGCCGGTGTCGCCGTCTGTCGAGTGCCGACTGGACCTCACCCAGCCCCGTGGGTTTGGAGATCGTCGACCATGCTCGCCGGCAGGCGTCTGGGGATTGCGATTCGAAGACCCGACGGCAGGCTGTCGCCGTACGAAATGGCAGTTTGAGAACCCGTGGGATGGACCGTTCCGACGAACGAGTTGGGCGAAAGGTACCGCCTGGCAGGGTCCGCCGCGGAGGGTGGGGTCGCCGTGCCAGGTGTAACGAAAATCGGCAACGAGGCCACCCGGAAGCACCCCGCGATGCGCGCATCGGACGCCGGACGGGGCGCGGCAGCAAAAAAGGTAGACTCCGCGCGTGTAGCCAGCGCCAAGAGTGCTTTGATCCCCCACGTCGCCCAGATTCCACCTGCCGGCCCTGCAGTCCCCGTCGTGGGACAGTTGGTTTCGGTGCGGGGCAGGCGCTTTGTCGTAACCGCTTCCGAAGGCTCGTCGATCACGGCGGGCGCTGGTTCATCGCTCGTGACCTTGGCTTCGGTCGACGAGGAGGCGGCGGGAGAGGAGCTTCAGGTTCTCTGGGAGCTTGAGCCCGGCGCAGCGATCCTAGAACGGGCGTCGATGCCCGAATTCACCGGCTTCGACGAGCCGGCGCGCCTCGACGCCTTCCTGAATGCGGTTCGCTGGGGTTCGATCTCTCAGGCAGATGTCTCCTCACTGCAGGCGCCGTTCCGCAGCGGCATTGAGATCGAGGACTACCAGCTAGATCCGCTCGCCAGAGCCATTCAAATGCCGCGTGTCAGCTTGCTCGTCGCCGATGACGTCGGCCTGGGCAAGACCGTCGAAAGTGGACTGGTGGCGCAGGAATTGCTGCTGCGTCATCGCGCGCGCACGGTGCTGATCGTCTGCCCATCGTCGATCCAGATCCAGTGGCGCGACCAGATGCGTGACAAGTTCGGGCTCGAGTTCCGCATCATCGACAGCGAGCTATTGAAAGGGCTGCGTCGAAGCCGTGGGCTGCACGTCAACCCGTGGACGCACTTTCCCCGGCTCATTACCAGCATCGACTTCCTCAAGCGCGAGCGACCGCTGCGCCAGTTCCGAGAGGCGCTGCCAGCACCCGGCGAGCCCGCGTACCCACGGCGGTTCGACTTGCTGATCGTCGACGAAGCGCACAACGTGGCGCCGGCCGGGGCGGGGCGGTACGCCACCGATTCCCAGCGCACCACCGCGATTCGATTGCTCGCGCCGCACTTTGAGCACAAGCTTTTCCTGTCCGCTACCCCACACAACGGCTACCCAGAGTCGTTCTCGGCGCTCCTCGAGCTGCTCGACAACCAGCGCTTCGCCCGCAGCGTGCGACCCAGCCCCGAGCAGGTCGCCGCGATCATGGTCAGGCGACTCAAGAGAGAACTTCCACCGCGCTGGGATGGATCGCCGCGTTTCCCGGAACGCGTGATCGCGCCCATCGAGGTTGTCTACCCCGACGACGAGCGCCGTGCGCACCAGGCGCTGGCCGAATACTCGGCGCTGCGCACCGGCGGTACCCGCGACGACGCCGAGCGCTATGCGAGCGAGTTCGTCCTGAAGATGTTGAAGAAGCGGCTACTCTCCTCGCCCCAGGCATTCCTGATCACGCTCGAGAAGCACCGCGAGTCCCTGCGCAACGCGCGTCGCGTGACTGTGCGGACCGCGGCGCCACCGGGCATCCTGCGCCGTCAAGTGGAAGCACTGGAAGACGATGCGGCCGACGACGACGTGCATGAGCAGGCCGCGATCGATGCGGTGGACTCAGCGGCAGCCTTGTTTCGTCCGCTCGAAGCCCAGGAGCAAAGCCTGCTGGACGAGCTGCATCACTGGGCGCGCATCGCCGCGACGCGTCCCGACGCGCGGTCCCGTCTGCTGATTGACTGGCTGCAGAGCGAGCTGAAGCCACGAGGCGAATGGAACGACGAGCGCGTCATCCTCTTCACCGAGTATCGCGCCACGCAGAAGTGGCTGCACGGACTGCTTGCCCATGCAGGCCTCGGTGGGCCCGAGCGGCTTTTCGTGATGTACGGCGGCATGCCTAGCGACGAGCGCGAGCGTGTCAAGGCCGCATTCCAAGCCGATCCGGCCATCTCGCGGGTTCGCATCCTGCTCGCGACCGACTCGGCGTCCGAGGGCATCGATCTGCAGAATCACTGCTCGCGCCTCGTACACCTTGAGATTCCCTGGAATCCGAACCGGATGGAACAGCGCAACGGGCGCATCGACCGGCACGGGCAGAAGGCGGCGAAGGTCGAGATCTTCCATTTTGTCCCGAAGGGCTACCGCCGTGACGCGCAAGGCGCCGCCGAACGACCACCGGGCGACCTTGAGGGCGACCTCGAGTTCCTAATGCGCGCCGTACGTAAGGTGGAGAACATCCGTGAGGACCTGGGCAAGGTAGGTCCTGTGATCGCCACGCAGGTGACGGAAGCGATGCTCGGACGGCGCCGCACGCTGGATACGTCTGTAGCCGAGCGGGACGCCGCGCCCACGCGAAAGCTCCTGCGCGTCGAACGCGATCTGCGCACGCAACTCGCCCGGCTGCACGATCAACTGCTGGACACACGCCGCGCCCTGAAGCTTGACGCCGACAACGTACAGGCGGTGATCGAAACGGCGCTTTCGCTCGCAGGACAGCCATCACTCATTCCTGCGACCGTGGCCGGTGTATGGCCCGACCCGAGCGGCAACCACAAGCGGTGTCCGGTGTTTCGCGTTCCCCCGCTCACAGGGTCGTGGGCACAGGCCATCGACGGGCTTGCCCATCCACATACCCAAGCTATCCGTCCAATCGTGTTCGATCACGCGCTCGCAAAAGGCCGCGACGATGTGGTGCTCGTGCATCTCAACCACCGACTCGCGCAGCTTGCTCTGCAGCTTCTCCGCGCAGAGATCTGGGCGGTTCCTGGGCAGCGCAAGCTGCACCGCATTGCGGCGCGGCTGATCCCCAACGATGCGGCTGAGCACCCGGCAGCGATCGTGCACGCGAGGCTCGCCGTACTGGGCGCGGACCAGCATCGCCTGCATGAGGAGATCATCTTCGCCGGCGGCGAGCTGCGGGAGGGCCGCTTCGCCCGAATCGATCGCATCGGGCGCCTCGAAGAGCTGCTCGCAAGTGGCCGTGACGCGCAACCTCAAACCCCAGTGCGCGACCGCCTCGCTGCGCTGTGGCCGGGGCACAGAGATCAGTTGCTGCGAGCGCTGGAAGCGCGCATGAAGGAGCGCACCGAAACGCTGAAAAGCCGCCTTGACGAACGGGCAGGGCGGGAGGTCGAGGCGATGCGCTCAATCCTGAGCGAGCTTCAGCGCGGGATTCGTGCGCAGCTCGCCGAAGTGAACCCGCAGCTCGAACTGTTTTCGATTCCCGAGCGTGAGCAGTTCGAGCGGGATCGCGGCTCGCTCGAGCGGCGACTCGCCGAGATTCCAGCCGAGATCGAACGCGAGGAAGCGCTGATCCGGGCCCGCTATGCCAGGCCATCCCCGCGGCTCTTTCCCGTGGCCGTCACCTACCTCGTGCCTGAGCGCCTTTCCGGTTGAACATGTCGATCGCGCGCCATCACGTCGAATGGCTGAAGCTGGTCGAAGTCTCGGGGCCATTTCTGTCGCTGCCGGTTCTGATGCGCACGTTGCCGCAGGGATTGGATGCCCACGATGTCGACTTCGCACGCGAGCTTCGGCTGGCGTTCGACGAGTGGGAGGACGCATCGACCGAACCCGCGATCCACAACGCCTGGATCGACTTCGTGCGAACGCGCGGGCTCGAATGGCCGGACTCGCACTGGCTCGTCGGACAGGCGCTGCCGCCAGGACTCGACGTGCGCACGGAGCACGGGGAAGCGCTGCGGCCGTCGGGCGCGCTCAAGGGGCCCGACGAGGCGCTTCCGAGCCTGCTGTTCCAGTCGTGGCCGGCTGCACAAGATCTTGAGGCGCCTGTGCCGAGCGTCCCGTGGAAGGCCGCTTCGCCCGCGACACGCATGATGACGCTACTGCACGGCACCGGCGTCCCCCTCGGGCTCGTGACCAACGGCGAGCAGTGGATGCTCGTCGCTGCGATGTCTGGTGAGGCGACCACGTTCGCGTCGTGGAGCGCGGGCCTGTGGGGCGAGGAGCCGCTCACGCTGCGCGCGTTCCGCACGTTGCTTGGCGTGCGCCGCTTCTTTGCCGCCGCACCCGAGGATCGCCTGCCTGCGTTGCTCGAGCAGTCCCGCGCCAACCAGCAGGAAGTCACCGATCAACTGGGCTTGCAGGTCCGTCACGCAGTCGAGCTTCTCGTACAGGCGCTTGACCGTATTGATCAAGACCGGCAACGGCGGCTGCTCGCAGGCGTCAACGAGAAGGTGCTCTATCAGGCCGCGCTCACGGTGATGATGCGGCTCGTATTCCTGTTCTCGGCCGAGGAACGAAAGCTGCTGCTTTTGGGAGATCCGCTCTACGATCGGCACTACGCAGTCTCAACCTTGCGCGAGCAGCTGCACGGCGACGCGGACCGACATGGGCTGCAGGTGCTCGAGCGCCGGCACGACGCCTGGAGTCGGCTGCTCGCCACTTTTAGGCTTGTCTACGGGGGCAGTCAGCACGACCGACTAACGCTGCCGGCCTACGGCGGGGCGCTGTTCGACCCGGATCGCTACCCGTTCCTGGAGGGAAGACCGCCGGGCACGCGCTGGCGCGCTGTTACCGCCGATCCGCTCCCTGTGTCGAACCGCGCGGTGCTGCATCTGCTCGATGCGTTGCAGGTGCTGCAGGTTCGCGTGCCCGGTGGCCCCGCCGAGCCGCGGCGATTGTCGTTCCGCGCTCTGGACATCGAGCAGATCGGCCACGTCTACGAGGGTTTGCTCGACCACACGGCCGTGCGTGCGACGACCACGATGGTGGGACTTGCAGGCGGCGACGAACCCGAAGTCGCGCTCGACGACATCGAGGCGAGGGCAGCCGAGGGCGAAGCGTCGCTCGTGGCCTGGCTCAAGGAGGCAACTGGCCGCTCGGCAAACGCGCTGCGCAATCTCCTGCGCGAATCGCAGATAGAGAACCCGCACGCGCTGGCGATTGCCTGCGGCAACAACCCTGCACTCGTGGCCCGCGTCACACCGTACGCCGGACTGCTGCGCGAGGACCCGCACGAACTGCCGGTCGTCATCGCCCCCGGCTCGGTATTCGTGACGGCGGGCGCGGATCGTCGCAGTACCGGCACGCACTATACGCCGCGTGCGCTGACCGAGCGCGTCGTGGCAGCCACGCTCGACCCGTTGGTATACGAAGGCGTGGGTGAGGGCGAGACGCCTGCGCAGGAGCGGCTGAAATCGCCCGAAGCAATCCTCGCATTGAAGGTCTGCGATCCGGCCTGCGGGTCTGGCGCCTTCCTCGTGCAGGCCTGTCGGTATCTTTCGGAACGGCTGGTCGAGGCATGGGACCGCGCGGAGCGTGCCCATGGGCTACCGCTTCGCATCCCCGAGGCGTCGACGCCAGCGGGGCATCCTTCCGAGACGCTACTGCCGCGCGACACCGAAGAACGTCTCGCCTTGGCGCGGCGGCTCGTGGCCGAACGCTGTCTTTATGGCGTAGACGTGAACCCGATGGCCGTGGAGATGGCGAAGCTCTCACTTTGGCTGGTGACGCTGCACCGGCACCGCCCGTTCACCTTTCTGGACCATGCGATCAAGTGCGGCGACAGCCTGCTTGGCCTGGTTTCGGGCGAGCAGGTCGAGACCTTTCACCTCCGCCCTGAGCGGGCGCGGGCGCATGGTCGCATCCTCGACTACGTCGCCGCGGACTGCGCGGCGCTATTGGCGCGGGCGCGCGCGCGGCGCCAGTCGCTCGAGGCGTTCACCGTGCTCGACGTGGGCGATGCCGAGCGCAAGGCCGAGCTGCATCGCGAAGCCGAGGCGGCGGCCGATGCGGTCGAGCGGCTGGCCGACCTCGTCGTAGGCGCTGGATTAGGGACGGCGGCGGGCAACGCGTCGTCGGCGTCGCGGGCGCTCGACGTCGAGCTGGGCCGGCTTGCCGTCGAAGTTTCACATGCTTGGCCCCGACACGATGCACGGCTCGCTGCCGAGCCGGATGGCGTCCGCCTGGGCGCGCTGGCTAGTCCGCTCCTCGCGCGGCGCGGAACGGGGAGTTCGCGTCGGCCATTCCACTGGCTGAGCGAGTTTCCGGAGGTGTTCCTGCGTGGCGAGGAAGACGGCCACGCCGGATTCGACGCGATCGTGAGTAACCCACCATTCGTCGGCGGTCAGAAGATCACGGGACTACTCGGTACCGACTACCGCGACTACCTAGTGCTGCATGTTGCCGGCGCTCGCCGTGGGAGCGCGGATCTATGCGCGTATTTCTTCCTGCGCGTGATGGAGCTTCTGCGTCCCGGTGGCAACGCAGGGCTGCTTGCCGTGAATACGATCGCCGAGGGTGACACACGTCAGGTCGGTCTCGAGGCGATGTTGAAATCTGGACACGCCATTTACGCGGCGTGGCCCAACTTCGCCTGGCCCGGTGCGGCGGCCGTCGTGGCGAGCGAAGTACACCTGACGCGTGGCCCGTGGCGGGGCCGATACGCGCTGTCGGGAATCGAGGTGCCCACGATCTCCCCGTTCCTCTCCGGCGAGGACGAGTGGAGCCCGAAGCCACTGGCCGCGAATGCGAACAAAGCATTCCAGGGCTCGATCGTTCTCGGGCTTGGCTTCACGATGAGCGAGGCGGACGCGCAGGCGCTGATCGCGCGCAACGCGAAGAACGCCGAAGCGCTGTTCCCATACCTGAACGGCGAGGACCTGAACTCCCACCCAGAGCAGAAGCCCTCGCGTTGGGTCATCAACTTCTGGGACTGGCCGCTAGATCGCTCAGCACGCGGTTCGTGGGCCGATGCCGACGTTGAGCAGCGCGACAAGTGGCTGCGCGAGGGGCGCGTGCCGAGCGACTACCCGGGGCCCGTTGCGGCGGATTTTCCGGACCTGCTGGCGATCGTTGAGGCGAAAGTCAAGCCCGAACGTGATCGGCTAAGCGGCAATGCGAGCGCGGAAGGCCGCAAGAAGCGGTGGTGGCTGTACGGCCGTGATGCCAAATCGCTCTACCACGCCATCGGCCGCGGCGGCCCGTTCGCGCGGCATCCGGATGGGTGGCATGTAGAGGAAGTACCGCTGCAACGAGTCGTCGCCTGCTCGCTCGTGTCCAAGCATCTCGCCTACGCGTTTCGGCCTCGTGACGAAGTTTTTGCGCACAGGCTCGCGGTGTTCGCATTCGACGACGATGGCTCTTTCGCGTTGCTCGCGTCGTCGATCAACGAGGTCTGGTCCCGCAAGAACTCATCGTCCCTAGAGACGCGGCTGAACTATTCGCCGAGCGACGCGTTCGAGACGTTGCCGATGCCGCCGATTCATAAATTGAATGAACTGGGTCGCGCGTACGACGTTCAGCGGTCGCGCGCGATGGCTTCGCTTGGAATCGGGCTCACGGATCTGTACAACCGCTTGCACAATTCCACCGTCACCGATGCTTCGATCGCCGACCTGCGCGCGCTTCGTGTGCAGATCGACGTAGCCGTCCGAGACGCTTACGGCTGGCGGGACCTCGACCTCGACCTTGGCTTCCACGAAGTGCCCTACCTCCCGTCGAATGATCGGATGCGCTTCACTGTCTCCGAGCCCGCGCGCCTGGAGATCCTACGCCGGCTCTCCAAGCTCAACCGCGATCGCTTCCAGGCCGAGCAACAGGCTAGCGCTCCTTCGGCTCACGAGCCCGCGGCCCGCTACGCCGCGAAGCCAAAGCGGCGGGTAAAGCGTGACACCTCCCAGCCGGGACTGCCCTTCGGCGAG
The DNA here is from genome assembly GCA_016861105.1 of Betaproteobacteria bacterium. Taxonomy (GTDB): domain Bacteria; phylum Pseudomonadota; class Gammaproteobacteria; order Burkholderiales; family Casimicrobiaceae; genus VBCG01. Next base: position 135,429 of record BOKS01000015.1, on the reverse strand, counting down.
CCGGCGGAATGAGTTTTCCGGGCGACCGAGCGGGCGATTCGCAGACCGCTGTTGAGCTTAGAGGAGCGCACTGAGCATGGCGAGCACTTCCCCAGCAACCGGCAGCACCACGGGAGAGCCCGGCGCAATGCCGCTCGCGGCAAGCCTGCCGTCGCCCACCCGGATCCGTGCTGAACTTGAGGACTTCGTGCAGCGCGATTTGCTCGGACCCGCCGGCGGCCCCGACGAGGAGATCGCCGACGGGGATCCGCGGGATCGCTACCTGGTCGGCATGCTCGCGCCGTCATTCCAACCGCTGCCTGCGGGCGAGATCGATGCGCTCGCCGACGACAGCGACGGCTCGGTCGAGGACGGCGCCGCGGACGATCCCGGGCTGCCGGCAGACTCGCTCTTTCCGTCCTCCATTGGGCTCTCCTGCACGGTAGACGGGAGCGCAACAGCGGTGGTCGTCACCGCACGCTGGGGGCGCTATCTGCGCGAGGACAGTGCGACCGCGAGAACCGACAAGGGCAACCCGAAGAAGGTCTGGAAGCGCTACCCAATCGCACCCCCGTCTGTAACGATCGCGCTGGTGGAGGGTGAAATCGGTGCCATCCCGGTATCGAAAGAACAGCCTGAGGTGATCGTACGCGGTCTTGCCCGAAGGCTCGACGGCGACTGGATACTGAGCCTCTTCCTAGTGAACGGCCAGCCGCAACCCGACAGGAGCAAGAGCGAAGCGTGGCTGTTTCAGCCCGAGTTGGAAGTCGCTGGCACGGATTCAAGCGCCTGTTTCCGCCGGCGACCGTTCAACAACCTCGACGCTCGCAGCGGCGAATCGCTGTACGAGGAGCAGCGCGCTCTCGCGATGCTCTACCGGCATCGGGTCGAATTCGCGGTCGGGCACGGCGTGGCGGTCGAGGCAGAAGTCGACGCCGCCGAGCTGGCGTGCGCGCGTCGAATCGTCACCAAGGTAATGCCGGTTGCCGAGGTCCCTCTCGCCAGCGCCCCCACTGCCGAGGACGTCCCCGCGCTGGGTGGCGTCGTGCTCGACATGCGCGCCCTGGCGGAACTGCCAGACGAAGCGTTGTTCGCTTCACTTGAGGCGCTGCCCGATGCGTACCGCGCGTGGATCGAGCGCGAGCGCGCGCGCATCGCGAATCCCGACGCGGGACTGCGACCCTTCGCAGACGTAGCCGGGAAGGCGATCACGGATTGCCAGACTGCTTGCGAGCGCATCGAGGCGGGTATCGCGCTCCTGCGCGGTGATGCGGACGCACTAGCGGCATTCCGCTTCGCCAACCTGGCAATGGCGTTGCAGCGCGTTCACACGATGCTCTCGGAATCGCGACGTGGAGGCAAGGACGTCACGTTGTCCGAGTTGGACGTTGCAGCCAACCGATCGTGGCGTCCGTTTCAGCTCGCGTTCGTCCTACTCAATCTTCCGGGTATTACCCGGCTTGATCATCCGGACCGCCAGGACTCGGCGAGCGCAATTGCCGACCTGCTCTGGTTTCCGACCGGCGGCGGGAAGACCGAAGCGTATCTGGGGCTCACCGCCTATACGCTGGCGATCCGGCGCCTTCAAGGAGTAGTCGGGGGTCGGCTCGGACATGCGGGCGTTGCGGTGATCATGCGCTACACGCTGCGCCTGCTTACGCTCCAGCAGTTCCAGCGTGCGTCAGCGCTGATTTGCGCATGCGAGATGCTGCGACGCGCGAACCCGCGCACCTGGGGCGGGGAGCCGTTCCGCATCGGACTGTGGGTGGGGATGCGTACCACCCCGAACTCAATTGAGGACGCGCATCAATCACTGCTGCAAGGGCATGGCGCGGGGCGGGGCAGCGGTACGGGGTCGCCGCTTCAGCTCACCAACTGCCCTTGGTGTGGCCACGAAATTCAACCCGGCCGGGACGTGAAGGCAGAGACCTACGCGGCAGGCCGCGCCCGCGTGATCACGTACTGCGGTAATGCAGTCGGCGCGTGCGAATTCTCGCCGGCGAAGTCGCCAGGCGAGGGTCTGCCGGTCGTTACCGTCGACGAAGAAATCTACCGCCGCCTGCCGGCTCTCGTGATCGCCACCGTCGACAAGTTCGCGCAGATGCCATGGAACGGGCGCACTCAAATGTTGTTCGGGCAGGTCACGGGCCATTGCCCACGTCATGGATTCCGCTCTCCGTGCATTGAAGACGCGGACTTGCATCCGGCCGGCCGCAGTGGACAGCCGGCGGTGCGATCGGTCGCCCACGGCCCGTTGCGTCCGCCGGATCTCATCATCCAGGACGAGCTTCATCTCATCTCCGGACCGCTAGGCAGTCTCGTCGGCCTGTACGAGACCGCAGTGGATCAGCTATGCAGCTGGCGGGTAGGCGAACGGGTCGTGCGCCCGAAGCTCATCGCCTCGACGGCCACAATCCGGCAAGCGCGCGAGCAGGTTCGCTCCCTGTTCTTGCGCGACGTGCGGGTATTTCCGCCTCCGGGACTGGACGTGCACAACAACTTCTTCAGCGTGCAGCGCGAGCCTTCCGACATCTATCCCGGTCGACGTTACGTCGGCGTGTGCGCGAACGGCCGCAGGTTGAAGGCGGCGCTCATCAGGGTCTACACCGCCTACCTGGCCGCGTCGCAGGCGCTATTTCAGAAGTACGGCAAGGCGGCCGACCCCTGGATGACGGTTCTCGGATACTTCAACTCGATGCGTGAGCTTGGCGGCATGCGGCGTCTTGTCGACGACGATGTGCGCTCGCGCCTGCGCGACACCGACAAGCGCGGGCTCGCAAAGCGTCATGTTCCGATGCTGGACGAGTTGACCTCGCGCAAGAGTTCGCGCGACATCCCTGGCCTGCTCGATCGTCTGGAGGTCGCCCACGACCCCTCACTGCCACCGCATACTCGGGGCGGCGCAAGGGGCACCATGCCGCTCGATGTCGTACTGGCGACCAACATGGTCTCGGTCGGCGTCGACATCAAGCGACTCGGCTTGATGGTCGTCGGCGGACAGCCAAAGGGCACGTCCGAGTACATTCAGGCCACGAGTCGGGTTGGCCGCAACGCTGCCGCGCCGGGTATCGTGTGCACCGTCTACAACTGGGCGCGCCCGCGCGACCTGTCGCATTACGAACGCTTCAACCATTATCATGCCACGTTCTACCAGCATGTCGAGGCGCTTTCGGTAACGCCGTTTGCCGCTCGCGCGGTCGATCGGGGCCTGGCGGCGGTGCTGGCGTCGCTCGTGCGTCTGCCAGCCTCGCAATACAACGACAACCAGGGCGCCGGGCGGGTCGACCGCGCCAACGCGATCGTGCAAAGCGCAATCGATGGCATCGCGAGGCGCGCCGCAGAGGTGGGAACTCGGCCGGACGGCGACGTGTTGAGGGCGCAGCTTCAGGCGCGTCTCGACAGCTGGCTTCGACGCGCTGCGCCCGCCGTCGGGGGTGCTCGATTGGGATACAGGGCCGAGCGCGATGCGACAACGGTCAACCTGCTCGAGGTGCCCAGTCTCGGCGGTTGGAGCGATTTCACCTGCCTTACCTCGCTGCGAGACGTGGAACCAAGCATCGGCCTGCTGCTCGACGAGCGCGACATCGACGACGTGCCGGCCTCGACGCCGAGCACCGGAGGGTCGGCATGAGCCACAAGGTCGGCGACATCCGGCCCACGCAGCTCTTGCATGCGTACGGCGTCGGCGCAATGATCGACCTCCCCAACTTCGCCGCGCTGGTCATGGGCTTGGAGGACTGGGACACCGCGCGGGCAACGCCGGTCACCGAGGAACGTCTGCTGAAGGCTGTCCAGGCGATGCTTGGCGACCAGGTGGAGAAGTTGTTGCTGCCGCCAGTCGAGCCGGAACAGGCTGTCTTCGGTCCGCTAGCGGGGCCCCCGGTGGGCGTGCCAGTCGCCGCGTTTCCTCAGTGGCTTCGCTGTCCGCATTGCGAGCGTATCGCGCCGAAGAGTTCCGGGCTCTTCCAGCTGAAGACTGACCCATACCGGCCCGATCGTGCGCGGTACGTGCACATAAACTGCACCAAGCCAGGCGCACCTCCGACTGTGCTCCCGGCACGATTTCAGATCGCGTGTGCGCGCGGCCACATCGACGACTTTCCCTGGCTGCGCTTTGTGCACAAGGGAACCGGCGGGTGCAACGGGCCGCTGAAGCTGTTGAAAATGGGCTCGTCGGACGAGGCGGTCGACCTGCTCGTTCGTTGCGACAGCTGCGGCGCTCAACGCGTCATGGGCGACGGCTTTGGCGAAGCGGCGCAGCAGGACCCAGTCTTCGCCTGCCGCGGCCGGCGTCCGCACCTTCGCGACTTCGAGCCCGATGGCTGCGTCGAATGCGCGGAGACGATCCTGCTCGGCGCGTCCAACGCCTGGTTCGCGGTACCCCTGTCGGCATTGTCGATCCCACGCTCCATCGACCGGCTTGCACAGCGCGTTGACGAGCACTGGACGGTACTACAGCACATCTCGCAGCGCGAAGTCGTTGCACCTGCGCGCGCGATGGGCAACCTGCGAGGGTTTGAGGACTACACCGACGACGCAGTCTGGAACGCCATCGTCGCACGTCGAAACGACTCCGCGAGAAGCGGCGATGATGGCGACCTCCGGACGCCCGAATGGAACGTTTTCGTTGCGGCTGATCCGGCACGCAACTCCCGCGATTTCCTGTTGAGGAGTGTCGTCGCTCCAAGCGGATTTGAGCGCTGGTTCGAGAAGGTCGTCATGGTCGAACGCCTGCGCGAAGTGCGTGCGCTGACCGGATTTACACGGATCGATTCGCCCGGAGACTATGCCGACCCGACCGAGATACCGAAGTCTCTCGTCGCCCCTATTTCGCGCCGTCGGCCTACGTGGGTCCCGGTTTCCGAAGTTCGTGGCGAAGGGTTGTTCCTCCAGTTTCAGGAAGACGTGATCGCGCGATGGCTCCGTGAGGCCGCCTCGCGGGATCGCGAGTTCTTCGCTGCCCACCGGGCATGGCGCACAAGGCGGCGCATCCCCGAGCCCGACGCCGGCTATCCGGGACTGCGCTACCTCGTGATCCATTCGTTCGCCCATGCGCTGATGCGCGAGATGGCGATTGAAGCGGGCTACTCCGCGGCGAGCATCCGTGAGCGGATTTATGCGAATGCCTCCGCGGAGCCGCAGGCCGGGCTGTTGCTGTACACCGCTGCCCCTGACAGCGAGGGAACTCTTGGTGGCCTCGTGGCGCTCGGCGAGCCGGCTCGCCTGGGCTCGCTAATCCGCCGCGCACTTGAGTCCATCAAGCTCTGCTCATCCGATCCCCTGTGTGCTGAGCACGCCCCGCGACAGGACGGTCTTGCGTCCCTGCACGGTGCAGCGTGCCACGCCTGCCAGTTCGTCGCCGAGACATCCTGCGAGCGCGGCAACCACTACCTTGACCGCAGCGTGCTCGTGCGCACGCTGGGCTCCTCGCTCCCAGCGTTCTTCGATCGATGAGCGCACTTCCCGCTGCGCTGCTCGACGCGATGTCGACGCTGGTCCGGCAGCTTCCTCCCTTGGCTCTCGGGAACGTTGTCGATCAGCTAGCGCTTGGGGCTGGGGCGCCGGAGACACCCGGCCGCCTCATGGCGGGCGGGGGACTTTCCGCCCGGAATCAAGAAGCGCTTGCCGCGATGATGCATGTCTGGCGCCGAGACGCCCCGTTGGCCCAGGGCCACACGGTCGCGTGCGCACTTCACGCTATGGCCTGGCAGGACGATGCCGCTCGTTCGCGCCTGTCGGCGGAGCTGGTATGGACCGGCCCGGAGGTTCTGGGCCACGGCCTCAGGAGTACGGAACAGCGATTGATCGAATTGCTCGACTCAGCAGCCCACTCCGTCTGGGTCGTCGCGTTCGCCGCCTACCGCATCCCAGGGATTGCGGCCGCTCTGGAGCGCGCGCTAGATCGAGGGGTACGACTGGCCTTCGTCGTCGAGGATGTCGACGAAAGCCAGGGACGCGTATCGTTCGATCCGATCCTCGCGTTCGGGAGCCGAATCGCGAACGTCGCCCGTGTATACGCATGGCCGCTCGATCGCCGACCGCGGGATGCGCGAGGGCGATACGGAACGCTGCATGCCAAGTGCGTCGTCGCGGACGGAACCGCCATCTTCGTATCCAGCGCGAATTTCACCGAGTACGCCATGAACCTCAATTTGGAACTCGGTGCGATGATCAAGTCCGCGGACCTCGCCGGCCAGGCGGAGCGCCTGCTGGAACGACTTGTTGCAGAGAACGTGCTGACAAAGGTCTAGGTTGATTGGTTCCCCGTTTCTTCTTTGTCGCCTTCGCCAAGTACTCGTCGATTATGCTGGCCCACTCGTTCATCATCTGGCGGCGCTCCGGCAGGTACTCGGCGCGGTTGTACGCAGCGCGCACTTCGTTGCTGTCTGCATGGGCGAGCTGCCGCTCGATTGCATCGGACCGGTATCCTCGCTCGTGGAGCACCGAGGAGGCTATGGCCCGGAATCCATGCCCGGTCATCCGGCTCTTGTAGCCCAAGCGGTAGAGGGCGAAGAGCATTGTGTTGTTGCTGATCGGTTTGTCGAGGTTGCGGCCGGGGAGGACATACTCGCTGCCGCCCCCTAGATTCTTCAGCTGGCGGAGGATCGCCACTGCCTGCGGAGCTAGCGGAATCAGGTGCTCGCGCTTCATCTTCATGCGCTCGGCTGGAATTGACCATGTCGGATTCGCGATGTCGAGTTCGCTGAACTCCGACCACTTGGCGTTGATCAGCTCGGTCGTTCGCACGAACGTGATCGCCAGCAGCTGCAGCGCCAGCTTGGTCTGTAAGCCGCCAATCTGATCGTAGCCGTCGATCGCATTGAGAAGTTCGGGTAACTCCTCCGCGCGGACGGCATTCTGATTCTTTCGCTCATGGGGCGTTAGAGCACCGCGAAGATCCCGAGTGGGGTCTCGCTCGCACCGGCCAGTGCGCACGCCGTAGCGGAAAACTTGGCCGGCGACGATCATGACGCGATGCGCTAGATCGTGGGCGCCGCGTTGCGAGATCTTCTCGAGAACGGCCAGCAGCGCGGGCGCGGTGATCGAATCGATCGGCTTCTCGGCCAAGTCTGGGAAAAGATCGCGCTCGAGGCGCCTCTTGACAGACGCGAGGTGGCGCTCGGACCAGATGTTCGCCTGCTTCGCCGCCCACTCGTTCGCAACCGACTCAAAGCTGTTGGTAGCGGCAGCGCGGATCTGGCGCTTCTCTTCCTGTCGGCGCGCACTGGGGTCGATCCCCTCAGCGATCAGCGCTCGCGCTTTGTCGCGGTTCCTGCGCGCGACCTTGAGCGTGACATCCGGGTAGGCGCCCAGCGCCAGCCGCTTTTCCTTGCCGTTGATCCGGTACTTCAGGCGCCATAGCTTCCCGCCTGCGGGTGAGATCTCGAGATACATCCCGCGGTCGTCGTACAGACGGATCGGCTTTTCCGCCGGCTTGGCGCGGTCTACATCCAGCTGGCTGAGAGGGCGCTTGCGAGCCTTCGGTGGCATTGGGGGCATCTCACCGTTCAGAGGGGGCACTCGAGTTAAATAATGCCCCCAGAAACGGCGGATTTGCAATGCACCTAGTTGGACCAGGTTGGGCAGTCCATGGCGGGCACCCGCTATGAAATCCACGGGGACACTGCCCCAGAACGGGCCTGGTTGGACAGGTCAATGGAGGCGGGGGTCGGAATCGAACCGGCGTACACGGCTTTGCAGGCCGCTGCATGACCACTCTGCCACCCCGCCCGGGGTGCCGGCGCCGCGTTGCACGGCGCCGAAACGAAAAGGGAGAGCGGTCGTCAGGCTCTCCCTTGCAGGAATCTGGAGCGGGAAACGAGTCTCGAACTCGCGACCTCAACCTTGGCAAGGTTGCGCTCTACCAACTGAGCTATTCCCGCGTGAGGCAAGTTGACAATTATAGCCCAAGGTCCCGCGCTGTCAAAATCGCCGGGGCCCGCCGCCGGCCGGGCCGCGGGCCGGGAAAAGGCCGCGGCCGGGACCGTCAGGCGATGACCTTCGCGACGGCATCCGCCACGTAGCCGACGTTGCGCGAGTTGAGCGCGGCGACGCAGATGCGGCCCGAATCCACGGCGTAGACCGAGTACTCGGCGCGCAGCCGGGCGACCTGCTCCTTCGTGAGCCCGGAATACGAGAACATGCCGTGCTGGCGCAGCATGTACCCGAAGTCTCGGCCGGGCAGCTTCTCGTTCAGCTGCGTCACCAGCTCGGCGCGCATCGCCTTGATCCGGTCGCGCATGCCGCCGAGCTCGGTCTCCCACAGCTCGCGCAGCTCCGGCGTCGTGAGCACGGTGGTCACGACCTGGCCGCCGAACGAGGGCGGATTCGAGTAGTTCGCGCGCACGATGCGCTTGAGCTGCGAGAGCACGCGCGCGGCCTCCTCCTTGCCGCCGGTGACGACCGTGATCGCGCCGACGCGCTCGCCGTACAGCGAGAACGACTTGGAGAACGAGCTCGCGACGAACAGCGGTCCCGGCGTCGCGGCGAAGCTGCGCACGATCGCGCCGTCGGCCGCGAGGCCGTGCGCGAAGCCCTGGTAGGCGAGGTCGAGGAACGGCACGAGCCCGCGCGAGCGGACGACCTCGAGGATCCGCTGCCACTGCTCGGGCGTGGGATCGACGCCGGTGGGGTTGTGGCAGCAGGCGTGCAGCACCACGATCGCCCCCGACGGCAGCTTCTCCAGCGCACCGATCATGCCGGCGAAGTCGAGTCCCCGCGTCGGCGCGTCGTAGTAGGCGTAGCTGCCGACCTCGAAGCCGGCGGCCTCGAAGAGCGCGCGGTGGTTCTCCCACGACGGATCGCTGATCCACACCGTCGCGCCGGAAGCGAAGCGCCGCAGGAAGTCCGCGCCGACGCGCAGGCCTCCGGTGCCGCCGAGCGCCTGGACGGTCACCGCACGGCCGCTCTGCACGACCTCGCTGTCCGCGCCCAGCAGCAGCGCCTGCACCGCCTTGTCGTACGCGGCGATGCCGTCGATCGGGAGGTAGGGATGCGGCGCGCCCTTCGCGGCGAGCGCCTGCTCGGCGCGGCGCACGCACTCGAGCAGCGGCACCTTGCCGCTGTCGTCGCAGTACACGCCCACGCCGAGGTTGACCTTGTTGGGATTCGTGTCGGCGACGAAGGCCTCGGTGACGCCGAGGATGGGGTCGCGCGGTGCGAGGTCGACGGCGCCGAACAGCGAGGCGGAGAGCGGAGCGTTCATGGCGGGCCTGAGGGCGGGGAACGCACGATTTTACAGCAGGCCCCGGCGCGGTCCGTGACGGGCGTCGGCGCACGGCCGTGCGTGGCCCTTGCATTCGCGTTCCGCGTCCCGCATGTTCGCAGGGCTCCCATGGCCCGCGCCGACCGCATCCCCTTCGACGCCCCGAAGCTGCCCCCGGCGACGGCCGTGCGCACGCTCGCCCGCGTCGGGCGCTTCGTGCGGCCCTACCTGCGGCAGGTCGCGATCGCCGCGGTGGCGCTGCTCGTCGCGGCCGGCGCCGTGCTCGCGATCGGGCAGGGCCTGCGCTTCGTCATCGACCGCGGCTTCGTGGCCGGCAGCGCGGACGAGCTCGACCGCGCGCTCGGCCTGCTCGGTGGCGTGATCGCTGTGATGGCGCTCGCGACCTACGCGCGCTTCTACTTCGTCTCGTGGCTCGGCGAGCGCGTCACCGCCGACCTGCGCCGCGAGGTGTTCTCGCACCTGCTGACGCTGTCGCCCGGTTACTTCGAGACCACGCGCACCGGGGAGGTGATCTCGCGCCTCACCAACGACACGACGATGCTGGAGACGGTGATCGGCTCGTCGGTGTCGATGGCCGTGCGCAACGCCCTGCTGCTGGTCGGGGGGCTCGTGATGCTCGCCCTGACCAGCGCGAAGCTCACGTTGCTGGTGCTGGCCGGCGTGCCGCTGGTCATCGCGCCGATCGTGCTGTTCGGGCGTCGCGTGCGGCGGCTGGCGCGCGCGAGCCAGGATCGCATCGGCGACGTGGGCGCGTACGTCGACGAGGCGCTGCACGAGATCCGCACGGTGCAGGCCTACGGCCACGAGGCGGTCGACCGCGCGCGCTTCGGGGCGCGCGTCGAGGAGGCATTCGCGGCGGGCCGCCGCCGCATCGCGCAGCGTGCGCTGCTGGTCGCCATCGTGATCCTGCTGGCCTTCGGAGCGGTCGGCATCATCCTGTGGATCGGCGGTCACGACGTGCTGGCCGGCCGCATCTCGCCGGGCGACCTGTCGGCGTTCGTGTTCTACGCGGTGATCGTCGCCGGCGCGGTGGGCGCGATCAGCGAGGTGATCGGCGACATCCAGCGCGCCGCGGGCGCCACCGAGCGGCTGTTCGAGCTGCTCGCGCTGGAGCCCGCGGTGCGCGCGCCCGCCGACCCGCAGCCGCTGCCGTCGCCGCCGCGCGGCACGGTGGCCTTCGAGTGCGTGACCTTCGCCTACCCCTCGCGTCCGGACACGCCCGCGCTGATCGACGTCGACCTGTCGATCGCGCGCGGCGAGCGCGTGGCGCTCGTCGGGCCCTCGGGGGCGGGCAAGACCACCGTCTTCCAGCTGCTGCTCCGCTTCTACGACCCGCTCGGCGGCGTGGTCCGCGTCGACGGCGTGGACGTCGCGCGCGCCGACCCGGCGGCGCTGCGGCGTCGCATCGCGCTGGTGCCGCAGGATCCGGTGATCTTCGCCGCCAGCGTGCTGGAGAACGTCCGCTACGGCCGGCCCGATGCGACCCAGGACGAGGTGCGCGCGGCGTGCGAGGCCGCCTACGCCACCGAGTTCGTCGAACGCCTGCCGCACGGGTTCGCGAGCGAGCTCGGCGAGCGGGGCGTGCGGCTCTCCGGCGGCGAGCGCCAGCGGCTGGCGATCGCGCGCGCCATCCTCGCCGACCGCCCGATCCTGCTGCTCGACGAGGCGACCTCCGCGCTGGACGCGCAGAGCGAGCGCATGGTGCAGCTCGCGCTGGAGCGCCTCATGGCGGAGCGCACGGTGCTGATGATCGCGCACCGCCTCGCCACCGTCCGCCACGCCGACCGCATCGTCGTCATGGACGCCGGGCGGATCGTGGCGGTGGGCCCGCACGAGCGGCTGGTGGCCGACAACGCGCTGTACGCGCGGCTCGCCGCGCTGCAGTTCGTCGGCGCGACCGGCGAGGCGTCGGCGCCGGGGTAGGGTTGCGGCCGCGCCGGGCCCCGCGCTCGCCCCGGCCCCCGGTCGCGACTCAATCCTTGAGGACGATGCCGCTCCGGGCGATGACGTCGCCCAGCGTCTTGCGCTCCTTCGCCATGTACGCCTCGAACGCCGCGGGCCGGTCGCCCACGGGGACGGCGCCGGTGGCCAGCACCTTGTCCTTCGCTTCGGGCTGCCCCATCGCCTTGACGATCTCGTCGCTGAGGCGGCGGACCACGTCAGGCGGCGTGCCGGCCGGCGCCACGATGCCCCAGGTCTGCGTGATCTCGTAGCCGGGCACCGTTTCCGCGATGGTCGGCAGGTCGGGCGCGGGCCTCGGCCAGCAGGTCGTCGTCGACAACCGCGCGGGCGCCGGCGGCGTGCTCGGCGCGGAGATGGCGGCGCGCTCGACCGCGGACGGCTACACGCTGCTGCTGACCACGACCGCGATCTACGCGATCCTGCCCAACCTGCGCAAGAACCTGCCGTACGATCCGGTGAAGGACTTCGTGCCGATCTCGCGCATCGCCACCGCGTCGAACGTGCTGGTCGTCAACAACGCGCTGCCCGCCAAGAACGTCGCCGAGCTCGTCAGGCTCGCCAAGGACAAGCCCGGCACCCTCAACTACGCCTCCGCGGGCGTCGGGACGCCTGCCCACCTGGCGGGCGAGATGCTCAACCTGCTCGCCGACATCAAGGTGACGCACGTGCCGTACAAGGGCGCCGCGCCGGCGCTGCTCGACGTGATCGGCAAGCTGCACTTCCGAGGGCGGGCGGGCGACGACCACGGATTCTCGCAGGAGATCGTGCCGATGCACATCGTCGACGGCATCGGCGACGTCAAGGGCCTCGTGCGCGACGACATCCCGACGCGCAAGGGGGGCGAGAAGATGGCGAAGCGCGCGGGCGCGGGCGAGACGCCGTACACCGCGTACGACCGCGACATCGCGGCGCGCGCGCAGCGCTGGCTTCACGAGGAGGCGCCGCGGTGGCGCGACCGGCCGTGGGTGCTGTTCGTGTCGTTCGTGACGCCGCACTTTCCGCTGACCGCGCCCCCGCACTGGTACTACCGCTACCGGAGGCAGGCGCTGCCGCTGCCGAAGCTGTACGCGCGCGACCAGCGCCCGCATCATCCCTTTCTCGACACCTACGCGCGCACGGTCGACTACGACACCCACTTCACGTCGGAGGACGACGTGCGGCGCGCGATCGCCGGCTACAGCGGCCTCGTCTCGTTCATGGACGAGCAGGTGGGCAACGTGCTGCGCGCGCTCGAAGACTGCGGCCTCGACCGGAGCACGCGCATCCTCTACACGAGCGACCACGGCGACAACGTGGGCGCGCGGGGCCTGTGGGGCAAGTCCACGCTCTACGAGGAGAGCGCCGGCGTCCCGCTGATCCTCGCCGGACCGGACGTGCCCCATGGCCGCGTCGTGGCCACCCCCGCGTCCCTCGTCGACTGCGCTCCGACCATCCTCGAAGCGGCCGGCTTGCCGCCGGCCGCCGGCGGGCGCGCGCTGCCGGGCGCGTCGCTGTTCGCGCTGGCGAACGGCGCGCAGCCCGAGCGGCCGGTCGTCTCCGAGTACCACGCGACCGGCTCGACGGCCGGGGCGTACATGCTGCGCTTCGGGCACTGGAAGTACTGCCACTACGTCGGCGCGCCCCCGCAGCTGTTCGACCTCGAGGCCGATCCGGAGGAACTGTCGGACCGCGCCGGCGATCCGCGCTGCGCTGCCACGGTCGCGGAGGGCGAGCGGCGGCTGCGCGCGGTGCTCGATCCGGACGCCACCGACGCGCGTGCCAAGCGGCGCCAGGCCGAACTGCTCGCGCGCTTCGGGGGACGCGAGGCCGCGCTGGCGCGCGGCGACCTCCCGTTCACGCCGGCGCCGGGTACGGCCGCGGAAATCGACTGATCGGCCGGTCGCTGCCCGGCCGGGCCGACGGCGACCGTTGCGGTGCGCTGCCGGCTTGCGGCGAACGATCGTTCGCCTCTACAATGACCGGTTCCGCCGCATCGCCGCAGAAGGCCCTTCCCGCACCATGGTCGTGACCTACCCCGGCAGCCCGTACGAGCTGCACCAGCCGTTCCCGCCCGCCGGCGACCAGCCCGAGGCCATCGCGAGGCTCGTCGAGGGACTCGGCGACGGCCTCGCGTTCCAGACGCTGCTCGGCGTCACCGGCTCGGGCAAGACGTTCACGATGGCCAACGTCATCGCGCGCACCGGCCGGCCCGCGCTGGTGCTGGCGCCCAACAAGACGCTCGCAGCGCAGCTCTACAGCGAGTTCCGCGAGTTCTTCCCCGGCAACGCCGTCGAGTACTTCGTCAGCTACTACGACTACTACCAGCCGGAGGCTTACGTCCCGTCGCGCGACCTCTACATCGAGAAGGACAGCTCGATCAACGAGCACATCGAGCAGATGCGGCTGTCGGCGACCAAGGCGATCCTCGAGCGGCCGGACTGCGTGATCGTCGCCACGGTGTCGGCGATCTACGGCATCGGCGACCCGTCCGAGTACCACAGCATGATCCTGCACCTGCGCGAGGGCGACCGCCTCGCGCAGCGCGACGCGCTGAAGCGCCTGACCGAACTGCAGTACCAGCGCGCGGAGCTCGACTTCAGGCGCGGGACGTTCCGCGTGCGCGGCGACGTGCTCGACATCTTCCCGGCGGAGCACGCCGAGAACGCCGTGCGCGTGGCGCTGTTCGACGACGAGATCGAGTCGCTGCAGCTGTTCGACCCGCTGACGGGCCACGTGCGCCAGCGGATCTCGCGCTTCACCGTGTTCCCGTCGTCGCACTACGTGACCGGGCGGCAGAGGGTGCTCGACGCCGTCGAGGCGATCAAGGCCGAGCTCGTGCAGCAGAAGGAGTCCTTCGTCTCGCAGATGAAGCTGATCGAGGCGCAGCGCATCGAGCAGCGCACGCGCTTCGACATCGAGATGATGGTCGAGATCGGCTTCTGCAAGGGCATCGAGAACTACTCGCGGCACCTGTCCGGGCGCCGCGCCGGCGAGCCGCCGCCGACGCTGATCGACTACCTGCCGCGCAACGCGCTGATGTTCGTCGACGAGAGCCACGTGACGATCCCGCAGGTCGGCGGCATGTACAAGGGCGACCGCGCGCGCAAGGAGAACCTCGTCGCCTACGGCTTCCGGCTGCCCTCCGCGCTGGACAACCGGCCGCTGCGCTTCGACGAGTTCGAGCGGCTGCTGCCGCAGACGATCTTCGTCTCGGCCACGCCGGCCGACTACGAGCGCAAGCACTCCGGACAGGTGGTCGAGCAGGTCGTGCGGCCCACGGGCCTCGTCGACCCGGTCGTGGAGGTGCGGCCGGCGCGCACGCAGGTCGACGATCTGCTGTCCGAGATCCGGCTGCGCGTCGAGCGTCGCGAGCGCGTGCTCGTGACCACGCTGACCAAGCGCATGGCCGAGGACCTCACCGACTACCTCGGCGAGCACGGCGTCAAGGTCCGCTATCTGCACTCGGACATCGACACCGTCGAGCGCGTCGAGATCATCCGCGACCTGCGGCTCGGCGAGTTCGACGTGCTCGTCGGCATCAACCTGCTCCGCGAGGGGCTCGACATCCCCGAGGTGTCCCTCGTCGGCGTGCTCGACGCGGACAAGGAGGGGTTCCTGCGCGCCGAGCGCAGCCTGATCCAGACGATCGGCCGCGCGGCGCGGCACATCAACGGCATGGCCATCCTCTACGCGGACACGGTCACCGACTCGATGAAGGCCGCGCTGGCGGAGACCGAGCGGCGGCGGCGCAAGCAGGTGGAGTTCAACGCCGAGCATGCGATCACGCCCAGGGGCGTCCAGAAGCGCGTGAAGGACCTGATCGACGGCATCTACGACGCCGACGAGGCGAAGAAGGAGCAGAAGGCGGCGCAGGCGAAGGCGAAGTACGAGGAGATGGCCGGCCGCGACCTCGAGCGTGAGCTCAAGGCGCTGGAGAAGCAGATGCTCGACGCAGCGAAGAACCTCGAGTTCGAGCGCGCCGCCGAGCTGCGCGACCGGCTCTACCAGCTCAAGGAGAAGCTGTTCGGCGTGGCGCTGCCCACCGAGACCTGACGCGGGGGACGGCCGCCGGGGCGTCCCGCGGGCGGGACCGCGCACCGGTTCGCCGTCGCCGTCACCAAGATCGCCGGCGACGGCGGAATGACGCTGATGGCGGGGAACACGACGTGCCAGCGCAGCGTCGAAGTCCTCAGCCGCGACGGGACGTCCTCGCCCTTCGACGGGCCGGCCTGAGCGCTCAGACGCCGAGGTAGGTCGCGAGCTGCGCGTGCTGCTCGGCCGTGCGCGCGGGCCCCTCGAGCACGACGCGGCCCTTCTGCAGCACGACGACGCGGTCGGCTTCCGCGGCGACGCGGCGGTAGTCGCGGTCGACGACCATCGCGGCGATGCCGGCCGCGCGGATCGCAGCGATCACGCGCCAGATCTCCTGCACGATCAGCGGCGCGAGGCCCTCGGTCGCCTCGTCGAGGATGATCGCGTCCGGGTTGGTGAGCAGCGCGCGCCCGATCGACAGCATCTGCTGCTCGCCGCCGGAGAGCTGCGCGCCGAAGTGGCCGAGGCGCTGGCCCAGCCGGGGGAACGTCCCGATCACGCGCTCGAAGGTCCAGTCGCGGCCGCCGTCGCGCGACGGCCGCGCGGCCATCAGCAGATTCTCGCGGACGCTGAGGTTGGGGAAGATGCCGCGCCCCTCGGGGACGTAGGCGACGCCCGCGCGGGCGACCTCGTGCGGCCGCGCCTTCGACATGTCGCGTCCGGCGATGGCGATGCGGCCGTCGCGCTCGCGCACGTGGCCGAGCAGCGTGCGGATCAGCGTCGACTTGCCCATGCCGTTGCGGCCGAGAAGGCCCACGGTCTCGCCGCGCGCGAGCGCGAGGTCGACGCCGTGCAGGACGTGGCTCGACCCGTACCACGCGTGCACGCCGCGGGCCTCGATCAGCGCGGCGGCCGGGCTCACGCGTGGCTCCCGAGGTAGGCCGCCTGCACCTCGGCGTTCGCGCGCACCGCCTCGGGCACGTCGGAGGCGATCACCGCGCCGTTGACCATCACCGTGATGCGATCGGCGATGCGGAACACGGCGTCCATGTCGTGCTCGACGAGCAGGATCGCGTGGCCGGCGCGCAGCGACGCGAGCAGGTCGAGCATGCGGTCGGTCTCCTCGGCCCCCATGCCGGCGAGCGGCTCGTCGAGCAGCAGGACGTCGGGCGCGGTGGCGAGGCACATCGCGATCTCGAGCTGGCGCCGGCCGCCGTGCGACAGCAGGCCGGCCGGGCGGTCGAGGTCGTCGCCCAGTCCGGCGGCCTGCGCGGCGCGCTGCGCGGCGGGCATCGCGAGCGTGCAAGCGTCGGCGCGCTCCCACCACGCCCAGGGCCGCTGCCGCCGCGACTGCGCGGCCAGCCGGCAGTTCTCCAGCACCGTGAACTGCGGGAAGATCGTCGTGCGCTGGTAGCTGCGCCCGAGCCCCGCGCGGGCGCGCGCCGGCTGCGGCCAGGCGGTCACGTCCTGCCCCTTCAGCGCGACGCGTCCGGACGAGGCGGGGATCTCGCCGGAGAGGAGGTTGATCAGCGTCGACTTGCCCGCGCCGTTGGTGCCGATGACCGCGTGCACGCTGCCGCGCGTCAGCTCCAGCGTGACGTCGTCGACGGCGGTGAGGCCGCCCCAGCGCCGCGTCAGGCGCTCGCCGCGCAGCAGGACGTCAGGCGTCGGCATCGGCGGTCCTCGGCGCGCGGCCGACGCGGCGGCGGCGGATCTCCGCGGGCAGCCCGGCGAGGCCCTCGGGGAGCAGCGCGACCATCGCGATGATCGTCAGGCCCAGCCCGAGCTGCCAATGCTTGGCGAAGGCGCCGAACAGCGGCTCGTGCTGGAAGATCAGCCGCAGCAGCTCGTAGGCGAACGCGCCGATCACCGCGCCCTGCAGGCGGCCGAGCCCGCCGAGGATGATCATCACGAGCAGCGAGCCGGAGAGGTGCCAGGCGAGCAGCTCCGGGTTGACGAAGCCGTCCTTCACCGCGAACAGCACGCCCGCGAACCCGGCGATGGCGCCCGAGAGCGTGAACGCCGCCAGCTTGTAGGCGTAGGTCGAGTAGCCCGCCGCCCGCATGCGCTGCTCGTTGGCCTTGACGCCGGCGAGCGCGCGCCCGAAGCGCGAGCGCAGCAGCACGGCGAGGAACGCGAAGGTCAGCGCGAGCGCGCCGAGGACGACGTAGTAGAAGGTCAGCGGCTTGTCGAGGTCCACCAGCGTGAGGCCGGCGACCTCCACCGCCGGCTTGACGTACAGGTAGATGCCGTCGGTGCCGCGGCCGAGCGGCGTGTCGTGGAACACGTAGTAGGCCATCTGCGCGAAGGCGAGCGTGACCATGATGAAGTAGATGCCGCGCGTGCGCAGCGACAGCGCGCCGACGAACAGGGCGTAGAGCGTCGCGAAGAGCACCGCCACCGGGGCCAGCCAGAAGATCGAGACCGCTTCGTATTGCGGCGACAGCAGCACGACCGTGTAGGCACCGATGCCGAAGAACGCCGCCTGGCCGAAGCACACGAGGCCCGTCTGTCCGACCAGCAGCTCGAGCGACAGCGCGAGGATCGCGAAGACCATGATCTTCGTGACCAGGTCGACGCCGAACTTCCCGGCGACCAGCGGGAACAGCGCCAGCGCGACCGCGGCGACCGCCAGCGCGACGCCGCCCGTTTTGGCCCCGGCGCTCATCCGGCGCGGAACAGCCCGTCGGGCTTCCACAGCAGGATCAGCGCCATCATCACGTAGACGAGCACGCCTGCCGCCTGCGGGAACACGACCTTGCCGAACGTGTCGACGAGCCCGATGAGCAGGGCCGCGAACAGCGCGCCGCGCACCGAGCCGATGCCACCGATCACCACGACCACGAAGCAGACGATGAGCACCTGGTTGCCCATGCCGGGATAGACCGACGAGATCGGCGCCGCGATCATGCCGGCGAACACGGCCAGCGCGACGCCGGCGGCGAACACCACGCGATAGAGAAACTGGATGTCGATGCCGAGCGACTGCACCATCTCGCGGTTCGTGGCCCCCGCGCGGATCATCATGCCCAGGCGCGTGCGGGTGAGCACGAAGTACATCCCGGCGGCGAGCGCGATGCACACGGCGGAGACGAACAGCCGGTAGACCGGGTAGGTCATCAGGTCGCCGAGCGGAACGCTGCCGGCGAGCCAGGCGGGCGGCTGCACGCCGTGCACGTCGTCGCCCACCAGGATGCTGCGCAGCTCCTCGAACACGAGGATCAGGCCGTAGGTCATCAGCACCTGCTGCAGGTGCTCGCGCTCGTAGAGGAAGGAGAAGAATCCCCACTCCAGCACGTAGCCCAGCGCGACCGCCAGCACGAGGCCGACGAGCAGCGTCGCGAAGAACCCGCCGCCCACTGCCTGCGCGACGAACGGCGCGAGCGCGAACGCCATGTACGCGCCGATCATGTAGAAGCTGCCGTGCGCGAGGTTGATCACGCCCATGATGCCGAAGATGAGCGTGAGGCCGCTCGCGACCAGGAACAGCAGGAGCCCGTACTGCAGCGCGTTCAGGCACTGCACGAGGAACGTGGCGAGGTCCATGCGTCAGGCGCGGGGGCGGCCGGCCCCGCGCGTCACGAGGCGTCGACGCAAGGGCGCCGGAGGTGGCGCGGTGGAAGACGCCGGGTCCCCGCGCAGGCGGGGACCCGGCGACTTTCGCGCCCCCGCGTCGACGTGCCCGCGCAAGCGGAGACCCCGCGTCGCTCGCTCTCCGCCGTCGTCGTCCCCGCGCAGGCGGAGATCCGGTGTCTCTTGCGTGGGCTCACGAGAGGTCCTCGACGCTGGCGACGATGGCGGAACGGAGGGCGGACGAGCGGGCGGCCGACTGCGGCGAGCGCGGGGCGTCTACATCTTGCAGCCGCGCGACGGATCGGAGAGCGCCTTGCTCGCGATGCCCACGACGCGGTTCTCCTTGCCCTTCACCTCGCGCAGGTACATGTCCTGCACCGGGTTGCCGGACTTGGACAGCGTGAACTTGCCGCGCGGGGAGTCGATGGTGGCCTTCAGAAGCGCCGCCTGGAACTCGGCGTGCTTGCTCGCGTCGCCCTTGGTCGCCGCCAGCCCGATCGCCAGCATCTGGCCGGCGTCGTAGCCCTGGACCGCGTACACGTCCGGCGGCAGCGCGCTCGGGTAGGCCTTCTGGTAGGCGCCGCGGAACGCCTTCTCCTTCGGGTTGTCCAGCCCGTCGGCGTAGTGGAGCGTCGTGAGCAGGCCCTCGGCGGAGGCGCCCTGCGCCTCGAGCGTGCCGTCGGTGAGGAAGCCCGCGCCGTACAGCGGGATCGTCTTGCGCAGGCCCGCCGCGTCGTAGTCCTTGACGAACTTGACCGCGCCGCCGCCGGCGAAGAACGTGTAGACCGCGTCCGGCTTGAGCGACGCGATCTCCGTGAGCAGCGCCTGGAACTCGACGTTGGGGAACGGCAGGTTCAGCTCCTTGACGATCTTGCCGCCGCCCTTCTCGAAGGCCTCGCGGAAGCCGCCCACCGACTCGTCGCCGGCCGCGTACTTCCACGTGATGGTGACGACGTTCTTGTGGCCGCGCTTGGCCATCACCTCGCCCATCGCGTAGCCGGGCTGCCAGTTCGAGAACGAGCTGCGGTAGATGTTGGGCCCGCACATCGGGCCCGTCACTGCCCCGGCGCCCGCGTTGGGCACCACGAGCAGCACGTTGTTGTCCTTGGCGGCCTTCGCGAGGCCCATCGCGACGCCGGAGTGGACGGTGCCGACCAGCACGTCGACCTGGTCGCGCTTGATTAGTCGGTTCGCGTTGTCGGTGGCCTTGGCCGGGTCGGACTCGTCGTCGACCTTGAAGTACTCGACCTCGCGGCCGCCGAGCCTGCCGCCGTTCTCCGCGACCGCAAGGCGGAAGCCGTTCTCGATGGCCACGCCCAGGGCCGCGAACGTGCCCGTGTACGGGAGCATCAGCCCGACCTTGAGCTTCTGCTGCGCCTGCGCGGCGGGGGTGCCGGCGAGGCCGACGGCGAGGCCGACGGCCGCCGCGACGAGCAGGCGCGGGAGCCGGGGACGGATGGGGGACTTCATGAGGTTTCCTCCTTGCTGCTTGCGGTGGTGGCGGTGTGCCGGTGGTTCGAGGAGCCGGTGCGCCGCGCGCCCGGGAGTTCGAAGAAGCGCGCCACCTCCTCGACGAGGCGCGCCGGTTGATCCTTGTGCGGCGAGTGTCGGCAGTCGTCGAGCACGACGACCCGCGTGCCGGGCACGGCCTTCGCGACCGCCTCGACCTGCGCCAGCGTCCCGTACTCGTCGTCGCGCCCCTGCACGGCCAGCACCGGGGCGCGGATCGACGTCAGCTCCTCCTCGATGTTCCACGCGCGAAAGGGCGGGTGGAGCCAGATGTCGTTCCAGCCCCAGAAGGCCGCGTCCACGTCGTCATGGTACCGCGCGAGGCGCTCCTTCAGGTCCGTTTCGAGATACGCCTGCCGCGTGGCCGCGATGCTCTCCAGGCTGACCGTCTCGACGAACAGGTGCGGCGCGAGCACGACGAGGCCGGCGACGCGGTCGGGACAGGCGGCGGCGTGGAGGAGGGCGATCGACGCCCCGTCGCTGTGCCCGAACAGCCACGGCGGGTCGCGCCGCGTGTCGAGGCCGACCGCCGCGAAGAACGCCGGCAGGCCCTCGCGCGCGGCGCGGTGCATGTAGTCGACGTCCCAGCGCTCGTCGCGGGGGACGGCGGTGGAGCGGCCGTTGCGCGGCCGCGAGAACACGAGCCCGCGCACGTCCAGCGCGTCGCACAGCGTGCGCGGGAAGTCCTTCCACATGGCGAGCGAGCCCAGCCCCTCGTGCAGGAAGACGAACAGCGGGCGGCCGCGCCGCCCGGGCGCGATCCAGGCGTGCTCGATGCGGACGGGCCGGCCCGCCCAGTCCACGTCGACGTGCCCGACGGCGTCGTCCACCGGCGCCGCCCCGCGCTCAGGTCTGCCGGGCCGCTTCCCGCTCGCGCAGGCGGAAGCGCTGGATCTTGCCCGTCGCGGTCTTCGGCAGTTCGGGGAGGAACTCGATCGCGCGCGGGTACTTGTGCGGCGCGAGCCGCTCCTTGACGAAGCTCTTCAGCGCCGCCTCGGTCGCGTCGTCGCCGCTCTGCCCGCCCTTCAGCACGACGTAGGCCTTGGTGCGCGTGAGGCCGTGCTCGTCGGCGATCCCGATGACGGCCGCCTCCAGCACCGACGGGTGCTGCACCAGCGTCGCCTCCACCTCGAACGGCGAGACGTACTGTCCGGACACCTTCAGCATGTCGTCGCTGCGCCCGCAGTACGTGTAGTAGCCCTCCGCGTCGCGGACGTACTTGTCGCCGGTGCGCGTCCACGCGCCGCGGAAGGTGTCGCGCGACTTGTCGCGGCTGCCCCAGTACATGAGCGCGGCGCTCGGCCCGTTCACGTAGAGGTCGCCGACCTCGCCGACGCCGACCGGACGGCCGTCCTCGCCGCGCAGCTCGACCTCGTAGCCGTCGACCGGCGTGCCCGACGTGCCGTAGCGGATGTCGCCGGGGCGGTTGGAGATGAACACGTGCAGCATCTCGGTCGAGCCGATGCCGTCGACGATCGCGCAGCCGTAGCGCTCGGTGAAGCGCTCGCCGATCTCGCGCGGGAGCGCCTCGCCCGCGGACGAGCACAGGCGCAGCCTGACCTGCGAGCGGTCCGGCGCATTCGGCGCCGCGAGCATCCCCGCATAGCCGGTCGGCGCGCCGAAGAAGACCGTGGGCTGGCGCTCGATCCAGCGGCGGAACACCGCGTCGGGCGTGGGGCGCTCGGCCATCAGCACGGTCGTCGCGCCCACCGACAGCGGAAAGGTCAGCGCGTTGCCGAGCCCGTAGGCGAAGAACAGCTTGGCCGCGGAGAACAGCACGTCGTCCCCGGTGAGGCCGAGCAGCGGCACGTTGGTCGCCGCCGTCCAGTACGGGTTGCCGTGCGTGTGCACCGTGCCCTTCGGCCGCCCGGTCGAGCCCGAGGAGTACAGCCAGAAGCCGATGTCGTCCGGCCCGGTCGACGCCGGCGCGCTCGCCGGCGTCGCGGCGGCGATCCAGCGATCGAACGCGATCCAGCCCGCGGGCGGGGGCGACTGCGGACGCGAGACGATCACGTGCCGGACCTCGTGGCCGCCGCGCGCGAGCGCGGCCTCCAGCGTGCCGCGCAGCGCGTCGGAGACGATCAGCGCCTGCGCGCGGCTGTGCTTCAGCATGTAGGCGTAGTCGTCGCTCGTCAGCAGCGTGTTGACGGCGACCGGCACGACGCCGGCGTGCATCGCGCCGAGGAAGGCGACCGGCCAGTCGGTGCAGTCGTGCATCACGAGGAACACGCGCTCCTCGCGACGCACGTCCAGCGCGGCGAGCGCGCCGGCGACGCGGCGGATGCCGTCGGCCAGCGCGCCGTAGGCGAGCGTGCCGGCGTCGTCGACGTACGCGGTGCGCGCCTCGCGTCCGCGGTTCAGGTCGATCAGGTGCTGCGCGAAATTGAACGATTCGCCGGGAGGAGCGGGACGGTTCGCCATCGGGGGCCTCGTCGCGTCGGTCAGGGCCGCGTGAACTCGATGCGGCCGTCGGGGAGCAGGTAGAGCACCAGCGCGCGTCCGCCGGCGACCGTCGGGTGGTGCGCGCTGCCGGGCGGGTAGACGAGCCAGCCGGCCCCGCGCCCGTCGAAGCGCGCATCGCCCTCGAGCGGCATCACGAGGTCGACCTCGCCGGCGGGATGCGAGTGGTGCGGTCCGACGACGTCGCGCATGTCGACGACGTCGACCGAGAACCCGTGCAGCGCCACGCTCGGCTTCTCGACGCGGCCGTAGCGGATGCCGCCGGCTTCGCGCGCGCACATCCAGCCGGCGCGGACGCCCTCGACGCAGGCCTCGCGCAGGGCATCGTAGCTCGCGCTCCCGGGCCCGTGGCACGCGTTCAGTTCGTCGGCGAGGGCGGCGTCCAGCGGGCGACCCGCGATGCCCGCGGTGACCGTACTGACGAGCGCGCGAAACGCGTCCTGCGACATCCGGCTGTCCTCCTCGTGGACCGTGGCGCGCTTGCGCGCCCGGGGCGTTATGAATTATTGTGCTTCCCAAGCGACGATAAGGGCGAGGCGGCGTCGTGTCAAGCACTATACTGCATCTCGCCGCACACCCTCCGCCTTCTCGGGGAACGCCTTGGACACCTCCGCACCCGGTCCGGCCGGCGCGCCCGGCGACGAGCGCCATCCCTTCCTGGCCGCGCTGGGCGAGCGCGTGCGCGACGGCCGTGCCCGGCGCGGGCTGACGCGCAAGGCCGTGGCGGCCGCCGCGGGCGTCTCCGAGCGGCACCTCGCGAACCTCGAGTACGGCACCGGCAATGCCTCGATCCTCGTGTTGCAGCAGGTGGCCAGCGCGCTGCACTGCCCGCTCGCCGAACTGATCGGCGACGTCACGACCGGATCGCCGGAGTGGCTCAGCCTGCGCGAGCTGCTGTCCGGACGCAGCGAGGACGACCTGCGCCGTGCGCGCCTCGCGCTCGCCGACCTGTTCGGCGGCGACGGCGAGGATCCGCTGCGCCGCGGCCGCATCGCCCTCGTGGGCCTGCGCGGCGCCGGCAAGTCCACGCTCGGGCGGCGCCTGGCCGCCGACCTCGGCGTGCCGTTCGTCGAGCTGTCGCGCGAGATCGAGCGCCTCGCCGGCTGCAGCACCTCGGAGGTCCACGCGCTCTACGGCGCGAACGCCTACCGCCGCTACGAGCGCAGGGCGCTGGACGAGACGATCGCGCGCCACGCCGAGGTCGTCATCGCCACGCCCGGCGGGCTGGTGGCGGACGTCGCCGCCTACGACCTGCTGCTCGCGCGCTGCTATACGGTGTGGCTGCAGGCCACGCCCGAGGACCACATGGGCCGCGTGGCGGCGCAAGGCGACCTGCGTCCGATGGCCGCGAGCCGCGAGGCCATGGACGACCTGCGCCGCATCCTCGCGGGACGCGCGCCGTTCTACTCGCGCGCGGACGCCACCGTCGACACGAGCGCCCAGCCGCTCGAGCCCACGTACGCGCTGCTGCGCGAGCGCATCCGGCTCGCGCGCGAAGTCACGGCGTGACGCGCCACCAAGGAGCGCCGCCCGGCGCCCGGACGGGCCGTTCGCCGCAAGTCTTGACCGATTTCCGGTGATGAACTATGATGCATATCAAGGTTTCCTGAACTGCACTATTGTTCTCCATCCATGGCCCCTGACGACCTCGCCTCCGGCGCGCCGCGCGTCGACTTCCAGACCGATCCTTCGCGCTACCGCCACTGGAAGCTGGCCGTCGACGGGCCGGTCGCCACGCTGGCCATGGACGTCGCCGAGGACGGCGGCCTGCGCCCCGGCTACAAGCTGAAGCTCAACAGCTACGACCTCGGCGTGGACATCGAGCTCGCCGACGCGCTGAACCGCATCCGCTTCGAGCACCCGCAGGTGCGCGCGGTCGTGGTGACCAGCGGCAAGGACCGCGTGTTCTGCTCGGGCGCGAACATCTTCATGCTCGGCGCGTCGGCGCACGCGTGGAAGGTCAACTTCTGCAAGTTCACGAACGAGACGCGCAACGGCATGGAGGACGCGAGCGCGCACTCGGGGATCAAGTTCGTCGCCGCGATCAACGGCTCGTGCGCCGGCGGAGGCTACGAGCTCGCGCTGGCGTGCGACGAGATCGTGCTCGTCGACGACCGCAGCTCGTCGGTGTCGCTGCCCGAGGTGCCGCTGCTCGGCGTCCTGCCCGGCACCGGCGGCCTCACGCGCGTGACCGACAAGCGCAAGGTGCGCCACGACCACGCCGACATCTTCTGCACGACGACCGAGGGCGTGCGCGGCCGCCGCGCGCTGGAGTGGCGGCTGGTCGACGCGATCGCCAGGCCCGGCGACTTCGACCGGGTCGTGCGCGAGCGCGCCCTCGCGCTGGCCGCGGCCAGCGACCGTCCGGCGCAGGCGACGGGGGTTCCGCTGCCGCCGCTCGAGCGCGCGCTCGGGCCCGACAGCCTCGCCTATCGCCACGTCGCCGTCGACATCGATCGCGCGCGGCGGACCGCGACGCTCGTCGTGCGCGCGCCGGCGTCCCCGCAGCCTGGCGACGTCGCCGGGATCGAGGCGGCGGGCGCCGCGTGGTGGCCGCTCGCCATGGCGCGCGAGCTCGACGACGCGATCCTTTCGCTGCGCAGCAACGAGCTCGACGTCGGCACGTGGTTGCTGAAGACGGCCGGCGACGCGCAGGCCGTCCTCGCGGTCGACGCGACGCTCGCGCGCCACGCCGGCCACTGGCTCGTGCGCGAGACGATCGGCATGCTGCGCCGCACGCTCGCCCGCCTGGACGTGTCGTCGCGCTCGATGTTCGCGCTGGTCGAGCCCGGCTCGTGCTTCGCCGGGACGCTCGCCGAGCTCGCGTTCGCGGCGGACCGCAGCTACATGCTCGCCTTGCCCGACGAGCCCGCGCGCGCGCCGGCGCTGACGCTGTCCGACGCGAACTTCGGCGCCTACCCGATGGTGAACGGCCGCACGCGGCTGGCGCGCCGCTTCTGCGACGAGCAGGCGCCGCTGGCGGAGGCACGCGCGGCGATCGGAAGGCCGCTGGATGGAGAGGCGGCGCTCGCGCTCGGGCTGGTGACCGCCGCGCCCGACGACATCGACTGGGCCGACGAGATCCGCATCGCCCTGGAGGAGCGCGCGAGCCTGTCGCCCGACGCTCTCACCGGCATGGAGGCGAACCTGCGCTTCGGCGGGAACGAGACGATGCACACGCGGATCTTCGGGAGGCTGACCGCGTGGCAGAACTGGATCTTCATCCGTCCCAACGCCGTCGGCGACAAGGGCGCGCTCAAGGTCTACGGGACCGGCGAGAAGGCGCGCTTCGACTTCAGCCGCGTGTAGGCCGGCGCGCGGCGCAGCGCCGCCCGGGCGGCGGCCGCGCGCAGCGGCCTTCGCGCCGCACGCCGGCGCGGCATCCCCCCTTCGAGGACAGCCATGAGCACCATCGACTACAGCGACAAGATCCCCAACAACGTCAACCTGTCGCAGGATCGGGCGCTGCAGCGCGCGCTCGAGCACTGGCAGCCCAACTACCTGGCGTGGTGGCGGGACATGGGCCCCGAGGGCTCGCAGGACTTCGACGTCTACCTGCGCACGGCCGTCTCCGTCGACCCGCAGGGGTGGGCGCAGTTCGGCTACGTGAAGATGCCCGACTACCGCTGGGGCATCTTCCTCAATCCGGGCGATGCGGACCGCAGGATCCACTTCGGCGACCACCTGGGCGAGCCGGCGTGGCAGGACGTGCCCGGCGAGCACCGCGCCAACCTGCGCCGCATCATCGTCACGCAGGGGGACACCGAGCCCGCGTCGGTCGAGCAGCAGCGCCACCTCGGCCTCACCGCGCCGTCGCAGTACGACCTGCGCAACCTCTTCCAGGTCAACGTGGAGGAGGGGCGCCACCTGTGGGCGATGGTGTACCTGCTGCACCGCTACTTCGGCCGCGACGGCCGCGAGGAGGCGGAGGCGCTGCTGGAGCGCCGCTCGGGGGACCGCGACAACCCGCGCATCCTCGGCGCGTTCAACGAGAAGACGCCGGACTGGCTGTCGTTCTTCATGTTCACGTACTTCACGGACCGCGATGGCAAGTTCCAGCTGTGCGCGCTGGCCGAGAGCGGCTTCGACCCGCTCGCGCGCACGACGAAGTTCATGCTCACCGAGGAAGCGCACCACATGTTCGTCGGCGAGTCGGGCGTGTCGCGCGTCATCCAGCGCACCTGCGAGGTCATGAAGCAGCTGGGCACCGACGACCCCGCGAAGCTGCGCGCCGCCGGGGTCGTCGACCTGCCGACGATCCAGCGCTACCTCAACTTCCACTTCAGCGTCACGATCGACCTCTTCGGCGCCGACCAGTCGAGCAACGCGGCGATCTTCTACAGCTCCGGGCTCAAGGGCCGCTTCGAGGAGGGCAAGCGTGGCGACGACCACCTCCTCAAGCAGGACACCTACAAGGTCCTCGAGCTCGACGGGGGACGCCTCGTGGAGAAGGAGGTGCCGATGCTGAACGCGCTGAACGAGGTGCTGCGCGACGACTACATCAAGGACTCGGTCGGCGGGGTCAACCGCTGGAACAAGGTGATCGAGAAGGCGGGCCTCCCGTTCCGCCTGTCGGTGCCGCACAAGGCGTTCCACCGGCGCATCGGCGCGCTCGCGGGTACCAGGATCGCGCCGGACGGGCGCGTCGTCGGCGATGCGGAGTGGAACGCGCGCGTGCACGAGTGGCTGCCCTCGGACGAGGACCGTGCGTTCGTCGCCTCGCTGATGGGCCGCGTCGTCGAGCCGGGGCGCTTCGCCAACTGGATCGCGCCGCCGGCGACGGGCATCAACCGCCAGCCGGTCGACTTCGAGTACGTCCGCTTCGCCTGACGATGGACGCGCCGGTGGCCGCGACGGGGACGATCCGGCAGCACCTGATCGATCCCGAGATCTGCATCCGCTGCAACACCTGCGAGGCGACGTGCCCCGTGGGCGCGATCACGCACGACGACCGCAACTACGTCGTGCACGTCGACAAGTGCTCGAAGGAGGGCGCCTGCATCGCGCCGTGCCCGACCGGCGCGATCGACAACTGGCGCATCGTGCCCGCGGCGCAGGCCTACACGGTGGAGCAGCAGCTCGCGTGGGACGTGCTGCCGCCCGAGCTGTCGCACGACCAGCTGGCGGCCGCGGGCGTCCCAGAGGCGGTCATCGACCTCGTGGCGCCGGCCGCCGAGCCGGCGGCCGCGACGTCGCCGGCCGCCGGAGCCGTGCCCCTCGACGCGGCGCACTTCTCGTCGCTGCTGCCGCCGTGGTCGGCGGCGCACGCCTACACGAACCTCTACGGCCCGAAGGCCCCGACGACCGCCACGGTCACGGGCAACTTCCGCGTCACCGACGCCGGCTTCGAGAACGACACGCACCACGTGGTGCTCGACTTCGGGACGATGCCGTTCCCGGTGCTCGAGGGGCAGTCGGTCGGCATCGTCCCGCCGGGCACCGACGCCGCGGGACGGCCGCATCGCGCGCGCCAGTATTCGGTGGCGAGCCCGCGCAACGGCGAGCGCCCCGGCTACAACAACGTCTCGCTCACGGTGAAGCGCGTCACCGCCGACCACACGGGGCAGGCGGTCCGCGGCGTGTGCTCGAACTACGTGTGCGACCTCAAGGTCGGCGACCGCGTGCAGGTGATCGGCCCGTTCGGCTCGTCGTTCCTGATGCCCAACCACCCGCGCTCGAACATCGTGATGATCTGCACGGGCACCGGGAGCGCGCCGATGCGCGCGATGACCGAGTGGCGGCGGCGCCTGCGGCAGGGCGGCAAGTTCGAGGGCGGCAAGCTGATGCTGTTCTTCGGCGCCCGCACGCGCGAGGAGCTGCCGTACTTCGGCCCGCTCATGAGCCTGCCGAAGGACTTCATCGACATCAACCTCGCGTTCTCGCGGACGGCCGGGCAGCCGAAGCGCTACGTGCAGGACCTGATGCGCGAGCGCGCGACGGACCTCGCGGAGCTGCTGCGCCAGCCGGACACGTTCGTCTACGTCTGCGGGCTGCGGGCGATGGAGGAGGGCGTGCTCCTGGCGCTGCGCGACGCGGCGACCTCCGGCGGCCTCGCGTGGGAGCCGCTCGCGGCGGCGATGCGCGCCGAGGGCCGGCTGCACCTGGAGACGTACTGACGGCGCGATGAAGTTCGCCGACTTCGCCGCCGGGCAGGTGCTGGAGGCGGGACCGGTCGCGGTCAGCGAGGCGCAGATCCTCGCGTTCGCGCGCGACTACGACCCCCAGTGGTTCCACGCGGACCTTCCGCGCGCCGCCGCCGGGCGCTTCGGCGGCGTCATCGCGAGCGGATGGCAGACCTGCGCGCTGGCGATGCGCCTCGCGGTCGACGCCTTCCTGCACGACTCGGAGTCGTTCGCCTCCCCGGGACTCGCCTACCTCAAGTGGTCGAATCCCGTGCGGCCAGGCGACCGCCTGCGGCTTCGCGCCGACGTGCTCGAGACGCGCCGCTCGCGCAGCAACGCGTCGCTCGGCATCCTGCGCTGGCGCTGGCGCCTGCTCAACCAGGACGGGCTCGAGGTGCTCGACCTCGAGGCGACGTCGCTGTTCGACGTGCCGGTACTGCGGGATGGGGGATGAGGGATGGGGGATGAGGGTGCCTGGGCCGGCGACCTCGCGGAGGCGGGACGACAACCCCTGATCCCCAACCCCTCATCCCCCATCCCGCACTTCCTGCGTCATCGCCTCGCCTTCTCCCGCATGTCCGCATCCACGTCGAGGTACTTCCACGGCAGCCCGAACTGCGTGGGCCAGTAGCCCTGCACCCACGGGTAGGTCAGGACGTTGCCGACGCCGTTGGTGTGCAGCGTCATCGGCATGTACACCTGCGCCAGGTCGGACATGCGGCGCGCCATCGCGTCGCGCTCGCCGCCGGGAGGCGTCTGCAGCCACTTCTCGAAGAGCGCGTCGTACTCGTCGTTGCGGAAGCGCGCGAGGTTGGTGGCGGGCGGCGCCTTGCCCCACAGCTGCTGCAGCACGAGGTACCCGGACGGCTCCAGCGCGCGCAGGCCGAGGTTGAACATCGGCAGCTTGCCGGCGAGCGCGAGGTTCAGCAGCTCGGCGAAGGTCTGCTGCTGGACCTGCATGCGGATGCCGATCGCATCCATGTTCTTCTTCCACAGCGTGTCCGCCTCGCGATACCACGATTCCGGCAGCGTGCCCCGCGTGACCACGAGCCGCTTGCCGTCGGGCGTCTCGCGGTAGCCGTCGCCGTCGCGGTCGCGGAAGCCGAAGCGGTCGAGCAGCGCGCGCGCGCCCGCGGGATCGTAGAGCGACTTCACCGGCACGCCCGCGTCGTGCCCGCGGACGCCCGGCGGCAGCAGCTGCGTGGCCGGCAGCGCGTGGCCGTTGAAGAGCACGCGGATCAGCTCGTCGGTGTTGAAGCCCATCGCGATCGCGCGCCGCAGCGCGATGCGCTCCTTCGTGTACCCGCCGACGGCGGCGTCCTCCATGTTGAAGTAGGTGTAGGTCAGCGTCGGCGCGCCGAAGCGGTGGTGGACGATGCCGCGCTTCGCGAGCGCGGGCTTGAGGCTGGTGCCGTCCAGCGCGCGGGCGGCGACGTCCCCGGTCATCGCGACGAGGTCGAGGTCGCCCTGCTCGAAGGTCAGGTACTCGCTGCCCGATTCGGGGATGATGCTGATCTCGATGCGCGCGAGCGCGGGAAACGTCCTGTCCTTCATCTGCGCGACCAGCGCCCGGTGCTGCGCTTCGCCGCTCGCCGGGAACGTCGTCCGGCGGTAGTGCGGATTGGCCTCGAGCACGATGCGCGAGGAGCGCACCCACTCCCTGAGCACGTAGGGGCCGGTGCCCACCGGGCGCGACATGACGTCGGCCCCCGCGGCCTCGATCACCTCGCGCGCGACGGCGGACGTCGGCAGGAAGGCGAGGCGCTCCAGCACCGTGTAGTCGGGC
The DNA here is from genome assembly GCA_016861105.1 of Betaproteobacteria bacterium. Lineage (GTDB taxonomy): Bacteria > Pseudomonadota > Gammaproteobacteria > Burkholderiales > Casimicrobiaceae > VBCG01. Next base: position 104,801 of record BOKS01000015.1, on the reverse strand, counting down.
CTGGTCAGCCGCAGCTGCAGCGTGTGGCGATCGGTGGCCACGAGCCCGGGGATGCGCGCGTCGTAGTCGAACTTCGCGCCGGGCTTGCGCGCGGCGTCGACCACGGGGCGGGCGCCCTCCAGCAGGTCGGTGAGCGTCGCCTCGCCGCCGTTGCGCAGGTTCGGGTCGAGCCAGCGCTTGATCGAGTAGACGTAGTCCTCGGCGACGAGCTCGCGCGGCCTGCCCTTGAAGGCGGGATCGTCGGAGAAGCGGATGCCGCGCTTCACGCGGATCGTCCAGGTGCGGCCGCCGTCGGTGACGACGGGCAGCGCCTCGGCGGTGTTGGGGACGATCTTCGCCGGATGCGCGAGGTAGTCGAACTCGTACAGGCACTCGAAGATGTGCGAGGTGACGCGCGTGGAGTAGAGGTCGGTCCCCTGCTGCGGATCGAGGCTGCGGATGTCGTCCAGCCCGATGCGCAGCACCTTGCGCGGATCGGGCGCGGCGTGGGCGGACGCGCAGGCGAGGACCAGCGCCAGGACGGCGAGCAGCGGGCGGAGGGGGAGCATGGACGTCGGTTCGCGTGCAGGGTGGACGATGCGTGCCGCCATCATCCGGCCGGGCGGCGTCGCGCACAAGGCGCGCCGGGCCGGCGGCGCGCGAGCCGCTAGAATGGCTCGAGGGCCGCGCGCTGGCGCTGGGCCGCGCGGGAGGCGGGGGAGCGGTGGAACGAACGCAGGAAGCGAACCGGAGGGCGCGCGACGCGTCGGTGCTCTTCGTGTGCCTGGGCAACATCTGCCGCTCGCCCACGGCCGAGGCCGTGTTCCGCGAGCGCGCGGCGCGCGCCGGCCTCGCGCAGCGGATCGTGGTGGACTCGGCGGGCACCGGCGACTGGCACGTCGGCAGGCCGCCCGACCGGCGCGCGATCGCCCACGCGGCGAAGCGCGGCTACGACCTGACGCCGCTGCGCGCGCGGCAGGTCGCGCCCGGCGACTTCGACCGCTTCCGCTGGATCCTCGCGATGGACGAGGCCAACCTGCGCGACCTGCAAGCGCTGCGCCCGCGCGCGCACCACGGCCACCTCGGGCTGTTCCTCGACTTCGCGCCGTCGCTCGGCGTGCGCGAGGTGCCGGATCCCTACTACGGCGGTCTCGACGGCTTCGAGCGCGTGCTCGACCTCGTCGAGGAGGCGAGCGAGCGGCTGCTGGAGCACGTCGGCCGCGGGCTGCGCACCGGGGACGCGCGCGCGCCCTCGTGACGCTCGCGCGCGGTGCGGCTGCCGTCCGCGCCGCCCGCGGCTACCACAGGCCGGCGGCCAGCCCGGCGGCGAGCGTCGCGCCGAGGTCGCGGCAGGCTGCGAGCACGTCGTCGGGCACCACCTGCGATGCATCGGTGCGGCCGCCTTGCCACAGCACGCCGGGATGCACCCGCCTCAGCCGCAGGCCCGCGGCGACGCGCTCGAGGCCCAGGATCGCGCCCGACCCGTCGTTGCCGCAGCACACGAAGTGGCTCCACGCGCGGCCGTCGAGGCGCCCCTCGCACGGGTAGTAGATGCGCTCGAGGAAGTCCTTGAGCATGCCGGCCATCCCGCCGAAGTTCTCGGAGCAGCCGATCAGCAGCGCGTCGGCGGCGAGGACGTCGTCGACGCCCGCCTCGGCCGCGCGCCTGGCGATCGTCGCCACGTCGTCGACGCTGCGCGCGCCCTCGATCGCGGCGGCGGCCATCTGGCCGGTGCCGCCGAACTGCGTGTGCCAGACGACGAGCAGCCTGCGCGGCCGCCCGGCCGCGCCTTCGTCCGGGTTCACAGGCCCAGCCAGCGGGCGATGATCGTGCGCTGCATCTCCGAGGTGCCGGAGTAGATCGTGCCCCCGATCGCGTCGCGCAGCGCGCGCTCGACCTCGTAGTCGGCCATGAAGCCGTAGCCGCCGTGCACCTGCACGGCGTCCAGCGCGACCCTGACCAGCGACTCGCTGACGAACAGCTTGGTGACCGACGCGTCGAGCGCGATGCTGCGCGAGCGGCCCAGCCGCCACGCCGTGCGGTAGGCGAGCAGCTGCGCCGCGTCGAGCGCGACCTTCATGTCGGCGATCCGGTGCGCGACCGCCTGGAACTTGCCGATCGGCTGGCCGAACTGCGTGCGCGTGCGCGCGTAGGCGACCGACGTCTCGAGCAGCCGCGTCATCGTGCCGACGTGGCTGGCGACGAGCAGCGACCGCTCCCAGTCCATCGCCGTCCCGAACACCGCGGCGCCGCCGCCCACGCGTCCGAGCACGGCCTCCGCGGGCGCGTAGGCGTCCTGCAGGACGAGCTCGCCGACCGGCGAGGTGCGCAGCCCCATCTTGTCGAACGCGGCGCCGCGCGTCACGCCCGGGGCCGCGGCGTCGAGGAGGAACGCCGTGCAGCCGCCGTGGAAGCCCTTCGCCGCGTCGGTGATCGCGAACACCACGGCGACGTCGCCGACGGGCGCGTTGGAGATGAACGTCTTGGTGCCGTTCAGGCGCCAGCCGTCGCCGTCGGGGACCGCGCGCGTGCGCATCGCGAACGTGTCCGATCCCGAGCCCGGCTCCGTGATCGCGTGCATGCCGACGAACGTGCCGTCGCACAGCCCGGGGAGCCAGCGCGACTTCTGCGCGTCGCTGCCGTGCGCGAGCACGGGGGCGACGCAGGCGAGCAGGTGCGCGCAGGTCGAGAACACCAGCCCCCCGTCGCGGCAGCCGTAGCCGAAGGCTTCCAGCGCGATCGCGCACGACAGCGGGTCGAGGCTGCTGCCGCCGTAGTCCTCGGGCACCGGGAGTCCCGCCAGCCCGATGGCGGCGCACTTGCGCCACAGCTCGCGCGGGAACGCGCCCGCGCGGTCACGCGCCGCCACGCCGTCGTTGAGCTCGGCCTGCGCGAAGCGGACGATGCTGTCGCGCAGCAGCTTCTGCTCGTCGCTGAGCGCGAAGTCCATTCAGGGCAGCGCCTTGAGGCGCTGGTAGTCGATCTTGTCGGTCGACGTCTTCGGCAGCTCGTCGCACCAGCTGAACTGGTCGGGGATCATGTACATCGGGAGGTTCGCGGCGCAGAAGCGCTTCATCTCGATGAGCGACGGGCGAGCGCCGCCGCGCGCCGCCAGGAAGGCCCGGATGCGCACGCCGGCCTCCTCGTCCGCAAGCGCGATCACGGCCGCCTCCCTCACCTGCGCGTGGCGGTAGAGGCCGGCCTCGATCTCGCCCAGCTCGACGCGGTAGCCGCGGCGCTTGACCATGCGGTCGCGCCGGCCGCGGTAGGTGTAGCCGACGCCCGCCGACTCGACCACGATGTCCCCGGTGCGGTACCAGCGCGTGCCGTCGTCGCCGACGAGGAAGGCGCGCGCATCGAGCTCCGGCTGCGCCCAGTAGCCCAGCATGACGCCGCGGCCGCTGATGCACAGCTCGCCCTCCGCGCCGGGATCGACGTCGCGGCCGGCGTCGTCGACCACGCGTGCGCGCAGGTGCGAGCACACGGTCCCGATGGGGTAGGGGGCCGTGCGCTCGTCGGGCACCGGCAGCGGCACCTCGTGGAACGTGCACACGTTCGTCTCGGTCGGCCCGTAGAGGTTGAAGTAGCGCGGGTGCGGCCAGCGGGCCGTGAGGGCCCGCAGGTGCTTGACCGCGAACACCTCGCCCGCGAACAGCACGAGCCGCAGCGACCGTGCGTCGTGCTCCTCGAGCCGGCCGACCTGCGCGAGGAGCGCGAGGATCGACGGCGCCGAGTACCAGCAGCTGATGCGCTGCGACGCGATCAGCGACGCGAGGTGCATCGCGTCCTTGCCCGACTCCTCGGAGATCAGCACCAGGCGCGCGCCGTGGTGCAGCGGCACGTGGACGTCGAGGATCGACAGGTCGAAGTGGAACGGTGCGTGCGAGGAGAAGCGGTCGTCGGCGGTCGGCACGAACGTCGCGCTGCACCAGTCGACGAAGCTCACGGCGTTCTCGTGCGACAGCGTGACGCCCTTCGGCCTGCCGGTCGACCCCGACGTGTAGAGGATGTACGCGACCTCGTCGCCGGCGGGATATTGCACGGGCGCAGCCGGCGCCGGCGACGCGGCGTCGAGCCGGTCGAGCGCCGCCGCGAGCCCGTGGCCGCCGCCCGGCGCCTCCACGACCAGCCAGCCGGGGCGTGCGCCCAGCGCGTCGAGCTCGGGCCGCACGCGGTCCGCGAGCCCGGCCTCGGCCACCACCAGCCGCACGTCGCAGTGCTGCAGGATGTACGCGCAGCGCGGCGCGGGCGCGCCCGGGTCCACGGGGACGTAGGCCGCGCCGGCCTGCAGGATGCCGAGCATCGCCGCGACGCCGTCGATCGACTTGGGCAGGTAGAGGCCGACGCGATCGCCGCGCCGCACGCCGAGCGCGACCAGCCGGTCGCGCACGCGCCCCGCGAGCCCGTCGAGCCCGGCGTAGTCGATCTCCCCGCGGCCCGGCTCCACCACGGCCGTGCGCCCGCCCCACGCCGCCGCCGTGCGCGTGAACGTCTCGTGCAGCGCGCGCGTGGCCATCGCGCCGCCGTCAGCCGCGCTTGGCGCGGATCAGCGCCGCGATGTCGACGAGCGTGTCGAGGTGCTCCGGATCGGTCTCGTGCGCCTCGAGCCGCACGCCGTAGCGCTCCTCCATGAACAGCACCAGCTTCATCGTGGCGATCGAGTCGAGGATGCCGCCGGTCACCAGCGGCGTCGTCGGCGTGAGCTCGTCCGGGTCCTCGCCGGGCAGGAACTCGGTCATGATGAACTCCTTCACCGCGCTCTGGATGGCGTCCGTCACTCAGCGTCCTCCGGATGGTGGGGATGCGGCCGCGGGCTGGGCGCGGCCGACCAGCGCCGGCGCACCGGCGAGCGCCGCGTGCAGCCGCTCGGCGATCAGCCGGTGCGCCAGCCGGTTGGGGTGCTCGTCCCACTCGGCGACGCGCAGCGTCTCGATGTCGTGGCCGTCGTAGACGCCCTGCAGGCTGATCACCTCGAAGCCGGCCTCGCGGGCGATCGCGTTCTGCTGCGCGACCTCGTCCTGCCAGCTGCCCGCGCGCGCCTGCGGGAGGAACAGCAGCACCGGCCGCGCGCCGGCGCGCCGCGCGGTGGCCACGATCTCGCCGTAGGTCCACGCGAGCAGGCGCTCGCGGAAGGGCTGCAGCCGCCGGCTCGCCTCGCTCTCCTCGAGGTCCGCGTCGAGGCGCGCCTCGTCGGCGACGGCGCGCAGGGCGGGATACGGAATCTCGCGCCCCTTGCGGACCAGCTCGATCAGGTAGGCCGCGTTGCGCGCGAGCTCGCGCCCGGTCGCGACGTAGTACAGCGCGTCGGGATCGAACCGGGCGGCCTTGTCCGCCGCGACGACCTGCTGCATCGGCTGGTAGCCGGGCACGGCGAAGTTGAGGATCTCCACGGCCGTGGCGCCCGGCGGCCGCGACGCGTTCAGCCGCTCCTCGAGCAGCGCCTCGAAGGTCTCGCCGTCGCCCACGCCCCAGCCCATCACGTTGGACGGCCCGAGCAGCGCGATGCGGAACGTGCCGGGCGGCGGCGCGAGCGCGTAGTCGCGGTCGCGCATGCCCCAGCGGTTCGTGCTGATCGTCCCGTAGTTCGAGTTCGAGACGAAGGACGGGATCAGCTCCACCTGGGCGAAGTCGCCGGTGAAGCGCTTGAGCTGGGCGTGCTGCGTGTCGAGCCAGTTGGCGGGCCGCTTCGAGTAGACCTCCCAGAGCTGCGAATTGAAGCGGTCGACGGACAGCAGGCTCTCGTAGTAGCCGCGCTCGAGCTTCGCGCTGTCGAGGCGGCTCAGGCGGCCGGACCGCAGCGAGTGCACGGTCGTGGCGATCTCCGTGCCGAGGCGCGTGTGCACGGATTCGACGCCGACCACGATGAGGGCGACCATCGACGCCACGGTGACGGCGCGCACGCGAAGCGCCTCGCCGGGGGTCTGCGCCGCGCCCTTGACGTTGCGGACGCCGCCGCGCTCGACGCTGCCCAGCGCGATCACGGCGAGGACGACCGCCGGGTAGAGCAATGCCGACGCGCTCCACGGACCGCGCAGCGCCGGCCAGAGCGCGAGCCAGTCGGCGATCGACTCGGAGGTCCAGAACGACCACAGGACGGCGATCGCCCAGAACGTCGCGTAGCGCCGCGCGACGAGGCCCGCGTACTCGCGCGGCGTCTGGCCGCCGCCGAGGCGGCGCCGGCGCCCGTGGCGCACCTCGTAGAGCGCGTTGACGACGACGAGCGCGCCGAGGAACGTCCAGAAGAGGACGTCCTGCGCGACGAGCAGCGTGGTCCCGCGCAGCCAGAACCACTGCCACGCGTGCAGGAACCACGTCAGCACGAACACGAACAGCGTGGCCACCACCATCGCGGCGGTCGTGCCCAGCCTGCGCAGCCGGAACAGCGCCGGATAGTAGAAGACCTTCTGCATGAAGTCCTTCCAGTAGATGTTGATGCGCCGCCAGAAGTCGGTGAAGCTCGAGGCGAGCAGGTAGCGGTTGTGCGTCTCCGGCAGGCGGAAGCCGAACAGGCACAGCATGCCGATGATGAGGTGGAACAGGCCCGACACGCGCAGGTAGAGCAGGAAGTTCGACACCAGGTACTGCGAGAGCGTCGCCGGGTCGACGACCTCCGCGGGCGCGAGCGTGAGGTGGTAGTAGACGAACCGGTAGGCGAGGAGGTGGATCACGCCGCGCACCATCCAGTCGATGCCGAGCTGGTAGACGCGGTAGGCGTCGTCGTCGTAGTGGCTGCGGCGGAACGTCCGGAAGTCGACGACGGGGAACAGCGGGAAGCACACGTTGGGCAGAAGGAAGAAGTACGACAGCGTCCGCGCCGGCGACGGTGGCGCCTGTTCGTGGCGCAGGTCGTACATGTAGGTGATCAGCCGGAACATGAACATCGATCCGAGGATCGGCCAGATGGCCTCCGGCATCGGACCTTCGACCACGCGCGCGCGCATCAGCGCCAGCGCCGCGCCGAGCGCGACCAGCAGCCCGACGCGGACGCGGAACGGCGCCGGCAGGTGGGCGACGCCGATCAGCACGAGGCCGCAGCCGATGAGCCACAGCGCGTTCGCGACGTCGATCGCCACGAAGATCCCGGCGACGGACAGCAGGAGGAAGAACGGCAGGCGCCACGCGAGCGGCAGCAGCGCGTGCACGGCGAAGCCGGCGAACGCGAGCACCGCGAGCCGCAGGAACGCGCCGCTCTCGATCTGGTACTGGCGGAACAGCAGCAGGACGAGCGCGAGCTGCGCGACGATGGCGAGGTAGAGCGGCAGGCGGATGGCGCCGGCGCCCGCCACGGGCGTGGCGCCGGCGGAAGCGCCGCCTCCGGGACCTGCCAGCGTGGCCTGCTGCGCCATCGATCTCCTCGCGTTCGCGCAAGGCCGGGCGGAACGCGCGGCCGATGCGGGATCGGCATGGTAGCCCGCGGCTGCCGGGGCGGGTGGGCTCCGGCGGACGGGCGGCGCCTCGCCGTGGCCGGTCAGGGCGTGCGCGCGCCCTCGGACGCCGCCGGTGCAACCAACGAAAAGGCGGGCCTGCGGCCCGCCCGTTCGCGATCGGTCGCGAGCAAGCTCAGGCGCCGGGGGCCGGACCCTCGTCGCCGTGGCGCGTCTCGACCATCTGCAGCGGCTCCTCCGCCGCGGCGGCCCGCGGCGGGCGCACGCGCCGGGGGCGCGGGGGCGCGGCGGGTTCCTCGATCGGCACCTCGTCGCGCGGCTTCGTCTGCACGAGCTCCAGTCCCGAGTCCTCCGGCAGGCTCATCGACACCGGGGGAAGGTCGGGAAGGCGCGGTGCCGGTCGCGCGGGCTCGGCCGGCGCCGCGGGGGCCGCGACGCTGATCGGCTTTTCGGCGGAGGGCGGCAACGGCTCGCGCTCGGCGGGCCGCATCGGCGCCGCCATCGACGCGACGCGCTCCGGCTCGACGTGCAGCGGGATCGACCGGACGTCGACCGGAACGCCGCTGATCGCGTCGATCGCCTCGGGCACCGACCCGGCGAGCGGCTCGGGCGCCGCCACATCCGCGCCGGCCGGGGCCGCCGGCACGGGCGCGGGCGGCTCGCCGCCGGACGCGGCAGCCGCGATGGCGGGCGCAGCCGAAGCCTCGGCGGAAGGGGCACGCTCGGCACGCTCGGCGCCGTTGCCGCGGCCGCGGCGGCCGCGACGGCGCCGGCTGCCGTCCCGCTTCTCCTCGCCTTCGGGCGGGGCGACGCCCGCGCCCGCGGCCGCGAACGCTCCGGCTTCCAGCGCGGCCGGCGGCGCGGGCTCGCGCCGCGGCGGACGCTCGGCACGCGGCTCGCGCGCGCCGCCTTCCTTGCGCTCGCGGGGTTCACGGGCTTCGCGGGGCTCGCGCGTCTCGCGGGGTTCGCGCGTCTCGCGGGGTTCACGGGCTTCGCGGGGCTCGCGCGTCTCGCGGGGTTCGCGCGGCTCGCGGGCTTCCCGCGGCTCGCGTCCTTCGCGGTCCCGGCGCGGCGGCTGGCCACGGCCGCCGTCGCGGCGCTGGCCCTCGCGGGCGCCGCCTTCGCGCTGCACCTCGCGGCGCTCGCCGCGGCGTTCGTCGCGGCGTTCGTCGCGCCGATCGCCGCGGGGACCGGCCGCCGGCGGCCGGCGGCCGTCGCGTCGCGGCTCGCGCCCCGCCGCGTCGCCCGCGACCGCGGGGGCGGCGGGTGCCGCCGCCGCAGGGCGCGGCCCCCGGAACCAGCCCAGCACCTTGTCCAGCCAGTTCGACGGCGGCGGGACGGCGCCCGCGACGGGCACCGACGCCGGCGCCGCGACCGGCACGGGCACCGGCGCCGGCTGCTCGGGCGTGATGCCCTTGACGATCGCCTCCTGCCGCGGCTCCTTCGCTTCCTCCTTCATCTTCTGGGCGAGGTCGGGCTGCTCCGGCTGCTCGACCATCTGGAACGACGGCGGCAGCGGCTCGGCGTGGTTGAGGTCGTCGTGGCGCAGCCGCTGGATCGTGTAGTTCGGCGTCTCGAGGTAGCGGTTCGGCACCAGCAGGACGTTGACCTTGAAGCGCGACTCGATCGTCTGCACGTCCGGCCGCTTCTCGTTCAGCAGGAACGTGGCCACGTCGACCGGCACCTGCGCGACGATCTGCGCCGTGTTCTCCTTCATCGCCTCTTCCTGCACGATGCGCAGGATGTGCAGCGCCGTCGACTCGGTGCCGCGAATGTGGCCGATGCCGTGGCAGCGCGGGCAGGGCTGGTGGGCGGACTCGGCGAGCGCGGGGCGCAGCCGCTGGCGCGACAGCTCCATCAGCCCGAAGCGCGAGATCTTGCCGAGCTGGATGCGCGCGCGGTCGTAGCGCAGCGCGTCGCGCAGCCGGTTCTCGACCTCGCGCTGGTTCTTCGCGCTCTCCATGTCGATGAAGTCGATGACGACCAGCCCGCCGAGGTCGCGCAGGCGGAGCTGGCGCGCGATCTCGTCGGCGGCTTCGCAGTTCGTGCGGAACGCGGTCTCCTCGATGTCGCTGCCCTTGGTGGCGCGGGCCGAGTTGACGTCGACGGCGACCAGCGCCTCGGTGTGGTCGATGACGATCGACCCGCCGGAGGGCAGCGGCACCTGCCGCGCGTACGCGGTCTCGATCTGGTGCTCGATCTGGAAGCGCGAGAACAGCGGCACGTCGTCGCGGTAGAGCTTCACGCGCTGGACGTTGTCCGGCATCACGTGCGCCATGAACTGCTGCGCCTGCTCGTGGATCGCCTCGGTGTCGATCAGGATCTCGCCGATGTCGGGCTGGAAGTAGTCGCGGATGGCCCGGATGACCAGGCTCGACTCCTGGTAGATCAGGTACGCGCCCGGCTGCATGCGCGCGGCGTCCTCGATGGCGCGCCACAGCTTCAGCAGGTAGTTGAGGTCCCACTGGAGCTCCTCGGCGCTGCGGCCGATGCCGGCCGTGCGCGCGATGACGCTCATGCCCTGCGGCACGTCGAGCTGCCCGATGGCCTCGCGCAGCTCCTGCCGGTCCTCGCCCTCGATGCGCCGCGACACGCCGCCGCCCCGCGGGTTGTTCGGCATCAGGACGAGGTAGCGGCCGGCGAGCGAGATGTAGGTCGTGAGCGCCGCGCCCTTGCTGCCGCGCTCGTCCTTGTCGACCTGGACGATCAGCTCGTGTCCCTCGCGCAGCTGCTCGGCGACGCGCCGGTGGCCGCCGACGCCCTCGCGCAGGTACTGCGGCGCGATCTCCTTGAAGGGCAGGAAGCCGTGGCGGTCGGTGCCGTAGTCGACGAAGCACGCTTCGAGCGACGGCTCGACGCGGGTGATGACGGCCTTGTAGATGTTGGACTTGCGCTGCTCCTTCGCAGCGGACTCGATGTCGAGGTCGATGAGCTTCTGGCCGTCGACGATCGCCACCCTGAGCTCCTCGGCCTGGGTGGCGTTGAACAACATGCGCTTCATGCGTGGGTCCCCGGCGCTCGTCTGGGGTCCTCGCGCACTCGCGCGCCCGTGGCGGGCGACGGCGGCAGCGGGCGCGGCCGGGCGATCCGGCGGGCTGCTGCCTCGCGGGCGATGGCTGCTACGCGGCGGTCGTCGGGGAAGCCGGGGGCGTGCGCGAGCGGTGGCTCGCCGTGACGGGCGTCGAACGGGTGCGCGTGGAAGGCAGCTTGCAGTGGGGCATCGCGGCGGCCCCGGTGCGGGGCACGTTGTTCGGTGCGTCGTCGTCGCTACGGGCTTCGGACGGTCCGGCGGGGCGCGCGTACCGCCCGCTTCGCCGCCGCGGCGCAGGATGCGCTCCGCGCGGCCGGGCGATGCGGGGACGTGGAGGTCCCGCCGGCAAATGTCGCCGCGCAGTTCGCCGCGTCGTCGCCGGTCTGTCCGGGCGGGGCGGTGCGGGGACTGCGCCAATCCATTAGTATCGCTACTTTCCCGGGGCAACCCCCGGCCGGTGAGCGGCGTAACCGGCACGTGCTGCTCGCCTTCCCGCCGCTTCCGGCGGGCGACCGAGCCGAACAGGGCCCAGGCAGCGTCGCTCGTTCCGGTCCCGATGGCACGGAACCGGCGACGCGGGCGCCCTGGCCGTGGTCTCGGCCGAATTATAAGCGAATGAACGGGTTAAGCAAGGAAGCCGCGCGCCAGCTCGCGGTCGGCGACGACGCGGCCGGCCAGCGGATCGACAATTTCCTCTGCCGGACCCTGAAGGGCGTGCCGAAGAGCCACGTCTACCGGATCCTGCGCTCCGGCGAGGTGCGGCTCAACGGCCGGCGCGTGGGGCCGGACGAGCGGCTCGCCTGCGGCGACCGGGTGCGCGTGCCCCCGATCCGCACCGCGGCGCCGGCGGCACCGCGGCAGCCGCCGGCGGGCGCGGTCCCGCCGATCGTCCACGAGGACGACGCGCTGCTGGTCGTCGACAAGCCGGCCGGGCTGGCCGTCCACGGCGGCAGCGGCGTCGCGCACGGCCTGATCGAGACGCTGCGGGCCGCGCGGCCGACGGCGCGCTTCCTCGAGCTGGTCCACCGGCTCGACCGCGACACGTCGGGCCTGCTGCTCGTCGCCAAGACGCGCCCCGCGCTGACCGCGCTGCACGCGGCGCTGCGCGAGGGGCGGGTCGACAAGCGCTACCTCGTCCTGGTGCGCGGCCGCTGGCGCGACGCGAAGCGCAGCGTGCGCCTGCCGCTGCACAAGTTCGCGACGAAGGCCGGCGAGCGGCGCGTGCGGGTGGACGACGCGGCCGGACGGGAGGCGGTGACGGTGTTCCGCCGCGTGCAGACCTGGCCGGCGCACGAGCCGCCGCTCGCGCTGCTGGAGGCCGAGCTCTTGACCGGCCGGACGCACCAGATCCGCGTGCACCTGACGGCGCTGGGGTTTCCGCTCGCCGGCGACGACAAGTACGGCGACTTCGCCTGGAACCGCGCGCTCGCGAAGCAGGGCCTCAAGCGGATGTTCCTGCACGCGGCGCGCCTGTCGCTCGTCCACCCCGCCACCGGCACGCCGCTGGTGCTGGAGGCCGCGCTTCCGCCCGACCTGCGCCGCTTCCTGGAGGCGCTCGACGGGCGCGACGCCGATGCGTGATCGCGCCGCACGCCGCTTCTCTTTGATCGTCTTCGACTGGGACGGGACGCTCGTCGACTCGACGGCGATCATCGCGTCCTGCCTGCAGGCGGCGTGCCGCGACGTCGGCGAGCCGGTGCCCGACGAGTCGTCCGCGCGCTTCGTGATCGGGCTGGGGCTGCGCGACGCGCTCGCGCGCGTTGCGCCGAACCTCGCGGTCGAACGCTATCCCGAGCTGTCGGCACGCTACCGCGACCACTATCTGGCGCGCGATCCGGACATCCCGCTCTTCCCCGGCGCGCGCGAACTGCTCGACGACCTCGCCGCGGCGGGTTACCTCCTCGGCGTCGCCACCGGCAAGACGCGTGTGGGGCTCGACCGCGCGCTCGCGGCGCACTCGCTGCGCGACCGCTTCCACGCGACGCGCTGCGCGGACGAGGGCCGGCCCAAGCCGCACCCGGACATGCTGCTCAACCTGATGGATCGGCTGGGGGCGCCGGCGGAGCGCACGCTGATGATCGGCGACACCACGCACGACCTCGAGGTCGCGCGGGGGGCGGGCGCGCGGGCCGTCGCGGTCGCCTACGGCGCGCACGAGCCGGCGGGCCTCGCCGCGCTCGCGCCCCTGGCGACCGTCCACTCCACCGCCGAGCTTCGCGCGTGGCTGGCGGCGAACGGATAGTCGCGCGCTCGGCGGACCTCGCCGAGCGCGGGCGGGGCGTCCGCTTCACGGTCGCCCGCGGCGGCAGGACGCTGCCGGCCTTCGCGGTGCGCGTCGACGGCGTCGTGCACGCGTACGTCAACGCATGCGCCCACCAGGGCGTCGAGCTCGACTGGGAGGAGGGCGCGTTCTTCGACGACGGGGGCCGCCACCTCGTCTGCGCCTCGCACGGCGCCCTCTACGACCCGGCGAGCGGGCGCTGCGTGGGCGGACCGTGCCGCGGCGCGTCGCTCGCGCGGGTGCGCGTCGTCGAGCGCGACGGTGCGATCGCCGTGGTCGGGGGCGAGTAGACTTTCCTCTCCTCACGCGCAAGACCGACGATGGCCGACGACAACTGGGAACGCAGCCTCCTCGAGCGCCTCGCCGCCGACATCCTGGTCGAGCGCCGGCGCGCGCGACGCTGGGGCATCTTCTGGCGCTTCGTCGGCTTCGCGTTCGCCGGGTTCGCGGTGCTCGCGCTGGTCGCGCTCGCCGGCGTCGGCAAGCGCGTGTGCCTCGACAAGTGCACCGCCGTGGTCTACGTCGAGGGCGAGATCGACCGCAGCGCCCGCGCCAACGCCGACGCGGTGATCGACGCGCTGCAGCAGGCCTTCGAGTACCCGCAGGTCAAGGGCGTGCTGCTCGTGGTCAACAGCCCCGGCGGCAGCCCGGTGCAGGCGGGCCAGATCCACGACGAGATCCGGCGCCTGCGCAGCAGGCATCCGGACACGCCGGCGCACGCCGTGGTCGAGGACATGGCCGCCTCGGGCGGCTACTACGTCGCCGCCGCGGCCGACCGCATCTTCGTCGACAAGGCGAGCATCGTGGGCTCGATCGGCGTCATCTCGTCGGGCTTCGGCCTCGCGGGCGCGATCGACAAGCTCGGCATCGAGCGGCGCGTGATCGCGGCCGGCAGGCACAAGGCCTTCCTCGACCCGTTCCAGCCGCCGCGGCCCGAGGACGTCGCGCACATGGAGCAGATGCTCGACGAGGTGCACCAGCAGTTCATCGGCGCGGTGCGGGCGGGGCGCGGCGCGCGCCTCAAGGAGTCGCCCGAGCTCTTCTCGGGGCTGATCTGGACGGGCACGCGCGCGATCGAGCTCGGCCTCGCCGACGGCGTGGGCTCGGTGCACTCGGTGGCCCGCGACGTGATCCAGGCACCCGAGCTCGTCGACTTCACCCCGCAGGAGAACATCGCCGACCGCGTCGCGCGCCGGCTCGGCACGGCGCTCGCGAAGTGGGCGGGCTACGAGCTGCGCATCCCGGCCCTGCGCTAGAAATCAGGGTCAGACTCGCATTACTGCCACGAGCCGAGAAATGGGGGTCGGAGTCGCATTGCCGCCACGAGCCGAGGAAAAGCGGGGCCGGGCCCGCACGACCCGCTGCCGACGCACGCCGACGCGACGTTCCGCGCCGCTCCGGCGTGCACGGCATCGCGGTTGCGGACGTGGCTGGAACCGGGCGCGATGCCGGCGCGGCCGCGGCAATTCGAGTCTGACCCTCTTTCGGGCGCGCGAGCGGCGCGACCCCCGAAATTGGAGTCTGACCCTCATTTGTGCGTTTGCCCGTTTGCCAGTCTGCTCCGCAATTCGAGTCTGACCGTCGTTTGCGGCAAATTCGAGTCTGACCCTCGTTGGCTCGCTTCACTCCTTCGACGCCGGCGGCAGGCCGTCCACCTTCGCGCCCGGGCGGATGCCCTTCTGCGCGAACCAACCCTTGCGCATCTCCAGCGCATACAGCGCCGGACCGGCGGACCACTTCGAGCGCTCGTCCTGCGGCACCAGCTCCTCGATGTTCAGGATGCGGCCCTGCGCGTCGATGTAGGCGATCGACAGCGGGACGTAGGTGTTGCGCATCCAGAACGACAGCGGCCGCGGGGCGTCGAACACGAACAGCATGCCGCGGTCGGGCGGCAGGCTGAACCGGTGCATCAGCCCGGTCTGGCGCTGCGCGTCGTTGGAGGCGACCTCCGCCTCGAGGGCGTGCCCGCCGATCGCGAGCCGGATCACCGGCAGGCCGGTGTTGGGCTTGCCCGGCTGGGCGCGCAGCGGCAGCGCGCCGAGCAGCAGGGGCAGGCCGAGGAGCAGCGTGAGGAGGGGCTTCATCCGAGGATCTCCTGCGTGCGGGAGCGGTGCTCGTAGACGGTCCACAGCGCGTACGACGCGACGGTGAACGCGGCCGTGCCGAGCGCGAGCGCCCACAGCGAACCGGAGAGCAGTGGCGCGATCGTACCCGCGTTCACCGCGGAGATCGAGAAGTGGAGGAAGCCCTGCAGCGACGCCGCCAGCCCCCGGTTCGACGGGAACAGGTCGAGCAGCAGCAGCGTCGCGCTGGGCATGATGACCGCGGAGCCGAGCGCGTAGACGAACACCGGCATCACGTGCCACGGCACCCCGGGCGGCACGAGCAGCGCGACGGCGAGGTTGAGCGCGGCGCCGGCGAACAGGAAGCGGTAACCGAGCCGCACGGTCGCGCGCGGCGCGAGGCGCCCGGCGACGCGCCCGGACACGACCGCGCCCACCATCACGCCGCCGATCATCGGCACGAAGAGCCACGCGAAGCCCATCGTCGACACGCCCAGCAGGTCGACGAGGAACGCGGGCGCCGCCGCGATGTAGAGGAAGAAGCCCGAGAAGTTCATGGCCGGCACGAGCGCGAGCAGCAGGAAGTCGGGCTTCGCGATCACGTGCCGGTAGTTGCGGAACTGCACGCGTGGATGCAGCGGCTGGCGCGCCTGCGGCTGCAGCGTCTCCGGCAGCGCGCGCCACGACCACGCGAGCGCCGCGAGCGAGAATGCGAAAAGGAACCAGAAGATCGCGCGCCAGCCGAACGCGTTGAGCAGGGCGCCGCCGATCACCGGCGCGATCGCGGGGGCGATGCCGAAGATCAGCGTCACCTGGGACATCAGCCGCTGCGCCTCGGGACCGTGGAAGCGGTCGCGGATGATCGCGCGCCCCGCGACCATCGGGGCGCCGGCGCACAGGCCCTGCAGCGCGCGCGCGAGCCACAGCGACTCCACGTTGCCGGCGATCGCGCAGGCGAGCGTGGCGATCGCGAACACCGTCATCGCCACCAGCACGACCGGCCGGCGGCCGAAGGCGTCGGACAGCGCCCCGTGCCAGAGCATCATGAACGCGAACGCGAGGAGGTACGCCGAGAGCGTCTGCTGGATCGCGATCTGCGCGACGCCGAACTCCTCGCGCATCGCCGGGAACGCCGGCAGGTAGCTGTCGATCGCGAACGGGCCGATCATCGTCAGCGTCGCGAGCAGCGCCGCCAGCGGCCAGTGGCGGGGCAGCGACGGCCCCTGCGCAGCGGCGGGCGGGGTCACGCCGGCGGCGCCGCGGCGAGCGCGGCGTCGACCGCCGCCCGGTCGTACTGCGGGGCGAACAGCGCGACGAAGGCGTACACGTACCCGCGCAGGAAGGCCTGCCGCCGCAGCGCGAGCCGCGTCGTGGACGTCGGGAACAGGTGCGAGGCGTCGAGGCACGCGAAGCCCGTGTCGCGGCGCGGGTCGTAGGCCATCTGCGCGACGATGCCCACGCCCATCCCGAGCTCGACGTAGGTCTTGATGACGTCGGCGTCGAGCGCCGTCAGCACCACGGTGGGCGCGAGCCCGCGCGCCGCGAACGCCGCGTTGGCCTGCGTCCGGCCGGTGAACGCGAAGTCGTAGGTCACGATCGGGTGGCGGGCGATCGCCTCGAGCGTCAGCGGGGCCTCGCGCTCGAGCGGGTGGCCGCGCGGCACCAGCACGACGCGGTTCCAGTCGTAGCACGGCAGCGTGGCGAGCTCGCGGTAGTCGGCGAGCGCCTCCGTCGCGATGCCGAGGTCGGCCTCGCCGCTCGCGGTCTGCTCGGCGACCTGCGTGGGGTTGCCCTGGTGGAGGATCAGCCGCACCTTCGGGTAGCGCTGCGCGAACGCCTTCAGCACCGGCGGGAGCACGTAGCGCGCCTGCGTGTGCGTGGTGGCGATCGACAGGTCGCCTTCGTCCTCGCTGCGGAACTCGTCGGCGACGCGCCGCAGGTTCGCGATCTCGGCGAGGGCGCGGCGCGCCGTCGCCACGACGATCGCGCCGGGCGGCGTCAGGCGCGCGAGCCGCTTGCCGGCGCGCACGAAGACCTGCACGCCGAGCTCGTCCTCCAGCTGGCGGATCTGCTTGCTGATGCCCGGCTGCGACGTGTACAGCGCCTCCGCGGCCTCCGAGACGTTGAGGCCGTTGTCGACGACCGCGACGAGGTAGCGGAGCTGCTGCAGGTTCACGGGATGCCGCCCGGCGGGGCGAGGGACAGGGACGGGCGGCGCGGAGACGCGGCCAGTCGGTTATATGATGCGTGGCGATTATAACCACCGGCACATGAGCCCGTGCAGCGCGACCTCGCCTCGTCGGGGCACGCTCGTCCGCCGACCGTCGTCCGCCGCCGCCCTCCGCATCCGTGGCCCAGTTCTTCACCCTTCATCCGGAAAGCCCGCAGCCGCGGCTGATCCGGCAGGCGGCGGGCATCCTGCGCGGCGGCGGCGTGATGGCGTACCCGACCGACTCGTCGTACGCGCTCGGCTGCCGGCTCGGGGACCTCGCGGCGGCGCGGCGGATCCGCGAGCTGCGCGGCGTCGGCGACGAGCACCACCTGACGCTGGTGCTGCGCGACCTCGCCGAACTCGGGCACTTCGCGCGCCTGGACAACTGGCAGTTCCGCCTCGTGCGGCGCGGCGTCCCCGGCCCGTTCACGTTCATCCTGCCGGCGACGCGCGAGGTCCCGCGCCGGCTGCAGCACCCGAAGCGCAGCACGGTCGGACTGCGCGTGCCCGAACACCCGGTGGTCCGCGCGCTGCTCGACGAGCTGGGCGAGCCGATCCTGTCGTCGACGCTGATGCTGCCGGGCGACACCGCGCCGCTCAACGACCCCGAGGAGATCCGCGAGCGGCTCGGCAAGCGCATCGACGCGATCCTCGACGCCGGCGCCTGCGCAGCGGAGCCCACGACGGTGGTCGACCTCGGCGTGGATCCGCCCGCGGTCACCCGCGTCGGGCGCGGCGATCCGCAGCGGCTCGGACTGGGGGCGCCGACGGCCGGCGGCGAACTCGGGTAGAATCCGTCCGGATGGACTGGCTCGAGACCATCGTGCTCTGGGGAGTGCCGGTGGTCCTCGCCATCACGCTGCACGAGGCCGCCCACGGGTACGTCGCCAAGCGGTTCGGCGACCGCACGGCCGAGATGCTCGGGCGCCTCACGCTGAATCCGGTGAAGCACGTCGACCCGGTCGGCACGATCCTGGTGCCGGCCGTGCTGCTGCTCATGGCCAAGCTGGCCGGCGGCCCGGCGTTCCTGTTCGGATGGGCGAAGCCGGTGCCGGTGAATGCCGCCAACCTGCGCAATCCGCGCCGGGACATGATCTGGGTGGCCGCCGCCGGGCCCGGCTCGAACTTCCTGCAGGCGCTGCTGTGGGCGATGCTCTTCATGGCGGCGATCGGCGGCGGCGCACTGGCGAGCGGCGGGCTCGCGGAAATGGCCCGCATCGGCGTCAACATCAACCTGATCCTGATGGCGCTCAACCTCCTGCCCATCCCGCCGCTCGACGGCGGGCGCGTCGTCGCCGGCCTGCTGCCGCGCGGGGCGGCGGCCGCCTACGGGCGGATCGAGCCGTTCGGGCTGTTCATCCTCCTCGGGCTGCTGTTCCTCGGGCTGCTCGACAACCTGATGCGCCCGCTGATCGTGGGCGCGGAACGACTGATCGCCGCGCTGATCGGCCTTTGAACGCCCCCGCGCCGCGCGGAGGCCCGTCGACGAATCGAGACGATGTACGCTGACCGCGTGTTGTCGGGCATGCGCCCGACCGGCCGCCTGCATATCGGCCATTACCACGGCGCCCTGCGCAACTGGGTGCGGCTGCAGGACGAGTACCAGTGCCTGTACTTCGTCGCGGACTGGCACGCGCTGACGACGCACTACGAGGAGCCGGAGACGGTCGCCGACACCGCCTGGGAGATGGTGATCGACTGGCTGGGCGCAGGCATCGACCCGTTCCGCTCGACGATCTTCATCCAGTCGCGCGTGCCGCAGCACGCCGAGCTGACGCTGCTGCTCGGCATGATGACGCCGGTGGGCTGGCTCGAGCGCGTCCCCACGTACAAGGACCAGCAGCAGAGCCTCGCAGGGCGCGACCTGTCCACCTTCGGCTTCCTCGGCTACCCGCTGATGCAGGGGGCGGACATCCTGATCTACCGCGCCAACCTCGTGCCGGTGGGCGAGGACCAGGTGTCGCACCTCGAGCTCGTGCGCGAGCTCGCGCGACGGTTCAACCACCTGTACGGCCGCGAGCCGGGCTTCGAGGACAAGGCGCGCGAGGCGGTCGGACGGCTCGGCGGCCGGCGCGCCCGGCGCTACGAGGAGCTGCGCACGGCCTACCAGCAGCAGGGCGACGCCGAGGCGCTCGCGGAGGCGAAGACGCTGCTCGAACGGGCGGACAACCTCGCCGCGGCGGACCGCGAGCGCCTGTTCGGCTACCTCGAGGGCACGCGGCGCGTGATCCTGCCCGAGCCGCAGGCGCTGCTGACCGAGACGCCGAAGGTCCCGGGGCTCGACGGCCGCAAGATGTCGAAGTCGTACGGGAACGCGATCTTCCTGCGCGAGGACCCCGCCGAGGTGACGCGCAAGATCCGCACGATGCAGACCGACCCCGCGCGCGTGCGGCGCGTCGATCCCGGGAATCCCGAGCGCTGTCCCGTGTGGGGGCTGCACCAGATCTACTCCGACCCGCCGACGCGCGAGTGGGTGTGGCAGGGCTGCACGACGGCGGGCATCGGCTGCCTCGAGTGCAAGCAGCCGGTGATCGACGCCGTGCTGCGCGAGCAGGCGCCCATGCGCGAGCGCGCACAGCCCTACGTCGACGACCCGCAGCTCGTGCGGCGCATCGTCGCCGAGGGCTGCGAGCGGGCGCGCACGCTCGCCGAGGAGACGATGCGCGACGTCCGCGAGGCGATGGGACTGCGGTATGAGTGAAGCTTCGCTCGACTTCGCGCACCCGTCGCCCGCGCCGCGGCCGGTCGCGCGCGTCTACGGCGAGCCGCTGAACGAGATCCCCCACGATCTCTACATCCCGCCCGAGGCGCTCGAGGTCTTCCTCGACACCTTCGAGGGACCGCTCGACCTGCTGCTCTACCTGATCCGCCGGCAGAACGTCAACGTCCTCGACATCCCGATGGCCGAGCTCACGCGGCAGTACCTGGGCTACGTCGAGATGATGCGGCGCACGCAGCTCGAGCTCGCGGCCGAGTACCTGCTGATGGCCGCGGTGCTCATCGAGATCAAGTCGCGGCTGCTGCTGCCGCGGCCGGCGGCCGTGCGAGGCGAGGAGGGCGAGGACCCGCGCGCCGAGCTGGTGCGCCGCCTGCTCGAGTACGAGCGCATGAAGGAGGCGGCACGCGCGCTCGACGCGCTGCCGCTCGCCGGGCGCGACTTCGAGCCGGTGCGCGTGTGGTTCGACCGTGTCGCCACCGCGCGGCTCCCCCACGTGGTGCCCGAGGACCTGCGCGCGGCCTGGGCAGGCCTGATCCAGCGCGCGAGAATCCACCGCCATCACCTGGTCACGCGCGAGCAGCTCTCGGTGCGGGCCGAGATGAGCCGGATCCTGAAGGCGCTGGAGCCCGGCCGCTACGCCGAGTTCACGCGGCTCTTCCACGAGCACGCCGACGTCCCGCACCTCGTGGTGACGTTCCTCGCGATCCTCGAGCTCGCGCGCGAGCAGCTGATCGAGGTGGCGCAGGCCGCGCCGTACGCTCCGATCTACGTGCAGGGACGCGGCGAGAAACCCTTCGCGCTGCAGTCCGACGACATGCCATGAACGACGAACTCCCGGTGTCCCCGCAGCCGCCCGCCGCCGCGCACGAGACGCGCCCCGACGACGCTGCGCCTGCACGGACCGGCGATGCGGGCGGCGAGGCGGCCGCGGCGGCGGGCGACGTGCGCGAGATCAAGAGCGTGCTCGAGGCGGCGTTGCTGGTCGCCGGCGAAGCCGTCCCCGCGTCCACGCTCGCACGCCTCTTCGACCCGCCGCTGCCCGCCGATCTCGTCCGCCGCGTGCTCGAGGACCTGCGCGCCGACTGGAGCGAGCGCAAGGTGGAGCTCGTGCAGGTCGCGTCGGGCTGGCGCTTCCAGGGCCGTCGCGAGGTGCAGCCCTTCCTCGACCGGCTCTCGCCGGAGAAGCCGCCGAAGTACTCGCGCGCGGTGATGGAGACGCTCGCCATCATCGCCTACCAGCAGCCCGTCACGCGCGGCGACATCGAGTCGATCCGCGGCGTCGCCGTGTCCACGAACGTCATCAAGTCGCTCGAGGACCGGCAATGGATCGAGGCGGTCGGCCATCGCGAGACGCCCGGGCGACCGGCGCTCTACGCGACGACGAAGACCTTCCTCGACGACCTCGGCCTCACCTCCCTCGCGGAACTCCCTCCGCTCGCCGAGCTCGACCCCTCCCATCTCCTGGAGACCCCCGATGCCCCCACCAAGGCCGCCGAAGCGCCACTCGCGCTCGCGAGCCCGATCCTCGGCGCCGATGCCGGCGCAGCAGACGTCGCTGGCGCTGCAGAGGATCGCGGAGGAGACGCCGCTCCGCAAGCACAAGTCCTCCACTGACGAGGTCTTCTCGGAGCCGCAACGGCTCCACAAGATCCTCGCGTCCTGCGGCTTCGGCTCGCGCCGCGCGATGGAGGAGCTGATCATCGCCGGCCGCATCACGGTCAACCGGATGCCGGCCGAGATCGGGCAGAAGGTCGGCCCCGGCGACGAGGTCCGCATCAACGGCGAGCCGGTCAAGATCCGCTTCGCGGAGCCGAAGCCGCGCGTGCTCGTCTACCACAAGCCCGCGGGCGAGCTCGTCACGCGGGACGATCCCGACGAGAGGCCCACCGTGTTCGAGCAGCTGCCGTCGATCCGCGACGGCAAGTGGATCGCCGTCGGCCGGCTCGACTACAACACCGAGGGGCTGCTGCTCTTCACGAACTCGGGCGAGCTGGCGAACCGGCTGATGCACCCGCGCTACGAGGTGGAGCGCGAGTACGCGGTGCGCGTGATGGGGCGGCTCACCGACGCGCAGGTGCAGGAGCTGCGCACCGGCGTCGAGCTGGAGGACGGCCCGGCGAAGTGCGAGAAGGTGGAGGACGGCGGCGGCGACGAGGACAGCGCCAACCACTGGTACAACGTCGCGATCCGGGAGGGACGCAACCGCGAGGTGCGGCGGCTGTTCGAAGCGCTGGGGCTGACGGTCAGCCGGCTGATCCGCACGCGCTACGGGCGCATCGCGATGCCGCCGGTGCTGAAGCGCGGCGAGGTCGTCGAACTGGAGCCGCAGGAAGTCAACGCGCTGCTCAAGTCCGTCGGCCTCAAGGCCGGCGCCGGCGGGGCCGCCGCTCCCGACGGCGATGGAACGGCGCGGCCGCCGCCGCGCGCGCCCGGCCAGCCGCCGGGGCCCGGGCGCAAGCCGGGCAAGCAGGGCAAGCCCGGCGGCCGGCGCGGCCGGCGCGGGCCCAAGCCGGGGCTGCCGGCGGGCGTCGACGGCAACGTCGCCGCGCCGGCGGAGCCGGGAACGCGGCCCGCGGGCGCGCCCGGGCCGCGCCGCGGCAAGCGCAAGGGCAAGCCGGGCGCAGCACCGCAGGGACAGCACGCGGGCGCGCGGCCCGGCCAGCGCAAGGGGCAGGCCGCCAGCGGCCAGGCGAAGCCGCACAAGCGCCGCGGGCGGCGCGCGGCCGACGCATTCGGGATGCCCGGCTTCGCGCAGGGCGCGCGGCCCGGCAAGCAGCAGCGCATGCGCGGTCCGCAGCCGCGCGGCCTCAAGTCGTCGATCCGCGACGAGCGCGACTACCGCGAGCCGTCGATCTCGTCGCTGCACGCCCCCAAGCCGGGCAATCCCGCGCCGCGCATCACGCGCAAGAAGCGGCGCATCGTCGACCTGCCGGCCGATGGCACGCCCGGGGACGAAACCTAGGGCCTCGCCGGGTTCCCGGCCCGCCTTGCGGCCTTGCGCCTGGCCCACGGCCCTTTTCGCTTCGCAGCGCGCCTGTGTCCATGGCGTGAACAGGCCCTGGCGCGTCAGTCGAGGAACAGGTCCGGCATGAGCGGCTGCGCCGGGTCGACGGCGTAGCGCTCCAGGTCCTTCGCCTCCCGGACGAGGCCCGCCGTGCGCAGCACGTCCTCGTCGATGAGAAAGCGGCCGCTCGTCGCCCCCAGCGCCCCGGACAGCACCGCGTGCGCGGCGTCGGCGACGATCTGCGGCGTGCGCATCCGGCGCGGATCCGCGCCCGGCAGCATGGCGATGGCCGCGGTCGCGATCACGGTGCGCGGCCACAGGGCGTTCACGCGCACGTCCTGTTCCCGGAACTCCTCGGCCATGCCCAGCGTCGCGAGGCTCATCCCGACCTTCGCGATCGCGTAGGCGACGTGGTCGCGGAAGTGCTTCGGATCGAGCGAGGGCGGCGGCGCCAGCGTCAGGATGTGCGCCTCGCCCCGGGTCCGCGCCGCTGCGAGCAAGTGCGGCAGGCAGGCCTGCGAGGCGACGAACGTGCCGCGCACGTTGACGCCCGTCATGAGGTCGAAGCGCTTCACCGGCGTCGCGAGCGTGCCGGTGAGGCTGATCGCGCTCGCGTTGTTGACCAGCGCGTCGAGCCCGCCGAAACGGCCGACCGTCGCGTCGACGGCGCGCGCGACCGCCTGCTCGTCGCGGACGTCGCAGGCGAGCGCGAGCGCGCGCCCGCCGGCCTCCTCGACGGCGCGGGCAGCGTCGTGGATCGTCCCGGGAAGCTTCGGGTGCGGGGCCTCGGTCTTCCCGAGGATGGCGACGTTCGCCCCGTCGCGGGCGGCCCGCACGGCGATGGCGAGCCCGATGCCGCGCGTGGCGCCGGTGACGAGCAGCGTACGGCCCGCAAGCGTGCGCATCATCAGGCGTCGAACGCCGGCGGCCGCTTGTCGAGGAAGGCGCGCACGCCTTCGGCGAAGTCGGCGGTGCCTGCACACGCGCCGAAGCTCGCGGCCTCGGCGGCGAGCTGGGCCGAGAGCGACGCCTCCGGCGAGGCCCTCAGCAGGCGCTTGACGCCCTGCACCGCGCGCCGGGGCCCGTGCGCGATGCGCTGCGCCGCCGCCGCCACGGCCGCGTCGAGCTCGTCCGGCGGCAGCACGCGGTTGACGAGGCCGAGGTCGAGCGCCTGCCGCGCCGTCAGCCGCTCGCCGAGCAGCACGATCTCCGCGGCCTTGCGCGCCCCGACGATGCGCGGCAGCCAGTAGGTGCCGCCGCCGTCCGGAGTGACGCCGAGCGCGAGGTAGGCCGACGCGAAGTACGCGTCGTCGCAGGCGAACGCGAGGTCGCAGGCGTTCATCAGCGACAGGCCGAAGCCGGCGACGGCGCCCTGCACGCGCGCGACCACCGGCTGCGGCATGCGGGCGAGCGTCTCGATCGCCGCGTGGACGCCGTCGGCCAGCGCCTGGAAGGCGCGCTGGCGCGAGGGGCCGTCCTGCGCGAGCGACGCCGCGAACACGCGGATGTCGCCGCCGGCCATGAAGTGCCTGCCGGCGCCGCGCAGCACGACGACGCGGACGCCGTCGTCGCCGGCGACCTCGGCGGTGCGCGCGACCAGGGCGTCGACCATCGCCTGGTCGAGCGCGTTGAGCGCGTCCGGCCGGTTCAGCGTCAGCGTCGCGACGCGGCCCTCGCGGGCGAGGAGCACGGTGTCGTTCGCGGGGGGCATCGGATCGGGAATCCTCTTCACGCCTCGGATGCGCGCGCGTCGCGCACGCCGCCGCAAGGCTATCACGCCGGGGACGGCCCCGGCGCCGGCGCGGCGGCGCGCGCCGGGTGCGGTGTCAGCGCCAGCGCGCGAGTGCCGCGCTGACCGTCGCGAAGTGGATGTCGACGATGTCGTCGACGTCGTCGGCGTAGCCCCCGGCCATCGCGATCGCCACGGGCGTGGACGCCGCGCGCAGCGCATCCAGCACGAACGCGTCGCGCCGGGCGAGGCCGCCCTTGCTGAGCGCGAGCCGGCCCAGCCGGTCGCCCTCGTAGGGATCGGCGCCGGCGAGGTAGATCGCGAGGTCGAATGGGCCGCACGCGAGCGCGCGGCCCAGCGCCACGTGCAGCGTCGCGAGATAGGCGGCATCGCCGGTCCCGTCGTCCAGCTCGACGTCCTGCCGGCTCGCCTGCTTGCGGAACGGGAAGTTGTTGCGGCCGTGGATCGACAGCGTGTGGATCGTGCGGTCGTCGCCGACGATCGCGGCCGTCCCGTCGCCCTGGTGCACGTCGAGGTCGACGACCAGCACGCGCCGCGCGCGGCCCTCGGCCTGCATCGCGCGCGCGGCGACGACCGCGTCGTTGAACACGCAGAAACCCTCGCCGAAGTCGCGGTGGGCGTGGTGCGTGCCGCCGGCGAGGTTGACGCCGAGCCCGTGGGCGAGCGCCGAGCGGCACGCGGCGATCGTCGCGCCCGCCGACCGGCACGAGCGCTCGACCATCGCCGGCGACCACGGGAAGCCGATGCGCCGCTGCGCGCGCTCGTCGAGGCGCCCGCCGGCGACCGCGGCCACGTAGGCCGCGTCGTGCGCGCGCTCGAGCTCGGCGTCGGTCGCCGCCGGCGGCTCGCGCAAGCGCTCGCCGGCGACGGCCTGGACGCGCGCGCGCAGCCGCGCGTACTTCGCCATCGGGAAGCGGTGGCCCGGCGGCAGCGGCAGCACGTAGCGGTCCGACGCGTAGATCAGCATCACTTCGGCGCGCGGTAGGGCGACGACTGCTCGAGGTCGTCGAGCGTGTGCGCGATGTCGACGCGCTCGCGCGCGCAGTAGTCGGCGATCGCGGCGGCGAAGGACGGCTCGGCGATGGCGTGCGCCGAGCGCGTGACGACCGGGACCAGCCCGCGCGCCAGCTTGTGCACGCCCTGCGCGCCGCCCTCGAAGGCGCGGATGCCGCGCTCGATGGCGAACTCGATCGCCTGGTAGTAGCAGGCCTCGAAGTGCAGGCCGGGCACGTGGTCGGTCGTCCCCCAGTAGCGTCCCCACAGCGTGTCGCCGGTGTAGACGTCCAGCGCCGCGCACAGCGGCCGGCCGTCGCGCAGGCCCAGCACGAGCAGCAGGTGGTCCGCGAGCGTGGCGCCGATGCGCTCGAAGAAGGCCGGCGTGAGGTAGGGCGTGGAGTGGTGCGCGCGGTAGGTCCCCTCGTAGCAGCGGAAGAAGAAGCTCCAGTCGGCCGGGCGGATGTCGCGTCCGGTCCTGCGGACGAACGTCACGCCGGCCTCGGCGACGCGCCGCCGGTCCTGCTTCACCTTCTTGCGCTTGTCGTGCGAGAACGATGCGAGGAAGGCGTCGAAGTCGCCGTAGCCTTCGTTCGTCCAGCGGAACTGGACGCCCGCGCGCATCGCGCAGCCGGCGCGCTCGCACAGCGCGGCGTCGTCCTCGCCCGCGAACAGGACGTGCAGCGACGAGGCGCGCTCGTCGGTCATCAGCGCCAGCGCCTCGCGGAGCAGCAGCGCGCGTGCCTCGTCGTCGCCGCCCAGCAGCCGCGGCCCGGTGACGGGCGTGAACGGGATCGCCGCGACGAGCTTGGGGTAGTAGCGGCGCCCGTGCCGCCGGTAGGCGTCGGCCCAGCCCCAGTCGAACACGTACTCGCCGTAGGAGTGCGTCTTCGCGTACAGCGGCATCGCGCCGACCAGGCGCTCCCCGCGCCACGCGCCGAGGAAGCGCGGCGTCCAGCCGGTCGCGCGGCTCGCGCAGCCGGTGGCGTGCAGCGCCGCGAGGAACGCGTGCGACAGCAGCGGCTGGCCGGGCGCGAGCGCGTCCCACTGGCGCGCGTCGACGCGCTCCAGCGCGAGGTCGCGGGCGATGCGCAGCGGCGGCGACGGGGCGGCGGCGGAGGCGGGCATGGCGGGGGCGATTGTGGACCCGCCGGCGGCGGGCGCTCAACAGGACAGCCGCGCGCGCCGGAGGTTCGCCGGTCGGCGTGCTAGCATCGACCGATGCACGTCGCGGTGGCGCAACTCGACCAGGTCGTCGGCGACCTCGCCGGCAACGCGCGCCGCATGCTCGACGCGATGCGCGACGCGCGCCGCGCTGGCGCGTCGCTCACCGTCACCCCCGAGCTGTCGCTGCCCGGCTATCCCCCCGAGGACCTGCTGCTGCGGCCGGCGTTCGTGGACGCGAACCTGCGCGAGCTCGCGGCGATGGCGGCCGAGGTCCGCGAGGGCGCGCTGACCGTCGGCTTCGCCGACCGCCACGACGGGCGCTGCCACAACGCGGTGGCGGTGCTCGAAGGCGGCCGGGTGGCGCACGTGTACCGCAAGCAGCACCTGCCGAACTACACGGTGTTCGACGAGGAGCGCTACTTCGATCCGGGGCGCGAGCCCTGCGTGTTCGACGTCGACGGCGTGCGCTTCGGGGTGGTGGTCTGCGAGGACGTCTGGTATCCGGGCCCGGCGGCGCAGGCGCGGGCGGCGGGCGCGCAGGTCCTCGTCGTCCCGAACGGCTCGCCGTACCACACGGGGCAGCAGGCCCTGCGGCGCGCGACGGTCGCGGCGCGCGCGCGCGAGAACGCGCTGCCGGTCATCTACGTGAACCGCGTCGGCGGCCAGGACGAGCTCGTCTTCGACGGCGCGTCGTTCGTCGCGGACGCGGGCGGCGCCGTGATCCAGCAGGTGCCGGCGTGGCAGGAGGCGCTCGCGCTGTGCGCGCTCGACGGCGCCGTGCCCAAGCCGGTGCGCGGCGCGCTGGACCGGCGCCTCGAGCACCACGTCTACCACGCGCTGGTGATGGGCGTGCGCGACTACGTCGGCAAGAACCGCTTCCCCGGCGCGCTGCTCGGGCTGTCCGGCGGCATCGACTCGGCGCTGACGCTCGCGGTGGCGGTGGACGCGCTGGGCCGCGAGCGCGTGCGCGCGCTGATGCTGCCGTCGCGCTACACCGCGGCGATCAGCCTCGAGGACGCCCGGGAGATGGCGGGCCTGCTCGGCGTGCGCTACGACGAGCTGCCCATCGAGGGCCCGTTCACCGCGTTCCTGGAGACGCTGGAGGGCGAGTTCCGCGACCTCGCGCCCGACGCCGCCGAGGAGAACCTGCAGGCGCGCATCCGGGGCACGCTGCTGATGGCGCTGTCCAACAAGTTCGGGTCGATCGTGCTCACCACCGGCAACAAGTCGGAGATGGCGGTCGGCTACGCGACGCTGTACGGCGACATGGCCGGCGGGTTCGCCGTGCTGAAGGACGTCCCCAAGACGCTGGTGTACCGGCTCGCGCGCTACCGCAACGAGCTCGGTCGCGTGATTCCCGAGCGGATCATCACGCGGGCGCCGTCGGCCGAGCTGCGCGCCGGCCAGACCGACCAGGACTCGCTTCCGCCCTACGAGGTGCTCGACGCGATCCTCGAGGCCTACGTCGAGCAGGATCGCAGTCCGTCCGAGATCGTGGCGACGGGCCTCGCGGCCGCGGACGTGCGCCGCGTGGTGCGGATGATCAAGATCGCCGAGTACAAGCGCCGGCAGTCGGCCGTGGGCATCCGCATCACGCCGCGCGGCTTCGGGAAGGACTGGCGCTACCCGATCACGTCGGCCTGGAACGACTGGGAGACGCTGCCGGCGCCGCCGCGGGACGGCGCGGCGTTGGTGTAAGCTCCGGGCATCCCGCACCCCGCGCGCGCCGCCATGAAGAAAATCGAAGCGATCATCAAGCCGTTCAAGCTGGACGAGGTCCGCGAGGCGCTGTCCGAGCTCGGCGTGTCCGGGCTCACCGTGAGCGAGGTCAAGGGCTTCGGCCGGCAGAAGGGGCACACCGAGCTCTACCGGGGGGCCGAGTACGTCGTCGACTTCCTGCCGAAGGTGAAGGTGGAGGTGATCGTGGCCGACGGCCTCGTCGAGCGGGCGATCGAGTCGATCGTGCGCGCCGCCCGCACCGGCAAGATCGGGGACGGCAAGATCTTCGTGACGGCGGTCGAGCAGGTCGTCCGCATCCGCACCGGCGAGTCCGGCGAGTCCGCGGTCTAGGCGCCGTGGCCGCGCGCCGAGGCGCGGGCGACCACGGCGTCCGGACAGGGGCGCGGGCGGTCCGCGCCGCGTCCAACGCACAGGGAAGGGGAGAGCCATGTCGTTCATGACGGAGTTCCGCGAATTCGCGGTGCGCGGCAACGTGATCGACCTCGCGGTCGGCGTGATCATCGGCGCGGCGTTCGGCAAGATCGTCGACTCGCTGGTCAAGGACATCGTGATGCCGCTGGTCAACGCGCTCCTCGGCGGATCGGTCGACTTCACCAACAAGTACCTCGTGCTGTCGGGCACGGTGCCGGACGGCGCGCCGCTCGACGCGGCGCAGAAGGCCGGCGTCGTGCTCGCGTGGGGCAACTTCGTCACCATCCTCATCAACTTCGTCCTGCTCGCCTTCGTCATCTTCTGGATGGTGAAGGTCGTGAACCGCGTGCGCCGGCAGCTCGAGGCGGAGAAGCCCGCCGAGCCGCCGGCGCCGCCGCCCGAGGACGTCGCGCTGCTGCGCGAGATCCGCGACGAGCTGAAGCGGCGGTAGCCGCCGGCGCGGGCCGTCGCGCCGGCGGCCGTCCGTCGCGCTGCCCGATAAACGCCCCGGCGCGCCGGGGTGGCGCGCGCCTTCCCGGCCATCGCTGCGTCCGGCCGCCCGGCCGCCCGGCGGCGCGTTGACCAATTGCGCATTCGAGTGCGAGAATTGCCCGTCAACGGACGAACGGCGCCCGCCAGAGGCCCGGGTTCGCACGATTCACTGGAGGCATCCGGAGGAGGGTTCCCGATGAAAGTCCGTCTGCTGCCCGCGCTCGCCCTCGCGATCGCGGGCCTCGCCCACGCCCAGATCAACGTCGGCGTCACGCTCTCGGCGACCGGTCCCGCCGCGTCGCTCGGGATTCCCGAGAAGAACACGTTCGACCTGCTGCCGACGACGATCGCCGGCGAGAAGATCAACTGGATCGTCCTCGACGACGCGTCCGACACCACCCGCGCGGTGACCAACACGCGGCGCCTCATCACCGAGAACAAGGTCGACGTCGTCGTCGGCTCGACGATCACGCCGAACTCGCTGGCGATGGTCGACGTCGTCGCCGACGCCGAGGTGCCGATGATCTCGATGGCCGCGTCCGCCCGCATCGTCGACCCGGCCAATCCCAAGACGCGCTGGGTGTTCAAGACGCCGCAGAGCGACTCGCTGATGGCCGACGCGATCGCCGTGCACATGAAGGCGAACGGCGTGCAGACGATGGGCTACATCGGCTTCGCCGACGCCTACGGCGACGGCTGGCTCGGCGAGATCAAGCGCTCGGCGCAGACGGCCGGCATCAAGGTCGTGGCCGAGGAGAAGTACAACCGCAACGACCCGTCGGTCACCGGGCAGGTGCTGAAGCTCGTCGCGGCGAACCCCGACGCGATCCTGATCGGCGCGGCCGGCACGCCGGGCGCCACGCCGCAGAAGGAGCTCGTCGCGCGCAACTACAAGGGCAAGATCTACCAGACGCACGGCGTCGCCAACCCGGACTTCCTGCGCGTGGTCGGGAAGGACGGCAACGGCACGATCCTGCCGTCGGGCCCGATGCTGGTGTACGAGCAGCTGCCGGACACCAACCCGATCAAGAACGTCGCCCGCGAGTACATCACCGCCTACGAGAAGCGGTTCGGCACGCGCTCCACGTTCGGCGGCCACGCCTACGACACGTACCTGCTGCTGAACGCGACGATCCCGCAGGCGCTGAAGAAGGGCAAGCCGGGCACCAAGGAGTTCCGCACGGCGCTGCGCGACGCGCTCGAGACGGCGAACGTCGTCGCGACGCACGGCGTGTTCGTCATGACGCCCAACGACCACAACGGTCTCGACAACCGCGCGCGCGTCATGGTCCGCATCGACAACGGCAAGTGGACGCTCGTCAAGTGACGATGCCGCGCGAGCGGCATCGTCATCCCCGCGCAGGCGGGGATCCAGGCTCTGCGCGCGAGCGGCATCGTCATCCCCGCGCAGGCGGGGATCCAGGCTCTGCGCGCGAGCGGCATCGTCATCCCCGCGCAGACGGGGATCCAGGCTCTGCGCGCGAGCGGCATCGTCATCCCCGCGCAGGCGGGGATCCGGCGTCGGCGCGGCACGCGGCGCGTCGCGCGGCCGCGACGCCGGCGCCCTCCACGTAACGCGGCCCCCGGGCCTCCCGGCCCGGGGCGCTGCGACCCGCCGTCGCCCATGGATCTCTCGATCGCCGCCCTGCTGACGCAGGACGGCATCACGAACGGTGCGATCTACGCGCTGCTCGCGCTGGCGCTCGTGCTCGTGTTCGCCGTCACCCGCGTGATCTGGGTGCCGTCGGGGGAGTTCGTCGCGTTCGGGACCCTGACGCTCGCGGGGCTGCAGCTCGGGCGTACGCCCGGGACGGTCGGGCTGCTGGTCGCGATGGCGCTGGTGGCCGGCGCGATGGAGGTCGCCGGGTGCCTGCGCCGCGGCGAGCCGCGCCGCATCCCGGGACGCCTCGCGCTGTGGGTGGGCGCGCCGCTGGCGATCGCGGCCGCCATCGTCGCGCTGGCGCCGCTGCAGGCGCATCTGGCCGTGCAGGTCGTCGCCACGCTGGCCGCGGTCACGGCGCTCGGCCCGCTGCTCTACAGGATCGCCTACCAGCCGTTGGCCGAGGCCTCGGTGCTGGTGCTGCTCATCGTGTCGGTCGCCGTCCACTTCGCGCTGCTCGGCCTCGGACTGTGGTTCTTCGGCGCCGAGGGCTCGCGCACGCCCCCGTTCTCGTCCGCGACGTTCACGATCGGCGCGGTCAACGTCAGCGTCCAGAGCCTGCTGGTGGTCGCGACCAGCCTGCTGCTGATCCTCGCGCTGTACCTGTTCTTCGGCCGCGCGCTGTACGGCAAGGCGCTGCGCGCCACCGCGCTCAACCGCGTCGGCGCGCGGCTGGTCGGCGTGTCGCCGAGCTTCGCCGGCGCGCTCACGTTCACGCTGGCCTCGCTGCTGTGCGCCTTCTGCGGCGTGCTGATCGGTCCGATCACCACGGTCTACTACGACTCCGGGTTCCTGGTGTCGCTGAAGGGCTTCGTCGGCGCCATCATCGGCGGGCTCGCGAGCTACCCGCTGGCCGCGGCGGGCGCGCTGCTCGTGGGGCTGATCGAGTCGTTCTCGTCGTTCTGGGCGAGCGCGTTCAAGGAGGTGATCGTCTTCACGCTGATCATCCCCGTGCTGCTGTGGCGCAGCCTCACGACGCGTCACCACGAGGAGGACGAGTGAAGCCCGGCCGACTCGCGTTCCTGGGCCTGGTGGCGCTGCTCGCCGCCGTGCCGCTGGCCGCGCCGCAGTTCTGGGTCACGCTCGGCAACTACATCGGGCTGTACAGCATCGTCGCGCTGGGGCTGGTGTTGCTGACCGGTGTCGCGGGGCAGACGTCGTTCGGGCAGGCGGCCTTCGTCGGCCTCGGCGCGTACACGAGCGCGTACCTGACGACGCGCTACGGAACGTCGCCGTGGCTGACGCTGTTCATCGGGCTCGCGTTCACCGCCGCGGTGGCGCTGGCGAT
The DNA here is from genome assembly GCA_016861105.1 of Betaproteobacteria bacterium. Lineage (GTDB taxonomy): Bacteria > Pseudomonadota > Gammaproteobacteria > Burkholderiales > Casimicrobiaceae > VBCG01. The sequence continues at coordinate 72,626 of BOKS01000015.1, read as the reverse complement.
CGGCTTCATCACGCTGCGCATGCGGGGCCACTACCTGCCGCTCGCGACGATCGCGTGGGGCATCAGCCTCTACTACCTGTTCGGCAACCTGGAGATGCTGGGCGGGCACACCGGCATGACCGGCATCCCGGCGCTGGAGATCGCGGGGCTCGAGCTGCGCGACGAGCGGCGCTACTACTTCCTGATCTGGGCATTCGCGCTCGCTGCGCTGTGGTGCACCAACAACCTGCTCGACTCGCGTCCCGGCCGCGCGATCCGCTCGCTCAAGGGCGGGCTCGAGATGGCCGAGGCCTTCGGCGTCGACGCCGCGCGGCTCAAGACCGTCGTGTTCGTCTACGCGGCACTGCTGGCGAGCATCTCGGGCTGGCTCTACGCCCACCTGCAGCGCTTCGTCAACCCGACGCCGTTCGGCATCCACCAGGGCATCGAGTACCTGTTCATGGCCGTCGTCGGCGGCGCGGGCAGCGTCTGGGGCGCGGTGCTCGGGGCGACGCTGATCACGCTGCTCAAGCAGTGGCTCCAGGAGGGCGGCATCCTGATGACGTTGCTGCGGGACGGCCTCGAGGCGGTGCTTCCGCGCGGCATCGTCCCGTCGTCGAACTTCGAGCTGATCATGTTCGGCATCCTGCTCGTCGTGCTGCTGCAGCGCGCGCCGGAGGGCCTGTGGCCGTGGTTCTCCCGCGTCCTGCCCGCCCGCCGGCCGCCGCCGATCCCGCCCGCCGAACCGCTGCCCGCGCGAGCGCACGCCGCGGCCGCCGACCCGTTGCTCGACGTGCGCGCCGCGCGCAAGGCGTTCGGCGGCCTCGTCGCGGTCAACGACCTGTCGTTCGCGATCCGCCGCCGCGAGATCGTCGGGCTGATCGGGCCCAACGGTGCCGGCAAGAGCACGACCTTCAACCTGATCTCCGGCGGCCTGCCGCTCACGTCCGGCGACGTCGTGTTCCAGGGCGAGTCGATCGCCGGCGCGCCGCCGTACCGCATCGCGTCGCGCGGCATCGGGCGCACGTTCCAGCACGTCAAGCTGATCCCGGCGATGAGCGTGCTCGACAACGTCGCGCTCGGCGCGTACCTGCGCGGCAGCACCGGCGTGCTGCGCGCGGCGCTGCGGCTCGACCGCGCGGAGGAGGCGCGCACGCGCGCGGAGGCGGCCAAGGCGATCGAGCGCTGCGGGCTCGCCGCGCACCTGCACGACGGGGCGGGCAGCCTCGCGCTCGGCCAGCAGCGCATCGTGGAGATCGCGCGCGCCCTGATGGCGGCGCCGACGCTGCTGCTGCTCGACGAACCGGCGGCGGGCCTGCGCTTCCTCGAGAAGCAGGAGCTCGCCGCGCTGCTGCGGAGCCTGCGCGCCGAGGGCATGACGATCCTGCTCGTCGAGCACGACATGGACTTCGTCATGGGGCTCACCGACCGTCTGGTCGTGATGGACTTCGGCGAGAAGCTGGCGGAAGGCCTGCCCGCCGCGATCCAGGCCGACCCCAAGGTCCGAGAGGCCTACCTCGGCGGCGTCGAAGAGGAGGCCGGCGCATGACCGCGGACGCGGCGCGCCGCCGCGACGTGCCGGCCCGCCGCGCGCGGAGGGTCGTCGAGTGAGTGCGCTCCTCGAGGTCGCCGACCTGTCGGTGTCCTACGGCAAGGTCGAGGCGGTCCACCACGTCGCCCTGACCGCCGCGGAAGGCAGCATCGTGACCGTGATCGGGCCCAACGGCGCCGGCAAGACGACGATGCTCGGCGCGGTCATGGGCCTGCTGCCCGCCCGCGGCAGCATCCGCTACCTCGGCGAGCCGCTGGAGCGGCTGTCGGTCGAGCAGCGCGTCGCGCGCGGCCTCGTGCTCGTGCCCGAGCGGCGGGAGCTCTTCGCCGGCATGAGCGTCGAGGACAACCTGCAGCTCGGCGCCTTCGCGCGCCGCGGCGAGGGCGAGCGCGCCGCGCGCCGGGCGCTGGACGAGGTCTACCATCGCTTCCCGCGGCTGCATCAGCGCCGCGTGCAGCTCGCGGGCACGCTGTCGGGCGGCGAGCGCCAGATGCTCGCGCTCGGCCGCGCGCTGATGGGCCGGCCGAGGCTCCTGATGCTCGACGAGCCGTCGCTCGGCCTCGCGCCGCTGATCGTCAAGGAGATCTTCGCCATCGTCGCGCAGCTGCGCGCGGGCGGGGTCACGATCCTGCTGGTCGAGCAGAACGCGCGCGCCGCGCTGCAGGTCGCCGACTACGGGTACGTGCTCGAGACCGGCGACGTCGCCACGCACGGGCGCGCGGCGGACCTCGCGAGCGACCCGAAGGTCGCCGCCACCTACCTCGGCATCAAGGCCGCGTAGGACGAAGCGCCGCGCCGCTTGTCCGGACCGCGGGGCGTCCCCACTGTAGACTGGCGGGGTGGACGCGCGCGCGCCCGGGCGCGGGCGATCGTCCACGCCTCCTCACGCGCCGCCGACCATGCCGATTGCCACGCCCGACCTCGCCGCCGCGGAGCGCCTGCTCCTCGCCGCGGCCGACCTCGACCGCCCGCGCCTCGACCGGGTGCTGGCGTCCATCCACACGCACGACGTGGATTTCGCGGACCTGTATTTCCAGCACTCGCGCTTCGAGAGCTGGAGCCTGGAGGAAGGGATCGTCAAGTCCGGCTCGTTCTCGATTGACGCCGGCGTGGGTGTGCGCGCGGTCGCCGGCGACCGGCAGGCGTTCGCCTATTCCGACGACGTCTCGCCGCGCGCGCTCGACGAGGCCGCGGTCGCCGTCCGCGCGATCGGACGCCAGGGGCACTCGGCCGTCGCGCCCCTCGTGCGCCACGGGACCCCGCACGCGCTCTACGCGCTCGCCGACCCGGTGGCGAGCCTGCCCGAAGCCGACAAGGTCTCGCTGCTGCACCGCGTCGAGGACTACGCGCGCGCGCTCGACCCGCGCGTCGTGCAGGTGATGGCCACGCTCGCGGGCGAGCACGAGACCGTCCTCGTCGCGCGCAGCGACGGCCTGGTCGCGGCGGACGTGCGGCCGCTCGTGCGCGTCTCGGTGACGGTGATCGCCGAGGAGCACGGACGGCGCGAGCAGGGCTTCGCGGGCGGCGGCGGGCGCTTCGACTACGCCTACTTCGACGATGCGCTGCTGCGGCAGTACGCGAAGCAGGCCGTGGACCAGGCGCTGCTCAACCTGGGGGCGCGGCCAGCCCCCGCGGGGTCGATGACCGTCGTGCTCGGGCCCGGCTGGCCGGGCATCCTGCTGCACGAGGCGATCGGGCACGGCCTCGAGGGCGACTTCAACCGCAAGGGCACGAGCGCGTTCGCCAACCGCGTCGGCCAGCGCGTGGCGGCGCCCGGCGTCACCGTCGTCGACGACGGCACGCTCGAGCACCGCCGCGGCTCGCTCAACCTCGACGACGAGGGGAACCCGACGCGGCGCACGGTGCTGATCGAGGACGGCATCCTGCGCGGCTACATGCAGGACGCGATGAACGCGGCGCTGATGGGCGTGCCGATGACGGGCAACGGCCGGCGCGAGTCGTTCGCGCACCTGCCGATGCCGCGGATGACCAACACCGTGATGCTGAACGGCGACCGCGATCCGGGCGAGATCATCGCGTCCGTGCAGGACGGGCTGTACGCCGTCAACTTCGGCGGCGGCCAGGTCGACATCACGAGCGGCAAGTTCGTATTCTCGGCCGCCGAGGCGTGGCGGATCGAGCGCGGCAAGCTCGCCTATCCGGTCAAGGGCGCGACGCTGATCGGCAACGGGCCCGACGTGCTGACGCGCGTGTCGATGATCGGCAACGACCTGCGCCTCGACACCGGCATCGGCACCTGCGGCAAGGACGGCCAGAGCGTGCCGGTCGGCGTGGGCCAGCCCACGCTGCGCATCGACGGCCTGACCGTCGGCGGAACGGGCGCGTGAGCCGCGGGGCGCGCCCGCCCCGCGTCGCTCGCGGCCGCGAATACCGGGCGTATTCGCAAGGCGAGCAACAATGAGGGGCGCGCGGGCGCGACCCGTCGCGCCTGCGGCCATCGCCTGACCAGGCCCTAGTGCAGCGGCCCCTTCGGCTCCACGGCCGCGGAGGCCGCCGCGGGCGACGCGTGGTGGCAGACCATGCGCCACCCGGAAGGCGTGCGCATGAACACGTTGGTGGCGATCGCGGTGCCCGAGCCCTCGCCCGTGGCCGCGGTCACCTTTTCCACCGCGCTCTGCATGGCGAGGCCGACGGTCTCGATGACGACGACCTGGTCGAGGCGGAAGGAGAGCCGCGCGTCGGCGGCGAAGATCTGCTCCCACGAGGCGCGCACGGCGTCGTAGCCGACGAGCCGCGGGCCGCCCGGGTGCACGCAGACGATGTCCTCGTCGTCGGCCCACGCGGCCATCATCGCCTCGATGTCCCGCGCCTCGATCGCCTGGTAAAACGCGGCCGCCGCGTCCTGCGGCGAGGTGTAGATCGGCGGCGTCCGGGGCTTGCCCATGCGGCTGTGTGTGGTGGTGAAGGCGATCCCCGCGCGCGCCGACGCGGGCCGCGTCAGCCGAGGTCGACGGCCGCGCGCGCGAGATTGTAAACCGTCGCCGGCGCGAGCTCGCGCATGCACTTGAAGTGCCCCAGCGGGCACTCGCGCTTGAAGCACGGGCTGCACGCGATGTCGATGCGCGCGACCTTCGCGACCGGCGACAGCGGCGGGGTGTAGACCGGCGACGACGAGCCGAACAGCGCGACCACCGGCGCGCCCACGGCGGCGGCCGCATGCATCAGCCCGGAGTCGTTGGAGACCACCACGCGCGCGAGCGACAGCAGGTCGATCGCCGTCCCGAGGTCGGTGCGGCCCGCGAGGTCGCGGATCGCGCGCCCGGCCTCGCCGGCGGCCTGCAGCACCGACGAGGCGGCGAGCTTGTCGTTCGGCGAGCCGACGATCCACACCTGCACGCCCTGCGCGAGGAAGCGCGCGGCGACGTCCGCGAAGTGCGTGGGCGGCCAGCGCTTCGCCGGCCCGTACTCGGCGCCCGGGCAGAGCACGACGACGGGCGTGTCGGTGCGCAGGTGCAGCGCGCGTGCGGCGGCGCTGCGGTTGCCCGCGTCCGGCACGAGCACCGGGGCGGGCGGCGTCGGCACCAGCGCGCCCGGCGGCGCCGCCAGCGCGGCGAAGCGGTCGACGAGCCGCGGCGTGCCCTTGCGGTCGAGGCGGCGCACGTCGTTCAGCAGGCCGTAGCGGTACTCGCCGCGGTAGCCGGTGCGCCGCGGGATCCGCGCGAGGAACGGCGCGAGCGCCGACTTCCACGAGTTCGGCAGCACGATCGCGCGCGTGTAGGCGGCGGCGGCCAGCTCCGTGCCGAGCTCGCGCCTCGCGCGAAGGTCGAGCTTGCCGTGCGCGAGGGGGCTCTCGAGGATGCGGCGGATGCCGCGCATCCGCGCGTACACCGGCGCGCACCACGGCGGCGCGAGCACGTCGACCACCGGGTCGGCGTACGGCTCGCGCAGCAGCGCGACGAGCGGCTCCGTCAGGATCGCGTCGCCCACCCACGAAGGGGCGACCAGCAGGATGCGCTCCGGGCTGTGCACGCGTGGCGGCCGGGAGGGCGGGGGCGGGGCCGCAGCGCGGGGCCGGCGATGCGAGGCGCGCGTCAGGCCCGCGTCCGCGTCAGTGCGCGCCCTTGCGCGCGCCGCCCTCGAGGCGGTAGAGCGTGCCGCAGTAGGGGCAGCGCACCTCGCCCGCGTTCTCGATGTCGAGGAAGACGCGAGGGTGCGAGCTCCACAGCGGCATCGCCGGATTCGGGCAATGCACCGGGAGGTCCTCGGGCCGGACGACGACGGCCGGCAGCTCCTGCGTGCCCGCCATGCGCTACACCTTCGCGAGCCAGTGCCGCCTGGCGGCGTTGCGCCCGTTGACCGTGTCGAAGAAGAGCTGCTGCAGCCGCGCGGTCACCGGCCCGCGCGAGCCGCTGCCGATCGGCCGGTGGTCGTACTCGCGGATCGGCGTCACCTCCGCGGCGGTCCCGGTGAAGAACGCCTCGTCGGCCACGTAGACCTCGTCGCGGCTGATGCGCCGCTCGTGCACGGGGATGCCGAGCTCGCGCGCGAACTCGATGATCGTCGCGCGCGTGATGCCCTCGAGCGCGCCGCCGGAAAGGTCCGGCGTGTGCAGCGCGCCGTCGAGGACGATGAAGACGTTCTCGCCCGAGCCCTGGCACAGGTAGCCCTGCGGGTCGAGCAGCATCGCCTCGTCGTAGCCGTCGTGCGTCGCCTCCTGGTTGGCAAGGATCGACACCGGGTAGTTGCCGACGGCCTTCGCCTTGCACATCGTCACGTTCGGGTGGTGGTGCGTGTACGAGGACGTCTTGACGCGGATGCCCTTCTCGAGGCCCTCGGCGCCGAGGTAGGCCCCCCACGGCCACGCGGCGATGGCGAGCAGCACGGGGTTGGTCTTCGCGGCCACGCCCATCGCGTTGCTGCCGTAGAACGCGATCGGGCGGATGTAGCAGGCGTCGAGCGCATTGCGCCGCACGCACTCCTTCTGCGCCTCGCTCACCTCCTCCTTCGAGAATGGGATCTTCATGCCGAAGATCTGCGCCGAGCGGAACAGGCGGTCGGTGTGGTCGGCGAGCCGGAAGATCGCCGGGCCGTCGTCGGTGCGGTAGCAGCGGACGCCCTCGAAGACACCCATGCCGTAGTGCAGCGTGTGCGTGAGGACGTGCGTGGTCGCCTCGCGCCACGGCACCATGGTGCCGTCGTACCAGATCCATCCGTCGCGTTGGGCCATCGACATGGCGGCGTTTCCCCTCGGGCGTTCGCGAAACGCGCCATTGTAGCCGAACGGCTCGCCGCGCCCGCCCGCGGGCGTCAGGCGACGGCGGCGAGCTCCGCGGCCCCGAGCACGTGGTCCCACAGCGCCCGGACCGCGGCGCGGCGTGCGGCGTGCGGCGCCGGGTCGACGCGGGCGTGCGCGGCGCCGGTGAGGCGCACCGCGTGCTGCTGGCGGCGGTAGGCGCGGTAGGCGTCGGCGACGTCGGCGGCGAGGGCCGCCGGGACGAGGCCCAGCTCGCCCGCCAGCAGCAGCAGCGCGATGTTGCCGGCGTTGCGCGTCAGCGCGGCGTGCGCGTGCGCGTGGGCGAGCACGAGGTACTGCACGGCGAACTCGACGTCGACCATGCCGCCCGCGTCGTGCTTGAGGTCGAAGTCGGACGTCGGGTTCGGGTGGCCCTCGTGCATCCGCCGGCGCATCGCCAGCACGTCGGCGGCGAGGGCGGACGGCTCGCGTGGCAGCCGCAGGATCGCCTCGCGCTCGGCCTCGAACGCGGCGCCGATGCCCGCGTCCCCGCAGACGAAGCGCGCGCGCGTCAGCGCCTGGTGCTCCCAGGTCCACGCCTGCTCGCGCTGGTAGCGCCGGAACGCGGCGAGGCTCGACACGATCAGTCCGCTCGCGCCGTCCGGACGCAGCCGCAGGTCGGTCTCGTAGAGCTGGCCGGCGGCGGTGGTGCTGGTGAGCCAGGTGACGATCCGCTGGCCGAGCCGCGCGTAGCGCTCCGGCGCGAGGTCGGCCTCGGGTACGCGCTCGTCGACGTCGTAGAGGAAGACGAGGTCGAGGTCGGAGGCGTAGCCCAGTTCCTTGCCGCCGAGCTTGCCGTAGCCGACGACGGCGAAGCGCGGCGCGGGCGCCTGCGGGCCGCGCAGGTGGCGCCAGCACTCGCGGAGCGTCGCGGCGATGACGACGTCCGCCAGCGCCGACAGGTGGTCGGCGAGCCGCTCGACCGTGAGCTGCCCCGCGAGGTCCTGGACGAGCAGGCGGAACAGCTGCGCGTGCTGGAAGTGGCGCAGCGCGTCCATCTGGCGCTCCGGATCGTCGCCGGCCGCCGCGAGCTGCGCGTCGAGCTCGCCGCGCCACGCGTCCCAGTCGGGCTCGGCGAAGAGGATGCGCGCGTCGAGCAGCTCGTCGAGCAGGATCGGGTGCCGCGTGAGGTAGGCGGCCGCCCACGCCGACGCGCCCATCAGGGTCGCGAGGCGCGGCAGCAGCGGCGGGTGCTCGATCAGAAGCGCGAGGTAGGCGCTGCGGCGGCTGACCGCCTCGAGCAGGTCCATCAGGCGCGCGAAGACGGCGTCCGGCGCCTGCGCGTCCTTCGCGGCGTGCGACGCCGCCTCGAGCAGGCGCGGGACGAGCGTGTCGAAGCGCTCGCGCGACAGCGCGGGGAGCTGCTGGTAGCGCAGGCCGTTGCGGATCGCGCGCAGCCGCGCGGCGAGGTCGCCGGGGGCGCCGAAGCCGGCGCCGGCGAGCGCCTCGTGCGACGAGGCGAGCTCCGGATCGAACCAGACGGCGGCGAGCGGTCCGTGCGCGTCCGCGCCGGGCGCGGCGCCCAGCACGGCGACGAAGTGCTCGACGACGTCGCCGCGCACCGCCCGCAGCCGCCGCTCCAGCGCCGCGGCGTCCGGCAGGTCGCAGGCCTGCGCGAGGGCGTCGCGCTCGGCGTCGTCGCCGGGCAGCTCCTGCGTCTGCTGGTCGTCGCGGTACTGCAGCCTGTGCTCGACTTCGCGCAGGAAGACGTAGGCCTCGCGCAGGCGGTCGCATACCGGCCCCGGCAGCAGGCCGCGCGCGGCGATCGCGGCGAGCGCGGGCAGCGTGCCGCGCACGCGCAGCGCGGGCTCGCGGCCGCCGCGCACGATCTGGATCGCCTGCGCGATGAACTCGATCTCGCGGATGCCGCCGTCGCCGAGCTTGACGTTGCCCGCGTAGTCGCGGCGCCGGCCCTGCTCGCGGATCTGGCGGTGCACGCCGCGCAGCCCCTCGTAGGCGTCGTAGTCGAGGTACTTGCGGAACACGAACGGCTCGACGATCTGCGCGAGCGCGTCGCCGTCCCCGCCGGTCAGCGCGCGCGCCTTGAGCCAGGCGTAGCGCTCCCACGCGCGGCCCTGCGTGAGCAGGTACTGCTCCAGCGCCGTGTAGGGGACGGCGAGCGGACCGCTGTCGCCGTAGGGGCGCAGGCGCATGTCGACGCGGAACACGTAGCCGTGCGCCGTCGACTCGTGCAGCGTCGCGATGACGCGCCGTCCCAGGCGCTCGAAGAACTCGCGGTTCGACGTCCGCCGCGCTCCGGCGGTCTCCCCCTCCTCGGGATAGACGAACACGAGGTCGACGTCGGAGGAGACGTTGAGCTCGCCGCCGCCGAGCTTGCCCATGCCGACGACGACGAGCTGCTGCGGCGCGCCCGACTCCTCGCCCAGCGGGTCGCCGCACGCGTCCGCGAGCGCGCGGTGGTGGACGCGCACGGCGGCGTCGATCGCGCGCTCGGCGAGGCGCGTCACCACGCCGCAGACCTCGGGCAGCGCGGCCCGCCGCGTGAGGTCGCGCGCGAGCGTGTGCAGCATCGCGCGCCGCCGCACGGCGCGCAGCGTGCGCCCGAGCGTCTCGGCGTCCGCCGCGGCGTCGATCGCGGCGTCCTCGTCGCGCCAGGCGAACGGCGCGTCGACCGTGGCGGCGAGCCACGCTCCGAGCGCCGGGTCGGCGGCCAGCGCGCGCTGGGCGTAGCGGCTGAACGCGAGGGCGCGGTCGAGCTCCATGAAAAGTCGGCAGTCTGGGCGGCCGGCAACGCCCGGGCGGCGGGCCCCGTCCGCTACAATGGTCCGTGGGCTTTCCATTATGCCTTCCGACCCGCGCCCCGCCGCGCGCGCGCCTGCCGCGATGAGGCGGGTCGCCCGCTTCGCGGCCTCCGCGATCGCCGTCGCCGTCGCGATCGCGTGCGTTCTCCTGCTGGTCGTCCGCCACGTCGTCCTGCCCAACGTCGAGTCGCAGCGCGAGGCCATCGCGGCGTGGATCGCGGGCGAGCTCGGCCACCCCGTCGAGATCGACGCGATCCTCACCGGCTGGGACGGGTGGAACCCGGAGATCGTCGTGCAGGGCCTGCGCGTGCACGACGCCGCGCGCGCCTCGACGCAGCCGCTCGTCGAGCTGCCCAGCGTCGCCGCCGTCGTGTCGTGGACGTCGCTGCCGCTGCTCGACCTGCGCCTGCGCGCGCTGACCATCGAGGGGCCGCGGCTGTCGATCCGGCGCGACACGGCCGGGCGGCTGCACGTCGCCGGCCTGGAGTTCGATCCGCAGGCGGCCGGCGACGACGCCCCGCTGGCGGAGTGGCTGCTGCGCCAGCCGCTGATCGTGGTGCGCGACGCGCTGGTCGCGTGGAACGACGACCTGCGCAATGCTCCGCAGCTGCTGCTCGACCGCGTGGGCTTCCGGCTCGAGAACCGCTACGGCCACCACCGCTTCGGGCTGACCGGCACGCCGCCGGCGGAGGTCGCGGCGCCGATCGACCTGCGCGGCGACCTCGCCACCGCGCAGCCCGGGCAGTGGCACCTCGCGCGCGGCCGCCTCTACCTGCGGCTCGACTACGCCGACATGGCCGCGTGGTCCGAGTGGCTGCCGCTGCCGGTCGACGTGTCGCGCGGTCTCGGGGCGCTGCGCGTGTGGTTCGACTTCGACGCCGGCGTCGTCCGCGAAGTCGTCGCCGACGTGCAGCTTGCCGACGTGCGCACGAAGCTCGCCGCGGACGTCGCGCCCTTGGACCTCGCGCGGCTCGAGGGGCGCTTCACCTGGCTGCAGGACGGCGTCCAGCGCGCGCTGTCGGCCCGCTCGCTCGCGCTGGCGGGCAGGGGCGTGACCATTCCCCCGACCGACCTCGCGGTCCGCGTCGCGACGCTGCCCGACGGCACGCCCGGGGCGGGGAGCGTCCACGTCAGCCAGCTCGACCTCGGTGCGCTCGCATCGCTGTCGGCGCACCTGCCGCTGCCTGCGCCGTGGCGCCGGGAGGTCGCGCGCCTCGCCCCGCGTGGCACGGTGAGCACCGCCGAGTGGACCTGGGACGGTCCGGCCGACGCGCCGCAGGCCTGGCGCGCCGCGGGCACGTTCGTCGACGTCGGCGTGCGGGCGCAGGGCGCGCAGCCGGGCGTGGACAACCTGTCCGGCACCTTCGAGGCGACCCAGGCCGGCGGCAGTGCGCGCATCGGCAGCCGCCGCGTGCGGCTCGACCTGCCGCGCGTCCTCGCCCAGCCCGTCGCGCTCGACGTGCTCGCCGGCCGCCTGCGCTGGGAGCGGCGCGACGGGCGCACGCAGCTGCGCTTCGACGACGTCGAGTTCGCCAACGCCGACGCCGCCGGCAGCGCGAACGGCACGTGGCGCTGGACCGGCCGGGGCGCGGGCGAGGCGGACCTCGAGGCGAAGCTCACGCGCGGCGACGTGCGCCAGGCGCACCGCTACGTGCCGCTGGCGATCGCCGCGAACACGCGCGACTGGGTGCGCGACTCGCTGAAGGCCGGCACGCTCGACGAGGCGCGCTTCGTGCTGAAGGGTGACCTCGACCGCTTCCCGTTCCGCAGCGCGGCGGACGGGACGTTCGTCCTCGAGTTCCGCGGCCGCGACGCCGAGCTGGACTACGCCGACGGCTGGCCGATGCTCTCCGGCGTCGACGGGGAGGTGCGCTTCGAGAACGCGGCGATGCGCGTGGTGGCGACGCGTGGCCACGTGCTGGGCGCGGCGCTCGCGCGCACGACCGCGACGATCGACGACCTCTGGCCGGAGTATCCGGCGATGGTGATCGAGGGCGAGGCCGCGGGCCCGACGGCCGAGTTCCTCGCGTTCGTCGAACGCAGCCCCGTCGCGGCGTGGATCGGGCACTTCACCGACGGCGCGCAGGCCGCCGGGCACGGCCGGCTGGGGCTGCGCATCCGCATGGACGTCGGGCGCGGCGACGTCGCGCAGGTGCGCGGCGGCTACCAGTTCGCCGACAACCAGCTGCGCCTGCCGGGGATGCCGACGCTGTCGCGGCTGTCCGGCCGCATCGCGTTCACCGAGCGTGAGATGAGCGGGCGCGACATCGCGCTCGAGGCCTTCGGCGCTCCTGCGCGCGTGGACGTCGCCACCCGCGACGGTGCGGTTCACGTGACCGGCGGGGGCAGGCTCGACGTGGCGGTGCTGCGCAACGAGTTCGCGTCGCCCTGGCTCGCGAAGGTCCACGGGGCCGCCGAGTGGCGGCTCGACCTGACGGCGCGTCCGACGCACGCGACCTTCGTCGTCGAGTCGGACCTGCGCGGGACGGCGATCGACCTGCCGGCGCCGCTCGGCAAGCCGGCCGGCGACGCGGTCGCCTTCCGGCTCGAGCGCCGCCTGCCCGGCAACGACGGGCGGCGCGACGTGCTCGCGGTCGACTACGGCGGGCGGGCACGGGCTGTCGCGGTGCGCAGCCTCGGGCGCGAGGCCGTGGTCGAGCGCGCGCTCCTGACCCTCGGCAGCGCCGCCGCGCAGGGCGGCGAGCCCGCGGAGCCCGGCGTGGTCATCCGCGGCGACGTCCCCGAGCTAGACTACGACCGCTGGCTCGACGCGGTGCGCGACGTCGGCGCGCGCGACATGGAGAAGGGCGCCGGCGGCGCGGAGCTCCGGGCGATCGACGTGCGCGCGGGCCGCTTCGTCGCCTTCGGCCGCCGCTACGACGACATGCGGCTCGCGGCGCGGCGTGCCGCCGACGGCTGGCGCCTGACGCTGGATGCGCGCCAGGTGGCCGGAACCGCCCGCTGGGATGCGCCGAGTGCACGCGCGGTCAACGGCCGCTTCGCCGCGCAGCTCGCGCGGCTCGACCTCTTCGGCGCACCCGAGGTGGACGCCGGCGCGAAGGACGATCCCCGCCGCGAGGGCTCGCCCAACCCGTGGCCCGAGGTCGAGGTGAGCGCCGAGCGCTTCCACGGCCGCGCCGGCGTGCTCGGCCGACTCGAGCTCGCGGGCCGGCCCGAGGGGACCGACTGGCGCGTGACGCGCTTCGCGATCGTCAACGAGGCCGGCCGCATCGACGCCGACGGCGCGTGGCGCATGACCGGCCGCCAGCAGTCGTCGGCGTTCGACTTCGCCGTCGACGTGCGGGACGCGCCCGCGTTCCTCGCGCGCATGGGCCTGCCGCACGACGTCAAGGGCGCGGCCACGAGCATCGACGGCCGGCTCGCGTGGCCGGGCTCGCCGACCGACTTCGAGTACGCGACGCTGTCGGGCACGCTGCGGGTGAAGTCGGGTGCCGGGCAGTTCACCCGGATGGACCCCGGCATGGGCCGGCTGCTCGGCGTGCTCTCGCTGCAGGCGCTGCCCCGGCGCATCACGCTCGACTTCCGCGACGTGTTCAGCGAGGGCTTCGCGTTCGACGGCATCGAGGGCACGGTGCACATCGCCGACGGCGTCATGCACACCGACGACCTGAAGCTCGCGGGGCCGGCCGCCCGGGTGCACCTCGCCGGCGACGTCGACCTCGAGGCCGAGACGCAGTCGCTCGTCGTGCGCGTGCAGCCGTCGCTGTCGAGCGCCGTGTCGACGGGCGCCGGCGCAGCGGCCGTGGTGCTGCTCGCCGCCAATCCGCTGGTGGGCGCCGCCGTCGGCGCCGGCACGCTGCTCGCGCAGAAGCTGATGCAGGACCCGATCGAGCAGATGTTCAGCTACGAGTACGCCGTCAAGGGCTCGTGGTCCGAGCCGGTCGTCGAGCGGCTGGGCATCCGCGCGCCCTCGCGCGCGAACGCGCCGCCCGACGCGGCGCTCCAGCGGTGAGCGCCGCCCGGTGAGCGGAGGTTCCCTGCGCGTCGCGGCGGTGCAGATGGTGTCCGGCGGCGACGTCGCGGCCAACCTCGCGCAGGCCGAGCCGCTGGTCGCGCAGGCGGCCGGCCGGGGCGCGCGGCTGGTGCTGCTGCCGGAGTACTTCGGCATCCTCGGCGCACGCGCCTCCGACAAGGTCGCGGCGCGCGAGGTCGACGGCGCGGGGCCGCAGCAGGCGTTCCTCGCGCGGGTCGCGCGCGCGCACCGGATCGTCCTGGTGGGCGGCTGCGTGCCGCTCTCCTGCGACGACCCGGCGCGCGTGCGCAGCGCCTGCCTGGTCCACGGCCCCGACGGCGAGCGCATCGCGCGCTACGACAAGATGCACCTCTTCCGCTACCGCGACGGCGACGAGAGCTACGACGAGTCGCGCACGATCGAGGCGGGCCGTGCGCCGGCGTCGTTCGACGCGCCGTGCGGGCGGGTCGCGCTGTCGATCTGCTACGACGTGCGCTTCCCCGAGCTCTACCGTGCGCTCGGCGACGTCGCGCTGATCCTCGTGCCGGCCGCGTTCACGTGGCCGACCGGGAACGCGCACTGGGAGCTGCTGCTGCGCACGCGCGCGGTCGAGAACCAGTGCTACCTGCTCGCCGCCGCGCAGGGCGGCACGCATCCGAACGGGCGGCGGACGTACGGCCACTCGATGCTCGTCGACCCCTGGGGCGAGGTCGTCGCACGGCACGCCGAGGGACCGGGGATCGTGGTCGGCGACGTCGACCCCGCGCGGCTCGCCGACGTGCGCGCGCGGCTGCCCGCGCTCGCCGATCGCGTGCTGCGCACGTGAGCGGCGCGATGGACGCACCGGCCGGCGACGACGCGCGCGTGCGCACCGTCCCGCTGGCGCGGCCGTTCGCGTGGCTGGCGCTCGGCTGGCGCGACTTCCGCCGCGCGTTCGGGCCGAGCCTGGCGCACGGCGCCGTGGCGATGCTCGCGGGCCTTGCGATCCTCGCCGTCGGACTGCACGCGTGGCCGCTGCTGCCCGGCGCGTTCTCCGGCTTCGTGCTGATCGCGCCGGTGCTGGCGACCGGCCTCTACGAGCTGTCGAAGCGCCTCGAGCACGGCGAGCGGCCGCGCCTCGCGCACGTGGCGGCGGCGTGGGCGCGGGGCACGCGCCCGCTGGTCTGGATGGGGCTCGGGCTCGCGCTCGCGGCGACGCTGTGGGTGCTGGTCTCCGCGCTGATGGTCGCGCTGTTCGTCCACGCGCCCATCACCGGGCTCGCCGACTTCCTGCGCCACGTCGTCGTCGGCGAGGGCTCGAACCTGTTCCCGCTGTGGGCCGCGCTCGGCGGCCTGGGTGCGGCGGTGGTCTTCGCGGCGACCGTCGTCTCGGTCCCGATGCTGCTCGACCGCGAGGTCGACCTGATCGCGGCGGTGCGCACCAGCGTGCGCGCGGTCGGCGAGAATCCGCTGGCGATGGCGCTGTGGGCCGCCATCATCATGCTGCTCACGCTCGCGTCGATGGCCACGCTGATGGTCGGCTTCGCGTTCACGATCCCGCTGCTCGGGCACGCGACCTGGCACGTGTACCGCGACGTCGTCGACGCCTCCACGCTGCCGGTGCGGCGCTCCTGACGCCACGTGCCGCCCGAGTCCACGCTGTTCGGCTTCACCGAGGCCCAGATCACCGAGTTCGGCGTGACCTTCGGCATCGGGGCGTTCATCGCCTACATGCTGTTCATCATCGTCGACCTCGCCAGGCAGTCGAAGGCCGGCCGCTTCGGCACGTTCGTGCTGTTCTTCGTGCTCGCGTTCGGCATGCTCGGCTTCATCGCGAAGTCGATCATCGCGAAGCTGCTGGGGATCTGACGGGCCGCCGGACGTCTCACCGGATCCCCCCGGTCAGCGCGATCGCCAGGGGCGTCGTCACCGCGGAGAGCGCCGTCGACAGCACGATCGACGACGAGACGGGGCCGGCGAGCGTGCCGAAGGCCTTGGCCATCAGGTAGACGTTCGCGCCCACGGGCATCGCAGCCAGCACCGTGATCGCCTGCGTCTCGACCGCGGGCAGCCCGAGCAGCCGCGCGACCGCGTAGACGGCCAGCGGCAGCGCGGCGAGCTTGGCGACCGCGATGGCGAGGCTCGGGCGCCACCCTTCGCGCACGCCGTACTCCCGCAGGCTCATGCCCAGCGCGACCAGCGACAGCGGCACGGCGCCCTGCGCGAGCATCGTGAGCGCGCTCTCGGCCCACGCCGGCAGCGCGAGACCGCGGTAGCCGAAGGCCGTGCCGGCGAGGATCGCGCCGACGATCGGATTGAGGAGCACGTCGCGCGCGGTGCCGGCCAGTCCCGCGAGCGACGCGCGGCGCCGCTGCGCCCACTCCACGGACAGCGTGACGACGGTCCACAGCACCAGCGCGTTGAACACGATGACCAGCGAGATCGCGGGGATCGCCCGGTCGCCGAGCGTGACCTGCACGACGGGGACGCCCAGCAGCACGGTGTTCGCGAACACGGCGCCCATGCCGAACACCGAGGCGCCCGCGCCGTCCAGCGCGAACAGCGCGCGGCCGGCGGCGACCGCGAGGCCGTAGACGACCAGCGTGCCGCCGAAGTAGGCGACGAGCAGGCGGGGGTCGACGTGCGGGAGCGCCTGGAAGCCGCTCATCATGCGGAACAGCAGCGCCGGGACCGCGACCGCGAACACGAACTTCGCGAGCGCGTCGGCGACCGCACCCGGCCAGCGCCCGAAGCGCGCGAGGCCGTAGCCCAGCGCGACCAGCGCGAACAGCGGCGCCGTCAGCGCGGCGAGCGCCGCGGTCGAGCCCACCGGCGAAGCTACGTCACCGGGCGGCCGACGAGGGCGAGGAACTCCTCGCGCGTGGCCTGCGACTCGCGGAACGTGCCGAGCACCGACGAGGTGACCATCACGGAGTTCTGCTTCTCGACGCCGCGCATCATCATGCACAGGTGGCGCGCCTCGATCATCACGCCGACGCCGCGCGCGCCGATCAGCTCCATGATCGCCTGCGAGATCTGCTCGGTCAGCCGCTCCTGGAGCTGCAGGCGGCGCGCGTACATGTCCGCGAGGCGGGCGAGCTTGCTGACGCCGAACACCTTGCCGGTGGGGATGTAGCCGATGTGGCAGCGGCCGTAGAACGGCAGCAGGTGGTGCTCGCAGAGGCTGTAGACCTCGATGTTCTTCACGATGACCATGCTGTTGGTCTCCTGCGTGAAGATCGCCTCGTTGAGCAGCTTGCGGCGGTCGGTCCGGTAGCCGGACGTGAGGAAGTCCCACGCTTCGGCCACGCGCCGCGGCGTGCGCTGCAGGCCCTCACGGCCGGGATCCTCGCCGATGGCCTCCAGCAGGTCGCGGACCAGCGCTTCGATGCGTGACTTGTCGACGGCCATGGAATCTCCAGGAGGCGGCGGCGCCGCCGCGATCGATCGGAGGGCGGGCGGGTCTACGCGGCGCGCGCGCCGGCCACGTCGGGCTTGGTCGCGGCCAGCGTGTCGAGCGCGGCGCTGACGGCGCGGTCGAACAGCGGCACGGGCTCGAGCAGCAGCGCGGCGCGGTCGGCGGCCAGCTCCCACGCGAGCTCCTCGGGCGAGAACATCAGCGCGTGCCGGCGCGACCGGCTCGTGAAGATGTAGCGCGTGCGGCGCGGGCTCACCCAGGTGAGGCGCGCGTTGACCGGCGATGCGCCCTCGGGGCGGAAGACGAGCCACGTGCCCACCGCCATCTCGGTCACGAAGTCGTGCGCGTTGCGCGCCGACACGGCCGGCCGGCCGCGGTCGATGCCGGTGCGCACGACCGCCTCCGGCGCCGGCGCGGCGTCCGCGGCTGCGTCCCCGGCCGGCGGCGGCGGCTTGATCGCCGCGACGTGCAGCGGATAGAGCGCGTCGAAGAAGACCTTCGACTTCTCCGCGGGCGCGCCGACCGCCGCACAGCCCTTGCGCATCGCCACGACCAGCCCGGGGATCATCTTCGTCAGCCGCGCCTTCTGGCCGGTCCGCTCCTTGGCGACGATGCTCCACAGCAGGTCGTCGAGCGTGGCGGCAGCCGCGCGGTACTCGGCCGACTCGCCGCCGTGGTCGCGCCGCAGCTTCGTGAGGTAGTCGGTCCAGACCGTCTCGACGAACCCGCGGACCTCGAACGGGAGGTCCAGACCGGCGAGCTTGTCGCGCGTCAGCGTCAGCACCTCGGCGCGGTCGGCCTCGCCGGCCTCGGTGGCGAGCGCCTGCGCGACGTCCGGCGCGACGGCGACCGCGGTGGCCTTGCGCTCCGCGTCGATGAACGCGGCGAGCTCGCGGTCGGCCGCCGCGAAGGCCGCGACGTCGATCTCGAAGTCGTTGCACACGCGCTCGACGACCGCGGTCGCGTGCTTCTCGAACGCCTGCTCGTACTCGGGATTGTGCGTCGCGCCGATCGCCGCGTCGGCGAGGTGGTCGAGCAGCCTGCGCGCCGGATGCTGGCGGTCGGAGAAGAACGTCCTGTCGAGCAGCGCCGCCTTCAGCACCGGCACCTGCAGGCGGCCGAAGATGCGGCGCATCGCGTCGGGAATCGACGGGTCGCGGAACACGTAGTCGAACAGGAGCGCGATCACGTCCATCGTGATGCGGTCCGTCGGGTTGGCGATCTGGCCCGCGACCGCCGCGCGGATGTGGGGGATCAGGTTGAGCGGGATCGCCGCCATCGCCGTGCCCTCGGGCATCGGCGTCGACTTCGCGAGCTCGGCGGGCAGGTCGATCCGCTGCCAGTGGCCGAGGGTGTTGAACAGCGGCGTCGAGGTGCCGAGCGCCATCAGCGGGTCGAGGTCCGGAAACAGCGCGTCGCCGTCGCTCGCGGGCGGCCGCGGCGCGGCCGCCTTGCCCAGCTCCTCGAGGCCGCGCAGCAGCAGGTCCGCCGGCAGCGCCCGCACCGCCTCGGCGCCGGGGGCGAGGGCATTGGGCAGCATCGCCGACGGCACCAGCGCGCCGAGCAGCTCGGAGCGGGCGGCCGCGCCCTCGAAGTCGAACACCGATGCAGTCGCCCCGTCGCCGAGCTGCGGGACCTCGACGTCGCTGGGCAGCGCCGGCCCCGCCTCGCGCAGCATCTGCGAGAACGTGGGGATCAGGTCCTTGTCGTCGGCCGGACGCAGGTCGCTGCGCGCGCGCAGCGCCGCCTTGATCTCGGGCAGCACGTCGCGGTCGGCGAGCAGGCGGTTGAGCGTGATGTAGACCTTGTTCGCGGCGGGGGTCAGGTCGGCGACCACGCGCTCCATGAACGCGCGCCAGACCCGGGGGTTCGGGTACACCGCGCGCGCCGACATGCCGATGGCGTCGAGGATGTACGACGGGCCGAACGGGTTGTCGACCTCGCGGCGGCGCTCCTCCGCGAGCAGCGCCTCGACGCGCAGGTCGAGCGCCTCCAGCTCGCGGCGCGTCATGCGCTCGAGGAACGCGGTGGCCGCCACCAGCGCCGCCTGCTTCTCCTGGTCGAACGCCGTCAGCACCTTCAGCGACGCGATGGACGCGTCGAAGTCCGCGCGCCGGCCCTTGCGGCGCGTGCCGGACATGCGGCGCTCGTAGAGCTCGCCGAGCGCCGCGTCGAAGCGCGCGATCCACTCGCCGCGCTTCGCCCGGAACTCGTCGACGTCCTTCTCCTGGACGTAGCTGTTGCCCTCGAAGAGGTCGCCGCTCATCTCGATGGAGGCGCGGCCGATGTCGACCAGCTTGCCGCGGAACGCGCGGAAGCACTCGTCGAGCAGCGCCCGTGCCTGCGCACCGCTCGGAAGGTCGGCGGGCCGGTCGTGGTCGAGCGAGTCGGTCATGGAGGAACGCGACGGATCGGACGGTATTGTAGAGGTTTCCCGCCCGGCGAAGGCCGGAAGGCCCGGCGCGGGCGCTGCGGGCGCCGCCGCGCGTCGCCGGCACGACCGTCCGATTCGCGAAACGCGCGGCGCGGGTCTACCATACGCACTGGTGCCCGCCGGCGTTCCGGCGGGCGGCATTGCCCGGATCCCATGAGCCGTACCGCCACGCTTCGCTCGTCGCCGGCGATCGCCATCGTCGGGGCCGGGATCGTGGGCGCGGCCATCGCCTACGCGCTGTGCCGCCGCGGGGCGCACGTCACGCTGATCGACCGCGCCGAGCCGGGGCGCGGGTGCAGCTACGGCAACGCCGGGGCGCTGTCGCCGGGGTCCGTCGCGCCGCTCGCGCTGCCCGGGCTGGCGCGGACGCTGCCGCGGCTGCTGCTGGACCGCGAGAGCCCGCTGCACGTGCCCGTCGGCTACCTCCCGCGCGCGCTGCCGTGGCTGCTGCGCTTCGTCGCCGCGTCCAGGCCGGACCGCGTCGAGGCGATCGCGGAGCGCCTCGCCGCCGTCAACGCCGACGCGATCGAGCACCACGTCGCATTGGCGCGCGAGATCGGCGCGCTCGACCTGATCCGCCGCACCGGCCACCTGCACGTCTACCCCGACGAGGCCGCGCTCGCGAAGGACGCCTTCGCCTGGTCGCTGCGCGAACGCCACGGCGTGCGCGTCGAGCGGCTCGACCGCGCCGGGCTCGAGGCGCTCGAGCCCGGGCTGTCGCCGCGCTACGCGGTGGGGATGTGGCTGCCGGAACACGCCGCCGTCGTCAACCCGTTCCGCTACGTCCAGCAGATCGTGCGCGCGTTCGTCGTGCGCGGCGGCCGGCTGGTGCGCGACCAGGTGCGCGCCATCGAGCCGGACCTGCCGCGCGGCTGGACCGTCGCGACCGGCGAGGGCCGGCAGAACGTCGACCACGTGATCGTCGCCGCCGGCGTGCACTCCGGTGCGCTGCTCGAGCCGCTCGGCATGCGGCTGCCCGTGGAGAGCCAGCGCGGCTACCACGTCACCTTCCGCGGCGTCGCCTCGCCGGTCTCGCGCGTCGTCGTGCTCGCCGACCGCAAGGCGTTCGTGACCCCGATGGAGCAGGGCTTCCGCATCGCCGGCACCGTGGAGTTCGGCGGGCTCGCGCGCCCGGCGAACCCGCGCCGCTCGGCGCTGCTCGCCCGCTTCGCGCGCGAGGCGTTCGCCGACGTCGCCGGCGCCGAGGAGTCGCACTGGATGGGCCACCGCCCGTGCACGCCGGAGTCGGTGCCGCTCGTCGGCCCGGTCGCGTCGCGCCAGGGGCTGTGGATCGCGACCGGCCACGGCCACCTCGGCCTGACGCAGTCGGTGAACACGGCGCGCCTGCTCGCCGACGCGATCCTCGAGGGCTCGCCGCTGCTCACGCCGGCGATCGCCTGACGCCGTCCCGAATCAGGACTCGAGCAGCGCGCACTGCGCCAGCGTGGCCAGCGTCTCCTCGATCCGCGCGCGCAGTGCCGGATCGCCGCCCGGTTGCGCGTCGTCGAGGGCTGCCGCGAGCCCCGCGCGGTCGCGCGTGCCGTCGCACAGCGGGAGCAGCGTCCTCGCGAACGGGTCGACGAGGCGGATCGTCTCGTGGCGGAGGTTCGTCACCGCTTCGCGGCGCGGCGCCTGCCAGCGCGCGACCAGCGCGCCGCGCGGACGCTCGCCGGCGCGCGCCGCTGCGCCCGGTCCCGCGGCGTGCAGCTGCGCGAAGCCCGACAGCCAGGCGTCCAGCAGCACCGCCGGCACGGGGCGGGCCGGCGGCGGGGGCGGGGGCACGCGCGCGAGCACGTCCGCGACCGCGACGGCCGCCGGGGCCGCTGCGACCAGCGCGTCGAGCAGCGCGCGCAACGTCGCGGCGTCGGCGCCGGGGGCCGACGGCAGCTTGCCCTCGGTCGCCGCGCGCATCAGCGGCATCGACGCCGAGACCCGCAGCCCCGCCAGGCGCGGCGGGGCGAGCTCGACGCCGCCGGCGCGATCCGCCCGGCACAGGATCGACTGGCGGAAGCGCCGCACGCGCGCGAAGTCGAGGTACTGCTCGCGCGCGAGCCGGTCCTGCCCGGCGAGGAACTGGCGCATGCGCGGCGACAGGCCGCCGCCGGCCATCATCGACGGCAGCGCCTCCGCGACGTAGGCGAGCCCGTGGCGCCGCGCGTGCGCCGTGAACTCGCCGAACCACACGGGGGCGTTGGGCTCGGCGAGCGTGTCGTGGAACAGCGGGCTGTCGGCTTCCTGCGCGATGCGCGCGAACTCGCTGCGCACCGCGGCGTCGGCCGCCTCGTGCGTGGGACCGGCCTCGGCGAGCAGCGCGGCCAGCTCGCGGGCGGCGTGCAGCTTGTCGGCGCGCGACGGCAGGTCGCGGACGTGCCAGCGCAGCGCCTCCCACGCGGCGCGCCGCACGAAGCCGCCGGGATAGCAGTTGTAGCTGACGAAGGCGAGGCCGTCGGGCGCGAGCGACCGCGCGAGCAGCGCGAACAGCGCCTCGCGGACCGCGGCGGGCACCCACGAGTACACGCCGTGCGCCACGACGTAGTCCCACGGCCCGCCGTCGAGCGCGGCGAGGTCGCCCTCGACGAAGCGCACGTTCGCGAGTCCCAGCTCGGCCGCGGCGTCGCGCGCGGCGCGGATCGCGAGCGGCGCGATGTCGCAGCCGGTGAACGTCGCGCGGGGAAGCGCCGCCGCCATCGGCAGCAGGTTGGCGCCGTCGTTGCAGCCGACTTCCAGCACGCACGCCGTGGCGATCGCGGGCGCGTCGAGGCCGAACATCGTCGCCACGGCCGCGACGTTGTCGGGGTGCGACAGCGGGTAGGGCAGCGCGTCGTAGGCGACGGCGTCGTAGTTCGCCGCGATGTCGGCGTTGGTCGGGGCCTCGGGCAAGGGAGCGTCGGCAGCGCGGCGGTCGTGCGAGGCCCGGATTGTACCGGCGCGTGCGGGGCGCTGCGGCCGGTGCGGGGCTACGCCGCGCTTCCCTCGGGCTCGGGGTCGTCGGTCGTCGCGTGCACCGGACGCGGCGCGCCCACCGGCCAGTGCAGCCGGGCACGCAGCGGCAGGTGGTCGCTGGCCGTGCGTGCGAGCGGGGTCGCGTGCACGCGGAGTTCGGCGAGCATGCCGGCCGGCTCGGTCCACAGCCGGTCGAGCGCGACCAGCGGCCGGCGCGCCGGAAACGTGGCCGGCGCCGGCGACACGCCGAAGTGCGCGTGCAGCCACCGCAGCGGACGCCCCCACAGGTACCACTCGTTGACGTCGCCCGTCAGCACCGTCGGGTGCACCGGCTCGCGCTCCAGCGCCTTCAGCAGGCGCTTCACCTGCACGCGCCGCTCGCCGGGCAGCAGCCCGAGGTGCGTCGCGATCACGCGCAGCGGCCGCACGGGCGCGTCGACGAGCACGTCGAGCGCGCCGCGCGGCTCGCGGCGCGGCACGGCGAGGTCGATGGTGTGCGCCTCGAGCACCGGATGGCGCGACAGCACGACGTTGCCGTAGTCGCATCCCCAGCGCTTGCAGGTCCAGTTCTGCACGGTGCGATAGGCGGTGCCGTCGACGAGCGCTGCGAGCAGGCTCTGCCCGTCGCGTCCGCCGACCTCCTGCAGCGCGACCACGTCGGCGTCGATCTCGCGCAGCACCTGGGCGATGCGCGACGGGACGTAGCGTCCGTCGCCGCCGACGCCGCCGTGAACGTTCCAGGTCGCGACGAGGAGTCCTTCACTACCCGGCATGTTCCCCGTCGGGCGAGGGCGCGTCGCGCCGCGGCGCGAGGCGGCGCTGCAGCCAGCGCGCGATGCCCACGGCGACCGCGACGACCGCGGCGAGCATCGCCAGCGTCGCGACGCCGGGCTCCTGCACCGCCGCCACGGCGCGGTCGACGAACGCCGACGTGAGCACCAGACCGGGCAGCAGGCCGAGCGCCGTCCCGACGAGGAAGTCGCGCCAGCCGATGTGCGACGCGCCGGCGACGGCGTTCACCACGCCGAACGGCGCGAGCGGCACCAGGCGCACGATCGTCATCGTGAGCCAGCCGCGCCGGGCCAGCCGGCGCGACAGCAAATTGAGCTTCGGGCCCGCGAGCTGCCGCACGGCGTCGCGGCCCAGCGCGCGGCCGAGCGCGTAGGTCGCGGCGCCACCGGCGAGCGCGCCGGCGAACGCGTAGAGCGCCCCTTCGACCGGGCCGAACAGCAGCGCCGTGGCCGCGATCATCAGCGTGACCGGGACCAGCACCACCGCGCCGACGACGAAGGCGCCGACGGCCGCCAGCGGCGCGAGCGGCTGCGACTCGACGAAGGCGGCGAGTGCCTGCACCCGCTCCAGCGCGAGCCACTCGCGCAGCGGCGAGTAGCGCCACGCCGCGGCGAGCGCGGCGATGCCGATCAGGACGGCCGCGTAGACGGCGATGCGCCGCCGCGTCCCGGCGCCTACCTCCGGCTCCCGGATCATGTCGGCGACCAGCGTGTCGGCGTCGGAGGGCTGCTCTGGATCGAGGACGTCGTGCTCGGGCACGACCGAGTCCAGCGTCGGGTCGAGCGGCACCTGCGTCGTCTCGAGCGTGCGGCCCGCGGGGTCGTGCAGCGCGTCGATCGTGCCGAACAGCGAGCCGGTCCGGGCGAACGTCTCGGCGACGCGCTCGGGCGTGGTTCCCAGGTGCTCGGCGAGCAGCCGCTCGCGCATGCGCGCGATCGCGCGCGCCACGCGCTCGTCCCCGGCCGCCTCGATCGCGACGTTGCACTCCGTGTCGAAGCCCATCGAGCGGTTGGAGAGGTTCGCCGAGCCGATCGTGACCAGCGCGTCGTCGACGACCATCACCTTGCTGTGGACGTTGAGGCAGCCCTTGTCGTCGTCCAGCCACGGGAGCTTCGGGCACAGCAGGCGGTAGCGGCCGTGCCGGTCCGCGGCGCGCAGGTCGCGGTCGAGCCGCCCGCGCAGCACCCCCATCGTCGACACTTCGAGCCAGCCGCTCTGCGTCTTGGGGGAGATCACCGCGACCTGCGGCCCCCGCGGCTGCGCGAGCCGCTGCGCGAGCGCGTCGCCGATCGCCCGCGACGTGAAGTACTGGTTCTCCGCGAAGACGTCGCGGCGTGCGGCGGCGATCGCGTCGAGGTGCAGCTGCCGGATCTCGCCGGCGCCCGGCAGCCCGTCGAACTCGGGCTCGGTGCGCGCGATCGCGACGGCCACGTTCGTCAGCTCCGGCTCCGCCGACGCGGGCCAGTGACCGGGCACGCTCGGCTGGACCGGCGCGCGCGGGCGCCTGCCGGTGGCGCGTTCCCACCGCTCGCGCGCCAGCTCGCCCAGCGCCCGCGCGCAGTCGCCTTCGACGACGGCGCCGACGTCGTGGAAGGGCCCGTAGGTGAGGTTGAGCGGGTTGATGCGGCGCTTGTCGTCGCACGCGTGCTCGCAGCTGTCCCAGCGCGAGCGCGTGATGTCGAAGCCGCTGACGAACGCGACGCTGTCGTCGACGACCACCACCTTCTGGTGATGCGACGCGCCCACCGGATGGCGCGCGTCCATCCGGAACGACAGCCGCCGGTGCGTGCGCAGGTCGAGCTTGTAGATGGGCATCCACTCGCGCTCGATGAAGTAGAGCATCGCGAAGTCCCAGCTCAGGACGTACGCGCGCAGGCGCTTGCGCGACTTGACCAGCGCGTTCAGGAACTCGCCGACCGGCTCGGGCCAGCCGTCGTCCGCGCCGTCGGGCACGAGGCGCATGCGGCTGTCGATGTCCCAGCCCAGGATGAAGATCGAGCGCTCGGCGGTGCGCAGCGCCTCGCGGACGGCGCGGAAGTAGTCCTCGCCGTCGACCAGCATCGCGAACTTGCTCGCGCGCTCGACGCGCCAGCAGTTGCGTCCCGGCACGAGGATCGGCGCGGACGGCTCGGGCGCGGCGGGAGGGGGGCGGACGGCGGCGGCGACGGACACGGTCGGTCCCGGTGGCGCCGCGGCGTGCGGCAGGCCGGATTGTGGCGACGCCCCCGCGGCCCGTCTGTCGGCCGAATGCCGACGCCCTACGTCAAACCCCTAGCCGCGCCCCACGAACGGCATGTCGCGCGCCATGATCGTCATGAACTGCACGTTCGCCTCCAGCGGGAGGCTCGCCATGTGCACGATGGCGTCGGCGACGTGGGCCACGTCCATCAACGGCTCGACGGCGACCTGGCCGTTCGCCTGGGGCACGCCCTTCGCCATCCGGAACGCCATCTCGGTCGCCGCGTTGCCGATGTCGATCTGGCCGCAGGCGATGTCGTGCTTGCGGCCGTCGAGCGAGGTCGACTTGGTGAGGCCGGTGATGGCGTGCTTGGTCGCGGTGTAGGGCGCCGAATTGGGGCGGGGCGCGTGCGCCGAGATCGAGCCGTTGTTGATGATGCGCCCGCCGCGCGGGGACTGCGCCTTCATCGCGCGGACCGCAGCCTGCGCGCACAGGAAGGAGCCGGTCAGGTTGATGTCGACGACCTGTTTCCAGTCCTCGTAGGCGATGTCCTCGATCGGCCCGCCGAGCGACACGCCCGCATTGTTGAACAGCAGGTCGACGCGCCCGAAGGCGGCGATCGTGCGCTCGAACAGCGCGGCGACCGACGCCGGGTCGGCGACGTCGGTCGGAAAGGCCTGGGCGCGATCCTGCCCGGCGCCCGCCGCCGCGATCGCCGCGGCGAGCGGCCCGGGACGGCGACCGGCGAACGCGACGCGCCATCCGGCCGCCAGCAGCGCCGTCGCCGTCGCCTTGCCGATTCCGCTTCCCGCACCGGTCACCACCGCCACCTTGCCGTTCATCGCTTCGTCCCTCCGGGATCCGCCTCGCGACGCCGATTCTACGGAAAGGGACCGGGTCGTGCCCGGCGTCCCGCGCGCCCCCCGGGGCCGACGAACGACGTTGGACGGCGCCGCCGCCAATGCTATTGTCATAAACGGTCCCGCCGCGCCGCACGTGGCCGGCGGACCAGGAGCCGACAGCCATCGCCATGCACTGCCCGACCTGCCGCGAGGAGAACGCCCCCACGACGCGCTTCTGCACGTCGTGCGGCGCCGTGCTGGTCGAGGAGGCCCCGGGCGGGGGGCGTCGCCGCGTCCTGCGCCCGTGGGGGATGCGAGGCACGGCGCCGCCGACGGTGTCGCCGGACTTCCCGGAGGACGCGGCCGGCGCGCGCGTGCGCGGCGAAGCACCGGCGGCCCGCCGCACCGACTTCGTGCTGGCGGGCGCCGTCGTCGCGCTGCTGACGGTGGGGACGCTGCTGTATCCGACGATGCGCTCGGAGGCGGGCCCGACCGCGGACGCGCCGCGGGGGACGGTGCCGGCCGATGCCGGTGCCGCGAACGATGCGGTCGTTGTGCTGCCGGCGCCCACCCTGATGAGCGAAGCGCGTCTGGTCGCACCCCCGCTCGTGGAGCGCCAGCCCGCAATGGCGTCCGCCGCGACGGTCGCCCGGACGAAACCTGCGGCCGACATCGCCACGCGCGCGGCGGCGAGGGCCGGTGCACGCCCCGCCGCGGCCGTGCCGGCCACCCTGCCGGCGCGGCCCGTCGAGAACGCCGCGCCCGTGCCGAGCGAGAGCGTCGCGGTCGTCGCCGCGGCCCCCGTCGTCACGGCACCGCCGCCCGTGCCGCCGCCGGTCGTGCGGCCGCCGGATCGGTGGCAACCGCTCCGCGACGACCTCGCGCGTTGCGAGCCGCTCGGCCTGTGGCAGAAAGCGACCTGCGAGCAGGCGGCGCGGCTTGCGCACTGCAGCGGTCACTGGGGACAGGCCGCCCTCTGCCCGGTCGCCCGTACCGAGTACGGTCAGTAGCTGCAGGCGTCGTTCACCGCTCGGGTTTGCCCCGCGGCTTCCCGTCGTCGTCCCGGTCCCTCTCCTTGCCGCTCCGGCCCTGGCCGCCGGACGGTTCCGCCTCTTGCGACGCGCCGGCGCGTGACGACGGGTGAGGCGCATCCGGCTCGCGCGCCCGCTCGGCGGCGGCCTGCGCCGGTCGTTCGGGCCGCGCTTGCGGCGGTGCCTTTGCGCGCGGGTCGTCGGGCTCGGCGGCGGGGGGTCGCCCCGGCGCTTGTGGCGCCGGCTCGCCCGGGGGGCCTGGCGGCCGCGCGCGCTGCGGCGGCTCGGGCGCCGGGCCGGGGCGCATCGTGCGCTCGGCTGCACCCTGACCCGGCGGTGCCGGTGGGCGTGCCTCGCGCGGCGCCTCGGGACGCGACGGCTCCCGGGTGCGCTGCGGCTGCGATGGCTCGGGCGCAGGGCCGGGCCGCATCGTGCGCTCGGCTGCACC
The DNA here is from genome assembly GCA_016861105.1 of Betaproteobacteria bacterium. GTDB lineage: Bacteria > Pseudomonadota > Gammaproteobacteria > Burkholderiales > Casimicrobiaceae > VBCG01. Next base: position 45,040 of record BOKS01000015.1, on the reverse strand, counting down.
CTGACCCGGCGGCACCGGTGGGCGTGCCTCGCGCGGCGCCTCGGGACGCGACGGCTCCCGGGTGCGCTCCGGTGCCGGCGCCCTGGCGTCGCCGGCGCGATCGCGCGCGACCGCCGGCGCGTCGCCATCGGCACGCGGCGGGCCGCCCTCGCGTCCCGCCGCGGGGCGCGAAGGCGCGGCGCTGCGATCGCGTTCCGCGCGGGCGCGTGCGGCCGCGTCGCCCGGTTGGGCCGCCGCGCCGGGCACGTCGACCACCGGTCCACGCGGCGTGCGGGCGATGCCTGCCGGCGGTGCGGCGGGCAGGTCGGCGGGCGCCGCCCCTTGCGCGCCGACGACGCGCACGTGGTCGCGCAGTTCCCCTGCCGCCGCACGCGACCCGGCCTCCGCGGGCGCGCGGGCGGCCGGCGCCGCCGCCCGCGGGCGCTCGAGCGTCTCGCGATCGAGCGGCCGGCCGCGTTCGCGCACCAGTTCGACCCGTTTCTCCAGGGCAGGCACGGCCCGCGGCGGCGCCTCGCGCGCGACGACGGTGCGGCGCGTGGCCTCGGCGGGCGGCCGTGCACGGGCCTGGGGAGCCGGCCCGACGAAGCTCTGCAGCACCGGCCGGGCCGCGGGCGCCGCGGCGACCGGAACCGACGCGATGGCGCGCGCGTCCACGCGCACGCGGTGGCGTTGCACCGGGAGGCTCTCCACGAACGACTGCACCGGCACGACCGTGACGGCCGCGGGCGCGCCGCGGTAGCGGTAGTCGCCGCGCAGCGGTCCGCCGCGGCGGACGTCGTCGTAGACCGTGATCACGGTCGTCCGCTCCACGAACGTGTTGCTCACGTTGACCCGCGCGAAGTAGTCGAGGGAGACGTCGTACGCCGGCCGCCAGATCTCGCCGGGCCCCAGCGGGAACCATGCGACGCCATGCGCGCCGGCGCTTGCACCCGGCAGCGGTAAGCGACCGCCGTCGACCCAGGCGACGAGCGCGGGCGCGTACACGGGGCGCACGTCCCGGGGCCCCGGCACCCAGCCCCAGCGCCCGCGCAGCTGCGTCCAGCGCCCGTAGTGGAACGGTGCGAAGCCCCACGCGGCGTCGTCGATCCACGTCCAGCCCCACGGGTCGATCCACGACCAGTGGCCGTAGCGGTAGGGCGCCCACTGTCCGCCGACGCGCGGATACCAGACGTTGCCGAGGCCCGCCTCCGTGCGCCACTCGCCGTGGTCGTCCAGGTCGACGTAGCCCACGAGACCGGGCGCGACGTAGCGGGCCGAGTGCGCGCGGTCCTCGCGGCGCGCCCGCTCGCGCGCCCAGCGCTCGAACGCGTCGGCCGCGGGCATCGCGTAGACCTCGTAGTCGGTGAGCCCTGCGTCGTAGAACACGAACTGCTCGCGGCGGTCGAGACGGAACGCGCGTCCCGCGCCCCAGACCTCCGCCCAGCCGCGGCGCACGCCGACCGCGGTGCGGTCGACGTCGACGTCGACGCGGTAGTCGCCCTCCGTGCGGGCCACGAACGCGAGCGACGGCGTGTCGAGCTCGATCGCCTGCGTCGCCGTGTCGATCGCGCGCACGTGCAGCGCGACGCTGCCCTGCGTCACCTCGAACTGCGCGAGCCGGTCGTCGAAGTCGAGGACGGTGAGCAACGTGCGTGGCGCGAGGCGCAGCGACGCGCCGCCGATCTGCAGCTCGACGAAGCCGTTCGCCGACCAGACGCGGTCGCCGATCCACAGCGGACGGTTGATGCGCGCGAGCACCCAGCGGTCGCTCCCCGCGGGGGCGAAGCTCGCGTCGGCGGCGGCGTACGACAGCCGGGCGGCGCGCGACGGCGGGTCGGCGCTCGCGGCGAGCGGGATGGCGAGCGCGAGGAACAGGCCGAGCGCCGCGAGGCGTCGCAGGGGCGGGGCGAGACGGAGCGCAGCGGGCATGGCGGTCTGGCCGCAGGCGGACGACGGTCGGCCCGGCGCCTGCACGACGCAGATCGCGGGCCGCGCGTCGCACGCACGCGGCGCGCGATGGGCGATGCGACGACTGTAGGCAGCGGCGTTGCGCGCGTCTGTCGGACGCCGGAGTGCGGCGGCGGTGGCCCGCGGCGGCGCGGTGTCGGCGCACGCCCGACACGCGGGTGCGGAGAGTCGCCCTGCCGCGGGCGCGCCCTTCGCGCTACCGTGGCGCGAAGCGAACCGACACGCCGAGGAGGCTACGATGGCACGCATCGTCGCAGGACTGTTCGAAGATCAGCCGGCGGCCGACGGCGCGATCGCGCGGCTGCACGCCGCGCACGTCGCGTCGCCGTCGATCACGAGCTTCGTGCTCAACCCGCCGGGCATGCACCACGGGCTGCCGCTCGGCGGCGACGTCGATGCCGACCCGCAGGCGCGCGGCGGCGAGGCGGGTGCGGTGCGCGGTGCCGCCCTGGGGGGCGCGGCGGGCATCGCCGCCGGCCTCGTCGCCGCGCCGCTGGTCGGGCCGGCGGGCCTCGCGGCCGGGATCGGCGCGGGTGCGTTCGTCGGCGCGCTCGCCGGTGCTGCGAACGCGATGGGCGGGAACCCGGGGACCACCCCCAGCGCGCGTCCGGGCGGCATCATCGTCGCCGTCAACGCCGACGACACGCCGGAGGCGCTCGCCGTCGACACGCTGCACGCCGCCGGCGCGCGGATGGTCGAGGTCGCGGACGGCGACTGGGCCGGCGGCCGGTGGCGCGACTTCGACGCGTTGCACGCGCCGCGCGACGTCGTGGCGACGCGCGGCAACCCCGACTATCCGACCTGAAGGCGCCCGGCGTCGCGCGCGGACAGCAGCAGGTTGAGCAGGATCGCCCCGAACGTCGCCGTCCCGATGCCGCCGAGCGTGAAGCCGCCGATCCGCAGCGCGAAGTCGCCGGCGCCCAGCACCAGCGTCACGGCCGCGACGATGAGGTTGCGGTTCTGCGAGAAGTCCACCTTGTTGTCGACCCAGATCTTCGCGCCGGCCACCGCGATCAGGCCGAACACGACGATCGAGACGCCGCCCAGCACGGCCGCGGGGATCGTCTGGATCAGCGCGCCGAACTTCGGCGAGAAGCCGAGGACCAGCGCGATCAGCGCGGCGACGACGAACACCAGCGTCGAGTAGATCTTCGTCACGGCCATCACGCCGATGTTCTCGGCGTAGGTGGTCACGCCCGTCCCGCCCGCGTAGCCGGCGACGACCGTGGCGACGCCGTCGCCGACGAAGGCGCGCCCCACGTAGCGGTCGAGGTCGCGTCCGGTCATCGCGGCGACGGCCTTGATGTGGCCGAGGTTCTCCGCGACGAGGATGATCGCGACCGGCGCGATCAGCGCGATCGCCTCCGCGCGGAAGTTCGGCGCCGCGAACTGCGGCAGCCCGACCCACGCCGCCGCGGCGACGCCGTCGAAGCTCACCGGCTTGCCGAGGCCGAGCCCGTTCGCCAGCACGAGATAGGCGACGTAGGCGATCGCCAGCCCCACGAGGATCAGCAGCCGCTGCACCATGCCGCGGGTGAACACGGCCACGCCGCCGACCACGACGATCGTCGCCACGGCCATCCAGGCGTCGAAGGGCGTGGCCGTCGCGCCCTTCACCGCGATCGGCGCGAGGTTGAGGCCGATGACCGCGACGACGGCGCCGGTCACGATCGGCGGCATCAGCTTCTCGATCCACGCGGTGCCGGCCGCCATCACGGCGAGGCCGATCAGCGCGTACAGCACGCCGCAGGCGACGATGCCCCCGAGCGCCGTGCCGAGGTTGGGGTTCGCACCGCTGCCCGAGTAGCCGGTCGCGGCGATCACGACGCCGATGAACGCGAAGCTCGACCCGAGGTAGCTCGGCACGCGCCCGCCGACGAGCACGAAGAAGATCAGCGTTCCGACGCCCGACATCAGGATCGCGACGTTGGGATCGAAGCCCATCAGCAACGGGGCCAGCACCGTCGCGCCGAACATCGCGACGACGTGCTGCGCACCCATCGCGATCGTCTGCGGCCACGGCAGCCGCTCGTCGGGGGCGATCACGCCCTCGGTGCGGACGCTCCACGTCGGAAAGTACGCCATCGCTGCCTCCCTCGTCGTCGTTCGGGCGACCGCGATTATCGCGGAAAGCGCGCGGCGCTCCGCGCGCCGTGCGCGGCGGGTTCCGCGGCAGGCGCCGGCGTCGGGTGGAAGGGGCCGCTGCTACGCGGGTGCGAGGCAGGCCGTGCGCACGCGCTCGTACTCCTCGGGCGTGTCGATCAGGGCCTGCCGCTGCGCGAGCTCGCGCTGCGCGTCGCGCATGAACGCCTCGAGCGTCGCGCCGAGCCGCCGGTCGATGTTCCCCTGCGCCTCGCCCACGTCCGCGGCGAAGTGGGGCGACGTGCCGATCGCCTTGGCGAGGCTGGCGCGCAGCCGCGACGCCGCCTCGCCGGCGAACTCCGTGTAGACGGCGACGTGCCGTTCCTCGTGCTCGCGGATCACGCGTGCGCGGCACGGGTCGCCGCTGTACTCGCTCGCGACATAGACCGTCAGCGGCTTGAGGTAGAGGTGCACGCTGACCGCGGGACGCACGCATGCGCGTCCGCCACGCCGGTCCTCGACGCCGCGCATCTCGAACGTCGAGCTGTGGCCGAAGTTGGCGAGCGTGAGCCCGATCGTGCGCTCGCCCGGCGCCGCGCCCTCGCCGAGCCGCGTCAGGGCCTCCGCCGGCGTGCTGCGGTTCTCGAGCACGCGTGGCGGCACCACGCGCACGGTCACCTCGCTGGGCGGCAGATCGTCGCAGCGCGCCTCGAACGAGCCGCCCGGCGAGAAGTGCGCCAGCGCTTCGCCGACCCGCTCGACGCCGGCGAACAGCACGAGCGACAGCACGCTCGCGACGACGACGACGATGCGCGTCAACGGGTGGAAACGGACCCAGGCGTTCGTCGTCGGTTCGCGGTTCATGGCGTCAACTCTAGCAACCGACATCGTACGCGTTCCCGGCAACCCGACAAGTGGCGGCCGCCGCGGGTGCGGTGTCGACGCAGCTTACGGACATGGATGCGGATCGCGTCGCAATGCGTTGCTCCATCGTCCGCTGCGCGACGCGCGCGTCGTGACGGCGGCGCGGCTCGGCGCCGGCGTCGTCGGGCGGCTTTACACGTCGGCGCCCGCTGACGCACGAATCCGGATGCGTCCCCCTGCGGCTTCGCGCCGCCGGCGCTACAACGAGGCATCGCGCCCGCCGGCGCAGCGTGGAGGACGACGATGCACGAACCAGACGAGCGGACCGGCCGTGCGGTGCACGGCGACGTCGAGGCGGACACGGCGCAACGGCGCCACGACGGCAGCCTCCGGGGCTCGCCTCGCCGGCGCGGGATCGGCGAGCACGGGTGGCAGGATCGCGTTCCAGTCCGTCACGTCCGCGCCCACGACTCGCGGAGGCCGCAATGACGCCCGCACCTTCGGCACAACTGCCTGGCGACACCTGCGAGCACTGCGGCAACCGCTACGACAAGGCCTTCGGCGTCGTGTACGCCGGGCGCACGCACGTGTTCGACTCCTTCGAGTGCGCGATCCACGCGCTCGCGCCGCGCTGCGCGCACTGCGGGTGCGCCATCATCGGGCACGGCGTCGAGGCGCAGGGGTCGATCTTCTGCTGCGCGCACTGCGCCGTGCAGCGCGGCGTCGAGGGCCTGGTCGACCGCACCGGCGCGCACGTCTGACGGCGGAGCGCCGACAGCGTTATCGGTTCGCTGCCGCTCGCCCTGCGCACCGGGCGATGACTACAGTCGCACGGGTCGGCGTCTCCGCCTTCGCGCCGGACGCAGGCTCCGCCCACATCCGAGGAGGGATCCCACCATGGTCAAGACGATCGTCGGCTCGTTCGACAGCTTCAACGAAGCGCATCACGTGGCCAACGAGCTGCGCGCAGCGGGGTTTTCCGACAGCGACATCAGCATCGTCGCCAACAACGCCGACGGGTCCTACGCGAACGACCCGCGCCTGTCCGCCGACGCGGACCGCGACGACACCAGTGCCGCGGCCAAGGGCGCAGTGGCGGGCGCGGTCGTCGGCGGCGGCGCCGGCCTGGCCGCGAGCCTCGCCGGACTGGCGATTCCCGGCATCGGTCCGATCATCGCGGCGGGCCCGATCGTGGCGACGCTTGCCGGCGCCGGGACCGGGGCCGTCGCCGGCGGCCTGATCGGCGGGCTCGTCGATCTCGGCGTCCCCGAGGGCGACGCCGAGTACTACGCCGAGGCCGTGCGCCGCGGCGGCGCGCTCGTGACGGTGCGTGCCGACGCGTCGCGTGCGGAGGAGGCGGCCGACATCATGCGCGAGCGCGGCGCAGTCGACATCCAGAGGCGCGTGGAACGCTGGCGCGAGCAGGGCTGGACGCGGTTCGACGAGCAGGCGGCTCCCTACACCGCGGACGAGATCCGCCGCGACCGCTCGCTGTACTGACCGCGCGCGCGCGGATCCGCCGTGAGCGATCCCCGCCGCGCCGGCGCGCCGCCGACGATCGCGATCTACGATCGCCCGCCGTGGTGGCGCCGCCGGCGCACGTGGGCGCTGGCGGCGAGCGTGCTCGCCTCGCTCGCAGCGCTCGTCGCGCTCTTCGTCTGGTTCGCGTGAGCGCCGCCCGGCGCGCGACGCACCCGCGACGGTGCGGCGGGGTCGCGCGCGCGCCGCTCGCAGCGCAGGCGGTGCCGTACAATCGTCGGCGAAGCGCCCGCACGCGCCGATGCCATGCCCGACCTGCCCGCGCTGATCCTCGCCGTCGTCATCCTCGCCTACTGGGGGCGCGTCGCGGGCATGTCGGCGCGCATCCGCAACCGCACGCGCACGCTCGCGGGCGTCGTTCCCGAACAGCGGCTCGAGCGCTTCCTGTGGCTCTTCTTCGTGCCGGTGGTGGCCGCGTGGATCGCGCTGCCGTTTATCGCGGCGTTCCGCGCTTCGGGATCGCTCGCGGTTCCCGAGGCGGCGCGGGCCGGGGGCTGGCTGATCGTCCGTCTCGCCGCTGCGCTGGTCGCGTTCGGCCTGCTGCTCGCCACGATCCGCTGCTGGCGCCGCATGGGACGTCACTGGAAGATGGCGGTGACGCCGGGCGAGCAGCAGGTGCTGATCACCGACGGGCCGTTCGCGCGCGTCCGCCATCCCATCTACGGCTACCAGATCCTGCTGATGCTCGCGTCGCTCGGCGTCGTGCCGACGGTGCCGATGCTCGGCATCGCGCTCGTGCACCTCGCGCTGATGGTGACCAAGGCCCGCAACGAGGAGCGGCACCTGCTCGACACGCACGGGCCGGATTACGCCGCCTACGTCGCACGCACCGGGCGGTTCTTTCCCCGGCTGTCCGGGTAGCGAGCGGTGCCGTCGCACGCGCCGCGCTCACGGACCGGGTCGATGAACGCACGCGCCAGCCGTGCCGGTCGGGTCGAGAGGCGTGCGCGCCGCTGCGCACGCGGGCTCGCGTTCGCGATCGCGCTGGCGCCGCTCGCGGCCGCGGCGGCGCCGCCGGCGGACCTCGACTGCCGAGCGCTCGGCCCGCAGGCCGTCGCGCGGGTGCTGAAGCCGTGGCCGGCGCCGCGCGTGCTCGCCCTGCACGGCAGCGTCCCCATCGTGACGATGGAGCCGTTCGCGGCGTTCCTCGAGGCGATGGGCTACCCGCGTACGAGCCTCGCGCATCCCGCCGACGGCGCGCGGACGCTGTCAAGCTACGTCGACGCACGGCGCTTCGCCGGGGAGATCGCGTGGCACTACGAGCGCGAGGGCATGATGCCGATGCTCGTCGGCCACTCGCAGGGCGGCATGGTCGTCCTCAAGGCCCTGCACGAGCTCGCCGGCCGCAACGGCCCCGTCCCCGTGTTCGACCCCCTCACCGGCGAAGCGCAGCCGCGCACGTGGATCGTCGATCCGCGCACCGGCGCGCGGCGCGAGGTCACCGATCTCGTCGTCGACTTCGCGGCGGTGATGGCGACCGGCTCGCTGCCGCGCCTGCTGCTCGCGCAGTGGGACATGCTGCCGCTGCTGCGCGACGTCCCGGACAGCGTGGCGGACTTCACGGGGTTCTCGGTGCCGTGGGACCCGATCGCCGGCACCGGCCCCGATCCGGCGCCGTTCCACGCCCGCGGGAGCGCACGGGTGCGCAGCGTCGTGCTGCCCGCCCGCTACGGCCACGTCGGCCTGCCGGACCTCGCGGACCTCGCCTCGCGCCCGGACGCCCGCGCCTGGATCGAGGCGTGGCGCCCGGGCGCCGCCGCGCCGCCCGCGGCGCTGGCCGACGTGCCGAACCTGATGCAGGCGGCCGACCTGTGGTACAGCATCCGCACGCACTGGTGCGAGGCGGTCAAGCGCGGCGCCGGCGCGCACGCGAGGGCGCCGTCCTGACGGCGAACGCGCCGATGAAGGTCGCTCCGCTCAACCTGTTCCAGTGCGCGATGCTGCGCTGGCGCGAGCTGCACCCCTATTGCGCGGCGCACGTGATCGCCGTGCCCGTCGAGCTCGACGCCGGGCAGCTGCGGGCGGTGATCGGCGGGGTGCTGGACGACCGCGGGCTGACCGGCTTCGAGCTCGATGCGGCGCGCCGGCGCTTCGTGCTGCACGGCGGCCGCGCGCAGCCGTCGCTGACCGTGCTCGACGGCGAGACGCCCGCGCTCGACCGCGCCGCCGCGTTCATCGCCTCGTCGATCAACCGGCCGTTCCCGGCCGCCGGCCGCTTCGACCCGTTCCGTTTCTTCGCCGTCGCCGACGGCCGCTGCTGCCTCGTCGGCGTCGTCTACGACCACCTCGTCGCCGGCGGCGATTCGATCGCCGTGCTGATGACCGACATCGCGGCGCGCGCGGCGGCGCGCGATCCCCGCGACGTCCCGCTCGCGCCGCTGGCGCTTCCGTCGCGCACCTGCCGCCACCTGTTCGCGCGCCACCCGTGGGTCCTGCTGCGCGCGCTGCTCGCGCTGCCCGGCCTGGTGCGCGGCTGGCGCACCGCCGTGCGGCCGCGGCTCGCCGACCCGGCGGACGGGCGCAACGGCTTCCTGCACTTCGGCATCGGGGCGGCCGCCTACGCCGCGCTGCGGGCCCGGGCGAAGGCCCTGGGCGTCACGACCAACGACGTGCTGCTCGCGAGCGTGCTGGCGGCCGCGGCGCCGCTCGCCCCGCACCGCGATCCGGCCCGGCGGCGGCACGCGATCGCCGTCGCGTCGATCGTCAACCTGCGCGCCGACTTCCAGCCGCCGGCGCACGAGGTTTTCGGCCAGTTCCTGAGCTCGTTCCGCGTCGTGCACCCGCTGCCCGACGGCATGACGCTCGACGATCTCGCGCGCGCCGTCGGCGCGCAGACGGCGCGCGCGCGCCACGCGCGCCTGCACTACCTCACGCTGCTCGCGATGGCGCTGGCCGGCGGCCTGTGGCGGCACGCGTCGACGTCCAGGCGCCAGCGCATCTATCTCAAATATCATCCGGTCGTCGCGGGCATCACGCCGCTCGCCGTCGATCCGCTGCGCCGCCACGGCCCGGGGACGCCCGGCGACTACCTGCGGGCCGCGTCGACCGGACCGATGTCGCCGCTGGTCGTCGCCCTCACCACGTCGGCGGGCGCGCTGCGGGTGGGGATCACCTACCGGACGACGGCGATCGACGACCAGCAGGCGCGCGCCTTCGCGCTGCGCCTCGCGCGCAGCCTCGACCCCGCGCCTGCGACCACCCAAGCCCACCCCGCCACCGTGCCATGACGTTCCGATCCCTCCGCATCCTCGCCCTTGCGACCGTCGTGGCGGCCTGCGCCCCGCTGCCGAGCGTGCCGGAGGGGCCGGCGGTGGCCCCGCGCGGCGATCCGATCGGGTCGCTGGACGTGGGCCGCGACCTCGAGGAGCGCCTGCTGGCGATCGACCCGCAGGACGTGACGGCGGCGGACGTCCGCGACACGCTGTCGCGGTTCCCGGCGCCGCGCGTCGTGCTGCTCCACGGCGGCGTCTTTCCGGTGCATCTCGCGATGACCTCGTTCGCCCAGTTCATGATCGGCATGGGGTATCCGGCCGCGCAGATCCGGCACCCGGCGGACGGCAGCTGGTCGCACAGCCCCTACGAGAGCAGCGAGCGCGTCGCCGGCATGATCGCGTGGGCCTACGAGCGCGACGGCCTGCGGCCGATGATGATCGGCCACAGCCAGGGCGGCATGCAGGTCGTCAAGGTGCTGCACGACCTCGCGGGCACGTTCGCCGCCGAACTGCCGGTCTGGAACCCGCTGACCGACCGCGCCGAGGCGCGCACCACGATCGTCGACCCGTACACCCGGCAGCCGCGCCCGGTGGTCGGCGTGCAGGTGTCCTACGCCTCCGCCGTGGGCGCGGGAGGGCCCTCGGGCGTGCTGCCCAACCAGTGGGGCGTGATCGGCCGGCTGAAGGAAGTGCCCGACACGGCGGTGCAGTTCAACGGCTACTTCCTCGGCATCGACTGGTTCGCGATGACGCTGGCCGACGCGAGGCTCGACCCGTTCCGCAGCGCGAGCGGCAGGGTCGAGGTGCGCAACGTCGTGCTGCCGGCGGGCTACCTGCACGTGACCGTCCCGGTGACGCACCACCTGCCGCAGAACGCGGAGTTCAGGCGCCTGCTCGACGAGTACCGGGCCACCACCGAGAAGCCGGACGAGGCGACGATGCCGGGGTCCTACTCGGACAACTTCTACTACGCGGCCGACAACTGGGCGTCGATCAAGAAGCACTGGGTGCTGGAGCTCAAGCGGCTGGTGCGCGAGCGGCGGGCGCGCGCCGGCTGACGCGCCGCGGCCCGCGAGCGCGGCGCGCAGGGCGCCCGAGTATAATTCGTCGTTTGCCCGGCCGGGCCCGGGGCGCCCGCGCGCCCCGTCCGCGCGCCGCGCCACCCCGTCCACGAGCCTCATGTCGCTTCCACTCTCGGGCCGCGTCGCCTTCATCACCGGCGGTGCCCGTGGCATCGGCCGCGCCTGCGCGCGCAAGCTCGCCGCCGCCGGCTGCGACGTCGCGGTCAACTACTACAACAGCCACGACGAAGCGGAGGCGCTGTGCGGCGAGCTGCGCGCGCTGGGGCGCCGCGCGGTCGCGCTGCAGGGCAGCGTCGGCGACCCGGACAGCGTCGCCGAGATGTTCGCGGGCTTCGACGCCGCCTTCGATCGCCTCGACTTCGTGGTGTCGAACGCGGCGTCGGGCGTGCTCAAGCCCGCGCTGGAGATGAAGCTCAAGCACTTCCGCTGGTGCATGGAGACGAATGCGTTCGCGCTGGCGCTGCTCGCGCAGCACGCCGCGCCGCGGATGCGCGAGGGCGGCCGCATCGTCGCGATGTCGAGCCTGGGGTCGCTGCGGGCGATGCCGCACTACGGCTTCGTCGGCGCCTCCAAGGCCGCGCTCGAGTCGCTGGTGCGCACGTTCGCGCAGGAGCTCGGGCCGAAGGGCATCCGCGTCAACGCGGTCTCCGCCGGCGTGGTCGACACCGATGCGCTCGCGTACTTCCCCAACCGCGACCAGCTGCTCGCGGAGTTCGCCGCGCGCACGCCGGCCGGTCCGCGGCTCACGCCCGAGGACGTCGCGGGCGCGGTCTACCTGCTGTGCCTGCCCGAGGCGGCGATGATCAACGGCGCGACGCTGTTCGTCGACGGCGGCTTCGCCATCTCGGGGTAGCGTCGTGGCGCTGGACGGCGGATACGCGGGGAAGGTCGCGATCGTCACCGGTGGCAGCCGTGGCATCGGCCGCGCCATCGTCGAGCTGTTCGCCGCCGAGGGGGCCGACGTCACGTTCTGGTACGGCGGCAACGACGCCGCCGCCGGCGCCGTCGTCGAGGCGCAGGCGGCGCAGGGCCGGATCGTGCACGCGATGAAGGTCGACGTGCGCGACAGCGCCGCGTGCCGCGCGGCCGCGGAGCTCGTGGCCGACCGCGGCGGGCGCATCGACGTGCTCGTCAACAACGCGGGCGTGATCCGCGACAACGTGATGGTGGGCCTCGAGGACGACGACATCCGCACGGTGCTCGACACCAACGTGGCCGGCGTGTTCAACGTCACGCGCGCCGTGGCGCCGTTCATGATCAGCAAGCGCGTCGGCCGGATCGTCAACGTCTCCTCGGTGTCGGGGGCGAAGGGCGGGCGCGGCCAGACCAACTACGCCGCGAGCAAGGGCGCGATCGACGCGCTCACGCGCGCGCTGGCGGTCGAGCTGGCGCCGCGCAGGATCACGGTCAACGCCGTCGCCCCCGGCGTGATCGAGACCGAGATGAGCGAGGCGGTGCGCGAGCTCGCGGGCGACGAGATCCGGCAGCGGATCCTGCTGCGCCGCTTCGGCCAGCCGCGCGACGTCGCGCAGGCGGTCTGGTACCTCGCATCGAGCCTGGCCGACTACGTCACCGGCCAGGTGCTCTACGTCGACGGCGGCTTCAAGATGGAGTGAACCCATGGCAGCGGACATCACGCAAGCGCAGGTGGATGCGATCTTCCCGACGGTGGCCAAGACGATCGCGGACGCGCTCGGCTGCGAGGTCGACGAGGTCGGGCCCGACGCCTCGCTGATCAACGACCTCGGCGCGGAGTCGATCGACTTCCTCGACCTCGTGTTCCGGCTGGAGCGCTCGTTCAAGGTGAAGATCCCGCGCGGCAAGATCATCGAGGACGCGCGCGGCGACCTGCCCGAGGCCGAGTTCGAGCAGAAGGGGGTGGTCACCGACGCCGGCCTGCTGCGGCTGCGCACGTTCCTCTCGGAGGTGCCCGCGGACCGCTTCGTGGCGCCGCTCAAGACGACGGACATCCCGCGGCTGTTCACGGCGGAGACGTTCGCCAAGCTCGTGCTGCGCGCGCAGGCGGAGCAGGGGGGTTGACCGATGCGGGAGGCGTTCGCTGCGCCGGAGCGGCTCGCGACAGCCTCGTTGCTCCACTTGCACCGGGAGCGGGCGACGGGGACGCCTCGGGCGTGCCCTCCGGCGCCCGCCGTCGACGGGACGCGACGACGGGCGCGGCGCGAGGGCGCCTGCCCCTCGCGGCGCCGACCGACGCGATGACCGGCCGCTACGCCGCGTTCACCTTCGTCGACCGCATCGTCGCGCACGAGGCGGGCGCGGGCGCCAAGGGCCTGTTCCACATCCCTGCGCACGTGGGCGCGTTCCCGTCGTCGCTGCTCGCCGAGGCGACCGGGCAGCTTGCCGCGTGGGTCGCCGTGGCGAAGCTCGGGTTCCGGCTGCGGCCGGTCGCCGGCATCGCCCACGAGACGCTCTACCACGACGCGCCACGGCCGGGCGACACGCTGGAGACGGACGTGCGCATCGACTCCTGCGAGGACGACGCGGTCGCCTACCAGGGCTGGTGCCGCATCGGCGGCACGACGGTGCTCGAGCTCCGCGACTGCGTGGGACCGATGCTGCCGCTCGCGGACTTCGACGATCCGGAAGCGATGCGCGCGTTCTTCGACCTGCTGTGCACGACCGGCGCGGCGATCGACCGCTTCCCCGGCGTCGACGTCGTGCCGCTGGTGCCGCTGGAGCGCGAAGCCGGCGCCCGCGCGAGCGCACGGCTGGACGTCCCGCCGGACGCGCCGTACTTCGCCGACCACTTCCCGCGCCGTCCCGTGTTTCCCGGGACGCTGCTGCTCGACCGCATGACCACGCTGGCCGCCGGCGTCGTCCGTGAGGCCGCGGGCGGGCGCGAGCCGTTCGCGCGCCGCGTCACGGACGTCAAGCTGCGCGCATTCACCGAGCCGGGCGCGACGCTCGCGCTGGAGGCCGCGGTCGAGCCGCTCGCCGCCGACCGCTGGCTCGCGACGCTGACCGCGCGCGCCGAGGGGCAGCGCCGCCCGGTCGGCGGCGCGCGCGTCGACTTCGAGGTCCTGCCATGACGCGAGCGAAGCGCCGCGTCGCGATCACCGGGCTGGGGGTCGTGACGCCGGCGGGCAACGACGTCGACGCGATGTGGGCACGGCTGCTCGCCGGCCGCGGCTGCGGCGCGCCGATCACGAACTTCGACGCGAGCGGCTTCTCGACGCGCATCGCCGCCGAGGTGCGCGACGCGGACGCGCTGCCGATCACCGGCGACCGCAAGCTCCTCAAGTTCGGCAACCGCTCGCACCGCTTCGCGCTGGCCGCGGCCGAGCAGGCGATGGCTGACGCGGGCATCGCGCCCACGGCGGCCGATCGCCACCGCTGGGGCTGCGTCGTGGGCACCGGCATGATGACCGTCTCGTTCGACGAGCTCGCCTCGGTGCAGGCGCACGCGGCGCCGGACGGCGAGCTCGACGCGACGAGGATCCTCGACGAGGCCACCGCGAACGACCCGATGGCGTTCTGCCGCAGCCAGTCGACGGCCGGCGTGTCGCTGCTGATGAAGCGCTTCGGCATCGCCGGCTACGCGTCGTCGGTGCACACGGCCTGCGCGTCCGGCGGGCAGGCGATCGGCACGGCCATGCGCGTGATCCGCCGCGGCGCCGCGGACCGCGTGCTCGCCGGCGGCTTCGACTCGATGGTCTCGCCGGTGGGGCTCGCCGGGTTCTGCCTGCTGTCGGCGGTGTCGGCGGACAACGAGACGCCGGAGCGCGCGAGCCGGCCGTTCGACGCCACGCGCAACGGCTTCCTGCTCGGCGAGGGCGCCGGCTTCGTCGTGCTCGAGGCGTGGGAGGCGGCCGTGCAGCGCGGCGCGCGCATCTACGCCGAGCTGGCCGGCGACGGCAACTCGCTGTCGTCGTACCGCATCACCGACTCGCACCCGTCGGGCGACGGCCCGATCCAGGCGATGCAGCGCGCGCTGCGCGACGCCGGCGCCCTGCCGGCGGACGTCGACTACCTGAATGCGCACGGGACGTCGACGCCGATGAACGACCGCAGCGAGGCGGCCGCCGCGGCGGTGGTGTTCGGCGACGGCGTGGGCCGCGTGGCCGTCAGCTCGACGAAGAGCGTGATGGGGCACCTGATCGCCGCCGCGGGCGCGGTCGAGGCGGTCGTGTGCGCGCTCGCGATCGGGCGCTCGACGCTGCCGCCGAACGCCAATCTCGTCGACGTCGACCCGGACTGCGCGCACCTCGACATCGTGCGCGGCGCGCCGCGCGAGCGGCACGTGCGGGTCGCGCTGTCCAACTCGCTCGGCTTCGGCGGCAGCAACAGCTGCCTCGCGCTGCGCCATCCCGACGAGACGCGCGCGCTGCTGGAGGCCGGGCGATGAGCGTCGTCGTCACCGGGACCGGCGCCATCTGCGGCGCGGGCGCGTCGCCGTCGGCCATCGTCGACGCCGCGCTCGCCGCTCGCTCGGCGATCGCCGAGGTCGCGTCGTTCGACGCGACCGGCTGGCCGCGACGCCACGCGGCCGAGGTGACCGACTACAACGCCGCGAAGCTGGTCGGCGACCGCAAGCTCCTCAAGCTGATCCGGCGCTCCGACGTCTTCGGCATCTACGCCGCGGATGCGGCCATCGCGCAGGCGGGCCTCGAGGCCCACCGGCAGGCGCTCGACGAGGCGGCGCAGGTCGCCTTCGCGGAGGCGACCGGCTGCTACGTGGGCTCGGGCGGCGGCGCGTTCAACGTCAACTACGACTACTTCCCGCTGATGGCGGAGTCGAAGGGGGACATGGGCGCGTTCGGCCGCGAGCTCGGCAGCAGCGTGAATCCGATGTGGCTGCTGCGCACGCTCCCCAACAACGTGCTGTGCCACGTGGGCATCCGCCACGGGCTCAAGGGCCCGAACGGCTGCATCACCAACCACACGACGAGCGGCCTGCTCGCGGTGATCGAAGGGGCCGAGGCGATCCGCGAAGGCGAGGCGGAGCGCATCGTGAGCGCGGGCCACGACGCGCCGATCGAGCCGCAGACGATGCTCTACTACCACCGCTGCGGCCTGATGGCCGAGTCGGCGCTGCGGCCCTTCGACGTGGCGCGCGACGGCAGCCTGCTCGGCGAAGGGGCCGCGGCCCTGGTCCTCGAGTCCGGGGCCTCGGCCGCCGCACGCGGCGCGACCGTGCTGGCCGAGTACCTCGGCGGCGGCGACGCCTCGGAGGGCGGCGGGCTGCTCCACCTGCGCGAGGACGGCGACGGCGCGGCGCGCGCCATCGACGCCGCGCTCGCCGACGCCGGCGTCGCGCCGGCGGACGTCGGCGTGATCGTGGCGCACGCGAACGGCACGCCGCTGTCCGACCGCTCCGAGGCGGCCGCGCTGCGGCGCGTGTTCGGCGCCGCGATGCCGCCGGTCACCGGCTTCAAGTGGGCCACCGGGCACCCGCTCGCCGCGTCCGGCATCCTCGACGCGGCGCTCGGGATCGAGGCCGCCCGCCGGCGCGTTGCGCCGGGCATCGCGACGCTCGCTACGCTCGACCCGGCGTGCACGGGCGTGGCGGTGTCGCGCGACGCGCGCGCCACGCGCGGGGACGTCGTGCTGGTCGTCTGTCGCGGCTTCGGCGGGACCAACGCTGCCGTCGTCCTGCGCGCCCGTCCGGCCTGACGCCACCGTGGAACCGGCGGCGAGCGACGCCGTCCGCTGCGCGATCGACACCGTCGACATCGCGCGCATCGAGCGCCTGCTGCGCGAGACGCCGGCCGCGGCGCTGACCGACTTCTTCGCCGCCTCCGAACTCGCCGACGCCGGCGAAGGTCCCGGCCGCGCGGCGAGCCTCGCGGCGCGCTTCGCCGCCAAGGAGGCCTGCCTCAAGCTCTTCCCGCGCGAGACCGGGCTCGCGCAGATCGTCCCCGCGGACTTCACCGTGGCGAAGGACGGCTTCGGCGCCCCGCAGATCGTGCCCGGCGCGAACGCGCGCGCCGCGATGGACCGCCACCGCGTCGACGACATCGCGGTGTCGCTCTCGCACTCGGCCACGACGGCCTCCGCGGTCGCGCTGGCGCGCCCGCGCGCGACGCGCGTCCCGCTCGCCGGGCGCCTGCTGTGGCGCTTCGCGCCGATCCGGCGCGACGTGATCGTCGACAACCTGCGCCGCGTGTTCGGTGCGCACCTGCCGCACGCCGAGATCGAGCGGCTCGCGCAGGCGCACTACGCGCACCTCGCGCGGCTCGCCGGCGAGTTCCTGCGCTATCGCTGGCTGTCGGCGACGCGCCGGCGGGCGCTCGTCCGCGTCGAGGGAGTCGAGCACTTCACGCAGGCGTGGGAGGCGAAGCGAGGCATCCTGGTGCTGACCGGCCACTTCGGCAACTTCGAGGTCGCCACGCTCGCCGGCCTGGCGCAGTTTCCGCAGGTGCACGGGCACATCCACTTCGTGCGCCGCCCGATCAAGCCGCGCTGGCTCGACGCGCTGGTCCACCGCCGCATGCGCCGCGCAGGCTTCGGCACGATCGGCAAGCGCGGGTCGCTGGACGAGGTGCTCGCGCTGCTCGCGCGCGGCGACGCCGTGGTCGTGCCATTCGACCAGCACGCGCAGGCGCCCGACGGCATCGAGGTCGAGTTCTTCGGTCACCCGGCGGGCACGTTCCGGAGCCTCGCGATCATCGCGCTCGCGACCGGCGCCCCGGTCGTCCCGGCCGCGTCGTGGCGCGAGCCGGACGGCACGCACGTGCTGCGCTTCGAGCCGCCGTTGCCGCCGGTCGCCTGCGACGATCCGGGCGAGGAGATCCGGCGCACCACGCGCGTCTACAACGCCGCGCTGGAGCGGCTGGTGCTGCGCCACCCCGAGCAGTGGTGGTGGGTGCACCGGCGCTGGAAGCCGGTGCGACGTCGCGCGCGCCCCGCAGCGACGGGCGGCTAGAACCCAGGGTCCGGGCAGGCCCTCGCGGCGCGACCGGGCGTGTGTCCCGCCCGGTCAGGAACGCGCCGGGGCAGGACGCACGGCCGCCTCGAGGAGGAAGATCGCCGGCCGCTTCGCGTAGACCGCCGCGTCGACGCCGCGCCACGCGCGCACCGGCCGCGACGTCACCGACTCGCCGGGCAGCGTGAGATCGACCGCCACGCACAGCCGCGTGGCGGCCGCCAGCGTGCGCAGGCAGCACGCCAGCAGGGCGACGTTGCGGTAGGGGGTCTCGATGAAGAGCTGCGCGCAGCCGGTCGCTCGCGACTCGGCCTCGAGCCTGCGCAGCGCGGCGACGCGCCCGGGCTCGTCCGCGGGCAGGTAGCCGTGGAACGCGAAGCGCTGGCCGTTCATGCCGCTCGCCATCAGCGCGAGCAGCAGCGACGAAGGTCCGACCAGCGGGACGACGCGCAGGCCGGCGGCATGCGCGGCGGCGACGACGCGCGCGCCCGGGTCGGCGACGCCCGGGCAGCCCGCGTCCGACAGCACGCCGACGTCGTGCCCGTCGTGCGCCGGCGCGAGCAGCGCCGCGAGCTGCGCCGCCGACGGCTGCTCGCCGATCTCGCGCATCCAGCAGGCCGCGACCGGCCGCGGCAGCCCGAGGGTCGCGAGGAAGGCACGCGCCGGCTTCGCGGTCTCGACGATCCAGTGCGAGAGGTCGCGGGCCACCGCGATCGTGCGCGCCGGCAGCACGTCCTGCGGCGGCACCGCGCCGAGCAGGTTCGGCACGAGGTAGAGCGTTCCGCGGCCGCACGGCCGCGGGACCGCCGCGCTGCGCGCGTCCGCGTGGTTCACGGCGCGGCGAGCGGATCGACGCCCTCGGCGCGCAGCATCCGCGCCACGGCGATGAGCGGCAGGCCGATCAGCGCCGTGGGATCGTCGCTCGCGATCCGCTCGAAGAGCGCGATGCCGAGGCCCTCCGAGCGGACCGAGCCCGCGCAGTCGTAGGGCTGCTCGCGGCGCAGGTACGCCTCGATCTCGGCGGCGGCGAGGCTGCGGAACGTGCTGGCGACGTCGACCAGCTCCCGCTGCACGCGGCCGCTCGCCGCGTTCACCAGCGCCACGCCCGTGTGGAACACGACGGTGCGACCCGACAGGCGCGCGAGCTGCGCGACCGCCGCCTCGTGCGAGCCCGGCTTGCCGACGGGCAGGCCGTCGCACGCGGCGACCTGGTCGGAACCGATCACCAGTCCGCTGCCGCGTCGCGCGGCCACGGCTCGGGCCTTGGCCTCGGCCAGGCGCAGCGCGGTGTCGCGCGGGGCCTCGCCGGCGTGCGGCGCCTCGTCGACGCCTGGCGCGGCGACCTCGAACGCAAGCTGCAGCCGGGCCAGCAGCTCGCGCCGGTAGCGCGACGTCGACGCGAGCAGGATCGTGGGGTTCGGCATTGTTTTTTCGGGAGATTTTTGACATTCCCGCGTGCGGCCGCTATTATGCGACGTTTTACGCTTCGCGCCCCGGCCGCGGATCGGCGAGGGCGGGCGGCGGCTTTCGGGATCGCCATGCAGCGCAGGTCGCACGCCGCGGCGCGGGAATCGTTCGATGCGTACCGGCTGGCCGCGTCGCGCGGCGAGTTGACCGGAGAACTCGACCCTGCGGCGCTGCCGCGGCTCGCCGATCGCGTCACGGGCGAGGGCGGGCAGGTGCGGTGGTCGATCCGCGGCGACGCGGACGCCGAGGGCCGGCCGGCGATCGTCGTGGCGATCGAAGGCGCGGTCCCGCTCACGTGCCAGCGCTGCCTCGGCGTGGTCGTGGAGCCGGTCGCGCAATCGACGCTGCTGCTGCTCGCGCGCGACGAGGCCGAGCTGGTGCGCCTCGACGAGGCGAGCGAGCACGAGGTCGTGCCGGCCGGTGCGCCGCTCGATCCCGTGGCGCTGGTCGAGGACGAGCTGCTGCTCACGCTGCCGTTCGCGCCGAGGCACGAAGGCGAGTGCGCTCCCGTGGCGGGCGCATCCGCATGAACGTACACCGGGCGGCGCCCCCACTGCGCCGCCCGCCGGAAGGACCGGTAGGATCCACAGGAGAACTTCCAGACATGGCCGTCCAGCAAAACAAGAAGTCGCCGTCCAAGCGCGGCATGCACCGCGCGCACGACTTCATCTCGGCGCCGCCGCTCGCGGTGGAGCCGGTGTCCGGCGAGACGCACCGCCGCCACCACGTGAGCCCGAGCGGCTACTACCGCGGCAAGAAGATCGTCAGGACCAAGGCGGACGAGTAGCGCCGCCCGGCGATGCCGCCGCGGCGCACGGACCGCGATGCGGCCGTGCTCCTGCCACCGGGCGTGCCCGGGCAGCCTGCCGGCGCGCGCGGCGTCGCCGCCGCCGATCCTTCCCGATGACGGTCACCGTTGCGATCGACGCGATGGGAGGCGACCACGGGCCGCCGGTGACGGTGCCCGCCGCGCTCGATTTCCTCGTCGCGCACCCGGCCGCGCGCGTGCTGCTCGTCGGCCGCGAGAGCGACCTCACCGCGGCGCTCGCGAAGTCGATGTCGTCCGCGCGCGACCGCGTCGCCGTGCGCCACGCGAGCGAGGTCGTCGGCATGGACGAGCCGCCCGCCGACGCGCTGCGGCGCAAGAAGGACTCGTCGATGCGCGTGGCGATCAACCTCGTCAAGGAGGGGGAGGCGCAGGCGTGCGTGTCGGCGGGCAACACCGGCGCGCTGATGGCGATCGCGCGCTTCGTGCTGAAGACGCTGCCCGGCGTCGACCGGCCCGCCATCGCCTCGCAGCTGCCGACGAAGAAGGGCGCGTGCACGGTGCTCGACCTCGGCGCGAACGTCAACTGCACGCCGGAGCACCTGCTGCAGTTCGCGGTCATGGGCGCGGCGCTCGCCGCCGCGGTGGACCACGTCGAGCGGCCCAGCGTGGGCCTGCTCAACGTCGGCGAGGAGGACATCAAGGGCAACGACGTCGTCAAGCAGGCGGGCGAGCTGCTGCGCGCGTCGGGCCTCAACTTCCACGGCAACGTCGAGGGCGACGACATCTACAAGGGCACCACCGACGTCGTCGTCTGCGACGGATTCGTCGGCAACGTGATGCTGAAGACGTCGGAGGGCCTCGCGCAGATGCTCTACGAGTTCCTGAAGGCGGAGTTCACGCGCGGGCCGCTCACCAGGCTCTCGGCGCTGGTCGCCTACCCGGTGCTGTCCGCCTTCAAGCGCCGCATCGACCCGCGGCGCTACAACGGCGCGACGCTGGTCGGGCTGCGCGGCGTGGTGGTCAAGAGCCACGGCGGCACCGATGCGCTCGGCTTCCGCCACGCGCTCGAGAAGGCGCACGCCGAGGTCGCCGAGGGCGTGCTCGACCGCATCGCGCAGCGCATGGCGACGATGCCCGTCGCCTCCGCCGCCGCGGCCACCGATGCGTAGCCGCGTCGCGGGCACCGGCAGCTGCCTGCCGGCGCGCGTGGTCACCAACGACGAGCTCGCGCGCAGCGTCGACACGAGCGACGCGTGGATCGCGGCGCGCACCGGCATCCGCCAGCGGCACGTCGCGGCCGACGACGAGACGACGTCGGACCTCGCGCTCGCGGCCTCGCGCGAGGCGCTGGCCGCGGCCGGGCTCGCGTCGTCCGACGTCGACCTGATCGTCGTGGCCACGACCACGCCGGACATGATCTTCCCGTCCACGGCCTGCATCCTGCAGGCGAAGCTCGGCGCGCGCGGCGGCCCGGCCTTCGACGTGCAGGCGGTGTGCGCCGGCTTCGTCTACGCGCTCGCGATCGCCGACGGCATGGTGCGCAGCGGCGCCGTGCGCAATGCGCTCGTCGTCGGCGCGGAGATCTACTCGCGCATCCTCGACTGGCGCGACCGCGGCACCTGCGTGCTGTTCGGCGACGGCGCCGGCGCCGTCGTGCTGCTCCCCGCGCAGGAGGGCGGCGTCCTCGCGACGAAGCTGTACGCCGACGGCCACCACAAGGACATCCTCTGCGTCCCCGGCAGCGTCCGCAGCGGCGCGGTGAGCGGCTCCCCGTTCGTGCACATGGACGGCGGCCACGTGTTCAAGTTCGCGGTGAAGGTGCTGGCCGACGCGGCCGAGGCGACGCTGGCGGAGGCGACGCTGCCGGCGTCGGCCGTCGACTGGCTGGTCCCGCACCAGGCGAACCTCCGCATCATGGACGCGACGGCGCGCCGGCTGCACCTTCCGCCCGAGCGCATGGTCGTCACCGTCGACCGCCACGCGAACACGTCCGCCGCCTCGATTCCGCTCGCGCTCGACTGCGCGGTCCGCGACGGCCGCGTGCGCGCCGGCCACCACGTGATGATGGTCGGCGTCGGCGGCGGCTTCACCTGGGGCGCCGCGCTCGTCCGCTGGGGCTAGCCCCGATTCCGCCTCTCCGACACCCATGAAGATCGCGTTCGTGTTCCCCGGCCAGGGCTCGCAGTCCGTCGGCATGATGAAGGGCTTCGACGGCCATCCGGCCGTGCGTGCCGCGTTCGACGAGGCCTCGTCGGTCCTCGGCGAGGACCTGTGGACGCTGGCTTCCGCGGGTCCCGAGGAGGCGCTCGACCTCACGGTCAACACGCAGCCGGTGATGCTGACGGCGGCCGTCGCGGTCTGGCGCGCCTGGCAGGCCGCCGGCGGGCCGGCGCCTGCGATCGTGGCCGGCCACAGCCTCGGCGAGTACTCGGCGCTGGTCGCGGCGGGCGCGCTCGCCTTCCGCGACGCCGTGCCGCTGGTGCGCTTCCGCGCGCAGGCGATGCAGGAGGCCGTGCCGCCGGGCGCCGGCGCGATGGCCGCGATCCTCGGCGCCGACGACGACACGGTGGCGGCCGCGTGCCGCCAGGCGGCCGAGGGGCACGTGGTCGAGCCGGTCAACTACAACGCCCCCGCGCAGGTCGTGATCGCCGGGGAGCGCGCCGCCGTCGAGCGCGCGATGCTGGCCGCGAAGGAGCTCGGCGCGCGGCGCGCGGTCCTGCTGCCGGTGTCGGCGCCGTTCCACAGCTCGCTGCTCAAGCCGGCCGCCGAGCGGCTCGCGCAGCGGCTCGCGCAGGTGCCGGTCGCCGCGCCGTCGATCCCCGTGCTGCACAACGTCGACGTCGCGCTGCACCCGGAGCCCGACGCGATCCGCGCCGCGCTCGCGCGCCAGGCGGCGAGCCCGGTGCGCTGGACGCAGACCATCCGCGCCTTCGCCGAGGCCGGCGTGACGCACGTCGTCGAGTGCGGGCCCGGCAAGGTGCTCGCGAACCTCGTGAAGCGCATCGACGAGCGGCTCGAGCCGCTGGCCCTGACCAGCGGCTCGATGCTCGACGACGCTCTCGCGCAACTGAAGGGCTGAAGACCGTGGAAGCGCATCCCCTCGCAGGACAGGTGGCGCTCGTGACGGGCGCGACGCGCGGCATCGGCCGCGCCATCGCGCTCGCGCTCGCCCGCGACGGCGCGACCGTCGTCGGCACGGCGACCAGCGACGACGGCGCCGCACGCATCGATGCCGCGCTGCGCGAGGCCGGCGCCGGCGGGCGCGGGCTGCGCCTCGACGTGACCGACGCCGCGGCCACCGACGCCGCGCTCGCCGCGGTCGAGAAGGAGCACGGCGCGGTCACGATCCTGGTCAACAACGCGGGGATCACGCGCGACAACCTGCTGCTGCGGATGAAGGACGACGAGTGGGACGCGATCATGGCGACCAACCTGCGCGCCGTGTTCCGTCTGTCGAAGGCCGTGCTGCGCGGGATGATGAAGGCGCGCCGCGGGCGCATCGTGCAGATCGGCTCGGTGGTCGGCGCGAGCGGCAACGCGGGGCAGGCGAACTACGCGGCAGCGAAGGCTGCCCTCGTCGGCTTCAGCAAGTCGCTCGCGCAGGAGGTCGGCAGCCGCAACATCACGGTGAACGTCGTCGCGCCCGGGTTCATCGACACGGACATGACCCGCGCGCTGCCCGACGCGCAGCGCGAAGCGCTGCTGGGTCGCATCCCGCTCGGCCGCCTCGGCACGCCCGAGGACGTCGCCGAGGCGGTCGCCTACCTCGCGAGCCCGCGCGCGGCCTACGTCACCGGTGCGACGCTGCACGTCAACGGCGGCATGTACATGGCGTGACGGCATCGGGGATACCCCGAATGCCGCCGCGCACCCCGTGCCGCGGCCCCGGCGGCGTGCCCGCGGCGCCCCCGGCGGCCTACGTTGCTTCTGGTAGAATTCCGCGGTTTTGTACCTAACGTCCCCCTCAAGGGAGGAGTCGATGGAGAACGTTGAGCAGCGCGTCAAGAAGATCGTCGCCGAGCAGCTCGGTGTCAACGAGGCCGAGATCAAGAACGAATCGTCGTTCGTCGACGACCTGGGCGCCGACTCGCTGGACACGGTCGAGCTCGTGATGGCGCTGGAGGAGGAGTTCGAGACCGAGATCCCCGACGAGGAGGCGGAGAAGATCACGACCGTGCAGCAGGCGGTCGACTACATCGGCGCGCACCTCAAGAAGTAGCCCCGCGGCGGCGCGGCGCGCGCCGCCGGCGATCGCGGCCGCGGCCTGGGGCGCCGCGGCGCCGCGACCCACGACTCCCCTCCGATCCGCATGTCCCGACGTCGCGTCGTCGTCACCGGCCTCGGCATCGTCTCTCCCGTCGGCACCGGCCTCGCGCAGGCCTGGCCCGCGATCCTCGCGGGCCGCTCCGGCGTCGGGCCGATCACGCGCTTCGACGCCTCGGCGTTCCCGTCGCGCATCGCCGCGGAGGTCAAGGACTTCGACGTCACGAAGTGGCTGTCCGCCAAGGAGGCGCGGCGCTACGACACGTTCATCCACTACGGGCTCGTCGCGACGATGGAGGCCATCGCCGACGCGGGGCTCGACGGCTGGGGCGGCGACAAGGAGCGCGCCGGCGTGTGCATCGGCTCGGGCATCGGCGGGCTGCCGATGATTGAGGAGACGACGCGGCACTACAACGAGGGCGGCCCGCGCAAGATCAGCCCGTTCTTCGTGCCCGGCTCGATCATCAACATGATCGCGGGGCTCGTGTCGATCCACTACGGCTACAAGGGACCCAACCTCGCTACCGTCTCCGCCTGCTCGACGGCGAACCACAGCCTCGGCGAGGCGGCGCGGCTGATCGAGTACGGCGACGCGGACCTGATGGTGGCCGGCGGGTCCGAGGCGACGGTCAACCCGATCGGCATCGGCGGCTTCTGCTCGTCGCGCGCGCTGTCGACGCGCAACGACGACCCCGCGACGGCCAGCCGCCCCTGGGACGTGCAGCGCGACGGCTTCGTGCTCGGCGAGGGCGCCGGCATCCTCGTGCTCGAGGAGCTGGAGCACGCGCGCTCGCGCGGTGCGCGCATCTACTGCGAGCTCGCCGGCTACGGGATGAGCGCCGACGCGCACCACATCACGGCCCCGCCGGAGGACGGCGACGGCGCGCGCCGCAGCATGGTCAACGCGCTGCGCAACGCGGGCATGGACGCCGCCGACATCGACTACATCAACGCGCACGGCACGTCGACGCCGCTGGGCGACGTCGCGGAGTGCATCGCCGTGAAGCGGGCGTTCGGCGGGCACGCCGCGAAGCTCGTCGTCAGCTCGACCAAGTCGATGACCGGCCACCTGCTCGGGGCCGCCGGCGGCGTCGAGGCCGTGTTCACCGCGCTGGCGATTCGCGACCAGGTGGCGCCTCCGACCGCGAACCTCGTCGAGGTCGACCCGCAGTGCGACCTCGACTTCGCCCCGCTCCGGGCCCGGCCGATGACCATCCGCGCCGCCCTGTCGAACTCGTTCGGCTTCGGCGGGACCAACGCCACGCTCGCGTTCCGCAAACTCTAGGCGAAAGCAGCGGGCCGGGCGGACCCGGCGCCCGCGCCCCATCATGGCCCTGATCGTCCAGAAGTACGGCGGCACCTCGGTGGGCTCCACCGAGCGCATCAAGAACGTCGCCCGCCGCGTCGCGCACTTCGCGAAGCAGGGCCACCGGCTCGTGGTCGTCGTGTCCGCGATGTCGGGCGAGACCAACCGGCTGCTCGCGCTCGCGAAGGAGCTGTCGGCGAGCCCCAACCCGCGCGAGCTCGACGTCGTCGCCGCCACCGGCGAGCAGGTGACGATCGGGCTGCTCGCGATCGCGCTCGAGGCGATCGGCCTTCGCGCCCGCAGCTACACCGGCGGGCAGGTGAGGGTGCTCACCGACGACGCGTACACCAAGGCGCGCATCCTCGAGATCGACCAGGCGGCGATGCGCCGCGACCTCGACGCCGGCACGGTCGTGGTCGTCGCCGGGTTCCAGGGCGTGGACGCGGCCGGCAACATCACGACGCTGGGCCGTGGCGGCTCGGACACCTCGGCGGTCGCGCTCGCGGCGGCGCTCGCCGCCGACGAGTGCCAGATCTACACGGACGTCGACGGCGTCTACACCACCGACCCGCGCATCGTGCCCGAGGCGCGCCGCCTCGACCGCGTCACCTTCGAGGAGATGCTCGAGATGGCGAGCCTGGGCTCGAAGGTGCTGCAGATCCGCTCGGTCGAGTTCGCTGGAAAGTACAAGGTCAAGCTGCGCGTGCTGTCGTCGTTCGAGGAACCGGAGGCGAGCGGCCCCGGCACGCTGATCACCTACGAGGAGGACGAGGACATGGAACAGGCGATCATCTCCGGCATCGCGTTCCAGCGCGACGAGGCTAAGATCACGCTGATGGGCGTCGAGGACCGGCCCGGCATCGCCGCGGCGATCCTCGGCACGGTCGCCGCCGCGAACATCGACGTCGACATGATCGTGCAGAACATCGGCGCCTCGGGCATGACCGACTTCTCGTTCACGGTCAACCGCAACGAGTACGCCAAGGCGCTCGAGGCGCTGAAGGCCGCCAACGGCAAGGCGTTCGTGGCGCGCGACATCGTCGGCGACAACCGCATCGCGAAGGTGTCGGTCGTCGGCATCGGCATGAAGTCGCACGTCGGCATCGCGTCGCGGATGTTCCGCGCGCTCGCCGACGAGAACATCAACATCCAGATGATCTCCACCTCCGAGATCAAGATCTCGGTCGTCATCGACGAGAAGTACCTGGAGCTCGCGGTGCGCGTGCTGCACCGCGCGTTCGAGCTCGAGAAGGCGGCCGGCGAGGTCGCCTGAGCGTCAGCACCGGGCCCGGGTGCGCGCCGGATCCGCCGCAGCGTCGGCACGCTTGACGATCGCCCGCACCCGTGCCGCGCGGTGGAGCGTCAACGTCCTGAATCGCCGGTGGTTTCCCGCCCGGGCGCGGCGCTTGCACTCGCCATCCGTCTTCCGGCGGCCGGCGGTCCCGCCCCTGCGGTGCCGGGGATATTCGACCATTGCGGGCGGGCAGGGGGAGCCATGCGCACGATGCTTCGCGTGATGCTTGCGGCGCTGCTGCTCGGGGCGGGCGCGGCCCGCGCCGAGGTGATCGTCTACGCCGCGATCCTCGACGGCGCGTCGGAGAGCCCGCCCGTCGTCTCTCAGGGCACCGGGACCGCCACCGTCACGTTCGACCTGACGGCGCTGACGGTGCGCGTGCAGGCGCAGTTCGCCGGCCTGACCGGCGTGACGACCGTCGCCCACATCCACTGCTGCACGGCGGACCCGCTTGCGGGCAACGTGGGCGTCGCCTCGCAGGTGCCGACCTTCGCGGGATTCCCCGTCGGCGTCACGGCCGGGAGCTTCGACCAGCTCTTCGACCTCGACGCCGGCATCCTCCAGTTCTTCAATCCCGCGTTCGTCAATGCCAACGGCGGGACCGGCGCGTCGGCGCTCGCGGCGCTGCTGGCGGGGCTGGACAGCGGGCGGGCCTATTTCAACATCCACTCGAGCTTCTCGGGAAGCGGCGAGATTCGCGGCTTCTTCGTGCGCCTCGTGCCCGAGCCCGCGCCGGTCGCGCTGCTGGCGATCGCGCTGCTGGCGTTCGCCTTCGTCCGGACGCAGGCGCTCGCCGCGCGGAGCCCGCGCGCAGCGCGCCGCTGACGCGCGGCGGCGTCAGCCGCCGGCGGACGAGGGCATGGCTTCGCCGTCGCCGTCGATCCCGTCCCACTCGAGGCGCACGACGCCGGCGCCCGCGCGCAACGTGTTGTGGACCTCGGCGACGGCGTCGGTGTGCTCGAGCAGCGCGGCGACGTCGGCGGCCGGCGCGGGCGACGCGACCCGCGCGCGGTAGCGGACGTTCGTCGCCGCCAGCCCCGCGCCCTCGAAGTCGGCGCGCGCCTCGACTTCGACCGCGTCGATCGGGATGCCGAGCCGCGCGCCCTCGCGGTAGAGGTCGTTGCAGTAGCAGGTCGCGAGCGCAAGCATCAGCAGCTCGCCACCGTCGACCGCCGCGCCCGGCGCCCCGCGCCGCACGGGGATCGCCACCGCCTGCGCCGTGCCGGCGGTCGACACGGACGCATCGTGAGTGCCGGCGCTGCTGCGGACGTGAGCGACGATCTCCATGTGGCCTCGCGCGGGTGCCTGCGGCCGCCCCCTCGCCGATTGTCGCACGGGGGGCGCCGCGGCTCGGCCGTCGCCCCGCCGGCGCGACGCCGTCGCTGGCGCGCGGCCGCCGCCTCGCGCCGGTCGTGCCTCAGTGCCCGGGGCCGGGATGCGTGTGCGCGCTGTCGCCGCCCGTGGCAGGGGCCGTGCCACGGAGGTCGCTCAACGCGACGCCCGTGCGCTCGGCGACGAAGCGCACGAGCGCCTCGACTTCCTGCACCGGATCGCACTGCGCCTTCATCGCGCGGATCGATGCGCGGATGCCCGGATCGCCGAGCGCGCGCTCGACGAGTCCCGTCAGCGTCGCGGGCGTCAGGCCGGCGAGGTCGCCGCGGACGCCGACGTTGGCGGCGGCGACGCGGGCGGCGTTGCCGAACTGGTCGGTCCAGGCCGGCAGCACCACCATCGGCACGCCGAGGTTGATGCACTCGCGGATGGTGCCGGCGCCGCCCCACGTGACGGCGAGGTCGGCGCGCGCGAGGACGGCGAGCTGAGGCAGGCGCTCGTGCAGGTGCACGTTCGGCGGCGCGCCCGCGTCCTTCAGCTGTTCGAGGAACGGGCCGCACGCGAGCAGCAGCTGCCACTCCGGCCTGCGCGCGAAGCACGCGACCAGGCCCTCGACGTAGCGCAGCGCGATCCGGAACCGCCGCCGCGCCAGGTCGGGACGCGCGCGGCCGCGCGTGCCGTCGGTCGCGAAGATGTCCTGGAAGCCGTTGATGGTGCTCAGGTTCGCGTAGACGACCGGCCGCAGCGGGTCGAGGCGCGAGGCGTCGAAGGGCGCCTCGTCGCGGAAGCGATCGGTCGCCCCGAGGTAGTGGCGGGCCGGGTCGCCGGCGGCGGCCGGCCAGTCGAGCGCTCGGTGGCCGAACACGACCTCGGGAAGGTCGGGCCTGCGCTTCCACTCGCTCCAGACCGAGCGCAGGCCGAGGCTTCGCAGCTCGCGCTCGAAGCTCGCGTTGCGCACCTGCTCGAGCGCCTTGGCGAGCACCATCCGCGCGTACTCCCCGCGCCCGAAGGCGGTGCGATGCCCGCGGCTCGCGACGGCCCACGTCCAGCGCAGCGCGTGCCCGACCCGCGTGTGCAGCGCGGGCCGCGCCGTCGCGCGGCAGGGCACCGACGAGAAGACCGGCGCGTAGTCGCAGCGGGCGCGCGACGCGAACGTGTAGGAGAGCAGCAGCGCGGGCACGCCCGCTTTCGCGAGCGCGAGGGCGAACGGATAGAGGTCGTAGCGGACGGCGTCGAGGAAGCAGAGGTCGAGCGCGTTGCAGCGGATCGCGTCGCGCAGGAAGGCCTGCTCGTCGCCGATCCGCCGTGCCCGCCGGCGGAGGCGCTCCACCACGCGCCAGGAGGCCAGCGGACTCGGCCGCGCGCGATGCGCGTCGTGGCCCGGCGGCAGCGTGGCGAGGCGGTAGCCGTGCGTGCGCACCATCCGCGCGAACACCGTCGCCTCGTTGACGAAGAACACCGGATCGTGCCCGCGGTCCTTGAGGACGCGGGCGAGCCCGAGCGCGGCGTGGAACGACGAGTGCTCGCTGGTCAGCGCGAACCCCACGCTGACGGGCCGGGCCGGTTTCACCGGATCGTCCCTTCGCGGCACCGCGCAGCGCTGGCCCGGCGTCGCGCGATGCGAACCGGGTCGCGGGGCGGCGTCGCCGCCCGTGGGGGTGCGGTCGTGGGCGCCCGCGAGGGGCGGCACGCCGACAGGCGCGCGGGCAGGATGGACGCCGACGCGAGACTCGCCGAGGGGAGCGGGTCGTGCAACGTGAAGGGTGGCGGAGACGGAGGGATTCGAACCCTCGATACAGGTTTTAGCCCGTATGCTCCCTTAGCAGGGGAGTGCCTTCGACCTCTCGGCCACGTCTCCGGATCCCGGCGCTGGGCCGGACTTGCCGTCGCCGGCCGCCGCAGCGGCAGCCGCAGGGCAAGCGTTGGATTGTACCGGGGCGGTGGACGCGACGCCACCGCGGGCCGGGCGGCCGAAGATCAGCGCGCGAACAGCGAGAGCGCGCGCTCGACGCGCGGCAGCGCGTCGGCCGGCCGTCCGCCGTGGATCGCCGCGCGGCGCAGGCCGGCCATGTACTGGATCCACAGGACTTCGCACGCCAGCGCGACGTCGACCTGCCGGAGCTCGCCGCCCGCGATGCCCTCCTCGATCGCGCGGCGCACCGGCACGAGCAGCTCGTCGATCGCCTGCTGCGTCGTCGACTCCACCTTCTGCGACCAGCGCGCGGAGAACGCCCACAGCGCGGGAAAGTTGATGAACGAGCGCCGGTCGCCCTCGGCCAGCCACGCGAAGAACGCCAGGATGCGCGCGCAGCAGGTCTGGACCGCGCCCTCCGTGCGGAAGCCCTGTGCACGCTCGCGCAGCTCGCGCAGCATCAGCTCCGCGGCGATGTCGGCCTTCGAGCTGAAGTGGAGGATGACACCGCGCGGCGAGAGACCGGTGTCGGCCGCGATGTCCACCAGCGACGTGTGGTCGTAGCCTTTCGTCGCGAAGAGGTGCTGGGCCGATTCCAGCACGGCGCGGATCGTCGCCTCGCGGTTGCGAACCCGGTGCGTGACAACGTGTTCGGACGGCGCGACGCGGGACGACGTGTCAGGAACCATGGGCGATCCGGGGCCAAACGAGAGTAGGGGTATTCCAGCATAGACGTCGCCTATATGCATGTAGAAACCCCGCTGGCGGTGCCTGGGGCGGTCGCGGGTCGTTGGACATCGGCGCAACGGCGCGGTGTTTGCCGCTTTTGCGCCGATCGGGGCGAAGCTGCACCTGGCTGCGGAGGCTCGTGCCGGCGCTTCCCCGTGCGGCGGCGGTTCGCGACGGGTGCCGTCGCGTTGACGGCCGTCAACGATCCACGTGCACGCGCGCGCGTATCGTGGAAAGAAGGGGCGATGCGGTGCGACGTGCCGGTGCCCGGACGCCGCGGCGACCGCCGCCCCGACCACGGACGACACGTCAAATGCAAGTTCCTCTCCAGATCACGCTGCGCAACATGCCGCCTTCCCCCGCGCTCACCGAGCGCATCAAGGCGAAGGTGGCGAAGCTCGAGGCGCTCGGCCGGAGGATCGTCGGCTGTGCGGTGACCGTCGACGCGCGCCATCGCCATCAGCAGCAGGGCCGCGAATTCACGGTGCGCATCGACCTGCGCGTGCCCGGTCGCGAGATCGTCGTCACGCGCGAGCACCACGAGGACGTCTACGTCGCGCTGCGCGACGCGTTCGACGTTGCGGTGCGCGAGACCGACGAGCAGACGCGGATCGTGCGCGGCGAGGTGAAGGCGCACGCGGGCGCCGGCGGAACGGGGCGCTGATCAGCGCCGCAGCAGTCCGACGTCGGCGAGGCCCGCGGCGACGCGCCGCGCCATCGCGCGGTAGCCCGCGGCGTTGAGGTGGACCGCGTCGGCGCGCATCGACGCGTCGGCGAGCAGGTCCGCGAGCCCGGCATCGACGAGCGGCACGTCGAGCGCGTCGGCGGCTTCCGCGTACAGCGGCGCGTCGGAGACCCCGCCCAGCCCGAGCCGCGGGACCGGCAGCAGCGCGAGCGGGACGGCGGCGTTCCGCGCGTGCGCGTGGCAGTTCGCGAGCGCCTCGCGCACGCCCGCCTCGGGCCACCGCCGCAGGAAGTCGTTGCCGCCTGCGAGGACGAGCACCAGGGCCGGCTGGTGCTCGTCGAGGAGCGCAGGCAGGCGGGCGCAGATCTCGGCTGCGGTCTCGCCAGGCGCGCCGGCGTTCTCGACCCTCCAGCCCGTGAGTTCGGCCAGCACCGCCGGGTAGCTCGCCTGCGGCGGCGCGCCGGTCCCGTAGGTGAGGCTGTCGCCGAGCGCCAGCACCGTGGAGCCCTCGGCGATCGGTGCGTGACGCGCGTCGCGGCCGCACGCGGCGAGCGCCAGCAGCGCGCACGCCACGATCCAGCGAAGGCGCACGCGAGGAACGCTCATGCGTGCATGGTACCGTAGCGCGTCGCTTCCCCACGGCGCCTCACGCGTGCCCCGATCGCTGCTCGTCCGTCCGTCCCGCGATGCGCTCGATGCCGACATCGCCGGGCTGGCCGCGCGCGCGCTGGGCCGCGCGAGCGGCGCGCCGTCGTCCGAGGGGAATGCCGCGCGGCTGCTGCTCGACGCGCGCGAGAACTTCCCGGCGTGGCTCGACGCGATCCGTCGCGCCCAGCGCCTGATCCTGTTCGAGTGCTACATCGTCGACGACGACGAGGTCGGACGCGAGTTCGCGCGCGCGCTCGCCGAGCGCGCCAAGGACGGCGTGCACGTCTACGTGATCTACGACTGGCTCGGGTCGTTCCGCTCGGACGCGCTGTGGGAACCGCTGCGCGCCGCGGGCGTGCGCGTCGCCGCGTTCAATCCGTTCCAGCTCGCGAGCCCGCTCGGGTGGACCACGCGCGACCACCGCAAGATGATCGCGATCGACGGCCGCGTCGGCTTCGTGTCCGGGCTGTGCGTCTCGGGCAAGTGGCTGGGCCGTCCCGAGAAGCGCCTCGAGCCGTGGCGCGACACCGGCGTCGAGATCCGCGGACCCGCCGTCGCCGACCTCGAGCGCGCGTTCGCGCGCGTGTGGCAGGCGACCGGCGAGGGCGACCTCCCGTCCGAGCTGCTCACGCCGGCCGCTTCGATGCAGAAGGTCGGTGACACCCGCGTGCGGGTCATCTGCGGGCAGCCGAGCGCAGCGGGCGTGCTGCGGCTCGACCTCCTGATCGCCGCCATCGCGCGCAAGCGGCTGTGGCTGACCGACGCCTACTTCGTGGGCACCGCGCCCTACGTCCAGTCGCTGGTGGCCGCCGCGCGCGACGGCGTCGACGTGCGGCTGCTCGTGCCCGGCGCGAGCGACCTGCCTGCCGTGTCCGTGCTCTCGCGCGCCGGCTACCGCGCGCTGCTGCAGGAAGGCGTGCGCGTCTTCGAGTGGAACGGCACGATGCTGCACGCGAAGACCGCGGTCGCCGACGCGCTGTGGTCGCGCATCGGGTCGACCAACCTCAACATCGCGAGCTTCCTCGGCAACTACGAGCTCGACGTCGCCATCGAGGACGAGCCGTTCGCGCACGGGATGGCCGCGCAGTTCGAGACCGATCTCGAACGCTCTACCGAGATCGTGCTTACCGCGGGCAATCGCGTGCGGCGCACCGGCGGCCGGCACGACGAGCCCGAGCACGTGCGGCGCGCGCCGTCGGGGAGCGCGGGGCGCGCGGCCGCCGGCGCGGTGAGCGTCGGCAGCGCGCTGGGCGCGGCGCTGACCAACCGCCGCATGCTGGGCCCCGCCGAGGCGGGCCTGCTCGGCAAGATGGCGGTGGTGGCGCTCGGGTTGGGCGCCGTCGGCGCCTTCTGGCCGGCGGTGCTTGCGTGGCCGGCGGCGGCGCTCGCCGCCTGGATCGGGCTCTCGTGGCTCGCCAAGGCGTGGGGCCTGCACCGCGAGGCGGAGGCCCACGCGGCGGCGGAACACGAGCGGCTGCACGCGCAGGAGGCCGCGCTGGAGGCGCGCGAAGCTGCGGCGAGTGCCGGCGCGCGGCCGCCTGCGGGGCACGCGGAGGCGGGGCCGGAAGGGACCGACGCGAGGCCCGAGGATGGCGAGCGGCGGCGGCCGCTGCTATAATTTCAAGCTTCGCGCCCGTAGCTCAGTTGGATAGAGTACCTGGCTACGAACCAGGGGGTCGTGGGTTCAAATCCTGCCGGGCGCGCCAGATAAACCAAAGGGTTAGATCGATTCGGTCTAGCCCTTTTTTCTTGGCGTTAGGGACTTTTTAGGGACTCGGCTCACGCCACCACCTGTTTCTTCGCTTCCAACTGCAACATCTGCAGCGTCTTGTTGGCTCTGCCGTGCTCGTCGGCGATGAGCTCCAGCGCGGCAACCAGCTCGTTGATCTGCGCTACCGAGTAGTGCCCGGTCATGCTGCTGTGCTCATGCCAGAGAATGTCCGCTACGGTGTTCTCGCGCACATTGGCCTCTCGCAGTCGCATTCCGACCGTGTGCCGGAGATCGTGCACCCGCAGATCGGCGAGGTAAGGATCCTCCTTGCCGGCCTCGTGGCGCCCTTTCTGCCAGGCGGTGTTGCTCATCGTCTGGACAGGACGAGCGCGGAACGCAAAGACGTGCGTCGGGTGCTTGCCGCGGCGTGCCTCGACAATCGACTGCGCGACACGGTTTAAGACCAACACCCGATCCCGCTTGCGTCCTTTCACGGCTCCGCGCCTCTTGCCTTTGACATTGATCACCGTGTCTTTGGGGACCACGAAGATCGAATAGCGCAGTTCCGGCGAGCGCACTTCCCATTCCCAACGCAAACAGCACACCGCCGCATCGCGGGCACCCGTGTTGAGCACAAACAGCGCCATCTGTGCCGAGTGAGTCCGTAAGCTTCCCCTCGCGGTAGACAGCGGAGACTGGACTTTTCTGGCAGGATTTTGGGCCGGAGGGAAGTCCGATGAAGAAGTCTCGGTTCACCGAGTCGCAGATCGTCGCGATTCTGAAGGAAGGAGAGGCAGGGGTCGCGGTGGCGCAGCTGACGCGGAAACACGGCATCAGCGCCGCAACCTACTACCACTGGAAGTCGAAATACGCCGGGGCCGGGGTCCCAGAGCTGAAGCGACTGCGTGAGCTCGAGGCCGAGAACGCCAAGCTGAAGCGGATGTACGCGGACTTGGCACTCGAGAACACGGCGATCAAGGACGTTCTCAGCCGAAAACTCTGACGCCGTCGGCCAAGCGGGAGGCGATCCGGATCATGACCGAAGAGCACGGTCTGCCGATCGTCCGCGCTTGCCAAGCAGCCCGGCTATCGCGGGCGGCGTACTACAAACCGGGAATAGATTGGGCGGCGCGGGACGCGGATGTCATCGCGGCATTGCAGGCGATCGTGGTCGAGGAGCACCGCTGGGGCTTCTGGAAGTGCCACGACCGGCTGCGGGCGCAGGGCTACGGCTGGAATCACAAGCGAACCTGGCGGGTGTACTGCCAGTTGCGGCTGAATCTGCCCCGCCGGACGAAGCGCCGGGTTCCTACGCGGGAGCGCCAGCCGTTGGTGGTGGAGCCGCGGATGAACGCCGTCTGGGCGCTCGACTTCATGCGCGACACGCTCTACAGCGGCAAGGTGTTCCGAACCTTGAACGTGATCGACGAAGCCAATCGGGGAGCATTGGGCATCGACGTGGCGACGAGCATTCCCGCCATGCGTGTCGCTGCGTTCCTCACCCAGATGATCGACCTGCACGGCCGGCCGAGCGCGATTCGTTGCGACAACGGACCGGAACTGACCAGCGACATCTTTACGAAGTGGTGCAAGGAACAGGACATCGAGTTGCGCTTCATCCAGCCAGGCAAGCCCGACCAGAACGCCTACATCGAGCGGTTCAACCGGACCTACCGCGAGGAAGTGCTAAGCGCGTATCTGTTCGACTCGCTGGCCGAGGTCCGCGACATCACCACGGAATGGCTCGAGCGGTACAACGAAATCAGACCGCACGACGCGCTGGGAAGCCTGCCGCCAGCGCGTTACCGCGAGCAACTGCTCGCTGCGGCAACTCCAGTTTAGACCTGTCTACTTGACGGGGGAGCTTACGGGGAGATCGGGAAACGGCGGCCAAAGCCGACACGTCCCGGCGGCGGCAAGTCGCCCAACGCACGGAGACGACGCCCAGCGAAGATGTCCGGCAGCGACGCACGCTCCTGCGCAGCCACCGACGACGAGAGGCTGACGACGAGGCGCCGTCGCGTAGACGGGCACTGGCAAACCGTCGAATGACTCACGGTGCGATGACAAGCACCTGACAAGGTCGGCGACCGTTCACAGCGGTGTACGCGTGTGGGCGGACCCGGCGAAACCCACGTTGAGGCAGAACCGACCGTTCAACGCCTGGCTGAGCCCGTTTCCCGGGAGGTCGTGGGCGCGATGCAGCGCCTCTCGGCGACGCTGCCGACGTCACGCATCGCTACGACTTTGAATCTTGGAGGCGGGGGTCACCTACACACTGCCTGGCGTAGGAGCCGAGGTCGTGAAAGAATGCCCCCAGGAATGCCCCCGTCACCCTGAGCGGGATGGCGGAGGCGAACCGGCATTCACTCCACCGTACACCATCCTCGGTCGCCCCGGTAGGGTCTTCTCGGCGGGATCCGCGCGGTTGGGTTAGGACCGATCGCGATTGATGCGAGGCCGACCGACAAACGGCCGGGTTACCCGGCACATCTCCTGCATTTGATTTCGGCACCGATCCGAACTGGGAGGTTCAGGTGCGAAGCCTGATCCCCGCGCTTCTCATCCTGGCTGCTTCTGCCGCTGAGGGTCAGACCATCTACAAATGTCAAGTCGATGGCCGCGTCGCGTACTCCGGTTCGCCGTGCTACACGGGTGTAGAAGTGAAGCGCATGGCCCCCGACGGTGGGCCAACTCCCGAGGATCGCGCACGCGCTAGGATGCGAGTTGAGGCGGAGCTTAGACAGCAGCGCACCAAGGAAGCAGATGAGCGTGCGATCGCAGCCAATCGGGCTGCATACGCGGCTGCTCAAGGAGAGCGCGACGAGACTCGCAAAGCCCGGCGCACCGCTGCACAAGACAACGAGAAGATCCTCACGGGCGACATCTCCGGCTGGGACCGCAAGTCGCGAAGCCAGCTTCACGCTGAGGCCGAGGCCCGAGCGACAGGCCGAGCGCCTGAGAGGACCGGAGCTACATGGGAAACCGAAGAAACGCTTTCCCATTCGCTCTCTGGGTGGTCCAAGAAGTCCGGCTACCAGAAGGTGCAGGAAGCGGCTGCAGTCGAGCAGGAGCGGCGTGAGATGGAACGAGCCGCGGCAGCTGATGCTCAGTCATCTCGAAAGAATGCGAGC
Organism: Betaproteobacteria bacterium; assembly: GCA_016861105.1. Classification (GTDB taxonomy): domain Bacteria; phylum Pseudomonadota; class Gammaproteobacteria; order Burkholderiales; family Casimicrobiaceae; genus VBCG01. The sequence goes on along the minus strand of BOKS01000015.1, from coordinate 8,178 downwards.
GAAGACGAGCCAATGATCCGCCGCGACCAGTTCGGAAAGACGTACAACGTCAACGGCAACCGGGCAGTACAGAGAGAGACGGGGAAGCGCTGTACGGTCGACATTAGCGACCGCGTACGGTGCTAATCCCGGTTTTCAATCCCACTCATACCTCGACGCGGGCATGCCTACCAGCTGCCCTTGAGCGCATTGTCAGGCGCGTTCCCCTGATCAGGAATATGGGGGAAGAGTCCGTAGCGACCATGGTGGGGGCTCCTCGTGAACATGAGTACCTCGTCGAGCGCCATGATGGCGTCGGGAGGATTGGTGTTTTCGATGACGATGACCTGCGTGTCGGCGGACAACCCCTGTAGGTCGGCATAGAACTGCTCCTGCAAGTCTGTGCCGCGCAGATCGTCCTCAGTGCCGTCAGGTTCACGGTAGGCGAGCAGAGGCGAGTCGAGAACGACAATCCCGCTGTGCGGCGTCCTCTGTGCCCGACAGTAGCGAAGAAGGCCAACCGTGAACGCGGCGTGCGTGATGGCGCGAAGACCCTTTCCAAACGCGCTGCGTGACTTTCCGGCGATTACAAGATCGCGCGTCCTGGAATCAAAATACACGTCACCGGCTTCGGGAAAGTGCCAGCCTTCCAAGATAGCTTCTACCGTCTTGGCGAAACCGTAGGCAACCGACCTGGGGATGTCTGCACTCACGGCCGCACCGGCCCTCTCGGCTTCGCCGCTACTCTCTAGCTCGGTGCGGCGGCGCTCGATGTCCTGCACCGTGGCATAGAGGGCCAACGCCCCACGCACTTCGCCGCGCTTGTCAGCCAAGTCTGAGTAAGACTTGCGCAGGCCAGTGAGCCGGGGGGAGATCAATCGATCAACCGCGTCCGAGATAGTCTGAAGTTCGCTCTCGACGACGGGCATCCTGCGGTCGAAGCTGGCGCCCTCGCGCCGGAGGTCGGAGACGGTAGCTGCAAGCTCAGCGCGCAGGACCTCGATCTTGGCGATCTCCTTGCGCGCGGCCTCGACCACGGCCTCGATGTCGCCGTCACAGTCCGCGTCAGGACGGTGAAGCGCGGGCGCCGCGCCGCAAAGTGGGCAGATCGCTGAGTTGAGGACGTTGAATAGTGTACCCCCTTCCTCGATAGCGCGGAGCCGCTCGATGTCCGAGCCGTAATGGCGATCAAGCAGCGTGAACCGCTCCAGCAGCGCATCAACCTCGGTGCGGCGGTCGCGGCTCTCTTCTAGCTTCTTGCGCAACCCGCGCCGCCTCGCGGCGGCTTGCTGGAACTCCGCCTCCGTCGCGTTCAACTGGTCAGCGTACTCCCGGATCGACACATCGAGCTGCTCAAGCTGCTCTTCCAATTCCTTGGGGCTCTTGATCAGTTCCTTGAGTCGCTCGCGATAGTCGTCGAGAAGCTGGTCAAGAAGCTGCAACTGCGCGTCACGAGAAAGCTCCTCCTGCCCGCGCTCGACACTGGGGACCAGCGCCGAGTCGTCGGTTCCGGTCAGCAGGAGCCGGAACGTCGAGAGATTCGCAGTATCCGCAACGGCATTGCCGTCGGATAGCGGCGTTCGCTGCTGCGTAATCTCGGTCTCGGTGACGATCATCAACCGCGCGATGTTGCGAAAGCTGAGGCCCTGGGTCTCGCCGCGAGCGTTCTTGCGGATGTGCTTGCCCATGAGCCCGCAGAAGCCGAGAAGGAACGCGGAGACGTTTGCGCTGTTCGTGCCGCTGTGCAACTCCGATAGGACTCGCGATTCCGCGTCGTCGGCCGGAAGCGCTTCAACGAGCCCCGTATATAGCCGGAAACTGCCACCATCGATGCTGCGCCTCAGCGTGAACGCATTGCCGTCAAGACTTTCTATGCCCAGGAGAATTTGGTCGTAGCCGACACGCTGCGGAATGTCGCGCAGAGGCGGCTTGCCACCCAGCATGAAATCGATGGCCTCAACGATGAAGGACTTGCCCGTGTCGGACGAGCCGTAGATTACGTTCAGCCCTGCCGCAAACTTCACGGTGGCACTCGGCTTCTGCGGCCCGAAGAAGCCGAGAAAGCGCAGGCGAAAGCCGGGAGCCGCCGCCATCATGCCTCGCCGCCCATGCTGCGCTGGACTTGCTGGAACTCTTCTACCCAGTCGTCGAAGAACTGCCGCATAACGCTCTTGAACTCCTGATCGGTATGACTTCCGAGTGCGTCCACCAACCACGCGGCGCGGTCCTTGAGGCCATGCAGGTAGGTTGACGTCACCGAGTCGAGAAACGTTGTGGCGTTCTCGCCAGCGCTATATTTGATTCCTTCGGATGTGATGTCGCGGTGGACCAGGTCGCGGGTCATCATTAGGAGCAAAGCATTCTCGACCAGCTTGCGTCTCACCAAGAGTTCCGCTGAGTGTATTGGCGTCCGTGGATGGAGGCTGTCGGGACCGCCAACATCGCCGGTGTGCACAAGAAGATAGTCAAGGGCGACGAGACGCTGAAGGTCGTAGGACCTCGGAAAGGCCGCACCCAGAATAGCAACCGCGCGGATTCCCGCCTCAAGCGGGCCGTTGAAGGTAATCGGCTTTCGCCGCTGGCCTACGAACGTGTCCACCGAAGACGCTCCTCGTTCACAAGCTGGTGACAAATACCGTCGCGGTCCTTGGGTTTTGTGCAAGAGATGAGGGCGTTCGCCGTAATCTGGACCTCGCGGGCGGCCTTGGTCACGGCGCAGACCTTCTCGTAGCCATCGCAATGGGGCGCATCGTGCGTGTCGGCCACGCCGTCATAGATGTCATGCTGCAATGACTCGAACGTCCCGGCCGGCACGGTATCGCGTGCGAAGACCCGCAACGACTCGGCGTGATAGAACGCCTCGCGCTGGCGCCGGAAGTGATCTTTCAGCTTCTGCGTCGACAGTGCCGAAAGATCCGAGACAGGTGCCCCCATGTGTTCGGCGTAAGCGCCCAGTAACTGCGTCACGTAACGGCTCTCTGCTGGTGCGACCACGCTAGGCGGCTGCTCTACGGCAGGCCGCTGCGGCAGACCACCGCCGAAGCGCGCGGCGTGGACGGGCGTCGCGCGGTGATCGTCGACAAGCTCCATTGAGGTCTTAGCCTCGAAGATAGAGAAGTCAAAGGCGTTCACGTAGGCAAGCAGGGTCGAGTCGAGCGTTATTTCGCGTGTGCTTGTTATGTGCGCCTTCACGTACCGATCCCAGTTCGCTATCAGTTCGCCGCGCAGGTTGGTGGCGTTGTCCAGCAGGCGACCAAGCCGCGTGCCGGCTCCGCGTGGTGACACGAAGCAATAGCGCCGTGGCTTCGTGTACTCGTGGATGAACGAGTACCATATAACCTTTCCGAACTCGACCCAGACCTCACTGGGCGTGATGGCGTGGTCGTAGTGCTTGCATTGATAGTTGTCCCAGGCGCCTTCAAGGCGTTTGTCGTCGAGGAAACCTGCAACGTCAATCCCAAGATCGCCAGCGCCGGAATAGCGCCGCACCTGCTTGTATGTCTTCTTGAGACAGTAGTGCGCCCACTCCTGAACGAAGTCTTCCCATTGATCGGGCGAGTAGATCAGTAGCTGCTGCTGCGGCGGCAGGATGGGCCCATGCGTCACTTGTGCAGAAGTGACGGGGCTTGCGGGGTCCGATGGCGCAGGGATGTCCTTCCAGTCAGATTCAGCGGCCATGCAACGACAATCTCCCTCGCCGTGGGGCGGCGGACAGTTTGCCGGTAAGTTTATCTGAGAATCGCAGCATTACCCGTGCGGGCGGGCAAGTTGCAGTCTGCTCGCGATGTCAGCGACGCGCCGCTCGAACACCTGGTCACCGTATGCGTCAATCGAAGCTAGAGTAGTCGACGATGCTGGCGTGAATCCTGGTCGCGCAGGCGCGGACTTCCGCTGCTCGCGCTCCAGCAGCTCGCGCCGCCGGTCTTCGTGCACTAAGGCAAGCTGATCCTCCAGAGGGAGGTCTTCGCGGCGTGGGCACTTCGCTAGCGCCGCAGCGAGAACGGTCGCCTCGTCCATCACGATCGCATGAGGCAGCGCGTCAAGCTGCGGCCCGTCACACAAGAAATGCGCTTGGGCATTGTCACGTAGCGACCGCGCGGTCGTATCGTCGATCGTCCCGTCACGTTCGAGTATTCGTACCTCGAATTCCCGCGCCGCGTGCGCGGCCGAGAACGGAACCCACTGCCCTTCGGATACCTGGCGCAGGCCGGGTTCCCACTGGGCTTTTGGAGTAGCCCGCTCGCAAGCGTCATCGTGCTTCGCTAGCGCCAACAGTTCTTCCAGAGTCAGGCCCTCGTGTCGCCAGTCGTCGTATCCGCTGATCGCAAACTTCTTCTGCAACTCGTAGAGGCTCTTCTGCACCGCAGATCGGCAGTCGTGGTCCGATACCAGTTCCACCTTCAATGCGGGCGCCTTGGCCTCTAGTTCGGCGATCCGGCGTTGCAGCCCGATGCTCAATTCGTTCCTCCTGCAGCGTCCAGTTTCCTTTCGAGCGCCGCGAGCCGATCCTCGAGGATGGTGTCCTTCGCCAGCGACGAAAGCACACTCAGGAGGTAGGCGAGCGCCTTGGCTTCGGCCATGTCCAGCTTGCCAGCGCGGGCCTCGCGGTATACGCGAACCAGCTCGCCACGAATGTCGTCGAGCGATTTCAGCCGGGACACGCGTTGAGGGGAGGGGGCTGACAAGCGCATAGATTCCTCTGGGACTCTCGGTTTTGCGCGGCGAACGGAGCGCGTTCCAGTGCCCGCTTTCGTGTTCGGCGCCAAGGACTACCTCGTGTTGTCGCGTGGGCGCCACCTAGCTGCGTGATCACGCGATGCGGCAGTACGTCGCACTACTTCGGTCATGCTGCACGAGGTGCCTGATTTCCCCAAGGATGCACACCAAATGCTAGGCAATGCCTGGGTACGGCGTCGCCCGAGGGATCACCCAGGTATGCGGTCCGGCTTCTCAGGGTCTACGCGTCCCGCTGCTCAGCCTCGAGCCTGTCGAGCAGCTCCCACAACCGGGCCAGCGCCTTACGGATCTCGCGCGGGAGCATGCCGTGCTCCTTCGCCACCTCCAGGATCGCCGCGTCCTTGGCGTCCTGGCATCGCGCGCGCGTGACTGCCCACTCTTGGCGTCGCTTCTGCCATGCCGGCCCCCCGGTCAACGCATGGAAGTCCTCGGGATGGTCCAGCTCGCGCGTAAACTCGATGCCCTGATCCGCAAGGAGCGCGTTGGCATGGCTGACGACCTGCATCGCGACGTCGTACCAATGCGCCGGCCGGGAGGCGTCGCTCTGCTTACGGATCCTCGACACGGAGCGGCCGGCTAGGTTGGCCGCCTCCTGCTCGGCGTCCTCAAGCGGCCGCCCGCGCATCACCTCGTTGAGGCTCGTCGCCACGGCCTGCTCGAGTAGGCCGTCTTGTTGCGGCGCCGCCCCGGCCGTTGAGAAGCGCAGGCCCAGCGCCGAGGCGATGTCGAACGCCGGGCGCCGGACTCCCGACGTCGTCCCGTTGCGGCCGAACGCCGCCAGCTTCTCCGCGAAGTCGGTCTCGGCTTTCCGCACTGCGCGGGCGAGGTACTGCAGCAGCTGTGGTGGAGGCGCGTAACCGTGCTCGACTTCGCTTGCGAGGAAGTTCAGCAGGCGCCTTGCCGCGCGAGGGTCGCCGCGCTCCTCAAGGCCGATGTCGGCGTCGGCAAGGCCGATGTCGCCGAGCATGTGTCGGGTGATGTACTGGCGACGCAGGCGTTCGTACGCGAGAGCCGGCCCCGAGCGCTCAACGGGAGCGTCGAAATTCCTCATCCTGCGCTCCAAAGGCATCCGCGCGCCCGCGGATCTGCAGCACTCAGCCCTGGGTGATGCAGATCTCGCAGCCTTCCAGGGACGAGCGCACGATCGAAAAGACGCACTATCGCGTTCATCGCGACACCTCCTCATCCAGCTGCGTCTCAGAACCCACTCCGCTGCCGTCGCCGGGCAGGTGGAGCATCGTGGATGGTTGTTCAAATTCAGACGTGGTGGAGGAGTGGTGTAGACGGTCACAATCAGTAGACCCTCCACAACCCTCCTCCACGAGAGCGATGCCGCGGAACCCGTTGGCGCGGCTGGTCTCGCCCTTCTCGTAGATTCTCGCGAGACGCATCGAGAAGGCCTTCATAGAAAGGTAGACTTCCCCTGCAGCCGCGCGCCAGCGCTCGAAGTCGCCGTAGAGCTTCGCCGACGCCTCAAATCCACCAGGCCGAGGCTCGCATCGCGCGCGTGCCCAGCGGTTGACGGCGTCGTGCTGGTCAACATACTCAGCTGACCGGGCCACGACGCAGGCCGGTGGCGCCGTGCCCGCGCGCATCCACTCCCTCGCACCGGCGGCGAGCCATGCAAGTATCGCCCCACCACACTCGCGCTTCAACTTGTCGCCGATCGACTCACCTGGCGCGGTCTCGAACACTGCATTGAAATCGACGACATGTACCCGGCGCCTGATCGCGTGGCTCGTGTCGGAGAGGCGAGGGAGTCGATTGCACAGCACAACCGTCTTGTGCGTGCGCGGGAAGGATGTCTGGTCTTGCCGCATCCTGCGGGCGCTGATCACGGCGTCGCCGGTAAGCGACTTGATTCGCGAATCGTTCCAGGTGCTGGACGACGCTGGCTCGCTCGTGTAAGCAAGCCGCATACCGTCGAACTGCGCGATCTCGGTCTGGTGGCGCTCTACCCGTGACTCCATCAAGACCTCGGGGGCGAAGGGTCGCGCGTACGCCCCCAGAGCGTGAGCGATGGCTTCCACGAATGTGGACTTCCCGTTCGAGCCATCACCGTGCAGGCAAATCAACACATGCTCCCTAGTCTCGCCCGTTGACGCATAGCCGAAGGCGCGCTGCAGGTAATGTTCGATCTCTTGATCGCCTTGCGTGATTTCTCGGAGGAACTTCTTCCAGATTTCTTCGCCTTCGCCTGGGCACCAGGCAGCGCTCGTGAGCTTGGTGCAGAGCGCCTCGGGATCGCTCGGGCGGCAGAGCCCGGTCCGCAGATCGACGAGTCCCGAGGGTGTGTTCAGGAGCAGGTGATCTGCGTCCAGCTGATCTTGCTCGACCAGTAGTCGAGGGTCGTTGCGGGCCATCTTTTCTACAGCGGAGACCTGGCTGGTGCTGACCTGCGATCGATCAACCTCCCCCATCACGGTGATCTCTCGGATCATGCGGCGGATCTCCTCCGCGACGTGCGGGTAGCCGCCGCGCTCCCACCTTCGGCCGTCCCACGACAGCCACGTTGATAGCTGCGGGACGTATCGGAACTTGCACGCGAAGCGCGTGGCGAATGCGTCGGCTAGGAAGTCGTCGCTCGGGTTCGTGTGGCGCGTGTTCGCGTCCATGAGGAGCCACTGTTGATGCGACCCCTCGTGATCAAGCTGGCTTCGGCGGAAGGAGTGTTCGGCGCTCATGCGTTCGCCTCGTCCGCGGAGAGGCGTTCGATCAGCGCCCTGACGCTCTCGACGGTCCAAGCGGTAGTCCGCGGTCCCAGGCGCACCGGCGCCGGGTATCGGCCGCTGCGTACTCCCGCCCACCAGCTTGAGCGGGAGATCGGGATCAGGCCGGTAACCCCGCGGCGGGGATCGCCGATGATTTGGCGAAGGCGTAGGAACCCGGTTGAGGGGAGAGAAGGGAACGGCGGCGGCGCGGTCAGCATCTCAGTAGCTCCAGGGGTACGAGGTATGGGTATTCGCCGCCCCGTTCTCACTGCCGGCTACGCGAACCGCGTGCCGCTGACCGCCGCGCCGATGCGCGGCGAGCTGGTGGGGCTACTGTGCTGACGAGTGGTTCCGCAGGACCTCTGCAGCACGCTGGCCGACGACATCACCGCCAGCTGCTGATCCCGCCTTCGCTCCTGACCAACGCGCGTGGCGTCTACCTTGTCAGGGCCCCACCTCGGAGGACTTCACGACCGAGCCTGTCAGGCTTACCGTCTGGGCTAACAGGGGAATGCTCTCACAAAAAACGGAGTGTGCAAGCTATCCCTGGGCACGACGGGCTGTAGATGGACCGAGCACGTTTGTGGAGTATGTGTTTGGCTCGTGCTGGATCAGAAACTGGCTGCAGAAGTGGCTCCACGCAGTTGGACAGGGATTGCCGGATCGTAAGTGGATAGCTCTGCCGGGTTAAGCCGCCAGCTTCAGCAGCGGCCGATCGAAATACGCGTCGTCCGGTGTCCGCCGGTCGATG
>BOKS01000014.1 GCA_016861105.1 Betaproteobacteria bacterium | reverse complement strand
GACAAAACGCAGGCGCTCATCCATGACCGAACACTCCTTCCACGGCATAGACACCTCCCCGGTCGACGCCGGGAAAGTGTTACCCATGTGTCCGGTACGCCCTGTTACCTATGTCTCGGTCCGCTCAGATCCGTTCCAGTCGCATCGGTTTCGGATCGTTCCGCGGACACGGGTACGGTTTCGCCTCGAACGGGCCAGTCGGCGCCCGCGATGGTTCCTTGAAACCGCCGGCGCGGCAGGCGAGCACGAGCGTGTCCGGTACGACGGTCCGCTGCCCACGGCCCGGATCGGTGTGGACCCGTGGATCCAGCCGCGCGTCGTGGAGCAGCAGCGCCGCCCGCGGTTCGTTCACCGTGAACCGCACGCCGTTGCGTGCGTTCGCCGCGTTCGCCTCGAGCAGGCGCGTCCCGCGGCCGGTGACACGCGTCGAACGCGCGTCACGACCTCGACATCGACGCCGTCCCTGTGGGCACCTTCCGGCCCCGCCGGCGTGTCGCTGCGGAGAGGGTGCGCCTCGACATGCCACGGACGTCCGCCGCGCATCCGCGAAACGTGCCTCGCATGGCACGCGACCCGCTTCTCCCTAGCGACGTCGGACGTCCCGTGGCCTGTGCAATGCGGGCAAGGTGGCGCTCGACGCCGTCATGCAACGCGTCGTGCTCGGTCGGCTGCCCGTCCGGGCGATCCGTGACACGCTCGACGTCGCTGCGACCGACGACGACGCGCGCATGCCGGCGGCGGCATGGGTCTGCGTCATCGAGGTGATCGTCGAGGGACGGTTCGTCCCGCACGCCGCGCCACCGATCGAGCGCTTCCAGGTCGCATCCCGTCGGGGCCGACACGACGCGCGGGCCTAGTATCCCGAGTCGGAAGTTCATCGTGCAAAGGCGAGCGAGAAACGGCGCGCTGCAGTGTCGCGGCCCTCGCGGATGTTCGCGATATCCGCTTCGGACCGCTTCGCGCAGCGCATCCGTTTTCGTCGCCGTTGCGCCGCCGGCTCGTTCACGATCGCTCCATTCTTCAACGAACCTCCGACTCGGGACACTAGGACGCAGCAGCCGTTGCGCGCCCGATCTGCATCGACCCGAGAAGCCTGTGAGTACGGCGGCCAGCGCAACGGGTTGTTCTGTGCCCGACAAGATGGCCCATCGGTATTCGGCGCCAGGCGGCATCGGATGTTTCCGCACGCACAACTACACACATGTAGGAAACAGCGCTACGAGCATCAACTAACTGTTTTTTCTCACGTTGCGTTTCACAATCCGCCTCCGTAGTCCCACAAGACGAAAGAGGAGGAGACATGCTCGCGTGTTCCCGGGTCGCTGGTCTGGCCGTGGTCTTGGCCATCTTCAGCATCACTTGTGCAGCACAACAAGCAGGCGGTGGCAGCAAGAAGGTCGTCTCGACGCCGAACGCGCCCGAGGCGATCGGCCCCTATTCGCAGGCGATCGCCGTCGGCAACACGCTGTACCTCGCCGGCCAGATCCCGATCGACCCCAAGTCCAAGCAGCTGAAGCTCGGGTCCATCGAGGAGCAGACCCGGCTCGTCCTCGACAACCTGAAAGCGGTGCTCGAGGCGAACGGCATGACGATGGACAACGTCGTCGCGACGCAGGTCTTCATGAAGGACCTCAACGAGTTCTCGAAGATGAACGCCGTGTACGGCGAGTACTTCAAGTCCGCGCCGCCCGCGCGCGCGACGGTGGAGGTGGCGAGGCTGCCGCGCGATGTGAAGATCGAGATTTCCGCGATCGCGGCCCGATAGGTTTCCCGTGTGCAGGCGGCGACGGGCCGCACTGCAATCATCAGGCAGGAGGAGTGAGATGACGCAAGCCATGTCGGAGACGAACGCAAGGGATGCCGTGCTGGAGGCTCGCGAGCGCGTCAGCGAGGGGCGTCGGGAGTTCTTCAAGGTGCTCGGTGTCGGCGCCGCCGCGGCAAGCGGCGCAGGCTCCGCGCTGTACAGCTCGGCGGCGCTGGCCTACGGCGGCCCGTTCGCCTCCGCCTTCACGCTGCACCCGCCGGTGACGTACATGAACATCGGCACGACCGGCTCCACGCCCCGGGAGGTGCTGAAGAACCACGACCGGAACTATCGGGCCGTCGCGCTCGATCCGACGCTGACGTTCAACACGCAGACGATGCGGAACACGATCGCGCCCGGATTCGGTGCGCATCCGTTCGAGCTGGTCCTGAGCTACAACACGACCGACGGCATGAGCCTGATCTTCAACGGGATCGTGGCCAACGGCGGCGACGAGATCATCTCGACCAACATGGAGCACGGCGGCGGCAACTCGCCGATGAACATCAAGGCGGACCGTACGGGAATGGTCGTCAGGCGGATCAATCTCCCGACGAACGACGCGTACAGCGACGCCGAGGTCCTCGCGCGCTTCCAGGCGCTGCAGACCGCGAACACGAAGTTCATCATGTTCTCGTCGCCGCCCTACCTGACCGGCATCCGGCTGCCCGAGAAGCTGCTGTGCGAGTGGGCCGCCTCCCAGGGCATCGTCTCGATCATCGACGGCGCGCACGGCACCGGGATGCTGAACCTGGACTTCCACGACATGGGCGTCGACTTCTACGCGGGCTCCGGCCACAAGTGGCAGTGCGGTCCCGGCGGCACCGGCATCCTCTACATTCGCAACCAGTCCGGCCCTGCCGCCGAGTACGCGAACACGAGCCCGCTCCCCGCGTTCTGGCCGACGTTCGGCGGCTACTCGACGAACCCCGGCGCGACGCTGAACGGCGGGATCCGCGACCCCAACGACAACGTCGCCGCGACGATGATGAGCCGCGGCCATCCCAACTATCCCGCGCTGCAGGCGCTCACCGAGTGCTGCCAGATGTGGGACGCGTGGGGCCGCCAGGTGATCGAGGACTACATCGTGGCGCTCGCGCAGTACCTGCGCAGCAGGATCTACACGATCTGGGGGCAGCAGACGCTCTGCACGCCTTACGATCCGGCGATCCCGCACCACGCGCGCGTCGCGCTCACGTCCTTCAACCCGTTCTCGCCGAACTACGACTACAACGCCGACCTGTCGGCGGCGGAGGCCAGCGCGCAGGTGACGGCGTCGGGCAACGCCGTCGCCGCGCTTCGCGAGGCCGGTGTCGTCGTGCGCAACGTCGCGACGCCGCACTCGTTGCGAAGCAACCCGGCGCAGAACGCCACCGGCGCGACGTTCTCGCGCCCGCTGCGGATCTCGACCCACCTGTTCCACAACGTGAGGGACGTCGACAACCTCGTCAGCAAGCTGCTGCAGACGGTGCCGCACCCGTAGACGGCGCAGTCCGAGACACAGGCGAGGGCGGACGCCCTCGCCTGTCCCGTCTGACGTGGCGAACGGCCAGCGAGACGCCCGGCGCCCGCATCGCGCCCGTCCCCGTGAGGCCGACCGGGAGCGCCACGGTGACGAGGCGGGCGTTCGAGCGGCGGGATCCGCGTTCGTGGCCCGCCGAGGTCCTGGCTGGTCCTCCCCGACCGCGTCGGCGAGCGATCGGCGACGCAATGCGGCCCGGCCGCCCGGCGAGGGCGCGCGACGCGTGCGGCGGGCGACCGGGGACCGGCACTACGACGCGGCAGCGTCGCGCCGCGTCGCCGGCTCTCCCATCCGCGCGAGCATGTCGTCGCGCGCGCGCAGGCAGTGCCGCTGCGCAATCGCGGCGGCGCGGCCGGCATCGCGCCGGCCGATCGCGCGCACGAGCTCCGCGTGCTCGGCCAGGATCGCGTCCACGCGGCCGCTCCCGTAGCCGAAGCGCAGGCGCAGCGCGTCCGCCAGCACGCGGCCGCGCTCGAGCGTGCGCAGTGCCTCGGGGTTGTCCGCCGCGGCGTTGATGAGATCGTGGAAGCGGCGGTTCGCCGCCACGATGCCCCCGGCCGACGACCGGGCGGCCGCGGCCTCGACGTCGCGTGCGGCCTCGCGCAGCGCGCGCAGGCCGTCGTCGTCGATGCGCTCGGCGCAGCGGCCCGACAGCATGCCCTCGATCGCGCCGCGCAGGTCGTAGAAGTTGCGCACGAAGCGCGCGTCGACGCCGCGGATCGTCGCGCCGCGGTGCGGCTGCACGTCGAGCACGCCCTCGCCCTCGAGCTCGCGCAGCGCCTCGCGCACGGGCATGTGGCTGACTTCGCACAGCGTCGCCAGCTCGTCGAGCTTGAGGCGCTGGCCGGGCCGGAGCTCGCCGGCGAGGATGCGCCGGCGCAGGTCCGCGGCCACGCGCGTTGCCGTGGTCGCGGACAGCGCGAGCGCCGGCTGCACGCGGGCGGCGGGGAGCGCGCGCGCCGGCCGCACCCTACTCGGGCTGGATGCCGACATCGCGGATGAGCTTGGTCAGCCGCACCTCCTCGCTGCGCATGAACGCCGCGGCCTCCGCCGGCGAGTTCGCGATCACCTCCGCGGACAGGCCCGCGAGGCGCTCCTTCGTGTCGGCCTCGTTCAGGATCGCCACGATGTCGGCGTTCAGCTTGTCGACGATCGCCTTCGGCGTCTTCGCCGGTGCGATCACCGCGCCCCACGACGCGTTGACGTAGCCGGGCACGCCCGCCTCCTGCATCGTCGGCGTGTCGGGCAGGAACGGCGAGCGCTTCTCGCCGCCGACGGCGAGCAGGCGCAGCTTGCCGGCCTTCACGTGCGGCATCACCGCGGCGACGGCGTCGAACATCAGCTGCGTCTGCCCGGCCAGCAGGTCCGGATGCGCGGCGCCGCTGCCCTTGTACGGGACGTCGATCATCTTCGTGCCGGTCATCTGCTGGAACGCGAGCGCCCACAGCTGCGGATTGCTCCCGCGGCCGGACGTCGCCACCGCGAGCTTGCCGGGGTTCGCCTTCGCGTACGCGACCAGCGCCCGCACGTCGTTCGCGGGCACCGCGGGATTGACGACCAGCCCGAGCTGCACCTGCGCCGTGATCGTGATCGGCACCATGTCCGCGAGCTCGTAGGGCACCTTCTTCATCAGCGCGTGGTTGGTCACGTGCGAGCTCGCGACCAGGCCGATCGTGTAGCCATCGGGCTCGGCGCGCGCGATCGTCTCGGTGCCGATGACGCCGTTCGCACCGGCCTTGTTCTCGACGAAGACCGGCTTGCCGCCCCAGCGCTTCGACAGCTTGTCGGCAAGGATGCGGGCGGTGACGTCGGAGGCGCCGCCCGGTGGATAGGGCACCAGGATGCGCACCGGCTTCGACGGGTACTCCTGCGCCGGCGCGGGGCCGGCGAGCGCGACGGCGGCGAGCGCGACGGCTGCCGTGACGAGGGTTCTGCGCAGCGGGATCATGACGTCCTCCGTCTCCTCAGTAGGCGGGCTTGGTGGGGAACCAGCCGGGGCGGCGCGGATCGAGGTACGCGCCGGTGATGTCGTGCACTTCGTGGCGCGCCACGAGCGCGGGATCGACGTCGACGCCCAGCCCGGCGCGATCGGGCACGGTGAGCGTCCCGCGGTCGATGACGAACGGCGTGGCGCAGATGTCGCCCGCGAGGTGGCCGAGCTCGTTGTCGATGGCGAGCGTCAGGTTGGGGATGCTCGCCGCGAGGTGCAGGTACGCCGCCTGCGACAGCGCGAGCTCGCCGCCGCTGTGCAGCGTGACCGGGATGCCGACGGACTCGGCGACGGCCGCGGCCTTGACCGTCTGCCACAGGCCGCCGGCTTCGTGCGGATCGAGCAGGATCACGTCGGCGGCCTGCGCGCGCACGATGTTGCCGACGTCCTGCAGGGTGTACGCGCTCTCGTCCAGGGCGATCGGCACGCTCTGCGAGGCGCGCAGCGCGGCGTGCCCCGCAAGGTCGTCGAGCTCCAGCGGCTGCTCGACGTATGCGGGGTCGTGCGGGAGCAGCCGCTGCAGCTGCCGCTTCGCCGTCCCCGGCGTCCACGCGCCGTTGACGTCGAGCCGCAGCGGCCGGTCCGGGCCGATGACCTCGCGCACGATGCGCGTGAGCTCGACGTCGGAGCGCTCGTCGTAGCCGATCTTGAGCTTGAAGGTCTCGTAGCCGGCCGCGAGGTAGTCGCGCGCGTCCTGCTCGCACACCCGGGGATCGCTCTGCAGCAGGTAGGCCGCGAGCGGGATGCGCGTGCGCCACTCGCCGCCCCACAGCCGGTAGAGCGGCTGGCCGCAGGCCTTGCCGAACGCGTCCCACATCGCCATCTCGACCGCGCACATCGCCATCACCGCGGCGCGCTTGTGGTGGTAGTACCCGGCGCCGAGCACGTGGCGGTGGAAGCGTTCGACCTCGTCGACGCCCCGGCCGACGGCGAGCGGGATGACCGCGCGGTCGAGCACGGCGGGGATGGCGTCGAGCAGGCAGATCGTCTCGCCCCAGCCGACGATGCCGGCCTCGGTGGTCACCTCGACCAGCAGGCGCGTCACGCCGGTGCGCACGCCGGAGCCCCAGACGATCGGGGTGCGCACCGGCACGCGGACGAGGAAGCGGCGGATCGAGCGGATGGCGAGGTCGCGCATGGGAAGGCCGGGGCTCGACGTGCGCGCGCAGCGGACGGAAAGACCAAGGGGTCGTTGGGATCGGTGCGACAGCCTAATTGATCTTTGATCAAAGATCAACCGGCACCACGTGCGACACCGGCGGTGGGCGACAGGCAGGGGGCCGCACGGCGAAATGCGAGTCTGACCCTCGTTTCGCTCGTTTCGGGCGGTCAGCCGACCAGCGAGCCGTCCTGGTAGTCGCGGATCGCCTGCTCGATCTCGTCGCGGGTGTTCATGACGAACGGGCCCCACTGGACGACCGGCTCGCGCAGCGGTTTCGCCGCGAGCAGCAGGAACCGCGCGGCCCCGGCGTTCGCACGGACAGCGATACCGCCGTCGCCTTCCAGCACGCCCGCCGCATGCGTCGGCAGGGCGACGCCGGCCACGTCCAGCGCGCCCTCGTAGGGATAGACGAAGGCGCTGTGGCCCGCCGCGAGCGGATGGTCGAACGCCCCGTTCGCCGGCAGCGCGACGTCGAAGAACAGCGGCTCGGTCGCGAGCCCCGCGATCGGACCTTCTGCGCGCGCTCCGGCGACGTCCAGCGTCCCCGCGACGACCCGCACGCGAGCGCCGTCGGGCAGCGCGACGTCGGGGATCTCCTCGGCGCCGAGGTCGCGATAGCGCGCCGGCTTCATCTTCTCGGCGGCGGGCAGGTTGATCCACAGCTGGAAGCCGCGCATCCGCCCGCGTTCCTGCTGCGGCATCTCGGAGTGGATCACGCCGCGCCCCGCGGTCATCCACTGGACGCCGCCGCTGCGCAGGTGACCGCGGTTGCCCAGGTGGTCCTCGTGCAGCAGGTGGCCGTCGAGCATGTAGGTGACGGTCTCGAAGCCGCGGTGCGGGTGCGACGGGAACCCGGCCACGTAGTCGTCGGGGTTCTCCGACGACAGGTGGTCGAGCATCAGGAACGGGTCGACGCGCGCGCCGGGGGTCTGGCCGAGGCTGCGCAGCAGGCGCACGCCCGCGCCGTCGGATGCCGGTACCGCGCGGATCACGCGCGCGAGCGATCGGGGCCGGGTCACGTTGATCTCCGGGAAGGCTGTCACGGGCGTCACGCGGCGAGCGGCTCGGCCACGAGGCGGCCGATGGCCGCGCGGGCACCGCGCAACGCGGCCTCGCGCGGTCCCTCGCCCATGGCCAGGCCCTCCGCATACACGAACGTCACGTCCTCGATGCCGACGAAGCGCAGGAAATCGCGAATGTACGCCGTCTGCGTGTCGCGCGGCGTCCCCTCGTAGCGGCCGCCGCGGGCGGCCAGCACGACGGCGCGCTTGCCGGTGAGCAGTCCCTGCGGCCCGCTCGCGGTGTAGCGGAACGTCACGCCGGCGCGCGCCACGTGGTCGAAGTACGCCTTCAGCTTCGAGGGCACCCCGAAGTTGTACATCGGCAGACCGAGGACGATGGTGTCGGCGGCGCGCAGCTCGTCGATCAGTGCGTCCGACGCGGCGACTGCGGCCTGCTGTGCCGGGGTCCGCTCCTCCGGCTTCGCGAGGAACGCGGCGAAACGTTCCGCCGTGAGGTGCGGGACCGGGTCCGCGGCGAGGTCGCGCACCACGACGCGATGCACCGCGCCGGTGGCACACAGCGCCTCGACGCAAGTCGCGGCGAGACGGCTGGAGGCGCCGTCGGCGCCGTGGAGCGAGCTGTCGATGCGAAGGACGTTCACGGAAGGGCTCCGGGAGGTGGATTCGCACCATTGAAGCATTGAACAAATCGATAAAAAAGCGGAAAATTTGCGCGATATTCATCGAACTGATCGATCTTCGATGGCTGCCGGCGCCCCCCGCATCACCCTCGACCAGTGGCAGGCGCTCGTGGCCATCGTCGACGCCGGAAGCTTCGAGGCCGCAGCGCGCGCGCTGCACAAGAGCCAGTCGGCGCTGTCGTACGCGGTCCAGCGCATCGAAACGCTGCTCGGCGTGAACGTGTTCCAGCGCAGCGGCCGCCGCGCGGTGCCGACGGCGGCCGGCCGCCAGCTGGTGCAGCGCGCACGCTGGCTGCTCGAGGAGGCCGGTGGCGTCGAGCGGGCCGCCTCGTCGATGTCGGCAGGCTGGGAGGCCGAGATCCGCGTCGCCGCGGAGATCATCTTCCCGACGCCGCTGATGCTCGAGTGCCTCGACCGCTTCGGCCGCGAGAGCCCGCACACGCGCATCGAGCTCGTCGAGTCGGTGCTCGCCGGCACGGCGGAGGCGCTGACGACGCGCAGCGCCGACCTCGCGGTCACCGGGATGGTGCCGCCGGGGTTCGTCGGCGAGCCCCTCGTCCGCCTGCGGCTCACGCTCGCGGCCCATCCTGCGCATCCGCTGCACGCGCTGCGGCGGCCGCTCACGCTGCGCGACCTGCGCGGCCACCGCCAGCTCGTCGTCCGCGAATCCGACACCCGGCGCGCGACGCGCCTGTCGCTGGACGCGCCGCAGCGGTGGACCGTCAGCCACGTCGCGACCTCCGTGCTCGCGGCGAGCCTCGGCCACGGCTACGGCTGGTATCCGGACGAGCGCATCCGCCGCGAGCTCGCGGACGGCACGCTGCAGCCGCTTCCGCTCGCCGAGGGCGGCGAGCGCTACGCCGAGCTGTATCTCGTGTTCGCCGACCGGGAGAGCGCCGGTCCGGGCGTGCAGCGCCTCGCGGCGCTGCTGCGCGAGCGCGTGCGCGAGTGTCCGGACGCCGCCCCGGCGCAGCGCGGCACCGCGTCGCGGCGCCGCGGCCGCTGACGCCGCGGCCGGTCAGCGCGGCCGCGGACCGCTCGCCACGGGCGGCCGGGGCAGCGCGCCCTGCGCAGGCGTCGCGGGCACGTACGACGACGCCGGTGGCGCGGGCGGGTCGGGCCGCGGCGGTCGCGGCGCCACCGGCGGCCAGGGCCAGTAGCCGCCCCACGCGTAGCCCGGATACGCGACGGCTGCGGCGGCGCGCTCGGCGGCCTGCGCGTCGGCCTCGCGCTGTCGCTCGCGGCGAGCGCGCTCCTCGCGCAGCGCCTGCACCTCGGCCTGCGCGCGCGCCTCGCGCGCCGCCTGCCGCTCGTCGAAGGCGCGCTGCTCGCGCCGCAGCCGGTCGATGGCCGCCGGGTCGGCCTTGCCGGCGACGACCTCGACGGCGGCGCCGCCGGCGCACGGCGTGTCGGCGTAGAGCACCCCGCCGCGGCCGTCGTCGCAGCGATAGATCGTCTGCGCCGTCGCCGCGCAGGCGAACGCGAGGGCAGCCAGCGCGCAGGCGCCGCGGCTACTTCGCCGCATGCGACTTCCCGGCCGTCATCCAGTCGTGCCGCTTCACGTCGTCGAACACGACGTCGACGGACTCGGGCGCGCAGCCGAGCACGCGGACGGTCTCGCGCGTCAGCGCCTCGCCGAGCTCGGCCTTCTTCTCGGGCGTGCGACCTTCGAACAGGCGGACGTGGATGAACGGCATCGCGGTCTCCCGGTGGGACGGACGGCGATCATCGCACGGCCGCGGCCCTACGGCATCGGGCGGAGCAGCGCGAGGACGTGCGGCAGCCCCCACCACGACAGCGCGAAGATGATCAGGATGCCGGCGACGTTGAGCCACAGTCCCGCGCGCAGCATCTGCGGCATGCGGACCAGCCCGGTGCCGAACACGATCGCGTTCGGGGGCGTGCCGACCGGCATCATGAACGCGCAGCTCGCGCCGATCGTCGCCGGGACGAGCAGCATCGCCGGGGGCAGGCCCAGCACGGGGGCGAGCGCCGCGAGGATCGGCACCATCGTCGCCACCTGCGCGGTGTTCGACGTCACCTCCGACATGAAGACCATGAGGGCGATCATCGCGAGCAGCGCGGCCCACGCCGGCCACGCCGACAGGCCCGATGCGAGGTGGCCGATGTACTGCGCCACGCCGTTCGTCTCGGCCGCGCCCGCGAGCGCGAGGCCGCCGCCGAACAGGATCAGCACGCCCCACGGCAGCCGGACCGCGCTCTCCCAGTCCATCGCCATCTCGCCGCGCGCGCGGTCGACCGGGATCATGAACAGCGACAGCGCGGCGGCCATCGCCACGCCCGCGTCCGAGAGCTTCGCGAACGGCTTCAGGCCCGCGATCTCCAGGCCCGCGAGCAGCGGGCGGAACACCCACAGCGCAACCGTGACGGCGAAGACGGCCAACGTGACCATCTCGCCGCGCCCGGGACGGCCGAGCCTGTGCCACTCGCCCGCCACGTACTCGCGTCCGCCCTCGATCTCGCGGATGCGCGTGGGGAAGAGCAGCTTCGCGTTGATGAACCAGGCCACCGGCAGGAACGCGAGCGCCGCCGGCACGCCGATCGCCATCCAGTCGAGGAAGCCGACCGTCACGCCCCTGGTCTCCAGATAGCGGACCAGGATGCCGTTGGGCGGCGAGCCCACGATCGTGCCGAGGCCGCCGATCGACGCCGCGTAGGCGACGCCGAGCAGCGTCGCCAGCGCGAAGTTGCGCGTGTCGGTGTCGTCCTGCGGGATGCCGCCGTGCTGCGCGAGCGTGCGCCCCGTGCGGCGCTCGAGCGACACGCTGATCACCGACAGCGCGATCGGCACCATCATCGCGGCCGTCGCGGTGTTGGAGACCCACATGCTGATGAACGCCGTCGCCCCCATCACGCCGGCGACGATCGCGCCCGGACGCGCGCCGACGACGCGCAGCGTGGCGAAGGCGATGCGCCGGTCGAGCCCGTGCTTCTGGATGGCGGCGGCCAGCACGAAGCCGCCGAGGAACAGGAACACGACGTCGGAGCCGTAGGCCGCCGTCGTCGTGCCCAGCGGCATCACGCCGGCGAGCGGGAACGCCACCACCGGCAGCAGCGAGGTGCCCTCGATCGGGACCGCCTCGGTCATCCACCACGTCGCCATCCACGCCATCATCGCGAGCGTGGCCTTGCCTGCGGGCGTGAGCGCGCCGGGCCCCGGCTCGGCGGCTGCGGGCAGCCACAGGTAGAGCGCGAGCGCGAGCGCCGGCCCCGCCCAGAAGCCGAACCGGCGCACGCGCGTCGCGAGGTCCCCGGGCACCGCCGGCGGGGCCGGCGTGCCGGCGGTCAGGACGTCACCGGCCACCGACGATCGCCATCCACGGCAGCGTGACCACGAGGAACAGCGCGATGAAGATGAAGCCGAAGACCGCGCCGAGCTTCCAGTAGTCCTTCGCCGGCAGGTAGCCGGAGCCGTAGTACACCGGGCTCGGGCCCGTCGCGTACGGCGTCAGCACGCCCATGATGCCGAGCGTCAGGCACAGCAGCAGCGCGAACTGCGGCATGTCCATGCCCGGGATCGTCGAGCCGACCGCCAGCATCACCGGCAGCAGCGCGGTGACGTGCGCCGTGATGCTCGCGAACAGGTAGTGCGTGACGAAGAACACGATCACGAGCGCGACCATCACCGTGAACGGCGCGAAGCCGGCCATGTGCGACGCGATGCTGTCGGCGAACCACTTGACGAAGCCGACCCGGTTGAGGCCGTCCGCCAGCGCGACCAGCGTCGCGAACCAGGCCAGCGTGTTCCACGCGGCCGAGTTCTTCACGATGTCGTCCCAGCTGACGACGTTCATCACGAGCATGAGGCCGATGACCACCAGCGCCACGGTCGTCGCGTTGATCACGTCGCCGCCGAAGATCCACAGCCCGAGGGCGAGCAGCACGAGCACGCCGAGCTCCATCTCGCGCGACGTGAGCTTCCCCATCTTCGCCAGCTCCTGCTTCGCCCACGCCGGCACCTCGCTGCCTTCCTTCACTTCCGGCGGATAGAGCCAGTAGGTCACCAGCGGGATCGCGACCAGCATCAGGATGCCGACGGGCGCGAACGCGACGAACCACTCCATCCAGCTGAAGCTCACCTTGGCGGTCTTGTTGACCAGCTCGACGGCGAGCAGGTTCGGGGCCAGCGCGGTCAGGAACATCGAGCTCGTGATGCAGGTCGTGGCGATCGCGACCCACATGACGTAGCCGCCGATGCGGCGCGCCGAAGGGTCGTTCGGCTTGCTGTCGTAGAGCGCCGGCAGGTTGCGGATCACCGGGTAGATCGTGCCGCCCGAGCGCGCCGTGTTCGACGGCGTGAACGGCGCAAGCACGGTGTCGGCGACGGTCACCGCATAGCCCAGCGTCAGCGTGCGCCGCCCCATCTTCTCGACGAGCGCGAGCGCGATGCGCCGGCCCAGCCCGGTCTTCTCGTAGCCCAGCGCGAACATGAACGCGCCGAAGATCAGCCACACCGTGCTGTTCGAGAAGCCCGACAGCGCCCAGGTGAGCGCGGCGTTCGCGGACTTGAAGCCGGGCTTCGCGAGGTCGGCCGGCGAGTAGAGGACCCAAGGGGCGAGCACGGCGACCGTGGCGACCCCGATCAGGCCGATCGCGCCGCCCGGAAGCGGCTCCAGCATGAGCCCGACGATGACGCCGGCGAAGATCGCGAAGAAGTACCAGGCGTGCTGTGCGAGCCCGTCGGGCGGCGGCATCAGCGCCAGGACGATCGCGACGGCGACCGGCACCAGCGCGCGCCACAGCTTGCCGGGAGGAAGGGCCGCGGCCTGCACGGCCGGCGCCGCGGGCGCGAGGGGAACGCGTTCAGGGGTGGTGGGAATGCCCATCGAGACCTCCAGGATGTGCCGGCGGCGCGCGGCGCGCGCGGCTCGTGACGGCGCGCGACGATCGAACGACCGGCTGCACTACGGGAAACCGGGGCCGGATCTCGGGTTGCTTGGCTCCCGTGCCGCTGGGGGACCGGCGGCGGGCCGGCGGGTGCCGGCGGAGCATGGCAGGGCTGCGGACGACCGCACACCACGCGGCGCGCGCCCCGCGGAACGGGTGCAACATCGCGATCCTGCGCTACTGCGTCACGCCTCGTGGGCGTCACGTACGCATTTTCTGCCGCGGCTCTCCCGCCGGATTGACGGCGCGCAAGGTGGCCCCCGGAATGCCGATTCGGATTTGACGCAGATCGACCGACGTACCGCCGGTCGCGCGAAAAACCCGCGGCGTCAGAGGAAGAACAGGAACGTGAGGAGCACGAACAGCGGAAACAGCAGCAGGAAGCACCACCACTGGTAGCCGAAGAACGACGGCATGCGGATGCCGCGCTCCTCGCAGATCGCCTTCACCATGAAGTTGGGCGCGTTGCCAATGTAGCTGTTCGCGCCCATGAACACCGCACCCGCGGAGATCGCCATCAGCGTCGGCGCGAGCGGGCCCATCAGCACCTGCGCGTCGCCGCCGGCGAGGTTGAAGAACACGAGATAGGTCGGCGCGTTGTCGAGGTACGACGACAGCGACCCGGTCAGCCAGAAGTAGGCCCAGTTGCGGGGAGCGCCGTCGGGCTGCGTGACCAGGTCGAGCAGCGGCGCGAACAGCCCGTCGCGGCCCGCCTGCAGCATCGCGAGCACCGGGATGATCGTCACGAAGATCGCGGCGAACAGCACGGCGACCTCCCGGATCGGCAGCCACGAGAACGCGTTCTCGATGCGGACGCGTCGCGGCGTCGTGCGGAGCGACAGCAGCGCGATGCCGACCAGCACCGCGTCGCGCGTGATGCCGTTGAACGGCAGCGCGATTCCCTCGGCCACGGGAAACGCGATGTCGGTTCGCCACACGCCGCTCGCCAGCACCGCGCCGACGATGCCGGCGAGGTAGATGAGGTTCTGGCCGCCCTCGATGCGGATCTGGCGCGGCACCGCGCTCGTCATCGGCGGGTGCGGCTCCTTCGACCACATGTAGCGGTCGACGAGCCAGAAGATCGCGAGCAGGTAGGCGCCGGAGACGATCGTCGCCGGCAGCATGTGCTCCATCGTCCAGAGGAAGTCGACGCCCTTGAGGAAGCCGAGGAACAGCGGCGGGTCGCCGAGCGGCGTCAGCGAGCCGCCGATGTTGGAGACGAGGAAGATGAAGAAGACGAAGACGTGCACGTTGCGGCGCCGGTCCGCGTTCGCCCGGATCATCGGGCGGATCAGCATCATCGACGCGCCCGTGGTGCCGAGGAAGCTCGCGTTGACCGCGCCGAACGCGAGCAGGGCGGTGTTGGTGCCCGGCGTGCCGATCAGGTTCCCGACGATGAGGATGCCGCCCGCGACGACGAACAGCGCGAACAGCAGGATGATGAACGGCAGGTACTCGAGCAGGGCCGTGTGCGCCAGCGCGTGCGCGGTCGGGCCCGGGCCGAGCAGGACCGCGCCGGGCACGAGGAAGGCGAGCGCCCAGCCGAGCGCGATCCTCTCGAAGTGCCGCGCCCACGCCTCGGCGGCGAACAGCGGGAACAGCGCGATCGACAGCAGCATCCCGGCGAACGGGATCGCCCACGCGGGGCCGAGCGCGGCGCCGTCGATGCCGCCGGCGGCGTGCGCGGGCACGGCGATGGCGACGGCGGCGCCGGCAGCGGCCAGCGCGAGGACAACAGATCGGCGCATCGGGCGCTCTTGCGTTGCGTCCGCGCCTCTCCCCGGACGCGGCGGCCGCGCGGACGGGCCGCGCGGCGCGCCGATCATACTCCTGCGGTTCGCGGTGGCAACGTCGCGCCCACGCGCCTCACGCGGGCGGCTGTCCGAGCAGTTCGAACGCGCGCCTGAGTTCGGGGCCCATCGGCCAGCCGAGCCGCACGCCGGTGGGCAGCGTGCGCACGAACCACTTGTTGTAGGTCCGCCGCAGCTCGCCTGACGCCGCGAGGTCGCGCAGCGCCGCGTCGACGACCGCGCCGAACGCGGCGTCGCCCCTGCGGAAGGCGAGCGCGTAGCGGTCGTACGACAGCGGCTCGCCGACGATCGCGAAGTCGTCCCGCCGCCCGGCCTGCAGCATCTGGCCCAGCAGGAGGATGTCGTCGCCTGCGACGGCGAGCCTGGTGCCGGCCATGAAGGTCGCCGGTGAGAACGCCACCCGCCTGCTGCGCTGCGGCGTGATCGAGGTCGAGCCGCACTCGAGGTCGACGTCGCCGGCCGCGATCCGCTCCAGGGGGTCTGCGGCGCCGCGCCGACACGGACGAACTCGACGGAGACGGCCTGGCCGCCGATGGCCTCGCGGATGGCGGCGACCACGGCGCGGCACAGGTCGATCGAGTAACCGGCCGGCACCCCGGCCCGGGTCACGAGCGAGAACGGCGCCGCGTCGTCGCGGTGGCCGAGCCGTACTGCGCCGGAGCGCGCGACGTCCGCCAGCGCGCCGGTCAGCGCCCGCGGCGGCGCGTCCCGCCACTGCGCCGCGGCCGCGCGCCGGCGCTGCACGTCGTCCGCCGGGCGCCATGCGTCGCCCGGATCGCGACCTCAGAACATCAGCCCGGCGAGCAGCAGGCCGACGATCACCGCCACCGACGTGGCGACCAGGCCCGGGATCATGAACGAGTGGTTGAGCACGTAGCGGCCGATCCGCGTCGTCCCCGACAGGTCGAAGTTGATCGCCGCGATCAGCGAGCCGTAGGTCGGGATGAAGAAGTAGCCGTTGACCGACGGGAACATCGCGATCAGGAACTGCGGCGGGATGCCGAGCGCGAGGCCGAGCGGCATCAGCGCGCGCGTGGTCGCGGCCTGGCTGTAGAGGAGCACCGACGCGAAGAACAGGCCGAACGCGAACGTCCACGGCGCGGCCTTCGCCCAGTCGCCGATCGCCGGCACGATCACGTCCCGGTGCGCGGCGATGAAGCTGTCGCCGAGCCACGCCAGGCCGAAGATGCCGATCACCGCGACGACGCCGGCGCGCAGCGTCGGCGTCTTCGTCACCTCGTCCACCGGCGTGCGGGTCAGCAGCAGCATGACCGCGGCCACGGACATCATCGTCACCTCGATGACGATCGGCATCGACACGGCCGCCTTCGCGCCGGGGAGCGTCCGCAGCGCCGGGAAGAAGCCGAGCACCACGACGGTGATCACGCCCGCGAGGAACAGGAACGCGGAGAGCTTCGCCGTCGGCTTGAGCGGCGCCCGCTCCTGCTCGGCGGTCTTCGGGGCGGGGATCTTCCCGGCCGCGAGCCGCGCCTGGTACTCGGGATCGTCCTTCAGGTCCTTGCCGATGAACATCGACACGATCGCGGCGACGATCACGCCGGCGAGCGTCGCCGGGACGCAGACCATCAGGATCTCCGGCAGGCCCCACTGCGACAGGCCCTTTTCGCTGAACAGGCCGATCATCGCGGCGGTGGCGGCGGCCACCGGGCTCGCCGTGATCGCCTGCTGCGAGGCGATCGTCGCGACCGCCATCGGGCGCTCGGGCCGGATGCCGCTCTGGTGCGCGGTCTCGTAGATCACCGGCAGCAGCGGGTAGACGATGTGGCCGGTCCCCGCGAAGAACGTGAACGTCCACGTGGTGAGCGGCGCGACGATCGTCACGTACTTCGGGTTCGCGCGGATGATCCGTTCGGCGACGCGCACGAGGAAGTCGATGCCGCCCGCGGCGTCCATCACGGACGCCGCCATGATCACCGCGAGGATGATCAGCATGACGTCGACCGGCGGCGACGTGGGGTTGACGTTGAAGACGACGATGAGGACGAGGAGCCCGACGGCGCCCCACAGGCCGAGGCCCACGCCGGAGAAGCGCGCGCCCATCCAGATCGCCGCCAGCACGACGGCGAACTGCAGAACGATCGACAGTGTCATTGGTGTTCCTTGCGGCGGCTGACGCGGCCGGCGATCGGAAGGCGTCGCGTCGATCGCCGGACCGCCGCTTCAGCGCCGGGCTTGTCCTATTGTTCGAACTTCGGGTTGATCAGGTTCTCGAACGAGAACGTCTCGTCCCACTTCGCCTGCGTCATGAGCTTGCGCTCCTTGACGACGATGTCGTGCAGCGACTTGCCGGTCTCGTAGCCCTCGCGCGCGAGCTCGGCGCACTGCTTGTAGCCGAGCGCCGGCTTGAGCAGCGTGACGATGCCGAGCGAGTTCAGCACCATGTCGCGCGTCCGCTCGGCGTTCGCCGTGATCCCGGCAACGCAGTTGACCCGCAGGCTGTTCACCGCGTTCTCCATCGTCGCGATCGAGGTGAACAGCGCGAAGGTGATCACCGGCTCCATCACGTTGAGCTGCAGCTGGCCAGCGGAGGCGGCCAGCGTGACGGTGAGGTCGAGCCCGATGACGAGGAAGCCGACCTGGTTCACGACCTCGGGAATCACCGGGTTCACCTTGCCGGGCATGATCGAGCTGCCCGGCTGCATCTGCGGCAGGTTGATCTCGTTCAGCCCGCAGCGCGGACCGGAGGCGAGCAGCCGGAGGTCGTTGCAGATCTTGGTGAGCTTCGACGAGGTGCGCTTCAGCACGCCGGAGAGCAGCACGTAGGCGCCGGTGTCGGAGGTCGCCTCGATCAGGTCGCCGGCGAGGATGAACTTGCGTCCGGTCAGCTCGGAGAGGTGCTTCGTGGCGAGCTCCGGATAGCCGGGAGCGGCCGTGACGGTCGTGCCGATCGCGGTGGCGCCGAGGTTGATCTCGTGGAGGAACTGCCGCACCTCCGCGATGCGCTGCACTTCCTCGCCGATCGTCGTCCCCCAGCCGTGGAATTCCTGGCCCAGCGACATCGGCACGGCGTCCTGCAGGTGCGTGCGGCCCATCTTCAGGACCTTGCCGAACTCCCTGCCCTTCGCGAAGAACGCCTCCTGCAGCGCGGTCAGCGAGCCCATGTAGCTCTCCAGCCGCATGATCAGCGCGAGGCGGAACGCGGTCGGGTACATGTCGTTGGTCGACTGCCCGAAGTTCACGTGGTCGTTCGGGTTGACGTGCTGGTAGTCGCCCTTCGCGTGCCCGAGGCTCTCCAGCGCCAGGTTGGCGATGACCTCGTTGGCGTTCATGTTCGTCGAGGTGCCGGCGCCGCCCTGGATGAAGTCGGTGACGAACTGGTCGCGCATCTCGCCGGCGATCAGGCGGTCGCAGGCCTTCGCGATCGCGTCGGCGATCTTCGCGTCGAGCACGCCGAGGTCGCGGTTGGCGAGTGCGGCGGCCTTCTTCACGTAGCCGAACGCCTTGACGAAGTTCGGCTCCAGCGACATCGGGATGCCGGTGATGTGGAAGTTCTCCTTGCCGCGGAGCGTCTGGACGCCGTAGTACGCGTCCGCGGGAATCTCCTTCGCTCCGAGGAAGTCCTTTTCGATGCGCGTTGCCATGCTGTAACCTCGCGGTGCCGTCCGGCGGACGGGGGATCCAGCGCCGACCTCGTCGAAGGACACTGGGTCCCCGCCTCCGCGGGGACGACGATGTGAGATGTCGGCCGGCCTTCAGGTCGGTCCGTCGTTCAAGTCAAGCCCAGCCCTTTCCGGCCATCTTGCGCCGCAGGAAGGCGATCTGCGTCTGCAGCGGCAGGTCCTTCGGGCACACGTCGTGGCAGGCGAGCAGCGACATGCAGCCGAACACGCCGTCGTCGGTGCCCACCAGCTCGTAGTAGTCGTCGTCGGTGCGCTTGTCGCGCGGGTCGAGGCGGAAGCGGGCGATCTTCGCCATGCCCACCGCGCCGACGAAGTCGGGCCGCATGCGCGCCGTCCCGCAAGCGGCCACGCAGCAGCCGCACTCCACGCAGCGGTCCAGCTCGTTCAGCTTCTCGGCGAGCTCCGGCTCCATCGGCTCCTCGATGCGGCAGATGTCGCGGGCCTGGGGGTCCCCGTGCAGCCACGCCTCCAGGCGCTCGCTGGTGCCGCGCATCCACCTGCCGGTGTTGACCGACAGGTCGCCGATGAGCTCGAACACCGGCAGCGGCGCCAGCGTGATGTCCGGCCCGACGTCGCGCGTCAGCGTGCGGCAGGCGAGCGTCGGGCGTCCGTTGACCATCATCGCGCAGCTGCCGCAGATGCCGGCGCGGCAGACGAAGTCGAACTGCAGCGTGGGATCCAGCGTCTCGCGGATCTCGGAGAGCGCGATGAACAGCGTCATCCCTTCCGTCTGCTCGAGCTCGTAGGTCTGCATGTGCGGGACGCTGCCAGGCTCCTGCGGGTTGTAGCGCAGCGCGTGCACGCGGATCTTCGCGCCGGTGGCGACGCCACCAGCCGGGGCCGCGGCCGCCGCCGGCGCCGGCGGCGCGCTCGTCGAGGGGGCCTTCACGATGGTCGTGGTCGTCACGTCCTCACCTCACTCGCTTTCCCAGGCGAACGCGGACTCCGGCGTGTCGCCCGCGCCGCCCGGCGCCGCCGGGAACCGCTCGTCGATGCGCTCGTTGCGCCCCTTGAGCCGTTGCGGCAGCAGGTGGTCGTAGGGCATGAGTGCGCGCTGGCGCGCGAAGCGGTCGGCGTGCTTCTCCTTCAGCGCGTCGACCTCCGCCTGCCGCGCCGCGGTGTCGGGGTGGTCGGTGTAGTCCTTCGCGCCGTACCCGCGCCAGCCGGGCGGCAGCTCCATGCGCCTGATGTCGAGCGGCTCGTAGTCGAGCGTGGGGAGCGTGTCCGCGTCGCTCTTCCACGTCGCCAGCGTGCGCTTCAGCCACTGCGCGTCGTCGCGGCGCGGATGGTCCTCGCGGAAGTGCGCGCCGCGGCTCTCGGTGCGCGTGAGCGCGCCGTACGCGACCGTCAGCGCGAGCCTGAGCATCTTCTGCGTGCGGTAGGCCGTCACCAGCTCCGGGTTGGGACCCGGCGCGCGCGAGCGCAGCCCGATGCTGCGGCTGCGCACCAGCAGCTCCTGGAGCTCGTCGACGGCCTCCTCGAGGTCCTTGCCGCGGCGGAAGATGCCGACCTTGGCGGTCATGATCTCCTGCATGCGCGCCTTGAGCTTCGCCGCGTCCTCGCTGCCGCCGCCCTGCGCCAGCCGGTCGAGCTTGGCCTGCTCGCGCTCGAGGAATTCGCGCACGACGCCGGTCGGGATGTTCACGTCGTTCTCGGCGCGGTCGCAGAAGTCGGCGACGTACTCGCCGACGATCATGCCGGCCACGACGGTCTCGGCGACCGAATTGCCGCCGAGGCGGTTGAAGCCGTGCATGTCCCAGCAGGCGGCCTCGCCGGCGGAGAACAGGCCCTTGAGCGTGGGGCTCTCGCCGCTCGGCTTCGTCCGCACCCCGCCCATCGTGTAGTGCTGCGCCGGGCGCACCGGGATCATGTCCTTCACCGGGTCCACGCCCATGAAGTAGTGGCAGATCTCGTAGACCTCGCGCAGGTTGTGGCGGATGTGCTGCTCGCCGAGCAGCGTGATGTCGAGCCAGAGGTGGTCGCCGAAGCGCGACTTGACCCCCTTGCCCTTGGCGATGTGCTCCTCCATCCGCCGCGACACCACGTCGCGCGAGGCGAGCTCCTTCTTCTCGGGCTCGTAGTCGGGCATGAAGCGGTGGCCGTCCGCGTCCTTGAGCAGGCCGCCGTCGCCGCGGCAGCCCTCGGTGACGAGGATGCCGGCCGGGAAGATGCCCGTCGGATGGAACTGCACCGCCTCCATGTTGCCGAGGGCCGCCACGCCGGTCTCCAGCGCGATCGCGTGGCCGATGCCCTCGCAGATCACGGCGTTGGTCGTCACGCGGTAGAGCCGCCCCGCGCCGCCCGTCGTGATCGCCGTCGCCTTGGCCAGATACGCGGACAGCGTTCCCGTGACGAGGTCGCGCACGACGGCGCCGTAGCAGCGCCCGCCGTCGTGGATGAGCGCCAGCGCCTCGGTGCGTTCGTGCACCGGGATGGCCGCGGCGATCGCCTGGTCGCCGACCGCCTGCAGCATCGCGTGGCCGGTGCAGTCGGAGACGTAGCAGGTGCGCCACTTCTTCGTGCCGCCGAAGTCGCGCTGCGCGACGAGGCCGTGCGCCTCGTCGCGCTCGGTGATCGTCACCTTCTGGCCGTTGATGACGACCTGCCGGTCGCCCTTGCGCACGCGGCTCCACGGCACGCCCCAGGCCGCCAGCTCGCGCACCGCCTTGGGCGCCGTGTTGACGAACATGCGCACGACCTCCTGGTCGGCACCCCAGTCGGAGCCGCGCACGGTGTCCTCGAAGTGCACGTCCTCGTTGTCGCCCTGGCCCTTGATCACGTTGCCGAGCGAGGCCTGCATGCCCCCCTGCGCCGCCTTGCTGTGCGAGCGCTTCGGCGGCACGAGCGACAGGATCAGCGCGTCGTGGCCGCGGCGCCTGGCCGCGATGGCGAGCCGCAGGCCCGCGAGCCCGCCGCCGATGACGAGAACGTCGGTGTAGACGACCTTCATTGCACGGCTCCCGGTTGCACCGACGCGGGCACGTAGCGCTCGCCCGCCCGGTCGGCGTGCTCGTAGCCGATCTTCATGTACGCCGCCAGCGTCGCCAGGCCGAGCACGAGGAAGAACACCGTCAGCACCCACTTCGCCTTCTTCAGCGTGGCGCGCGTCGCGTCGGCGTCGCCGCGCTCGAACCAGCCCCACTTGACGGCGAGGCGGTAGAGGCCGATGCCGCCGTGCAGCTCGACGGCGAACAGCATCACGAGGTAGAGCGGCCACCAGCGTCCGGTCCACACGCGGTCGGCCGACTCGTAGGGTCCGATCAGGCCGGGGTGCATCAGCATCTGGTAGAGGTGCACGGTCACCAGGAAGAACAGCATGAAGCCGGTCACGGCCTGCACCCACCACAGGGTCGTGTCCTCGTGCTTCATCACCTTCATGTGGCCGCGGTACATCTGCCACTGGCGGAAGCTGATCGGCAGCTTGCGCACGGCGAGGAACGCGTGCGCGACGAACAGCACGAGGATCCCGAACACGATCACCGACACGATCCCCGGGTAGGGCCTGCCGAAGATGAAGTAGCCCTCGAACATCTTCGTGACGGTCCACATGAAGTCCTTGCTGACGAGGATCGTCGACACGAAGAACATGTGGCCCCACATGAACAGCGCGAGCACGAGCCCCGTCGCGCTCTGCAGCAGGTCGAGACGCGCGGGGACGCGGCTGCGGCGCGGGCGCTCGGCCAGGCCCGCGCCGGCGATCGTCGGGCTCGTCGAAGCCATGGGATGTCCTCTCCTGATTGAGTGCCGGCCGGCGAACGGCCCACGTTAGCCCCGCCGCGCGGCACGATGCTTGATGGCCGTCAACTGGCGAACTGCAGCAGCGTGCGGGGCGTAACGGCCGGTGTAACAGCCGCGTGCCGCGACGCTAGCACGGCGCGCGGGCACACGGCGTCGCAATTCCGGACACGGAACGTCCCGCATCCGCGGGTGCGCCGGCCCCGCGGGGCAACCCGCGGCCTGACGCCGGTCAATGGCTGCCGGAACGCGACGCCGACTTCGCCGAAAAGCCCGCCCCGCCTTTGACCTCGATCAACCGGATTTGCGTACCAGCGCGCAGCATTCGGGTACGCAGCAAGGCGGCGGGAAGGATCCCGCCGGCGGGCAGGAGGAACGCCGGTCCGGAGGGTGTCGCCTCCGCGTCCGGCAGGCCGGGAACGAGCGACGCGGGGACCACGGCGCGGCAAGGGCGCTGCCGGCGGTCTTCGTGCGCCCGCGGGACGCGCGCTCGCCGGCGATGCCGCAGGACCACGACCACGGAAGCGAAGCGCGCCATGTACAGGATTCTCCGCCGCGAGGCGTTCTCGGAGACGACGTTCCTCTGGGAGGTCGAGGCGCCCGACGTGGCGCGCGCCGCCCAGCCCGGCCACTTCGTCATGCTGCGCCTGCACGAGGGCAGCGAGCGCATCCCGCTCACCGTCGCCGACTTCGACCGCGAGCGCGGGACGATCACCATGGTCATCCAGGCGCTCGGCAAGACGACGCTGGAGATGCGCGACCACTACCGGGAGGGCGACACGTTCGCCGACTTCGTGGGACCGCTCGGGCTTGCGCAGCACGTCCACGAAGCGGGGCACGTCGTGCTGGTCGGCGGCGGCCTGGGCGTCGCGCCGGTCTACCCGCAGCTGCGCGCGTTCAAGGAGGCGGGCAACCGGACGACCGGCATCATCGGCTTTCGCACCAGGGACCTCGTGTTCTGGGAGGAGAAGTTCGCCCGCTACTGCGACGAGCTCGTCGTCTGCACCGACGACGGCAGCTACGGCCGGCCCGGATTCGTCACCGAGGCGCTGAAGGACCTGATCGCGCGCGACCGCCCGGACCTCGCGATCGCCATCGGGCCGCTGCCGATGATGAACGCGTGCGTCGAGACGACCCGGCCGTCGGGCGTGAAGACGATGGTGTCGCTCAACGCGATCATGGTCGACGGCACCGGGATGTGCGGCTCCTGCCGCGTCACGGTCGGCGACGAGATCCGCTTCGCCTGCGTCGACGGGCCGGACTTCGACGGCCACCAGGTCGACTTCCGCGAGCTCATGCTGCGCCAGAAGCGCTTCAAGGGCGAGGAGTCGAAGGCGAGCGACGACTACGCGCACGTCTGCCACGTCGAGAAGCAGCTGTTCGACGAGGGCAAGCGCAACTACAAGAAGTACAAGGACCTGCCGCCGCACGCGGTGAAGATGCCCGAGCGCGACCCCGTCGAGCGGTCGCGCAACTTCAAGGAGGTGAACCTCGGCTACTCGATGGCCGACGCGATCGGCGAGGCCGAGCGCTGCATCCAGTGCAGCAAGCCGACCTGCATCGAGGGCTGCCCGGTCGGGATCGACATCCCGCGCTTCATCCGCCACCTGCTGGTGCGCGACCTCGACGGCGCGCTCGCGGTCATCAACGAGTCGAACCTGTTCCCGTCGGTGTGCGGCCGCGTGTGCCCGCAGGAGTCGCAGTGCGAGGCGCAGTGCGTCGTGGCGAAGAACAAGAAGCTGCCGATGGAGGCGGTCGCGATCGGCCGCCTCGAGCGCTTCGTCGGCGACAACGCCCGCGCGCCCGGGGCGCAGCCGCGCAGCGTCGCCCGCAGGCTGGGCAGGGTCGCGGTGGTCGGCTCCGGCCCCTCCGGGCTCGCCGTCGCCGCCGACCTCGCGAAGTACGGGTGCGACGTCACCGTCTACGAAGCGCTGCACGTCGTGGGGGGCGTGCTGCAGTACGGCATCCCGTCCTTCCGGCTGCCGCGCGACATCATCGCCCGCGAGGTCGAGAACCTCGCCGGCATGGGCGTCCGCTTCGAGACCAACAAGGTGATCGGCAAGACGTTCTCGGTGCCCGAGCTGCTGGGGCCGATGGGCTTCGATGCCGTCTTCGTGGGGGCCGGGGCGGGCGCGCCCGCGTTCCTCGGCATCCCCGGCGAGTTCGCGGGGCAGGTCTACTCCGCCAACGAGTTCCTGACGCGCGTCAACCTGATGGGCGGCGACAAGTTCCCCTACCTCGACACGCCGGTCACGCTGGGCAGGAGCGTGGTGGTGATCGGCGCCGGCAACACGGCGATGGACTGCCTGCGCGTGGCCAGGCGGCTCGGCATCCCGACGGTCCGCTGCGTGTACCGCCGCTCGGAAGCCGAGGCCCCGGCGCGCATCGAGGAGCTCCGCCACGCCAAGGAGGAAGGCATCGAGTTCTTCTTCCTCCACGCGCCCGTCGAGATCCTGACCGACGCGGACGGCAACGTGCGTGGCATGAAGGTCCAGAAGATGGAACTCGGCGAGCCCGACGAGAAGGGCCGCCGCAAGCCGGTGCCGCTGGACGAGTTCGTCGAGCTCGAGTGCGACACGGTGATCTACGCGCTCGGCACGAAGGCCAACCCGATCGTGACCAAGTCGACTCCCGGCCTCGACCTCAACAAGTGGGGCTACATCGTCGCCGACCCCGCCACGCAGGCGACCAGCGTCCCCGGCGTGTTCGCCGGCGGCGACATCGTGACGGGCGCGGCCACCGTGATCCTGGCGATGGGCGCGGGCCGCCGCGCCGCCCGCGCGATCGCCGCCTGGCTCGCCGGCGGCAAGTCGGTGTGGCCGGTCACGGCCGAGCACGCCGAAGCGTTCGTCCCGCCGGGCACCGGCGTGCCGGGCGCCACGACAACCCAGACCGAGGAAGCGTCATGACCGCCGCCACGTCGATGGCCGTCTGCCCGCGCTGCCAGCGCCCGCTCGACGACGACGAGCCGTACATCTGCTGCGCGGGCGTCGAGCTCTCCTGGCGCTGCGCCTCCTGCCACAAGGTCTCCGAGGGCTTCGCCTTCCCCTACGGCCTGTGCCCGCACTGCAAGGGCCGGCTCGACCTGCTCGAGCGCGGCGCGATCGCGGACGACAGCGCGATGGAGGCGGTGCGCAAGGCCTTCGAGATCGAGCTCGGCGGCCACGCCTTCTACCAGCGCGCGGCGCAGGACGCGGCCGACCCGGAGCTGCGCGACCTGTTCGCGCGCTTCGCGGCGATGGAGCAGGAGCACATGCAGACGCTGTCGAAGCGCTACCACGCCGCGCTGCCCGCGCCTTCCGCCGACTTCCAGATCGACCGCGCGGCGATCTTCGCCGGCGTCGACCGCAAGCCGGAGGATCCCGCGAACCTGTTCCGCATCGCGATCGCCTTCGAGCAGCGCGCGGTCGACTTCTTCGCCCGCGAGGGCGAGCGCGCGCCGGAGGGCTCGGTCGAGCGCGAGCTCTACCGCGAGCTCGCCGCCGAGGAGCGCGAGCACGTCGAGCTCCTGACCACCGAGTACCGGCGCTGGGCGGCCGGCAAGCCGGGTCTCCTCTGACGCGCCCCGTCCATGCCGCGGACGCCGACGCTCCCTTCGCTTCGTCGCGCACGCGCCACCGGGGTCCGGCGCGCACGACCGGGCGCGGGCGGGCGCACCTTCCTACCACGAGCGATCCGCGCGCGGCCCGCGCGCGCATCCACGGCAGGTCAGGCTGCCGCCCCCAGACCATGAGCGACCGAACCTACGTCCTCGACGGCAACGAAGCCGCCGCCCGCATCGCGCACCTCAACAGCGAGGTGATCGCGATCTACCCGATCACGCCGTCGTCGACGATGGGCGAGCTCGCGGACGCGTGGTCCGCGGCAGGCCAGAAGAACATCTGGGGCATGGTCCCGCAGGTCGTCGAGATGCAGAGCGAGGCCGGCGCGGCGGGCGCGGTGCACGGCTCGCTGCAGGCGGGCGCGCTGACGACGACCTTCACCGCTTCGCAGGGCCTGCTGCTCAAGCTGCCGAACATGTTCAAGATCGCGGGCGAGCTGACGCCCGCGGTGTTCCACATCGCCGCGCGGACGATCGCCACGCACGCGCTGTCGATCTTTGGCGACCACAGCGACGTGATGGCCGCCCGCGCCACCGGCTTCGCGCTGCTGGCCTCCGCCAGCGTGCAGGAGGCGCAGGACATGGCGATGATCGCGCACATGTCGACGCTGAAGGCGCGCGTGCCGTTCCTGCACTTCTTCGACGGCTTCCGCACGAGCCACGAGGTCAACAAGATCGAGCTCCTGCTCGAGGACGACGTCCGCGCGCTGATCGACGAGGACCTGGTGCGCGCGCACCGCGAGCGCGCGCTCAACCCGGACGCCCCGAAGCTCCGCGGTTCCGCCCAGAACCCGGACGTCTTCTTCCAGGCGCGAGAGGCGTGCAACCCGTTCTACCTCGCCGTCCCGGGCATCGTGCGCGAGTCGATGGACCGCTTCGCGACGCTGACCGGCCGGCGCTACGGGCTGTTCGACTACAGCGGCGCGCCCGACGCCGAGCGCGTGCTCGTGCAGATGGGCTCGGGCACCGGCGCCTCGCGCGAGGCGGTCGCGACGCTCGTCGCGGCGGGCGAGAAGGTGGGGCTGGTCAGCGTGCGCCTCTACCGTCCGTTCGACACGGCGTCGTTCGTGGCGGCGCTGCCGGCGACCGTGCGCTCGATCGCCGTGCTCGACCGCACGAAGGAGCCGGGGGCGGTGGGCGAGCCGCTCTACCAGGACGTCGTCGCAGCGCTGGCCGAGGCGTGGCCGGACGGCAAGGCGCTGCCGCGCGTGATCGGCGGCCGCTACGGCCTGTCGTCCAAGGAGTACACGCCGGCGATGGCCAGGGCCGCGCTCGACGAGCTGCGGCAGCCCGCCCCGAGGCGGCACTTCACCGTCGGCATCGTCGACGACGTCACGCGGCTCTCGCTCGCCGTCGACGAGGCGTTCGACACCGAGCCGCAGGGCGTGACGCGCGCCGTGTTCTACGGCCTGGGCGCCGACGGCACCGTGGGGGCGACGAAGAACACGGTGAAGATCATCGGCGAGAACACGCCCTTGCACGCGCAGGGCTACTTCGTCTACGACAGCAAGAAGTCGGGCGCGATCACGGTCTCGCACCTGCGCTTCGGGCCCGCGCCGATCGAGTCCACGTACCTGGTGCGGCAGGCGGACTTCGTCGCCTGCCACCAGTTCGAGTTCATGGAGAAGCTCGACGTGCTGGCGCTGGCGCGGCCGGGCGCGACGTTCCTGCTCAACAGCCCCTACGGTCCGGGCGAGGTGTGGAGCCGGCTGCCGCGCGAGGCGCAGCAGCAGATCATCGAGCGCAGGCTGCGCTTCTTCGTCGTCGACGCGCTGGCCGTCGCGAAGCAGGCCGGGCTGGCGGGTCGCATCAACACGGTCACGCAGGCCTGCTTCTTCGCGATCTCGGGCGTGCTCCCGCGCGACGAGGCGATCGGCAAGATCAAGGAGGCGATCCGCAAGACCTACGGGAAGCGCGGCGAGACCGTCCTGGCCCGCAACTTCGCGGCGGTCGACGCCTCGCTCGCGGCGATGGCCGAGGTGACCGTGCCGCAGCACGCCGACGCGACGTTCGCGCGCCGCCCGGTCGTCCCGAAGGCCGCGCCGGACTTCGTGCAGCGCGTGACCGCGATGATGATGGACGGCAAGGGCGACCTGCTGCCGGTGTCGGCGCTGCCGGTCGACGGGACGTTCCCGACCGGCACGACGCAGTGGGAGAAGCGCAGCATCGCGCACGAGATCCCGATCTGGGACGAGACGATCTGCACGCAGTGCGCCATCTGCCCGCTCGTCTGCCCGCACGCGGCGATCCGGATGACGGCGTTCCCGGCCGAGGCGATGGCGGGTGCGCCGGCGACGTTCAAGGCGGTGCCGTACGCCCGCAAGGAGACGCCCTCGCTCGCCGGGATGATGTACAGCCTGCAGGTGGCGCCCGAGGACTGCACCGGCTGCGGCATCTGCGTGGACGTCTGCCCGTCGCGCAGCAAGACGATGGTCAAGCACAAGGCCATCAACATGGCGCCCAAGCTCGAGCACCTCGACGCCGAGCGCGCCAACTACGCGTTCTTCCTCTCGCTGCCGGAGGTGCGGCCGTCGTTCGACACGATCGACGGGCTGCGCGGGTCGCAGTTCCGCCGGCCGCTGTTCGAGTACTCGGGCGCCTGCTCGGGCTGCGGCGAGACGCCCTACGTCAAGCTGATCTCGCAGCTCTACGGCGACCGCATGATCGTCGCCAACGCCACGGGCTGCTCGTCGATCTACGGCGGCAACCTGCCGACGACGCCGTACGCCACGAACGCCGACGGCAAGGGGCCCGCGTGGGCCAACAGCCTGTTCGAGGACAACGCGGAGTTCGGGCTCGGCATGCGGCTCGCGATCGACGCGCAGAACGACCTCGCGAAGGGCCTGCTGCGCGAGCTGCGCGACGCGATCGGGCCTGAGCTGGCCGACGCGCTGATCGACGCGAAGCAGGACAGCGACGAGGAGGTCGCCGCGCAGCGCGCACGCGTGAAGCAGCTGCGGGAGGTGCTCGCCCTGCTCGGCACGCCCGCGGCGCGGCGGCTCGACGCCGTCGCGGACAGCCTCGTCGTGCGCAGCGTGTGGATCGTCGGCGGCGACGGCTGGGCCTACGACATCGGCTACGGCGGGCTCGACCACGTGCTCGCCTCGGGCCGCAACGTGAACATCCTCGTGCTCGACACCGAGGTCTACTCCAACACCGGCGGCCAGGCGTCGAAGGCGACGCCGCGCGGCGCCGTGGCGAAGTTCGCGGCCGCGGGCAAGGCGATCGGCAAGAAGGACCTCGGCATGATCGCGATGGCGTACGGCAACGTGTACGTCGCGCAGGTCGCGATGGGGGCCAACCCGGTGCAGACCGTGCGCACGTTCCAGGAGGCCGCGTCGTGGCCGGGGCCGTCGCTGATCATCGCCTACAGCCACTGCATCGCGCACGGCATCGACATGACCACCGGCATGAGCCACCAGCGCGACGCGGTGAAGAGCGGCTACCTGACGCTGTACCGCTACGACCCGCGGCTGGGCATGGGCGGCGCCGACCAGCCGCTGAAGCTCGACTCGCGCAAGCCCACGATCCCGCTGGAGCAGTTCACGATGAAGGAGGGCCGCTACGCGATGCTCGCGCAGGCCGACCCGGCCCGCGCGAAGGAGCTCGCCCGCGCGGCGCAGGCCGACGCCGACGCCCGCTGGCAGCTCTACGAGCAGATCGCCGGCGTGCACCGCGTGGTCCCGGAGGCGCAGGCCGCGCCGGCCGGGGCGCCCGACGATGCCGCGGCCGCGAAGCCGGCCGCCGAGGAGGTGAAGCCATGAGCGTCGATCTCGCGAGCCGCTACCTCGGCCTCCCGCTGGCCAACCCGGTCGTCGCGTCGGCCTCGCCGATGACCGGCTCGATCGACGGCCTCAGGCGCCTGCAGGACGCCGGCGTGGCGGCGGTCGTGCTCCCGTCGCTGTTCGAGGAGCAGATCGAGCACGAGGAGATGGCCACGCACGACCTGATGCTCTACGGCGCGGAGCTGTCGCCGGAGGCGCGCGGGTTCTTCCCCGAGGTGCAGGCGCAGGAGACGGGCGTCGCCCGCTATTTGAAGCTCATCGGCGAGGCCCGCAAGGCGCTGTCGGTCCCCGTCATCGCGAGCCTGAACGGCCACACGCCGGGCGGCTGGACGCGGATGGCGAAGCAGTTCGAGGACGCCGGCGCGCAGGCCATCGAGCTCAACGTCTACTTCCTCGCGGCCGACCCGGCCGACACGTCGAGCGCCGTCGAGCAGCGCTACCTCGACCTCGTCGCGTCGGTGCGCGCGGCCACGAGCGTGCCGGTCGCCGTGAAGGTGGCGCCGTACTTCAGCGCGATGACCAGCATGGCGATGCGCCTCGTTGCGGCGGGCGCGAACGGGCTGGTGCTGTTCAACCGCTTCGTCCAGCCCGACATCATGCTCGAGGAGCTGGAGGTCGCGCCGCACCTCGTGCTCTCGACCTCCGACGAGCTGCGCCTGGCGCTGCGCTGGATCGCGATCCTGCACGGGCACGTCGACGCGAGCCTCGCGGCCACCGGCGGCGCGCACACGCCCGACGACGTGCTGAAGCTGCTGCTGGCCGGCGCCGACTGCGTGATGATCGCGAGCAGCCTGCTCAAGCGGGGCCCGCAGCACGTCGCCACGCTCGTGCGCGGCGTCGAGGCGTGGATGGCCGCGCGCGAGTACGAGTCCGTGACGCAGCTCAAGGGCTCGCTGTCGCAGCACGCCTGCCCGGACCCCGACGCGTTCGAGCGCGCCAACTACATGAAGGCGCTCAAGTCCTACACGAGCGAGCATCTCTGACCCCGGAGGGCGTGCCGCGGGCGACCGCCGCCGACCCCCGACGCCAACAGGAGCGAACCATGGCACTGATGATCACCGACGACTGCACCGCATGCGAC
This sequence comes from Betaproteobacteria bacterium, assembly GCA_016861105.1. Taxonomy (GTDB): domain Bacteria; phylum Pseudomonadota; class Gammaproteobacteria; order Burkholderiales; family Casimicrobiaceae; genus VBCG01. Next base: position 113,975 of record BOKS01000014.1, on the reverse strand, counting down.
GCGTGCGTGGAGCCGTGCCCCAACAACGCGATCGCGGCCGGCTCGCCGATCTACACGATCGACCCGGCCAAGTGCACCGAATGCGTGGGCGCGCACGACGATCCGCAGTGCGTCGGCGTGTGCCCGGCGGACTGCATCGTCCCCGACCCGGCGCACGCGGAGTCGAAGGAGCAGCTGCTCGCCAAGTACCAGGCGTTGCACGCCTAGCGCCCGCCCCGTCCGCCGCCGGCCGGCGGCGGCGCGCCGCGCCCGGGGTCGCGGGCGCCTCCGCGCCGCCGCGCGCCCGCCTGCGGGACCCGCGCCGCGATGCGCGCGGCCAACAGGAGTCGACGTCCATGAGCCATCCGCACCCCACGCCGCATCCGCACCAGCCGATCCCGTCGTGGTTCCCGCGCGGCGTCGCGCTGCTGCGCGAGCCGACGCTCAACAAGGGCACGGCGTTCACGCTCGCCGAGCGCGACGCGCTCGGCCTGCGCGGCCTGCTGCCCGCGCACGTGCTGACGCAGGAGGACCAGGTCGCGCGCGTGCTCGAGAACTTCCACCGGCTGCAGACCCCGCTCGCGAAGTACATCATGCTGGAGTCGCTGCACGACCGCAACGAAGCGCTGTTCTTCCGCGTGCTGACGGACTACCCCGACGAGATGATGCCGATCGTCTACACGCCGACGGTCGGGCTCGCCTGCCAGGAGTTCGGGCACATCTTCCGGCGCCCGCGCGGCATGTACCTGTCGCTCGACGACCGCGGACACGTCGGGCAGATCCTGCGCAACTGGCCGCAGCACGAGGTCGCGATGATCGTCGTCACCGACGGCGAGCGCATCCTGGGGCTGGGCGACCTCGGCGCGAGCGGCATGGGCATCCCGATCGGCAAGCTCGCGCTGTACACGGCGTGCGCCGGCATCGATCCCGGCAAGTGCCTGCCCGTCGTGCTGGACGTCGGCACCAACAACCCCAGGTTCCTCTCCGATCCGCTCTACCTCGGCCTCGCCCGGCCCCGCGCGACCGGCGAGGAGTACGACGCGCTGGTCGACGAGTTCCTCGACGCGACGCAGGAGGTGTTTCCCGGGGTGGTGGTGCAGTTCGAGGACTTCGCGAACCACAACGCGTTCCGCCTGCTGGCGAAGTGGCGCGACGAGATCTGCTGCTTCAACGACGACATCCAGGGCACCGCCGCCGTCACCGTGGCGGGCATCTTCTCGGCCCTGCGCGTCACCGGCAGGCCGATGCGCGAGCAGACGTTCATGTGCCTGGGTGCTGGGGAGGCGGCGACCGGCATCTCCGACCTGCTGGTCCAGGCGATGGTCGACGACGGCATGGCGGAGGCTCAGGCGCGCGGCCGCTGCTGGCTGGTCGACTCGAAGGGACTGGTCGTCGCCGGCCGCGGCGATCTCGCGCATCACAAGAAGCCCTATGCGCACGCCCACGCGCCGGTGCCGGACTTCCTGTCCGCCGTGAAGGCGCTCGAGCCCACCGCGATCATCGGCGTGTCGGCGACGCCCAACACGTTCACCGAGGACGTCGTGCGCGCGATGGCGGCGCACAACGAGCGGCCGATCGTCTTCGCGCTGTCCAACCCGACGTCGCGCTCCGAGTGCACGGCGCAGCAGGCCTACGAGTGGAGCGACGGGCGCGCGCTGTTCGCGTCGGGCAGCCCGTTCCCCGCGGCGAGCGTGCGCGGCCGCCACTTCGTGCCGCGGCAGGGCAACAACTCGTACATCTTCCCCGGCGTGGGGCTCGGCCTCCTCGCGTCGCAGGCGACCCGGGCGACCGACGCGATGTTCATGGCCGCGGCACGCACGCTCGCGACGACCGTGGGCGAGAGCGACCTCGCGCAGGGCAGCCTCTACCCGCCGCTGTCCGCCGTGCGCCACGTGTCGGCGCAGATCGCGGCAGCGGTCGCCGAGATCGCGTTCGCCGGCGGCCTCGCACGCATCGAGCGGCCGCGCGACCTGCTCGCGTACGTGGAAGGCCTGATGTACGACCCGCGCTATCCGGTCTATGCGTGAGGACATCCGCGTCGAGGCAGCCTCGTTGACGACGGTCAATTCGGCAGCCGCGATGCGCCCCTAGGCTTTCGCCCTGCGCGCGGTCCCTCCGCGCGCGGCACGAGGAGGAGCGTGCGGCCTGCGCGCCGCGCCCTGCAGACGACGTGGACGCGACGCTGCATCGGATTCGCAAGGGACTGGACCTGCCGCTGGCGGGAGCACCCGCGCAACGCATCGAACCGGCGCGCCCGGTGCAGCGCGTCGCGCTGCTCGGCGCCGACGCCGTCGGCCTGCGTCCCGCGTTCCTCGTCGCGCCCGGCGAGCGCGTGGCGCTCGGCCAGCCGCTCTACGAGGACCGCAAGACGCCGGGCGTGCGCTGGACCGCGCCCGCCGCCGGCGTCGTCGAGGCGATCCACCGCGGCGAGCGTCGCGCCTTCGCGTCGCTCGCGCTGCGCGTGGACGCCGCTGCCGAGGCCGCGGACGGCGCGCCCCGCTTCGCCGCGTACACCGGCAAGCCACCCGCGGCGCTCGATCGCGCGACTGTCGTCGCGCTGCTCACCGAGTCCGGCCTGTGGACCGCGCTGCGCGAGCGGCCGTTCTCGCGCGTGCCCTCGCCCGCGTCGGCGCCGCACGCGCTGTTCGTGACCGCGATCGACACCCATCCGCACGCCCCCGACGTGGCCGCCGTCCTCGACGGGCGCCAGCAGGCGTTCGCCGCCGGCGTGGCCGCGCTCGCGAAGCTGACCGACGGCCCGGTGCACGTGTGCACCGCCCCCGGCCTCGCCCTCGACCTGCCCGGCGAGCCGCGCGTGCGGCTGCACCGGTTCGCCGGCCCGCACCCGGCCGGCACGGCCGGCCTGCACATCCACCGCATCGCGCCGGTCGACGCGTCGCGCCGCGCGTGGCACGCCGGCTACCAAGACGTGGTCGCGATCGGCGAACTGTTCCGCAGCGGCCGGCTCGACGTGGAGCGCGTGGTGTCGCTCGCCGGGCCGGGGGCCGCGCGTCCGCGCCTGCTGCGCACCCGGCTGGGCGCATCGCTGGACGAGCTCTGCGCGGGAGAGACCGCGCCGGGACCGCAGCGCGTCGTGTCCGGGTCGGTGCTCGGCGGGCGCACCGCGATGGGCGAGACGACGGGCTTCCTCGGGCGCTACCACCAGCAGGTCGCCGTCGTGCCCGAGGCGACGACGCGCGAGGCCTTCGGCTGGATCACGCCCGGCCGCGACAAGTACTCGGTCTGGAACGTCGTCCTCGGCCGGCTGCGCCGCGCGCCGCTGGCGCTGACGACGACGACCAACGGCGGCGCGCGCGCGATGGTGCCGATCGGCAGCTACGAGCGCGTGATGCCCTTCGACGTGCTGCCGACGTTCCTGCTGCGCTCGCTCGCGTCGAAGGACGTCGAGCGCGCCGAGGCGCTCGGCGTGCTCGAGCTCGACGAGGAGGACGTGGCGCTCGCGACCTTCGTCGATCCGGGCAAGACCGAGTGGGGGCCGCTGCTGCGCGAGATGCTGGAGCGGCTCGCGAAGGAGAGCGCGGAGGCGCACGAGTGAAGGACCTGCGCACGACGCTGGACGGGCTGGGGCGCCACTTCGAGAAGGGCGGCCGCCTGCACAAGCTCTACCCGCTGTGGGAGGCTGCCGACACGTTCTTCTACGCGCCCGGCACGCGCACGCGGGGCGGCGCGCACGTGCGCGACGCGCTCGACCTCAAGCGCATGATGATGATCGTCGTCATCGCGACGATCCCCTGCGTGCTGATGGCGCTGTGGAACACGGGCTACCAGGCGAACCTCGCCCTCGACCCGGCGCGGGTCGGCGAGCTGCCCGGCTGGCGGCACGCGGTGATCCGCTGGCTGGGCACCGGCTACTCGCCCGACTCGCTGCTCGCCAACGTCGTGCACGGCGCGATGTACTTCGTGCCGATGTACGTGGTCACGATGGTCGTCGGGCTCGCGTGGGAGGTCGGCTTCGCGATCGTGCGGCGCGTCGAGGTCAACGAGGGCTTCTTCGTCACCGGGATGCTCTTCCCGCTGATCCTCCCGCCGACGACGCCGCTGTGGATGGTCGCGCTCGGCATCAGCTTCGGCGTGGTCTTCGCCAAGGAGCTGTTCGGCGGCACCGGCATGAACTTCGTGAACCCCGCGCTGGCCGCGCGCGCGTTCCTGTTCTTCGCCTACCCGGCCTTCCTCTCGGGCGACGTGGTCTGGACCGCGGCGCTGCCGGGGTTCACCGTCGACGGCTACTCGGGCGCGACGCTGCTGGCGGAGTGGCGCCACATGGAGGGTGCGTTCGCCGCGCAAGGCCACGACTTCTGGCGCGCGTTCCTCGGCGTCGAGCCGGGGTCGATGGGCGAGACCTCGGCGCTCGCCTGCCTCGTCGGCGCCGCGATCCTCGTCGCCACGGGGGTCGGCTCGTGGCGGATCATGGCCGGCTGCGCGCTCGGCACGATCGCCATGGCGAGCCTGTTCAACGCCGTGGGCCCGGCCTCGAATCCGTACTACGCGGTGCCGTTCTGGTGGCACATGGTCGCCGGCGGCTGGGCGTTCGCCGTCGCGTTCATGGCCACCGATCCGGTGACCGCCCCGTTCACCGATCGCGGACGCTGGATCTACGGCGCCGGCATCGGCGCGATGATCGTGCTCATCCGCGTCGTGAACCCGGCCTATCCCGAGTCGGCGATGCTGGTGATCCTGTTCATGAACGTCGTGGCGCCGATCATCGACTACGCGATGGTCCGCCGCAACATCCGCGCGAGGGCGAGGCGCCGTGCCAAGGCTTGAGTCGCCGCGCTACGTCGTCCTGTTCGCGACCGCCGTCTGTGTCGTGTGCGCGCTCGTGGTCTCGGTCGCGGCCGTGGGTCTCGCGGACCGGCAGGCCGAGAACGCGCGGCTGTACCGCCACAAGAACGTGCTGCTCGCGGCGGGCATCGTCGCGCCCGACGAGCGCCTGTCGGACGCCGAGCTCATGCGGCGGTTCGAGAGCGCGGTCGAGCCGGCGCTGATCGACCTCGCCACCGGCGCGCCGGCGCAGGCGACGGGGCTCGACCCGCGCAGCTACGACCAGCGCCGCGCCCGCAACGATCCGGGCATGTCGCGCCCCGCGCCGGCGAACGACGCCGGCGTCACGCGGCTGCCGATCGTCGGCCTGGTCTACTACGTGAAGGGACCGTCGGGACCGGTGCAGGTCGTGCTGCCCGTCGAGGGCGCCGGCATGTGGGGTCTGATGGCCGGCTTCGTCGCGCTCGACCGCGACGGCAACACGGTGCGCGGGCTCACCTTCCACGAGCAGAAGGAGACGCCCGGACTCGGCGGCGAGATCGGCAATCCGCGCTGGCAGGCGCTGTGGCAGGGCCGCAAGGTCTACGACGCCGCGTGGGAGCCGCAGCTGCGCGTGATCAAGGGGGCCGCCGGGCCGCCCGCGCAGGATCCGCACCGCGTCGACGGCCTGTCCGGCGCGACGATCACCAGCAACGGGGTGTCGCGGCTCATCGGATTCTGGCTGGGCAAGGACGGCTACGCCCCGTTCCTCGAACGCTTCCGGAAGGCTGCCGCATGACGACCGCCGCCCCGCTGCTCGGCCCGCAGGAGCGCGCGACGCTGACGCGCCCGATCCTGATCGACAACCCGATCGGCATCCAGATGCTCGGCGTCTGCTCGGCGCTGGCCGTGACCACGCGGCTCGACAAGGCGCTGGTGATGTGCGCCTGCGTCGTGTTCGTGCTGGTGCTGGCGAACCTCGCGGTGTCGCTGGTGCGCAACTACACGCCGGGCAGCATCCGCATCATCGTGCAGCTGACGATCATCGCGTCGCTGGTGATCGTCGTCGACCAGGTGCTGAAGGCCTACCTGTACGAGCTGTCGCTCGAGCTCTCCGTCTTCGTGGGCCTGATCATCACAAACTGCATCGTGATGGGCCGCGCCGAGGGCTTCGCCATGCAGAACCCGCCGTGGCCGTCGGTGCTCGACGGCCTGGGCAACGCGCTCGGCTACACCGTCGTGCTGGTGCTCGTGGCGCTGGCGCGCGAGCTGTTCGGCGCGGGGCGCGTGCTCGGCTTCGACGTGCTGCCGCTGGCCGCCGGCGGCGGCTGGTACGAGCCCAACGGGCTGATGCTCATCGCGCCGTCGGCGTTCTTCCTGGTCGGCCTGCTGATCTGGGCGCTGAAGACCTGGAAGCCCGAGCTGCAGGACAAGGAGGGCTGAAGGGCGCCGCGCCATGGAGCACTACCTCAACCTGTTCGTGAAGGCCGTGTTCGTCGAGAACATGGCGCTCGCGTTCTTCCTCGGCATCTGCTCGTTCCTGGCGTGCTCGAAGAAGGTGGAGACCGCGATCGGCCTCGGCGCGGCCGTCGTTTTCGTCCAGGTGCTGACGGTCCCGCTCAACAACCTGATCCTGCGCTACCTGCTCGCGGAGGGCGCGCTCGCGTGGATCTCGCCGGCGTTCGCGCGCGTGAGCCTCGCGTTCCTGTCGTTCATCCTGTTCATCGGGACCATCGCCGCCGCGGTGCAGGTGGTCGAGATGACGATCGACCGCTTCGCGCCGGCGCTGTACGCCACGCTGGGGGTCTTCCTCCCGCTGATCGCGGTGAACTGCGTGATCCTCGCCGGGTCGCTGTTCATGCAGGAGCGCGAGTACACGTTCGCCGAGAGCGTCGTCTTCGGGCTGGGCTCCGGCGGCGGCTTCGCGCTGGCGATCGTCGCGATGGCGGCGGTCCGCGAGAAGCTCGCCTACTCCGACATCCCCCGCGGGCTGCGCGGCACCGGGATCGCCTTCATCACCGCCGGCCTGCTGTCGCTCGCGTTCATGGTCTTCTCCGGCATCCAGCTATGACCGCGATCCTCGCCGGCGTGCTGATGTTCACGGCGGTCGTCCTGCTGCTGGTGGGCGTGCTGATGGTCGCGCGCCGCCGGCTCGTCGCGAGCGGCGACGTCACGATCACGGTCAACGAGGACCCCGACCGCTCGCTCAGGGTGGCGGCCGGCGGAACGCTGCTCGGCGCCCTCGCCGAGCACCGGATCTTCATCCCCTCCGCCTGCGGCGGCAAGGGCTCGTGCGGCGTCTGCGAGGTGACGGTGCGCGAAGGCGGCGGCCAGATCCTGCCGACCGAGACCGCGTTCGTGAGCCGCGGCGAGGCGCGGCGCGGCGTGCGGCTCGCCTGCCAGGTGAAGGTGCGCGGCGACATGAAGATCGAGGTGCCCTCGGAGGTGTTCTCGGTCCGCCGCTGGGAGTGCGAGGTCCTGTCGAACCGCAACGTCGCGACGTTCATCAAGGAGCTCAAGCTCGCGCTGCCGCCGGGCGAGGACGTGCCGTTCCGGGCCGGCGGCTACGTGCAGATCACCGCCCCGCCGCACGCGCTGTCGTACCGCGACTTCGCCATCGAGCCCGAGTTCCGCGAGGAGTGGGACAAGTTCGACCTGTGGCGCTTCCGCTCCGTCGTCACCGAGCCGGTGGAGCGCGCGTACTCGATGGCGAACTACCCGCTGGAGAAGGGCATCCTGCTGTTCACGATCCGCGTCGTGTTCCCGCCCGACTACCGCGAGGACATCCCGCCGGGCAAGATGAGCTCGTGGCTGTTCGGCCTGAAGCCGGGCGACCGGGTCACGGTGGCCGGGCCCTACGGCGAGTTCTTCGCGCGCGAGACCGGCAACGAGATGTGCCTGATCGGCGCGGGCGCGGGCATGGCGCCGCTGCGCTCGCACATCTTCGACCAGTTCCACCGGCTGAAGACGTCGCGCAAGGTGTCGTTCTGGTACTCCGCGCGCAACCTGCGCGAGGCGTTCTACGTCGAGGAGTTCGACCGGCTGGCCGACGAGCACCCGAACTTCAGCTGGCACCTCGTGCTCTCCGAGCCGCGCCCGGAGGACAACTGGACCGGTCCCGTGGGCCTGGTGCGGCACGGCGTGCTGCGCGACCTCTTCCTCAAGAACCACCCGGCGCCGGAGGAGGTCGAATACTACCTGTGCGGCCCGAAGGTGATGAACGACTCCGTGATCCGGCTGCTGACGGAGTACGGCGTCGACCGCGAGAACATCCTGCTCGACGACTTCGGCTAGGAGGTGCCATGAAGACGCTGATCGAAGCCGTCATCCGCAACAAGGCGAGCGACCGGATCGTCTGGGTCGACGCGGGCGCGAGCGTCGCCGACGCCGTGCACCTGATGGCCCGCGAGCACGTCGGCGCGGTGCTGGTGAAGACCGAGGACGAGCTCTTCGGCGGGATCTTCACCGAGCGCGACCTGCTGGTGCGCGTCGTCGACGCGGGCCGCGACGCCGCGACCACGCCGATCTCGCTGGTGATGACGCGCGACGTGCGCTTCGTGTCGCCGGGCACCACGGTGGAGGCCGCGCTGTCGCTGATGCACGTCAACCGCCACCGCCACCTGCTGGTGATCGACGGGCCGACGGTGCACGGGCTGGTGTCGATCGGCGACCTCGTGCGCCACCTGATCGAGCACGGCGAGGGCCGCTTCGAGGCGGCCGTCCGCGACACTCCGCCGGCCGCGGCCGGCCCGGGCCGCTGAGTCGCCGGCCCGCCCCACGAAAGCACGCCATGGATGCGCTGATCTCTCCCCGCCGCCGCCGCTTCGTCACCGCGGTCGGCGCCGCATCGCTGCTCGCCGCCTGCGGCCCGTCGCGCGACGGCGGCGGCGCGGCCGAGTTCCGCGGCCCTGCCATGGGCTCGGGCTACGTCGTGAAGCTGGCCGGCCGCGACGCGTCCCGCCTCGTGCAGCGCGCGCACGAGGCCGTGCGCGAGGCGCTGGCGGCCGTCGAGGCACGGATGTCGTCGTGGCTCGCCGACTCGGAGCTGTCGCGCTTCAACCGGCACGCGTCGACGCGGCCGTTCGGCCTGTCGGCCGACACCTTCGCCGTCGTCGCGCTCGCGCAGCGCGTGGCCGAGGCGACCGGCGGCGCTTTCGACGCCACGATCGCCCCCGCCGTCGACGCCTGGGGCTTCGGACCGGGCCGCGCCCACCGCGTCGTCGACGATGCCGAGCGCGACGCCATCGCGCGGCGCATCGGCCACCGCGCGCTCGCGCTCGACGCGGCGACGCGCAGTGCGCGCAAGGGGCATCCGGAGCTCGCGCTCGATCTCGCCGGGATCGCCAAGGGCTACGCCGTGGACCGGGCGGCGGAGGCGCTCGACGCGGCCGGCTGCGACCGCTACATGGTCGAGGCCGGCGGCGAAGTGCGCACGCGCGGCGTCAACGCCGAGGGCGCGCCGTGGCGCATCGGCATCGAGCAGCCGGACGCCGTCCCGCAGCGGCCGCACCTGGTCGTGCCGCTCTCAGGGCTGGCGCTCGCGACGTCCGGCGACTACCGGATCTACTTCGAGCGCGACGGCCGCCGCTATTGCCACGAGATCGATCCGGCGCGCGGCGCGCCGGTCGAGCACGCGCTCGCCTCCGCCACCGTCGCCGCGGACGCCTGCGCCTACGCCGATGCGATGGCGACGGCGCTGATGGTCATGGGGCCGGAGCGCGCGCAGCAGTTCGCCGCGAAGCACGGCATCGCGGCGTACTTCATCGTGCGCGAGCAGGGCGGGCTGCGCGGGTTCGCGTCGCCGGCGTTCGCTCGCCTTCCGGCCCTGCCCGCGGCGTAGCCGCCATGGACGCAGGCACGCTGCTGCCGGTGCTCGGGGCCGTGGTCGCACTCGTGGGTCTGGCGGTGGTCGCGATGGCGGTCGGCGTGATCTTCAAGCGCCCGTGCCTGCGCGGCTCCTGCGGAGGTCCGCCGCTCGTCGGTCGCGACGGGCGCAAGCTCTCCTGCGACGATTGCCCGAACCGCCGGCGCGCCGGCGACGCGAACCCGACACCGCGTTGACGGCGGCGGCGCGCCCGCCCGGTCTGGACCACCGCAGTCACCTACTTCGCCACCGTCACGGGCACCGGGGCGAGCTGCATCACGGCGCCGGACACCGAGCCGAGCAGCAGGCCCTTCACGGCGCCGAGCCCTCGCGCGCCGACGACGATCAGGTCGGCACCGGTTTCCGCCGCAAGCTCGAGGATGCGCGGCGCCGGCTCGCCGGACGCGATCTCGACCCGGTGCGGTACGCCCGCATCGCGCAGCACGGCGCAGGCCGGCTCGACCGCCCGGCGGCCCTTCTCCTGCGTCAGGCGCGAAAGCTTCTCCTCGTCGGGAGACAGCAGCAGTTCGACGACGAGGAGCGGCGCCTGGACGTGGACGACGATCACCTCCGCCGCCAGGCCTTCGCGCGACAGCCGCGCGACGTGCCGCGCGGCGCTGAGCGAGCCGCTCGAGCCGTCGACCGCCAGCAGGATCTTCACGGCGTTCCCCGATGAGCGCGCGAGGGCACGCCGCCGGTGGCCACCGTCACCGGCTCTCCTCCGGCTGCGGTTCCCGCGGGTGCCGCGGCCCCCGCACCCGGCCGATCGCCTCCGCCACGCCCCAGCTCGCGAGGACGCCGGCCGCGACGACCAGCAGCGCGTCGGCGTCGAGCGGCGCGAGCGCGAGGAGGTCGCGCAGCGTGGGCACCGCGATCGCAAGGAGCTGCAGGCCGACGCCCAGCGCGATCGCCGCGTGCAGCGCGGCGTTGCGCAGCGGCAGCACGCCGATGCGCCGGGCGGGGTAGGCGAACACGAGCTGGGCCAGCGATTCGTAGAGGAACACGGCCGTTCGCGTCTCCTCGGGGCTGTACGCGAAGCGGGGCAGCAGCAGGAGGATCGCCACGCCCACGATCGCCTTCGCGAACCCGGTCACGAGGATGAACCGCAGCGACACGCGGTCGAGCAGCGGCGACGCGGGGCTGCGCGGACGCTGCGACATCACGCCGGGATTGCGGTCGAGCGCGAGCGCGAGTGCGGGCGGGCCGTCGGCGATGATGTTGATCCACAGGAGCTGGACCGCGGTCAGCGGGAGGAAGAGCCCGCCCCCGACGTCGTGGACGCCGAAGAGCCAGGACGCTCCCAGCCCGAGCACGACGAGCAGCACCAGCGCGACGTTGGTCGAGAACAGGAAGCGGATGAACTTCTGGATGTTCTCGTAGATGCTGCGCCCTTCCTCGATCGCGGCGACGATGGTGGCGAAGTTGTCGTCCATCAGCACGAGGTCGGCGACCTCCCTCGCGACGTCGCTGCCGCGCCGGCCCATCGCGACACCGACGTCGGAGCGCTTGAGGGCGGGCGCGTCGTTGACGCCGTCGCCTGTCACCGCGACGACTTCGCCGGCCCGCTTCAGCGCGTCGACGAGGCGCAGCTTGTGCTCGGGGGCCACCCGCGCGAACACGTTGCACGCGCTCACCTGCGCCCGCAGCGCGTCGTCGGACAGCCGTTCGAGGTCGGCGCCGGTCAGCACGCCGGTCGGCACGATGCCGACGGCTCGGGCCACGGCCGTGGCCGTCGCCGGGTGATCGCCGGTGATCATCACCACGCGCACGCCGGCGGCCTGCGCCAGGCGGATCGCGTCGGGAACCTCCGGGCGCGGCGGATCCCAGAGGAGCACCAGGCCGAGCAGATCGAGGTCGGTCTCGGTCTCGCCGGTGCCGGCCGCCAGCGCGAGCACGCGGGCGCCGTCGGCCGCGTGGCGTTCGGCACGCGCCTCCCAGAACTCGCGGTCCGCCGGCGCGAGCCGGCAGCGCGCGAGCACTTCCTCCGGCGCGCCCTTGAGATAGCTCGCGAGCCGCCCGCCCTCGTGCACGGTCGCGCGCATGAACTTGCACATGCTGTCGAAGGGACGGCTGCCCGCGCGCGGACATTCGCGTCCCAGCGCCGCCGGATCGAGCCCTTGCGCCTGCGCGTAGTCGAGGAGCGCGACCTCCAGCGGATCGCCGGCCCCGGTCGCCGCCTCGGCGTCGTTCGCGAGGACCATCGCCCGAAGCGCCCGCCCCGGATCGGGCGAGTCGACGGCCTTCACGAACATCCGGTTCTCGGTGAGCGTGCCCGTCTTGTCGGTCGCGATGACCGTCACCGAGCCGAGGGCCTCGACCGCGCTCAGGCGCCGCACGACGGCCTCGCGCTTCGCCATGCGCTCGACGCCCAGCGCGAGCGTGAGCGTCAGCACCGCCGGCAGCCCCTCCGGAATGGCGGCGACGGCGAGCGCGACCGCGAAGATGAAGACGTGGCCGAGCCGCTCGACGCCCTCCACGAACAGGCCGCCGGCGACGAGCACCACGCCGAGCACCGCCACCGCCTTCGCGATCTGCCCGCCGAAGACGTGCATGCGGCGCTCGAGGGGCGTCTTCTCGAGCGCGATCGTGCCGATCATCGTCGCGAGGCGCCCCATCGCGCTCGCCGGACCCGTGCGCGTCACCTCCACGTACGCCTTGCCGCGCACGAACAGGGTGCCGCTGAACGCCTCCGCTCCGGGCTCCTTGTCGACCGGCACCGACTCGCCGGTGAGGATCGACTCGTCGACCATGACGCCCTGCCCGTCGCGGAGCGTGCCGTCGGCGGGAACGCGGTCTCCCGCCTCGATGCGGACGACGTCGCCGGGCACGAGCTCGGCGCTCGGCAGGTGCACGAGCTTGCCGTCGCGCAGCGCCCAGACCTGCGCGACGGCGAGCGCCTTGAGGCGCGCGAGCGCCGCCTCCGCCTTGCTCTCCTGGTACACGCCGAGACCGGCGTTGAGCAGCAGGATGAGACCGATGGCGATCGACTCGAACGGGACTCCCGCCGCGCCCTCGTAGGTCCAGATGCCGAGATCGACGGCCAGCGCGAAGAGCAGGATGTAGATGAGCGGGCTGCGGAACTGCTGCACGAACCGCTGCGCGAGCGGCGTCGGGGGGCGCTCGGGCAATGCATTGGCTCCGAAGCGTGCGCGCCGGCGCTGCGCTTCCTCGGTCGCGAGACCGCGCGGGGCGTTCGCGGGATTCGGCATGTGCATCGTCGACACGGGATTGCAATGACCCGCGGCGTCGCTCCGCGCCGCCGCTCCGCTTCCGTTGACGTGGCGCGGGATCGCGAGTTCCTGCGCGCGCGGCGGCCGGATTGACGCAGGTCAATGCAAGCGCGCCGCCGAGGGGCGCCGCCGCCGCGGTTCCGCGCCCGTATACGATACGAGGTGTCCGGCGGGGAGCGGGGCGGACCCCCGGGGGGAGGATCGATGCGCCAGGATCGTGAACGCCTGCTCGAGGCGCTGCACACCTTCGAGCACGGCAAGGTCGTCACCGCGCGCGAGGCGGTCGCGCTGATCCGCGACGGCGACACGCTCGCCACGAGCGGCTTCGTCGGCATCGGCTTCGCCGAGAACATCGCGGTCGCGCTCGAGGAGCGCTGGCTGGCCGCGGCGAAGGACGATCCGCAGGGCCTGGGGTCGCCGCGCGGCCTCACGCTCGTCTATGCCGCCGGCCAGGGCGACGGCCGCGAGCGCGGCCTCAACCACCTCGGCCACCGCGGGCTGGTGCGGCGCGTCGTCGGCGGCCACTGGGGGCTGGTGCCCAAGCTGCAGGCGCTGGCGGTCGCCGGCGAGATCGAGGCCTACAACCTGCCGCAGGGCGTGATCACGCACCTCTACCGCGACATCGCCGCGGGCAAGCCCGGCCACCTGACGCGCGTGGGGCTGGGCACGTTCGTCGACCCGCGCCACGGCGGCGGGCGCATCAACCCGGCGACGCACGAGGACCTCGTCGCGCTGATGACGATCGACGGCGAGGAGTACCTCTTCTACCGGGCGTTCCCGATCGACGTCGGCATCGTGCGCGGCACGACCGCCGATCCCGACGGCAACGTGACGATGGAGCGCGAGGCGCTCACGCTCGAGAGCCTCGCGATCGCGATGGCGGCGCGCAACTCCGGCGGCATCGTGATCGCGCAGGTCGAGCGGCTCGCGGATCGCCACTCGCTCAACCCGCGGCAGGTGAAGATCCCCGGCGTGCTCGTCGACTGCGTGGTGGTCGCCGAGAAGCCCGAGTACCACATGCAGACCTTCGCGCAGCCCTACAGCGCGGCGTTCGCCGGCGAGATCCGCGTGCCCGCCTCGTCGATCGCGCCGATGGCGATGTCGGAGCGCAAGGTCATCGCCCGCCGCGCCGCGCTGGAGCTCCGGGCCAACATGGTCGTCAACCTCGGCATCGGCATGCCCGAGGGCGTGGCGAGCGTGGCCGCCGAGGAGCAGGTGATCGACCTCCTCACGCTCACCGCCGAGCCGGGCGTGGTCGGCGGCATCCCCGCCGGCGGGCTCGACTTCGGGGCGGCGACGAACACGCAGGCGATCATCGACCAGCCCTACCAGTTCGACTTCTACGACGGCGGCGGACTCGACGTCGCCTTCCTCGGGCTCGCGCAGGCGGACCGCGAGGGCAATCTCAACGTGTCGAAGTTCGGCCCGCGGCTCGCCGGCGCCGGCGGCTTCATCAACATCTCGCAGAACGCGAAGCACGTGGTGTTCGTCGGCACGTTCACCGCGGGCAAGCTCGTCGTCGAGGCGAAGGCGGGGCGGCTCGGCGTGCTGCTGGAGGGCCGGTCGCGCAAGTTCGTGCACGAGGTCGAGCACCGCACGTTCTCGGGCGCGTACGCGCGCCGGCGCCGCCAGCCGGTCCTCTACGTCACCGAGCGCGCCGTGTTCGCGCTCGCCGACGCGGGTCTCGAGCTCGTCGAGATCGCCCCGGGCATCGACCTCGAGCGCGACGTGCTCGCGCAGATGGACTTCCGCCCGGTGATCCGCGGGACGCCGCGCCCGATGGATGCCGCGATCTTCCGCGACGAGCCGATGGGCCTGCGCGAGCGCATGCTGGCGATCCCGATGGAGCGGCGCTTCTCCTACGACGCGGAGCTCGACACGCTGTTCATCAACTTCGAGCGGCTGCGCGTGCGCACGCCCGAGGACGTCGAGGCGATCCGCGCCGAGGTCGAGCGGCGCGTGGCGCCACTGGGCAAGCGCGTCTACGCGATCGTCAACTACGAGCGCTTCGAGATCGAGCCGGACGTGCTCGACGCGTGGAGCGCGATGGTCAAGGACCTCGTCGACCGCTACTACTGGGGCGTGACGCGCTACACGACCTCGGCCTTCCTGCGCGTCAAGCTCGGCGACGCGCTGGCGCGCCGCGGCGTGGCGCCGCACATCTACGAGTCGGGCGACGAGGCGCGCGAGCAGCTGAAGGGGCTCGGCCGCTGACCTGCCGGGGGGTGGCCGCCCCCTACCCGGGCGCGCCGAATGCGACTACCATCGCCGGTCTCGCACCGCCGCGGAGGGGCTCGGCGCCGATGGATGCGAACGTCTTCGCTGCCCAGCTCGAGGCGCAGCGCGGCTACCTGACGCGCGTCGCCGTGCTGCAGCTGCGCGACCGCGACGCCGCGGAGGAGGTCGTGCAGGAGACCATCGTCGCGGCGTTCGCCGGCCGCGAGGGCTTCACGGCGCGCTCGACGCTGCGCACGTGGCTGACCGGCATCCTCAAGCACAAGATCGTCGACGCGATCCGCCGCCGGCAGAAGGACCCGGTCTTCGAGTCCGCGCTGCCCGAGGAGATGGACCTCGACGACTTCGACGGCCTGTTCAAGGAGTCCGGCGGTTGGCAGGACAAGCCCTCCGACTGGGGCGATCCCGAGGCGGCGCTCGCGCGGCAGGAGTTCTTCGACGTGATGAACTTCTGCCTGGAGAAGCTTCCCCCCAACACCGGCAGGGTCTTCATGATGCGCGAGGTGATGGAGCTCGACAGCGAGGAGATCTGTAAGGAACTGCGGATCACGCCGAACAATCTCTGGGTGATCCTCTACCGGGCGCGCATGTCGCTGCGCGAGTGCCTGCAGCAGCACTGGTTCGGGGGGGCCTCCAGGACGCCATGAACAAGCTCGCGCGCCGCATCTCGCACCTCATCTCCTGCCGCGAGGCGACCGAGCTCGTCTCGCAGCTGCGCGAGCGCCCGCTTTCGCCGCTGGAACGCGTGAAGCTGCGGCTGCACCTCGCGGCCTGCAAGGCGTGCAGCAGGTTCGAGCGGCAGCTGGCGCTGCTCGACGAGGCGATGCGCCGCTACCGGAGGTGAAGGCGCCGCAGCCGGGCGGCGCCGCGCGTGGCACACTCCACGCAGCAGCGTCCTTCGGGCACCCCGCCATGCCGCAGATCGTCGTCAACGGAACGCCGCGCCCGCCGCCGCGCCCGGCGACGCTCGCCGCCCTGGTGCGCGACCTCGGCCTCGAGGGCAAGCGCATCGCGGTCGAGGTGAACGGCGCCGTGGTCCCGCGAAGCCGCCATGCGCAGACGCCGCTCGCCGACGGCGACCGCGTCGAGATCGTCGGCGCCGTCGGCGGCGGGTAGCCCGACCGGCGCGGGCGTAGAATCGTGGCATGAACGCCCCGCACCACCCCTCCACCGTGGCTGCGCCGGACGACGCGCTGGTCGTCGCCGGACGCCGCTACCGCTCGCGGCTGCTCGTGGGCACGGGCAAGTACCGCGACTTCGGGGAGACGCGCGACGCCGTCGTCGCGAGCGGCGCCGAGATCGTCACCGTCGCCATCCGCCGCACGAACATCGGGCAGGACGCGAACGCGCCGTCGCTGCTCGACGCGCTGCCGCCGTCCGAGTTCACCTACCTGCCGAATACCGCGGGCTGCTACACCGCGGACGACGCGGTGCGCACGCTGCGGCTCGCGCGCGAACTGCTCGACGGCCACCGGCTGGTCAAGCTCGAGGTGCTGGGCGACAAGGACACGCTGTTCCCCGACGTGCGCCAGACGCTGAAGGCCGCCGAGGTGCTCGTCGCCGACGGCTTCGACGTGATGGTCTACACCTCCGACGATCCCATCGTGGCGCGCGAGCTCGAGGCGATCGGCTGCTGCGCGATCATGCCGCTGGCGTCGCTGATCGGGTCGGGCATGGGCATCCTCAACCCGTGGAACCTGCGCCTCGTCGTCGAGCAGGCGAAGGTGCCGGTGCTCGTCGACGCCGGCGTGGGCACGGCCTCCGACGCGGCGATCGCGATGGAGCTCGGCTGCGACGGCGTGCTCATGAACACGGCGATCGCGCTGGCGAAGGCCCCGGTGCGGATGGCGCGCGCGATGAGGCTCGCCGTCGAGGCGGGTCGCGAGGCGTTCCTCGCCGGCCGCATGCCCCGCAAGCTCTACGCCGCCAGCCCGTCCTCGCCGACGTCGGGCCTGATCGCCTGATGCGCCTCCTGCAGGTCCTCGCCGCGGCGCTGGCGGCGCTCGTCGCCGTGCCGGCGCAGCCCGTGCCGCTGCCCGCGGACGAGATCGCGAAGCTCTGCCACGACGCGGAGGGTCCCGCGCACTGCATGCGCCTGGTCGAGGCGCAGCAGCTGAAGCGCCTGCCCGGGCTCGCGACGCGCGAGGGCAACGTCCTGCGCGTGCGCATGTTCCCGACCGGCGCCGTCACCTTCGAGGACGTCGACACGCTGTCGGGCGGCACGAGCTACGCGCTGTGGGACTACATCAGCGAGCTCAACGCGGTCGTGCTGTGGACGATGCGCGACGACGACGCGGGCTTCCTCCTGCTGCAGCGCGCGAGCGGGCGTCGCACGCCGCTGCCGGCCGACCCGGTGCTCTCGCCCGACCGCCGGCGCTTCGCCACCGCCGACTTCTGCGCGACGCGCTGCGAGAACGTGCTGGCCGTCTGGCGCGCCTCGCGCGACGGCGTGCAGCGCGAGGCGGAGTGGCGGCCCGCCGAGGCCTGGAGCGACGCCGGCGTGCGCTGGAAGGACGCGGACACGCTCGTCGTCGACTACACGCCGGCCGGGGCGACGGCGTCGCGCACGCTGGAGCGCAGGCTCGGCGAGCCGGGGTGGATCCGTCGCGGCGCGCCGTGAGCCGCACGGGCCGCCTCCGCGGCGAACCACCTTGAAGGCGCTGCGCGCGAGCCGTCCAGTGAACACGAACGGCGGCCCCGAGGGCGAGGACGCGCCGAAGCGCGGGACGCGGCGCGCGCGAGGGTCCCCCGCCGGCGACGCCGCGAGCGGCGACACGCACCCGCTGCGCCCGGTGCGCAGCTTCGTGCTGCGCCAGGGCCGCATGTCGCCGGCGCAGCACCGCGCCCTCGACGAACTGCTGCCGCGCTACGGCGTTCCGTACGCGCCGGCCCCGCTCGACTTCGCGCGCCTGTTCGGTCGCCGCGCCGAGGTCGTCCTCGAGATCGGCTTCGGCATGGGCGAGACGACCGCCGCGATCGCGGCGGCGCAGCCGCAGCGCGACTTCCTCGCCGTCGAGGTGCACGCACCCGGCGTCGGCGCGCTGCTCCGGCGCATCGAAGCGACAGGGCTCGCCAACGTGCGCATCGTGCGTCACGACGCGGTCGAGGTCGTCGACGCCATGATCCCCGAGGGATCGCTCGCGGGCATCCACGTCTACTTCCCGGACCCGTGGCCGAAGAAGCGCCACCACAAGCGCCGGCTGTTGTCGCCCGCCTTCGTGCACGCGCTCGCGCGGCGGCTGGCCGCCGGCGGCTACCTGCACGCGGCCACGGACTGGGAGGACTACGCCCAGCAGATGCTCGCGACGCTGGCCGCGGAACCGCTGCTCGCCAACACCGCCGCCGGCTATGCGCCGCGCCCGCCGTGGCGGCCGCTCACGAAGTTCGAGCAGCGCGGCG
The DNA here is from genome assembly GCA_016861105.1 of Betaproteobacteria bacterium. Lineage (GTDB taxonomy): Bacteria > Pseudomonadota > Gammaproteobacteria > Burkholderiales > Casimicrobiaceae > VBCG01. The sequence goes on along the minus strand of BOKS01000014.1, from coordinate 95,507 downwards.
TGAAGCTGGGCCACGGCGTGTACGACCTCGTCTTCCGGCGTCAGTGATCCGCCGCACCTTCGAATTCGGAGAACGGGAAGAAACGAGAAGAAACGAGGGTCAGACTCGCATTTCCCGACGAGGGAAACGAGGGTCAGACTCGAATTTCTCGCCGGGCGACGCGGACGCACGGGTCGGATTGAAATTCGAGTCTGACCCTCGCTACTTGACCCTCGTTTCTGGAATTCGAGTCTGACCCTCGTTTCGCGCGTCGTCCTCGTTTCAGTCCAGCCCCAGCCGCTCGACCCACGCGAGCGCCTCGAGGTGGTCGCGGCTGACGTCGGCGGGGTCGAGCCCGAGGGCCGCCGCGCGGCGCCCGATCGTCGCGACCTCCTGCGACTCCAGCGCCTCGACGAGATCGAGGATCGGCCCGTACGGAGGCGCCCGGCGCAGCAGCGCATCGGCGACGGCGGCCGGCAGCGGCAGCCGCGCGAGCACGTCGGCCATCGGGACGCCGAGCATCGCGTCGAGCAGCGTGAAGACGCCGGCCACGAACAGCTCGTCGCGCTGGTCGCGGGCGACCAGCCGCGCCCCGAGCAGCTCGGCGACGCGCCCGCGCGTGATCGCGGTCCGGGCGAGCGGCAACGTCGCGTCGCCGCGGCCCGAGGTGGCCAGCAGCACCGTCAGCCAGCGGTAGAGCGGACGCTGCCCGAGCAGCGCGAGCACGTGGCGCAGCGACCGCGCCGGCCGGGCCAGGCCGAAACCCGCTGCGTTCACGTAGTGCATGAGCTTGACGGTCAGCGCGACGTCGCGGCGGAACAGCGCCTCGACCTCGTCCACCTCGGCGCCGCGACCGACGCGTTCCATGAGCTGCAGCAGCGCCGCCTGCGCGGGCTCCAGCACGCGCGTCGCGAACGTCTCCGGGCGCGCGAAGTAGTAGCCCTGGAACAGGTCGAAGTCCCCCGCGCACGCGTCGAAGTGCGCGCGCGTCTCGACCTTCTCGGCGACCAGCCGCAGGGGGTGCGCGCGCAGCGACCGCGCCACGTCCCGCAGCCGCGCCGCGTCCAGCGCCAGCACGTCGAGCTTGACGTAGTCGCACAGCGGCAGCAGCGCGCGGACCGCGGGGCGGTGGTCGTAGTCGTCCAGCGCGAAGCGGCAGCCCTGCGCGCGGAGGTCCTGCACGCGCGCGAGGACCTCGGGCGTGGCGTCGACGTCCTCGAGGATCTCGACCACGATCCGGTCCTTCGGCAGGATCGCGGGCAGCTCGCTCAGCAGCGCCGCCGCGCCCATGTTGACGAACGCGAGCCTGTCGCCGAGCAGCCAGGTCGTCCCCATGTCCAGCAGCGCGTTCGACACCACGGCGAGGCTCGCGCCGACGCCGTCGGCACCCGCCGCGAGCCCGCCGCCGTCGGCGGTGCGGAAGAGGAGCTCGTAGGCGACGAGGCGGTGCCGCCGGTCGACGATGGCCTGGCGGGCGACGAACGCGTCCGTGGTCACGGCCGCGCGCGCGCCTGCGCCATCGCGTAGAGCCGCGCGAGCGCCGCGGCCGCGACCTCGCGCGAGAAATGGCGGCGGACGTTCGCCACGCCCGCGCGCGCCAGCCGCGTCCACAGCGCCTCGTCGTCGTACACGCGCGCGATGGCGTCGGCGAAGGACTCCGGATCGTCGGCCACCATCGCGTCCTCGCCGGCGACGAGGTGCATGCCCTCGACCGCCGCTGTCGTCGCGACGACCGGCAGCCCGTAGCTCATCGCGAGGTTCACCTTGCCCTTGACGCCGGCGCCGTAGCGCAGCGGCGCGATCGACGCGCGGCAGCCCGTGAAGAACGGCGCGACGTCCGGCACCCAGCCCGTCACCACCAGGTCGGGCGCCTCCAGCGCGCGGATCGTCGCCGGGACCTTGCTGCCGACGACGTAGGTGCGCACGCCGGGCAGCCGCCTGCGCAGCCTCGGCAGTACCTCGCGGGCGTACCAGAGCACGGCGTCGACGTTGGGCGGGTGCTCGAAGCCGCCGATGAACACCAGGCCCTCGCGCTCGGCGAACGGCCGCCCGCCCGGCACCGGCTCGTGGATGTTCGACAGCAGCAGCACCCGCGCTTCGGGCACGAGCGCCGCGAGTACGTCGCGCTCGACCGGCGAGACGACGATCGTGACGTCGGCGCGGCGGATGAGTGCGAGCTCCTCGTCGCGGCGCGCGCGCGCCGCGGCCTTCGCCATCGCGCCGCCCTCCAGCTCGGCGAGACGCTGCGCGCGCAGGAAGTGCAGGTCCACGGTGTCGAATGCCACTATCGCCTTCGGCGCGAACCTTCGCAGCGCGTCGAGGTGCTTGACGGCGACGTAGTGACGCGCGACCAGCACGATGTCGAACTCGCCTCCGCGCGCGGCGATCACGTCGCTCACCGAGCGCACGTAGGGCGCGAACAGCACCTCGACGCCACGCTGCTGCAGCATGCCGACGTAGGGCTGGCGGTGCTCGAGGTTCTCGGCGACGAACACGACTTTGCACCCCGCCTCGACCATCAGCTCGAGCATCGCGAGCGTGCGCATCGACCCCGAGTCCTGGTCCGGCGTCAGCATGCGCGCCTCGACGACCAGCACGCGGCGCTTCGCCGCGCGGTCGCGCTCGAGACCCGGGTCGACGCCGTTGGGCCGATGACCGGCGAGGACGGCGGCCCACTTCGCGCGGAACGCCTCGCGGTTGATCGCCTGGTGCCGCTTGACGCCGGTGGCGACGTCGGTGCCGGCGGTCTGCCCCTCGAAGTGCACCACCGTGGCGGCGGGCTGATAGTAGACCTCGCGCCCGGCCGCGCGCACGGCGAACGCGAGGTCCGTGTCCTCGTAGTACGCGGGCGCGTAGCGCGCGTCGAACCCGCCGAGTGCGAGGAAGACGTCGCGGCGGAACGCGAGGCACGCGCCCGAGCAGTAGTCGGCCGCGCGCAGGTAGTTGTACTCGGGGCGGTCCGGATCGTCGTCGCGCCCGTCGTTCCACGCCGAACCGTCGCGCCACACGATGCCGCCCGCCTCCTGCAGGCGGCCGTCGGGATACACGAGCTTCGCCCCGGCCAGTCCCGCGTCCGCGCGCCGCGCGAACACCTCCAGCAGCGCGTCGAGCCATCCCGGCGTGACGATGGTGTCGTTGTTGAGGAGCACCACGAACTCGCCGCGGGCGAGCTCCACGCCACGGTTGCAGCTCGCGATGAACCCGAGGTTCGTCGCATTGCGCTCGACGCGGATGCCGCTCACCGGCGCGAGGTCCCCGGCGAGCGGCTCGGGCGATCCGTCGTCGACGACCACCACCTCGACGTCCTCGTGGCGCACCGTCGCGTGCACGCTCGCGAGGCACGTGAACGTGAGCAGCGGCTTCCCGTAGGCGGGGATCACGATCGACACGCGCGGACGCACCGGCGGCGCGAAGGCGAGCGGCGCGATCGCCGCGGCCTGTCGCCAGGGCGCTGGACGGACGGGACGGAAGCGGTGCGCGCCGCGCAGCTTGCGACCGATGCGCTGCGCCAGCGCCAGCGGGCCCTCCTGCCGCAGGATCGTCAGCGCGAGCGACGCGCGCTGCGGTGCCTGGCGCACGCCCTGCCAGCCCGCCCGCGCGCGCACCGCGGCGATCTTCGCGCGATGGGCGACGTCGCGCAGCGGCGCCGTCACGCGCCAGGTCGTAGAGGTCTCCAGCGCGTCGACACGCGCGCGCGCCCGCAAGGTGGCGCGATCGGCCTCATCCAGCGCCGCCCTCAGCGCGGCGAGGTCCAGGTCGACCGCCGCGGCGCGGCGGGCCAGCTCGGCGCGCGCCTCGCGCTTGCCCAACTGGACGCCCTCGCGCACCAGGTCGGCGAGCGCAAGCGGCTGCGGAGCACGCGCGGGGGCGACGAAGCGCTCGTCGGGCAGCGCGGACACACTCGTTGCCGGCGACGGGTGCGGCAGCGGCGCGAGGTAACGCGCGAGGTACGCCGACGGCGCGGTCCCCGCGGGCCGGGCCGCCGCCGCAAGCGGCAGCGGCGCGGCGGCGAGCAGCGCATCGATCCACGCGCGCGCGTCGGCGTTCCACGGCACCAGTCGCGCGCCGGCGACGCCGCGCAGCCGCTCGGGGAATGCGCCGAGGTCGGACGCCACGATCGGCACGCCGGCCGCGAGCGCGACCGACAGCGTGTAGGCGTAGGTCTCCGGCACCTGCGCCGGGAACCAGCAGACGTCGGGCCGCTCCGCGGCGAGCAGCGCCGGAAGGTCGTCGTCGTCGAACTCGCCGCTGGCCGCGAGGCGCGACGGCGGCAGCGGCGGCAGCGGCGCGGACGTCGCGCCGATGACGCGGAACGCGAGCGGCAGGTCGTCGCGCTCGGCGAGCCGCGCGCATTCCGCGACCACGCCGAGGCCCTTCTCGCGCGACAGCAGGCCCAGCGTGACCACGCGCAGCCGCGGCGGCGGCGGCGAGGCCGCTTCCGGATGCGGCCAGACGTCGATCGCGACCTGCGGCACGTGTCGTGCGATCCGCCCGGCGACGTCGTGCGACGGCGCGATCACGCGCTGGGCGCCTGCGAGCCAGCCCGCGAAGCGCTCGCGCCACGCGCCGATGGCGAGCGGCCACGCGGGCGGCCGGAGCGCGAGGCACGCCGTGCACCCCGCCTCGTCCGGCTCGCCGCAGTAGCGTCCCTGCGCGTCGACGAGGTGGAGCTGCGGGCAGATGGCGACGTAGTCGTGCAGCGTCACGTCGTAGTCGAACGACGCGGCGGACGGCAGGTCGAGGATCGCCTGCGGCATCCCGTGCACGTGGTGGAAGTGCAGGCGCGCGACGCCCAGCGCCCGCAGCGCCGCGCCCAGCGCCTGCGCCTCCGCGGGCAGCGCGAAGTGCGCGGCGTCGGGCACGCCCGGAATGCGCACGCGCACGACGTCGCCACCGGCCGGCTCGACGAAGACCACCGCCGCCGCCGGCGCGAGCAGCGCAGCGAGGTCGTCGGCGTGGCGGCGCACGCCGCCGCCCCAGCCGTGCATCACGAACGCGACGGCCGGGCGCCCCGACGCCGCGAACGCGGCGAAGGCGGCCGAACTCATCGGGGGGACGCGGCGGGCGCGCGTCCGGCGGAGGGGCGGGAGGGCGACAAGGCAGCGGCCGCGCCGCGGGCGTCGCGGGGCGGGCGGCGCGATTCTACCGCCGGCCGGCGCGCTCGAGCCTCAGCGCAGCGTGAGGAGCACGGGCTGGTGGTCGGAGGCCTGCGTGTCCTGGTCCACCTGCCAGTCCGCGATGCGCTGCCCGGCCTGCGGATCGACGAAGAAGAAGTCGCAGTGCAGCTGCCCGTAGCCCGGCATCGCGGCGTGGATGCAGAACGTCGCCGGATAGGGCTCGCCCGGGTGCACGAGGTCCCACGCGTTGGCCAGCGCCGGGGTGGCGTCGCCGAACGGCGCGACCATGCGCGCGTGCTGGTCGCTGTCGTACTCGAGGTTGAAGTCGCCGCAGATCACCGTCGCCTTCGGCCGCACCAGCGTCTCGAACGGGCCCTTGTCCACGCCCATGATCCGGCGGCCGTCGCGCGCGTGCGCGTGTCCGTCGGCGTAGATGCGCCGCAGCTCGTCGACCTGGGCGCCGCGCTGGAGCGCCGAGTACCACTCGAGGTGGGTGGTGATCACGCGCACGTCCCCGAACGGGGCCGCGATCACCGCCTCGATCGCGATGCGCGGCATGCCCGCGACGCCCGGCTCGCACGGCAGCGGCAGCAGCCAGCGATACACCTGCTTCACCGGCAGGCGCGACAGGATCATGTTGCCGAAGCGCCGGCGCGCACCGTTCTCCCCCGGCTGGTCGACCGCGACGGCAGGCAGCGCGGTGCGGTCCGGCAGCAGCGCGGCGAGCTGCCGGAACTGGTCGGCGCCGTCGCTGCCGGCCAGCCGCGGCTCCGGGTACCCGTCGGCGATCTCCTGCAGGCAGACGACGTCGGCGTCCCCGAGTCGACGCACCTCGGCGGCGATGCGCGCGGGGTCGACGCGGCCGTCGATGCCGCGGCACCACTGCACGTTCCACGTGAGGATCTTCATTTGATGCCGGCCCTCATGAACGATTGGACGAACTGGCGCTGGAACAGCAGGAACGCGACGAGCAGCGGACCGGTGGTCAGCAGCGTCGCGGCGGTGATGATCGACCAGTCGATCCCCTGGTCGGTGGAGGCGAACACCTGCAGCCCCACGGTGACCGGCCGCGATTCGACCGACTCGGTGATGATCAGCGGCCACAGGAAGTTGTTCCAGTGGTAGGACACGGACACGAGCGCGTACGCGACGTACGTCGGCTTCGCCAGCGGCACGTAGACCTTCCACAGCGTCTGCAGGCTGGAGCAGCCCTCGACGCGCGCGGCCTCGTCCAGCTCGCGGGGCACCGTCTTGAACGTCTGCCGCAGCAGGAAGATGCCGAACGCGCTCGCCATGTACGGCAGGCCGATCGACAGGATCGTGTCCTTGATGCCCAGTACCGTCATCGTGCGGTAGTTCTCGACGATCAGCACGTCGGGCATGATCATCAGCTGCACGAGCACCAGCGCGAAGGCCACGTCGTCGCCCGGGAAGCGGTAGCGCGCGAACGCGTAGGCGGCGAGCGTCACCAGCACGAGCTGCGCGGCGAGGATCGTCGTCACGAGCACCACCGTGTTGACGAAGTAGCGCGCGAACGGCGCGGCGTTCCAGGCCTTGACGAAGTTGTCGAGCGTCAGCGGCGCCCCGGGGACGAAGCGCGTCGAGAACTCGGCGGGGTGGAACGCCGTCCACACGGCGTAGGCGAGCGGCAGGATCCACAGCACGCCCAGCGTCCAGGCGGCGACGCTCTCCAGCGCGCGGCCCGCGCCGCGCGGCTCGTGGACGGTGGCGGATGCGCTCACCGGGATGCCCGCGCGGCGGCCGTCACTGGTAGTGGACCTTGCGGTCCAGGAAGAAGAACTGCGCCAGCGCGACCACCGCGAGCAGGGCGAGGAGCACCATCGTGAGCGCCGCCGCGTACGCCGAGTCCCAGAAGCGGAAGCCGATCTCGTAGACGTAGTAGAGCAGCAGCGTCGTCGCGCTGTCCGGGCCGCCGCGCGTCATCACGAAGACGTGGTCGACGAGCCGGAAGGCGTTGATGACCGCGTTGACCAGCACGAACAGCGTCGTCGGCATCAGCAGCGGCAGCGTCACGCGCCGGAAGAAGTACCAGCGCGACGCACCCTCGATCGCGGCGGCCTCGGCGAGGTGCGGCGACATCGACTGCAGCGCGGCGAGGTAGAAGATCATGAAGAACCCCGCCTCCTTCCAGATCGTCACGACCATCAGCGCCGGCAGCGCGGTCTCCTTGCTGCCGAGCCAGTTGTGGCTCGCGAAGCCGAGCGCGCCGGTGACCTGCTCGAGCAGCCCGTACTCGGGCGTGAAGAAGAACAGCCAGATGTTGGCCACCGCGATCATCGGCAGCACCGTCGGCGTGAAGTAGGCGAGCCGCAGGAAGCCGCGCCCCGGCAGGCGGTCGTTCACCCACACGGCCATCGCGATGGCGATCGCGATCGACGTCGGGATCGTGCCGAGCGCGTACCACAGGTTGTTCGCGAACGCCTGCCAGAAGATCGGGTCGTCGACCAGGTTGCGGTAGTTGTCCAGCCCGACGAACACGGCGGGCCGCGCGCCCTTCGGCGTCGAGAAGAAGCTGTGCCAGAGGTTGGCCACGGCGGGATAGTGGGTGAACAGCGCGAGCAGCGCCGCGGCCGGCAGCAGCAGCAGCCAGGCGTGGATCCACTGCGTCGCGCGGTTCATGCGGTGACGCCTCGAAGGACGCCGGATCCCCGCCTGCGCGGGGACGACGACGACCCGACCGTCGTCGCCCCCGCGCAGGCGGGCCCGGTGTCGTTCGCTCGGCTACCTGCGGTGCGCCCGCAGCAGCCGCTCGGCCTCGCGCTGCGCGTCGCGCATCGCCGCCTCCGGCGTCTTCGTGCCGGTCAGCGCCGCCTGCAGGCCGTCGTTGAGCGCCTTGGTGACGCGCTGGTTGTCGTGCGTCGAGAGCTCCGCCTTCGCGTAGGGCAGCTGGTCGCGCGCGACCGCGGCGGCGGGGAACTCGCTCACGTACTTCTTCATCGCCGGGGTGTCGTAGGCCGCCTGCGACACCGCGACGTAGCCCGTGTCGATGCTCCACTGCGCCGCGCGCGCCGGCTGCGTCACCCACTTGATGAACTTGAACGCCGCCTCGCGCTGCGCGGGCGTGGACTTCTTGAAGATGTAGAAGTTTCCGCCGCCGGTCGGGCTGCCGCGCTGCTTGCCCGCCGGGAGCATGGCCACGCCGAAGTCGAACTTGGCGTTGTTCTTGACGTTGGTGAGGTTGCCCGTCGTCGTCCACATCATCGCCATCTTGCGCTCGAAGAAGTCCTTCGGCGTCGTGCCCCACTCGACGATCCCCTCCGGATGCACCCTGTGCTTGCGCGCGAGGTCGACCCAGTACTGCAGCGCCCCGATCACCTCGGGGCGGTCGTAGTAGGTCTCGGTGCCGGCCGCGTTCATCAGGTTGACGCCGTTCTGGATCGCGAGCCCCTGGAACAGCCAGTACGGGAAGCCGGACGACGGGATCTGCAGCCCCCACTGCGTGACCTTGCCCGACGCATCGCGCCTGGTGAGCTTCTGCGCGTAGTCGAGCTGCTCCTGCCAGGTGGCCGGCGGCCGGTTCGGGTCGAGCCCCGCCTCCTTGAACATCTCCTTGTTCCAGTAGAGCACGACCGTCGAGCGCTGGAACGGGATCCCCCAGGTCTTGCCGCCCGTGCGGCTGTTCTCCATGAACCCCGGGTAGAAGCCCGCCAGCCAGGCCTTGTCCTCCGGCGTCTTCACGAGGTCGTCGAACGGGACGATCGCGTCCTCGTCGATCAGCGTGTACATGTCGGTGGACAGCAGGATCGACGTGACGGGCGGGTCGCCGCTCTTCACCGACGTCAGCGCCTTCGCGATCGAGTCCTGGTAGCTGCCGGTGTAGATCGGCTTCAGCTTGACGCCGGGGTTCTCCTTCTCGAAGTCGGCGGCGAAGCCGTCGATGATCTTCGTGATCGGGCCGCCGACGGCGATGGGGTAGAAGAACGGCACCTCGACCGTGGCCTGCGCCGCGGCGAGGACCGGGACGGCGGCGGCCGCGGCGGCGGCGGCGAGTTGACGCAAACGGCGTGACAGCATGGGCTCCTCCTGGGACGAAAGGGCTTCGACGCTACGCGAACGCAGTGGCGGCCTCGTGACGCCGGGCATCGCTCGCCCGCCGCCCGTCGGCCTCGAAGACGTGTGCCGCACCTTCGGGCCAGCGCAGCCGGACGGCGTCGCCCGGGGCCGCGGCCACCGCGCCCGGCACGCGCACGGCGACCGGCGCGGTCCCCACGCGGCACACGACCAGCGAGTCCGCGCCGAGATACTCGACGCTCTCGACCGCGGCGCGCAAGCCTTCCGCGGACGCGAGCTCGATGTGCTCCGGACGCACGCCGAGCGTGCCGCCGGCGCACGCGCGCGGCAGCCGCGGGCCGTGCTCGGCCCCCTCGATCGCGGCGGCGTCGCCCGCAGGCACGAGGTTCATCAGGTTCATCGGCGGGGTGCCGATGAAGCGGGCGACGAACGTGTTCGCAGGCGCCTCGTAGAGATCGACGGGGCGCCCGTTCTGCTCGACGCGGCCGGCGTTCAGCAGCAGCACCCGGTCGGCCATCGACATGGCCTCGACCTGGTCGTGCGTGACGTAGACCATCGTGATGCCGAGCTTCCGCTGCAGCGCGCGGATCTCGCTGCGCATCTCCGCGCGCAGCTGCGCGTCGAGGTTCGACAGCGGCTCGTCCATCAGGCAGACCGGCGCGCGCGCAATGATCGCGCGGCCCAGCGCCACGCGCTGCTGCTGCCCGCCGGAGAGCTGCGACGGCTTGCGGTCGAGGAGCTTCGCGAGCCCGAGGAGGTCGGCGACCTGCGCCAGCCGCGCGTCGCACTCCGCGCGCGCCACCTTGCGCACGCGCAGCCCGAACAGGATGTTCTCGGCCACCGAGAGGTGCGGGAACAGCGCGTACGACTGGAACACCATCGCGATCGCGCGCTGGGCGGGCGGCAGCCGCGTGACGTCGCGGCCGGCGATGGCGATCGTCCCCGCATCGGGGAACTCGAGGCCCGCGATCAGCCGCAGCGTCGTCGACTTGCCGCAGCCCGAGGGCCCGAGCAGGACGTTCAGCGTGCCCTCGTCGGCGTCGAACGAGATGCCGTCCACGCCGTGCACGCGGCCGTGCGCGGTCGCCCAGTGCTTCGCTACGCCGCGGAGCGCGATGGCGGACAAAGAGTCGAGCGTCGGTCGGGCGGTGGACACGTGCCGCCGAGCACGCTCGCGCGGCGACGCGCCGGGCGAGGCTCGTGCGAGCCCGCGCCGGCGTTCGCCGCGGATGATAGCAAACGGCAACGGCGCCGCAGCGACGCCTGCGGCGCGCCCGTCAGGGCTTCGGCATCTTCGACGGGTCGAACTCGCCGACCTTCTGCGCGAACATCCACAGGTACCCGTCGGGGTCCGCGATCATCGTCGTGCGGTCCCCCCAGAACATGTCCTCGGGCGGCCGCTCGATCGTCGCGCCTGCCGCCCGCGCGCCGTCGGCGAGCCGGTCGACGTCGGCGCAGTAGACGTAGAAGCTGAGCGGCAGTCGGATCCCCGCGTTGCGCGGCGTGCGGTCGGTGCCGCCCCACGCGCCTTCGGGGGCGACCATCGCGATGCTGCGGCCCTCGTAGTAGAGCTCCCCGTGCACGGTCCGGCCCGCGGCGTCCTTCATCGCCGACTCGCCGGCGCGAAAGCCGAAGGCGCGCGCATACCAGTCGAGCGCGCGGTCGGCGTCGGCCACCGTCAGGTAGGGCGTCAGCATGTTCGCGGTGGCGGGCAGCCAGGCGGGCAGTGCGGTCATGGCGGATCTCCGTCGGAGCGGGCGCGGCGCGGCCGCGCGGGCCGACATCCTCCCGCCGCGCGCGCGGGCGCGTCAACCGCCGGGGGCGAACGGTCAGCGCGTCAACCGAACAGCGCGCGCAGCGCGGCGCCCGGGTCCGGCGCGCGCATGAACGCCTCGCCGACCAGGAACGCGTCGACCTTGTGGCGGCGCATCTGGGCGACGTCGCGCTGCGCGAGGATCCCGCTCTCGGTCACCACCAGCCGGTCGGCGGGAACGCGGGACAGCAGCCCGATCGTCGTCTGCAGCGACACCGAGAAGTCGCGAAGGTTGCGGTTGTTGATGCCGACGAGCGGCGTCCGCAGCGCCAGCGCCCGGTCGAGCTCGCGCGCGTCGTGCACCTCGACCAGCACGTCGAGCCCGTAGTCGATCGCGGCGGCCTCCAGCGCGGCCATGCGCGCGGGCTCGAGCGCGGCGACGATGAGCAGGATCGCGTCCGCGCCCAGCGCGCGCGACTCCGCCACCTGGTACTCGTCGACGATGAACTCCTTGCGCAGCACCGGAAGCCCGCACGCCGCGCGCGCCGCCGTCAGGTATTCGGGCGCGCCCTGGAAGAACGTGCGGTCGGTCAGGACCGACAGGCAGGCGGCGCCGGCGCGCTCGTAGCTCGCGGCGATCGCCGCCGGGTCGAAGTCCTCGCGCAGCACGCCCTTGCTCGGGCTCGCGCGCTTGATCTCGGCCACGACCGCGGCCTGCCCGGCCGCGATCCTGCCGCGCAACGCGCGCTCGAACCCCCGCGGCGGCGTCTGCGCACGCGCCTCCGCGTCCACCTGCGCGAAGGGGCGCGCCACCTGCGCGGCGATCACCTCCTCGGACTTCCTGGCGAGGATGCGGTCGAGGATGTCGCTCACGGCGCCGCTCCCGATCCGCTCGCGCGCAGCGCGTCGCGCAGCGCCGCCGCGAGGCCCTCGGCCTGGGCGTCGGGCAGCTTGCGCTCGCGCGCGGGATCGATGTCGGCAAGCCCGTTCACCGGCACCAGGTGCACGTGCACGTGCGGCACCGAGAAGCCCTCGACGAGGATGCCCACGCGCGCGGCCCCGCTCACGGCGCGGATGCCCGGCGCGAGGCGACGCGCCGCCGCCCACAGCGCCGCATAGGCGTCGTCGTCGAGGTCGAACACGTACGCCGCGTGCCGCCGCGGGACCAGCAGCGTGTGCCCGGGCTCGAAGCTCGCGAGCGGAAGGAAGGCGACGTGGCGCTCGTCCTCCCAGACGCGGCGCGCGCCCACGCGGCCCGCGACGATCCCGCAGAACACGCACTCCGGCGCGCCGCTCACGGCGTGCCCGCCAGCCGCCGCGTCAGCGCGACGAACGCGTCCAGCTTGCGCTTCGCGGCGCCGCTGGCGACGGACTCGCGCGCGCGCTCGATCCCCTCCTTGATGGACGCCGCGTGGTTGCCGGCGTACAGCGCAGTGCCGGCATTCAGCACGACGATGTCGCGCGGCGTGCCCTCCACGCCGTCGAGGGCTTCGAGCAGCATCTCCTTCGACGACGCGGCGTCCTCGACCTTGAGCCCGCGGTTGCTCATCATCCGCAGCCCGAAGTCCTCCGGGTGGATCTCGTACTCGCGCACCTCGCCGTCCTTGAGCTCGCCGACCATCGTGGCCGCGCCGAGCGACACCTCGTCCATGCCGTCCTTGCCGTGCACGACCAGCACGTGGCGGCTGCCGAGCCGCTGCAGCACGCGGACCTGGATGCCGACGAGGTCGGGGTGGAACACGCCGAGCAGCTGGTTGGCCGCCCCGGCCGGGTTGGTGAGCGGGCCGAGGATGTTGAAGATCGTGCGGATCCCGAGCTCCTTGCGCACCGGCGCCGCGTACTTCATCGCGCTGTGGTGCGACGGCGCGAACATGAACCCCACGCCGGTCTCCGCGATGCACGTCGCGACCTGGTCGGGCGTCAGCATGATGTTCGCGCCCAGCGCCTCGAGCACGTCCGCGCTGCCGGACCGCGACGACACGGAGCGGCCCCCGTGCTTGGCGACGCGCGCGCCCGCGCCGGCGGCGACGAACATCGACGCCGTCGAGATGTTGAACGTGTGCGACGCGTCGCCGCCGGTGCCGACGATGTCGACCAGGTGCTCGGGATCGGCGACGGGCACCTTCGTGGCGAACTCGCGCATCACCTGCGCGGCCGCGGCGATCTCGCCGACGGTCTCCTTCTTGACGCGCAGGCCGACGATCAGCGCCGCGATCATCACCGGCGACGCCTCGCCGCTCATGATCCGGCGCATGAGGCCGAGCATCTCGTCGTGGAAGATCTCGCGGTGTTCGACCGTCCGCTGGACGGCGTCGGACATGGACAGCAGCATCGGAAGCCTCGTGGAGAAGTAGGGTGGCGCTACCGCCGGCCGTCGAGGAAGTTGCGCAGCATCGCGTGGCCGTGCTCGGTCAGGATGGCCTCGGGGTGGAACTGGACGCCCTCGACCGCGTGCTCGCGGTGGCGCACGCCCATGATCTCGCCGTCGCCGGCGCGCGCCGAGACCTCGAGGCAGGCGGGGACGCCGCCGCGGTCGATCGCCAGCGAGTGGTAGCGCGTGACCGTCACCGGGGACGGGATGCCGGTGAACACGCCGCGGCCGTCGTGCGCGACGGCGTCGAGCTTGCCGTGCATCACCTTCGCCGCGCGGACGATGCGCCCGCCGAACGCCTGCCCGATCGCCTGGTGGCCGAGGCACACGCCGAGGATCGGGATGCGCCCGGCGAAGCGCCGGATCAGCGGCACCGAGATCCCGGCTTCGGCGGGCGTGCACGGGCCGGGCGAGACCACGATGTGCGCGGGGGCCCACGCCTCCACCTGGTCGAGCGTGAGGGCGTCGTTGCGGTAGACGTGGACGTCCGCCCCCAGCTCGCCCAGGTACTGGACGAGGTTGAAGGTGAAGCTGTCGTAGTTGTCGATCATCAGCAGCATATCGCCGACAACACATTGATTGATAAGGATGACACGCCGCTGACTTGGTTGCTATACCCGCGTCGATACCCGCCTTTTTGCGCGGTACCCCCGCCCTCTGCCCCATCCAAAGCGACGGCGCGGGGTCGGCTAGAATGCATCAATCAGCCGTTCCATGTCGCGGCAAGTAGCGGGTGGCCTGCGGGCCGAGCCCGCCCCAAGCGTGCGAGCGCCCGCATGATCGCCCGATGTCCGCCCTTATATCCGCGCATGACGGATAGGTGCTTACCCTTCGGGCGACTTCGGCTCGGTCGAACGTTCCCAAGGTTGCCAGCACCGGATTGCCTCCGCTTGTCGGGCCCGCCGTTCCGGTGTCCATCCGTTGGCCATGCCCGGCTCCCAAAAGTTGGACTTGCCTACTCAACTTTCCGCGCGCGACGCCCAACCTCGGGTGTCTCGTACTCCGACGATGACGTACGTCAAGATCCACTCCCCGGCCCGACTGTAATGAAGGCTGAAGCAACTCCATCGGCCTCAATGGGGTTCCAATGCCCGCTCGTTATCTCATAGTCGTTGTGTTCGCACTGCTCGGCGTTAGTGGGTGCGCGACCACGCCGTATCGCGACATCGAAGTGACCAAGCTTACAGACGAGCAACTGGCCGAAGAATTCACAGCAGCTGCTCGTAGCGTCGGCCACAGCATAGAAAAAGCGCAGTTGCTAATCGCTACACGGCCGGATCCTCTCTACGTGTTGTCGAGTTCGACCACAACCTACTTTGGAACGTCGAACGTAGCCTATTCCGGCTACGCCATTCCAACTCGATACGGCGGGTATTACACGGGATCGGCTCAAGGAACACATTCCGGCATCAGCCAATCACGCCACTACTACACCGACGTGAACGCGCTTGCCCGAATAGTTCATGTTGTCGGTGCCGCCACTGCACAGGTGAGTGCGGAAGCCGCAAGGCGGCGGGGTCAGGACGTGGCCGCTGAAATGCAGCGCCGAGTGGAGGCGCGAAGGGCGCAAGCAACGCTGCCGGTTGACAAGTTCTTCGCTGAGCACAAGGAACTGGAGAACGCGAAGCCCCTTGTTACTGCCGTGCTGGCGTTCACTCCTTCTCAAGGTGCATCGGACGGCTCTGAATCGTTGCGTAAAGCCAAACAGGTAATCGACTCAATGCAGCGCGGGCCGGATCTTGCAGGAGACTGGTATGGCGTTTTTGCACAGATTTCTGCGCTTCCCGACGGTCGCAAGTTTGCAATGAACAACTTCCTCCGACTGAGAATTGCTCAGCATGGCACCAAGCTCACAGGGTCAGGCGAACTAGGAACGGGCGAGGAAATCTCTATAGACTGCGAGGTTATCGACGACGAGGTAACGGGGACGGTCACGAACATAAGCTCCCCGCTGAATCTTTCTGTGAGAGTGAATGGACGAAAAGACAAGAGGGACAATTTGCGACTGGAATTCTCGGGAGGTAGCCGCCTTGTCAATGTGTCAATCAACGGAAACGTTGGTCTCTATCGGTGAAGGTCCAAAACGCCCCTTCTCATCGCGTGCAGCATTCAGTGTTTGGCTTCAGTTAAGGTCGATGTTCGTATGCACGGTGGGGTCACTGCGCCGTTGTTGACTTGCACGGCCGAGCGGCTGTGGACCCTGCGGTACGACCAGTCGCACTAGGGGTTCCCATCGCCATTCGCGCCGCCGGTTCCACCGCGCACCCATGCATCACATTGATTTTAGTATCTCGGCCTTCTTCGCGTCGTACTCTTGCTGACTGATAAGCCCCTTCTGTAGCAGTTCGTTTAGTTGCTCAAGTCTCTGTCCGGCTGTAAGTCCCTCGCGTGATGCCGCAGGAGTGCCGCCAACCGCTGTTACGGTGGCCCTTCCGTCTGTGTCCACGGCCACCGTCGGCAGTCCCGGCACCGGAGGGCAGTTCTTCTCCACCTGCATATGCTGGAGTCTGAGGTATCGAGCCTGCGGGAAGCGCACGGACTCCCCTTATCGGGCCGCGCGGTCCGCGTGGTCCCGCATCAACCTAGACCACAAGCGCGTTGACCTGGCACACAGAGTCGGCTGGCAACCCACCCCCCGCGCGGCCGTGGTCCGGTCCTGGCGTTGGTAACGCGCGGCTCCGGCCGTTGCATAGCCTGCCAGCTGGACAGGGAGCGGAGCGCCCAAAGCTTGACGCTCATTCGGCTTACAACCACTGCTAAACGCTACTAAGAGCGGCGTGCAGTCGTTGCCGTCCTCCAGTCGGCAACTCCGCCAGGAGCATGCGGTATGCGTGCGCCTGACGGTCAAAGAACTCCTTCGGGCTCGCCAACGTCGGAACATTCCGGAGAGCAGCTAATAGGGCGGTTAACGTCGTCTTGAGATAGAACTCAAGGTTCGCGCAAAGAAGTGCCGCGTTAACACTTCGTTCCGCACTATGCACGATATTGCAGCGCGCCCGCCACAATCGCTGAATTTGCCAACGAACGCGTTGTTCGTGTCTGGCGAGCATCAGTTGAAGAGCGGCGGCGTCGGTGATCCTAGCGACAAATTCAGCGAGCTTCTCGCGGGCGTAGGGACTGTTGACAGCCGCAAGAAGCGGTTGTTGGTTGTCCGGACGAGTGAAAAGTGTAAACAGATCAACCATTGAAAGATCACGCAACTGAATCGGCTGCCCGTTCGCGGGGTCGAGTAACTCGATTTTCAGGTCGACCAGGGCGTTTCGATGAGACTGGAGCAGCTTTCCAACGTAGCGGAGGCAGAGGACCGGCACTAGTGCCTCCTCAACGGCCCTCGCAATACCTGACGATGCTGTTACCAGATGCTCGGTTGCCGTCCACCAATGAACCAGCTTGTTCTCGAATATGTTTGAATCCGCTCCCATTCGATACAGGCGGAACGCCGCTTGTACGCGATCTCTGCCGTCGCCGGCAAACGCCTGGCTCCCGGCCAGCTCGTTCACACTTGCCACGAATACTTCCAACTCGGCCGGGGCAAGCTGGGTCGTTTGATTAGGTACGACCTTCGGAATGGGATATACGCGGTGCTGTTTACGGCCATCCGTGATAACGAACTCTTCGTGCAAATGGAGGCGTTCCCGTTCGTATTCGAAGCGAACTAAATCGAGAATATCGTTTACCTTTACATACGCGTGGCTGCCCGCGGTCCGGAAATCCTGCGTTTGTGTTCGGACAGTTGCGAACAGACGGCGGGGGTTTGTAGTTAGGTACTTGCTAACGGCTGGTTTCGGGTTCGGTACGTCCGGCGGCTGTGCCGAGAACGAAACGCCTCCGATGACTGACGGAAAGTTTTCAGGATTTGAAACGTTATCGAGCGCAAAGACAACTTCGAATTCGCGCGGCGGCGCGGCGATGACTTTCCGCATTAGGGCGAACCGACGGCCAAAATCGAACTGCTTCGGCGGGTTCAGCCGGGTGATGATCTGGCGATACAGTTGGAAAAGCGATTCGACGCTCGCTCCACGGTCAAGGAGTAGGCTGAGCAAAGTACCTGTCAACGCCTGTATTTCAACGGCGCGATCACTGAACGACGGCGGCAGATGGACACGATGGACGAGAATTTCCTCAAGCCTGTTGAGCAGGGCGGCAATATAGTCATTGTCTATTAGCGCCAGTACTTCATTAGTGAAAGCGCTGATGAGTGCCGCGTGCTTCTCCAGATTCTTATCAGCCTTTGGTGCGCCGATGAGTTGTATAAGGTCACGCACCGGTTCACCGAATGGCGTCGAGGACATGAGCGGCGCCGATTCGAAGATTTCTTTGACTTCTGCCGCGACCATTGAAAGATCATCGCCATTCGCGGGCGGCGCCATCATGCGAAGGAGTTCGCGAAGTGCGTTTCGCGGGTTCATTACTCGAACTCGGTACGAATCGAGTGAGTACGCATGAACCATGTTGAACCAACATGACGCAAAGTAAGCCTGCTCGTCAGACAATTGCAGGCCAGTCAGTCTGTCGTCTATCCGCACGGGTTACACCAAGCAGGTTGACAAAAGGACCGTGTTGCTATAGGATTCCTACCTCGATTCCAATGGGCTTGGTTGAGTGCCAAGCGCCAGAATGGCTATGAGAAGGGGCAAGGGGTTATAGGTCTGGGCGTGTTCCCGCTATCTCTTCCACCCCGACTATACTGACGGCACGCGTACGCGTGCCGTCTTTTTTTCGCCCCGCATTGCTTTTCCGCGTAGGTCGCCGCGTCCGATGATAGCGCTCGCGGTACGGGACACGGTGTACCGGCGGTGCATGTACGGTCCAAGGGTCGGAGAAAGCGCAACATGCTGACCGACCGCGCGCGGGGCGGGCGCGTGGCGGCGCCCGGCTCCCTTACGCCTCCATGCGGGCCTGTATCGATGACGGTAGTGCGTGAAGCGAAGAAACAACGCCGCTGGCGAATTCTGGTGCAACCTTCTTGATCAGATCAGCCATAAAAGCATCGGCCCGAAATAGGTCTACGTGAGGTAGGTAGAGGGCGTGCAGTGCGTCGATAGGATCGCTCGACTTGAGCGGCCGAGCGTTAGTCGGCAAGGAAGCAGAAAGTCCGATGGCGAAAAGAATGTTGCCGGCTACGCGTAGCGAGGGAGCCATGTCGAGGCGCGCTCGGTGAGGCAATGCGTCCGCATTCAACATCCTTCTTGCCATCTCTAGCGGGAAGTCGTTGCGTGCCTGGTCGTAGGCGGCCTTGTGAATGTCGGCCACGTGCTTCTGCGGGAGCACCGTATCTCCCTGGGCGCTTCGTAGTCTTTTGAGTTCGGCTGCCGTCTCCGTCAGGCGTTCCGTCAGACCTTCGGCCATATCCCTGATGTACGAGGTTAGCGGGCTGACCTCGGTCCAGTTGACCTGTAACCACGTCGATAACACTTCGAGATCGCGGATCGACGTCAGCACCTCCTGGGCGGCTTTAGAGCCGCCGAATGTGCCTCTCACGTACCCTATAACGTGCTCGCGTGCCCGTTGGGTCAGCGGGTATCGCCGCGAGACTTGCTCTGCAAAAGGTATGGCGAAAACAGAAAGCAGCCTGCTGGCTCTTTCCGACAATTCACCAGTCGGTGTGAACAATGAGCGCTTCACTCGACGACGGTGATCGCGCGGCATCCCAACCAGCATCTCACGCACGAGCTGCTTCCGGGTGGGGAACTCTAACTCTTCGATATGACTCGGCAACCAGTTTCCGTCATCCCTCATTAGAGGAGGCAGTTGCTCGTACGGTGTTCCATAGAGCATCTGCGCTTCCCGCTTAATCAGATCATCGGGAGCGATTAGGGTATGAGCGCCGCAGAGGCTTCGCATACAGTCAAAGCGCGCGCGGCCTCTGCCCAAATGGGCGGGCATTGTAGGAGCGCCCTCCAAGACGTGTACCGCGCTCAATCTCAGCTGTATCGATCGGGACGCTACCAGCGTCTCCAACTGGCGCCTAACTGAAGCAAACTCTTCGGTCGGTTCGCTGAGGCGAGAGAAGTCGCTGCTGTCGAGGTAGACTTGGAGCGTGGCCATAGCCGTTGACTCGTTCGAGTGCATTCCTTCGAACGGTACGCGCCTTGTCCGTTTGTCGGTCTGTGCACGACCTAAGTAAGTACCAGGCGATCCCAGGGCGGTGGTCAGCCGGCCGCCCTAGGGCAGTGACCGCAGCAACCGAGCGAGCTCGCGCAAGAGTATGCGATGCCCGCCTTTGTAGGCATTGCGAGCAACGCGAGCTTTACCTCCGGGGGTCGTCGGTCCCGTTGACCGCTCCCATGGCTTCCATCGCCTGATCGCTTGTGCCTGCCGGGCCCGCCGGGCGGGTGTCCATCCGTTCGTCATTCGGCGCCTCCAATAGTTCGTTCTGCTCGGATACGATTTGCCGCGCGCGCGGGCGTGCCGCCATGCCGTTGTTGATCTGTTGCGGCCCCGTGGTGACGTTCGCCTGCCGCGCGTAGACGATAGGCGGGTTCTTGATCGTCGCCAGCGTTTCAAGCGTGCACCTGCACTGTGACTGAGCGCGCAGGGCCATGCGCATGTTGGCGTCGAAGCCGGGAATGGTCGTGTGGCCCATTGCCCGCTCGGCCAGCCGCGCGAACAAGCTCTGAAGGGCGGTCGCCTGATTCATCAGCATCGCCTCGGCCTGTGCCAAGCATCCGCTATTCACCGACGCTGCCTGATCACGTAGCTTCGCCATCAGCGATGGCACGTCGATGTGTTCGCCCATGCCCGATTTCAGTTCGGCCCCGTTGATTACCCGGTAGGCCGCAAGTTCTGGCGAAGTCAGAACGTCGGCAACGTTCTGCGCTGTTTCGCGCTCCGAGGCGCCAGGTTTGACGGGCACGGACTTGCGCGGGAAACCTTGCGCCTGGGTTGGCGCTGGTTGCTTCTTCCTCGTCATTGCGACTTTCCTCTCTCCAACAGGAACGGCCAACGATCCGCCCCGGCTCGCTGGTCGGGATCGTCGGGCAGGGGTAGGAAACCCGCGCAGCGCAACGCCTGAAGCGATGGCGGAGCATAGCTCCGAGACAAAGCCACTCCGTCGCCGAAGCTCGCGCCCTTCGCCGCCGGCAAGCACTTTCCGGTGGCCCATGAGTAGCCGGCGCAGTCGATACAACGGCGCATCCGGGGATCGCTGCCCACGCTCGTCAATGACCTGTAGCAGATCAACGCTGCGTCAACGTCGGCCAGCGCCACCGCAAGCGCCTCGGCGCGGTCATCGTCCGATCCGTCGGCGAGGACTGCCCCAATCATCGCGCGCAGTTCCGCCGCTTCCCTCGGAGTCGCTACCCGCCGGGACGGTTCCGGCATTGGCTCGATCCCCGCACCGGTTACGCTTGTCCCGGCTTCGTCGCTAATCGATGTAACAGGTGTAACTGGTGTGCAAGCCTGATTTGGCGCGGCTTTCGTCGTTACACCGGTAGGGTGACGCGGGGTAACAGGTGTAACAGCCTCGCGCCGTTCCAGCGTCGCCAACAATGCATCAAGCCCCATGGCTTACCCCGAGCTTGGCATCGTGGATCGGATAGACACGCACCAACCGCCCCGCGAACCGCTGCGGCGTGGATCGCTTGCCGTCGGCTTCCGGCGCAGGCAATGCGCCCGCTTCCTGCAAGGCTTCAAGCGCCCTATTGAAGTCAAAGCCTTTCACGGCTTCCCGCATGCCTTCCGCCGTGAACAGATAGACGCGGCCCTCGGAGCTGTCACGCCACCATCCTGCCCGGTCTCGGACCGGGCTTTCCTCGCTATCTTCGGCATTGGAAAAGCGCGCATCGCCGTGCCGCTCAAGGAAACCGGAAACCCGGTCAAGGATTTGCCGCCGCTCGTCGTTGCCGCGCCCACGCAAGCCTTGCCATGCCTTGAAGCCTTCCGCCGCCGCGTGGATCGCGGCGCCTTCCGGCCAGCCGGTCAAGCCGTATTCGGTCGCCACTTCCCCGGCAAGCGCCACCAGCGCAAACCGCGCCGCCGCGCGTTTGTCCTGCCCCTCGCCACCCTCGGCAGAGAATGCGGGTAATGCCTTGATCCGTTCCAGCAGCCCGCAATAGTCGCGGTCGTCGCGGGTCAACCGCTCAAGGAACGCCCGCCCGGCGTGGCCGTGATGCGTTACCGCCGCCCGCTTGATCGCGTCGGCAAACGCCGCCCCGGTCGCCGCGCCGTGCAAGTCATCCCACGCGCCATACGCTCGGGCCGCCGGAATGTCGAGCAACCGAATGGATTGACCGGCCTTCGCCCGGTGCCCGCCTTCCTGCATCGCGGTCGCAATCGTGCGTTCGCCGCTCGACAGAATGTAACAGCGCCAGCGCGTCACCCCGCGCGCACTGCCGAGCCGGTTCGCGCGTTGCTTGCCGCGACCGTTGCCGAGCGCATACACAATCGCGCCCACTTCGCGCGGGTCGCATTCGCTGATTTCGTCCAACGCCAAGAGGCAATCATTGAACAGCGCCGCCGCGCCTTCCATCCCGTTCGCGGTCGCCCGCCAGCTTCGGCGATAGTTCGGCCCGCCCCAGGTCGCGCACGCCGCCTCGATCACCGTTGTCTTGCCGGTGGACGAATCGCCGACCAAGTGAATTCCGCCGCCCTCGGCGTTGCATCGCGACAGCAGCGGTCCCGCGAACGATGCCGACAGCGCCAGCAACAGCAACGGGTTGCTGATAGCCCGCGCCGCGATTTCCGTCTGCCACCCGGCCAGCGTCCCGGCCTTTGTGTGTTCATCGTGACCCCGCTCGCCGCTTTGGAAGATCACGCCCGACGCCCTCGGCCCGATCACCGCATCCGGCAGTACAAAGGAACCGTCGCACCAGCCGACTTGAAGGGCGCAGCGCATCCGGCGCTTCGGCGGCGTCGCCTGCAGGTAGTTCGCCAACAGCGTTTTCGCCGATGGGTCGATTTCCACGCCCATCGCCAGCAGTTCTCCGCGTAGCTCGTCGCCCGACGCCCGTAGCAGTTCCATCGGCATCGCCCATTCCCGCCACCGCCCGAGCGTGTTGCGGAACCGTAGCAATCGGCCGAAATTGTTGTCCTGCCCGTCGAATGTCACCGCCTCGACGTGCAAGGGTGAACAGATGCGGGTGTCTGTCGGAGTCGGCGGGGTGTCGCCCTTCCCGGCCTTGATGCCGAAGTACCAGACACCCGGCGGGTACTTCCTGCCGCCGTGTTCCTTGAAGTCGTCAAAGACGCGGAAGGCGGGGCGTCCCGCCTCGTCGGGGATCGGGCTTCTGCCGTCGGGCGTTACACCTGTTACACCTTGATCGGCGTCCGGTGTAACGCGGGAAGCCGCGTCGCCATTGGCCTGCACACCCGTTACACCCGTTACACCGTCATGCGGCAACGCCAGCCCGCTAGCCTCGTCAGGCACGGCGGAATCGCCCGCTGCGCCGTTTTCGGTGGCCGGTGGATCGCTACCCACTACCGACGCTGCCGCGCTCGCTATAGCGCGATTCACGGCTTCCAGCCCCCGCGCCGCCGCCAAGTCGTTGAAGTCGGATGCACCGTCGGGACGATCAGCGCCGAAGTCGGGCATCGCCACCAGCCCGCCGACAGCCCGCGCCGCTTCGGTGGCCTTCGTCATGCCGGGGTTCCCGTCGGTGCGCGCGTCGTCGTCGGCGCAGAGAATCAACGGCAAGTCGGGGAATTTGTCGCGTAGCGCCTTCGCCACCGGCAACAGATTCCCGGCGTTGAATGCCACGGCCACCGGATAGCCGGTCGCTTCGTGAACCGTGGCCCCGGTTGCGAAACCTTCAACGATGCACAACGCCGCCGCGCCGCCGATACCGCCGATGCTGTAATAGCAGCCGGTGCGCCGCCCCCGATAAAGCCCTCTCTTGTCGCCGCCGCCGTCGTCAGGCTTGGCCGGCGCGATCCGCTCGACGTTCCAGAGCTTGCCGCTTGCGTCGCGCATCGGAATCAACAGCCACCCATCCCGGCCCACTCGCGTACCGTGCGGCTTGACGCACTTGCGCTTCAGGTAGGGATGATCGGCGGTTGCGGGGGGCGATTCCTGCCATCTTGCCGCCGCCTGTTCCGCCGCCTTGGCGTGGCCCTCGGCTTCGTCGGCTTCGCATTGCTTCCGCATTGCTTCCGCCTTCGCCGGGTGCGCAGCTTCCTCGCTTGCGGTCAGGGTGCGGCCGATGTCGGCCCGCCACGTTTCAGAAACGCCGGTGCGCCAATCGCCGAAGCTTCCGGCCGCGATTCCGTTCGCGTGGAAAACGTACCAACCGGCATCGTCGCCGCGCTTCCCGTTGCTGGCGAAGCGCCGCAGCTTGCCGTCGTCAATGATCGCGTCCGGTGGCGTCAGGCCCGCCGCACGAATGCTGTCTCGGAATTGCTCGATAGCGTCGCGCATCATGCCCCCCGCCACTCGGGATGCCGTGCGAACGCGGCCTGCGTTTCCTCTAGGGATCGCGCGCCCAGGTTGTAGAGCATCACGGCCACCGCCTTGCCTGCCGCGGCGTCGTGCGCTAGGATCGCATCGTCAGTCTTGGCTTTGCCCCGCGCCTCGGCCTTCCCACAGGTCGGGGCGCAGTCGTTTTGGGCGAGCATGGATCACCTCGCCCGCTCGATGAACGCGCGAATATCCTCGACGCGCCAGAAGGTGCCCCGCCCGCCGTCGAGCTTGACGGGACGCGGAAACCGGCCCGATCGCACGCCGTCCCACCAGCAGGATTTCTTTACCGGGATGATCGGCGGAATCGGTGGATCGGCCTTCGGGTTGCCGATGATCTGCGCGAGGCGCAGGAAGCCGACTTCGGGAATTGTGTTGTTCGCCACGGTGTAGCCCTCTCGATCCAAGAGGCTCGCGTGGCGCAACAAACAAAAAGACCAAGCGAGCCGATACAAACGCGAGGCGATGAACCTCGCACTTGCACCGCGTTCACTTGGTCCTTGGCGGGCCGGCTGCCGTCAACTTCTTGCTTGGCCGGTGATCCCGCCGCGACTGCTACTTGCCGGTGTTTCCGCTGTCGGGAGTCCCACCCGACGCATCACAGCGGGGATGCCAAGTCCCGCGCGCTATTGAATCCGCCGGGGTGCGAAACCCGACAGCATCGGGCCCTATGTTATAGGCCGGGGTTATCCGAAGTCAAGCGGCAATATCCGAGTTCGACCACTAGGTAGGTCCGGGCGTCATGCCGCCGCGCGCTTGATCGGCGTCACCTTTTTCTTGTCCTTTGCGATTTGTTCGGTCAGGTCGGCCCATTGCTGCATCATGGCCCGCCGTTCCTCTAGGTACTCGGCGCGGTTGTAGCTCGCCCGCACCTTGTTGCGTTCCTTGTGCGCTAGTTGCCGTTCGATCACATCGGGACGGTGGCCCAATTCGTTGAGCATCGTCGACGCCGTGGCGCGGAAGCCGTGCGCGGAAAAACCGATGGTGTCTTTGCCGTTGAATCCCATGCGTTCCAGGGCGCGATTCATCGTCGTCGCGGTCATGCACGCTCGCGGATTGCGATAGTTTGGGAACAGCAATTCGCGCCCGGCGGTATAGCTCTGCAGCTCGCGCAGCAATTCCACCGCCTGACGGGACAACGGGACAACGTGCGCGTCCCGCATCTTCGTGCGCTCAGCGGGTATTCGCCACTCGGCCCGGTCAAGGTCGAATTCCGCCCACCGTGCGGCCCTCAATTCCACCGGGCGAACGAATGTCAGCAGCATCAGCCGCAGCGCGATTACCGTCGTGCGATAGCCCCCGTCGGTTTCTAGCGCCTTGATGAATGCGGCTATCTGATCGCGGGACAGCGGCTTGTGATGCTCGGTCCGTGGACGGTGGATCGCGCCCTTCAACGCCGCCGCCGGGTCGATATCCGCCCGCAGGGTCGATACGGCATAGCGGAAGATCGCGGAAGCCCATTGCCGAATCAGCAACGCTACGGTTTCAGCGCCGCGCCCCTCCACCCGCTTGACGATTTCCAACAGGTGCGCCGCCGTTACGCTGCGGATCGGTAGATTGCCGACATATGGGAAAACGTCGGCCTTTAGGAACCGCTCGACTTGGCGCAAGTAGTAGGGCGACCAGCTAGCCCGCTTCTTTTCGATCCACTCGCGCGCCACCGCTTCAAAGGTATTGGCATTCGCGGCGTGTTGCGCCAACCGTGCCGCTTGCCGACTGTGCGCCGGGTGTATGCCTTGCTTCACCAGCGCCCGCGCCTTGTCGCGTTCCCTCCGGGCGTCGTCCAGCGAAACGTGCCCACCCCGGCGGTCATTGAAGTACTCGCCGACGGCAAACAGGTTTTCTTTGCCCGCGATCCGATACCTATAGCGCCAGAGCTTCGCGCCCGTTGGTCGCACTTCCAGATATAGCCCGCCGCCGTCGGGCAGCTTGTATGGCCCGTCTACGGTTTCGTAGCTCGGCTTTCCACCCTTCGCCTTGCGAACAGGCTTTTGGAGTGGCCTGGCGCTGCGAATCGTTGCGTCAGACAGCGGCATGTGCGGGTATCGCGAGGTCGATACCCACAACGATACCCGCACTTCTTGCGGATCGCAACGGACGAGGCCGGTTACGAATGTCCGCTAGTTTGCTGTTCTGAAGCCGTTTTTTTACCGCTCGCGGGTAGCAGCGGTCGGCGCCGGATGGTGATGCTAGTTTTCGATCATCAACAGCATGCGTCGCGCCGGCGTGGACTCGTCGGGAGGGGCCGCCGGCGGAACGCCGCCGCGCCGGACGCGGCGCCGCGCTCACGCGGACGGGGAGAGCCCCGGAACCTCAGGGACGGGCGGGCCGGCGCCATCGCCGCCCGGAACGGGCGGCGCGCCCGGGCGGGCGCGATGCTGCGGACATGCGGCAAAGGTAACACACCGGGCCCCGCCGGCCCGGCACGGCCGAACCGGCGCGCACCGTGTCGGACGCCGGCCGACGCGCGTCGGCGCCGGGCCTACGGTAAGCTTCATGGACTGCCGATAAACAATCGGGGGCCGGCGCGCGTACGCTCGGCCGCGGCGCTTCGCTGCCCCCTGCGGGCAGCGGCGTCCCTGCGCCGCCACCGCCCCCTGTCCCGCCCCGCCGTGACCACGAAGCCGGACCCCGTCGACGCCGAGCAGTTCCGGCTGCTCGTGGAGAGCGTGAAGGACTACGGGATCTTCATGCTCACGCCGGAAGGGAACGTGGCGACCTGGAACGCGGGCGCCGAGGCGATCAAGGGCTACACCGCCGCCGACATCATCGGCAGCCACTTCAGCCGCTTCTACGAGCCCGACGCCGTCGAGCGCGGCTGGCCGCAGCACGAGCTCGCCATGGCGCGCGCCAACGGCCGCTTCGAGGACGAGGGCTGGCGCGTGCGCAAGGACGGCTCGCGCTTCTGGGCCAGCGTGGTCATCACGGCGCTGCGCGACGCCGGCGGCGAGCTGCGCGGCTTCGCGAAGGTCACGCGCGACCTGACCTCGCGCCGCCGCATCGAGGAGCTCCAGCGGTCCGAGGCGCGCATGAACGAGTTCCTCGCGATCCTCGCCCACGAGCTCCGCAATCCGCTCGCGCCGATGCGCAATGCGCTCGAGATCGCGAAGCGCGCCCCGCCCGGCGACCGCGACGCCATCGAGTACTCGCACGCGCTGTTCTCGCGCCAGCTCGACCACCTGACACGGCTCGTCGACGACCTGCTCGACCTGGGGCGCATCACCACCGGGAAGGTGGCGCTGCGCATGGCCAACGTCGAGCTGGCCGACCTCCTGCGCACCGCGCTGGCGACGATGCAGCCGCTGTTCGACGCCAAGGAGCAGCAGGTGCGCGTCAGCGTGCCCGGCCTGCCGACGCCGCTGCGCGCGGACGCGACGCGCATCGTGCAGGTGATCACGAACCTGCTGTCGAACGCGAGCAAGTACACGCCCGCCGGCGGGCACGTCGCGGTCACGCTCGTGCACGACGACGACTTCGCGATGCTCCAGGTGACCGACGACGGCGCCGGCATCCCCGAGCGGCTGCTGTCGCTGATCTTCGAGCCCTTCGTCCAGGGCGAGCAGGGGCTCGACCGCCAGGACGCGGGGCTCGGCATCGGCCTCACGCTGGTGAAGCGGCTCGTGGAGGCGCACGGCGGCAGCGTCGCGGCCGTGAGCCCCGGCGCGGGCCGCGGCAGCACGTTCAGCGTGCGCCTGCCCATGCACGCTGCGCAGTCGGCGGCGGCCGATTCCCGGTCGGCGTCGAGCGAGCCCGTGGCGGCGCTGCGCGTCCTCGTGGTCGACGACAATCCGGACATCGCCGAGTCGACCGCGATCCTGCTGCGGCTCATGGGGCACGACGTGGCGGCGGCCCACGACGGCCTGCAGGCGGTCGACCGGGCCCGCGCACTGCGGCCGGACCTCGTGCTGCTCGACATCGGCCTGCCGCACATGAGCGGCTACGACGTCGCCCGCGCCCTGCGCAGCGACCCCGCGACGCGCGGTGCCGTCCTCGTCGCCTGCACGGGCTACGGCCGCGACGAGGACCGGCACCTCGCGGCGGACTCGGGCTTCGACCGCCACGCGGTGAAGCCCGTCACCGCCGAGGCGCTGGCCGCGTTCGTCGGCGCGGCGGCGGCGCGCAGGGCGCGCGCCGCGCGTCAGGAGCGCTGATTGCGCAGGCCGTAGACCAGCAGCGCGGCCACCACCCCGCCGACGGCGAGGAACAGCACTTCGGAGAGTGCCGCGGCGTGGACGCCGACGGCCGTCAGGTCGAACATCGCGGCGGCGAGGACGATCATCGCGGGAGTCCTGTCAGTCGTCGAACGCCCGGGCGACGCTCAGCGTCGCCAGGCGATCGTCGTCGCCGAACCCGTCGTCGAGACGGAACGCGTCGGGCAGCGACCAGTCGTCGTCGGGAAGGTCCGAAGCCTCGAGCAGCGGCACGTGCGGCGGCAGGGCTGCGGGCGCTTCGATGCGGTGCATCGAGGGACGCATGGTCAGCTCCCCGAACGGCCCGGGGCCGGCGTCTTGCGCTGGTCCGCCGCGCGGTCGGTCACGCGGACGCCCTGCGGATCCTCGGGCGTCAGCGCCGGATCCTCTTCCTTCGCGCGCGACCGGGCCTCGTCCTCGGCCCGCTTCATCGCCTCGGCCTCGGCCGCGTCCGCCGGCTTGGCGGCACGGGCGGCCTCGTCCACGCGGCCGGACTCGATGAACTCCTTCGTGGCTTCGTTGTACTGGCGGGTGGCCTTGTAGTTGCCCTCGCCGTATTCCTTCTCGCCTTGCGCCATCGTCGTCTCCTGGAGGTGTGGCTTCGGAACGGGCCGCGCTGCTTCCGCGGACGCACCCATTGTCGCGAGGCGCGCACGTTGCGCGCAGTCGGAACACCTCGCAAAAGCGCCGGCGACGGCGGGAGGTGCGCACGTGCGGCGTGTCCTACTTCGCGCCGCCGGGCGCGGACGGCCGTGCTGACGTCAGACGAGCGCCGTCGAGACGGCGAGCGGCGTGGCGCGGGGACGCAGGACGCCGGCCTCCGCGTCCTCCACCGCGTCGAAGGCGAGCAGCGGCATGCCGGTGCGCACCGGGCCGAAGATGGTCGCGAACGAGACGTCGGCGGCGTCGGCGCCGGTCGCGATGCGGATCAGCCCGGTCGTCGGGGAGATCCCCGTCGGGTCGAACAGGTACCAGCGGTCGAGGTAGACCTCGACGTACGCGTGGAAGTCGGGCGGGCCGAGCGACGGGTCGGCCCCGTAGTCCACGCCGGTCACGAAGCGCGCGGGGTAGTTGAGCGCGCGGCACAGCGTGATCGCGAGGTGGGCGAAGTCGCGGCAGACGCCGATGCCGGTGTCGAAGGTCTCGAGCGCCGACGTGCCCGGATGCGACGTTCCCGCACGGAACTCCACGTGGCCGCGCACCCAGTCGCACACCGCCTGCACCTGCGCGTAGCCGCGCGGCAGGCCGCCGAACAGCGACCAGGCGTGCTGCTGGAGGCGGTCCGTCTGGCAGTAGCGGCTCGCGGTGAGGTAGCGCAGCGTCGAGGCGGGCAGCGCCGCCGGCGCCGCGGCCACGACGTCCTCCGGCCGCGCCATGTGGTGCACCACGTCCACGCACGCCTGCAGGCGGACGTCCAGCGTGCCCGCCCCGGCCCGCAGCTTGAGCAGCCGGTTGCCCGACTGCAGGTCGGTCTCGACCGCGTGGTCGGCCTCCGGCAGCACGTCGAGCGCTTCGCCGGTGACGTGCTGCTGCGCGGTGCGCGCCGGATGGATCAGGAAGATGAAGTCGGACGGGCCGTCGACCTCGTAGCGCAGCGCGACGCGATAGCGGATGCGCACGCGGCTGCCGCTGCGCTCCCTGGCCGGCGCGAGCGTGATCATGCGGCGGGGACGTCGTGGTAGGGGTTGAAGCCGCCGCTCACCGGCGCCGGCGCGGGAGTGTCGTCGTGGCCGGGGCACGGCGCCATGCGCAGCACCGCCACCGGCAGCAGCGCCGCCGCGTCGAGCAGCACGCGGCAGCCGGGCTCGATCGCGAGGCCCGAGCGCTCGTAGTGGGCCTTCATCCGCGCGTCGGGGACGATCACGTACAGCGCGTGCGTGCGGCCGGCCGCGTCGACGGCCTGGACGACCGTCTCCAGCCGCCCCATCGGGGCGCAGGCCGCGCGCGCCTGCTCGGTGTCGACGCTCGCGGCGGGCAACGGCGTCGGACGCGCGCGGCGGGCAGGCGCGTGCCGCGCCCGGTCGCGCGCCGCGGCGCGCGGGAGCAGGTCGAAGAGGCCGGTCGCGCGTGCTTCCGCACGGGCTCGGGCGCGCAGTTCCAGTTTTTCCATGGGGTCGTCGGCAGCGTGTGCCCCGGGTCCGGCGGCCGCGCGGTTGCGCGTCGACCGCCCGCGGCGCAGCGGCACCGCGTCGGGAGCACCGGCACGATAGCCGTCGCGGCGAGCGCGGTCAGTCGGCCGGACGCCTACGCGCCCCGGAACGGGCCGTCACGCCTCGTCCAGGCCGGCCTGCACCATTTCGGCTGCGCGCAGCACCGCGCGCGCCTTGCTGAGCGTCTCCTGCCACTCGGAGGCGGGCACGGAGTCGTGCACGATGCCGGCGCCGGTCTGCGCGTAGAGGACCCCGTCCTTCACCACGGCCGTGCGGATCGCGATGGCGAGGTCCATGTCGTCGTGGAACGAGACGTAGCCGACCGCGCCCGCGTAGATGCCGCGCCTGGTGGGCTCGAGCTCGTCGATGATCTCCATCGCGCGCACCTTCGGCGCGCCGCTGACCGTCCCCGCGGGGAAGGTCGCGCGCAGGACGTCCATCGACGCGAGGCCCGGCTTCAGCGTGCCCTCGACGTTGCTGACGATGTGCATCACGTGCGAGTAGCGCTCGATCGCCATGCGCTCGGTGACGCGCACCGTGCCCGTCGCGGCGACGCGGCCGACGTCGTTGCGTCCCAGGTCGAGCAGCATCACGTGCTCGGCGATCTCCTTGGGGTCCGCCAGCAGGTCGGCGGCGTGCTGCTCGTCCGCCTGCCGCGTCGCCCCGCGCGGCCGCGTTCCCGCGATCGGCCGCAGCGTCACCGTCGCGCCCTCCTTGCGGACGAGGATCTCGGGCGAGGCGCCGACGACGTGGAAGTCGCCGAAGTCGTAGTAGAACATGTACGGCGACGGGTTGAGCGAGCGCAGCGCGCGGTACAGCGACAGCGGCGACTCGGCGAACGGCATCGCGAGCCGCTGCGACAGCACCACCTGCATGACGTCGCCGGCGGCGATGTAGGCCTTCGCGCGCACGACCGCGGCGCAGTACGCCTCCTCGCCGATCTCGCTTCGGGCCCGCGTCTTCGCCGTGGCCGTCTGCAACGGGATCGCGACCGGCTCGCGCAGGCGCAGCCGCAGCGCGGCGAGCCGCGCGGCCGCGCGCGCGTACGCGTCGGGCAGCGCGGTGTCGGCCCAGACGATCAGGTAGATGCGCCCGGCGAGGTTGTCGACGACGGCGATCTCGTCGGCGAGCAGCAGCAGCACGTCGGGGACCGCGTCGAGCGCGGAGGCGCGCGCCGGCGCGTGACCGGCGAGGCGCGGCTCGACGTGGCGCACGACGTCGTAGCCGAACGCGCCGGCGAGCCCGCCCGAGAAGCGCGGCAGGCCGGGCAGCGGCGCGGCGCGGTAGCGCGCGACGAACTGCCGCACGAAGGCGAGCGGGTCGCCTTCGTGGCGCTCGACGACGACGCCGTCCTCCTCCACCTCGATCGTCGTCCCGCGCGCGCGGAGGGCGAGGCGGGCCGGCAGGCCGATGAACGAGTAGCGGCCGAAGCGCTCGCCGCCGACGACCGACTCGAGCAGGAACGTGTGGCGGCCGCCGCCGAGCTTGAGGTAGAGCGACAGCGGCGTGTCGAGGTCGGCGAGCGTCTCCAGCACCAGCGGGATGCGGTTGTAGCCCTGCGCCGCGAGCGCGCGGTAGTCGCTTTCGTCGATCATCGGCGGTCTCCTCGACGGGCCGGGGCGTCGCGTGGTGCGGCGCCGGGACGCCGACCGGCCCGCGGGCACGACCGCCGGCGCGCGAGGCGCGGTGGCGCAGCGTTTCGCCGGGGTGATGTCACGCTGCGGGGACGTGCGCGGCCGAGGGAAGCGGTCGCATCAGGCGGCGACGTCGTGGCGCGAGCGCAGCACCAGGTCGGCCACCTCGCGGACCGAGGCGACTATACCATCGGCGTCCAGCGACTCGACGCGGCGGCCCTCGTTGTACCCGTAGGGCACGATCACGACGGGGCAGCCGGCCGCGCGGGCCGCGAGCGCGTCGTTGCCCGAGTCGCCGACGACAAGCAGCCGCGCAGGCGGGACGTCCAGCCGCGCCGCGGCCAGCTGCAGCGGCGCGGGATCGGGCTTCTTCGCTGCCGCGTCGTCGCCGCCGACGCACACCGCGATGTAGCCGGCGAGGCCCGCGGCCTCGAGGTGCGGCCCGACGAAGCGGCTCGCCTTGTTCGTCACGACGGCGAGCGGGATGCCGGCGGCGTGGAGGCGCGCGAGCCCTTCGGCCACGCCGGGGAAGACGGTCGTCTGCGCGCCCAGCCGCTGCGCGTAGAGCACCTGGTAGCGCGCGAGCAGGCCCGCGAGCTCGTCGCCTTGCGGCGGCGCGCGCCCGCGCGCCGCGAGCGCGCGCGACACCAGGTTCGCCATGCCCTTGCCGACCAGGTCGCGGACCGTCGCCACCGGCAGCGGCGCCAGCCCCGATTCGCCGAGCAGGGCGTTGACCGCGGCGGCGAGGTCGCGGACGGTGTCGAGCAGCGTGCCGTCGAGGTCGAACGCGACGGCGCGCACGGCGAACCGCGCGCCCGCGGACGGGACGGTGCCGCTGCCGGGACCACCCTCCGCGCTGCGCGCGTCGCGGCCCGTCGGCTCCCGCGTCACCCGCCCGGCTCCGCGCCGGGGCGCACGCGCGCCAGTTCGGCGCGCATGCGCGCGATCGTGGCCGCGTAGTCGCGGGTCCCGAAGATCGCGCTGCCCGCGACGAACGTGTCGGCGCCCGCCGCCGCGATCTGCGCGATGTTGTCGACCTTCACGCCGCCGTCGACCTCGAGCAGGATCTCGCGCCCGTGGCGCGCCTGCGCGCCGTCGATCATCCTGCGCACCAGCCGCAGCTTGTCGAGCGTGTGCGGGATGAACGCCTGGCCGCCGAAGCCGGGATTCACGCTCATCAGCAGCACCAGATCCAGCTTGTCGAGCGTCCAGTCGAGCACCGCGAGCGGCGTCGCGGGATTGAGCACGAGCCCCGGCCGGCACCCGCAGTCGCGGATCAGCGCGATCGTGCGGTCCACGTGCGCCGACGCCTCCGGGTGGAAGCTCACGTAGGTCGCGCCCGCCTTCGCGAAGTCGGGGACGATGCGGTCCACCGGCTCCACCATCAGGTGCACGTCGATCGGCACGCCGGCGTGCGGGCGGATCGCCTCGCACACCAGCGGCCCGACGGTGAGGTTGGGAACGTAATGGTTGTCCATCACGTCGAAGTGCACGAGGTCCGCGCCGGCCGCGACGACGTCGCGCACCTCGTCGCCGAGGCGCGCGAAGTCGGCCGACAGCAGCGACGGCGCGATCCGGAAGCGGCTCTTCATCGTTCTATAATCCCCGGCCGCCCCCACCGCGGCTCCCGATCCCGATGGCCGACAGCAAGCGCTACGAGGTGACGGTCGTGCCGAAGGCGCAGTACGTCGCCGAGCAGTCCGACCCGGAACGCAACCACTTCGTGTTCGCGTACACCGTGCGCATCACCAACACCGGGACGGTCGCCGCACGGCTCGTGTCGCGCCACTGGGTGATCACGGACGCCGACGAGCGCGTGCAGGAGGTCAAGGGCGCGGGCGTCGTCGGCCAGCAGCCCACGCTGAAGCCCGGCGAGACCTTCGAGTACACGAGCGGCGCGTCGATCGCGACCGCGGTGGGCACGATGCGGGGCACCTACCGGATGCTCGCCGAGGACGGCCAGCCCTTCGACGCCGCCATCCCGCAGTTCACGCTGTCGGTTCCCCGCACGCTTCACTGATCGCGATCGTGGTCGTGCGGGCGGTCGCGGCGGCCGCGCCGGCGCGTCGGCGCGATCGTCCACCAGACGATCGCCGCTCCGAGGGCCAGCACGACGAGGGATTCGAGAATGATCCATTCCATCGCACGTCCATTGCAGCGTGGGGCCGCGCTCGTCGCGGCGGCGCTGGCCGGCTGCGTCGCCGTGCCGCCGCCCCCGCCCCCGGCGCCGCTGCCGGCGCGCTACGCGCCCGCGCAATGGACGGACCTGCCCGGCTTCGCCGACGACCGCGTCGGCGAGGCTTGGCCGGCCCTGATCGTCGGCTGCCGCAAGCTCGTCGAGGACCCCGCGACGGCCCCGGTGTGGCGCGCGCCCTGCGCCGCCGCCGAGGCGGTCGACGCGCAGGACGAGCGCGCCGTGCGTGCCTCGCTCCGGGCGCATTTTAGACCATACCGCGTCGCGTCCGCCGACGGGACCGACCGCGGGCTGGTCACCGGATACTACGAGCCATCGCTGCGCGGATCGCGCACGCCGGACCCGCGCTTTCCCGTGCCGCTGTATGCGGTCCCGGACGATCTCGTCGTCGTCGACCTCGCCACGCTCCATCCGGAACTCGCCGGGCGCCGCGTGCGCGGCCGGCTCGACGGACGGCGCGTGGTCCCCTACTGGACGCGGGCGGAGATCGACGCGGGGCGCGCGAGCGGCCTCGTGCCGCTCGCGTTCGTCGCCGACCGGATGGACGCCTTCTTCCTGGAGATCCAGGGCTCCGGCCGTGTCGCGCTCGCCGACGGCAGCGTGCTGCGCGTCGGCTACGCCGACCAGAACGGCCATCCGTACACGCCGGTCGCGCGCGTGCTGATCGAGCGCGGCGAGATGACGCGCGAGGAGGCGTCGATGCAGGCGATCCGCGCGTGGGGCGAGCGCAACCCGATGCGGCTCGACGCGCTGCTGCACGAGAACCGCAGCCACGTGTTCTTCCGCGAGGTCCCGGCGCCGGCGCCCGGCTCGCTCGAGGCCGCGATCGACGGACCGATCGGCGCGCTCGGTGTCCCGCTGCTCGCCCACCGCACGATCGCCGTCGATCCGCGCGCCGTGCCGCTCGGCGCGCCGGCGTGGCTCGCGACCGAGCATCCGCTGACGCGGCAGTCGCTCGAGCGGCTGGTGATCGCCCAGGACACCGGCGGCGCGATCCGCGGCGCCGTGCGTGCGGACCTGTTCTGGGGTGCCGGTCCCGACGCCGCGGAAGCCGCGGGCAGGATGCGCGCGAGCGGCGCGCTGTGGCTGCTGTGGCCCCGCGATGCAACGTTGCCGTCGCGCTGACGGCGCCATCGGCGGATCGCCGACTCGCCCTGGTGCCGCGACCGCGCAGGACCGTTGCTTTCAGGCACTTGGCGCATCGGCGCCGTCTGCCGGCCGACGAGCGGCGGCACCGGGGAAGCGGTCGCCGACACCGCGCCGCAGCGCTCCGGGAGTGCAGGAATTACAAACGACGCGGCGTCGTTGACGCGCCGGGCCGCCTTGCGGGTAAATGGCGTGCTCGCCCCTCGTCGCTCCGCATGCGTCCGTTCCGCTTCCGCCGAGGCTGCCCGCACCGTGCCGTCGCCGCGGCGGCGTGCATCGCCGCGCTCGCGGCGGCGCGCGTCGACGCGTCCGTCCCCGCGACGATGCTGGCGCAAGGGCAGCTCGCCGACCTCTCGCTCGAGCAGCTCGCCAACGTCGTCGTGACCTCCGCGGCGCGCCGCGAGCAGCCCCTCGTGCAGGCCGCGGCGTCGGTCTACGTCATCACCGCCGACGACATCCGCCGCGCCGGCGTGCGCACGCTGCCCGAAGCGCTGCGACTCGCGCCGAACCTCGTGGTCGCGCGCACCGACGCGAGCAACTACGCAATCAGCGCGCGCGGCTTCGCGAACATCCTCGCGAACCGCATGCTGGTGACCATCGACGGGCGGACAGTCTTCTCGCCGCTGTTCTCGGGCGTGTTCTGGGACGCGCAGGACGTGATGCTCGAGGACGTGGAGCGCATCGAGGTGATCGACGGCCCCGCCGCGACCCTGTGGGGCACCAACGCGGTCCACGGCGTGATCAACGTGATCACCCGCGCGGCGCACGACACGACCGGCACGCTGCTCGCCGCCGGCGGCGGCGACCGCGAGTGGTCGGTGGCGGCCCGGACGGGGGGCGGGGCGTCCGGCGGCACCGCGTGGCGGCTCTTCGCGCGCGGCTACGGGACGGAGCAGTCACGCTTCCCGTCGGGCGCCCCGGTCGGCGACGCGGCGGAGCGGATGCACGCCGGGTTCCGCATGGACGGCGGGGGCGGCCGGGACCGGTGGACGGTGCAGGGCGACCTCTACGCCGCGGACGTCGACCAGGGCGGCGTCACGCGCGACCTCGGCGGCGGCAACCTGCTCGCGCGCTGGCAGCGCGCGATCGATGCCGACACGTCCTTCACGCTGCAGGCCTACTACGACCGCACCGAGCGCGAGCACCCGCAGACGTTCCGCGCCACGCTCGACACGGTCGACGTCGAGGGCCAGCTGAGCCTCGCGCCCACGCCCGGCCACAGGCTGCTGCTGGGCGCCGGCTATCGCATGCAGCGCGACCGCGTCGTCAACACGCCCACGCAGGCGTTCCTCCCGCCGGATCGCAACCTCGACACGATGTACGCCGTCGTGCAGGACGAGATCGCGCTGCGCGACGACCTGGCGCTGATCGCCGGCCTCAAGGCCGAGCGCAACGAGTACACCGGCGTCGAGTACCTGCCGACGCTGCGCCTGCGGTGGGCGCCGACCCCGGCCCTCACCGTGTGGGCCGCGGCCTCGCGCGCCGTGCGCGCGCCCGCCCGCATCGACCGCGACCTCTACATCCCCGGCCAGCCGCCCTACTTCGTCGCGGGCCAGTCCACGTTCGACTCGGAGGTGAGCAACGTGGTCGAGGCCGGCCTGCGCGGACACGCGGGATCCCGCGCGACGTGGTCGGTCACGGCGTTCCACCACGAGCACGACCGGCTGCGCAGCCTCGAGCCGACGCCCGGCGGGTCGCTCGCCTTCGGCAACGGCATCGACGGGAGCACCCGCGGCATCGAAGGATGGGCGACGTGGCAGGCCGCGAGCGCGTGGCGGCTGTCGATAGGCGGCCTCGAGATGCGCCAGGACCTGCGGGCGAAGCCCGGCGTGGTCGACGTCGGCGGCCTCGCCGCGCTCGGCAACGACCCGGAGCGCCAGTGGATGCTGCGCTCGGCGCTCGACCTCCCCCACGGCGTCGAGTTCGACGTGATCGCGCGCTACGTCGGCGAGCGCCCGAACCCGCAGGTTCCCGACTATGCCGCGGTGGACGCGCGGCTGGGATGGCGCGTGACGCGCGACCTCGACGTCGCGCTGACGCTCACCAACCTCACGGGCGGGCATCCGGAGTGGGGACCGGCGGGCAATCCGGCGGAGTACGCGCGGGCGTGGTTCCTCAAGCTGGTGGCGCGCCTCTGATGCGCGGCGCCCGCCGGCTGCCGGCG
This sequence comes from Betaproteobacteria bacterium, assembly GCA_016861105.1. GTDB lineage: Bacteria > Pseudomonadota > Gammaproteobacteria > Burkholderiales > Casimicrobiaceae > VBCG01. Next base: position 58,384 of record BOKS01000014.1, on the reverse strand, counting down.
GCCGGCGCGGCCTTGCGCAGGGCGGCCGCGTCGCTCCTCGTCGCGCTCGCGCTCGCGTGCCCCCCGCACGCCGCCGCGCAGTCGCCCGACGCGGCCGACGCGCCGCTCGCGCAGCGCGTCAAGGCGGCGTTCCTCTACCGGTTCCTCGCCTACGTCGACTGGCCGGCGAACGCGTTTGCCGACAGCGCCAGCCCGGTCGTCATCGGCGTGGCCGGCCACGACCGCGACGTCGCCGAGGTGAAGGCGACGATCGGCGAGCGCCTCGTCAACGGGCGCAGCGTGCTCGTCCGCCGCGTGCGCGAGGCCGACGCGCTGTCGGGCACGCACGTGCTGTTCGTCACGCGCGCGGAATCGGCGCGCACCGCGGCGTTCGCGCAGGCTGCCCGCGCGACCAGCACGCTCGTGGTCACCGAGGACGAAAGCGCGTTCGCGCAGGGCAGCGCGATCAACTTCCGCATCGTCGACGGCCGCGTCCGCTTCGACATCGCGCTCGCGCCGGCGGAGCGCGCCGGCCTGCGCATCAGTTCGCGCCTGCTCGCCGTCGCGCAGACGGTGCGCACCGCGCCGTGAGCCCCCGCCGATGTTCGCGATCCTGACCCGGACGCTGCGCGGCAAGCTGATGCTGGTGGTGTTCGCCAGCACGTTCGCGTCGCTGCTGTTCGCCGCGGTCGCGCTCGCCGTCTACGAGGTCCGCCACTACGACGACGCGCTCGTCGCCGACCTCGAGACGCAGGCCGAGATCCTGGCGCGGGCCAGCGAGGCGCCGCTGGCGTTCAACGACCGCGAGGAAGCCGAGCAGAACCTCGGCCTGCTGCGGCTGCGACCGCAGCTGCGCGCCGCGGCGCTCTACACCGCGGACGGCGAGCTCTTCGCGTCGTTCGTGCAGCGCGACGCCGGCGTCCCCGCCGTTCCCGGCCCGCCCGGGCCGCGCGTGCAGGGCGAGGAGCTCGTGCTGTTCCATCCGGTCGTGTCGCAGGGCGCGCAGCTGGGCACGCTGTACCTGGCCGTGCAGTACGAGCTCGCGCAGCGCATCACCGACACGGTCGGCATCCTCGGCGCCGTGATGCTCGCGAGCCTGCTGATCGCGGTCGCGCTTTCGGCCTGGCTGCAGGGGCGCCTCACGCGGCCGATCCTCGAGGTGTCGGCGGTCGCGCGGCAGGTCGTCGAGCGCCGCGACTTCACGCTGCGCGCCGAGGCGACGACGAACGACGAGATCGGCTACCTCGTGCGCGCCTTCAACGACATGCTGGGCGAGGTCGGCCGTCGCGCGGCGGCTCTGGAAGCCGCCTACGCCGACCTGCAGCGCGAGATCGCCGAGCGGCGCGGCGCGGAGGCCGCGCTGCGCATCGCCGACCGCCGCAAGGACGAGTTCCTCGCCACGCTGGCGCACGAGCTCCGCAACCCGCTCGCCCCGCTGCGCAACGCCCTCGACATCCTGCGCCTGCCGAACCTCCCGGCGGGAAGGCTGCAGCAGATCACCGCGATGATGGAGCGCCAGCTGCGCCAGCTGGTGCGGCTGGTGGACGACCTCCTCGACGTGTCGCGCATAAGCACCGGGAAGCTCGGCGTGCGCCGCGAGCGCGTCGAGCTGCACGGCATCGTCGCCAGCGCCACGGAGACCGTGCGGCCGATCGTCGAGGCGAACGGGCAGCCGCTGGTGGTGCGCCTGCCCGACGCGCCGGTGTGGCTCGACGCCGATCCGACGCGGCTCGCGCAGGTCATCGCGAACCTGCTCAACAACGCCGCGAAGTACTCGGAGCCCGGCAAGCCCGTCGCGCTCGCCGTCGAGGTCGACGGCGCCGAGGTCGCGATCACCGTCCGCGACCAGGGCATCGGCATCCCGCCGGAGATGATCGACCGCGTCTTCGAGATGTTCACGCAGGTCGACACCTCGCTCGACCGCGCGACCGCGGGGCTCGGCGTCGGCCTGTCGCTCGCGCGGCGCCTCGTCGAGCTCCACGGGGGCCGCATCGAGGCGTCGAGCGACGGCGTGGGCCGCGGCAGCACGTTCACCGTGCGGCTGCCGCGCGTCGAGCCGGAGGCCGTGGAGCAGGGCGGCGCCGTCGCGGGGGCCGCGCCGGGCGCCGGCAAGCCGCGCCGCGTGCTGCTCGCGGACGACAACGTCGACTTCGCCACGAGCCTTGCGATCATGCTGCGCGGCCTCGGCCACGAGGTGGCCGTCGCGCAGGACGGCGCGAACGCCCTCGAGACCGCGATGGCGTTCCGCCCCGACGTCGCCTTCCTCGACATCGGGCTGCCGCGGCTGCACGGCTACGCCCTCGCGCGCAAGCTGCGCGAGGATCCGCGGACCCGCGACACCTTCCTCGTGGCGGTCACCGGCTGGGGCCAGGACCGCGACCGCGAGCGCGCGCGCGAGGCGGGATTCGACCGCCACTTCGTCAAGCCCGTCGGCGTCGACCAGATCGTCGAGGTGCTCGCCACCATCCCCTGAGCGACGTCCCGCCGCATCGCGCTGCGCGCCGTCCTACGCGCCAAAGCGCGATTGCGGCAGCCCGCGGCGCGGCGCAGACTGCATCACGGGACGGCCCGTCGGCCGTCCGCCACCCGCGAGGAGCACGCCATGAGCATCGCCCGCATCACCGAGATCTCCAGCATCAGCGCCAAGAGCTTCGACGACGCGATCGCACAGGGCGTTGCGCGCGCCAACAAGACGCTGCGCAACGTGAAGGGGGCGTGGGTCCAGGACATGGAGGTCGACGTCGACAAGGGCAAGATCACCGGCTGGAAGGTGATCCTCAAGGTCACGTTCGTCATCGACGAGTGAAGGCTGCGGGCCGGCGGGCGACAGCATCGCCCCCGGCCCGGGCGTCACGTCGTGGCGCCGCCGTCGAGCACGCCTTCCGCCTGGCGGTCGGCGTGGTACGACGAGCGCACGAGCGCGCCGACTGCAGCGTGGCGGAAGCCCATCGCTCGGGCTTCGCGCTCGAACATCGCGAACGTGTCGGGGTGCACGTAGCGCAGCACCGGCAGGTGCGCCGGCGACGGCTGCAGGTACTGCCCGATCGTCAGCATCTCGATGCCGTGCGCGCGCATGTCGCGCATCGCGGCGAGGATCTCCTCGTCGGACTCGCCGAGGCCGACCATCAGGCCGGACTTCGTCGGCACGCCGGGGACGCGCGCCTTGAAGGCGGCGAGCAGCGCGAGCGAGTGCGCGTAGTCGGACCCGGGACGCGCCTGCCGGTAGAGCCGCGGCACGGTCTCGAGGTTGTGGTTCATCACGTCCGGCGGCGCGGCCTCGAGGATCGCGAGCGCGCGCTCCATCCGGCCGCGGAAGTCGGGGACGAGCACCTCGATCTGCGTGGCGGGCGAGCGCGCGCGCACCGCGCGGATGCAGTCGACGAAGTGCTGCGCGCCGCCGTCGCGCAGGTCGTCGCGGTCGACGCTCGTGATGACCACGTAGCGCAGCCCGAGCGCTGCGACCGTCGCCGCGAGGTTCGCAGGCTCTGCGGCGTCGAGCGGCAGCGGCCGTCCGTGGCCCACGTCGCAGAACGGGCAGCGCCGCGTGCAGACGTCGCCCATGATCATGAACGTCGCGGTGCCGTTGCCGAAGCACTCGCCGATGTTCGGGCACGACGCCTCCTCGCACACGGTGTGCAGGTCGTGCTCGCGCAGGATGCGCTTGATCTCGTGGAAGCGCGGCGAGGCGGCGGCGCGCACGCGGATCCACTCGGGCTTGCGCAGCGCGGGCGCCGCGGCGACCTTGATCGGGATGCGCGCCGTCTTGGACCCGCCCTTGTGCTTGACGCCGGCGGCGTTGTCCGGAAGCGGGCGGGTGTCGGGCGTGGACATCGGCGGCATGCGGGAGGCGCCGCTCACGGGCGCGGGCCGGCAAGGCGCTGCGCGAGCAGCGGGGCGAGCGCCGCGGCGGCGTCGGCGGCCGGCAGCGCGACGCCGAGGTCGGCGAGCTGCGTCACGGCGAGCCCCGGATAGCCGCACGGATCGATGTCGCGGAACGGGGCGAGATCCATCGCGACGTTGACGGCGACACCGTGGTAGCTGGCCCCGTTGCGGATCCGCAGCCCCAGCGCGGCGATCTTCGCCTCCACGCCGCCGGCGCGCACGTACACTCCCGGCGCCCCGGACCTCGCGTATGCGGCGATGCCCAGCGCACCAAGCCATTCTATCACCGCGTCCTCGATCGAACGGACCATCCCCCGCACGCCGAGCCCCGCGCGGCGCAGGTCGACGAGCGTGTAGACGACCGCCTGCCCGGGGCCGTGGTAGGTGACCTGCCCGCCGCGGTCCACCTTGACCACCGGGATCCCGTTGTCGCGCAGCAGGTGCTCGCGCCGTCCCGCGAGGCCGAGCGTGTACACGCCCGGATGCTCGGTCAGCCACAGCTCGTCGGGGGTCGCGTCCGTGCGCGCGTCGGCGAACGCCCGCATCGCCGCCCAGCACGCTGCGTAGTCGGTGCGGCCCAGCGTGCGCAGGACCGTCGCACCGGCGCGCGTGACCGGCGCAGCGGCCACGAACGCGGGCAGCGGCCACCGCGCCGCGGCGGACGCGCCTGCTGCGCAGGCAGCCACCGGGGCGGCCGCAGCGCTCACGCGGCCCTCGCGGCGCCGCCGCGTCGCGCCGGCGTCGTCACAGCACCATCACGACCATCGGGTGCGACGTGAGCTCCCGGTACAGCGCGTCGAGCTGCTCGCGCGACGTCGCGTGGATCGTGACCGTCAGCGACAGGTACGTGCCCTCGCGGGAGCTCCGCATCTCGAGCTCGGAGGGGTCGAAGTCGGGCGCGTGGCGCAGCACGACGTCGACGATCGCCTGCGCGAAGCCGTCCGCGCGCCGCCCCATGATCTTGATCGGGAACGCCGTGGGGAACGTGAGCGCGGAGGCGGTCTGGCCGGTGGCCGTGGCGGAGGGGGTCGGGCGCATGGGGTTCACGATGGGGGCGGGAGGCGGGAAATGCAACGGTACGAGGCGCGGAGCGCGACGGACGCGCGCGGGCAGCGCGCCCTCCCGCAGGCCTCACGCCGGCCGGTAGACGTCCTCGCGCGTCAGCGGGTGCGGCAGCCGTCCGTCCGGGTGCGCGCGGCCGCCGAGCAGCTGCCACAGCGACAGCCAGCCGCGCTCGAACGCGTGCGCCGACCCGGCCATGTAGATGCGCCAGACGCGGAAGCGCTCCTCCCCGACCTCCGCGCGCGCCGCCGCCGCGTTCGCCTCGAGCCGCTCGGTCCAGTGCCACAGCGTCTTCGCGTAGTGCTCGCGCAGCGCCTCGGCGTCGAAGACCTCGAGCCCCGCCTGCGCCATCGCCTCCATGACCCGCGACACGTGCGTCAGCTCGCCGCCGGGGAACACGTAGCGGTCGACGAACTCCCCGATGCCGCTGCCGAGGTTCTCGCCGTGCAGGCCGTTGTGCGTGATGCCGTGGTTCAGGACGAAGCCCCCCGGCCGCAGCGCGCCGCGCAGCGTGCGGAAGTACGCCGGGAGCCGCGCGACGCCGACGTGCTCGAACATGCCCACGCTGGCGATCTTGTCGTAGCTCGCGTCGGCCGGAAGGTCCCGGTAGTCGCGGAGCTCGACGTGCACGCGCCCGTCGAGGCCGCGCCGCGCGACCTCGTCGCGAACGTGCTCGAACTGCCGCTGCGAGAGGGTGATGCCCGTCGCGTGCACGCCGTAGCGCTCGGCCGCCCAGAGCACGAGGCCGCCCCATCCGCAGCCGACGTCCAGGAAGCGCTCGCCGGGCGCGAGCCGCAGCTTGCGGCAGATGTGGTCGAGCTTCGCAGCCTGCGCGGCGTCCAGCGCGTCCCCGTCGCTGCGGAAGTACGCGCACGAGTAGACCATGCGCTCGTCGAGCCACAGCCGGTAGAAGGCGTTGCTGACGTCGTAGTGGTGCGCGATGTTGGCGCGGTTGGGCCGGCGCTGGTGCAGCCACTGGCGGAGCTTCCCCGGCAGCGACGCGTCGCCGTGACGCACGTCGCCCACCATGCGCTCGGCGACCGCGAGCACGCGCCGCGCGCTGCCGGTGAAGTCGATGTCGCCGCGCACGTACGCCTGCGCGAGTCGCCCGAGCGCCGGGCGCGCCAGCGCCGCCAGGCCGCGCAGCGTGCGCGCGATGACCTGCACGTCGGCCGCGTCGGCGAGCCGCACGCGGCCGCCGTCCGGCAGCACCACCTCGACCGGGACACCTGCACTGCCGTAGCGGTTCTCGATCAGCCTCGCCAGGGACGCGGACATGCCGTACCTCGTCGGTAATCGCGAGCAGGGCCTTCGATTCTAGCGCCACGCCCGCGGCGGGACATCGGTGGGGCTGCTGACGCGAAGCGGCAGGCGCGCGCGCGTCGCATTGACGCTGCGCGCGCGGGACGCTTACCATCGCCCGCCCGGCCCCGGGACCGGGGCCCGCCCCGCCCGCCGCCCTTGCCGCACGCTCCGCCGCCCCCTGCCGCTTCCCCGCGGGCGCCCCGCGCCGAGCGCGCCGACTTCACGGCCCGCGAGTTCCGCGACGCGTTGTCGGAGTTCGCGACCGGCGTCACCGTCATCGCGACGCGCGAGGCGGCGACCGGCGGGCCGCCCTGCTACGCGGGGTTCACCGCGAACTCGTTCAACTCCGTGTCGCTCGATCCGCCGCTGGTCGTCTGGAGCCTGGCGCTCGCGGCGGGGACGCTCGAGGCCTTCGAGCGCTGCGAGCGCTACGCGATCAGCGTGCTCGCGCACGACCAGATCGAGATCGCCCGGCGCTTCGCGCTGCCGCACGCCGACCGCTTCGCCGGCGTCCCCTACGTGCTGGGCTGGGCACAGGCGCCGCTGATCGAGGGCGCGGTCGCCTGGTTCGAGTGCCGGCACCACGCGCGCCAGCCCGCCGGCGACCACGTGCTGTTCGTCGGCGAGGTGGTCCGCTGCGCGCGGCGGCACGGCCCCGGCCTCGTCTTCCACCACGGCCGCTTCCGCACGACCGCGCCGCTCGGATAGCGCCGCGCCGACGCGGCGGCGTCAGCCTCCGCGCGGCTTGTGCGCCTGGAACGCCTGCCACAGCCGGCGGAACACCGGCCCCGGCGTCCCGCCGCCGAAGGGCCGCCCGTCGACCGTCGTGACGGCGAGCACCTCCTTGGTCGACGACGACAGCCACATCTCGTCGGCGCCGAGCGCTTCCTCCTTGCGCACCGGGCGGAGGTCCACCGGCATGCCGGCCTCGCGCGCGAACTCGACGGCCGCGTCGTAGGTGATGCCCGGCAGGATCAGGTTGTCCTTCGGCGGCGCGACGATGGTCCCGTCGAGCACGACGAGCACGTTGGAGGCGGAGGCCTCCGTGAGGTAGCCGTCGCGGAACATCACCGTCTCGATCGCGCCCGCGTCGGCGGCGAGCTGGCGCATCAGCACGTTGCCGATCAGCGACGTGGTCTTGAGGTCGCAGCGCCGCCAGCGGTTGTCCTCGGCCGTGATCACGGCCACGCCGCGCTCGACCTGCTCGCGCGTGGGCACCGGCAGCGGGTTCGCCATGACGAACACCGTCGGGCGCACGTCCTTCGGGAACGCGTGGTCCCGCCTCGCGACGCCGCGCGTCACCTGCAGGTAGACCGACTGGTCGTCGAACGCCTGGCGCGCGCACAGAGCGTCGATCAGCCGCGACCACTCGGCGTCGGTGTGCGGATTGGCGAGCCCGATGCCGTCGAGGCTGTGCTGCAGCCGCGCGAGGTGGTGCGGCATGCGGAACGGCTTGCGGCCGTACACGGGGACCACCTCGTAGACGCCGTCGCCGAAGATGAAGCCCCGGTCGAGCACCGGGACCTTCGCCTCGCTCAAGGGCAGGAACTCGCCGTTCAGGTACACGATGGGCTCGGGCATGGGCCGCTCCTACGAAGGGCGGGGGACGCCGCCCCCGCGTTGCCTGGTCCCGCCACCGCAGAGGCGGGGTTGACCGTCGCCACAGGTCGACGACGCTGGTCGCCCGGCGAGCCTGCCCCCGCGAAGGCGGGGGCGGGGATGACCGCCGCTGTCGGAGGACGAGACGCTGGATCCCCGGAAGAGCCTGCCCCCGCGAAGGCGGGGGCGGGGATGACCGCCGCTGTCGCGGCGGTCACTTGAACCACAGGCGGACGGTGTCCCACGCGCGGCCGAGGAGGCTCGCCGGGCCGACGTCCTCGAGCGCGATCAGCGGGAAGTCGGCCACGGGCTTGCCGTCGAAGGCGACGCGCACCACGCCGACGCGCTGGCCGCGCTGCACCGGCGCGATCAGCGTCTCCTGCGCGACGAGCGTCAGCTGCAGCTTGTCCGCCTGGCCCTTGGGCAGCGTGAGGTGGCGGTCCGCGACGAAGCCCGCGCCCACCTGCCGCACGGCGCCCTTCCACACGTCCAGCGCGGCGACCGGCTTGCCCGCCTGGTAGAGCTGCACGGTGTCGAACGCCTGGAAGCCGTGGTTCAGCAGCTTCTGGCTCTCGGCCGCGCGCGCGGCGTCCGACGACGCCCCGAGCACCACGGACAGCAGGCGGCGCTCGCCGCGCAGCGCCGAGGCGATCAGGCACCAGCCGGCCTGCTCGGTGTGGCCCGTCTTCACGCCGTCCACGTGCGGATCCGTCCACAGCAGGCGGTTGCGGTTCGCCTGCGTGATGTTGTTGTAGCGGTACTCCTTCAGCGCGTAGAGCGGGTAGTACTCGGGGTAGTCGCGGATCAGCGCGCCCGCGAGCTTCGCGAGGTCGGCCGCCGTCGCGTAGTGCTGCGCGTCCGACAGGCCGGTCGCGTTCGCGAAGCGCGTGCTCGTCATGCCGAGCCGCGCCGCCTCCTGGTTCATGCGCTCCGCGAACAGCTCCTCGCTGCCCGCGACCAGCTCGGCGAGCGCGATCGACGCGTCGTTGCCCGATTGCACGATCATGCCCCGCAGCAGTTCGTCGACCGACACCGCCTTGCGCGGCTCGATGAACATGCGCGAGCCCTCGGCCCGCCACGCCTTCTGCGACACGGTCACCATCTGCGAGGGCACGATCGTCTTCTGCCGCAGGGCCCCGAAGACGAGGTAGGCCGTCATCAGCTTGGTGAGCGACGCGGGGTCGCGCTTCTCGTCGGCGGCGCTCGCGGCGAGCGTCTGCCCGCTCGTGAGGTCGACGAGCACGTACGCCGCCGCGGCCACCGTCGGGGCGGGCACGAGGCCGGGCGGGAGCGCGGGCGCCGCGGGTGTCGCATTCGTGCCCGGCGGGACCTGGGCCGCGATCGGCGGGGCGTACGCGAGGACGAACGGGAGAGCCGCGGCCAGCAATGCGGCACCGAGGAAGCGTTGCATGTGGACTGCGCCTGCAAAGCGACGAATTATAGACGCGTCCTCCACGCCTCCCCGGTGCGCTTGCCGATGCGATCCCTCGTGTCCCGCCCCGCCGCGCTCGTCCTGTCCGCCGCCGTGCTGTCCGCGTGCGCGGGGCCCGCGCCCGATCCCGCCGCACGCGCCTCCCTCGTCGCGGCGGAGCGCGCGTTCGCCCGCATGGCGGCCGAGCGCGGGACGCGCGACGCCTTCCTCGCGCACTTCGCGCCGGGCGGGGTCGTGTTCGCGCCTTCGCCGATCCCGGTGCAGCAGGCGTTCGGGCAGCCGCCGGCGGACCCGCTGGCCACGCTGCTCGTCTGGGCGCCGGTGGCGAGCGGCGTCGCCCGCTCCGGCGACTTCGGCTTCACGACCGGCCCGGCGACACTGGCGCGCCGCGACGGCAGCCGTCCGAGCGTCCACAGCACGTTCTTCTCGGTCTGGAAGCGCGATCGGGATGCGCCGTGGCGCGTGGTGCTCGACGCGGGCGCGACGGCGCCGGGACCGGTGGAGGACGCGCGGCTGCTGCCGGGGCCCGCCGTGCGCCCCGCCGCCGCCGGCGCGCCCGCGTCGATCGACGACCTGCTCGCCGAGGAGCGCGACGGGCCGTGGAGCGCGCAGCGGATCGCCGCGCGGCTCGCGGAGGACGCGCTGCTGCAGCGCGCCGGGACCTGGCCGCTGGCCGGGGCCGCACGCATCGCGGACGCCTGGCCGCAGCGCGACGAGACGCTCGCGCCGCTCGGCGGCGACGTCGCGTCGAGCGGCGACCTCGCCTACACCTACGGAAAGGTCGCCACCGCCGACGGTGCGGGACACTACGTGCACCTGTGGACGCGCGGCATCGACGGGACGTCGTGGCGGCTCGCCGCGCTGCTCAGGCTGCCGTGACGCGGGTCACTCCCAGGGCCGAAGCATGACGCGTTCCACGATCGCGCCGCCCGCGCGGTCGACCACGACCGCGAAGTCGCGGTGCGGCGCCGCGGCCGGCAGGAAGCCGAGCGCCTCCTCGCCGCGGCCGGACGCAGCGACGATCCTGTCGATCGTTGCCGCCGCGTCCGGGTTGAGACGGCGCAGGTCGGGCAGGGGCCGCGCGCGCGCAGCGGCGTCGGGCGCCACGCCGGCGTAGGGGACGTAGAAGCGGGGCTGCTGCGGCAGGTCGACGCCGCCGAGCGCGATGAACAGCGACTCCTCCTTCAGCGCCGGATCGTCGGGCACGCGGGCGCCGACCGTCGGCGGTCGCCCGCGCGGACGCGCGTTCCACGGCGGCGGCGCCTTCGCGAGCTCGGCGTCGGTGAGCTGGTTGGCCATCACGAGGTCGAAGCGGTCGACCGCAAAGACCAGGTACGCCGGCCGCGCGACGAACATCACGTGCACGCCGTAGGCGAGCGCGGCGACCTGGCAGCAGCCGATCACCGCGAGGTCGAAGCGGAGTTTGCCGATCCCCTTGGCGGGATTGAAGACGGCGAACGTGAGCAGCGGCCCGAGCGCCACGTCGATGCCGACCATCAGCAGCACGAGGTCGTTGCCCCCGGCGGCCTCGAAGTACGGCCGCGGGTACCAGACCAGGATCATCGACGCGAGCACGCTGGCGCCGATCGCCGCGGAGACGAGCAGGTGGCCGGCGCCGGCCTGCCAGCGGTCGAGCGAGGCGAGTCGCATCACGGACGGGCGCTGTGCGGATCCTTGGACGCGCCGGATTCTACGGCGCGCGAACCCGCGCTACGCCAGCCGGGCGCGACGGCCGGCACGCGCGCGGGGACAGGCGGCAGCCGCCGCGTCAGGCCGCCGCGGTGCCCTCCGCGTCCACCGGAATGCACGAGCAGAACAGGTTGCGGTCGCCGTAGACGTTGTCCACGCGCGCCACCGGCGGCCAGTACTTCGCGACCCGCTGCGCGGCCGTCGGCCACGCCGCGATCCGCCGGCGGTAGGGATGCGTCCACGCGTCGTCGCCGACCATCGCCGCCGTGTGCGGCGCGTGCTTGAGCGGATTGTCGTGCCGGTCCATGCGGCCCTGCTCGATCGCGCGGATCTCGTCGCGGATCGCGATCATCGCGTCGACGAAACGGTCGATCTCGGCCCTGCTCTCGCTCTCCGTGGGCTCGATCATGAGCGTGCCCGCGACCGGGAAGCTCATCGTGGGCGCGTGGAAGCCGTAGTCGATCAGGCGCTTCGCGACGTCCTCCACCTCGATGCCCGCCGCGGCCTTCAGCGGACGCAGGTCGACGATGCACTCGTGCGCGACCAGGCCGCCGGGGCCCGCGTACAGCACCGGGTAGTGTCCGGCGAGGCGCTTCGCGACGTAGTTCGCGTGCAGGATCGCCGTCCCGGTCGCCGCGGTCAGGCCTTCGCCGCCCATCATCGTCACGTACATCCACGCGATCGGCAGGATCGACGCGCTGCCGTGCGGCGCCGCGGACACGGGGCCGATCGCCGCGGACGCGCGCGCCACCGCCGCGGCGGGCGTGGCCTGCGCCTGCAGGCCGAGGCGCGCCGGCATGTGGCGGTGGCCCGGGAGGAACGGCGCGAGGTGCGCCTTGACCGCCACGGGCCCGACGCCGGGGCCGCCGCCGCCGTGCGGGATGCAGAAGGTCTTGTGCAGGTTGAGGTGCGAGACGTCCGCGCCGAACGCGCCGGGCGGCGCCAGCCCGACCAGCGCGTTGAGGTTCGCGCCGTCGACGTACACCTGGCCGCCGTGCGCGTGCACGATGTCGCAGATCCGGACGATGCCGGCCTCGAACACGCCGTGCGTCGACGGATAGGTCACCATGATCGCGGCGAGGCTCGCGGCGTGCGCGGCGGCCTTGCGCTCGAGGTCGGCGAGGTCGACGTTGCCGTCGGCGTCGCACGCCACGACGACCACCTTCATGCCGGCCATCTGCGCCGACGCGGGGTTGGTCCCGTGCGCCGACGACGGGATCAGGCAGACGTCGCGATGGCCCTCGCCGCGCGAGGCGTGCCACGCGCGGATGATGAGCAGCCCCGCGTACTCGCCCTGCGAGCCGGCGTTGGGCTGGAGCGACACCGCGTCGTAGCCGGTGCACGCGCACAGCATCCGCTCGAGGTCCTCGATCATCTCGAGGTAGCCCGCCGCCTGGTCGGCCGGCGCGAACGGGTGCATGTGCGCGAACTCCCGCCACGTGACGGGGATCATCTCCGCGGTGGCGTTGAGCTTCATCGTGCACGAGCCCAGCGGGATCATCGCCCGGTCGAGCGCGAGGTCCCGGTCCGCCAGGCGGCGCAGGTAGCGCAGCATCTGCGTCTCCGAGCGGTGGCTGCGGAAGACGGGGTGCGTCAGGAAGGGCACGCTGCGCCGCAGGGCGGCGGGAAGCGCGTCCGCGACGCCGGCGTCGAGGTGCTCGACGACGAACGGCAGGTCGTCGCCGGCGAAGGCGAGCAGCACGCGCGCGACGTCCGCGGCGGTCGTCGTCTCGTCGACCGACAGGCCGATCGCGCCGCCGTCGACGCGCCGGAAGTTCATGCCCATCGCCACCGCCTCGCGGTGGATCGCCGCCGTGCGCTCGCCCGTCTCGACCACGAGCGTGTCGAAGAACGCGCGCGTGCGCGTGCGGAACCCCAGCCGGTCGAGTCCCGCCTTCAGGATGCCCGCGTGACGGTGCACCCGCCGCGCGATCGCGGCGAGCCCCTCGGGCCCGTGGTAGACCGCGTACATGCCCGCGATCACCGCGAGCAGCACCTGCGCGGTGCAGATGTTCGACGTCGCCTTCTCGCGGCGGATGTGCTGCTCGCGCGTCTGCAGCGCGAGCCGGTAGGCCGGGTCGCCGTTCGCGTCGACGGTGACGCCGACCAGCCGGCCCGGCATCGAGCGCTTGAACTCGTCGCGCGTGGCGAGATACCCCGCGTGCGGCCCCCCGTAGCCCATCGGGACGCCGAAGCGCTGCGTCGAGCCGACGACCACGTCCGCGCCCCACGCGCCGGGCGGCTCGAGCAGCGTGAGCGCGAGGATGTCCGCGGCCACGATCACGTGGCCGCCGCCCGCGCGCACCCTCGCGGCGACCTCGCGCAGGTCGCGCACCTCGCCGTCGCCGCCCGGATACTGCAGCAGCACGGCGAAGGCGCCCGCGTCGGCGGCGCCCTCGGCGGGTCCGGTCGCCACCTCGACGCCGAGCGGCGCCGCGCGCGTGCGCACCACGTCGAGCGTCTGCGCGAAGACGTCGTCGGCGACGAACATGCGGCGGCTCGCGTTCGACCCGACGCGCAGGCACAGCGCCATCGCCTCGGCCGCGGCGGTCGCCTCGTCGAGCATCGACGCGTTCGCGATCGCCATGCCGGTCAGGTCGCAGACCATCGTCTGGAAGTTGACCAGCGCCTCGAGGCGACCCTGCGAGATCTCCGGCTGGTAGGGCGTGTAGGCCGTGTACCAGGCGGGGTTCTCGAGCACGTTGCGCAGGATGACGCCGGGCGTGATCGTGCCGTAGTAGCCCTGCCCGATGAACGAGCGCAGCGGCCGGTTGCGCGCGGCGATCGCGCGCAGCCGTGCGAGCGCCTCCGCCTCGTCGACGGCGCCCGGCAGCGCGAGCGGCTTGCGCGCGCGCACGCCCGGCGGCACGACCGCGTCGATCAGCTCGGCGCGCGTGCCGAACCCCAGCACGCGCAGCATGGCCGCCTGGTCGTCGGGCGACGTGCCGAGGTGCCGCGCCACGAACGCGTCGCCGTGGCGGAGCGTCGCGAGCGTCTCGCGCGCGTCCGCGTGGCCGGGCCGCTCGCCCATTCCGTTCTCGCCTCGCATGTCCGCCGGCCCGCTCACGCCTCGCCGATCGTCGCGCGGTAGCCCGCGGCGTCGAGCAGCCCGGCGAGTTCGCCCGCGTCGGCGGGCCGCAGCCGGAACAGCCACGCCGCGTACGCGTCCTCGTTCACGCCCTCGGGTGCGCCCGCCAGCGCGTCGTTCGACGCGAGCACCTCGCCTGCGACCGGCGCATACACGTCGGACGCGGCCTTCACCGACTCGACGACGGCCACGGCCTCGCCGGCCTTGACCCTGCGGCCGGGCTTGGGGAGCTCGACGTAGACGAGGTCGCCGAGCTGGGCCTGCGCGTGGTCGGTGATGCCGACGGAGAGCGACCCGTCGGGCTCGCGGCGCACCCACTCGTGGCTCGCGGTGTAGGAGAGGTCGGCGGGAAGGTTCATCGCGTGCTCCGGGGATCGTGGATGGCAGGGAGGTCCGCCGCGAGCCGGCGGATCATGACGAGCTTGTCGTAGGCGACGCCGTCGACGCGCACGGCGTCCGGATCGCGGCCGGCGACCGCGAAGCCGGCGCGCTCGTAGAGGCGGCGGGCCGCGTCGTTGCCGTCGGTGACGGTCAGCGCGAGGCTCGCGAGCCCGGGGATCGTGCGCGCGCGGTCGACCTGCGCGGCCAGCAGCGCGGCGCCGATGCCCTGCCGCGCGCGCTCGCGCACGACGTACATGCCGACGACGAGCCCGCGATGGCGCAGCTTGGCGCGCATGTCGACCGTCAGCCCGATCGTGCCGACGAGCTCGCCGCCGCAGAACGCCCCGAGCATGCCGTCGTGCGGCGCCTGCGGCGAAGGCGCGAGGCGCCGCGCCATGCGCGCATCGCCCTCCGGGGTCGCCTCCTCCTCGTACGACGACGAGAATGCGTCGGGGTGCTCGGCGAGGCCCCGCAGCCGCACGCCCCGGTAGGCGGCGAGGTCTCCGGGCACGAGCGGCCGGATCGACGGCGTGCGCGCGTCGCCGGCGGCGGCCGGTGCCGTCACGGCGCCACCAGGACCTTGCCGCGGCGCACGAACGGCGGCTTGACCACGCGCGCCGGCAACCGCTTGCCGCGCACGTCGACGTCGACCGTGTCGCCGACGCCGACCCCTGCGGGCACGCGCGCGAGCGCGATCGAGCGCGCCAGCGTCGGCGAGAACGTGCCGCTGGTCACCTCGCCGGCGCCGCGCGCCGTGTGCACGGCCTGGTGCGCGCGCAGCACGCCTGCGCCGCCGTCGAGCAGCAGCCCGACCAGCTGGCGGTCGCGCGGCGCGCGCGCAAGCGCCTCGCGGCCGACGAAGTCGCGCTCGCCGGAGAGATCCACCGTCCAGCCGAGGCCGGCCGCGTACGGATCGACGCTCTCGTCCATGTCCTGCCCGTAGAGGTTCATGCCGGCCTCCAGGCGCAGCGTGTCGCGCGCGCCCAGGCCGCACGGGCGCACGCCCGCCGCCTCGAGCGCGGTCCAGTCGCCTGCGGCGCCTGCCGCCGGCGTCACGATCTCGAAGCCGTCCTCGCCCGTGTAGCCGGTCCGCGCGACGAAGCGCTCGCCGACGGCCGCCGCCGCGAACGGCTCCAGCGGCGCCGTCGCCGCCTGCGTGCCGGGCAGCGCGGCCCACGTCTTCGCGCGCGCGTTCGGCCCCTGCACGGCGATTATCGCGAGGTCGTCGCGCTCCGCGATCGACACGCCGGGCGCGCGCGCGGCGGCGAGCGTGCGCAGCCACGCGAGGTCCCGACCCGCCGTCGCCGCGTTCACCACGACGCGAAAGAAGCCGTCGTCGACGAAGTACACGATCAGGTCGTCGAGCACGTGGCCGTCGCCGTCGAGCATGCACGAGTACAGCGCGCGGCCGCGCGCCTTCAGCTTGCCGACGTCGTTCGCGAGCGCGGCGCGCAGGAAGCCCCGGGCGGACGCGCCGCGCACGTCCACGACGCGCATGTGCGACACGTCGAACATGCCGGCATCGCGGCGCACGGCGTGGTGCTCCTCGATCTGCGAGCCGTAGTGCAGCGGCATGTCCCAGCCGCCGAAGTCGACCATGCGTGCGCCGCGGTCGCGGTGCAGGCGGTTGAGCGGGGTCTGGCGGGTCACGGGCACTCCGGTCGGGCACGAGGGGACGGCCGGCGCGCGCGCCGGCCGTCCGCGGCCGCGCTGCGTCACGCCCCCCTCTGTCCTTTTACCTGAGAGATTGCGGCGCCGTTGCGAGCGGGTGCCGCGTGCCCCTTCGGTGGGCCGCACGCGACGGGGTCGCGCCGGCCGCTCTCCAGATGGCGAATGCGTCCTGCCGCAGTCCCTTGTGCCTGAGCGATCCGGGGATTACGCCTTCGGCGGCGGTCGCAAGCCGACCGCGCTCTCCTGCGTGGACCGGCGAAGGGTACCGGGCGGCCGCGGAGGTGTCAAAGCGCGGCGGCGCGCGGGTCCGCGGGCGCGCGGCGCGGTCCTGCGCCGCCGCGCCCCCGCGCGCGGCGGCCCGCTACGTCCCGCTACTTCTTGAGCGAGAGGATGTAGGTGACCATCGTCTTGATGTCGGCATCCGGCACCTGCGGATTCGGCGGCATCGGCACCTGGCCCCACGCGCCCACGCCGCCCTTCTTCACCTTCTCCATCAGCGCGGTGGCGGCCTTCGCGTCGCCCTTGTACTTCGCGGCGACGTCTTTGTACGCGGGACCGACCAGTTTCTTGTCGACCGCGTGGCAGGCGGTGCATGCGTGCTTCTTCAGAAGGTCGGCGGCGTTCTGCGCTTGCGCCGCTCCGGCGGCGGCGAGCGCGACGGCGGCGAGCGTCACGGCGAGTTTCATCGCGTTGGGCTCCGAGGTGGAGAGGGAAAGCCGGAAATGGTACAGGATTCCCGCCTTGCGTCGACTCGACGCCGCGCGCCGGCGCTGCGACATGTGCCGCGGCTCACGCCGCTTCGCGCCGGCGGGCCGCCAGCAGGGACCGCAGTGCGGGCAGCGTCGTCGCCGGCGGCAGGCAGCGCGTGCCTTCGCAGACCCAGGCCGCGACCGGCGCGGCCTCCTGCGGGCCCTTGCGCAGCTCCGCCGGCAACGCGTGGGTGCCGACGTCGTAGACGTGCGCGTCGACGGACGGATCGCGCGCGATCGCCGCGTGCCACGCGGCCGTGCGGGCGGGGTCGCCGACGAGCAGCACGGTGGCCGGCGGATGCTCGAGCGCGTCGACGGCGCTCGCGAGCGTGGCGAAGCCGCGCGGCGACGACGCGAGCTGCGCGGCGAACAGACGCACGGCGCGGCGCGCCGCCTCGGCGTAGCGCGGCTCGCCGGCGAGCCCGCCCAGGCTGGCGAGCCCCAGCGCGGCCATCCCGTTGCCGGACGGCGTCGCATCGTCGTGGCCCGGCTTGCCGCGGTGGATGAGCGCCTCGTGGTCGTGGCTCGTGAACCAGAAGCCGCCGTCGCGCGGGTCCTCGAAGCGCGCCAGCAGCGCGTCGGCGAGCGCCCGCGCGAACGCGTAGTCGGCGAGGCGGAAGCGCGCCTGCATCGCCTCGTCGAGCGCGACGAGCATGTACGCGTGGTCGTCGAGGTAGGCGCCGAGCGCCGCGCGCTCCCCGTGGCGCGTCGCGAGCAGCCGCCCGCCCTGCCACGCGAAGCGCTTCTGCGCGTCGAGCGCGGCGAACGCGAGGTCGGCCCAGTCGGGCCGCTGCAGGCGCCGCGACGCGCGCGCGAGCCCCGCGATCGCGAGCGCGTTCCACGACGTCAGGATCTTGTCGTCGCGTGCGGGCGGCACGCGGCGCGCCCGCGCCCGCAGCAGCGCCGTGCGCGCGGCCTCGAGCCGCTGGCGCGCGACGCCGGGATCGAGCGCGAGCGACGCGGCGACGTCGGACAGCGGCCGCGCGACGACAAGATGCCACGCGCGGCCCTCGAAGTTCGGCGCGCGGTCGAGCCCCCAGTGCGCCGACGCCACCGCGAACTCGTCGGGGGTCAGCAGCGCACGCACCTCGCCCGGCGTCCACAGGTAGTGGCGGCCTTCCTCGCCCTCGCTGTCCGCGTCGAGGCTCGAGAAGTAGGCGCCGTCGGGCGCGCGCATCTCGCGCACCAGCCACGCGACGATGCCCTCTGCCGCGCGCACGCACGCGTCGCGGTCGTCGCCGCCGGCGATCGCCGCGACGTCCGCGTAGAGGCCGAGCAGCATCGCGTTGTCGCCCAGCATCTTCTCGAAGTGCGGGATGGCCCAGCGCGCATCCGTCGCGTAGCGGCAGAACCCGCCGCCGAGCTGGTCGTGGATGCCTCCGTCGGCCATGCGGCGCGCCGTGACCGAGGCGATCGCGGTGCCGGCTTGCGTGCCGCGCAGCGCGCCCTGACGCAGCGCGAAGGCCAGGTCCGGCGCCTGCGGGAACTTCGGCGCGCCGCCGAAGCCGCCGAGGCGCTCGTCGAACGCAGAGGCGAGCTCGTCGAGCAGCCGGCGCGGCGCGTCGGCGGGCCACGCGTCGGACGCTGCCGGCGACGGCTCGAGGCTCGCCAGCGCACGCCTCACCTCGTCGCCCTGCGCGGCGATCGCGCCGCGCCGCTCGCGCCAGAGCGCCGCGACCCGCGGCAGCAGGTCGAGGAAGCCCGGCAGCCCGTGGCGCGCCTCCTTCGGGAAGTAGGTCCCGATGTAGAACGGGTCGCCGCCGGGGGTGGCGAACACCGTCAGCGGCCAGCCGCCGCCGCGGCGCGCCAGCAGCGCGTGCGCCGTCTGGTAGATGCGGTCGACGTCGGGCCGCTCCTCGCGGTCGACCTTCACGTTGACGAAGTCGCGGTTCATCGCCGCGGCGACCTCGGCGTCCTCGAAGCACTCGTGCGCCATCACGTGGCACCAGTGGCACGCGGAGTAGCCGATCGACACCAGCAGCGGCTTGTCCTCGGCGCGGGCGCGCGCGAAGGCCTCGTCGCCCCATGGGTACCAGTCGACGGGATTGCCGGCGTGCTGCCGCAGGTAGGGGCTGGTGGCGAGCGCGAGGCGCGGTGGCATCGGTCGCGGCCGTCGGCGGCGCAGCGGGGACCCGCGGCAACGCGCTAGAACGAACTTCCGACGCGGGACACTAGGGCGCTTCCTCGAACGCCACGCGCTCGAAATCGGCCCCGCGCTGCAGCAGCTTGACGAGCTTGAAGCGGCGCTCCGGGCCGGCGTTCATCGAGCGCATCTGGCGGCCCGGCGCGAACGTCCGCGGCGGAAGGATCAGCGACGCCGGCTCCTCGGGGGACTCGACGAGCTCGATCAGCGGCATCGGCGGGTCCTCGGAGAACGCCGACTGCAGCGAGCGCACCGCGAACACGCGCGGGCTTCCCGGCCACAGGCGCACGTTCGCCGACAGCACGCCGTCGCCGTCGAGCGCGATCCGCGTGACGTAGCCGAGGCGCGTCCGCTCGTCGTCGCGCAGCGTGACGAGCTGGTCGAGGAACCAGCGGTGCGTGGTCCCGCCGACGCGCACCACCGAGGCCTCGCGCCACTCGTAGCGGCCCTGCCACCGCTCCCACGGCCAGGAGCGCTCGGCCTCCTCGCGATTGCGGTCGTAATCGGTCAGCGCGCCGAGCGTCGACAGGTGCTGCGAGCCCTGGTAGGTGAGGCGCCCGAGCGGGTCCTTGCGGTCGAACGTGCGCCCGCCCACGCGGAAATACGCGCCCGGCAGGCCGCCCGCGCACATCTCGACGGTGAGGCGCTGCGCCTCGCGCGGCGCGCGGATCTGGTACCAGTGCGCGTCGAGGTGCGACAGCAGCGTGATCGCCTGCTCGGTCGTCAGGTCGTGGCCGAGCGTCAGCTCCGCCGGCGACGCGCCCTGCGCGAGCCGCTTCAGCCGCCCGCGCACGCTCGTGGCGAGCTTGCCCGGATAGCAGTAGCGCAGGCCGTCGCGCGCTTCCGCGGGGGCGCTCACCATCAGCGCGGCGCCGGCCCCCGACTCGAGGTCGACGACCATGACGAGCCCCTCGGTGTCGCGCTGCTGCGCGTACGGGAACACCTTGCGCGCCCACGCGCCGAGCCAGCGGTCGGCGATCTCGATCTGCCGCACCGTCATCGCCCACGGGTCGGCGAGTGCGAGCAGCACGGCGTGGCTCCACGTCGAGTAGCACGACAGGCCGACCGACTGCGGGGCGAGGTCGTCGGACACCGCCTGCACGGTGCAGTCGAGCATCTCGGCGATGCGGTAGTACGCGTGCAGCTCCTGCCAGACGGACGGCGGCGGCACGCGCCGCGCGAGGCCGTGCACCAGCACGAGCTGCTTGCCCACGGCGAGGCCGCGCTGCAGCAGCTTCGCCTTCACGCCCGCGAGGTCCGCGTCGCCTTCGAGCAGCGGCTTCAGGCAGTGCGAGTACTGCTCCCACAGCCCCTGCCAGAGCGCGATCGCGTGCTCCGCGGCGTCGAACTCGCGCTCGGCGGCGGGCTGCGGCTTGCCGGCGTAGCGCCGGGCGAGCTCGGTGTGCAGGTGCATGGCCGGCTCGCGCATCACCTCCGCGATCGTCGCGCGCTCGCGCGGCGCGAACGTGGACGCCGACAGCGCCCGCAGCTGGCCCATGCACTGCTCGTACGCCTGCCCCACCGACAGCAGCGGCAGCGTCTTCGCCCAGCGCTTCGCGCCGTCGACGTCGGCGAACGCGAGCGCGGGCGCGTCGGACGGCTCGGCGGGGGTCACGCGGGCGGCGGGCTCGGACATGGGTCGATGGCGAGGCACTCTCGGCGCAACCTCGGGGCACGCTGCACCGGTCGCTGGCGTCGTCGCGGCCCCGGAGCGCGGACCCTGCCACGCCTCGCGGACCGCGCCCGGCCATCGTACCGGGAAAGCGCGTCGCGCAGCCACGCGGTGCGCAGCGCGACCCCAGGACGCCTTCGGGGTCGCGCCGGCGGCGCGCAGGCGCCGAAGCACCCCCGTTTCATGCCGACAGCATAAACCGATCGCGTCGCGCGGGCGACGCCGGGGCGCCGTGCCGCCGCGGCGCGCCGACCGGCGGTGCGGTGGCGCCGGCGAGCGTCGTGCGGCGCCACGCCTGCCGTGCCGCGCTGTGGTCGACAGCCGCGCGCGGCGTCACGCGGACGCCGGCAGGACGCCGGACAGCGCGCGAAAGAGTTGCGCGGGCTCGAGCGGCTTGCCGATCAGTTCGCGGATGCCGGCCGAGGCGAGCATCGCCGGCGTGATGCCCTCGCCGTAGCCGGTGTAGAGCAGGATCGGCACGCCGGGCCGCAGCGCCGCCAGCCGCGCCGCGAGCGCCAGCCCCGTCATGCCCGGCATCGCCTGGTCGGTGATCACCGCGTCGAAGGCGCGCGGGTCGCGGCGGAACCGCTCCAGCGCGACGGCCGGGTCGGTCGCGACCGTCACGTCGAGGGTCCACGATTCCAGCAGGTCGCGCATGAATGCCGCCACCCCCTGCTCGTCCTCGACGACCAGCACGCGCCCGGCGAGCCGCTCGCGCGGCACGCGGTCGGGCGCGCGCTGCGCCGACGTCGCCTCGGGGACGCGGTCGACCGGCGGCAGCAGGACGGCGAAGCGCGCACCGCGCCCCGGCTCGCTGGTGACGACGACGTGCCCGCCGAGGTCGTGCACGATCCCGTGCACCGTGGACAGCCCCATGCCGGTGCCGCGGCCCACCGCCTTGGTCGAGAAGAAGGGCTCGAACATCCGCTCGCGCACCGCGGGCGCGATGCCGGGGCCGTCGTCGGCGACGGCCAGCTCGACGAACGTGCCGGCGAAGGCCGCCCGGCAGCTCGCGCACTCGCCGGCGTCGTGCGCGACGAGGCGCACGCTCACGTCGATGCGCCCCGAGCCGTCCATCGCGTCGCGCGCGTTGATCGCGAGGTTCATCAGCACCTGGTCGAACTGCACCGGGTCCAGCATCACGGCGGGCACGCGCTCGTCGAGGCGCGTGACGATGGCGATGCCGGCCGGGAACGACGCGCGCAGCAGCTTCACCGACTCGGCGACCAGCGCGGCGAGCGCGAGCGGCCTCCGCTCGCTGCGCCGGCCGCGCGAGAACGTCAGCATCTGCTGGATCAGGTCGCGCGCGCGGCCGCACGACGCGCGCGCCTGCTCGAGGTAGCGCGCGAGCCGCGGGTCGGCCGCCGCCGCCTCGCGCTCGGCGGCGAGCGCGATGTAGCCCAGGATGCTGGTCAGCAGGTTGTTGAAGTCGTGCGCGATGCCGCCGGTGAGGTGGCCGAGCGCCTCCATCTTCTGCGCCTGCCGCAGCTGGTCGGCGAGCTTCGCGCGCTCGCGCTCGGCGCGCCGCCGCTCCGTCAGGTCGCGGACGATCACCAGCACGTGCGTCGCGCCCGCGTGCACGATCGGCACGCCGCGCACCTCGACGTCGAACCGGGACCCGCCGGCGCGCACCCCCTGCGCCTCCAGCTGGCAGGGCACGCCCTTCGCCACCTCGGCGAAGCGCCGCTCGAGCTCGTCGCGCAGCGCCGGGGCGATGAAGCGCAGCCCGTCGGAGCCGAGGCACGAGGCGCGGTCGGTGCCGAACATGCGCACGAACGCCGGGTTGACGTCGAGCAGCCGTCCGTCCTCGTCGCCGAGCGCCAGCCCGTCGAGCGAGGCCTCGAAGATCGCCCGGTGGCGCTCCTCGCTCGCGCGGAGCGCCTCCTCGGCGGCCTTGTTGGCGCTGATGTCGCGCGTGTAGGCGAGCAGGCGCTTGCGGCCGGCGATCGTCGCCGCCTTGATGCGCACCTCGTGCCACGCCTTGAACCCGGAGCGGTGCCGGACGCGCCACTCGCAGCGCACGCTCTCGCCGTCGCGCGCGCGCGCGAGGTAGTCGAGCGCCCGGCCGAGCGTGTAGCCCTCGTCGGCGGCGCTGATGTCCTCGACCGACAGGCGCCTCAGCTCCTCGGGGCTCCAGCCGTAGAGGTCCTCCGCGGCCCGCGAGACGTCGACGATGCGCCCGGTGTCCCAGTCGTGCACGAAGATGGCGTCCGCGCTGGCCTCGAAGATCGCCCGGTAGCTCGCCTCCGACTCGGCCAGCGCCTCGACGGCGCGGCGTCGCTCGATCTCCGCCGAGGCGCGCGTGGCGAAGATCTTGAGCATCGACTCGAGCAGGCCCGCGTCGGCGAGCGGCGCGCGGCTCATCACCGCGATGATGCCGAGCGGCCGGCCGGCGCTGTCGACCAGGGGCATCGCGGCGTAGGCGTCCATACCCTTGGCCTCGAAGATCGTCCCCTGGGGGAACTCGCTGCGCACGCCCTGCGCGACGAAGCGGAACTCGCGCCCGACCACCCGGGCGCACGGCGAGCCCGCCAGCGGGTACTCGAACTGCCGCAGGAAGCGGCCGTCGAGGATCACCGCCAGCATGCGCAGCGTCGTCAGCGACTCGTCGACGAACTCCGACACGAACGCGACGTCGGCCTCGAGGACCGTCGCGAGGTAGCGGACGAGCTCGTGGAAGACGTCCTCGCCTTCGGCGGAGGACACCGCCAGCGCGGCGGCGCGCAGCGCCTCCTCGAAGCGCTTGCGGCCGGTGATGTCGGAGGCGATGCCGCAGATCGCGTAGGCCTGCCCGTCCGCGGCGAGCAGCGGGAACTTGTGCGCGAGGTAGGTGCGCTCGCGGCCGCCGACGACGAGCCGCTCCTCGATGTCCTGCGGCTGGCGCAGCCCGAGCACGAGCGCGTCGTGCTCGCGGAACGCCGCCGCGATGTCCGGGGGGAACAGGTCGACGTCGCGCGTGCCGGTGATCGCGGCGGGCGGGCGTCCCGCGAGGCGCCCGAACTCGCGGTTGGCGAAGAGGTAGCGGCCGTCGAGCCCCTTCGCGAACACCGCGGCGGACGTGTGGTCGACGATCTGCTGCAGGCGTGCCTGGCTGTCGCGCAGCGCGCGCTCGGCGCTGCGCAGCGCCGTGAGGTCGCGCAGGCGCACGCCGAACGCGCCGCCGTCCGCCTCGAGCTCCACGAGCGCGTCGATCGGCGTCCCGTCGCGGCGCCGGAACTGCCAGGCGAAGCTCTGTGCGAGCCCGCCGCGCGCGCCCGCCTCGCGCGCCTGCCACGACGCCGCGGACGCGCGCCCGTCAGGCTGCGCCTCGGGGCACAGCGCCAGCAGCGCGCAGCCCTCCGCCTCGCCGTCCGCCAGCCCGAGCATCGCCGCCGCCCGGGCGTTCGCGCCGCGCAGGAGGCCGTCAGGCCCCAGCGCGAGGCGTCCCGGCTCGGGCGGCGTGGGCGCGGCGGCGTCGGGCATGGCGGCTCCGGCAGTGGCGAGGGTCCCGGACACGAGTCTAGTGCGCGCGCGCGACGCGGTGCACGCCGGTTACGGGCGGGCAACCATTGAAACGCGCCGGTTACACGACGGGGGGCGCGGCCGAGGGCGGGACGTACATGTAGCCCGCGCCGCGCACCGTCCGGATGGCCTGCGGGCGGTCCGGGTCGGCCTCGACCTTGCGCCGCAGCCGCGCGATGCGGATGTCGATCGACCGGTCGAACGGCTCCCAGCTCCGGTTGCGCGTCAGCGTGAGCAGCTGGTCGCGCGAGAGCACCTGGTTGGGCCGCTCCGCGAACACGCGCAGCAAATCGAACTCCATGCCGGTGATCCCGATCTCCTGACCGTCCGCGCCGTAGAGCCGGTGCGACGCGAGGTCGAGCCGGCACGCGCCGATCGTCTTCCACTGCGCCGCGGGGGCGCCCGGCGGCGCTTCGTCGTCGCCGGCCGCCGCCGACGCGGACAGCCTGCGCAGCACGCTCTTGACCCGCGCGCGGAGCTCGCGCGGGTCGAAGGGCTTGGTCACGTAGTCGTCGGCCCCGACCTCGAGCCCCGCGACGCGGTCGACGATGTCGGCGGCGCCGGTCACCATGATGATGCCGACGTCGTAGTGCTCGCGCAGGAACCGGGCCAGCGTCAGGCCGTCCTCGCCCGGCAGGTTGACGTCGAGCAGCACGACGTCGGGCAGCGTGCGCTCGATCGCCTCGCGCATCTGCGCGCCGCTGCCGGCCGCGGCGACCTCGTAGCCGTGCGAGCCCAGGTAGTCGACGAGCATGTCGCTGACGGACGGGTCGTCTTCGACGACGAGGATGCGGCCTGCGGGCATCGGGGGCCTTCGCGCGCGGAACGGGGGCGGGCGAAGCGTAGCGCCGGGCGCGGCACGCGCGCAATCCGTGAGGTTCGGGGTGCCGGTTACACACCGATACACGCCGTTTCCGATCCGAAGAACGGGCGTTACCGGCCGCGCCGACCATGCGCCCACGGACCGGAGCCGCATCCCGCGACGCCGGGCCGCTGCCAGAGAGGACAGCCGCCATGCCCCACACCGACCCTTCCGTCACCCGAACGTCCGACGGCTGGGCGCGCAGCGCGTTCGCCGCCAACGGCTTCGGGAACGCCGTGCTGCCCTCGCCCGACCTTCCCCCGACGAGGAGCAATGCCATGCAGATGCAGGTCAGCGCGCGGCCCGCCGCGCAGCGCTACGCGAAGTGCGTCGAAGCGAGCAAGCGGATCCGCTGGGACATCGACCGCGACGTGATCCGCGGCCGCGAGTTCGACTACACGAAGAAGTTCCTGCCCGACGGCCTGTCGCGCGTCGACCGCCTGGGCTTCCTCTCCGCCGAAGAGCAGCGCTTCCTGTCGCAGGTGCAGGGACGCTCGTACGCGAACATCTTCGGGCTGGTCGAGCGCTTCATCTCGGCCAAGTTCCTCGAATGCTCGCGCGGCCACGTGCTCGGCGACCAGGCGGCGACCGAGGCGCTCGTGCGCTCGACCGACGAGGAGCTCAAGCACCAGGAGCTGTTCCGCCGCCTCGACGCGATGATGAGCGACGGCATGCCGGACGGCTACGAATTCCTCCCCGATCCCGACGAGGTCGCCCGCGCGGTGCTGTCGAAGTCGACGTGGTCCGTGCTCGCGCTGATCTGCCACATCGAGCTGTTCGTGCTGCAGCACTATCGCGCCTCGATCGACCCGGATCCCGCGCTGTCGCCGCTGTTCAAGGACGTGTTCCTCTACCACTGGAAAGAGGAGTCGCAGCACGCCATCGTCGACGAGCTCGAGTGGATCGCCGAGAACGCGAAGCTCAGCGACGCCGAGCGCGACGCCGCGGTCGACGACCTCATCGCCCTGGTGGGCGCGGTCGACGGCATCCTGCAGGCGCAGGCCGCGTCCGATGCGCGCTACTTCGTCGACGCCGCCGGCCGCAGCTTCGAGCCCGCGGACGCCGAGGCGATCGGACGCGCGGTGCTCGACGCCTACCGCTGGCAGTACATCGTCTCGGGCGTGTCCGACGAGCGCTTCGCCGGCGTGCTCGCCTCCGTCACCACCCCCGCGCAGCTGGCCCGCATCCAGGGCGCGCTCGCGCCGCTGCTCGCCTGACCCGCCGCGGCGGCGGGCCGCGCCTCGCGCCCCGCCGCCCGCCCGAGGAGAACCCCATGTCCACGCTCACCCTCGTTTCCCCCGTGGCGCGCGATGCCGCCACGCCGCCGGTCCACCGCCGCCCGCTGCCCCTTCCGCGCGGCGCACTGCTGCGTGTCGACCGCGCGCGCGGCGTCGTCGTGCGGGCGGCCGGTGGCCGCATCTGGATCACCGAGGAAGGACGCGCGCTCGACGTCGTGCTCGGCGCGGGCGACGCGCACCGGCTCACGGGCCGCGGGCGCGCCGTCGTGGCCGCAGAGCAGGCCTCGCGCGTGGTGCTCGAGTGGGCGCAGAAGCGGCCGGCGCCGCGCATCGAGGTCGCCGACGGCGAAGGCGAGCCCGGGCGTCCGATCGACCACGGCCGGCCGCGCTTCGCCGCCCTGCTCGCAAGGGTGCTCGCCTGGTGGACCGCGCCGCCGGCGCCGCGCGGCGGCGCGCCGGACCCGCGCGCGCGCCGGCCGCTCGTCCGCGAGGACGTCACCCCGGACGCAGTGCGCGACCGCCTCGCCGGCCACGTGCCGCTGCTGCGCAGCTGAACGCCACGACGGACAAGGACACGCCATGCGAACGAACCCCTCCTCCACCGCGCGCCCGCTGGTCGTCTGCCTGCACTCGAGCGGCGCGACCGGCCGCCAGTGGCAGGCGCTCGCCGAGCGGCTCGGCGGCGCGCTGCGCGTCGTCGTGCCGGACCTCTCCGGTCACGGCGAGGGCCCGTCGTGGACCGACGAGCGCGGCGACATCCTGAAGGCCGACGCCGAGATCGTGCTCGCGCTCGCGCGCGAGGCGGCGGGCGCGGTGCACCTGGTCGGCCACTCGTGGGGCGGCGCCGTCGCGCTGCGCGCGGCGCGCCTGCAGCCGCAGCGGTTCGCCAGCGTCGCCGCCTACGAGCCGGTCCTGTTCCGGCTGCTGCGCGATCGCGGCGAGCGTCGCGTGCCGGCGGCGTCCGTCGCCGCGATCGGCCGCGCGCTGCGCGCCGACCTGCGCGCCGGTGCGCGCCGCCTCGCCGCGCGCCGGTTCGTCGACTTCTGGAACGGCCCGGGCGCGTTCGACGCGCTCGCACCGATGCGGCAGGAGGCGGTGGCCGCGCGCATGCCCGCGGTGGCCGCGCACTTCGGCGCGCTGTGGAACGACGACGGGCTCGACGCGTTCCGTGCACTGCCGATGCCGGTGCGGCTGTACGTCGGGGCCCGCACGCACCAGGTCACGCGCCTCGTCGCGGAGCTGCTCGCGGCCGCGCTGCCCGATGCGCGCGTGCAGAGGATGACGGCGATGGGGCACATGGGTCCGCTCACGCACCCGAACACCGTCGCGCAGAGCATCGCCGCCTTCGTCACGGCGCAGGCCTTGCCGGATGCCGGCGTGGAGGTCGCGCGCGCGGCATGAGCCCCGCGACCTCCGCGCGCGTCCGGCGCAGGGGGCGTGAAGGCCGGGTGCGCGGCACAATCCCCGTCCCGCCCGCGCACGGCGCCGGGCGATAATGCCGGCCGGCCGGCGCGCACCGGGGTCATCCCGCGCGCCGCGCCGCGAAAGGCGGGCACGGGGTCGATGCGCGGAATCCTGCGGCGGGGTCGCAGCGGCGGCGGCGGGCGCTGGCCGGGGCGCGCGCTCGTGGCGCTGGCGGCGGGGCTCGCGTTCACGGCCGCGATCGTCGCTGCCCTCGTCGACTCGACCGCCGCGCGCGACCGCTCGCTGTTCGAGGAGAACGCCCGCGCGGCGCAGGACGCCGTCACCGACCGCGTCGAGACCGCGATCGCGCTGCTGCGCGGGGCGGCCGGCCTGTTCGCGAGCCAGCGCGAGTCCGTGCCCTACGAGGCTTTCCGCGCGTACATGGCGCGCGTGGCGCTGCGCGAGCAGTACCCCGGCATCCTCGGCATCGGCTACACGCGGCGCATCGCGCCCGACGAGCTCGCCGCCGTCACCGCGCAGGCGCGCGCCGAAGGCCAGGCGGGGTTCCGCGTCTGGCCCGCCGACGAGCGGGCGGAGTACCACGCCATCCTGTTCCTCGAGCCGCTCGACGACCGCAACCGGGCGGCGATCGGCTACGACATGTCCACCAACCCGGTCCGGCGCGCCGCGATGGAGCGGGCGCGCGACCAGGGCGCGGCGAGCGCCTCCGGCATGGTCGAGCTCGTGCAGGAGATCGACTCGCGCAAGCAGCCCGGCTTCCTCATCTACCTGCCGGTCTACCGCGGCGGCGTCGTGCCGGCCAGCGTGGAGGCGCGCCGCGAGGCGCTGGTGGGCTACGTGTACGCGCCGATCCGCGGCGGCGACTTCCTCTCGTCGGCGTTCGCGCACGAGACCGTGCCGCGCGTCGCGCTGCGCGTCTTCCACGGCCGCGGCGAGGCCGGCGGCGTCATGATCTACGAGCACGCGCCGCCCGACGCCCCGGAGGCGCCGCGCTTCACGCTGCGCTCGACGGCGGACGTCGCGGGCCAGGCCTGGACCTTCGTGGCCAGCTCGGCGACGTCCGCGGCCGCCGGGCTCGCCGTGCCGGCGATGATCGCGGCGGCCGGCATCCTGCTGTCGGTGACGCTGGCGGCGCTGCTGTGGCGCGACGCCACGGCGCGCGACGCGATCCAGGTGGCGCTGTCCCGCGAGCAGGCGGCGCGCAGCCAGGCCGAGCGGGCGAACCGCATGAAGGACGACTTCCTCGCGACGCTGTCGCACGAGCTGCGCACGCCGCTCAACGCCATCGTCGGCTGGGCCGCGGTGCTGCGCCAGGGCAGGATCAGCGAGGCGCAGGCGCAGGCGGGGATCGAGGCCATCGACCGCAACGCCAAGGCGCAGGCGCGGCTGATCGACGACCTGCTCGACATGAACCGCATCGTGTCGGGCAAGCTCCGCGTCGACCTCGGACCGTTGGACCCGGTGCCGGTCGTCGACGAGGCGATCGCCGCGGTGCTGCCCACGGCGCGCGACAAGGGGGTGCGGCTCGAGCGGCAGTTCGCCGGCGAGCCGCTGCGCGTGCGCGCGGACGCGTCGCGCCTGCGCCAGATCGCGTGGAACCTGCTCACCAACGCCGTCAAGTTCACGCCGCAGGGGGGCGAGGTGCGCGTCACGCTCGATCGCGACGGCGCGCGCGCCCGCCTCGCGGTCCGCGACACCGGCGCCGGCATCGAGCCCGCGTTCCTCGCGCACGTCTTCGACCGCTTCGCGCAGGGCGACAGCACGATCACCCGCCACCACGGCGGCCTGGGCCTCGGCCTTGCGATCGTGCGCGAGCTCGTCGCGCTGCACGGCGGCGAAGTGCGCGCGCTCAGCGACGGGCCGGGGCAGGGCGCGACCTTCGTGCTGACACTGCCGCTCGCCGACCCGGTCCCCGCGGCGCCCGACCCGGCCGCGGCGACGGGCGCGAAGCTCGGCGGACTGCGGGTGCTCGTCGTGGACGACGAGCCCGACGTCCGCGACCTGCTGCGGCTGCTGCTCGAGCAGCGCGACGCGCGCGTGCGCTGCGCGGCGTCGGCCGAGGAGGCGCTCGCGCTGCTGCCCGCGTTCCGTCCCGACGTCGTCGTCAGCGACATCGGGATGCCGGGTGGCGACGGCTACGCGCTGATGCGCCGCATCCGCGCGCTGCCGCCGCACCGCGGCGGCGACGTGCCCGCCGCCGCGCTGACCGCCTACGCCCGCGACGAGGACCGCCGCGAGGCGTTCGCCGCCGGCTTCCAGCGCCACCTCGTCAAGCCCGTGCAGCCCGACGTGCTCGTCACGACGGTGCTCGAGCTCGCGCGCGGGCGCGGGGACGCGACGCGCGTGCGCCCGGCGTCGTCGCCCGGGTGACGTCTCGACTGTCCCCCGAAACGAGGGTCAGACTCGCATTTCGTCGTCGGGAAATGCGAGTCTGACCCTCGTTTCGGAGGGCGAAAGCCGGCGCGGGAGCGGCGTCACAGCAGCACGCGCTCGATGCCGCCCCGGTTGGCGCGCTCGACGAACTCCGCCATCCAGTTCTCGCCCAGCAGGTGCCGAGCGATCTCGACGACCACGTAGTCGGCGACGGTGCCGGCGTCGTCCGCGTATCGCGCCAGCCCCTGCAGGCACGACGGGCAGGACGTCAGGATCCTCACCTCGCCGTCGAAGCCGTCGGCGCGCAGGCGCTCCGCCCCGCGCACCACCTCGCGCTCCTTGCGGAAGCGGACCTGCGTCGAGACGTCAGGGCGCGAGACCGCGAGCGTCCCGGACTCGCCGCAGCAGCGGTCGCTCGGCGCCACGCGCGTGCCCATCAGGCCGTCGACGACCTTCGCCGGCGCGTAGGTCTTCATCGGCGTGTGGCAGGGATCGTGGTACATGTAGCGCACGCCCGCGATCCCGTCGAGCGCGACGCCCTTCTCCATCAGGTACTCGTGGATGTCGAGCAGGCGGCAGCCGGGGAAGATGCGCTCAAACTCGTACTTCATCAGCTGGTCCATGCACGTCCCGCACGAGACGACGACCGTCCTGATGTCGAGGTAGTTGAGCGTGTTGGCCACGCGGTGGAACAGCACGCGGTTCGCGGTGCTGATCGCCTCCCCCCTGTCGTGGTGCCCGGACGCCGTCTGCGGATAGCCGCAGCACAGGTACCCGGGCGGGAGCACGGTCTGCGCGCCGACGTGCCAGAGCATCGCCTGCGTCGCCAGCCCGACCTGCGAGAACAGGCGCTCGGACCCGCAGCCGGGAAAGTAGAACACCGCCTCGGCGTCCTCGGCCGCGCGCGACGGGTCGCGCAGGATCGGCACGACGCGGTCGTCCTCGATGTCGAGCAGCGCGCGCGCCGTGCGCTTCGGCAGGCCGCCCGGCATCGGCTTGTTGACGAAGTGGATCACCTGCGCCCGCAGCGGCTGCGGGCCCGTCGTCGACGGCGGCCGCGCGGTCTGCGCGCGCGCGAGCCCGGTGCGCTTCGCGATCCCGTAGGCGAGCCGCTGCGCCGCGTACCCCCAGTCGATCATCAGCGTCTTGGCGACGCGGATCGTCGCGGGATCGGTGGCGTTCAGGAAGAACATCGACGCGGCGCTGCCCGGACGCCACTTCTTCTTGCCGGCGCGGCGCAGCAGGTTGCGCATCGCGATCGACACGTCGCCGAAGTCGATGTCGACCGGGCAGGGCGTGACGCACTTGTGGCAGACGGTGCAGTGGTCGGCCACGTCGCCGAACTCGTCGAAGTGGCGCAGGCTGACGCCGCGGCGCGTCTGCTCCTCGTAGAGGAACGCCTCGATGAGCAACGACGTCGCGAGGATCTTGTTGCGGGGGCTGTACAGCAGGTTCGCGCGCGGCACGTGCGTCGAGCACACCGGCTTGCACTTGCCGCAGCGCAGGCAGTCCTTGACCGAGTCGGCGATCGCGCCGATCGCGCTCTGCTCGAGGATCAGGCTCTCGGCGCCGAGCAGCGAGAAGCTCGGCGTGTAGGCGTTCGTCAGGTCGGCGGGCAGCGCCGGGTCGCGCAGCAGCTTGCCGGCGTTGAAGCGCCCCTCGGGGTCGACCTCGCGCTTGTAGCGCGCGAAGGGCGCGATCTCCTCGTCGGTCAGGAACTCGATCTTCGTGATCCCGATGCCGTGCTCGCCGGAGACCACGCCGTCCAGCGACCGCGCGAGCGCCATGACGCGCCGCACCGCGCCGTTGGCCTGCTGCAGCATCCGGTAGTCGTCCGAGTTGACCGGGATGTTGGTGTGCACGTTGCCGTCGCCGGCGTGCATGTGCAGCGCGACGAACAGCCGGCCGCGCAGCACCTCGGCGTGGATCTCGCGCAGCCGCTTCATCACCGGCGCGAACGCGAGGCCCGCCAGGATCTCCTCGAGCGGCGCGCGCAGCTCGGCCTTCCACGAGATGCGCAGGCTGTGGTCCTGCAGCGCGGCGAACGTCTCGTCCAGGCGCCGCGCGATGTCCGTCCAGCGCGCGCGCACCTCGCGCACCAGCGCGCGCGCCTCGTCGACCTTCGCCTCCAGCAGCTCCTGCGGCGGGCGCACCTCGGAGTCGGGGCCCCAGCACATCGCGAGCGCCGGCGAGGCGAGGAACGCGTCGACGCGATCGGCCAGCTCGATCTTGTTGGCGAGCGAGTGCTCGATGTTGATCCGCTCGACGCCGTCGGTGTACTCGCCCAGGCGCGCCAGCGGGATGACCACGTCCTCGTTGAGCTTGAAGGCGTTGGTGTGCTTGGCGATCGCCGCCGTGCGCGCGCGCTCGAGCCAGAACTTCCTGCGCGCCTCCGACGAGACGGCGACGAAGCCCTCGGCGCCGCGCGCATTGGCGATGCGCACGACCTCCGAGGCCGCGCGCGCGACGCCGTCGTCGTCGTGGCCGACGACGTCGGCGATCAGCACCATCCGCGGGCGACCGTGGCGCTTGGCCTTGGTCGTGTACCCGACCGCCTTGACGTAGCGCTCGTCGAGGTGCTCGAGGCCCGCGAGCATCGCGCCGTGCGGACGGCCGTCGAGCCAGGCCTTGACCTCCACGATCGCCGGCGTCGACTCGCGCGCCGGGCCGAAGAACTCGAGGCACACGGTGCGGACGGCCGGCGGCATCCTGTGCAGCACGAAGCGCGCGCTGGTGATGATCCCGTCGCAGCCCTCCTTCTGCACGCCGGGGAGGCCGCCCAGGTACTTGTCGGTGACGTCCTTGCCCAGCCCCGCCTTGCGAAACGCGCGGCCGGGAATGCGCAGCGTGCGGGTGCGCAGCGGCGTGACGCCGTCCTGGCCGTACCACGCGAGCTCGAAGGTCGCGACGTCGGCGTCGTGGATCTTGCCGAGGTTGTGGTCGAGCCGCGTGACCTCGAGCCATTCCGCCTGCGGCGTGACCATGCGCCACGACACGAGGTTGTCCACCGCCGTGCCCCACAGCACGGCCTTCTTGCCGCCGGCGTTGACGGCGACGTTGCCGCCGATGCACGAGGCGTCGGCCGACGTCGGGTCGACGGCGAAGACGAAGCCCGCCTCCTCCGCGGCATTCATCACGCGCCTGGTGACCACGCCGGCGCCCGCCTCGATCGTCGCCGCCTGCACGCCGTTGCCCGGCAGCGCCGTCACCGCGACCGCCGACAGCCGCTCGAGCTTCTCGGTGTTGATGACCGCCGAGCGCGCGGTGAGCGGGATCGCGCCGCCGGTGTAGCCGGTGCCGCCCCCGCGCGGGATGATCGTCAGCCCCAGCTCGGCGAGACCCTGCACCAACCCGCGGACCTCGGCCTCGGTGTCCGGCGCGAGGACCACGAACGGGTACTCGACGCGCCAGTCGGTCGCGTCGGTGACGTGCGAGACGCGCGCGAGCCCGTCGAAGGCGATGTTGTCCTTCGCCGTCCAGCGCGACAGCCGCGCCACGACGCGCTTGCGCAGCGCGCGCGTCTGCGGGAACCACGCCTCGAAGCGGTCGACGGCCGCGCCCGCGGCCTCGACGAGCCGCCCGACCTTCGCGTCGCGCCCCGCGTCGGCCTCGCCGCCCTGCCGGCGCCGCCGCTCGATCTCGGCGAGGCGGTGGCGCATCGCCTCGACGAGCAGCCGGCAGCGCTTCGGGTTGTCGAGCAGGTCGTCCTGCAGGTAGGGGTTGCGCTCGACGACCCAGATGTCGCCCAGCACCTCGAAGAGCATCCGCGCCGAGCGTCCGGTCCGCCGCTCGGCGCGCAGTTCGTCGAGCAGCTGCCACATCGGACCGCCGAGCAGGCGGATGACGATCTCGCGATCCGAGAACGACGTGTAGTTGTACGGAATCTCGCGCAGCCGCGGCGCATCGGCGTGCTCGGTTCGCGCGAGGAAGGCGTCGGTGGCGGCGTTCATCGAGGGCTCCGCCGCGCGGCGGGCCCTCAGGGCCGCCGCGCGACCGACGATCATAGCGCAGTGCAGCGCGGCGCTTCCCGTCGCGTCCCGACCCGAAACCCTGCGGACCCTGCGGATGCTCGCCGCGCCGGTCCGGCGGCCGCGCACGCTACGCGCCCGGCCCCCACCACTGCATCGACTGCGCGACGACGAGATAGCGCGCCGTCTTGCCCGCGGCGATGGCGAGCGCCGCGGCCGGCCACGGCTGGCGCAGCCAGCCGCCGGCCACGCACAGGGCGTCGCCCAGCAGCGGCAGCCACGAGAGCAGCAGCACCGGCGTGCCGTAGCGCCGCGCCAGCGCGAGCGCCCGGTGCGAGGTGCGCGGCGCCGGCAGCAGCCGTCCGATCCCGAACGACAGCAGGCCTCCGAGCGTGTTGCCTGCGCTCGCCGTGGCGACCGCCACGCCGGCGTGCCCGGGCCAGTGGGCCACGACCGCCGCGAGCCCCACCTCGGAGCCGCCCGGCAGCAGCGTCGCGGACAGGAACGCCGAGGCGAAGAGCGCGGCGAGCGCGGCGGCGAGATCCGAGGGCACGGCCCGATGGTAGCGGGGCGGACGCGGCCGCCGATGCGCTTGCATATGCATGGTTGCCGGGCTAGAGTCGCCGGGCGGGCGCCGCGACGACGCGCCTGCGCGAGGACCATGGCCGCGCCCGATCCCGACGCCTCCCGCGCCCGAGCCAGGGCGCGCGAAACCCCCGCCGAGCGCGCGTTGCGCGAGCGGGCGGGCGACTGCATCTGCGGCAACCTCCGGATGGCCGCGCGCCTGGTGACCGCGCACTACGACGCGGCGCTGCGCCCGTGCGGGATCGAGGCGAACCAGATGGCGATGCTCTGGGTCGTCCACGCCGCCGGCGCCACGCCGGCGAACGAGATCGCCTACGCGGCCGGCGTCGATCCGTCGACGGCCAGCCGCAACCTCGCGGTCCTCGAGCAGCGCGGGCTCGTGCGCGTCGAGCCGTCGCGCGAGGACCGGCGGCAGCGCGTGGTGTCGCTGACCGGCGAAGGCCGCGGGACGCTCCTGCGCGCCTATCCGCGCTGGCGGAAGGCGCAGGAGGAGGTCGGCGCCATGACCGCCGATCTCGCGGACCTGCACGCGCTGGGCCGCACGCTGCGGCGGATCGCGCGCCGCATGCAGGCCGGCGCCGCACGCTGACGACGTGGCCGCGGCGCCGCGCACGGTGTCGGTGCGCTTGACGATCCGGCCCCGCGTCGCCACGCAGCGCGCGCCGGACGGCCTCGCGCGGCAGCGGCGCCTTGACTATACTTTTCTGCCTTTCCTTCGCCGTCCTGCCGCGAAGCGCCGATGGAGTCCGCCACCCGCCACCTCG
This sequence comes from Betaproteobacteria bacterium, assembly GCA_016861105.1. Classification (GTDB taxonomy): domain Bacteria; phylum Pseudomonadota; class Gammaproteobacteria; order Burkholderiales; family Casimicrobiaceae; genus VBCG01. Next base: position 23,016 of record BOKS01000014.1, on the reverse strand, counting down.
CCGTGCTGTTCGCCGACGTCGCCGGCAGCACCCGCCTGTACGAGACGGCCGGCGACGCGGCGGCGCTGTTGATGATCGGGCGCTGCGTCGAGGTGATGCGCGGCGTCTGCGAGGAGCGCGACGGCCGCGTCGTGAAGACGATCGGCGACGAGGTCATGGCGGTGTTCCCGAGCGCCGGCAACGCCGGGTACGCGTCGATCGACATGCAGGCGCGCATCGCCGCGCTCGCCGCGAACGGCGGGCCGCCGCTCGCGATCCACGCCGGCTTCCACGCCGGGCAGGTGCTGGAGAGCGACGCCGACGTGTTCGGCGACACGGTCAACGTCGCCGCGCGGCTGTGCGGCCTCGCCAAGGGCGGCCAGACGCTGCTCGCGGCCGAGACGCTGGAAGCGCTGCCGTTCGCGCTGCGCAGCCGGACGCGCTGCCTCGACGTGCACCCGGTCCGCGGCAAGGAGGCGGACGTCGAGATCCACGAGCTCCTCTGGCAGGAGACGCAGGAGGACCTGACGACGCTGGCGCCGCGGCGCACGGGCCGCAACGCGCGGCTGCTGCTGCGCTACCGGGACCGCGAGATCGACGCCGCCGACATGGCGGCGCTCACGTTCGGCCGCGACGGCAACAACGACGTCGTGATCCTCGACCGCAAGGCGTCGCGCGTGCACGCCCGCATCGAGCGGCGCCGCGACAAGTACGTGCTGATCGACCACAGCACCAACGGCACCTTCCTCGCGGTGCAGGGCGAAGGCGAGGTCGAGCTGCGGCGCGAGGAGCTGCTGCTGCGCGGCCGCGGCCGCATCTACTTCGGCCATCCGTCGGTCGAGGACCCCGGCGGCGAGGCCGTCGAGTTCGACACCGGCCCCGCGAGCTGACGGCGCGGCGTCCGGCGCCGCTGTTGGCAGCGCCCCCCGGATCGGGGCACACTTCCGCCTCGTCCAGGCTGCGACGGCCGTTCCGGCCGGCGCGCCTCCGGGAGCCCCATGTCGATCGTTCGCATGCGTACCGCGGCCCGCGTGGCCTTCGTCGTCGCTGCCCTCGTCGCGGCCGGTTGCGCGGCCCCCCCGCCGGCCCCGGCACCCGCCAAGCCCGAGCCGGCGCCGGCGGCGCCCCCGCCGGCGGCTGCCGTCGCCGCGCCGGCCCCCGAGCCGGCGCCGCCCCCCAAGCCGGAGCCTGCCGTTGTCGACGTCCCGCCGGCGATCGCGCGGCCGCAGGCGCAGAAGCTCGCGCTCGAGGCAGTCGACCAGCTGCAGAACGGCGAGGAGGCGCTCGCGACGGCCACGATCGAACGCGCGCTGGCGCTCGATCCCGCCAACGAGCTCGCCCGCAAGCTCGGCGAGCAGATCCGCGCCGACGCGCAGAAGGAGCTCGGCCCGGTGTTCTTCCGCTACACCGTGCAGAAGGACGACACGCTGTCGAAGCTCGCGCAGCAGTTCCTCGGCGACCGCTTCCGCTTCTACGTCCTCGCGAAGTACAACGACATCGCCAATCCGTCGCGGCTCGCGGCCGGGCAGGTGATCCGCATTCCCGGCAAGGCGCCGCCGCCGCAGGCGGCGCCGGCCGTGGCGGTGCCGGAGCCGGCGGCGGCACCGCGGCCGCCCGAGGTCGAGGCGAAGCCGCGCGACGACGCCGCCGAGGGGCTCGCGAAGGCGATGGAGCTCGAGCGCAGCGGCAACCTCGAAGGCGCGTACGCCGCGTACGCCGACGTCGCGCAGCGCCATCCGGCGAACGCCGAGGCCGCCAAGCGGCGCGACGCGTCGCGCGCGAGCCTCGTGCGCGCCCTCGACCGCGAAGCGTCGCAGGCGTTCCAGCGGCAGAACCTCGACCTCGCGATCGCCAAGTGGGACCGCGTCCTCGAGGTCGACCCCGCGAACAGGAAGGCGCGCCTCGAGCGGGAGCGCGCGCTCGACCTCAAGCGGAAGGCCGAGAAGCGCTTCGGCACGGCGAAGTAGCGCCTGGCCGCCGCCGCGCGGCGGACCGGCTACTTCGCGATGCGCTCGAGCTTCTGCTGGGCCGCGCGTCCCTCGCGCAAGCGGTCGCGCGCGCGCGGGTGCTGCGGATCGATGCGCAGCGCGTTCTCGAAGTGGCGGATCGCGGCGGCGAGATCGCTGCTGCGCGCGCGCATGCCCTCGGCGTAGGCCTCGTCGGCGAGCGCGCGGCGCAGCGCCGCGGCCTTGCGGGAAGCCTCGGCCTGCGCCGTGCCGCCGAGCTTTCCCGCCTGGTCGTAGAGGGGCAGCGCCCACTCGCGCTGGCCCCGCGACTCGAGATCGCGCGCGCGGTCGGACAGCGCCGCCGCGAGGCGCAGCCGTCCGTCCCGATCGCCCGGATTCTCGTCGGCCCACTCGCGCGCCTCGCGCAGCGCGATCGAGGCGTCGGCGCTGCGGACGAGTTCGATGCGCTGCTCGACGTCCGCGCCGTCGGCATAGGGTGGCGGGGTCCCGCCGGCGGCCGCACGGGCCCTGGCGTTCGCGACGACGTCCTCCATCGAGCGCGCGCGGGCGGCGCGCTCCGCCTGCGTGCGCGCCATCGCCTGCTGCTCGAGCTCGCGCAGGCCCCGCTCGGCCTCGGCATTCTGGGGATCGAGCACGAGCGCGCGCAGCCACGCTTCCCTCGCCCGCGCCGCGTCGCCCGCCCTGCGCGCGGCCGCCGCCGCGCGCAGCTGCGCCTGCACCCCCTCGTCGCGGGCACGCCGCGCAGCGTCCAGACCCGCGCGGTACGTCGCGTTGCCCGGGTCGAGCAGCACGAGGACCTCGTGGTGCCCGACGGCCTCGTCGAGCTCGCCTGCCGCACGGGCGTCGCGTGCGAGCTTCTCGTGGCGCGCGATCGCGGCGGCGCGCGGCGCCGGCGGGGACGGGCCCGGCCGCGCCTGCGGCGATGGCGGCACGGGCGCCGCCGCCGGAGGGGACGGCGCGGGGGGCAGCGGCGCGCACGCCGACAGTGTGGCGGCGGCCACTGCCGCCGCGAGCGCGCGGCCCCTCACGGCTTGCGGACCGGCAGCGCGGTCACGACCTTCGCGCGGAACGCGTCCAGGTCGTCGCCGCCGAAGATCATGGTCCGCCGCAGCATGTACTGCGGCGCGTAGAAGGCGTTGCCGCCGGGCGTGACCGTGACGCCGAGCGCCACGCCGCGGGCGCGCAGCTCCGCGACGACCGTGTCGTTCACGTCGCCGTAAGGGAACGCGTACGCATGGCTCGCGGCACCGAGGTTCGCGCGGATCGCCTCGATCGGCCCTTCGATCTCGCGCCGGACGCGATCCCGATAGCGCGCCTCGGGCTCGTCGGCGCGCCGGATCGTGAGGTTCGAGTGCGTCCTGCTGTGCGGCTGGATCTCGATCAGCCCCGACGCCGCCATCTCGCGCATCTGCGCCCAGCTGAGCGCGTCCGGCGCGCCGACGAAGTCGGTGTACAGGAACACGGTCGCGGGAAACCCGTGCTTGCGCAGGACCGGCCAGGCGACCTCGTAGGTCGAGCGGTAGCCGTCGTCGATGCTGACGACGACCGACCTCGGCGGAAGCGCCTCGCGTCCCTCGAGGAAGCGTGCGAGCCGCGGCAGCGGAATCACCGTGTAGCCGTTGTTCGCGAGCCAGCCCATCTGCGCCTCGAAGGCCTGCGGCGTCACCGTGAGGCTCGTCGGCTTCGGTCCGAAGCGGTGGTAGCAGAGGATCGGCACCGCCTGCACGCCCGCGGCCGTCACGCCCTTCGCGTCCGGCGGGCCGAGCGGGATCGCGACGGCCTCGCCGGCGCGCACCTCCTCGATCCGGTTGAAGGCTGCGATGGCGTCGCGCCGCGCCGCGTCGCCCAGCCAGCGCTGCGCCAGCGTGGCCAGGCTCTCGCCGGGCTGCGCGACGACGACCGCGTAGTGCGCGTCGCGGGCGAGGAGGGGATCGGCGCGCGCGAACCCGGGCAGCGGCGCCGGCGCCGGGGTCGGGGCAGCCGCCGGCGGCGCCTCCCGCTGCGGCGCCTGCGCGCAGGCGCCCAGCAGCAGGGCCAGCGCCACGGCGGGCCACGCGCGCGATCCGCGGACCCGCGCGAGCGCGTTCACGACGCCACCTTCGCGGACGCGCTCGCGGGCGCCGTCGCGATCAGCGTCCCCTCGCCGGGCGGCTGCGCCGGCGGCGGCGGCGCGTCGTAGCGCGCCTCCAGCGCGGCCGCGGCGCGGTCGAACGCGCCGAACACCTCGCCGAGCTCGTCGCTGCGCCTGTCGTTGATGCGGAAGTCGTAGCGGCCCGCGCCGATCTCGGCGAGCCCCAGCTTCAGGACGCGCAGCGGCGCTGCGAGCCGCCGCGCGAGGAAGTAGGTGACCAGCGCCGCGGCCGCGATGGTGACGGCCGACAGGATCGCGAGCATCAGCAGGATCAGCCGCGCGACCCGCGACAGCGGCTCCTCGAGGACGCCGAGGCGCACGTCGCCGATCTTGTTGCCCTGGAAGAGGATCGGCGCACCGAAGTCGAGCACGCTGCGTCCCTGCGCGTCGACGAAGGACTGCACGGCGATCGTCTTGTCCGGCGTGGCCACGGGCGTGCCGGACGGCGCCTGGTACTTGGTGCCGATCTCGCGCGGGTCGTTGCTGCCGCGGATCGCACCCTGGTCGTCGACGACGACGAGGTAGGGGAAGCTCTGGCGCGTGAGCGTCTCCTGGATGAACACCTCGATGGCCGCCCAGTCCTCGGCGAGCAGCGGCACGGCCGACTGCGTCGCCATGAACTTCGCGAGCGACTCGCCGTACTCCATCGCCTGGTCCTGCATCGCCTGGTACTGGCGCTGGTAGAGCAGGGTGCCGGCCGCGGCCATCGTCAGCGCCACCAGCACGGCCATCAGCGCGGCCCAGCGCACGCCCAGCGGGATGCGCCGCCCGCGCGTGCGCCGCTCCTCCGCCTCGGCGAGCTCGCGCGCGACGCCGATCAGCGCCTGCGCCATCTCCTCGCCGGTCTGGAAGCGCTTGTCCGGCGATTTCCGCAGCGCGCGCTCGATCACGCGCCGCAGCGATGCCGGCACGTCGGCCTTCAGCTTGTCGACCGCCGGCGGCTCGGTCTGCGCGATCTTGACGGCGACGGTGATGATCGAGTCGCCCTCGAAAGGCAGCGTGCCGGTCACCAGCTTGTAGAGGACCACGCCGGCGGAGAAGAGGTCCGAGCGCGCGTCCACCTTCTGGCCCATCACCTGCTCGGGCGACATGTAGTTCGGCGTGCCGAGGACGTCGCCCAGCGCCGTGTGCTGCGTCAGGTCGGTCTGGTCGCCCGCGGAGTCGATGCGGCAGATGCCGAAGTCGGCGACCTTCACCGTCGTGGTGTTGGCGACCAGCATGACGTTGCCGGGCTTGACGTCGCGGTGGACGATGCCCTTGCGGTGCGCGTAGTCTAGCGCGCGGGCGAGCTGGATGCCGATGTCGACGACCTCGCGCGTCGACAGCTTGCGCGGCGTGCGCATCAGGTCGGCGAGCGTGGCGCCCTCGACCAGCTCCTCGGCGATGTACGGGTGCTCGCCCTCGACCCCGACGTCGTAGATCGTGACGATGTTCGGGTGCGACAGGATGCCGGCGCCCTTCGCCTCGCGCAGGAAACGGGTCCGGTACTGCTCGTCGGAGGCGAGCTGGCTCTTGAGCAGCTTGACCGCGAGCGTGCGGTTGATCTCGGGGTCGTACGCCTTGTAGACGCGCGCCATCGCCCCTTCGCCGATGATCTCGATCAGCTGGTAGCGTCCGAGCTTTTCCATGGGGTCCTGGCGCTGCCGCGCGGTGCGCGGCGGATGCCGGAGGATAACCGCTGGGGGGGACGCGCGGAAAGACCGCCCGCCGGGCGCGCGTCCACGGCGTGCACGGGTCCTAGGGCCTGTTCACGCGATGGACACAAGCGCGCTGCGAAGCGAAAGGGACCGTGGGCTAGGCGCAAGGCCGCAAGGCGGGTCGGGAACCGGGCGAGGACTTGCAGCAACGCCCACGGCCCTTTTCGCGGCAGCCCGTAGGGAAGGGGCGCGCCCGCGCGCCCCTCATGGTTGCCCGCCTTGCGAATACGCTCGGCATTCGCGGCGGCGAGCGCCGCGACGGACACGCGGGCGCGACCCTTCGCGCATGCGGCCATAGCGTGAACAGGCCCTAGACCGTCTTCTCGATCCAGAAGCTGCTGCCGCCGTAGACCGAACCCGGCGGAAGCGACAGCGCCGCCGCGTTCTCCTCGGCGCAGCAGACGCTCGCGTAGGTCGAGCCGAACAGCACGCGAAACGCCGGCGTCATCGTCAGCAGCGCGCGCAGCAGGTACTGCTCGTTCCAGTAGAGCCCCATCCCGAGCACCCAGTCGCGCGGGTAGTCGAAGGGCAGGAAGACGTCGTGGAAGTGGATCCGCACGCCCGCCGCGAGCCGCGGGATCACCTCGAAGAAGAGGTGGTTGACGTCGCTGCCCGTCTTCGACACGTGCGAGGAGTCGACGAAGAGGACGTCGCCGGCGGCGAGGCCGGTGAAGGCGTCGAGCGGGACGTCCTGCACGCGCCACGGCAGGACCTCGGCGATGCCGTCGGGCGCCGAGGCCAGGAACGCGGGCGGGTAGGGTTCGATGCAGCGGATCTCCGCGCTGCGGCCGAGGAAGCGGCGGTTGACGTCCGCCATCAGCAGCGACGAGTGCCCCGAGCCGACCTCGACGATGCGCCGCGGCCGCCAGTGCCGCAGGAGCACGAACAGCGCGCGGCTGTCCAGCCACGCGAAGGCCGGGTTGCCGTCGACGAACTGCGCCGGGCCGTCGCCGTCGCGCTTCGCCTGCGGATAGTCGTAGTCGCGCACGTAGGGCGGGAACACGTCGCGCAGCAGTGCGCGGTGCCCCGCCGGATTGAAGTCGATGCCGACGACTTCCGGACGCGGTGGCCAGATGCGTCCTGCGGCGGCCTCGACCTCCGCAGGGTCGACGACCGGCGAGTAGAAGTGGCCGTTCGGGTATCGCCCGTCGGGGCAGGAACGCTTCATCGGGCAGGCTCCGGCGGCGGGCGACGTGGCGGCAAGGATAGTCGATCCGGAAAACGCGGACCGTCCGGCGATCGCGCGTTCAGCTCCCGCCCCACGCGAGGCGCATCGCGAGCGCCTCCCCCACGTGCTCGCGCGCCACGCGCTCGCCATCGGCCAGGTCGGCGATCGTGCGCGCGACCTTCGCGATCCGGTGGCAGGCGCGCGCCGACAGCGAGCGCTTCGCCACCGCCTGCGCGAGCAGCCGCTGCGCGTCGGCGGTGAGCGCACCGTGGCGCGCGAGGTCGGGCACCGGCAGGCGGGCGTTGGCGACGCCCTGCCTGCGCCGCTGGCGCTCGCGGGCACGCGCGACGCGATCGCGCACTTCAGCGGATTCGGGCGGCGCCTGCGCCTCGGCGTCGAGCACGAGCGCCTCCGGCGGAGGCGTGGGCACCTCGACGGCGACGTCGATCCGGTCGAGCAGCGGGCCCGAGAGGCGGCCGAGGTAGCGCTGCACCTGGTCCGGCGTGCAGCGGCAGCGGCCGCTGGGGTGGCCGCGCCAGCCGCACGGGCACGGGTTCATCGCGCCGACGAACTGGAACCGCGCGGGAAAGGTCGCCTGCCGCCCCGCGCGGGCGATGTGGACCACACCCGACTCCAGCGGCTCGCGCAGCACCTCGAGCACGCGCCGGTCCCACTCGGGCAGTTCGTCGAGGAACAGGACGCCGTGGTGGGCGAGCGAGATCTCGCCGGGGCGGGGCACCGATCCGCCGCCGACCACGGCGACTGCGCTCGCGGTGTGGTGCGGCGCACGGAACGGCCGCTCGAAGAACCGGCACGGATCGAAGCGCCCGGCCAGCGACGCGATCGCGGCCGATTCCAGCGCCTCGTCCTCCGCCAGCGGCGGCAGCAGTCCCGGCAGGCGCTGGGCGAGCATCGACTTCCCCGTCCCGGGCGGACCCACCAGCAGCAGCGAGTGCTCGCCGGCGGCCGCAACGGTGAGCGCCCGCTTCGCGTGCGCCTGGCCGCGCACGTCAGCCAGGTCCGGTCCACCGGCGGGCGCCCGCGGCTCCCCCGGCGCGGCCGCCACGATCGGAGCGGCGCCAGTCATGTGAGCGCACACTTCCAACAGCGCGCCCGCCGGCAGCACCACGGCGTCGCGCACCAGCGCGGCTTCCTGCGCCGACGCCGACGGCAGCACGAACGCCCGTCCGTCGCCGCGCGCGGCGAGCACCATGGCCAGCGCCCCGCGGATCGGCCGCAGTTCGCCGCTGAGTGCGAGTTCGCCGGCGAACTCGTGGCGCTCCAGCGCGGCGTGCGGCAGCTGCCCGCTGGCGACGAGCACGCCGAGGGCGATCGGCAGGTCGAACCTGCCGGACTCCTTCGGCAGGTCGGCGGGTGCCAAGTTGACCGTCACCTTGCGCTGCGGGAACTCGAAACGGGCATTCTGCAGCGCCGCCCGGACGCGATCGCGTGCCTCGCGGACCTCTGCCTCGGGCAAGCCGACCAGATGGAAGCCCGGCAGGCCGGACGCGAGGTGCACCTCGACCGTGACGGGGGGCGCGCTCGCTCCGGCGAGCGCGCGCGAGCGCACTGCCGCGACGGCCATCGCGGTGGCGGTGGGCGCGGGCGACGCCGGTCAGGCCGACGGCGCGTCCGGCGGCGGCGCCGTGTCCGCCGCGGACGCCGCCGTGCCGAGCTTCGCCTCGAGCTCGGCGAGCCGCGACTCGAGGGCCTCGACCTTCTCGCGCGTGCGCACCAGCACCTGCGCCTGCACGTCGAACTCGGCGCGCGGCACGAGATCGAGGCGCGCGAGGCCGCTCTGCAGCAGCGCCTTGACGTTGCGCTCGAGGTCGCGCGCGGGGGAGCTCTGCAGCGCCGCGCCGATGCGGGCGGCGAGATCGTCGAGCGCCTGGCTGTTGAACTGCATGCCGCGTCTCCTTCGGATCGTTGCGCCGGCGCCCGGAGCGCCGAGGTCGGACCAGTCTAGCAAAGCGGCGCGTCCCGCCCGCTAGGACATCCGGCCGACCCGGCGCGCCGCGCGCGCCGCGGACCGGCGTCCGGGCATCGCACCGCGGACGGGCGCGTGCGCGAGCGATGCGCACCGCGATGGTGCGGCGTCGGAGCGCCCGGCGGATCCCCGCTTGGGGCCGTGTCCGCAAATGCCTGAAGACAAAGCGTTTTGTGCAGTGGCACACGAAATGCAAACGCTCGTCCCCGCTTTCGCCAATCCACCACCCCGAGGGAACCCGTCATGAAGCTTCGCCACAGCATCGCCGCCACCGCCCTCCTCGCCTTCGCGGGCGCTGCGCACGCGCAGGCGCCCGCGCCCATGCCCGAGCACACGTTCACGGCCAACGTCGGCCTCTTCAGCGAGTACATCTTCCGCGGCATCGCCCAGACAGCGGGCGAGCCGGCCGTGCAGGGCGGCTTCGACTATGCCCACGCGTCGGGCTTCTACGCCGGCACCTGGGCGACCAACGTGAGCTGGCTGCAGGACTTCGGCGCGTACTCGCGCAGCTCCGTCGAGTGGGACTTCTACGGCGGCTTCAAGTCGACGTTCCCCGGGACCGAGATCAGCTACGACCTCGGCACCGTCTACTACTACTACCCCGGCGATCGCTTCCCCGGGATCGTCAACGCCGACAGCTGGGAGCTCTACGCCGGCGTCGGCTGGCAGTGGGTCAGCGCCAAGTTCAGCTACGGCCTCAAGGACTACTTCGGCGCGCGGCCGAACGCGAGCGCCGAGGACACCGAGGGCTCGTGGTACGCCGAGCTCAACGTCGCCTATCCGATCGCCGACTCGGGCGTTTCGCTGCTCGCGCACGTGGGCTACCTCGACGTCGCGAACGACGGCAGCGACGGCGACCCCGCCACGGCGGGCAAGGTCGGCTACACCGACTGGCGCCTCGGCGCGTCGTACACGGTGCCGGACGGCGCGCTCAAGGGGCTCGAGATCGGCGCGTACTACAGCGGCAACGATGCGAAGAAGCGGTTCTACACCGACCTCACCGGCTACGACACGACCAAGGACCGCGGCGTCGTGTACGTGAAGAAGACGTTCTGACTCCGGCACAGCGAGGACACCATGAAGCTGGTCACCGCCATCATCAAGCCGTTCAAGCTCGACGAGGTCCGCGAGGCCCTGTCGGCGATCGGCGTGCAGGGCATCACCGTCACCGAGGTCAAGGGCTTCGGACGCCAGAAGGGGCACACCGAGCTCTACCGCGGCGCCGAGTACGTCGTCGACTTCCTCCCGAAGGTCAAGATCGAGGCCGCGCTGCGCGACGACCTCGTCGACCGCGCGATCGAGGCGATCGAGAGGGCGGCGAACACCGGGAAGATCGGCGACGGGAAGATCTTCGTCTTCGACCTGCTGCAGGTCGTGCGCATCCGCACCGGCGAAGTCGGCGCGGAAGCGCTGTGAGGGAGCGCACACCATGAGAACCATGCTGATCCTGCTGGCCACGATGTTCACGCTCGGCGTCGCCGCCCCCGCGCTCGCGCAGGAGAGGGCGCCCGAGGCCGCGCCCGCGGCCGCAGCGCCCGCCGCCGCCGAGGCCCCCGCGGCCGCGGCGGAACCCGCCGCGGCGGGCGAGAAGGCCGACGCGCCGAAGCTCGACGCCGGCGACACGTCGTGGATGCTCACCTCCACGATGCTCGTCATCCTGATGACGATCCCCGGACTCGCGCTGTTCTACGGCGGGCTCGCGCGCTCGAAGAACGCGCTGTCGGTGCTGATGCACGTCTTCGTCGTGTTCTCGATGGTGACGATCCTCTGGTGCATCTACGGCTACAGCCTCGCGTTCTCCGGCGAGGGATCGTTCTTCGGCGGCTTCGACCGGCTGTTCCTGTCCGGGATCGCCCCCGACACGCTGGCCGGCGCGCTGCCGACGATCCCCGAGTACGTGTTCGTGGCGTTCCAGTGCACGTTCGCGGCGATCACGACCGCGCTCATCGCCGGGTCCTACGCCGAGCGCATCAAGTTCTCGGCCGTGCTCGTCTTTTCGGCGCTGTGGTTCACGTTCGCCTACGTCCCGATGGCGCACATGGTCTGGGGCGGCGGCATGCTCGCCAAGGACGGCGCGCTCGACTTCGCCGGCGGGACCGTCGTGCACATCAACGCGGGGATCGCAGGCCTGGTCGGCGCGTACGTGCTCGGCAAGCGGATCGGCTACGGGAAGGAGGCGCTCGCGCCGCATTCCCTCACGCTGACGATGGTGGGCGCGTCGCTGCTGTGGGTCGGCTGGTTCGGCTTCAACGCCGGCTCGGCCGGCGCGGCGAACGGCACGGCCGGCCTCGCGTTCATCAACACCATGCTCGCAACGGCTGCCGCGGTCGTGGCGTGGATCGCCGGCGAGGCGATGTTCAAGGGCAAGCCCTCCATGCTCGGCGCCGCGTCGGGCGCGGTGGCGGGCCTGGTCGCCGTGACGCCGGCCGCGGGCTTCGTCGGGCCGATGGGGTCGATCGTGATCGGTGCGATCGCGGGCTTCGTCTGCCTGTGGGGCGTCTCGGGTCTCAAGCGGATGCTGGGGGCGGACGACTCGTTCGACGTGTTCGGCGTCCACGGCCTCGGCGGCATCGTCGGCGCGCTGCTCACCGGCGTGTTCGCCGCCCCGTGGCTCGGCGGCACGCAGGCCGCGGACTTCTCCATCGCGAGCCAGGTCGCCGTCCAGGCGAAGAGCGTGCTGGTGACGATCGTCCTCTCCGCGGTGGTGGCGTACGTCTCGTTCAAGGTCGCGGCGGTGGCCGGCGGGCTGCGCGTCTCCGAGGAGGAGGAGCGCGAGGGCCTGGACATCGCGGCGCACGGCGAGTCCGCCTACCGGCTGTAGGCGGCGCAGGGCAGCACCGCGGGCCGGCCCTCCTCCGGCCGGCCCGCCGCAGGGCGGGGGCGATCCCCGCAGCAGGCAGTTTCTCCTCGGTGGCCCTTCGGGGCGCGGCCCACGCCGCGCCCCGTTTTTCTTGCGCCCGGCGCCTTCGGGACGCGCGCCGGAGCGTCGCGGGAGCATCGGCTACAATCGACCGGTCGTCCCGCAACCGAGCCTCCTCATGGTGCCGCGCCTCACCACCGCGCTGTCCGGTCCGCTGCAGGACCTCGAGCGCCGCATCCTCGACCGGATGCCGGACATCGAGCGGTGGCTGCGGACGAAGTGGCTCGAGCACACGGTCCCGTTCTACGCGTCGGTCGACCTGCGCAACGCCGGCTTCAAGCTCGCGCCTGTCGACACGAACCTGTTCCCGGGCGGCTTCAACAACCTGAACCCGGCGTTCATGCCGCTGTGCGTGCAGGCGGTGCAGACGGCCGTCGAGCGCGTGTGCCCCGACGCGCGCGGCGTGCTCCTCGTCCCCGAGAACCACACGCGCAACACGTTCTACCTGCGCAACGTCGCGACGCTCGCCGGCATCCTGCGGCAGGCCGGCATGCGCGTGCGCATCGGCACGCTGCTTCCGGAGATCGCGCAGGCGACGCGCATCGACCTCCCCGACGGCGAGGCGATCGTGCTGGAGCCGATCGTGCGGCGGGCCCGCCGCGTGGGTCTCGCCGACTTCGACCCGTGCATGGTGCTCCTCAACAACGACCTCTCCGCGGGGCGCCCCGCCGTCCTCGAGGACATCGACCAGCCGGTCGCCCCGCCGCTGTCGGCCGGCTGGTACAACCGCCGCAAGTCGCATCACTTCGACCTCTACCGCGGCGTCGCCCGCGAGTTCGGGGAGCTGCTCGGCATCGACCCGTGGCTCGTCGACCCCTACTTCGGCGTGTGCGGCGAGATCGACTTCCAGGAGCGCACCGGCGAGGAGTGCCTGCGGTCGAACGTCGACTTCCTGCTCGCGCGCATCCGCGCCAAGTACGCCGAGTACGGCATCGACGAGCAGCCGTTCGTGATCGTCAAGGCCGACGCCGGCACCTACGGCATGGGCATCATGACGGTGCGCGACGCGTCCGAGGTGGTCGGCCTCAACCGCAAGCAGCGCAACAAGATGGCGGTCGTGAAGGAAGGGCTTGAGGTCACCTCGGTCATCATCCAGGAGGGCGTCCACACGTTCGAGTCGATCGACGACGCGATCGCCGAGCCGGTCGTCTACATGATCGACCGCTTCGTCGTCGGCGGCTTCTACCGCGTGCACACCGCGCGCGGCAAGGACGAGAACCTGAACGCGCCGGGCGCCCAGTTCGTGCCGCTCGCCTTCGAGGCGCCGTGCATTCCCGACCCGCAGGGTCCGGCCGGCTGCGCGCCGAACCGCTTCTACGCCTACGGCGTCGTCGCGCGGCTCGCCCAGCTCGCCGCCGCGCTGGAGATCGAGGCGCTCGAGAACGCGGTCCCCGCCGCCGCCCTCGCGTAGCCGCGCCCGCGGGCCCGCGCCCGGTGATCACCCCCGCGTACTGCCAGCTGCTGGCGCGCTACTCGCGCTGGATGAACGAGCGCACGTTCGCGCTGCTCGGCCGCATGGACGACGCCGAGCGCAAGCGCGACCGCGGCGCGTTCTTCGGCTCGATCCACCGCACGCTGAACCACGTCCTGTGGGCCGACGGCACGTGGCTCGGCCGCTTCACCGGCGCGCCGTTCGGCGTGCCGGCCTACGGAGCGGACCTCACGTCGGCATTCGACGACCTGGCGGCCCGGCGCGAAGCGATGGACCGGCGCATCGCCGAGTGGGCCGGGCAGGTGGACGCGGCCTGGCTCGACGGCCCGCTCGACTACCGCGCTTCCAGCGACGGACGGCGCCGGATCCTGCCGGCGTGGATCGCGGCCGTGCACCTGTTCCAGCACGCGACGCATCACCGGGCGCAGGTGGGCACGATGATGAAGCAGGCCGGCGTCGACCCCGGCACCACCGACCTGCCGTTCCTTCCGGACGTGGTGCGCGTCGTTCCCTGACGCGCGTGCGCCGGCGGCCCTACGCCATGAAGCCGAGGTTGGACGTCGCGAAGCGGCCGACGCCGGGGAACACCTGCACGAGGTCGGCGTCGGGCACGCCGAACCAGCGCGCGAGGGTGGCACCGTACTGCTCGATCGACGTCGTCGGGATCCAGCGGCCGAGGCTGTCGGTGTCGTCGGGGCCGGCCAGCGCCAGCGACGGATACTGCCCGTAGAAGCGCCCGCCCTGCACGCCGCCGCCCATGACCAGGTAGTGGCCGCCCCACGCGTGGTCGGTCCCGGCGCCGTTGGGCTTGAACGTGCGGTTGAAGTCGGAGAGCGTGAACGTCGTGACCTCGTTCGCGACGCCCATGTTGACGGTGGCCTGGTAGAACGCGGCCAGCGCCTGGCCGATCTGCTGGAACAGCCCGGCCATGCCCTGGAACGAGGGGTTCGGCGGCTGGAACGACCCCTGGCCCGAGTGCGTGTCGAAGCCGCCGATCGACACGAAGAAGATCTGCCGGCGCTGGCCCAGCGTCGCGCGGTTGTTGATGAGGCGCGCGACGGCGCGCAGCTGGTTGGCGAGGCCGGAGTTGAGGCCGTTGAACGGCCCGGAGATCGCCGAGGGCAGCGTGCCGTTCAGGATCGGGTTGATGCGCTGGCTCGCGCCGAGCGCGGCGCCCATGCTCGCCTGCGACGAGGAGACCATCGCGTTGGCGTCGATCGAGCCGATCAGCTCCGCGCGCGCCTCGGCGCGCGCCCGCTGCACGGCGTTGGGCGTCGTCGAATCGCCGGTGTACCCGAAGTTGCCCGCGGTGGGCAGCGCGAGCCCGCGGACGGTGCGGCCGGTGAGGAAGGCCTGCGCGCCCGCGAACGACATGCCGATCGGCGTGGCGAACTGGCCGTTCATGGGGACCGCGAGGCGGTCGCCGATGCGCCCGCCCCACCCCGTCGGCGCCGTGACGACCGACGCTTCCGAGATCGCCGTCTGGAACTGCTGCTGCTGGTCGGAGTGCGAGAACAGCTGCGCCGGCCGCTTCTTCGCGTTCGACCGGTACTCGGCCCGCGTCATCGGCTCGACGAGCGTGCCGGCGTTGCACACGACGGCGAGGCGCCCTCCCTGGAACAGCGAGGTGAGCGTCGCGTTGCCGTTGGTGGCGGTGAACGCCGGGTGCAGGGCGAACGTCTGGCCCGCCAGGTTCGCGGGCGCGACCGGCGTCAGCAGCGACTGGGCCACGTTGACGTTCGTGGCCAGCGGGCGCACGGCGTTGTACGTGGCGTAGTCGCCGTAGGGGATGACGATGCTGTTCGAGTCGACGCCGCCGAACAGGAACACGCACACCAGCGCCTTGTAGTCGCCCGATTGCGCCGAGGCGCTGGACAGGCCGAGCAGGTCGAGGCTGCCCGCGAGCGACAGCGCCGAGAACGCGCCGGCCTGCCGGAGGAAGCGGCGGCGGGAGAAGAACATCGGGGCGCTCATGGTCTAGAACTCCACCTGGAACTTGGGCGATGAGGCGATCAGGTACGCCGCCATGCGGACGCGGTCGAGCAGCTGCGTCTGCGTCGGCGTAGCGGACAGCGCCACCGCCGCCACGGCGTTGATCACCTTCGTGCGCTGCGCCTTCGGCAGCGGCTCGTGCAGCAGCCGCAGCGCGATCAGGTCGACGAGCTGCGCCGGATCCGTCGCGAGCGCCTTGTACGGCTGCCAGTTGATCTTCGTGCCCGTCGCGCCGAACACCGTCGCATCCGGGTTCTGGCCGCACACGGAAGGCGAGGTCGGCGTGCCGGTGTCGCAGCTGCTGTGGTAGATCAGGTTGTAGGCGAAGTTGGTGCGCGCGAAGTACGAGGTCGCGTCGAAGATCTGGAACGGCGGGCCCGCGAGGTCCGTGCCGGGCACCAGGTAGTCCGCCTGGTAGTAGTTGAACACCGTCGGGGCGTTGTAGACGTTCTGCCCCATCGAGGCGACCGGCGTGCGCAGGTAGACGCCGTCGGTGCTCGCGCCGAACGCGCGCAGCAGGTTCATGACGTACAGCGCCGGCTCCTTCAGCTTGCCGAACGTGGACACGACGGGGTTGCGCGGCGCCCGCGCCTCGGGGTCGAGCAGGATGGCGCGCACGACGGCGCGCAGGTTGCCGCGCACGCCGGCGCCGTCGTTGTTCCACACGGCGGTGACGCGGTTCACGTACGCCGGCGACGGATTGCTGGTGACGAGGTGCTGGATCAGCTGCTTGCCGATGAACGCGCCGGTGTTCGGGTGGTTCGCGGCCAGCTGCACCGCCCAGCGCACGTCGGTCTCGGCGCGCGTGTTCGCCGGCTGCACGGCGCCCATCACGCTCTTCGCGCCGGTGTCGTGGTAGTTCGTGTTGCCGGTCCCGTTCAGCGTGCCCTCGATCGGGACCATCATCCCGACGTAGTGGACGCCGCGGTTGAACGCCGGCGTCTGTCCGGGCAGCGGCGGGTAGGCCCAGCCGGTCAGCGCGCGCGACAGCTCGACGATGTCGTCCTGCTCGTAGGTCGGGATCGGGTTGCCGGCGGCGTCGGTGAGGAGCGTGCCGTCGGGCCGCAGCTCCCACAGCCCGATCGAGAACAGCTGCAGCAGCTCGCGCGCGTAGTTCTCGTTGGGCACCACGCCGCGGTTGCGCGCCGCCACCGAGCCGTCGTTGCGCACCATGTCGAGGTAGTTGCCCATCCACGGCGACAGCGTGATGGTGTAGAGCAGGTCCTCGAAGCGGCCGAAGGCGTTGTCCAGCAGCAGCTGCTGGTAGTCGCGCATCGGATAGGCGATCGGGTCCTGCATGTTCGACGTCACCAGGATCTGCGAGAGCGCCCAGGCGACGCGGTGGCGCAGCTGGTCGGGCGCGCCGTTCGCGCGCACGAAGAACTGGTTCTGCAGCCGGAAGTTCGTGTAGACGTCGCGCTGGCACTGGTTGACGGTGCCCGCCTGCGCATTGCAGTTGCAGGGCGTGCTGGCGTTGTACGGCACGCCGTACGCGTACTGCGCGTAGAGGCAGTACGGCCAGGTCTGCCCCTGGGGCGTCTGCGGCCGGCTCTGCGGGTACCACGGCATGTACGGCAGCGGCGTGTGCGGCTTGCCGAGCTGGTCGTCGACGTAGGCCGCGACGCCCATCGACTGCACGCGGACGATCTCGGACTCGACCGGGCCGAAGCTCACCTGCTGCAGCAGCCGCGCCGCGTCCGCGCGCGGATTGGGCACGGCGCCGCGGCCGAAGTACAGCGGCATGTCGCCGGCGCCACCGAAGGCGAACGCGGCGGCGACCGACTGGCCGGTCACCGACTTCACGTGCCAGGTGCCCGAGACGATCACCGTGAGGTCGTCGAGGCCGTCGCCGTTGTAGTCGAACAGGAACGGGGTCTCGGTGCCGGCGACCGTGTGCGAATGGGTGCGCTGGATGTTGGCCGAGCGGTCGAGCGACACGTACCACGTGCCGCGGTTGTAGATGACGAGGTCGACGCTGCCGTTGCCGTCGAGGTCGCCGAGCAGCGGCACGTCGCCGCGCGAGCCGCCGAACTGGTAGGCGTACTGCGTGGTGCCGTCGAACGCGGTGTTGACCAGCCACTGCCCGTTGCCCTTCCACACCACGAGATCGTCCTTGCCGTCCCCGTCCATGTCCGCCATCAGCGGAACGTCGCCGGGGGCGCCGAACGCGATCGTGCGGTCGGCCTCGCCGTCGCGGTTGAGGTCGAAGAGCCACGTCCCGCCGCGGTAGAGCACCGGCGCGCGCGAGCCGGAGCCGACCGGGTCCCCGAGCAGCGCGATGTCGCCGAGCTGGCCGAACTGGTGGAAGAGGTCGGGTTGCCGGTCGAAGTTGCCGTCGAGCCAGAACGTCGACGACCGCGGGCTGTAGATGCCCACGGCCGCGGTCATGTTGAAGGCTTGCGCGAGGGCGGCCGGGGCGGCCAGCAGGCCGCCGATCAGGACCGCGGCGGCGAGCGAGCGCGGACGGATCGCGGAGGCGCGCTGCGGCGCGCCGGATGGTGCGTGCGGCATGGACTCCCTCTTGTCGTTGGGTCCGCGGGGCGCGGCGCGCGGACGCCGGCGCTCGCCCCGGGGCGGCGTCGCGGCCGAGAGCCCCGTGCTGCATCGCCTCCGGACCCCTCGTGCCGCCGATGACGGCCGCACGCGCAGCCTGCATGACGCAGGCATAATTTGCAATGGAGCCTGCCGGCCGCTCGTCGGCTCGGGCGGCGCCGTACAAGGCTGTCCAGCCGGGCGGCCCGCGACAGCGGCGCTGGAACGCCACGAAACCGCCTGCCGGCGACGGATTGACCGTTCGTGGCCCGTTTCCGACAAACGGATGGCGATCGGCCGGGTGACCGGCGCCGAAGAAACGTGATGTTTCCGGAACGAGAATCTCGTGCCGCGTCGAAGGATGTCACGGCAACGTTCTGTATCGACGAAGAAATTGCGATGGACCGGTGCCGGCCGCACACGATGTCGACGACAACGTCGCAGAGCGGGCACGAAACGCCGGACGGCGCCGATCGCGCCGGAAAGTTCACGGCCCGGAGGTCGCGGACGGACGGCGCGTCAGCGGCGGCGGCGCGCGCGGGGGTGCGCGGCGTCGTACGCCCTGGCGAGCGCCTGGAAGTCGAGGTGCGTGTAGACCTGCGTGCTCGCGATCGACGCGTGCCCGAGCATCTCCTGCACGGCGCGCAGGTCGCCGGACGACTGGAGGAGGTGCGAGGCGAACGAGTGCCGCAGCATGTGCGGGTGCACGTGCCGGTCGAGTCCCTGCACGACGGCGAGCACGGCGAGCCGCTGCTGGATCGCCCGCCGCGACAGTCGCGCGCCACGCGCACCGACGAACAGCGCCTGCGTGCCGCCGGGGGCGTGCGCTGCGCGCACGGGCAACCAGGCGCGCAGCGCCTCGAGGGCGGCCGCGCCGACCGGCACGATCCGCTCCTTCGCGCCCTTGCCCAGCACGCGGACCTCCGCGGCGGCGAGGTCGACGCCGCCGACGTCGAGGCCCGCGAGCTCGGAGAGGCGCAGGCCGGACGAATAGGCGAGCTCGACGAGCGCGCGGTCGCGCCGCGCGAGGAAGCCGTCGCCGTCGATCGCGACGAGCTTCGCGGCCTCCTCCGGCGACAGCGCCGAAGGCAGCCGCCGCGGCGAGCGCGGCGGACGCAGCCCCGCCGTCGGATCCTCGCGCCGCGCCGGGTCGGCGACGCCGAGGAAGCGGTAGAACGCGCGCCACGCCGAGAGCATGCGCGCGAGGCTGCGCCCCGCCAGGCCGCGCGCGTGCAGGCCCGCGAGGACGCGCGCGAGATCCGCGCGCGCGAGCGAGGCGAGGTCCCGCGGCGCCGCCGCGCGCGCGAGGACGGCGGCGTCGCGCAGGTAGGCGCCGCGCGTCGTCGCGGGGCTCGCGGCCAGGTGGCGGGCGAACGCGTCGAGGTCTTCGGCGCTGAGGGCCGGGAGCGCGTCGCCGGCAGGCGCGCGCGCCATCGCTACATCCCGGGCAGGAAGCGCGCGATCGCGACGCTGGCGAGCTCGGCGAGCCGCGCGAGGTACACCGTCCCGATGCCCGCGTGGAAGCGCGCGGGATCGGGGCTCGCGAGCACGAGCACGCCGAAGGTCGTGGCCGTGCGCAGCGGCAGGTAGGCGAAGGACGCGGGCGCCTCGTCGCCCTCGAGCCAGTCGCGCGACTCGGCGACCGCCACGCCGCCGCACTGCGGCGACTCCAGCGCGGCCGCGTGCTCGCGCACCTCCGCCGACGTCGCGGCAAGCTCGGGGAGGTACGACTGCTCGGGCACGCGCCCCCAGAGCCGCACTGCCACCTGCGGCACCGCGAAGTCCTCGCGCAGGCTGTGGTGGAGCACCGCCAGCGTCGTCTCGAGGTCCGGCGCCGCGAACAGCGCCACCGTGGAGCGGTGCAGCCGCTCGGTGGTCGCGTCGTTCTCGTTGCCGAAGCGGATCAGCTCGGCGAGCTTCTCGGCGAGCTCCGCGTTCTTCTCGCGCAGCGTGACGATCTGCCGCTCGGCGATGGGGATGGCGTGGCCCCCGTGCGGATGGGGGACGAAGATCTCCGCGATCGCGTCGGCGTAGTCCTCGAAGAACTCGGGGTGATCGCGCAGGTACTGCGCGACGTCTCGGGCTTCCATCCGGGAATCGTCCTCGTCGTTCCTGCGCCCGCGCCCCGCCGTCAGGCAGAAAGCGGCCACGTCCCCTCGAACACGATCGCCGCGGGCCCGCGCATCAGCACCGCGGCACCCTCGCCGTCCCAGCGCACGCGGAGCACGCCGCCGCGCGTGTGCACGAGCACGTCGGCGTCGAGCAGTCCGAGGCGCCGGCCGGCCACGACGGCCGCGCACGCGCCGCTCCCGCACGCCGGCGTCTC
Organism: Betaproteobacteria bacterium; assembly: GCA_016861105.1. Lineage (GTDB taxonomy): Bacteria > Pseudomonadota > Gammaproteobacteria > Burkholderiales > Casimicrobiaceae > VBCG01. Next base: position 2,885 of record BOKS01000014.1, on the reverse strand, counting down.
GCCGGCGCCGCGCTCGTGGACGCGCAGCCGAATGGTAGCGCGATCGACGACCTGCATGTAGCCCGCGTTCACCCGCGCCGGGAAGCGCGGATGGTGCTCGATGCGCGGGCCCTCGCTCGCCACGGGTGCCGCGTCGACGTCGTCGACGACCTGCACCGCGTGCGGGTTGCCCATCGACAGCGCGGAGACCGTCACGGTGCGCCCGCCGACGTCGAGCGGCTCCGCGGCGGCGCCCGTGCCGCCGACGAACGGGACGTCGCCGGGCGCGAACCGCGGCGTACCCATGTCCACCGTGACCGTGCCGTCGTCCTCCAGCGTGGGCACGATCACCCCGGCGCGCGTCTCGACGCGGATCGCGCGCTTGTCGGTCAGCCCTTTCGCGCGCACGAACACCACGAAGCAGCGCGCGCCGTTGCCGCACTGCTCGACCTCGGCACCGTCGGCGTTGAAGATCCGGTAGCGGAAGTCGGCGTCGGCGCGGCCGGGCCGCTCGACCACCAGCACCTGGTCGCAGCCCACGCCGAAGCGCCGGTCGGCGAGAAGGCGGATCTGCGCCGCGTCCAGCGCGAAAGGCGCGGCGGTCGCGTCGACGACGACGAAGTCGTTGCCCAGCCCCTGCATCTTGGTGAACGTCAGCGACTGCGTCACGGCGTGCGCGCCTCCGGAAGCCGTCCGTCGCGGCGGAACGGCACGACGCTGCCGTCGCGCAGCGCCACCGTGCCCCGCACCTCGTAGCCGAGCGGACGCGCGGCGCCGAGCGCGGCGCCCACGCGCGCGAGGAGGCGCGACGCGTCGCCGCGCACGTCCAGCGGGATGCGCGCGTCGCCGTGCGCGGGCAGCAGCACCGGCTGTGCAAGCGCGCCGCGGCCGACGACCTCGCCGTCGAGCGCGAGCGTCGCCTCGAGTCCGTCGACCGCGAGATCGCGCGCGTTCGGGTTGCGCACCACGAGGTCGACGGCCAGCCGGACCTCGGGCAGCCGCGCATCGGCCACGCGCACGCGCGCGCCGACCACCTCCGGGGGCGAAGGCCGCGGCAGCGACGCGCACCCCGCGGCCGCGACGGACGCGAGGAACGCGATGGCGAGGGCGGCGACGCGCATCGCCGTCAGACGTTGAAGCGGAAGTGCACGACGTCGCCGTCCTGCACGACGTAGTCCTTGCCCTCGAGACGCATCCGGCCCGCCTCCTTCGCGCCCTGCTCGCCGCGATGCGCGACGTAGTCGGCGAAGGCGATCACCTCGGCGCGGATGAACCCCCGCTCGAAGTCGGTGTGGATCACGCCCGCCGCCTTCGGCGCCGTGTCGCCGGCGTGGATCGTCCAGGCGCGCACCTCCTTGGGCCCCGCCGTGAAGTACGTCTGCAGGCCCAGCAGCCGGTAGCCCGCGTGGATGACGCGGTCGAGGCCGGGCTCGGCGAGGCCGAGGTCGTCGAGGAACGCCTGCCGGTCCTCGCCCTCGAGGTCGGCGATCTCGCTCTCGAGCTTCGCGCAGACCGGCACGACGGGCGCGCCCTCCTGTTGCGCGTAGGCCTCGAGACGGTCGAGCAGCGGGTTGTCGCGGAAGCCCTTCTCGTCCACGTTGGCGACGTACATCGTCGGCTTCATCGTGAGCAGGAAGAACGGCTTCAGCAGCGCCGTCTCCGCGTCGGACAGGTCGGCGGTGCGCGCGGGGCGCCCCTGGTCGAGCACGGCCTGCACCCTGGCCAGCGCGTCGTGGAGGCGCTTCGCCTCCTTGTCGCCGCCGGCGCGCGCGACCTTCTCCACCTTCGCGATCTGCTTGTCGACCGACGCGAGGTCGGCCAGCGCGAGCTCGGTGTGGATGGTCTCGACGTCGGACACCGGGTCCACCTTGCCGGCCACGTGCACGACGTTGTCGTCGGCGAAGCAGCGCACGACGTGCGCGATCGCGTCGGTCTCGCGAATGTTCGCGAGGAACTGGTTGCCCAGCCCCTCGCCCTTCGAGGCACCGGCGACCAGCCCGGCGATGTCGACGAACTCGACCGTCGCCGGGATCACCTTCTCGGGCTTGGCGATCGCGGCGAGCTGCGCGAGCCGCGGATCCGGGACCTCGACGATGCCGACGTTCGGCTCGATCGTGCAGAACGGGTAGTTCTCCGCCGCGATGCCCGCCTTCGTCAGCGCATTGAACAGCGTCGACTTGCCGACGTTCGGCAGGCCGACGATCCCGCACCTCAGGCTCATGCGCCGGCTCCCGCGTCCGCGCTTCGCGCCGGCGGGCGGGCGGCCGGGCGGAAGGCGCGCGGACTCACGCCTCGCCCCGCGTGTGCAGCGCCGTCATCGCGCGCTCGAAGTCGCCGGCGGCGAGCAGCGGCCAGACGTCCAGCCCGCGGCGGATCGCCGACTCGATGGCGGCGCGCTCGTCGCGCCGCGGCGGCTTCAGCACGTAGTCGACCACCTGCTGCTGCGGAATCTCGGAGTCGCGCGGGTGGCCGATGCCGAGCCGCAGCCGCCAGAAGTCCGCCGTCCCGAAGTGGGCGCGCAGGTCCTTGAGCCCGTTGTGCCCGGCCACGCCGCCGCCGAACTTGAGCCGCGCGTCGCCCGGCGGCAGGTCGAGCTCGTCGTGCACGGCAAGGACCTGCGCGGGGGCGACGCCGAAGAAGCGTGCGACCGACCCGGCGCTGCGCCCGGCAAGGTTCATGTAGGTCATCGGCTTCAGCATCCGCAGCTCGCCGGCCCTGGCGAGCTCGCCCTGGTGGCGCGCCTCGTGCGCGAAGGACGTCCCCAGCGAGCGGGCGAGCGCGTCGACGAACCAGAAGCCCGCGTTGTGCCGCGTGGCTTCGTGCTCGCGGCCGGGATTGCCCAGCCCCACGACCAGTCGGATCGGCTCGCCCATGGCGTCGCGCGGCCGCCCGCGGCCCGCCGCCGC
>BOKS01000013.1 GCA_016861105.1 Betaproteobacteria bacterium | reverse complement strand
GAGCCTGTCGCTGTCGTCCGGGACGTTCCGGGACATCACGCAGCACCTGGTGCAGAAGACGCTGCAGCCGGTGCGGCGTGCGCTGCGCGACGCGAAACTCGAGCCGTCCGACGTCAAGGGCGTGGTGCTCGTCGGCGGCGCGACGCGCATGCCGCGCATCCGGCGCGCGGTCGCCGAGTTCTTCGGGCAGCCGCCGCTCATCAACCTGAACCCGGACGAGGTGGTCGCGCTCGGGGCGGCGGTGCAGGCCAATGCGCTGGTCGGCAACCGCGCGAGCGAGGAGGACTGGCTGCTGCTCGACGTGATCCCGCTCTCGCTCGGCCTCGAGACGATGGGCGGCCTCGCGGAGAAGATCGTTCCGCGCAACTCGACGATCCCGGTCTCGCGCGCGCAGGAGTTCACCACCTACCGGGACGGACAGACGGCGATGGCGATCCACGTCGTGCAGGGGGAGCGGGAGAAGGTGGCGGACTGCCGCTCGCTCGCCCGTTTCGAGCTGCGCGGCATACCGCCGATGGCCGCGGGCGCGGCGCGGATTCGCGTCACCTTCCAGGTCGACGCCGACGGGCTGCTCTCGGTGTCGGCACGCGAGCAGACCTCGGGCGTCGAGGCGTCGGTCGTCGTCAAGCCGTCGTACGGCTTGTCCGACGACGAGGTCGCCCGGATGCTGCAGGACTCGTACGCGCACGCCGCCGAGGACATGGCCGCGCGCGCGTTCGCCGAGGCCGCCGTGGAGGCCGACCAGCTTGCCGAGCAGGTGCGCAACGCGGTCGCGGTCGACGGCGACCTTCTCGTCGACGGCGAGCGCGAGCGCATCGACGAGGCGCTCGCGCGCGTCGCGCAGCACCGCGCCGGCGACGACGCGGGCGCGTTGCGCGCCGCCGTCGAGGCGCTGAACCGCGCGACCGACGCGTTCGCGGCGCGGCGCATGGACCGCTCGGTCGCCCGCGCGCTGGCCGGCCGCAAGGTCGACTCGCTGGTCGGGGGCGGCTGATGCCCACGATCACCGTGCTTCCGCACGCCGAGCTCTGCCCGCAGGGGGCCGCGTTCGAGGGCGAGGCCGGGAAGTCGCTGCTCGACAACCTGCTCGAGCACGGCATCGACGTCGAGCACGCCTGCGAGAAGTCGTGCGCGTGCACGACCTGCCACGTGATCGTCCGCGACGGCTTCGCCTCGCTGCCGGAGTCCTCGGAGGACGAGGACGACCTGCTCGACCGCGCGTGGGGACTGACGCCGCAGTCGCGCCTCTCGTGCCAGGCCGTCGTGCAGGACGCGCCCCTCACCGTCGAGATCCCGAAGTACACGATCAACTACGCCCGCGAGGGCAAGTCCTGACCGCAACGGAGCACGCTCATGAAGTGGACGGACTCGCGCGACATCGCCATCGCGCTGTGCGAGGCGCACCCCGGCGTCGACCCGCAGTACGTGCGCTTCACCGACCTGCACCGCTGGGTGTGCGAGCTTCCCGGCTTCGCCGACGATCCGCAGAAGAGCAGCGAGAAGATCCTCGAGGCGATCCAGATGACGTGGATCGACGAGGCGCAGTGACCGCGGGCCCGCGGTGAACCCGTCGCCGATGCCGCACGTCACGGCGCTCTACGCCGGGCTGGTCGGCGTGCTGCTGCTCGTGCTGGCGGCGCTCGTCTCGCGCCTGCGGCGCGCCCGCAGGGTCGGACTGGGCGACGGCGGCGACCGCGACCTCCAGCGCGCGATCCGCGTGCACGGCAACGCCGTCGAGTGGGCGGTCCCCGGCGTGCTCCTCCTGCTCGTCGCCGAGCTGAATCGCGCCCACCCGTGGCTGCTGCACCTGTGCGGCGTCGCGCTCGTCGCGGGCCGCGTGCTGCACGCCGCCGGCCTCACGCGCACGGCGGGCGTCTCGTTCGGCCGCTTCGTGGGCAGCGGCCTGTCGTGGACCGCGGTCCTCGTCCTCGCCCTGTGGTGCGCGTGGGCGTTCGCGCGCACGCTGCTCGTCCGCTGAGCGGTGCCGCGCCCCGCGGGCGCTCGTCAGGCGAAGAGGTTGAGCACCGCGTCGAGGCCGCAGAAGTCGAGCGCGTGCGTGGCCTGCGCGCGCACGACGGGCTTGGCGCGGAACGCGATGGCCACGTCGGCGCAGCGGAACATCGGCAGGTCGTTGGCGCCGTCGCCGATCGCGACCGCGAGGCCGCCGCGTGTGGCGTGGGCACGCTGCAGCGCCTCGGCCTTCACGTCGGCATCCACGACGGCGCCGGCGATGCGCCCGGTCAGCCGCCCGCCCTCGACCTCGAGCACGTTCGACAGCGCCGCGTGCAGGCCGAGCCGCGCCATGACGCGGTCGGTGAAGAACGTGAACCCACCCGACACGAGCAGGCTGGTCGCGCCGCCGGCGTGAAACCCCGCGAGCATCGCCTCGGCGCCGGGCGTGATGCGCAGCCGCTCGTCGTGGACGCGCTGCAACGCCGCCTCCGGCAGCCCGGCGAGCAGCGCCACGCGCCGCGCGAGGCTCGCCGCGAAGTCGATCTCGCCGCGCATGGCGGCGGCGGTGATCGCGGCGACCTGGGGCTTGAGGCCCGCCATGTCGGCGATCTCGTCCACGCACTCGATCGTGATCAGCGTGGAGTCCATGTCCATCGCGACCACGCCGACGTCCTCGAGCCGCCGGTCGCGCGGCACCAGCGCCGCGTCGAGCCGCTCGGCGCGCGCCGCGGCGGCGACGGCGTCGTCGAGCACGCCGTCGGCGAGACGGAAGGCGGGTGTCGACGTCCGGTCCAGCGCCTCCACTCCGGAGGCACGCGCGAGCGGCGCGAGCGCGAGGGCGACGTCGAGCGTGGCGTCCGGGCCCTGGACGACGAGGTCGGCGCCCGTCATCCGGCGAGCGGCCGCACGCGCGCCGCGCAGGCCTTCGCGCGTGCGCGCGCCTCGTCTGCCGTGTCCGCGGTGGCGAGCGCGACGCCCATGCGGCGCGTGCGGTAGGCCTCTGGCTTGCCGAACAGCCGCAGGTCGCTGCAGGGCACGGCGAGCGCCTCGTCGACGTTCGCGAAGCGCAGGCCCTTCGCGTCGACGCCGCCGTAGACGACGGCCGACGCGGCCGCCGGCGCGATCATCCGCGTGTCGACCGGCAGGCCCAGGATCGCGCGGGCGTGCAGCTCGAACTCGTTCTGCGCCTGCGAGGCCATCGTCACCATGCCCGTGTCGTGCGGGCGCGGGCTGACCTCGGAGAACCACACGTCGTCGCCGCTGACGAAGAGCTCCACGCCGAAGATGCCGCGTCCGCCCAGTTCGGCGGTGATCACCGCGGCGACCTCGCGGGCGCGGTCGAGCGCCTTCGCCGACATCGTCATCGGCTGCCACGACTCGACGTAGTCGCCGTTCACCTGCACGTGGCCGATGGGCGCGCAATAGTGGGTGGCGACCGCGCCGTCCGCGCCGGCGGCGCGCACCGTCAGCAGCGTGATCTCGTAGTCGAACGCGACGAAGCTCTCGACGATGACGTGGCCGCCGCGCACGCGTCCCGCGCTCTCCGCGTACTGCCAGGCGGGGGCGACGTCCTGCGGCCCGCGCACGACCGACTGCCCCTTGCCGGACGACGACATCACGGGCTTCACCACGCACGGGTAGCCGATCGCCGGCTGGCCGTCGGTGCCGTCGATCGCCGCCTGCAGCGCCTCGCGGCTGGTCGCGAAGCGGTAGCGCGACGTGGGCAGGTGCAGCTTCTCGGCCGCGAGACGCCGGATGCCCTCGCGATTCATGGTGAGCTGCGCTGCGCGCGCGGTGGGGATGACCGTCGTCGTTCCCGCGGCCTCCAGCGCGACGAGCGCGTCCGTGGCGATCGCCTCGATTTCCGGCACGACGAGATCGGGGCGCTCCTGCTCGACCAGGCGCGTCAGGGCCGCCGCATCGGTCATCGCCACGACGTGCGCGCGGTGCGCCACCTGGTGGCCCGGTGCGTTCGCATAGCGGTCGACAGCGATCGTCTCCACGCCGAGCCGCTGCAGCGCGATGATCACCTCCTTGCCGAGTTCGCCGCTGCCGAGCAGCATCACGCGGGTCGCGGACGGGGAGAGCGGGGTGCCGATGTGCATGGGACGCCACGGGCCGTGCGGGGATGCGGCCCACGGGGGATTCTAGCAGTCGACGACGGCCGCTACTGCACTGCAACATCGATTGTCGAGCTGGAACCCGGGTTCTACCGTCGGCCGGCGCGCTCCCGCGGTGCTCGCGTCGCCGTGGCGCCGGCGTCGCGCGGCGGCGCGCCTTCGCCTGCTTCGTCGGCGAGGACGAAGTCGATCTTCGTCGTCTCGAGGTCGACGCGCGCCACGCGCACGCGGACGCGCGAGGCGAGCTGGAACACCCGCCCGCTGCGCTCGCCGACGAGCGCGTGCCGCACGCGGTCGAAGTGGAAGTAGTCGCGCCCGAGCTCGCTCACGTGCACGAGCCCGTCCACGTTCATGCCGTCGAGGGTCACGAACATGCCGAAGGCGGCCACGCCGCTGATCGTGCCCTCGAACGCCTCGCCGATGCGGTCGCGCATGTACCAGCACTTGAGCCAGCGCTCGACGTCGCGCGTCGCGTCGTCGGCGCGGCGCTCGGTCATCGAGCAGTGCGCGCCGAGCGCCTCCCAGCCCGAGTCCCTCGGCACGTAGCGCTTGCCGGCGAGGCACGCCTTGATGGCCCGGTGCACGGTGAGGTCGGGATAGCGCCGGATCGGCGAGGTGAAGTGCGTGTACGCGTCGAACGCGAGCCCGAAGTGGCCGACGTTGTCCGGGTGGTACTGCGCCTGCGACAGCGAGCGCAGCAGCACCGTCTGCAGCAGCGCCTCGTCGGGACGGCCTTCGATGCGCGCCAGCAGCCGCGCGTAGTCGGCCGGCCGCGGCTTGTCGCCGCCGCCCAGCGAGAGGCCCGTGCTGCCCAGGAAGGCGCGCAGCGCCTCCAGCTTCTCGGGAGAGGGTCCCTCGTGGACACGGAACAGCGCCGGGTGCTCGTGCTCGCGCAGGAAGTCCGCCGTGCAGACGTTCGCGGCGAGCATGCACTCCTCGATCAGGCGGTGGGCGTCGTTGCGCTGCGTCGGCACGATGCGCTCGATGCGGCCCTCGTCGTCGAACACCAGCGCGAGCTCCACGGTGTCGAAGTCGATGGCGCCGCGCTTCTCGCGCGCCGCGTGCAGGACCTTGTAGAGCGCGTGGAGGTCGTCGAGGTGCGCTCCCAGCGCGCGCGCCTCGTCGCCGTCGCGCGTCGACGGGTCGCAGAGCCACTGCCAGACCTTCGTGTAGGTGAGGCGCGCGCGGCTGTGCATCACCGCCGGGTAGAAGCGGTAGCCCCGGATCGCGCCCGACGGCCCGATCTCCATGTCGCAGGCCATGCACAGCCGGTCGACGGCCGGCCGCAGCGAGCACAGCTCGTTGGAGAGCTGCTCGGGGAGCATCGGGATCACGCGGCGCGGGAAGTAGACCGAGTTCCCGCGCTCGCGCGCGTCGCGGTCCAGCGCGTCGCCATCGCGCACGTAGTGCGACACGTCGGCGATCGCGACCACCAGCCGGAAGCCGCGTCCCTTGCGCTCGCAGAACACGGCGTCGTCGAAGTCCTTCGCGGTCTCGCCGTCGATCGTCACCAGCGGCAGGCCGCGCAGGTCCTCGCGGCCGCGGCGGTCGGCGGGCCGCACGTCGGCGGGCAGCTTCCCCGCCTGCGCCAGCGCCGCATCGGAGAAGCGGAACGGCAACGCGTGCTTGCGCAGCGCGATCTCGATCTCCATCCCCGGGTCGGTCGGGCGCCCGAGCACCTCGACGACGCGGCCGGCGGCCTCCGCGTGCTCGGAGGGCTGCGCGATCAGGTCGACGACGACGACGTCGCCCGGCTGCGCCGTGGAACGGTCCTCGGGACCGACGAGGATGTCCTGCGACAGGCGCCGGTCCTCCGCCTCGACGAACCAGGCGCCGCGCTCGTGGTGCAGGCGGCCCACGACCTGGCGGTTTGCGCGCACCAGCACCTCGACGATCTCCCCCTCGGGCCGGCCGCGCCGGTCGGTCCCGGTGATGCGCGCGGCCACGCGGTCGCCGTGGAGCGCCTTGTGCATTTCGCGCGGCGAGAGGAAGAGGTCGTCGCCGCCGGCGTCGGGGACGAGGAAGCCGAAGCCGTCCGCGTGTCCCTGCACGGTGCCGCGGACCAGGTCGAGCTTCTCCGCGACCAGCAGTTCGCCCTTGCGGTTGACGAGGACGTCGCCGGCGCGCACGGCCTCGTCGAGGACCGACCGGAACGCCGCGCGCTCGCGCCGGGCGACGCCGAGCGCGCGCTCGACCTCGTCGCCCGCCATCGGCACGCCTGCGGCGCGCAGCGCCTGCAGGAGTGCCTCCCGGTCGAGCGGGGCGTCGCGGCGGTCGGCGCTACGGCGTGGCATCGGGCGCATCGAGGGGAGGCGGAAGGCACGCCAGCATAGCAAGGCGCGCGGGCGGCCCGTGGACCGGCGTCTTGGAAGCCCGTCCTAAGCCGTTGTATAATCGCACTTCGGCCCAGATGGCGGAATTGGTAGACGCACCAGTTTCAGGTACTGGCGGGTAACACCGTGGAGGTTCGAGTCCTCTTCTGGGCACCACCGGCTGGCTCGGGAAAACGGCGCTTCGGCGCCGTTTTCTTTGGCGGCGCCGAAGCGCCTGCGCGGGCGTTCGGCGCGCGGTGGGCGTCGCGCCCCCGACGAGCTTCGATCGCGCCCGCGGCGGCTTCCCGTGCCCCCCGGTCGGGTCGGGCGTTCGTCGCTCACCGCGGAGACGACGGCACGAGCGCCCGCGCGATGATGTTGCGCTGGATCTCGGAGCTTCCTTCGTAGATGCGGAGGATTCGCGCGTCGCGCACGTAGCGCTCCAGCGGCAGATCGCGGGTGTAGCCGTAGCCGCCGTGGATCTGCAGGGCCCTGTCGGCGACGAACGCCGCCATCTCGGACGCGTGGAGCTTCGCCATCGCGGAGTGCAGCGTGAACGGCTCCCCCGCCTGCCGCAAGGCGAGCGCCTGCATCGTCAGCGCCCACGAGGCCTCGAGCCGCAGCTTCATGTCGGCCAGCATCCACTGGATGCCCTGCTTGTCGGCCAGCGGCTTGCCGCCGACCGTCCGTTCCCGCGTCCAGGCGACGGCAGCGTCCAGCGCGGCTTCGGCGATCCCCAGCGCGGTGGCGGCGACGTCCAGCCGGCCGTTGTCCAGCACCTTCATGGCGGTCCTGAACCCCGTCCCCTCGGCGCCGAGACGGTGGCTTGCAGGCACGCGGACCCCGTCGAGCGACACGGCGAAGGCGTGGCCGCCGCGGATGCCCATCAGCTTCTCGGGGGCGGCGATGCCGACGCCACGGGACGCGGTCGGCACGACGAAGGCGCTGACGCCGTTCGCCCCGGCCGCGGGATCGGTCTTCGCGAAGACGACGATGAACGTGGACTCGGCAGCGTTCGAGATGAACTGCTTGCTGCCGGACAGGACGTACTCTTCGCCGTCGCGCCGGGCCGTCGTGCGCAGCTCCGCCGGGTGCGAACCGCCGCCCGGCTCCGTCAGCGCGAACGCGGCGAGCCACTCGCCGGACGCACAGCGTGGCAGCCAGCGCTGCTGCTGGTCCGGATCGCCGCCGATGAGCACCGCGTCCGTCCCCAGGTAGTGCGCCCCGATCATCGACGACGTGCTGGCGCAGGCACGCGCGATCGCCACCAGCGACAGCAGCACCGCCGTCGGCGTGACGCCGGGCCCGCCCAGCGACTCGGGCAGGTTCATGCCCATGACGCCGAGCGCCGACAGGCCGGGCACGTGACGGGTGGCACTGAGCCCGTGCTCGTCGATCCCGGCCGCGTGCGGGACCAGGACGTCGACCGCATAACGGCTGACCGCATCTGCAATGGCCCGATCGTCGTCGGTCACGCCGATGCGCCGGACGCCCACGATCAGCTTTCCACGCGGGGGCCGAAGGCGCCCAGCCGCTGCAGTTCGTCGAACCGGGCCGCGCCGATCCCCAGCAGGTCGGCCAGCACCGACGCCGTGTGTTCGCCGAGCGACGGGGAGCGCGCCGGCGCGAGCCCGGCATCGCCACCGAAGTGCACCGGCTGGCGCGGCAGCCGCAGGCCGGGCAGCGACGGATCCTCCACGGGCTGCAGCAGTCCCCTGGCCTGCGACTGCGGCGACTCCAGGGCCTGCGCGATGTTCCAGATGGGAGCGCAAGGCACGCCGGCGTTTTCGAGTCGCGCCACGACCTCCCGGACGTCGAGGCGACCGGCCCAGGCGTCGATCGCCTCGCGCAACGCGGGCTCGTGCTCGCAGCGGCCCTCGTCCGTCAGGAACCGCGGGTCGCGGGCGAGGTCGTCCCGCTCCATCGCCGAGGCCAGCGCGTCGAAGAGCTTCTTGTTGAGCACCGCGAGGGCGAAGTGGCCGTCGCCCGCACGGTACACGCCGAAGGGCGCCGACAACGGGTGCCGGTTGCCGACGCGCCGGGCCGGCTTCCCCGTGAAGAGGTAGCGCGACACCGAGGTCGCGAGGAAGCTCAACGTGGTGTCGAACATGGAGACGTCGACGTGCTGGCCCTCTCCGGTGCGCTGCGCATGCAGCAGCGCCGCCAGGATCGCCCACGATGCGAACATCCCCGCGACGACGTCCGACACGGCCTCCCCGACCATCGTCGGCGGACCGTCGGGGTCGCCGGTGGCTTCCATCAGGCCGCTCATCGCCTGCACGATGATGTCGTAGGCGGGACGCTGGGCCAGCGGACCCGTCTGCCCGAACCCGGAGATGCTGACGTACACCAGCTTCGGATTCCGCGCCCGCAGGGCGGCTGCGCCGATCCCCAGGCGGTCGGCGACGCCGGGCCGGAAGTTCTCCACCACGACGTCCGCCCGGTCGGCCAGTTCGCGGGCCAACGCCCGGGCTTCCGGACGGCCGAGATCGAGCACGAGGCTCTTCTTGCCGCGGTTCATCACGGTGAAGAGCGCGCTCTTTCCGGCGCGCATCGGACCGATGTGGCGGTAGTCGTCGCCATGCGGCGGCTCGACCTTGACGACGTCGGCGCCGAGGTCGGCCAGCAGCGCCGTCGACAGCGGGCCCGCCAGCACCCGCGTGAAGTCGAGGATGCGCAGTCCTTCCAGCGGGCGGTGGGCGGGGGCGGGCATGGGCATGGGTCGTCGTCGATGGCGAAGGATGGACGATGCGCCGGCGCAGTGCGGGGGCGAGCGGCCGATGCGATCGATGCTGCGCCGGCGCGGTGTCAGATGGACGCGTTGGCGGGCGTGAACCGTCCGAAGAAGCGCTGTCGCGAGCCCGGATGGACGAACCGCGTGCACGACGTGACCGTCCCGCGCACCCATGTCTTGCGGTCGATGATCAGGAGCGCCTCCGGGCCGCTGATGTCGAGGAGCCGCGATTCCTCCTCGCCGGCCAGGGCCGCCCGGATCTCGTGCTCGACGTGGCCCGGCAGTTCGATCCTCTGCAGATAGTCCGTCGTCGACTGGCGCGTGAAGTCCTGCTCCAGGTAGTCGGGAGCGAAGGCCGGCAGCACGTAGCGGTCCTCGAGCTGCACCGGGATGCCGTCGGCGCAGTACACGATGAGGCTGTGGAACAGGGCGGCGCGCGGCGGGACGCCCATGCTCGCGGCGATCTCGGGAAGCGCGCGCATCCTGTGGAGCCGGTGCACCCGGATGCTCAGCGACTGGCCCTTCGCCCGGATGTCGTCGGCGATGTTGTGGAGCTTGATGACCGTCGAGGACGACTTCGGTGCCGCGACGAACGTGCCCACGCCGGGGACGCGCTCCAGCACGCCGGTCGCCGACAGCTCCCGGAGCGCCCGATTGACGGTGAGCCGCGAGCATCCGAGCGACGCGACGAACTCGTGCTCGGTCGGTATCCTGTCGCCGGGACGGTAGTGCCCCGCGGCGATGCCGTCGAGCACGAGCGTCTTCACCTGCTGGTACAGAGGTATGCGCCGGGCCCGCCCGTGGAACCGCAGAAGGAGCGCCGGACCCGCGCCGGCCTTTCGGACGCGCCGGCCCCGTCGCCGATCCGACGCGACCGCGCCGGGCGCATGCAGGACGGCCTGGCGGCTCACGGTGCCAGCCCGTTGCTTCGCTGGGTGACCAGCACCACGGACGCGATGTCGTCGTTGCCGTGGCCCGACGCGGCCAGCTCGGCGAAGTGACGGCGTGCCAGTTCGGCGGCCGGCAACGCGAGGCCCGCTTCGCGGATGAGACGCTCGGCGTTCCTGAGGTCCTTGAGGTAGGTCGCGACGGTTCCGCCGGGCGCGAAGTTCCGCTCGGCCATGCGCTTTCCATGCAGCTGGAGCACCTTGCTGTCGGCAAAGCCTCCCGCGAGCGCCGAGCGCAGCGTCCCCGGATCGATCCCGAGCCGGGTGGCGAGGACCGTGCACTCGGCGACGGCGAGCAGGACCGTCGACGAGATCGTCTGGTTGATCAGCTTCGCAGTCTGTCCCGCGCCCGACGGCCCGAGACGCGTGACGTTGCCCATGCAGGCGAGGACATCGCGCACCGGCGCGAGGGCCGTCTCCTCCCCCCCCACCATGATGGCCAGCGTGCCTTCCTCGGCGCCCTGCGGTCCGCCGGAAACGGGCGCGTCGAGGTACTGCACGCCGTGCGCGTGCAGGCGCGCAGCCAGTTCGCGCGCCTCGTGCGGCGCGATCGAGCCCATGTCCACCACGATCTGGCCGGCGCGCATGGCCGGCAGGAGGCCGCGCTCGAACAGGACCTCGTGCACTGCGGCGGCGTTCTCGACGCACAGGATCAGCGCCTCGGCATCGCGTGCAAGCGCATCCAGCGAAGGGGCGACCTGCGCTCCGCTGCTGCGCAGCGCTTCAGCCCGCGCCGCAGTGCGATTCCACACCACGACCTCGTGGCCCGCCGCCAGCAGCCTGCGGACCATGGGCGCGCCCATCAGCCCCGTGCCAACGAATCCGATCTTCATCGTGCTGCGGCTCCGGCTTGCGTTTTGTCATGACATATCCAATACTAGCTCGCGCGACGGCTGGCCACAACGCGGTCCTCCCCGTGGCGTCCCCCGTCCGGAGTCCCGGGTCCTCGCTCCCGAAGTGACATGACCGAACTGCGACCGAACGCTGGCGAGACGCCGACGGATGGCGTCGACTTCGCCGTCGACGGCGCCGTGGCCACCATCAGGATCAACCGGCCCCGCGCGGCGAACGCGCTCAGCGCCGACGTACGGGAGCGGCTGCTCGCCTGCGTGGAACGGCTCGAGGCGATGCCCCGGGTGCGGGCGGTCATCCTGACCGGAGCGGGCGAGAAGGTGTTCGCGGCGGGCTCGGACATCCGCGAGATGCTTCCGATGACGGCGTCGCAGTCCGTTGCGTTGAGCGAATCCATCCAGCGGCTCGCCTCGCGCCTCGCCGCGCTGCCGCAGCCGGTCGTCTGTGCCGTCAACGGGTGGTGCCTCGGAGGAGGGCTCGAGCTCGCCCTGGCATGCGACATCCGCATTGCGGCGGACCACGCGCGGTTCGGCCTGCCGGAGGCCCGGATCGGCATCATGACCGGCGGCGGCGGCCTGCCGCGGCTCGTGCGGATCGCGGGCGGCGGAGCGGCGCGGGCCATGGCACTGACCGGGGACGTCATCGACGCGCGGCGCGCCTACGAACTGGGGCTGGTCTGGCTCGTCTGCGAACGCTCGAGGCTCCTCGACGAGGCGCGTGCACTCGCCGGCCGGATCGCGTCGCTTTCGCCCGTGGCGCTGGCGCAGATCAAGCGGACGATGGCGGTGGTCGAGAACGCGGACCTCGCGTCGGGCATCCGCGCCGAGGCTCAGGCGTGCGCGGTCTGCTTCACCAGCGACGACAAGGCGGAGGGCATGCAGGCGTTCCTCGAGAAGCGACAGCCGGATTTCCGCGGCGATCGACGTGACGCGCAGCGTTAGCGCCCGGCACGCGAGCGAGGGGACGCGTGTGGCCCGATCCCGCGATCACGCGCAGCGGGGGGCGTCGGATCGAAGCCCGTCGACGCGGCCGTTCCCGACGATCGGACCTGCGGCCGGGACGTCCCGTCGACGCGAGGTCGACGCCAGGCAAGCCGGAGGGCACCTGCCGCCGAGGGCCGCGGGCGGCCCTCGCGTCCCGGCCCTGCGGTTCACTGCCGGATTGCAGAGCAATGGCCGCGACGCCCCGTGCGAACGGGGCGAAAAGCGCGGCGACGCGCGACGCCGGTCGCGGCGAGGTCTTGGGAACGCCCGCAAGATCGGCAACAATGCAGCGCGCGACCCGTGGCCCGGCCATGCGCGGCACAGGTTCGGGACGGGACACGGCTGCCGGTGGTGCCTTCGCGTCGCGGCACGCGGTGGGCCCGGCGCATGTCATCCCTAAGGACCCATCCCGAACGGGATGGGCGTTTCACCCCCAGGAGGTCTTCCCGATGAAGAGACGCAAGTTCCTGAAGACTGCGGCGGCCGGCTCGGTCGCGGCCGCCTCCGGCGCGCTGTCGGCGCCTGCCATCTCCCAGGGCCGCATGGAGTGGCGGATGGTGACGTCGTGGCCACCCAACCTGCCCGGACCGGGCACGAGCGCCACGTGGCTCGCCGAACGGATCACGCGGATGAGCGAGGGCAAGCTCACGGTCAAGGTCTTCGGCGCGGGGCAGCTCGCACCGGCGACCGGGGTGTTCGACGCGGTGTCCCAGGGCGCCGCCGAGATGTACCACTCGGTGCCGACCTACTGGCGCGGCAAGTCCGCGGGCATCGTGCTGTTCGGCAACATGCCGTTCGGGCTGATGGCGCCGGAGCAGCACGCCTGGATGCTGCACGGCGGCGGTCAGGCCCTCTACGACGAGATGTACGCGCGCTTCAATCTCAAGGGTTTCCTGTGCGGCAACACCGGCAACCAGTGGATGGGCTGGTTCAAGAGGGAGATCAAGTCGCTGCAGGACTTCAAGGGCCTTCGCTTTCGCACGCCGGGACTGGGCGGCGAGATGTACCGCCGGATGGGAGCGTCGGTGGTCCAGTTGCCGGGCGGCGAGATCTTCCAGGCGCTCCAGGCGGGCACGATCGACGCGGCGGAATTCATCGGGCCGTGGTCGGACGCCGCGCTGGGATTCCACCAGGCGGCGAAGTTCTACTACTGGCCCGGCGTCCAGGAGCCGTCGTCCGCCGAGGAGTGCGTCATCAACAAGGCGAAGTGGGACGGGCTGTCGGCCGAACTCAAGCAGGTGATCGAAGTCGCGTGCAACGCGACCTACGCGTACTCGACCACCGAGTACATCGTGCGCAATCCGCCGGCCCTCCGCACGCTCGTCGACAAGCACGGCGTCCAGGTGCGCGAGGCTCCTCGCGACGTGCTGGTCGCCGCCGGCAACGCGGCCGGCGAGATCATGGGTGAGCTGCTGTCCGACTCCGACGCGCTGGTCAAGAAGATCGCGACGGCGTATGTCGCCTTCCGCGAGAATGCCGTGCAGAGCGCGCGGCATACCGAACTCGCGATGATGCAGGCCCGGACGCTTCCCTACACGTTCCCGAAGTCGTGACGCTGGGGCCGCCGGGCGGAGGACGCCGCGGCGGCCCGACGCCGTCCTGACAGGGCTGGGGGACCTTGGGACTCCTCGCAAGCTTCGCGGCATTCGTCGATCGCCTGACCGAGCGGATCGGGCGATGGCTGGCCGCGCTCGTCTGGCTGATCGCGGCCGTCTGCGCCGTCGTGGTCGGGCTGCGCTACGCGTTCCACGTCACGTTCACGTGGATGCAGGAACTCTACGTCTGGATCCACGCGGTCGTGTTCCTTCTCGGCGCGCCCGTGGCGATGAAGGTCAATGCGCACGTGCGCGTCGACGTGCTGCAGGCGCGCTGGTCGGTGAAGACGCGGGCCGCCGTCGAGATCGCCGGCACGCTCGCGTTCACTCTCCTGTGGATCGGGGTGCTCGCCTGGCTCGCCTGGCCGCTCGTCACCTCCTCCTGGGCGATCCGCGAAGGCTCGCCCCAGCCCAACGGCATGCCCGGGGTCTACCTCCTGAAGAGCATGCTGCTCGTGTTCGCCGCACTGCTTGCGCTGCAGGCGGCGGCGACCATCGCGCGTGGCGTGCTCGTCCTGGCGGGCGATGCGGACGCGGCGCGCGTGCCGCCGTTCGCGAAGCCCGGCGAGCCGCACCCTTAGCCGGACGCGCCGACGATGAGCACCGGCGACGTCGTCTCGATCGTCTTCTTCGCGTCGACGCTGCTGATCCTCGCCACGGGGCTGCCGATCGCGTTCTCCCTGGCCGGGCTCTCGCTGATGTTCGCCGGCGTCGGCTACGCGTTCGGCGTGTTCGATCTCTCCACGCTGGTCCACCTTCCGATCCGCTACTTCAGCGTGATGACCAACGAGGTGCTGGTCGCGGTGCCGCTGTTCATCCTGATGGGCAGCGTCCTCGAGCGATCCGGCATCGCCGAGGGCCTGCTGACGACGATGGGCAAGCTGTTCGGCGCGCTGCGGGGCGGCCTGGGCTACTCGGTCATCGTCGTCGGCGCGCTGCTCGCCGCCTCGACCGGCGTCGTCGGCGCCACGGTGGCCACCATGGCGCTGATCGCGCTTCCGGCCATGCTCAAGGCCCGTTACGACAGGCGTCTCGCCACCGGCGTGATCTGCGCCTCGGCCACGCTCGCGCAGATCATCCCGCCGTCGACCGTGCTGATCTTCACGGCCGACCTGCTCTCGGCCGTGAACCAGTCGGCGCAGATGCGGATGGGCAACTTCGCCGTGTCCACGCTGTCGGCCGGCGACCTGTTCGCGGGCGCGCTCCTGCCGGGCTTCGTCCTGGTGAGCCTGTACCTCGCCTACACGTTCGGCCTCGCGCTCCTGCAGCCGCACAAGGTCCCGGCCAGCGCGCTGAGCCAGGACGAGCGGCGCCGGCTGCCGCGGGAAGTGGTGTCGGTCCTGATCCCGCCGCTCTTCCTGATCCTGGCGGTGCTCGGATCGATCCTCGCGGGCATCGCGACGCCGACGGAGTCGGCCTCGATCGGCGTCCTGGGCGCGGCGCTGCTCGCGGCGCTGAACCGGCGCTTCAGCTGGAAGCTCGCGGCGGAAGCCGGGCGCCACACGATGATCACCACGGCGATGATCTTCGCCATCGTCCTCGCCGCGTCGCTCTTCTCGCTCACCTTCCGCGGGCTTGGCGGAGAGCACATGGTGGAGCAGGCGCTGACCGACATGCCCGGCGGCGCGGCGGGCGCCATGCTGACCGTCATGGCGGTGATGTTCGTGCTCGGCTTCTTCCTCGACACCTTCGAGATCATCCTCATCATGCTGCCGATCTGCGGCGGGCCCCTGATCATGATGGGCGTGGACCCGATCTGGCTCGGCGTGATGGTGGCGATGTGCCTGCAGACGAGCTTCCTGACGCCGCCCTTCGGCTACACGCTGTTCTACATCCGCGGGCTGGCGCCGCGCTCGGTCTCCACCGGCGACATCTGGATCGGGGCGCTGCCGTTCGTCGCCCTCCAGCTCATGGGCCTCGCGATCGTGTGGTGGTTCCCGCAGATGGCCACCTGGCTCCCGAGCGTGGTCTTCCGGTAAGGCGATCGGCCGGCGTCGCGCGAGCCCGCCCGCCCGGCCGCAGCGGCGACCCGGGGTGCGCCGTGAGCGGCGCCGGAGGCGGGGCGTCGTCCCGCCGGCACGCGGAGGACGGGCCGCGTCGCCGATCGTGCCCCGCAAGGTCGCATCAAGCGCGTCCGGATGCTGTAGGCTCGGCCGGTCGCATCACCGTGCTCCCGGGCCACGTGGAGAGTCCGCCGCAACCGATCGACGTCGCGCCCGTGATCGACTGGCTCGTGGGCGGCGCACGAGGGGTGCCGCCCGATCCCGAGGCGCTGCTCCCCGCGCTGTCGGAACGGCTGCGTGCGAGCGGCATCGCGATCGACCGTGCCGCCGTCTTCGTGCGTCCGCTGCATCCCAACGTGGCCGCGCGCGCGCTCTACTGGCGCGCGGAGCAGCCCGGGGTTGCGGTGAACGAGGAGGGTCACGGGTTCGTCGGCAGCGACGAGCACCTCGCGAGCCCGATCCATCGCGTCACGCGGACACGGGGCGAGGTGCGCGTCCGGCTGCACGCCGGCGAGCCGGTCGAGACCTTTCCCGTGGTGGCCGACCTGCGCGTAGGCGGCTACACCGACTATCTGATCGTGCCGCTCGAGTTCGTCGACGGCGACGTCCACGCGCTCAGCGTCGCCACGCGGCGCGAGGGCGGGTTCCGCGACGACGAGATCGCCGCGCTGCGGCGCGCGCTGCCCGCGGTCACGCGCATGACCGAGATCCTCGCGATGCGTCGCAAGTCCGCGAACATCCTCGACGCCTACCTCGGGCGCGAGGCGGGCGCGAAGGTGCTGCAGGGCCGCATCCGCCGCGGGGACGCCGAGCGCATCCACGCCGTCATCTGGTTCTGCGACCTGCGCGAGTCGACCGTCCTGGCCGACGCGATCGGCCCGGAGCGCTTCCTCGCGACGCTCAACGACTACTTCGAGTGCGTGCTGTCCCCGGTGATGGCGCGCGGGGGCGAGGTGCTGAGCTTCGTCGGCGACGCGGCGCTGGCGATCTTCCGCGTCGACGCCGATCCGTCGGGACCGGCGACGCAGGCGGTGGACGCCGCGCGCGAGGCCATCGCGTCGATGCGCGAGCTCAATGCGCGGCGTGCGGCGCAGGGCGCGCCCGCCCTGCGCTTCGGCATCGGGCTGCACGTCGGCGACGTGCTCTTCGGCAACGTGGGCACGTCCGCGCGCGTCGCGTTCACCGTGGTCGGCCCCGCGACCAACGAGGCCGCGCGCATCGAGTCGATGTGCAAGGTGCTGGACGCGACGCCGCTGGTGTCGGCCGCGATCGCGGCGCACACCCGCTTCGCCTGGAAGACGCTGGGCACGCATCGGCTGCGCGGCGTCGACGCGCCCGTGGAACTCTATACGCTGTGACGGCCGCGCGTACCTGCTTCAGCCGCGACGCGGCGGCGGCGCCCTTCGGACGACGCCGGCGGTCGTGCCCTCGGGGCGCGTGCCGCGCTGCGACACCACGATCCCGCCGACGATCAGCGCGAACGCCAGCGCGTGGTAGGGCTGCGGCAGCTCGCGCAGCAGCGCGGCCGACAGCAGCGCGGCCAGCAGCGGCGTGAGGTTGGCGAAGAAGGCGGGCAGCAGGGGGCCGGCGTGCGCGACCCCGCGGTCCCAGCACCAGTAGGCGACGATCGACGGACCGATCGCCACCCACGTCACGACGGCGAGCGAGCGCCAGTCCGCGGCGACGACCAGCGCACCCGCCGCCCACTCCAGCGCGACGACGGGCAGCGACAGCGCCACGCCCCACGCGGCCTGGACGGCCAGCAGCAGCAGCGCCGGCAGCTGCGGCCGGTGCCGGCGCAGCAGCCACGAGTACAGCGCCCAGGCGATCGCCGCCGCAACCATCAGCAGGTCGCCGCGCGCCGGCTGGAGGCGCGCCAGGCCCACGGCATCGCCGCCGGTGAGCACGAGCGCGACGCCGGCCAGCGACAAGCCGGCGCCGGCCCACGCCCAGGGCCGGGCCTGCGCGCCGAAGAACAGCCACCCGACGACCAGCGTGAACAGCGGGCCGCCGGCCGCGATCAGCGTCACGTTGATCGCCGTCGACGTCTGCAGCGCCGCGTACTGCAGCGCATTGAAGCTCGCGACCGACAGCGCACCCAGCATGGCGTGCACGCGCCACCCGCGCCGGATCTCCTCGCGCAGCCGGCGGTCCACGGGGCCGACGAACAGCGGGACGAGGACCGCGAGGATGGCGAGGGCCGCGATCCACCGGAGGGCGTTGAGCGCGAGCGGCGACACGAGCGGGGTGTCGCCGGCGACGGCGACGCGTCCGACGACGGCGTTGCTCGCCCACATCAGGGGCGGCAGCGCGAGGAAGGCGAGCGCGGCGGAACGTGCGCGCAAGAACGGTACGGCGGGCCGGGCCCGCTCAGGCGCCGAGCCGCGCGCGCAGGCCCTCGGGTCGCAGGTGGTCGTAGACCTCGAAGGGCTGGTGGATCCACGGATTGTCGGGCAGGTACTCCACGTGGAAGTCCGGGCGGAACACCGAGCACGCCTTCCACCAGAGCACCGCCGTCTTCATCGCGGCGATCGTCGGGAAGCGCTCCGGCAGCGTCCGGACGACCTTCTCGAGCGTGTGGCCCGAGTCGACCATGTCGTCGACCAGCAGCACGCGCTCGCCGAGCCGGGGGCTCGTCATCGTCATGTGCTCGGCGATGACCAGCTCGCCGCGGACCGTCCCGCCGCCCGACGCGTACGAGTGCGTCGACAGGATCGCGAGCGGCGTCTCGAAGATGCGCGACAGCACGTCGCCGACGCGCAGCCCGCCGCGGGCGATGCAGATGATCTGGTCGAAGCGGAATCCCGACTCGTGCACCAGCAACGCGAGCCGCTCGGTCAGCGTGTTGTACTGGTCCCAGGTGACGTGGAGGCTCATGGGCGTGGCTCGCGGGTGGGGATGTACGCGCAACGACGAGACGGGGGACGGTGGGCGGGGAAAGGGCGTGCCGAGGCGCGCGGACGGTGGCGCGGTGCACACGGGGCTCGCTCGCCCCTGGGTCCCCGCCCCGGGCTGCGCTCGCGCATGCTCAGTGGAACGGGTGCTTCAGCAGGATCGTCTCGTCCCGGTCCGGTCCCGTAGACACCATCGCGATCGGCGTGCCCGTCAGCGCCTCGATGCGCGACAGGTACGCGCGCGCGTTGCCGGGGAGGGCGTCGAGGCTTTGCGCGCCGACGGTGCTCTCGCGCCAGCCGGGCAACGTCTCGTAGACGGGAACGCACTTCGCCACGGCCTCCGCCCCGGTGGGAATGCGGTCGACGCGCTCGCCGCCGACGTCGTAGTGCGTGCACACGCGGATCTCGTCCATGCCGTCGAGCACGTCGAGCTTCATCACGCACATGCCGTCGACGCCGTTCAGCTCGAACGACCGGCGCAGCAGCGGGATGTCCAGCCAGCCGCAGCGCCGCGGACGCCCGGTCACCGAGCCGAACTCGTTGCCGCGCTTCGCGAGCCCCGCGCCGACCTCGTCGGTGAGCTCCGTCGGGAAGGGGCCGCCGCCGACGCGCGTCGTGTACGCCTTGACGATGCCGAGCACGTAGTCGAGGAGCTTCGGGCCGATGCCGCACCCCGGCGCCGCGGCGCCGGCGAGGCAATTCGAGCTGGTGACGAACGGGTAGGTGCCGTGGTCCACGTCGAGGAGCGCGCCCTGCGCGCCCTCGAACACGAGCGATTCGCCGCGCCCGCGCATCGCGTGGATCGTCGCCGCGACGTCGCCGACCATCGGCGCGAGCTCGCGACCCTGCGCGAGGACCTCGTCGCGCGTCTGCTCGAAGGGGACGGGACTGCGCCCGAAGTGCTCGACGAGCAGGAAATTGTGGTACTCGAGCAGCCGCGCGAGCTTGTCCGCGAAGCGCGCCGGATCGAGCAGGTCCTGCACGCGCAGCGCGCGGCGCGCGATCTTGTCCTCGTAGGCGGGGCCGATGCCGCGGCCGGTCGTGCCGATCTTCGCCTCGGGCGACGACTCGCGGGCCTGGTCGAGCGCGACGTGCGACGGAAGCACGAGCGGGCAGGCGGGCGAGATCATGAGCCGCGGGCGCACCGACACGCCCGCCGCCTCGAGCTCGCCGATCTCCTGCAGAAGGGCCGCGGGGGACAGCACGACGCCGTTGCCGATCAGCACCGCCACGCCGGGGCGCAGCACGCCGGAGGGGATGAGGCGCAGCACGGTCCTGCGGCCGCCGATGACCAGCGTGTGGCCCGCGTTGTGCCCGCCCTGGAAGCGCACGACGCCCTGCGCCTGCTCGGTCAGCCAGTCGACGATCTTGCCCTTTCCTTCGTCGCCCCACTGGGTGCCGATGATGACGACGTTCTTGCTCATGCCGATGGCGTGCCCGGTTGCAGGAGTGGAGGGTTGCGCAGCGGCTGCGCTGCGCGCGTGTCGCGGGGCAGGGAACGGGCATGCGGGTGCGAGCCGCCCCGTGCCGCTGCCGTCCTCATTGCCTTGCCAGCACGGCGTTGAGCTGCCGCAGGTCGAGCGTGAATCCGGTGGCGGGGCGCGAGCGGCCGAACGCACGGCCCACGCCGTCGTAGCGGCCGCCGTTGCCGATCGCGTTCGGCTCGCCGCCGGTGAACACGGAGAAGATGGCGCCGCTGTGGTAGTGGTAGCCGCGCAGGTCGGCGAGATCGACGTGCAGCGCCTCGACCCGACCCGCGAACTCGCGCGCGAGCGCCGCGAGCGCCGCGAGCGCGTTGGCGACCGCCGGGATGTCGGGAAGCCGTTCGCGGGCCGCGGCGAGCACGTCGTCCGCGGGCCCGTACAGTGCGGGGAGCGCCACCAGCGCGTCGCGCCACGCCGCCGGAAGGCGCGCGGCCAGCTCGCGCACCGCCGGCAGGTCCTTCGTGCGCATCGCGTCGTGCAGCTCCGCCTCGTCGCCGTCGAGGCCGGCGTTGCCCGCCAGCGCGCGGTAGATCCCGACGTGGCCGAGGTCGAGGTGCAGGCCGCGCAGGCCCGCGCCGGCGAGCGACGACAGCAGCAGGCCGATCGCCTCGCGGTCGCCCTCGATCCCCGGCTCGCCGAACAGCTCGGCGCCGACCTGCACGACCTCGCGCGTGCGTCCCGGCGGCGCGGCCGTCGCGCGCAGCACGCTGCCGGCGTAGCAGAGGCGGTTGACGCCCGGCGTGTTGAACAGGTGGGCGTCGATGCGCGCGACCTGAGGCGTGATGTCGGCGCGCACGCCGAGGAGCCGGCCCGACATCGGGTCGACGACCTTGAACGTCTGAAGGTCGAGGTCGCGCGCGCTTCCGGTCAGCAGCGAGTCGAGATGCTCGACCAGCGGCGGCTGGACCAGCCGGTAGCCGTGCGCGCGCAGGTGGTCGAGCAGCCGCCGCCGCAGCGCCTCGAGCGCCTCGGCCTCCGCGGGCAGCACGTCCTCGACGTGCTCGGGCAGCAACCACCTACGCATGCCCGGTCAGCGTCAGGACGGCGATGCCGACGACCAGCGCCGTCAGGCCGACGAAACGGATCTGCCCGTCGGACAGGTCGATCAGGCGGCGGAACGTCTCGCGCCACAGGCGCGGCGAGGCGAACGGGAGGATGCCCTCGACGATCAGCACGAACGCGAACGCCGCCCAAAGCCAGTCCGGCACGCGACCTCTCCCCGAAGGCCCGCGCGGACTAGCGCGCGGCGGGCGGCGCCGCGCGCGCCCCGCTGCCGGACTGCTTGAAGTACTGGAAGAACTCGGAATTGGGGTCCAGCACCATCACGTCGCTGCGCCCGCGGAACGACGAGCGGTAGGCCTCGAGGCTGCGGTAGAAGCGGTAGAACTCGGCGTTCACCGAGTACGCGCCGGCGTAGATCGCGGCCGCCCGGGCGTCGCCTTCGCCCTTGATCTTCTGCGCCTGCCCGTAGGCCTCCGCGAGGATCACCTGCCGCTGGCGGTCGGCGTCGGCGCGGATCCGCTCGGACTCCGCCGCGCCGAGCGAGCGCAACTCGTTGGCGACGCGGCGCCGCTCCGACTCCATCCGCTGGTAGACCGGGCCGATGACATCCGGCGGCAGCTCGAGGCGGCGCAGCCGGATGTCGACGACCTGCACCCCGATCGACCGCGCGTCGGCGTCCGCCTTCACGCGCGTCTCCGCGGTGATGCGGTCGCGCTGCGACGAGATGGCCTCGTACACCGTGCGCTTGTTGAATTCCTCGGCGAGGTTCGAGCGCACGGTCTGCGACAGCCGGCGCCGCGCCGCCTCCTCGTCGCCGGCCACCGAGCGGTAGTACTGCGCGACGTCGACGATGCGCCACAGCACGATGAAGTCGACCAGCAGCGGCTTCTTCTCGGAGGTGGTGATCCGGTCCGGCTCGGGGTTGTCGAGCGTGAGATTGCGCCGGTCGAAGAAGCGGACGTTCTGCACGAGCGGGAGCTTGAAGTACAGCCCCGCGTCGCGCTGCGTCGCGATGATCTCGCCCAGCTGGAACTTGATCGCGTACTTGGTCTGGTCGACCGTGTACAGCGACTGCGACAGCACGATCAGCGCGGCGACGAAGAGCGCGAGGAGCGGCATGGTGAAGCGCATGGTCGTGTCCTCCTAGCGCTCGCGCGCGCGCAGCGCGTCGCGCCCGCGCACCGCGTCGATCGGCGCCTGCGGCGGCTCGGGCGCGACGACGCGCGGGCCCGTCGCCGGCGCGGCCGGCTCGCCGGCCCCCGGGCCGGTCTGCTGGATCAGCTTGTCGAGCGGCAGGTAGAGCAGGCTGCCGCCGCCGCCGCCCTTCTGGTCGACGATCACCTTGGGCGAGTTGCCGAGGACCGACTGCATCATGTCGAGGTACAGGCGGTCGCGCGTGACGTTCGGCGCCTTCTGGTACTCGACGAGGATCTGGCGGAAGCGCGACGCGTCGCCCTCGGCCTTCTGCACCACCTCGGTGTTGTAGCCGTTGGCCTCCTCGATCAGGCGCGCGGCGTTGCCTCGCGCCCGCGGGACGACGTCGTTCGCGTAGGCCTGGCCCTCGTTCTTCAGCCGCTCGCGGTCCTGGCCCGCCTTGACCGCGTCGTCGAACGCGGCCTGCACCTTGTCCGGCGGGAGCACGGTCTGCAGCGTCACCTTCTGCACGAAGACGCCAGTCTCGTAGCGGTCGAGCATCTGCTGCATCAGCTGCTCGGTCTGCTTGGCGATCTGCTCGCGGCCCTCGTACAGCGCGAAGTCCATCTTCGACTTGCCGACGACCTCGCGGATCGCGGTCTCGGCGAGGAACGACACGATGAGGTCGGGCCGGTTGTTCTTGAAGACGTAGTCCTCGGCGCTCTTGAGGTTGTACTGGACGGCGAACTGGATGTCGATGATGTTCTCGTCGTCCGTGAGCATCGTCGCCTCGCGGTCGACCTTGTTCTTCGGCGTGTTGCGGTAGCCGATCTCGATCGTGCGCACCTGCGAGAAGTCGACGAGCTGGACCGACTCCACCGGGAACGGCAGGTGCCAGCGCGGGCCGGGCAGCGTGGTCTCGGTGTACTTGCCGAACCGCGTGACGACGCCGCGGCGCCCTTCGTCGACGATGTAGAAGCCGCTCGCGAGCCACACGACGACCACCAGCGCGACCAGCAGCGCCGCCCCGCCGATCGGCAGGGCGGGGCGGAAGCCGCCGCCGCCCCCGCCGCCGTCGGCATCACCGCCGCCGCGCCGGCCGAGCAGGTTGTTGACGCGGCGGTTGACGTTGCGCCAGATCTCGTCGAGGTCCGGCGGTCCGCTGCTGTTGCCGCGTTTGCCCCACTGGGGATCGTTGAGCGACATGGGCGTGAAGCGTGAAGTCGTCGGGCAGTCGTCGCCCGCGCAAGGCCGGGAGGCCGCGCGCGGTCAGGAGCCTGAATCGATGAGGGCGGCGCGACGGACTTCGCGCGCCGGGCTGCTTTCGAGCGGGAAGCGCTCCGCCAGGGCCTCGCGCAGCGCCGCGCAGCCGGCACCCGTCAGCGCACTGGCGCGCACCGTCGTGATGGTACCACAGGGGTCGCGCTCGACCCCGGGGTCGAGCCCGGCGAGGTCGCACTTGTTCAGCACGCGGATCTGGGGCACCTCCGCGGCGCCGATCTCGGCGAGCACGGCCTCGACGGCCGCGACCTGGTCGTCGCGGTCGGGGGCGGAGGCGTCGATCACGTGCAGCAGCAGGTCCGCTTCGACCGCCTCCGCCAGCGTCGCGCGGAACGCGGCGACGAGGTCGTGCGGCAGGTCGCGGATGAACCCGACGGTGTCGGAGAGCACGACGGTCCCGGCACCCGGCACGTGGACGCGGCGCAGCGTCGTGTCGAGCGTGGCGAACAGCTGGTCCGCCGCGTAGCTCCTGGCACCGGTGAGCCGGTTGAACAGCGTCGACTTGCCGGCATTGGTGTAGCCGACGAGGGCCACGGTGCGCACCGCGGCGCGCCGGCGCGTGCGGCCCTGCGTCGCGCGGCTCTTCGCCACCCCGCGCAGGCGCTCCGCGATCAGGCGCACGCGTTGCGCGATCAGCCGCCGGTCGGTCTCGAGCTGCGTCTCGCCCGGTCCGCGCAGGCCGATGCCGCCCTTCTGCCGCTCGAGGTGCGTCCACCCGCCCACGAGTCGCGTCGCCATGTGCTTCAGCTGTGCCAGCTCCACCTGCAGCTTGCCCTCGCGGCTGCGCGCGCGCAGCGAGAAGATGTCGAGGATCAGGCTGGTGCGGTCGATGACGCGGCAGGCGAGCGCCTGCTCGAGATTGCGCTGCTGCACGCCCGACAGCGGGTGGTCGAAGATGACGAGGTCCGCCGCAGCCTCGCGGCAGCGCAGCGCGATCTCCTCGACCTTGCCCTTGCCGGCGTAGGTCGCCGCGTCCGGCCGCTGGCGCCGCCCGGTCACCGTCCCGGCGATGGCGGCGCCCGCCGACTTCGCCAGGGCGGCGAGCTCGGCGAGCCGCTCGTCGACGCGGCCCTCGCCGAAGTCGAGCTCGACGAGCAGCGCGCGGTCACCCTCGCTCGGCCGATCGAACATCGGCGCCGGGCTCACCCCTCCGGCGCGCGCGGACGCGGCGGGAGCGGCACCCCGCGGCGACGCGCGCCGGCGCTGCGGACGCGCATCAGCTCTCGGCGTCGGCGGCGGGGTTGTGGTGGGGCATCGACACCGGGCGCGACGGCACCACCGTGGAGATGGCGTGCTTGTACACCATCTGCGTGACCGTGTTCTTGAGCAGCACGACGTACTGGTCGAACGACTCGATCTGACCCTGCAGCTTGATGCCGTTCACGAGGTAGATCGAGACCTGGACATGCTCCTTGCGAAGCGTGTTCAGGAACGGGTCTTGTAACATTTGCCCTTTGTTGCTCATGCGTCGCTCCGGTTCTTGTTGTGGCCTCGCGCCGGACGGGCCGGCCGCCCGGCGGCACGACCGGGGTCGCGCCGCCATGACCGGCGGGGCCGGCGGCGGCCCCGCCGATCCGCCGTCATTCCCGCCCGCGCGCGGCGCGCGCGTAGGGATTGACGCCGGACTTGAATTGTATCCTAAGGGGGGTGCCGCGAATTTTGAACGCTTCGGCGAGGAATCGTTCCAGATAGCGCGTGTACGACGCCGGAAGGCGGGCGAGCGCCGTCCCGTGGACGACGACCACCGGCGGGTTGACCCCGCCCTGGTGGGCGTAGCGCAGCTTGGGGCGCACGACCCCGGCGCGCGGCGGCTGCTGCCGCGTCACGGCATCCTGCAGCGCGCGCGTCAGCCGCGGCGTGGACAGCTTGACCATCGCGGCGGCGTAGGCCCTGTCCACCGAGTCCATCAGCGGCGCGATGCCGCGCTGCTCGCGCGCCGAGAGGTGGTGCACGTCGGCGAACCCGAGGAAGCCGAGCTTGCGCGCGTAGTCGGTCTTCGCCCTCTCGCGCGAGTCCGCGTCGAGCGCGTCCCACTTGTTGATGCCGACGACCATGGCGCGCCCCGCCTCGAGCGCGTAGGCGGCGATGTGCGCGTCCTGCTCGGTGATGCCGTCCTGCGCGTCCAGCAGCAGCACGACGACGTGCGCGGCCTCGATGGCCTGGAGCGTTTTGATCACCGAGAACTTCTCGACGGCTTCGAAGACCCGGCCGCGGCGGCGCACGCCCGCCGTGTCGACCAGCGTGTAGCGCCGCGCGCCGCGCTCGAAGTCGATCGCGATCGCGTCGCGCGTGGTTCCGGGCTCGTCGAAGGCGATCATGCGCTCCGCGCCGAGCAACGCGTTCACCAGCGTCGACTTGCCCACGTTCGGGCGCCCGATGACCGCGACCTTGATGCGCGCGTGCGGTCCCGGCCGCTCGCCGCGCGCGGGCGCGTCGCCGGCGCCGCCGGTCCCGCCCGCCGGCGCGGCCTCGTCGCCTTCCGGCCCCTCGTCCGGGGCGGCCGGCACCTGGTCGAGGGCAGCGTCGAGCATCCCGCGCACGCCTTCGCCGTGCGCGGCCGAGATCGCGATCGGCGCGCCGAGCGCCAGTTCATGGAATTCGGCCGCGGCACGTTCCGGCGGCAGGCCCTCGGCCTTGTTCGCCGCGAGGACCACGGGCCGCCCGCTGCGGCGCAGCAGGCGGGCGATCTCGCGGTCCTGCTCGGTCAGCCCGGCCCGCGCGTCGACGATGAACACGACGGCGTCCGCCTCGGCGATGGCCTCGCGCGCCTGCTGCGCCATCGCCTTCAGGATGCCGGCCTTCGCGACGGGCTCGAAACCGCCGGTGTCGACGACGATGAACGGGCGATCGCCGAGCCGGCCCCGCCCGTAGTGCCGGTCGCGCGTGAGTCCGGGGAAATCGGCGACGAGCGCGTCGCGCGAGCGCGTCAGGCGGTTGAACAGCGTCGACTTGCCGACGTTGGGCCGGCCGACCAGGGCGATCGTGGGCAGCATGCGTCGCGCGGCGGCGCGCAGGCCCTACCGCGCGCCGAGCGCGTAGACGGTCCCCGCGGTCGACTGCCAGACGATGCGCTCGCCCAGCGCGATCGGCTGTCCGGTGGGGGCGCTGCCGTCGGTGCTCGCGCGGCCGACGTAGGCGCCGGTCGCCGCAGCCAGCAGGTGCACGACGCCCTCGACGTCGACGACGGCGACGAAGTCCCCGCCGACCGCCTGCACGGCCCGCGGCTTCCGCGGGGCGAGGACGTCCTGCTTCCACAGCGACGCCCCCGTCGCCTTGTCGAGCGCCTGCACGGCGCCCGCCTCGTCGGCGACGTAGTACGCCGCGGGGTCGGCGCCGATGCCCGACAGGCTCGACACGTCGCGCGACCAGACGAGGCCGCCGCGCACGATCTCGAAGCACGCGACGCGGCCCTGGAACGCGACGGCGCACGCCTGCCGCTCCTCGACGACCGGCCGGCTGGTGACGTCGGCGATCCGCTCGAGTTCGGTGGCGCCGCGCGGGCTCGCGACCGCACCGTCCCAGCCGATCGTGCCGGTCTGCACGTCCATCGCGAGCAGGCGGCCGCCGGCCTGCCCCAGAAACACGCCTCCCCGGCTCGCGACGCCGCCGGCGGTGTTGCGCACCGTCAGCGGCGGATTGGTCCGCTGGTGCACCCACTTCGTCGCGCCGTCGGCGGCCGCGAGCCCGAAGACCCGTCCGTCGCCCGACGTCACCACGACGACGCCGTCGGCGACCACGGGGGGCGAGAGCACCTCGGAGGAAACGCGCGCCGTCCACAGCGCCTTGCCGTCGGTGTCGAAGGCGAGCACCTCGCCCTTGTCGGTCCCCACGGTGACCACCGCCGCGTCGGCCCCGGGGCCCGCGGACAGGGGCTTGCCGGCGGCGATGCGCCAGACGCTGCGGCCGCTGTCCGCCGCGAGGCGGGTCAGCGTACCGTCGGCGGCCGCGGCATAGACGGCGTCGCCGACCACCGCCGGCGCGATCCCGGGACGGGCGCGGCCCACGCTCGCCTGCCAGGCGATCGCCGGCGTCGCGGTGGGCGTGAGCGCGGGCATCGCCCCCGGCTTGTTGGCGGCACCGCGCCCGCTGAACCAGTCGAACGACGGCGCCGGCAGCGACCACGTCATCGGATTCCACGACGGCGTCGTGCCGCACGCCGCCAGCAGGGCGGCGGCCAGCGCGGCGGCCGCGCGCGCGGCGGTGCTGCGCATGGTCATCGCGGCGCGGCCGGCGCGGGTGCCGCCGTCGCCGCGGCTGCCGATCCGCCCGGTGCGACGGGCGCGGGCGCGCCGCCGAGCGCGTCGAGCTTCACCTGCACGTAGTTGCGGTAGACGGACTTCGGATCGAGCTTCGCGAGCGCGGTCTGGTAGGCGGTGCGCGCTTCGGCGGCGCGTCCCGCGCTGGCCAGCGCGTCGCCCCGCAGGTCGGCGTAGAGCCCGGCGAAGGCGTCGGGGTGCCTCGCGTCGAGCGTCGCGAGCGCCTGGTCGACGTTCTTCTCGTCGAGCAGCGCCTCGGCGAGCCGGTAGCGCGCGACGGCCTTGATCTCCTCGTCGCCGGCCCGCTCGATCACCCATTGCAGCTGCGCCTTCGCGCCGGCCTTGTCGCCGCTGTCCCACAGGAGCTTCGCGAACACCAGCGCCGCGCGCGGTGCGTACCCGGAACCGGCGTGCTTCGAGGCGAGCTGCGCCATCGCGTCGCGCGCCTTGGCGGGGTCCTTGTCGCGCACCCCGGCCGCCACCGCACCGTAGAGCACCGAAGCCTGCTCGGCCTCGCGCGCGTGCCACCAGCGCCAGCCCTGCACGGCGATGTAGGCGAGGCACACGGCGATGATCGCCGCCGAGATCGCGTTGCCCCAGCGCTTCCAGAACGCCTTGAGGTCGTCGAGTTTTTCCTGCTCTTCGAGGTCGTAGACCGCCATGTCTTTCCTGGTCCGGTGGTTCCGTGGTTCAGCCGCCGCCGGCACGCGCGTGCGCGGCGAGCCACGGCGCGAGCTCGCCCGCGGCGAGCGCGAGCTGGTCGCCGCCCTCGCGCAGCGGCTTGACGCCGACGACGCCGCGCGCCGCCTCGTCGTCGCCGATGACGAGGGCGAAGCGCGCGCCGCTCGCGTCCGCCCGCTTCATCTGCGACTTGAAGCTGCCGCCTGCGGCGTTGAGCACGACGGCGTGCCCGGCGTCGCGCAGCATCTCCGCGACGCGCCGCGCGAGCGGTGCGGCCGCGGCGCCCGCGTGGACGACGTAGGCGAGCGGCGCGCGGCCGGCGTCGCGGCCGGCGTCCTTCAGCATGAGGACCATGCGCTCGACGCCGATCGCGAAGCCGCAGGCCGGCGTCGGCCGCCCGCCGAGCTGCTCGAACAGGCCGTCGTAGCGCCCGCCGCCGGCGACGGTGCCCTGCGCGCCGAGGCGGTCGGTGACGAACTCGAACACCGTGCGGTTGTAGTAGTCGAGGCCGCGCACGAGCCGCGGGTCGACCTCGAAGCGCAGGCCGGCCTCGTCGAGCAGCGCGGTCAGCCCGTCGAAGTGCGCCCGCGAGGCGGGCCCGAGGCGGTCGAGCAGCTTCGGCGCGCCGTCGATCACCTCGCGCATCGCCTCGTTCTTGCTGTCGAGGATGCGCAGCGGGTTGGCGTGCAGCCGCCGCCGCGCGTCCGCGTCGAGCGCGTCCTCGTGCCGCTCGAAGTACGCGATCAGCGCCGCGCGGTGCGCGCGCCGCTCCGCCGGATCGCCGATCGAGTTGATCGTCAGGCGGATGCCGTCCGCGAGGCCGAGCTCGCGCCACAGGCGCGCGAGCAGCACCATCTGCTCGGCGTCCACGTCGGGACCGGGAAAGCCCAGCGCCTCGACGTCCACCTGGTGGAACTGGCGGTAGCGGCCCTTCTGCGGCCGCTCGTGGCGGAACATCGGGCCCGTGAGCCACACGCGCTGCCCGCGCTCGTAGCAGAGGTTGTGCTCGATGGCCGCGCGCACGATGCCGGCCGTCGCCTCCGGACGCAGCGTCAGGCTCTCGCCCGACAGCTTGTCCTCGAACGTGTACATCTCCTTCTCGACGACGTCGGTGGCCGCGCCGATCGCGCGCACGAACAGCGGCGTGGGCTCGACCACGGGCGCGCGCACGTTGCGGTAGCCGTACAGGTCGAGCACGCGCCGCACCGCGCCCTCGAAGCGCTCCCACAGCGCGGCCTCGTCGGGCAGCACGTCGTTCATGCCGCGCACGGCCTGCAGCCGCGCGGGCGCCTTCGCGGCGGGCGCGAGATTCGCTTCCGTCACACGATCACCTTCAGCGGCACCGTGCGCCGCTCCGGGTCCAGCGACGGCGCGCGCTCCTCGCCGCCGTAGGTCGCGCGCACGTAGTCCTCGACGATCTGCTGGAATTCCTCGGCGATGCGCTCGCCCTTCAGCGTCACGGTCTTGACGCCGTCGACGTAGACCGGCGCGACCGGCGACTCGCCGGTGCCGGGCAGCGAGATGCCGACGTTCGCGAGCTTCGACTCGCCGGGGCCGTTCACCACGCAGCCCATGACCGCCACGTGCATGTCCTCCACGCCCGCATAGCGAGCGCGCCACTGAGGCATCGCGCCGCGCAGGTACGCCTGGATGCGCGCGGCGAGCTCCTGGAAGGTCGTCGACGTCGTGCGGCCGCACCCCGGGCACGCGGTCACCATCGGCGCGAACGAGCGCAGCCCCATCGTCTGCAGGATCTCCTGCGCGACGACCACCTCCTGCGTGCGGTCGCCGCCCGGCTCCGGCGTCAGCGACACGCGGATGGTGTCGCCGATGCCTTCCTGCAGCAGCACGGCCAGCGCGGCGGTCGACGCGACGATCCCCTTGCTCCCCATGCCCGCCTCGGTGAGCCCGAGGTGCAGCGGATAGTCGCAGCGCCGCGCGAGCTCGCGATAGACGACGATCAGGTCCTGGACGTCGGAGACCTTGCACGAGAGCACGATGCGGTCCCCGTGCAGGCCG
The DNA here is from genome assembly GCA_016861105.1 of Betaproteobacteria bacterium. Taxonomy (GTDB): domain Bacteria; phylum Pseudomonadota; class Gammaproteobacteria; order Burkholderiales; family Casimicrobiaceae; genus VBCG01. Next base: position 122,877 of record BOKS01000013.1, on the reverse strand, counting down.
AGCGCCTCGGCGCGCTGCGCGCTGTCGAGCGCCGACGCGACCAGCGCCTCGCGCATCACCCCTTCCGCGGACAGCGGCGCGGCCGCCTTCGCGTTGTCGTCCATCATCCGCGCGAGGAGGTCGGCGTCGAGGCTGCCCCAGTTGACGCCGATGCGCACCGGCTTGTCGTGCCGCAGCGCCAGCTCGATCATCATCGCGAACTGCGGATCGCGCTTGCTGCCCCTGCCGACGTTGCCCGGGTTGATGCGGAACTTGGCGAGCGCGCGCGCGCAGTCGGGATGCGCGGCCAGCAGCTTGTGACCGTTGAAGTGGAAGTCGCCGACGAGCGGCACGCCGCAGCCGAGCGCGTCGAGCCGCTCGCGGATGCGCGGCACCGCGTCGGCCGCCTCCGCGGTGTTCACGGTGACGCGGACGATCTCCGAGCCCGCGTCCGCGAGCGCCCTCACCTGCGCGACGGTGGCCGCGACGTCGGCGGTGTCGGTGTTGGTCATCGACTGCACGACGATCGGCGCGTCGCCGCCGATGGCCACCGGGCCGACGCGCGCGGTGCGCGTGCGGCGGCGGACGATCGCGGGGCGTTCCATGCGCAACCTCCTAGGGCCTGTTCACGCCATGGCCGCATGCGCGAACGGTCGCGCCCGCGTGTCCATCGCGGCGCTCGCCGCCGCGAATGCCGAGCGTACTCGCAAGGCGAGCACAACGAGGGGCGCGCGGGCGCGCCCCTTCCCTCCGGGCTGCGGCGAACAGGGCCGTGGGCGTCGTTGCAAGTCCTCGCCGGGTTCCCGACCCGCCTTGCGGCCTTGCGCCTGGCCCACGGCCCTTTTCGCTTCGCAGCGCGCTCGTGTCCATAGCGTGAACAGGCCCTAAGGCAGGCGCACGCGCGCGACGTTGGCGCGCACGTGCGGCGCGAGGTCGAACGGCTGGCCGCGCCAGGTGACGCTCGCCTCGGAGGCGTTGCCCAGCACGAGGTCGAACGGCGGCGTGCCCGTCACCGTTCGCGAAGTGCCGGGCGCGCCGTCGGTGACCAGCAGCACCTGGCCGGAGGCGTCCTTCACCTGCGTCCAGGCGCTCGCGCGGTACTGGATGACCAGCGTCGCCTCGCCGGTGGCGGCGGTACGGATCGGGGCGGTCGGCGTGGCATTCGCCGGCGGGGCGGCGGGCGGCGCCTCCGCGGGCGCGGGTGCGACGGGCAGGGGGGGCGCGGGCGCCGCGGACGACGGGTCCGCCGGCGTCGTCGCACCGCCTGCCGGGAGCGGCGGCGTCTCGCCCCCGGGCGCGCCGCCACTCAGCGGGTTGGGCAGCGGGGTGCCGGCGTCGGCGGCCGGCGGCGCCGGCTCGGCCGGCGCGAACGGGATGGGGCCGCCGACTTCGGTGCGTGTCCGCTCGTCGGGGCGCATCCACTCGTAGAAGGCGGCCACGGCGACGGCCGCGGCCAGCGCGATCGGGATCGCCCAGCGCGACCACGAGGCGCGCGGGCCCTGCGCGAGCGGGAGCTCGCCCATCGGCCGTGCGGTCGACCCGATCGACGGCCCGCCGAGCGCCGGGACCGCGTCGGCGCCGGGCAGCGCGGCGACGACCTCTTCCGGATCGAGCTTCAGCAGCCGCGCGTAGTTGCGCACGAAGCCGCGCACGAACGTCCGGCCGGGCAGGTCGGCATAGCGACCTTCCTCGAGCGCGCGGACCTGCCGCGGCGCCAGCTTGAGCTGCTGCGCCGCGGCGTCGATCGACAGCCCGGCCTGCTCGCGCGCGGCGCGCAGCCACGCGCCGACGTCGATCGCCGGCGGCGGCGCGGCGCCTTCCGCCTCGCTCACTCGCAGGCCCCCGGCCCGATGGCGCGCGCCTCCGCGCTGTCGGGGTAGCGGTTGCGCAGCTGCAGCGCGTACGACTGCTCGGCCTGCGCGTCGCCGAGCCTGCGCTCCACGCACATGCCGAGGAACAGCGCCTCCGGCGGCGGCGTCGTCTGCTGCATGACGATGCGCATCAGGGCGCGCGCCTCGGGCACGCGCTGCGACTTGTAGCCGAGCAGCGCGAGGTTGTAGGCCGCGGTCGGATCGTTGGGACGCAGCTGCAGCGCGCGGCGGAAGTACTGGTCGGCCGCGGCGGTGTCGCCGATCGCGGCGCTGCACTTGCCCGCATTGACCAGCGCGACCTCCGGCGTCCGGTACAGCGGGTTGCGGATCGCCGCCTCGAACTCGGCGATCGACTCGCGCGCGCGGCCGTGCGTGCACAGGTACCAGCCCCAGTTGTGGCGGGCCTCGGAGTCGTTGGGCGCGAGCTCCAGCGCGCGGCGGAAGTTCGTCTCCGCCCGCGGAAGCTCGCCCATCACCGTGTAGACGAGTCCGTAGAGGTTGTAGATCCGCGGATAGGTCGCGTCGAGCTTCTCGGCGATGCCGAGCTCCTCCAGCGCCACGTCCATCTGGCCGCGCTCGTAGTAGCCGGCCGCGAGGTCGGCGTGGACCTCCGCGCGCTGCCGCGGCGTCACCTCCTGCTGCTGCACCCGCGGCTGCGGCGCGGGCTGGATCTGCGGCCCCTGCGGCGGCGGCGGCTGCGGCGGCGCCGCCGGGCCGAACGGGACGGTCTGGCAGCCGGCGAGGGCGAGCGCGGTGGCGAGGGCGGCGAGGACGAGGCGCATCGGTGGTTCCGGGACCCGGGGTTCTCAGCGGGCGGCGATCCGCACGACCTTCTCGCCGAGCCTGCGCGTCACGCGGTTGCGGACCCGGCCGGCGAGCTGCCCGCAGGCGGCGTCGATGTCGTCGCCGCGCGTCCTGCGGACCGTCGTCGTGACGCCGGCGTCCAGCAGCTGCTGCTGGAACGCGCGGATCCGTTCCCGCGGCGTGGTGCGGAACGCCGTGCCCGGGAACGGGTTGAACGGAATGAGGTTGAGCTTGCAGGGGACGCGCCGGGCGATCGCCACCAGAGCGCGCACGTGCTCCGGACGGTCGTTGACCCCGTCCAGCATCACGTACTCGAACGTGACGAAGTCGCGGGGAGCGTGCGCGAGGTAGCGCTCGCACGCGTCGAGCAGCTCGGCGATCGGATGCTTGCGGTTGATCGGCACCAGCCGGTCGCGCAGCGCGTCGTCGGGCGCGTGCAGGCTGACGGCGAGCGCGACCGGGCATTCGCGCGCGAGCCGGTCGATCATCGGGACCAGCCCCGACGTGGACAGCGTCACGCGCCGCCGCGACAGCCCGTAGGCGTCGTCGTCGAGGAACAGGCGCAACGCCGGCACCACCTGATCGACGTTGGCGAGCGGCTCGCCCATGCCCATCAGCACGACGTTGGTGACCGGCGCGCGCGCCTGGCCGGCCCACGCCGCGCCCACGCCGTCGCGCAGCAGCGTCCGGTTCGCGTGCCACAGCTGGCCGACGATCTCCGCGGTCGTCAGGTTGCGGTTGAAGCCCTGCTTGCCCGTCGCGCAGAACGCGCAGTCGAGCGCGCAGCCCGCCTGCGAGGAGATGCACAGCGTGCCGCGGTAGCGCACCGCGGCACCCGGCGCCTCGCGGGCGCCGTCGGCACGCCCCGCAGCGTCGCGCTCGTCCGCAGCGTCGTCGTCGTCGGGCGAGCCGGCGCGCACGCCCTCGGGAATGAAGACCGTCTCGACGGCGTTGCCGCCGCCGGCGTCGAGCAGCCACTTGCGCGTGCCGTCGGCCGCCGTCGTGTCGCGGAGGACCGCGGGCGCGGCGATCAGCGCGGCCGACGCGAGCTTCTCGCGCGCGGACTTCGCGAGATCGGTCATCTGCGCGACGTCGTCGACGAACCGCTGGTGCAGCCAGCGCGACACCTGGCGCGCGCGGAAGGGCTTCTCGCCCAGGTCGGCGATCAGCGCCTGGAGCGCGCGGGCATCGAGGCCGAGCAGCGGCGCCATCGTCATCGCACCCGATCCCCCGTCAGCGCGAGTGGATCTCGAGCGCGGGGAAGAAGTACGCGATCTCGACGCGCGCCGTCTCGGGCGCGTCGGACCCGTGGACGGCGTTCGCGTCGATCGACTGCGCGAAGTCGGCGCGGATCGTGCCGGGCGCGGCCTTCTTCGGGTCGGTCGCGCCCATCAGGTCGCGGTTCCGCGCGATCGCGCCTTCGCCTTCGAGCACCTGGATCATCACCGGCCCCGACGTCATGAACGCGACGAGGTCCTTGAAGAACGGCCGTTCGCGGTGGACGGCATAGAAGCCCTCGGCCTGCGCGCGGGAGAGCTGCGTCATGCGAGCGGCGACGATGCGCAGGCCGGCCTGCTCGAAGCGGGCGAGGATCTGCCCGATCGCGTTCTTCGCGACGGCATCCGGCTTGATGATCGACAGGGTGCGTTCGACGGCCATCGGGGGCTCCGGCAGGGACATTTGCAAGTAAATTCAAAATTATAGCATCCCCGTCGCCGCTGCGGCAGCCGCCGGGACCGGCTTTGCGCCGGGACGGGCTTTGCCGTGGCCGCGGCCCGGCGCGAACCTGCGCGCCCGCGCGACGGTCTACTCGCCCGGCGCTCGCCGTGGCCGGCGGGACGGCTAGAATGCGCGCGCCTCGCGCCCGGCCCACGGCGGCGCCGGGGCCCCGACCCCAACTTTCCCATTGCCGGGAGATTCCCATGACGAGCAGGTTCCTCGCGGGGGCAGCCGCCCTCGCGTTCGCGGCGGCGGCGTCCGCCCAGCCGTATCCGACGAAGTCGATCTCGCTGTACGTCCCCTTCGCGGCCGGCGGCCCCACCGACACCGTGGCGCGCGCGCTCGGCGTGGCGATGGGCAAGGCGCTCGGCCAGACGATCGTCGTCGAGAACGTGCCCGGCGCGGGCGGCACGATCGCGCCGGCCAAGCTCAAGGGCGCGAATGCCGACGGCTACACGATCATGCTCGCGCACATCGGCATGTCGACCGCGCCCGCGCTCTACCGCAAGCTGCCGTACAAGCCGCTCGAGGACTTCGAGCACATCGGCCAGGTGGTCGACGTGCCGATGACGTTCATCGCCAGGAAGGACCTGCCTCCGAACGACTTCAAGGGGCTCGTCGACTACGTCAAGGCCAACAAGGACAAGGTGACGCTGGCCAACGCGGGGCTGGGCGCGGCCTCGCACCTGTGCGGCCTCCTGTTCATGAGCGCGATCCAGGCCGACCTGACGACCGTGCCCTACAAGGGCACCGCGCCGGCGATCAACGACCTGCTCGGCGGGCAGGTGGACGTGCTCTGCGACCAGACGACGAACACCACGAGCTACATCAAGTCCGGTCGCATCAAGGCCTACGCCGTCACGTCGAAGACGCGCGTCGATTCGCTGAAGGAGCTTCCGCCGGCCGCGGAGGCGGGTTTGCCCGGCTTCGAGGTCAACGTCTGGCACGGCGTGTACGCGCCGAAGGGCACGCCGAAGCCGGCGGTCGACCGGCTCGTGAGCGCGCTGCAGCAGGCGATCGCCGACCCGGGGTTCGTGCAGAAGATGGCCGAGCTCGGCTCGCAGGTCGTGGGCAAGGAGAAGGCCACGCCCGACGGCCTGCGCACGCACCTCAGGGCCGAGATCGACAAGTGGACGCCGATCATCCAGAAGGCCGGCGTGTACGCCGACTGACCGGCGCGCGCTCCGCATGCGCACGGGCCGCCTCGCGCGGCCCGTGCGCTTTCTGTCGCGTCGTGCGCCGCCTCGCCCGGCGCGCGCGTCAGCCGTGCAGCTCCGCGCGCGCGCGAGCGGGGTGCCAGACGAGCCGCCACCCCGGCGCCGCGCCGCGCGCCTGCCAGTCGACGTCGACGCCCAGCGACGGGGCCGCGACCAGCGCGCCGTCGCAGAACACCAGCGGGAGCGCGTCGCGTTCCCACGCGGGCATCCCCGCCTCCTGCATCCACGCGGCCAGCAGTCTTCGCGGACGGCGCGCGTGCGGCGCGAGGCGCTCGCCGCCGCGGCGCGGCGCGATGGTCACCGCGCGTCCGGCGATCCTCGCTGCCTCGAGGCCTTCGCCGGTGGCCGGCTCGAACGACAGCGCGCCGTGCGGGAGCACGACGTCGCGCTCGCCGGACCAGCGGACCTCGAACGGCTGCGGCGGCGGCGCGTGCACGGCGATGCGGCCGCGGTGCACGCCGAGCGCGACGCCGGCGTGCGCGAGGTGCACGCGGGCGTCGACGCGCGGTCGCGCGAGTTGCGCGAGCATCGCGGCGAGGCGCGCGGACGACGGCGCCGGCACGCCGTGCGCGCGCAGGAACCAGCGCAGCAGGTTGCGCGCGCGGTGCGGCGGGAGGGCGCCGAGCGCGGCGCAGTCCAGCGTCCCGTCGCGGATCGCATCGCGCGCGTCGAGCGCGGCCAGGTCGTCGGCGAGCGCCGCGGCCTCGCGCTGGTGCGCGGCCGCGCGCGCCAGCGCGCGCGGCGCCGCGGGAAACGTCCGGGCGAGCGCGGGGAGCACGTCCTGGCGCAGCGCGTTGCGCCGGTGGCGCGGCGACGCGTTGCTGTCGTCGTCGACGTACGCGATCGCGTGCGCCGCGACGTACGCTTCGATGGCCGCGCGCGGCGTCGCGAGCAGCGGGCGCAGCCAGGCGAGGCCGCCGGCGTCGCGCTGCACCGCGCCCATGGCGGCGAGGCCGTGCGGGCCGGCGCCGCGCACGAGCTGCAGCAGCAGCGTCTCGGCCTGATCGTCGGCGTGGTGCGCGAGCGCGATCGCGTCCAGCGCGCCTTCCCGCGCGGCCCCCCGCAGCGCGGCGTAGCGCGCGACGCGCGCCGCCGCCTCCACGCCGAGCCGGGCGGCGTCCTCGACGCGCACGCGTCTCACGTCGAGCGGCACGCCGCAGGCCGTGGCGAGCTGCCGACACGCCGCGACCCACGCATCCGCGTGCACGGAGAGTCCGTGGTGGACGTGGACGGCGTGAAGCGCGATCGCGTGACGCGGGGCGACGCGCGCGCAGGCAACGAGCAGCGCGGCCGAATCGCGGCCTGCCGAGAGCGCGACCGCGACGCGACGCCCGGCGAACGCGGCGAACGCACGGTCGGCCGCGGCCTCGACCGCCGCGGCGTCAGCCGGGCGCGATCTCCTTGAACTTGCCATAGGCGAGGATCTTGTCCTCGCGCGCCTCGAGCAGGGCGTCGACCGGCTGCTCGGCGAGCTGGCGGAGCGCCTCGGCGAGCGCCTTCTTGAGCGCCAGCATCATCGCGGGCGGGTCGCGGTGCGCGCCGCCGAGCGGCTCGGGCACGACGCGGTCGACCAGGCCGAGCTGCTTGAGGCGCGCCGCCGTGATGCCCAGCGACTCGGCCGCCTCGGGCGCGTGCTCGGCGGACTTCCACAGGATCGAGGCGCAGCCCTCAGGCGAGATCACCGAGTACGCGGCGTACTGCAGCATCAGGCACACGTCCCCGATGGCGATCGCCAGCGCGCCCCCGGAGCCGCCCTCGCCGATGATCGTCACGATGACCGGCGTGCGCAGCCCCGCCATCTCGTAGAGGTTGCGCCCGATCGCCTCCGACTGCCCGCGCTCCTCGGCGCCGATGCCCGGGTAGGCGCCCGGCGTGTCGACGAACGTGAACAGCGGCAGCCCGAACTTCTCCGCGAGCTTCATCAGGCGCAGCGCCTTGCGGTAGCCCTCCGGGCGCGGCATCCCGAAGTTGCGGTGGATCTTCTCCTTCGTGTCGCGGCCCTTCTGGTGGCCGACGACGACGCATGGCCGGCCGTTGAAGCGCGCGAGGCCGCCGACGATCGCCGGGTCGTCCGCGAAGCTGCGGTCGCCGTGCAGCTCCCGGAAGTCCGTGAACATGGCGGCGACGTAGTCGAGCGTGTAGGGGCGCTGCGGATGCCGTGCGACCTGCGCGATCTGCCACGCGGTCAGCTTGCCGTAGATGTCCCTGGTGAGCTGCTGGCTCTTCTTCGTGAGGCGCGCGATCTCGTCGGAGATGTCGACGGCGGAGTCCTCGTGGACGAAGCGCAGCTCGTCGATCTTCGCCTGGAGCTCGGCGATCGGCTGCTCGAAGTCGAGGAACGTCTGCTTCATGGGGACGCGGCGGCGGCGGCTGCGGCTGGGCCCGCATCATAGCGCAGCCCGGGCCGGGGCCGCCGACCGGCCCGTGCGCCGCGGGCGCGCCCTGCGGGCGCGGCGGTCGCCCCGCGCGTGCAGCGGTCCCGCGAGCCCCCGTCGGCGTCACGCCAGCGCGTCGTAGACGAGCTTGAGGCCGGTGGCGAAGAGCAGTGCGTACGAGATCGCGTAGAAGGTCGACTCCGTCATCCGCTTGTGCAGCCACACGCCGATCCAGATGCCGAGCGGCGCGAGCGGGGCGAACAGCAGCGACGCGGAGAGGTTCCCGGCGTTGAGCTGGCCGAGCATCGCGTACGGCACCAGCTTCGCGTAGTTGACGACGAGGAAGAACACGATCGAGGTGGCGACCAGCACCGTCTTGTCGAGGCGCTGCGGCAGCATCCAGATCGAGAACGGCGGCCCGCCGGCGTGCGCCAGCGTGCTGGTGAATCCCGACAGGCCGCCCCAGAGCGCGCCGGCGGCGCGGCCCGGCGGACCCTCGGCGCGCGCGAGCCGCGCGGCGAGCCGCTCGGAGAGGCCGAACCAGCGGTTGAGCGCGAACGTCACGGCGATGATGCCGAGGAGCAGGCGGATCGCGTCGACGGGCAGCGCGCCGAAGGCGAGGCCGCCGAGCGCGATGCCGATCAGCGCGCCGGGCAGCAGCGCGCGCAGGTGCCGCCACGACGCCTTGCCGCGGTACGCGTGCACGCCGAACAGGTCCATCGCGCACAGGATCGGCAGCATGATGCCCGCGGCCTCCGGCGGCGCGATGAAGATCGACATCAGCGGCACGGCGATGCCGCCGGCGCCGCCGCCGAAGCCCGACTTCGAGATGCCGGTCACCAGGATCGCGAGCACCGCGACGGGGTAGAACCCGACCGGGAAGTCCGGCCACGCCATCGCGTCAGGGGCCGGGCGTCGCGGCCGGCGGGGCGAGCACCGCGGGCGGCGAACGGCCGCGCCACGCCGCCCACGCCTCGTTCGCGATCACGGCGCCAAGCACGATCGCGCCCCCGGCGAGCGCCAGCGGGCCGGGGGCCTCGCCGAGCAGCGCCCACACCCAGACCGGGCCGAGGATGGGCTCGAGCAGCGCGAGCAGCCCCAGTTCCGTCGCCGTCAGGTGCCGCGAGGCCGCCACCATCAGCAGGCACCCGGTGCCGAGCTGCACGCACCCCAGCACCGCGAGCACGGCGAGGTCCCGAGGCGTCGCCTCGAACGGCGCGGCAAGCGGCAGCGCGACGGCGATCGACATCAGGCCCGCGATCATGACCGTCGGCAGCATGTCGACGGTCGCGTGCACCTTCCGCAGCACGGTGACGTTGAGCGCGAACAGCACCGACACGCCGACGGCGAGCAGGTTGCCGGACAGGCGCCCGGCGTCGAGCGAGTCCGAGAACATGATCACCATGCCGCCGAAGGCGACGCTCATCGCGATCCACGTGCGCATCGGCACCGCTTCGCGCAGCAGGAGGCGCGCGGCGAGGGCGGCGAGGAACGGCGAGACGCTCATGAGCACGAACGTGTTGGCGACCGTCGTGCGGGTCAGCGACGCGATGAAGAGGAAGAACTGGCCCGCGAGGAACGCGCCGGCGAGGAGCCCCGGCCAGCCGACGCTGCGCACGGCCTGCGGCACGCGGCGCCCGTGCAGGACGACGAGCGTGCCGGCGACGAAGAGCGCCATGAACAGCGACCGCCAGAACACGATCTCCCAGGCGTCGCGGAACGACAGCAGGCGCACGAGCAGCCCGCCGGACGACCAGCACAGCGGCGCGACGACCATGAACAGGATCGCGCGCCTGTGCAGCCGGGCGGCGTCGACGGAGTGCGGGAGCGGAGGCAAAAGAAAGCCGGTGGGGCGCAGGTTCGGCCCACCGGCAGCGCGCACTCTACGCGAGCGCGTGCGCGCTGTCCAATGCGGGCGCCGGGGGCGCTACAGCAGGAACGGGAGGATGCGCCGCGTCCGGGCGGCATAGTCGGCGTACGCCGGGAACGCCGCCGCCAGCAGCCCCTCCTCGCGCCCCGCCTTCGCGTGCAGCACCACGGCCAGCGCGGCGAGCGCGACGAGGTGCGGCGCACCGCCCCATCCGGCGGCCATGCCGGCGCCGAAGAGGAGCACCGCTAGGTACATCGGGTGGCGCACGTACGCGTACGGCCCGCTGGTCACCAGCCGTGCACCCCCGCGCGGCTCGGGCATGACGCCGAAATTGCCGGGGCGGTTGTGGCGCAGCGTCCACGCGCCCAGCGCCACCGCGGCGACGAGCGGCGGCGCCGCCCACGCCGAGAAGCGCGCGGCGCCCCAGGGCGGCAGCAGGGCGGCGAGGGCGGCGAACTGCAGGGCGACGAGCGCGGCCGAGGGCACGGCGAAGCGGGGCGGCGGGGCGTGGCCGAGCATAACCTACAATCGCGCTTTCGACCGACCGGAACGCCTGCATGGCCACGCATCGGATCGCCGTCATCCCCGGGGACGGCATCGGCAAGGAAGTCGTCCCCGAGGGCCTGCGCGTGCTCGAGGCCGTGGGCAAGCGCTTCGGGATCACGTGGCGCTTCGAGCAGTTCGACTGGAACTGCGACTACTACGCGAAGCACGGGCGGATGATGCCCGAGGACTGGTTCCCGACGCTGGCGGGGTTCGAGGCGATCTTCTACGGCGCGGTCGGCTGGCCGGCGAGCGTCCCCGACCACGTCTCGCTCTGGGGCTCGCTGATCCAGTTCCGGCGGCGCTTCGACCAGTACGTCAACCTGCGGCCCTGCCGGCTGATGCCGGGCATCCCCTCGCCGCTCGCCGACCGCAGGCCCGGCGACATCGACTTCGTGGTCGTGCGCGAGAACACCGAAGGCGAGTACTCGTCGGTCGGCGGGCGCATGTACGAGGGCACGGAGCGCGAGATCGTGTTCCAGGAGTCGGTGTTCAGCCGCGCCGGCGTCGACCGCATCATGGAGTACGCGTTCGAGCTCGCACGCACGCGCGCCCGCCGGAAGGTCACGTCGGCGACGAAGAGCAACGGCATCGCCATCACGATGCCGTACTGGGACGAGCGCTTCGCGGCGGCGAAGGCGCGCTATCCGGACGTGGCGACCGACGCCTATCACATCGACATCCTGACGGCGCATTTCGTCGCGCGGCCGCAGATCTTCGACGTCGTGGTCGGCTCGAACCTGTTCGGCGACATCCTGTCCGACCTCGGCCCCGCCGTGTGCGGCACGATCGGCATCGCGCCGTCGGCGAACATCAATCCGGAGCGCACGTTCCCGTCGCTGTTCGAACCCGTGCACGGCTCCGCTCCCGACATCGCGGGCAAGGGCATCGCGAACCCGATCGGGCAGATCTGGTCGGCCGCGCTGATGCTGGACTTCCTGGGCCACCGCGAGGCGGGCGCGGCGGTCGTCGCGGCCATCGAGCGCGTGCTCGCGGACCCCTCGGCGCCACGCACGCGGGACATCGGCGGCACGGCCGGCACCGCCGAGGCCGGCCGCGCCATCGCGGAGGCGCTGTGACGCCGCCGCGGCGCAAGGCGGCTGCGCGCCCGCGGACCCGTTACCCCGGCGAACTTCACGCGCGCGCCTGCGAGCAGCCGGCGCGACGAGACTTCTGACGACGGAGCAAGCGATGCAGCAGCAGGCACTTCCCGCCGTGCCCGAGTGGCAGGCGGTCGACGGCTACCACGACGTCATCTACGAGAAGGCCGGCGAGGGGATCGCGAAGATCACGATCAATCGCCCGCAGGTGCGCAACGCGTTCCGGCCCGAGACGGTCCAGGAGCTGCAGCGGGCGTTCGCCGACGCGCGCGACGACGAGTCCGTGGGCGTCGTGATCCTGACGGGCAAGGGCCGCGAGGCGTTCTGCTCGGGCGGCGACCAGCGCGTCCGCGGCAAGGGCGGCTACGTCGGCGGCGACGGCGTGCCGCGCCTCAACGTCCTCGACCTTCAGCGCCAGATCCGCACGCTCCCCAAGCCCGTCGTCGCGATGGTCGCCGGCTACGCGATCGGCGGCGGCCACGTGCTTCACATGATCTGCGACCTGACGATCGCCGCGGACAACGCGCGCTTCGGGCAGACGGGCCCGCGCGTCGGCAGCTTCGACGGCGGCTACGGCGCGTCCTACATGGCGCGCATCGTCGGCCAGAAGAAGGCGCGCGAGATCTGGTTCCTGTGCCGGCAGTACGACGCGCGCCAGGCGCTCGAGATGGGCCTGGTCAACTGCGTCGTGCCCTACGAGCGGCTCGAGGAGGAGACCGTGCAGTGGTGCCGCGAGATGCTCGCCAACAGCCCGATCGCGCTGCGCTGCCTCAAGGCGGCGCTGAACGCCGACTGCGACGGGCAGGCGGGCCTCCAGGAACTCGCCGGCAACGCCACGCTCTTGTTCTACCTGTCCGAGGAAGGGCAGGAGGGGCGCAACGCCTACGTCGAGAAGCGCACGCCCGACTTCCGCAGGTTCCGTCGCCTGCCCTGACGCGCGGCGCGCGGCGCCCGCCATGCACGACCTGCTGTCGGTCTTCGCAGCCGCGCGCGAGGCGGGAGGCGCGTGTGCCCTGCGCGTGCGCGGCCGCGACCACACGTTCCGCGACCTCGCGGAGCGCGTCGACGCGCGCATGCACGCGCTCGCGCGCGACACGGGCGAGCGGCGGGCGCACGCGCTCGTCGCCGGCAACACGCTCGACACCGTCGCGACGCTGTTCGCGCTGCTGGAGCTGCGCGTGCCCGCCCTGCTGGTCCACCCGCGGCTCACGGCGCCCGAACGCGACGCGCTGCTCGCCGAGGTGGCGCGCGCGGGCGACGTGCCGCACGCGGACGCGGCGGTGATCATCCACACGTCCGGGACGACCGGCGTCCCGCGCGGCGCGGTGCTGACGCGTGCCGCCCTCGTGGCCTCTGCGGCCGCGAGCGCGGCGAACCTCGGCTGGGAAGCGGGCGACTGCTGGCTCGCGTGCATGCCGGTCGCGCGCGTCGGTGGCCTCTCGATCCTGACGCGCAGCCTGATCGCGCGCCGCTGCGTCGCGCTCGCCGAAGGCTTCGACGCGGCGTCGTTTCCCGCGCTGCTCGACGACACGCACGCCACGCTCGCCTCCGTCGTGCCCACGATGCTCGCGCGGGTGCTGGACGCGCACCCGCGGTGGCGGCCGCCGGCGCGGCTGCGCTGCGTGCTGGTCGGCGGGGCGCCGGCGCCGCGGCGACTGCTCGCGCGGGCGTCCGCACGCGGCGTGCCGATCGTGCTGACCTACGGCCTCACCGAGAGCTGTTCGCAGGTGGTCGCCACGCCCTACGCGGACCGCTTCGCGCCGGCACTGCGGGGGGAAGGGCGGGCGCTGCCGGGGGCGCGCGTGCGCGTCGTCGACGGCCGCATCGAGGTCGCGGGGCCGATGCTGATGGCAGGCTACTGGAACGGTCCGGCGCTCGCGCCGGGCGCGTGGTTCGACACCGGCGATCTCGGTACGCTCGATGCGGACGGGTGCCTGCACGTGCATGCGCGCCGCGGCGACCTCATCGTGACCGGCGGCGAGAACGTCTATCCGGTCGAGGTGGAGCGCGTGCTGGAAGCCTGTCCGGGCATCGTGGAGGCCGCGGTGTTCGGCCGGCCCGACGCGACGTGGGGCGAGACGGTCGCCGCTGCACTCGTCGCCGAGGCCGGCGCACCCTCCGCGATGCAGCTGCAGGCATGGCTGGGTGCGCAGCTCGCGCCGTTCAAGCGCCCGCGCCACGTGTGCTTCGTCGAGCGGCTGCCGCACACGGCCGCGGGCAAGCTGGACCGTGGCGCGCTCGCGGCATTCGCGCCGCTGCTGCAGCCGCTCGACGCGCGCCCCCGGTGAGCCCGGGACTGCGCCACGATCGCGCCGCGCGCGCGGTCGCCACCGGGAGCGGGGCGTTTGTGGCACGATGCGGGGCCGGAACGCCGAACGAGAAGAAGGCGACGAGGAGAGGTCGATGGCACTGGTGATCGGAGTTCCGAAGGAAGTCTTCCCCGGCGAGAAGCGCGTCGCGACCGTTCCCGAGGTCGTCGAGAAGCTGATCAAGCTCGGCTTCCGCGTCGCGGTCGAGGCGCGCGCGGGCGAGGCGGCGAGCTTCCCGGACGAGGCCTACCGCGCGGCCGGCGCCGAACTGGTCGCCACCGCAGATGAGCTCTGGGCGAAGGCCGACGTCGTCCTCAAGGTCCGGCCGCCGACGACCGAGGAAGTCGCCATGCTCCGCGAAGGCGCGACGCTCATCGGCTTCGTCTGGCCGGCGCAGCACCCCGAGCTGATGCAGCAGCTCGCCGCGCGGAAGGCGACAGTGCTCGCGATCGATTCGCTGCCGCGGCAGCTCTCGCGCGCCCAGAAGATGGACGCGCTGACCTCGATGGCCGGCGTCAGCGGTTACCGCGCCGTCATCGAGGCCGCCAACGCCTTCGGCCGCCCCTTCAACGGCAGCGTCACGGCCGCCGGCAAGATCCCGCCGGCCAGGGTCTTCATCGCCGGCGCCGGCGTCGCGGGCCTCGCCGCGATCGGCACGGCCGCGAACCTGGGCGCGATCGTGCGCGCCAACGACACGCGCGCGGAGGTGGCCGACCAGGTGAAGTCGCTGGGCGGCGAGTTCGTCAAGGTCGACTACGAGGAGGAAGGCTCCGGCGGCGGCGGCTACGCCAAGGTGATGAGCGAGGGCTTCCAGCAGGCGCAGCGCGGGATGTACGCGAAGCAGGCGAGGGAGGCGGACGTCATCATCACGACCGCGCTGATCCCCGGCAAGCCGGCGCCAAGGCTCATCACGGCCGACATGGTGAAGAGCATGAAGCCGGGCAGCGTGATCGTCGACATGGCGGCGGAGCAGGGCGGCAACTGCGAGCTGACCGAGCCCGGAGCGGCCGTGGTGAGGCACGGCGTCACGATCGTCGGCTACACCGACCTCGCCAGCCGCCTCGCCCGGCAGGCATCGACGCTGTACGCGACGAACCTGCTGCGCCTGACCGAGGAGCTGTGCAAGACCAAGGACGGCGTCCTCGACGTCGACATGGAAGACGACGCGATCCGCGGCGTGACGGTGGTCAAGGATGGTGCCATCAGCTGGCCGCCGCCGCCGCCGAAGCTGCCGTCCGCACCGCCCGCCCCGCCCAGGCCCGCCGCGCCCGTGCCGGCGAAGGCCGCCGGCGGCCACGGCAAGCCCAGCGGCGCGATGACCCCGGCGAAGGCGGCCGTGCTCTTCGGCGTCGGCGCCCTGCTGTTCCTGCTGATCGGCGCATACGCGCCGGCGAGCTTCCTCGGCCACTTCACGGTGTTCGTGCTCGCCTGCTTCGTCGGGTACATGGTCGTGTGGAACGTGACGCCGGCGCTGCACACGCCGCTGATGAGCGTCACGAACGCGGTGTCGAGCATCATCGCGATCGGTGCGCTGGTCCAGCTCGCGCCGGATCTCTCGAAGATCTCGACGGACCTCGCGCGGCCGGGCGAGTGGATCCGCTGGCTGTCGGTGGCCGCGATCGCGCTGGCGACGATCAACATGTTCGGCGGCTTCGCGGTGACGCGGCGCATGCTCGACATGTTCCGCAAGTGAGGTGACGAGACCATGAGCGCAAGCCTCGCCACCGTCTCCTACCTCGGCGCGACGATCCTCTTCATCCTCTGCCTCGGCGGCCTGTCCAATCCGGAGACGTCGCGCCGCGGCAACCTCTACGGCATCGTCGGGATGACGATTGCCGTGCTCGCCACCATCTTCGGCCCGCAGGTCACGGCCGGCGGGCTGCCGTACATCGTCGGCGCGATGGCCGTGGGTGCGGCGATCGGCCTCTATGCGGCGCGCATCGTCAAGATGACGCAGATGCCCGAGCTGGTCGCGCTGATGCACAGCCTCGTCGGCCTGGCCGCCATGCTCGTCGGCTACGCCAACTTCATCGACCCGGCGGTCTCGGTGGGGATGTCGCCGGCGGAAAAGGCGATCCACGAGGTCGAGATGTACCTCGGCGTGCTGATCGGCGCCGTGACGTTCTCGGGCTCGGTCGTCGCGTTCGGCAAGCTGTCGGGCAAGATCAGCGGCAAGCCCGTGCTGCTGCCGGGACGGCACTGGCTCAACCTCGCCGGGCTGCTCGTGGTGATCTGGTTCGGCTACCGGTTCGTCACGGCGCACACCGTGGCCGACGCGATGCTGCCGATGATCGTCATGTCGCTCATCGCGCTGGCCTTCGGCGTGCACATGGTGATGGCGATCGGAGGCGCCGACATGCCGGTCGTGGTGTCGATGCTGAACAGCTACTCCGGCTGGGCGGCGGCCGCCACCGGCTTCATGCTGTCCAACGACCTGCTGATCGTGGTCGGCGCGCTGGTCGGCTCGAGTGGCGCGATCCTGTCCTACATCATGTGCGCGGCGATGAACCGCAACTTCGTCAGCGTCATCGCCGGCGGCTTCGGCACCGAAGGCGGCGCGCCGGCCGCGACGGGAGGGGGAGCGCAGCCGGCGGGCGAGGTCGTCCCGATCTCCGCCGTGGAGACCGCGGAGATGCTGCGCGACGCGAAGAACGTGATCATCGTCCCGGGCTACGGGATGGCCGTGGCGCAGGCGCAGCACACGGTGTTCGAGATCACGAAGACGCTACGCGAGCGCGGGGTCGACGTCCGCTTCGGAATCCACCCGGTCGCCGGCCGCATGCCCGGCCACATGAACGTGCTGCTCGCCGAGGCAAAAGTGCCCTACGACATCGTGTTCGAGATGGACGAGCTCAACGAGGACTTCCCGGACACGGACGTGGCGATCGTCATCGGCGCCAACGACATCGTGAACCCGGCGGCGCAGGAGGATCCGGCGAGCCCGATCGCCGGCATGCCGGTCCTCGAGGTCTGGAAGGCGAAGACGTCGATCGTGATGAAGCGCAGCATGGCCTCGGGCTACGCGGGCGTCGACAATCCGCTGTTCTACAAGGACAACAACCGGATGCTGTTCGGCGACGCGAAGAAGATGCTCGACGAGGTGCTCGTGGCGCTCAAGCCCTGACGCGGCGCGGAGCGAGGCCGCCGTTGGCCGGCGGCCGGACTCGCGCCCGCGGAGCCCGCCGCCCCTTCCCTTCCGCACACCGTGCACCGCCCCCTCGCGCACGTTACGGTCCTCGACCTCTCGCGCGTCCTCGCCGGGCCGTGGTGCACGCAGCACCTCGCCGACCTCGGCGCCACCGTGTGGAAGATCGAGCGTCCGGGGAGCGGCGACGACACGCGCGCGTGGGGGCCGCCGTACCTGCGCGACGGCGCGGGCCGCGACACCACCGAGTCGGCGTACTACATGGCCTGCAACCGCGGCAAGCAGTCGGTGGCGGTCGACATCACGACGCCCGACGGGCAGGCGATCGTGCGCGCGCTTTGCGCGCAGGCGGACGTGCTGGTCGAGAACTACAAGGTGGGCGGGCTCGCGAAGTACGGGCTGGACCGCGAGACGCTGATGGCGCGCCACCCGCGCCTCGTCTACTGCTCGATCACGGGGTTCGGACAGGACGGTCCGTGGGCGGAGCGGGCGGGGTACGACTTCATCATCCAGGGCATGTCCGGGTTCATGAGCGTGACGGGTGAGCGCGACGACGTGCCCGGCGGCGGACCGCAGAAGGCGGGCGTGGCGATCACGGACCTCGTCACCGGCATGTTCGCGGTGACAGGCATCCTCGCGGCGCTCGCCGAGCGCGAGCGCACGGGGCGCGGATGCCACGTCGACGCCGCGCTGCTCGACTCGGCGGTGGCGATGATGTCCGTCATGAACATGAACTACCTCGTCACGGGCCGCGCGCCGGGACGGCTCGGCAATGCGCATCCCAACATCGTCCCCTACCAGGTGTTCGCCTGCGCCGACGGCCACGTGATCCTCGCCGTGGGCAACGACGGGCAGTTCGCGAAGTTCTGCGAGGCCGCCGGCGTCGGGGCGTGGGCCGCCGATGCGCGGTTCGCGAAGAACGCGGACCGCGTCCGCAACCGCGACGCCCTCGTGCCGATGGTCGCCGAGGTCGTGCGCGGGCGGACGCAGCGCGCGTGGCTCGACCTGCTGGAGCCGCTCGGCGTGCCGTGCGGGCCGATCAACGCGATCGACCAGGTGTTCGCCGAGCCGCAGCTGCGCGCGCGCGGCCTGCGCTTCGACCTGCCGCACCCGCTCGCGGGCAGCGTGCCGCAGGTGGGGTTGCCGTTGCTCTTCGACGGCGAGCGCAGCGACGCGGCGCAGCCGCCGCCGCTGCTCGGCGAGCACACAGCGGCGGTGCTGAAGGCGCGGCTGGGCTACGACGAGGCGCGGATCGCATCGCTTGCGCGCTCTGGCGTGGTCGCCGTGCGCTAGGGCCTGTTCACGCTATGGCCGCATGCGCGAAGGGGTGCGCCCCTACCCTCCGGGCTGCGGCGAAAAGGGCCGAGGGCGTTGCTGCAAGTCCTCGCCGGGGTCCCGACCCGCCTTGCGGCCTTGCACCTAGCCCACGGCCCTTTTCGCTTCGCAGCGCGCCTGTGTCCATAGCGTGAACAGGCCCTAGAAGCGCAGGACATCCGTCATCGGGGGGGCGCCCGTCGCCACGTGGCGTGCGACATTGGATCGGTCGTCGACTGCGGGGCACTGCACGACGGCAGGCATCCCCTCCAGCCGCGCGACCACCTTGGCGGCCGGCACATCGTTCTTTGACTCTCGCGCCGATTCTCTCGCTCTCAACCCCCGCGCGATGAATTCGCGCTGCGCCTGGCGACGTTGCGCGCCGTCCCGGATCGACTGCTCGACAAAACTCGACAGCGTCTCGCCCTCCTCCAGGACCTGCTCTGCGGCGCCGCGGAGTTTCGGATCGACCCCCAGTGACGCAAATGTGGCGGATTTCACGAGCACCTGCCTCTGCGTCGCAATTGCAGCGCATCATCCAGGAGACTGCCCTCGTGCGCGACTGCATTCTCGAAAGGGGCCGGGCCCGCCGCAGACTCACGCACAAACCCCGCCGGCGGGTGGTACCGATCGGGCGGGCGGCGTGGTCCGGCGGAGTGAGCACAGTTCCCCTCAAGCGTCCGCGCCCGCCCTGAAGATTCGAATCACTTGACCTTGATCCACACCGGCCAGACCTGGTTGTCGGCGCGGTGCGGCACGTCGACGTTGCTGCGCGACGCCCACGGGATCACCTGCCGGTGCAGCGGGATGTGGTGGATCTCCGCGTTGTGGATCTCGAGCGCCCGGCGGATCAGCGCGAGGCGCTTCTCGGCGTTCATCTCGACCTTGACCTCTGCGACGATCGCGTCGAACTTGGGGTTGCTGTAGCGCCCGTAGTTGAAGTCGCCGTCGCCCTTGCCGTTGTGGGTCGACAGCACCGGCTGCAGCGTGAAGATCGCGTCGGTCGACGCGCCGCCCCAGCCGAGCATGTAGACGCTGGTGTCGAGCTTCTCCAGCTTCGGGAAGTACTGCGCGCGGGGCAGCGTGACGAGCCGCGTGTTGACGCCGACCTTCGTCCACATCGCGGCGACCGCCTGGCAGATGCGCTCGTCGTTGACGTAGCGGTTGTTCGGGCAGTCGAGCTGGACCTCGAAGCCGTTCGGGTAGCCGGCCTCGGCGAGGAGCTTCTTCGCGGCACCTGGGTCGAAGGCGAGCCGCTTCTCGATCTCGGGCGTGGTCTGCACCGGCGAGGGCGTCAGCGCGCCCGAGGGCTTCGACAGGCCGCGCATCGTCTGCTTCTGGATCGCGTTGACGTCGATCGCCTGGTAGAGCGCCTGTCGGACGCGCCTGTCCTTCAGCGGATTCTTCCCCTTGACGTTCGAGTACAGGAGCTCGTCGCGGCTCTGGTCCATGCCGAAGAACACGATCCGCTGCTCGAAGCCCTCGATGACCTTGACGCCGGGCGTCTGCTGCAGCTTCGGCACGTCCTGCGGGGCGGGGTCGTTGATCAGCTCGACGTCGCCGGAGACGAGCGCGGCCAGCCGCGTGGCGTCGTTGCCGATCGGCGTGTAGATCACCTCGGTGACGTTGCCGTCGAAGCGCTTGTCCTTCCAGCCCCACCAGTCGTTGTTGCGCACCAGCACCGTGCGCACGTCGGGCTCGCGCGACTTCAGCATGTACGGGCCGGTGCCGTTCGCGTTGCGCGAGGTGTGCGTCTCCTCCTTGTTCTTGTAGTCGAGCGGCCGCGTGACCTTGTTCTTCTCGCTCCACGGCTTGCTCATGATCATCAGCGTGACCAGGTGCTCGAGCATGATCGGGTTGGGCCCGTTGGTGACGAACTCGACGGTGAAGTCGTCGATCCTCGTCGGCTTCCCGGTGGCGCGCGCGTACGCCTTGATCTGCGAGATCTCGTCGGCGGCGCGATTGATCGAGAACACGACGTCGTCGGCGGTGAACGGCGTGCCGTCGTGGAACTTGACGCCCTGGCGCAGCTTGAAGCGCCACGTGGTCGGATTGACCTGCTCCCACGACGTCGCGAGCCCCGGCATGATCTTCAGGTCCTTGTCGCGCATCACCAGCGTGTCGTAGACCAGGTTGTTGATGTTGTTGGTGAGGTTCTCGTTCTGCGAGAAGGGGTCCATCGTCTGCGGGTCCCCGCGCCCGGCCCAGCGCAGGGTCTTGGCGTCGGCGGCGAGGCTGGCGGCGCCCAGCGCGACGGCGCAGGCGAGGACGATGGCACGGGGAGCGATGGCCGGCATGCGAGTCTCCTGGTCGAGGATCGGGGAAGCCCCCGCGACGGCGCCGAGCATACCCGACGATCGCGCGGCGCGGCAGGCTCCGCGGGCAGGACGGACGGCGGCGCCGTACCGTCCCGGTCGGTAGAATCGCGGGTTTTGCGGCGCCGCATCGGCAGCGCCCGGACGTCATGGCTTCGCCCGCCGGCGCGCTGCGCGCCCTCCTTTCCGACACGCTCGCCGCCGACGAGCGCCGCCTCGCGGCGCGGATCGCGCGCGCCCGGCATGCCAAGGCACCCGAGGCGGTCTGGTCGAAGCTGGCCGCGGACGTCGACGCGGCGCGCGCGCGCTACGTGGCGCGTCAGGCGCGGCGCCCCGCCATCGCCTATCCGGCCGACCTGCCGGTCGCCGCACGCGCCGGCGAGATCGCGGCGGCGATCCGCGCGCACCCGGTGGTGATCGTCTGCGGCGAGACCGGCTCGGGGAAGACGACGCAGCTGCCCAAGATCTGCCTCGAAGCGGGCCGCGGCGCGCGCGGCCTGATCGGGCACACGCAGCCGCGGCGCATCGCCGCCCGCGCCGTGGCGGCGCGCATTGCGCAGGAACTGGACACGCCGCTCGGCGAGGCTGTCGGATTCAAGGTCCGCTTCACCGACCGCACGCGGCCGGACGCCTTCGTCAAGCTGATGACCGACGGCATCCTGCTCGCCGAGACGCAGGCCGACCGGCAGCTCTCCGCCTACGACACGATCATCGTCGACGAGGCGCACGAGCGCAGCCTCAACGTCGACTTCCTGCTCGGCTACCTGAAGCAGCTGCTCGCCGTGCGCGGGGACCTGCGCGTCGTGATCACCTCGGCGACGCTGGACGCGGACCGCTTCGCCGCGCACTTCGGCGCGCCGCGTCGTCCGGCGCCGGTGATCGAGGTGTCCGGCCGCACCTACCCCGTCGACGTGCGCTATCGGCCGCTCGGGGCGGGTCAGGACGTCGCCGGCGAGGCGGACGACGAGGAGGCGATGGAGGACGCGATCGCCGCGGCCGCCGAGGACCTGTGGCGCGAGGGGCCGGGCGACATCCTCGCTTTCCTTCCGGGCGAGCGCGAGATCCGCGAGACCGGCGAGCTGCTGCGGCGCAGCCTCGCGCGCCGACCCTACGCCGGCGACGTCGAGATCCTGCCGCTGTACGCGCGGCTGTCGGTGCAGGACCAGCAGCGCGTGTTCGCGCCGTCGCGCGGACGCCGCATCGTCCTCGCGACCAACGTGGCCGAGACGTCGCTGACCGTCCCGGGCATCCGCTACGTGATCGACACCGGCCTCGCCCGCGTCAAGCGCTACAACGTCCGCAACAAGACGACGCTGCTCGCCATCGAGAAGATCGCGCGGTCGGCGGCGAACCAGCGGGCCGGCCGCTGCGGGCGCGTGCAGGACGGCGTCTGCGTGCGGCTGTACGCGGAGGACGACTTCGCCGCGCGGCCGGCGTACACCGACCCGGAGATCGTGCGCAGCTCGCTGGCGAGCGTCATCCTGCGCATGGCCGCCCTCGACCTCCCCGCCGTCGACGCGTTCCCGTTCCTCGACCCGCCGAGCCCGCGGGCGATCGCCGACGGCTTCCAGCTGCTCCAGGAGCTCGGCGCGGTCGACGCCGGGCGGCGGCTCACGCCGTCCGGCCGGGAGCTCGCGCGACTGCCGCTCGATCCGCGCATCGGGCGCATCGTGCTCGCCGCGCGCGACGGCGGCTGCGTCGCCGAGGCGCTGGTGATCGCGAGCGCGCTGGCGGTGCCCGACCCGCGCGAGCGGCCGCTCGACAAGCAGCAGGCCGCCGACCAGGCGCACCTGCGCTTCCGCGACGAGCGCTCGGACTTCCTGTCCCTGGTCGTGCTGTGGGAGTTCTTCGACGACGCGCTGGCGCAGAAGCCGACGCACCGCAGGCTCGTCGAGGCGTGCCGCGCGCAGTTCGTCAACCAGCTGCGCATGCGCGAGTGGCGCGACGTGCACCTGCAGCTCGCCAGCGAGCTCGCCGACGCCGGGTGGAAGTGGTCGACCGCGCTGCCGAAGGCCTTCGACGAGGCGCGGTACGCGACGCTGCACAAGGCGCTGCTGAGCGGGCTGCTCGCGAACGTCGGCCGGATGTCCGACGACGGCGACGGCTTCGAGGGTACGCGGGGCCTGCGCTTCTTCCTGCACCCCGGGTCCGGGCTCGCGAAGAAGCCGCCGCGCTGGGCGCTGGCCGCCGAGCTGGTCGAGACCTCGCGCCTGTTCGCGCGCGTGGCGGCGCGCGTGGACCCGCTGTGGATCGAGGAGGTCGCCGGCGAGCGCGTGACGCGCGAGTGGTTCGAGCCGCACTGGGACGCGAAGCGCGGCGAGGTCGTGGCGAGCGAGCGCGTGCAGCTGTACGGCCTGACGCTCGTCGCGCGGCGGCTGCGCTCGTTCGGCGCGATCGATCCGGTCCTCGCGCGCGAGGTGTTCATCCGCGAGGCGCTGGTCCCCGGCGCGCTGGCCACGCGCGGCACGTTCCTCGCGCACAATGCCCGCCTGGTGCAGGAGGTGGCGGAGCTCGAGCACAAGGCGCGCCGCCAGGACGTGCTCGTCGAGCCCGAGGCCCTCGCGGCGTTCTACGCGGAGCGCCTGCCGGCCGGCGTGCACTCGCTCGCCGGCTTCGAGCGCTGGCGCGAGGAGGCCGAGGCGCGCGATCCGCGCGCGCTGCACTTCACGCGCGAGGCGCTGATGCGGCACGCGGCCGCGTCCGTCACGCAGGCGCTGTTCCCCGACGAGCTCGAGATGGCGGGGTCGCGCCTCGCGCTCAGGTACCGCTTCGCGCCTGGGCATCCACTGGACGGCCTCACGCTGACGGTGCCGCTCGCGCTGCTCAACCAGCTCGACGACGCGCGGCTCTCGTGGCTGGTGCCGGGCCTCGTCCGTGAGAAGGTCGGGTGGTACCTGAAGGCGCTGCCCAAGGCGTGGCGCAATCGCCTCGTCCCGCTGGCCGAGCGCGTGACGGCGTTCCTGGAGGCCGCACCGCAGGGGCGCGAGCCGCTGCCCGAGGCGATCCGGGCGTGGCTGGCGTCCACGCTGGGCGACGCACCGCCCGTCGACGCCTGGGACGACGCGCGACTTCCCGAGCACCTCGCGATGAACGTCGCCGTCGTCGACGCGGCGGGGCAGGAGCTCGCGAGCGGCCGCGACCTCGCGGCGCTGCGCGCGCGGCTCGGCGAGGCGGCGCAGCTGTCGTTCGCCGCCGGCGGGGCCGCGTTCGAGCGCAAGGGGCTGCGGGCGTGGGACTTCGGCGACCTGCCGGCGACGCTGACGATCGCGCGGCGCGGGCAGGCGGTGACCGGCTTCCCGGCGCTGGTGGACGACGGCGACAGCGTGTCGCTCGCGCTGCTCGACACGGCGGAGGCGGCCGCGGCGTCGACGCGTCGCGGGGTCGTCCGGCTGATCGGCCTCGCACTCGGCGACGCCCTCCGCCGCTACGCCAAGGGCCCGCCCGGCTTCGTGCAGGCGGCCACCGCGCTGCGCGCGGCGATCCCTGCGGAGCGCCTGCTGGACGACGTGCTGGACGCCGTGCGCGTCCGCGCCTTCGTCGGCGACGATCCCCTGCCGCGAACGGAGCAGGCGTTCGCCGAGCAGGTGCGGCGCGCGCGCACGCGGCTGCCGGCCGTGGCCGAGGGGGCGTTCCGCCTGCTGGCCGCCATCGCGGCCGAGTACCAGGCGCTCGGCCAGCGGCTCGCGTCGCTGCCGCCCGCGCACGCGCGCTTCGCCGCGGACCTGCGCGCCCAGCGCGACGCGCTCGTGCATCCCGGCTTCTTCGGCGCGACGCCCTGGGCCGCACTCCTGCACCTGCCACGCTACCTCAAGGCCCTCGAGCGGCGCCTCGCGAAGTACCTCGAGCGGCCGGAGCGCGACGCACGGCACGCGCAGGCCGTGGCCGAGCTGTGGCGCCGCTACTGCCAGCGCCTCGAGCGCAATCGCGCTGCGGGTCGCGTGGAGCCCGGTCTTGTAGACTACCGTTGGCTGCTGGAAGAGTTGAAGGTGTCTTTGTTCGCGCAGGAGCTGAAGACGCCGTTCCCGGTGTCGTACAAGCGCGTGGAGAAAGCGTGGGCGGACCTCGGACGCTAGGGGGAGTGCGGCAGGCCGGCGCGGTCGTGGCGGGCGCGCGCGCTGCGTGCTACAGTCGATTCGCGGGAGTGCGCGGCAAGCCGTTGAACCTTCGTCCATCTCCGCGCGAACGCGGGCGTCGGAGCGCCCGCCCGGGGACCAGCGCTTGAATCCCACCTCGACGGAAGCCGCAGCGCGTCGCACGCCGCCGCGCGACGCCATGAAGATCCTCGGCGACTGCCGGGATCTCGCCGTCGGCCGCATGCGCGCGGCGTTCGCCGGCATCCTGAACAAGGTCGGCGAGGTCCTGATGGACCGGGCGATGCGCACCGACGTGCGCGAGGAGCAGCAGATGCTGCTCGACGCCCGTGCCGTGCTCCAGGGCCAGCGCGAGACGCTGCTCGCCGACTTCGAGAAGCGGCTCAAGCGCCGCATCGACGACGGCATCGCCGGGCGCAACGAGGCGAAGAAGGCCGAGTTCGCGCACGCGCCGCCGGGCGAGCTCACGCTGGTCGAGACCGCCACGATGGACGAGTCCGTCATCCGCGGCAACCTCAAGCGGATCGTCGAGAACCTCTGCCACGACGAGCTCCAGCAGCTCAACCGGGGCGTAGGCCACCTGATGGGGCGCCCGGACCTCGAGACCGACGGCAACCCGATGGCGCCCGCGTCGATCGTCGACGCGTTCGCCGAGGCGCTGAAGGAGATCGAGACCGAGCAGCGCATCAAGTTCCAGGTGCTGAAGGAGCTGAACCAGGCGTCGCTCGCCGACCTGAACGCGATCTACGGCGACCTCAACAAGCGACTCGCCGAACTGCACGTCGTCCCCGCCGCGATGCGCGCCGTCAACGTCGGCGGATACGGGGCGCGCGACGCCCGCCGGCACGGCACGCAGGCCCCGCCGCCCGCCAACGCCGAAGTCGACGTGATGGCGCTGTTCCAGCGGATGTTCGCCGGCGGCGCGCCGATGCGCCCGGCGCACGGCGGCATGGCTTCGCCCATGCCTGCGGGCATGCCGGCTCCCGGGCCCGTGCCCCCCGCGTCGTACGCGCCGCCGTCGTTCGACGCGCCGTCGGCCGCCGACCTCGACTTCCCGCCGATCCAGATGCCCGGCGCGCCGTCGTCGCCGGGCCGCGCGTTCGTGCCGATGCCGCCGACGCCGTCCGGCTACGTGCCGGGCGCGCCGATCATCTCGACGGCGGACCTGCACGAGGGCCTGACGCGGCTGCAGGCCGGGCAGACGAACTTCGACATCGGCGGCGCGCAGGTGCAGTTCGCGGGCATTCCCGTGGGACTGCACAACGTCCTGCGCGACCTCCAGGAGTCACCGCTCGGACACAGGGCGAACCAGCTCGAGTCGATGACGATCGAGATGGTCGCGATGCTGTTCGACTTCATCTTCGAGACGAAGGACCTGCCGGACGGCATCAAGGCGCTGCTCGCCCGCCTGCAGATCCCGGTGCTGAAGGCGGCGATGCTGGACGGCGCGTTCTTCGCGAAGAAGACGCACCCCGCGCGGCTGCTGGTCAACGAGCTCGCGCAGGCGGGGCTCGGCTGGTCGCCGGTGATGGGCTCGGACGACCCGCTGTACCGCGAGATCGAGCGCATCGTCCACGCCGTGCTGGAGAAGTTCAGCGAGGACCTCACGCTCTTCGAGGACCTGCGCGGCGAGCTCGAGTCCTTCCTCGCCGAGGAGGAGAAGGCCGCCGAGGCCAACATCGCGACCAACGCGGAGGAGATCAACCACCGCGACCGCCACGACGTCGCGATCGCGGTCGCGCGCGCCGAGGTGGAGAAGCGCATCGAGTCCTACCCGGTCCCCGCGTTCCTCGCCGCGTTCCTCCGCCAGTACTGGGTCGGCGCGCTCGCGTCGATCTACGTGGGCAGCGGCGAGGACAGCGAGGCGTGGACGTCGGGCGTGACCACGCTCGAGGACCTCGTCTGGAGCGTGCAGCCGAAGCGGACGTCCGAGGACCGCAGGCACCTGGTCGCGCTTCTGCCGTCGCTGCTCAAGCGCCTCAACGCCGGCATGCAGCAGCAGCGCTGGGCGCCCGACGACCGCGAGCCGTTCATGGCGAACCTCGTCGAGGCGCACGCGGCGGCGGTCAAGCCGTCGCTCGCGCACGTCGAGTCGCCGACCGCGGCCGTCGCCGAGCAGGCGAAGGCGCAGGCCGAGGTCGCCAAGGCCGCCGGCGACGAGCAGGCGGCCGAGAAGGCGCAGGCGCTGGCCGAGGCGATGGCGCCGGCGCCGCCGCCCGAGCCCGAGCGCGAGCTGCTGGAGGACGAGTACCTCGAGATCGCGCGCAGCCTCGAGCGCGGCATGTGGGTCGAGTTCGAGAGCGCGGACGGCCAGCTGGCGTTCGCGAAGCTCGCGTGGGTCAGCCCGCTGCGCGGCACCTACCTCTTCACCAACCGGCAGGGCCAGAAGGCGCTTTCGATCACCGCCGACGAGCTCGCCGAGTACTTCCGCGAGGACCGTGCGCGCGTGGTCGAGGCCGAGCCGCTGATCGACCGCGCGTTCAGCAGCATGATGCAGCAGATGGAAGGGAAGATGGCGGAGGTGTCTGCGTGAACGGCGGGGAATGGGGAATGGGGAACAGGGGATAGGGAGCCGGTCGCGGCTCGGAGATCCTGCCTGGAAGGACGTCGGCGACGCCCGTGGCGACTGCCCATTCCCCATCCCCCGTTCCCCTTTCCGCGCCGCCCCCCATGCGAAGCATCGGCGCCTTCGTCATCGGCGACGAGATCCTGACCGGGAAGCGCGCCGACAAGCACCTGCCGCAGGTGATCGCCACGCTCGGCGCGCGCGGGCTCGCGCTCGACTACGCGCACTACGTCGGCGACGACCGCGCCCGGCTCACGGCGCTGCTGCGCGACACCTTCGCGCGCGGGGACATCGTGTTCAGCTTCGGCGGCATCGGGGCCACGCCCGACGATCACACGCGCCAGGCAGCCGCCGGGGCCCTGGGCGTGCCGCTCGTCCCGCACCCGGAGGCCATCGCCGGCATCGTGGCGCGCTTCGGCGCGCAGGCCTATCCGCACCGCGTGCTGATGGCCGAGTTCCCGGACGGCGCGACGCTCATCCCCAACCCGGTGAACAACGTGGCCGCATTCTCGATCCGCGACCACCACTTCATGCCCGGCTTCCCGCAGATGGCCTGGCCGATGATGGACTGGGTGCTGGCCACGCACTATCCGCAGCTGCGACGCGAGCCTCCGCTCGAGCGCATGGTCGTCGTCTGGGACGCCGGCGAGAGCCAGCTGCTGCCGCTGATGAGCGAGAACGTCGCGCGCTTCCCGGGCGCCAAGCTGTTCAGCCTGCCGTCGTTCGTCGGGGACGGCGGCCGGCGGCGGCTCGAGCTCGGCGTGCGCGGCGCGGCGGCGGACGTGGTCCCGGCGTTCGCGCACCTGCTCGCGGGCGTCGAGGCGTCCGGCTTCCCGTTCGAGGTCCCGCCGGGGAAAGCGCCGTGATCCGCGGCCCGGGAGCGGACGGCCAGGGCCTGCGCTACACCGAGGTGGTGGTTGGCGACGCGTTCACGAGCACGATGACGGTCACGGAGACGCACCTCGTGCTCGGGGCGGGCCTGATCGGCGACTTCAATCCGCACCACGTCGACGAGACCTACGCGCGCGGCGCGCGCTATGGCGGACGCATCCTGCACGGCATGCTCACCTCGGCGATCATGGGCGCCTCGCTCGGGATGCGCTTCCAGGGCACGGCGATCGGCTACCTCGAGCACCACGTGCGCTTCCTCGCGCCTGTCTACCCCGGCGACACGCTGGCCACGACGTGGAGATTCGTCGAGCGGATCGACAAGCCGAAGCTCGCCGGCGGCATCGTCGTGGCGCACGGCGAGTGCCGCAACCAGGACGGCGGACTGGTGGCGAGCGCCGAGGCGAAGATGCTCGTCGGCGACGACCCGACGGGCCGCGGGTCAGCGGCCTGAGCGGCGCCGGCGCGGCGTGGCGTGGCCGCGCGTCGCCCGCACGCACTCCGCGACGAGCCCGGGCCCCCGGTAGACGAGCCCGGTGTAGAGCTGCACGAGCGACGCTCCCGCGTCGAGCTTCTCGCGCGCGTCCTCGCCGCTCATCACGCCGCCCGCGCCGATCACCGGCAGCGCGCCGTCGAGCGCGCGCGCCAGCCGCCGCACGACGTTCGTCGCGCGGTCGCGCAGCGGCGCGCCGGAGAGCCCTCCCGCCTCGTCCGCGTGCGGCAGCCCTTCGACGCCGTCGCGCGAAAGCGTCGTGTTCGTCGCGACGATCGCGTCGACGCGCCGCCTGGTGCACAGCTTCGCGATGCCGTCGATCGCCGCCGGCGCGAGGTCGGGGGCGATCTTGAGCGCGAGCGGGACGTAGCGCCCGTGCCGGTCGGCCAGCGCCGCCTGCTCGGCCTTGAGCGTCGCCACCAGCGCGCCGAGCGCCTCCTCGTGCTGCAGGTCGCGCAGGCCCCTGGTGTTCGGCGAGCTCACGTTGACGGTCACGTAGGACGCGAGCGCGTAGCAGCCGCGCAGGCACGCGACGTAGTCGTCCGCGGCGCGCTCGTTCGGCGTGTCGAAGTTCTTGCCGATGTTGAGTCCGACCACGCCGGTCCAGCGCGCCCGCGCGCGGTTGGCGACGAACGTGTCGAGGCCGTCGTTGTTGAACCCCATCCGGTTGACGAGCGCGCGCGCGGCGACGATGCGGAACAGCCGCGGCTTGGGGTTGCCGGGCTGCGGGCGCGGCGTCACCGTCCCGCACTCGACGTGGCCGAAGCCGAGCGCGGCCAGGGCGTCGATGTGCTCGGCGTTCTTGTCGAGGCCGGCGGCGAGCCCGATGCGGTTGGGGAACGCGATCCCCATGACTTCGACCGGGTCGTCGGGGACGCGAGGCAGCGCCAGCTGCGCGACGTGCCAGCGCGCGGCGACGTCGAGGCCGCCGAAGGTGACGTGGTGCGCGGTCTCCGGATCGAGCGCGAAGAGGAACGGACGGACGAGGGGATAGAGCATCGCGTGCCGCGCGCCGGCGCCGCGTGGCACGCCGCGAGGGCCGGCGATGATACCATCGGGCGCAGCTCCGGTTGCGCACACGCTTCGTGGTCATCCCCAGGCTTCGCCTCGCCGCCGCGGCACTCGTCGCCGCGCTGGCCTTCTGCGGCGCTGCGACCGCGCAGACCGCGGGATCGAAGCGCCAGAACGCCGACGAGCGTCGCGCCGCGTATCCGGCGCGCGACGAGGTGCGCGCGTTCATGGCCGAGATGCGCGACGAGCACGGCTTCGCCGCGGCCGACCTCGACCGGTGGCTCGCCGCGGCACGCTTCCAGCCGCGCATCGTCGAGCTGATGAACCGGCCGGTGATGGAGCCGCCGAAGTGGCACGAGTACGCGCGACCCTTCCTCGCGCCCGAGCGCATCGAGGCCGGGCTCGCGTTCTGGTCGTCGCACGCTCAGGCGCTCGCCCGCGCGCAGGCGGACACCGGCGTCCCCGCGGAGCTGATCGTCGCGATCCTAGGCGT
The DNA here is from genome assembly GCA_016861105.1 of Betaproteobacteria bacterium. GTDB lineage: Bacteria > Pseudomonadota > Gammaproteobacteria > Burkholderiales > Casimicrobiaceae > VBCG01. Next base: position 92,774 of record BOKS01000013.1, on the reverse strand, counting down.
CGAGACCGCCTACGGCCGCGTCACCGGCAGCCACCGCGTCATCGACGCGCTCGCCACGCTCGCGTTCGACTACCCGCGACGCTCGACCTTCTTCCGCGGCGAGTTGAGGGAGTTCCTGCTGCTCGCGCGCGAGCAGGGCTTCTCGCCGCTCGCGCCGCGCGGTTCGTTCGCGGGCGCGATGGGGCTGCCGCAGTTCATGCCGGGCAGCTACAGGCGCTACGCCGTCGACTTCGACGGCAGCGGCGTGGTCGACCTGTGGCGCAGCGCCGACGACGCCATCGGCTCGGTGGCGAACTACTTCGTCGCGCACGACTGGAAGCCCGGGCAGCCGGTGATGATGCGCGCCACGATCGATCCGCCCGACCGCGACGGCGTGCTGCGCAGGCTCGACGGCGGGCTGTCGGAGCGTCGCCCGCTCGCCGCGTGGAACCGCGAAGGCGTGGCCACGAGCCCGCTGCCGGTCGACGTGGAGCCCGACCCGGTCGCGGTGCTCATGCTCGAGGAGTCGGCCGACGCCGCGAGCTACTGGCTCGCGTTCCACAATTTCTACGTGATCACGCGCTACAACCGCAGCCGGCTGTACGCGAGCGCCGTGTGGCACCTCGCGCAGGCGCTGCGCTCGGCGCGCTGACGGCGGCGCGCGCGGCGCGGCGCACCGGAGCCTCGTCGGGCTGCGAGCGGTCGTGTCGTGCCGCCGTGCCGGACGATGCGGCGAAGGCAGCGGAACCGGCTTCCTCCCGCCGGCAGGTCGAGCGGTCGTCGGCGTCCCGCCGGGAACTGCCCCGACGCCCGAACCACGGGGCGGTTCGGTCCACGCATCCGCATCACCCCGTCGGCTCGGCAACGACCGGGTTCGACAGCGTTCCGAGGCCCTCGATGGCGATGTCCACGACGTCGCCCGGGACGATCGGGCCGACGCCGGCCGGCGTGCCGGTGATGATCACGTCGCCCGGCTGCAGCGTGATGGCGCGCGACAGGTAGGCGACGAGGGCCTCGACGCCGAACAGGAGGTCGGAGGTGCGGCTGTCCTGGCGAACCGTGCCGTTGACGATCGCGCGGATGGCGAGGTCCGACGGATCGACGTCGGTGTCCACGACCGGTCCCAGCGGGCAGAAGCCGTCGTAGCCCTTGCCGACGAGGAGCGTGCCCATCGCCATCTCCGCGCGCTGGATCACGCGCTCGGAGACGTCGTTCGCGCACGTGTAGCCGAGCACCACGCTGCGCGCGTCGGTCTCGCTCACGCGGCGCGCGCTGCGTCCGATCACGACCGCGAGCTCCGCCTCGTAGTGCACTTCCCGCGCCTCGCGCGGATAGACGATCGGCGCGCCGTGCCCGATCACCGCGCTGTCCGGCTTCATGAACAGCATCGGGAACGCCGGCGTGGAGGCGCCGACCTCGCGGATGTGCGCGACGTAGTTGAGGCCGGCGCCGAACACGCGCCGGGGCACGACGGGCGCGAGCAGCCGCGCTTCCGCGAGCGGCGTCTCGCGTCCGGTGGCGCGCCAGGCGGAGAACGGCGTGCCTTCGACGTCGGCGATCGTCGTGCCCGTCAGCAGGCCGTAGCGGGGCCCCTCGGCGCTCTCGTAACGCAGCCATTTCATCGCAGTGCGCTCTCCATCTCGATGCACTCCCGGTGCCAGGATGCGAGGTCGTCCGGGCGCGCCTCGCCGTCGTGCGCGACCACGGCCACCGCGATCTCCAGCGCTTGCGCCGGGGCGAGGTCCTGCGCGCTACGCCGCCACGGATTCCACGTCACCACGCCCCAGTCGGCGACGAACCACCAGGTGTCGGGATGCGCGGACAGCGGCAGCACCGCGATGCCCGCCACGTGCCCGCCGCCCACCGGACCCGCGTAGTCGATCCAGCGCGCCTGTGGCGTCTGGTCGCGGCCGACGTCCGTGCCGTCCTCGCGGCGGATCGTGCCGCCGTGCAGCGCCTGCATCGACTCGGCCACGCGCACGTTGAACCACGCGTGGCGGGTCGGCCCGATGCGCACCGGCCACGCCGCGGCCGCGAGCCGCGAGCGCACGACGACCAGCGTCGCCCGGGCGAGCGCCCGGATCGCGTGCCGGCGCACCTCGCTGAGGATGACGCGGCCCTGCGGCGCCGCCCACTCCACGGGCCCGCGCCAGTCGATCGACTGCTCCACGAGGGCGTCGCGCTCGCCCGCGGCGCGCCACGCGAGCGACGTGCCCACGAGACGGCCGGGCGCCCGCCCCTGGAACGTGGTGTCGAGGTAGAAGTTGTACGTGTACTCCTCCACGCGCCCTTCGCTCGCCGGGACGAGCGCGTGCACGTGGTCGGCGGCGATCCACAGCGACTGGTGGTGGGGATGGTCGGCCGGCGCCTCGCTGGTCACGGCGAAGCCCGCCGGCGTGTAGAGCGGGAAGATGTAGGGGCGCAGCGCCCCGGGCGTGAAGGCGAGCAGCGGGCGCCCGTCGCGGCGCACCCAGCCGCGCTCGGCCCCGGCCCACGCCCCGGCGGGAAGCGCGATCGCGCGGTCGTCGAAGGTCAGCGGCATCGGGGCCGTCGGCCGTGCATCACGGACCCAGCCACCGCGCCACGCCGACCGTGAGCGCCGGCACGTAGCTGACGGCGAGCAGGACCCCGAGCAGCGCGAGCAGGAACGGCAGCAGCGCGCGGAACACGTGCGTGACCGGCGTGCCGACGACACGCGAGGTCGTGAACGCCAGCATGCCCAGCGGGGGCGTCAGGGCGCCGATCACCAGGTTGAGGACGAGCACGATGCCGAAGTGCACCGGGTCGATGCCTGCGGTTTTGACCATCGGCACGAGGATCGGCACGAGGATCACCATCGCCGCGATCATCTCCATGAACAGGCCGACGACGAGCAGGAAGGCGTTGATCAGCAGCAGCAGCGCCACCGGGCTCGACGCGAGGGCGCCCAGCGCCGCCGCGACGCGCTGCGGCGCCTGGTCGACGGTCAGCGTCCAGGCGAAGGGAGAAGCGGCGGCGATGATGAACGCGACGGCGACCGTGTCGTGCAGCGCCTCGCGCGCGGCGAGCGCGAACGAGCGCACGGAGAGCGCGCGGTACAGGAGCGCGCCGCAGGCGAGCGCGTACGCGGCGGCGACGGCGCCCGACTCGGTGGCCGTGAACACGCCGAAGCGGACGCCGCCGACGATGACGATCGGCAGCAGCAGCGCCGGGATCGCCACGCGCAGCGCGGCGAGCCGCTCCGCGGATCCGGCGCGCTCGCGATCGCGCTGGCGGCGCCCGGCGACGAGGTGGACGACGAGCGCGAGTGCCGCCGCCGTCATCAGCCCGGGCACGATCGTGGCGACGAACAGCGCGCCCACGGACGCGGACGCGAGCGCGCCGTAGATGATGAGCCCGAGGCTCGGCGGGATCAGGTTCGCGAGGGTGGCCGACGCGCTGGTCAGCGCGCAGCCGAAGGCCGGCGCGTAGCCGCGGCGGGTCATCTCCGGCACGAGGATCTTGGCGATCGCCGCGGCGTCCGCCATCGACGATCCCGAGACGCCGGCCATCATCGTGTTCGTCGCCACGTTGACGTGCGCCAGCCCCCCGCGCAGGTGCCCGAACAGCGCGCTCGCGAGGTCGACGAGGCGGCGCGTGATGCCGGCGTGGTTCATCAGCGACGCGGCGAGGATGAAGAACGGGATGGCCAGCAGCGTGAAGGAGTTGAGCGCCGTCCCCATGTTCTGCGGGACCGTCACCAGCATCAGCTCGCCCTGCGGAACGAACGCGACGAACGTACCGATGACGAACGCGTGGGCGATCGGGACCTCGAGGGCGATCAGTGCGAGCGCCACGACCATCAGCGACGCCGAGGCGGCGGTCGCGGGGAACGCCGGCCCCGCCGCCGCCAGCAGGGCCCAGGACGCGACGCCGGCGGCGACGGGCGCGAGCGCCGCGACGAGCACGCCGGACTCGCGCCAGCGCGCGTGCGCGAGGCCCGCCAGCGTGATCAGGCCGCAGGCCGGGACCGCCGCATACAGGAACTTGAACGACCAGCCCAGTCCCGGCGAGACGTAGGTGGTCTTCGCGACGAACGACGCGCCCTCGCCCAGCAGGATCGTGGCCGCGAGCGCGACGCAGCCGTCGACGAACGTGCGGTGGCGACCCTGCGCCGCCGCGGACAGGCGCGACGAGAACGTGCCGACGACGATGTGGCCCCGGCGCGCCGCGGCGAGTCCGGCGCCGACGAAGACGGCCCAGACGAACATCCACTGCGCGAACTCCTCCGGCCACGGCAGCGAGTTGTCGAGCCCGTAGCGGAAGACGACCTGCAGCAGCGCCACGCCGGCGGCGGCGAGCAGCAGCACGACCGCCAGCGCGTCGAGCGCGCGCGCGAGCCAGGGTGCCGGCGCGACGCCCGTCGCGGGCGCCGCCGTCCCCGCGACGTCGCTGGGCACCGCGCCGCTTCCGCTAGCCGCGCAGCGCGGCGATCCTGGCGATCATCGCCTTCGTCTCGGGGCTCTTCGCGCCGAACTCGTCGAACAGCGACTGCGTCGCGGCCACCCAGCGCTGCTTCTCCGCGTCGGGCAGGCGGATCACGTTGACGCCGGCCTTCTGCAGCTGGGCGAGCGCCTCGTCGGCCTTCGCGCGGTTCTGCGCGCGCTGCTCGGCGAACACCTCGCGGGCGGTGTCGCGGACCACCTGCTGCAGGTCAGGCGGCAGCCCGTCCAGCCACTTCGCGTTGACCCGCACGGCCTTCGGGAGGAACCAGTGGTAGGAGAGCGTCAGGTTCTTCGCCTGCTCGAACCACTTGAAGCCGAGGATCGAGAAGTAGTCGGCCTCGAGGCCGTCGATGACGCCGGTCGACAGCGCGGAGTACTGCTCGGCGTAGGGCAGCGGCGTGGGATTGGCGCCCAGCTTGCGCCAGAAGTCGACCCAGATCTTGAGCTCCGGCGTGCGGATCTTCAGCCCCTTCAGATCCTCGAGCTTCGCCACCGGGCGCTTCGACAGCAGGTGGCGGAAGCCCACTTCGCCGTAGGCGACGAACTCGACGCCGGTCTTCTTGCGCGCGATCGCCGAGATCTCGGCCGCGCCGGGGCCGTTGAGCACGCGGTCGACGTGCGCCTCGTCCTTGTAGATGAACCCCGGCGCGCCGCCGGTCGCGGCGATCTCGGGCGCCACCGCTTCCTCGGTGTCGGGACCGCCGGTCGTGACCTGGATCGTGCCGATGCGCGACTGCTCGATCAGCTGGGTGTAGCTGCCGAGCTGGCTCGCCGGAAAGTGCTGCGCGTCGATGCGCCCGCCGCTGCGTTCGCGCAGCAGCGCCGTGTACTTCTCGAACGCGAGGGTCAGCGGGGAACCGATCGCCTCGGAGTGGGCGATGCGACAGGGGATCTTCCCTTGCGCGAGCGCCGGCGGCGCGAGGTGCCACGCCGCCGCGGCGGCGCCGAGCCCGGTGACGAAACGACGCCGGCTGGGCCGGGCGGGGACGTGCTGGTCGGACATCGCTCCTCTCCTTCGTGGCGGCGCGGGGATCGCGCCGCGGGCATGGTGGGCCTGACGGCGGCGAACGTTAGCAGCAGGTCCGCGCAACGTCCAGCGGTTCGCGTGGTCGCCGGCGTCAGCGTCCCCCGCAGGGAACCACCGTGACCGGGAGGTCGCCGGACCCGTCGAGGGGAATGTCGACGCAGGCCGTGCCGCTGCACAGCCGGTAGGCCCCGCCGTGCGGCGACGCGGCGAGCACCAGGTCGTCCAGGCGGCGGTCCGGACGCCAGACCCACGCGCCGCCCTCGCGCCGCGCGTCCGGCGCGGCCTCCATGCCGGCCCCGCTGCCTTCGACGCGCGCCTCGACGAGGCGCAGCGCCGCGCCGTCGACGCGATAGCGCTCCTCCCAGCGCGTCTTCTGCACAGAGTGCGTCCACGCGAGCGTGACCTCCGGGCCGGGCAGGGTGGCGCGGACCGCGCCGGCGACGACCAGGCAGACGAGGTCCACCGCGCCCGCAGGCGTCACGCCCGCGCCGGCGGGACGGCCCTGCGCGCAGCGCGCCGCACGCGCCAGACGTGCCACGCGAGGAACGCGGCGCAGGCGCCGAAGCCGATCTCGTCGGTGATCGGCAGCGCGGCGACGAGGAAGGCGGCGGCGGCGAAGGCGGCAACGCGCTCCAGCGCGTGGAGCGGCCCGAACAGGTAGCCGATCGCGGCGCCGCCCCACATCCCGATGGCGAGCAGCGCCTTGGCGACGACGTAGAGCACCGCCAGCGGCGCGAGGACGCCGTCGGCGTCCGGCTGCAGCATCAGCGCCGGGTCGTACACGGCCATGTAGGGAATCACGAAGCCGGCGATCGCGACGTGCGTCGCCTTCCAGCCGGTGCGCATCGGCGACGCCTTCGAGATCGACGCCGCGGCGAACGCGGCGAGCGCCACCGGCGGCGTCAGGTCCGCCATGATGCCGAAGTAGAACACGAACATGTGCGACACGATCAGCGGCACGCCCAGCGTGAGCAGCGCCGGGGCGGCGATCGCGCTGGTGATGATGTAGTTGGGGATCGTCGGGATGCCCATGCCGAGGAGGAGACAGACCAGCATCGTCAGCACCAGCGACAGGAACAGGCTCCGCTCGCCCACGGCGAGCACGAACTCGGCGAACGAGGACGCCGCCCCGGTCAGCGTCAGCACGCCGATGATCACGCCGACGATCGCGCAGGCGATGCCCACCGCCACCGCCTGCCGCGCGCCGTCGACGAGGCTGCGGCGCATGATGCGCAGGGTCTCGCGCCCGCCCTGCGCGACGAAGTTCCACGCGACGAGGATCGCGATCATGACCAGGATCGGCACGATCCCGTAGTGAAAGAAGCTCGCCGTCGTGACCCCGAGCGCGATCCAGAACACGAGGCGGAAGGCCAGCGAGCGGAACCCGGCCGCGAGCCCCGTGCCGAGGATGAGCACCGCCGTCAGCGCCAGCCCGACGATGCCGGCGAACATCGGCGTGAAGCCGTTGAACAGCATGAAGACCAGCACCGCCAGCGGCAGCACCAGGTACCACTTGCGCCGGATCGCCTCCCACGGATCCGGGCACTCCTCCTTCGGCAGCCCCAGCAGGTTCGCGCGCCCAGCCTCGAGGTGCACCATCCAGAACGCGGTGACGTAGTACAGCAGCGCCGGCACCACGGCCGCCTTCACGATCGTCACGTACGGCACGTTGAGCGTCTCGGCCATGATGAACGCGACGGCACCCATGACCGGCGGCATAATCTGGCCGCCCATGCTCGACGTCGCCTCGACGGCGCCGGCGAACACCGGCGAGTAGCCGAAGCGCTTCATCAGCGGAATCGTGAACTGCCCGGTGGTGAGCACGTTCGCCACGCCCGAGCCGGAGATCGTCCCCATCAGGCTCGACGACACGACGGAGACCTTCGCCGCGCCGCCGCGCGCGTGGCCGACGAAGCCCAGCGCGATGTTGTTGAACAGGTTCACCATGCCGGCGTGCTCGAGGAAGCTGCCGAACAGGATGAAGAGGAAGATGTACGTCGCGGAGACCAGCGTCGGGATGCCGAAGATCCCCTCGGTGCCGAGGAACAGCTGGTTGACGATCTGGTCGAAGCCGTAGCCGCGGTGCGCGATCGCCGCGGGCAGGTGCTGGCCGAACAGGCCGTAGAGCAGGAAGGCGAGGCAGATGAGCGGCAGCGCCGGCCCGAGCACGCGCCGCGCCGCGTCGAACAGGACGACGACGAACAGCGTCCCCACCGCGAGGTCGGCGATCGTCGGGTCGCCGGAGCGCGCGATCAGGTCCGCTTCGAAGACGAGGTGGTAGAAGGCGAGCGCGAAGGCGATCGCGGCCATCGCGCCGTCGTACCACGCGATGCGCGAGCGGTCGGCGCGGCGGCTGACCGGGTGCACCAGGAGCGCCAGCGCGATGAGGAAGCCGACGTGGATCGAGCGCGTCGGGAGGCTGGACAAGGGCGCGAAGGCCGCGATGACCAGCTGGAACGTGGAGAAGGCGAGGGCGACCGCGGCCACGAGGAGCGCCGCGCGGCCGGCGAGGCGACGCGTCGCCCCGTGCTCCTCGAACGCCGCCTCCGCGGCCTGGACGTTCGCGCGCGGAACTTTCGGCCCGGTCATCGTCATCCTCCGGCGGGCGCCGCAAACGGCGCCGCCCCGGCGGGCGGGGCGGCGCATCGGGAGAGTCGCGTTGCCGTGCGACGACCGCGCCCGCGGCACGGCGCCGCCGCGGCCGTCACTTGAGCGCGCCCACTTCGCGGTAGTACTTCTCCGCACCCGGGTGCAGCGGGACGGGCATGCCCTCGAGGGCGCGCTTGAGGTCGATCGCCTTCGCCGCGGAGTGCGCGGCGACCAGCGTGTCGAGGCCCGTCCACAGCGCCTTGGTCATCGCGTAGACCGTCTCGTTGCTGACGCCGTCGTGCGTGACCAGGAAGTTCTGCACGGCCGCGGCCGGCACGTCGGCCGACTGGCCCTTGTACGTGTTGGCCGGGATCGTGGCGGGGAGGTAGGCCGGATCGTTCGTCTTCTTCACGACGTCGGCGGGGATCGCCACGACGACGATGTCGACCGACGTGGCGAGGTCGCGCAGGCTGGCCACCCCCAGGCCGGCCGACTGCAGCGTCACGTCGAGCTGGCGGTTCTTCATCAGCTCCACCGACTCGCCGAACGGCAGGTACTCCACCTTCGAGAAGTCCTTGTAGGTGATGCCCGCAGCGCCGAAGACGGCGCGCGCATTGAGTTCGGTGCCCGAGCGCGGCGCGCCGACCGAGACGCGCTTGCCCTTGAGGTCGGCGAGGGTCTTGATGCCGGCGTCCGCGCGTGCCACGATCTGGATGTAGTTGGGGTAGATGGCCGCGACGCCGCGCAGCTTCTTGAGCGGCGTCTTGAACCCGGCCTCCTCGTTGCCCTTCCAGGCGTCGGAGAGCGAGTCGCCGAGCGTGAAGGCGATCTCGCCGCGTCCGGCCTGCAGCAGGTTCAGGTTCTCGACCGAGGCCTTGGTCGACTGCACCGACGACTTGACGTCGGGCAGCGCCTTGCCGATGCTGGACGAGAGGGCGACGCCGAGCGGGTAGTAGACGCCGCTGGTGCCGCCGGTGAGGACGTTGACGAACTTCTCCGCGGCCGGTGCGGCCGGTGCGGCGGCAAGGGTCGCGGCGAGGACGGCCGCGGCCGCGAGGGACGAGTGCTTCATGCAGGGTCTCCGTCAAGCGGCCGTGCACGGCCGCGCTGGTCGTCGAAGCGCGACCGGGCGACCCCTCTCCGGGTCGGCGGCGCGCGCGTGGCCGGGGGATTATAGGGCAGCGGGGACGGACCGGCCGGCGGGGCCCGCGGCGCCGGTCCGCCGCGCGATCGCGCGGCGCCGCCGGATGCGTCGAGGCCGCCGATGGGCACGGCGCGCCATCTCGTGCCAGAATTCGGCAACCCGCCGCGCCCGCCGCGCGGCTGCGCACCCCGCGAGGCGAGGATGGGCGAGCTCGATGCGGTGTTCCTCGCGCGAATCCAGTTCGCGTTCACGATCAGTTTCCACATCGTCTTCCCGGCGTTCACGATCGGGCTCGCCGCCTACGTCGCCACGCTGGAGATCCTGTGGCTGCGCACGGGCAAGGACCACTTCGCGCGGCTCGCGCGCTTCTGGACGAAGATCTTCGCGGTCGCCTTCGCCATGGGGGTGGTCTCCGGGATCATGATGTCCTACCAGTTCGGGACGAACTGGAGCCGCTTCTCCGTGGCGATCGGCAACGTCGTCGGCCCGCTGATTGGCTACGAGGTGCTGACGGCGTTCTTCCTGGAGGCGACGTTCCTCGGCATCCTGCTGTTCGGCTGGCACCGCGTGCCGCGCTGGCTGCACGTGACCGCCGCGATCCTGGTCGCCGTCGGGACGTCGTTGTCGGCGTTCTGGATCCTCGCCGCCAACAGCTGGATGCACACGCCCGCCGGCCACGTGGTGCGCGACGGCATCGCGCACCCGGTCGACTGGATGGCGATCATCTTCAATCCGAGCTTCCCGTACCGCTTCGTGCACATGCTGACCGCCTGCTACCTCACGACGTCGCTCGTCGTGCTCGCGGTGGGCGCGCGCTACCTGCTCGCCGGCCGCTTCGCCGAGGAGGCGCGCACGATGGTCCGCATGGGCCTCGGCATGGTCGTCGCGCTGGCGCCGCTGCAGTTGCTCTTCGGCGACCTGCACGGCCTCAACACGGCCAAGCACCAGCCGGCGAAGGTCGCGGCGATGGAGGCGCACTGGGACGGCAGCAGGCCGGCGCCGCTGGTGCTGTTCGCGTGGCCCGACGAGGCAGGGGAGCGCAACGTCGCCGAGGTGAGCATCCCGCGGCTCGCCAGCCTGATCATCACGCACCGGCTCGACGGGCTGTTCCCCGGCCTCAAGGACTTCCCGCGCGACGAGCGCCCGCCGGTCGCGCCGGTGTTCTTCTCGTTCCGCGTGATGGTCGGCCTCGGCATGGCGATGATCGCGCTGGGGCTGGCGGGCGCGTGGCTGTGGTGGAAGCGCCGCGTGTTCCACACGCGCTGGTTCCTGCGGCTCTCCGCGCACGCGTGGTGGACCGGATTCGTCGCGATCCTCGCCGGATGGATGGTCACCGAGATCGGCCGCCAGCCGTGGATCGCGTGGGGGATCCTCCGCACGCGCGACGCCGCGTCGCCGGTGGAGACCGAGGCCGTGGCCCTGTCGCTCGCGCTGATCGTCGTCACCTACACGGTCGTCTTCTCGGTCGGCGTCTGGTACATCCGCAAGCTGATGCGCAAGGGGCCGGTCGCCGCACTGCTCGAGCCGCCGAAGGGCGTGGCCAACCGTCCGCTGTCCGCCGCGCAGCGCGCCGCGGCCGAGGCGGGCACGCGCGAGGCGCGGGCGTGAGCGCGGGTCGGCGACGGCGCGCGGCACGGAGGGCGGCCCTGTGAGCGAGCTCGACTTCTCGCTGCCCGTCGTCTGGGCGCTGGTGATCGGCGTCGCCGTGGCGCTCTACGTCGTGCTCGACGGCTTCGACCTGGGCATCGGCATCCTCTTCCCGTTCTTCCCTCGCGAGCACGACCGCGACCAGATGATGAACACCGTCGCGCCGTTCTGGGACGGCAACGAGACCTGGCTCGTGCTGGGGGGCGGCGGGCTGTGGGTGGCGTTCCCCAAGGCGTTCGCGATCATCATGCCGGCGCTCTACCTGCCGGTGATCGTCCTGCTGCTGGCCCTGATCTTCCGCGGCGTGGCGTTCGAGTTCCGCTGGGTCGCCAAGCCGCACCACCGCTGGTGGGACCTGGCCTTCTCGGGCGGTTCGACGCTCGCCGCGTTCGCGCAGGGGCTGGTGCTCGGCGGCCTGCTGCAGGGCATCGAGGTGCGCAACGGCGAGTTCGCCGGCGGGCCGCTCGACTGGCTGACGCCGTTCTCGCTGTTCACCGGCTGCGCGCTGGTCGTCGGCTACGCGCTGATCGGCGCGACGTGGCTCGCGATGAAGACCGACGGCGACGTGGAGGCGCGCTCCCGCCGGCTGGGCGTCGGCCTGCTCGCGGGCCTGCTCGGGGCGATCGCCATCGTCAGCGTGTGGACGCCGCTCGCCGTGCCGCGCATCGCCGAGCGCTGGTTCGCGATGCCCGCCTTCCTCTGGCTCGCGCCCGTGCCCGTCGCCACGGCGATCGCGGCCGCCGCGTGCTGGCACGGCCTGCGCAAGCGCCGTCACCTGATGCCGTTCGTGGCGTCGGTCGCGCTGTTCCTGCTCGCCTACGTCGGGCTGGTGATCTCCAACGTGCCCTACCTCGTGCCGCCGGTGCTCGACGTCTGGCAGGCGGCCGCCGATCCGAAGTCGCAGATGTTCATGCTGGTCGGCGTGCTCGTGCTGCTGCCGATCATCCTCGCCTACACGGCGTTCAACTACTGGGTGTTCCGCGGCAAGGTGAAGGCCGGCGAGGGGTATCACTGACGCCCCGCCGCGTCCCGGCCGCCCGACGGGCCGTCAGGTCGCGACGTCGAACCCCGCGCCGCGCAGCGCGTCGTGCAGCCGCGCGACGTGGTCCGGACCGGACGTCTCGACGACGCAGACCACGCGCACCTCGGAGAGCCGCGGCCCGGCGAACGTGCGGTCGTGCGTGAGCTCGTGGATCGACGCCCCGGTGCTCGCGATGATCGCGGTCAGCCGCGCGAGTCCGCCCGGCCGGTCGATCACGGAGACGGTGAAGCGGGTGAGCCGGCCGTCGGCGACGAGCCCGACGTCGAGCACGCGTCCGAGCATGTTCGTGTCGATGTTGCCGCCGCACAGCGTCAGCACGACCTTGCGCCCGGCGAGCTCCGGCAGCTTGCCGGCGATCAGCGCGGCGAGCGGCGTGGCGCCGGCGCCCTCGACCACGCTCTTCTCGAGCTCGATCAGCCGCAGGATCGCCAGCGCGATCGCCGCCTCGTCGACGGTGACGACGCGGTCGACGACGCGCCGGTCGGCCGCGAACGGCAGATCGCCGACGCGCGACACCGCGAGGCCGTCGGCGAGCGTCGGCGACAGCGGCACCGACGCGGGCGCGCCGGCCGCCAGCGCCGCGGTGAGGCTCGCGGCCGCCTCGGGCTCGACGCCGATCACGCGCACGTGCGGCGCGCGCGCCTTCATCACCGTGCCGATGCCCGCGACGAGGCCGCCGCCGCCGACCGGCACGACGACCGCGTCGAGGTCCGGGGCCTGCTCGAGGATCTCGAGGCCCATCGTGCCCTGGCCCGCGATCACGTCGGCGTCGTCGAACGGGTGCACGAAGACGAGCCCGTCGCGCTCGGCCAGCGCCACCGCGTGCACGCGCGCGTCGCCGACGTCGTCGCCGTCGAGGATCACCGTGGCGCCCAGTGCCCGACAGTTCGTCACCTTGATCAGCGGGGCGAAGCGCGGCATCACCACGGTCACGGGAATGCCGAGCAGGCTGCCGTGGTAGGCGACGCCCAGCGCGTGGTTGCCGGCCGACGCGGCCACCACGCCGCGGCGCCGCTGCGGCTCCGGCAGGCGCAGCAGCGCGTTGCGCGCGCCGCGTTCCTTGAAGCTGCCGGTGCGCTGCAGGTAGTCGAGCTTGCACCAGATGCGCGCGCCGGTGAGCTGCGACAGCGGGATCGACTCGACGCACGGCGACTCGTAAATGCCGCCCCGGATGCGCTCGCGCGCGGCGAGGACGTCGTCGAGCGCGATCATCGCGGGGGAAAGCGCCCGAGCCAGTGCCCGTCGAGGCGCTCCAGACCCGTCCCGCGCGGCCGGAAGCCGCACGCGGCGTAGAAGTCCTCGCGTTCGTCGGTGAAGAGATAGACGTGCTGGCCGCGCAGCGGGGCGACGAGACGCTCCAGCAGCCCGCGCCCGATGCCGCGCCGGCGCCAGGCCGAGTGCGTCCACATGTCGACGACGTAGGCGTTGCACACGCCGTCCGACAGCGCCCGGCCCTTGCCGACGACGCGCCCGCCGTCGCGGGCGAACACGGCGCGCGCGCTCGCGCGGAACGCGCGCTCGAGCTCCGCGGGCGTGCGCCCGTTGTCGAAGCCGTCCGCCGCGAGGTCGCGCTTGAGGCGCGCCCAGTCGACGCCTTCGCAGTCGTCGCGGTAGCCGATCGCCGGCATCGCGTCGCGGGCAGGCCCTAGAAAGGCAGCTGCGCGTCGGGCTTGACGGCGGCGAGCACGCGGCGGAACGCCTGCTGGATGCGCGCGAGCGCCTCGTCGGTGTCGGCCTCGAAGCGCAGCACGACCATCGGCGTCGTGTTCGACGCCCGCGCGAGCCCGAAGCCGTCCGGGTACTCGACGCGCAGGCCGTCGATGCGGATCACGTCGGACGCGCCGGGGAAGTCGGCCGACTGCTGGAGCCGCGCGACGAGCGCGTGCTGCTCGCCTTCGGCGCACGGCAGGTTGAGCTCCGGCGTCGAGCGCGCGTCGGGCAGCGCGTCGAGCACGGACGACGGGTCCGCGTGCCGCGACAGGATCTCGAGCAGGCGCGCGCCGGCGTAGATGCCGTCGTCGAAGCCGTACCAGCGCTCGCCGAAGAACGTGTGGCCGCTCATCTCGCCGGCGAGCGCCGCGCCGACCTCCTTCATCCGCGCCTTGATGAGCGAGTGGCCGGTCTTGTAGAGCATCGGCTTGCCGCCGTGCCGGGCGATCCACGGCCCGAGGTTGCGCGTCGACTTGACGTCGTAGATGACCGTGGCCCCGGGCACGCGCGACAGGACGTCGGCCGCGAAGAGCATCAGCTGCCGGTCCGGGTAGATCACGTGGCCGTCGACCGTGACCACGCCCAGCCGGTCGCCGTCGCCGTCGAACGCGAGGCCGAGCTCGACGTCGCCGCGCTTCACGCGCGCGATCAGGTCGGCCAGGTTCTTCGGCTGCGACGGATCCGGATGGTGGTTCGGGAACGTGCCGTCGACGTCGCAGTACATCGCGTCGACCGCGCACCCCAGCCGGCGGTAGAGCTCGGGCGCGAACGCGCCCGCGACGCCGTTGCCGGCGTCGACGGCGATGGACAGCCCTCGCGCGAGCCGGACGTCGCCGGCGATGCGATCGAAGTACGCCGGGACGATGTCGTGCGCGCGATACGCGCCCGACCCGGTCGCGAAGTCGCCGCGCTCGATGCGGGCGCGGAGCTGCTGGATGTCGTCGCCGGACAGCGTGCTGCCGTCGATGACCATCTTGAGCCCGTTGTAGTCGGGCGGATTGTGGCTGCCCGTGACCATCGTGCTGCAGCCCGTGCCGAGCTCGTGCGCAGCGAAGTAGGTCATCGGCGTGGCGACCATGCCGAGGTCCACCACGTCCACCCCCGTCGCGCGGATGCCGTCGGCGAGGGCGCCGGCCAGCTCGGGCCCCGACAGGCGGCCGTCGCGTCCGATCGCGATCGTGTCGCGCCCGCGCTCGCGCGCGAGGGTGCCCAGCGCGCGGCCCACGTCGCGGACGATCGGCGCGGTGAGCGTGCGGCCGACGATCCCGCGGATGTCGTAGGCCTTGAAGATTTCCGGCGGAATCGGCATGGTCGGCTTCGCTGTTGTCCGGACGGTCATTCTAGGCCCTCCCGGCGCGCTCACCGCGCGTCGCCGCGACGCCCGCGAAGAACGCCGTCACCCGGCGCGGCAGCCAGTCGAGCCTTCCCGGCGGGGCCCCGGTCGCGAAGCCGACGTGACCACCCCCGGCGGGCTGCTCCAGCACGACGTCCGCCGCGACCTCGTGTGCACCGGGGAGCGAATCGCCCGGGATGAACGGGTCGTTGCGCGCGTTGAGGACCAGCGTGGGCACGCGGATCGCGTGCAGCCACGGCCTCGACGACGCCCGCGTCCAGTAGTCGGGCGTGTCGCGGAACCCGTGCAGCGGCGCGGTCACGAGGTCGTCGAACGCCCACATCGTGCGCACCTGCGCGATGCGCGAGGCGTCGAGCCGACCGGGAAAGCGCTCAGCCATCGCGCGCGCCTTCGGCTTGAGCGTCTGCAGGAAGTGCGCGGCGTACAGGCGGTTCGCCCCGGCGTCGATCGCGCGTCCCGCGGCCATCAGGTCCAGCGGCGCGGACACGGCGGCCGCACGCGCGACGACGCCGCCCGCCTGCGCGCCGCCGCGCCCGAGCCAGTTGAGCAGCGCGCTTCCGCCGAGCGAGACGCCGCAGGCGTACAGGGCGGTTCCGGGCGCGACGCGGGCGCGCACGGCGGCGAGCATCGCGGCGATCTCCTCGTGGTCGCCGGAGTGGTAGGCGCGGGGCAGGCGGTTGGGTTCGTCGGCGCAGCCGCGGAAGTGCGGCACGACGCCGCGCCAGCCGAGGGCGGCGAGGCGCACGAAAAGGGCGCGCGCGTAGTGCGAGCCCGAGCTGCCCTCGAGCCCGTGGAAGAGCACGACCAGCGGCGCGCCGGGCGACGCCGGTGCATCGAGCCAGTCGAACGCCCAGAAGTCGCCGTCGGAGGTCGCGACGCGCTCGCGCCGCAGCGGCACGCCCGGACGGCGCAGGAAGTACGGCCAGATGGTCTGCGCGTGTCCGCCGGGGAGCCAGCCGGGAGCGCGGTAGGGTCCCGGCGGCGCCAGGGCGGCGTCGACGTCCGGCGTCACGACGGGGCGCGCGGTCTGTCGCTCACGGCGACCAGAAGGCCGCGGCGCGTCGGAAGCGGGTCCACGCCCGGTCGAGCGCCGGCGCCTCGGCCTGCACGCGCGCCGCGGCCCAGCCCGCGACGAGGGCGGCTGCGGGCACGGCACGCGGGTCCGGCGAGGCGAGGTCCGCGGCGAGCGACGCCGCGACCGCGGCGTCGTTCAGCCGTCCCAGTACGTCCTGGAGCGCGGCCAGCGCCTTGCGGTAGCGGCGCGAGCGGCCCGCCGGAAAGCACGGCGCGAAGAACTCGGTGGCGTAGCGCAGCTTCTTCGCCGCGATGCGGAACGCGTGTCGTTCCTCCGGCGTGCACGCGGCGAGTCCCTCGCCGGCCCGCAGCAGCCGCCGGTGCCGCCGCGCCAGCGCCTTGCGTGCCGCGTCGCGCGCTTCCGGCCCGTGTCCTTCGGCGGCGTCCGCGGCGCGCACCAGCGCCGGCATGCGGGCCGCCAGGGCCCCGCCGGCGAGCAGCACCCGCTGGACGCGCGGCGAACGCATCGCCGACCGCGCGCGTGCACGCGCCTTCGGCAGGCGCGCCGCCAGGCGCTCGCCCAGCACGGCGAGCGCCGCATCGACGCCGGCCGCCGCGGCCGGCGCCTGCGCGGCCGCGCCCAGCACCGCGGGCCACGTCTGCGTGGCGAAGACGTCGAGGTCGCGGGCCGGGCCGAGCGCGCCGGCCAGCCAGCGCAGGTCGGCGGCGAGCGGCTCGACCGCACCGTCGGCGAGCAACGGCCGCGCGAGCGCCAGGGCGGAGCGCAGCCGACGCACGCCCACCCGCAGCTGGTGGATCCACTCGGGATCGTCGTTCCGCGCGACGCTGTCGAGGTTGCCCTCGACCTGCCGCAGGCAGCTGCGCACGATCGCGGCGAGCGCATCGGCCAGGACAGCGTCGCGCGGATAGTCGATCGCCTCGGCGTGCACCGGCGTGCGCGTCGTGGCGAAGGCGAGCGCGTAACCGCGCTCCGCCTTGCTGCGCAGCTGCAGCCGCAGGCCCGGGCCGTCCGCCAGCACCTGGGCGAGTTCGAACAGGCGCGCCGGGTCGCCTTCCCCGAGTTCGAGCTCGAGCTCGCCGATGGCGGCGCGGCGCCGGCGCGCCCCCAGCGTACGCACCTGCCCGACGTCGATCGCGGCGAGTGCCGTCGTGCCGTCGGGGAACGCGAGCGGGAGGGTGGTGCGCTCGAACTCGGTTGCGAAGAGCGGCACCAGCGGCTGCTTGCGGCCGAGGCGGGCAACCGTCTTCCCGAGCGGAACCTCGTCCAGGCGCGCCAGGTCCGGCGCCGGGCGGCGAGCGCCCGCGCCCAGCGGCCAGTCGTGCTCGGGGCGCGCGGCGAGCCCGCCGCCGCTCGCCGGCGTCGGCGGGCCCTTCAGGGTCTGCACCCACCGCCGTCCCTCGCGGCGAACGCGCAGCGCGATGCCGCGGGCGGCGAGGCGGGCGTCGCTCGTGTCGTAGTACGTGGCGACCAGACGCTGCCGCCGCGCACGCCCCTGCACGACGCCCGCGAGCGCCGGATGGGCGCGCAGGCGGGCCGCCGTGCCGGGCGGCAGCGCGAGCTTGAGCTCGATCTCCATCGCGCCCGGCGGCGATCGCGCGTGGCTCAGGCGGCGGCCTTCCTTCGCAGGGCGAGCTCGGTGCGCTTCAGGTAGGTCTCGCGCGCGAGGGCGACGTCGTCGAGGAAGTGCGGGAGCTCCGACAGAAGCAGGGCCTGCGGTCCGTCGACCAGCGCCTTCGCCGGGTCCGGGTGGAAGTCGACGAGGACCATGTTGGCGCCGGCGACGATCCCCTGCGCGACGACGTGGAAGATGTCGAGCAGCCCGTCCGGCGCCGCGGCCCGCGTGCCCACCGAGTGCGACGGGTCGATGCAGACCGGCATGCGCGTCAGGCGCTTGACCACCGGGACGTGTGCGAAGTCGACGAAGTTGCGGTGCGGGTCGCCCATGTTCGTCTTCATGCCGCGCAGGCAGAACACGACCTTGCGGTTGCCTTCCGTGGCGAGGTACTCGGCCGCGTTCAGCGACTCGTCGAGCGTGATGCCGAAACCGCGCTTGATCAGGACGGGGAGCTCCTGCTGCCGCCCCACGAGCTTCAGCAGCTCGAAGTTCTGCGTGTTGCGCGTGCCGATCTGCAGCATGACGCCGGTCGGGTGGCCCGTCGTGCGCAGCGCCTCCCGGATCTCGTCGACGTGGGACTCGTGCGTGATCTCCATCGCGATCACCCGGATGCCGTACTTGCCGGCGAGCTCGAACACGTAGGGCAGGCACTTCGCGCCGTAGCCCTGGAACGCGTAGGGGCTGGTCCGCGGCTTGTACGCACCCATGCGCGTGCAGACCTGGCCGTGCGCCTGCAGCGCCTTCATCATCGCCTCGACGGACTCCGGCGAGTCGACCGCGCACAGGCCGGCGAAGACCTGCAGCGAGTCCTGGCCGAAGCGCACGCCGTTGTACTCGAACGAGGACGGGCGGTCGTCGCCCTGCTTGTGGCGCCCGAGCACGCGGTAGGCCTCGGACACGCGGACGACCTTCTGGACGCAGGGCAGGACCTGCATCTGCTCGACGGTCAGCGCCCCGGTGTTGCCGATGAGGTAGATCTCGGTCAGCGTGACCTCGGTGCCCACCTCGCGGTGGACCCGGTGGCTGATGCCGGGCAGCCGCCCGAGCTGGCCGATCAGGATCCGGTAGTCGCTGCCCTGCGGGTCGGTGTTGGGTTCCAGGACGAGGATCATCGGGCGTATTTTCCAGTCAATTCAGCAACTTGTGCTCATCGTCGGCGGGCGTGGAGGCATTGTAGCCGAAGCGTCCGGGAAGCTCCTGATGCTTGGGCACAACAGGCCCGGCGCGCTCGGGCCGGACGTTCGTTGCGCCCCGGTTCCGCGCTCGCCTACACTGGCCCGGGGCCCGACGCCGGCGGCTCGGACGATCGGCGAGGGCGGGAGACGGGACCACCGTCCGCGATGCCGCATCAAGAGAGAGGAGAGACTCGATGAGAACGCTTCTGGCCGTCGGGCTGGCGGTGCTGGCCGCCGCCGTGGCCATGCCCGCGGCCGCCCAGGGGAATCCGCAGCAGGAGCGGATGAAGGTCTGCAACGAGAAGGCGGCAGGCAAGTCCGGCGACGAGCGCAAGAAGTTCATGAGCGAGTGCCTGAGCGGGAAGGAGCCGGCGAAGATGACGCAGCAGGAGAAGATGACCGCCTGCAACAAGAAGGCCGGCGCCATGAAGGGCGACGAGCGCAAGAAGTTCATGAGCGAGTGCCTGAAGAACTGAGTCGGGCGCCACCAGACGCGGTCGGGTGACCTCCTGTCCACCCGGCCGAGACTACAAGGCCGCACCGGTCCGCCGGTCGCGGCCTTGTTTTTTGGCGCGGCGCGCCGGCGTCGCGCGGGCGCCGTCCCCGCGCTTCGATCGCGGGCGCGGCCGCTTCGTCGTGCCCACGTCGGGTTCGCTCCGTCGGCGCGGCGCTTCGTCGTATCGCCGTTGAGGCTCCGGCGTCGCGCCGGAACAATGCCGCCATCGCAGCGACCGCGGGACTGCCCGCCACCGCGTGAATCCGGAACGCCGGCCCGCCGCATCGAAACTGCGACGGCCGGCCGTTACACCGCGGATACGAGGCGGACATCGCCGGGTCATGCGATCAGGCGACACTGCGGCATCGACCGAAGGAGAACACGACATGAAGAACACGGACACCACGGTACGCGTCGCGGCGATCGGCGTCGCGGCCGTCATCGCGACCACGCTGTTCTCGGCGATCGTCGCCAGCATGCCGCCGGAGTTCGGCGAGGCGTTCGCGTCCTCGCGTGCCGCAGCGCCGATCGAGGTCGCCATCGTGCCGTCGCGCATCGAGGTGGTCGGCGTACGCAGCCAAAACACGGCGGCGAACGACGTGCAGCCGGAGCCTGCGCGGCCGCGCAGCTGATGCGCGCACGGGCACGCCGGCCGAGCGGCCGGCACGCCTCGCGATTCGTCGGGCCGCCGCGTGCGGCCCGACGCGCTTGGGGCGGCGGGTCGCTGCGCGATGCGCGGCACGACGCGCCCGCGCGGCCCGTCGGCGCCCTCGCGCGTCCGGCGCGCGCCTGGCGCGCTTCGTCACATCGCCGTTGAGCGGCGGCGGGGGCGCCGGGACAATCGGCGTCGTCGAGGAACGAGCCGAATCCGTATCCGCGCGCCGGCGCATCCAAGCCTGCAGGAACGGCGCAGGCGGGCGACGCGGCGCCTCCCACGGACCGGACCCCGCGACAGGACGAGGAGACACGCGATGAACCCCCACACCCCCCACGTCGACCGCCGGATGCTCGCCGTGCGCGTCGCGTCGTTCGCGGCCGCCGCCTCGTTCAGCTTCGCCACGATCGCGACGCTCGTGTCGGCGATGCCGCCGCCGCGCGATGCCGCTGCGCTCGCGCAGGCGACCGCGGTGACCATCCTGCCCTCGCGCATCGAGGTGGTCGGCGTGCGCGCCGCGCCCGCTCGCCGCCTGGGCTGACCGCTCCCAGCGCTTCCGACTCCCCCACGGAAGCCACGTCGGGCCGCCTCCCGCGAGGGTGGGCGGCCCGACGCCCTTTCGCGCCGCCGGTCAGTCGCTGCGCGCGCGGTCCTTCTGCCAGAGCACGTCGCTGCGCCCGCCGGCGCGGTTGAGCACGCGGGCGACGACGAACAGGAGGTCGGACAGGCGATTGAGGTAGCGCCGCGCCGACTCGGACACCGCCTCCCCGGCCGCGAGGCGCACGAGCGTGCGCTCCGCGCGCCTGCACACCGTGCGCGCCACGTGCGCCGCCGCTGCGCTGCGCGTTCCGCCCGGCAGGATGAACTCCCGCAGCGGCGCGAGCGTCGCGTTGTGGCGCTCCACGGCCTGCTCGAGGCGGACGACGTGCGCGTCGGTGACCGCGGCGTGGCCGGGGATGGACAGTTCGCCGCCCAGGTCGAAGAGGTCGTGCTGGACGTCGGTGAGCAACGCGGCGACGTCCTCGGGGAGCGGCTCGGCGAGCAGCACGCCGATCGTGGAGTTGAGCTCGTCGACGGCGCCGATCGCCTCGATGCGCGCCGCGTCCTTCGCGACGCGCGTGCCGTCGCCGAGGCCGGTGGTGCCGGCGTCGCCGGTGCGCGTGACGATGCGGGAGAGCCGATGCCCCATGACGTGCGAGCCTGCGGAGGACGGGTCGGTCGAGCCTAGCCGAACCGCCCCGCAGCGGCAACCCCGCGCCGCGGGCCGCCTGCTAGCATAGGCAATGTCCCCGATTGCCGACGCCGCGATGGGCGCGAATGCCTTCGAAACCGACCTCGACCGCAACCCGGCGAACTACGCGCCGCTGACGCCGCTGTCCTTCCTCGCCCGCACGGCCGAGGTGTGGCCGGCACGGCTCGCCGTGGTGCACGGCGAACGCCGCTACAGCTGGGCGCAGGCCTGCGAGCGCGCGCGGCGGCTCGCCGGCGCGCTGGCGGGGGTGGGCGTGGGCGTGGGCGACACCGTTGCCGCGATGCTCACGAACACGCCCGAGATGGTCGAGATGCACTTCGGCGTGCCGATGGCCGGCGCGGTGCTCAACGCGCTGAACACGCGGCTCGACCCGGACGCGATCGCGTTCATGCTCGCGCACGGCGGCGCGAAGGTCCTCGTGACCGACACGGAGTTCGCGCCGACGGTGCGCGCCGCGCTCGCGAAGCTGCCGGCGCCCCCGCGCGTGGTGGATGTCGACGACGCTGCCGGCCCCGGCGGCGCGCGCCTGGGCGAGATCGACTACGAGTCCTTCCTCGCCACGGGCGACCCGCGGTTCGCGTGGCAGCCGCCGGACGACGAGTGGCGCGCCATCGCGCTCAACTACACCTCCGGCACGACCGGCAATCCGAAGGGCGTGGTCTGCCATCATCGCGGGGCCTACCTCAACGCGGTGTCGAACATCGTGGACTGGGGCATGTCCCGGCACGCCGTCTACCTGTGGACGCTGCCGATGTTCCACTGCAACGGGTGGTGCTTCCCGTGGACCGTGGCGGCGATCGCCGGCACGAACGTGTGCCTGCGCCGCGTCGATGCGCAGGCGGTCTTCGACGCGTTCCGCCAGCACGGCGTCACGCACTACTGCGGGGCGCCCATCGTGCACACGACGCTGATCAACGCACCCGCGTCGATGAAGCAGGGCATCGCGCAGCGCGTCAGCGCGCTCGTCGCCGCGGCGTCGCCGCCGGCCGCGATGATCGAGGGCATGGAGCGGATGGGCATCGACCTCACGCACGTCTACGGCCTGACGGAGGTGTACGGGCCGGCGTCGGTGTGCGCGAAGCACGAGGCGTGGGCTGCGCTGCCGGTCGGCGAGCGCGCGCGGCTCAACGGCCGGCAGGGCGTGCGCTACACGATGCAGGAGGGCATGCGCGTGATGGACCCCGCGACGATGACCGAGGTTCCGGCCGACGGCGCGACCATGGGCGAGATCATGTTCCGCGGCAACGTCACCATGAAGGGTTACCTGCGCAATCCGCAGGCGACCCGGGAGGCGTTCGCCGGCGGCTGGTTCCACACGGGCGACCTGGCCGTGCGGCATCCGGACGGCTACGTGAAGATCAGGGACCGCAGCAAGGACATCATCGTCTCCGGCGGCGAGAACGTGAGCTCGCTCGAAGTCGAGGAGGCGCTCTATCGCCATCCGGCGGTGCTCGCGGCGGCGGTCGTGGCCCAGCCGGATCCGCGCTGGGGCGAGTCGCCGCGCGCGTTCGTGGAGCTGAAGCCGGGCGCGCACGCCACCGCCGAGGAGCTGTTCGCCCATTGCCGCGCCCACCTCGCGGGCTTCAAGATGCCGAAGGCGTTCGAGTTCGGCGAGCTGCCGAAGACGTCGACCGGCAAGATCCAGAAGTTCGTCCTTCGCGAGCGCGCGCGCTCCGCGTCGGCGATCGAATGAGCGGCCCCGGCCGCGGGAGCGACGATGAACCCACCCCTCGACACGCCGTCCCCTCCGGTGCTGCGCAGCGACGCCGGCGGGATCGCGACGCTCACGCTCAACCGGCCGCAGCAGTTCAACGCGCTGGACGGGGCGATGCTGGACGCCCTCGGCGCGGCGCTGGACGCGGTCGCCGCCGACGCGACGGTGCGCGTCGTCGTCCTGGCGGGCGCCGGGCGCGCGTTCTGTCCCGGGCACGACCTCAAGGAGCTGCTCGCGCACCGCGAGGAGGCGTTCGTGGGCGACCTGTTCGCCCGGTGCGGGGCGCTGATGCAGTCGATCCAGGGCATGCCGCAGCCGGTGATCGCGCGCGTGCACGGGATCGCGACGGCCGCGGGCTGCCAGCTCGTCGCGGCCTGCGACCTCGCGGTGGCCGCCGCCGACGCCCGCTTCGCGACGTCCGGCATCAACTTCGGGCTGTTCTGCGCCACGCCCGCGGTACCGCTGTCGCGCAACGTCGCGCGCAAGCGCGCCTTCGAGATGCTGTTCACCGGCGACTTCATCGACGCGCCCACCGCGCTCGCGTGGGGCCTGGTCAACCGCGTCGTCGCGCCGGCGGAGCTCGAGCCCGCGACGCTCGCGCTCGCGCAGCGCATCCTGGAGAAGCCGCGCGAGGTCGTCGCCGGCGGCAAGGCGCTGTTCTACCGGCAGCTCGAGGCGCCGGTCGCCTCGGCCTACGCGATGGCGACGCGCCAGATCACGGAGGGCATGCTGGCGGAGGCGGCTGCCGAGGGCGTCGCGGCGTTCGTCGAGAAGCGCAGGCCGAACTGGCGCAACAGCGGCTCCGCGTAACCCGGCGGCGCACGGCCCGGAGGGCCGCCGGGCAGGGTGCCCGAGGCGATCTCGCCGGACGCGCGCGCCGGGCGGCGCACGCCTGCGCGATCGCGCCGCGGCTCCCCGGCCGCCGGTGCCTCGCCTTCCCCGGCGCGCGCGGCCCACATTGTCGCCCCGGCGACAAGTCCCGGCCGCTGCGTTGCCAAAGCGGGCGTTCATCACGATAATTCGCGGACTTTCTCGGAGGAGGAGGGTGGATCGGGCCGCCGACGCGTCCGCAGAGATGGCGCGCGGCCCGTTTCCACGTCATCGTCATGGCGGGCGACACGATTCTCGAGACGCGGGGCCTGACGAAGGAGTTCAAGGGCTTCGTCGCGGTGAAGGACGTGAACCTCGCGGTGGAGCGCGGCACGATCCACGCGCTGATCGGGCCCAACGGCGCCGGCAAGACCACCTGCTTCAACCTGCTCACGCACTTCCTGACGCCCACGCGCGGACAGATCCACTTCAAGGGGCGCGAGATCACCGGCTCGCGGCCGGCGGACATCGCGCGCATGGGGCTCGTGCGCTCGTTCCAGATCTCGGCGGTGTTCCCCAAGCTCAAGGTGCTCGAGAACGTGCGCATCGCGCTGCAGCGGCACCGCGGGCACTCGTTCGACTTCTGGCGTCCCGAGCGCGTGCTCGACGCGCTGAACGCGCGTGCCGACGCGCTGATCGAGGCGGTCGGGCTCGTCGGCTTCGAGGCGACCGCCGCCGGCGAACTGCCCTACGGGCGCAAGCGCGCGCTCGAGATCGCCACGACGCTGGCGCTCGAGCCGGAGATGATGCTGCTCGACGAGCCGACCGCAGGGATGACGCACGAGGACGTCGAGCGCATCTCCGCGCTCATCAAGCGCGTGGCCGCCGACCGCACCGTGCTGATGGTCGAGCACAACCTCTCGGTCGTCGCGACGCTGTCCGACCGCATCACCGTGCTCGCCCGCGGGGAGGTGCTCGCCGAGGGGCACTACGACGAGGTCTCCCGGCACCCGGCCGTCGTCGAGGCGTATCTGGGGACGGCGCATGCCTGAGGGCACGCGTGCCGCGCCCGCCGCCGGGGCGCCCTCCGCGGCGGCGGCGCTGCTCGAGGTGCGCGGGCTGAACGCGTGGTACGGCGAGTCGCACGTGCTGCACGGCGTCGACTTCGAGGTCCGCGGCGGCGAGGTGGTCACGCTGCTCGGGCGCAACGGCGCCGGCAAGACGACCACGCTCAAGTCGATCATGGGCATCGTGCCGCGCCGCGCGGGCGCGATCGTCTTCGAAGGGCGCGACACGATCGCGCTGTCGTCCAACCGCATCGCGCGCCTCGGCATCGCCTACTGCCCGGAGGAGCGGGGGATCTTCGCGAGCCTGAACGTCGAGGAGAACCTGCTGCTGCCCCCGCAGGTGCGCCCCGGCGGCCTGACGGTCGAGCAGATCTTCGAGCTGTTCCCCAACCTCAGGGAGCGGCTGCGGAGCCAGGGCACGAAGCTGTCGGGCGGCGAGCAGCAGATGCTGGCGATCGGACGGATCCTGCGCACGGGCGCCCGCCTGCTGCTGCTCGACGAGCCCACCGAGGGACTCGCGCCGGTGATCGTGCAGCAGATCGGCCGCACGATCCAGCGGCTCAAGGCGGAGGGCTTCACGATCCTGCTCGTCGAGCAGAACTTCCGCTTCGCCTCGACGGTGGCCGACCGCCACTACGTGATGGAGCACGGGCGCGTGGTCGACATGATCCCCAACGCCGAGCTCGGCGCGAGCATGGCGAAGCTGCACGACTACCTCGGCGTGTAGCCGCCGGGACCATCCACTCCGGCGGCGCGGCCGACGCGCCGGCGCCGCCGATCACCAGGAGGAAGGGACGATGAAGACGTTCAAGCGCAGTCTGATGGCCGCGGCGACCGCCGGCGTGCTGGCGGCAGGGTCGGCGAACGCACAGATCTCCGACGGCGTGATCAAGATCGGCGTGCTGTCCGACATGTCCAGCCTGTACACGGACCTCGCCGGCGTGGGCTCGGTGCTCGCGGCGCGTCTCGCCGTCGAGGACTTCGGCGCCGCGAAGAAGGGGATGAAGGTCGAGATCCTGTCGGCCGACCACCAGAACAAGCCCGACGTCGGCAGCAGCGTCGCCCGCCAGTGGTACGACGTCGACAAGGTCGACGTGATCGTCGACACGCCGAACTCCGGCGTCGCGCTGGCCGTCAACCAGATCACGAAGGACAAGGGCAAGGCGTTCCTCGTCTCGGGCGCGGCGTCGTCCGATCTCACGGGCAAGGCGTGCTCGCCGAACACGATCCACTGGACGTACGACACGTGGATGCTCGCCAACGGCACGGGCAGCGCGATCGTGAAGACCGGCGGCGACAGCTGGTTCTTCCTCACGGCCGACTACGCGTTCGGCCACGCGCTGGAGCGCGACACCGAGGCGGTCGTGCTGAAGGGTGGCGGCAAGGTGCTCGGCAAGGTGCGCCACCCGCTGAACACGCAGGACTTCAGCTCGTTCCTGCTGCAGGCGCAGGCGTCGAAGGCGAAGATCGTCGGGCTCGCGAACGCCGGCGGCGACACGACGAACTCGATCAAGCAGGCGGCGGAGTTCGGCATCGTCAAGGGCGGGCAGAACCTCGCCGGCCTGCTCGTGTTCATCACCGACGTGCACGCGCTGGGGCTGCCGACGGCGCAGGGCCTCATCTTCACCGAGACCTTCTACTGGGACATGAACGACCAGACGCGCGCGTTCGCCAGGCGCTTCGCCGCGTCCAACAAGGGCATCCATCCGACGATGATCCACGCCGGCGTCTACTCGTCGGTGCTGCACTACCTCAAGGCGGTGGAGGCCACCAAGGGCGACGACGGCACGAAGGTGATCGCGCAGATGAAGAAGACGCCCACCGACGACCCGCTGTTCGGCAAGGGCTCGATCCGCGCCGACGGCCGCAAGATCCATCCGGCCTACCTGGTCGAGGTGAAGAAGCCGTCGGAATCGAAGGCGCCGTGGGACTACCACAAGATCCGCGCGACGATCCCGGCCGAGCAGGCGTTCCGGCCGCTGGCGGACGGCGGGTGCCCGCTGGTCAAGTGACCGTCCGCGGCCGCGAGCGGTCGTCCCCGCGCGGGCGGGGATCCGGCGTCGCCTCGCCCGCGAGGCGCCGGGTCCCCGCCGGCGCGGCGGCGCGCCCCCGCGCGGGAACCGCGGCACCCTGACTCGCAGCCGGAGCCACGATGACCGAGATCCTCGGCGTGCCGACGCAGGCGCTGTTCGGGCAGCTGCTGATCGGCCTCATCAACGGCTCCTTCTACGCGATGCTCTCGCTCGGGCTCGCGGTGATCTTCGGGCTGCTCAACATCATCAACTTCACGCACGGCGCGCAGTACATGATGGGCGCGTTCGCGGCGTGGTTCCTGCTCAACAAGGCCGGCATCGGCTACTGGTGGTCGCTGCTGATCGCGCCGCTCGCCGTCGGCCTCACCGGCGTCGTCGTCGAGCGCACGATGCTGGCGCGGCTCTACAAGCTGGACCACCTCTACGGGCTGCTGCTGACCTTCGGGCTCGCGCTGGTGATCCAGGGCGTGTTCCGCAACGAGTTCGGCGCCTCGGGCCTCCCGTACCGGATCCCCGAGGAGCTCACCGGCGGCTACAACCTCGGGTTCATGTTCCTGCCGAAGTACCGCGCCTGGGTGATCGTCGCCTCGGTCGTCGTCTGCCTGGCGACGTGGTACGTGATCGAGCGGACGAAGCTGGGGGCGTACCTGCGTGCCGCGACCGAGAATCCGGCGCTGGTGCAGTCGTTCGGCGTGAACGTCCCCCGGATGATCACGCTGACCTACGGGTTCGGCGTCGGCCTCGCCGCGCTCGCGGGCGTCATGGCCGCGCCGATCTACCAGGTGAATCCGCTGATGGGCGCGGATCTCATCATCGTCGTGTTCGCCGTGGTCGTGATCGGCGGGATGGGCTCGATCATGGGCTCGATCGTCACCGGCTTCCTGCTCGGCATCGTCGAGGGGCTCACCAAGGTGTTCTATCCGGAAGCGTCGAACACCGTGATCTTCGTGATCATGGTGATCGTGCTGATCCTGCGGCCGGCCGGGCTGTTCGGGCGGGAGCGCTAGGTGGACGCGCCGCACGGTCCTGCCGCTCCCGCGGCGTCCGGGCAGGGCGCTGCCGCGCCGGCGTACGGCACGCGTGCGATCCTCGCGATGGCCGTCCTGTTCGCGGTTGCGCCGTGGGTCGGGCTGTACCCCGTGTTCGTGATGAAGGTGCTGTGCTTCGCGCTGTTCGCGTGCGCCTTCAACCTGCTGATCGGCTTCGGCGGGCTGCTGTCGTTCGGCCACGCCATGTTCCTCGGGACCGCGGGTTACGTCTCGGCCCACGCGGCGAAGGAGTGGGGGCTGCCTCCCGAGCTCGCCATCCTCGCCGGGACGGCCGCGTCGGCGGCGCTCGGGGTGGTCACCGGCCTGATCGCGATCCGCCGGCAGGGCATCTACTTCGCGATGATCACGCTGGCCATCGCGCAGATGATGTTCTTCTTCTACCTGCAGGCGCCGTTCACGCACGGGGAGGACGGCATCCAGGCCGTGCCGCGCGGGCGCCTGTTCGGCGTGCTGGACCTGTCGCAGCCGATGGCGATGTACTACACGGTGCTCGCGATCTTCCTGTTCGGCTTCCTCGTCGTCTACCGGGCGATCCACTCGCCGTTCGGGCAGGTGCTGAAGGCGATCCGCGAGAACGAGCCCCGTGCGATCTCGCTCGGCTACGACGCCGAGCGCTACAAGCTGCTGGCGTTCGTGCTCTCGGCGACGCTGTCCGGTCTCGCGGGCGCGACCAAGGCGCTCGTGTTCCAGCTCGCCTCGCTCACCGACGTGCACTGGACGATGTCGGGCGAGGTCGTGCTGATGGTGCTGCTGGGCGGCATGGGCACGATCTTCGGGCCGGTCGTCGGCGCGCTGGTGATCATCACGCTCGAGAACTACCTCGCGCCCTTCGGCCAGTGGGTCACGATCATCACCGGCCTGATCTTCGTGGTCTGCGTGCTCGCGTTCCGGCGCGGCATCGTCGGCGAGTTCGCCGCGTGGATGGAGCGCCGGCGCGCCCGGCCGGGCGGATAGCGCCTCCGCGCCGGCGGCCGGGCGCGATGCCCGGCGCCGCGCCCTCCGCCGCACCATGCCCGTCTACGTCATCCGCCGCAGCCTGCAGGCGCTCGTCGTCCTGTTCGCGATGTCGCTGCTCGTGTTCGCGGGCGTCTACGCCGTCGGCAACCCGGTCGACATCCTGATCAACCCGCAGGCCGAGCCGCTCGAGCGCGAGCGCGCCATCGCGGCGCTCGGCCTCGACAAGCCGCTGTGGGAGCAATACGCGACGTTCCTGCGCGGCGCGGTGGCAGGCGACCTCGGGCGCTCCTTCGTCCACTCCGCCCCGGCGCTGCAGCTGATCCTCGAGCGCATGCCGGCCACGCTCGAGCTCGCGAGCGCCGCGATGCTGATCGCCGTCGCGCTCGGCATCCCGCTGGGCCTGTGGGCGGGCCTGCGGCCGGACTCCGTGTCGGGCCGCGCGATCATGGCGGGCTCGATCCTCGGCTTCTCGCTGCCGACGTTCTGGGTCGGCCTGATGCTCATCATGGTGTTCTCCGTGATGCTGGGCGTGCTGCCGTCGAACGGCCGCGGCCCGACGGTCGAGGTGCTGGGCGTGCCCGTCTCGTTCCTGACGGTCGAGGGATGGCGCCACCTGGTGATGCCGGCCACGAACCTGGCGCTGTTCAAGCTCGCGCTGCTGATCCGGCTGACCCGCGCCGGCACGCGCGAGGCGCTGCTCCAGGACTACGTCAAGTTCGCCCGCGCGAAGGGGCTGTCGAACGCGCGCGTCATCCTCGTGCACGTGCTGCGCAACATCCTGATCCCGATCGTCACGGTGATCGGGCTCGAGTTCGGATCGGTGATCGCCTTCGCCATCGTCACCGAGAGCGTGTTCGCCTGGCCGGGGATGGGAAAGCTCCTGATCGACTCGATCAACCTGCTGGACCGCCCGGTGATCGTCGCCTACCTGCTGGTCATCGTCGCGCTGTTCATCGCGATCAACCTCGTCGTCGACCTGCTCTACTCGGTGCTCGACCCGCGCGTCAGGCTCCAGGAGGCGCGGGGATGAGGGCGCCGGCGGGCGCGTCGGACGTGCGCGCCGCGCAGGCGCCCGCACGGCGCGTGCTGTCGGACTTCGTCGCCGACCCGGTGGCCGTGGTCGGCCTCGCGCTGCTGTGCACGGTCGTGCTGCTCGCGCTGTTCGCGCCGCTGCTGTCGCCGCAGGACCCCTACGACCTCGCCCAGCTCGACATCATGGACGCGCGCCTGCCGCCCGGGTCGCCGACGCCGTCCGGCGGCACGTTCTGGCTGGGCACCGACGACCAGGGCCGCGACATGCTGTCCGCGATCTTCTACGGCCTGCGCATCTCGCTCGCGGTCGGCGCCGCTAGCACGGTCCTCGCGCTGCTGATCGGGCTGACGACGGGCCTGTTCGCGGCGTACGCGGGCGGGCGCGTCGAGTCGGCGGTGATGCGCATCGTCGACATCCAGCTCTCGTTCCCGGCGATCCTGATCGCGCTGATCCTCATCGCCGTGCTGGGGCAGGGCACGGGCAAGGTGATCGCGGCGCTGGTCACGATCCAGTGGGCCTACTACGCGCGCACGGTGCGCAGCGCGGCGCTCGTCGAGAAGCGCAAGGAGTACGTCGAGGCCGCCCGCTGCCTCGCGCTCCCGCCGCTGCGCATCGTGTTCCGCCACCTGCTGCCCAACTGCCTGCCGCCGCTGATCGTGGTCGCCACCGTGCAGGTCGCCGCGGCGATCGCGCTGGAGGCGACGCTGTCGTTCCTCGGGCTGGGCCTGCCGATCACGGAACCCTCGCTGGGGCTGCTCATCGCCAACGGCTACCAGTACCTGCTGTCCGGCAAGTACTGGATCAGCTTCTTCCCCGGCCTCGCGCTGCTGCTGACGATCGTGTCGATCAACCTGTGCGCCGACCGCCTGCGCGACGTGCTCAACCCGAGGCTGCAGCGGTGAGCGCGCCGGGTCCGCTGCTCGAGGTCGCGGGGCTGCGCACGCACTTCTTCACGCGGAGCGGCGTGGTGAAGGCGGTGGACGACGTGTCGTTCGCGCTGGCGCGCGGCGAGGTGCTGGGGCTCGTCGGGGAATCGGGGTCGGGGAAGTCGATCACCGGCTACTCGATCATGGGCCTGGTCGATCCGCCGGGCCGCATCGTGGCGGGCAGCATCCGGCTGTCGGGCCGCGAACTCGTCGGTCTCGGCCACGAGGAGATGCGCCGGCTGCGGGGCAACCGCATGGCGATGGTGTTCCAGGACCCGATGATGACGCTCAACCCGGTGATGCGCATCGACCGCCAGATGACCGAGACGATCCGCGCGCACGAGCGCGTGAGCGCAGCGGCGGCGCGCGCGCGGGCGCGCGCGGCGCTGGTCGCCGTCGGCATCCCCTCGCCGGACGAGCGGCTCGCGTCCTATCCGCACCAGTTCTCCGGCGGCATGCGGCAGCGCGTCGCGATCGCCATCGCGCTGCTCAACCGCCCCGACGTGGTGATCGCCGACGAGCCGACGACGGCGCTCGACGTCACCATCCAGGGCCAGATCCTGCACGAGATGCAGAAGCTCACGCGCGATGCCGGCGCCGCGCTGATCTGGATCACGCACGACCTCTCGGTGGTGGCGGGGCTCGCCGACCGCATCGCGGTGATGTATGCGGGCCGGATCGTGGAGCACGGGCGCTGCGCCGACGTGCTGTCGCAACCGGCGCACCCGTACACCCGGGGCCTGCTCGACTCGGTGCCTTCGCGCAATCCGCGAGGGGCGCGCCTGCGCCAGATCCCGGGCATGACGCCCTCGCTCGCGGCGCTGCCCGAAGGGTGCGCCTTCCGCGAGCGATGCCCGCGTGCCGGACCGGCCTGTGCGCAGGCGCCCGCCATGCAGGAATCCGGGGGCCGCGGCGTACGCTGCCACGACCCGCTCGCGGCGGTGGCCGCGACCGCCGGCCCATGAGCCCGACGGGCCGCCTTGAGGACGCATTGGCCCCGCAGGGCGCAGCGCGGAGCGCAGTCCAGTGAGCGCCGCGTCGGCCGGCGTGGCGCCGCGGGCCGATCCCGCCCGTGCCGCGCCGCTCGTCGAGCTGCGGTCGATCTCGCGGAGGTTCGTGAAGCCCGTCGACGTCGCGGGGCGCATCGCCAACGCGTTCGGCGCCGGCGTGCGCGAGGAGGTCGTGCACGCGGTGGACCGCGTCAGTATCGCAGTGCAGCCCGGCGAGGTGGTCGGCCTCGTCGGGGAATCGGGGTGCGGCAAGTCGACGCTCGGGCGGCTCGCCGTCGGCCTGCTCGCCCCCACGGGCGGCGAGCGGATGTGGCGGGGCGAGGCGCTGGACGCCATGCCGCGCGAACGGCGCCGCGCGGCACAGCTTCGCATGCAGATGATCTTCCAGGATCCGTACGCGTCGCTCAA
Organism: Betaproteobacteria bacterium; assembly: GCA_016861105.1. Classification (GTDB taxonomy): domain Bacteria; phylum Pseudomonadota; class Gammaproteobacteria; order Burkholderiales; family Casimicrobiaceae; genus VBCG01. Next base: position 60,583 of record BOKS01000013.1, on the reverse strand, counting down.
CCCGCGCATGCGCGTCGTCGACATCGTGGGCGAGGCACCGGTCGTGCACGGCATGATCACGCCGCGCCAGAAGGTCGAGTACGTCGGGCTGCAGCTCAACCGCGTCGGCCTCGACCCGACGCTGATGCGGCGCTTCCCGCACCAGTTCTCCGGCGGGCAGCGCGCGCGCATCGGCATCGCGCGGGCGCTCGCGGTCAAGCCGGAGTTCCTCGTCTGCGACGAGTCGGTCGCTGCGCTCGACGTCTCGATCCAGGCGCAGGTGCTCAACCTCTTCATGGACCTGCGTGCCGCGCTCGACCTGACCTACCTGTTCATCAGCCACGACCTCGGCGTCGTGCGCCACATCAGCGACCGCGTCGTGATCATGTACCTGGGTCGGGTCGTCGAGAGCGGCCCGACGGAGGCGCTGTTCGGCGACCCCGCGCATCCCTATACGCGGGCCTTGCTGGCGGGCGTGGGGTCCGTCGAGCCGCGCAAGCGGTCGTTCGCGCCGGTGCGCGGCGAGATCCCGTCGCCGCTGGCGCCGCCGCCCGGCTGCCACTTCCATCCGCGGTGTCCGCACGCGGTCGCGCGCTGCCGCGAGGAGGCGCCGGTCCTCACGGAGATCGCGCCGGGCCGCGCGGCGGCCTGCTGGCTGGTCGAGCCGTCGCCGGGCGGCAGGCGGAGCTGACCGGTCCCGTGGCTGCGCGCGCGTCCCCGATGTCGTATCGTTGCTCCGCGGGCGCCTCGCGCCCGGCTCGCGGACGGCAGCCGGTTCCGCTGGCGCGGTCGGCCGCGCGGCGCACGCCGGTCGTAGGCGCCGGAACGCTGCGGGAAGCCGCGGCGGCCGGTCGGCAGGCGGTGCAGCAGTCGCGGGGAGGGGAGATGGGGGATCGCAACGCCATGGGCGCTGCGCCGCGCGAGCGGCCCGGCCAGATTCCGCGCCGCGGGCGTCGCCCGACGCGCGCCGCCGCGCCCGCCGTGCGCCCTCGGCCCCGGCGGCCCTGACGCGGGCGCCGCGATGCCGCCGCCGCTGCGCCTGCACGAGCCGAGCGTCCCCGTGGCGCCGCTGGTGCTGGACTCGCCGCACTCGGGCGAGTGGTATCCGGACGACTTCGATCACGCGCCGCCGCTGGAGATCGTCCGGCAGGCCGAGGACACGCACGTCGCGCGGCTGTACGCCGGCGCCACGGGACACGGCGCGGCACTGCTCGAGGCGCTGTTCCCGCGCGCGTACATCGACGTCAACCGTGCCGTCGAAGACGTCGATCCCGACATGATCGCCGGCGGGTGGAGCGGGCCGGTCGCCCCGTCGCGCAAGACGCGGCAGGGCATCGGGCTCGTCTGGCGGGTCGCCCGCGACGGATCGCCGATGTACGGCCGCAAACTCGCGCGCCGCGAGGTCGACGCGCGCATCGAGCACTGCTGGCGTCCCTACCACGCGGCGCTGGACGCGCTCCTCGACGCCCGCGTGGCGGCGTTCGGTGGCGTCTGGCACGTCAACTGCCACTCGATGCCCGCGGTCGGCGACGCCAACGCCGACGACCCGGGCCGGGAGCGCGCGGACGTCGTGCTCGGCGACCGCGATGGCACGACCTGCGAGCCCGCCTTCACCGCGCTGGCCGCGAGCACGCTGCGCGCGCTGGGCTACTCGGTGGCGATCAACGATCCCTACAAGGGCGTGGAGATCGTCCGGCGCCACGGACGCCCCGCGGAGCAGCGGCACAGCCTGCAGGTCGAGCTCAAGCGGACGCTCTACATGGACGAGGCCTCGCTCGTGCCGCACGCGGGCTTCGCGCAGCTTGCCCGGGACCTCGACGCTCTCGTCGGGGTGCTCGCCGGGCATGCGCGCGCGGGCGCGGCGCGGCTCGCGCGGCGACTGGCCTGACCACTTGACCAACGATCGACGCGGCTGATACCGTTGGCCGCCTCGAACACGCGGCGGCGCGCGCGACCCGGCGCGCGGGACGCGTTCCGATCCACGAAGCAACAGGAGGAGCCATGCCATCAGCCACGCGCGCGCTGTCGCGCCTTGCCATCGTCGCGCTCGCGGCGGCGCTGCCGCTCGGCGCGTCCGCGCAGAACTACCCGACGCGTCCGATCACGTTCGTCGTGCCGTGGGGCGCGGGCGGCGGCACCGACACGACCGCGCGCTACTTCGCCGCGCAGCTCGAGAAGGAGCTGGGGCAGCCGGTCAACGTGGTCAACCGCACCGGCGGCAGCGGCGTCGTCGGGCACAGCGCGATCGCGAGCGCGCAGCCCGACGGCTACACGATCGGGATGATCACGGTCGAGATCACGATGATGCACTGGCAGGGGCTGACCGACCTCGCGCCGGCGTCGTACACGCCGCTCGCCCTGGTCAACGCCGACCCGGCCGGCTTCACCGTGAAGGCCGATTCGCCGTTCAAGTCCGTCAAGGAAGTGCTCGACTTCGCGCGCGCCAACCCGGGCAAGCTCAAGGCATCCGGGACCGGGCAGGGCGGCATCTGGCACCTCGCGCTGGCCGGGTTGCTCAACGACGCGAAGATCCCGCAGACGGCGATTCCGTGGGTGCCGTCGAACGGCGCCGCGCCGGCCATGCAGGACCTCGCCGCCGGCGGCGTGGACGTCGTCACCTGCTCGCTGCCCGAGGCGCGCGCGCTGATCGATGCCGGCAAGGCGAAGCCGCTGGCCGTGATGGACAGCAAGAAGTCGGACCTCTTCCCGAACGTGCCGACGATGAAGGACGCGGCCGGCAGCGGGTGGACGGTGTCCGCGTGGCGCGGCATCGCCGGGCCGAAGGGGCTGCCGAAGGACGTCGAGACCAAGCTCGTCGGCGCGATCAAGAAGATCTGGGACAGCAAGGAGTTCAAGGACTTCGCGGCCAGCAAGGGCTACGGCACGTCGTGGGCGGCGCAGGCCGATTTCGCGAAGTTCATGGCCAAGGGCGACGCCGACATGGGCGTCGTGATGAAGGCGGCCGGCCTCGCCAAGTGACCCCGCGCGTGAGCGCGGGGTCATCCCCGCGCAAGCGGGGATCCAGCGTCTTCCGCGTGAGCGCGGGGTCATCCCCGTCCCCGCGTTCGCGGGGACGGGCCCCTGGATCCGGCGTCGCGCAACGGCCGGCAGCGGCGCGGGCGCGGTGAAGATCAACGACGCGATCTTCGGGGCGATCTTCGCGCTGCTCGGCGCGGTGGTGCTCGTCCACGTCCAGGGCTTCCCGAAGATCCCGGGGCAGGACTACGGACCGGGCATCTTCCCCGGCCTGATCGCGGCGGGCCTGCTCGTCTGCGGCCTGCTGCTGGTCGTGAGCGGCCTGCGCCGGCACCAGCGGCCGACGTGGTTCGAGGGGTCCGACTGGATGCGCTCGCCCAGGCACCTCGGTGCGCTGGCGGCCGTCGTCCTGGGCGTGGCCGCGTACATCCTCGTGGCCGAGAAGGTGGGTTTCCTCCTCGTCGCTCCCGTGCTGCTCGCGCTGTGGTTCCGCGTGCTGCGCGTGGGCTGGCTGCGCGCCGTCGTGGCGGCGGCCGTCGCGACGCTCATCATCTGGTACGTCTTCTACAAGCTGCTGCGGGTGCCGCTGCCGTGGGGCGTGCTCACGCCGTACGCGTTCTAGGCCCGCGGTGCCACGGCCTGCGCGCGCCGGCCGGACGACGCCCGCCCGCGGGACGGCGCGCCTGCCGATGACGCCCGCCCGGAGCTGAGATGGAAGCCGTCGCGCAGGCCTTCGATCTGGTCTTCAACCTGCAGACGATGCTGGTGATCGTCGGCGCCGCGCTGTTCGGCCTTTTCGTCGGCGCGGTGCCCGGGCTGACCGCGACGATGGCGACCGCCCTCCTCGTCCCCGTCACCTTCTTCATGCCGCCGATCCCCGCGATCGCGGCGATCGTCACGGCGACGGCCACGGCCATCTTCGCAGGCGACATCCCGGGGTGCCTGCTGCGCATGCCCGGCACGCCCGCGTCGGCCGCGTACGCGGACGAGGCCTACGCGATGACGCGCAAGGGCCAGGCCGAACTCGCGCTCGGCTGCGGGCTCGTGTTCTCCGTCATCGGCGGCCTGTTCGGCACGCTCGTGCTGATCCTCGCCGCGCCCACGCTGGCCGAGTTCGCGCTCAAGTTCAGCTCCTTCGAGTACTTCTGGCTCGTGCTGCTCGGCCTCACCTGCGCGATCGTGATCACGGCCGAGCGCCCGCTCAAGGGCATCGTCTCGCTGCTGCTCGGCCTCATGGTGTCCGCGATCGGCCTGGGCAACCCGGCGGGCTTCCCGCGCTTCACGTTCGGCGTCGTCGACCTCGCCGGCGGCATCGGGCTCATCCCGATGATGATCGGCATGTTCGCCGTGGCGGAGATCATCCGCTACGCGGTCGACACCTCGCCCGCGCCGCAGGTCGACACGCAGCCGATCCGCAACGTGTTCCGCGGGATGGGGCTGCTGCTGCGGCGCTACTGGCTCCAGACGCTGCGCGGCAGCACGCTCGGGACGCTCGTCGGCGCGCTTCCGGGCGCCGGCGCGGACATCGCCGCGTGGATGAGCTACGCAATCAGCAAGAAGTCGTCGAAGGAGCCGCAGAAGTTCGGCACCGGGCACGTCGAGGGGATCATCGAGAGCGGCGCGGCGAACAACAGCGCGATCGCGGGCGCGTGGATCCCGGCGCTGGTGTTCGGCATCCCCGGCGACTCGATCACCGCGATCGTCGTCGGCGTCCTGTACATGAAGAACATGAACCCCGGGCCGGTGCTGTTCACGCAGAACCCGCAGAACATCTACGCCGTGTACCTGCTCTTCATCCTCGCGAACCTGATCATGATCCCGCTCGGCTGGTGGTGCATCAAGGTCGCGAAGAACCTGCTCCGGGTGCCGCGCAACGTGCTGATGCCGATCATCCTGCTGTTCTGCATCGTCGGCGCCTTCGCGATCAACAACACCGTCTTCGACGTCGGCGTCATGCTGCTCGCGGGCGTCGTCGCGTACGTCCTGCAGGAGAACGGCTTCCCGGTCGCGCCGGCGATCCTGGGCGTCGTGCTCGGCACGATGCTGGAGGAGAACTTCGTCACGTCGATGATCAAGGCCGACGGCGACCTGCTCGCTTTCTTCGGCCGGCCGGTGGCGGCGACGCTGGGCGCGCTCGCGATCGCCGCGTGGTTCCTGCCGCCCGTCATCCGCCGCCTGCGGCGCGAGGCCGGCGCCTGACGCGGCCGCGCCGCGGGTTTGCCCCCCGGTTTCGCCGCGGGGTATAATTTCAAAGTTTTACAAGGGGCTTGCGCCCCGGCGGCGTCCCGGGCGCGGCAGTCCGTGGCACAGGCACAGGCAGCGTGGCAGGGCAGACTCGATGCGCGGCAGGCTGGTCGTCGGCAACTGGAAGATGAACGGCGACACGGCGTCGAACGCGCGCCTGCTGGACGCCATCGCGCGCGGATGGCAGGCGGCAGCCGATCGTGGCCTTGCCGTGTGCGTGCCGTTCCCGTACCTCGCGCAGGCGCGCGAGCGGCTCGCCGGCAGCGCCGTCGCGTGGGGTGCCCAGGACGTGAGCGAGCACCCGTCCGGCGCGCACACTGGCGAAGTGTCGGCGGCGATGGTGGCCGAGTTCGGCAGCCGCTACGCGATCGTCGGGCACTCGGAGCGGCGCCAGGCGCACGGCGAGTCGGACGCCCTGGTCGCCGCCAAGGCCGCGGCGGCGCTCGCCGCGGACCTGGTGCCCGTGGTGTGCGTCGGCGAGACGCTGGCCGAGCGCGAGGCGGGCGCGACGTCGGCGGTGGTGACGCGGCAGATCGACGCCGTGATCGCCGCGCTCGGCCCGGCGCTGGCCCGCTGCGTGGTGGCCTACGAGCCGGTCTGGGCGATCGGGACGGGGCGGACGGCCACGCCGGAGCAGGCGCAGGAGGTGCACGCGTTGCTGCGCCGGCGGCTGGCCGCCGCAGGCGCGGGAAGCATCGCGCTGCTCTACGGAGGCAGCGTGAAGGCGGCGAACGCGGCGTCGCTGTTCGGGATGCCGGACGTCGACGGCGGGCTCGTCGGCGGGGCGTCGCTGGACGCGGATGAATTCTTGGCCATCGGGGCTGCCTAAGCAGCATGCCGGCGGCGGAAGCGGACGGGTAGTCAGCATGAGCATCCTGGAATCGATACTGCTGGTCGTGCACGCGCTGGTCGCGGTGGGCATCTGCGTGCTCGTGCTGCTGCAGCACGGCAAGGGCGCCGACATGGGCGCCGCCTTCGGCAGCGGCTCGTCCGGCAGCCTGTTCGGCGCCGTCGGCTCGGCGAACTTCCTGTCGCGCTCGACCGCGGCGCTCGCGACCGTGTTCTTCCTGTCGAGCCTCGGCCTCACGTACTTCGGGAGCACCCGCAGCGTCCCGGCAGGGGTGGAACGCAGCATCATGGACACGCAGGCGCCGAAGGCCGGCGACGTGCCGCCCGTGCCGTCGGGCGCGCCGGTGCAGCCGGCGTCGCCGGCGACGCCGTCGGGGAAGCCCGGCGACATTCCGAAGTGACCTGCATCAAGGAGCGGAGACCGGGGTCGCGGCGACCCTGCGTACCGGCCGCCGCGTCCGAACCGAACGAGCCGACGTGGTGAAATTGGTAGACACGCTGTCTTGAGGGGGCAGTGGCGAAAGCCGTGGGAGTTCGAGTCTCCCCGTCGGCACCAGCGATTCGCAGAGAACAGGTAGCAACAGGCAGCACCAGCAGGAGCGGTGCCCCGCCGGCCAGCCGCCGGCAGGGGGACGCGGACCCAACGACCCGGCGCTCCCGGCGCCGCGGCAGCGATGCTCGAAGCCTACTTCCCGATCCTGCTGTTCATCCTCGTCGGCCTCGTGCTCGGCGGCGTGCTCCTCGGCCTCGGCAAGCTGGTCGCGCCGAACCGGCCCGATCCCGACAAGCTCTCCCCGTACGAGTGCGGATTCGAGGCCTTCGAGGACGCGCGGATGAAGTTCGACGTCCGCTACTACCTCGTCGCGATCCTCTTCATCCTCTTCGACCTGGAGATCGCGTTCCTCTTCCCGTGGGCGGTGGTGCTGCCCGAGATCGGGTTCGCCGGCTTCGCCGCCATGATGGTGTTCCTCGCGATCCTCGTCGTCGGCTTCGTCTACGAGTGGAAGAAGGGAGCGCTGGAGTGGGAGTAGCGCCACACGCCACCGAGCAGGGCCCCCGCGCGCAGCGCGGGGATGCGAGCAAGGCGTGTGGCGCAGGCGGCCGACGCGTGGTGTCGCGAGTCGGCATGGCGGTGCAGCAAGGCCGCGCGCGCACCGCCACCGAGCAGGGCCCCCGCGCGCAGCGCGGGGATGCGAGCAAGGCGCGTGGCGCAGGCGGCGGACGCGCGGTGTCGCGGCCGACGGGATCGGACAGGAGCCACTGACATGGCGATCGAAGGCGTCCTGGAGAAGGGCTTCGTCACGACGACGCTGGACAGCGTCATCAACTGGGCGCGCAACGGCTCGATGTGGCCGATGACGTTCGGGCTGGCGTGCTGCGCCGTGGAGATGATGCACGCCGGGGCGGCGCGCTACGACCTGGATCGCTTCGGCATCGTGTTCCGGCCGAGCCCGCGGCAGTCCGACGTGATGATCGTGGCCGGCACGCTGTGCAACAAGATGGCACCGGCGCTGCGCAAGGTGTACGACCAGATGGCCGAGCCGCGCTGGGTCATCTCGATGGGCACGTGCGCGAACGGCGGCGGCTACTACCATTACTCCTACTCGGTCGTGCGCGGCTGCGACCGCATCGTTCCGGTGGACGTCTACGTGCCCGGCTGCCCGCCCGCGGCGGAAGCGCTGCTCTACGGCATCCTGCAGCTCCAGAACAAGGTCTGGCGCACCAACACGATCGCCCGCTGATGACGGACCGCGTGGAATCCCTCGAGGCTGCGGCGCGCGAGGCGCTCGGCGAGCGCGCCCGGTCGATCGACGTCGCGCTGGGCGAGTGCACGATCGTCGTCGCCGCCGCCGACCTGCCGGCCGCGATGCGCACGCTGCGCGATGCCCCGCCGCTCCGCTTCGGGATGCTGGTCGACGCGTGCGGCGTCGACTACGCGACCTGGGCCAACCGCGCGTGGGAAGGCCGGCGCTTCGCCGTCGTCTACCACCTGCTGTCGCTCGCCAACAACCAGCGCGTGCGCGTGCGGACGTTCGCCGAGGACGACGACTTCCCGGTGGTCCCGAGCCTCGTCGACCTGTGGCCCGCGATCAACTGGTTCGAGCGCGAGGCCTTCGACCTGTTCGGCATCGTCTTCGACGGCCATCCGGACCTGCGGCGGCTGCTCACCGACTACGGCTTCGTCGGGCACCCGTTCCGCAAGGACTTCCCGCTGTCGGGCCACGTGGAGATGCGCTACGACCCGGAGCAGGGCCGCGTCGTGTACCAGCCCGTCACCATCGAGCCGCGCGAGATCGTGCCGCGGGTGGTGCGCGAGGACAAGTACGCGGACACCGAATGAGGCGCGAGCATCGAAAGTGGGGCGTGGCGAAGTGGCCGGCCTGCGGATCCTGCAGGCCGCGCGGCGACCGGCACGCCGTTCGCCGTTCGCCCTGCGCCATTCCCGCCTTTGCATAGCCGATGGCCGAGATCCGCAACTACACGATGAACTTCGGGCCGCAGCACCCGGCGGCCCACGGCGTGCTGCGCCTCGTGCTCGAGCTCGACGGCGAGGTCATCGAGCGCGCCGACCCGCACATCGGCCTGCTGCACCGGGCGACCGAGAAGCTGGCCGAGAGCAAGACCTACATCCAGTCGCTGCCTTACATGGACCGGCTGGACTACGTCTCGATGATGTGCAACGAGCACGCGTACTGCCTCGCGATCGAGCGGCTGCTCGGCATCGAGGTGCCGATCCGCGCGCAGTACATCCGGACGATGTTCGACGAGCTGACCCGGCTGCTCAACCACCTGCTGTGGCTGGGCTCGCACTCGCTCGACGTCGGCGGCATGACGACGTTCCTCTACGCGTTCCGCGAGCGCGAGGACCTCTTCGACATGTACGAGGCGGTGTCCGGCGCGCGCATGCACGCCGCGTACTACCGCCCCGGCGGCGTCTACCGCGACCTGCCGGAGCGCATGCCGCAGTACCAGAAGTCGAGCCTGCGCAGCGACCGCGAGGTGGCGAAGCTCAACGAGAACCGGCAGGGCTCGCTGCTCGACTTCATCGAGGATTTCACGCGCCGCTTCCCCGGCTACGTCGACGACTACGAGACGCTGCTCACCGACAACCGCATCTGGAAGCAGCGCACGGTGGGCATCGGCGTCGTGGCCCCGGAGCGGGCGATCGCGCTCGGCTTCACCGGGCCGATGCTGCGCGGCTCGGGCGTGCCCTGGGACCTGCGGCGCAAGCAGCCCTACGAGGTCTACGAGCGGATGGAGTTCGACGTCCCGGTCGGCGTCCACGGCGACTGCTACGACCGCTACCTGGTGCGCATCGAGGAGATGCGCCAGAGCAACCGCATCGTCGGGCAGTGCGTGGACTGGCTGCGCGCCAATCCCGGCCCGGTGATCGTCGACAACCACAAGGTCGCGCCGCCGCCGCGCGAGTCGATGAAGTCGAACATGGAGGAGCTGATCCACCACTTCAAGCTCTTCACGGAGGGGATGCACGTGCCGCCGGGCGAGGTCTACGCCGGCATCGAGCACCCGAAGGGGGAGTTCGGCGTCTACATCCTCTCCGACGGGGCGAACAAGCCCTACCGCCTCAAGCTGCGCGCGCCGGACTACGTCCACCTCTCGGCGCTCGACGAGATGTCGCGCGGCCACATGATCGCGGACGTCGTCGCCATCATCGGCACGCAGGACATCGTGTTCGGGAGCATCGACCGCTGATGCTGTCCAACGATTCCCTGGCGAAGATCGACGCCGCGATCGCGAAGTACCCGGCCGACCAGAGGCAGTCGGCGGTGATGGCCGCGCTCGCGATCGCGCAGGACGAGCACGGCTGGCTCTCCGTGCCGCTGATGGACGAGGTGGCGCGCCGCCTCGGCATGCCGCCGATCGCGGTCTACGAGGTGGCGTCGTTCTACGCGATGTACAACCTCGGCCCCACCGGCCGCTTCAAGCTGACGATCTGCACGAACCTGCCGTGCGCGCTCCAGGGCGCGTCCGACGCCGCGGCGCACCTCCGGGAGCGGCTGGGCGTCGGCTTCGGCGAGACGACGGCCGACGGCGCGTTCACGCTGAAGGAGGGCGAGTGCATGGGCGCCTGCGGCGACGCACCCGTCGTGCTCGTCAACAACAAGCGGATGTGCGTCAAGATGGTCCCCGACGCGCTCGACGGCCTCGTCGCCGAGCTCAAGGCGGCGGCCGACCGCGGCGAGGGGGCGACGGGTGCCGCGGAGGCGAAGGAGGCGAGCGGCAGATGAACGCCCCGAGCGAGTTCCTCGACTACGGCCCGGACGCGGTGCTGATGGCCGGCCTGACCGGCCGCAACTGGCGGCTGGCGGACTACGTCCAGCGCGGCGGCTACGACGCCCTGAAGCGGATCCTCTCCGAGAGGATCCCCCCCGAGCAGGTCGTCGCGGAGGTGAAGAAGAGCTCGCTGCGCGGACGCGGCGGCGCGGGCTTCCCCACCGGGCTCAAGTGGAGCTTCATGCCGCGCAACTTCCCCGGCGAGAAGTACGTCGTGTGCAATTCCGACGAGGGCGAGCCGGGCACGTTCAAGGACCGCGACATCCTGCGCTACAACCCGCACGCGCTGATCGAGGGCATGATCATCGGCGGCTACGCGATGGGCTGCGCGCGCGGCTACAACTACATCCACGGCGAGATCTGGGACGTCTACGAGCGCTGCGAGGAGGCGCTGCGCGAGGCCCGCGAGGCGGGCTTCCTCGGGAAGGACATCCTCGGCAGCGGCTTCAGCTTCGAGCTCTTCAACCACCACGGCTACGGCGCCTACATCTGCGGCGAGGAGACGGCGCTCCTCGAGAGCATCGAGGGCAAGAAGGGGCAGCCGCGCTTCAAGCCGCCGTTCCCGGCGAGCTTCGGGCTGTACGGGAAGCCGACGACGATCAACAACACCGAGACCTTCGCGTCCGTGCCCTGGATCATCCGCAACGGCGGCGAGTGGTTCGCGAACCTCGGCCGGCCCAACAACGGGGGCACGAAGATCTTCTCCGTCTCCGGCGACGTCGCGCGGCCGGGCAACTACGAGCTCCGGCTGGGAACGCCGTTCGCCACGCTGCTCGAGCTCGCCGGCGGCGTGCGCGGCGGGCGCAGGCTGAAGGCCGTGATCCCCGGCGGTTCGTCGATGCCGGTGCTGCCCGCCGACGTGATGATGGCCACCGACATGGACTACGACTCCATCGCCAAGGCGGGGTCGATGCTGGGCTCGGGGGCGGTGATCGTGATGGACGAGACGCGCTGCATGGTGAAGTGCCTGCTGCGGCTGTCCTACTTCTACTACGAGGAGTCCTGCGGCCAGTGCACGCCGTGCCGCGAGGGGACGGGCTGGCTGTGGCGCGTCGTAGACCGCATCGAGCACGGCAAGGGGCGCCCGGAGGACCTCGACCTGCTGAACTCGGTCGCGGACAACATCCAGGGCCGCACGATCTGCGCGCTCGGCGATGCGGCCGCGATGCCGGTCCGCGCGTTCATCAAGCACTTCCGGGACGAGTTCCGGCACCACATCGACCACGGGCGCTGCGTCGTCGCCCCCTACCAGTAGCGCGAGATGCCCGAGGGACTGCTCAACATCGAGGTCGACGGCCGCGCCGTGCAGGTGCCGCACGGCGCGACAGTGATGGACGCGGCGAACAAGCTGGGCGTCTACGTCCCGCACTTCTGCTACCACAAGAAGCTGTCGATCGCGGCCAACTGCCGCATGTGCCTCGTGCAGGTGGAGAAGGCGCCGAAGCCGCTGCCCGCGTGCGCGACGCCCGCGACCGAGGGCATGAAGGTCTGGACGCACTCCGAGCAGGCGGTCGGTGCGCAGAAGGGCGTGATGGAGTTCCTGCTGATCAACCATCCGCTCGACTGCCCGATCTGCGACCAGGGCGGCGAGTGCCAGCTGCAGGACCTCGCCGTCGGCTACGGCGCGTCGGCGTCGCGCTACGACGAGCCCAAGCGCGTTGTGTTCCACAAGAACCTCGGGCCGCTGATCTCCGCCGAGGAGATGACGCGCTGCATCCACTGCACGCGCTGCGTCCGCTTCGGCCAGGAGATCGCCGGCGTGATGGAGCTCGGGATGGCCGGGCGCGGCGAGCACGCGGAGATCATGGCCTTCGTCGGCAGCACGGTCGACTCCGAGCTCTCCGGCAACATGATCGACCTCTGCCCGGTCGGCGCGCTGACGAGCAAGCCGTTCCGCTACGCGGCGCGCACCTGGGAGCTCGCGCGGCGCAAGTCGATCGCGCCGCACGACAGTCTCGGCAGCAACCTGATCGTGCAGGTGAAGGGGCCGCGCGTCATGCGCGTGCTGCCGCTGGAGAACGAGGCGGTCAACGAGTGCTGGCTGTCCGATCGCGACCGCTTCAGCTACGAGGGCCTGGACAGCGAGGACCGGCTGACGGCGCCGATGGTCAACGACGGCGGCACGTGGCGCGAAGTCGACTGGCAGACGGCGCTCGAGCGCGTCGCGGACGGCCTGGCGGGCGTGGTCGCGCAGCACGGCGGATCGGCGCTCGGCGTGCTGGCGTCGCCGCAGTCGACGCTCGAGGAGCTCGCGCTGGCGGCGCGGCTCGCGCGCGCGCTGGGATCGGAGAACGTCGACTATCGGCTGCGCCGCTGCGACGTCACCGCCGACGGCGACGGGGCGCGCTGGCTCGGCATGACCGTGCCGGACATCGCGTCGTACGACCGCATCCTGGTCGTCGGAAGCTTCCTGCGCGGCGACCAGCCGCTCTTCGCGCACCGGATCCGCCAGGCCGCGAAGAAGGGCTCGCGCGTCCTCAAGCTCGCGCCCGTCGACGACGACTGGCTGATGCCGATCGCCGCGCGGGCGATCGTCCCGCCGTCGCAGATGGCGACGACGCTCGCGGAGATCTGCGTCGCCGCGGCCGAGGCGGCCGGCGTGCCGGCACCTGCCGCGACGGCGGATATTGCGGCGGCGCCCGGCCCCGCGGCGCGCGCCATCGGCCGCGAACTCGCCGCCGGCACGCGGCGCTGTGTCCTGCTCGGCGCACTGGCGGAGCAGCACCCGGAGGCGTCGCAGCTGCACGCGCTCGCGCAGGCGCTGGCGGACCTCACCGGCGCGACGCTCGGCTTCCTGCGCGACGGTGCGAATGCCGTGGGCGCCGATCTCGCGGGCGCGCGGCCGCGCGGCGCCGGGCTGCCCGCCCACGCGATGCTGTCCGACCCGCGCCGCGCGTACGTCGTGCTGCACGCCGAGGCGGAGTTCGACTTCGCCAGCCCGCCGGTGGCGCGGGCGGCCTTCGAACGGGCGGACCTCGTCGTGGTGCTGAGTCCGTGGCGGACCGGTACGGCGTACGCCGACGTGCTGCTGCCGGTCGCGCCGTTCACCGAGACGTCGGGCACGTTCGTCAGCGGCGAGGGGCGCGTCCAGTCGTTTCGCGCCGTGGTCGCGCCGAAGGGACAGGCGCGGCCGGGCTGGAAGGTGCTGCGCGTGCTTGGCACGATGCTGCGACTGCCGGGCTTCGACGCCGACAGCTCCGAAGCGGTGCGCGACAGCGTGCTGCCGGCGGACGTCGCGGCACGGCTGGACAACCGGACGCCGGTCGCCATCGCCGCCCGGACGGCGCAGGAGGCAGGCGTCGAGCGTGCCGCCGACGTTCCAGCGTATTTCAGCGATTCGCTCGTGCGCCGCTCGCCGCCGCTGCAGCAGACGCGCGACGCGCAGCCCCCGCTGGCGCGCATGCACCGCAGCCTCCTCGAGGGGCTCGGCCTCGTCGAGGGCGCGCAGGTGCGCGTGCGCCAGGGTCGCGGCGAAGCGGTGGTGAAGGCGGTCGCCGACGCCGCCGTGCCGCCGGGCGTCGTGCGGCTGGCGGCGGCGCACGCGTCGACCTGCGGCCTCGACGGCCTGACGGGCCCGATCCGCGTGGAGCGCGCCTGATGAGACGTCGCCACCGGCCCGCGGCGCCGCGCACGCGCGCCGGCCGCCGTCCGTGCGGGCGGACGCGAGCGGCGTGCCCTGCCGCCGCGCCGTTCGCGCGAACAATCCCGGCCAGCGCCTGCCTTTCGACATGACCGACCTGCTCGCACCGGTGCAGGACCTGCTCGGGCCCGCGTGGCTGCCCGTGTGGACGCTCGTGAAGATCCTCGCGATCGCCGTGCCCGTGATCCTGTGCGTGGCCTACCTCACGTACGCGGAGCGCAAGGTGATCGGCTACATGCAGGTCCGGGTGGGCCCGAACCGCGTGGGGCCGTTCGGCCTGCTGCAGCCTTTCGCCGACGTGATCAAGATGCTCTTCAAGGAGATCGTGATCCCGTCCGGCGCCAACCGGTGGCTGTTCTTCATCGCGCCGATGCTGTCGCTGGCGCCCGCGCTGGCCGCGTGGGCGGTGATCCCGTTCACCGACACGCTGGTGCTGGCCGACATCAACGCGGGGCTGCTCTACATCCTCGCGATGACCTCGGTCGGCGTCTACGGCGTGATCCTGGCCGGCTGGGCGTCGAACTCGAAGTACGCGTTCCTCGGCTGCCTGCGCTCCGCCGCGCAGATCGTCTCCTACGAGATCGCGATGGGCTTCGCGCTGGTCGGGGTGCTGATGGTGGCGAACACGCTGAACCTGCGCGGCATCGTGGCCGGGCAGGAAGGGGGCGCGGCGTACTGGTACATATGGCCGCTGTTCCCGCTGTTCGTCGTCTACCTGGTCTCGGGCATCGCCGAGACCAACCGCCACCCGTTCGACGTCGCCGAAGGCGAGTCCGAGATCGTCGCCGGCTTCCACGTCGAGTACTCCGGCATCACCTTCGCGCTGTTCTTCCTCGCCGAGTACATGAACATGATCCTGATCTCCGTGCTGACGGCGATCATGTTCCTCGGCGGGTGGCTGTCGCCATGGCCCGGGCTGAACGACGCGACGATCGCGGGGTTCGCCCCGTTCGGCGACGGCTTCCTCTGGCTGGCGCTCAAGGTCGCGCTGGTGCTGCTGGTCTTCCTGTGGATCCGCGCGACGTTCCCGCGCTACCGCTACGACCAGATCATGCGGCTCGGCTGGAAGGTGTTCATCCCGATCACGCTGGTGTGGATCGTGTTCGTGGGCGCGATGATGCAGACCCGGCTGGCGCCGCTGTTCCATTGACCATGAAACCGTCCCCGCGCTCACCTCTTTCGGCGGTCCCCCGGGGCGGCCTTCCGGAGCCCACGGAATGCTAGAGCGCGTCCGGCAGCTGTTCTCGACGTTCCTGCTCCTCGAGCTCATGAAGGGGCTCGCCCTCACCGGGCGCCACCTCTTCGCGCGCAAGGTGACGGTGATGTTCCCCGAGGAGAAGACGCCGTACAGCCCGCGCTTCCGCGGCCTGCACGCGCTGCGCCGCTATCCCAACGGCGAGGAGCGCTGCATCGCCTGCAAGCTCTGCGAGGCCGTCTGCCCGGCGCTCGCCATCACGATCGAGTCGGAGCAGCGCGCCGACGGCACGCGCCGCACGACCCGCTACGACATCGACCTCACCAAGTGCATCTTCTGCGGCTTCTGCGAGGAGAGCTGCCCGGTCGACTCGATCGTCGAAACGCGCATCCTCGAGTACCACGGCGAGCGGCGCGGCGACCTCGTCTACACCAAGGAGATGCTGCTCGCCGTCGGCGACCGCCACGAGGAGCAGATCGCCCGCGACCGCGCCGAGGACGCGAAGTACCGCTAGCCCGGACCGTCCATGAACTTCGAGGCCGTCGTCTTCTACGCTTTCGCCGCGATCCTCGTCGTGGCGGCGCTGCGCGTCGTCACGACGCGCAACCCGGTGCACGCCGCGCTGTGGCTCGTGCTCGCGTTCTTCACCGCCGCCGGCATCTGGCTGCTGCTGCGCGCGGAGTTCCTGGCGATCGCGCTGGTGCTCGTCTACGTCGGCGCGGTCATGGTGCTGTTCCTGTTCGTCGTGATGATGCTCGACGTCAACTTCGACGCCCTGCGCATGCGGATGCGCAGCTACATCCCGGTCGCGGCGACCGTCGGCCTCGTGATCCTGGCCGAAATGGCGCTGCTGCTGGTGCGCGCGACGCGCGGAGCGGGCGCGCCGCCGGAGGCCACCACCGAGAACACGCGCGCGCTGGGGCGGCTGCTGTACGTCGACTACGTCTATCCGTTCGAGATCGCGGCCGTGATCCTGCTGGTGGCGATCATCGCCGCGATCGCGCTGACGTTCCGGCGCCGCCGCGACACGAAGTACCAGGACCCGGGCCGGCAGGTGAAGGTCCGCCGCGAGGACCGGGTGCGGCTGATCGATCTGCGCTCGGGGAAGTCCTGACGCGCCGGCAACCGGACAGAAGGGCGGCACGGAGCCTCGACGATCGCGTGCCGCGACGGGGACAACAGGGAGACCAGCCGTGCCGTCGTTCGCAGCACCCACGCTCACGCACTACCTCGTGCTCGGCGCGATCCTGTTCGCGATCGCCGTGGTCGGGATCTTCCTCAACCGGCGCAACGTGATCATCCTGCTGATGGCCATCGAGCTGATGCTGCTCGCGGTCAACCTCAACTTCATCGCGTTCTCCCACCAGCTCGGCGACATGTCCGGGCAGGTGTTCGTCTTCTTCATCCTGACGGTCGCCGCGGCGGAGTCGGCGATCGGGCTCGCGATCCTCGTGCTGCTCTTCCGCAACGTCGGCTCGATCGACGTCGAGGAGCTGGGCAAGCTCCGGGGCTAGCCGATGGACATGAAGGCGCTCTATCTCGTCGTGCCGCTCGCGCCGCTCGCCGCGTCGGTCGTCGTCGGGCTGTTCGGCGCGCGGCTGGGCCGCGCGGCCGCGCACTGGCTGTGCACCCTCGGCGTCGCCGCGGCGCTGGCGGCGTCCTTCGCGATCTGGCGCGACGTGCAGGCGGGCAATACCTTCGACGGCGACGTCTACGTCTGGGCCGCGGTCGGGGGGCTCAAGCTCGCCGTCGGGTTCCTGATCGATCCGCTGACGACGACGATGATGCTCGTCGTCACGTTCGTGTCGCTGATGGTGCACGTGTACACGATCGGGTACATGGCCGGCGACCCCGGCTACACGCGCTTCTTCAGCTACATCTCGCTGTTCACGTTCGCGATGCTCATGCTCGTCATGAGCAACAACTTCCTCCAGCTGTTCTTCGGCTGGGAGGCGGTCGGGCTGGTCAGCTACCTGCTGATCGGCTTCTGGTACACGCGGCCGACCGCCATCCACGCGAACCTGAAGGCCTTCCTCGTCAACCGCGTCGGCGACTTCGGCTTCGTGCTCGGCATCGGCCTCGTGGCGGCGACCTTCGGCTCGCTCGACTACCGCGAGGTGTTCGCCCGCGCCGGCGAGTTCGCGGGGACCACCGTCGACCTCTGGGGCGTGGAGCCGTGGTCGCTGATGACGCTGATCTGCGTCTGCCTGTTCGTCGGGGCGATGGGGAAGAGCGCCCAGGTGCCGCTGCACGTCTGGCTGCCCGACTCGATGGAGGGCCCGACGCCGATCTCCGCGCTGATCCACGCGGCGACGATGGTGACCGCGGGGATCTTCATGGTCGCCCGCATGAGCCCGCTCTTCGAGCTCTCCGACACGGCACTGTCGCTGGTCACCGTCGTGGGCGCGACCACCGCGCTGTCGATGGCGTTCCTCGGCATCGTGCAGAACGACATCAAGCGCGTCGTCGCCTACTCGACGCTCTCGCAGCTCGGCTACATGACCGTGGCGCTCGGCGTGTCCGCGTACTCGGCGGCGATCTTCCACCTGATGACGCACGCGTTCTTCAAGGCGCTGCTTTTCCTCGCCGCCGGCTCGGTGATCATCGCGATGCACCACGAGCAGGACCTGCGCCGCATGGGAGGGCTGCGCAGGGCGATGCCGATCACCTGGGCGACCGCGCTCGTCGGCTCGCTCGCGCTGGCGGGCATCCCGCCGTTCGCGGGGTTCTTCTCGAAGGACGCGATCATCGAGGCCGTCCACCTGTCGACGATCCCCGGCCACCGCTTCGCGTACTTCGCCGTGCTCGCGGGCGTGTTCATCACGGCCTTCTACTCGTTCCGAATGCTGTTCCTCGCGTTCCACGGCGCGCCGCGGTGGGCGCAGGGCGGGCACGGTGACGCCGGCGGCGGCCACGACGCCTCGCACGACGCCGGCGACGAGCCGGACGCCCACGGCCACCACGGCGGCCCGCCGAAGGAGAGCCCGTG
Organism: Betaproteobacteria bacterium; assembly: GCA_016861105.1. Taxonomy (GTDB): domain Bacteria; phylum Pseudomonadota; class Gammaproteobacteria; order Burkholderiales; family Casimicrobiaceae; genus VBCG01. Next base: position 42,415 of record BOKS01000013.1, on the reverse strand, counting down.
GGTGGTGACCGTGCCGCTGGTGCTGCTCGCGATTCCGTCGGTCTACGCGGGATGGGCGTACATCGAGCCGATGCTGTTCGGCGACTACTTCGGCGGGGCGATCGTCGTGCGGCCCGAGCACGCGGTGCTCTGGAAGCTCAAGGACGAGTGGGAGGGCGTGGCGGCGTTCGTGCGCCACGGCGTGCTGTCGGCGCCGTTCTGGCTCGCGCTCGCGGGCATCGCGGCCGCGTGGTACCTCTACCTGGCCAACCCGTCGCTGCCCGAGCGGCTGCGCCGGGCCGCCGGACCGGTCTACACGCTGCTGGACAACAAGTACTACTTCGACCGCTTCAACGAGGCCGTGTTCGCGGGCGGCGCGCGCAAGCTCGGCGGCCTGCTCTCGTCGGTGGGCGACCGCACGATCATCGACGGCTTCCTCGTCAACGGATCCGCGCGCCTGGTCGGCTGGGCGTCGGCGCTGCTGCGGCACATCCAGTCCGGGTACGTCTACCACTACGCCTTCACGATGATCGTCGGCGTGGTCGCGCTGCTCGCGTGGTTCAACCGGTGACGCGCCGATGACCGCGTACCTGTCGCTCGCCATCTGGGTCCCGATCGTCGCGGGGCTGCTCGTGCTCGCCGTCGGCCGCGACCGCGACCCGGGCGCGGCACGATGGATCGCGCTCGCCGGGGCGGTCTGCGGCTTCGTCGTGACGCTGCCGCTGTTCTTCCACTTCGACACGACGACGTCGGCGATGCAGTTCGTCGAGCGCCACGCCTGGATCCCGCGCTTCGACGTCTGGTACCACCTGGGCGTCGACGGCATCTCCGTGCTGTTCGTCGTGCTCAACGCCTTCACCACGCTGCTGGTCGTCTGGTCGGCGTGGGAGGTGATCCAGACGCGCGTCGCGCAGTACATGGCGGCGTTCCTCGTCATGTCGGGGCTGATCAACGGCGCGTTCGCCGCGCTCGACGCCGTGCTGTTCTACGTGTTCTTCGAGGCGATGCTGATCCCGATGTACCTGATCATCGGCGTCTGGGGCGGCCCGAACCGCGTGTACGCCGCCGTCAAGTTCTTCCTCTACACGCTGCTCGGCTCGCTGCTGATGCTCGTGGCGCTCGTCTACCTGTACGGCGCCTCGGAGACCTTCGCCTTCCGGGAGTGGTACGAGCTGCCCCTCGAGCTGTCGACGCAGATCCTTCTGTTCGTCGCGTTCTTCCTCGCGTTCGCGGTCAAGGTCCCGATGTGGCCGGTGCACACGTGGCTCCCCGACGCGCACGTCGAGGCACCGACCGGAGGCTCGGTCGTGCTGGCGGCGATCACGCTGAAGATCGGCGCCTACGGCTTCGTGCGCTTCATCCTGCCGATCCTGCCCGACGCCTCCCGCTACCTGTCGACGTTCGTCATCGTGCTGTCGCTGATCGCCGTCGTCTACATCGGCTTCGTCGCGCTGGTGCAGGCGGACATGAAGAAGCTGATCGCGTACTCGTCGATCTCGCACATGGGATTCGTCACGCTCGGCTTCTTCCTCTTCAACCAGCTCGGGACGGTCGGCGGGCTCGTCCAGATGCTCTCGCACGGCTTCGTGTCCGCCGCGATGTTCCTGTGCGTCGGCGTGCTGTACGACCGCGTGCACAGCCGCCGGATCGCCGACTACGGCGGCGTCGTGAACACCATGCCGAGGTTCGCGGCCTTCGTCGTACTGTTCGCGATGGCGAATGCCGGGCTGCCCGCGACGTCGGGGTTCGTCGGCGAGTTCATGGTCATCCTCGCGGCCGTCCAGGTGAACTTCTGGCTCGCCTTCCTCGCGGGCACGACGCTCGTGCTTGGCGCGGCCTACACGCTGTGGATGGTGAAGCGGGTGGTGTTCGGCGCGGTGGCGAACCCGAACGTGGCGGCGCTGAAGGACCTCGACCGCCGCGAATTCTGGCTGCTGGCGGTCCTCGCGGCGATGGTGCTGCTGATGGGCATCTGGCCGAAGCCCTTCGTCGACGTGATGAACGCGTCCGTCGCCGACCTCCTCGCGCACGTCGCGAAGAGCAAACTCTGACCGCGTCCCGCCGATGCTCGCGACCCTCGCCCCCGTGATGCCGGAGATCGTGCTGCTGTCCGCGGCGTGCGCGATCCTGGTCATCGACCTCTTCCTCGACGAGCCGCGGCGCAAGGTGAGCTACTGGCTGGCGCAGGCGGCGCTGCTCGGCACCGCCTGGTACGTGCTGGCGACCGCGCACGCGGCCCCGGCGAAGGGGTTCGGCAACATGGTCGTCGACGACATGCTGTCCGACCTGCTCAAGCTCGCCGCGCTGCTCTGCGTCTCGGCGGGCCTGTTCTACGGCCGGCAGTACTTCGCGCTGCGCGGGCTGTTCCGCGGCGAGACCTTCGTGCTGACGCTGTTCGCGACGCTCGGCATGATGGTCATGATCTCCGCGAACAGCTTCCTCGTGCTCTACCTCGGCCTCGAGCTCATGTCGCTGTCGCTGTACGCCCTGGTCGCGCTGCACCGCACGCAGGCAGCGGCCGCCGAGGCGGCGATGAAGTACTTCGTGCTGGGCGCGATGGCGTCCGGGCTTTTCCTCTACGGGACGTCGATGATCTACGGGGCGACGGGCTCGTTCGACATCGACGCGGTGATGCGTGCCACGCTGGACGGGCCGGCGAACCGCATCCTGCTGGTGTTCGGGCTGGTGTTCGTGCTGTCCGGCATCGCCTTTAAGCTCGGCGCGGTGCCCTACCACATGTGGGTGCCGGACGTGTACCACGGCGCCCCGACGCCGGTGACGCTGCTGATCGGCACGGCGCCCAAGCTGGCGGCGTTCGCGCTGACGCTGCGCGTGCTGGCCGGTGCGCTCGCGGGCATCGAGTTCGACTGGCAGGGGATGCTGATCGTCCTCTCGCTGCTGTCGATGATCGTCGGCAACGTCGTCGCCATCGCACAGTCGAACGTGAAGCGCATGCTCGCGTACTCGACGATCGCGAACATGGGCTACATGCTCATGGGGTTCCTGGCGGCGGACCTGAACGGGTTGTCCGCGGCGCTGTTCTACGCGATCACCTACGTGCTGACCAGCCTCGCGTCGTTCGGCGTGATCCTGCTGCTTTCGCGCGAGGGCTTCGAGTGCGACGCCCTGGACGACCTCAGGGGGCTCAACCAGCGCTCGCCGTGGTGGGCGTTCATCATGCTGCTGGTGATGTTCTCGCTGGCCGGCATCCCGCCCACCGTCGGCTTCTACGCGAAGTTCGCGGTGATCGAGGCGGCCGTCAACGCGCAGTTCGTCTGGCTCGCGGTCGTGGCGGTGCTGGCGTCGCTGGTCGGCGCGTTCTACTACCTGCGCGTCGTGAAGCTCATGTACTTCGACGAGCCGGTGGACCGGAGCGCGATCGAGGCGCGCGGCGATGCGCGGGCGATCCTGTCGCTGAACGGCCTCGCGCTGCTGGCGCTCGGGATCCTCCCGCAGCCGCTGATGGGCCTGTGCGTCGTCGCGCTGACGCAGTCGAAGTTCCTCTGACGCCGGGCCGGCGATCGCGGTGCCGCGGGCGCGCGTGCGGCCGCACGGGCGCGGCGGGAGCGCTGGACGGCGGCGGCGGCGCGGCCGGCGCGACGAGGGCTGCGTGATACCATCGAACGGGCTGGGGAAGGGTGCCATGCGCGTCGGATTCTTCGTGACCTGTCTCGTCGACCTGATGCGGCCGTCGATCGGCTTCGCCGCGCTGCGGCTGCTCGAGGGCGGCGGGGCCGAGGTGTACGTCCCGCCGGGGCAGACGTGCTGCGGCCAGCCGGCGTACAACTCCGGCGACCGTCGCGACGCGATCGACCTCGCGCGCAAGGTGATCGACGAGTTCGAGGCCTGCGACTACCTCGTGGCGCCGTCCGGCTCCTGCAGCGGGATGATCCGCACGCACTACGAGGAGCTGTTCGCCGACGACGCGGCGGCGCAGGCGCGCGCGCGTGCGCTCGCGGAGAAGACCTGGGAGCTGACGCGTTTCCTCGTCGAGGTCCTGAAGGTCGCCGACGTGCCCGGGCGCTTCGACGGCACGGTCACCTACCACGACTGCTGCGCCGGGCTGCGCGAGATGGGCGTGAAGTCGCAGCCGCGGGCGCTGCTCGCGCACGTGCGCGGGCTCACGGTGCGCGAGATGGCCGAGCCGGAGACCTGCTGCGGCTTCGGCGGGACGTTCGCGGTCAAGTTCGGCGAGATCTCGGGGCGGCTCGCGGACAACAAGTGCGGCCACGTCGCGGCCAGCGGCGCGGACGCCGTGGTCATGGGCGATCTCGGCTGCATGCTGAACGTCGAGGGCCGGCTGCGCCGCCGGGGCGACGCGCGCACGCGCGTCCTGCACGTCGCGGAGGTGCTCGCCGGCGACGGGCGGCCGGCGGAGGGCTGACGATGCAGATCGCCTCGATGCACTTCAAGTCGCGCGCGCGCAGCAACATGAACGACGCGCAGCTGCAGGCGAACCTGCGGAAGATGCAGGGGAAGTTCGTGGCCAAGCGGCGCGCGTCGCTCACCGAGCTCGACGACTTCGAGGGAACGCGCGACGCGGGGATGGCGATCCGGCAGCGCGCGCTGGACGACCTCGACGCCTGGCTCGCGCTGTTCGAGCAAAACGCGGTCCGGGCGGGCGCGACCGTGCTCTGGGCGGAGACCCCCGCGGACGTGAACGCGCTGGTGCTCGAGATCGCCCGCCGGCACGGCGTGCGCAAGATCATCAAGTCGAAGTCGATGGTGTCCGAGGAGTCGGGGCTCGACCAGGCGATCGAGGCCGCCGGCCTCACGGTCGTCGAGACCGACCTCGGCGAGTACATCCTCCAGATCAACGGCTACGAGCCGCCGTCGCACATCATCGGGCCGGCGCTGCACAAGTCGAAGGAGGAGGTGGCCGAGCTCTTCCACCGCAAGCACGGCACGCCGCTGAAGACGGGGATCGAGGAGCTCTGCCTGGAGGCACGCGGGGTGCTGCGCGAGCACTACCTCACGGCCGACATGGGAATCTCCGGCGGCAACTTCTTCATCGCCGAGACGGGCTCGGTGCTGCTCGTCACCAACGAGGGCAACGCGACGCTGGGCACGACGCTTCCCCGCGTGCACGTCGCGATCTCCGGCATCGAGAAGGTCGTGCCGACGCTCGAGGACGCGGCGACGCTCATGCGGCTGCTCCCGCGCTCGGCGACGGGGCAGTCGATCAGCAACTACGTCGACGTCCTGACCGGCGTCAGGCGCGAGGGGGAGTCGCACGGTGCCGAGGCGATGTACTTCATCCTCGTCGACAGCGGGCGCGCGGGCGTGCTCGGCAGCGAGGTGCGCGAGGCGCTGCGCTGCATCCGCTGCGGCGCGTGCATGAACCACTGCCCGGTCTACCAGAACGTCGGCGGGCATTCGTACGGCTGGGTGTACCCGGGCCCGATCGGGTCGATCCTGACGCCGATGTACGCCGGGCTCGAGCACGCGCACGACCTGCCGGCGGCGTCGACGCTGTGCAACCAGTGCGGCGTCGTCTGCCCGGTGCGCATCCCGCTGCCCGACCTGCAGCGCAAGCTGCGCGAGATGGCGTTCGAGCGGCGCCTGCGGCCGTGGCCCGAGCGGATGGGCGTGCGGGCGTGGGCCTGGGTCGCGAAGCGCCCGTCGCTGTACGCGCTGGCGACCCGGATCGGCGCGCGCGCGCTGCGCTTCCTCGGCGGCCGCGACGGCACGATCCGCCGGCTGCCGCTGGCCGGCGGCTGGACGCAGGAGCGTGACTTCCCGGCGCCGTCCGGCCGCACGTTCCGCGAGCTGTATGCGAAGCGTGGCGGAGGACGGCGGTGAATGCGGGCGTGCCGGCGGTGCCGCCGCTGTCGCGGCGCGCGGAGTCGCTCGGGACCGAGAACGCGTTCGTGGTTCTTGCCGAGGTCAATGCGCTCGCGCGCCACGGCCGGGACATCGTGTCCTTCTGCATCGGCCAGCCGGACTTCCCCACGCCCGCGAACGTGCAGGAGGCGGGCATCGCCGCGATCCGCACGGGGCGCCACGGCTACACGCCCTCCGCGGGCATCGACGAGCTGCGGGCGGCCGCCGCGAAGGACATCGGTGCGCGCCGCGGACTCGCCGTCGACCCCGACGAGGTGGTCGTGGCGAGCGGCGCGAAGCCGTTCATCGCGTACACGATCGCCTCGGTGACCGACCACGGCGCCGGCGACGAGGTCATCTACCCGGTGCCGGGATTCCCGATCTACGAGTCGCAGATCCTCGCCAACGGCGCCGTCCCGGTGCCGCTGTTCCTGCGCGAGTCGCGCGGCTTCGCGTTCGACCCCGCGGAACTGGCCGCGAAGATCGGCCCGAAGACGCGGCTGCTGATCCTGAACACGCCGCACAACCCGACCGGCGGCCTGCTGTCCGGCGGCGACCTCGACGCGATCGCGGCGGTGCTCGCGAAGCACCCGCAGGTGTGGATCTTCGCCGACGAGATCTACTCGCGGCTCGCCTACGACGGCGCGTTCGAGTCGATCGCCACGCGGCCTGGGATGCGGGAGCGCACGATCCTGTGCGACGGCGCGTCGAAGACCTGGGCGATGACCGGATGGCGGATCGGCTATGCCGCCAACCGTGCGCTCGCGCCGGTGTTCACGCGCTGGATCACCAACACCGAGTCCTGCGCGTCCCAGATCTCGCAGTGGGCCGCCGTCGAGGCGATCAACGGCCCGCAGGACGGCGCGGAGGCGATGCGCGCGAAGTTCCTCGAGCGGCGCGAGCTGATCGTGCGGCTGCTCGACGGCGTGCCGGGCGTCCGGTGCCGCATGCCGGGCGGGGCGTTCTACGCGTGGCCGAACGTGACCGAGGCCTGCCGGATGACCGGGTGCGCCGACTCCGAGGAGTTCCGCAAGCGCCTGCTGCACGAGGCCGGGGTGGCGGTGCTCGCCGACATCCACTTCGGGCGCCGCGTTCCGGGCGACGGGCAGCACATCCGCTTCTCGTACGCGACGTCGAACGAGTCGATCGAGCGCGGGATCGCCCGGGTGGCCGACTTCGTGAAGCGCTGCACGCGATGACCACGACGATCGACGGCAACGCGGCGGCGCGGGAAGCGATCCTCGGGCGCGTGCGCCGCGCGCTGGGCCGCCGCGGCGAGGGGCCGGCGGCCGCCGAGCGCGCGCAGGCCTACGTCGCGGCGCACGGCCACGGACCGCGGCCGACGCTGCCGGAGGACCTCGCGCAGGCCTTCGTCGAGCGCGCGACGCTCATGGAGTCGACCGTCGAGCGCCTCGGGAGCCTCGCCGAGGTCCCGCGTGCCGTCGCGCATTATCTCGATGCGCTGCGCCTGCCTGACGCGATCGCCGGCCAGAAGTCGCACGCTGGCGTGTGCTGGCCGCAGTTCGCCGACCTCGACTGGCCGGGCGCGGGGCTCGCGATCGAGGCGAGGCCGACGCACGGCCACGACCGGCTCGGCATCACCGGCGCGCTGTGCGGGATCGCCGAGACCGGCACGCTGGTGGTCGTCAGCAGTCCACCGACGCCGACGGCGACGACGCTGCTGCCCGACACCCACGTGGCCGTGCTGAGCGCGCGCGAGATCGTGCCCGGCATGGAGGAGGCGTTCGCCCGGGTGCGCGCGCTCGGCCCCGTCGTGCCCCGCGCGATCCACCTGATCTCCGGGCCCTCGCGCACCGGCGACATCGAGCAGACGATCGTCCTCGGCGCGCACGGCCCGTACCGGGTCCACATCCTGCTGCTCCCCTGAGCGGAGGCCGGCGATGCGACACTTCGCCGGCAGAAGGGAAGTCTCGGCCGCGGGGCTGGGAACGCGGCGCAGCCCGCCGGCCGGGACCGGCGCATGCTGATCCACTTCGCGTGGATGGCCGCCGGCGTCGTGGCGCTGGTCGCCGGCGCGGACGCGCTCGTGCGCGGCGCGAGCAAGCTCGCCCTCTCGCTCGGCATCTCGCCGCTGGTGGTCGGCCTCACCGTCGTGGCCTTCGGCACCAGCTCGCCCGAGATGGCGGTCTCGGTCCAGGCGGCGCGCTCGGGCGAGGTCGCCATCGCGCTGGGCAACGCCGTCGGCAGCAACATCTTCAACGTGCTGTTCATTCTCGGCCTGTCCGCCGTCCTGGCGCCGCTGCTGGTGAACGCGCAGCTGATCCGTCAGGAGGTCCCGGTGATGATCGCGGCGTCGCTGCTGCTCCTCGCGCTGGCGGCCGACGGCGGCATCTCCAGGCTCGACGGGCTGCTGTTCGTCGCGTTGCTCGCCGTCTACACGGCGTTCCTGATCGTGCAGTCGCGGCGCGAGACGCTCGCCACGAAGAACGAGTACGCGAGCGAGTTCGGCGAACGGGCGCCGGGCGGGTGGGACGCGCACTGGGGCGTGCAGGTCGCGCTGGTCATCGCCGGGCTCGCGCTGCTGGTGCTGGGCGCGCGCTGGCTGGTGGAGGCCGCGGTGGCCGTGGCGCGCGCGGTCGGCATCTCCGAGCTCGTCGTCGGCCTGACGATCGTGGCCGCCGGGACGTCGCTGCCGGAAGCCGCAGCCTCCGTGGTGGCGACGCTGCGCGGGGAGCGCGACATCGCGGTGGGCAACGTCGTGGGCAGCTGCACGTTCAACATCCTCGCCGTGCTGGGCGTGTGCGCGATCGTGGCGCCCGTCGACGTGCCGGTGCCGGCGTCGGTGATGTCGTTCGACCTGCCGGTGATGGTCGCCGTCGCGATCGCGTGCCTGCCGGTCTTCCTCACGGGCCGCGCGATCGAGCGCTGGGAGGGCGGGGTGTTCCTCGCCTACTACGCCGCGTACACCTGCTACCTCGTCCTCGCCGCGCAGCGCTACGAGGGCCTGCCGGCGTTCACCGACGCGATGGCGTGGTTCGTCGTTCCGCTGACGCTGGTGACGCTCGCCTCGTCGCTGGCGGGCAACCTGAAGACGCCGCCGCGGCGGCCGTGACGGATGCTCGCCGCCATCGTCCTCGCCCCCTTCGTCGCCTCCGCGCTGGTCGCGGCGCTGCCCTCCGGCGCGCGCCGGACGGCCGCGGCGGTCGCGGGGACGACGATGCTCGCGATCGTGCTGATGACGCTCTCCGGCGGGCCGGAGATGGCCGCGGGGCGCGTGCTGCGCGAGTCGGTGCCGTGGCTGCCGGGCGTCCCCTTCGGCTTCCGCATGGACGGCCTCGCGTTCGCCTTCGCGCTGCTCGTGGGCGCGATCGGCGTGCTGATCGTGCTGTATGCGCACTACTACCTCGGCGGGGACGACCCGGCGCCGCGGTTCTTCGCGATGCTGCTCGCGTTCACCGGCGCGATGCTCGGCATCGTGCTGGCGGACAACCTCGTGCTGCTCGTCGTCTTCTGGGAGCTGACCAGCATCACGTCGTTCCTGCTGATCGGCTACTGGCAGCACCGCGAGGACGCGCGCGCCGGGGCACGCATGGCGCTGGCGATCACCGGCGGCGGCGGGCTCTGCCTGCTCGCCGGCGTGCTGCTGGTCGGACACATCGCCGGCGGCTACGGCCTCGACCGCGTGCTCGCGTCCGGGGACGCGATCCGCGCCCACCCCCTCTACGTGCCCGCGCTGGTGCTCGTGCTGCTCGGCGCGTTCACCAAGTCCGCGCAGGTGCCGTTCCAGTTCTGGCTGCCGCACGCGATGGCGGCTCCGACGCCCGTGTCGGCCTTCCTGCACTCGGCCACGATGGTGAAGGCCGGCGTGTTCCTGCTCGCGCGCCTGCACCCCGCGCTGGCCGGCAGCGACGAGTGGTTCTGGCTGGTGACGATGACCGGGCTCGCCACGCTGGCGTTCGGCGCCTGGGTCGCGATCTTCCAGCACGACCTCAAGGGCCTGCTCGCCTACTCGACGATCAGCCACCTCGGCCTGATCACGATGCTGTTCGGCCTGAACGCGCGCCTCGCCGTGGTCGCCGGCGTGTTCCACATCCTCAACCACGCGACGTTCAAGGCGTCGCTGTTCATGGCGGCGGGCATCGTCGACCACGAGAGCGGCACGCGCGACATGCGCAGGCTGGGGGGGCTGTGGGCGTTCATGCCGATCACGGCGACGCTGGCGATGGTCGCGGCGGGCGCGATGGCCGGCGTGCCGCTGCTGAACGGCTTCCTGTCGAAGGAGATGTTCCTCGCCGAGACGCTGGCGCTCGAGGTGGCCGGCCTCGCGCGCGTGCTGATCCCCGTGGCGGCCACGGCCGCGACCGCGTTCTCGGTCGCCTACAGCGTGCGCTTCATCCACGACGTCTTCTTCAACGGGCGGCCGAAGGGACTCGACCACGCGCCGCACGAGCCGCCACGCTTCATGCGCGTCCCCGTGGAGGTGCTGGTCGTCGTGTGCGTCGCGGTCGGCGTGTTTCCCGAGGCCGTGATCGGGCCGCTGCTGCGCATCGCGGCGACGCCGGCCGTCGGCGGCGCGCTCCCGCCGTTCAGCCTGGCGCTCTGGCACGGGTTCAACCTGCCGCTCGCGATGAGCGCCGCCGCGCTGGCGGTCGGCGCGGCGCTGTACTTCGCGCTGCAGCGCTTCGCCGACCTGCACGCGTTCCGCGCGGTCCTCCTGCCGGGGAAGCGCGTCTTCGAGGCGCTGCAGTCCGGGCTGGTCGTGACCTCGCGCCTGCTCGTCCGCGGCCTGCCCTTCCTGCGCCTGCCGGGCATGGTGTCGTGGATCGTCGTCGTCGCCATCGCCGCGGCCGCCTTCCCGCTGCTGCGCCACGGCTGGGGCTTCGAGACGGCCGTCGCCCGCGCCGGCGCGCAGGCGTCCCCCAGCGCGCTGGTCGTGGCCTCGGCGGTGTGGGGACTGGGCGTCGCCGCCACGCTCGTCGCGGTGCTCAACTACCGCAGGCGCCTGGTGGCGCTGGTCGCGATCGGCGCCGTCGGGCTCGCGGTGAGCCTCGCCTTCGCCGTGCTCTCCGCGCCCGACCTCGCGCTGACGCAGCTGCTCGTCGAGGTCGTGACGATCATCCTGATGATGGTCGTGCTCTACTACCTGCCGCCGCAGTCGCCGCCCGAGTCCGCCCGCTGGCGCCAGTGGACGGACGGCGCGCTCGCGCTCATGGCCGGCGCCGGCGTCGCCGCGATCTGCTACGCGGTGCTGACGCGCGGCATCGAGCCGATCGCGCCCTTCTTCCTCGAGCGCGCGCTGACCGAGGGCGGCGGCACGAACGTGGTCAACGTGATCCTCGTCGACTTCCGCGGCTTCGACACGCTGGGCGAGATCACCGTGCTGGGCACGGCCGGGCTCGTCGTCTACGCGCTGCTCGCGCGCTTCCGCGTCCCCGCGTCGTTCCGCCCGCCGGTCGGCGACGGCGCGTTCAATCCGCTGCTGCTGCAGGCGGTCACCCGGCTCGTGCTGCCGTTCGCGGTGCTGGTGTCGCTGTTCCTGCTGCTGCGCGGCCACAACCTGCCGGGCGGCGGCTTCATCGCGGGCCTCGTGCTCGCCGCCGCCCTGGTGCTGACGCGCGTGGCCGGCGTGGGGCCGAAGCCCGACGCGCGCCGCATGCCCTGGCAGCTGTGGGTCGGACTGGGCCTCGTGGTGGCCTGCGTCACCGGCGGTGCGTCCATCGTGCTCGGCTATCCGTTCCTCACCAGCACGTTCGGCCACCCGGTCCTGCCCGTCGTCGGCGAGGTCCCCCTCGCGAGCGCCGCGCTGTTCGACGTCGGCGTGTTCCTCGCCGTCGTCGGGGCGACGCTGCTCGCCGTGATGGTCCCCGGGCTGCTGCGGGCGCGGGAGCCGGCATGATCGAGCTGCTGCTGTCCTCCGGGATCGGCGTGCTGACCGCGGGCGGCGTGTGGCTGTGCCTGCGCCGGCGCACGTTCGACGTCGTGCTCGGCCTGACGCTCCTGTCGTACGCGGTCAACCTGTTCATCTTCGCGATGGGGCGCGTCAGGGTCGGGGCGCTGCCGATCCTGCGGCCCGGCGCGGCCCCCACGCTGGAGCACTACACCGATCCGTTGCCGCAGGCGCTGGTGCTCACCGCGATCGTGATCGGCTTCGCGATGACCGCGCTGCTGCTCGCGCTGTCGCTCAAGGGCCGCTTCGCGCGCGGAGAGGACACCTGCGACGACGCGCCGCCGCCGCCCGAGGAGTACCCGCGGTGACCGCGTGGCTGATCGCGCCCTTCCTGCTGCCGCTCGCCGCCGGCGCGCTGCTGCTGTTCGTCGAGCGCGTCGCGCCGCGTGCGCAGTTCGCGTTCGGCGTCGCCGCGGTCGTGGCGCTGCTCGCCATCGACGTGCGCCTGCTGGAGCACGCGAGCGCAGGGCAGGTCGACGCGTACCTTCTCGGCAACTGGCCGGCGCCGTTCGGGATCGCGCTGGCGCTCGACCGGCTGTCGGCGCTGATGCTTCTGCTCACCGCGGCGATCGCGCTCCCGTCGCTGCTCTACGCCGGGCCGCGCTGGGCGGCGCGCGCACCGCACTTCCACGCCTTCTTCCAGCTGCAGCTCGCCGGCCTCAACGGCGCGTTCCTGACGGCGGACCTGTTCAACCTGTTCGTGTGCTTCGAGCTGCTGCTGATCGCGTCCTACGCGCTGCTGCTGCACGGCGCCGGGGCGAAGGCCCTCGGCGCGGGCTTCCGCTACGTCGTGGTCAACCTCGTCGCGTCGAGCCTGTTCCTGATCGCCGTCAGCCTGCTGTACGGCGTCGCCGGCACGCTCAACCTCGCGGACCTCGCGGTCAAGCTGCCGCGCGTGCCCGCCGAGAGCCTGGGGCTCGCGCAGGCTGCCTGCCTGCTGCTGCTGGTGGTGTTCGCGGTGAAGGCGGCCATCGTCCCGCTGGGCTTCTGGCTGCCCGCCGCCTATCGCAACGCCCCGGCGCCGGTGGCCGCGCTGTTCGCGCTGATGACCAAGGTCGGCGTCTACGCGATCCTGCGCGTGTCGAGCGTGCTGTTCGGCACGGAGGCGGGCGCGTTCGCGGAGCTGGGTCGCGAACCGCTCTTCGCCTTCGGGCTGGTGACGATCGCCGTCGCGGCGGTCGGCGCCTGGGCGGCGCGCCGGCTGGCCGGCCTGGCCGCGATGCTGGTCACCATGTCCGCGGGCACGCTGGTGGCCGCCATCGCGCTGCCCGGCAGCGCCGCGCTGCCCGGCGCGGTGTTCTACCTCGCGCACAGCGCGGCGATCGGCGCCGCCCTGTTCCTCGTCGCCGATGCGATCGCCGACCGGCGCGGCGAGTTGCGCGACCTGCTGGTCGCCGGGCCGCCGCCGGCGCACCCGGCGCTGTGGGCGCTGCTGTTCCTGGCGCTCGCCGCGGCGATCGCGGGCATCCCGCCGCTGTCCGGATTCGTCGCCAAGTTCACGATGCTCGCCGGCTCGGTGGGGGCCCCCGGTGCCCCGGCGTTCTGGAGCGTGGTGCTTGCCACGGGGCTGGTCGCGACCGTGGCGCTGGCCCGCGCCGGCAGCCGCATCTTCTGGGAGGCCACGGCGCCGCCACCGGAGGCCCGGCGCCTCATCCCGCTGGAGTTCGCCGCGATCGCGCTGCTCCTGGCCTACGCCATCGCGATCGTGGTGCTGGCGGCGCCGGTGCAGCGGTACGCGGCGGCGACAGCCGACCAGCTCGCCCGGCCGCAGGGCTACGTCGAGGCCGTGCTCGCGACGCCGCCCGTGCCTTCGCCGCCGCGGGCCGGCCACTGAAGCGCTGCGTGATGCGCCGGCTCGTTCCTGCACCGCTGTCCAGCCTGGCGCTGTGGATCGCCTGGCTGATGCTGAACGGCACGCTCGCGCCCGGCCACCTGGTGCTCGGCGCGGTGCTGGCGCTGGCGCTCCCGCCGCTGCTCGCCCCCTACACGCGGCCGCAGCCGCGCCTGCGCCGGCCCGGCGCGATCGTGCGCCTCGCGTTCGTCGTGCTCCACGACATCATCCGATCCAACATCGAGGTGGCGCGCCTGATCCTCGGCCCCGAGGCGCGGATCCGGCCGGGCTTCGTGCGCGTGCCGCTCGCGCTGACCGAGCCCCAGGCCATCGCGACGCTCGCCGGGATCATCACGATGACGCCGGGGACGCTGTCCTGCGCGGTCGCGCCCGACCGCAGCTACCTGCTGGTCCACGCGCTCGACCTCGACGATCCCGACCGGCTCGTCGCCGACATCAAGGCGCGCTACGAGCGCGCGCTCCTGGAGATCTTCGCATGACCGCCGCCGTCCTGCCGTACGTCGCCGTCGCCTTCGGCGTGGCGCTCGCGTTCGCGCTCTACCGCATGGTGCGCGGCCCCGGACTGCCGGACCGCATCCTCGCGCTGGACACGATGTACGTGAACGCGATGGCGCTGCTGGTGCTCTTCGGGCTGATGCTGGACACCGTGCTCTACTTCGAGGCGGCGCTGGTGATCGCGCTGCTCGGCTTCATCGGGACCGTCGCGCTCGCCAAGTTCCTGCTGCGCGGCGACGTCGTCGAGATCGACTGAGGAGGGGGACGTGAACGGAACCCTCGCTGCGCTGCCGGCCTGGGCCGACGCGCTGTGCGCCTTCCTGCTCGTGGCCGGCGCGTTCTTCGCGTTCGTCGGGTCGCTGGGGCTCGCGAAGCTCTCGTCGTTCGAGAAGCGGCTGCACGGGCCCACGAAGGCGGCGACGCTGGGCGTGGGCGGGGCGCTGCTCGCGTCGATCGTGTACTTCGCCGCGCGCGACGACGCCGTCTACGGCCACGAGTTCCTCGTCACGCTGTTCGTGTTCGTGACGGCGCCGATCTCCGCGCACCTGATGATCAAGTCGGCGCTGCACCTCGCCGGTCGCGACCCGCGCGCGCCGGACATCGAGGCGCGGCGGTAGCGCGCAGGGCGCGTCCTTCAGTCCCCGTACTCGGCGAGGATCGCCTCGACCCGCCTCGGGTCGGCGAGGAACGCGTCGATGCAGCGGGGGTCGAAGTGCCGGCCGCGCTGCGACTTCAGGAACTCGATCCCCTCGGCGAGCGGCCAGGCGTGCTTGTACGGGCGCTTCGACACGAGCGCGTCGAACACGTCGGCGACCGCGACGATGCGCGCGACGAGCGGGATGTCCTCGCCGTGCAGGCCGTTGGGATAGCCCGAGCCGTCGAACTTCTCGTGGTGGCCGAGCGCGATGATCGCGCCCATCGACAGGTACTTCGACGGGCTGCCCTTCAGGATGTCGTAGCCGATGCGCGGGTGGGTCTTCATCAGGTCGTGCTCGGTGGGCGTCAGCGGGCCCTCCTTGCGCAGCACCGCGTCCGGGATGCCGATCTTGCCGATGTCGTGCATCGGCGCGGCGACCTCCAGCACGTGGACGGTCTCGTGGCCGAGGCCGAGGTGCTGCCCGATCAGCGCCGAGTACTTCGCCATCCGCATCAGGTGGTTGCCGGTGGTCTTGTCGCGGAACTCGCCGGCCTTCGCCAGCTTGGAGAGCGTCTCGAGCTCGCGTTCGTGGATCTCGGCGACCGACTTGTCGACCTGGTACTGCAGCACGCGCGCCTGGTCGGAGAGCACGATCTTGTGGCGCCGCAGCTCGAGGAGGTTGGCGCAGCGGGCGCGCGTCTCGTGCTCGTCGAGCGGCTTGATCAGGAAGTCGGTCGCGCCCGCCTCGAGCGCCTCGTAGCGCACGCGCCGGTCGTCGACGACGGTGATCACGACGATCGGCACGTCGACGCAGTGGGGGAGGGCGCGCAGCTGCTTGACGAGCTCGATGCCGTCGAACTCGGGCAGCTTGTAGTCGGTGAGGACGATGTCGACGCGGTTGTTGCGCGCGTACTCGAGGGCGCGGCTCGGCGTGTCGAACAGCTCCAGCGCGAGCTTGCCGTCGATCTGGCGGACGATCTCCGCGAGCAGCAGGCGGCTGCTGAACAGGTCGTCGATGATCAGCACCGTGTTGCGCTGCGCACGGGCGAACGCGATCTCGGAGATCACGCCGGATCCCTGGGTGCTGTGGCGTACCGGGGCTGGTGTCATCGTCGTGGCGGGGGCCGCTCGCTGCGCCGGGTGGGGCAAGCAACTTCCGGACCGCCGGCTGCCGCCGCCGGGCCGGACGCGCCGCGCGACCGGCGCACCGCGGGGCGACGAGCGTGCTGCCGCGGCACGACCCGGCGCCGGCTCGCGCGGGACCAATGCCGGATCAGTCACTTCCGACGCCTACTTTATCCTGAGCCTGAGAAGATGGCCGCAAGGAGCGGACGGGCGGTGCCGGAGGCGCGGCGACCGTCGGCGCGGCGTGACGCGCGTCCGCGACGTGCCCGGGGGGTCGTCCCATGCCGCAACCCGTCGCCGGCCGACGGGTCGGGGCGGGGTGGCACCGCCGCGTTCCGACGCCGGCGGCTCCCGCCCGGCACAGCCCAGCGAACGAGGCCGCTGCCTGCCGGCAGCGGCCTCTCCGGGACGACCGATGGTCGGGGCGAAGTGATTCGAACACTCGACCCCCTGCACCCCATGCAGGTGCGCTACCAGGCTGCGCTACGCCCCGACCGAACGGCGGATTATACGCTGCCCTCGGGCGGCGGCTCGAGGAGATCGCGGATGCCGAGCAGTTCCGCTCGCAGCGCGGGCGCCGGCGGCGTGGCAGGGACCGGGACCACTGCCGCGTCGGCGGCCGGCCGTGCGGCCACGCGCGGCTCGGCGGCCTCGCTGTCGAGGCGGTGCCGCGCACCGTTGATGGTGAAGCCCTGCTCGTAGAGGAGGTCCCGGATGCGCCGGATCAGCAGCACCTCGTGGTGCTGGTAGTAGCGGCGGTTGCCGCGGCGCTTGACCGGCTTGAGCTGCGTGAACTCCTGCTCCCAGTAGCGGAGCACGTGCGGCTTGACCGCACACAGGTCGCTGACCTCGCCGATGGTGAAGTAACGCTTGGCGGGGATCGGCGGCAGCTCGACCCTAGCCCGGCTGTGGTCCGGCATGGTTCGCGGCTTCGACCATGGCCTTGAGCTTCTGGGACGCGTGGAAGGTCACCACGCGCCGGGCGGTGATCGGAATCTCCTCGCCGGTCTTCGGATTGCGGCCGGGCCGCTGCGGCTTCTCCCGCAGCTGGAAGTTGCCGAAGCCGGACAGCTTGACGCTGTCGCCGGACTCGAGCGAGATGCGGATCTCCTCGAAAAAGCGCTCGACCATGTCCTTGGCTTCCCGCTTGTTGAGCCCGAGCTGCTCGAACAGCAGGTCGGCGAGTTCGGCTTTGGTGAGGGTCATGTCGCGTCCAGCGTGCGCAGCGTCGCACCGAAGCGCGCCGCGAGCGTGTCGATCATCCCGCGTAGCGTCGACTCGATGTCGGCGTCCGTCAAAGTACGTGCAGTATCCTGCATAAGCACAAGAATCGCAAGGCTTTTTCGACCGCTCGGCAGCCCGCTGCCGCGGTAGACGTCGAACAGACGGACGGCCTCCACGTGCGCGGGAGCGGCGGCTTCCAGCGCGTCCAGCACGTCCTGGGCGGGGAGAGCGTCGTCGACCACGACGGCGAGGTCGCGGCGGACGAGCGGCTGGCGGCTGACCGGCGACGGCGCGGGCACCGGGTGCCGGCGGATCGACGCGAGGTCGAGCTCGAAGACCACGGGGGCGCGGCCGAGCTCGAACTGGCGCGCGAGCCGCGGGTGGAGTTCGCCCAGCCAACCGGCCGGGCGTCCGTCGACGAGCACCTCGGCTGCACGACCGGGGTGGAGCGCCGGGTGCGAGCCGCGGCGCGTGGTCAGCGCGGCCGGCGCGACCAGCGCGGCCAGGTCGGCCTTGACGTCGAACAGGTCGACGGGTCGCGACGGCGTCCCCCACTGCTCGCCGAGCGCGTCCCCCCACGCCAGCCCGCCGAGACGCCACGGCTGGACGGCCTCGTCGGCGCGCGCCCCGAGGAACACGCGGCCGGCCTCGAAGACGCGCACGCGCGAAGCCTTGCGCGCGAGGTTCGTGCGCAGCGTCTCGACCAGCCCCGGGAGCAGGGTGCGGCGCATCACGTCGAGGTGCGCGGCGATCGGGTTGAGGACCCGGACCGGCACGCCGGCGGGGTCGAGCGCCGCCTGCACGCGTCCGTCGACGAAGCCGAAGGTCACCACCTCCTGCCAGTCGCGGGCGACGAGCAGCGCCTTCAGCGCCGCCAGCGGCGTCTCGGCCTCGGGCGCGGGCAGCATGCTGCCGGCGTGCGCCGACGGGATCGCGGGGATGCGCTCGTAGCCGTGGGTCCGCGCGACCTCCTCGACGAAGTCCTCCTCGATGGCGAGGTCGAAGCGGTACGACGGCGGCGTGACCACGAACTCGTCGCCCTCCCGGGCGAACGCGAACCCGAGGCGCGCGAAGATCCCGGCCATGGCGTCGGCGTCGACCGCGACGCCGAGCAGCCGCCGCACGCGGGACGCGCGCACGCGCACCGGCGCGCGCGCCGGAAGCGGTCCCTTGACGTCCGACAGGGGGCCGGCACGCCCGCCGCAGATGTCGAGGATGAGCTGCGTCGCGCGCTCCACCGCCTGCGGGGGCAGCTCGAAGTCGACGCCGCGCTCGAAGCGGTGCCCGGCGTCGCTGGCGAAGCCCAGCCGGCGCATCTTGCCCTGCAGGACCGCGGGGTTCCAGAACGCGCCCTCGAGGAACACGGCCGTCGTCGTGCCGGCGATGCCGGAGGGCGCGCCGCCCATGATCCCGGCGAGCCCGAGCGGCTTCGCCTCGTCGCAGACGAGCAGCAGGTCCGGCTCGAGGTCGAGCGTCTCCTCGTTCAGCAGCACGAGCTTCTCGCCCGGCTTCGCGAACCGCACGACGACGTCGCCTTCGAGCAGTGCGCGGTCGTACGCGTGCAGCGGCTGCCCGAGCTCGAGCATCACGTAGTTGGTGACGTCGACGATCGCCGAGATCGCGCGGATGCCGCTTCGCGCGAGCCTCTGCTTCATCCACTCCGGCGTCGGCGCGCGCGCGTCGACGCCTTCGATGACGCGGCTCGCGAAGCGCGGGCAGGCCGCGGGGTCCTCGACGCGGACGCCGTGCACGGCCCTCGCCACTGCCGGCGCCGTGCCGACGGGCGGCGGCCGCAGCGCCGCGCCGGCCTGCGCGGCGACCTCGCGCGCGATGCCGAGGATCGACAGGCAGTCCGCGCGGTTCGGGGTGAGCTTGAGCGTGATCAGCGTGTCGTCCAGCGCGAGGGCCTCGCGCAGGTCGGTCCCCGGCGCGAGGTCGCCGGGCAGCGGCATCAGCCCCGACGCGTCGTCGGCGAGGCCGAGTTCCTTCGCCGAGCAGAGCATCCCCTCGGACGCGACGCCGCGCACCTTCGCACGCGCGATCGCGAGCCCGCCGGGGAGTTGCGCGCCCACGAGCGCGCAGGCAACGGTCATGCCGGCCGCCGCGTTCGGCGCGCCGCACACGATCGCAAGGCGGCTGCCCGTGCCCGCGTCGACCGTGCACACCCGCAGCCGGTCCGCGTCGGGGTGCGGGGCGACCGCCTCGATGCGGGCGACGACCACGCCCGAGAACGGCGGCGCGGCCGGCTCCGTCGCCTCGACCTCGAGGCCGGCCATCGTCAGCGTGTCGCACAGCGCCGCGGTGCCGAGCGGGGGGTCGGCCATCGTGCGCAGCCAGCGTTCGGAGAATTTCATGGCAAGGACGAACCGGTCGGTGGGTCCGGCGCGCCGGCGCGCGCGGGACGCTGTTCCCTCAGGCGAACTGGCGCAGCCAGCGCAGGTCGTTCTCGAAGAACAGCCGCAGGTCGCTGACGCCGTAGCGCAGCATCGCGAGGCGGTCGTAGCCCATGCCGAACGCGAAGCCCTGCCAGCGCTGCGGATCGATGCCGACCGCGGTCAGCACGTTCGGATGCACCTGCCCCGCGCCCGCGAGCTCGAGCCAGCCGCCGTCGCCGAAGGCCATGTCGATCTCGGCGCCCGGCTCGACGAAGGGGAAGAACGACGGCCGGAAGCGCACGGCGACGTCGTCGCGCTCGAAGAACCGGCGCAGGAACTCGGTGATGACGCCCTTGAGGTCGGCGAAGGACACGGTCTCGTCGATCCACAGGCCCTCGACCTGGTGGAACATCGGCGAGTGCGTCGCGTCGCTGTCCACGCGGTACACGCGGCCCGGCGCGATGATCTTGACCGGCGGCGGGTGCCGCTCCATCCACCGCACCTGGATCGGCGACGTGTGCGTGCGCAGCACCAGCCCCCCGTCGACGTAGAACGTGTCCTGCATCGACCGCGCCGGATGGTTCTCGGGCGTGTTGAGCGCGGTGAAGTTGTGGAAATCGTCCTCGATCTCCGGGCCGTCGGCGACCGCGAAGCCCAGCGACCGGAACAGCGTCTCCACGCGCTGCATGGTCAGCGTGATCGGATGCAGCGTGCCGCGGCCCGGGCCGCGGCCCGGCAGCGAGACGTCGAGCGCCTGCGCCGCGAGGTCGGCGGCGAGCCGCTCCTCGGCCAGCGACTCGCGGCGGCGGGCGAGCGCCGCCTCCAGCGCGGCCTTCGCGTCGTTGATCCGCGCGCCAGCGGCGGGCCGCGCGGCGGCGGGCAGCGCGCCCAGCGCCTTGAGCTGCGCGGTCAGCGCGCCCGCCTTGCCGAGGTAGGCCGCCTTCGCGTTCTCGAGCGCGGCCGGATCGCGGCAGGCGTCGAACGCCGCCAGCGCCTCGCCGACGATGCGGTCGAGGTCGGCAACGGGGGTGGACGTCGGGCTCATGGCGGATCCGAGGGGGCGTCGGCCGGCGCGCGGCGGCAGGCCAAAAAAAAGGGAGGCGGACGCCTCCCCTCCACGCGGCGCGCGCGTCAGGCCAGCGACGCCCTGGCCTGCTCCGCGATCTTCGCGAACGCGGCCTTGTCGTGCACGGCGAGGTCGGCGAGGACCTTGCGGTCGATGTCGATCGACGCCTTCGCGAGGCCGTTGATGAACGAGCTGTAGGTCATGCCGAGCTCGCGGACGGCGGCGTTGATGCGCACGATCCACAGCGCGCGGAACTCGCGCTTCTTCGTGCGGCGGTCGCGGTAGGCGTACTGGCCCGCCTTCATCACCGCTTCCTTCGCGATGCGATAGACGTTCTTGCGGCGGCCGCGGTAGCCCTTGGCCTGGTCGAGCACCTTCTTGTGCCGCGCGCGGGCGGTCACGCCGCGTTTCACTCGGGGCATGGCGCGTCTCCTTACGCGTAGGGCAGCATCGCCTTGACCGCGTCCGCGTTGGTCGCGTGGACGCCGGTCATGCCGCGCAGCTGCCGCTTGTTCTTGGTCGAACGCTTGGTGAGGATGTGGCGCTTGCCCGCCTGGCCGCGCTTCACGCTGCCCGATCCCCGGATGCGCAGGCGCTTCTTCGCGCCCGACTTGGTCTTCATCTTCGGCATGGTGCCGTGGTCCCTATTTGCTGCCCGCCGTGGTGCTCTCGCGCGGCTTGCGCGGCGGAGAGTCTTTCGCGCCGGCCTCCGGCGCGGAACCAGCTTCAGGCTTGTTCGGGTGATGCTTCTGCACCTGCGTCTTCTTCGGGGCCAGCAGCATCACCATTTGCCGGCCCTCCAGCCTCGGGAACGACTCCACGATCGCATGCGGCTCGAGGTCGGCCCGTATGCGTTCCAGCAGGCGCACGCCGAACTCCTGGTGCGCCATCTCGCGGCCGCGGAAGCGGAGCGTGATCTTGGCCTTGTCGCCCTCGGTCAGGAAGCGGATCAGGTTGCGCAGCTTGATCTGGTAGTCGCCCTCGTCCGTGCCCGGACGGAACTTGACTTCCTTCACCTGGATCTGCTTCAGCTTGAGCTTGGCCTCGTGCTGCTTCTTCGCCTCGCGGTACTTGAACTTGCCGTAGTCCATGATGCGGCAGACCGGCGGCTTGGCCATCGGGGCGATCTCGACGAGGTCGAGCTCCTTCTCCTCGGCCTTCGCCAGCGCGACCGCGATGGGGACGATGCCCAGCTGCTCGCCGTCGTCGCCGACCAGACGGACTTCCGGTGCATTGATCTCGCCGTTGAGGCGTTGCTGCTTTTCGAGTGCGATGGGTGTGGACTCCTTGCGGAAGACAAAAAACGGCCCTGCGACCCCTGGGGCGCGCCGGCGCCGATCCGGTCCGAATCCCTTCCGGATCAGGCACTAGCGTCGCGCCGCCGCCTCCTCGACGAGGCGCGCGGTCAGGGCCTCGACGCCGAGCGCGCCGAGATCCTCGCCGCCGCGGGTCCGCACGGCCACCGTTCCCGCCTGCATCTCCTTGTCGCCCACCACCAGCTGGTAGGGCAGCTTTTGCAGGCTATGTTCCCGAATTTTATAGGTAATTTTCTCGTTCCGCAAATCGGCGAGCACGCGCAGGCCGGCCGCCCTGAGGCGGGCCTCGACCTCGCGCGCATACGGGGCCTGGCGGTCGGTGATCGTCAGGATGGCGGCCTGCACGGGCGCGAGCCACAGCGGCAGGGCGCCGGCGTGGTGCTCGATCAGGATGCCGATGAAGCGCTCCATCGACCCCACGATGGCGCGGTGCAGCATGACCGGCACCCTGCGGGTGTTGTCCTCGGCGACGTACTCGGCGCCCAGCCGGCCCGGCAGCTGGAAGTCGACCTGCATGGTGCCGACCTGCCAGCTGCGGCCGATCGAGTCCCTGAGGTGGTACTCGATCTTGGGACCGTAGAACGCGCCTTCGCCGGGCAGCTCCGTCCACTGCGCGCCGCAGGCGCGGAGCGCGTCGCGCAGCGCCTCCTCGGCCCGGTCCCACTGCTCGTCCGAGCCGATGCGCGGCGTCGGGCGCAGCGCGAGCTTGACGACGACCTCGCCGAAGCCGAAGTCGCGGTACACGTCGAGCGCGAGCCTGTGGAACGCCACGCACTCGGGCTGGATCTGCGCCGGCTCGCAGAAGATGTGCCCGTCGTCCTGCGTGAACGCGCGCACGCGCATGATCCCGTGCAGCGCGCCCGACGGCTCGTTGCGGTGGCAGGCGCCGAACTCGCCGTAGCGCAGCGGCAGGTCGCGGTAGCTGCGAAGGCCGGCGTTGAAGATCTGCACGTGGCCCGGGCAGTTCATCGGCTTGATCGCGAAGTCGCGCTTCTCCGACTCCGTCGTGAACATGTTGTCCTTGTAGTTCTGCCAGTGGCCCGACTTCTCCCACAGCGAGCGGTCGAGCACCTGGGGCGTGCGCACCTCGAGGTACCCGTTGTCGCGGTAGACGCGGCGCATGTACTGCTCGACCTCCTGCCAGACGGACCACCCCTTCGGGTGCCAGAACACCATGCCCGGCGCCTCGTCCTGCAGGTGGAAGAGGTCGAGGTGGCGGCCGAGACGGCGGTGGTCCCGCTTCTCCGCCTCCTCGAGGCGGTGCAGGTACGCGTCGAGGTCCTCCTTCCTCGCCCACGCCGTGCCGTAGATGCGCTGGAGCATCTCGTTGCGCGAGTCGCCGCGCCAGTACGCGCCAGCGAGCTTGGTGAGCTTGAACGCCTTGAGCCGGCCCGTCGACGGCACGTGCGGGCCGCGGCAGAGGTCCGTGAAGGCGCCCTCGCTGTACAGCGAGATGTCCTCGTCCGACGGGATCGACGCGATGATCTCCGCCTTGTAGTGCTCGCCCTGGTCGCGGAAGAACTTCACCGCGTCGTCGCGCGGCATGAGCCGGCGCACGACCGGCTCGTCCTTGCGCGCGAGCTCCACCATCCGCTTCTCGATCGCCGCGAGGTCCTCGGGCGTGAAGGGCCGCTTGTAGCTGAAGTCGTAGTAGAAGCCGTCCTCGATCACCGGGCCGATCGTGACCTGCGCCTCGGGGAACAGCTCCTTCACCGCGTAGGCGAGGAGGTGCGCGGCCGAGTGGCGCAGGATCTCGAGCCCCTCGGGGTCGCGGTCGGTGACGATGGCGACGTCGGCATCGCGGTCGACGACGTGCGAGGTGTCGACGAGCCTGCCGTCGACCTTGCCGGCGAGCGCGGCCTTGGCGAGGCCGGGGCCGATCGACGAGGCGATCTGGGCGACGGAGACGGGCGCGTCGAACTGGCGGACGGCGCCGTCGGGAAGGCGGATGGCGGGCATGGCGGGCCTCACTGCGGGTCGCGCCCGCGGCGGGGCGCGCAAAACGAAAAAGTGCGGACGCGCCGCACTTTCTCTTGGCTGCCGGCGCGCAAGGCGGCGCCGGCGGGAGCGGGGCCCGTCCGTCCGGTCACCTCACGGCACGACGCGTTCGCGGTGTCATAACCTGGCCCTTTCCCTTCGGTCTCGCGCTCGGGCGGAGTGATGCATGATCGCTGGTAGGCGCGATTGGACTCGAACCAACGACCCCCACCATGTCAAGGTGGTGCTCTAACCAGCTGAGCTACGCGCCTACGAAGCCTCGCATTATAGCCAAGTTCAGCCGGCCGGGGCGCCGCGCGCCCCCGCGGCGCGAGCGTCCGTCGGCGCCTCGGCCAGCGTGCGCAGCGACTCCAGGCGGTCCGCCTCGGCCGCGGGCTTGTCGACGCGCCACCGTGCGATGCGCGGGAACCGCACGGCGATGCCGCTCCTGTGTCGCGCCGAGCGCTGCAGTCCCTCGAAGGCGAGCTCGAACACGAGCGCCGGCTCGACGCGGCGCACGGGCCCGAAGCGCTCCAGCGTGTGTGCACGGATCCACGCGTCGACCGCGCGGATCTCTCCGTCCGTGAGGCCCGAGTAGGCCTTCGCGAAGGGCACCAGCGCGTCGCCGTCCCAGACGGCGAACGTGTAGTCGGTGAACAGGCCCGCGCGGCGCCCGTGCCCGGGCTGCGCGTAGACGAGCACCGCGTCGACCGTGTACGGATCGACCTTCCACTTCCACCACGGCCCGCGCACGCGGCCCACCCCGTACGCGGCGTCGAGGCGCTTGAGCATCAGGCCCTCGGCGTGCCGCTCGCGCGACTGCGTGCGCGCCCGCGCCAGCGCGTCCCACGACCGGGCCGGCACGACCGGCGACAGCCGCAGCACGGGGGACGCGGGCAGCAGCGCCTCCAGCCACGCGCGCCGCTGCGCGAGCGGCGCGGCACGGACGTCGTCGCCGCGGAGCTCCAGCACGTCGTACGCGCACAGCGCGACCGGCGCCTCGCGCTGCAGCCGCGGGCCGGGCGCCTTTCGGTTCAGCCGGCGCTGGAGTGCGGCGAACGGGGCGGGCAGGGACGCGTCGTGCGGCCAGACCAGCACTTCGCCGTCGAGCACGGTGCCGTCGGGCAGTGCGCCGGCGGTCGCGCAGAGCTCGGGGAACGCGTCGCTGACCAGTTCGTCGCCGCGCGACCACACGCGGGCGGTCCCTCCGCGTACGACGAGCTGCGCCCGGACGCCGTCCCACTTCCACTCGGCCTGCCAGTCGTCGACCGGGCCGAGCGTCGCCGGATCGGATTCCAGCGGATGGGCGAGGAAGAACGGGTACGGATGGTGCTCCGCCGCGCCGCCGGAGCCCTGGCCGCGCACGGCGTCGAGGAATGCCGGCGACGGCATCCAGGTGCCGGCGAGCCGCTGCGCGACGGCGGTCACCGGCACGCCGGTCGCCGCCGCCAGCGCACGGTAGACGAGCTGCCGCGCGACGCCGACGCGGAAGGCGCCGGTGATGAGCTTGAGGTACACGAAGCGCCCGTCCGCGTCGAGCTGCGACCACGCTTCGTGCAGCCTCGCGCGCACCTCCGCTCCCGGCAGGCCCGCGAGCGGCGCGACGTGCGCGTCGACCCACCCGGCCAGCGTTCCGCGGACTCCGCTCGCGGGCGGCGGCAGCAGCAAGGCGATCGTCTCTGCGAGATCGCCGACGGCGGCGTAGCTCGCCTCGAACAGCCAGGCGGGCACGCCGCTCGCCGTCAGCGCGGCCTCGACGAGGTCGCGGCTTCGCACGAGGCGCTTGAGCCTCCGGCCGGTGAGGAAGAACGTGGCCCACGCGGCGTCGTGGGGCGGTGCTTCGCGGAAGTACGCCGCGAGCGCCGCCTCCTTCGCGCCGGTCCTCGTCGTCGCGTCGAGCGCGAGGTAGAGGTCGACGAAGCGCTTCACCGCGCGAGCGCGACGACGGCCCACAGCGCGCCCATCAGCAGCGGCTGGTGGACCATGTAGACCAAGAGGCTGTGGCGGCCGAGCCAGCGCAACGCCGCCGGCAGCCGGTCGAGCCCGGCGACCGGGGCGAACGAGCGCCGGGCGAGCGCGGCGCCGAGGGCGATGCCCGCGAGCACGACGCCGATCCACGGGAACAGCGGGACGTAGTCCTGCGTCGCGGGCTTGCGCGTGGTGAAGCCGATCCACGACGTCGCGCGGGCGTCGAAGAAGGGGTGCGAGAACGCGAGCCCGCCCGCCAGCGCGCCGGCGCCCAGCGCGAGCGCGAGGCGCGGCCGCGCGGCCAGCGGGCGCGCGAGCAGCGACGCCAGCGCGATGAAGTGCAGGATGCCGAATGTGATGTACGTCGCCGGAAACAGCGCGTAGCTCGCGGCCGAGGCGGCGAGCGCGCACGCGGCGACGATCGCGACGCGGCGCGCGAACGCCGGCCACGCGACGCGTGCGCGGTGGGCGAGCACCAGCGAGATGCCCACGAGCAGCAGGAACGAGGTGACGATGGCCGCGCGTGCGCCCAGCCAGAACGGGTCGTTCTCGAAGTCCGCGCGGCTCAGGCCGAAGAAGCGCAGGTCGAACGCGAAGTGGTAGGCGATCATCGCCAGGATCGCGAGCCCGCGCAGCGCGTCGACGGCGGGGACGCGCAGCGGCGAGGCGTCCGGCGCCGGCCCGCCGGCAGCGGGAGGCGGGCGGCGCTTGCGCCGTGCCATCAGCGGAAGCGCGGGGCGAGCCGCAGCTTCACCGCGCCGGTGGCATCGGCGGGCGGAAGCCACTGCCGCAGCACCCGCGGCGCGTGCGGCTGCGGGACGATCGACAGCGCGATGTCGGCCCCGCCCGCGTCCACGCTCGCCTCGCCGTCGACGTGCAGCATGCCGCCGCGCACGCGCAGGGGGCCGCGCCAGCGCGTCCCGTCGGCCGCCAGCGTGGCCGTCGCCGTCCCGAGGTCCAGCGGGCCGATGCCGTCGACGGCGATGCGTGCCTGCGGCCAGTCGAGCCGCAGCGTCCCCTCGTCGCGGCCGCCGCCGACGCGCAGCGCATCGGCGGCGACGCGCACCTCGCCGGAGGCCGCGACGCCGCCGGGCAGCGGCAGCGCGGCGGCCGGCACGCTCGCCTCGACGTCGCGCGCGTCGAGCGTGCCGCCGCGCGCGGTCAGGCGCCCGCGCAGCCCCGGCGCGGCATCGGCCGGCAGCAGCTCGAGCTTCGCCTCGCCCCGCAGCAGCGGCAACGCCTCGAGGCGCCAGCGCACCGGCAGCGACCAGCGGCCGTCGCGGCCGCTCAGCGTCGCTTCGCCGCTCCACACCGTGCCACGCGCGTCCGCCAGGCGCACGAGACCTCCGGACGCGTCCGCGACGCGCTGCGCCAGCAGCGATGCCGGCGCGAACGCGGCCCCGATCGCGACGATCGCGGCCAGCACGGCCAGCACCGCCAGCGCGCGGATCATCGCGCCGGCGGCCGGGCGAACGCGATCTCGGCCCGCACGCTGCCCGGGGTCGTGCGCGCGGCGAGCAGGACCTCGACCGGGAAGAGCCGCGCTTCGCGCCCCATCGCGTCCACGAAGCCCGTCAGCGCGACGAAGTCGATCGCCTCGAACGTGAGGTCCACCCGCGCGTCGCGTGCCTGCAGCGACGTGACGGCAGCGCGCAGGCCGCGCTGCGCGAGCAGGCGCTCGGTCGCCGGCCCCGGCGCCGCCGGCGCCGGCGCGGACGCGCGGGCCAGTCCCGCGAGCGCATCGGCCTGGCCTTGCGCGCGCGCGAGTGCCGCGCGCGCATCGCGTGCGGCGTCGCCGGTCGCCGCGAGGTCGCGCTGCAGCGGATCGAGCACCCACGCCCAGCCCGCCGCCGCCAGCACCAGCGCGAGCGCGGTGCCCACGAGCCAGCGCTCGCGGGGCGACGCGCGGGCCTGCCACGCGGCCAGGGGCTCGCGCAGTCGCACTAGTCGCTTCCTTCGACGCGCACGCGCACGCCGGCGGGCGTGCGGGCCGTCACCGCGGACAGGCCGGCACGGCGCAGCCGCGCGTCGAACGGCGCCAGCACGGCGTCGTCGACGCCCGTCAGGTCGATCGTCCAGGCACCTGCGGCGTAGCGCGCGCTGCGCAGCGCACCGGGGGGCAGCGCGTGCAGTGCCGGTGCGGCACGCGCGAGAAGCGGCCACGCATCGGTGGCGACGCTGCGGCCCGCGCGATGGCTCGCGTCGGCGTGGAGCCGCGAAAGCGCGGCGGCGGCACCCGCGGCACCGGCCGCATCGGCGACGCCGGCGCTGCGCGCGCTCGCCACGAGTGCATCCTGCGCGCGAGCCAGCGCCGCGCGCTCCCAGGCCCACGTCGCCGCGGTGGCGACGACGTGCAGCGCGCCGGCGGCGACCAGCAGGACGATGCCGGGCGCGAACGACGCGCGCCGGGTCGCCCGCGCGGGCGGCGGGGCCAGCGCGCGGGCGAGGGCAGGGGCGAGGTCGGGCGTAGCTGTCGCCGGCACCGTGTCCCAGCGCCACGGCGGCCCGGGGTCGAATGGCACGCCGGTCGCGCGCGTCCACGCCTCGCGCTGCGCCGCGGCGTCGGGAGCGTTCGCGGTCACGCGCAGCGGTGCGCGGCCCCCGCGCGCGGCCTGCGCGAGCGCCACGGCGAGCTCGGCGGGCAGCGCACCCGCCTGCGCACCCGCGACGGCGAAGCCGTCGCCGTCCGCGGTCAGCACGAACCCGCGCTCCGCCGTCGCACACCAGCGCCATTCCTCCGGCGGCGGCGGCGGCGCGAGCTGCGGCTCGGCGACGATGCGTCCGAATCCGGCGTGCGCGATCGCCGCCGCGAGCGCGCGCCCCACCACGACCGCGACGACGCGGCCATCGGCGCGCTGCGCGCCCGTGACGACGACGCTGTCCTCCACCGGCGTGGCCAGGCGGTCCTCGAGCGCGTACGCCGCGGCATCGGCGACGCGCGCCGGCGGGAGCGGCGGCAGCGGCAGCGCCACGACGCGCACGGCCTCCGCCGCCAGCACGGCCTCGCGGCGCGACGCAGCGGGCCACCGCTCCGGCGGGTCGCGGCCGGTGCGCTCGACGCCGCCCTGCGCGTCGACGAGCGCCCACGGCTGGGCGCGCCCGGGACCGGGGGCGGAGGCGAGCAGGACGCGGAGCGTGGCCATGGGGGAGGCGGGCGGCGCGCCAAGTCTACGGCGTGCCGCTACTCGATCGTCTGCCAGACGACATCGGGCAGGTCGCGCCCCTGCCGGCGCAGCAGCGCCCGGCCCTGCGCCACGGCGCTTCCCTGCCAGGCGCGGACCGTGACGAGGAAGTGGTCGCTGCGCACGCCGAGCCCCGCGTCGCTGCGCAGGCTCGCCCCGGCGGGCAGCCGCGACCGGAAGTCGGCGAGGCTCGCGAACGGCTTGCGCTCGCGGTCGGCGACGAGCGCGGCCAGCGCCTCGTCGTCGAGCCCGTCGACGGCGGCGGCCAGCACCTGCGGCGCCGCGGTGTTCACGTTCAGCGGCGACGCGACCGGAAGCGCGACGACGAGCGGGGCAAGACGCGCGTAGCCGGCCTCGCCGATGCCATCGACCGCGGCGACCTCGGCCGCGCGCAGCCACGGCGTGCCGGCGGCCGGTCCCTGCGTGCCGCCCGGCCCGGCGGCCAAGGCGTCGAGCGCCGCGGCCGCAATGCCCGAGCGCGCGAGCGCCCGGGCGAGCCGCTCGCGCGCCGCGCGGGCCGCCGCGTCGCCGCCGGCGACGTGGTTGACGTCGAGCCGGCCCTGCGCGTCGACGATCGTTCCCTCGACGCGGCCGCCGTCGAGCGGCGTGGGCGGCAGCGGGAGCGCCCACGGCTCGCCCGCGTGGTCGATCTCGGAGACGCGGGCGTCCTGCTGCAGGACGCCCCGCGTCCAGGCGAGTCCCGCGAGCACGATCGCCTCGGCCTGGGCGCGGTCGCGGCGCAGCTCGACGCTGCGCAACCACTGCGCCTGGCCCGCCGCGAGCGTGGCGACCACCGCAGCCGCCAGCGCGGCGACGAGCATCGCCGTGACGAGCGCGGCGCCGCGCGTCAGCGCAGCGCGAGCCATCGCTCGATCACCTCGCCGGACGCGAGCGTGACGACGATGCGCAGCGCGCGCGGCAGCGCAGCCTCGTCGCGCTGCGGCCAGTCCGTGCGCCACGCTCCGCGCTCGCCGAGGTGCTCGACGCGGAACCCGGCGACGCCTTCGACGAGCGGCCAGGCCTTCGCGTCGGCGTCGCCGGCGCGCGTGCGGTCGAGCCCCGGCCAGTAGACGACCTCGAGCCGGGCGTCGCGCAGCCGGTAGCCGATGCGCTGGCCCGCGATCCCCGGCTCGTCGGCGAGCTCCGCGCCGGCACGCGAGAACGCGATCGCGCTCGCGCCGCGCGGCTCGAGCGCGCCGATCCACGCCGGCTCGAGCGCGTCCCCCGCGCGGACGGCCCGCGGCACGGCCTGCCGGACGTCCGCCTCGAGCCGCGCCAGCGCCGCGTCGAGCGCGCGCCAGCGCGCAGCTTCCGCGGCCAGCCGCGATTCGCCGTCGACCATCGCGGCGGTGGCTCGCCACGCGAGCACGGCCGCGAGCGCGAGCAGCGACAGTGCGACCAGCACCTCGACCAGCGTGAATCCCCGGGCGCGGGTCACGGCGGCGGCAGGGCGACGTAGCCCGTGAGGCGCGCGAGTGCGTACGCGGGCGCGTCGGCCTGGGCGACCCGGATGTCGAGGCGCCGGAACGCGGGATTCGGCGTGGCCGCCACGCGCACGTCCCAGACGAACGTCACGCCCGCCTGCACGGCCTCGCCGCGCGTGTCCGCCGCGGTCGTCCCCGGCGCGAGCTGCGCGGCCGCGAGACGGTTCTGCGCGACCCACAGCGCCAGCGTGCGCGCCTTCAGCGTGCCCGCGCCGTCGGCGGTCTGCGCGAGCGCGCGCATGCCGGCGGCCAGCGCCACCGCGAGAAGGGAGAGCGCGACGAGCACCTCGACGAGCGTGAAGCCGCGCCGCGACGTCGTCATCGCGCGAGCGCGACGGGTCCCGCGATGGCCACGCGGTTCAGCGCATCGGTGCCGACGACGGCCTCGTGCACGCCTGCGCGCAGGGCGAAAGCCGCCGGCTCGTTGCGGCCCGACGCGCGCAGCGGCACGATCGCGTCGCCGGCGACCGCGCGCCCGGCGTAGGCGACGAGCGCGCCCTCGAGCGGACGCGGGAGCGCGCGCGGCGCCAGCACGTCGTCGCCGGACAGCGCCGCCCAGCGGCCGTCGGCGTCGCGGCGCCAGAAGCGCCAGCCACCGCCGGCGAGCGACACGCCCAGCGTCTCGTGGCGCATCTGCGCGCGCTGCGAGGCGTACTCCAGCGCGCCGGCGAAGCGCCGCGCCTCGCGGACAAGCGTGCCGCGGTCGTCGCCGCCGAGCGTCGCGTACCCGATGGCCGCCGCGAGCCCGAGGACGAGGACGACGACCAGGAGTTCGAGCAGCGTGAAGCCGCGGAGGCCGCGCGCGCTTCGTTGCACCTCGCGGCCGGTGGCCGCCGTGGACCCCGCTTCGCGCATGCGTCCGCGGCGGCGACCGTCAAAGGTCCCAGGACCCGATGTCGGCATCGGACCCGCTTCCGCCGCGCCTGCCGTCGGCGCCGAAGCTGAAGACGTCGACCTCGCCGCGCAGCCCCGGATTCAGGTACTGGTACGGCTGGCCCCACGGGTCGTTGCGCAGCTTGTCGAGGTAGCCGTTCGGCTTCCAGTTCGGCGGCAACGGCTCGCTCGCCGGCCGCGCGACGAGCGCGGCGAGTCCCTGCTCGGCCGTCGGGTAGCGCTGGTTGTCGAGGCGATACAGCTTGAGCCCCTGCATGATCGCGGCGATGTCGCTCTTCGCGGCGACGATGCGCGCCTCGTCGGGTCGGTCGAGCACGCGCGGCACCACCAGCGCCGCCAGCACGCCGAGGATCACGATCACCACCATGATCTCGATGAGCGTGAAGCCGAAGGCCCGTCGGCGGGAGAAGCGCGCGCGCATGCGACAATTATAGTCGCCTGCCCGTCCTTCCAATGCCGCTGCGCCGTGCCCTCCGCTGGTCGATCGTGCTGCTCGCCGTCGCGGCGTTCGCGGCGGTCGCGTGCCTG
The DNA here is from genome assembly GCA_016861105.1 of Betaproteobacteria bacterium. GTDB lineage: Bacteria > Pseudomonadota > Gammaproteobacteria > Burkholderiales > Casimicrobiaceae > VBCG01. The sequence goes on along the minus strand of BOKS01000013.1, from coordinate 10,582 downwards.
CGCTGGTATCTCGAACGGCCGCTGCCGCTCCCGTCGACGCCCTACGCGATCGAGGTCGCCAGCGGCGCGACGCTCTCGGGCGTGGCGCGCGATCTCGCGGCGGCGGGCGTGATCCCGCATCCGGCAGTGCTGGTCGCGCTGGCCCGCTGGCGCGGCGCCGACCGGTCGATCAAGGCCGGCAACTACGAGCTGGCGCAGGGCATCACGCTGCCGGCGCTCCTCGCGAAGCTGACGCAGGGCGATGTCACGCAGGTCGCGCTCACGATCGGCGAGGGCACGACGCTGCGCGACCTGCGCGCCGCGCTCGCCGCGCGGCGCGACATCGCGCGCGAGGTCGCCGCGCTGCCCGACGCCGACTGGCCCGCGCGACTCGGCATCGACGCGCCGCACCCCGAAGGCCAGTTCTTCCCCGACACGTACTTCTTCGCGGCCGGCACGACGGACACGACGATCCTGCGCCGGGCGCATCGCCTGCTGCGCGAGCGCCTGGACGCCGCGTGGGCCGCGCGTGCGCAGGGGCTGCCGCTGGCGAGCCCCTACGAGGCGCTGATCCTGGCGTCGATCGTCGAGAAGGAGACCGGCCGGCCGGCCGACCGTCCGCTGGTGGCGTCGGTGTTCGTGAACCGGCTGCGGATCGGCATGCGGCTGCAGACCGACCCCACCGTCATCTACGGCCTCGGTGCGTCGTTCGACGGCGACCTTCGCCGCCGCGACCTCGATGCCGACGGACCGTACAACACGTACACGCGCGCGGGACTGCCGCCCACGCCGATCGCGTTCGCGTCGCAGGCATCGATCGAGGCCGTCCTCGATCCGCCGGCCACGGATTACCTCTACTTCGTCGCCCGCGGCGACGGGACCAGCGAGTTCAGCACGACGCTCGCCGACCACAACCGTGCCGTGGCGCGCTTCCAGCTGAAGCGCGGCGTGCGCTGACCCCGGGATCCCCTCGTGACGACACGCGACGCGCGCGGCCGCTTCATCACGCTCGAGGGCATCGACGGCGCCGGCAAGAGCACGCACGCGGCGTGGATCGCGCAGACGCTGACCGCGCGCGGGCACGCCGTCGTCGCCACCCGCGAGCCGGGCGGCACGCCGCTCGGCGAGCGGCTGCGCGGCCTGCTGCTGCAGGAGCCGATGACGCACGACACCGAGGCGCTGCTCATGTTCGCCGCGCGTCGCGAGCACCTCGAGCACGTCATCCGGCCCGCGCTCGCGCGCGGCGACGTGGTGCTCTGCGACCGCTTCACCGACGCGACCTGGGCCTACCAGGGCGGCGGCCACGGCGTGGACCGCGGGCGCATCGCGGCGCTCGAGGACTGGATCCACGGCGACCTGCAGCCCGACGTGACGCTGCTGTTCGACGTGCCGACCGAGATCTCGCGCGCGCGGCTCGCGCGCAGCGCCCAGGCCGGCCGCGCGCTCGACCGGTTCGAGCGCGAGCAGGCGGCGTTCTTCGAGCGCGTCCGGCAGGGCTATCTCGCGCGCGCCGCGGCGGACCCGCGCCGCTTCCGGACCGTCGACTCGTCGCGACCGCTCACGGACGTGCGGGAGCACCTCGCGGCGATCCTGGCCGAGGTCGCGTGAGCGGGCCGGTCGCGAGCGGCGACGCGGCGCAGCCCGGCACGTGGCCGGCCCTGCCGCCGTGGCTCGCGCCGACGGCGGCGGCGCTCGCGGCGCAGCGCGACCGCTGGACGCACGCGTGGCTGATCGAGGGCCAGCGCGGCGTCGGCAAGCGTGCGCTGGCGCTCGACCTCGCACGCACGCTGGTGTGCGAGGCGCGACGGGCGGACGGGCGCGCCTGCGGCGCCTGCCCCGGCTGCGTCTGGGCCGCGGCCGGGCAGCATCCGGACCTGCGGCTCGTCGAGCCGGTCGACATTGACGACGAAGGGCGGGCGACGCCGGTCGACGCGATCCGCATCGACGCTGTGCGGGCACTGACGCAGTGGGCGCAGGTCAGCAGTCACCGCCGCGGGGCGAAAGTGGCCGTGATCGTGCCGGCCGAGCGGATGAACGGCGCCGCGGCGAACGCGCTGCTGAAGACGCTGGAAGAACCGCCGGCGGGCACGTACCTCCTGCTGGTGGCGCACCAGAGCGCACGCCTGCCGGCCACCGTGGCGAGCCGCTGCCGGCGGCTGGCGGTCGGGCGCCCCGACGCCGGCGAGGCCCGGCGGTGGCTCGCCGCGCAGGAGGTGGCGGACGCCGGGACGCTCCTCGCGCAGGCCGGCGGCGCCCCCTACGTCGCGCTCGCGCTCGCCGACGCTGCGCTGCAGGCCGAGCGCTCGGCCTGGCTGGCTGCGCTCGCCCGCCCGGAGGCATTGTCCCCGGTCGCGCTCGCCGCCCGCGTGGAACTGGGCGGGCGCGAAGAGCGGCGCGACCGGCTGGCCGCCGCGCTCGACTGGCTGCTCGGGTGGACGGCCGACCTCGCACGACTGGCCGCAGGGGGCGACGTCCGTGCCAACCCGGACCAGGAGGACGCCTTGCGCACGCTCGCGGCGAAAGTGGCACGGATTTCGCTATTTCGCTATCATCGTCAAGTGCTTGCACAACGCAGCCTGCTCACGCACCCGTTGCAGCCGCGGCTGGTGGCCGAACTGCTGCTCGCCGACTACCGCGCGCTCTTCTGATCCCTGCCATGGCCGACCGATCCGCAGCCGCAGCCGCCCCCGCCGTCGCGCGGCCGGGCGTGCTGTCGCTGAACATCCGGGAGAAGGCCGCGCTGTACGCCGCCTACATGCCGTTCCTGCGCGGCGGCGGCATCTTCATCCCCACGTCGCGCGAGTACCGCCTCGGCGAGGAAGTGTTCATGCTGCTGTCGCTCATGGACGATCCCAACCGCATCGCGGTGCAAGGCAAGGTCGTCTGGATCACGCCCGAGGGCGTCCAGGGGAACCGCACGCAGGGCATCGGCGTCCAGTTCACGCAGGACGAGACCGGCGCCGCCGCGCGCGCCACCATCGAGAAGATCCTCGGCGAGACGCTCGCCTCGTCGCGCCCCACGCACACCCTGTAGGCGCGCGCCGCGGGTGGCGGGCTTCGCCGGGCGCCGGCAGGTTCCGTGCTCCGCGTGCCGCTCGCCCCTCGTCTCAAGTCTTCGGCCCGGACGTGTTCGTCGACTCGCACTGCCACCTCGACTTCCCGGAACTCGCGGCGGACGTGGGCGCGCTCCTCGCGGCGATGCGCGAGGCCCGCGTCACGCACGCGCTGTGCATCTCGGTGGACCTCGCGGCCTGGGCGCGCGTGCACGCGCTCGCGGCTGCGCATGGCAACCTCTACGCGACGGCGGGCGTGCACCCCGACTATCCGGACACCGAGGAGCCGACGGTCGAGCGGCTGCTCGCGCTCGCCGCGCAGCCGAAGGTGGTGGGGATCGGCGAGACGGGGCTCGACTACTACCGCCAGGAGGGCGACCTCGGCTGGCAGCGCGAGCGCTTCCGCACGCACGTGCGCGCGGCGCGCGCGGCGCGCAAGCCGCTGGTGATCCACACGCGCGCCGCCGCCGGCGACACGCTCGCCGTCATGCGCGAGGAGGGCGCCCGCGAGGCCGGCGGCGTGATGCACTGCTTCACGGAGACCTGGGAGGTCGCGAAGGCGGCGCTCGACCTCGGCTTCCACATCTCGTTCTCCGGCATCGTGACGTTCCGCAACGCGACGGACCTCAAGGACGTCGCCCGCCGCGTGCCCCTCGACCGCATGCTGATCGAGACCGACAGCCCCTACCTCGCCCCGGTGCCGCACCGCGGCAAGCGCAACCACCCCGCGCTGGTCGTCCACGTCGCCGAGGAGATCGCGCGCCTGCGCGGCCTTCCGCTCGACGAGGTCGCCGCCGCGACCTCGCGCAACTTCTTCCGCCTCTTCGCCATCGATGCACAGACGACGCTTCCTTGAAGCCGCGGCCGCGCTGGCCGCGGCGCCGCTCGCCGGCACGGCGCGGGCGCAGTCCCGCGCCCGCCGCCCCGAAGGCTCGCCGGCGCTGCCACCCCCCACGCTCGACGACTTCGTCCTCGCAGTGAAGAACGACCGCGTGCAGCAGGTGCGCGAGTTCCTCGCCCGCGGCTTCGATCCCGATTCCGTCGGCGCGGACGGCTGGCCGGTGCTGGTCGTCGCGTCCCGCGAGGGCAACCTGCGCACCGTCGAGGCGCTCCTCGATGCCGGCGCGAAGCCCGACGTCCGCAATCCCTTCGGCGACACCGCCCTGATGCTCGCGTCGCTGAACGGCCACGTCGACGTCGCCCGGCGGCTTCGTGCGAAGGGCGCCGCGGTCGACCACGCCGGGTGGACGCCGCTGATCTACGCGGCCACCGGGGGGCACGACGAACTCGTCCGCTTCCTGCTCGGCGAGGGCGCGGACATCGATGCGCGCTCGCCGAACGGAACCACGGCGCTGATGATGGCCGTGCGCGAGGAGCGCTTCTCCACCGCCGTGCTCCTGATCGAGCGCGGCGCCGACGTCGCGCACGCGAACGAGAACGGCGCCACCGCGCTGCAGTGGGCCGAGCGCACCGGCGACGCCGCGCTCGTCGCGCGGCTCAGGAAGGCGGGCGCGCGCTGACCAAGGCTCGCGCCGCACGCGGCGGCGCGGCGCGCCTCCGCGTCACCTCGAACGCCGCAGGCGCGCCGGCCGCCTCGCAGGCGACCTCGACGACGCGGGCGCCGCACAGCCGCCCAGACAGCCGGTCGAAAGTCGCGGCGTAGTAGTCGCAGCAGGGCCCGCTGGCCGCCTGCCCGCGGCACAGCCGATTGGCGGTGATCGCGAGCACGGTGCGTCCGCGACCGTGCTCGACCCGGAACCGGCCGCTGCCGGCGACCGTCCACGCGTGGCGCGCGACGGCGCGGGTGAGCAGCGGCACGGCCGGACGGGCCCGGCCGGACCGGGCACTGCGCGTACGCTGTGCAGGCAGGCGTCGTCAGCCGCCGTCGCGGTCGCGGACGCCGCGCGGGCGTCGCGGCACGGGGCGGGGACGGGGCAGCGGATGGTCCGCCGCGCGGCGCCGGCGCGCGTCCCGCGGATCGGCCACGAGCGGCCGCACCAGTTCGATCCGGTCGCCGTCGCGCAGCGGCGTCTGGGCGTGCGCGCGCTGGCCGTGGATGGCAACGTCCAGGCCCGCGAGATCCAGTCCGAGGCGCGGCGCGACGCGGCAGCGGGCGAGCGCGTCGGCGACCCGCGCCCCGTCGGGCACCTCCACCGGGTCGACCGCCTCGCCTTCGGGACCCGCGTAGGCGACGAGCACCCTCATCCGCCGTGCAGCTTGTCGGCGCGCCTGACGAAGGCGTCGACGAAGGTGTTCGCGATGTGGCCGAACACCGGCCCGACGACGCGCTCGAGCAGGTGCGTGGCGAACTCGTAGGCGAGCTCGAACTCGATCTTGCAGGCGTCGCCGGAGAGCGCGACGAAGCGCCACTCCCCGTGCAGGTGCCGGAACGGCCCGTCCTCCAGCGTCACCACGATCGACTCGGGCGGCCGGTTCTCGTTGGCGGTGGTGAAGTGCGCGCGCACGCCGTGGAAGTCGATGTCGATGCGCGCCGTCTTGCCGTTCTCGTGCTCCTCCAGCACCGCGGCGCCGCCGCACCACGGCAGGAAGCGGGGATAGTCCTCGACGTTGTCGACCAGCGCGAACATCTGCTCCGCGCTGTGCGGGACGAGGACGGACTTGCGGACGCGTTGCACGGGGCTTTGAGTAGAATGGGACCCCGCGTGCGCGATGTCCTCGCCGCCGCGCGACTCTCCCGGAGGCAGGGCGTGGCGTGAGCATCGTCGAGAACCGCAAGGCCTGGCACGACTATTTTATCGAGGAACGCTTCGAGGCCGGGCTGTCGCTCGAGGGCTGGGAGGTGAAGGCCATCCGCGCCGGCCGGGCGAACCTCAAGGAGTCCTACGTGGTGGTGAAGGACGGGCGGATCGTGCTGCTCGGCGCCCACGTATCGCCGCTCGCCACCGCATCGACGCACGTCAAGCCGGATCCGACGCGGACGCGCACGCTGCTGATGCACCGCGAGGAGATCGCGCGCCTGGTCGGCAAGGTCGAGCGCGCGGGCTACACGCTGGTGCCCCTCGACCTGCACTATCGCAACGGGCGGATCAAGCTCGAGGTCGGCCTCGCCAAGGGCAAGAAGCAGTACGACAAGCGCGCGGCGATCCGGGAGCGCGAGTGGAATCGCGAGCAGCAGCGCCTGGTGCGCTCGCGGGTCGCGCAAGGATAGGACGCCCGGTGGACGATCGCGACCTCGCGCGCAACGCGGCCAACCACGTGCCGCTGTCGCCGGTGGGCTTCCTCGAGCGCAGCGCGCTGGTCTATCCGCGGAAGGTGGCGGTGCGGCACGGCCGCCAGGCGTTCACCTACGCCGAGTTCGCGGCGCGCTGCAGGCGCCTCGCGCACGCGCTCGCGCGGCGCGGCATCGGGCGCGGCGACACGGTCGCGATCCTCGCGCCGAACACGCCGGCGATGCTCGAGGCGCACTACGCCGTGCCGGCGCTGGGCGCCGTCCTCAACCCGCTGAACGTGCGTCTGGACGCGGCCACGATCGCCGCGTGCCTCGCGCACGGCGAAGCGCGGCTGCTGCTGGCGGACGGCGAATTCGCCGCGGTGCTGCGCGACGCGCTGTCGCGACTGGCGCGTCCGATCGACGTGATCGACCTCGACGATCCGGAGGGTCCCGGCCACGGCGATCCGGTCACGCGCCTGGGCGCGCTCACCTACGACGAGCTTCTCGCCGGCGGCGACCCCGCCTTCGAGTGGCCGGGCGTCGACGACGAGTGGGCGCCGCTCGCGCTGCTGTACACGTCGGGGACGACCGGCGACCCGAAGGGCGTGGTCTACCACCACCGCGGCGCGTACCTCAATGCGCTGGGCAACGCGCTGGCGTTCGGCCTGCGGCCGGACAGCGTCTACCTGTGGACGCTGCCGATGTTCCACTGCAACGGCTGGACCTACACGTGGGCGGTGACGGCGGCGGGCGCCACGCACGTGTGCCTGCGCCGCGTCGACCCCGCGCTGATCTTCCCGTTGATCGCCGAGCACCGCGTCACGCACCTGTGCGGCGCCCCGATCGTGCTCAACCTGCTGGTCCACGCGCCGGACGCGGTCAGGCGGCGCTTCGACCACGGGGTCGAGGTGGCGACCGGCGGCGCGGCACCTCCGTCGGCGGTCATCGAGGCGATGGAGCGGATGGGCTTCCGCGTGACCCACCTCTACGGGCTCACCGAGTCCTACGGGCCGGCGACGCTGTGCGCTCCGCAGCAGGAGTGGTCGCAGCTGCCGCTCGAGCAGCGGGCGCGAAGCATGGCGCGCCAAGGGGTGCCGCTGCCGACGCTCGCGTCCCTGCGGGTCGCCGATCAGCGGACCGGTGCGCCGGTGCCGCGCGACGGTCGCACGATGGGCGAAGTGCAGCTGCGCGGCAACACGATCATGAAGGGCTACCTGCGCAACCCCGCGGCGACGGCGGCCGCGTTCGCGCAGGGCTGGTATCACACGGGCGACCTCGCGGTGTGGCACGGGGACGGCTACATCGAGATCAAGGACCGCAGCAAGGACATCATCATCACCGGCGGGGAGAACGTGAGCTCGCTCGAGGTCGAGGAGTGCCTGTACCGACACCCGCAGGTGATGGAGGCCGCCGTGGTGGCGTGCCCGGACAGCACCTGGGGCGAGACGCCGTGCGCGTTCGTGACGCCGAAGGCGGGCGCCGTCCTCACGGCCGCGGAGGTCGTGGCCTGGTGCCGCGAGCACATCGCGCACTACAAGGTGCCGCGCCACGTCGTGTTCGGTTCGCTGCCGAAGACGGCGACCGGCAAGATCCAGAAGAACGTGCTGCGCGAGCACGCGAAGGCGCATGCCCGCTGAGGCGAGCGGGACCGGCGCGCCGGGGCTGTTCCGGGCGGACGCGCTCGCCGGGCGGCGCGCGCTCGTCACCGGCGCCTCGGGCGGCCTCGGTCGGCACTTCGCGCGGCTGATCGCCGCCCACGGCGGCGCGGTGGTCGTCGCCGCGCGCCGCGACGCGGAGCTCGCGGCCACCGTCGCGGCGATCCGCGAGGCCGGCGGCCGTGCGGACGCCGTGAGGCTCGACGTGCGCAGCGCGGCCTCGGTCGAGGACGCGATCGCCGCGGCCGGCGCGATCGACCTGGTGGTCAACAACGCCGGCATCGCGGTGACGAAGCCGGCGCTCGAGACCGACGAGGAGGCGTGGACGCGCGTGCTCGACACGAACCTGAGCGGCGCGTTCCGCGTCGCGCGCGCCGCCGCGCGGTCGATGGCGGCGGGCGCGCGCGGCGGCGTCATCGTCAACGTCGCCTCGATCCTCGCCTACCGCGTCGCCAAGCAGGTCGCGGCGTACGTCGCGGCCAAGGCGGGACTGGTGCGCCTGACCGAGGCCCTCGCGCTCGAGCTCGCGCCGCGCGGCATCCGCGTCAACGCGATCGCGCCCGGCTACGTGGAGACCGAGCTCAACCGCGACTTCCTGCGCTCGCCCGCCGGCGAGGCGATGGTGAAGCGCGTCGCGCTGCGCCGCTTCGGCGTGCCGGCGGACCTCGACGGCGCCATGCTGCTGCTGCTCTCCGACGCCGGGGCCTACATGACGGGCAGCACGATCGTGGTCGACGGCGGCCACGGCCTGAGCTGGCTCTGACCGCCCCCCGATCGCCAGAGGAATTGCCATGGACTTCAGCCTTCCTCCCGACGTCGAGCGCTTCCGCCGCGACGTGGTGGCGTTCGTCCGCGACCGCGTGCTGCCCGTCGAGGCGGACCGCGCGAACTGGGACGAGCACGAGAACGTCCGCGACGACGTGCTCGACCGCCTGCGCGCGGAGGTCCGCTCGCGCGGCCTGTGGGCGCCGCAGATCCCGCGGGCGCTCGGCGGACAGGGGCTGCCGGTGATCGGCATGGCGGCCTGCTACGAGGCGATGAACGAGTCGATCTTCGGACCGGCCTGCTTCAACTGCGCCGCACCCGATGACGGCAACATGCAGGTCCTCGCGAAGATCGCGACGCCCGCGCAGCAGGCGCGCTTCCTCGCCCCGATCGTGGACGGCCGCGTCCGCTCGTCGTTCGTCATGACGGAGCCGCACCCCGGCAGCGGCTCCGACCCCGCGATGACGCTGACGACCGCCGAGCGCCGCGGCGACCGCTGGATCGTGCGCGGGCGCAAGTGGTTCATCACGGGCGCCGAGGCGGCGTCGGTGTTCATCCTGGTGGCGAAGACGTCGGACGACCCGCGCAAGGGGCTGACCGCCTTCCTGCACCACCGCGACGACCCGGGCTGGCGCATCGTGCGCCGCATACCGATCATGGGGCCCGAGGAGCACGGCGGGCACTGCGAGCTCGAGTACGACGGCCTCGAGATCCCCGACGAGCAGAGGCTGCTCGGCGTCGGCGACGGCCTCAAGGTCACGCAGATCCGCCTCGGCACGGCGCGGCTCACCCACTGCATGCGCTGGCTCGGCCTCGCCAAGCGCAGCCTCGCCATCGCGCTCGACTACACCGCCATGCGGCAGGCGCACGGCGGCCGGCGGCTCGCCGACCTCGACAGCGTGCAGGGCCTGCTCGGCGAGGCGGCGATGCAGATCGAGATCGGACGGCTGCTCACGATGCGCGCCGCGCGCAGGCTCGACCTCGGCAGCTTCGCGCGCAAGGAGGTGTCGATGGCGAAGGTCGTCGTCGCCGACGCGCTGCACAAGGCGGTCGACACGGCGATCCAGCTCAACGGCGCGCGCGGCTACTCGAAGGACACGGTGCTCGAGTGGATCTACCGCTACGCGCGCCAGGCGCGGCTGGTCGACGGCGCCTCGGAGGTGCACAAGGGCGTGCTCGCGCGCTTCCTCGCGCAGGAGCGCGACGGGTTCTGGCAGTGGGACCCGCAGGCGTAGGTCCGGGCGCAACGCAAGGCGCCTGGCCACCGCTGCCGCAGTCGCCGCGGGCTGCGCAGGCTACGACGCCGGCCCAGTCGCCGGCGGCGTCGACCTGGCGCGCGCGGTTTGGCGCTCCGCGACGGCGGCCGTGCGCGCCGGCACGGCATTGCGTTCCGGCGCCGGAGGTCGACCAGGGCGACGGCAAAGCAAGATCCGGTGGCTCCGCGCGCGACCGGGACCGGGAGGCGTTGCCCGTCCTCCGGAGCGATCGCGGCGCCCGCGGCCGCCGACGGCCATCCGATCCTCGCGACAAAGGCGAATCCACCATGCGCATCGCGCGCCTCGTAGCCTGGCTCCTCCTCCTGACCCCCGCGCCGCTTCTCGCGCTCCCGTGCGCCGGGTTCAACGACGTCGACACGTCCAGTCCCTTCTGCGCCGCCGTCGAGTGGATCCGCAACCGCGGCGTCACCACCGGCTGCACGTCCGCCACCGAGTACTGCCCGGACGGGACGGTCACGCGCCTGCAGATGGCGGCGTTCATGAATCGGCTCGGGTCGGCGCTCGAGCCGCGCTTCCGCCATCGTGCCCAGACCAACCTCGCGAACAGCGTCAACGCGGGACTGGTGGTGGAGTTGACCCGTTTTCGTGGACACCTCATCCTTTGGAAGGAAGGAGTTCACTATGCCGAAGTCCCACCCGCCGTACGCCGCGGAGTTTCGCCAGCAGATGGTCGAGCTGGTC
>BOKS01000012.1 GCA_016861105.1 Betaproteobacteria bacterium | reverse complement strand
AAAGGCCCGCCTGGGAGAGGCGGGCCTGCGTACGCCGCGGCCGCGCGGGCCCGCGCGGTCACTTCTTCTTCTCTTCCTTCTTCTCTTCCTTCTTCTCCGCGGCGGGCGCCGCCGCCGGCGCGGCGGCGGTCTCGGCCGCCTCCTCGGTCTCGGCGTGCGCCTTGGGCACGATCGCGGTGGCGATCACCGGATCCTTGCCGTGCGTGACCGCGGTGACGCCGGCCGGCAGCCTGAGCTCGGAGACGTGCACCGACTTGCCCGCCTCGATCGTCGACAGGTCCACCTCGATGAACTCGGGGAGGTCCTTCGGCAGGCAGGTGACGTCCAGCTCGTTCGCGATGTGGCTGATGATCGCGCCCCCGAGCTTCACCGCCGGCGAGACCGCCTCGTTCACGAAGTGCAGCGGGACCTTCATGTGGATCCTGCGGCGCTCGTCGACGCGCTGGAAGTCGACGTGCAGGATCTCGTGGCGGAACGGGTGCATCTGCACGTCGCGCAGCAGCACGCGCTGCGTCGCGCCGTCGAGCCTCATCGACAGGATCGACGCGTGGAACGCCTCGGACTTGAGCGCGTGGACCAGCGCGTTGTGGTCGAGCTCGATCGGCGTGGGCTCGCCGGCGCCGTAGACGATGCCCGGCGCCTTTCCGGCGCGGCGCAGCCGGCGCGACGCGCCGCGGCCCTCGTGCCTGCGCGGGTAGGCGGTGAATTCGATGGCGGCCATGGGGGCTCCTTCGGTGTCTGCGGCCTTCCCTTCGCGGGCCCCGCCCCGCGGTCTCGCGGGCGGGCCGGACGGGTCGTCCGCGGGTTGGCGACGATCCTTCGCGCGGCTGGCCGGCCGGGCGAGGCAAAGCGTTGAATTATGGCAGGAAAACGAAGAGGCGGAAAGAGGGCCGGCGATCGGGAACCGGCTCGCGCCTCCGCGCTACGGCATCAGCTGGCCGCCGTTGACCTCGACCACCTGCCCGGTCACGTACCCGGACATCGCGTCCGACGCGAGGTAGACGAAGGTGCCCGCGCACTCCTCGGCGGTGCCCAGCCGCCCCATCGGGATCGTCTGCCGCATCGACTCGAGCATCTGCGGCGTCGAGTAGCGCTCGTGGAACGGCGTGGCGATGACGCCGGGCGACACCGCGTTGACGCGGATGTTCTCCGGCGCGAGTTCGCGCGCCAGCCCGCGCGTGAACGTGCTGACGAACGCCTTCGACGACGCGTACAGCGCCGCGCCGGGGCCGCCGCCGTGCCGCGCCGCGATCGACGTCACGTTGATGATGCAGCCGCGCTTCGCCCGGCGCATGTGCGGCACGCCCGCCGCGCACGCGACGACCAGCGAGCGCACGTTGAGGTCGACGATCTCGTCGAAGACCGCGTCGTCGATCTCGGCGACCGGCACGCGCTTCACCAGCCCGCCCGCGTTGTTCACCAGCACGTCGAGGCCGCCGAGCGCGCGCGCGCCCTCGTCCACGAGGCGGCGCACCGTGTCCGAGTCGCGCACGTCGCCCTGCAGCAGGTGCGCGTGCGCGCCGGCCTTGCGGACGTCCGCGGCGACGGCCTCGGCCGCCTCGCGGCTCGCGTTGTAGTGGATCGCGACGCGGCAGCCCGCCGCGGCGAAGGCGCGGGCGGCTGCGGCGCCGATGCCCGTGGAGGCGCCGGTGATCAGGACGGACTTGCCGGAGAGGTCGGGGACGGGGGGCATGGATGGATGAGGGGAATGGGGAAGGGGAATGGGGAATCGAGAGTGCGCCCGGGAACGGGGTTTGGCTGGCGAGTCGCCCGGAGTGCGGGCGCCGGCCCCATTCCCCATTCCCAACGCCGCGCCGCGCCTACTCGGTGAACAGCGACGACACCGACTCCTCGTTGCTGATGCGGGTCATCGTCTCGGCGATGAGCTGCGCGCACGAGAGCTGGCGGATGCGGTCGCAGCCCGCGGCGTCGGGGGTGAGCGGGATGGTGTCGGTCACCACGAGCTCGTCGATGTCCGACACCGCGATGCGGGCGACGGCGCCGCCGGAGAGCACCGGGTGCGTGCAGTACGCGACGACCTTCGTGGCGCCGTGCTCCTTGAGGGCGGTGGCCGCCTTGCACAGCGTGTTCGCCGTGTCGACGATGTCGTCCATGATCACGCAGGTGCGCCCGGAGACGTCGCCGATGATGTTCATCACCTCCGCGACGTTGGCCTTCGGGCGGCGCTTGTCGATGATCGCGAGGTCCGAGTCGAGGCGCTTGGCGATCGCGCGGGCGCGCACGACGCCGCCGACGTCGGGCGAGACGACCAGCAGGTTCTCGTAGTTCTGCTTCCACAGGTCGCCGAGCAGGATCGGCGTCGCGTAGACGTTGTCGACCGGGATGTTGAAGAACCCCTGGATCTGGTCGGCGTGCAGGTCCATGGTCATCACGCGGTGGACGCCGACGGTGGTCAGCATGTCGGCGACGACCTTCGCGCTGATCGGGACGCGCGCCGAGCGCGGCCGGCGGTCCTGCCGCGCGTAGCCGAAGTAGGGCAGCGCGGCGGTGATGCGCGCGGCGGAGGCGCGCTTGAGCGCGTCCACCATCACGAGCACCTCCATCAGGTTGTCGTTCGTCGGCGCGCACGTGGACTGCAGCACGAACGCGTCGCGGCCGCGCACGTTCTCGAGCAGCTCGACCATGATCTCGCCGTCGCTGAACTTGCCGACGACCGCGCGGCCGAGGCTGATGTTGAGGTGCCGGCACACGGCCTGCGCGAGCCGCGGATTCGCGTTGCCGGTGAAGATGCGCATGCGCTCGTAGGGCATCGGCTCAGACGCTCGCGGCCGCCGCGCTCACGACGCGCCCGGCGCCGCGTGCGCGGCGCCGGAGCGGTGCGGGCCGCGTGCCGCGCGGCGTCGCTCGTCTGAGTGGCTGGGGAGGAAGGATTCGAACCCTCGAATGCCGGAATCAAAATCCGGTGCCTTAACCAACTTGGCGACTCCCCAGCGGAAAACCTGGCCCGTCGACCGGGCGCCGGCCCCGCCGGACCGCTTCCGAACGTTCACCCCGTCGCGAGCGGATGACGCGCGAGGGTGCGGACGACGCAGCCGCCGGTTCCCCGCGGCAGCGCCGCGAGAACCTCGCGCGCGGATCGTTCGCTGTCGCACCGCGCGATGACGCATGCGCCGGAACCGCTCATCCGGGCGTTGCCCGCCGCCGCCGCCATCGCGGCGATCGCCCCGGCGACCGGCGCGTAGGCCGATGCCGCGACCGCCTCGAGATCGTTGCGACCGTAACCTTCGGAAAAGACGTTCATTTTCGCCGACGGCGTCGAGCGTGTCAAATGCGCGGACGCGAAGATCGCGGCGGTCGGCACCTGCACCGGCGGCATGGCGAGCGCAAGCCATTGCCGCGGAAGCGAAACCGGAACGATCACCTCGCCGATGCCGCGCACGAGCGCGTTCTCGCCGTGCACGAAGAACGGGACGTCGGCACCCAGGCGCAGTCCGATGCCCGCGAGCGCGGCGCGCGTCAGGCCGAGATTCCACAGCCGGTTCAGGGCGAGCAGCACCGTCGCAGCGTCCGAGCTGCCGCCGCCCAGCCCGCCGCCGACGGGAATGCGCTTGCGAAGGCCGACGTCGGCGCCGAGCCGCGCGCCGGTCTCCGCCTGCAACGCACGGGCGGCGCGCAGCGCGAGATCCTCGTCTTCCGCCACCCCCTCGACGCTGCCGGTGCGCGCGATCCGGCCGTCGTCGCGCACGCGCAGCGTTACGACGTCCGCGAGGTCGATCAGCGCGAACAGCGACTCGAGCAGGTGGTAGCCGTCGGCGCGGCGGCCGGTCACGTGCAGGAACAGGTTGACCTTCGCCGGCGCCGGGAACGCCTGCGGCCGGTGGTTCAGCCCGCCAGCCATGCGTCGACGACGAGCCGCACCTCGACGCCCGGATGGGCGAGCACCACGCGCAGCGGCCGCGTCTCGTCGCCGCGGTACGCGTACACGATCTCCCAGCCATCCTGCCGCAGCACCGCGAGGCGGCCGGCGGCGTCCGCCTCCGCGGTGAACGCGCTGCCGGGGCGCGGCGAGGCGCGCACCCACCACGCGAGGCCGCGCACCGGCAGCGGCGTGCCGAGCGCGCGGCGCGTGAGCGCATCCCAGTCGCCGTCCTCGGCGATGCGGCCGTCGGCGAGCGCCATCCGCACGCCGCCGGCGTCGCCGTCGAGGCGGGCGAGCGCGCCGCCCACGGGCGTCGACAGCAGCAGCTCGTCGGCGCCGGGCGCGTGGCGCCAGCGGAACCCGGCCGCGACGCCCTCGTCGCCGTGGCGCGCGGAGAGCCGGCCCGCGATCTCGAACGGGACGTCCGCCGCCGGCACGAAGGCGGCGCCCGCCGGCGGCGCCGGGGGCATCCCGGCGCAGGCCGACAGCGCGAGGGCCGCCGCGGCGACGAGCGCGCGGCGGCGCGGGGCCCGCACGAGCCGCCTACCGCTGGTGGCGGCGCATCGTCTCGAGGAGCACCGGATGGTCGGGCGCCACGATCAGCTGCGACTGCCAGATCTCGCGCGCCTTCTGCGGCTGCCCGCGCGCCCAGAGCACTTCGCCCAGGTGCGCCGCGATCTCGGGATCGGGACGCGCGGCGAA
The DNA here is from genome assembly GCA_016861105.1 of Betaproteobacteria bacterium. GTDB lineage: Bacteria > Pseudomonadota > Gammaproteobacteria > Burkholderiales > Casimicrobiaceae > VBCG01. The sequence goes on along the minus strand of BOKS01000012.1, from coordinate 165,629 downwards.
GGCGCGCATCAGATAGCGTTCCGCCTCGTCGAGCTTGCCGAGGCGGTAGTACGCCCAGCCCATGCTGTCGAGGATGAAGGGATCGTTCGGGGCGAGCTTGTGCGCGCGCTCGATCAGCGCGAAGCCCTCCTCGACGCGAGCGGTGCGGTCGACGAGCGTGTAGCCGAGCGCGTTCAGCGACTGCGCGTCGTCGGGCTTCATCTCGACCAGCCGGCGCAGCGCCGTCTCGGCGTCGTCGATGCGGTCGAGCCGCTCCAGCACCATCGCGCGGTCGTAGATCAGGTCCGTCGACTCGGGCAGCTCCTCGAGCGCCTTGTCGAGGATCGCGAGCGCGCCCTTCTGGTCGTTGGCGTCGCGGAAGAGCTGCGCCTCCGCCTGCCGCACCTGCACGCGCTGCTCGATCGTGACGGCGGGGAGGTCGGCCAGGTGGCGCCGCGCCTCGTCGCGCTTGCCCTGCTTGCCCAGGACCGCCGCGATCCGCAGCTTCGCGAGCCATCCGCGCTCGCCCTCGGGCACCGCGCCGTAGCGTGCGATCGCGTCGTCCAGCCGGCCGCGCTCCTCCGCGACCTGCGCGAGGTAGTACTCCACCTGGCCCGCGTCGCCGAAGCCGGCGGACTTGAGCTCCCCGAGCTCGGCCTCGGCGGCCTCCCAGTCCTTCATCTGCAGCGACAGCATCGCGATGCCGAACTGCAGGTCGCGCTGCGTGCGGTCCGCCTCGAACACCTTGCGGTACAGCGCGCGCGCCTCGCCGTAGCGCTTCTCCTCGACGAGGTACTGCGCAAGTGCGCCGTTGAGCGGGCGCGACTCCGGCTGTCGCGCCAGCGCCGCTTGGAGCAACGCCACCGCCTCGGCCGTCGACCGCTTGCCGACGATCTCGGCCTTGAGGAGCAGCGCGCGGTCCCAGTCCGGCCGCAGCGTCAGCGCGCGCTCCGCCGCCGCCGCGGCCGCCTTCGCGACCTCCGCGTCCGCGAGCCCCGTGTTGAGCGCGGCCAGCCCGACGGCGAACTGCGCCTCCGGGATCTTCGCGTACGGTCGCGCGAGGTCGTCGATCAGCCGGTAGACGGCCATCTTGTCCGACTGCTGCGCGAGCACGCGGTTGAGCTGCAGGAACGGCTCGCCCACGCCCGCGCCGCTGGCCGCGGCATCGGCGAGGAACTTCTCCAGCCGCCCGCGCAGCTCGGACTCGGGCGCCTCGTCGTGGAACCGGTTGGGGAGGCTGCCGCCGGCCGCCAGCACGGCGAGGATCTGCTTCGGCCGCTCCGCGGCCGGCTCGAGTTCCTGCCACAGGCGGGCCGCCTCCTCGGCCGCGCCGCGTTGCCGCGCGAACAGCGCGACTTCCGCGGCCCGGCGCGCGATCGACGGGTTGCGGGTTTCGCGCGCGGCGTCGAGCAGCGAGCGCGCAGCGACCGCGGGCTCGCCGCGCTGCAGCGCCACGTCCGCGAGCAGCAGCCGGTAGAAAAGGTCCGGCGCGATGCCTTCGCCCGCCGCCGGCGCCGCGGTCGCCTCGCTGGCCGGCGCAGCCGCGTCCGGCTGCGCCTGCGACAGCGCCGCCGGCGCGGACAGCGCGGCGACGATCGCCAGCACGGTGCGGAAGAGGCTCGACGTCATCGGGTTCCCTCGGCGCTGCGACGCGCGGGGCGAGGCCCCCGCGCGCGAGCGAAAGTCCATCTTAGGTTATATTCCCCGGCCCAACAAACGCGCCTGGCCCTCCGGCGCCGTCCTTCGTCGGCGCCCCTGGCCGGCCGCGCGAACCGCAGCGATGCCCGAGTTGCCGGAAGTCGAGACGACGCGTCGCGGTCTGGTGCCCCGCGTCGCCGGCGCGCACGTCGGCCGCCTCGTGGTGTACGACGCGAGGCTCCGCTGGCCGGTTCCCGGACACCTCGCGGACGTCGTCGCGGGCCGGCGCATCGACGCGATCGACCGGCGCGGCAAGTACCTGCTGTTCCGCTTCGGCGGCGATGCCATGATCGTGCACCTCGGCATGACCGGGAGCCTCACGCTGCACGACGCGCCGCCGCCGCGCCGGCCGCACGATCACGTCGACCTCGTGCTGGCCGAGGGCGGGGTCGTGCGCTACCACGACCCGCGGCGCTTCGGCGCGTTCCTCTGGCAGGAGGGCCCCCGGCCGCACGCGCTGCTCGACGGACTCGGCCCCGAGCCCTTCGACCCCGCCTTCGACGGCGCCTACCTCCGCGCGCGGCTGCGCGGGCGGAAGGCGCCGATCAAGGCGCTGCTGATGGACGCGCGCATCGTCGTCGGCGTCGGGAACATCTACGCGGCCGAGGCGCTGTTCCGCGCCGGCATCCGCCCGGCGACGGCGGCCGGGCGCGTGTCGCGCGCGCGCCTCGCGCGGCTCGCGGACTGCGTGCGCGAGGTGCTCTCCGCATCGATCGCGCGCGGCGGCACCACGCTGCGCGACTACGTGGGCTCGCGCGGCGAGCGCGGCTCGTTCGGGGAGCAGACCTTCGCGTACGGGCGCGAGGGCCTGCCGTGCCGCGTCTGCGGGACGACGCTCCGCGGCGTGCGCCTCGGCCAGCGCGCCTCCGCCTACTGCCCCGCCTGCCAGCGCGGGTAGCGACGGGGATCCGCGCCGACCCGGGAGGCGCGCCGCGGTCGATGCGAGGCGCTGCGCCGCCCGTCGGCGCTGCGCCGGTTCCGGCCCGGGCAGGGCACGCGTTGTGCTTCACAGCCGTGCTACAGTCGCCCCGCGCGACGCCACCTCGAGGCCATTCCCTTTGCAGACGCGCGAACTCGCGGCCCGCTTCGAAGCGTACGGCGACTGGCGCCGCCGGCTCTCCTCCCGCGTGTCGATGCTGCACCGCTGGCTCGAGGAGCAGGACCTCGCGGACGCGCAGGTCGACCAGAAGGTGCAGGGCCTGCTCGCGCGGCTGCACGAGGACAGGCTCGTCGTCGCCTTCGTCGCCGAGTTCTCGCGCGGCAAGTCGGAGCTGATCAACGCGATCTTCTTCGCGGATTTCGGCCAGCGGCTGCTGCCCTCGTCCGCCGGGCGCACGACGATGTGCCCGACCGAGCTGCTGCACGACGCGTCGCGCCCGCCGTCGATCCGGCTGCTGCCCATCGAGACGCGCCTCAAGGACGCGACGGTGGGCGAGTACCGGAACTATCCGGACGAGTGGCTCACGCTGCCGCTCGACCTCGCGTCGGCGGAGCGGATGGCGGACGCGCTGGCGCGCGTGTCGCAGGTGAAGCGCGTGCCCCTCGCGCTCGCCCGCCGCTACGGGCTCGCCGACGAGAGCGGCGACGTGCTCGAGGCGCTGTCCGAGCCGGGCGACGGCAGCGTCGACATCCCCGCGTGGCGGCACGCGATCATCAACTTCCCGCACCCGCTGCTGCAGCAGGGGCTGGTGATCCTCGACACGCCGGGGCTGAACGCGATCGGCACCGAGCCCGAGCTCACGCTGTCGCTGCTGCCGCAGGCGCACGCCGTCCTCTTCATCCTGGCGGCCGATGCCGGCGTGTCGCGCACCGACCTCGAGGTGTGGAAGCGCCACCTCGCCGGCGAGGACGAGGCGGCGCGCGACAGCCGCGTGGTCATCCTGAACAAGATCGACGGCCTCTGGGACGAGCTGCGGCGCTCCGACGAGATCGAGCGCGAGATCGAGCGCCAGTGCCGGATGACGGCCGCGATGCTCGGCGTGCCGGACGCGCAGGTGTTCCCCGTGTCGGCGCAGAAGGGCCTGCTCGCGAAGGTTCAGGGCGACGACGCGCTGCTCGCGCGGAGCCGGCTGCCGCAGCTCGAGGCCGCGCTGTCGGGACGCCTGATCCCCGCGAAGCGGCGCATCGTCGGCACGGCGCTGCAGGCCGACGTGCGCTCGCTCGCCGACGGCGTGCTCGCGCTGCTGCAGGCCCGCGCGGCCGGCATCGACGAGCAGCTCGCCGAGATGCGGGCGCTGCGCGGCAAGAACCAGGACGTGGTCGAGCACATGCTGGAGCGCGCGCGCGAGGAGAAGGCGCTGTTCGAGCGCGGCATGTCGCGCTACACCGCGCTGCGCAACGTGTTCACCGCGCAGACCTCGGCGCTGTTCGGCCACATCGGGCTCGAGGCGCTGCGTGCGAACGCGGCGCGCACGCGCAAGGCGATCGAGGCGTCGCCGTTCACGAGGGGCGTGCGGCAGGCGATGAACGAGTTCTTCGCGGCGATCCGCAAGGACTTCGCCGACGCCTCGCGGCAGGCGACCGAGACGCACGACATGATGCGCGCGATGTACGCGCGCTTCGCGCAGGAGCACGCGCTCGCGCCGTTCGTGCCGCCGCCGTTCTCGGTCCTCAAGTACGGCAAGGAGATCGACCGGCTGGAGCGCGCCTACAACGAGCACTTCAACACGCTGTGGAACATGGTCAGCAAGGCCAAGTTCGCGCTGATGAGGCGCTTCTTCGAGACGGTCGCCTCGCGCGCGAAGCACGTCTACGACGTCGCCAACCGCGACGCCGACGCGTGGCTGCGCGCGCTGATGGGGCCGCTGGAGACGCAGGTCAGGGAGCACCACCTGCAGCTCAAGCGCCGTCTCGAGAGCATCAAGCGCATCCACCGGGCGAGCGACGAGCTCGAGGAGCGCATCGCGGAGCTCGAGGCGGCGCGCGAGGCGCTCGACCGCCAGATCGGCTCGCTGGAGCGGGAAGTGGAGGCGATTGCGCAGATCGCCGAGGCGCCCGACGGGATGCCGGAGGCGGCGAACGCGGCGTGAGGCAGGTGGGGACGGGGGACTGGGGGTTGGGCACCCTCGTCCCTCATCGCCCATCGCCTCACCGCACGAACTTCCCCCCGCGCCCGATCATCGCGAGGTCGACGAACCGCGATCCGCTGTGGCTGGACGGCGAGAAGGACACGCCGAAGCCGCCGAAGTCGTGGTTGCCGATCGACTCCAGCGCGGCGATGAAGCGGTCCCGCGTGAGGTCGCGCCCGGCGCGGCGCAGGCCCTCGGTCAGCACCTTCGCGGCGATGAACCCCTCGAGCGTCGAGAAGTTGACCTCGACCTGCGCGCGCCTGGCGAACTCCAGGTACTCGCGGACGACCGGCGTCAGCGGGCTCCACGGGAAGGGAACCACCTGCGAGATCGTCACGCCGTGCCCGTCGTCGCCCAGCGCGTCGGCCAGCGCCTTGCTGCCGACGAACGACACCGTGTAGAACGACGCGACGCTGCCCGCCTTCTTCATCTGGCGGACGAACTCGGCGGTGGAGGCGTACGCCGAGATCATCACCACGGCGTCCGGCTGCGAGGCGTTCAGCGTCTTCACCGCCTCGGTGACCTCGGTGGAGTTGCGCTGCACCGTGCCCGCGGCGTGCACCTTGAGGTTGCGCTTGACCAGCGCGCGCGTCGTGCCGTCGAGGCCGGCCTGCCCGTAGGAGTCGGCCTGGTGGAACACCGCGATGCGCCGCGCGCCGATGCGGTAGAGGTGGTCGACGATCGCCTCGGTCTCGTCGTAGTAGCTCGCGCGGACGTTGAACACGTAGCGGTTGAACGGCTGCCGCAGGAGCTCGGCGCCGGTGAACGGCGCGACGAAGGGCACGCGCGCCTCGGTGAAGATCGGCAGCGACGCCTGCGAGGTCGGCGTGCCGACGTAGGCGAACAGCGCGAACACGCGGTCGTCGTTGACGAAGCGGCGCGTGTTCTCCGCCGCCAGGTTGGCCTCGTACTTGTCGTCGCGCGTCCTGAGCTGGATCGTGCGCCCGTGGATGCCGCCCTGCGCGTTCACGTGGTCGAGCCACAGCTTCGCGCCGTCGCGCATGTGCACGCCGAGCTGCGCCGCGGGGCCGCTGAACGCCGCCGACTGGCCGATCAGCACGGACGTCGGCGTGATGCCGTCCTGCGCGGCGGCCGCGAGCGGCCACCCCAGGGCGAGCATCCAGCCCGCGATTCGTCGCATCGTTCGGTTCATCGCCGTGGCCCTCCGGAGCGTCGCCGCGCCGCGCGCCGCGGCGGGCTTGCTGCGGGAGCAAGAGGCGCGCCAGCACCGGCACGCCGCGCGGCGGGCCACGGCGCCAGCGAGCGCGCTGCCGCCCGGCGGCGGATGTGACGCGACGTGTCAGCCGCGGCAGCGCGGCCGCGCGTTCCTCGGCCGGGCTCGCCCGGCGGCCGCAGCCGTCAGGCGGGCGTCCTGGCGGCCATCAGCGCGGCGTACTTGAGCTCGAGGGCGCCGCGCGTCTCGACGTGATCGGGGTCGTTGGGGATGCAGTCGACGGGGCAGACCTCGCGGCACTGCGGCCGGTCGAAGTGGCCGACGCACTCGGTGCACTTCGCCGGGTCGATGCGGTAGATCTCCGGGCCCTGCGAGATCGCGTCGTTCGGGCACTCGGGCTCGCAGACGTCGCAGTTGATGCACTCGTCGGTGATGATCAGCGCCACGGCGGCGTCGGCTCCCGGTGCACGCCCGCTCAGCGGCCGGGCGACTCGCCCGACGCGGCGACGCGGGCCTTCAGCCGCGCGTTGACCGCCGGATGGACGAAGGATGACACGTCGCCGCCGAAGCGCGCGATCTCGCGGACGATGGTGGCGGAAATGAACATGTACTGCTCGGACGGCGTGAGGAACAGTGTTTCGACCTCGGGGTGGAGGTTGCGGTTCATGCCGGCCATCTGGAACTCGTACTCGAAGTCCGAGACGGCGCGCAGGCCGCGCAGGATCACCCGCGCCTCCTGGTCCTTCACGAACTGCATCAGCAGGGTGGAGAAGCTGGTGACCTCGACGTTGGGCAGCGGCGCGAGCACCTCGCGGGCCATCGCCACGCGCTCGCCGACCGGGAAGAACGGCCCCTTCGATTCGCTCGCCGCGACGGCGACGACGACGTGGCCGAACAGCGTCGAGGCGCGGCGCACCAGGTCCTCGTGCCCGCGCGTGAACGGGTCGAACGTGCCGGGGTAGACGACCTTGAGCATGGCATCCGCGAAAGGCACCGTGCCCCGCCGCGCGCATCACCCGGGGCGGAAGAGATGGTATACCACCTGGCCCGCGCGGCCGTCGCGCGCGAGCACGAGCCCGGCCGGCGGCGCGAGGCGGCGGCCGGCCTCCGCGTAGATCGCCCCGCCGGCGGCCAGGCGGCCGGCGCACGCCGGCAGCAGCCAGTCCCACGGGTCGTCGGCGTAGGGCGGGTCGCAGAAGATGACGTCCCACGCGCCTCCGGCGGCCTCCAGGAAGGCGCGGGCGTCGCCGCGGACGGCGCGGAGGCCGTCGAGCCCGAGATCGCGCGCGTTCGCCGCGATGGCGGCGACGAGGCGCGGATCGCGGTCGACCGCCACGGCGGAAGCGGCGCCGCGCGACAGCGCCTCGAGCGAGAGCGCGCCGCTGCCCGCGTAGAGATCCAGCGTCGAGCGCCCGGTCAGGTCCTGTCCGAGCCAGTTGAACAGCGTCTCGCGGACCCGATCGGGTGTCGGCCGCAGCTGGGCTGCCGGCGGAAAGCGCAACCGGCGACCCCGGCAGCGCCCGCCGATGATGCGGACCTCGCGGGCGGCGGAACGGGGCACGGGGTCGGCGGTCGGACGTCGGGGCGCCGCGTAGAATTCCACTTTCCGCCCGCCGCTGTCCATCCGCTCCCCGTGTTCGACCTCTTCAAGCGCAAGCCCGCGCCGCCGGCGGACGACGTCCCGCCGCGGGCCCCGGCGCCGGCGCCCGACGTGGTCCCGGAAGGCGGCGCCGGCGCGCCCGTCGAGGCGTCCGTGCCCGCCGACGCGGCCGCGGCGACGGCGAAGCGCTCGTGGACGGAGCGGCTGCGCGCCGGGCTGTCGGCGTCGCGCGACAAGCTCGCCGGCACGCTCAGCGGCGTTTTCCGCCGGCGCGTGCTCGACGCCGAGGCGCTCGAGGAGCTGGAGACGGCGCTCCTCACCGCCGACGTGGGCGTCGACGCGACCGCCCACCTGCTCGGCGACCTGCACGCGCGCTACCGCAAGGCCGGCGAGGGCGCCGACCCCCGTGCGCTGCTGCGCGCGTCGCTGCTCGCGCTGATCGGGCCGCTCGAGAAGCCCTTCGCCGTCGGCGCGAGCCGGCCTTTCGTGGTGATGATCGCCGGCGTCAACGGCGCCGGCAAGACGACCTCGATCGGCAAGCTCGCGAAGTGGCTGCAGCAGCAGGGCCACAGCGTGCTGCTGTCGGCGGGCGACACGTTCCGGGCGGCCGCGCGCGAGCAGCTGGTGGTCTGGGGCGAGCGCAACGGCGTGGCCGTGGTCGCGCAGGCGGGCGGCGACCCGGCCGCGGTGACCTTCGACGCGATCCACGCCGCGAAGGGCCGCGGGATCGACGTCGTGCTCGCGGACACCGCCGGGCGGCTGCCCACGCAGCTCAACCTCATGGACGAGCTGCGGAAGGTGAAGCGGGTCGTCGCGAAGGCCGACGCGACGGCCCCGCACGAGGTCCTGCTGGTGCTGGACGCGAACACGGGCCAGAACGCGCTCGCCCAGGTGAAGGCCTTCGACGCGGCCGTCGGCCTCACCGGCCTGGTGGTCACCAAGCTCGACGGGTCGGCCAAGGGTGGCGTGGTCGCGGCCATCGCCAAGCAGCATCCGGTGCCGATCCGCTTCATCGGCGTTGGCGAGGGCCTGGACGACCTGCGGCCGTTCGTTGCCGCGGAGTTCGTCGACGCGTTGCTGCCGGACGCCTGACGGCGGCTCCACGTTCGTCATCCGCCGCGCCGCCCGCGCGTAGGCGGCCGCCGCGACCGGTGCGCGTGGCGAAACTCCGCCGTGCCGGCGCGGTCCGGCCAGGGTGAGCGCGCCGCCGACCCTGCAGTCCCCACCGCGGAGGCGGCCAGCCCGCGGACCCCGCCGGAGGCACGGATCCGGCGTTCCGTCGCCGGCCCCGCGTCGCAAGTGCCTGAGCGAGCGGGCGTCGAGCCCGCGTCAGCCCCGGAGTCGCGCAATTCCCGACAGAATCGCTCGGGAACTTTCGGCCCCGCTTAGCACTCCCAGTGACCGAGTGCTAAACTTGAATCGCGGCGGACGGCCTGTGCACTCGAAGCCCCCCGGCCGGCCCGCCCACGAGGAGACGAATCGATGACTGGTACCGCACTGGCGTTCCCGACCCCCGCATCGCTCGGGAGCCTGGATCACTACATCCAGGCGGTGAACCGCTTTCCGCTGCTGTCCGCCGAGGAGGAAGTCGCGCTGGGGCGCCGCTGGAAGGAGCGCGAGGACGTCGACGCGGCGCGCCAGCTCGTCCTGTCGCACCTGCGGCTGGTCGTGGCCGTCTCCCGCAACTACCTGGGCTACGGGCTGCCGCACGCCGACCTCATCCAGGAAGGCAACGTCGGCCTGATGAAGGCGGTCCGGCGCTTCGACCCGGAGCGCGGCGTGCGGCTGGTGTCCTTCGCGCTGCACTGGATCCGCGCCGAGATCCACGAGTACATCCTGCGCAACTGGCGCCTCGTGAAGGTGGCGACCACGAAGGCGCAGCGCAAGCTCTTCTTCAACCTGCGCAGCATGAAGTCCGGCGCGGGGTCGCTCTCGCCGGCCGAGGCGGGACGCATCGCCAGCGAGCTCGGCGTCAAGGCCGACGAGGTGCTCGAGATGGAGACGCGCCTGTTCGGCCAGGACGTGGCGCTCGATCCCGCGCCCGGCGACGAGGACGGAACGGTCACGCCGAGCTCGTGGCTTGCGGACGAGCGCGAGGACCCGGCGCAGTCGCTCGAGCGCCGGCAGATCGAGTCGCGCCGCAGCGAAGGGCTGCGCAGCGCGCTGGGCAAGCTCGACGCGCGCAGCCGCCGCATCATCGAGGCGCGCTGGCTGCGCGAGGACGACCAGGCGACGCTGCAGGAGCTCGCCGACGAGTACGGCGTCTCGGCGGAGCGCATCCGCCAGATCGAGAGCAAGGCGCTGAAGCAGATGCGCGGCGCGATGGCGGAGGTGGCGTAGGCCGGGGCGGGGCGCCCCCCGGCGAAGCGCGTTCGGCGCGCGGCGCTACAGCTCCACCTGCGTCCCCAGCTCCACGACCCGGTTCGTCGGGACGTGGAAGAAGTCCGACGCCTTGACGGCGTTCTTGCTCATCGAGGCGAAGAGGCGCTCGCGCCAGATCGCCATCCCCGGCATCTTCGTCGCGATGAGCGTCTCGCGGGACACGAAGAACGACGTGTCCATCATGTCGAACGCGAAGCCCTTGCGGCCGGTCGCCTCCAGCAGCGCGGGGACGTCCGGGTCCTCCTTGAACCCGAAGTAGGCGTACATGCGGTAGAACTGCGCGCCGAGCGGGGCGATCTCGAAGCGGTCGTCCTCGGCGACGAACGGGTAGTCGCGGGTCACCACCGTCAGGAACACGACCCGCTCGTGCAGCACCTTGTTGTGCTTGAGGTTGTGCAGCAGCGCGTGCGGGACGCGGTCGGGCGTGCTGGTCAGGAACACCGCCGTGCCGGGCACGCGCGCCGGCGGGGCGGCCTCGATGCTGGGGATGAACAGGTCGAGCGGCATCGCGTCCTCGGAGAGGCGCTGCATCAGCAGGATGCGCCCGCGCTTCCACGTCGTGAGCAGCGTGAACACGATGCCGCCGATCAAGAGCGGGAACCACCCGCCGTCCGGGATCTTGAGCGCGTTGGACGACACGAGCGCGGCGTCGACGAGGCCGAGCGGGACGACGACGGCGAGCGCGGCCGCCACCGGCCAGCGCCACAGCCGTCGCATCACGAAGAAGATGAGGATCGTGTCGATCAGCATGCCCGTCGTCACGGCGATGCCGTACGCGCCCGCGAGGTTGCTCGAGCTGCGGAAGCCGACGACGAGCAGCGCGACGCCGACGAACAGCGTCCAGTTGACCATCGGCACGTAGATCTGCCCGATCTCGCGCTCGGAGGTGTGCAGGATGTTCAGGCGCGGGCAGTAGCCCATCTGGACCGCCTGCCGCGTCAGCGAGAACGCGCCCGAGATCATCGCCTGCGACGCGATGACCGTCGCGCAGGTGGCCAGCGCCACCATCGGCAGCAGCGCCCACTGCGGCGCGAGCAGGTAGAACGGGTTCTTCACCGCCGAGGGATCGGCGAGGAGCAGCGCCCCCTGCCCGAAGTAGTTGAGCACCAGCGCGGGCATCACGACGAACGCCCACGCCCGCCGGATCGCGGCCTTCCCGAAGTGCCCCATGTCCGCGTACAGCGCCTCCGTGCCGGTGACGGCGAGCACGATCGCGCCCAGCCCGAGAAACGTGGCCAGCGGATGCGCGAGGGCGAAGTTGGCGGCGTAGGCGGGGCTGAGCGCCGCGAGCACCCGCGGGTTCTCCACGATCTGCAGCCCGCCGAGCAGCGCGATGACCGCGAACCACAGCAGGCAGAGCGGCCCGAAGTAGCGCCCGACCTTGCCGGTGCCGTGCTTCTGGATCGAGAACAGGCCGACGAGGATGACGAGGGCGATCGGCATGACGAAGGGGTGCAGCTGCGGGGCGAGCACCTCGAGCCCCTCGACGGCCGACAGCACGGAGATCGCCGGCGTGATCATCCCGTCGCCGTAGAACATCGCCGCTCCGAAGATGCCGAGCCCGACGAACCACCAGCGCCGCCGCGGCTGGTGCTCGAGACCGCGCGACACCAGCGCGGTCAGCGCGAGGATGCCCCCCTCGCCGCGGTTGTCGGCGCGCATGATCAGCACCATGTACTTGAGCAGCACGACGATGGTCAGCGCCCAGAAGACGAGCGACAGCACGCCCATGACGTTGTCGGGCGACAGCACGATGCCGTAGCGGCCGCTGAACACCTCGCGGATCGTGTACAGCGGCGAGGTGCCGATGTCGCCGTAGACGACGCCCACGGCCCCGACGACCAGGGGCAGCAGCTTCCTCTCGCCGGCGACCGGGGCCGTCATCGCGTGGGGCGGGTCAGGTCCCGCTGTCGTCGGAGCGGCGCGAGAAGCGGATGTTGAGCTGCTTGAGCTTGCGGTAGAGGTGCGTGCGCTCGAGGCCGGCCTTGTCGGCCACGCGGCTCATGTTGCTCTGCTCGCGGCCGAGGAGCTGCTCGAAGTAGATGCGCTCGAACGCCTCGCGGGCCTCGCGGAGCGGCAGGTCGAAGAAGCGCGCGGTGATCTCGGGAGCGACGGCCTGCGGCGCCTGCGCCGACTCGCCGAGCAGGCGCTTGACGTGCTCGGGCGTGATGTCGGCGCGCACGAGCGCGAGGTTCGCCACGACGTTCGCGAGGTGGTCGAGGTTGCCCGGCCAGTGCGCGCTGGTGAGCAGCGCCAGCGCGGGCGGCGGCAGCGCCGCGAGCAACGGCGCGGAGGGGTCGCCGCGCGTCGCTTCGCGCCAGAACCGCTCGATCAGCGGCGGGATGTCGTCGCGGCGCGCGCGCAGCGGCGGCAGCATCACGGCGCCGGCGGACAGCTGCGACAGCAGCGCCGCGTCGAAGCGTCCCTCGGCCGCGAGGTTCCCCAGCGCCTCGGAGCTCGTGCACACGAGCGTCACGTCGGCCTTCTCGAGCTTGCCGAGCAGGAACGCGAGCCCCTTCTGGTCGCCCTTCGAGTACTGGCCGATCTCGGCGGCGTACAGCGTGCCCTCGCGCGCCTCCTCGAGCAGCGCCATCGGATTGGACGCGAGCCGCGGGCCGTGGCCCGCGACCGGAACGAACGGGGCGCCGGCGACGGCGAGCGCGCGCGCGGCGGCGTCGTGGCCGGTCCCGGGCTCGCCGAGCAGCAGCAGCGGCCGCCCCGCGGCGAGCACCTGCTCGACCGAGCGCTCGGCCTCGCGCACCGGCGCGCCCGCGCCCAGCGCGGCGAACGAGACGCGCCGCGGCTGGCGCACCGCGCCGTTCTTGAGCGCGCGCGCGATCGTCGACAAGAGCTTCGCGAGCCCGATCGGCTTCTCGAGGAAGTCGAAGGCGCCGATGCGCGTCGCCTCGACCGCGGTCTCGATCGTGCCGTGCCCCGACATCATGACGACCGGCATCGTGAGCTGCCCCGACGCCGCCCACTCGCGCAGCAGCGTCACGCCGTCGGTGTCGGGCATCCAGATGTCGAGCAGCACGAGCGCGGGCTGCAGGCGCGCGCGGTAGGCGCGCGCCTGCCCCGCGTTCTCGGCAATCGCGACGCGGTAGCCCTCGTCCTGCAGGATCTCGGAGAGGAGCTCGCGGATGCCGACCTCGTCGTCGACGACGAGGATGTCCTGCGCGACGGCGCCCGCGGTCACCGGCGTTCCCCGCGACGCGCGATCGGCGGCCCGACGGACGTCATCGGCACTCCCCGGCGCGTGCCGCCGGCGCGGCGGCTCATGCGGCACCCGCGTCGGCGCGCGGCAGGACGATCGTCACCCGCGCGCCGCGCGGCTCGACGTTCTCGAGCACGGCGCTGCCGCCGTGCTCGTCGATGATCTTCTTCACGATCGCAAGCCCGAGGCCCGTGCCCTTCGTCTTCGTCGTCACGTACGGCTCGAACGCACGCTCCAGCACCTCCGGCGCGAAGCCTTCGCCGCGGTCGGCGACCGACAGCCGCGCCTCCCGCGGCAGCGCCTCGAGCGCGATCGCGTAGCCCGGATCGGCCACGCCCGCCTGGGCGTCGATCGCGTTCTGCAGGAGGTTGTGGAGCACCTGTCGGAGGCGGGTGGGCTCGCCCTGGATGACCACAGGGCCGTCCGGCAGGGTGAGCGACGCATGCGGGCGCAGATTGTCGTACAGAGCCAGCACGTCGAGCAAGAGGGCGGCGAGGTCGACGCGCTGCATCTGGCCCGGCCGGGGCGTGCGGGCGTAGATGGCGAAATCGTCGACCATCTGCTTCATCGCCTGCACCTGGTTGACGATGGTCGACGTGCCGCGCTTGAGCGCCTCGGCGTCGGCGCCCTCGAGCCGGCCCTCGAGCTTCACCGCCATGCGCTCGGCGGACAGCTGGATCGGCGTCAGCGGGTTCTTGATCTCGTGCGCGAGGCGGCGCGCCACCTCGGCCCACGCGGCGTCGCGCTGCGCCTGCAGCAGCTCGGACACGTCGTCGAACACGACGACGTACCCCGGCACCGGCGCGCCCGGCAGGCGCGTGCCGCGCATCAGCAGCGTGCGCGAAAGCGCGGCGACCGACAGCGCAGCCTCCTTCTGCCACGTGCCGTCGCGGCTTCCGCGAAAGCCGTCGGCGACCACCTCGGCGAACGGCGCGAGCGCGGGGAGGTGACGGCCCCACGCGTCGAGCGCGACCCCGGTCAGGTCGGCGATCGGCTGCTGCAGGATGACGGCCGCCGAGAGGTTCGCCGTGCGCAGCCGGTAGTGCTCGTCGAAAGCGAGCACGCCGGCGGTCAGGCTGGACAGGATGCTCTCGAGGTAGGCGCGCGTCGTCTCGATCGCGCGCCGCGCCTCCTCGTTGCGCCGGCGCGCCTCGTCGAGCTGCGCGGTCATCGCGTTGAACGACTCGGTGAGCACGCCGAGCTCGTCGCGCGAGACGACCGGCTGGCGGCGCGTGAAGTCGCCCTGCGCGACGGCCCGCGTGCCCTCGGCGAGCAGCCCGAGCGGCTCGGAGAACCGCTCGGAGAGCACGACGGCGAGGCCGAGCGCGCTGCCCAGCGCGAGCAGCAGCGTCAGCGTGAGCGTGAGCGCGTACAGCCTCTTGAGCGCGTTGCGCGAGAACGAGATCTCCTGGTAGTCGCGCCATCCGGCCTGCACCTTCTCGACCTCCTGCGCGAGTCCGCGCGGCACCGGCTCGACGACCTGCAGCACCTTCAGCGGGTCGAGCCGATCACTGCTGTTGACCGGCACGACGACGCGCAGCAGCAGCGTGTCCTCGCGCTGCGCGATCTCCGCGGTGGACTGCTGCAGGCGCGCGCGCCGCAGCGCCTGCGACGTCGGCGGCTCGGGCGGCGAGGTGAGCGACGCGCTTCCGGCGACCGCGATCACGGTCCCGGTCGACGTGAACAGCGAGGCCTCCTGCGCGCCCGTCTGCTCCACGGCGCGCGAGAGCGCCACGCCGGGCGGCGCCGCGGCCTCGGCGATGGCCTCGGCCATGCGCGAGGCGCGGTCGCGCGTGTCGCGCAGCAGCGAGTCGAGCGCCACGCGGCCGACGTTGAGGCCGCCCTCGAGCGCGCGGTCGACGCGGACGTCGAACCAGCTCTCGATGGAGCGCCCGATGAACTGCACCGACACCGCGTAGACGAGCGCGCCCGGCAGCACGGCCACCGAGGCGAAGAGGAACACCAGGCGCAGCGCGAGCCGCGAGCCGAACACGCCGCGCCGCAGCTTGCGCCGCAGCTGCCACAGCTGCCAGGCCACCAGCAGGATCAGCACCGCGACCAGCACGCCGTTGCCGATCAGCAGCGTGTCGTAGCCGCGCGCGAACAGGTCGGTGTTCGCGCTCGCCGTGGCCAGCAGGAACAGCGCGATCGCCGAGAGGCTCGCCGCGACCAGCAGCGACCAGCGCAGGAACCGCGACGACAGGATCGGGCTCATGCGGCGAGGCTGCGCGCCGCGCGCTTCGGCTCGCGGCTCACGGCGTGAACGGGATCCGCCGCTGCTCGGAGGCGAGCTGCCAGTCGCGCGAGGCGAGCGCGTTGACCTGGAACGGCTTCGGAAGCTGGTTGACGTCGAGGCGCAGGCGGACGAGCGCGTCGTGGCGCGCGCCGCGCTCGAGGTCCTCCGCGCGCGCGATCGTGCGGGCGTTCACGCGGCCGATCAGCCGCTCGACCTCGGCGAGCGATTCGAACGACTGCGACAGCAGTCCGCTGGCGACGCGGTACTGCCGCGTCAGCGGCTGCCACGAGACGCGGTACTGCACGGACGACTGCGCGACCTTCTCGTCGAACCACCACCAGCGCGGGCGCACGATGTCGACCTCGAGGACGAAGTAGAGCGGCACGCCGCGCTGCAGCGCCTCCTCGAGCGTCGCGTTCACCGACAGCGCGAAGAGGGCGGTGAGCACGACCTCGCCGTCCTCGATGCGCACCTCCGCCGACTCGACGGGGATTGCGTCGGCACGCGCGCGCGGCGCGAGCGCGCCGCCCGCGAGCGCGAGGGCCGCGGCGCACACGAGCCGGCGACGCGCGGGCGACGACGGCCGGGATCCGGGCACGGGCGGGCGGAGGAGCGGCATGCAGGCGATGCAGGCTTCCCGCGCCGGGGACGACCGCGCCGTCCCGCACGGGGCAGCCCCGCCCGGGCGGTCAGGGCTTGCGGAGCCGCGCGAAGAAGAATCCGTCCTGATTGTGGCCTCCGGCCTCGCGCGAAGGCAAGAGCTGCCCTCCCGAATGCGCGGCGCCCTCCGCGAAGGTGATGGGTTCGCGCAACGCATCCGCGCGCGACGCCGCGAACGCGTCCACGACCGCGTCGTTCTCCGCGCGGAACACCGAGCACGTCACGTAAAGGAGCTCGCCGCCGGGTTTCACGACCGGCCACAGCGCTTCGAGGATCGCGCGCTGCCGCGCCGCGAACGCGGCGACGTCGGCCTCGCGCCGGATCCACTTGCCGTCGGGATGCCTGCGCACGATGCCCGAGGCCGTGCACGGAACGTCGGCGAGCACGCGGTCGAACGGCGCGCCGTCCCACCAGTCGCGCGGCCGCGCGGCGTCGCCCTGCGCCACGCGCACGGCCGGCGACGCGAGGCGCAGCCGCGCGAGGTTCTCGCGCACCCGGTCGAGCCTCGTCGCGTCGCTGTCGAGGGCGAGCGCCTCGACGCTCGCGAGCTCGAGCACGTGCGTCAACTTGCCGCCGGGCGCCGCGCACGCGTCGAGCACGCGCATGCCGTCCCCGGCGCGAAGCAGCGGGGCGGCCAGCTGTGCACCGAGGTCCTGCACTGAGAACGCGCCCTCGTCGTAGCCGGGAAGCTCGGTCACGGGACGCGGGGGCTCGACGACGAGGCCGGCCGCGCCTTCCGCGCGAGCCGCGACCCCGGCCGCGGCGAAGCGCGCCAGCAGCGCATCGCGCGACGTCGCGCGCGCATTGCAGCGCAGGCTCTGCGGCGGGCGCGTGTTGCCCGCTTCGAGGATCGTCGCGCCTTGGTCCGGCCAGTCGGCGAGCACGCGGTCGATCCACCAGCGCGGGTGCGACCAGCGCGCGACGGGGTCGGCGCGCGCTTTCGCGTGGAGCGCGTCCCGCTCGCGCAGATAGCGCCGCAGCATCGCATTCACGAGCCCGCGCGCGGCAGGACGCGCGACCGAGGCGGCCGCGTGCACCGCCTGGTCGACGACGGCGAACGGCGGCTGGTGCGCGTGCCCGAGCTGGTAGAGCGCCACCGCGACCAGCGCGCGCAGCCGCGCGTCGGGAATGCGCTTGTCCGCGAGCGCGCGCACGAGGAACGCGAGCGTCCCCCAGTGCCGCAGCGTCCCGTAGGCGAGCTCGTGCACCAGGGCCCGCGCCGGGCCCGGGGCGTCCGCGCCGGTGGCGGCGAGCGCCGCGGGCAGCGTGGCACCGGCGAGGACGCGCGCGACGGCCAGCGCGGCCAGGCGCTGCGATGCCTGCATCGTCATCGTCGCGGCCCGGCGGCTAGGCCCCGCCGAGGCGCTCGCCGGGCTCCACGCCGCGGCCGGCCACGAACGCCGCCGCGTCCATGCGGCGCCCGCCGGCCGGCTGCAGTTCGGTGATGACGAGCGCGCCGCGGCCGCAGGCGACGACCACGCCGCGCGCGGACGCGGCGACCACGGTTCCCGGCGGCGCCGGGTCGCCGGCAGCGGCGGGCTCGGCACGCCAGACCTTGAGCGTCGCGCCGCGCAGGGAGGTGAACGCCCCGGGCACCGGGTCGAACGCCCGCACCTGACGGTCCACGACCGCCGCGTCCGCGCTCCAGTCGATGCGGGCGTCCTCGCGCTCGATGCGGTGCGCATAGGCCACACCCTCGTCCGGCTGCGGCCGCCCCGCCAGCGTCCCGTCGCGCGCCAGCCGCGCCAGCACCGCGACGACGAGCGCGGCCCCGGCGTCCGCGAGCCGGTCGTGCAGGCTCCCGGCGGTCTCGCGCGGCCCGATCTCCACATCGGCCGCGTCGACGACGGGACCGGTGTCGAGGCCGGCATCCATCCGCATGATCGCGACCCCCGTCCGCGCGTCGCCGGCGAGGATTGCCCGCTGGATCGGGGCCGCGCCGCGCCATCGCGGGAGCTTCGAGGCATGGATGTTGAGGCAGCCGTGGCGCGGCCAGGCGAGGACGGGCGGCGGCAGGATCAGACCGTAGGCGGCAACCACGAGCACGTCGAGCGGCACGGCGAGGGCCGCCTCGCGCGCCTCGGCCGTCTTCAGCGTCGCCGGCTGGAGCACCGGCAACCCGCGCCGGAGCGCCTCGGCCTTGACCGGCGAGGGCTCGGTGCGCAGCCCTCGTCCCTTCGGCTTATCGGGGCGCGTCAGGACCAGCGGTATCGTGTGACCGGCGTCGGCGATGGCGGACAGCGCCGTGACGGCGAAGACTGGGGTCCCGGCGAAACCGACGCGCATGGAGCGGAACGATAGCAAGCGCCCACTGGCCGATGGTGCCGGGCGTGCCGCCGGCAGCGGCGGCGGCAGCGCGTCCGGCGCAGGGGCGCCTAGCCGGCCATCCGTTGCCGTTTCTTCATCCGGGTAGCGAGGCGGGCGCGCTTGAGCGGCGAGAGGTAGTCCACGAAGACCTTGCCCACCAGATGGTCCATTTCGTGCTGGATGCACACCGCGAGCAGCCCGTCGGCGTCGAGCTCGAAGGTGCGGCCGTGCTCGTCCTGGGCCCGCACGCGCACCTTCGCGGCGCGCGTGACCTTGTCGTAGTAGCCGGGCACGGACAGGCAGCCCTCCTCGCACTCGGCCTCGCCCTCGGCGGAGAGGATCTCGGGATTGACGAACACCCGCAGGTCGTCGCGGGCCTCGGAGATGTCGATGACGATCACGCGCTTGTGGACGTCCACCTGCGTGGCGGCGAGGCCGATGCCCGGCGCGGCGTACATGGTCTCGGCCATGTCGCGGACGAGCCTGGCCACGTCGGGGCCGAAGTCGGTGACGCGGGCGGCGACCTTCTTGAGGCGGGGATCGGGGTATTCGAGGATCGGAAGAACCATGGCCGGGGCGACGCTCAAGCTTGCAAATTGCATGTGCCGGATGCAGAATCCGCGATAAGCCCCTTATTTTGCGGCGCTTTACGACGTTGGCAAGGCCCGCCCGACCCGGAAGAGGTCTTATGCGTCAAAAGTTTAGCATGTCGACCCTCGCCCGCCTGGCGGCGTGCGCCGCGTGCATCGCCGCGCTGGGCGCGCCCGTGCGTGCGCAGGACGTCCGCGTCGCCGACAACGCCCCGCAAAGCTACACCGTCGTCAAGGGGGACACGCTCTGGGACATCTCCGCGCGCTTCCTCAGGGATCCGTGGCGCTGGCCCGACGTGTGGCGGCTGAACCGCGAGCAGATCCGCAATCCGCATCTCATCTACCCGGGCGACGTCGTCCGCCTCGACTACGTCGACGGCCAACCGCGGCTGTCGCTCGCCCGCGGCGGCGCCGCGGGCGGACGCGAGACGATCCGCCTGTCGCCCACCGTGCGTTCGACCGCGCTCGACCGCGAGGCGATCCCGAGCATCCCGCCCGGCGACATCGAGCCCTTCCTCTCCCGGCCGCTGGTCACCGGGCCCGAGGGGCTGAAGAACGCCGGCGAGATCGTCGCCGGACGCGACCGCGAGCGGGTGGTCCGCGGCGAGGGCGACCGGATCTACGCGATCGGCATCGATCCCGCCGCCGGCGGCCTGTGGCACATCTACCGGCCGGTCGGGCCGATCCGCTCGCACGACCTGAGCGAGCAGCTGGGCTACGAGTACCGCCACCTCGGCAGCGGCCGCGTCGAGCGCTTCGGCGACGTCTCCACGCTGCTGATCGACAACTCGATCGAGGAAGTGATCATCGGCGACCGGCTGGTGCCGGCCCCGCGCGAGACGATCGTCAACTACGCGCCGCACGCGCCGTCGCGCGACGTCGACGGCCGCATCATCGCGGCGATGAAGGACGTGACGGAGATGGGCCGCGGCTCGATCGTCACCATCGACCGCGGCGCCGCCGACGGCATCGACGTGGGCACGGTGCTCGCCGTCTACCGGGGCGTCGCGCCGATCCCCGACCCGCGCCCCAACGACGACACGCCGGTGATCGTCCGCTTCTTCGACCAGACCACCTGGTACCGCAAGGACAAGTTCCTCGACGTCCCCGAGGAGCGTACCGGCCTGATGTTCGTGTTCCGCGTGTTCGACCGCGTGGCCTACGCGATCCTGCTCAACACGTCGGACCCGGTGCAGGTCGGCGACTTCGTCCGCAGGCCCTGAGCGGCGGGCCGCCGGCGCCCGCCCGGCGCCGCGCCCGGACCCGCCGCTTCCGCCCGCCATGGCGCTCGATCCCCGCCTGGAAGCCTGGGCGCGGATCGCGGTCGCGCAGCTGCCGGGAAGCGCCGTCGCCGCCCTGCTGCGGACGTTCGGGTCGCCGGAGCGCCTGTTCGGCGCGACGCGCGCGCAGCTCGCGGCCGCGTCGTCGCCGGGCATCGCACAGCGGGTGGTGGCGCCGGTCGGCGGCGCGATGCTCGACGCCGTGCGCTCGTGGCTGCGCGAGCCGGGGCACGAGCTCCTCGCGTGGGACGACCCCGACTACCCGCAGGCGCTGCTCGCCGCCGGCGACCCGCCGCCGGTGCTGTTCCTGATCGGCCGGCGCCAGCTCCTCAACCGGCCCGCGCTGGCGATCGTCGGGAGCCGGAACGCGACGCCGCAGGGCTGCGAGCACGCCCGCGCGTTCGCCGAGGCGCTGTCGCGCGCGGGGCTGACGATCGTGTCGGGGCTCGCGCTCGGCGTCGACGGCGCGGCGCACGAGGGCGCGCTGCGCGGCGAGGGCTCCACGATCGCCTGCGTGGGCACCGGGCTCGATCGCGTGTACCCGGCGCGCCATCGGGAACTCGCGCACGTCGTCGCGCTGTCCGGCGCGCTCCTCTCCGAGTTCGTTCCGGGCACGCCTCCGCTGCGGCAGAACTTCCCGCGCCGCAACCGCCTGATCAGCGGGCTCGCGCACGGCGTGCTCGTCGTCGAGGCGACGCTCTCGTCGGGGTCGCTGATCACCGCCCGCCTCGCCGGGGAGCAGGGGCGCGAAGTGTTCGCGATCCCCGGATCGATCCACTCGCCGTTCTCGAAGGGCTGCCACAAGCTGATCCGCGAGGGCGCGAAGCTGGTGGAGACGGCGCAGGACATCCTCGACGAGCTGCGGCTGCCGGGACTCGCCGCCCGGGCGCCGGCACCGGCCGCCGGCGCCGGGGAGCCGCGGCACGCCGTCATCCAGGCGCTGGGCGGCGACCCGTGCGACCTCGACACGCTCATCGCCCGCACGCGCATCGGTCCGGATGCGCTGTCCGCGGCCCTGGTCGAGCTCGAGCTCGAGGGACACGTCGCGGCGCTGCCTGGCGGCAAGTGGCAGCGCGTCGCGTGACGCGCCTGCCGCTGCGCGGTCGACGCGCCTGCCTCCCGCCGATCGCGGGGGCGCGCCAGCCGCGCCGGAACCTCCGGGACCCGAGGATGCCGCTGAAGTAAGCAGTTGCTCCCCGGCCGCAGCGCATCCGTCGACGCGCGCACCTCGGACGAACGGTTCCTTGCTCGCGGCTTCGACGCTCCGGTACCATCGCCCGCTCCCCGACGCCCGGCCTCGCCGGGCGCGCGCGCCTCCATGTCCAAGACGCTGATCATCGCCGAGAAGCCCTCCGTCGCGGCGGACATCGCCCGGGCGCTGGGCGGCTTCGCGCGCCAGGGCGACTACTTCGAGAGCGAACGCTACGTGCTCTCGTCGGCGGTCGGCCACCTGCTCGAGATCGGCATGCCCGAGGAGGAGGAGGTGAAGCGCGGCAAGTGGACGTTCGCCCACCTGCCGGCGATCCCGACGCGCTTCGACCTCAAGCCCATCGAGAAGAACGAGGACCGGCTCAAGCTGCTGCTCCGCCTCATCAAGCGCAAGGACGTCGGGGAGCTGGTGAACGCCTGCGACGCCGGGCGCGAGGGCGAGCTGATCTTCCGGCACATCGTCCGCTTCGCGAAGACGCCCAAGCCGATCCGGCGGCTGTGGCTGCAGTCGATGACGCCGGCGGCCATCCGCGACGGGTTCGCGGCGCTGCGCACCGACGACGCGATGCGGCCGCTCGCGGACGCCGCGACCTGCCGCTCGGAGGCCGACTGGCTGGTCGGCATCAACGGCACGCGGGCGATGACCGCGTTCAACTCGAAGTCCGGCGGCTTCCAGCTGACCACGGTCGGGCGCGTGCAGACGCCGACGCTGGCGATCCTCGTCGATCGCGAGGCCAGGATCCGCGCCTTCGTGCCGCGCGACTACTGGGAGATCCACGGCACGTTCGCCGCGCACGCGGGCGAGTACGCCGGCCGCTGGTTCGACGAGCGCTGGAAGAAGCCCGAGGACGACGCGGACGCGCGCGCCGAGCGGCTCTGGGACGAGGCGCGCGCGCGCGCCATCGCGGCGAAGTGCGCCGGCCAGCCCGGCGAGGTCAGCGAGGAATCGAAGCCGTCGACGCAGATCGCGCCGCTGCTCTACGACCTCACGAGCCTGCAGCGCGACGCCAACGGCCGCTTCGGCTTCTCGGCGCGCACCACGCTCTCGCTCGCGCAGGCCCTCTACGAGAAGCACAAGGTGCTGACCTACCCGCGGACCGACTCGCGGGCGCTGCCGGAGGACTACCTCGGCACGGTGCGCTCGACCATGGAGGTGCTGGGCGAGTCGAACGCCTACGGCACGCACGCGCGCCGGGTGCTGAAGGAGAAGTGGGTGCGCCCCAACAGGCGCATCTTCGACAACGCGAAGATCTCCGACCACTTCGCCATCATCCCCACGCTGTCGGCGCCGCGGCACCTGAACGAGGCGGAGCAGAAGCTCTACGACCTGGTGGTCAAGCGCTTCCTCGCCGTGTTCTTCCCGGCCGCCGAGTACCTGGTCACCACGCGCATCACCCGCGTCGCCGGCGAGCCGTTCAAGTCGGAAGGCAAGGTGCTCGTCGAGCCCGGCTGGCTCGCCGTCTACGGCAAGGAGGCGCAGGGCGACGAGCCCACGCTCGCGCCAGTCGCCGCCGGCGAGCGGGTGCAGACCCTGAAGGCGGACGTCGTGAAGCTGACCACGCGCCCGCCGCCGCGCTACAACGAGGGGACGCTGCTGTCGGCGATGGAGGGCGCGGGCAAGCTGATCGAGGACGACGAGCTGCGCGAGGCCATGCGCGAGAAGGGGCTGGGGACGCCGGCCACGCGCGCGCAGATCATCGAGGGCCTGATCGCGGAGCGCTACATCCACCGCGAGGGCAAGGAGCTCATCCCCACCGCCAAGGCCTTCTCGCTGATGACGCTGCTGCAGGGGCTGTCGATCCCCGAGCTCTTCAGCCCGGAGCTCACGGCCGAGTGGGAGTACAAGCTCGCCGAGATGGAGCACGGCCGGCTGAAGCGCGAGGCCTTCATGCGCGAGATCGTCAAGATGACGAAGCACATCGTCGCGCAGGCCAAGAACTACGAGAGCGACACCATCCCCGGCGACTTCGCGACGCTCTCGGTCGCCTGCCCGTCGTGCGGCGGCGAGGTGCACGAGCGGTACAAGAAGTTCCAGTGCACGGTGTGCGACTTCGGCTTCTGGAAGATCCTCGGCGGGCGGCAGCTCGAGCCGGCCGAGGCCGAGGCGCTGATCCGCGACCGCGAGGTCGGGCCGCTCGACGGCTTCCGCAGCAAGCTGGGCCGCCCGTTCTCGGCGAAGCTGCGGCTCACCGACGCGCTCGAGGTGCAGTTCGACTTCGGGCAGGGCGACGGCGAGGGCGACGAGGCGCCGGACTTCACCGGGCAGGAGCCGCTCGGGCCGTGCCCCAAGTGCGGCGGCCGCGTGTTCGAGACGCCGAACGCGTACGTGTGCGAGCGCGCGGTCGGCGAGCAGAAGACCTGCGACTTCCGTTCCGGGCGCACGATCCTTTCCCGCCCGGTCGAGCGTGCCCAGATGCACAAGTTGCTCGCCACCGGCAAGTCCGACCTCCTGCAGTTCGTCTCGACGCGTACGAAGCGGCCGTTCTCGGCGTTCCTCGTCCGCCAGCCGGACGGCAAGGTCGGCTTCGAGTTCGAGGCGCGCGACGCGACGCGGAAGGCGCGACCCGCCCGCGGCGTGACGCCGCTGCGCGTGCTCGGCGCGCACCCCGCCGACGGCGCGCCGGTCGAGCTGCACGCGGGCCGCTACGGCCCCTACGTCAAGCACGGCGGCATCAACGCCACGGTGCCGCACCGCGACGACCTCGACCGGCTGACGCTCGACGAGGCGGTGGCCCTGCTCGAGGCCAAGGGCGGGCGGCCGGCGACGCCCCGCAAGTCCGCGCCGCGAAAGCCCGCCCCCGCCCCCGCCCCCGCCCCCGAGCCCGCGGCGCCCCGCCGCGGCCCACGCAAGGTGCCCGCGGCGGGGCGCGCCGCCGCGCCGGCCAAGCCTCCCGCGCGCCGCACCCCCCGCCCCGCGACGGGCGCCGCGAAGGCGGCCCCGGCCACGTCGCGCGCCGGCAGCGCCGCCGCGAAGGGACCGGCCCCGCGGACGGCGAAGCGGACGGGACGCAAATAGCGAGCGACGCCGCGCGCTGCAGGCCCGCGGCCGCGCGGCGGACGTGGCGCCTGGCGCCGCGACGGAACGAACCGCGCGCACCGCGCTCCGACCGGTCGTGGGACGCTACCTCGTCATCCTCGGCGCCGTGCTCGTCGTGGTCGGGCTCGCGTGGCCGTGGCTTGCCAAGCTGGGGCTCGGGCGCCTCCCCGGCGACATCCACTTCACGCGCGGCGACACGTCGTTCCACTTCCCGCTGACGACGAGCGTCGTCGTCTCGCTGGTCGTCTCAGCGCTGCTGTGGCTCCTGCGCAAGTGAGCCGGCGCGCTCAGCGGCGGGCGGCCGCCCTCACGCCGTCGGCGAGCGCGCTCGTCGGATAGCGCACCACGTCCTCGCCCGGCGCGACGCCGCGCCTCGCCTCGATCTCGTCGCGGTTGCGCAGGCCCGTCTCGATGGCGCGCAGCCGCGCGCGTCCGTCCTGCAGCACGAACACCGCGTCGCCGTCGCCGCGGCGGAACACCGCACTGGCGGGGACCTTGACCACGTCGCCGGCCTGCGCCACGACGACCGACACGTCGACGCGGAAGCCGTCGCCGAGCGCGGCCGGGACCGCGTCCAGGTCGAGCACCACGTCGACGCGCTGCTCCTCCACGCCGAGGGCCGACACCTTCGTGCGCGCCGCGGGCTCGACCAGCCGCACGCGCGCCTCGATCGGCGCGCCGCCGCCCCACGCCGACAGCGTGGCGGGCATGCCCGGTGCCATGCGCACGGCGTCGGTCGACAGGAAGTCCGCGACCGCCTCGAGCGCGTGCGGGTCGCCGAGCGTCAGCAGCGTGGTCCCGGCGGCGACGACCCGCTCGCTGCGCTCGGGAATCGCCAGGACCCGGCCCGACGCCGGGGCTCGCAGGCGCAGCGGCCGGCTCGCGGCGGTCGGATCGGCCGGCACCAGCGCCGCGCGCGCGGCCGTGGCCTGCGCCGCCGCCGCGCGGCGGCGCGCCTCGGCGGCCGCACGCTCGGCCCGCGCCGCGGCCTCGGCGGCGCGCGCCTGCTCGGCCGCCTGCGGGGCGATGAAGCGCTCGCCCACGAGCCGTTCGGCGCGCTCGCGCTCGCGCGTCGCCTGCTCGAGCAGGCTCTGCGCCTTCGCCGCGAGCTCGGCCGCCTCGCGCACCGAGGCCTCGGCCGCGGCCACCCGCGCGACCTGCGCTTCGCGCTCGGACGCCGACATCGGCGCGACGTGCAGAGTGGCGACGGGATCGCCCGCCGCGACGGCATCGCCTTCGCGCAGCGCGATCCGCTCGACGCGTCCGGCCGCGGGCGCCGCGATCGCGTAGCGCTCCTTCGCCCGCACGATGCCCTGCTCGGTGATGGTCACGCGCAGCGGCCCGCGCACGGCCGGCGCGGGATCCACCGCGACCGGCGACGGACGCAGCGCGAGCCACGCGCCGGCGGCCAGCGCGGCACAGGCGAGCGCGGCGAGGGCGAGCGTGCGCGGCTTCATGGCCTCACTCGCGCGCCTTGAGGACGCCGATCAGGTCGAACGCGCGCACGCGCCAGCCGACCAGCGCACCCGACGCGACGGCCGAGGCGAGCGTCACCAGCGCGGCGAGCCCCAGCGTGGACGAGGTGACGACGAACGGAATGCGATAGAGCTCCGTGGACAGGCGCGTCGCGAACCACGCGGCGAGCGCCGCGCCGAGCGCCATGCCGAGCGGGATCGCCGCCAGCGTGATCACCGCCTGCTCGCCGAGGAGCAGCCCCGCGGTCTCCGCCCGCGTGAAGCCGAGCACGCGCAGCGTCGCGAGCTCCGCGGCGCGTTCCGAGAGGGCCACGCGCGCGCCGTTGTAGACGAGGCCGAAGGCGATCAGGCACGCGAAGCCGACGTCGATCGCCGCCGAGAGCGCGAAGCTGCGATCCAGGATCGCGCGGAACGTCGCGACGGTCTGCTCGCGCAGCGCCACGGCGGCGAGCCCGGGCGTCTCCTTCAGGCTGCGGTACAGGTCCGCGAGCGCGTCGCGGTCCGCGCGCAGCCGCGCGCCGGTGAACCGCGGACCCTCGCCGGCGAGACGGTCGACGACCTCCCGCGGCGCCCACAGCGCGAGACCGGTCCAGTCGTCGACGAGCCCGGCGACGACGACCCGCCCGGCGCGGCGCGTGCCGCCGAGCAGCTCGACGTCCACCGCGGCGCCCGGCCGGACGTACAGTCCCTCGGCCAGCTTCGCCGACAGCAGCACGCCCTGCGCAGGCAGCGGCACGGCGCGGCCGTGCCGGTCGAGCAGGCGCGCGAGTTCGTCGTCGGGTGCCACGCCGACCAGCACGGTGCGCCGAACGCGATGGCCCGCGGCGACGCGCACCGGCTCGGCGCGCTCGCCCTCGACGCGCGTCACGCCCGGCAGGCGGGCGAGGGCGTGCAGCGCCTGCGGACCGGACGGCTCGCGGAACACGACGGCCACGTCCTCGCGGCGGGCCATCTCGAACTGCGCGTGCAGGAGCACCTCGAGGGCGTCGCGGAAGTAGAAGCCGACCACGAGCAACGCGAGGCCGACGGCGATCCCCGCGACGCCTGCCGCCGAGGCGAACGGCCGACGGGCGAGCGCACGCGCGACCATGCGCGCGGAGGCCGGCAGGCGCGGCAGCAGCCGGCCGGCGCGGTAGACCGGCGGCGTGGGCGGGCGCATCGCGTCGGCGGGAGCGAGCGCGGCCACGCGGGCGGACGCGCCGGCCGCACCCGCCACGGCGACCGCTGCCAGTGCCGCGGCGACGACCGCGAGCAGTTCCGCGTCCAGCCGGAATGCGAGCTCGGGGAAGCGATAGAAGTCGCGGTACAGGCGCGTGAGGAGCGCGCCGAGCCCCGTCCCGGCCGCGAGACCGGCCACGCCGCCTACCGCCACGATCGCCAGCGCGAACGACGCGTAGTGCGCGGCGACCTCGCCGCGCGTGTAGCCGAAGGCGCGCAACGCCCCGATCTGCAGCCGCTGCATCGCCACGAGCCGCCCGAGCGTCACGGCGACGAGGAAGGCGGCGACAGCGAAGAACACGGCCGGCAGCCACGTCGCCGTCACGCGGTTCTGCGCGATCTCGTCGGTAAGGTAGCGATGCGAGACGTGGTCGTCGCGGCCGTAGGCGCCGCGCCCGCCGTAGGGCGCGAGCAGGGCGTCGACGTCCGCGACGACCTGCTCCGCGCGGGCCCCGGGCGCGAGCGCGAGCGCGACGTCGTTGAACGCGCCGTCGCGCCCGCTGGCCGCCGCGAGCGCGTCCTCGTCCATCCACAGCACGCCGAAGTGGCGCGCGTCGGGCACGAGCGCCCCCGGCGCGATCTCGTAGACGAACTCCGGCGACAGCCCGATGCCGACGACGACGAGCGCCCACAGCCGCCCCCCGATGACGGCGCCGACGGCGTCCCCCGGCCGCAGCCCGTGGGCCTGCGCGAACGCCTCGCTCGCCACCGCCTCGCCGGCGCGGCGCGGTGCGGGCAGGCGCCCGGCGCGCAGCACCACGCGGTTCAGCGGCTCGGGCGCGTCGACGCGCACCCCCACCAGCCGGCCGCTCGCGGGCTCGGCGAGGCCGGGCACGTCGAGCACCACGTCGACGGCGACGCGGGCGCGCACGGCCGCGACGCCGTCCACGGCCGCGAGGGTGGCCTCGACCGCCCGCGGCGCCCGCGTCAGCGACGCGAACACGTCGGCGAAGCGCGCGTCGGCGTAGAACTCGCGCTGCGCCCGGGCGAGCGCCTGCCAGGTGCCGAACATCCCGGCGAGCACGGCGACGCCGCACGCCACCACGAGCGCGGCGGTCGCGACCTGCGCGGCCATCCGCACGAGGTCGCGGCGCAGCGCGCGGCGCAGCGTGCGCATCGGGTCACCACGCGAGCGTGCCCGCGCTCGCGCGGACCGCGTTGCGGTGCTCGTCCACAATGCGCCCGGACGACATGCGCAGCACGCGGTCGCCGAGCGCCGCGATCGCCGCGTTGTGCGTGATGACGGCGGTGACCGCGCGCAGTTCGCGGTTGACGCGGTCGATCGCCTCCAGCACGAGCCGTCCCGTCTGCGCGTCGAGCGAGCCGGTGGGCTCGTCGCACAGCAGCACGTCGGGCCGCTTCGCGACCGCGCGCGCGATCGCGACGCGCTGCTGCTCGCCGCCGGAGAGCTGCGACGGAAAGTGCGAAGCGCGCTCCGCGAGGCCGACGAGCGCGAGCGCGTCGCGCGGGGCGAGCGGCGCGCGCGCGATCTCGGTGACCAGCGCGACGTTCTCCTCGGCGGTGAGCGACGGCAGCAGGTTGAAGAACTGGAACACGAAGCCGACGTGCTCGCGCCGGTAGCGCGTGAGCGACGCGTCGTCGCCGTGCGCCAGGTCGTGGTCGCGGTACCAGATGCCGCCCGTGGTCGGCGCGTCGAGCCCGCCGAGCAGGTTGAGCAGCGTCGACTTGCCGCTGCCCGACGGTCCGAGCAGCACGACGAACTCGCCGGGCCACAGCGCGAGGTCGACGCCGTCGAGCGCGCGCACCTCCCCCGCCCCGGTCCGGTAGGACCGCGTCACGCCCTCCATGCGTAGCACCGGCACCATCGCAGCGCCACCCGGCCCGCGGCCGGGCACCGCGACCACTGTACGTGCCGGCGGCGGCCGCGGCCTTGCGTGCGCTCAAGGCGGCCGCCGCGCGCAGCGACTACCGCGGGAGGCGGACCGCCCGCGCGTCGCGTCAGATGCGCAGCGTCGATCCGTAGCCGGTGAGCTCGAGGTAGCCGTGGCCGATCGTGCGGCCGCCGCCGCGCAGGCGCACCGCCCCCTCCCAGTACACGGTTCCCGTGCTGGCGGAGGAGTCGAGCTCCTGGTCGTCCATCAGCGGCCGCACCTCGTACTCGGCGTCGCCGGCGCGCACGCCGAACTCGACCGGATAGGCGTACCCCGTGCGCGGCGACGTCCAGCGCCGCCCCGGAACGAACAGGACGTCCGCGGGATCGAAAATACGCGTGGTGCCGTCCGCCGCGCGCTGCGCGCCGCCGGCCCACAGCGCGCCGCCCGCTCGGTCGCGCATGCGAAACGCCATCAGTGCGCCGCCGTCGTCGAGGTTGACGCCGATCCAGTCCCAGCCGACGGCGTCGGCGGCCATGACCTCGCTCGACCACTCGTGGTCGAGCCACGCGCGGCCCTCGACCGTCGAGCGCCGTCCGTCGACGTCGACGCTGCCGCGCACGGCGAGCTGCGGGCGGCTGTAGTACCAGCTCGCCTGCCGGGGCAGCGGCCCCTTGCGCGAATAGCCGGCAACGCCCTGCAGCAGCAGCGGCTGCACGGCCTCGAACGCGAGGTCGAGCGCGAACCCGCGGGTGGGGACGCGCGCGCGGTACGTCGCGCCCTCCAGCGCGAACGACCAGTCGCCGATCCACGCGTGCGTGGTCTCCTCGCGCGCGCCGGCGAGACCGAACATCGCGCGCGACGCGCGCTGGTCGTGGCGCAGCCGGCCCAGCACGGGGTCGGCGATCGCGGCGTGCGCGAACACGAGCTGCCGCGGCGCGAACGCGCTGGGGCTGTCCTCGGCGACGTTCGGGCGGTTGCGGAAGAACGTGACCTGCACGCCGAGCTCGCGCCCGCCGGCAGCGTGCACGCGGCCGGTGACGTACCACCACTCGGTGCGGTACGCGGGATGGCTGCCGTGGTCGCGGGGGAACGCGAGCGTGGCACCGGGCAGCACCTGCGGATAGCCGCCGTCCGCGCCTGCGCGCGCCGCGGCGAGCGCGAGCGGGACCGCGAGGAACGCGCGCCGCCTCACCAGTCCTCCTTCACCGCGCGCACGACGTCGGCGCCCATCGCCTGGCGCCCGCTCGCCACCGCCGTCAGCGTCGCCAGGGCGACGACCACGGCCGCGAACGCGGCGAGCTGCAGCCACGGCACGGCCACGTCCATGCCCCAGTGGAACGACTGGCGGTTCACCACGTGGATCAGGATCACGCTGATCGCGGCGCCGAGCGCGAGGCCGGCGCCGACACCGATCGCCGCCGTCGTCACGCCCTCGGTCGCGAGCATGCGCGCGACCTGCGCGCGCGTCATGCCGAGGTGCCGCAGCACGCCGAACTCGCGGCGACGCGCGAGCACCAGCGCGCCGAACGCCGACGACAGGCCGACCAGCCCGATGGCCATCGAGGCGAACTCCAGCGCGTAGGTGATCGCGAACGTGCGGTCGAACGCGGCGAGCGACAGCCGGCGGATCTCGCCCGACCGCGCGACGTCGAGGCGCTCGCCGCCCGGCAGCGCGGCGCGCGCGGCGGCGCGCACCGCGTCGGCATCGGCGCCGGGCGCGAGCCACAGCGCGGCGTTGGTGACGCTGCGATCCCCGGTGAGCGCGACGTAGACCCCGCGGTCCAGCTGCACCGCGCCCTGCGGCCGGCCGTAGTCGCGCCACACCCCCGCGACCACGAACGCCGCCTCGCGGCCGGCGAGCGGCAGCGTCACCGTGCGACCGGGGACGAAGCCGTAGAGGTCGACCATCGCCTCGTTCACCCACAGCGACGGAGGCGCGCGCGTCGCGCGCGCCGCGGCCGGCGCGACGAGCGGCAGCTTCGCCTCGGCCTCGCCGTCGGGCAGCGGGCGCGCGATCACGACCACGCGCGGTCGCGCCGGATCGAGCAGCAGCTGCTCCTCGCGCAGGAACTCGGCGCGCGCGACGCCTGGCAGCGCCGCGAGCCGCCCCTGCTCGGCTTCGCTCAGCGCGCCGGTGTCCGCCAGCGGCACGCGCAGGTAGACGTCGGCGGGCAGCACGCGCCCGAGCCACGCGTCGAGCGACGTGCGGAACGACGTCACCATGATCGCCATCGACACCATGAGGCTCACGCTCGCCACGATCGCCGCGAGGCTGACCGTCACCTGCCCCGGGGCGCCACGCAGCTGCGCGAGCGCGAGCGCCGCGGGCGCGCTGCGCGGCGGCGGCAGCCGCGCGAGCAGCGCCACCGACAGCCACGGCATCAGCAGCAGCGTGCCGACGAGCAGCGCGGCGATCGCGCCGTAGCCGGCGAGCGGCAGTCCGCCCACCGGCGGCAGCCACGCGAGCAGCGCCCCGGCCGCGATCACCGCGAGCCCGCGCCACGGCGCGCGCAGCCGCGCGAGCGCCGACTCCTCGTCGCCGGCGCGCAGCGCGGCCGCAGGCGCCGCGCGGGCCGCCTCGCGGGCGGGCGCGACGCTGCCGGCGACCGCCGCCGCGACCGCGAGCGCGAGGAACACCGCCAGCGTCGCCGGATCGACGGCGATCGCGGGCTCGACGCCGCGGAAGAAGCCGGACCCGAGATCGGCGCCGACGACGCCGACCGCCACACGCGCGATCGCGTAGCCCGCCGCGAGCCCCAGCACGCCGCCCGCGGCACCGATCAGCGCGCCCTCGAGGGCCACGAGGGCGGCGAGCCGACCGCGCGTGACGCCGAGCACGCGCAGCAACGCGAGCTGCGGGCGACGGCGCACGACGGACAGCGCCTGCGTGGTGAACACGAGCAGTCCGCCGGTGAACAGCGCGACCAGCGCGAGCACGAACAGGTTCACCCGGTAGGAGCGCGAGACGCTCTCCGTCGCGCGCAGGCTCGCCTGCGGCCGGTCGACGTCGACGCCGGGAGGCAGCGTCGCGGCGATGCGCTGGCGCACGCGCCCGACGTCGGCGCCGGGTGCGACGCGCAGGTCGACGCGCGACACGCGCCCGAGCCGGTCGAAGGCGACCTGCGCGCCCGCGATGTCCATCACCGCGAGGCGCTGGCCCCCGGCCCCGGGAACGGTGCCCGCGACGCGCAGCGGCACCTCGCGCAGTCCCGGCTGCAGCACCAGCGTGCCGCCGCGGTCGAGGCCGAGCCACGCGCGCGCCGCGTTCGACAGGAAGATCGTGTCCGGCCGCAGCGCGTCGTAGCGCTCGCCGCCTTCGGGGAACAGCCCGGGCTGGATCGCCGCGGCGCGGAAGAGGTCGATGCCGAGCACGCGCAATGGATCCGCCCGTCCCGCCACGCGCACGTCGGCCTCGACCACCGGGCTCGCGACCGCCACCTCGGGATCGCGCGCCAGCGCGGCGAACACCTGCTCGTCGAACCCGCCGCGCGGTCCGCGGACGCTCAGGTCCGCGTCGCCGGCGATCGTGCGCACGCCCTGCGCGAGCTCGTTGACGGCCGACTGGTTGATCAGCTGGACGGCCAGCCCGAGGGCGACGCCGAGCGCGATGGCCAGCACGGCGACGAGCGCCCGCGCGCGGTTCTGCGCGAGCGCGCCGCGCAGCACGGCGACGGCGTCGGACGCCGTCGCGGTCACGCGCCGCGCTCCCGCAGCCCGCCGCGCGACAGCACCAGGATGCGATCGGCGGTGCCGGCCGCGGCAAGCGAGTGCGTGACCAGGATGCCGGCCGCCGCGCGCGCCTTCACCTGGTCGCGCAGCAGCGCGAGCACGGCCGCCGCGCTGTCCGGGTCGAGGTTGCCGGTCGGCTCGTCGGCCAGCACCAGCATCGGCCGGTGCACGAGCGCGCGCGCGATCGCGACGCGCTGCACCTCGCCGCCCGACAGCTCGCGCGGCATCGCGCCGGCGCGCTCGCCCAGCCCCACCGCGTCGAGCATCGCCTGCACGCGCGCCCCGGCGTCGCGGTCCCCGACGCGAAGGAGTCGCAGCGGCAGCCCGACGTTCTGCGCGACGGTGAGGTAGGGCAGCACGTGGAACGCCTGGAACACGAAGCCCATCCGCTCGCGCCGCAGCAGCGTCAGCGCGTCGTCGTCGAGCGCGGCGAGATCGGTGCCGCCGACCGCGACGCTGCCCGCGTCCGGCCGGTCGAGGCCGGCGATCAGGTTGAGCAGCGTCGACTTGCCCGCGCCGGACTCGCCCATGATGGCGACGTACTCGCCGCTCGCGAGGTCGAGGTCGACGCCCTCGAGCACCGCGCGGTTCGCGGGCCCGGCATAACGCTTCGCGAGCGCGCGGACGGCAAGCATCGCAGCCAGCCTACCCGCGTTCCGCGAAGCAGGGCAAGTCGACACGCGGCGGCGCCCCGCGCTTGAAATCGCGGACGCGGGGACGCAGCTAACTGGTTTCCGGCGCCGCCCGCGCCGCTCCCCGGATGCTCCGTTCCCCCGATCCCGCGTACACCGCGTCGGCGCAGGCGCAGGCGAACTTCCGGCTGGCCGCGAAGCTCGCGCTCGCCTTCGTCGCGGTCCTCTGGCTGCTGCAGGCCGCGAACTGGGCGCTGGACACGCCGCCGCTCGGCATCGCGCCGCGCACGCCGGCCGGACTGGCTGGCGTGCTGTTCGCCCCCGTCTCGCACGCGGGCTTCGGGCACCTGCTCGCGAACTCGCTGCCGCTCGCGGTGCTGCTGACCGCCACGATGCACCTGTACCCGCGCGCGTCGCCCGTCGTGCTCCCGCTGCTGTACGTCGGTCCCGGCCTCGCGGTCTGGGCGTTCGGCCGCGACGCCGTGCACGCGGGCGCGAGCGGCCTCGTGTACGGCCTCGTCGCGTACGTGTTCGTCGCGGGGCTGCTGCGCCGCGACCGGCGCGCGATCGCCGCCTCGCTGGCCGTCGCGTTCCTCTACGGCTACACGGTGTGGGGCGTGCTCCCGATCCGCCGCCACGACTCGTGGGAGACGCACCTCGCCGCCCTGCTGCTCGGCATCGCGCTCGCGCTGGCGATGCGCCGCCGCGACGTGCCGCCCGCGGCCACGTACGCGTGGGAGGGCGGGGACGACGACGGGGTGTCCGAGGACGACGGGCGTCCCGGCGCCGCGGACGACGCGCCGCCCGCGCCGGCGGACGACGTGTCAACCGGCGCCCCCCCGCCGCGTTGAGGGGGTCTGCCGCCGGGGGGCGGCCTCGCGACGGGAGCTCGCGCATGCAGGACATCGGGGCGGGGCCGCTGGCGGAGACCATCACGCTGCGCCAGGCGAAGAAGCTGGTGCAGTGCATGGCGCACGAGCAGAGCTTCCTGCTGCTGTCGCCGCCGGGCGTGGGCAAGTCGGACATGGTCTACCAGGCCGCGCAGGAAGCGGGACTGCCGTGCCGCTCGCTGCTCGGCACGCAGATCGCGCCCGAGGACGTGTCGGGCATCCCGCGCATCGTCGGCGAGCGCAGCGTGTTCTGCCCGCCGCGGATGCTGCTGCCCGAGGTCCCCGAGCCGTTCTGCCTGTTCCTCGACGAGCTTCCGGCCTGCGCGCCCGACGTGCAGAAGGCGTTCTATTCGCTGCTGCTCGAGCGGCGCATCGGCGAGCACGCGCTGCCGAAGGGCACGTGGGTGGTCGCCGCCGGCAACCGGGCGCAGGACCGCGCGCTGGTGCGCGCGACGAGTTCCGCGCTGGTCAACCGCGTGACGATCCTGCACCTGCGCGTCGACGTCGACGAGTGGCAGGCGTGGGCGGCGCGCAACGGCGTCCGCGCCGACGTGCGCTCGTTCGTCCACTACCTTCCCGACGCGCTCGCGCGGCCGGTGCCGCAGGACCCGGTGCCGTTCTCCACGCCGCGAGCGTGGGCAGCGCTGTCGCGCGCGCTCGACCTCGCGCAGGCCGCGGGCGTGCTCACGCGCGAGACGCGCCGCGCGCTCGCGTTCGGCCGCCTGTCGCCCGAGGACGCCGCCGTGTTCTGCGCGCTCGCCGAGGAGACCATCCAGCCGATGCGCCCGCTCGAGGACTACGTCGCCGCCCCCGAACTGCTGCCGAAGAGCGAGGCCGCCCGCTGGTTCATCCTCGACTGCATCCGCAGGCGCGTGCGCGACGACCGCCTCGGCAAGGTGAGCAGGCGCGCCGTCAACCGCTTCCTGCGCAGCCTGCCGCGCGAGCACCAGCTCAACGTCCTCGCCGACCTCGTCGAGCGCTGGGGAGCGCTGGGCGCGGACGCCTCGATGCTCGCCATCCTGCGCAGCGTCGCCCGGTGAGCGCCGACCGCGACGTCGTCCGCCGCGTCGAGCGGGGGCTGCGCATGGTGACGGTGCCGTTCCCGCACCTGGCCGGGCTCGTCGGCGCCGCGCAGGTCACCGTCGAGCGGCGGCTGCCGACGATGGGCGTGTTCGCGTCCGGTCGCCTCGCGGTCAACCCGGACTTCGTGGCGCGCCTCAACGAGGCCGACCTCACGTTCGTGCTCGCGCACGAGATGCTGCACCTCGCGCTGCGCACGCACGACCGCGCGAAGGGCGCCGGCCGGCTCGAGTTCAACTACGCGCACGACTACATCATCAACGACCTGCTCCGGGCGGAGCTCGGGCGCGCGACCATCCCCGCGAGCGGCCTCGACATGCCGGGTGCCCGCACGCGCTCCGCGGAGGAGATCGTGCTCGAGATGCGCCGCAAGGGCGGTGCGACCGCGTCGCGCTCCCGCGTCTGGGACGGCGAGCCGGTACCCGCGCAGCAGCGCTTCCCCGGCGCGCAGCGCGCCGGGGGCGGAGCCGGCGCGCGCGACGAGGCCGACGACGGCGGCGACGTCCTGTCCGACGAGCAGGAAGGGGACTGGTACCCGGGCGAGGTGGAGGCGGCGCGTGCGCGGCGCGAGCAGCTGAAGGCGCTCGCCGCGAAGGCGCTGTCGCTCGCCGAGGCGATGGGCGCGCTCGCCGGCGCCCGCGACATCGTCGCGGGCGCGACGAAGCAGCACGTCGACGCGTTGCGCGGCCTCTACCGCACGCCGTGGCAGCTCGCGCTCCAGCGCTGGATCGAGGCCGTGGCGCCCGGCGAGCGCACGTTCGCGCGGCCGTCGCGGCGCGAGGCCGCGGCGGCCGACGTCGTGCTGCCGGGGCGGCGGCGCGAGGGCTGGCTGCTCAACGTCGTGCTCGACACCAGCGCCTCGATGACCGACGAGCTGCCGCGCGCGCTCGGCGCGATCGCCGACTTCTGCGACGCCGCCGGCGTCGACCAGGTGCGGCTCGTGCAGTGCGACGCCGCCGTGACCGCCGACGCGTTCATCGACCCGCCCGACCTCGCGCGCCACGAGCTGGCGGGCTACGGCGGCAGCGACGTGTCCCCCGCGCTCGCGCACCTCGCCGACGACGCGCGCACGCGCGCCGTCGTCGTGCTCACCGACGGCGACGTGGGCTTCCCGCAGGATCCGCCGCCGTTCGACGTGCTCTGGGTGCTCCCCCGCGCGTCGGGCACCGGGTTCGCGCCGCCGTACGGGCGCGTCGTCGTCATGGAGTGAACGGAGACCGCCGATGAAGGTCGTGCAGGAGCTCGTCGCCTACTTCGACCGCCGCGGACGCCTGCGGCCCGCCGAGATCCGGCGGCTGCTCGACCAGGGCTACCTCGCGGCCGACGCGCCGCACAACGCGCTCGACCTCGCGCAGCCGCGCGACGCGACGTACTACTTCCGCGTCACCGGCGCCGCCGAAGGCATGGCCTGGGGCACCGACGTGTACACCGGCGACTCGTCGATCGCGGTGGCCGCCGTACACATGGGGCTCGTGCGGGCCGGCGAGACGGCGATCCTGCGCATGCGCGTCGTGGCGCCGCCGCCGCAGTTCGCGGGCTCGCTGCGCCACGGCGTGACCACGCACGACTTCGGCCGCTTCGGCAGCGCCTTCACGCTCGGCGCCGTGTAACGAGGGTCAGACTCGGAAACGAGGGTCAGACTCGAGTTTCCGTGAATCAAGGAAACTCGAGTCTGACCCTCGTTTCGGCGTTGCGCGTCGTTGCTAGGCCGGCGCCGCCTCGCGCTGCGACTCGAGCGCGGCGGCGATGGCCTCGTCGACGGTGTCGATCCACACGAACGTCAGCCGCTCGCGCGCATCCTCGGGGATGTCCTCGAGGTCGCGCCGATTGCGCGCGGGCAGCATCACGGTGGTGATGCCCGCCCGCAGCGCGGCGAGCACCTTCTCCTTGACGCCGCCGATCGGCAGGACGAGGCCGCGCAGGCTGATCTCGCCGGTCATCGCGACGTCGCTGCGCACCGTGCGTCCAGTGAACAGCGAGGCGAGGGCGAGGAACATCGCCACCCCCGCGCTCGGGCCGTCCTTCGGCGTGGCGCCCGCCGGCACGTGCACGTGCACGTCGCTCTTCTCGAACGATTCGGGCGCGAGGCCGAGCGACGCCGCCCGCGCCTTCATCAGCGACAGCGCCGCCTGCGCGCTCTCCTTCATCACGTCGCCGAGCTGGCCGGTCAGCACGAGCTTGCCGCCGCCGGGCATGCGCGCCGCCTCGATGAACAGGATGTCGCCGCCGACCGGCGTCCACGCGAGCCCGGTCGCGACCCCCGGCACGGCCGTGCGCATCGCGATCTCGGCCTCGTACTTGCGCGGCCCGAGGACGCGGGCGACGTCCGCGGCCGTCACGGCGATGCGCTGCGCGGAGCCCTCGGCGACCTGCATCGCCGCGTGGCGGAACACGTTGCCGATCTCGCGCTCGAGATTGCGCACGCCGGCCTCGCGCGTGTAGTCGTGCACGATCGCGAGCAGCGCGTCGTCGTCGATCGTCACCTGCGCCTCGCCGAGGCCCGCAGCCCGGCGCTGGCGCTCGACGAGGTAGCGGCGCGCGATCGCGAGCTTCTCCTGCGCGGTGTACCCGCGCAGCTCGATCACTTCCATGCGGTCGCGAAGCGGGCCGGGGATCGTGTCGAGCACGTTCGCCGTGCAGATGAACATGATCCGCGACAGGTCGTAGGGCACGCCGAGGTAGTTGTCGCGGAACGTCGCGTTCTGCTCGGGGTCGAGCACCTCGAGCAGCGCGGACGCCGGGTCGCCGTGGAAGCCGCCCGCGCCGAGCTTGTCGACCTCGTCGAGCATCATCACCGTGTTGCGCGTGCCGGCCTTGCGCAGCGCCTGGACGACGTTGCCCGGCAGCGCGCCGACGTAGGTGCGGCGGTGGCCGCGGATCTCGGCCTCGTCGTGCACGCCGCCCAGCGCGACGCGGGCGAACGCGCGGCCGGTCGCCCGCGCGATGCTCTGGCCGAGCGAGGTCTTGCCCACGCCCGGCGGGCCGACGAAGCACAGGATCGGGCTCTTCCCGTCCGGGTTGAGCTTGCGCACCGCGAGGTACTCGAGGATGCGGCGCTTGACCTTCTCGAGGCCGTGGTGGTCCTCGTCGAGCACCTTGCGGGCCTGCGCGACGTCGATCGGCGCGCCGGGCGCGTTGCTCCACGGCAGCTCGGTCATCCACTCGAGCCAGCTGCGGATCATCGACGCCTCGCCCGCGCCGTCGGGCATGCGCGCGAGCCGCGCGAGCTCCTTCCTCGCCTGCTGCTCGACGTCGGGCGGCATCTTCGCCGCGTCGATCGCGTTCGCCAGGTCCTCCGCCTCGGCGCGCTCGTCCTCGCCCTCGCCGAGCTCCTTCTGGATGGCGCGCATCTGCTCGCGCAGCAGGTGCTTGCGGTTCGCGTCGCTGATCGACTCGCGCGTGCGCTCGTCGATCTCCTTGCTGACCTTGAGCACCTCGATGCGGTGCGACAGGAGGTCGAGGAGCTTGTCGAGCCTCGCGCGGAGGTCGAAGGTCTCCAGCAGCGCCTGCTTCTCCTGCGCGCTGATGTCCATCATGCCGGCGATGAAGTCGGCCAGCTTCGCCGAGCCCTCCACGGCCTGGAACGCGGCGACCATCTCCTCGGGGACCTGCGGGAGCAGCTTCAGGATCTCGAGCGCGCGGTTGCGCAGCGTGTGCGCACGGCCCTCGACCTCGGGCGTCGACGTCTCGGCCTCCTCGATGACCTGCACGCGCGCGACCGTGAACGGCCAGCCGTCGAGGAACTGCAGCACGCGGAAGCGCTGCTGCCCCTTCGTGATCGCGTAGTGCGCGCCGTCGGGCGAGGCGATGTAGCGCAGCACGCTGCCCGTCGTGCCGACCCAGTGCAGGTCGTCGGGCGTGGGCTCGTCGACGTCCGGCTTGCTCTGCAGCAGGATGCCGACCGGCCGCTGCAGCCGCACGGCCTCCTGCACGGCGGCGAGCGAGCGCTCGCGCCCCACGGTGAGCGGCACGACGATGCCGGGGAACAGCACCATGTTGCGCACCGGCAGCACGATCAGCGCGTCCGCCGGGAGCGGCTTTCCCGTGCCCTCGACGCCCGGGCGCGCCTCGGCACCCGCCGCGTCGGCGCGCACCGCGCCCTCCGCGTCGCGGGGATCGTTGGTCGGGACCGGGTCGTGGATCGGGTTCATCGCGGTCAGGCTCCCCTGGTCAGGCGTACGACGAGGACGCCGTGCGCGAGTTCGCTGGCCGCCGCGGCGAGACCGGGCGGCAGGTCGATGCGCCGCTCGAAGCGCCCGTAGGGAATCTCGAGCTGCCTCACGCGAAGGCGCGTCCCGGCGATCGGCAGCGGGCGGTGTCCCCGGACCAGCAGTGCCCCCGGCTCGCGCAGCACCTCGACGTGCTCGGCCGCGACCCCCGGCATCGCGACGACCACCACGACCTCGCGGTCGTCCTCGTAGACGTCGGCGGGCGGCTCCCACGCCGGCTCGGCGCGCGCGGGCGCCGCGGCGAGGCGGAAGAACTGCCGGTGCATGCGCTCTGCCTGCGCGAGCATCGCGAAGGCCTCGGCCCACATCCAGTCGGTGTCGGGACTACGCGGCATGGCGCTCGATCCACTGCAACAGTTGCGGAAGGGGCAGCGCCCCCGACACGCGGGCGACTTCGCGTCCGCCGCGGAACGCGACGAGCGTGGGGATGCTGCGGATGTCGAAGCGGCGCGCGACGTCGGGCGCCCCTTCGGTGTCGAGCTTGGCGAGGCGCACCCGCGCGCCCAGGCGCTGCGCGGCCTGCTCGTAGGCGGGGGCCATCGCGCGGCAGGGGCCGCACCACGGGGCCCAGAAGTCGACCACCAGCGGCACGTCGCCGGACGCGACGTGCCGGTCGAAGCTCGCCGCCGTCAGTGCGACCGGCGTGCCGGGAAACAGCGCAGCCTTGCAGCGACCGCAGGCCGCACCGTCGCCGGCGCGCTCGGCGCGCACGCGATTGACGGTGTCGCAGGCGGGACAGACGACGTGCAGCGCTTCGCTCATGGGAATCCTCGTCGCGGGGCCGCCCCCGGTTGCGCGGGCACCCTGAATGCGAACGTGGAGGCCGCCGGGCCCGCGTTCAAGCCGCGGCGCCGGCGGGGTCCCGCGGCGGAACGGGCAGCGAAGGTGGCCCCGGGGGCCTGTTCACGCCGTGGACGTGCGCGGACCCGGAACGTGAGCAGGGCCTGGACGCGCAGGACCGGCGGCAAGGCGCGGGTCGCAGCGTGCGGCCGGCGCCCGCAGCGGGACGGCGGCCGGCGGGGCACGGCCCCGGGGCGAGTCGTCGCGGCGCGGGCGAAGCCCGCGGCCGGTCAGGCGCGCCGGCGCAGTGGCGCGCCCGGGCTGCGCCCTTCGATGTGGCGGAACGTGATGCGGCCCTTCGTGAGGTCGTAGGGCGACAGTTCGAGCGACACCTTGTCGCCCGCGATGATGCGGATGTGGTGCTTGCGCATCTTCCCCGCGCTGTAGGCGACGAGGTCGTGCCCGTTGTCGAGCGTCACGCGGTAACGGGCGTCGGGCAGCACCTCCATGACGACGCCGTTCATCTCCAGCAATTCTTCCTTGGCCAAGTGCTCTCCTCGTCGGATGCCCCCGCGGATGCGGCGTCGCCCGGCGGGGTCCGGGCGGGCCGATGCGCCGCGGGCCGCTCGCGGCCCGCGGCGCGAATGCGCTTACTCCGCCGGGCGGATGTTCGCGGCCTGCAGTCCCTTCGGGCCCTTCACGACTTCGAAGCTGACGCGCTGGCCTTCCTTGAGCGTCTTGAAGCCGCTGCCCTGGATCGCCGAGAAGTGCGCGAAGAGATCGTCCCCGCCGCCCTCGGGCGTCACGAAGCCGAAGCCCTTGCTGTCGTTGAACCACTTCACCGTACCGGTTGCCATGTCCTGAATCCTTGAATGTGAAAGAAAATGCGATGCAGCCCCAGAAAGCGGGGGCGAAGGTTCAAGACGTGTTGGGAAGGGAGGCGCCGCGGGACCGCGACGCCGGACGACGACAGCACAGCTTGAAGATCGCGGGCGGCACTATGCCTGCAATCGCGTCCGGATGCAAGCAAAATCTCTGCCCGATTCCGGCACGGGCCGCGGCGCGGGCGGCGTCAGCGCGCGCTGCGTACGGCCTCGACGAGCCGGCGCGTGTCGTCGCGGCGCAGGACCAGCCGCCCGTCCTCGACGGCCCAGCGCGTCGCCGCGCGCACGGCGTCCACGAAGTCGCGTTCCTGCTCCATCACGCCCGGCTCCCGGCACAGCTTGCGCGTCGTCGCCAGCGGCGTCACCGCAAGACGACTGCCGTCGGTGGTGTAGCCGCCGCGGAAGCTGTTGCAGCCGGCGCTGCCGCGCACGCCGGTGCCGTCGAACGCCAGCGTGAGCGCGTGGGCGGCGAGCGGAGCGCGCCACGCGCCGTCGGCGCCGGCGTAGCCGGTGACCGACCAGGACGCGCCCTCGAGCGCGGCGGCCGGCGCGGCGCCCGCCGGCTGCGGCGGCGGGTCAGCGCCCACGGGCCGCCCCGATGGCGCGCAGGAGGCGGCCGCGGCCGCCAGCACCACCGCAACGAGCCCTCGCCATGCCGGCCGCATCGTGCACGTTCCTGTTCGCGGATGCTCTCCGAGACGAAGCATGCGGCACGCCCGCGCCGCTGTCGACCGCGACGCTCCCGGCGGCACGCGGACGCGGGCGCGACGTAGAATCGCCGCGATCCTCCGCTGCAGCGTCGTCCCAGGGCCGCATCGGTGTCCGCACACGCTCGCTGGCTGTTCGCGCTGAAGCTCGCCTGCCTCGCGGCGGCGCTGCTCCTGCCCGCGGTCCCGCAACCGGCCGGCTACCACGACTTCGCCGACACGCGCGCGCTCCTCGGCGTTCCGAACGCCGCCGACGTCCTCTCCAACGTCGCCTTCGTCGTCGCGGGACTCGGCGGGCTGGCGGCCACGCTCGGCCGGGGCGCGAGGTTCGCGTCGCGCGGCGAGCGCCTTCCGTACGCCGTCTTCTTCGCCGGCGTGGCCCTCACCGGACTGGGCTCCGCGCACTACCACCTCGCGCCCGACAACGAGCGGCTGTTCTGGGACCGGCTGCCGATGGCGGTCGCGTTCATGGGCCTGGTCGCGGCGCAGATCGCGGACCGCGTCGGCGCGCGCGCCGGCCTCGCGCTGCTCGGCCCGCTGCTCGCGCTCGGCGTGGCGTCGGTGGTCCACTGGCGTGCGACCGAGCGGCTCGGGACCGGCAACGTCGTCCCCTACGCCGTGCTGCAGGCATACGCGGTGTTCGTGCTGCTCCTGCTCGCGTCGTTCGCACGCTCGCGCTACACGCACGGCGTCTTGCTGTTCCACGTCTTCGCGTGGTACGCCGTCGCCAAGCTCGCCGAGGCGCTCGACCGCGAAGTCTTCGCCGCCGTCGGACTGGCGAGCGGTCACACGCTGAAGCACCTCGCGGCGGCGGCGGCCGTCGCGGTCGTCTGGCGCATGCTCGTCGTGCGGGCACCGCGTCCGGACGCGATGCACTCTCCGCGAAGGGCGCTCGCCGCTTGAGTCATGTCATGGCGGGGGCGGCCGCCCCCCGCTTAGGGTGGTCGCGTGACCGCCGTTCGCCTCGCCCCCCTGGTCGCCGTCGCGGTGCTGGCGGCCGCCCGACCGTGCGCCGCCGCCGAGCCGGCCCGGATCCCGGGCGTGGTGGTCACCGCGACGCGCAGCGCGATCCTGCTGTCGGAGGCGCCGGCGTCCGCCACGCTCGTCGAGCGCGAGGCGATCGACCTGCGCGACGTCTACCGGCTGGGGGACGCGCTGCTCGAGGTGCCCGGGCTCTACGTCCGCGGGAGCGCGCTCGGCGAGTCGTTCCCGTCCTCCGGCGTCGGCGCGATCTCGCTGCGCGGCATTCCGCGCACGCCGCGCACGCTGGTGATGATCGACGGGCTGCCGATCAACAACGCGCTGTCCGGCGGCGTCAACTTCTCCGCCATCGCGATGGGCGACGTCGACCGCGTCGAGGTCGTGCGCGGCCCGTATTCGGCGCTCTACGGCGGGCACGCGATGGGCGGCGTGATCCAGGTCTTCACCGCCGCGCCGACGAAGCGCGAACTCGTCGCCGAAGCGGGCGGCGGCGGCGGCGACCTGCCGCGACAGGGCTACGCGGTCGCGTGGCGCGACCGGCTCGACAACGGGCTCGGGTGGTCGCTGGGCGCCTCGTACCGGCGCAGCGACGGCTACGAGGGCAGCGACCTCGCGGTCAAGCTGCCCATCGCCGGCACCGGCGCGACGCCCGCCACCGGCGCGCAGCCCACCTCCACGC
Organism: Betaproteobacteria bacterium; assembly: GCA_016861105.1. GTDB lineage: Bacteria > Pseudomonadota > Gammaproteobacteria > Burkholderiales > Casimicrobiaceae > VBCG01. Next base: position 122,076 of record BOKS01000012.1, on the reverse strand, counting down.
CGGACGACCGCGCCGGCTACCTCGTCGGCGACAAGGGCGCGCGCCCGTGGGAGCAGTTCAACGCCTCGCTGACGCTGCACCACGATCCCGCGCCGGGCGCGAAGCTCGCCGCCGGGGTCGCCTGGAGCAAGTACCGCACGGGCGCATCGTCGCCCCGCACCCTGCTGCGCGACGCCGACGGCCACCCGCTGCTCCGCGGCGACCTCGCGCTGGTCGACGCGCAGGCCCGCATCGCGCTCGCCGAGTCGGACTTCCTGACGCAGACGCCGTCGATCGAGGAGGAGTGGCGCGTCTTCGCGCGCGGGGAGGCGGCCCTCGCGGACGCCGTCACGCTGCGCGCGAGCGTCGGGTGGCTCGACAGCGCCTTCCGCTTCCCGTTCCCGACGCCCGCGGCGACGTACGACAGCGGCCCCGGCGAGTTCTTCGACCAGCCGAGCCGGCGCGTCGACGCCGACGCGCACCTGCTGATCGACGTGTCGGAGGCGCTGCTGGTCACCGCCGGCGCCTCGCTCAACCGCAACAGCCTCGACCGCGCGACGTGGAGCGTCGCCTACTGGCGCGACTTCGACACGCGCGTGCGCGAGACCGGCACGTCGGACGGCACGACGTGGAACCTGGCGGCGTACGCCGAGGCGCAGTGGCGCGCGATGCGCTGGCTGACGCTGCACGGCGGCGCGCGCTACGACCGGTTCAGCACGCACGGACGGGTGACGCAGGCGAGCGCGATCGCCTTCGAGCGCGACTATCCCGAGCGTTCGGAGGCGCGCGTGAGCCCGAAGCTCGCCGCCGTCGCCGCGCTCTCCCCGGACGCGACGCTGCGCGTCTCCTACGGCGAGGGCTTCCGCGCGCCCACGCTGATCGACCTCTACTCGCGCACCGTCGCGCCGGGCGCCGCGGCGGGCGTCCCGGTGGTGACCGAGCCGGCCCCGGGCCTCGCGGCCGAGCGCGTCCGCTCGCTGGAGGTGGGGCTGGACGCGCGGCTGCCGACGCGCACGCGCGCGGCGGTCGCGCTGTTCGCACAGCGCCTCGAGGACCTGATCTACCGGCAGCGCCTGTCGCCCGTCCTCAACGTCCTCGCCAATGCCGGCGAGGCGAAGGTCGAGGGCGTGGAGATCGAGCTCGCGCAGCCGCTGCTCGGCGAGCGGCTGCGGCTGACCGCCACCGCGAGCCACCTGTTCCGCTACGACATCACGCGCAACGACGCCGTCCCCGCCAGCGTGGGCAAGCGGCTCACCGACGTGCCGCAGTCGCAGTACTCGCTGAGCCTCGAAGGGCGCTCGCACGGCTGGTCCGGATCGATCGCCTGGCGCCACGTGAGCCACGTGTTCGGCTCCGGCGACGATCTCAACCGCAACGTCGTGCAGGGCGTCTACGGCTCGTACGACCGTCACGACGTCGTCGATCTCGCGCTGGCGCGCGAGCTCGCGCCCGGCGTCGTTGCGCGCCTTGCGGTCGGCAACGCGGCCGACGCGCGCTACTTCCAGTTCTGGGGCCAGCCGGGGCGCAGCGTGTGGCTCGGCCTCGAGGTGCGCCGCTGAAGGGTCAGCGCGGAAGGAGGGCGACCGGATCGGCCAGCGCCACGCGACCCCGCGGCGCGAGCGATCGCGCGTCGTAGCGCAGCAGCGCGCCGTCCGGCCCACCCAGCAGCACCAGCGCATCGCGCCCGTCGCGGCCGAACGCGACGTCGACGACCGGCGCGCCCGCATCGGGCCGGATCTCGCCCGCGACGCGAAGGGACGCGCGGTCGACCAGCACGATGCGCGCCGCGTCGCCGTCGACGACGACCCACGCGTGCGGCGCCGCCTCGTGGGCGCGGACCAGGCGGCCGCCGCCGCCCAGGGCCACGCGCGCCGCGTCGCTCCACGTCGCGGCGTCGACGACGCGCAGTTCGCCGCCCGCCGCCCATGCGGCGAGACGCCGCTCGCCCTGGCGCCAGCGCGCGAGACCGTTCACGCCTCCCGCGCCGGCCGCCGCGCCGGCGTCGAGCCAGGCGATGCGCCGCCGCACGTGCAGGTTGACGACCTGCCAGCGGAGGTCGCCGCGCCCGGCGGCGACGACGTCGGCGCCGAAGGGGTCGACCGCCACGTCGTCCACCGGCGCGTCCAGCGGGGCACGACGCGCGTTCAGCGTGCCGGGCACCGCGATCGCCTCGCCGAGCCGGAAATCGTGCACCAGGCCGGGATGGATCGGCGCCGCCGCGTCGTCGTAGCTCACCTCCCACAGCTCGGGCAGGCCGGGCAGCGCCGCGACGAAGCTGCGCCGCCGCGCGTCGTCGCGCACGGCCGTCACGGCGGACTCGCGCCGGCCCTCGGCGTCGCGGCCCGGCAGTTCGCGGCGGCGCGCGAGGTCGCGGTCGACCACGAGAAGTCCGGGCGGGCGGGCCATCGCGACCGCGAGGTAGCGCCCGTCGGAGGACGCCGCCAGCCCCGCCGCCACGGCGCCCAGGCGCGCCTCGGCGGTCACCTCGCCGCGCGCGACGTCGAGGCGCACGACGCGGCCGTCGCGCAGCGCCGCATAGGCCTCGCGTTCCGGTGCGCCGAACGCCGCGAGCGCCGCCACCGCAGCACCCGGTGCGATGCGTGCGGCGACGGCGAGCGAATCGTCCACGGCGGCGACCTGCGCGCCACCGTGCGTGACGACGAGCGCCGCGACCTGCGCGGGCGCGGGCGACGCCGCGGTCCCCAGCGCGAGCCCGGCGACCGCGGCGGCAGCCGTGCGCCACGCTCCGGCGAAGACGCGACGGGGGGCCTCGCGGCCCCCCGTCCGGTGCGCGGCCGGCGCGCTCAGCACCTCCGCGCGCCGCGTCCCGATCCCTCGCTCAGCGCTTCAGCACCCACTCGACCAGTTCCTTGAGGTCGCCGTCGCTGATCTTGTCCGGCCCGGTCGGGGCCATCGGCACCGGGCCCCAGACGCCCGCGCCGCCCTTGCGCACCTTGGCCGCCAGCGTCGCGGCGACGTCGGACTTGCCCGCGTACTTCTTCGCGACGTCCTTGTACGACGGCCCGACGCTGCGGCCGTCGACCTTGTGGCACGCGGCGCAGCCGGCCTTGGCCATGAGGTCGTTCGCCTTCTTGTCGTCGAGGCTCGCCTGGCCGGCGCCCGCGAACGCGAGCGCGGCGGCGGCGAGCACGATCGTGGTCGGCTTCATCGCTCCTCCTCCCTTTCGTGTCAGTAGATGTCGTAGGTCGTGTTGTAGACGTTGAAGTGGCCGGTCGGCGTGATGATCCGCGGGTCCTTGATCACGGCCTTGAGCTTGCGGGTCTTGTCGTCGACGACCACCAGCGCCGACTCCTGGTTCTTGGCGCTCCACACGGCGAACCACACCTCGTCGCCGGCCTTGTTGTACTCGGGCTGGACGATGCGCTTCGCGCCCTCGCCCACGCCCGCCCACTCGGCGATCGGCAGCACCTCCGGCTTCTTCGACAGGTCGCGGATGTCGAACACCGCGACCGACTGCGCGATCTTGGCATCCGGGTTCAGCGGCGTGTCGACCCAGAGGTTCGTCGACTTCGGGTGGGTCTTGATGAACAGGTTGCCGCCGCCCTGGCCGTCGAGCATCTGGACGACCTTCCACGCGTGCGCCTTGTTCTTCACCGGGTCGGTCCCGATCAGCGCGATCTTCTCGCTGCCGAGGTGGCCGGTCGCCCACACCGGGCCGAACTTCGGGTGCACGAAGTTCGCGCCGCGCCCGGGGTGCGGGATCTTGTCCACGTCGACGAGCTTGGCGAGCTTGCCCTGCTTGGTGTCGATCACCGCGATCTTGTTCGACTGGTTGGCCGCGACCATGAAGTAGCGCTTGCTCGAGTCCCAGCCGCCGTCGTGCAGGTACTGCGCCGCCTCGATCTCGGTGACGGTGAGGTTCGCGAGGTCCGTGTAGTTGACCAGCAGGACCTTGCCGGTCTCCTTCACGTTGACCACGAACTCGGGCTTGGTGTGGTTGCCGACGATCGCGGCGACGCGCGGCTCGGGGTGGTACTCCTGGTCGCCGACGGTCATGCCGCGCGTGCCCATGATGCGCAGCGGCTCGAGCGTGTCGCCCTTCATGATCACGTACTGCGGCGGCCAGTAGGCGCCCGCGACGGCGAGCTTGTCCTCGTAGCCCTTCGCGCGCGAGGTCTCCACCGAGCGCGCCTCGAGGCCGATCTTGATCTCGGCGACGTTGTCGGGCCTCTCCATCCACAGGTCGATCAGGTTGAGCCGCCCGTCGCGCCCGATCGTGTAGACGTAGCGCTTCGAGCCCGACGTGCGCGAGATGTGCACCGCGTAGCCGGTCTTGACGATGTTGATGATCTTCTTCGTGTCGCCGTCGATCAGCGCCACCTCGCCGGTGTCGCGCAGCGTCGTCGCGAAGATGTTGTCGATGTTGTAGGCGTTCTCCTTCTTCCGCGGGCGCTTGTCGGGCGGGATGATCACCTTCCAGCTCGCCTTCATCTCCTTGAGGCCCCACTCCGGCGGCTGCGGCGGCTCGTGCTGGATGTAGCGCGCCATCAGGTCGACTTCGGCGTCGGTCAGCTCGCCGGCCGTCCCCCAGTTCGGCATGCCCGCCGGCGAGCCGTACTTGATGAACACCTTCAGGTACTCGGTGCCCGACGCGATCGTCTTGTCGGTGGTCAGCGGCTTGCCCGTGGCGCCCTTGCGCAGCACGCCGTGGCAGCCGGCGCAGCGCTCGAAGTAGATCTGCCGGGCCTTGTCGAACTCGGCCTTGGTCATCGGCGGCGACTTCGGGTTGACCGCCACCATCATCTCCTCCTGCGCGAGCGGCGAGCCGCCGGCCTGGTAGCGGATCTCGGGCTCGGTGACGGGCTGGCGCTCCTGCTTGGTCGGCTGCGCGAACGCGATGCCGGCCGCGAGCGGCACGACGGCCACCCAGACCGCGACGTGCGCCATCGACGACTTCCCCCTCTTCATGGTGTCCCCCGGTGGTGGTGCGCCCGCACGGGCGCGCGTTCATCGTCCTGAGCTTGCGCCGCAGCGTGCGCGAGCGCGCCCGCGCAGGTCATTGATATGACTCAAGGAGCACGGATCCCCCGCGCCCTCGCGCCACCCCCACGCCGCGCGGGGGCCGCGCGGTCGCCCGGCTTTGCCGAGGAACGCTCGTGGAACGCCGCCGCGCGTAGCGTTCGCCTCCGTCTGGACGGCGCAACGGCGCCGCAGGCTTCCATCCGATCCATCCACGAGGAGTGCAACCATGAGCTTCGTCATCGAAACCCCCGCCGCGGCCCCCGACCTCGCCGCCATCAAGCGCCGCCAGCAGGCCACGTGGGCCAGCGGCGACTTCGCGATCATCGGCACGACGCTGCAGATCGTCGGCGAGTCGCTCGCCGAGGCCGTCGACCTGCGCGCCGGCGAGCGCGTGCTCGACGTCGCGGCCGGCAACGGCAACGCGACGCTCGCCGCCGCGCGGCGCTTCGCGCAGGTCACGTCGACGGACTACGTGCCGCAGCTGCTGGAGAAGGGCAGCGCGCGGGCGCGCGCCGAAGGGCTGCCGGTCCAGTTCCGCGTCGCGGACGTCGAGGACCTGCCGTTCGACGACGCGAGCTTCGACGTCGTGCTGTCGACGTTCGGCGCGATGTTCGCGCCCGACCACCGGCGCACGGCGCGGGAGATGCTGCGCGTCGTGCGCAGCGGCGGGCGCATCGGGCTCGCCAACTGGACGCCCGACGGCTTCATCGGCCAGCTGTTCAAGGTCGTCGGCTCGCACGTCCCGCCGCCGACGGGCATCGCCTCGCCGGCCCAGTGGGGCACCGAGTCGTACCTGTCGTCGCTGTTCGGCGCGGACGCCGAGCGCATCCGCGCCGAGCGGCGCCACTTCGCGTTCCGCTATCGCTCCGCGGCGCACTGGGTGCAGGTCTTCCGGGACTACTACGGCCCCACACACAAGGCCTTCGCCGCGCTCGACGCGCCGCACGCCGCCCGGCTCGAGAGCGACATCGTCGCGCTGCTCGAGCGGATGAACGTCGCCGGCCCCGGCTCGCTCGTCGTCCCGGCCGAGTACCTCGAGATCGTCGTCACCAAGCGCTGAACCAAGCCTCGCGCGGGCGCCTCGCGCGCCCGCGCCTCACCAAGGACAAGACCATGACCACCACGCTCCAACCCCTGCTGCGCGCGGCGCTCGCCGCCGCGCTCGTCGCCGCCCCGGCCTCCGCGGCGCGCGCGGACGCCGTCACCGACTGGAACGTCCGGGCCGGCCGGATCCTCGTCGACGCGAAGGCCGGCACGCCGCCGGCGATACGCACGATGGCGATCGTCCAGACCGCGACCTACGGTGCGGTGAACGCGATCACCGGACGCCATCCGCCCCTGGTGTGGCAGCCCGCCCCGGCGCCCGGCGCCTCGGTCGACGCCGCCGTCGCCGCCGCGCACCGCGTCGCGCTCGCCCGGCTCGTGCCGCAGCAGCAGGCCGCCGTCGAGTCCGCCTACCAGGCCGCGCTGGACGCGATTCCCGACGGACCCGCGAAGGCGGCGGGCATCGCGACCGGGGAGCGCGCCGCGATGGCCGTGCTCGCGCAGCGCGCCGACGACGGCGCGACCGGCGCCGAAGCCTACCGCCCGCACGCGGCGCCCGGCGCCTACGTGCCGACCGCGACGCCGGCCGTGACGCACTGGCCGCAGCGCAGGCCGTGGATGATGGCGAGCGCGGCACAGTTCCGGCCGGGACCGCCTCCGGCGCTCACGAGCGCGACGTGGGCGCGCGACCTCGACGAGGTGCGCACGCTGGGCTCGCGCAACAGCTCGCGCCGCACCGCCGAGCAGACCGAGATCGCCCGCTTCTGGGACTTCTCGCTGCCGCCGATCTACTTCGGCGTCGTGCAGTCGGTCGCGGCGATGCCGGGGCGCGACGTCACGCGGAACGCGCGGCTCCTGGCCGCGGTGGCGCAGTCGATGGACGACGCCATGATCGCGGTGTTCGACGCCAAGTACCACTACGGTTTCTGGCGTCCGGCGACGGCCATCCGCAACGCCGATCTCGACGGCAACGACGCCACGCAGCGCGACGCGTCGTGGACGTCGCTGATCGACGCGCCGATGCACCCGGAGTACCCGAGCGCGCACGCGATCCTCGCCGGCGCGGTGGGCACGGTGCTCGAGGCGGAGCTCGCCGGCGCGCCGGCGCCGGTGCTCGCGACGTCGAGCCCCACGGCGAACGGCGCGACGCGGCGCTGGACGCGCGTCGCCGACTTCGTCCGCGAGGTGGGCGACGCCCGCGTCTACGAGGGCATCCACTACCGCACGTCGACCGACGTCGGCACCGCGATGGGCCGCCAGGTCGGCGCGCTGGCCGCGGCGAAGTTCGTGCTGCTACCGCACTGAAGGCGCCTGCGCCGCGCTGCCGGCGCGCAGGAACCGCAGCAGCGGCGCGTGCGCGGCGGACGCTTCGGCGACGATGCGGTCGACGAGGTCCGCGAGCGCGAGCCCCGGCCAGCCCGGGGCTCGCGCCGTGGTGCCCGGCCACGCGGCCAGGCGCGCGCGCATCTCCTCCCGATCGGCCGCGGCCGTTGCCGGGTGGTCGACCACGAAGCCCAGCACCTGCCGCGCGCAGTCGTGCTCGCCCTGTGCGGCGAGCAGATCGGCGAAGCACGACGCGCCCGCGACCATCAGCTGCTCGCGGTTGATCGCGCGGGCGAGCGCCAGGCCTTCCCCGAGTTCCGAGCGTGCCGTCGCGAGCTCGCCCCGACGCGTGGCCACCTGCGCGAGGCGCATGCGCGCGACCGCCGCGGCCGCGCGCAATCCCGTCGTGCTGGCGAGGTCGAGCGCCAGCCGAGCGTGGCGCTCGGCGCCGTCGAGGTCCCCGCGCTTGATCGCGAGCTCGGTCATGTTCGCCACGAGCAGCGCGCGCGTGGTCACGAAGCCGTGCGCGACCGCGATGCGCAGCCCTTCGGCCAGGTAGCCCGCCCCGTCGTCGTGCCGGCCGATGTCGAGGCACAGCGCGCCGGCGTTGTTGAGGCACAGCGCCTCGCCCGCCGCGTCGCCCAGCCTGCGGTGCTCGTCGAGCGAGCGCAGCGACAGGCGCAGCGACTCGTCGTAGTCGCCCTGGTACTTGGCGATCAGCGCGAGGTTGTCGAGCATCGCCGCGCTGACGTGGGGGTCCGATCCGGCCGCCGCCTGGCGCAGCGCCCGTCCGAAGTACCGCCGCGCCTCCTCGTAGCGCGCGAGCCGGAGGCTGGCGCCGCCGAGCACGATCAGGCCCTGCAGCTGCGCGTCCGCGTCCGGACTGGCGCGCGCGTCGGCCAGCGCCCGGGTCGCGGTCCGCATGGCGTCGTCGTAGCGGTCCTGCCGGTACTCGAGGTGCGCGACCGCGCCGAGCAGCCGCGACCGCAGCGCGGCGGCGGCGGCCACCGGGGCGTCGACGGCCTCGCGAAGCAGCGCGGCCCCTTCGGCGAAACGCCCGCGGTGGTCGCAGAAGTGCATGAGCGTCGGCGCGCTCGCAGCCAGCGCGCCGCCCGCCCCGCGCGCGACCGCCCACCGCCAGGCCACGCGCACGTTCTCGAACTCGGTCTCGATCGCCTGCAGCGCCTCGCGGTCGCCGTCGTCCACGGCGCGCCGCGACTGCGCGAGCAGACGGTGGAAGTGCTGCGCGTGCGCGGCCTCCGCCTCGTCGCGTGCGGTCCCCTCGAGGCGCAGCGCGGCGAGCCGCTGCACCAGCGGATGCATGTCGAGGCGCGGGCCGTCCTTGCGCAGCAGCGACTTGTCGACCAGCGCGCCCAGCACCGGCAGTCCCGCGTGCGCCGCCGCGAGCGCCGCCCCCGGCGCGAAGCCCCCGCGGAACACCGACAGGCGCGCGAGCGCGTCGCGCTCCGCCGGCGCGAGCAGCCGCCACGACTGCTCGAACACGTGCTCGATGCTCGCGTGCCGCGACGGCTGCGAGCCGTCGGGCGTGCGCAGGAGCTCGGCGCCCAGGCGAAGCTCGTCCGCGATCGCAGCGCACGGCAGCACGCGCGTCCACGCGGCCGCGAGCTCGAGGGCCAGCGGCAGCCCGTCGACGCGGCGGCAGATGTCGACGATCGCGTCGGCGTCGGAGGCCGCCGCGACGTCGACGCCGGCGCGGCGCGCCGCGTTCACGAACAGCCGCGCGGCGTCGAACGCTTCGAGCCGGTCCGCGTCCTCCGTCCCGGGGCAGGGCAGGCCCGCGAGCGGCAGCGTCCACTCGCTGGGCGTGGCCAGGCGCACGCGCGACGTCACCAGGGCCTTGACCCCGGGCGCCGCGGCGAGCAGCTGCTCGAACGTCGTCGCGCCGTGCACGAGGTGCTCGGCGTTGTCGAGGACGACGAGCATCTCCCGCTCCGCGAGAGCTTCGAGCGCCTGCGCGAGCGCGTCGCCGCGGGCGCCGGGACGCACGCCCAGCTCGCGTGCGAGCCGGCTGCCGATCTCCGAAGGATCGCTCAGGTCCTCCAGCGGGACGAACGTCGCGCCGTCGGCGAAGCGCGGAGCCAGCAGCTGCATCGCGCGGCGCGCGAGCCGCGTCTTGCCCACGCCGCCGGGCCCCAGCACGCACAGCAGCCGGCACTCGGGCAGCGCCAGCCGCTCCTCCAGCGTGCGCAGCTCGGCGACCCGTCCGACGAAGCCGTCGGCGGCGGCGGGCGCCGCCGCGGGGATGCGGCGCTCACCGCTTCGCTCGCCGCCGGCCAGCGCGGCGTGCAGCGTGGCGAGCGCCGTGCCGGGCTCGAGGCCGAGCTCCTCCCGCAGGCGCGCGGCATACGTCCGATAGGCCTCGTGCGCCCGCGCGACGTGGCCGGCGCGCGCCAGCCACCCGATCTGCGCGCCGACGGCGGCTTCGTCGAGCGGGTCCGCTTCCACCAGCTGCGCGCACAGCGCGAGCGCCTCGGCGGAGGCGATGTCCCCGTCGAGATGCCCCAGCGCCGCAAGGCGCCACGCCGTGCGCAGGCGGTCGCGCTCGAACCGCAGCCACTGCGTCCACGCCTCGTTGCCTTCGTCGTCGAAGCCGGCCAGCAGGTCGCCGCGATACCGGGCCAGCGCGTCCCCGGGGCGGCCGTCGCGCAGCGCCTCCTCGAAGGAGCGCACGTCCGTGTCGAGCACGGCGCGCACCGCCCCGTCGCCGCTTTCGACCGCGCCGCCCCACGGGGTCGCCGGCAGCCGGAACAGCGTCTTGCGCAGGTTGGCGAACGCGAGCCTGCGGTCGAGGTCCGGCCACAGCAGCGCCGCCAGCTCGGAGCGTCCGATCCACGTCCGGCGCAGCGCCAGGAAGGCAAGCAGCTGCGTGCGCCGCTCGAAAGGCAGCGCCGTCGCCTCGCCGTCGTGGACGACCGCAGGAGCGCCGAAGGCGAGAAGGGTGCGGGGCATGGCTGGACGAAGCGCGGAAGGCGGCCCGGCGCGCGCGCATCCACGTGCGCGGCAACGCGTCTGGAACCGCGGTTCGGACGTCGTGGCGCTGGCGCGGAGGGACGGCTCGCGCTCCCCCGCGGCAGCTATCGTAGCGCTTCACCAGGCCGGGGATCGCCCTGCGCCGACCCAATCGGCGCACCTGCCCGGCGGATGCAGCAGCCCCTCCTGCGCGGCGGGCGTCCCGCCGGGGACTATCGGTGGCAGGCGGCGCTGCCGGGATCGCGCGGTGCCGCGCCGCCGGTCGGCACGAAGTGCCAGCGATAGCCGTCCGCACCGAGCGCGAGCCGCAGCACGCCGTGCGAGGCGTTGTGGCGGAACTCGCTCGCGGGGTGCGGCGGACCGAACGGGTAGAGCCTCGCGCCACCGGTCCCGACGATGAACTGGCGCACGCCGCGTCCCGGATCGCGCACGCCCTGCGCATCCTGCGGCGCGAACCGCTCGTAGAAGTGCTCGTGCCCGGCGAGCACGATCTCCACGCCCGCCGCATGCAGCGCAGCGAACATCGGCAGCATCCTGTCGTCGCCGCCGTGCTCGTCCCCGGAGCTGAACGCCGGATGGTGCCAATAGGCGATCGTGCACAGCGTGGCGCTGGAGGCGGCGAGGTCGGCCATCAGCCACTGGTACTGCGGCGAGCCGACGGAGGTATCGATCGCGCTGTTCAGCGCGATGAAGTGCCAGCCGCCGTGGTCGAAGCTGTAGTAGCCGCCGCGGTCGGGACCGGCGCGGGCACCGAAGTAGCCGAAGTAGCCCTCCGCGCCGGGCGTCCGGTACTCGTGGTTGCCGATCGCCGGACGGATCCGGTCGCGGAACGCGCCCCACGTGGGGTCGAAGCAGCTCGCGAACTCGCCCGGCGCGCCCGCGTCGTAGACGTTGTCGCCGAGCGTCAGCACGAGCGCATCGTCGTCGGTGACGAGGGCCGCGGTCTGCGCTGCCGCGCTCAGCGACGCGGGAGCATTCGAGCACTGTGCGATGTCGCCCGCGGCGACGATCGTGAACGCCTCCGGCCGCGGCAGCGGCACGCACCCGACCACGCCGATGCCGGCGCCTTCCGCGATCCATCCCTGGGCCAGCATGTCCGCCCGGACCGCGAGGCTCGTGGTGTAGCGATGGTTGGGCGCGCCCGAGCGCCCGTCGTTGTAGAGGCGGTAGAGCGCCTTCGTCCCCCATCCGCATTCGCCGGCGGCGTCCGGGAGGGCGACGCCGAAGACCTCGCCCTCGAACTTCCAGTCGCGAATGGCGCCGGTCGCGCACCTCGGCAGCGCCGCGTCGTAGAAGTGCGAACTCTTGGTCGTGAACGTCTGGCCGCTCCAGAACCGGCAGACGTGGGCGGCACCCGGCGCGCCGAGCGGGAACACGTCGAACGCGTGACCGGTGCGGCGCCATCCCGCAGGGCTTCCCGCGTCGAGCGCGGCGATCTCCTGCGGCGACGCCGTGACGAAATAGTGGCCGTAGCCGCCGTGGTAGTACTCGACGGCGGTGGGCGCGGCGGCACCGGCGAGGCCCGCAGCGAGTGCGAGGGTCGCGGGAAGGATCGGCCTGAACAATGCGGGCTCGGGAGGCTACCGAAAAACCGGGCTCGGCTCCGGGCGGCGACGTGCCGGGCCGTCGATCGGCGGATCCCATTAGGCCCCGCGAACGCGGGTCGCATCTTGCCATGGATCAGCCATGCGCCACGGAAGGCGCCGTGACGGGCGCCTCGCGCGGATCGCGTCCCTCGCCGCCGCGTACGCCGCGACCCGCCCTTCGCGAGGAGGAACTCCGCGCCGGTGCGGCGCGCCCGCGCCTACCTGCACATGACGTTGAATGCCGCCGGACTCGCGTAGGCCGCGTCCAGCCACTTCATGCGCTCGTTCAGGAACTGCCGCACGAACGCGACTTCCTCGTCGTGATTCGAGAACACGTAGAAGTTGGTGAGCGGCACGTCGAAGATCGGCCAGCGCTCGAAGTTCCGGCGGGCGGCGGGTGCCAGGCGATGCGCGTAGGCGTCGATGCCCGCGTTGACGAACGTCTCGAGCGATGCCCGCTTCTGTCGCCAGCGCTCGAGCGTCAGCGCGAGGAAGCGCTGGTTGTCGAACAGCCTGCGGAACCAGTTGGGACGCTCGCCCCGGCTCACCCAGCAGCCTTCCACCTTCCAGTTGTCGCTGTAGTTGACGTTGCCGGCGCTGCGGTCGAAGTCCCAGATCGGGCCCATGTTCAGCAGGCGGTCGCCCGGGTTCGGCGCGGCATCGCCGTCCTTCCACATGAAGTCGCTGGAGACGAAGGCGGCGTCGTGGTTGCGGAAGAGCTCCTGCAGCAGGTACCAGTCCGCGAAGCTCGCGAGGTTCAGCCGCTCGAGCCGGCTCGGGCCGTAGATGTCGGACTCGACGTCCTCGATCAGGGCATTGACGAACGCGAGTTGCGCCGGCGTGATCCCTTCCTCGTCCGGGGTGTCGACGCAGATCGGCACCCCCTGCCGGGTGATCATCTGGAGCGTGAAGTCGAGTCCCCGGTAGCAGTCGAGGCGGAAGTCGACCTCGACGACGTAGCCGCCGTCGACCTGACCCTCCGCGGGGTCCGCGCTCATCCGGGCGATGTCGAGCCGTGCCGGGTCGACGCGGATGTCCTCGGTCAGCAGGTACACGCCCACGTAGTCGTCGTTGAGCCAGACCTCGACGTGCTGCCCCGAGGGCGTCCACTTGAGGCCGTCGCGGAACACGCTGCTGCTCCCCAGCGACAGCGCCAGCTTGTTGCGGATCAGCGAGCGGTCGAAGTAGTCCGCCAGCAGTGCCCAGTTGCGCTGCTTCCTCATGCCGAGCACGTCCTCCACCGCCGCGTAGGCCGCGTCGTTGGCGAACTGGACCTTGTACGGACTCTTCGGCTGGCCCCACGTGGTGTTCCCGCGCCCGCGGATCCGGCCGTTCAGCGTCGCGTCCGGTACGGCCGCCGCCGGATGCGTGAGGACGTAGGTCGCGTCGACGTAGATCTCCTTGGACTCGATCGGGGCGCCGTTGCGCGTGGCAATCCGCGAGCGGGGCAGCGCGTTCACCTCCTCCGGCAAGGCGGCGACGACGTCGCCCAGCGCGCCGGGCGAGGCCATGTCCAGCACCCCTCCGCGCGCCTTCAGCGCCTTCACGATCGCCTTCGCCACCGCCTGCCTCGTCGAGCCCGCGGGTGCCGGCGCAGGAAGACGCAAGTCGTACCGCGGCGGCAGCCCCAGCCGCGCCCGGACGACATCCTCGCCCAGGGCGTGGTTCGCAAGCCCGGTGAGGGCGACCAGCGTCGAGAACGGCGTGATGTCCGTCCCGTAGACCGGGGAGGGCGTGGCCATGCGATACGTGACGTCCACGCTCGTCGCGGGCTCGTCGCTGTCGCGCGAGCGCCCCGCCACGACCTCGGCGACGAGCGGCTCGGTGGCTTCCCGCGGAATCGTCAGCGCATACGCGCCGGCAGCGTCGGTGGAGGACCGAGGTTCGCCCGGATCGCAGCCGCCGCTGCGGTTCGCGTCCAGGCACACGATCGCGTCCACGATGAAGCCGTCGACGACGTGGCCCCGGATCGTCCGTTGCGCGTCCGACGGCGGAACGCAGCCCGTCAGGCCGATGCCGTCGCCTTCGGGAATCCAGCCCTCCGCGATCGTCGCGGCACGCACGGTGGCCTGGGTCGTGTACCTGTGGTTCGGTGCGCCGTTCCTGGCGTCGTTGTAGAGCCGGTACAGCGGTACCGTGCCGGTCGGGCACCTGCCGTCTTCGGAGGGAAGGACCATCGCGAAGACCTCGCCCTCGAACCGCCAGTGCACGTCCCGCTTCCGCTCTTCGCACTCCGCGGCGGACGCGGTGTAGAAGTGCGAGCTGCGCGGCGCGAACGTCTGTCCGCTCCAGAAGCGGCAGGTCCCGCGCGCGCCCGGCGTGCCGAGGTCGAACACGGCGAAGGACTCGCCCGTGCGCTGCCAGCCGGGAACCGTCCCCGCATCCAGCGCGGCGATCTCCGGCAGAGCGGTCGTCACGAAATAGTGGCCGTAGCCAGCGTGAGCGAACTCGATGGCGACGGAAGCGCCCGCGCAGGCCACCGGCGCTGCAAGGCCGCACGACACCGCGAGCAGGACGAGGTTGCGTGAGCGCATCTGCGCCTCCATGGCGCGATCTCCGCACGTCCAACGGCCTTGGCCTGTCGAACGCCGAAGCTGGCGTCCGCTGCCCGCTGCGCTCGCCGCCGCGTGATCGCGGGAGCGTCTGCAGCCGGACGAAGGAAACGATCCGGCCGGGGTGTCGGATCGGCATCACGCCCGCGACGTCAGCCGCGCGCAGCGCCGGACACGGGTGCCACGTCCATGATGAACCCGCGCGTGCGATTTGAACAGCGCGGATCCGGCACAGGCTCCGCCGTCCGCTTCAAGCCGTTCAGCCGCGGCGTGCGCGCGCGTGTCGTCGCCGTCGACTCCCTGCGTACTCGCGCTGCCGATTCCCGGTGCCTCGGCCGGGCTCCCGAACATGACGTGCCGCCGAGGAAGGTCGCCCGCGCGCACGATGGCCGCGAACCCGGCCGTCCGGTACCTGCATGGACGGTGGCGACGAGAGTGCGGCATCGCGCCACGCCACGCGCATGCGGAGCCGTGTCCTGGGCACCAGGCTCGCGAACGCGAGCTTGCGCTCGAGGTCAGGCCCGTCGAGCGCCGCTGGCCGGGGCCTGCGGACGACGAGGATGGCCGCCGCGAAAGACGAGGCTCGTGACCGTTCGAAGGGCGCGGGCCGGGCTCCGCGTGGACGCGCCGGATCCCGACGCATCGCAGGGAAATGTGACCGCCCCGCAGTCAATGGGTGATCACCACCAGGACGCTGCAAGGCGCGTGCTCGATCAGGGCCGGCGAGGTGGCGCTTCGCCACCAGCGAGCCGCCCAGCCGTCGAGATGCTTGTGCCCGACGACGATCAAGTCCGCCTCGATCTTGCGCGCGTACTCGGTGATCTCCCGGACCGGATCCCCTGCCAGCAACTCGCCGTGAACGCGCCGCCCGGCGAGCGAGAGCCGTTGCAGCCCGTCATCGAGAATGCTTTCGTAGGTTGCCTTCAGTTCCTCGTCGCCGACACCGTCGTACAGGCCCCCTTCGATCATCATGGGGTTCGTGGGCACGGGCATGACGGCGACGAGCGACAGTTCCGACTGTCCCCACTGAGCGAGGTCGCGGCAGTCGAGCAGCGCCTTCTGGCCGGACTCGGTGCCGTCGTAGGCGAGCAGGATCCTCTTGTACACGGTTGCCTCCTTGGCGCTTCGGCGCGGGGCGCGGGCGGCCTGACCGGGCTGTCGTCGCGCGACGCGGGCGGCGAGCCACGGACGTCGGAAACGTGTCCCCGACGGGCGACACGAGGCGTCCGGGCACGTCGAGTGTGCACTCCATTCGGCGGATCCGCCACGGAACGCGGGCGGCACGAAGCTCGCGCCCTGTTGCGTTCGCGCGGCGGGGCGTTATGCTATTGTCATAGGCGTGCACGCTTGGCCCGGACGGGGAGTACCTCATGGTGACGCTTCAGGAGTGCATGGATCTGGCCGGACTCGAGGTCGGGGAGGTCGACGCGATCGCCGAGCACGAGCGCGTCCCGCAGATCGTTGCGGCCGAGCTGGGCTGCTGCCTTCTCGCAACCCCCGATGGCCGGCGCCGCATCCGCGGCATGATCGCGGACGACCTGGAGCGCGCGCTTCGCGCGGGAAACCAGCGCCACGCCGCCGAGCTGGGTCGTGTGCTGTCGAACTACGTGCGCGTTCATCCCGACTGCAGGTGAGGAGGCGCAAGGCGCAGTCGCGCCGACACCGCTTCGCCGGGCGACGGGCTCGCGAGGCCGTCGACCGCGAGCAGCTCGGTGTGTCGGACGAGCGCCGGACGGCACCGGCCTACTGCTCGCTCCAGAGCCGCACGGCGCCGGCCAGAACCCGCGCCGAGTGACGAAGCAGCGCTGCGTGCGTCTCGTGCCATGCCGCTGCGGCCTGCTGCGGTGAGCGCGCCAGGACGATGATCGCGCACCCCTGCAGATAGCAGGTCGTCGCCTGGTTCGTCTCGGCCCAGGCCAGGCGCTGCCACGCCTGCAGCCGCCCGAAGAAGTCCGACGAGCAGGCTGCGCCCGGATCGGTGACCATGGACGCGGGCGCCGCAAGAAGGGTGCCAGGAGCGCAGGCGGCGGGACCGGCTGCAGGGCTCGGGCGGGCGCGGTGAACCCGGCGCGCCCGGATACGCGCGGCCGGGTCGGGACTGACGCGATGCGGCAGGGCAGGTTCGGCGGCCTGCGCGAGCGAGGTGGCGTCCCGACCAGCGCTGCCCGCGCCGCGTTCGAGACGGCTACGCGACGTCAGGGGACGATCGCCGGACGGATGCGCGGTGTCCGCCACGACGTGCAGACGGGCGATCGCAGCATCCGGACCACGCCGCGTTTCGCACCCGTGCCGCGCGTGCGCTTCCCGCGAGACGCGGGCGTCGTGGCGGCGTTGGCGGTGTTGGCGGTGTTGGCGGCCTAGACGTCCAGGTTGCGGACGCCGAGCGCGTTGCTCTCGATGAACGCGCGCCGCGGCTCCACCTGCTCGCCCATCAGCTTGTCGAAGATCTCGTCGGCCGCGATCGCGTCCTCGATCTGCACCTTGAGCAGCCGCCGGACCTTCGGGTCCATCGTCGTCTCCCACAGCTGCTCGGGATTCATCTCGCCCAGGCCCTTGTAGCGCTGGATCGACACGCTGTCGCGCGCCTGCGCGAGCAGCCAGTCGAGCGCCTCCTTGAAGCTGCGCACGGCCTGGACCTTGTCGCCGCGCCGTACCGTCGCGCCCTCCTGGATCAGCCCCTGCAGCACGTCGGCCGCGGCACGCAGCTGCGCGCCCTCGCCGCTCGCGAGGAAGTCGCCGTCGATGGAGGTCGCGTGCGGCGTGCCGTGGTGGGTGCGCACGATCAGCAGGCGGTAGGACGCTCCCGCGGGGTCGAAACGCGCCTCGATGCGGACCTCGTCGTCGTCGACGGCCGCCTGCAGCTCGCGCGCGCTGCGCTGCGCTGCGATCTCGTTGCCGAGGTCGACGCGCGCGCCCGCGAGCACCGCGTGCAGCACCGCCGGATCCACGATGCGTGCGGAACGCTCGATCACGGCCTCCGCCAGCAGGTACTGGCGCGCCACGCTCTCCAGCGTCTCCGGCGCGAGCGCGGGAAGACCGGCGCCGGCGACCAGCTCGCTGCCCTTCAGCGCGACGCGCAGCAGGTACTGCTTGAGCTCGTGGTCGTCCTTGAGGTAGGTCTCCTCGCGGCCGGACTTCGCCTTGTACAGCGGCGGCTGCGCGATGTAGATGTGCCCGTTCTCGACCAGCTCGTGCATCTGCCGGTAGAAGAACGTCAGGAGCAGCGTGCGGATGTGCGACCCGTCGACGTCCGCGTCCGTCATGATGATGATGCGGTGGTAGCGCAGCTTCTCGATGTTGAAGTCGTCCTTGAAGCCCGCCCCCAGCGCGGTGATCAGCGTGACGATCTCCTGCGAGGAGAGCACCTTGTCGACGCGCGCCCGCTCGACGTTGAGGATCTTGCCGCGCAGCGGCAGGATCGCCTGGAACTTGCGGTCGCGCCCCTGCTTGGCCGACCCGCCGGCGGAGTCGCCCTCGACGAGGTAGAGCTCGCACAGCGCCGGATCGCGCTCCTGGCAGTCGGCCAGCTTCCCCGGCAGGCCCATGCCGTCGAGCACGCCCTTGCGGCGAGTGAGCTCGCGCGCCTTGCGCGCCGCCTCGCGCGCCCGCGCGGCCTCGACGATCTTCGTGCAGATGATCTTCGCGTCGCCCGGGTACTCGAGCAGGAAGTCGGCGAGCTTCTCGGACACGACGTCCTGCACGATCGGCTGCACCTCCGAGGACACGAGCTTGTCCTTCGTCTGCGAGCTGAACTTGGGCTCCGGCACCTTCACCGAGAGGACGCAGGTCAGGCCCTCGCGCATGTCGTCGCCGGTCGTCTCGACCTTCGCCTTGCGCGCGATCTCCTCCTTCTCGATGTAGCTGTTGATCGTGCGCGTCATCGCCTGGCGCAGGCCGGTCAGATGCGTGCCGCCGTCGCGCTGCGGGATGTTGTTGGTGAAGCACTGCACGTTCTCGGCGTAGCTGTCGTTCCACTGCATGGCGACCTCGACGATCACGCCGTTGCGCTCGCCGACCGCGTGGAACACGCGCGGGTGCAGCACGTTCTTGCTGCGGTTCATGTACTCGACGAAGCCCTTCACGCCCCCCGAGTACGCGAAGTTCTCGCTCTTGCCGTCGCGCTGGTCGACGAGCTCGATCGCGACGCCGTTGTTCAGGAACGACAGCTCGCGGATGCGCTTCGCCAGCACCTCGTAGTGGTAGTCGATGCGCCCGAAGGTCTCGATCGAGGCCATGAAATGCACCTCGGTGCCGCGGCGGTCGGTGGTCCCGGTGACCGCGAGCGGCGCCACCGCCTCCCCGCGTCGGAACTCCATCTGGTGGAGCTTCCCGCCGCGATGGATGCGCAGCTTCAGCCAGTCGGACAGCGCGTTGACCACGGACACGCCGACGCCGTGCAGCCCGCCGGAGACCTTGTAGCTGTTCTGGTCGAACTTCCCGCCGGCGTGCAGCTCGGTCATCACGATCTCGGCCGCGGAGCGGCGCTGCTCGTCGTCCTCCTTGACGTCGGTGGGGATGCCGCGGCCGTTGTCGACGATAGACACCGAGTTGTCCGCGTGGATCACCACCCGGATGTCGTCGCAGTAGCCGGCGAGCGCCTCGTCGATCGCGTTGTCGAGCACCTCGAAGACCATGTGGTGCAGGCCGGTGCCGTCGGACGTGTCGCCGATGTACATGCCCGGGCGCTTGCGAACGGCCTCGAGGCCCTTCAGCACCTTGATGCTGTCGGAGTTGTATTCGGGCAGGGACTGCAACGGCTGTGGCTGGGCGGGAGACATCGACTCGTCGGGGAGAAACGCTGGGGCGGGGTGCTGCCGGCTGGCGGGGGGCGCGCCTACCGGGCGCCGGCGCGGACCGGGCGGAAGCGCGCGCTCGCGGCTGGCATCAGATCCGCATCGGCATCACGACGTACTTGTAGTCGTCGCGGCCGGGCATGGTGACCAGCGCGCTGGAGTTCGCGTCGCCGAACGCCAGCTGCACGCGCTCGGCCGAAAGGTTCTGCAGCACGTCGAGCAGGTAGGTGATGTTGAAGCCGATGTCGAGGCCCTCGCCGCGGTAGCCGACCTCGAGTTCCTCCTCGGCCTCCTCCTGCTCGGCGTTGGTGCAGATGATGCGCAGCGTGCCGTCCGACAGCACGAGGCGCACGCCGCGGAACTTCTCGTTCGAGAGGATCGCGGCGCGCTGCAGGGCCGACAGCAGCGCGAGCCGGTCGATCTCCACGAACCTGCCGTGCGTCGTCGGGATCACGCGGTTGTAGTCGGGGAACTTGCCGTCGACGACCTTGCTGACCAGCTCCACGTTGCCGAAGCGGAAGCGCACCTGGTTGGCGAGCACGTCGATCGTGACCGGGTCCTCGACGTCGCCGAGCAGCTTGCCCAGCTCCAGCACCGTCTTGCGCGGGAGGATCACCTCCTGGCGCGTGAAGCCGCCGGGCACCGCGAGGCTCGCCCACGACAGCCGGTGACCGTCGGTGGCGACCGCCTGCAGCGAGTCCTGGTCGATCACCAGCAGCATGCCGTTCAGGTAGTAGCGGATGTCCTGCTGTGCCATCGCGAACTCGGCGAGCCGGAGCAGCGCGCGCAGGTCCTTCTGCGGCAGCGCCAGCGTCTGCAGCTGCTCGGTGCCCAGGCTGATGCGCGGGTAGTCGCCGGCGGCCATCGTCTGCAGGTTGAAGCGCGAGCGCCCGGCGCGCACCGTCATCTTGCTGCCCGTCGCGTCGACGTTGAGCGTGGCGTCGTCGGGCAATGCCCGCAGCAGATCCTGCAGCTTGCGCGCGGCCACCGTCGTGGCCTGGCCATCCTTGCCCGCGAGGTCCGCCACCGCGGTGATCTGCATCTCGAGGTCGGTCGCCGTGACGTGCAGCGCACCGTCCTTCTGCTCCAGCAGCACGTTCGCGAGGATCGGCAGCGTGTGGCGGCGCTCGACGATGCCCGAGACGGCCTGCAACGGCTTCAGCAATGCGTCGCGTGCGATCTGTTTGAGTTGCATGTCAAACCATGAGAACAGTTGATGATGCGGGCCGTGCGGCGTGGACAGCCGGGAAAAGGCGTTGCGCTTCAGCGCGTCCGGACGTCGCGATCGCGGCGGATAAGCACGTGACTGCCTGTGGATCGTTTGGGGGCGCTTCCGCGATGGCCGCGACGGCCCCGCGGAATCCACAAATTATACTACGTCGGAGCCCGTATTTCCTAGGCAAATCGCGGGCTTAGAGCCGCGCCGGCACATCGGCGGGCGGCGGCTCCGCCGCCCGTTCGCCGCCGCCGGGGTGCGGCTCGCGGCGGCCCCTTCGACCGCGTCCAGCCGGGGGCTCCGGGTCAGCTGCGCAGCACCTGCAGCAGGAACGTGACGTCGTGGTTGATCTCCGGATGCGTCTCGCGCAGCGAGGCGATCGTCCGGCAGGCGTGCAGCACCGTCGTGTGGTCGCGGCCGCCGAAGTTGCTGCCGATCTCGGGGAGCGACAGCTGCGTGAGCTCCTTGGCGAGCGCCATCGCGACCTGCCGCGGACGCGCGACGGCGCGCGAGCGCTTCTTGCTGTGCATGTCGGTCACGCGCAGCTTGTAGTAGTCCGCGACGGTCTTCTGGATGTTCTCGACGCTGATCTGGCGGTTCTGCACCGCGAGCAGGTCCTTCAGCGCCTCCTTGGCCACGCCGAGCGAGATGTCGTGGCCGTGGAAGCTCGCGAACGCGGCGACGCGCTTCAGCGCGCCCTCGAGCTCGCGCACGTTGCTGCGGATGTGCTTGGCGATGAAGAACGCGACCTGCTCGTCGAGTCGCACGTGCGCCTGCGCGGCCTTCGACAGCAGGATGGCCACGCGCATCTCGAGCTCGGGCGGGTCGAGGGCCACGGTGAGCCCCCAGCCGAAGCGCGAGATCAGCCGCTCCTCGATCCCCTCGATCTCCTTCGGGTACTTGTCGCACGTGATCACGACCTGCTTGTGGGCCTCGATCATCGTGTTGAAGAGGTAGAAGAACTCCTCCTGCGTGCGGCTCTTGTTGCCGAGGAACTGGATGTCGTCGATCAGCAGGAGGTCGAGCGAGCGGTAGTGCCGCTTGAACTCCTCGAAGCTCTTGTGCTGGTAGGCGCGCACGACGTCGCCGACGTAGGACTCGGCGTGCGTGTAGCGGATGCGGGCGCCCGGGTTCTGCGCGAGGATGTGGTTGCCGATCGCCTGGATGAGGTGCGTCTTGCCCAGCCCCACGCCGCCGTAGACGAACAGCGGGTTGTACGATGTGGGGTGCTCGGCCACCTGCAGCCCGGCGGCGCGCGCGAGCTGGTTGGCCTTGCCGGTCACGAAGGACTCGAAGGTCAGCGCGCGGTTGAGGCTGGTGGCGTCGGGACGGGGCTCGGGGCGGCGCGTCGCGACGCCCGCCGCGACGACGATCGCCGGCGCCGGCGGCTTCGCGGGCACGGGCCCGGTGGACGGCGCCGGCGGGGCGTCGGCGGCCTGCGGCGCCGCCTCCGCGGCGGGCGGCGCCACGGCGTCCTCCGGCGTCAGCGCGAACTCGACGGGCACGCGGCGGCCGCTGGCGTCCTCGACCAGGGCCTCGATGCGGTGCCCGAAACGGTCCTTGACCCACTGCAGCACGAAGCGGTTGGGTGCGAGGACGCGCAGGCGGCCGTCCGCGGGCTCGCAGCGCAGCGGCCGGATCCACGTCGCGAACTGCTGGGCGGACAGGTCGCGCCGGAAGGCGGCGAGGCACGCCGACCAGCAGCCGTCGGCGTCGGGCGAAAAGGGCGGGGAGGCGTTCAAGACGGCGGGGTCCCGGGCGGCTTCGCGCGCCGCGCTTGTGGGCGACTTCGGGGGCAGCGGGCGTGCCGGCATCGTCCTCCCGACGCCGGGCCGCCCTTCGAGTTATACACATTCTAGTGGGCGCGAGCCGGGTTATCCACAGCAGCGTTGACACTGCGACCACGAGTCCCGGGAAGTGTCGGCCCCGCATGCGACCCGGGGGAAGTGACCGCTCGCATTGCGGGACTCCGCGGCTGACACGACGCGTTCGTTGACAGGCGGTCACGCAATCTGTTCTAATGAAAGGCTTTTCCGGCGGTCGCGCGGGAGGTTTCGCGGTGACCGCACGGGCCGGCCCGCCCAGCGGCGCCGGCGCGATCCGGGATCCACCGGCCCGGAATTCGCCGGCCCTTGGCCGTCCAGCCGGGGCTGTCCCGCCGACCACCCGAAGCGCTGCCCGCCACCATGAAACGCACTTTCCAGCCCTCGAAGATCCGCCGCGCGCGGACCCACGGATTTCGCGCCCGGATGAAGACGGTGGGCGGCCGCAAGGTGCTCTCCGCGCGCCGCGCGAAGGGCCGCGCCCGCCTGTCCGTCTGAACGAGCGCCTCCCCCCGCGCCCCGCGCCGGGCGCCCGGCCGCACCGCCTGACCGGGACGGGGGCGTTCGAGGCGGTGTTCCGCGACGGGGCGCGTTTCGACGGCCGCCAGGTGCAGATCATCGCGAAGCCCGCCGCCCTGCCCGTGGGCCGCTTCGGGCTGGTCGTGGGCCGCAAGGCGCTGCGGCGCGCGGTCGACCGCAACCGCTTCCGGCGCCTGGTGCGCGAGGCTTTCCGCGGCGCGCGCGAGCAGACGCTCCCCTACGACGTGATCGTCCGGCTGAAGGCGCCTCTCCCGCGCGGCGCCGTCGACGCCGCCGCGCGCGAGGCGGCCGACCTGCTGGCACGCGCCGTGGCGCAGATGGCCGCGAGGTCGACGCCGTGAAGCCCGTGCTGATCGCGGCGATCCGCGGCTACCAGTACCTGCTGCGCCCGATGCTCGGCGCGAACTGCCGCTTCTTCCCGACCTGCTCGGACTACGCGCGCGAGGCGATCGAGCGGCACGGCGCCGCCGCCGGCAGCTGGCTCGCCGCGAAGCGGATCGCGAAGTGCCACCCCTACCATCCAGGCGGCTACGACCCGGTGCCCGAGCCTTCGGGCGACTCCGCGTCGCGCCCGGCCTGACCCTCGCCGACCTTCCGGGGCCGCATGGACTCGCAACGCCTGATCCTGTTCCTCGTCTTCTCGTTCTCGCTGCTGTTCCTGTGGGAGGCGTGGCAGAGGCACGTGAACCCGCCGCCGCCGGTCGTGCAGAAGGCGGCGCCCGCGGGCGAGCCCGCGAAGCCGGCCGACGTGCCGGCCGCGTCGCCCGCCGCCCCGGCCCCGGGCGCGGCTGCCGTGCCCGGCGCGGCCGCCCCGGCGCCGGCGGGAACCGTCACGACGCAGGCGCAGCCGGTCGAGATCCGCACCGACCTGTACCGCGCGACGATCGATCCCGTCGGCGGGGTCATCGCCCAGGTGGCGCTGACGAAGCACCGCGACGCCACCGACGCGTCCAAGCCCTACCTCGTCCTGCAGCGCAACGGCGAGCGCACCGCGGTCGCGCAGGCCGGGCTGCTCGGCGAGGGGCTGCCCACCCACCGCACCGTGTACCAGGTGCAGCCCGGGCCGCGCGAGCTTCTCCCGGGCAGCGACCGGCTCGAGCTCAAGCTGACGGCGACCACGCCGGCGGGCGAGGAGGTCGTGCAGACGCTGACCTTCCACCGCGGGACCTACGTCATCGACGCGCGGTTCGACATCACCAACCGGCGCGGCGAGCCGATCGCGCCCTTCGCCTACTTCCAGCTGACGCGCGACACGAAGACCGCGGTGCCGCAGAGCTCGTGGACGCCGGTCTCCTACACGGGCCCGGTCGTCTACAACGAGACCGACAAGTTCAAGAAGGTCGACTTCGGCGAGATCGACAAGCTCGCCGCCGACGCGTCGCGCAAGCCCCCGTACACCGCCAAGACGGACAACGGCTGGGTCGCGATGATCGAGCACTACTTCGTCAACGCCTGGCTGCCGGCGTCCGAGCCGAGGCGCGAGCGCGAGTTCTACGCGCGCAAGCTCGACAACGGCCTCTACGCCGCCGGCGTGATCCTGCCGCTGGGTGAGGTCGCCCCCGGCGCGAGCGCGTCGGTGAGCGTGCCGCTGTACGCCGGCCCGCAGGAGCAGGAGATCATCGGCAACCTCGCGCCGGGCTTCGACCTGGTCGTCGACTACGGCATCTTCACGGTGCTCGCCGCGCCGCTGTTCTGGCTGCTCAAGTGGCTGCACGGCCTGATCGGCAACTGGGGCTGGGCGATCATCGTGATGACGATCCTGATCAAGCTCGCCTTCTACCCGCTGAACGCCGCCTCGGCGCGCTCGATGGCGAAGATGAAGCTCGTGGCGCCGAAGCTCAAGGCGCTGCAGGAGCAGTACGCCAACGACAAGCAGGCGCTCCAGATGAAGATGATGGAGCTCTACAAGCAGGAGAAGATCAACCCGCTCGGCGGGTGCCTGCCGATCCTCGTGCAGATCCCCGTGTTCATCGCGCTCTACTGGGTTCTGCTGTCCGCCGTCGAGCTGCGCTACACGCCCTGGCTGGGCTGGATCCGCGACCTGTCCGCGCCCGATCCGTACTTCGTGCTGCCGGTGGTCTACGCGATCACGGCGTACCTGCAGGTCAAGCTGTCGCCGACGCCGATCACCGATCCGATGCAGGCGCGGATCATGCAGATCATGCCGGTCGCCTTCTCGGTGCTGTTCATCTTCTTCCCGTCGGGACTCGTGCTCTACTGGCTCGTCAACAACATCCTGCAGATCGGCCAGCAGTGGCACATGAACCGGATGCTGGAGAAGGAAGCCGAGCTCGCCGCCGCGAAACGGCGATGACGCCGGCGCGCGCGCTGGCGGCGGCCTGCGCGGTGCTCGCGCTCGCAAACGCGTCCGCGCCGGCGGGCGCGCAGTCCGGCGCGCCCGACCTCGACACGCCCTACGTCACCACGCCCGACAACGTCGTGCGGGCGATGCTCGACCTCGCCGGGGTGCGCGCGGGCGAGCGGCTGCTCGACCTCGGCAGCGGCGACGGGCGCATCGTCGTCGCCGCGGCGCGGCGCGGGGCCGTCGCCCACGGCGTCGAGATCGACCCGCGGCTCGTGGCCGCAAGCCGCGAGAACGCCCGCGCGGCCGGGCTCGAGGCGCGCGCGACCTTCGCCGCGCAGGACCTGTTCGAGACCGACTACGCGGGCACGGACGTCGTCACGATGTACCTGCTGCCGGACGTCAACGCGCGGCTCGCGCCGCGCCTGTATGCGACCCTGCGGCCCGGCGCACGCATCGTGTCGCACGACTACGGGCTCGGCGACTGGCCGGCCGACGCGACGATCGAGGTCGACGCCCCGGGCAAGACGGTGGGGGTGGCCAAGCGCAGCACGCTGCACCGCTGGACGGTGCCGGCGAAGGTCGGTGGCGGCTGGAGCGGCGGCGCGGGCGCGGAGGCCGTCGCGCTCGAGCTCGCGCAGGCGTGGCAGAGCGTCTCCGGCACGCTGCGCTGGCGCGGGCGCACGCTGCGCATCGCCGAGCGGCGCATCGAAGGCACGCGCGTCGACCTCGTGGCCGACGGCGGCGCCGGGTCGGTGACGCTGCGGCTCGCGGCCATCGGTGACGGTCGCCTCGCCGGGGAGCTGCTCGCGGCCGGCGAGGCCCCGCGGCGCGTCGAACTGGTGCGCGCCGCGCCGTAGCGTGCGGCGGAGCACGCGCTAAGCTTGGCGCGTGCCCGCCGCCGACGTCTCCCCCGCCACCATCGTCGCGATCGCGACGCCGCCCGGGCGCGGCGGCGTCGGCATCGTGCGCGTCTCCGGCGCTCGCGAAGCGGTCGCGCGCATCGCGGACGGCGTGCTCGGCCGGCAGCTGCCCCTCCCGCGCGTGGCCACCGTCGCGACCTTCCGCGGCGCGCGCGGCGAGCCGCTCGACCAGGGGCTCGCGCTGCACTTTCCAGCCCCGGCCTCGTTCACCGGCGAGGACGTGCTCGAGCTGCACGGCCACGGCAGCCCGGTCGCGCTGCGGCTCCTGCTCGCGCGCTGCGTGGCGCTCGGCGCGCGCGTCGCCGAGCCCGGGGAGTTCACCAGACGCGCGTTCCTGAACGGCAAGCTCGACCTCGCGCAGGCCGAGGCGGTGGCCGACCTGATCGAGGCGGCGACCGCGACCGCGGCGCGCGCGGCGGTCCGCAGCCTCTCCGGCGAGTTCTCGCGCGAGGTGCACGCGCTGGTGGACGCGGTGACGCGGCTGCGCATGTTCACCGAGGCGACGCTGGACTTTCCCGACGAGGACATCGAGTTCGTACGGGCGGCGGACGCCGCCGGGCAGCTCGACGCGCTGCGCGGCGCACTGGAGACGTTGCTCGCGCGGGCGGCGACCGGCGTGCGGCTCGCGAGGGGACTCACGGTCGTGCTGGTCGGCCGGCCCAACGTCGGCAAGTCGAGCCTGCTGAACCGGCTCGTCCGCGAGGACGCGGCGATCGTCACGCCGGTCGCCGGCACGACGCGCGACACGGTCGAGCGCCCCGTGGAGATCGGTGGCATCCCGCTGACGGTCGTCGACACCGCAGGCCTGCGCGACACCGCCGACGAGGTCGAGCGGCTGGGCATCGAGCGCACGTGGGCCGCGATCCGCCGCGCCGACCTCGCGCTGGTGCTGGTCGACGCGCGCGCGGCCGCCGACGCGATGCACGCCGACGACGCGGCGATCGTCGCGGCGCTGCCGCCGTCGCTGCCGCGGCTCGTCGTGCACAACAAGGCCGACCTCGCCGGTACGGCGCAGCGTGTCGAGCGGCGCGACGGCCGCACGCACGTCTGGCTGTCGGCGCTGAGCGGCGCGGGCTGCGACCTGCTCGAGCGCGAGGTGCTGGCGGTGGCGGGCGTGGCGAGCGTGGGCGAGGACGCCTTCATCGCGCGCGAGCGCCACCTCGCGGCGCTGCGCGAGGCCGCGCTGCACCTCGACGAGGCCGGCGCGCAGATCCGCGAGCGTGTGCCGGCGCTGGAGCTCTTCGCCGAGTCGCTGCGCGAGGCGCAGCAGGCGCTGTCGACGATCACCGGCGAGTTCACCGCCGACGACCTGCTCGGCGCGATCTTCTCGCGGTTCTGCATCGGGAAGTGAGGCTGCCATGACCACCGCCACCGCGCCGCTCGCCGGCGTCACGGTCCTCGACCTGACGAACGTCCTGGCGGGGCCCTTCGCGTGCTACCAGCTCGCGTGCCTGGGCGCGCGCGTGATCAAGGTGGAGAGCCCGAGCGGCGACCTCGCGCGGCGCCTGGGGGCGGACCCGGCGTACGCGCGCGCCGGCATGGGCATCTCGTTCCTCGCGGCGAACGCCGGCAAGGAGTCGATCGCGCTCGACCTCAAGCATCCGCGCGGGCGCGAGGTGTTCGAGCGGCTGGTCGCGCGTACGGACGCGCTCGTCGAGAATTTCCGCCCCGGCGTGATGGCGCGCCTGGGACTTGCGCCCGAGCGGCTGCGCGCGATCCGGCCGTCGCTGGTGGTGTGCGCCATCTCGGGCTTCGGCCAGTCGGGGCCGCTGGCGCAGCGCCCGGCCTACGACCAGATCGTGCAGGGGCTCGCGGGCGTGATGAGCGTCACCGGCGACGAGCGCAGCGCGCCGCTGCGCGTCGGCTATCCGGTCTGCGACACGATCGGCGGGCTGACGGCGGCGTTCGCCGTCGCCGCCGCGCTGCTGCGCGCCCGCACCACCGGCGAGGGCGCGTTCGTCGACGTGGCGATGCTCGACGCGACGCTGGCGACGATGGGCTGGGTGGTCTCGAACTACCTCAACGCGGGGATCGAGCCGCGGCCGCTCGGCAACGACAACTTCACGGCGGCGCCGTCGGGCGCGTTTCGCACCGGCGACGGGTTGCTCAACATCGCTGCGAACGAGCAGAAGCAGTTCGAGGCCCTGCTCGGGGTGCTCGGCCTGTCCGGGCTCGAGCGCGACCCGCGGTTCGCCGATCGCGAGGCGCGCAAGCGCCACCGCGCGGAGCTGACCGCGCTGCTGGAGCAGCGTCTCGCGGGGCGGCCGGCCGCCGAGTGGGAAGCGCTGCTGGAGCGCGCGGGCGTGCCCGCCGGCCGCGTGCTCACGGTGCCGGAGATCCTCGCGCATCCGCACGCGCGCGAGGGCGAGCTCCTGGCGAGCTTTGACGACGTTCCCGGCACCCCGCGCGACGTGCAGGTGATGCGGCCGGGGTTCCGCGTCGACGGCCGGCGGCCCGCGCCGGCGTCGCGGCCGCCCGCACCCTCGGAGCACCGCGACGCGCTGCTCGCCGAGCTGGGCTACGACGTGCAGGAGCGCGCGGCGCTGCTGGACGCCGGCGCGGTGCACTGACCTCGCGTCCCGCGCCGGCCCTCGTCGGCCGGCACCGCTTCACGTATGCTCGGCGTTCTACGTACCACTGGAGCCGGGAGGAGGGAAGCCATGAAGCGACGTGCATTCACCCAGGGCGCGCTGGCCGCTCTGACTGCCGCGCAGTTTCCGAGCCTCGCGCGCGCGCAGGCGATCGGCACGCTGAAGATGATGATTCCGGCGAACCCCGGCGGCGGCTGGGACTCGACCGGGCGCGCGCTCGCCGCCGCGATGCAGTCGGCGAAGGCGGTGGGGTCGGTGCAGTTCGAGAACAAGGGCGGAGCGGCCGGCACGCTCGGGCTCGCGCAGTTCATCAACAGCGCAAAGGGCGACCCCAATGCGCTGATGATGGGCGGCATGGTGATGGTCGGCGGCATCCTGCTCAACAAGAGCCCGGTCGACCTGTCGATGGTCACGCCGATCGCGCGGCTCACCAGCGAGTACGAGGTCATCGTCGTGCCGGCGTCGTCGCCGCACAAGACGCTCGCCGACCTGCTCGCGGCCTACAAGGCGAACCCCGGCGCGGTCTCGTGGGGCGGCGGCTCGGCCGGCGGCACCGACCACATCCTCGCGGGCATGGTCGTGAAGGCCGCGGGCGCCGATGCCACCAAGGTCAACTACGTCCCGTTCAAGGGCGGCGGCGAGGCCGTCGCGGCGATCGTGGGCGGCCACGTCACCGCGGGGGTGTCCGGACTGAGCGAGTTCTCCGAGCACATCAAGGGCGGCCGCATGCGGGCGCTCGGCGTCTCCGCCCCCGGGCGCAAGGAAGGCATCCTCACGCTGAAGGAGGCGGGGGTGGACGTCGTCCTCGGCAACTGGCGCGGCGCGTTCGGCGGGCCGGGGCTGTCGAGCGCCCAGCGCGACGGGCTCGTGCGGGCGGTGAAAGCCGGCGTCGACTCGCCGGCGTGGCGCGACACGCTCGTCAAGCAGGGCTGGGACGAGGCGTGGCTCGCCGGCGATGCCTACAAGGCGTTCGTCGACGAGGACATCAAGCGCATCGCCGCCATCCTGGACTCGCTGGGCATGCGGAAGTAGCCGCGGTCGTGGGGCTGCCGCGCATCGCTCCGGCCACGCGCACGCGCGCCGAGCTCGCGCTGTCGCTCGGCGTGCTCGGGCTGGGCGTGTTCGCCGCCGTGGTCGCCTTCGGCCTGCCCGAGGCGGGGGGCTATGCGCGCATCGGTCCGAACTTCATCCCCAAGGTCGTCGCCGGGGGCCTGATCCTGCTCGGCGCATGGCTGCTCGCCGAGCTCGCGACCGGCGGATGGCGCGACCGCGTGCCCGACGATCCCGCGGAGCGCGGCGAGCACGCCTTCCGCGCGGGCGGGTTCTGGTGGGTGACGGCCGGGCTCGTTGCGCAGATGGCGCTGATCCGCCACGCCGGCTTCGTGCTCGCGGCGGCCGTGCTGTTCGCGTGCGTGGCGCGCGGCTTCGGCAGCGCGCGGCCGGCGCGCGACGCGGCGATCGGCCTGGCGATCGGGCTCGCGATCCACCTGTTCTTCGTCAAGCTGCTGAACGTCGGCCTGCCCGCCGGATGGCTCGCGCCGCTGATCGGCACCGCGGGGTTGTGACGGTGCCCGCCCGGCGGCGCGGGACGCGCCGATGATCGAGACGCTCGCCGCGCTGGCGCACGGCTTCGGCGTTGCGCTGCAGCCGCTCAACCTGCTGTGGGGGCTGGTCGGCGTCACGCTCGGGACGGCCATCGGCGTGCTGCCCGGCGTGGGGCCCGCGCTCACCGTCGCGATGCTGCTGCCGCTCACCTCGAAGCTCGACCCCACCGGCGCGCTGATCATGTTCGCCGGCATCTACTACGGCGCGATGTACGGCGGGTCCACCACGACGATCCTGCTCAACACGCCCGGCGAGTCGGCGTCGATCGCCACGGCGCTCGAGGGCAACCGCATGGCCAAGCGCGGCCGCGCCGGGCCGGCGCTCGCCACCGCGGCCATCGGCTCGTTCGTCGCCGGCACGCTGGCCACCGTGCTGCTGACGCTGCTCGCCCCGGTCGTAGTCGAGGTCGCGCTGAAGTTCGGGCCCGCCGAGTACTTCGCGCTGATGGTGTTCGCGTTCGTGACGGTCGCGGCGGTGCTCGGGGCGTCGATGGTGCGCGGGCTGGCGATGCTGTTCGTCGGGCTGCTGCTGGGGCTGGTCGGCATCGACGAGCAGACCGGGCAGATGCGCTTCGCGTTCGGCGTGCCGGAGCTGCTCGACGGCATCGACGTCGTCGTCCTCGCCGTGGGCCTGTTCGCGGTCGGCGAGGCGCTCTACGTCGCCGCGTACCAGAGCCGCATCGCCGGGACGCTGGAGCGGATGGGAGGCTCGCTGTGGATGTCGCGCGAGGACTGGAAGCGGTCGTGGCCGGCGTGGCTGCGCGCCACCGCGATCGGCTTCCCGTTCGGGACGATCCCCGCGGGCGGCGCCGAGATCCCGACGTTCCTCTCCTACGCGGCGGAGCGCAAGCTCTCGCGCCACCCCGAGGAGTTCGGGCACGGCGCGATCGAGGGTGTGGCCGGGCCCGAGGCCGCGAACAACGCCTCGTCGACGGGCGTGCTCGTGCCGCTGCTCACGCTCGGCATCCCGACCTCGGCGACGGCGGCGATCCTGCTGGCCGCGTTCCAGAACTACGGGCTGCAGCCGGGGCCGCTGCTGTTCCAGTCGCAGGCCGCGCTGGTCTGGGGGCTGATCGCGAGCCTGTACATCGGCAACGTGATCCTGCTGCTGCTGAACCTGCCGCTGATCGGGCTGTGGGTGAAGGTGCTCGCGATCCCGCGGCCGCTGCTGTACGGCGGCATCCTCGTCTTCGCCACGCTCGGGGCCTACAGCCTGCACCAGTCGGTCGTCGACCTCGTGGCGCTCTACGTGTTCGGCCTGCTTGGCTTCGTCATGCGCCGCTGGGGCTTTCCGGTCGCGCCGGCCGTCATCGGCCTGATCCTCGGCCCGCTGGCCGAGGCGCAGTTCCGGCGCGCGCTCGCCATCAGCCAGGGCGACCCGAGCGTCTTCCTGCGCCAGCCGATCGCGGCGACGCTGCTCGCGCTCACGGTCCTCCTCGTCCTCGTCCCCTGGCTCTACAAGGTCGTGCGCGAGCACCGTGCACGGCGCCGCCCGCCCGCCTGATCCCCGCCTTCGCCGCCGGCGCTCGCGCGCCGCGGCGGCCTGCTGCACGATGCCCGACCCGACACACCGCACGCCATTGCCGCGCTACGCCCTCGCGCTGGCCATCGGCGCCGCGGCGGGCGCGCTGTGCGCGTGGCTGCACACGCCGATCCCGTGGATCGTCGGTCCGCTGTTCGCTGTGGCCGCGGCGCGCATCGGCGGCCTTCCCGCCGAGGCGCCGCCGGGTGCGCGCGAGACCGGCCAGTGGATCATCGGCACGGCGATCGGCCTGTACTTCACCCCGGCCGTGCTCGCCGAGGTGCGCGATGCGTGGTGGCTGCTCGCCGCGGGGGCCGCGTTCGCCCTTGGCGTCGGCTACCTGTCGGGCGCGGCGCTGGCGCGCCTCGCCAACCTGGACCTGACGACCGGCATCTTCGCCAGCGTGCCGGGAGGCGCGCCGGAGATGGCGCGCCTCGCCGAGCTCTACGGCGGCCGCGCGGACCGCGTCGCGGCCGCGCAGAGCCTGCGCATCCTCCTCGTCGTGGGCTCGGTGCCGGCGCTGTTCACGCTGTCCGGCGCGCACGGCAGCGACGCGTACACGATGGCGGCGACCGCGTTCGACGCGGGCGGATTCGCCGCGCTGATGGCCGCGACGCTCGCGGGCGGGTTCGCCGCCGGCCGCCTGCGCGTGCCCAACGCGTTCGTCCTCGGCGCGCTTGCCGTGGCGATCGTCCTGACGGGGCTCGAGGTCAACCTGTCGGCGATGCCTTCGCTCGCGTCCAACGCGGGACAGCTCCTGCTGGGCTGCGCGCTCGGCAGCCGCTTCGATGCCGACTTCGTGCGCGGTGCGCCGCGCTTCGTCGCGGCCGTGCTCGCGGCGGTGCTGCTGTCGATCGTGCTGTCGGCGCTGTTTGCGCTCGGGCTGACGGCCGTCTCCGGCCGGCCGCCGGCGACGATGCTGCTCGGCATGGCGCCGGGCGGCGTCGCCGAGATGGCGATCACCGCGAAAGTGCTGCAGCTCGGCGTGCCGCTGGTGACGGCGTTCCACGTGACGCGGCTCGTCGTGCTGCTCGTGCTCACCGGCCCGCTGTTCGTGCTCGCGCGCCGCTGGTGGAGGAGGACCCGATGACGTGGAATCCCGGGCGGTACCTGCAGTACGAGGACGCGCGCCTGCGGCCCGCGCTCGAGCTGCTGGCGCGCATCCCGCTCGACGCCCCGGCGACGGTGGCCGACCTGGGCTGCGGCGCGGGCAACGTGGCGCGCCGCCTCGCCGAGCGGTGGCCGTCCGCGCGGATCACCGGCGTGGACGCGGACGACGCGATGCTCGCGCGGGCGCGCGAGGCGACCGCGGGCGATGCGCGCTTCACGTTCGTGCGCGCGGACCTCGCGCAGTGGCGCGCGGCAACGCCGTTCGACGTCGTCTACAGCAATGCGGCGCTGCACTGGCTCGACGGGCACGCCGCGCTGTTCCCGCGCCTTGCGCGCAGCGTCGCCCCCGGCGGCGCGCTCGCCGTGCAGATGCCGGACAACTTCGACGGGCCGTCGCACGTGCTGCTCGAACAGGTCGCGCGCTCCGCGGCGTGGCGCGAGCGGCTGGGCGCGCGCGTGCGCTCGCGCCCCGTCGCGCGCCCGCACGACTACTTCGAGTGGCTCGCGCCGCACGTCGCGGCGCTCGACGTGTGGACCACCGAGTACCTGCAGCACCTGCCGCGGCGCGACGACGGCGAGCACCCGGTGCTCGCGTGGATGCGCGGCACCGCGCTGCTGCCGTACATGAGCGCGCTCGACGACGCGGCGCAGCGCGCGTTCGCGAGCGAGCTCGCCACCGGACTCGCGCAGGCCTATCCGCCGCGCGCTGACGGCAGCGTGCTCTTCCCGTTCCGGCGCCTCTTCGTCGTCGCGCGCCGCTAGACGCCATGGCCGCGTCGCCGACGCGGCCATGGCGTCCGGCGCGAATCGGTCAGGCCACCGGTCCGATCGTCGGTGCGCGTTTTTCGGCGCGGGCCGTGCGCGCGCGCGCGTGCTAGAGTCGATCGTCCATGCGCGGAGCGCATCGCGTGCCGCGCGCACTCTCCTCCGACTGCACGATGAACCAGCCCGAAACGATCGCAACACTGGCGGCTTCCGTGGCCGCGCCCGCCGACGTCCGGCATCCGCGCCTGCTCGGATGGGTGCGCGAGATGGCCGCGCTGGCGAAGCCCGAGCGCATCGTGTGGTGCGACGGCAGCGACGCCGAGAACGAGCGTCTCGTGGCCGCGATGCTGGAGTCCGGCACGCTGCGCAAGCTCGATCCCGTCCGGCGGCCGAACAGCTTCCTCGCGCTCTCCGATCCTTCCGACGTCGCGCGCGTCGAGGATCGCACGTTCATCTGCAGCGAGCGTGCGGAGGACGCTGGGCCGACGAACAACTGGCGCGCACCGGAGGCGATGCGCGCCACGCTGCACGAACTGTTCGACGGCGCGATGCGCGGGCGCACGATGTACGTGGTGCCGTTCTCGATGGGGCCGATCGGCAGCCCGATCGCGCAGGTGGGCGTCGAGCTCACCGACAGCCCCTACGTGGTCGCGAGCATGCGGGTGATGACGCGGATGGGGCGCGCCGTGTACGGCGTGCTCGGCCGCGACGGCGCCTTCGTGCCGTGCATGCACTCGGTCGGCGCGCCGCTGGCGCCGGGGCAGGCGGACGTGCCGTGGCCGTGCGCGGAGACGAAGTACATCGTGCACTTCCCCGAGTCGCGCGAGATCTGGTCGTACGGGTCGGGCTACGGCGGCAACGCGCTGCTCGGCAAGAAGTGCCTCGCGCTGCGTATCGCCTCGGTCATGGGCCGCGACGAGGGCTGGCTCGCCGAGCACATGCTGATCCTCGGCGTGACCGCGCCGGGCGGCCGCAAGCTGCACGTCGCCGCGGCGTTCCCCAGCGCGTGCGGCAAGACGAACTTCGCGATGCTGATCCCGCCGCGGGCGTTCGCCGGCTGGAAGGTCACGACCATCGGCGAGGACATCGCGTGGATCAAGCCGGGGGCCGACGGGCGCTTCCGCGCGATCAACCCCGAGGCCGGCGCGTTCGGCGTCGCGCCGGGCACGTCGTACGAGTCGAATCCCAACGCGATGGAGATGCTGAAGGCGAACGTCATCTTCACCAACGTCGCGCTCACCGACGACGGCGACGTGTGGTGGGAAGGCATGACCCGCGAGCCGCCGGCGCACCTCGTCGACTGGCAGGGGCGCGACTGGACGCCCGCGGACGGCAAGGCGGGACGCAAGGCCGCGCATCCGAACGCGCGGTTCACGGTGTCGATGCGGCAGTGCCCGTCGATCGATGCCGACTGGGAGAATCCGGACGGCGTGCCGATCGACGCATTCGTGTTCGGCGGCCGCCGCTCGGACACGGCGCCGCTGGTCGTCGAGGCGCGCACGTGGGAGGAAGGGGTCTACAAGGCCGCGACGATGGGGTCGGAGATGACGGCTGCGGCCGCGGGCACCGTGGGCGAGGTCCGGCGCGACCCGTTCGCGATGCTGCCGTTCTGCGGCTACCACGTCGGCGACTACTTCGCGCACTGGCTGGCGATGGGGCGGCGCGTCGCGCGTCCGCCGCGCATCTTCGCGGTCAACTGGTTCCGCAAGGACGGCGCCGGCCGCTACGTCTGGCCCGGCTTCGGCGAGAACATGCGCGTGCTGCAGTGGATCGTCGGGCGGTGCGAGGGCACGGCAAGCGCCGTCGAGACGCCGCTCGGCTGGATGCCCGCCTACCACGACCTGGTCTGGGACGGCCTCGCGTTCGCGCCCGAGCAATACGAGGTGGTGACCGCGATCCGGCAGGAGGAATGGCTGCGCGAACTGGCCTCGCACGACGCGCTGTTCGACCGGATCGGCGCGCGCCGGCCGGCGGTGCTGGCGCACGAGCGGGAGCGCCTGGGGCGCCACCTGATTGCTACTGCGATAGAGTAAGCGCTCGCTTCAGCCCTGCCAGGCGTCGAGCTCGGCACGCGTCGGCGCACCGCTGCGACCGCCCGGCCGCAGGCACTTGAGCGCGGCCGCGCGGTTCGCGAAGCGCGCGGCCGCGACCGTGTCGTGCCCCTCGGCGAGGGCGAGGGCGAACGCGCCGTGCCAGACGTCGCCGGCGGCCAGCGTGTCCACGGCCGCGACCCGCGGCGCAGCCTCCCGGCGCACCGCGCCGTCCTCGATCCACAGGAAGCCCTCCGCGCCGAGCGTGACGCCGACGATCCGGTGGTGCGCGCGGACGCACCGGCGCAGCGCTTCCGGTGCCGGCGTGGCCGGACACGCCGCCTGCAGGCCCGGCTCCGAGAACAGGACGTGCGTTGCGCAGTCGACCAGGCGGGCGATCGTGGCAGCGGGTGCGACGTCGGCATCGAGCAGCGCGGGGCGGCCGGCGTCGCGCGCGGCCCGAAGCAGCCGCTCGGAGCCCGCCGGCCAGCGGACGTCCGCGAGGACGGCGTCGTAGTCGCGCACGCGGTCGATGGGCATCCAGCCCGGGTCCGGGTCCAGCGAGGGGTCGGTGAAACTGCAGATCAGGCGGTCGCCGTGGTCGTCGACCAGGATCGACGAGACCGGCGAGCGGCAGCCCGGCACGCGCCGCGCCTGGGCGACGTCGACCCCCTCCGCGGCGAGGTCGCCGAGAATGCGCGCGCCGAGCGCGTCGTCGGCCACGCGACCCCAGTAGGTGACGCGGCCGCCAAGCCGCGCGATCGCCACCGCGGCATTCGCCGCCATGCCGCCGCCGCACTCCGTCATCGACGTCGCGACGACCTTCACCGGACGCGCCGGGATGGCCGGGACGCGGTAGACGAGATCGTGCGCGGCGTGGCCGAGCACGAGGAGGCGGGGAGGGGCCATCGAACGGGAGGAGGGGCGGCCCGCGATTCTAGGGCCGGTTCACGCTATGGACACAAGTGCGCTGCGAAGCGAACAGGCCCTGGCGTCGGGCGGGGCGGGCGGCCGCGCGCCCGCCCGTCGCGGCGGCGGCGTTTCACGTGAAACGTCGCCGCGGCCACGTTCCACGTGAAACACCGGCTGCAGCGGGTGGTCGATCGGAAGGCGGGTTCGTCGGCCGCGCCGCTTTCACATACAATCCCCGTCCTTCGTCTGCCTTGCTGCAATGCGATTCCCCGAGCGTTTCGAGGTCATCGTCGTCGGTGGCGGCCACGCCGGCACCGAGGCGGCGCTCGCCTCGGCGCGGATGGGGCGCCGGACGCTGCTGCTGACGCACAACATCGAGACGCTCGGCCAGATGTCGTGCAACCCGTCGATCGGCGGGATCGGCAAGGGCCACCTCGTCAAGGAAGTCGACGCGCTCGGCGGCGCGATGGCCCTCGCCGCCGACGAAGCGGGCATCCAGTTCCGGATCCTCAATTCCAGCAAGGGGCCGGCCGTCCGCGCGACCCGTGCGCAGGCCGACCGCGTCCTCTACCGCGCGGCGATCCGCCGCCGCGTCGAGACGCAGCACAACCTCACCGTGTTCCAGCAGCCGGTCGACGACCTGCTGCTGGACGGCGACCGCGTGGCGGGCGCGGTCACGCAGATCGGCGTGGCCTTCGAGGCGGACGCCGTGGTGCTGACCGCGGGGACGTTCCTGTCCGGGCTCATCCACGTCGGCCTTCAAAACTACGAAGCGGGACGCGCGGGCGATCCCCCGGCCAGGCGGCTCGGGGCGCGCCTGCGCGAGCTGAAGCTCCCGGTCGGGCGGCTGAAGACCGGCACGCCGCCGCGGCTCGACGGGCGCACCGTCGACCTCGCGTCGCTGCCCCGGCAGCCCGGGGACGACCCGGCCCCGGTGTTCTCCTTCGTGGGGCGCCGCGACATGCACCCGCGCCAGGTCGCGTGCTGGATCACGCAGACGAACGCGCGCACGCACGACATCATCCGCAGCGGCCTCGACCGTTCGCCGCTGTACACCGGGGTGATCCAGGGCGTCGGGCCGCGCTACTGCCCGTCGATCGAGGACAAGGTCGTGCGCTTCGCCGAGCGCGAGTCGCACCAGGTGTACCTCGAGCCGGAGGGGCTCGACACGCACGAGCTCTACCCGAACGGCATCTCGACGTCGCTGCCCTTCGACGTCCAGCTCGCGCTGGTGCGCTCGATGAAGGGGTGCGAGCGGGCGCACCTGCTGCGCCCCGGGTACTCGATCGAATACGACTACTTCGATCCGCGCGCCCTGCGCGCCACGCTGGAGACGAAGGCGATCGCGGGCCTGTTCTTCGCCGGCCAGATCAACGGCACGACGGGCTACGAGGAGGCCGCGGCCCAGGGGCTCCTCGCCGGCATCAACGCTGCGCTGTACGTCCGCGGCGAGCCCGGCTGGAGCCCGCGGCGCGACGAGGCCTACCTCGGCGTGCTGGTGGACGACCTCGTCACGCGCGGCGTCACCGAGCCCTACCGGATGTTTACGTCGCGCGCCGAGTACCGGCTGCAGCTGCGCGAGGACAACGCCGACCTGCGGCTGACCGCGATCGGGCGCAGGCTGGGAGTCGTCGACGACGCGCGCTGGGACGCCTTCTGCCGCAAGCGCGACGCGGTGGAGCACGAGCTGGCGCGGCTGCGCACGACGACGCTGGGGCCGGCGACGGCCTCGGATGGACGTGCGACCACGCTGTTCGGACAGGACCTCGAGCGAGAGTATGCGCTCACCGACCTCTTGCGGAGACCGGGCGTCGACTACGCCGCGCTGATGGCCCTGCCGGGCGCCGGCCCCGCGGTCGACGACCCCGATGTCGCCGCGCAGGTCGAGGTCAGCGTCAAGTACCAGGGCTACATCGACCGCCAGCGCGCGGAGATCGCGCGCCACCGCGCGGAGGAGACGACGGCGATTCCCGAGGACTTCGACTACGCGCAGGTGCGCGGGCTGTCGACCGAAGTCCGCCAGAAGCTCGCCGCGCAGCGGCCGGAGACGCTCGGCCAGGCCGCCCGCATCTCCGGCGTGACGCCCGCTGCGATCTCGCTGCTGCTCGTCCACCTGCGCAGGAGCGCGGTGCCGGGCGCGCGCGCCCGCGAGGCGCGCTCCGCATGACGCCCGCCGGCGCCGCGGTGCTGCCCGACGCGGGGCTCGCCACGCAACTCGACGAGGGGCTGCGGGCGCTCGGCCTCGACCTGCCGGCGCCGGCGCGCGAGCGGCTGCAGGGCTACGTCGCCCTGCTGGCACGGTGGAACGCCGTCTACAACCTGACCGCGATCCGCGAGCCGGCGCGCATGGTCAGCCACCACCTGCTCGACAGCCTCGCCGCGCTGCCGGTCCTGGACGCGATCGCCGCGGGCCGCGACCGGGTGCGCGTGCTCGACGTGGGCAGCGGGGCGGGGCTCCCCGGGCTGCCGCTGGCGATCGCGCGGCCGGCGTGGCAGGTCACGCTGCGCGAGCCGGTGCAAAAGAAGGTCGCCTTCATGACGCAGGCCGCCGCGGAGCTCGGCGTGCCCAACGCCGTGCCCAGCCTCGGCCGCGTCGAGGACCTTCGCGACGAGGCGCGCTTCGCCATCGTCGTGTCGCGCGCCTTCGCCGACCTCGCGTCGTTCGTCGCATCGTCGCTCGCGCACGCCGCCCCCGACGGGCGGCTGGTGGCGCTCAAGGGCCTGCACCCCGACGAGGAGCTGCGCGAGCTGCCGGCGTCCGTCGTCGTCGAGCGCGAGGTCGCGCTGGACGTCCCGGGCGTCGGCGCGGCGCGCCGGGCGATCGTGCTGCGCCGGAGCGCACGGTGAGCGCGCCGCGGATCATCGCGATCGCGAACCAGAAGGGCGGCGTGGGCAAGACCACGACCGCCGTGAACCTCGCGGCGAGCCTGGTCGCGATGAAGCGGCGCGTGCTGCTGATCGACCTGGACCCGCAGGGCAATGCGACCACCGGCGCCGGCGTCGACAAGCGCGCCTGCGCGGCGACCGTCTACCACGTGCTGCTCGGCCAGCGGGGCATCCGCGACGTGCGCGTGCAAAGCCCGTCCGGCGGCTTCGACCTCGTGCCGGCGAACCGCGACCTCGCCGGCGCCGAGGTCGAGCTCGTCGACCTGCCCGAGCGCGAGACGCGGCTCAAGGACGCGCTCGCCGACGCGCTGTCGCAGATGCGCTCGGCGATCAGCGAGGTCGCGCCGGAGTACGACTTCGTCGTGCTCGACTGCCCGCCTTCGCTGTCGCTGCTCACGCTGAACGGGCTGTGCGCCGCGGACAGCGTGCTGATCCCGATGCAGTGCGAGTACTACGCGCTCGAAGGGCTGTCCGACCTCGTGCAGACGCTGAAGAAGGTGCGCGCCCACCTCAACCCGCGGCTCGAGATCGAGGGGCTGCTGCGCACGATGTACGACCCGCGCAACACGCTCGCGCAGAACGTCGCCGCGGAGCTCGAGAAGCACTTCGGCGAGAAGCTCTATCGCACGGTGGTGCCGCGCAACATCCGCCTCGCGGAGGCGCCGTCGCACGGCGTGCCCGCGCTCAGGCTGGAGGCGAAGTCGAAAGGCGCGCAGGCGTATCTCGCGCTCGCCGGCGAGATCCTCCGCCGCATGGAGGCGCGGCAGGCGGCGGCCGCGCCGTCGCCGGCCTGACGCCGGGGGAACGCGTGATCCGACCCAAGGGACTCGGCCGCGGCCTCGACGCGCTGCTCGCCGGCACCGACGACGAGACGCCCGCGCGGGACGCCTTGCGGACGGTCGCGATCGACCGCCTGCGGCCCGGCCGCTACCAGCCGCGCACGCGCATGGACGAGGTCTCGCTCGACGAACTCGCGGCATCGATCCGCGAGCAGGGCGTGATGCAGCCGATCCTGGTGCGTCCGGTGGACGGCGGACGCTACGAGATCATCGCCGGCGAGCGCCGCTGGCGCGGTGCGCAGCGCGCGGGGCTCGCCGAGGTGCCGGTGCTCGTCAAGGACGTGCCCGACCAGGCCGCCCTCGCGCTGGCGCTGATCGAGAACATCCAGCGCGAGGACCTCAACCCGCTCGAGGAAGCGCACGGCCTGCAGCGCCTGATCGCGGAGTTCGGGCTGACGCACGACGCCGCCGCGAAGGCGGTCGGACGCTCGCGCAGCGCGGTGTCGAACCTGCTGCGGTTGACGCAGCTGGCCGCGCCGGTGCAGGAGCGCCTGCTCTCCCGCGAGCTCGAGATGGGCCACGCGCGGGCGCTGCTCGCCCTGCCGGCGGCCCGGCAGGAGGCCGCGGCCGCCCACGTCGTGGCGCGCGGCCTGTCGGTGCGCGACACCGAGGAGCACGTGCACCGCCTGCTCCATCCCGCGGCGGCGGCCGCCCGGCGCCGGCCGCGTCGCGCGCCGGATCCCGACACGCAGCGCCTGGCCACCGAGCTGTCCGAGGCCCTGGGTGCAACGGTGCGGATCGAGCCGCGGCGCGGCGGGGCCGGGCGCGTCGTCATCGACTACGCAAGCCTCGACGAGCTCG
Organism: Betaproteobacteria bacterium; assembly: GCA_016861105.1. Classification (GTDB taxonomy): domain Bacteria; phylum Pseudomonadota; class Gammaproteobacteria; order Burkholderiales; family Casimicrobiaceae; genus VBCG01. The sequence goes on along the minus strand of BOKS01000012.1, from coordinate 80,961 downwards.
ACGGCCTCGTCGGCCGCCTGCGCTGATGCGGTGCGGCCTCGCCACCCGCTGTTGCGCGGCGGCATCGCCGGCCCGGAGTTTCGGGGGGCCGCGCCGGTTTTCCGTTGCGGCGCGGCACGACGGCTTCCTAGAATGGCCAATCCGGTCTGCGCGGGGTCCGGGCGCGGCCGCTCTTCGGAGGGGACATGGGCAGGCACACGAAGCTCGGCGCGGCACTCGTCGCCGCCATCGGGGTCGCGGCGGGCACGGCGGCGCACGCCGCGGTCCAGACCGCCACCAACAACATCCTGTCGGTGCAGATCGAGGACGCCGGCACCGCCGCCGGCATGTTCACGATCCGCACCGGCGCGTCGCACCCGACGCCGAACGCGACGGTCTTCTATCCGATCGGAACGTCGTACATCACGCTGCGCGACAACACGGCGCAGGTCGTCTACACGAACTCCGGCGGCGGCACCAACACCAACATCGCCCCCTACACCGAGCAGGCGCTGCAGGCCGCGCCGTGCGCGGCCACGGTCGCGGCGATCACCGCCGGCTTCCGGGCGACCTACGTCTGCCCGAACTGGACCGTCACGCAGGACGTCGTGATCAACGGCACGACGCTGGCGGACACCAACGTGCGCCAGACGGTCATGGTGCAGAACACGTCGGGCGTGGCGCGCTCGTACGGCGTGCGCTACATGTGGGACTGGCAGATCGCCGGCAACGACGCCTCGCTGTTCCGCACGCGCAATCCGGACGGTGCGTTCACGGCGACGTTCACCGGCTTCAGCAGCCCGGCCTTCCAGGCCTTCGAGGAGGTCGACAGCGCCGTGACGCCCACCTTCAGCGTGTTCGGCACGGTCACCGGCGGCTCGCTGTCGCCTGCGCCGACCACGCCGGACCGCGTCGTGTACGCCAACTGGGGCGACTACTACGACGCGCCGTGGGACTTCGCCATCGCCGGCGCGGGCAGCGACAGCGCCACGGCGCACTTCTGGGGCTTCGCGGCGCCGCTGTCGGTCGCCGCCGGCGGCACGGCCACCTTCCACCAGTACGTGTCGACCAATCCGTCGGCCGTGGGTGTGGGCCCGACGCAGCCGGCCGCGGCGATTCCGACGCTGTCGGAGTGGGCGCTGATCGGGCTGGCCGGCCTGGTCGCGCTGCTCGGGCTGCGCCGCGCGCGGTCGCTGCGCATCTGAACGGCCGCTGAGCCTGCGCCTGGAAAGCCCGGCGGCGGCCCGCGGGCCGCCGTCGTCGCTGCCGGCCGGGCCGGCGGCGCCGGCCCGCCTGCCGGTTCAGCCGAGCTGCTTTAGCATCGTCTCGGCGTCGGAGACCTCGTACTTGCCGGGCGCCTCGACGTTGAGCGCCTTGACGACGCCGTCGTCGACCAGCATCGAGAAGCGCTGGCAGCGCGTGCCCATGCCGCGCGCGTTGAGGTCGAGCTCGAGGCCGAGCTTCCTCGTGTACTCGGCGCTGCCGTCGCCGAGCATCCGCACCTTGTCGCCGGTGTGCTGGTCGCGCGCCCACGCGCCCATGACGAACGCGTCGTTGACCGACATGCAGGCGACGGTCTCCACGCCCTTCGCCTTCAGCTTGTCGAAATTCTCGACGTAGGACGGGACGTGCTTGGCCGAGCACGTCGGCGTGAATGCGCCGGGCAGGCCGAAGATCACGACCTTGCGGCCTTTCGTCAGCTTCTCGACGTCGACCGGGTTCGGGCCGACCGAGCAGCCGTCCTTCTCGACCTCGACGTACTCCATGAGGGTTCCGGCGGGCAGCCGGTCGCCGACCTTGATCGTCATCGCGTCTTCTCCTCGGGGGGTGGGCGGTCGGCGGCCGCGCGCTCGGGCTCGGGCGCGTCCGCCGGGAACCGGTGAATGTCGCAAGCATCGCGGCGCATTGCAACCCCGACGGCAGCGCGGGCGCCGTATTGCGGGGCCGGCGCCGGCGGCGTAGCGTGACGGCCTCGCGAGCCAGGGAGGATCCCGCAATGCCACGAACCGCCGCGCGGCCGTCGGCCGAAGGGGGCGTCACGCTGCTGATCGCCACGCGCAAGGGGCTGTGGTGGCTCGCCAGCGACCCGATGCGGCGCGAGTGGACGACGCGGGGCCCCCAGTTCCTCGGTCACAACGTCCATCACGCGGTCGCCGACCCGCGCGATGCGCGCAGCGTGCTCGTCGCCGCGCGCACCGGCCACCTCGGCCCGACGGTGTTCCGCTCGACCGGCGGAGGCCGCAGGTTCGTCGAGGCGGCGCGCCCGCCGGCGTTTCGCAGCGGCAGCGGCCGCGTCGTCGACCACACGTTCTGGCTCGCCCCGGGGCACGCGACCGAGCCCGGCGTCTGGTATGCCGGCACGTCGCCGCAGGGGCTGTTCCGCTCCGAGGACGGCGGCGCCACATGGAGCGGCGTCGACGGCTTCAACGAGCACCCGCAGCGCAAGGCGTGGTGCGGCGGCGACCAGGACGGCACGCCCGACGGGCCGAAGCTGCACTCGATCCTCGTCGACCCCCGCGATCCGCGGCACCTCTACGTCGGCATGTCGAGCGGCGGCGTGTTCGAGTCCGTCGACGGCGGTGCCGACTGGACGCCGCTCAACCGCGGCGTGCGCGCCGACTTCATGCCCGATCCCGATCCGGAATACGGCCACGACCCGCACTGCGTGCGCCTGGCGTCCGGCAACCCGGACCGGCTCTACCAGCAGAACCACTGCGGCATCTACCGGCTGGACCGCCCCGGCAACGTCTGGATCGACATAGGCGCGTCCATGCCGAAGTCGGTGGGCGCGGTCGGCTTCCCGATGGTCGTGCACCCGACGGACGCGGACACGCTGTGGGTCTTCCCGATGGACGGCACCGACGTCTGGCCGCGCACTGCGCCCGCCGGCCGCCCTGCCGTCTTCCGCTCGCGCAACGGCGGCCGGCGCTGGCAACGGCTCGCCGACGGCTTTCCGGGGACGCAGGCGTGGTGGACGGTCAAGCGGCAGGCGATGACGGCCGACCGCGCGGCGCCCGCGGGCGTCTACCTCGGCACGACGTCGGGGGAGGTCTGGGGCAGCCGCGACGAGGGCGACAGCTGGTGGTGCATCGCCCGCCACCTGCCGGCGATCCAGTCGATCGAGGTCGCGTAGCCCGCGCCGGCGGACCGGGGAGGCGCCGATGACCGCGCACCGCTCGATCGAGGCCGCGACCACCGTGCGCGTGCGCATCCCTTCGCCGCTGCGCTCGTACTCGGGTGGCCGCGACGAGGTGGTCGTGGCCATCCCCGTGCTGGCGCCGGAGCTGCCGCCGACGCTGGCCGGCGTCCTGGCGAGCGTCGAGTCGCAGTGCCGGGGCCTGCGCTTCCGGATCGTCGACGAGCAGGGACAGCTGCGCCCGCACATCAAGCTGTTCGTCGGGCTGACGGCGACGCGCGACCTGTCGACGCCGGTGCCGCCGGGCGAGGACGTGACGATCGTCGCGGCACTGTCGGGCGGCTGAAGCCCGCTCCCCCACGCGGCCGGTGCCGTCGTGATCCGCCGGCGCGGACGGCCGGCAGCGCACCGCGCGGCGCCGGGCGGGGCCTGACCGTGTGGGGCCTGACCGTCGTTGCGGGGGCACTCGCGGAGCCGCTATAATCCCGAGGTTTTCGTGGTCCGCATTGCGCTGCAACAAGCGCCGGAGTGACCCCCCCGCTCAAGTCCCGTCCGGTCCGTTTCCTCCTCGCCTCCCATGCGCTCGCGATCCCGGTGTTCGCAGCGCTCGGCGGCATCTGGCAGGGATGGCACGGCGCGGTCTCGGGGGCGCTGGGCGCCGCGATCCACCTCGTCGCGAACTTCATGTACGCGCTGATGGGAGGGATCGTCCGGCCGACGTCGGCGGCCGGCGCGTTGTTCGTGATCCTGCGGGCCGAGGGGTTCAAGGTCGGGTCGATCCTCGTCCTGATGCTCGCGGTGCTCCTGCTGTACCGGGACCTCGCGCACGGGCCGTTCATCCTCGCGTTCGTCACCGGCGCGCTGATGTTCGGGTTGGCCTTCCTGCGGCGCGACTAGCGCCGGTCGTGGCAGTCGGTGGCGGACCGGGCGGCACGCCCGGGCGGCGTTCCCGCGTTCCCTCGCATCCATCCCACTCCCGACCATGGCGGCCGCCGCGACGACCCCCTCCGAGTACATCACCGGGCACCTCACGCACCTGACGACGTCCGTCGGGACCGGATCGTTCTGGACGATCCACGTCGACACGCTGATCACCACCGCCATGATCGGCGTCGCGGCGTTCGGCTTCCTGTGGTGGGTCGTGCGCGGCGCCACCGCCGGCGTCCCCGGCAGGCGGCAGGCCGCCGTCGAGCTCTTCGTCGACTTCGTGCACGGGCAGGCGAAGTCCGTCTACCACGGCGCCTCGACGCTGGTCGCGCCGCTGGCGCTGACGACGTTCACGCTGGTGTTCTTCCTCAACGCGACCAAGTTCCTGCCGGTGGACATAGTCGCGCAGGTCACGCACCTGTTCGTGCCGCACTACCGCATCGTGCCGACGGCCGACATCAACACCACCGTCGCGCTCGCGCTGTCGATCTTCGTGCTGATGATCGCGTACGCGATCCGCTCGAAGGGGCTGGGCGGCTGGCTGCACGAGCTGGTGACCGCGCCGTTCGGCAAGAACCTCCTGCTGTGGCCGATCAACCTGCTGATGAACGTCGTCGAGTACCTGTCGAAGCCGCTGTCGCACTCGCTGCGGCTGTACGGCAACATCTACGCCGGCGAGATCATCTTCCTGCTGATCGGGATGTTCGCCGCCACGAGCCTCGCCGGCACGTTCTTCGCGGGGTTCCTCCAGCTCGGCTGGGCGATCTTCCACATCCTGGTCGTCACGCTGCAGGCCTTCGTCTTCATGATGCTCGCGGTCGTCTACCTGTCGATGGCCGAGGAGCACCACTGACCGCATCACCCCGCCTCACCCCCCGAGTCTCCAGTCACCCAGAAAGGAAAGCGAGAATGGACAAGCTGCAACTGCTGTCGATGGTCCAGGCCTACACGGGCATCGGCATCGGCCTCATCATCGGCCTCGGGGCGCTCGGCGCGTGCGTGGGCATCGGCATCATGTGCGCGAAGTTCCTCGAGAGCGCCGCGCGCCAGCCCGAGCTCATGCCCCAGCTGCAGGGCAAGGTCTTCCTGCTGCTCGGCCTGATCGACGCCTCGTTCATCATCGGCGTCGGCATCGCGCTGTGGTTCGCGACCGCCAACCCGCTGCTCGCACCGCTGGGCTGACCGCCGCCGCGGCCGTCCCCCCGAACCCGAGCCGAAAGGCGTTGCAGTCATGAACATCAACCTGACGCTGTTGATGCAGGCGGTGGCGTTCGCCGCGTTCATCTGGTTCACGGCGCGCTTCATCTGGCCGCCGCTGATGCGCGCGATCGAGACGCGGCAGAAGACCATCGCCGACGGGCTCGCCGCCGGCGAGCAGGGCCGCCAGAGCCTCGCGACCGCGGAGAAGCGCATCAGCGAGCTGATCGACGACGCGAAGGCGAAGGCGGCGGAGATCGTGGCGCAGGGCGAGAAGTTCCGGGTCGACACGGTCGAGCAGGCGAAGGCCGAGGCGAAGCTCGAGGCCGACCGCATCCTCGCGGCCGCGAAGGCGGAGGTGGAGCAGGAAGTGGCGCGCGCCCGCGAGCACCTGCGCGAGCAGGTGGCCGTGCTGGCCGTCGCCGGCGCCGAGAAGATCCTGTCGCGCGAGGTGGACGCGCGCGCGCACGCGGACCTGCTCGACGCGATCAAGCGGCAGATCTGACGCCCCGGAGAGCGACGCACCATGGCGGAACGCACCACGATCGCGCGGCCCTACGCGGACGCCGCGTTCGAGACCGCGCGCGACGCGAACCAGCTCCCCGGCTGGAGCGGCATGCTGGCGCTCGCGCAGGCGATCGCCGCGGACGGGCGGATGGCCGAGGCGCTGGCGTCGCCGAAGCTCGACGCCGCGGAGAAGGCGTCGCTGTTCCTGTCGGTGGGCGGCGAGCGCTTCAGCGATCCGATGCGCAACTTCGTGCGCATCCTGGTCGAGGCGGACCGCGCCGTGCTGCTGCCGGAGATCCGCGCGCTGTTCGAGGCGCGCCGCGACGAGGCGGAAGGCGTCGCCAAGGCGCGCATCGAGAGCGCGCTGCCGCTCGCGCAGGCGCAGGTCGACGAGATCGCGTCGGCGCTCGCCGCGCGGCTGCGCAAGCGCGTCGAGACGAGCGTCGAGGTCAACCCGTCGCTGATCGGCGGGGCGCGGATCTTCGTGGGCGACACGGTCATCGACGGCTCCGTCCGCGGCAAGCTCGCCGCCATGCAGCAGGCGCTGACGGCCTGACAACGAACACCCCACCCGGCGCCGGGGCTTCGACCCGGGCGTCAGCGAGGACACCATGCAGTTGAATCCTTCCGAAATCGGCGAACTGATCAAGAGCCGCATCCAGAACCTGGACGTCGGCGCGCAGAAGCGCACGCAGGGCACCGTGGTGTCGCTCACCGACGGCATCGCGCGCGTCCACGGGCTGTCCGACGCGATGCAGGGCGAGATGCTGGAATTCCCCGGCAGCACCTTCGGGCTCGCGCTCAACCTGGAGCGCGACAGCGTCGGCGCGGTGATCCTCGGCGAGTACGAGCACATCTCCGAGGGCGACACGGTCAAGTGCACCGGCCGCATCCTCGAGGTGCCGGTCGGCCCCGAGCTGATCGGCCGGGTGGTCAACTCGCTCGGCCAGCCGATCGACGGCAAGGGGCCGGTGAACGCGAAGCTGACCGACGTGATCGAGAAGGTCGCCCCCGGCGTGATCGCGCGGAAGTCGGTGTCGCAGCCGGTGCAGACCGGCCTCAAGGCCATCGACTCGATGGTGCCGATCGGGCGCGGCCAGCGCGAGCTGATCATCGGCGACCGGCAGACCGGGAAGACGGCGGTCGCGATCGACACGATCATCAACCAGAAGGGCAAGGAGCTCATCTGCATCTACGTCGCCATCGGGCAGAAGGCGTCGTCGATCAAGAACGTCGTGCGCAAGCTCGAGGAGACCGGGGCGATGGAGTACACGATCGTCGTCGCCGCGAGCGCCTCGGAGTCGGCGGCGATGCAGTACATCGCCCCCTACTCCGGCTGCACGATGGGCGAGTACTTCCGCGACCGCGGCCAGGACGCGCTGATCATCTACGACGACCTCACCAAGCAGGCGTGGGCGTACCGGCAGGTGTCGCTGCTGCTGCGCCGCCCGCCGGGCCGCGAGGCGTACCCGGGCGACGTGTTCTACCTGCACTCGCGGCTGCTCGAGCGGGCGGCGCGCGTCAACGAGGACTACGTCGAGCAGTTCACCAAGGGCGAGGTGAAGGGGAAGACGGGCTCGCTGACGGCGCTGCCGATCATCGAGACGCAGGCTGGCGACGTGACCGCGTTCGTGCCCACGAACGTCATCTCGATCACCGACGGCCAGATCTTCCTCGAGACCGACCTGTTCAACGCCGGCATCCGCCCGGCCATCAACGCCGGCATCTCGGTGTCGCGCGTCGGCGGCGCGGCGCAGACGAAGGTGATCAAGAAGCTCGGCGGCGGCGTGCGCCTGGCGCTCGCGCAGTACCGCGAGCTCGCCGCGTTCGCGCAGTTCGCCTCCGACCTCGACGAGGCCACGCGCAAGCAGCTCGACCGCGGGCGGCTGGTCACCGAGCTCATGAAGCAGCCGCAGTACCACCCGCTGCAGGTCAACGAGATGGCGTTGACGCTGTTCGCCGTGAACCGCGGCTACCTCGACGACGTGCCCGTCGAGAAGGCGCTGGCGTTCGAGTCGGCGCTGCGCCAGTTCATGAAGGGCAAGTACGGCGAGCTGATGGACCGCATCGAGAAGACGAAGGACATGACGGCCGACGACGAGAAGGCGATGGCCGCGGCGATCGAGGACTTCAAGAAGTCCAGCACGTACTGACGGTTCGGCCGGAAGCGGACCCCCGCTTCCGGCCGGTCTAGCCACCCGGGGATCGGCGGCGATAATGCCAACCGATCCGCGGCGGTCACGGCAGGGAAGAGCGAATGGCGGGCTCCAAAGAGATTCGCAACAAGATCAGGAGCGTGCAGAGCACGCGCAAGATCACCAAGGCGATGGAGATGGTCGCGGCCTCGAAGATGAAGAAGGCCCAGGACCGGATGCGCGCTTCGCGCCCGTACATCGAGCACCTGTTCGACATCGCCATGCACCTCGCGCAGGCGAACACCGAGTACCGGCACCCGTTCCTCGTGCCGCGCGAGGCGGTCCGGCGCGTCGGCGCGATCCTCGTGACGACCGACAAGGGCCTGTGCGGCGGGATGAACACGAACATCCTGCGGCTCGTCCTGCAGCGGCACAAGGACTGGAGGGCGAAGGGCGTCGACGTCGACTACGTCGCCATCGGCAACAAGGGGCTGGGCTTCCTCAACCGGATGGGGGCGAACGTCGTCGCGTCGGTCGTCCAGATGGGCGACCGCCCGCACGTCGAGCGGCTCGTCGGCCCGGTGAAGACGCTGCTCGACAAGTACGTCGCCGGCGAGGTGGACGAGATCGTGGTCTTCTACACGACGTTCATCAACACGATGAAGCAGGAGGCGCGCAGCGGCCGCATCGCGCCGGTGCCGCGCCAGTTCATCCGCCCGTCGGGCGAGGTGGTCAAGGCGGACGCGAAGGCCGGGGGCTGGGACTACATCTACGAGCCGTCGGCGCCCGAGCTCCTCGACGGGGTGATGCGGCGCTACGTGGAGACGATCGTCTACCAGATGCTCGCCGAGAACATGGCCTCCGAGCAGTCCGCGCGGATGGTGGCGATGAAGGCCGCCTCCGACAACGCGGGCAAGATCATCAGCGAGCTGCAGCTCATCTACAACAAGACGCGCCAGGCCGCGATCACCAAGGAGCTCGCCGAGATCGTCGGCGGCGCGGCGGCGGTATGACACGGGGTCGGATCGCCAAGCGCGAAACGAGGGTCAGACTCGAATTGCCCGCCGATGCGGGGAGCGCGTCCGACGCCTCGTGGGCGGGAAATTCGCGGGAAATTCGAGTCTGACCCTCGTTTTCGTGGCGACGGCATGACACCAAACACGTTCAGGATCCACTCATGAGCCAGGGAACCATCGTTCAGTGCATCGGCGCCGTCGTCGACGTCGAGTTCGCGCGCGACAAGCTGCCCAAGATCTACGACGCCCTCAAGATGGAGGACATCGGCCTCACGCTCGAGGTGCAGCAGCAGCTGGGCGACGGCGTGGTGCGCACGATCGCGCTGGGCAGCGCCGACGGGCTGCGCCGCGGCATGCAGGTGGTCAACACCGGCGCGCCCATCTCGGTGCCGGTGGGCGGGGCGACGCTGGGCCGGATCATGGACGTGCTGGGCCGGCCGATCGACGAGCGCGGCCCCGTCGCCGCCGAGCGGACGATGTCGATCCACCGCGCCGCGCCGACCTACGAGGACCTGTCCCCGTCCACCGAGCTGCTCGAGACCGGCATCAAGGTCATCGACCTGATCTGCCCGTTCGCGAAGGGCGGCAAGATCGGCCTGTTCGGCGGCGCCGGCGTCGGCAAGACCGTGACGATGATGGAGCTCATCAACAACATCGCGACGGCGCACTCCGGCCTGTCGGTGTTCGCGGGCGTGGGCGAGCGCACGCGCGAGGGCAACGACTTCTATCACGAGATGATCGACTCGGGCGTGGTCAACAAGGACGACCTCGGCAAGTCGAAGGTGTCGATGGTCTACGGCCAGATGAACGAGCCGCCGGGCAACCGCCTGCGCGTCGCGCTCACCGGCCTGACGATCGCGGAGTCGTTCCGCGACGAGGGCCGCGACGTGCTGCTGTTCATCGACAACATCTACCGCTACACGCTGGCGGGCACCGAGGTGTCCGCGCTGCTCGGCCGCATGCCCTCGGCCGTCGGCTACCAGCCGACGCTGGCCGAGGAGATGGGCCGGCTGCAGGAGCGCATCACGTCGACGAAGGTCGGCTCGATCACGTCGATCCAGGCCGTGTACGTGCCGGCGGACGACCTGACCGACCCCTCCCCCGCGACGACCTTCGGCCACCTCGACGCGACGGTCGTGCTCTCGCGCGACATCGCCGCGCTGGGCATCTATCCCGCCGTGGACCCGCTGGACTCCACGTCGCGCCAGATCGACCCGAACGTCATCGGCGAGGAGCACTACCAGACGACGCGCCGCGTGCAGGCGACGTTGCAGCGCTACAAGGAGCTGCGCGACATCATCGCGATCCTCGGGATGGACGAGCTGTCGCCGGAGGACAAGCTGGTCGTGGCCCGCGCGCGCAAGCTGCAGCGCTTCCTGTCGCAGCCGTTCTTCGTCGCCGAGGTCTTCACCGGCTCGCCCGGCAAGTACGTGTCGCTCAAGGACACGATCAAGGGCTTCAGCATGATCGTCGACGGCGAGTGCGACGCGTTGCCCGAGCAGGCCTTCTACATGGTCGGCACGATCGAGGAGGCGTTCGAGAAGGCGAAGACGCTGCAGTAAGGCAACGACGGGACGAGGGACGAGGCCGTGCCCTCCCCTCGGCCAGCGGAACCCTCCGCCGCAGGCACCTCGTCCCCCGTCCCCCGTCCCCCGTCCCGAGGTTCTCCATGGCCGCCCCCACCATCCGCGTCGACGTCGTCAGCGCCGAGGAGCAGATCTACTCCGGCGAGGCGGAATTCGTCGTGCTGCCCGGCATCGCGGGCGAGCTCGGCATCTACCCGCGGCACACGCCGCTGCTGACGGCGATCCGGCCGGGCGCGGTGCGCATGAGGATCCCGGGGCAGGCCGAGGAGGAGTTCGTGTTCGTGCAGGGCGGCTACCTCGAAGTCCAGCCGCACAAGGTCACCGTCCTCGCGGACACCGCGATCCGCGCCAAGGACCTCGACGAGGCGGCGGCGCTGGACGCAAAGCGCGCGGCCGAGGAGGCGCGAGCGAACAAGACCACGCGCGAGGAGATCGCCACGGCGGAGGCGGAGCTCTCCGCGGCGCTGGCGCAGCTCGAGGCGATCCGCAAGCTCCGCAATCGCGCGTAAGCGAGCGCTCGCTCGTGCCGGAGGGGCGGCTGCGGCCGCCCTTCCCGCTTCCAGCGTCGACGTCGCGCCCGCGGGACGCTCCCTGGGCGATCCGCGCGACGACCTGACCGGCCGGGGCGCCGCCCGCCCGCGGCGAGGACTATACTTGCTGCATTGCAACATGACGGCCCGCGGACGACCGGGGCACCGGCCATGACCGACCTCCACCAGACGATCGACCGTGCCAGCGACATCGCGCGGCAGGTCGCGTCCCTCCTCGACCGGCGCCTGCGCGCCGCCGGCGCGCGCTACGCGTCGCGCGTGCAGGCCGCCGGGACGGGGCTCGCCGGGCACCCGCTGCGCGCCCCCCACGAGGCGTGGCGCGACGCGTTCGGCTACGCCGTCGACGCCGTGCAGCGCCACCTCCTGTTCTGGGACACGCTGCGGCAGCGCGGCAACCAGTGGCTCGAGCACGAGCGCAACGGCAAGCCGCCGCTGCTGCACTACGAGTGGGAGGTGCTCGCCGACGCGCGCGGCTTCGAACGGCCGTGCAACTACGCGCTGCTGCGCATCGTCCCGCCGCGCGACGCGAAGGTCGACGACACGCTGCGGCCGTTCGTGATCATCGACCCGCGGGCCGGGCACGGCCCCGGCATCGGCGGCTTCAAGAAGGACTCGGAGGTGGGCGTCGCGCTGCGCGCGGGACACCCGGTCTACTTCGTCGTCTTCCATCCCGAGCCCGTGCCGGGGCAGACGCTCGCCGACGTCGTCGACGCCGAGGCCGAGTTCGTGCGCATCGTGGCCGAGCGCCATCCCGACAGCCCCAAGCCGGTGCTGGTCGGCAACTGCCAGGGCGGATGGGCGGTGATGATGCTCGCCGCGTCGCGGCCCGACATCGCGGGACCCTGCGTGGTCAACGGCGCGCCCGTGTCGTACTGGGCCGGCAACGACGGCGAGAACCCGATGCGCTACGTCGGCGGGCTCGCCGGTGGCGCCTGGGTGGCGCTGTTCGCCAGCGACCTGGGCGCCGGCCGCTTCGACGGCGCGCACCTCGTGCAGAACTTCGAGCGCCTGAACCCGGCGAACACGCTGTGGCAGAAGCACTACCACCTGTGGGCGCACGTCGACACCGAGCCCGAGCGCTTCCTCGAGTTCGAGCGGTGGTGGGGCGGCTTCTACCTGTTCAACGACCAGGAGATCCGCTGGATCGTCAACAACCTCTTCGTCGGCAACAAGCTCTCGGCGGGGGAGGCGCGGCTCGGGCCGGGCCGCTACTTCGATCTCAAGTCGATCAAGAGCCCGATCATCGTGTTCGCGTCGCTGGGCGACAACATCACGCCTCCGCAGCAGGCCTTCAACTGGATCGGCGACCTCTACTCGTCCACCGAGGAGATCAAGGCGAACGGCCAGACGATCGTCGGGCTGCTGCACGAGGACATCGGGCACCTCGGCATCTTCGTCTCGGGCCAGGTCGCCAGGCGCGAGCACGCGCAGATCGTGGAGCTGCTGAGGCACATCCAGCAGCTGCCGCCGGGCCTGTACGGCATGGACATCCGCGAGAAGCCGGGCAGCGGCGCGGAGGGTCCGGAGTACGAGGTGATGATCGTCGAGCGCACGCTCGAGGACCTGCGCAAGCTGCAGAAGTACGACCGCGTCGACGAGAAGCCCTTCGAGGCCGTCGCGGCGCTCTCCGAACTGACGGAGCGCGCCTACGAGCTCCTCGCGCGGCCCCTGGTGCGCCAGGCGGTGCCCGAGTGGCTCGCGAAGCTGCTGCGCGAACTGCACCCGCTGCGCGTGCAGCGCTGGGCGCTGTCGGACTACAACCCGTGGATGGCGCTGCTCGCGGCGCCGGCCGCGCTCGCGCGCGCCCACCGCCAGCCGCGCGCCCCGTCCAACGCGTGGCTGCCGGCCGAGCGCTTCGCCTCGGAGGCGATCGTCGCCGCGCTCGACCTCGCGCGCGACCTGCGCGACGCCGCGGCGGAGGCGATGTTCTTCCAGGTCTATGGCAACATGCTGACGCTGAACGTCGCCGACCAGCGGCGCGAGATCCGCCGGGCGACGCGCTTCGATCCGCGTGCGCTGCCCGTCGTCCGGCAGGTGCTCGACGACGTCGAGGCCGGCGGCGCGGTCGACGGGTTCGTGCGCATTGGCCTGCTGGTCGCGAAGGCCGGCGGCGGCCGGCGCCGGCTGTCGTCGATGGAGCGCGTGCGCGAGCTGATCGCGCCGGCGCGGCTGCTCGACGGCGTCTCGGAGGACGAGTTCCGCCGCCTGATGCACGAGGAGACGATCATCGTCGAGTTCGAGCCCGCGCGCGCCCGGCGCGCGCTTCCGCGCCTGCTGCGCACGGCCGCCGACCGGCGGCACGCGCACGACCTGCTCGGCGCGATGGAGCGTCACTTCCGCCTCGACGAGCGGCAGCTCGCGCTCGTCGCCGAGCTGCGCGCGCTGTTGCCGGTGTCGGGGGGCGCGCGCCGCGCACGCAAGCCCGCCGGCGGGCCCCGGGCGGCCCGCGGCGGCAAGCAGGCTCGCGCCCGCGGCAGCCCGGCCGCGCGGCGCAGCCCCGGGAGCCGGCGATGAACACGCGCGACTTCACGAACCGCACGTTCGACGAGATCGACGTCGGCGCTTCGGCCACCGTCACGCGCATGCTGACCGCCACCGACGTCGAGGCGCTGGCGCTCGCGGCCGGCGACGTCGAGGGCTTCCACCTCGAGGGCCGCGGCGCGGACGAGCCGATGACCGCGCAGGGCGCCGCCGCGGTGGCGATGGTGGCCGGCCTCCTCAACAGCCGCTTCCCCGGGCCGGGGACGCGCATCGTCGAGTCGCGCATCCGCTACGACGGGACGGTGGGGATCGGGGACACGCTCACGGCCACGGTCACGGCGCGCGAGAAGCGCGCGGACGACCACACGATCGTCTTCGACTGCCGCTGCGCCAACCAGGCCGGCCTCGAGCTGCTGCACGGCCAGCTCACGGTGATCGCGCCGATGGAGCGCATCGCCTACGCGAACGTCGCCACGCCCGAGCTGATCCTGCGGCGCAACGACGGCTTCGCCAAGCTCTTCGCGCGCTGCAAGCCGCTGCCACCGGTGACCTGCGCCGTCGTCCATCCCTGCGACAAGGCCTCGCTCGCCGGCGCGATCGAGGCCGCGAAGGCGGGGCTGATCGTCCCGGTGCTGGTCGGTCCGCCGGCGAAGATACGCGCGGTCGCCGAGGAGCACGGGCTCGACATCGGCCCCTACCAGGTCGTGCCGGTCCAGCACAGCCACGCGGCGGCCGCGCGCGCGGTGGAGATCGCGTACGCGGGCAATGCCGAGGCGCTGATGAAGGGCAGCCTGCACACCGACGAGCTGATGGGGGCCGTCGTCTCGTCGACCACCGGGCTGCGGACGGCGCGCCGCATCTCCCACGTCTTCGTGATGGACGTGCCCACGTACCCGCGGCTGCTGCTCGTGACGGACGCCGCGATCAACATCCTGCCCGACCTCGAGGCGAAGGTCGACATCTGCCAGAACGCGATCGACCTCGCGCACCTGCTCGGCGTCGAGCGGCCGAAGGTGGCGATCCTCTCGGCGGTGGAGACGGTCAACCCGAAGATCCCGAGCACGCTCGACGCCGCGGCGCTGTGCAAGATGGCCGACCGCGGCCAGATCACGGGCGCGGAGCTCGACGGGCCGCTTGCGTTCGACAACGCGATCTCGGTCGAGGCGGCCCGCACCAAGGCGATCGTGTCGCCGGTCGCCGGCCGCGCCGACATCCTGCTCGTCCCCGACCTCGAGGCCGGCAACATGCTGGCGAAGCAGCTGCAGTATCTCGCCGGCGCTGACGCCGCCGGCATCGTCCTCGGCACGCGCGTGCCGATCGTCCTCACGTCACGCGCCGACTCCGTGCGCACGCGGCTCGCCTCGACGGCCGTGCTCAAGCTGCTGGCGCACGCGCGCCGCGAGAAGCTCGGCACACCCGGCGTACCATCGGGGGCATGACTTCCGGCATCGTCGTCCTCAACGCCGGCTCGTCGAGCCTCAAGTGTTCGCTGTACGCGGCCGCAGAGCGCGATCCCGCGCTGGTCTGGCGCGCGCTGGTGGACGGCCTGGGCATGCCGCAAGCGCGCTTCGAGGCGCGCGACGCGAAGGGGGCCCGGATCGCCGAGCACCGCTGGCCCGAGGGCGCCGCGCCTTCGCACGAGGCCGCGGTGCACGACCTGCTCGCCTTCCTGCGCACGTCCGGGGGGCCGGCGCCGGCGGCGGTGGGCCACCGCGTCGTGCACGGCGGCACGCGCTTCGCCGAGCCCGTGCGCGTCGACGACGCCGTGCTGGCGGTGCTCGACACGCTCGTCCCGCTCGCGCCGCTGCACCAGCCGCACAACCTCGCACCGATCCGCGCGATCGCCGCCGAGCGTCCCGACCTGCCGCAGGTCGCCTGCTTCGACACGGCGTTCCACCGCACGCAGCCCGCGCTCGCGCAGGCGTTCGCGCTGCCGCCGTCGATCACCGGGCGCGGCGTGCGGCGCTACGGCTTCCACGGCCTGTCGTACGAGTTCATCGCGCAGGCGCTGCCGGCGATCGACGCACACGCCGCCCGCGGGCGTGTCGTCGTCGCGCATCTCGGCAACGGCGCCTCGATGTGCGCGATGCACGACGGGCGCAGCGTCGCGACGTCGATGGGCTTCACCGCGGTCGACGGGCTGATGATGGGCACGCGCACCGGCGCCCTCGACCCGGGCGTGGTCCTCTACCTGATGGACGAGCTCGGCATGGACGCGCGGGCCATCGAGTCCCTGCTCTACCGCGAGTCCGGCCTGCTCGGCGTGTCCGGCGTGTCGAGCGACATGCGCACGCTGATCGCCTCCGACGATCCGCGCGCGGCCTTCGCCGTGGACCTGTTCTGCTATCGCGCGGGCCGCGAGCTCGGCTCGCTGGCCGCCGCGCTGGGCGGACTGGATGCGCTCGTGTTCACGGGCGGCATCGGCGAGCACGCGGCGGCGGTGCGCGCGAAGATCGTCGAGGCCGCCGCGTGGCTCGGCCTCGAGCTCGACGCGGCGGCGAACGCCCGGCACGCGCCGCGCATCAGCACGTCGGACAGCGACGCGCACGCGTACGTGATCGCGACGCACGAGGAGTTGATGATCGCGCGCCACGTACGCGCGCTGATCGGCGCCTGACGCGCCGGGCGGCCGGGTCCGTGCTGCGGGCCCGGGGCGTCAGCGCGGCCGGCGTCGCAGCGCGGCCAGTGCGGCCACGGCCAGCAGCAGGGCGGCGAGCGGTGCGACCTGGAGCGGGATCGGTGCGGCGGGCGCCACCGGTGCGGCGGGCGCCTGCGTCACCGTCACGGCGATCTGGCCCGCATTGTTGAACCAGCCGAAGCCGTCCATGGTGCCGAGGTAGAGGCGCGTCGCCCCGGCGGGGATCGTGACGACCTGCTGGGCGCCTGTGCCGGTGCCGGTCAGGCCGTCGCCGATGAAGAACGGCTGGCGCAGGCCGGGGGCGAGCGACGCGTAGCCGACCTCGGCCGGCGTGATGAAGCTCAGCGCTGCCGGCGCCGGGCCGGCGAGGTCGGGCTGCGTGCTGTCGAGGAACACGCCGATCAGCCCGTTCAGCGGCGCCGTGACGTCGGCGATCCCGTTCTCTGCGCCGGTCGTGTGCGCGGCCGGCCCCTGGCCGTCGGGCGTGATGCCCTGCAGCACCCCCGTGTTCGACACTTCGCCGGTCGCCGCGAAGCGCAGCGTTCCGCCGGTCGCGACGTTGACCGGCCCCCCGACGAGCACCGGCGACTGCGCCGGGGCGGTGTCCCCGAGGCTCGCCGTGGAACCCGGCGGCATGCCGGCGAGCCAGGGATCGGCCGTTCCCGGAACGATCAGGTTCGTGACCTGGGCGCTGGCGGTGGATGCGGCCAGCACGACGGCGAGCGCGGCGGCGCGAAGCGTCATGGCCTTTCCCTTCACGGCGTGACGTGGGGCAGTCTACTCCGTGAGATTCCGGATGGGTCCATCCGGCATGGCGGGCTGGACCCGCGCGTTGCGCGCGTGCAACGCGGGCCGCGTCCCGACCCCGCGCGGTCGGGGTCGGCGCCGGCCCTGACCGGCTCCGACCCCGAGGTGACGGCGCGGTCCCGCACGCCTAGGATGCGGGCATGACGGAAAGACGCATCGAGCGCGACGCGATGGGCGAGGTGGAGGTCGACGCGGCGCGCCTGTGGGGCGCGCAGACGCAGCGCTCGATCGCGAACTTCCCGATCGGCGTCGCGCGCTTCCGCTTCACGCAGCCGGTGATCCGTGCGCTCGGGCTGGTCAAACAGGCCGCCGCGCAGGCGAATGCCGAACTGGGCGTGCTGGACGCGGCCAAGGCGGCTCTGATCGTCCGCGCGGCGCAGGACGTCGTCGACGGCACCCTCGACGCCGAGTTCCCGCTGGTGGTGTTCCAGACCGGCTCGGGCACGCAGACGAACATGAACGCCAACGAGGTGATCGCCAACCGCGCGATCCAGCTCGCGGGCGGCGCGGTGGGCAGCAAGGCGCCGGTCCATCCCAACGACGACGTCAACTGCGGGCAGTCGAGCAACGACGCGTTCCCCGCGGTGATGCACGTCGCGATCGTCGAGGAGGCGCGCCGCGACCTCTACCCTGCGGTGGAGGCGCTGCAGCGCACGTTCGCGCGCAAGGCGGAGGCGTTCGCCGCGCTCGTGATGATCGGGCGCACCCACCTGCAGGACGCCACCCCGGTGACGCTCGGCCAGGTGCTGGGCGGCTACGCGAGCCAGCTCGACGACGCGCTGGCGGCGATCCGCACGGCCGAGCGCGCGCTGCACGAGCTCGCGCTGGGCGGCACCGCGGTGGGCACGGGGCTCAACGCGCATCCGGCGTTCGGCGCGACCGTCGCGCGAAGGCTGGCGGAGGCCACCGGCGTGCCTTTCGCGCCGGCGCGCGACAAGTTCGCGGCGCTGTCCGCGCACGATGCCGTCGTGACGTTCAGCGCGACGCTGCGCACGCTCGCCGGCGCGCTCATGAAAATCGCCAACGACGTGCGGCTGTACGCGAGCGGGCCGCGCGCGGGCATCGGCGAGATCGTGATTCCCGACAACGAGCCGGGCTCGTCGATCATGCCGGGCAAGGTGAACCCGACGCAGCCCGAGGCCCTCACGATGGTCGCGGCGCAGGTCTTCGGCAACGACGCGACCGTCGCTTTCGCCGGGTCGCAGGGCCACTTCCAGCTCAACGTGATGAAGCCGGTGATGCTGCACAACGTGCTGGAGTCGATCGGCCTGCTCGCCGACGCCTGCCGCTCGTTCGACGAGCGCTGCGCGCAGGGCATCGAGCCGCAGCGCGAGCGCATCGCGGCGCACCTCGCGTCCTCGCTGATGCTCGTCACCGCGCTCAATCCGCACATCGGCTACGAGAACGCCGCGAAGATCGCGCAGAAGGCGCATCGCGACGGCAGCACGCTGCGCGAGGCGGCGCTGGCGCTGGGGCTGGTGAGCGGGGAGGACTTCGACCGCTGGGTGGACGCGGCGGCGATGACGCGGCCCTAGGCCGCGGCGGTCGCCCGGATCGGCTTCCGTCGCCGGGTCCGGCGCCGGTCAGGCAGCCGCGAGGACGAGCGCGAGGTCGCGCCGGAAGCCGCGGTCGAACGCGAGCTGCGGCAGGTCCCAGTCGGGCGCCGCATTGCCCTCGACCAGCAGCGGGCCCTCGTCGGTGATGCCGACGTCCCACCCGATCAGTCGCAGGTCGGCGAACGCGCGCTGGCCGCGCAGCACGAGGTCGAGGAGCTCGGGCCACCACGGAAGCCTCGTGCCGCCCGCCGGGTGCTGCGGAAGCTCCACGATGTCCGGCCAGTCGCGCGACCGCGACCCGCGCACCGGCCCGATCGTGCCGCTCGCGCCCTCCAGTGGCGCGACCAGGTTGCCCGCGCGGCCCTGCAGGAAGTTGTCGGCGACGCTGTCGCCGGTCGCGATCCGCAGGCACGCGGCGAGCAGGCGCGGCGTCGCGCCGTCGCGCCAGGTCATCGCGCGCACCGTGCTGAAGCCGGGCGTGGATTCCCAGGCGCGCATCGACGCCGCATTGACGAGCCGCGGCTGCACGAGCAGCGCGTGGGCGCGCGCACCGGCGGCGCAGCGCTCCCACGCCCGCGACAGCGGTGCCGGACCTTCGCCCGAGAGCACGCAGCCGTGCGCCGCCGGCAGCACGCGGAACGCGCCTTCGCCGTGCGAACCGGCCACCGGCTTGACGAAGAGTCCCTGCGGGTGCGCGGCGAGCAACCGCGCAATTCCCGCGGACGAATCGAGCGCGGGGACGTCGCCGGCGCCTTCGCTGCCTGGCCCGTGGACGATCGCGAGCAGCGGCACGGTGGCGAGGCCGTGATCCCGGCACGCGCGCGCGAACGCGAGCTTGTCGTCCAGCGGCGCGCGCGCGGCGCGCGGATTGATGGCGTCGTAGAGCTCGTTGCCGGGCGTGTCGCGCACGTAGTCGCGCCACGCGGCCCTGGGCTTGCGGTGCAGCCGGAACAGCGAGAACGGCAGCGGCCCGAGCCCGTCGCCCCAGCGCGCCGCGCCCATGCGCAGGACGACGCCCGGGTAGCGCGACGGCCGACCCTCGGCGCAGGTGTGCGCGGCGCGGGCGTAGCGCCGCAGCGTCCGCCGCAGCCGGGCGAGCGGCATCGGCGCGCTACGCGGCGGCGCGCGGCGGCCCCTCGGCGGGCGCCGCAACGGCCGCCGGAACCGCCCTCGCCGGCGCCGGGTCGTCCTGCTCGGCCACCCACGCGCCGATCAGCCGATAGGCCACCGCGAGCACGACCGGGCCGACGAACAGGCCCACGAGCCCCATCGTCAGCAGGCCGCCGATGACGCCGGCCATGATCAGGAGCAGCGGAAGGTCGGCCCCGCGCCGGATGAGGAGCGGGCGCAGGACGTTGTCGAGCATGCCGACGCCCACCGCCCAGACGAGGAGGCCGACGGCATAGGCCTGCGCGCCCGTGGCCCACAGCCACGCGGCGCCGGCCAGCAGCGGCAGGAACGGACCGAGCTGTGCGATGCACAGCACGAACATCAGCCCGCCGAGCAGCGCCACGTGAGGCACCCCGGCGACGAGCAGCCCCATCACCCCGAGCGCGGTCTGCACCAGCGCCGTGCCGACGATGCCGACGGCGACGGCACGGATCGCCGCCGCCGCCAGCACGACGGCATTGTCGCCCTGCTCCCCGTGCAGCCGGCGCGCGAAGCGGCGCACGCCGCGCGCGGCGCGCTCCCCCGCGCCGTAGAGGATGCCGCAGAGGATCAGCGTCAGCACGAGGTGGATGGCGAACGTGCCGGCGCTGCCCGCCTGCGCAGCGAGCCACGCCAGGACGGGCGCGACGTAGGGCGTGGCGCGCGTGGCCAGCGCGTCCGGCGTGGACTCGGCGAGCGCGCGCCACTCGACGACGATCCGCGGTCCGACGACGGGGACGGCGTCGAGCCAGGCCGGCGGCGCGGGGACGCGCAGTTCCGCGACCGTGACCGCGGTCAGGCGCCCGACCTGCTCGTAGATCGCGGTGGCGGCGAACGCGAGCGGCACCACGACCACCACCAGCAGCGCGACGACCATCACGGCGACCGCCGCGCCGCGGCGCCCGCCGGCGGCAGCCTGGATGCGCAGCATCCACGGCCACGTCGCGACGACGATCATCGTGGCCCACAGCAGCGCCGGCAGGAACGGCTGCAGCACGACGGCCACGCCGCCGAGCAGCGCGGCGAGCGTGATCACGCCGAGCACGATGCGCGGCAGGTCGCGCTGTCCCGGCGGCATCGACATGGGGATCTCCTCCCGGTCGCGCGTCAGGCGGCGCGCCGCGACAACGCCGCCGGCAGCCGCTGCTCGGCGAGCGTCACCCAGTACGACGCGCCGATTGCCAGCGCCGCGTCGTTGAAGTCGTAGCGCGGGTTGTGCACGTTGATCGTGTCCGCGCCGGTGCCCGTGCCCATCCACACGTAGCAGCCGCGCTTCGCCTGCAGCATGAACGCGAAGTCCTCGCTGCCCATCTCGGGCACCGGGTCGGTGTCGACGTGCTCGTCGCCGACCACCGCGCGCGCCGCTTGCACGGCGTGGCCGGTCTCGTCGGCGGTGTTGACGGTGGCCGGGTAGCGCCGCTCGTAGCGCACGCTCGCCTGCATGCCGAAGGTCGCCGCGACGCCCGCGACGATCTCGCGCATGCGCTGCTCGATCAGGTCCTGCACGGCGCGATCGAACGTGCGCACGGTGCCGCGCACGACGACCTGCTCGGGGATCACGTTCCACGTGTCGCCCGCGTGCACCTGCGTCACGGAGACCACGCCCGCGTCCTGCGGGTGCAGGTTGCGCGCGACGATCGTCTGCAGCGCGTTGATGAGGTGCGCGGCGAAGGGCATCGGGTCGCGCGTGACGTAGGGCATCGCGGCGTGCCCGCCCTTGCCGGTGCCCACGATCTCGAAGATGTCGTAGGCGCCCATCAGAGGGCCGACGCGCGTGGCGAAGGTGCCGAGCGGCTTGCGCGGCCAGTTGTGCAGCCCGTACACGGCCTCCATCGGGAAGCGGTCGAACAGCCCTTCCTCGACCATCACCCGGCCGCCGCCCTCGTTCTCCTCGGCCGGCTGGAACACGAAGTGCAGCGTGCCGTCGAACGCGCGCCGCTGCGCGAGCGCCTGCGCCGCGCCGAGCAGCATCGCGGTGTGCCCGTCGTGGCCGCAGGCGTGCATCCGCCCCTTGTGCCGCGAGGCGTAGGGGACGCCGCTCGCCTCGTCGATGTGCAGCGCGTCGAGGTCGGCCCGCAGGCCGATCGACCGCCCGCCGCTGCCGTTGCGCAGCACGCCGACCACGCCGGTCTTCGCGAGCCCGGTGTGCACCTCGAGGCCGAGGGCGGCGAGGCGCTCGGCGACGTACTCGGCCGTCGCCCTCTCCTCGAACGCGGTCTCGGGGTGGGCGTGCAGGTGGTGGCGCCAGTCGCGCATCTTCGGCTCGACGGCGAGGACTTCCGGGACGAGGTTCATGGGCGGGCGCGGACGAAGGGACCGCGAGCATGCTACCCCAAGCCAGATCAGGAAACGTACGCAGGGCGGACGGTAGAATGGCCGTTTCGAGCACTTTCGGTAGGGGACATGGCGGAGGCGATTCCCGGGGAGGTGGACCTCCTCGTCGTGGGGGGCGGCATCAACGGCGTGGGGGTCGCGCGCGACGCCGCCGGACGCGGGCTCGCGACGCTGCTCGTCGAGCGCGACGATCTCGCCGCCGCGACGTCGCAGTGGAGCACCAAGCTCATCCACGGAGGCCTGCGCTACCTCGAGCACTACGAGTTCCGGCTGGTCGGCGAATCGCTGGCCGAGCGCGAGGTCCTGCTCGCGCAGGCGCCGCACCTGATCGAGCCGCTCGCCTTCGTGCTGCCGCACGAGCCGCACCTGCGCCCCGCGTGGATGATCCGCGCGGGGCTGTTCCTCTACGACCGCATCGGCGGTCGGATGACCCTGCCGCGCTCGTTCGGCGTCGACCTCGACCACACCCGCTGGGGCGCGGGGCTCAAGCACCGCTTCCGCAAGGGCTTCGTCTACGCCGACGCGCGGGTGGACGACGCGCGGCTCGTGGTGGCGACCGCCGCCGCCGCGCGCAACCACGGCGCGACCGTCGTCACGCGGACGCGCTTCGTGCGCGCCGCACGCGCCGACGGCGCATGGCGCGCGACGCTCGCGGATGCGGGCGGCGAGCGCGAGGTGCGCGCGAAGGCGATCGTCAACGTCGGCGGACCGTGGGTCGCCGACGTGCTGAAGAGCGTGCCCGCCGCGCCGACCGGCGCGTCGGTGCGCCACGTGAAGGGCAGCCACATCGTCGTGCCGCGCGTGCACGACGAGGCGCACGCCTACATCCTGCAGAACGCCGACAAGCGCATCGTCTTCGTCATCCCGTACCACGACCGCTTCTCGCTGATCGGCACGACCGACGTCCCGGTCACCGACTACGACCGGCCGGCGATCTCCGAGCAGGAGACCGACTACCTGATCGAGCTGGCGAACGCGTACCTGGAGAGGCCGCTGTCGCGCCGCGACGTCGTCTGGAGCTACGCCGGCGTGCGCCCGCTCTACGACGACGGCAAGTCCGACCCCTCGTCGATCACCCGCGACTACGTGCTCAAGGTCGACGCCGGCGAGCGCGACGCGCAGGCGCCCGTGCTATCGATCTACGGCGGCAAGCTGACGACCTACCGCAAGCTCGCGGAGGCGGCGCTGCAGGCGCTCCGCCCGCACTTCCCCGCGATGAAGCCGGCGTGGACGGAGCGCGACACGCTGCCCGGCGGCGACCTCCCGAACCGCGACCGCGCCGCGTGGATCGCCGAGCTCGGCCGCCGCCATCCGAAGCTGCCAGGGGAACTGCTGCGCGACCTCGGGCGCCGCCACGGCGCGCTCGCGACCGAGGTGCTGGGCGATGCGAAGACCGCCGCCGACCTGGGCCGGGACTTCGGCGCCGGCCTCACCGAGCGCGAGGTCGACTACTTCGTGCGTCACGAGTGGGCGGTGACGGCGGACGACGTCCTGTGGCGTCGCACCAAGTGCGGCCTCGGGATGGACGAGGCGCACCGCGCGGCGCTGGCCGCGCATCTCGGCGGGTAGCCGGCCGCGGATGAAGCCGATCGCACGCGTCTGCCTGTTCTGCGGCGCGAACGTCGGCACGCGCGCCGCCTACGCGCGGGCCGCGCGGGAACTGGGCGAGGCGCTCGCCCGGCAGCGCGTCGCGCTGGTGTACGGCGGCGGCAGCGTGGGCCTGATGAACGAGGCCGCGAACGCGGCGCTCGCGCTCGGCGGCGAGGTCGTCGGCGTCATCACGCGCGAGCTGATGACGCGCGAGGTCGGTCACGCGGGGCTGTCGCAGATGCACGTCGTCGAGACGATGCACGAGCGCAAGGCGCTGATGGCGAGCCTCGCGGACGCGTTCGTCGCACTGCCCGGCGGCTTCGGCACGTTCGACGAGCTGTGCGAGATGCTGACGTGGGACCAGCTCGGCATCCACGAGAAGCCGGTCGTGCTGGTCAACGTGGACGGCTTCTTCGACGGCTTCCTCGCGCAGCTCGACCGGGCGGTGGCCGACCGGCTGCTGACGCCGGCCAACCGCGCCATGCTCGGCGTGGCGCCGTCCGCCGACACGGCGCTGGACCTCGCGCGGCGCTGGAGCCCGCCGCCGCCCGCGCCGAAGTGGTTCCGCGATCCGGTGCCGCAGCCGTGAACGCCGCGCGCATGCAGCCGCTCGCGCGCATGCCGCGCGAGGGCGTGGCCGGCGTGCTGGCCGACATCGACGACACGATCACGACCGAAGGCCGCCTGACGCCGGAGGCCTACGCGGCGCTCGGCCGGCTGCACGACGCGGGCCTGATCGTCGTGCCGATCACCGGCCGGCCCGCGGGATGGTGCGACCACATCGCGCGCATGTGGCCGGTGTCCGGCGTCGTCGGCGAGAACGGCGCGTTCTGGATGCGCTTCGACGGGGCGGCGCGCAAGCTCGTCCGCCGCTTCCTGGTCCCCGACGCGGAGCGCGCGGCGCAGCGCGCCCGGCTCGACGCGATCGCGCAGCGCATCCTCGCCGAGGTGCCCGGCTGCGCACTCGCGTCCGACCAGCGCTACCGCGAGGCGGACGTCGCGATCGACTTCCGCGAGGACGTGCCGCCGCTGCCGGACGCCGCGATCGACCGCATCGTCGCGCTGATGGAGGCCGAGGGCATGACGGCGAAGGTGAGCTCCATCCACGTCAACGGCTGGTTCGGCCGCTACGACAAGCTCGGGATGACGCGCACCTTCCTCGCGGAGGCCTTCGGCGTCGACCTCGACGCCGATCCGTCGCGCTTCGTGTTCGCCGGCGACTCGCCCAACGACGCGCCGATGTTCGCCTACTTCCCGCGCTCGGTCGGCGTGGCCAACGTCCGCGACCTCATCGACCGCATCGCCGTGCCTCCCGCCTACGTCGCGAGCCGTCGCGGCGGCGACGGCTTCGTCGAGCTCGCCGACCACCTCCTCGCATCGGGGTCAGCGCCGCACCGGAAGTAGGGTCAGACTCGCATTTCCGCGGTAGCGCGTCCCCGTCGCGCCGTCGGAACGGGCGTCCGGCGCTGCTTTCCGCGGCGTCAGCGCGGCGCGAGCCGTTCGCGCAGGCGATCGACGACTTCGTCGATCAGCGCCTGCGTCGGGCCCTCGCCCAGCGCCTGCGCCGCCCGCGTGCGCACGGCGTAGTGCATCATCAGCAGCTGGCGCAGCTTCGCGAACGCCGCGGGGCTGGCGGCGCCGCACACCGACGCGTCGTCGCGCAGCACGCGCTCCAGCACGGCGCGGTCCAGAAGGTCGACCTTGCACGCGGTCGCGAGTCCGGCGAGCTCGCGGTCGATGTCGTCGAACTTCCGGCCGTACATCGTGGCCAGCGGGTTGGAAGCCTCGGTCATGGCGGACTCTCGCGGAGGGTATCGTCGGCGTTCCATAGTGGACCGCGACGAGGTCGCGCCCCTTGCGCGGTGGCAAGCCGCTGCAGCCCCGGCGCACCCGAGACCTCCCGAGGCAGGCGTTCGGGGCCCGAGCCGTCAAGTGGGCGGTCGGGATCGGAACCGTCCGTTGCGACCAGAATATCGGGCCCGTCCGCAACGCACGACGATGACGGCTCTGACCATCGGACGAAGATTACGGCTCGGACCCCGATCGAGGGGGCCAGCGCACGGGCAGCGCCGCGGCACCGGCGAAGCGCGCACGCGCGCCCAGCGCCTCCTCGATGCGCAGCACCTCGTTCCACTTGGCGGTCCGCTCGCCGCGCGCGAACGAGCCGACCTTGAGCTGGCCCGCGTTCCAGCCGACGGCGAGGTGCGCGATCGTCACGTCCTCGGTCTCGCCGGAACGCGCGGAGACGATCGTCGCGAACCCGTGCCGGCGCGCGGCGTCGAGCGCGGCGCGCGCCTCGGTGAGCGTGCCGGCCTGGTTCGGCTTGACCAGCAGCGCGTTGCACGCACGCTGCGCGGCGGCGTCCTCGACGCGCGCTGCGCTGGTGACGAGGTAGTCGTCGCCGATCAGCTGCACGCGGCCCGCCGCGGCACGGGCGAAGGCCCGCCAGCCTTCCGCGTCGTCCTCGGCGAGCGGATCCTCGATCGAGGCGATCGGGTAGCGGCCGATCCAGTCGAGGAGCATCGCGCACATCCCGTCGCGGTCGAGCCGCCGACGTTCCAGGCCCAGCGTGTAGACGCCGTCGCGGCCGAATTCTGAGGCGGCGACGTCGAGCGAGATCGCGACGTCCGCGCCCGGCCGGCGGCCCGAGCGCTCGATCGACCGCAGCAGAGCCTCGAGCGCCTGCTCGTTGCTGTCGAACGCCGGCCACCAGCCCCCCTCGTCGGCCACGCCGGCGAGGCGTCCCTGCGCCGCGAGCAGCTCGCCCGCGGCCCGGTAGACGTCGGTGACGATCTCCACCGCCTCGGCGAACGTGGTCGCGCCGACCGGCATCACCATCAGGTCCTGCACGTCGATGCGCCGCCCCGCGTGCGCCCCGCCGCCGAAGATCTGGATCTCGGGCAGCGGCAGCGTCACCGGCGCGCCGCCGGCGAGCGACTCCCACAGCGGCAGGCGCCGCGCGGCGGCGGCCGCGTGCGCGACGGCCATCGACGCCGCGACGGTGGCGTTGCCGCCGAGGCGCGACTTGGTCGCCGTCCCGTCCAGGGCGACGAGCCGGGCGTCGCAGCCGGCCTGGTCCAGGGCGTCCGCGCCGCGGAGCGCGCCGGCGATCGGGCCGGCGACGTTGCCGATCGCCGCGGCGACGTCGAAGCCGCCGAAGCGCGCGCCGCCGTCGCGCAGGTCGATCGCCTCGCGCGAGCCGCGCGAGGCGCCGGCCGGCGCGATCGCCCGGCCGACCGCGCCGCCGGCGAGCGCGACTTCGGCCTCCACGGTCGGGCGGCCCCGCGAGTCGAACACCCGCCGCGCGCGGACCCCCACGATCGACGTCGTGCTCACTGGACTACCCGCGCTGCGCGCTGCGGGGCCCGTGCGCGCCCTCTTTGGCACCGGTCGACCGGCTTGGCGCCGCAACGTCGGCCGCCGCGCGGACGCGCGGACGCGCCCGGCGGGCGTGGCTGCCGCCCCGCCCGTGCAGGCATCCCTGGACGGCCCCTCGGTCTCACGGGGGCCCCCCCACGCTCGCGGCCCGCCAGTCGGCAGCGATGGCCGCCAGCGACCGCGGCGCGTCCGCCAGCCGCGCGCGCGCGAAGCGCCGGACCTCGTCACGGTCGCCTTCGTCGGTCAGGTACTCCGCCGGCGACTTGCCGTCGACGCGGCCCAGCAGCAGCCCCGGCAGCAGCGCCGC
The DNA here is from genome assembly GCA_016861105.1 of Betaproteobacteria bacterium. Taxonomy (GTDB): domain Bacteria; phylum Pseudomonadota; class Gammaproteobacteria; order Burkholderiales; family Casimicrobiaceae; genus VBCG01. The sequence continues at coordinate 53,687 of BOKS01000012.1, read as the reverse complement.
CGTCCGCGCGTCGAGCGCTTCCCACGGTTCCCACGTCGCGTGGCGCCGGTACGCGGCGGTCAGCACGTCGAGAAGGTGCAGGTAGCCGCTGCGCCAGTGCCGCTTCCAGACGCCCTTCAGCAGCAGGTGGTTGAGGACGAAGGCGAGGTCGAACGCAGGGTCGCCGTACCAGGCGCACTCGGCGTCGAGGATCACCGGCCCGTCCGGCCCGACCAGGAGGTTCTTCGGGCTGAAGTCGCCGTGCACCAGCGCCAGGCGCGTCGAGGCCGTCGTCGCGGCCAGCGCCTCCAGCCGGCCCGCGAGGTCCGGGTGCCGCCGGCCGGTCGCGAGGAGGTACGGCTCGAGACGGATCGCGTGGAACAGCGCATCGGTCGGGAAGCGTGCGGCCACGTCGGCGCGGCCGGCGGTCGCGGCGTGGATGCGGCCGAGCGCGTCGCCGACGGCGGCAGCGGTGGCCGGGTCGAGGATGCCGTCGCGCAGCTGCGCCTTCCAGACCGGGTAGCGGTCCGGCGCCAGCCACTCCATCGCGAACGCACCGGCGTCCGGGTCCTCCGCCAGCAGGCGCGGAACGGCGGCGGGCACGACGGTTGCGGCGAGGCGCATCCAGTCGACCTCGTAGCGGTTGCGCTCGACCGGCGCCCGCCAGTCCGCCGCGACTCGCAGTTTGGGTAAGGCGCGCTTGACGCAGAACGTCGCTTCCGCACCTTCGACGCGGAAGATGTCCGAGGAGACGCCGCCGTCGAGGGGCACGGCACGCAGCGATGTGTGAGCACTCGCTACGGCCAGTTGCCGCAGGATGCCGTGCATCCAGGCGGGGGGGTGCCCCGCATCGACGGACGCAGCCGACCGTTCGGCGGGCGTCATCGCCTCGGCCCCGCCACGGGGAACGCTCCTTGCACGTCGAAGCTGCCTGCCTTGCTCAACGCTGCCTCGCAAGCCACTGATTCCGAACGGTTCGCGCCGCGCCACGCTGGAGACTTCGATGATCCGCTACGGCTTCCACATCCGCACCAAGACGGGCCAGCGCGTCGACAACATCTCGATCATCGCCGCCTCGCAGTTCGACGCCGAGCGCCGGCTGCGGCAGATGTACCTCAACTGCGAGATCCTCGAGTGCCGCGAGCAGGCCGTGCCGCGGCGCCTGGACACGCTGGACGTCGAGGGCGTGATCGGGCTCATCAGCGGTGCGGCGGCAACGCTGCCGTCAATGCAGAAAGCCAGCACTCACTAGCTCCGCAACGAGCGCTTCGTAGTCCCGGGCGCCGTGGCTGCCCGGGGCGTGCCGGAACACGTCCAGCGCCACGGCCGGGCTCTCCGCGAGCTTGACGCTCTCGCGGATGCGCGTCCCGCAGATCTCCGACGGCTGCAGCGACGCGGCCATCCGCTCGGCCACCTCGCCGCTCATCCGGCGCCGGCCGTCGAAGCGCGTCAGCACGTAGCGGCGCGGCAGCCGCCGCTTGAACACCGGCTCCAGCGCGTTCAGCGCCCGGTCGACCGCCTGCGCGCCCTGCAGGGCGAGGTAGTCGGCCGAGACCGGCACGAGCAGCAGGTCGCACGCGAACACGGCGTTCAGCGACAGGACGTTGAGCAGCGGGCCGCAGTCGATGACGACCGGGGCGTCCGGGCGCTCGGCCCCGCGCAGCGCGCTCCGCAGCCGCGTGACCACGTTCACGCCCTTGCCGAGCACCGAGTCGAGCTTGGCGAGCTCGAGGTGCGACGGGCACAGCGCGACGCCGCTGCGCGTGATCACCGCGACGTCCGCCAGCGGCCGCTGGCGCACGAAGAAGCTGTAGACGCTGTCGTCGGCGAGCCGCGGCTGCACGCCGAACACGTGCGACAGGTGGGCCTGCGGGTCGAGGTCGATGCCGAGCGGCCGCGCGCCGCGCTGCGCGATTCCGGCGAGCAGGTTGAGCGCCGTGGTGGTCTTGCCGACGCCGCCCTTCTGGTTGAACACGGCGATGATCGCCATGCGCGAAGGATAGCAACTCCGGGCCGGCCCGCCGGCCGCGCGGGCGTCAGATCACGCGCTTGCGCACCTGCGTGACGACGAGCTCGGCCGCGATCACGATCGCGAGGATCGCCGCGAGGATCAGCGCGACGCGGTCCCACTGGAACAGGTTGAGCGCCGAGTCGAGCGCCATGCCGATGCCGCCGGCGCCCACCAGCCCCAGCACGGCCGATTCGCGGACGTTGATGTCCCAGCGGAACAGCGCGATCGACCAGAAGGCCGGCTTGACCTGCGGCCAGTAGCCAAAGGCGAGCACCGACACCCACGGCGCGCCGGAGGCCTTCAGCGCCTCGATCGGCCCGGGCTGCGCCTCCTCCAGCGCCTCGCCGACCAGCTTGCCGACGAAGCCGATCGAGCGGAACGCGATCGCCAGCGTCCCCGCGAGCGCGCCGGGCCCGAAGATGCCGACGAACAGCAGGGCCCACACCAGCGAGTTGACCGAACGCGACGACACGAGGATCAGCTTGGCGAACAGGTTGAGCGGCGTCGACGGCACGAGGTTGTGCGCGGCGAGCACGCCCACCGGCAGCGCCAGCACGATCGCGAGCAGCGTGCCGAGCGAGGCGATGTGCAGCGTCTCCACCAGCGGCGCGTGGACGTGCTCGCCGTACGCCGCCCACTCGACCGGCCACATGCGGGTGACCAGGTCGACCATCTGCTCGGGCGCGTCGTAGAGGAATTCCGGAATGACCTCGACGTGGCGCAGCGACTGGACGATCGCCGCCACGATCGCGAGGTAGACCAGGAACCGCGTCAGGCGCTGGGCGGGCGAGAAGCGCTGCCAGCCGTCGCCGGCCGGGGCCTGCCGCAGCACCGGGGCGGACGTCGGGCTAGTCATCCTCGGCGTGGCGCACGCGCCGCAGCGCGCCGCGGCGGAACAGGTCGCGCAGCGTCGCGTTGTCGATGAAGATCGCCCGCACGGCGGTGGCGAGGATCTCGCCGGCCATGATCAGCGCGATGATCGCGATCAGGATCGCGCAGACGAAGTCGTAGTCGAAGCGCTGGAACGCCGCGAACAGCGTGCCGCCGATGCCGCCGGCGCCGACGATCCCGACCATCGTCGAGTTGCGCAGGTTGCTGTCGAGCTGGTAGGTGGCGAAGCCGATGAAGCGGCCGAACACCTGGGGGACGACGCCGAAGGCGAGCACCGACGTGAAGGGCGCCCCGGTGGCGCGGATCGCCTCGACCTGCTTGTCCGAGATCTCCTCGATGGCCTCGGTCAGCAGCTTGCCGATGAAGCCGATGGAGGCGACGGTGAGCGCGAGGATGCCGGCGAGCGCGCCGAAGCCGACCGCCTTGACGAACAGGATCGCGACGATCACCGGGTGGAACGAGCGCGCGAGCACGATGACGAGGCGCGCGGGCCACGTCACCCACGGCGGCATCAGGTTGCGCGCCGCGAACAGCCCGACCGGCAGCGCGAGCAGGATGCCGAGCGTGCTCGCGAGCACCGCGATCTCCAGGCTCTCCTTGAGGCCCTTCCACAGCAGCTCCGCGCGCTCGAAGTTCGGCGGGAACAGGCGCCCGAAGAAGCGCTGCGCGTTGTCCAGCCCGACGAGGAAGCGGTCCCACGAGAGCTCCATCTGCGCGCTCGCGTAGATCACGTAGGCGACGAGCGCCAGCGCGATCGCGCGCGACCAGGGGCTCGGGGCGAGCGAGGGGTCGCGTCCGCCGCCGCGCGCCGCCGCGTCGGAGGCGGTCATTGCAGCCAGCCCTGACCGCCGTAGATGCGCGTGAGCTCGGCGTCGTCGAGCCCGTCCGGCGGGCCGTCGAACACGATGCGGCCGCCGGCCATGCCGACCACGCGGTCCGCGAAGCGCTTGGCGAGGTCCACGTCATGCATGTTGACGAGCACGGGGATGCCGCGCTCGCGCCCGACACCCGCGAGCAGCTCCATGATCTCGACCGACGTCTTGGGATCGAGCGAGGACGTGGGCTCGTCGGCGAGCAGCAGCTTCGGCTTCTGCATCACGGCGCGCGCGATGCCGACGCGCTGCCGCTGGCCGCCGGACAGCGCATCGGCGCGCTGGCGCGCGAAGCCGGCCAGCCCGACGACCTCCAGCAGCTCGTGCGCCTGGCGGACGTCGTCGGAAGGGAAGCTGCGCCGCCACGCGCGCCACGGCGACACGAAGCCGAGCCGCCCGCACAGCAGGTTCTCCATGACCGAGAGCCGCTCGACGAGGTTGTACTCCTGGAACACCATGCCGATGTGGCGGCGCGCGTGGCGCAGCGCGCGCCCAGACAGGCGCGCGAGGTCGACGCCGTCGAACAGGATCTGCCCCGACGTGGGATCGACGAGCCGGTTGACGCAGCGGATCAGCGTCGACTTGCCGGTGCCCGAGGCGCCGATGATCGCGGTGATGCCCCGCGCCTCGATCGCGAGGTCGATGTCGACGAGCACGGGCTTGCCCGGCACGTACGACTTGTTGAGCTGCTTCAGCGTGAGCATCGGAGGGGCGACGAAGCGACGGGGGCGCCTCGCGGACGCCCCCGGGGTGGCTCGCGGGACGGCCTCCCGCTACTTCTTGCCGGCGGCCTTCTTCGCCGCGGCCTCGGCCTCGCGCTTCGACTCGGCCTCGTAGGACTTCCGGTCGAACGCCTGACCCGAGCCGGAGGCGACGTTGCGCACCACCTCCCAGGTCGTCTTGTAGTTGATCGGGAAGAAGCGGTCGGCGCCGTCGAAGGCCTTCTTCATCTCCGGCGGGAAGCGGTAGTCGTAGAAGCAGCCGAGCATCCGGTCGACCAGCTTCGGGTCGAGGTCGTGCGCGTACGCGAACGAGGACGTCGGGAACTTCTGGCTGCGGTAGATCACGCGGAAGTCGGCCTCCTTGATCTGGCCGCGCACCGCCATGCGGTGGAAGACGTCGGAGGCCACGGCGCCGGCGTCGTAGTCGCCCGAGTTCACGCCCATGACCGACTGGTCGTGCTTGCCGGAGAACAGGATCTTGTAGTCCTTGTCCGGGACCAGCCCCTCCTTCGGGAACAGCGCGAGCGGCGCGAGGTGGCCCGAGTTCGACGACGGCGAGGTGTGCGCCACCTTCTTGCCCTTGAGGTCGGCGAGCTTCTGGAACGGCGAGCTCGCCTTCACGACGACGATCAGGTTGTAGCCCTGGAAGTCCTTCTCGTAGCCCTTCACCGCGAAGGGCACGGCGCCGGCGAGGTTCACGGCGAACGCGGTCGGCCCGGTCGAGAAGCCGCCGACGTGCAGGCGCCCCGAGCGCATGGCCTCGATCTCGGCGGCATTGCTCTGCACCTGGTAGAACACGACGCGCTTGTCGATGCACTTCGACAGGTGGTCGGTGAACGGCTTGAAGATGTTCTCGTAGACGGCCGGATCCTCGACCGGCGTGTAGGTGAACACGATCGTCGACGGGTTCTTCCAGCGCTTCGGATCCTTCGGCGCGTCGGCGACGAGGTCGTTGTTGTCGTCGCAGTACATCGCGTCGAGATCGCCGCGGTGCTTGCAGGCGGACTGCGCCGCGACCGGACCGGACAGCGCCAGCGCGGCGAGGCCGGCGAAGGCCGCGCCGAGCGCGGCGACACGCACGAGTTGCATGGGGAAGCTCCTCCGTCGGGGGCCGCCTTGGGCTGGCGGCTCGTCGCAAAACTGTAACATTTCCGCGACGCCGCCGCACCCCGCGTCGACGGGCGGGTGCCACCGATCGGGCGCGCCCTCGGCGCGCCGGCGGCGCCGCGTATCATCGTCGGTCTTCCGGTCGACCGCCTGCGCATGCCGCCCCCCCTCGCCGTCGTCATCCTCGCCGCCGGGCAGGGCAAGCGCATGCACTCGACGCTGCCGAAGGTCCTGCATCCGCTCGCGGGGCGGCCGATCGTCGCGCACGTTCTCGACGCCGCGCGCTCGCTCGCGCCCGGGGCCATCTGCGTGGTGTACGGGCACGGCGGCGAGCGGGTGCGCGATGCGCTCGCCGCGCCGGACCTCGCGTTCGTGCTGCAGGACCCGCCGCGCGGCACCGGCGATGCCGTGCGCGTGGCCCTTGGCGCACTGCCGCCCGACGGCGTGACGCTGGTCGCGCTGGCCGACGTGCCGCTCGTGCCGCCGGCGGCGCTCGCGCGGCTCGTCGGGCTGGCCGGGGACGGGCGCCTCGCGCTGCTGACGGCGCGCGTGGCCGACCCCTCGGGCCTCGGGCGCGTCGTCCGCGACCCGTACGGCCACGTCCGCGCGATCGTCGAGGAGCGCGACGCGTCGCCCGAGCAGCGGCGCATCGACGAGATCAACACCGGGGTGATCGCCGCCCCGACGGCGAGGCTCGCGAAGTGGGTCGCGGCGCTGCGCGACGACAACGCGCAGCGCGAGTTCTACCTGACCGACGCGGTGGCGATGGCCGTGGCCGACGGCGTGCCGGTCGAGGCGCTGCTGCACGACGACGAGCGCGAGGTGCGCGGCGTCAACGACCGCCTGCAGCTCGCGCAGTGCGAGCGCATCCTGCAGCGCAAGCGCGCGGAGGCGCTGCTGCGCGCCGGCACGTGGATCGCGGACCCCGACCGCTTCGACGTGCGCGGGACGCTGACCTGCGGGCGCGACGTGCGCATCGACGTCGGCTGCGTCTTCGAGGGCGAGGTGACGCTCGGGGACGGCGTCGTCGTGGGCCCGCACTGCGTCCTGTCGAACGTCGCGATCGGGGCGGGCACGCAGGTGCTCCCGTTCTCGCACCTCGAGGACGCGCGCACCGGCGAGCGCTGCCGCATCGGACCGTTCGCCCGCTTCCGGCCGGGGACGGAGCTCGCCGACGAGGTGCACATCGGCAACTTCGTCGAGGTGAAGGCGAGCCGGCTGGGGCACGGCGCGAAGGCGAACCACCTCGCCTACCTCGGCGACGCGGAGGTCGGCGCGAACGTCAACTACGGCGCCGGCTCGATCACGGCGAACTACGACGGCGCGTTCAAGCACCGCACCGTGATCGGCGACGACGTGCACATCGGCTCGAACTGCGTGCTCGTGGCGCCGGTCACCGTCGGCGCCGGGGCCACCGTGGGCGCCGGCACGACGCTCGCGCAGGACGCCCCGCCCGGCGGTCTCACGTTCGCCCGGCCGCCGATGGTCCACAAGCCGCACTGGAAGCGGCCGGCGAAGCCGAAGAAGGAGTAGCGACGATGTGCGGCATCGTGGGCGCGGCGTCGCGCCGCAACGTGGTCCCCGTCCTGATCGAGGGCATCCGGCGGCTCGAGTACCGCGGCTACGACAGCTCGGGGCTGTGCGTGATCGACGGCGGCGAGCGCCCCGCGCTCGAGCGCTGCGTGAGCGTGGCCCGCGTGGCCGACCTCGCGAGGCAGGCGGACGCCTGCGGGCTCACGGGCACGGTCGGCATCTCGCACACGCGCTGGGCGACGCACGGCGCGCCCACGGAGGACAACGCGCACCCGCACACGTCGCACGGCGAGGTCGCGGTCGTGCACAACGGCATCATCGAGAACTTCGAGGCGCTGCGCGACGAACTGGCGGCGGCCGGCTACGCGTTCCGCACGCAGACCGACACCGAGGTCATCGCGCACCTCGTCCACCGCGAGTGGCACGCGCCCGGCGGCGGCGACCTGTTCCGCGCCGTGCAGTCGGCGACCGCGCGCTTCAAGGGGGCCTACGCCATCGCCGTGATCAGCACGCTGGAGCCCGGCCGCATCGTCGGCGCGCGCGCCGGCAGCCCGCTCGTGGTCGGCCTGGGCGAGGACGACCACTACCTCGCCTCCGACGCCGCGGCGCTGCTGCCGGTGACCAGGCGCGTCGTCTACCTCGAGGAAGGCGACATCGCCGACGTGCGGCGCGAGCGCTACACGATCTTCGACGCGCGCGGCGAGCCGGCCGACCGGCCGACGACGATCGTCGAGGCGGCCGGCGGGCAGGCGGAGCTCGGACCGTACCGCCACTTCATGCAGAAGGAGATCTTCGAGCAGCCGCGCGCCGTCTCCGACACGCTGGAAGGCGTGACGGGCATCGACGCGGCGCTGTTCGGCCCGGCGGCGCACGAGGTGCTGGGCCGCGTCGACAGCGTGCTCGTGCTCGCCTGCGGGACCAGCTACTACGCCGGTTCGGTTGCGCGCTACTGGATCGAGGCGCTGGCCGGCATTCCGTGCCACGTCGAGATCGCGAGCGAGTACCGCTACCGCGAGAGCGTTCCCGACCCGAACGCGCTGGTGCTGGTCATCTCGCAGTCGGGCGAGACCGCCGACACGCTCGCCGCGCTGAAGCACGCGCAGGAGCTCGGGCACCGCCACACGCTCGCGATCTGCAACGTCCCCACGTCGACGATGGTGCGCCAGACCGCGCTCGTGTACCTGACGCGCGCTGGCATCGAGGTCGGCGTCGCGTCGACCAAGGCGTTCACGACGCAGCTCACCGCGCTGTTCCTGCTCGCGTGCACGCTCGCGAAGCTGCGCGGCCGGCTCACCGCCGAGCAGGAGGCCTACTGGCTGCGGGGCCTCCGCCACCTCCCGGCCGCGCTGCAGGCCGCGCTCGCGCTGGAGCCGGCGATCATCGCGTGGTCGGAGAAGTTCGCGCGCAAGCAGCACGCGCTCTTCCTCGGCCGCGGGCAGCACTACCCGATCGCGCTGGAGGGCGCGCTCAAGCTCAAGGAGATCTCGTACATCCACGCGGAGGCCTACCCGGCCGGCGAGCTCAAGCACGGCCCGCTGGCGCTGGTCGACCGCGACATGCCGGTGGTCGCGATCGCGCCCAACGACGCGCTGCTCGAGAAGCTCAAGAGCAACCTGCAGGAGGTGCGCGCGCGCGGCGGCGAGCTCTACGTCGTCGCCGACCTCGACAGCCACATCGCCGCGGGCGACGGCATCCACGTGATCCGCCTGCCCGAGCACGCCGGCCTGCTGTCGCCGATCGTGCACGTGGTGCCGCTGCAGCTGCTCGCCTACCACGCCGCGGTGATCCGCGGCACCGACGTCGACAAGCCGCGCAACCTCGCGAAGAGCGTGACGGTCGAGTAGGCCGGCGACGGGGCGGCGGCGATCGTGCGCCGCGAGCGTTACGCCGCGCGGAGCGGTCCACGCGGCCCCAGCTCGACGCCTGGTGCCGCGGTATCCCGGCCGCAGGCAGCTGTGGGGTCCCCGGGGTGCGGAATCGTCGCGCGCCTGCCTGGACGCCGTCGCCGGCGGCCGCACGCGCATCCCGGACCCGGGCGCGTGCACGTCCGTCGCGCGACGACCCGCTTCCCTCGCGATTATCCGCGGGTCGCCGGCTTCGCGGCGGCCTTCGGCCCGCGCGTGACCGGGACCGGCCGCCCGTACTCGCGCTCGACGCCCTGCTGCGCGAGGTAGTCCTTGAAGCGGGGCACCGTCGGGTTCACGCCGCGCTCTTCGTAGTAGGGGATCAGCGGCTTGTACCAGTCGTAGATGCGGCGCAGCTCTGCGATCGGCTCCGCGGCGACGTCCACGCGCAGGTCGCAGCGCGAGAACGTCTGGCGCCCGAACACGAGCAGGCCCGCGGACGTCTGCCCCTCCTCCTGCCCGCCGGCATCGCGGCCGGCCTCGATCGCGCGCAGCAGGCGCTCCTCGATCTCCAGGCCCTCGGTGGCCAGGAACTCCTCGGAAATCGCGGCCGCGACTTCCGGCCCCGCCAGGACGTTGCCCATCGCGACGTGGTCCGCGCCGACGATGTGCCCCGCCCACGGCGCGTTGTCGTCGCCCGTGAACGCCGCGGCGTGCCCGTCGCGGTTCACGATGCCGATCTGCCGCTTGCCGGGCCAGCTGTCCATCGACACCAGCTCGTCGACGATCTTGCGCGGCCACCACCCCTGGTCGACCAGGCGCAGCCCCAGCGCGCCGAGGCGCGGATCGGGGACGGACTGGAACGCGACGGCGCCGTCGCGGCTGACGTTGACGCAGCGGCTGACGACGGCGGGCGAACTCGTCGCGATGCCGATGCCGAGGTGGCCCGTGCGCTTGTCGCGCGCGACGACGGTGAATGTCATGCTGGGTGCTCCTGTGGATGGCGTGAGGGCCGGCGACGGCCGGCGGCGGGGACGGCGCTCCGCGACGTGCGCAGCTGCGGCTTCGGGTACAACCGCGCCGTGTAGCGGTAGTGGACGGGGTGGTAGACGGCGTCGAAGAGCTCCACGACGCGCATGGCGTCGTCGTAGTAGACGCGGATCGCGCGCAGGACCGGCGTGCCGCTGCGCAGCCGCAGCCGGCGGGCGGTGCGCCCGCCGCACGCCTGCGCCTCCACCCGCTGCTCGGCGTGGTCGACGACGACGCCGAAGCGCTGCTCCAGCACCTTGATCGGCGGCGTCGGGCCGCAGAGCATCGCGGCGGTCAGGCGCGCCGCGAAGGGCTGCGGGTAGTAGTAGCGCAGGTGGACGAGCGGCTCGCCGCCGGCGAGATGGTTGGTGCCCTCGAACAGCCGCAGGCGCGTCCCCGGGGGCAGGCCGGCGAAGTCGAGCAGGTCGGCCGGCGGCACGACGTGGGCGTCGCGCACGACGACGAGGCGGTTGGGGGACAGCAGGTCGTCGATGGTGCCGGTCAGCGTGACCGACCGGGCGGTGGTGGCGGGCGTGGCGACGAAGGTGCCCACGCCCTGGCGCCGCACGATGAGGTTGCGCCCGGCGAGCTCGTCGAGCGCGCGCCGGACCGTGATCCGCGACACGCCGAAGCGCGCGCACAGCGCCTCCTCGGTCGGCAGCGCCTCGCCGGCGGCCAGCTCGCCTGCGTGGATGGTGCCGAGCAGCGCCTGCGACACCTGCCGGTAGAGCGGCAGCGGGCTGGGAAGGGTCGATGGCGCCAAGGCTCCGGCCGGCGGGGCCGTCCAGTTGTCATGACGACATGACAACTGTACGGCCGACCGGCGACCGCCGTCAACGTCCGGTGGCCCCGCGGCACAGCGGGGTCCGTCCGGCCGTCCCGCGCGCCGCGTCCGCGGTGGCGTGAATCCTGGCGACCGGTCGCAGTCGCCGCACGCGTGCGCCGCGGGGTGGACGCCGCGCCGGCGAGCACCGCGACGATAGGCGGAACGCGCGGCGTCTCACCCCTCGTCCGCGCAGCCTGCCGCCGCCCAGCCGCCGGACGCGACGCGATCGGGGCCCGCGGTCCGCGCGTCGCGGCGCGGCAGCGCGGGCACGTCGGCCGCGAGGCACTTCGCCAGCAGCGCGGCGGCGAGCTCGAGGGGGATGCCGATGCCACGCAGCCTCTCGAGCTCGCCGGCGAGGACTGCCGCGCGGGACTGCACGAGCGTCGCGTGATCCATCGGGTCTCCTCCTGCGGAATGGCTCCGGCCCCGATGGGTCGGCGGTCCGGTCCCATCCTTACCGCGGCGCGGCGAGCCGCCGCGGTGGCGGCAGCCGCGACGCGGGCGGGAGGCCGTCCCTGCGCCGTGCCGCGCGGCTCATCCGAGCATGTTCGTGTCCCCGCACACCGACAGCTGCTGGCCGGAGATCGTGCGCGCGAGCGGGCTCGCGACGTAGCACGCGAGCGCGGCGAGCTCCTCGGGCTGGACGTACGCCTTGATCGACGTGTAGGAAAACGCGAGCGTCTCCATCTCGACGGCCGTGATGCCGCGGGCTTTCGCCTTCGCCTCCAGCACGCGCTTCTGCCGCTCGCCCGCGACGATGCCGGGCAGCAGCGCGTTCACGCGGATGCCGTCGCTGCCGAGCTCCGCGGCGAGCGAGCGCGTCAGGCCGATCACGCCCCACTTGGCCGACGCGTACGGCGTGCGCATCGCGAAGCCGAGGCGCCCCGCCTGCGAGGAGACGTTGAGCATGCTCGGGTTGCGCGAGGCGCGCAGCAGGGGCACGGCGAGCCGCACGCAGTTGAACTGTCCGGTCAGGTCGACCGCGATGCAGCGGTCCCAGTCGTCCGGGTCGATCTCCTCGACGCGCCCGGTCGGTCCGGCGATGCCGGCGTTGTTGACCAGGCAGTCGAGCCCGCCCAGCGCGCGCGTGGCGTCGGCGAATAGCCGCGCGACGTCGTCGCGCGCGGCGACGTCGCACCGGGTCGCGGTGATCGACGGATCGGACGCGCGCAGCCGATCCAGCGCTTCCGCGTCGACGTCGCCGACGTGGACGCGCGCGCCCTCGCGCACGAAGGCGCGTGCGATCGCAAGGCCGATGCCCGCGGCACCCGCCGTCACGATCACGCGGAGTCCTGTGATGCCGAGGTCCATGCGCTCCCCCGATCGCGTCGTTGACAACGCGCTTTCGATACCGTAGATCGTCGCGGTGCGGCGGGTCAAGCGTGCGTGTCCGGGCGCGGCATCGAGCGCTCGCGCGGCGTCGCCGCGACGTTGCCAGACGGGGAGGAAGCGATGCCGGCAGCCGGGATCGTCGGTGCGGGGCTCATCGGGCGATCGTGGGCGCACGTGTTCGCGCGCGCCGGATGGGACGTGCGCGTGTGGGACCCGCTGGCAGCGCAGCGCGCGCAGGCGGCCGCGCTGGTCGAGCGCTCGCTGCACGACCTTGCACGCCACGGCCTCGTGCACGATCCCCGGGCGGCCGCGCGGCGGCTCGCGATCGTCGATTCGCTCGCCGAGGCCGTCGCGGACGCCGACTACGTGCAGGAGAGCGGGCCGGAGACGGTCGCGGCGAAGCGCGAGACGTTCGCGGCGCTCGACGCGCACGCGCGTCCGGAGACGGTCCTCGCCTCGTCGACGTCGGCGATCGTCGCGTCGCGCTTCACGGAGGACCTCGCGGGCCGCGATCGCTGCATCGTCGCGCACCCGGTCAATCCGCCGCACCTCGTGCCCGTCGTGGAGCTGTGCGGCGCGCCGTGGACGTCGGCGCGGACGCGGTCGAGGGCGCGCGAGGTGATGCTGGCGATCGGGCAGGCGCCGGTCGACGTCAGGCGCGAGGTCGACGGCTTCGTCCTCAACCGGCTGCAGGCGGCGCTGCTCACCGAGGCCTTCCGGCTCGTGCGCGACGGCGTCGTGGACCCGGAGGACCTCGACCGCACGGTCGCCGACGGGCTCGGGCTGCGCTGGGCGTTCATGGGCCCGTTCGAGACCATCGAGATGAACGCGCCGGGCGGTATCCCGGACTACTGCCGCCGCTACGTCGAGTGGTTCCGGCGCTATGCCGCCGATCCCGCGCCGGCCTCGACGTGGGACGACGCGGCGTGGCAGCGGGTCGCCGAAGCGTGGCCGCGCGCGCTCGACGCCGGTCGCGTGGCCCGCAAGAGCCTGTGGCGCGACGAGCGCCTCGCCGCGCTGCTCGCCCACAAGCGCGCGCAACCGAAGTCCGACGCCTGACCCCGAAGGGACCGACGCATGAACGCCACCGCCACCGCGAAGCCCCGCCGCAAGGTCATCGTCACCTGCGCGGTCACCGGCGCGATCCACACGCCGTCGATGTCGCCCTACCTCCCCGTGACCGCCGACGAGATCGCCGACGCCGCGATCGGCGCGTACGAGGCGGGCGCGGCCATCGTCCACCTGCACGCGCGCGATCCGAAGGACGGTCGACCCGACCAGAGGCCGGAGGCGTTCGCGCCGTTCCTCGCGCGGATCAGAAAGGCGTGCGACGTCGTCGTGAACATCACGACCGGCGGCGCACCCACGATGACCGTCGACGAGCGCGTCAAGCCCTGCGCCCACTTCAAGCCCGAGGTGGCCTCGCTCAACATGGGCTCGATGAACTTCGGGCTCTATCCGATGCTGCAGCGCTTCCGCGAGTTCCGACACGACTGGGAGCGGCCGTACCTCGAGGGCTCGGCCGACCGCATCTTCAGGAACACGTTCCGCGACATCGAGTTCATCCTCTCCACCTGCAACGCGAACGGCACGCGCTTCGAGGTGGAGTGCTACGACATCGGGCACCTGTACACGCTGCGCCACTTCGCCGACCGCGGCATCGTCGAGCCGCCGTTCTTCATCCAGTCGGTGTTCGGCATCCTGGGCGGCATCGGGCCGCACCCCGAGGACGTCGCGCACATGAAGCGAACCGCCGATCGCCTCTTCGGCGACCAGTACCTGTGGAGCGTGCTCGGCGCCGGGCGCAACCAGCTGCCGATCGCCGCGCAGTCGGTCGCGCTGGGCGGCAACGTGCGCGTCGGCCTCGAGGACTCGCTGTGGATCGGGCCGGGACAGCTCGCGAAGTCGAACGCGGAGCAGGTGCGCGCCGCGCGGCAGGTGATCGAGGGGCTGGGCTACGAGGTGGCCACGCCGGACGAGGCGCGGGCGATGCTGAAGCTCAAGGGGCGCGACAACGTCGCGTTCTGAGGGGTCACCGTCCGGGGCCGGCAATTGCTCGCCGTTCGCGGCGACGGCGCGCCAGGTGGAGGTCGACGTGCGGCTGCCGGTCGTGACTGCGAACACCGTGCTCGTGACGCCGGCCGGACGCGTGCAGGCGCAGGCGCGCTGAGGCGACGCGTGCCGACCGCCTGCCGTGCCGGGTGCGGCGCCTGCTGCATCGCCCCGTCGATCGCCAGCCCGATCCCCGGCATGCCGCACGGAAAGCCGGCCGGCGTGCGCTGCGTGCAGCTCGCCGCCGACGCGCGCTGCGCGCTGTGGGGACGGCCGGAGCGGCCCGCATTCTGCGCCGGGCTGCGCCCGTCGCGCGAGATGTGCGGCGACACGCGCGAGCACGCGATCGCGTTCCTCACCCGGCTCGAGGCCGCCACGGCGCCCTGAACGCCGCCGGCGGCCGGCGCGCGAGCCGGCCGCGGCCGCGCGCGAACGAATCGTTACGCGCGCGATACACGATGCTGCGCGACTGACAGCGTCGCGTTACCGGCTGCCGCCACCATGGGCCCGTGTCGCGAAGGGGCGTTCCCGGGCGACGCGAAACGCGATCGACGACTTCGACGGAGGACCCCATGGAAATGATCAGCGCGCGCCTGCTCCGGCGCCCGGACGACGTTCAGGACGGCATCGACGCCACGGGCCGGCAGGCCGTGGCCCGCCACTATGGCACGTGCGCGCGCGGCGTCGCCGCGGACGTCGCGCACGAGCGGCTGCTGGCGTTCTACCGCGCGGGCGGCCAGGCGTGGACGCGTAGTCTCGAAACCTGACGACGTGCCGCCCGTCGGTGCGGCGCGGTCGCCGCGCGGCGTGCCCGAGCCGCCGCCGTGCCGCCGCGGGCATCGATCCGCTACCATCGTCGGCGATGGGCGACCTCCGCCAGACGATCCGCTTCTGCGCGACGCAAGACGGCGCACGCATCGCGTACGCGCGGATCGGCGCGGGCCCGCCGCTGGTGCGCGCGGCGCACTTCCTCACGCATCTGGAATTCGACCTGCAGAGTCCGGTGTGGCGGCCGTGGCTCGCCGAGCTGTCGCGCGGGCGGACGCTGCTCCGCTACGACGGCCGGGGCTGCGGGCTGTCCGATCGCACGGCCGCGGTGCCCGCGCTCGAGACCTGGGTCGACGACCTCGCCGCGGTCGTCGACGCGGCGAAGCTCCCGCGCTTCGCGCTGTTCGGCTGCTCGCAGGGCGCCGCGGTGTCGATCGCCTACGCCGCGCGCCATCCGGAGCGCGTGTCCTGCCTCGTGCTCCTCGGCGGGTACGCGCGCGGCCTGAGGCGCCGCGATCCCACGCCCGAGCAGGCGCGCGAAGGCCGGCTGCTGGTCGACCTGATCGAGGTGGGCTGGGGGCGCGACACGCCGGCGTTCCGGCAGGTGTTCACCTCGCTGTTCATTCCCGAGGGCACGCCGGAGCAGGTGGGCTGGTTCAACGAGCTGCAGCGCCTGTCGACGAGCGCCGCTCACGCGGCCCGCACGATCGAAGCATTCGGCGACATCGACGTGAGCGATCTCGCCGGGCGTGTCGCGTGCCCGACGCTCGTGCTGCATGCGCGCGGAGACGCGCGGGTGCCCTTCGAGGAGGGGCGTTTCCTGGCCGGACGCATCCCCGGCGCGCGCTTCGTGCCGCTGGAGAGCCGCAACCACATCCTCCTCGAGCACGAGCCGGCGTTCGCCGCGTGCTTCGCCGAGATCGGTGCATTCCTGCACGAGCACGACGCATCCTCGCCGCTTGGCGGGGCGTTCGGCGGCCTGACACGTGGCGAGCGGGAACTTCTCGATCTGCTCGCGCGCGGCCTCGACAACCTCCAGATCGCGGCCCACCTCGGCCTCAGCGAGAAGACGGTGCGCAACAAGGTCTCCGCGGTGTTCGCCAAGCTCGAGGTCGCCTCGCGCGCGCAGGCGATCGTCCGCGCGCGCGAGGCGGGCTTCGGCGCGAAGCCGTTGCCGCGCTGATCCGCCGGGACGGCAGTCCCGGTCGCGTCGCGTACCGTCCCGGGTGGCGGACCGGCCGGGACAGCCGTCACTCGCCGCCCGGCCACGATGCGCGCTCCAATGGTCTCCGTCGTTCACCGCCTTCCGGAGATCCCGATGCTGCCCACGCTTCCCCTCCTTCGTCGCGCGCTCGTCGGCGCGGACGGCACGCCCGCGCGTGCTGCCGTGCGCCGTGCCCCGTTGCTCCTTCGGGTCTGGCGGGCTGCCCGGCGCCACGCCCAGCGCCCGCAGCGGCGCGTGCCCTACTATTGAACGCGCGGCATCCCGTGCGCCCGTCGGTGCGGAAAAAAAGAGCCCCGCGCGGAGCGGGGCCCAGACTTCCGTCAGCCATCGGAGGAGGAGGTGATGACGACGGCCGGGACTGCTTGCGTGCCCGCGCGATGCGCGAGACCACGCTGTCGAGGATAGCGGTCGGCGTGCGCATCGCGTTGACGCGCGTCAAAGCGGCGCCGGGTCGCTTGCTCCGAGGGGCCCGGCGTCAGCGCGGCGCGCACATGACGACGAGGTCCGGACCGTCGCCCTCGGCGAGCCAGCCGCGCGCCGCCATCTGGTCGCGCACCGCGCGATCGGTGGTGTAGCGGTGGTTCGCGTCCGCGCGATTGCTGAACACGCGGTAAACGGGCACCGTCGCGGCCGGGCACGTACCGCCCGCCGGCAACGCCAGGTGCATGAACCGCGCCTCCTCGAGCACGAGGCGCGGCTGGTCGCGGCCGGTCGCCTCGCACTCCGCGTGGCCGCGGCCGAAGAAGTGCGAGTCGCCGAGCGCGGGCGGGATGTAGTAGCGGCAGACCGGCGAGGAGCCCGCTTCCGGCGTGGCGTAGGCGCGGAAGCCCAGCCCGGTGCGCACCCAGCCGCGGATCTGCGTGCCGGCGTCGAGCGCGGCGATCTCCGAGGGCAGCCAGGTGACGAAGTAGTGGTCGAGGGCGGCGTTGTAGAACTCGACGACGTCCGCGATCTGCACGCCGGCCTGCGCGGCCTGCACGGCCCGTCCGGCGTCGAGCATGCCGGCGCCGCAGGTGGCGGCGGTGCAGTAGCACTCGAGCTGGTCGACGGGCTTGCCGGCGCCGTCGAACTGCGGGGCCGTGCAGCGCGCGACGCTCAAGTCGCTGCCGCCGGTCGCCGGAAACGGGCGCGTCGTGCCCTGCATGAACGAGCGCACCTGCGCGGGAGAGAGCGAGGGCCGCACCGAGAGCATGAGCGCCGCCGTGCCCGCGACGAGCGGTGCGGCGAAGCTCGTGCCCACCGAGATGTCGAAGCTGTCGGTGTAGGTCGGCGTGCCGGGCGTCGTCGCGCCGTCGGTCGTCGTCGTGAGGATCGGGTACAGGCACGGCGTGCCGGCGGCGACGTTCACGCAGTTGCCGCCCGGCGCGGCGATCGCGACCTGCGCGCCGAGGTTGCTGAACCCGACCTTGGTGCCGACGTGGCGCAGCGCGCCCACCGCGAGCACGCCGTCGCAGGCGCCGGGCACGCCGACGGTGCGGCCGGCGCCGTTGCCGGCCGAGGCGACGATCACCGTGCCCGTCGCGAGCACCTCGGCCACGGCGTTGCGGTACGACGCGAGGCACGAGCCTTCGCCGCCCAGGCTCAGGTTGAGCACGCGCGCCGGCGCGACGTTCGCCGGCACGCCGGGCACGTGCAGGCCCGCCGCCCAGCGCATGCCGGCGATGATGTCGGAATCGTAGCCGCCGCACTTGCCGAGCACGCGGACGGGCAGGACGCGCACGGTGCGGCCGACGCTCGCCATGCCGAGGCGATTGTCGGTCAGCGCCCCGATCAGTCCCGACACCATGCTGCCGTGCCACGAGCTCGACGCCTCCTCGCCCTCGCAGATGCCGCCCGCCGCCGCCTCGTCCTTGGTCACCCAGTCGCCGGGATCGGAAGCGTCGGGGTCGCGCCCGTCGCCGTCGTTCGCGACGTCCAGGTCGGAGACGAAATCCCAGCCGTCGAGCAGGTTGCCGCCGCTCGCCACCGAGCGCAGGTCCGGGTGCTCGAAGCGCACGCCGGTGTCGAGCACGGCCACCACCACGGACGGCGAGCCCGTGGAGACGCTCCACGCGGGCTCGGCGTCGATCGACGACACCACCTCGCCGGCCGGCGCGCGCAGGTACCACTGGCCGGACGCGGGACCGTTGCCCGGGACGCCGGCCGGGTACAGCGGATCGTTCGGCGCCGCCTGCGCGCGGCGCCGCTCGTCGGGCACGGCGAACTCGACGGCGGGGTCGGCGGCGAGCGCGCGGGCGAGCGCAGCACTTCCGATGCCGCGCGCCTTGACCACCTGCATGCGCGCGGCGATCTCGCTTCCGGCGACGAGCGCGAGCCGGCGGCTCGCGCCCAGCGCCTCGGCCCGCGCTCGCGCTCGGCCGTTCGCGCCGGGCAGCGCCGCCTTCTCCAGCAGCTTCGCATCGGCCCGGAACTGCACGATCACGCGCGCCTGCGGAGTGCCTTCCTGCGCGGCGGCGACAGCGGGCGCGAGCGCGAGCGCGAAAGTGGTGCAGGCGACGGCGAGGATGCGGGGCGGCATGGCAGGCGGGTCGTGGCGGTCAGATGACGTTGGCTTCGACGAGCGGCGTTCCCGTCACGATGCGGTCGAAGGCGAGCGGGGCGAGGTCGAGCGTGCGGTAGCCGCCGTGCACCAGCAGTTCGGCGACGCCGCGCCCCACCGCCGGCGCCTGCTGCATGCCGTGGCCCGAGAACCCGTTCGCGAAGGCCAGGTTGCGCACGTCGGGGTGGAAGCCGACGATCCCGTTGCGGTCGAACGTGTTGTACTCGTAGTAGCCGGCCCAGCTGCCGGTCACGCGCAGCGCCTCGAAGGCGGGCACGCGGGCGGCGAGCCGTGGCCACAGCGCCTCGTCGAAGAGCGCGTGGTCGACGACGAGCGGCGCGTCGTCGGGATCGTCGGCCTCGCCGGGCGACACGCCGCACAGGAACCGTCCTTCGCCCTCCGGACGGAACCACGGTCCCGCAGGATCGATGACCAGCGGGCAGGCGGGCAGCGGCGTGGGGCACGCGAACACGAAGACGCAGCGGCGGCGCGCGCGCACCGGGAGGTCCACGCCCGCCCAGCGGGCCACCTCCGCCGCCCACGGCCCGGCGGCGTCGACGAACACGTCCCCGTCGACGCGCGCGCCGTCGGCCAGCGTCACGGCCGCGATGCGCGGGCCCTCCACCGCGAAGCCCGTGGCCTCCGCCGCCACGTAGCGGGCGCCGAGCGCGCGCGCCTTGCGGCGGAACGCCTGCAGCAGGCTGTAGCCGTCGAACCACCCCTCGCCGCGCTCGCCGAGCGCGCCCAGCGTCAGGTCGTCGACGGCGAGCCACGGGAAGCGTGCGCGCAGCGCCGGGGGGTCGAGCAGCACGATCTGTGCACCGAGCTCGCGCTGCGTGGCGTGGTGGCGGCGCAACGTGTCCGCGCCGTCGCGCGTCGCGGCGAGGTAGAGATAGCCGCGCTCGACCAGTCCCAGCGCCGGCCGCTCGCCGTCGACGGCGAGGTGCTCGGCGGCCTCGCGCAGGAACGCGATGCCGAAGCCGCCGATGGCGATGTTGACGGGGCTGGCGAACTGCTGGCGGATCGAGCTCGCCGACAGCGCCGACGAGGCGCGCGCGTAGGTCGGGTCGCGCTCGATCACCGTGACGCTGCCGCGGAACGCGGGATCGGCGCAGGCGAAGCACGCGATCGCGCTGCCGATGACGCCGCCGCCGACGACGACGACGCGGGGAGTGCCGACCTGAGGCATAGTGGGGCCCGATATTAGCGCCCGCGAAGCCATGTCCTCCCCGATCCCCTACATCCCCGCGTCCGACGTGAATGCGGCGCTCGACTACCCGTCGCTGGTGGACGCGTTGCACGACGCCTTCGTCCAGGGCGCGACCGCCCCCGTGCGCGCGAGCCACGCGGTGACGCCGGCCGGCGACCGCCTTCTGCTGATGCCGGCGTGGGGCGGAGGCGCGCTGGGCGTGAAGCTCGTCACGGTCTTCCCCCGCAACCGCGAGCGCGGGCTGGCGAGCGTGGCCGCGCTCTACGTGCTGATGGACGGCGCGACCGGGCACCCGCGTGCGCTGATCGACGGCGAGGCGCTGACGTTGCGGCGCACGGCGGCGGCCTCGGCGCTCGCGTCGCGCTACCTGTCGCGGCCCGAGGCGAAGCGGCTGCTCGTCGTCGGCACCGGCGCCCTCGCCCCGGCGATGGCGCAGGCGCACTGCGCGGTGCGCGCGATCGAGCGCGTCGACGTGTGGGGGCGCTCGGCCGAACGGGCCGCGCGCACCGCCGCCAGCCTCGCGTCCGCCGGGCTGCCGGCGCACGCGGCCGGCGACCTCGCCGCGGCGCTCGCGCAGGCCGACATCGTCACCTGCGCGACGACGGCGACCGCACCCGTGCTGCACGGCGCCGACGTGCGTCCCGGCACGCACGTCGACCTCGTCGGCGCGTTCACGCCCGCGATGCGCGAGGCCGACGACGCGCTGGTGCGCCGCGCGCGCGTCTTCGTCGACACGTACGCCGGCGCCCTCAAGGAAGCGGGCGACCTCGTGCAACCGATGGAGGCGGGCACGATCGCGCGCGAGCACGTGCTGGCGGAACTCGCCGACCTGTGCGCCGGGCGCCACACGGGGCGCGCATCTGCCCGCGAGGTCACGCTGTTCAAGTCCGTCGGGACCGCGCTCGAGGACCTGTGCGCCGCCAGCCTCGTCGCGCGTCGCTGCGGCTAGGTCGTGCAACGAGGGTCAGACTCGCATTTCTCCGGAAACGAGGGTCAGACTCGAATTCCCGGCAGCAGGGCACCGGATGCGGCGGCGGGAGGAAAGCGAGTCTGACCCTCGTTGTTCACGGCCGGGGGAGAAATGCGAGTCTGACCCTCGTTTTTCACCGGCGTGGGAAGCGGCGGCGGGAGAAATGCGAGTCTGACCCTAGTTCGCGCCGGCCGGGCGATCGTGCGCGACGCGCGCGGCAAGACGGTGCGGCTGCGCGTCGCTGCCGCCGTCGACCAGCGCGGGGTCCGCAGCCTCCGCGGGCGGCACCGCGGGCGCCTCGTCGACGTCGTCGCCGAGGAACCCGCCGCTCTGGTGCGCCCACAGCCGCGCGTACAGCCCGCCCTTCGCGAGCAGGCTGCGGTGGTCGCCCTCCTCGACGACGCGTCCCTTGTCGAGCACGATCAGCCGGTCCATCGCGGCGATCGTCGAGAGGCGGTGCGCGATGGCGACCACCGTCTTGCCCTCCATCAGCCGGTAGAGGCTCTGCTGGATGGCGGCCTCGACCTCGGAATCGAGCGCGGAGGTCGCCTCGTCGAGCAGCAGGATCGGCGCGTCCTTGAGCATCACGCGCGCGATGGCGATGCGCTGCCGCTGGCCGCCCGAGAGCTTGACGCCGCGCTCGCCGACGTGCGCGTCGTAGCCGCGCCGGCCCTTCGGGTCGACGAGGTTTCCCACGAACTCGTCGGCCTCGGCGCGCCTCGCCGCGGCGATCATGTCGTCGTCGGTGGCGTCGGGGCGGCCGTAGACGATGTTCTCGCGCACCGAGCGGTGCAGCAGCGACGTGTCCTGCGTGACCATGCCGATCTGCTCGCGCAGGCTGTCCTGCGTGGCGAGCGCGATGTCCTGGCCGTCGATGGTGATGCGGCCGCGCTCGGTGTCGTAGAAGCGCAGCAGCAGGTTGACGATCGTCGACTTGCCGGCACCCGAGCGTCCCACCAGGCCGATCTTCTCGCCGGGGCGGATGGCGAGCGTCAGGCGGTCGACGACCGGCTGCGCGCCGCCGTAGCCGAACGACACGTCCTCGAAGCGGATCTCGCCGCGCTTCACCGCCAGCGGCTGCGCGCCGGGGCGGTCGACGACGCTGCGGTGGCGCGACAGCGTGGCGATGCCGTCCTGCACGGTGCCGATGTGCTCGAACAGCGCCGCCATCTCCCACATGACCCAGTGCGAGATGCCGTTCAGCCGGATCGCCATCGCGGTCGCGGCGGCCACGGCGCCGATGCCGACCTCCCCGCGCGTCCACAGCAGCAGCGTCGCGCCGGCGGTGCAGGCGATCAGCGAGATGCTGAGCACGTGGTTGGTGATCTCGAACGAGGTCACCAGCCGCATCTGCCGGTGCACCGTCTCGAGGAACTCGGCCATCGCGCCGCGCGCGTAGCCCGCCTCGCGGCGCGCGTGCGAGAACAGCTTCACGGTCGCGATGTTCGTGTAGGCGTCGGTGATGCGGCCGGTCATCAGCGAGCGGGCGTCCGCCTGCGCCTGCGCGACGCGCCCGAGGCGCGGCACGAAGTGCCACAGCGACACGCTGTAGAGCGCGACCCAGCCGAGGAACGGCGCCAGCAGCCAGGCGTCGAAGCCGCCGAGCACGGCGAGCAGCGTGACGAAGTAGATCGTCACGAAGACGAGCATCTCGGCGACGATCAGCCACGTCTCGCGCACCGCGAGCGCGGTCTGCATCACCTTGGTGGCGATGCGGCCGGCGAACTCGTCCTGGTAGAACGCCATGCTCTGGCCAAGCATCAGCCGGTGGAACTTCCAGCGCAGCAGCATCGGGAAGTTGCCGAAGATCGTCTGCTGCTTGATGGTCGACTGCAGCACGACCAGCGCGACGCTGCCGGCCAGCACGCCGGCGAGCAGCAGCAGGCGGTCGCGCTCGCGCGTCCACAGCTCCGCAGGGGCGACCGTCGACAGCCAGTCGACGATGCTGCCCATCATGCTGAAGAGGTACGCCTCGAAGGCGCCGATGGCCGCGGTGAGCACCGTGGTCGCGGCGAGCCACGGGCGCAGCCCCTTCGAGCAATCCCAGAGGAACGCGAAGAACGCGCGCGGCGGCGTGACCGGCGGCGCCTCCGGGTAGGGATCGACCAGCGACTCGAAGAAGCGGTACACGCGGGATCTCCGTCGAGGAGGCGCTCGCGCGCCGCCGCGGCCGGGTGGGCCGCGGGCGCGCGAAACGGCGGCGTCGGCCGGTGACGGCCGAAAAAGGGGGCGCTATCGTAGCGCAAGACCGCGCGGGCTACACTCTCCGCGTGCGAACCCCGCCGCCGCGGGGTGTTCGAGGGGCTCTCCGGTGGATCCGATTCGCGTCGCGCTGGCCGTCGCGTGCCTGTGGGCGGGGACGGTTGGCGCCCAGATCCCCGGCCTGCCGTCGCTCGGGACCGCGTCGAAGCCGTCGGTGGCCACCCTGCCGGCGCCGGCCGGGAAGGTGCCGGCCGCTCCCGAGGCGCGGGACGCGCTCGTCGAGCGGCTGAAGAAGCAGCTTGCCGACGCGAACGCCGAGCGCACCCGCGAGATCGACCCGCCACCCCCCGGCATCTCGCCGGCGGAGGTGTCCGACCTCAGGGATGCCCGCAACCTGCTGGCGACCGTGACCGAGGTCCAGCTCCGCTCGCTGGAGGAGCTCGACAAGGCGCGGGCCGCGCGCGAGGCGGCGGAGACGGCGGCGCGCAACTGGCGCGGGTTCGACGACAAGCCGCCGTACTCGATCCTGATGGTGGACGAGCTGCGCGATGCGGCCGATGCCCTGCGCGTGCGGATCGACGCGATGGAGCGGTCCCAGGCCCATCTGCGCACCGAGTTGGACCGCTACGTCGCGGAGGCGAGGCGCGGCGAGGAGTCGCTGCGCCGCGCGCAGGAAGCGATGGAGCAGGCGACCGACGCGGACGATCGGTTGCGCGCGACCTGGCGCCGTGATCTCGCGCAGTTGCGGCTGCGCGTGCTCGCCGGACGCGGAGCGACGACCCAGCTGCTGCAGCAGGTCCAGGCCGAGGAGATCGCCACGCGGATGGCGGATCTCGGCCTCCTCGAACGCAAGGTCGCGATCGCGGCGAAGGGCGCGACGTTCGGAGAGGCGGACCTGGCGAAGGCCAGGGAGCGGCTCGCCACGCTCGTCAAGGGCTACAGGGCCGAGCAGATGCAGCTCGCCGAGCGCCTGCCCGCGCGCGTCAAGGAGCGCGACGAGGCGCAACGCGCGCTCGCGCAGCTGCGCGAGCGCTCGCCGGGTGCGACCGACGACCTCAAGGCCGCCGCGTCCCGGGCGCGCGCCGGCGAGGCGTGGGTGGACGCGCTGCGCAGCGAGCGCGACCTGCTCGAGGCGCTCGCCACGCTCGCCGAGGAGACGGCGCGGATCTGGGAGGCGCGGCGCGCCGCGTTCCTGGCCGAGGACGCCGACGAGCGGCTTGCGGCCGCCGAGCGGATCCGGGCGGCGGGCTCGCGCCTCGCCCGCTGGCAGGGCTACCTCGACAACGTCGCCGGATTGCAGCGGGCGCGCCTCGCCGAGGCCGAGTCGTTCGTCGTGCGCGGCGATGCGACGGCGGGCGAGATCCGCTGGGAGCAGGACAACGCGGCCGCGCTGCGCCGCCTGCTGACGCAGTTCGAACGGGCGCAGGACACGCTGCGCGCGACGTCGCGCACGCTCGACCGCTGGGCCGCCGACATCGAGAAGGACCGCGGCGAGCGCAGCCTCGCGGCCCGACTCGCCGACCACTGGTCGGCGCTGAAGGGCGGGGTCCGCGAGGTCTGGAACTTCGAGCTGTTCGCCGTCGAGGACACGACGGTCGTCGACGGCCGCGAGGTCAGGACCTCGCGCGGCGTGACCGTCGGCAAGAGCATCGGCGCCGTCCTCGTCTTCGTCCTCGGCTACTGGCTCGCCTTCGCGCTCGCCCGCCGGCTCGAGCGCGGCTTCGTCGCCCGCGGCTTCGACCCGGGGCGCGTGCGCAACTACCGGCGCTGGACGCTGTTCGGCGTCGCCGCCGCGCTCGCCCTGTTCACGCTGAACGTCGCGCGCATCCCGCTCACGGTGTTCGCCTTCCTCGGCGGCGCGCTCGCGATCGGCGTGGGCTTCGGCACGCAGACGATCATCCGCAACTTCGTCAGCGGGCTGATCCTGCTGGCCGAGCGGCGCATCCAGATCGGCGACATCGTGGAGGTCGACGGCATCACGGGCACGGTCACGTCGGTCGACCTGCGCTCGTCGACCGTGCTCGGCTTCGACGGCGTCGAGACATCGGTGCCCAACTCGGTGCTGATCGAGAACAAGGTCACCAACTGGACGCAAACGGACCGGCGGGTGCGGCGCGTCGTGCGCGTCGGCGTCGCCTACGGCTCGCCGCTGCGCGAGGTGGCAGGCATCCTCGAGGAGTGCGCGAAACGGCACGGCGTGGTGCTCGACACCCCGGCGCCGCTCGTCCTGTTCGAGGACTTCGGCGCCGACGCGCTCGCGTTCGCGCTCCACTACTGGGTCGAGCTGCGGCCCGGCGTGCACGCCGGGCAGGTCGCGAGCGACCTGCGCTTCATGATCGCGAAGCGCTTCGAGGAGGCGGGCATCGTCGTGGCGTTCCCGCAGCGCGACGTGCACCTCGACGCCTCGCGGCCGCTGCGCGTCGAGGTCGTCGGGCGCGCCGCGGACGCGGCGCCCGCGGCCGGATAGGCTGCGTCAGGCGCGCGGCGCCGCGAACATCACCCGCGCGATCGCCCTGCGGTTGGCGACGAGGTCGGCGAGCGTGTAGTGGTCGAGCGTGGCGTAGAACGACGCGACGGCCTCGCCCAGCACGTTCTTCAGGCGGCAGACCGGCGTGACGACGCAGCGGTTGGAGCCGGCGTCGAAGCACTCGGCCGGCACGCTCTGCTCGGTGGCGCGCACGACCGCGCCGACGTTGATGAGGGAGGGGTCGCGGGCGAGCACGAAGCCGCCGCCGCGCCCGCGGACGTTGGTCAGGAAGCCCTCGCGGCCGAGCAGCTGCACCACCTTCGTCAGGTGGTGCTCGGAGATGTCGAAGGCCCGCGCGGTCTCGGCGATCGTGGCGCGCGCCTGCGGGTGCGCGGCCACGTAGATCAGCACGCGCAGCGCGTAGTCGGTGAAGGTGGTGAGCCGCATGTCGTCCGTCGGGGTCCGCGGGACGGGCGCGCCGCCCCGCGGCAGTCCACGACGATCTTACGACAGTTGCGGCGCCTGCTCGCCGACGACCGCGCGCGTGCCGCTGCGGCGCAGCAGCAGGACCGCGTAGACGGCGAGGAACGCGGCGCCGGCCGCGAAGACGACGTCGCCGGGCACCCGCAGCCACACCAGCGCCTCCATCAGCGGCGAGCGCACGATCTCCGGCGAGCGGGCGAACCACAGGCCCTGCGTGAAGCTGGCCCACGCCTGGTAGATGCCGGCCGGCACCAGCGACATGAACACCATGCCGGCGAGGCCGAGGTTCAGGCCCCAGTACGCCGGCTTGAGCCAGCGGTCGGCGTGCAGGCCGCGGTCGAACAGCCCGCGCAGCGAGAACAGCATCAGCCCGATGCCGAGCATGCCGTAGACGCCGAACAGCGCCGCGTGGCCGTGCGCCGGCGTGAGGTTCAGGCCCTGCACGTAGTACAGCGAGGCCGGCGGGTTGATCGCGAAGCCGAGCAGGCCGGCGCCGACCACGTTCCAGAACGCGACAGCGACGAAGCACAGGATCGGCCAGCGGTACGCCTCAACCCACGGCGCGGCGTGCGCGCGGCGGTAGGTGCGGTAGGCCTCGAAGCCGAGCAGCGCGAGCGGGACGACCTCGAGCGCAGAGAACACCGAGCCCACGGCGATGACGGCCGTCGGCGTGCCGGTCCAGTAGAGGTGGTGCAGCGTGCCGAGGATGCCGCCGAACAGGAACACGATCGTCTCGATCACGATCGCCCGGTTGGCGAGCGACGCGCGCACGAGCCCGAGGTTGGTGAAGATCAGCGCGATCACGGCGGTGGCGAACACCTCGAAGAAGCCCTCCACCCACAGGTGGACGAGCCACCAGCGCCAGTACTCGACGAGCGCGTAGTGCGTCTTCTGGCCCCAGGTGAGCGACGTCGCGTAGAAGCCGCCGATGCACACCGCGGAGAGGAACACCATCGCGATCAGGCCGCGGGTCTCGGAGGGACGCTTGAGCGCGGGCCACAGCGCGCGGCCCATCAGCAGCAGCCACAGCATCAGGCCGACGAACAGCACGATCTGCCAGACGCGCCCCATGCTGGTGAACTCGAGGCCCTGGTTGCCGATCCAGAACGACCAGTCGACGCCCGCGCGCTGCAGCGTGCCGAGCCACGACGTCGCCGTCGAGCCGACGACGAGCGCGATCAGCGCCCAGAACAGCACGTCGACGCCGAGGCGCTGGAGCTTCGGCTCGTGGCCGGAGAGCAGCGGGGCGATGTACAGCCCGGTCGCGAGCCAGGCGGTGGCGATCCAGAAGATGCCGACCTGCGTGTGGATCGTGCGCGAGCTGACGTAGGGCAGCACTTCGGCGAGCGGCACGCCGAAGAAGCTCTGGCCCTCGACCGCGTAGTGCGCGGTGACGATGCCCATCGCGATCTGCAGCAGGATGAGCCCGATCACTGCGAAGAAGTACTTGCGCGTCGCCTTCATCGACGGGGTGGCCTTCGCCGCGATCAGCGGGTCGCTCTTCGGCGGCACCGGATCGGCCTCCTCCGGCTGGCGGCCGTGCAGCCACACCATGCCGGCGATGCCGGCGATCAGCAGCACGATGGACACGATCGACCAGATCGCCGCCGACGAGGTCATCGTGTTGCCGACCAGCGGCTCGTGCGGCCAGTTGCTCGTGTACGAGATCCCCGACTCGCCGGGCCGGTCGGTGCTCGCGGCCCACGACGACCAGAAGAAGAACGCGGCCAGCCGGTGCCTGTCCTCCGCGCGCGGCAGCGTGTCGTCCATCATCGCGTACTTCTCGCGCAGGACCGCGAAGGCGGGGTCGTCGCCGAACACGCCGGCGTAGTGCGCGGCGACGCGGCCGATCGCGCGGGCGCGCTCGGCCGACACGCTCACCGTGTTCGTGAGGGCGTCGTAGGTGTTGCGGCGCATCTCCGACTTGACCGCGTCGAGCGTCGCGGCGCGCTCGGCCGGGGTGAGCTCGGGGAAGGGCTTGCGGTGGTCGCGCAGCGCGAGCTCGTCGCGCAGCGCCTCGGCCTCGCGGTGCAGCCAGTCGGCCGACCAGTCGGGGGCGACGTAGGCGCCGTGGCCCCAGACCGAGCCGAGCTGCTGGCCGCCGGCGGAGCGCCAGACGCCCTGCCCCACCTCGACGTCCTCGGCCGTGAACAGCGTGCGCTCGCCGCTGACGACGGCGGGGATCGGCGGCGCGGCGAGGTAGATCTCGCGCCCCAGCCATCCCAGGGCGGCGAACGAGAGGACGAAGACCACGGCGAGCCATCGCCACAGCTTGATTGTCGGTTGCATGGTGCCTTCCCAGGCGGTGTGGAATGTTGATAGATGCATTGTGAATGCATCTTTAATTCCGCGCCAGCGGCCCGCTGCGCTTCCCTTGACCTGCGTCAACGGCCGGCGGGCTCCGCGTCCGGCGTGTCGGTCGCCACGGACAGCAGGTCGGCCGGATGTCCGATGGCGGCCGCCGGCGGACGACGCCTACGCTCGGCGGCATGGCGACCTTCCTCCTCGGCTGTCTCGCGGGCGGCACGCTGGCCATGCTCGTCATGGGGTTGATGGTGGCCGCTTCGCGCGAGCCGCCGCTGCCGCCAGGGGGCGGGCATGCCTGAGGGACCGACTCGTGCCCTTCAGGGCGCGACGAGCCGGTGCATCGCGTCCGCGAAGGCGTCCGCGATCGCCGCCGCGTCGCGGTGGACGCCGTCGCGCACGACGCGCTCGCCCGCCACGTAGACGTCGCGGATCGCGCGGCCGGGGGACGAGAACACGAGCGCGTCCAGCGTCCGTTCGCGCGGCACGCCGAGCAGCGCATCGCCGCGCTCGTCGAGCACCAGGAAGTCCGCCCGCGCCCCTTCGACCAGGCCCCACGCCGGCAGTCCCGCGGCCGCCGCGCCGCCCGAGCATGCCGCGTTGAACAACCGCATGGCGGTGGACGGCGCCACGCCCGGATCCGCGGCGACGTTGCGCGCGCGTCGCAGAAGGCGCTGCGCGTACTCGAGCCAGCGCAGTTCCTCCGGCCAGGCGCGCGTGACCTGGCTGTCCGAACCGATCGTCCAGCGGACCCCGGCGCCGAGCCAGCCCGGCAGGTCGGGGATGCCGTCGCCGAGGTTGGCCTCGGTGCCCGGGCAGAACACCACGCCCGCGCCGCGGGTGGCGACCGCCTCGATCTCGTCGCGCAGCGCGTGCGTCGCGTGCACGAGCTGCCAGCGCGCATCGAGCGGCAGAGACTCGGCGAGCCACGCGATCGGCCGCTTGCCGGTAGCCTTCAGGCAGTCCTCCACCTCGCCCATCTGCTCGGCCACGTGCACGTGAATGGGCACGAATGCGTCGCCGACCAGCCCGAGCAGGCGTTCCATGTCCTCGCGCGCGGCGGCCCGCAGCGAGTGGATTGCGACGCCGGCGTTCTGCAGCGGGCGCGCCGCCGCGTTCAGCGCACGGCAATCGCTCCACGCGCCCTCGGCGTCGAGCCGGAAGCGCCGCTGGTCGTCGCGCAGCGCGGGCTGGGCGAAGCCGGCGCGCAGATAGACCACCGGGAGCGTCGTCAGACCGATGCCTGCTTCCGCAGCGGCCCCGCCGAGGGCGTGCGCGAGCGCGAGCGGATCGTCGTACGCCGACCCGTCGGGTGCGCGCTTCAGGTAGTGGAACTCGCACACCTGCGTGTAACCACCCCGCAGGAGCTCGACATACAGCTGCGCGGCGATCGCCTGCAACTCGCGCGGGCCGATGCGCAGCGCCACGCCGTACATGCGGTCGCGCCACGACCAGAAGTCGTCCTCGCCCGCGTGGCGGCGCTCGGCCAGCCCCGCCATCGCCCGCTGGAAGGCGTGGCTGTGCGCATCGACCAGCGACGGGATCACCGGGCCGTCCAGCCGCTGCGCGCCGGGCGCGGGATCGCTGTCCGCGCGGATCGCGGACCAGTGCTTGTCGGTGCCCGCCGCGAGCAGGACGCGCTCGCGCCACGCGCCGTCGACGAACGCCGCAGGCGCCCAGAACGTCCGGCCGGCCGCGTCAGCGCGCATCCGGCCGCCAGTCGAGCAGCGCGTCGACCAGCGCGCGCAGCCGCGGGGCGAGCTGCGCCGCGCGCGCCTCGTCGAGCGCGAACGGCGGCGCCTCGTCCATGTACGTCGACTGGCACATCTCGAGCTGGACGGCGTGGGCGCGCTCGGCCGGCCGGCCGTAGCGGCGCGTGATGTAGCCGCCCTTGAAGCGCCCGTCGACGGCCAGCGTGTACCCGGGGACGGTCAGCGCGCGCGTCGCCGCCTCGCGCAGCGACGGCGCGCAGCTCGCGCCGCCCGCGGTGCCGAGGTTGAAGTCCGGCAGCTTGCCCTCGAAGAGCCACGGGATGCGGCTGCGGATGCTGTGACCGTCCAGCAGCACCGCGAAGCCGTGCCGCTCGCGCAGGGCCGCGAGCTCGGCGGCGAGCGCGTCGTGGTACGGCTGCCACCAGCGCTGCCGCCGCGACGCGATCGCCGCGGCCGACGGCGCCTGCCCGTCGCGGTAGAGCGGCGTGCCGTCGAAGAACGTCGTGGGCGCGAGGCCGGTGTTCGATGCCCCCGGGTACATCGGTGTGTCGTCCGGCGGGCGGTTCAGGTCGATCGCGTAGCGGGCATAGCGCGGCACGAGCAGGCTCGCGCCGCGCTCGCACACGAACGCGTAGAGCCTGTCCAGGTGCCAGTCGGCGTCCTCCGTCGCGTGCGCGCGCGGCACCAGCGCCGCGCGCACCTCGTCCGGCAGCTCGGTGCCGCAGTGCGGGACGCTGACCAGCAGCGGCGCGTAACCGCGATGCAGCGTGAAGGTGGCGGTCACGGGTCCTCCACGACGGCGCCCGCGCGCACGGTGAGCCGGCGCGGGTTGCCGCCGATGCGGTAGGCGAGCTCGTGCGGGTGCGCGACGTCCCACGCGACGAAGTCGGCGCGGGCCCCGGGGCGGAGCGCCCCGCGGTCGGCGAGGCCGAGCGCGCGCGCCGCGTGCGCGGTCATGCCGGCGAGCGCCTCCTGCGGCGTCAGGCGGAACAGCGTGCAGGCCATGCTCAGCATCAGGAGCGGCGAGAGCACCGGCGAGGTCCCCGGATTGTGGTCGGTGGCCACCGCGATGGGGACGCCGGCGTCGCGCAGCGCCTGCACCGGCGGCAGCTTCGTCTCGCGCAGGAAGTAGAACGCGCCGGGCAGCAGCACGGCGACCGTGCCGGAGCGCGCCATCGCGGCCACGCCCTCCGCCGACAGGTGCTCCAGGTGGTCGCACGACAGCGCGCCGAACTCGCAGGCGAGCTCGGTGCCCCGCTGGTCCGACAGCTGCTCGGCGTGCAGCTTGACCGGCAGCCCCAGCGCGCGCGCCGCCTCGAACACGCGGCGCGTCTGCGCGGCCGCGAAGGCGATGCGCTCGCAGAACGCGTCGACGGCGTCCACCAGCCCTTCGGCGTGCAGCGCGGGCAGCATCGCGCAGACGGCGTCGACGTAGTCGTCCGCGCGCCCCTCGAACTCCGGCGGCAGCGCATGCGCCCCGAGGAACGTGGTGCGCACGTCGACGGGCAGCGTCGCGCCGATGCGGCGCGCCACGCGCAGGCAGCGCGCCTCGTGCTCCGCCGCGAGCCCGTAGCCCGACTTGATCTCCAGCGTGGTGACGCCCTCGGCGATCAGCTCGCGTGCCCGCCGCGCAGCGGCGGCGTACAGGGCCTCGTCGCTCGCCGCCCGCGTCGCGGCCACGGTCGAGCGGATGCCACCGCCCGCCTTCGCGATCGACTCGTAGGTGGCCCCGGACAGCCGCAACTCGAACTCGTTCGCGCGCTCTCCGCCGTAGACGAGGTGGGTGTGGCAGTCGACGAGCCCCGGCGTGACGCAGGCACCGCCCAGGTCGCGCTCGTCGGTGACGCCCGCGCGCACCGACGCGGGCAGCGCGGCGAGCGCGCCGACCCAGCGGATCGTCGCGCCTTCGCTGACGATCGCGCCGTCGTCGAGGCCGGGCCACGCCGCCGGCCCGTCCATCGTGGTCACGCGCGCGTGGCGCCACAGCGTCGTCATCGGCGGTGCGCCTTGGCGTGGACGTCGATGCGCCAGCCGCGCGTTCCCGGAGCGGCCTCGACCTCGAGGCGCGCAGGCGCGCTCGCCCACGCGAGCGTGCGCGCGGCGAGCGCCCGCCACGCGTCGCCCACGGCGCGGACGCGCAGCGGCGCGACGGCGAAGCACGCGCTCCAGTCGGGCACGGCGGCGGTCGCGGCCGGCGCGGCGTCGATCGCCCGCACGCTCGCCCGCGCGCGGTCGCGGCGCGCCATCACGTTGAAGTCCCGCGTCGCACCGCCGAGCAGCCGGCAGTCGGTCGGCGCCTCGCCGTCGAAGCGGTGGATCGCGTCCTGCGGCGTCAGGCGGACGGCGGGACCGCCGTCGTGCGCGAGCGCGACCCCGTCGCCGTCGAGGACGGCGAACCAGCGGTCGACGCCGGGGAAGGCCGAGAACGGCCCGTCGGCCTCGACGTCGGCCACGCTCACGCGCACGATCCAGTCCGCCGGGGCGGGCCAGGCGCACAGTTCGCGCGTCCAGCCGCCGCCGTTGCGCCAGCGGGCGGGGACGACGTTGCCGGCTGGCACGATGCGCATCGCCGCTTCCAAGGATCCTCCGCGCGTCCTCGCGTCACCATCGGGCATGCATGATAGTGCCCCTCATCCCGGCGGCGCGTCGAGGCGCTTCATGCGCTCGCCGATCGTAAGCGCGGCCTGCCCCACCATGTCGACGAGCTGCGCCCGCCGCGCGGGAGGGAACCGGTACATCGGAACGGTGGCCGTCACGGCGGCGACGACCTCCCCCTGCGGGCTGCGGACAGGGGCGGCGACGCCGCCGACGTCGGGCGAGAACTCGCCGAGGTTCAGGGCGTAGCCGCGCCGGCGGACCGCCGCGATCTCGCCGCGCAGCGCGGCCGGCGCGACGATGGTCCGTGGCGTGTACCGGGTCAGTCCGCGCGCGACGACGCGGTCGAGGGCGGCGGGCGGCGCGTGCGCGAGCAGGACCTTGCCCGACGCCGTGCAGTGCGCCGGATTGCGGCTGCCGGGAGGCGCGTAGTGCTTGATCGCGCGGGCGCCGAGGGCCTGCTCGAGGTTGACGGCCCCCGCGCCGTCCCACACGCTGAGGCTGATCGTCTCGCCGCAGAGCTGCGCGAGCTCGGCGAGATGGGGCCGCGCCGCGTCGACGACGCGCACCCTGCCGAGCAGCGGAGCCGACAGCGACAGCAGGCCGGCACCCACGCGCAGCCGCCGCGAGCCGCCGTCCCGCTCGACGAGGTCGTCTTCCATCAAGGTCGCCACGAGCCGCGACACGGAGCTCTTGTGAAGTCCGACGCGGCTCGCGAGCTCGCTCACGCCGAGCGGCCCCTCGCCCGAAAGGAAGCGGAGCAGCTGCAGCGCGTGGCGGACGGCGTGGACCGTTCCGCGGGCGGCGGTTCCTCCGGGCCCGCCCGCCTCCGCGCCCGCAGCGGTGGATCTCGTAGGCATGCTCATGCGCTCCCGTGGTGCGGGCGGCGCGGTCCGCGCGCCGCGATCGTGCGGCGACGTTGCGCAACACGCAACGAAGGCGTCGTCCGGTGTGGAACACTACCTCAAGCGCCGGCGACTGACGTTGCGTACCGCGCAACAACCTTCCGGAGGAGACGACGATGAGGACGTTCCGGGACCTGCTCGCGTGGCTCGAGAACCGCGGGGACCTCGCCACGGTCTCCCGCGCGGTCGACCCGCGCCACGAGCTGACGGCGGTCATGCGGCGGATGCAGGCGGGCGCCAACAAGGGGCTGCTCTTCAAGCAGGTGAAGGGCACGGACATTCCCGTGGCCACCAACCTGTTCGGGTTCCGGCGCGCCGTCGCGGCGTCGCTGGGTCTCGACGAGCCGAGCCTGCTGCGCTCGATGGTCGCGCTCGAGGGGCGGAGGATGCCCGTGGAGCACGTCGCGACCGGGCCCGTGCACGAGGTGGTGAAGACCGACGACGTCGACGTCGCGCGCGACGTCCCGCAGGTGGTGTTCGCGGAGCACGACGGCGGCGCCTACATCACGGCGGGCGTGCTGATCGCCCCGCATCCGAGGACGGGCGTGTACAACGCGTCGTGGAACCGCTGCCAGCTCGTCGGCGACGACAAGCTGCGGGTGCGCATGATGCCGCCACAGCACCTCGGCCGTTACCACGCCGAGGCGGAGGCGCTGGGGCAGAACCTGCCGTGCGCGATCGTGATCGGCGCACCGCCGGGACTGATGATGAGCGCGGCGTCGAAGGTGCCCTACGAGGTGGACGAGCTCGAGGTGGCCGGCGCGTGGCAGCAGTCGCCGCTGCGCGTCGTGCGCTGCAGGACCATCCCGGTGGACGTGCCGGCGGACGCCGAGATCGTGATCGAAGGCGAGGTCGTCTGCGGCGTGCGCGAGGAGGAGGGCCCGTTCGGGGAGTTCACCGACGCGTACGTGCCGGTGATGCGCAACCACGTGTTCCGGGTCAAGGCGATCACGCGCCGGCGCGATGCGATCTACCACGCGATACTCGCCGGCGGCACGGAGGACCTGAACCTGGTCGGCGTGCCGATCCAGACGGAGATCTACAAGAAGGTCGCGCAGTTCGTGCCGAGGATCCGCGACATCGCGACGCCCGGCTACGTGTTCGGCTGCGTCATCGCCATCGAGAAGGACAACGAGGACCAGCCGAAGAACGCGCTGCTCGCCGCGATGGCCGCTTACTCGTGGAGCAAGGTCGTCGTCGTCGTCGACGCGGACGTCGACCCGTTCGACGCCGCCGACGTCCTGTGGGCGATCCAGACGCGCTGCACGCCGGAGACCGGCATCTACGTCGTGCCGCGGATCCCGAGCTACACTCGCGAGGACGTGCGCGACATCCACCGCGGCAAGGTGGGCATCGACGCCACCGTACCGCTGGACAAGCGCGCACTGTTCGCGCGCCGCCGTTTCCCCGGCGAGGACGCCGTGCGACTCGAGGAGTACCTCGATGGCCGTTGACATCGCGCGCATCGCCGAGGCGATCGATCACCTCGTCACGGCGCCCATGTCGAACTGGACGATCCTCAAGGGGATCCCGCTGGCGACGCTGTACGCGACCGCCCGGCGCCACGCGGGGGCGCCGCTGTCGCTCGCGGCGGCGAAGCTGCTGGCCGACAACGTGGGGAAGGGCGACGCCGTCCTCATGGTCAGCGGCTTCGTCATGCGCGACTACGCCCTCCCCGAGACCGACGGACCGATCGGCGCCGCGGTGCTCGCGCGCGCGATCGCGCTCGGACTGGGCGGGACGCCGGTCGGCGTGTCCGAGCCGTCCGTGGTCCCGTGCATGCAGGCCTGCTTCAATGCGGCAGGGTTGATCCCCGCGCCGCTGGACGGGCTCGGCAGCGGCCGCAACCGCTGCGCGTTCGCCGGATTTCCGGTGGACGCGGCGCAGGCGGGCCCGGCCGCGCGCCGGCTCCTCGACGACCTGCGGCCGCGCGCGCTGGTCGCGGTCGAGCGTCCCGGCGCGGGCACCGACGGCGACTACCACGGCGGCGGCGGCTTCGCCATCTCGTCGTTCACCGCGAAGACCGACGTGCTGTTCGCGATGGCGCAGGAACGCGGCATCCCGACGATCGGGATCGGCGACCTGGGCAACGAGCTCGGGCTGGGCGTCATCGCCGACGACGTGCGCGCGCACGTCCCGCTCGGCGACGTGATCGCCGCGAAGCTCGCGGCCGACGTCGCCGTGATCGCCAACATCTCGAACTGGGGCGCGTACGCGGTGGCCGCGTGCCTCGCGGCCCTGCTGGGCAACGAGTCCGTGTTCCACGACGGGGACCTCGAGCTCCGCCTCATCGACGCGTGCGTGCGCGCGGGGGCGATCGATCCCGTCGGCGGACAGGCGCGGCACTGGGTCGACGGCACCGACGCGCGGACGAACGCGGCGCTCGTCGACCTGCTGCGCTCGGTCGTGGGCCTGAGCTTGCGCGAAGGCGCGAACATCTCGGACTACCAGCGCTCCTGGCGCGTGGCACCGGCATGATGCTCAGCAATCCCCGGTTCGGCGGCGCGCGCGTCGGCCTGATCGTCCCGTCGGTGAACGCGACGATCGAGCCCGATTACGCGTGGATGGCGCCGCCCGGCCTGTCGTTCCACGCCGTCCGCGTGATGCTGCGCGAGACCACGCCGGACGGCCTGCGGACGATGAACGAAGGCGCGGCCGCGGCCGCCGAGCTGATCGCGTCCGTGTCGCCGGACGTCGTCGCGTATGCGTGCACCAGCGGGACGTTTCTCGAAGGGATGGACGGCCTGCGCCGGCTGCTCGACGCGCTGCGTTCGCGCGTCGGCTGCCCGGTCGTCGCGACGTCGGCGGCGATGATCGACGCGCTGCGCACGCTCGGCGTGCGGCGCGTGGCGCTCGCGACGCCCTATCTCGATGCGGTGAACGACCTGGAGCGCGCGTTCCTCGAGGCGCAGGGCGTCGAGGTCGTGTCTGTGCGCGGGCTCGGGCTGTCGGGCAGCGCGATCCGGGAGGTCGTCCCGGAACGCGTGTACGACCTCGCCTGCAGCGCCGACGTCGCGGCCGCGGACGGCCTGTTCGTGAGCTGCACCGACCTGCGCGCGCTCGAGGTCGTCGAGAGCCTCGAGCGTGCGCTGCGCAAGCCCGTCGTGACGAGCAACCAGGCGACGCTGTGGGCGATCCTGCGCGCGCTCGGGCGCGCGCCCGACGTGCGTGGCTTCGGCCGGCTGTTGTGCACGCCGTGAACCGCCACTACGCCGCGGGACTGCCGGTCCGGCTCTACGAGTCGGAGTCGTCCGTCGCGGCGGTCGCCGCGCAGCACGGCTTCGATCCCGAGCACGTCGCGGATTTCTCGCTGAACGTGAACCCCTTCGGGCCGCCGGCGGGCGCGGTGGCTGCGGCCGCGGCCGCGCTCGGCCGCAGCCACCGGTATCCCGACGTGCGGCTCGACGCGCTGCGGGCGGCGGTCGCCCGCCGCCACGACGTCGCGCCCGCGCAACTGTTCTTCGGGGCGGGGCTCGACGACGTCATCAAGCTGCTGGTGCACGCCTGGACCACGGAGGGCGACGCGGTGCTCGTGCACCTGCCGACGTTTCCGCGCTACGAGCTCGAGGCGCGCCTGCACGGCTGCGCGGTCGTCGCCGTCGCCGGCGACCCGCCGTGGACGATCGACGTCGCGGGCATCGAGGCTGCGCTCGCGGCGCGGCGCGTCGCCCTCGCCTTCCTGTGCACGCCGAACAACCCCACCGGCGAGAGGCTCGACGGGGAGGTCGTCGCCCGCCTCGCCCGCGCGGCGCCTTCGACGATCCTCGTCGTCGACGAGGCGCTGCTGAACCCGCTGGAGCCGGGGGTGATCGAGCACGTGCGCGGCGCGCCGAACGTCGTCGTCCTGCGGACCTTCTCCAAGGCGTTCGGTCTCGCCGGCTTCCGCGTCGGCTATGCGGTCGGGCCGGAGCGGCTGGTCGCGATCGCCGAGCTTGGCCGCCCGCCGTTCAACGTGGCGCTGGCCTCCGCGGAGGCTGCCCTCGCCGCCCTCTCCGACGCCTCGTTCCTGCGCGAGTGCCATGTCCGCTTTCACGAGGAGGCGGACCACGTCGAGCGCCGGCTCGCGTCGCTGCCCGCGTTCGCGCTGCGTGGCAGGCACGCGAACATGCTGCTGATCGAAACGCCGGGGCGGCGGCTCGCGCCGCTGCAGGACGCGCTCGCGGCGCGGGGCATCGTCGTCGCCGACGCCGCCTGTTTCGGCGGGCTGGACGCGTGCTCGGCCTTCCGAGTGTCGCTGCGCGACCGGGCATCGAACGACCGGCTGCTGTCGGCGCTGGAGGAGGCGGCGTGAGCGAGGGAGGCACCGGGAGCCCGACGCCCGCGCGCCGCCGGAGCGGCGGGAGGCGGTGGCTCGACCGGGCGAGCCCGATCCTCGTGGTGCTCGGCGTGCTGGGCCTGTGGGAGTTCGGCGTTCGCGCCGGCGGCGTCCCGGCGTACCTGCTGCCGCCGCCGTCGTCCATCGTCCAGCGGATCTTCGCCGACTGGAGGATGCTCGCCGGGCACACGTGGGTGACGACCGGCGAGATCCTCGCCGGGTACGTGCTCGCCGTCGTCGTCAGCATCCCGCTCGCAGCGCTGCTCGCGCGCTTCCGCCCGCTGGAGAACGCGCTCTACCCGCTGCTCGTCGCGTCGCAGACCGTGCCCAAGGTGGCGATCGCGCCGCTGCTCGTCGTGTGGTTCGGCTTCGGCGTGCTGCCCAAGGTCCTGATCGTGTTCCTGATCTGCTTCTTCCCGATCGTCGTCGACGCGCTGATCGGGTTCCGGTCGGTGCCGCGGGAGGTGCTGTGGCTGTCGCGGTCGATGGGCGCTTCGCAGTGGAAGACGTTCCGCAAGATCTCCATCCCCGCGGCGCTGCCGAACATCTTCGCCGGCCTCAAGGTCGCGAGCACGCTCGCCGTCGTGGGCGCGGTCGTCGGCGAGTTCGTGGCCGCCGACCGCGGGCTGGGCTACCAGCTGATCGTCGCCAACGGCGTGATGGACGTGCAGCTCTCCTTCGCCCTGCTGATCGTGCTCAGCGTGCTCGGCGTGGTGCTGCACGCGCTCCTCGACCTGCTGGAGCGCGCGGCGCTGCCGTGGCACGTCTCGCAGCGCGTCGGGGCCGGCGTGCACGGGCCGGCCGAGGGCACGGCGTGACGTCGGGGCCACGGCGATGAGCGTGGCGCTGCGCTTCGCCGGCGTCGGGAAGCTCTACGACACGCCCACGGGGACGGTGCGCGCGCTGGAGGGCATCACCGTCGACGTGAAGCAGGGCGAGTTCCTGTCGGTGCTGGGGCCGAGCGGTTGCGGCAAGAGCACGCTGCTAGCGCTCGCCACGGGGCTCGACCTGCCGAGCGAGGGCCGCGTCGAGGTCGCCGGCCGCCGCGTCGACCGGCCGGTCACCGACGTGGGCATCGTCTTCCAGACCGACGTCCTGCTCGACTGGCGCACGGTGCTGGGCAACGTCATGCTGCAGGTCGAGATGCGCGAGCTCGACGCGGCGCGCTACGGGCGCCGCGCGCGCGACCTGCTGCGCGCCGTCGGGCTCGCCGGCTTCGAGGACAAGCGGCCCTACGAGCTGTCCGGCGGCATGCGCCAGCGGGCGTCGATCTGCCGCGCGCTCGTCCACGACCCGCCGCTGCTCCTGATGGACGAGCCGTTCGGTGCGCTCGACGCGATCACGCGCGAGCAGATGGTGATGGAGCTGCACCGCGTGTGGAACGAGACGCGCAAGAGCGTGATGTTCGTGACGCACGACATCGGCGAGGCGATCTTCCTCGCCGACAGGGTCCTGGTGATGACGCCCCGCCCGGGGCGCATCGCCGAGATCGTCGACGTGGACCTGCCCCGTCCGCGCAAGGTGGAGATGCGCGAGTCG
The DNA here is from genome assembly GCA_016861105.1 of Betaproteobacteria bacterium. Taxonomy (GTDB): domain Bacteria; phylum Pseudomonadota; class Gammaproteobacteria; order Burkholderiales; family Casimicrobiaceae; genus VBCG01. The sequence continues at coordinate 14,255 of BOKS01000012.1, read as the reverse complement.
CACGCCTTCCTCGCGCTGGTGGCGCACGTGCGCAACCTGTTCGTCCAGGCCGGGATCCTGCAGGGGGACCGGCACACTGCCTGAAGGAGACCGAGATGGAACGTCGTTACGTGCTTCGTGCAGCGGCCGCCGCGATCGCGGCGTTCGCCTTCGGCGGCTCGACCGAGGGGCTTCCCTCGTCGGCGTCCGCCCAGCAGCTCACGCCCGTCACCGTGCGGCTCGCGTTCAACTACAATGGACACCGCTCGCCATACCTGCTGGGCAAGGACAAGGGCTTCTATGCCGAGGAGGGCCTCGACGTGCAGGTCCTCGAGGGCAAGGGCGTCACCTCGTCGATGCAGCTCGTCGCGAGCAAGCAGGACACGTTCGCCATCGTCGACCCGCCGTCGCTGATGCTCGGCGTCGCCCAGGGCATGCCGCTCCGCACCGTCGTCCAGCTCTACCAGCGCAGCCCGAACGCCGTCACGAGCTGGGCGTCCGCCAACATCAGCAAGCCCGCCGACCTGGTGGGCAAGACCGTGGCCACGCTGCAGGGCGACACGACGACGACGATGCTCTACGCGCTGCTCGCACGGAACGGCATCGACGCGGGCAAGGTGCGGATCGTCGCCTCCGACGGCGGCACGCGCAACCAGACGTTCCTCGCCAAGCGCGCGGAGGCCATCACCGGGTTCACCAACGACTCGTACCTGAGCCTCAGGGCGACGGTGAACGAGCCGCTCGCCGTGTTTCCGTACTCGGACTTCGGCATCGACACGATGGGCGACGGCGTCGTCGCGCACTCCGACACGATCAGGACCAACCCGAAGCTCGTCGCCGGCTTCGTGCGCGCCACGCTTCGCGCCTACCGCCACGCGATCGAGCATCCGGAGGAGTCGATCCAGTCGCTGATGAAAGTGGCGCCCACGCTCAAGCCCGACGTCGAGGTCGCGAAGCTGAAGGCGACCGGACCGCTGCTCGAATCGGCCGACACCAAGCAGCACGGCGTGGGCTACTCGAGCAAGGAGAAGTGGCAGGCGGCGCAGGAGCTGATGCTGCAGTTCGGCGGGCTCTCGAAGAAGGTCGACGACGTGTCGGTGCTTTACACCAACGAGTTCCTGCCGAAGAAGTAGACCGTGCGCCCGCGCAGGATCGTCGTCGGCATCAGCGGGGCCTCCGGCATCGTGTACGGCGTGCGCATGCTGGAGGCGCTGCGAGGCAGCGGCGTGGAGACGCACCTGGTGATGACGCGTTCGGCGCAGGTCACGCTGGGCTACGAGCTGCCGCTGAAGGTCGCGGACGTGCACGCGCTGGCGGACGTCGTCCACCGCAACGAGGACATCGGCGCGTCGATCTCCAGCGGGTCGTTCCCGACGGTCGGCATGGTTGTCGCCCCGTGCTCGATCCGCAGCCTGTCCGAGATCGCGACCGGCGTCACGTCGAGCCTGCTGACGCGCGCTGCGGACGTGGTGCTGAAGGAGCGGCGGCGGCTCGTGCTGATGGTGCGCGAGACGCCGCTGCACCTGGGCCACCTACGCAGCATGACGCAGGCCACCGAGATGGGCGCGATCGTGATGCCGCCGGTGCCGGCGTTCTACAGCAAGCCGGCGACGATCGACGACGTCGTCGATCACTCGGTTGGGCGCGCGCTCGACCTGTTCGGCATCGACAATGCGCTCGTGCGGAGGTGGCACGAGCCCCCGTGCGCGACGTGAGTGGGATGCGCGGCGCGAACGCAGGTGCGGCGCAGCCGCGACGAGACGACGAAAGGAGGTAGCGATGACCAATCTCTCCGCCCCCCCGGCCCAGGCGCTCGCGGACGCGCACCGCGTGATCCGCGCCCCGCGCGGCGCCACGCTCACCTGCCGCAGCTGGCTCACCGAGGCCGCCTACCGGATGCTGCACAACAACCTCGACCCGGAGGTGGCCGAGAACCCGGACGCGCTGGTGGTCTACGGCGGCATCGGCAAGGCCGCGCGCGACTGGGCCTCGTTCGACGCGATCTGCGCGACGCTCGAGCGCCTGGGCGACGACGAGTCGCTGCTGATCCAGTCGGGCAAGCCCGTCGGCGTGTTCCGCACGCATCCGGACGCGCCGCGCGTGCTGATCGCCAACTCGAACCTCGTGCCGAAGTGGGCGACGTGGGAGCACTTCCACGAGCTCGACCGCAAGGGGCTCATGATGTTCGGGCAGATGACCGCCGGCTCGTGGATCTACATCGGCAGCCAGGGCATCGTGCAGGGTACCTACGAGACCTTCGCCGAGGCGGGGCGCCGGCATTACGGCGGCGATCTCGCCGGCCGCTGGATCGTGACCGCGGGGCTGGGCGGCATGGGCGGCGCGCAGCCGCTCGCGGCCACGTTCGCCGGCGCGGTGTCGCTGGTCGTCGAGTGCCAGCAGTCGCGCATCGACTTCCGCCTGAACACCCGGTACCTCGACGAGCAGGCGCGCGACCTCGACGACGCGCTGGCGCGCATCGCGCGCTACAAGGCCGAGCGCAAGGCGGTGTCGATCGGCCTGCTCGGCAACGCCGCCGAGGTGCTGCCCGAGCTCGTGCGGCGCGCGCAGCAGGGCGGCGTGAAGCCCGACCTCGTCACCGACCAGACCTCCGCGCACGACCTCGTCAACGGCTACCTCCCCGCCGGCTGGAGCGTCGAGCGCTGGAAAGCCGCGCAAGCCGATCCGGGCGAGCACGCGGCGCTGCGCGACGCTGCCGCGCGCTCCTGCGCCACGCACGTGCGCGCGATGCTCGCGTTCCACGCGATGGGCGTTCCCACCGTCGACTACGGCAACAACATCCGGCAGGTCGCGCTCGACCAGGGCGTGGCCGACGCGTTTGATTTCCCCGGCTTTGTGCCGGCGTACATCCGGCCTCTGTTCTGCGAGGGCAAGGGCCCGTTCCGCTGGGTGGCGCTCTCGGGCGACCCCGAGGACATCCGGCGCACCGACCGCAAGCTGAAGGATCTGTTTCCCGCGCACCGCCACGTGCACCGCTGGCTCGACATGGCCGGCGAGCGCATCGCGTTCCAGGGGCTGCCGGCGCGCATCTGCTGGCTGGGGCTGGGCGAGCGCCACAAGGCCGGCCTCGCGTTCAACGAGATGGTGCGCACGGGCGAGCTCAAGGCGCCGATCGTCATCGGCCGCGACCACCTCGACTCCGGGTCGGTGGCGAGCCCCAACCGCGAGACCGAGGGCATGCGCGACGGCTCGGACGCGGTCTCCGACTGGCCGCTGCTCAACGCGCTGCTCAACACCGCGGGCGGTGCCACGTGGGTGTCGCTGCACCACGGCGGCGGCGTGGGGATGGGCTACTCGCAGCACGCGGGCGTGGTCATCGTCTGCGACGGCAGCGACGCCGCGGCGAAGCGCATCGAGCGCGTGCTGTGGAACGACCCGGCCACCGGCGTCATGCGCCACGCGGATGCAGGCTACGAGCTCGCGCGCGACTGCGCGCGCGCGAACGCCCTCGACCTGCCGATGCTGGGCGCGCAGTGAACGCCCGCGAACGGCACGACGCTCGCGGCTTCGCGGTACGTCCGGTCCGTGCATGCGCAGGGGAACGGATGTGATCGCCGCGAAAGACGCTGGGTCCCCGCCTTCGCGGGGACGACGAGGGAAACACGGGCCCGGCGTGGCAGGAGAGCAGCGCCCATCGCGTCGTCGCCCCCGCGAAGGCCGGGGGCCAGCGTGGTCGGGCGATGCAGGTTCCACGAAGGCACATTGGCGTTCCGCGTTCGCCGGGACGACGACGGCAGAGCCGCGCCCATCGCGTCGTCGCCCCCGCGAAGGCGGGGGCCCAGTGTCGTTGGTCGATGCAGGTGCCCCGAAGACACGCTGGGGTCCCGCGCTCGGTGGGACGACGACGGAGCAACGATGCAGCTTCGCCCCGGCGCGCTGACGCTCGCCGACCTCGCGACGATTCGCGCCGGCGAGGCGGTGCCCGTCCTGCCAGACGTTGCGCGGGCGGCGCTGCGCGCCAGCGCGGCGATCGTCGCGCGCGCCGCGCGCGGCGACGCGCCGGTCTACGGGGTCAACACCGGGTTCGGCAAGCTGGCGAACACGCACATCCCGGAGCGCGACCTCGCCACGCTGCAGCAGAACCTGATCCGCTCGCACTGCGTGGGCGTGGGAGCGCCGCTGTCCGCGCGGGTCACGCGCCTCGTCGTCGCGCTCAAGGCCGCGAGCCTCGCGCGCGGACACTCGGGCGTGCGCGAGGAGGTGGTCGACGCGCTGCTGCGGCTGCTGGAGGCAGGCCTGACGCCGTGCATTCCCGCGCAGGGCTCGGTCGGCGCCTCGGGCGACCTCGCCCCGCTCGCGCATCTCACCGCGGCGCTGATGGGCGAGGGCGAGTTCGTCGTCGACGGCGCGCGCGTTCCCGCCTCCCCGGCGCTCGCGCGCGCGGGGCTGGCGCCGCTGGCGCTGGGGCCGAAGGAAGGCCTCGCGCTGATCAACGGCACGCAGGTGTCGACGGCGCTGGCGATCGACGCCTTGCTGCGCTTCGAGCAGGTCTTCTGCTCGGCCGTCGTCGCGGGCGCGCTCACGCTGGACGCCGCGCGCGGCAGCGACGGGCCGTTCGACGAGCGCATCCACGCGGTGCGCGGCCACCCGGGTCAGATCGAAGCGGCGCGCGCCTACCGGCGGCTGCTCGCCGGGAGCGAGATCCGCCGCTCGCACCTCACTGGCGACGACCGCGTGCAGGATCCCTACTGCCTGCGCTGCCAGCCGCAGGTGATGGGCGCGTGCCTCGACCACGCGCGCCACGTCGCGCAGGTGCTGCTGCGCGAGGCGAACGCGGTCACCGACAACCCGCTCGTGTTCGCCGACGGCGACGGCGGCACGATGCTCTCCGGCGGCAACTTCCACGCCGAGCCGGTCGCGCTGGCGGCCGACGCGCTCGCGGTCGCGATCGCCGAGGTCGGCGCGATCGCCGAGCGCCGCATCGCCATGCTGATCGACACCACGGTCTCGCGGCTGCCGCCGTTCCTCACCGCGGACGCCGGCCTCAACTCGGGGTTCATGATCGCGCACGTGACCGCCGCCGCGCTCGCCTCCGAGAACAAGTCGCTGGCGCACCCGGCGAGCGTGGACAGCCTGCCGACGTCGGCCAACCAGGAGGACCACGTCAGCATGGCCACCTTCGCGGCACGCCGCCTCGGGCCGATGCTCGACAACACGGCCCACATCGTCGGCATCGAGCTGCTCGCCGCCGCGCAGGGGATCGAATTCCTGCGGCCGCTCGCGAGCTCCGCGCCGCTCGAGGGCGTGCACGCGCTGCTGCGCGAGCTCTGCCCGTCGATGGACACCGACCGGCTGCTCGCGCCGGAGATCGAGCGGGCGACGGCGCTGGTCGAGGAGGGGCGGCTGGCGGCGGTCGTCCGCGAGGCGGCGGGGCTCGACGTCTTCCCGGACTGATGGCGAAATCGTCCCCCCGGGGCACACCGGCGGGCGCTTGCGCGCTACCTCCATGCAATCTAGAGCGCGAAATCGCCCTGGGCCTCCGGCTGATAGAGGACGCTCTCGATGCGGATGCAGCGCGTCTGGCCGTGCGGCAGCGGCAGCTCGAGCTCGTCGCCCTCGGCCGAGCCGATCAGGACCGCACCCACCGGGGACAGCACGGAGATCCGACCGGACGACGGATCCGCCTCCGACGGATAGGCGATGGTCACCGTGCCCTCGTCGTCGGTGCGAACGTCGCGGAACAGGACCCGCGAGTTCATCGTCACGACGTTCTCGGGCACGCGCTCCGGTCGCACGACGCGGGCAAGCTCGAGAAGCTCCTCGAGCGTTTCGAGCTCCTGCTCGATGCTGCGCGATTCGCGCTTGCGCGCGTCGAGCACGCGCTTGAGTCGGGTGTAGTCCTGGTCGGTCAGCCAGATTGCCGTGCCGGTGCGCATTGCGTTCTCCAATGAACTGCGGAACGAGGCGCGCATCGCGCCAGCGTCCCCACTAGGCCATCGACGCCTGTCGCGGCGCCGGCGATTCGTCGCTGGGCGGCGTGCAGCCGCCTAGCCGCGGCGTTGCAGCCGCGGGTCGGACGCGGTCCCGGACTGCGACAACTCCCGCCTGACGCGCGCCAGCGCTCCCCACAAGCGCTGGTAGAGCGGGTCGCTCACGTACCAGTCGCTGTCGAGCGCCGCGATGCGTCGCTCTATCCGGTGCGCGAGATCGCTCTCGGTCTCCTCGAGCCACGACCGCCTGCTCGGCAGTTCGGCAGCATTGAGCGACTCCATTCCCTGGCTCTCGTCCCGATGCAACGCGAAGCGCGCTTCGTGCTGTATATCGGGACCCCTGAACCGTGTGGAAGACGCCGTCGGGAACAACACTGTTTCCCTTCGCGGACGATCGGCACGCCGCGACGAGCGACAGGTGCCAGTGGACGACCACTGAGGGGCGAGGACCGATGCCGACACCGCACGGGCCTCGCCACAACGGGATCCGAGAGAGCTCGTTCCGCGGAAACAGTGATGTTCCCCGGCGCGGTCTTATCGAGCTGCGTTCCGCCCACTACAGTCGCCGCTTACGCACCGTTACCGCCGGGAGGAGAACATGGCACGTCACGCGCTTGCACCCATCCGACCACCGCGAGAACAAGTGCTCGTCGCGATCCCGCGTCGAGCGGCCGACTGGACGATCGCACAGGCAAACCGGGGAATGCATCGGTTGCTCGTGCCGGTCGACGAACGGCTGCGTGCGGTCGACGCGCTGCGCTACATCGTCGAGCACCTGGGCGACCGCGTATCCGGCATTCACATCGTCAATGTGCAGCGACCCGTGATGAGTGGCGACGTCGGCGTGCTCGCGACCGCGCAGATGGTCAGCGAGTCGCGCCAGGCAGCCGGCCGGCGGATCCTCGCGCTCGCGCGCGAAGCGCTTTCGGACAGCGTGTTCCCGGTGACGGGCGAAGTCGCGTTCGGCGCACCCGCCGAGACGATATGCCGGATCGCCGAGGCGCGAGGCTGCACCGGCATCGTCATTGCCAGGGACGGCTTCGAGCTGCACGACCTGATCGGCGGATCGGTGGCGGCGCGAGTGCTGCAGCTTGCCGGCGTTCCGGTGACGATCGTCAACCGGCGCGCGGCCGCTCTGGCCGCACGCGGCGAGCTGAAGCGCTCGCGGAGCCCGGGTGAGCGCGCGGCGATGGTTGCGCGACCCGCTCGGATCGAGGAGTCGACACACGTCGGCACCGCACGTAGCGAGGAGCTCTCCGCTGCAGCGGACTGATCGGGAGGCGGGCATGGCAAGCCACGACATCGACGCGCGTATCGCACTCGGAACGATGGTACTGACGCTTGCCGTCGCGATCGGGGCGGCCGTGCAAGGCACGGTCGTTGCGGGCTTCTTGCTGTTCATCGCTGCGGCGACCCCGCTTCCCGCGACCGTCGCGATGCGAGCCGGCCGTTGGCTGCGCGCGTGTCGGGGCACCAGGGAACGCCGGCCGCTTTCGCAGGGACAACGCGGGTCGTCGCGATGAAGCCGATACTCGCTGCAACGAACTTCTCGCGAGCCGCGAACCACGCATCGCATCGCGCCGCGCTGCTGGCGCGCGCGAGTGGATCGGGTTGCGTCGAGCTGCTGCACGTGCTGCCTGCGCTTGGCCGCGGGGGGCGATGGCTTGGGCCGTCCGCGCAAGCGACCGCGAGGTTCGAGCATGCCCGCTTGCAGATGGAAAGGCTGTTGCCCGCCCTGCGGGCGGGATCCCCCGTCGCCGTCGAAGGGCGGCTCGTTTCGGGCAAGCTCATCGAAAGCCTCGCGGACGCCGCGAAAGAGGCCAAGCTGGTTGTGGTCGGTGCGCCCGGGCGATCGCTATCCAACCTCGTGTCGGCTTCGACCGTTCATCGACTGCTTCGCAGAATCCGCCGGCCGGTGCTCGTGGTCCGGCAACGCCCGATGTTCCCCTACCGCCGCGTCGTTGTCGCGGTCGACCTCGTGACGTCGCCAGCGGAGGCGCTCGCGAGCGCCCGTGTCGTCGCACCGCGGGCAAGCCTCGACGTCCTGCACGTCTACCGGGTGCCCTTCGAGGGGAAGCTGCAGAACGCGGGCGTACCCGCGAGCGCGATCGCCGATCAACGCGTCGAGGCGTTCCAGGCGGCGGTCGACCGCATGGCCAGCCTGATGCTGGCGCAGAACCCGCTTCCTGGACTGACCGCGCACATCGTGCATGGAAGTGCGGCAGTCGAGGTGCTCGCCAAGGAGCGTGCGCTCGGCGCGGACCTCGTCGTCGTCTCGCGGAGCGGGAAGACGCTCGTCGAGGAGTGGTTGATCCAGGGCGTGACGTCGCGGCTGCTCGAGGAAGGCACGGGCGACGTTCTCGTCGTTCCCGCTCGAGGTCGCGGCATCGACAGGTCCGCGCCGACTTCCACGTCCGCGGCGGCCGCATGACGCACCTGCGACCGGCGAGTGCGTTCCTTCTCGACGGGGAGGCGCCGCCTGCTCAGCGGCTGGGTGACGCGAAACGATCCTGCGACGCCACGGCAAAGGGGGACGCGAGCCCGTGTCTCAGGCGAGACCTGCCCGGCATCGACGACGGATCCGGCGCAGTCCTGGAACGGGCGACCGCGCTCGCGGGGTGGCATGCGCCTCGCCTCGGCATGACCTTCACCTGCTCAACCAGTCGCTAACAACTGCTCCATCGCCATGCCAAGAAGCCGACGCATCATCGTTACCGAGCACGATTACTCGCTGCTTCGCCGACTGGCAGGTCATCCAAGGCTCGCGGATGAGCTCAACGCAGCCGACGTCGTCGATCCGTCCTCCGTCTCGCCCGATGTCGTCACCATGAACTCGACGGTGCTGTTCGAGGACGAGACGACCGGGAAGCGGCGCGAGGTCACGATCGTGTTTCCCCAAGACTCGAATGCGGCCGCGAAGCGCGTGTCGGTGCTGGCGCCCGTGGGTACCGCATTGCTCGGGTTGGCGGTCGGGCAATCGATCCTGTGGCCGTTCCCGGACGGTACCTCCCACTGCCTGCGCGTCCTGCGAATCGTCTACCAGCCGGAGGCAGACAGCCGGCCACGGGTCGCCGCCAAGCGCGAAGCGAACCATCGAAGCTGACGCGATCCGGCCCCGAGGCGCGGGACACATGCTGCGCCGTCCTTGGTACAGTTCCTTGCTGCACCGTACGACGGCGCGGTCTGCGAGTCCGCTGCGGCCGCGTAGCGGTTTGAAAGCATCGGGAGCTGACCGCGGCGGTCAGCACGGAGAAGAGCGAGATGATGAACCTCGTGGGAATGGGCATCTTCGCGCGTGTGGCGGAGGCGAAGGGCTTCTCCGCGGCGGCACGCAAGCTGGGCATTTCCAAGTCGGTGGTCAGCAAGGAAGTGTCGAAGCTGGAGAAGTCGCTGGGCGCGCGGCTGCTGAACCGGACGACGCGACAGCTCAGCCTGACCGAGGTCGGCGCCGCGTTCTACGATCACTGCGCGCGCATCGTCCAGGAAGCGGAGGAGGCGGCGCTGCTCGTCGATCGCCTGCATGCGAAGCCGCGCGGCGTCCTCAAGTGCACGGCTCCGGTCGCGTTCGCGACCCTGCACGTCGGGGCCGCGCTTCCCGACTTCCTCGCGCAATACCCCGAGGTCCAGGTCGACATGACCGTCGGCGATCGCTTCTTCGACCTCGCAGACGAAGGATTCGACCTGGCGATCCGGATCGCGCGCGAGTTGCCCCCCAACATCGTTGCACGCAAGCTGGCGCCGATCAACCGCGTGGTGTGCGCGACGCCCGAGTACTTCGAGAAGCACGGCGTTCCGGCCGTTCCGCAGGACCTGGCACGCCACAACTGCATCGTCTACACGCACGCCAATCCCGACTCGTTGTGGCGCTTCAGATCGCCGGAAGGCGATATCGCCGTACTGGTACGAGGGAACCTGAGGCTGAACGACGACGAGGTGATCTGGCGGGCGGTCCTCGGCGGGCTGGGCATCTCGCTCCTTCCGACCTTCGCCGTCGGCAAGGATCTTCAGTCGGGCCGCCTCCACGCGGTGTTGACCGAGTACACGCCGTCGGAACGGAACCTGTACGCGATGTATCTGCCGAACCGGCACCTTTCCGCGAAGGTTCGCGTGTTCATCGATTTCCTGCTCGAGCGCTACCAGGCGCCAGCGTACTGGGATCGCGGCTGGAGCACGCTGAGCGCGAGCGCGGCCGGACAAGCGCGTGAAGGGGCGCAGCGACAGGACAAAGCAGCGGTGGCGACCAAAGCCGGGAGCCGAGGCAGGGACAAGGCGCCGTGAAGCACACGCGCTGGCAGCCCCGGGATCGCTGCGTGCTCGGCGCGAAGACCGGCCACGACCTGCTTAGGCGCGCCTCGTCGGCTCAACGTCCCGCGGCCGGCTCGGATCCCGAGTCGGCACTGGCGTCAGCGTCGTCGTCGAGCTCGACGTCCGTCAGATGGATCGTGAACGGATCGCTGGCGGGAAAGGTCATTTCGAGCGCGTGATCCAGCTTCTCCTCGATGTGGTCCTGAAGCGTCATTGGCTTCCTCCTTTCAGCTTCCGAGCATACGGTCCGATCGGCTGCGCGATAAGACGGGGCTGCCGAACAACACCGTTTCAGGACAGGAGCGAGTCCGCCCCTGTCGTCGCGAGGGATCGACGTGGGGCGGGAAACAGTCTTTTTCGCATGCAACGGCTTATCACGGGGCGTTCCGACGCCTACCATTGATCTCGGCGGGCGCATCACGGCGTCGTCCGCGCGTGTCCCGGACCGATCCAGCGTCCCTGGTTGCGACGGAGCTTCGGTTCGCTCGTCAACGCGCACTCGCCTGGCAGGAGCAACAGCCCGCACTGAATGCATACGTTCCGTGCGGCCCATTGATCGCCGTCGCGCAGCATGCGTGTCAAGGGCGAGCGGGCCGGCTGTCGACGACGGCGACCGCAGCGACACGGGCCATTTCGACCGTTCGCTCGCTGAGCCAGTCACACTGCTGCCGCCGTGTCGCGCGGACGAGTGCCGTGAACCCGCGGTACTCCTGCGGAGGGTTTGGTTGTCGCTCGAGGCCCGGCATCGAGCCAAACGCGGCGACAGCTTTGCCTCGATCGCACGGCTCGTCGCTGCGGAACCGCGCCATCCATGATGGCTCGCAACACCCGGATCACTTGCCCGATAGGAAACCGATATGGACACAACGCTTCATCGCATGACCGCTGTCGATTCACAACCTCGCGGACAAGCGTCCGCTGCCGACGCGGTTCCCGCGTCGTCTACGCGCATCGCGGCGCCTGAGATCGGTATTGCCGAGAAGCAGCGGCAAGCGGTCGTTGCCATTCTCAACACCGTTCTTGCCGACGAGTTCGTGCTCTACACCAAGACCCGGCGCTTCCACTGGAACGTGCAGGGGCCGGACTTCTCGGAACTGCACGATCTGTTCCAGAAGCAGTACGAGCAGTTGGGTCAGATCGTCGACGACGTCGCCGAGCGCGCACGCAGCCTCGACGGCGTCGCTGCCGGATCCTTGGAGGAGTACGTACGGCTGACGCGCCTGGACGAGCAGCCGACGATGGGCTACGACGCGCGGGGAATGATCGCCGCGCTCCTGGCGGACCACGAGACGCTCATCAGGAACCTGCGCCAGGATCTTCGCATCTGCTCGGACCAGCACGGCGACGAAGGCACGATGGACTTCCTGACGGCACTCATGCAGGCCCACGAGAAGACGGCTTGGATGTTGCGCGCCCATCTAAGATGAGCTGGCGCAGCGGTTCGGGTGCCTTCACATTTGTGGAAGGATGGCCCGAGCGCCGCCTGGCAGGCGAGCTTCGTTGTCCGAGCCCGGCCCACGGAAGAATCCAAGCGTCGAGAACGTCAAGCGATCCTCGACCAGCAACGGCGCCATTCGGGTGCCTCGCAGACGAGTCGGTGCGGGGTGTCGAGCGAGCGCGTTGCGGAGCTCGAGAAACGACTCGCGGCCGCGGGCCTGGCATGTGGTAGGTGGAGCGCGTCGTGATCACAAGTGCGTTGATCGCGGCGGATGCGAGGCGGCGACGTGCTTCCAGCACCCTCCGGGCGCAGGCTTCGGCGTGAGTATAGTATCGGCAATGATCGTGCGACCAACGAGGCAGAGCACCATGACGCATACACTCGCTCAAGCTGGCAAGCTGCTCAACGTCGGCGAATTCGCGCTGTTCTCGGCGAGCCGTGCCGACGCGCTGAAGACACACACGGCAGCGCGCCTGCGCGCGAAGGTCAGGCGTGCTCGCACTCTGCGCGACAAGTTCCGTGACTTGCTCAAGCGCCAACGGCTGGCAACGCGATCGCGAACCGGGAGCAAGGCGGGCGCGAGCGGCGCCGCCAACCAGCGCACCAAGCAGAAGGCGGAGCTGTTCGCGGACGTGCTGCAGCGCTTCGAAAAGCGGCTGGCGCAGGTCGAAGCGGCCGAAGCGCGCGCGGCCCGGGCGAAGGCGCGCGTACAGGCGCACCTGATGTTGGCGAGGAAGCGACGTGCCGATGCCGCCACTGTGGCGGGGAGGCAAGCCCGGGTCAGCTCGAAGGCACCTGCCAAACGACCCGGTACAGCACGCAAGGGATGGCAGCCCAGCGAAAGCGCACCCTCGGTGCGACACAAGATGCAGCTCGACGCCGCAGGCCAGAAAGCGATTCGCGGCCACGTGAGCGCCAAGGGTCGGCGTGCTCAGGCGAAGCGCGACGGCCGCGGGTGACGCTGCCCGGATCGGTAACAGGACAGATGCGACTCCGGCCATCCGGTCTGTCGCGGCGAGCTGCCGGTACGAGACTCGGATCGCCGGCGCGGCCTTCGGAGCCGGACGCTCGCAGTACGGCGGACACATCGAGGTGAGCGCCTGGCCAGCCCGACCGGGTGCCTGCGGATCATCGTCACGTCGACCGCGGTTGTCGATTCGTTTCGTGGATAGGAGCGGATGCCGATGATGACTTTCCTGCTGCCTGTCGACGGATCGGGGAGTTCCGATCGTGCGGTTCAGTTCGTGATCGCGCTGTATCACGGGCTGGCGCCTGTCGGGATCCGCCTGCTTCACGTGGAGCCGCCCGCGCCGTTGACCGGCGGAAGAATCGATGTCCCGGGCGAGGACCCCGAGGCGTCCATCGATGCAGGGAGCGCCGCGCTTCAGTCAGCCCGAGCGCTGCTCGACCGCGCCGGCGTCCCGTACGCAAGCGAGTTGCGGCAGAGCGGACGCTACGTGCCTGGGGTCATTGCGAGATGCGCGAAGGAGATGGGTTGTGCCGCAATCGTCATGGGAACGCACGGGATGGGCTCCAGCGGCGAGTTGTTCGGCTCGATCGCCCGGCAGGTCGTGAGCCATGCCGAGGTACCGGTCACGCTGGTCAAGTGAAGCGGACGAGCACTCGATAGCCGCATCGGCATCGCCGACATCGATGACCTGGCCGGAGCGGCGTGTTCGATCGCCATGGCCGTACCTTGCCGACACGCATGCCTGGGCCGGCCTGGCGGAGCCGACCCATGCTCGCGGGACGACGATCGACGCTGACTCGTACGCACGAGCGTTGGGGGACGGGTCCATCGCCCGTGAGCCGTAGCAAGCGTCGATGCTGTCGATCGGCCCGTGTCGCGCCTCAAGTCTCCTGGAGACGGCTCACCTTCGCGTTCACGTGCGTTGTCAGGCAACATCCCGCAAGCGCCCCGACCAGGAATCCCGTTGCGTACGGCGCGACGGCGGCTGCCGCATGCGGATCCACGTTCGCGTGGAACGCAACGGCAGCGACGACGCCCATGAGAACGCCAGCGAGCGCCAGGGTGACCCGGGCGTCGCCGTCGGGCTTGGTGCCCACCTGCCGGACTGCTGCTGGAGAGTCCGGACGTCCACTCGCGGAGGGCAACGCTGCTCGCGGTGAGCGCACAACGTCCGACTTCCGAGGGGCGGCGAGCGCATGGCGACCCTGAAGCTGAGGAGACGAGCTTGGCGGCGTGCGCGGCCTGGCGACACTGTCCGTCGGCAGGGGACCTTTGACCCACGCCTGGCGCGGAACGGGCACAGGGGAGAAGGGGTCGGCCATTCGGGCAGGACCCTTCGAAACCTCAACCACGGGATGACTGACCTCGGTCATGTGCAAGTCTCTAACGTATCCGCGAAACGCGTGTGGGCGCCTGAATCCAAGGCCAATGGTAGCTGCCAACGGCTGCGCGCGTTAGATCGATGATCGGAACCAGATTGTTTCCGGTTGTCAACGCCGGACGGAAACTGCACAGTTGTGGCGGTTGAAAATTGCACACCATGATTGCGTCAGTGCCGTGCCGCCTTCGACTTGCGCGAGGGCTTAGCCGGTTCGGGTGATACATCGGATTGAAC
>BOKS01000011.1 GCA_016861105.1 Betaproteobacteria bacterium | reverse complement strand
GGCGGCGCCGCCGGCTAGCGGGCCGTGCGCGCCCGGCGGCAGCACCCGCGCACGGGCGCGCAGGGAGCGACGACGCTCGCCTGCGTCGGGCTCGGCAGCAACCTGGGCCATCCGCGCCGCCGCATCGCCGCGGCGCTGCGCGACCTCGCCCGGCTGCCGCGGACGCGCATCCTCGCCGTGTCGCCGAACTACGCCACCGCGCCGCTCGGCACCGCGGCCCCCCAGCCCGACTACGTCAACGCGGTCGCGCTGCTCGGCACGCGGCTGCGCGCACGCGACCTGCTCGCGCGGCTGCAGGCGATCGAGCGCCGCCACGGCCGGCGGCGCAGCGCCGTCGAGCGCAACGCGCCGCGGACGCTCGACCTCGATCTGCTACTATTCGGCCGCCTGCGGATGGCGACGCGCGCACTCGAGCTTCCGCATCCGCGCATGCACGAGCGAGCGTTCGTGCTCCGCCCGCTCGCCGACCTCGCCCCCGCAGCGCGCATCCCGGGCCGCGGCGTCGCGCGCCTGCTGCGCCGTCGGGTGCGAGGGCAGCGCGCCGTCCGCACACGCAGCCACCCGCGACCGCCCTGATGCAACTCGAGCGCTGCCGCTACGTCGTCGTCGAGGGGCCGATCGGGGCGGGAAAGACCAGCCTCGCGCGCGCGCTGGCGCAGCACATGGGCGCCGACACCCTCCTCGAGCTCCCCGAGGACAATCCCTTCCTCGCGCGCTTCTACGAGGACATGGCGCGCTACGCGCTGCCGGCGCAGCTCAACTTCCTGTTCCAGCGCGTCGACCAGCTGCGCGGGCTCGCGCAGGTCGACATGTTCGCCCGGCCGACGGTGGCCGACTTCCTGTTCGACAAGGATCCGCTGTTCGCCCGCCTCACGCTCGACGACGACGAGTACGCGCTCTACGAGAAGATCTACGCGCACCTCAAGCCGCAGGTGCCGGTGCCCGATCTCGTCGTGTACCTGCAGGCGCCGGTCGCGACGCTGGTCGAGCGCGTGCACCGCCGCGGCGTCGCCTACGAGCGGCAGATGCCGGAGACCTACCTCGCGCGGCTCGCGGACGCCTACGCGCGCTTCTTCTACCGCTACGAGGAGGCGCCGCTGCTGATCGTCAACAGCGAGCGGCTCAACTTCGTGGACGACGCCGGCCACTTCGCGCTACTGCTGTCGCGCATCGGCGGCATGCGCGGCCAGCGGGAGTTCTTCAACCTTGGCAACGCCTAGCACGCCCCCCTACGGCGCGCCGGCCCCGCGCGCGCCGCGCGTCAGCGCGACCGAACTGGCGACGATGTCGGCCCAGGGCCGCCGCATCGCCATGCTGACGGCCTACGACGCGAGCTTCGCGGGGGTCGCCGAGCGCGCCGGCGTCGACGTGCTGCTCGTCGGCGACTCGCTCGGCATGGTCGTGCAGGGCCACGCGACGACGCTGCCGGTGACGCTCGAGCAGATGCTCTACCACACGCGCTGCGTCGTCGCCGGCTGCTCGCGCCCGATGGTGATCGCCGACCTGCCGTTCGGGACGTTCCAGGGTCGCGCCGACGATGCCTACGCCGCCGGCGTGGCGGCGCTGCAGGCCGGCGCGCAGATGGTCAAGGTCGAGGGCGGCGCGTGGATGGCCCCGACGGTCGAGTACCTCGTGCGTCGCGGCGTGCCGGTGTGCGGCCACGTCGGGCTCACGCCGCAGTCGGTGCACGCGCTGGGCGGCTTCCGCGTGCAGGGAAAGACCGACGCGGCGGCGCAGGCGCTGCTCGCGGACGCCGGTGCGCTCGCGGCCGCCGGCTGCGCGCTGCTGGTCGTGGAGTGCGTGCCGCGTGCACTGGGGGCGCGCCTCACCGCCGAAGCCGGCATTCCGGTGATCGGCATCGGCGCCGGTCCGGACTGCTCGGGCCAGGTGCTGGTGGTCTACGATGCGCTGGGCATCCAGCCCGGCAGGCCCGCGCGCTTCGTGCGCAATTTCCTGACCGGCCACGACGCCATCGAGGCGGCGCTCGCCGCGTACGTGGCCGCGGTCCGCGACGGCAGCTTTCCCGGGCCGGAGCACTGCTTCTGACGTCAGCGAACGACTCCCCAGCGAAGGAAGCGCCATGGAGATCTGCCACACCGCCGCCGAGCTGTCGGAACGCCTCGCGGCCTACCGGAAGGTGGCGTTCGTGCCGACGATGGGCAACCTGCACCGCGGCCACCTGTCGCTGATGCAGATCGCCCGCGAGCGCGCGGACGGCGTCGTCGCGAGCATCTTCGTCAACCGCCTGCAGTTCGGGCCGAACGAGGACTTCGACCGCTACCCCCGGACCATCGAGCAGGACCGCGCGGGACTCGAAGCCGAGGGCGTGAACGTGCTGTTCGCGCCCGACGAGCAGGAGATGTACCCGACGCCGCAGGTCTACCGCGTGCAGCCGCCGCCGCTCGCCACCGAGCTCGAGGGCGCTTTCCGTCCGGGATTCTTCGACGGTGTCTGCACGGTCGTGCTCAAGCTCTTCAACCTGGTGCAGCCCGACATCGCCGTGTTCGGCAAGAAGGACCGGCAGCAGCTCAAGATCGTGCGCGGGATGGCCCAGCAGTTCAACATGCCGATCCAGATCGTCGCCGCGGAGACCGTCCGCGCCGACGACGGGCTCGCGCTGTCGTCGCGCAACGGCTACCTCACCGCCGACGAGCGCCGGGAAGCGCCACGTCTCTACCGCACGCTGCGCTGGATCGCCGACGGGATCGCCGCCGGGCGTACCGACTATGCGAACCTGGAGGTGGCCGGCCGCGCGGAGCTCGCGCGCCACGGCTGGAACGTCGACTACATCGCCGTCCGGCACGGGCTCGGCCTGCGCATCCCGCACCCGGAGGGCTTCGACCACCCGAACCTGCTCATCGTGCTCGGGGCGGCGAAGCTCGGCGCCACGCGCCTGATCGACAACGTGGACGTCGTGCCCAAGCACAACGAGGACTGACGGGCGCGCACGCGGCGGCCGGTCCGGGCTGCGCGCGCGGGACGGCGCCGCGATCCTGGACGCCTCGGGATCGTCATCGCCGCGTCACGCGCGGGACGCTAGACTTCTCCTTTCCACGACGGGAGCCTCCATGCCGCTTCGACGCCGAACGTTCCTGGCCGCGCTGGCGGCCGCAGCGACGCTCGCCGCGGGGCCGGCGCTGCCGGCGGATCCGTGGCCCGCGAAGCCGATCCGCGTCGTCGTGCCCTTCTCGCCCGGCGCGGGCACCGACACGGTCGCCCGCTACGTCGCGCAGAAGCTCGGCGAGACGATGAACGCGACGGTGGTCGTCGAGAACCGGACGGGCGCCGGCGGCGCGATCGGCGCGGCCGAGGTCGCGAAGGCCGACCCGGACGGCTACACGCTGCTGTTCGTCGCCTCGCCGTTCACCACGGTGGCGGCCGCGTCGAAGAGCGCGCCCTACGACCCGGTCCGGCAGTTCGTCCCGGTGGCCCCGATCGCCGTGGGCCCGCTCGCGTTCGTCGTGCATCCGGACCTGCCGGTGGCCACGATGCGCGAGTTCATCGAGCACGCGAAGCGCCATCCCGGCAGGATCAACTACGGCTCGGCAGGACCCGGCAGCGTCAACCACCTCGCCATCGAGCTGTTCATGGCGCGGACGGGGACGCAGATCACGCACGTCCCGTACCGCGGCATCGCGGATGCCACGAAGGACCTGCTCGGCGGCCAGCTGCAGGCGATGACGGCGTCGATTCCCGCGACGCTGCCGCTGGCCGCGGACAGGCGCGTCAAGGTCCTCGCGGTCACCGGCGAGCGGCGCATCCCGCAGCTCCCCGGCGTGCCGAGCTGGCAGGAGCAGGGCGTGCCCGACGCGAACGTCGTCAACTACTGGGGCCTGGTCGCGCCGGTCGGCACGCCGCGCGACGTGATCGCCCGGCTGAACGACGCCGTCCGGCAGGTGCTCGCGCAGCCCGACGTCAAGGCACGGCTGGAGCGCGAGGGGGCCGAGCTGGTGCCCGGCGCGCCAGAGCGGCTCGGCGCGCTGATCGAGCGCGACCTCACCGGCTGGCGGCGGCTCGTCGTCGAGTCGCGCCTCACGTTCGACTGATCGCGGGCACCGGGCGTCAGCCGCGCGACCGGCGCAGCGTCACGACGTTGCCGGCCACGGCGAGCGCGACCCCCACGAAGGACGCCGCCGTCCAGCGATAGCCCTCGAACGCGGTGGACAGCATCATCGCGAGCAGCGGCGTCGCGACGCCGACGAAGCTCGCCGGTCCCGGGCCCGCGCGGCGCAGCAGCGTGAGGTAGGCGACGAACGCGACCACGCTGCCGAACACGGCGAGGTAGACGAGCGAGGCGACGTAGGCGAAGCGCGCGTCGAACGTCCACGCGTCGCCGCGAAGCGCGGCCGCCGCCGCCGCCACCAGCGCGCCGTAAGCCATGCCCCACGCCGTGCCCGGCAGCAGGGGCAGGCCGTCGCGCTGCATGCGCATCGACACGAGGTTGCCGACCGACGCGATCGCCGTCGAGGCGAAGGCCCACGCGACGCCCACCGCCGCCTCGCGCGCCGGGGGCGCGTTCCCGGACACGGGCAGGAACAGCAGCGCGACGCCCGCGACGCCGAGCGCCGCCCCGGCGAGCGTGCGCGACGCGATCGGCATCCCGAACGCGAGGCGCGCGCCGAACGGCGTCATGAAGACGATCGTCGAGAACACCACGGCGACGAGTCCCGAGGGGACGTGCCGCTCGGCCTCGTAGACGGCGACGTAGTTGAGCCCGAAGAAGGTCATCCCCTGCAGCGCCGCCCACGCGTGCGCGTGCGCGCCGAGCGCGAGGCCGCGGCGCGTCGCGAGGCACCATGCCGCCAGCACGAGCGCGGCGAGCGCGAAGCGGTACGCGACCGACACCCCCGGTGCGACCGCGCCGAGCTGAAACTTGATCGCCAGCCACGTCGAGCCCCAGACCGTCGTCGCGAGCAGGAAGGGCACGACCACGCCGTCCTCGCGCTCGCTAGCCATGGCCGAGCGTCCCTGTGCGCGACAAGCGGAAGGCCACCGTCGCGCCGCGGAACGGCGTCGCGCTCGCGGAGCGGCGCAGAACGGACCCGCGCGCGCAACGCGCGGAAGTCGTGGCGGACGTCACGTGGGGAGCGAACGGCGGAGCGCGCTGCGCGCGCGTGTCGTGAATCAACAGTTTACCGGCAGCGCGCGCACCGCTCGTCCGCGCGTGCACGGTTCTTGCGCCACGAGGCGCAACGTCGCACACTCGATCCGCACCGTGCCGCACAGCTTGTCATCGCGCTCCATCTTCGCACGCCCGTCCCGCGGACGCACGTCCCCGCTGCAGCTTCGTCCCGCGCTCGCGTGCGCGCTGTTCGCGCTGCATCCCGCGGGCGCGGCCGCGGCGCCCGTCGACGGCGTCCCCGGCCACACGACGTGGGCGCTGCTCGCCGCGCTCGGTCTCGTGGCCGTCGCGATCGCCGCGCTCACGGTCACGCGTCCGCGCGACGAGCGCCGCGACGAAGCGGGCGGCGATGCGGACGCGCCGCGCGTCGCGCCGCAGCCGCCGCCGGCCGACTTCGCGCAGGCCGACGCGCAGGACCACTCCGCCCGCGCGCCAGCCCCTGATTCGCGCCCGGTCGAGACGGCGGACTTCGCGCTCGCGCTGCCCGCAGCCATCCGCACGCGACGCACCCCCGCCGCACGGCGCGCGATCGCCGACCCGCCGCTGGCCCCGGCGGAGATGCCGGACGTGCGGAGGACGGCGCCCGCCGGGATCCCCTCGCCCGACGTCGCGGAAGACCTGGCGCCGCGCCCTGCCGCGGGCGCGGATGCCGCGGCGGACGCGGCGCGTGACGTGCCTGTGCCGACGCCGCCCGCGCCCCCGGCGCCCTCTCCGTTCCTCGCGCTGCATCACGTCGACCTGTCGATCGAGGTGCTGCGCGGCCACCTCGCGGCAGAGCCGCGGCCCATGCCGGCCGTGTGGGTGATGCTGCTCGACCTGTGCCGCACGCACGGCCGCGAGCAGGCGTTCCGCGAGATCGCCGCGGAGTTCCACGCGCGCTTCAACGTGCGCACGCCGTCGTGGGAGCAGTACCCGCCCGATCGCAGCGAGCCGGGGCTCGAGGCGTACCCGCGCATCGTCCGCGAGCTGACGCTGAGCTGGGGCACGCACGAGTGCCGCCGCCTGCTCGACCGGCTGCTCTACGACACCCGCAACGGCGAGCGGCGCGGGTTCACGATCAACGCGTACAACGACCTCATCGCGCTGCGTCGCGCGGCGGACGCGGTCCTCGACACCATCGAGCAGGACCTCGCCGAGGAATCGAGGGTCCGCGAAGCCTTCGCGCAGGCGGCGATGGACGCGGCGAACGACGACACGGCGCACGGTCCGCCCGCGCGCTCGCCGCTGGTCGGCGACCTCGAGCAGGTGCTCGACGACGACCTGCGCGACGGCGCCGGGAAGTCGGCGCTCGAGCACGAGCATCCGGCGCTGGCCGAGGCGCTGGTGCGCGAGTGGGGCAACGCGGCGCTGGCCGGCCGCCTGCACGAGATGCTCGCGCGTGGACGCGACGGCCACGCGCCGCTGTCCGCCGAGTCGCGCGACGACGTGGAACTGCTGCGCAGCATGGCGGAGCGCCTGGCGGACGCCCGGCGGGTCCTCGCCGCCGACTGATCGCCCCTCCCGGCGGTCTCCCGCCCGGCCGCGGCCCCGGTCGGCGCCGACTGAACGACGCCGGTACCGGCGACGCGGTGCCGGCCGGGCCACGACGGGAGCCGCGCATGAAAGGCGACGCAGAAGTCCTCCGCCACCTGAACGCCGTGCTGCGCAACGGGCTGACGGCGATCAACCAGTACTTCCTGCACGCGCGGATGTTCCGCAACTGGGGCTTCGAGCGCCTCGGCGAGCACGCGTACCACGAGTCGGTGGACGAGATGAAGCACGCCGACCGGCTGGTGCAGCGCATCCTCTTCCTCGAGGGTCTCCCCAACCTGCAGGACCTCGGCAAGCTGCTGATCGGCGAGAACGTGCGCGAGGCGCTGGCCTGCGACCTCGAGCTCGAGCGCGCCGCGCACCCGATGCTGCGCGAGGCGATCGCGCACTGCGAGCGCGCGTCCGACTTCGTCACGCGCGAGCTGTTCGAGGACATCCTCGTGTCGGAGGAGGAGCACATCGACTTCCTCGAGACGCAGTTGGCGCTGATCGACAGCGTGGGGCTGCAGAACTACCTGCAGTCGCAGATGGGCGACGCCAACGGGTCCTGACCGCGCCGCGGCCCCGGGGCGCCGCTACCCGCCCTCCGCGGGCGTGGGCACCGGGCGCACGGCCTCGCCGCGGCGCGCGGCCGCGAACGACTGCCAGGCGAGGATCGCGAGTCCCGCCGCGACGCAGGCGATGCCGCCCCACTCGCTGCGGGTCAGCCGCTCGCCGAGGAACGCCATCGACGAGAGCAGCGCGATCACGGGGATCGCGAAGCTGTTGAGCGACGCCGTGCCCGCCGGCAGGTGGCGAAGGATCGCGATCCACAGCAGGAAGCCGACGGCGGTCGACATCACCGCCGTCCACGCGAGGAGCGCGACGAAGCCCGCGTCCCACCGCGTCGGCGGATAGTCGTGGAGCAGCGGCAGCAGCGACAGCGGCAGGACGCCGGCGAGCATCTGCCAGGCCATGAAGTTCAGCATGTCGAGGTCGTGCTTGCGCTGGTAGTACTTGGTCGCCACGGTCCCCGCAGCCCAGCCGAAACCGGAGAGGACCGCCCACAGCTTGGGCGCGAGCTGCCCCTCCCAGCGCCAGGGCTCGACGATCAGCACGAGCCCCGCGAACGCGAAGCCGACCGAGAACCACATCGCACCCCGCAGCCGCTCGTGCAGCACGAGCCGCGCGATCAGCAGCGTCCAGAACGGCATCGTGAACACGAGCACCGACGTGCGGCCGGCGCCGCCCTCGGCGAGCGCCATCGTCGTCGACCCGAAGTTCACCGTCGTCTGGAAGAACCCGGTGACGACGATCGGCCACCAGGCGTGCGGCCAGCGCAGGCGGCGCTGCCAGGCCATCACCGCGAACAGGAACGCGACGGCGATCCACGTGCGCTGCAGGTTCAGCACGACGGGGTGCGCGCTCTCCAGCGCCGCCTTCAGCACCAGCCAGTTCGACCCCCACAGCAGCGTGAGCGCCCACAGCGCCGCGTAGGCGCCGCGGCGCGTGCGCACGCCGAAGAGCGCGGTCAAGGCGCGCTCACCGCAGGAACTGCTCGATCGCGCGGGCGACGGCCTCGGGCTGGTCGTGGTGCAGCATGTGCCCGGCGTCCGGGATCGTGACCAGCGTGGCGCCGGGGACGTGCGCCATGCGGGCGCGCACGCCGGCGAGCGAGTCGGTCGCCCCCTCCCCCTCCGGATGGGCGTCGAGCCAGCGTGGAATGTGGGAGTCGGCCGCGGCGATCCACAGCGTGCGCGCGCGGATCCGCCGCCACACGGCGAACACCTCCTCGAGGCGGTAGACGTGCGGGAACGGGATCTTGTGGCGCGGGTCGGACGTCAGGCGCACGCGGCCGTCGGTACCCTTGGCCGCCCAGTGGCGTGCGAGCCACGCGGCCTTGTCGGGCGCCAGGCGTGGATCGTTGCGCGTCAGGCGCGCGGCGACGGCCTCGTAGCTGTCGTAGGACGCGAACGCCGGCGGCCGGGCCAGCGCGTCGAGCCACGCCTCGAGCTTGCGCGGCGCCGCGTCCGCGGGCTCCGAGGGAATGCCGAAGCCGTCGAGCGCGACCAGCGCGGCGACGCGCCCGGGCCGCACGCCCGCGTAGTGCAGCGCCACGTTCGCCCCGAGGCTGTGGCCGACGAGCGTCGCCGGTTCGCCGGGCGCGAAGTGCGCGATCAGCGCCTCGCAGTCGGCGACGTAGTCGGCGAACCAGTAGCCGTGCGGCTGCCACTCGCTGCGCCCGAAGCCGCGCAGGTCCGGCGCGATGACGTGCCACTCGCGCTCGAGCGCGTCGACGAGGAACTGGAACGACGCGCCCACGTCCATCCATCCGTGCAGCAGGAACAGCCGGGGCGCGCCCTCGCGGCCCCACTGCGTCACGTGGAGCGCGAGACCGCGCACGTCGACGCGCGACGTGCGCGCCGGACGGCGTGGCGCGTACGGCCGCGCCGCCGGCGGCGCGGCCGTCACTTCGTCTTTCGGCACTGCCACAGTCCGTCCTGCCAGCCCGTGCGGTAGTTGCCGTCGGCCGCGAAGCGCGTCGCGTCGCGTCGCTGCGGGCCGTTCGCGCTCGCGCATCCGTCGGCGTAGCCCTGCCGATAGGGGAGCGGGAAGCCGCCGAGATTGACGGGCGGCGGCGGCGGCTCGGCGGTGCGCGGCAGCGGTGCGGCCTCGGGGGGCGGCGCCGGCTGCGCCGGCGGCGGCGCGGGCGTCGGGGCGGGCGGCGCTCCCGCGCACGCGGCGAGCAGCACGACGATGAAGGCGGGAGCGAAGCGACGCATGCCAGGGTCGCGCGATCGCGGGACGGCGTCGGCGTGGGTAGAATTCTATCAGGCCGCGCGACCCATGACCGACCCCCACTTCGTCCATCTGCGCCTGCACAGCGAGTTCTCGATCGCCGACGGCACGGTGCGCATCGACGACGCGGTCGCGGCGGCGCTCGCCGACGGCATGCCCGCGCTCGCGATCACCGACCTCGCGAACGTCTTCGGGCTCGTGAAGTTCTACAAGGCCGCGCGCGCCGCCGGCCTGAAGCCGATCGCCGGCTGCGACGCCTGGATCACGCACGACTCCGAGCGCGACGCCCCGTTCCGCGCGCTCCTGCTGTGCGCGGACCGGGACGGCTACCTGAGGCTGTGCGAGTGGCTGTCGCGCGCGTATCGCGGCCACCAGCACCGCGGGCGCGCGGAGCTGAAGCGCGAGTGGTTCGACGAGGGCACCGACGGGCTGATCGCGCTGTCGGGTGCGCGCGACGGGGACGTCGGCGCCGCGCTGCTGCAGGGCAACGCCGCGGGCGCGGCGCGGCTCGCGCGCGACTGGGCGCGGCGCTTCCCCGGCCGCTACTACCTCGAGGTCCAGCGCGCCGGGCGGCCGGACGACGACGCCCTCGTCGCCGCGACGGCGCAGCTCGGTGCCGACCTCGCGCTGCCCGTGGTGGCGACGCACCCCGTCCAGTACCTGCGGCGCGAGGACTTCCGCGCGCACGAGGCGCGCGTGTCGATCGCCGAGGGCCACCTGCTCGCCGATCCGCGCCGCCCCCGGCACTTCACCACCGAGCAGCACTTCGCCACCCAGGCCGAGGTCGCGGCACGCTTCGCCGACCTGCCCGAGGCGCTGGCCAATGCCGTCGCGATCGCGCAGCGCTGCAACCTGACGATCCCGCTCGGCAAGCCGCACCTCCCGCGCTTTCCCACGCCCGAGGGCGTCACGCTGGACGAGCACCTGCGCCGCGAGGCCCGCGAGGGGCTCGAGGTGCGGCTCGCCGCGCTGTTCCCCGACGAGAGCGAGCGCGCGCGGCAGCGCCCCGAGTACGAGGCGCGCCTCGAGTTCGAGGCCGCCACCATCGTGCAGATGGGCTTCGCGGGCTACTTCCTGATCGTCGCGGACTTCATCAACTGGGCGAAGCGCAACGACGTGCCGGTCGGCCCGGGGCGCGGCTCCGGCGCGGGATCGCTCGTCGCCTACGCGCTCGGCATCACCGACCTCGACCCGCTGCGCTACGCGCTGCTGTTCGAGCGCTTCCTCAACCCCGAGCGCGTGTCGATGCCGGACTTCGACATCGACTTCTGCCAGGACCGGCGCGAGCGCGTCATCGACTACGTGAAGCGCCGCTACGGCGCCGACAGCGTCTCGCAGATCGCGACCTTCGGCACGATGGCCGCGAAGGCGGCCGTGCGCGACGTCGGCCGCGTCCTCGACCTCCCCTACGGCTTCGTCGACGGCATCGCGAAGCTGATCCCGTTCCAGCCGGGCAGGCAGGTCACGCTGCGGCAGGCGCGCGAGATGGAGCCGCTGCTGGCCGAGCGCGAGCGCAGCGAGGAGGAGGTGCGCGAGCTGCTCGAGCTCGCGGAGGCGCTGGAGGGGCTGACGCGCAACGTCGGCATGCACGCCGGAGGCGTGCTCATCGCACCGGGGCGCATCACCGACTTCTGCCCGCTGTACGTGCAGCCGGGCGCCGACGCGCCGGTCTCCCAGTACGACAAGGACGACGTCGAGGCCGTCGGCCTGGTCAAGTTCGACTTCCTCGGACTCACGACGCTCACGATCCTCGACTGGACGCTGCGCTACCTCCGCAAGCTCGACCCGGCGTCCGCGCTCGACCTCGCGCGGCTGCCGCTCGACGACCGCGCCGCCTACGAGATCTTCAAGACGGGCAACACGAGCGCCGTGTTCCAGTTCGAGTCGCGCGGCATGCGCGACCTGCTGACGCGCGCGAAGCCCGACCGCTTCGAGGACATCATCGCGCTGGTCGCGCTCTACCGCCCCGGCCCGATGGACCTGATCCCCGACTACGTCGACCGCAAGCACGGCCGCCAGAAGGTCGAGTACCTCGACCCGCGCCTCGCGCCGATCCTGGGCCCCACCTACGGGGTGATGGTCTACCAGGAGCAGGTGATGCAGATCGCGCAGGTGATCGGCGGCTACTCGCTCGGCGGCGCCGACCTGCTGCGGCGCGCGATGGGCAAGAAGAAGCCCGAGGAGATGGCGCAGCACCGCGAGGTCTTCGTCGAGGGCGCGCAGGGCAACGGCGTGCCAAAGGCCCGCGCGACCGAGCTCTTCAACCAGATGGAGAAGTTCGCGGGCTACGGATTCAACAAGTCGCACGCCGCCGCCTACGCGCTGGTGGCCTACCAGACCGCGTACTTCAAGGCGCACCACCCCGCCGCATTCATGGCCGCGAACCTCTCGCTGGTGATGGACGACACCGACAAGGTGCGGGCGCTGTACGCGGACACCGTCGAGCAGGGCATCGCGGTGCTGCCGCCGGACGTCAACGCCTCGGCGTGGCGCTTCGAGCCGGTGGACGCCAAGGCGATCCGCTACGGGCTGGGCGGCATCAAGGGCACGGGCGAGCAGGCGATCGAGTGCGTGCTCGCGGCGCGGCAGGCCGGCGGCGCGTTCCGCGACCTCTTCGACTTCTGCCGCCGCGTCGACAAGCGGCTGTGCAACCGCCGCGTCATCGAGGCGCTGGTCAAGGCGGGCGCGTTCGACGCCGTCGACGCGCGGCGCTCGATGCTGCTCGCCTCCGTCGGCGCCGCGATGGACGCGGCCGAGCGCGCGGAGGCGGCCGCGGGGCAGGTGTCGCTGTTCGGCGAGGACGCGCGGGAGTCGGCGGTGCAGCTCGTCGCCGCGCGGCCGTGGAGCGACGCGGAGCGGCTGGCGCACGAGAAGGCCGCGCTGGGGTTCTACCTGTCGGGGCACCCGTTCCACGCGTTCGCCGCCGAGCTCGCACCGCTCGTGCGCACGCCGCTCGCGAGCCTCGCCCCGCGCAGCGAGCGCTTCCTGATCGCCGGCATCGTCACGGCGCTGCGCGTGCAGACCGGACGGCGCGGCAAGATGGCCTTCGTGACGCTCGACGACGGCAAGGGCTCGGCCGAGGTGGTCGTCTACAACGAGGTCTTCGACCAGGCGCGCGCGCTGCTGCGCGAGGACCAGCTCGTGATCGTCGAGGTCCGCGTGCTCCAGCGCGTGACCGAGGACGGCGAGGCGCAGGGGCTGCGCATCACGGCCGACGCCGTCATGGACATCGACGGCGTGCGGCGCCGCTGGGCGAAGCGCCTGCGCCTCGCGTGCAACGGCAACGCCGACGTCGCGAAGCTCGCGGAGATCCTGGGTCCTTTTCGCGCGGAGGGGATTCCGGTCACGATCCTCTACCGCAACGATCGCGTGGCCGGGGAAGTGGACCTCGCCGACAGCTGGCGGGTGACGCCGGACGGCGCGCTGATCGAGCGGCTGCGCGAATGGCTCGCCCCCGAGAACGTCGCGCTCGTCTACTGACGCCGCGCACCGGCCGGCGGCGATGCGCTCGCTGACCGCGCGCTACGAGGCGCTGTTCCGGCACGCCGGCGCGGCGCGCTTCGCCGCGCTCTCGCTGGTCATGCGCATGCCGATCGGCACCCTCGGGCTCGCGACGCTGCTGCACGTGCGCGACCTGACCGGGTCGATCGCGGTCGCGGGCAGCGTCGTCGGCACGCAGTTCGTCGCCTCCGCGATCACGGCGCCCATCCTCGGCCGCCTCGTCGACACGCGCGGCCCGCGCGGCGTGCTGCTCGTCACCGGGCTGGTCGCGCCGCTCGCGACTGCGACGATGCTCGCGGCGGGCTGGATCGGCCTGCCGCGGCCGGCGCTGTTCGCGACCGCCATCGCGGCGGGGGCCTTCATGCCGCCGGTCACGGTGCTGATCCGCACGCTGTGGCGCATGCGCCTGGCGGACGCCACGGCGCGGCAGACGGCGTTCGCGCTCGACGCGGTGCTGCTCGAACTCGCCTACACGCTGGGGCCGCTCGCGATCGCGCTGGCCATCCTCGCCTCCGCGACGGCGGCGATGGCGGTGGCCACGCTGTTCACCGCGCTCGCGGTCCCGCTGCTGTTCGCCTCCGGCGGGCTGCGCTGGTGGACGCCGCAACCCCCGGGCGAGCGCCACTGGCTCGGACCGCTGACGCAGACGCGCCTCCTCGCGATCTACGGCGCCACCGCACTGCTCACCACGGCCTTCGGCGCGCTCGAGGTCGGCTATCCCGCGTTCGCGCGCGCCGCCGGCGCCGACGGCTGGGGCCCGGTGCTGATCGCGATCAACGCCGCCGGCAGCGCGGTCGGCGGCCTCGTCTACGGCGGGCTGCGCTTGCGCACGCCGCTGCCGCGCCTGCTGCCCTGGCTGATGGGAGCGCTCGCGCTGCCGGTCGCCTGCCACCTGCCGATCACCAGCCCGTGGGGGCTCGTGCCGTTCGCGCTCGCGGCCGGCGCGCTGATCGCGCCGGCGATGACGACCGTGTCGCTGCTCGTCTCGTCGATCGCGCCGGCGCGCTATGCGACCGAGGCGTTCACGTGGTCGGCGACCGCGATCGTGACCGGCATCGGCATCGGCATGGCGAGCGGCGGCGCGATGGTCGAGCGCTTCGGACCCAACGGCGCGTTCGGCGTGGCGGTCGCGACGGCGCTCGCCGGCGCGGCGCTGGCGCTCGCGGTGCGGGGCCGCGGCACCCTTCCGCCCGCACCGGACGCGGCGCGCTAGCGAACGCCCGCGCAACCTCGCGGCGCGCTGCGGGGATGCGCACGGGTGCCGCCGGGCCCGCTCACGGACCCGGGCGACGCGCCACGACCTCGCGCAGCGCCGTCTTCAGCACCTTGCCCGCCGCGTTCTTCGGCAGGTCGTCGACGAAGACGTACGCCCGGGGGCGCTTGAAGCGCGCGATGCGTGCGAGGCAGTGCGCGTCGAGCGCCGCCTCGAGGCCGCGCCGCGTGGCGTCGTCGTGCGGGCGGACGCGGGTGACGACGCACGCCACCACCTCCTCGCCCCAGTCGGGATGCGGCCGTCCGACGACCGCCACCTCGGCGACGTCGGGGTGCGCCTGCAGCGCCTCCTCCACCTCGCGGGGATAGACGTTCGACCCGCCGCTGATGACCAGGTCCTTCGACCGGTCGAGCAGGGTCAGGAAGCCGTCGACGTCGAGCACGCCGACGTCGCCCGTGTGCAGCCAGCCGTTCGCGAGCGTGCGCGCGGACGCCTCGTCGTTGTGCCAGTAGCCCCGCATCACGGTCGCGCCGCGCACGAGCACCTCGCCGGTCTCGCCGGCGGGCAGCGGGACGTCGTCGGCACCGGCGATCGCGACCTCGACGCCGAGCTGCGCCGTGCCCACCGAGGCCAGGCGCGCGCGGTCGCCGCGGCGCACCGCGTCGGCGACCGCGAAGCGGTCGATCGCTGTGATCGTCATCGGCGACTCCCCCTGGCCGTAGATCTGCGCAAGCCGCGGGCCGAACGCCGCGAACGCGGCCTCCAGGTCCGCGACGTACAGCGGCCCGCCGCCGAGCACCACCGACTTCAGGCGGCCGACGGGGAGGCGTCCCATCGCCGGCGACTCGCGCAGGCGCTTCAGCATCGTCGGGGCCGCGAAGAACGTGCTGCGGTCCCATGCGGCGGCGAGCGCGGCGATCTCGTCGGCGTCGAAGCCGCCGGACACGGGAACGACGTTGACGGCGCCGCGCGCGACGTGCGGCAGCACGTAGAGCCCCGAACCGTGCGACAGCGGCGCCGGGTGCAGCATCGCGTCGCCGGGCGCCACGGCCTCGACGCAGGCGAGGAACGCCTGCGTCATCGCGAGGAGGTTCGCGTGCGTGATCGTCACGCCCTTGGGCCGTCCGGTCGTGCCGCTGGTGTAGAACAGCCACGCCGCGGCGCCCGCGTCGAGCGGCGCGACGGGTGCGGGGTGCGCCGACGCGATCCACGCCTCCCAGCGCTCGCCGCCCAGCCGCCGCGCATCGCGCAGCCCGTCGTCGGCCGCGCCGTCCGGCAGCGCCGCGAGCCAGTCGTCGTCGAGCAGCGCCAGCGCGGCGCCGCTGTCGCGCAGCACGAAGCCGAGCTCGAGCGGATGCAGCTTCGCGTTGACGGGCACCGCGACCAGCCCGGCCCACCAGACGCCGAACAGCGCCTCGACGTAGGCGGGATCGTTGCGCGCCACCAGCGCCACGCGATCGCCCGCGGCGAGGCCGCTCGCGCGCAGCGCGCCGGCAAGGCGCGCAGCGCGCTGCGCGAGCGTCGCGTAGTCCGCGCGGACCGCCGCGCCGTGCGCCAGCGCCGGCAACGCGGGCCACGCCCCTGCCGTCCGCGCGAGCAGCCACGCGACGTTGTGCGCGCGCGAGGCTGCCATGCGGCCGCCGCTTCAGCTGGCGCGCTCGACGCGCGTCACGAAGTGCTTGGTGTCTCCGCGCCAGAAGAGCCGGACGTACTTCTCGCGGTAGTGCAGCTTCACCTTGTAGTCGCCGGCGATCGCGGCGTCGATCTGCGCGCGCACGTCCGCGTCGCCGGGCGCCACGCTGAAGTCCCAGATGCGCGTCGCGACGCCGCCTTCCGGATCGGTCTGCAGGTACCCGAAGTCCAGCGTCCCCTCCCAGGTCTTGAACACGAAGCCCTTGTGCGAGAGCTTGATCACCTTGCCCACGCGGAAGCCCTCGCTGTAGTCGGCGGCGAGCAGGAACCACAGCGCGCCGGCCGCGAGCAGCACGGCGGCCGCGACGACGAGGGCGAGCGCTTTCTTCATCGGCGACGCGTCATGAAGCGGCGTAGTCTAGCCGAGAACGCGCGGCGGGGACGCTACAATCGCCGCGTCCCGACGGCGACGGCGAGGCCGGCTCCCATGACGCTCCCCACCACCATGCGCTGCATCGACGCGCGCGGCGCCGGCGGCCCGGACGTGCTGGTCCCCGCGACGGCCGACGTGCCCGTCCCCGGGGACGGCGAGGTGCTGATCCAGGTGGCGTGCGCGGGCGTCAATCGTCCGGACTGCCTGCAGCGCGCCGGCGCGTATCCGCCGCCCCCCGGCGCGAACCCGCGCCTCGGCCTCGAGATCTCCGGGCACGTCGCCGCGTGCGGTCCCGGCGTGCAGCGGTGGACCGTGGGCGACGAAGTATGCGCCCTGGTCGCCGGCGGCGGCTACGCCGAGTACTGCGTCGCGCCCGCCGCGTGGTGCCTGCCGGTCCCGGCGGGCGTGAGCCTGCGCGACGCCGCCGGGCTGCCGGAGACGCACTTCACGGTCTGGAACAACCTGGTCGACCGCGGACGCCTCGCGCACGGCGAGACGGTGCTGGTGCACGGCGGCACGAGCGGCATCGGCCTCACGGCCATCCAGGTCGCGCGGGCGTTCGACGCGACGGTGATCGTGACGGCCGGCAGCGCGGAGAAGACGGCCTTCTGCCGCGCCTTCGGCGCGCAGCACGCGATCGACTACCGGCAGCAGGACTTCGTCGCGGAGGTGCTGCGGATCACCGCGGAGCGCGGCGTGGACGTGGTCCTGGACATCGTCGGCGGCGACTACCTGCCGCGCAACCTGCGCTGCCTCGCGCTCGAGGGCCGGCTGCTGCTGATCGCCTTCCTCAAGTCGAGCCGGGCGGAGATCGACTTCCGCCCCGTGATGCTGCGGCGCCTGACGATCACCGGGTCCACGCTGCGCGCGTCGACGTTCGCGCGCAAGGCCGAGCTCGCCCGCTCGGTCGAGGCGCACCTGTGGCCCCGGTACGCGTCCGGAAGGATGCGCGTGGTGACGCACGCCGTGTTCCCGCTCGCGGAGGCCGCGAAGGCGCACGCGCTCATGGAGTCGTCGCAGCACGTCGGCAAGATCCTGCTCGACATCCGCGGCTGAGGCCCGCCCCCCCGCCCCGCCGGGCGCTGGACCCGCCTCGGGCTTCGCGCCCGGCGAGGGCCTTCCCGGCTTTGCCACGCGCACCTGCCCATGGCGTGAACAGGTTCTAGTACGTCGCGCGGCCCCCGGACAGGTCGAAGACCGCGCCGGTGGAGAACGAGCACTCCTCGCTCGCGAGCCAGCACACCATCGCCGCGATCTCGTCGACGGTGCCGAAGCGCCCCAGCGGGATCTTCGACAGCATGAAGTCGACGTGCGCCTGCGTGATCTGGTCGAAGATGGCCGTGCGCACCGCCGCCGGCGTGACGCAGTTCACGCGGATGCCGGTCTTCGCGAGCTCCTTGCCGAGGCTCTTCGTCAGGCCGATCACCGCCGCCTTGGAGGCGCTGTACGCGGAGGCGGTCGGATTGCCCTCCTTGCCGGCGATGGACGCGATGTTGACGATCCGCCCGTAGTCGTTGCGCTGCATGAACGGCACGACGGCGCGATTGCAGTAGAAGAGGCCGTGCACGTTGACGTCGAAGACGCGCTTCCAGTCCTCGATCGCGTACTCCCAGGTCATCCTGTTCGGCCCGGCGATGCCCGCCGAGCACACGAGCACGTCGATGCGCCCGAGCGCGTCCGCGCTCGCCTGCGCCGCGTGCTCGACCGCGGCCGGATCGGCGACGTCGAGCGCTTCGGCGTGCGCGAACCCGTGCGCGGCGCGGGCCGCATCCAGCGCCGCCGCGTCGCGGTCCCACACGGCGACGCGCGCCCCCTCGCGCGCGAGGCGCTGCGCGATCGCGAGCCCGATGCCCGCCGCGCCGCCCGTGACCACGGCGGCGCGTCCGTCGAAGTCCAGCCTGTTCACCGTTCCCCTCCGCTGCGTCGACGCGATGGCGCGAGCATACCAGCGCCGAGCGCGGCGCGCGCCGCGGCGGCGGCGCGACGCTCAGCGGAGGAAGCGCAGGACGCTGACGACGACGATGATCGCCGCCGTCAGCCCGACGACGATCAGCAGGGCCGTCAGCAGGTGCCGCGTCTCGCTCTGGTAGACGATCAGCTCGTCGGCGAGCTCCGCGACCTGCGCGGACGATGCGTACGACGCGCGCGCCTCGCGCCGCGCGTCGCCGCCGCCGCTCCAGTCGTCCCGGTCGGTGTCGGGGCCGCGGTCGTCGTCGAACTCGTCGTCGTCGCGTCGCGGCCCGCGCGCGCCGGAGCGCGCCGCGGGCGCCGCCTCGACGGGCACGACGAACGTCACGTTGGTCACCGGCAGGCGCCGGTGCGCGACGTTGTCCCAGTACTTCGACGTGCGCCCGTTGCGGGAGCGGTAGGTGAGGCCGCGCGGCCCGACTGCCGTGCGCTCGCCCGCCTGCACGAAGATCTTGTGCGGCAAGCGGCCGGCGCGGCCGAGATCGAGCAGCACGCGGAACTCGCGCGGCCCGAGCGGCACGTCGATCTGGAACTCGGCGGGCGCGCGGTTGTTCCCGGACACCGTCTCCGGCACGAACGTCATCTTGCCGTTGATCTTGCCGTCGGCGCGCGACAGCAGCCCGCCGCGCTCGCGGATGCGCAGCATGCCGGTCAGCGCGGCGAGCCGCCCGCCGCTCGCGAGGTCCACCGAGTCGCCGCGGTGCAGCGAGACCTTCAGCACGAGGATCATCTCGGCGCCGTCCTCGATCACGACCCGCGCCTTGTGCGGAGTGAGACGGATGAGGGGCATTCTGTGCGCGGCGCCGGAGGCCGGCTGCGCGGTCCAGGTGGGCGTGTCCGGGGTCTCGAGGTGGCGCGCGCTCTTGCGCATGGTGTTGTTCGTGGCGCGCCGCGTTGGCCGGTCCGGCTCCCCTGCGCCCGCTACGCGCGGCTGCGTAGG
This sequence comes from Betaproteobacteria bacterium, assembly GCA_016861105.1. Taxonomy (GTDB): domain Bacteria; phylum Pseudomonadota; class Gammaproteobacteria; order Burkholderiales; family Casimicrobiaceae; genus VBCG01. The sequence continues at coordinate 157,649 of BOKS01000011.1, read as the reverse complement.
GTCGACCGATTCTAGCCAGACGCCGGAAAATGGAAAGCTTCCCGCAGGCTCCCGCGACGAACGGAACGGAGAAAACGTCGACAAAATTGACAGGCGTCGCCGCGAGCGCGGTTGTACGTTTCAGCTGGCCATTTGCGGCGTCGCGCCGCGCTCGCGGCGGCGGTGCACAACGCCCGCTCGACGGGTGCGCGGCGACGACGCGCGCGCGCCGCCGCGGCGCACGGACCTCGCGGCACGACGCCGCGGCGCAGGTCGCGCAATGTCGCGACCGGGATGGCCGGGGGCGGCCCCGAGGCGCGGAGCGTGGTGCCGGATATCCGATTCGAACGGATGACCTACCGCTTACAAGGCGGTTGCTCTGCCGACTGAGCTAATCCGGCGGCGTGGGACGGGTTCCGGCGCGTGCACGGCGCACGCGCGCCGGCGCGCGGAGCTACTTCACGACCTGCAGGTGCGTGGGGCGCCCGCGCGGCTTGTCGGCGCCGGACTCCGCGCGCCCGCGTGCCTCGTCGGCAGGCGCAGTCGCCGCCGCCAGCGAGGACGCGGGATCCTGCGCGACGTTGAAGGCGAAGCCGTAGCCGGTCTCCTTGGCGAAGATGCCGGCGACCGCGGACATCGGCACCGACACCTCCTGCGACACGCCGTTGAACCGCGCCGTGAACTGGATCCAGTCGTTGTCGATCGTGAGCCGCCGCGTCGCGCTCGCGCTGACGTTGAGCACGATCTCGCCGTTCTTCACGTACGCCGCGGGCACCTTCGTCTCGCGGTTCACGCGCACGGCCAGGTACGGCGTGAGGCCGTTGTCGGCGCACCACTCGCAGATGGCGCGCACCAGGTAGGGCTTGGCGGACTGCTCGGACATGCGGCGCAGGATACTACCAACGAAGGGCCGGGGGTCAAGAGCGCGGCGCGAGGACCGGCGGCGCCGGGCTGCCGTCCGGGGCCGGATCGGCCGGCTGTGCTCGACAGGACGCCGCGCCTCGCGCCCCGCGGGACGTCCCGGAGCGCCCGGCGGGACGGTGGACGCCACGGCGGGACGCGCCGCGCGCCGCGCGGCCCGACGGACGGCGGACCCGCGGCCACGGCGCCGCGCCCCCGTCCCCGCCCGCTGTCGCGATGCGCGGGCGACGTCGCGGCGGCGGCGCGCCGGCCGCGGCCTCCGCCGCTACTTGCGCATGCCGCGCTCGGCCGACGTCAGCGCCTCGGAGAACGCGGGCCGCGAGAACAGCCGCTCGGCGTACTTCATCAGCGGCGCGGCCTGCTTCGGCATCGCGATCGCGTAGTACTCGAGTCGCCACAGCAGCGGCGTGATGGCGACGTCGAGCATCGAGTACTCGTCGCCGAGCATGTACTTGTGCTTCGCGAAGACCGGCGCGATCTGCAGCAGCGCGTCGCGCACCTGGTTGCGCGCGCGCTCGGCGTTCTTCTGGTTGCCGCCCTCCAGCGCGTCGATGTGGCAGAACAGCTCCTTCTCGAAGCGGTGGAGGAACAGGCGCGCGCGGGCGCGCATCACCGGATCCGCCGGCATAAGCTGCGGGTGCGGGAAGCGCTCGTCGATGTACTCGTTGATGATGTTCGACTCGTGCAGCACCAGGTCCCGCTCGACGAGCACCGGCACCTGGTTGTAGGGATTCATCACCGCGAGGTCCTCGGGCTTGTGGTCGAGGTCCACGTCGATGATCTGGAAGTCCATGCCCTTCTCGTGCAGCACGATGCGGCAGCGCTGGCTGAAGGGATCGGTGGTGCCGGAGTACAGGGTCATCATGGCGGACATCTCCCCGCGGAGCTTCGCGAGCGGCTCTGGTCGGCCGTCGGACTGCAATGTGGGGGCGACGCCCCCGAAAGCAACGGGACGGGCCCCCTGCTCCCGCCCCGCCGCGCGCCGGCGCTAGTTTCCCGGGCCGGAGGTTCGTCGAAGAATGCGTCGATCGCGAACGAGCCGGCGGCACGAAGGCGACGAAAACGGATGCGCTGCGCGAAGCGGCCCGAAGCGGAGATCGCGACCATCCGCGAGAGCCGCGACACTGCAGCGCGCCGTTTCTCGTCCGCCCCTGTGCGACGACCTTCCCACCCGGGCCACTAGTGCACGTCCTTCCAGTACTCGCGCTTGAGCCAGTAGGCGAGGACGAAGAGCACGCCGAGGAACATCAGCACGACCAGGCCCAGCCGCGTGCGCTGCACCTTCGCAGGTTCCGCCACGTAGGCCATGAAGTTCACGAGATCGCCGATGGCGCGCCGGTATTCGGCAGGGCTCATCGTGCCGGGCACGTCCGGCGCCAGCGTCTTCACCACGAACCTGTGGTCCGGCGTCGGCTCGACCAGCGCGAGCCCCTTCGCCGCGATCGCCGCCGCGTTCGCGTCGGACGCCTTGTCGAACGACGTGGCGACGAGCTTCTGCGTCCCCTGCAGCTCCCACAGCGCGTGCGGCATGCCGACGTTGGCGAACACGAGGTTGTTCCAGCCGGTCGCGGAGCGCTCGTCGCGGTAGAAGGCGAGGAAGTAGTTGTACAGCCACCGCTCGCCGCGCACGCGCGCCTGCACGGAAAGGTCGGGAGGAGGCGCGCCGAACCACGCCTTCGCGTCCTCGGGCCGCATCGCCACCTGCATCGTCTCGCCGGTCTTCGTCGGGACGTACTGGACGCCGGCGTCGGTGGCTTCGAACCGGCCCGTGAGCACGAGGTTGTCGGCGATCTGCTGATCGCCGAGGCCGAGGTCGGCCAGCCGGTTGTAGCGCATGTACTTCGCGCTGTGGCAGTTGAGGCAGTAGTTGACGAAGGTGCGCGCGCCGCGCTGCAGCGACGGCACGTCGCGCGGATCGATGCTCGCGGACTCCATCCGCGGCGCGGGCGCGCCGGCGGCGTGGGCGACGCCGGCGAGGACCGCCAGCGCGGCGGCGAGGATGAGGGCGGTCTTGTTCATCGTCAGCGCACCCGCTCCGGCACGGGCTTCGTCACGTCGCGCGCGGTGTACCAGGGCATCAGCAGGAAGAAGAGGAAGTAGACGAGCGTGAGCACGCGCGCGACCACCGTCGCCACGTCGACGCCGCCCACGAGCGGGACGCCGGGGCCGAACTGGCCCCACACCGTGACCGGGACCACGCCGAGATAGCCGAGGACGAGGAACGCGACGACGAACGCCGCGAGCCACGCCTTGTAGCGCCAGCCGCGGTAGCGGATCGACTTCACGTCGCCGCGGTCGAGCCAGGGCAGCGCGAACAGGATGACCACGGCGGCGCCCATGACCAGCACGCCGTAGAACTGCGTCGCCGGCAGGAACGGCAGGATCTCCGACGGCACCGCCCGCAGCATCGCGTAGAACGGCGTGAAGTACCACACCGGCGCGATGTGCTCGGGCGTCTTCAGCGGGTCGGCGGGGATGAAGTTGTTGTACTCGAGGAAGTAGCCGCCCATCTCGGGCATGAAGAACACGATCACCGAGAACACCGCGAGGAACACGACCACGCCGACGATGTCCTTGATCGTGTAGTACGGGTGCGAGTAGATGCCGTCCAGCGGCAGCCCGGTCTTCGGGTCCTTCGGCTGCTTCTTGATCTCGACGCCGTCGGGGTTGTTCGAGCCCGTCTCGTGCAGCGCCATCAGGTGCGCGGCGACGAGCCCGAGCAGCACCAGCGGGATCGCGATCACGTGGAAGGCGAAGAAGCGATTCAGCGTGATGTCGCTGATCGTGTAGTCGCCGCGGATCCACAGGGCGAGGTCCTCGCCGATGACCGGCACCGTCGCGAACAGGTTGACGATCACCTGCGCGCCCCAGTACGACATCTGGCCCCACGGCAGCAGGTAGCCGAAGAACGCCTCCGCCATCAGCGCGAGGTAGATGAGGCAGCCGATGATCCACGTGAGCTCGCGCGGCTTGCGGTAGCTGCCGTACAGCAGCGCGCGGAACATGTGCAGGTACACGACGACGAAGAACATCGACGCGCCGGTGGAGTGCATGTAGCGGATCAGCCAGCCCCACTGCACGTCCCGCATGATGTACTCGACCGACTCGAACGCCTTGGCCGCGTCGGGCTTGTAGTTCATCGTGAGGAAGATGCCCGTGACGATCTGGATCACGAGCACGAAGGCGGCGAGCGAGCCGAAGTAGTACCAGAAGTTGAAGTTCTTCGGGGCGACGTACTTGCCCCACTGCGACTCCCACAGCGCCGTCAGCGGGAAGCGGTCGTCGATCCAGCGGATCACCTTGTCCATGCGCGGGCTCCCGTCAGGCCTTCTCGTCCTCGCCGATCACGAGCTTGGTGTCGGCGAGGTAGCGGTGGCGCGGGATCTCGAGGTTCGTCGGCGCGGGGACGCCGCGGTAGACGCGGCCCGCGAGGTCGAACTTCGACTGGTGGCAGGGGCAGAAGAACCCGCCCAGCCAGTCGGCGCCGAGGTCCGCCGGCGCGACGTCCTTGCGGAACGTCGGCGAGCAGCCGAGGTGCGTGCAGATCCCGACCGCGACGAACACCTCCGGCTTGATCGAGCGCGCCTCGTTCTTCGCGTACTCCGGCTGCAGCGACTTCTCCGAGCCCGGATCGGCGAGCTGCGCCGTGAGCTTCGGCAGCGTGGCGAGCATCTCGGGCGTGCGGCGGATCAGCCACACGACCTTGCCGCGGTACTCGACGTCGATCTTCTGGCCCGCCTCCAGCTTGCCGATGTCGACCTCGACCGGGGCGCCGGCGGCCTTCGCGCGCTCGGAGGGGAAGAACGACATCACGAACGGGGTGGCCGCCGCGAGGGCGCCGATGCCGCCGACCGCGCCGGTCGCGCCGATCAGGAAGCGGCGCTTGCGCTGGTCGACCGTGGGGGATGGATGTGCGTCAGTGGCCATGCTCGCCGGACGAGGGAAGGAGGCTTCGCGGAAGGGGATCCGACGGCAGGCGCGAGGGCGGTGCGCCGGCGTCGCAAAACCTTTGAATTATACGGGATTGCGCCGACCCGCCGGAAGCCCGTAGCCGTCCCGAGGCCGGATTCCGCCCGCGGAACAACGGCTTGCGGCTGGACACGCGAACCGTGCCGCCACGGCGCGGGCGGCGGCGTTCGTCTCCCGGCGGGAATCGGCAAGCGCTTCGCGTCACGGGGCGCCGGCACGGCGGACCTATAATCGACGCGGACCTCCCCGCCCGAAGCGACGTGCTCCGCAAGTTCTGGCTGCTGTTCGCGCAGGCCTGCACGCTGGTGCTGGCCGCGCTCTTCGTCGTCGCCACGCTGCGTCCCGACCTGCTGCCCCGGTTCTCGGGCACCGGCAACGTCGTGCTGCTGCAGCAGGCGGCCGGCCCGGTTGTGCCGCCGGCGCCGGGCGCCGGGGGCACGGCGTCGTTCGCGGGGGCGGCGAAGGCCGCCATGCCGGCCGTGGTCAACATCTACACCAGCAAGGAGATGCGCGGGCGGCACCCGCTGCTCGACGACCACCTGCTGCGGCGCTACTTCCCCGACCTCGCCCAGCGCATGCCGCCGCAGCGCGCGACGAGCCTCGGCTCGGGCGTGATCGTCGCGTCCGAGGGGTACGTCCTCACCAACCACCACGTCGTCGACGGGGCCGACGACATCCAGCTCGTGCTCGCCGACGGGCGCCGCATCGCCGCGCGCGTCCGCGGGACGGACCCGGAGACCGACCTCGCCGTGCTCAAGGCCGAGGCGTCCGGCCTGCCGGCGATCACGTTCGGCGACCTCGACGCGGTCGAGGTGGGCGACGCGGTGCTCGCGATCGGCAACCCGTTCGGCTTCGGCAACACGGTGACGTCGGGCATCGTCTCGGCGCTCGGCCGCACCCAGCTCGGCATCAACCGCTACGAGGACTTCATCCAGACCGACGCCGCGATCAATCCGGGCAACTCGGGTGGCGCGCTGGTCGACGCGGCGGGCCGGCTCATCGGCATCAACAGCACGATCTACTCGCGCTCGGGCGGGTCGATGGGCATCGGCTTCGCGATCCCCGTGTCCCTCGCGCGCGACGTCCTCGCGCAGATCATCGAGAAGGGGGAGGTCACGCGGGGCTGGCTCGGCGTCGAGCCGCAGGACGTCGACGCGGCGGCCGCGCGCGCGCTCGCGCTCGACCGCGCCGAGGGCGTGGTGATCGTCGGCTTGCAGCGGGGCGGACCGGCCGACCGTGCGGGCATCCGCGTGCGCGACGTGGTCGTCGAGGTCGAGGGGCGGCCGACGCACAACACGCCCACGCTGCTCGCGCGCATCGCGCAGCTGCCGCCGGGGTCGAGCGCCCGCGTCACCGTCCTGCGCGACGGCAGGCCGGTGGCCGTCGACGTCACGGTGGGGCGGCGCCCGCGCGCGGGCTGACGCGAGGCGCCCGCGCGCGCCGTCAGCCCGCGGTTTCTCCGGCGTCCTCGGTCGCCTTCGGCGTCACGAAGCGGCCGAGGAACAGGCCGGTCTCGTAGAGCAGCCACAGGGGAATGGCCAGCAGCAGCTGGCTGATCACGTCGGGCGGCGTGAAGATCGCGCCGATGACGAACGCGCCGACGATGACGTACGGCCGCGCCGCGCGCAGCTTCTCCAGCGGCACGATGCCGAGGCGCACCAGGACCACGACGACCACCGGCGTCTCGAAGGTCACGCCGAAGGCGAGGAACATCGTCAGGACGAACGACAGGTACTTCTCGATGTCGGTCATCATCTGCACGCCGGAAGGCGTGTAGCTCGCGAAGAAGTGGAACGCGACCGGGAACACGACGAAGTAGGCGAACGCCATCCCGACGAAGAAGAACGCCACGCTGGACACGATCACGGGCAGCGCGAGGCGCTTCTCGTGCTGGTAGAGCCCCGGCGCGACGAACGCCCACATCTGGTAGAGGACGTAGGGCAGCACGACCAGGAACGCGGCCATCAGCGTGACCTTGAGCGGCACGAGGAACGTGCCCGTGACGTCCGTGGCGATCATCGTCGCGCCCTGCGGCAGCGCCGCGAGCAGCGGCTGCGCGAGTACGGCGTAGGTGTCCTTGGCCCACGGGACCAGCGCCAGCGTCACCACGACGACGGCGATGATCGAGCGCAGCAGCCGGTCGCGCAGCTCGACCAGGTGAGACATGAACGTCTCCTGCGGCGTGTCCGGCGTGTCGCTCATCGGGTGCGGTTGGGCCCGCGGGGCCGCGACGGCGGCACCCGCGTGCGATGGGAGGCGTCAGAGCGGATCGAAGCCCGGCAGACGTGACTGGCGGGGCGCCTCGGCTCCGGCGGCCGGCAGCGCGTCCGCCCCGCTGGCGGCGGCACCCTGCGGCGGCGGCTCGGCGAGCGGCGGCAGCGACGACGCCGGCGCGGGGGCCTCGGCCGCCGTATCGGCGAGTTGCGTCTCCACGCCGCGGACGCCGCTCTCGAAGTCCCGGGCCGCACTGCTCACCGACGTCTCGATCTCGCGCGCGGCGCTCTGCACCTGCTGCTGCAGCTTGCGCAGCTCCTCGAGCTCCATCTCGCGGTTGATGTCGGTCTTCACGTCGTTGACGTAGCGCTGCAGCCGCCCGAAGAGGTGGCCCATGGTGCGCGCGGCCTTCGGCAGCCGCTCGGGGCCGACGACGATCAGCGCCACGACGGCGATGATGATGAGCTCGGAGAACGCGATGTCGAACATCGGGAGTGACGTACGCGAGGCCGCGGCGGACGTGCCGGCGGGCGGCCCCGCCGCGGCCGCGGCGAGCGCCCCGGGAGCGGCCGCGCCGAGGTCAGGTGCGCGTGGACGACTCGCGCTTGACTTCGCCCTCGATCGTCTTGCCGGCGATCTGCGAGGCCGGCTCGGTCGCGCCCTTCGCGGCGTCGGCGTCCTCGTTCGAGCTCTTCATGCCTTCCTTGAAGCCCTTCACCGCGCCGCCGAGGTCCTGGCCGATGTTGCGCAGCTTCTTCGTGCCGAAGATCAGCACGACGACCAACAGGACGATCAGCCAGTGCCAGATGCTGAATGAACCCATCGAACTCTCCTTCAGTGACCCTTGCGGGCGATCATCGGGCCGAGCGGCTCGCCCCCGCCGATGAGGTGGACGTGGACGTGCATGACCTCCTGGCGGCCCACGCGTCCGGTGTTGACGATCGCGCGGAACCCGTCGTCCGCGCCGTGGTCGCGCGCCAGCCGGCCGGCGATCGCCATGATCCTGCCCAGGACCGCCTCGTGCGCCGGCGCGACGTCGTACAGCGAGGCGACGTGCGCCTTGGGGATCACCAGCAGGTGCACCGGCGCGACGGGCTGGATGTCGTGGAACGCCAGGACGTCGGCGTCCTCGTAGACCTTCCGGCTCGGGATCTCGCCGCGCACGATGCGGCAGAAGATGCAGTTGGGGTCCTGCTCCATGGTGTTCCTAGTGACGGGGCGGCTGGCCGGGCAGGGCCCGCACGGCCTGGTCGATCGCCCGCTTGAGCGCCTCCGGCTCGTCGGTGCCGAGGATCACGGCCCGCTCGCTCGCCATCTCGAGCCGGACGGCATCCCGGCCCGCCACATTGTAAAGCCATCCCGACGGCGTCCAGTGGATCCCGTATCCCCACCAGACGCGCGTGCGCACCACCTCCGTCCGACGCACGTCGGCGAGCGGGAGCGTCCTGCGCAGCAGCCCGATGCCGAAGACCGCCCGGACGTGCCGCTCGTCGACTTCGACCACCAACCGCCAGAAGAGTGCGAAACCGCCCAGCAGGATCGCGAACAGCGATCCCACGAGCCACGGGGCCGCCGTGATGGTGGCGGGCGACAGCCAGGCGATGGCCCCGACCGCCGCGAGGAGCCCGAGGGCGGTCCCCACGGCCATCGGCGTCGCGAACTGGCCGTGGCGATACGCCATCGCCGCTCAGCGCCTGCGGGCGGCCTTCTCGACGAGCCCCGAGCGGCCGAGGCGCCGCGCCAGCTCCGCGAGGACGTCGTCGGGCGACAGGCCGTGGCGCGACAGCAGCACGAGGCAGTGGAACCACAGGTCGGCGACCTCGTGGGTGATGCGCGCCGGATCGCCGTCCTTCCCGGCCATCACGGTCTCGATCGCCTCCTCGCCGATCTTCTTCAGGATCGCGTCCTCGCCGCGCGCGAACAGCGATGCCACGTACGAGCCCTGCGGGTCGACGTCCTTGCGCGACTCGATCGTCGCCGCCACCGCGGCGAGCACGTCGCGCAGGCCGGCGTCAGCGTCCGCCATAGATCACCTGCGGGTCCTTCAGCACGGGATCGGTCGCGCGCCAGCGCCCGTCCTCGAGCAGCTTGTAGAAGCAGCGCTCGCGGCCGGTGTGGCACGCGATGCCCCCGGCCTGCTCGACGACGAGCAGGATCGCGTCGTCGTCGCAGTCGAGGCGGATCTCGCGCACGCGCTGCTCGTGGCCCGACGACTCGCCCTTGCGCCACAGCCGCGCGCGCGAGCGCGACCAGTAGTGCGCGACGCCGCTGCGCGCCGTCGCCGCCAGCGCGTCGCGGTTCATCCACGCCAGCGTCAGCACGCGTCCGCTCCCCGCCTCCTGGGCGACCGCCGGCACGAGCCCGTCGGCACTCCAGCGGACGGCGTCGAGGAAGCTCGCGTTCATGGGGCGGCGGATCGGAAGGACGGGGTCCGGCAGCGGGTCCGAAGGGAAGGATACGGCCTGCGGGCCCGCGGCAGGTTGCCCGGGCGCAACTTCGCCGCGTCGGCCGGGGGTGGCCGCGGGGCGCACGGCCGTCCGCGCCCTACGCCGCCCCGCCCGCGTCGCGGACCTCGATGCCGGCCGCCTTCATCGCGGCCTTCGCCTGCGGGATCGTGAACTCGCCGTAGTGGAAGATCGACGCCGCGAGCACGGCGTCCGCGTGACCGTCGACGATTCCCTCGCACAGGTGGCGCAGCGTCCCCACGCCGCCGGAGGCGATCACCGGCACGTCGACGGCATCGGCGACGGCGCGGGTGAGCCGCAGGTCGAAGCCCGACTTCGCGCCGTCGCGGTCCATGCTCGTGAGCAGGATCTCGCCGGCGCCCCGCTGCGCGACCTCGCGCGCCCAGGCCACGACGTCGATGCCGGTCGGCGTGCGCCCGCCGTGGATGACCACCTGCCACTCGTCGACGCCGCACTGCTTCGCGTCGATGGCGGCGACGATGCACTGCGCGCCGAAGCGCGCGGCGGCCTCGTCGAACAGCTCCGGCGTCCTCACGCCCGCGGTGTTGATGCTCACCTTGTCGGCGCCCGCGTTGAGCAGCGCGCGGACGTCGGCCGCGCCGTTGACGCCCCCGCCGACGGTGAGCGGGATGAACACCTGGTCGGCGACCCGCTCGATCATGTCGTAGAGCAGGCCGCGCGTCTCGATGCTGGCGCGGATGTCCAGGAAGGCGAGCTCGTCGGCTCCCTGCTCGTCGTAGCGCCGCGCGACCTCGACGGGGTCGCCCGCATCGCGCAGGTCGACGAACTTCACGCCCTTGACGACGCGGCCTTCGGCGATGTCGAGGCAGGGGATGATGCGCTTGGCGAGCACGCTCGTCAGCCGGCGCCGGCCGCCTTCTGCGCCTCGCGGAAGTCGAGCGTGCCCTCGTAGAGCGCGCGCCCGGCGATCGCGCCGATGATGCCGTCGGCCTCGTGCCTCGCGAGCGCCTCGACGTCGGCGAGCGACGCGAGCCCGCCGGACGCGATCACGGGCGCCTTGATGGCGCGGGCGAGCCGCACCGTCGCCTCGATGTTCACGCCGGTCATCATGCCGTCGCGGCCGATGTCGGTGTAGATGATGGCCTCGACGCCGTAGTCCTCGAACTTCCGCGCGAGGTCGGCGACGTCGTGCCCGGTCATCTTCGACCAGCCGTCGGTCGCGACCTTGCCGTCGCGCGCGTCCAGCCCGACGATGATGTGGCCCGGGAACGCGTAGCACGCGTCGTGCACGAACCCCGGATTCTTCACCGCGGCCGTCCCGATGACGACGTAGGTGATGCCGTCGTCGAGGTACCGCTCGATGGTGTCGAGGTCGCGGATGCCGCCGCCGAGCTGGATCGGAACGTCCTCGCCGACGACGCTGGTGATCTCGCGGATCGCGAGCTCGTTGCGGGGCCGTCCCGCGACCGCGCCGTTCAGGTCGACCAGGTGCAGCCGCTTCGCGCCCTGCTCCAGCCAGTGCTGGGCCATCGCGGCGGGGTCCTCCGAGAACACCGTGGCCGTGTGCATCTCGCCCTGCCTCAGGCGGACGCAGTTGCCGTCCTTGATGTCGATCGCCGGGATGATCTGCATGGGAGGTCCGCGTCAACGACGCGCGGTGGTGCGCGGTCGGTCGTGGTGAGCGGGAGTCGGCGTCGTGGAGGCCCGGCCGGCCTCAGGCACCCCGGCCGTCCCAGCGCGCGAAGTTCGCGAGCAGGGCGAGTCCGGCGCGATGGCTCTTCTCGGGATGGAACTGGACGGCGAAAATATTATCCCGCGCTACCGCGCAAGTAAACGGCGCGGGATACGACGCGGTCCCCGCGACGACCGCCCGGTCGTCGGGCACCGGATAGTAGCTGTGCGCGAAGTAGAAGCGCGCGTCGTCCGGGATGCCCGCCCACAGCGGGTGCGGCCGCGCCTGCCGCACGCGGTTCCATCCCATGTGCGGCACCTTGAGGCGCTCGCCTCCGGGCAGCTGCATGGCGTCCGGGTCGAAGCGCACGACGCGCCCCGGCAGCACGCCGAGGCCGGCCGCGGGCCCCTCCTCGCTCGCGTCGAACAGCACCTGCAGCCCGAGGCAGACGCCGAGGAACGGCCGGTCGCGCAGGGTCTCCCGCACCGCCGCATCGAGCCCGCCGGCAGCGAGCGCCGCCATGCAGTCGGGCATCGCGCTCTGCCCGGGCAGCACGACACGGTCGGCTTCGCGGACCACCCGCGCGTCGCCGCTCACCACGACGCGCGCGCCGGGCGCGACGTGCGCGAGCGCCTTGGCCACCGAGCGGAGGTTGCCCATGCCGTAGTCGACGACGACGATCATGGCGGGGTCACGGGCATTGGGGCACGGGCGCTGGGCGATGGGCGATGGGAGGCGGGCCGTCGCCGCTCTCCCATCTCCTATCGCCTATCGCCCAGCGCCGATCGCCTCTCTCCTGCCATCCGTCGCCCGCCTGCCCTACAGCGCCCCCTTCGTCGACGGCACCGCGCCGCCCAGCCGCGCGTCGCGCGCCACCGCCATCCGAAGCGCGCGGCCGAAGGCCTTGAACACGGTCTCGCACTGGTGGTGCGCGTTCGTGCCGCGCAGGTTGTCGACGTGCAGCGTCGCCTGGGCGTGGTTCGCGAAGCCCTGGAAGAACTCGCGCACGAGGTCGACGTCGAAGGTGCCGATCAGCGCGCGCGTGAACGGCACGTGGAACTCGAGTCCCGGCCGCCCGGAGAGGTCGACCACGACGCGCGACAGCGCTTCGTCGAGCGGCACGTACGCGTGCCCGTAGCGCGCGAGGCCGGCCTTGTCGCCCACGGCGTCGCGCACCGCCTGGCCGAGCGCGATGCCGACGTCCTCGACGGTGTGGTGCGCGTCGACGTGGAGGTCGCCGCGCGCCCGCACGGTCAGGTCGACGACGCCGTGCCGGGCGACCTGGTCCAGCATGTGGTCGAGGAACGCGATGCCGGTCGCCAGCGCCGCGCGTCCGCTCCCGTCGAGGCCCAGCTCGACGGCGATCTGCGTCTCGGCGGTGTTGCGCTCGACGCGCGCCACGCGCGGCGCGGCCTGCGGAGCGTCGTTCACGGCAGGCTCCCCAGCGCGGCCAGCAGCGCGCCGTTCTCCTCGGGCGTGCCGACGGTGATGCGCAGGCACTGCTCCAGCGCGCGGTGCGAGCCGTTCAGGTTCTTGACGAGGATGCGGCGGGCCCGGAGGTGCGCCGCCCACGCGTCCGCGTCCGGCACGCGCACGAGCAGGAAGTTCGCCTCGCTCGGGAAGACCGTGACGCCGGCTCGCGCGGCGAGCGCTTCGGCGAGGCGGGAGCGCTCCGCGCGAATCGCCGCGACCTGCTCGGCGAGCAGCCCGGCCGACGCGAGCACGACCGGGACGACCGCCTGCGTGAGCGCGTTGACGTTGTAGGGCGAGCGGACCTTGTCGAGCTCCGCGATCCAGGCCGGGTGCGCGACGGCGTAGCCGAGGCGCACGCCGGCCAGGCCGACCTTCGACAGCGTGCGCAGCAGCACCAGGTTGGCGAATTCGAGCACGCGCGGCAGCAGCGAGTGGTCGCCGAAGTCCGCGTAGGCTTCGTCGACGACCACCACGCCGGGCGCCGCGGCGAGGATGCGCTCGATCGACGCCACCGGCATGCGGTAGCCCGTGGGGTTGTTCGGGCTCGCGAGCCAGACCAGTGCCGGCCGCTCGCGCGCGATGGCCGCGAGCATCGCGTCCTCGTCCACCGTGAAGTCGGGGCGCAGCGGGACCGCGACGTAGGGGATGCCCGCCTGCTTCGCGTAGATCCGGTACATCACGAACGTCGGCTCCGGCGCGAGCACCGACGCGCCGGGCCGCGCGACCACCGTCGTCAGCAGCTGGATCAGCTCGTCGGAGCCGTTGCCGAGCACCAATCCCGCGCCCTCGGGCAGCGGCAGCGCGGCCGCCAGCGCCGCCTTGACGACGTCGCCGGCGCCGTCGGGGTAGCGGTGGACGGGCACGCGCGCCACGGCGGCGGCCACCGCCCTGCGCACGGGCGCCGGCAGCGGATACGGGTTCTCGTTCGCGTGGAGCTGGATGCAGCCGTCCGTCTTCGGGACCGGGTACGCCGACAGCGAGCGCACGTCGGCGCGCACCGTCGAGGCGACACGGGAAGCGACGTCCGCGTCGTCGGCGCGCGGCGTCGGCAGGGGACGCGGGTCGTTCATCGTCACGTGCCTCCCGCTGCGGCGCGCGGCGCCGCGGCCGCAGCGGCCGTGCCGGCGGCCGCGTCGGCCGGGAGGTCGAGGCAGGGAAGGCGTGTGGCAGGCATGGCGGGCACGGGACGGGGACCTTCGGCGGCGTCAGGGCTGCAGGCGCGCTTCGGCCGCGCACGCGTGCGCGGTCAGGCCCTCGCCGTGCGCGAGCGTGGCCGCCACGGCGCCCAGCGCGCGCGCGCCTTCGGCGGAGATGCGCAGGACGCTGCTGCGCTTCTCGAAGTCGTAGACGCCGAGCGGCGAGCTGAAGCGCGCCGTCCGGCCGGTCGGCAGCACGTGGTTCGGTCCCGCGCAGTAGTCGCCGAGCGGCTCGCTGGCGTGGTGGCCCATGAAGATCGCGCCGGCATGGCGGATGCGGCCCAGCAGCGCGTCCGGATCGGCCACCGCGAGCTCGAGGTGCTCGGGCGCGACGCGGTTGGCGATGGCGCAGGCCTCGTCGAGGTCGCGGACCCTGATCAGCGCACCGCGCCGCGCGAACGACGCGGCGATGATCGGGGCGCGGGGCATCACCGCGAGCCAGGCGCGGGCCTCCCGCTCGACGGCGTCGAGCAGGGCCGCGTCCGGCGACACGAGGATCGCCTGCGCGAGCTCGTCGTGCTCGGCCTGCGAGAACAGGTCGATGGCCACCCAGCGCGGATTCGCCGTGGCGTCGGCGATCACGAGGATCTCGGACACGCCGGCCACCATGTCGATGCCGACGACGCCGAACACGCGCCGCTTCGCCGCCGCCACGTAGGCGTTGCCCGGGCCGCAGATCTTGTCCACGGCCGGGACCGTCGCCGTGCCGTAGGCGAGCGCCGCGATCGCCTGCGCGCCGCCGATGGCGAAGGCGCGCGTGACGCCGGCGAGGTGCGCGGCGGCGAGCACCAGCGGATTGCGCGCGCCGTCCGGCGTCGGGACGACCATGACGATCTCGGGAACGCCGGCGACGCGGGCGGGCAGCGCGTTCATCAGCACCGACGACGGGTACGCCGCCTTGCCGCCCGGCACGTAGATCCCGACGCGGTCGAGCGGCGTCACGCGCTGGCCGAGCTCGGTGCCGTCCGCCTCGCGGAACGACCACGACGACCCCTTCTGCCGTTCGTGGTAGGCGCGCACCCGCGCCGCCGCGGTCGCCAGCGCGACGCGCTGGACCTCCGGCAGCGTCTCGTAGGCACGGCGCATCTCGCCGGCGCCGATCTCGAGGGCCGCGACCGACGTCGCCTGCACGCGGTCGAACCGGGCCGTGTGCTCGAGCAGCGCGACGTCGCCGCGCACGCGCACGTCGTCGACGATCGCCGCGGCGCGCGCGTCGACGTCGGCGTCCTGCGCCGCCTCGAAGGCGATCAGCCGGCCGAGCGACGCGTCGAACCCGGGCTGCGCCGCGTCGAGCCGGCGCACGGTCAGTCCGGGGCCGGCGGGCGCGTTCACGCGATCGCCCCGGCGCGTTCGTCCACGGCGGCGCCCAGCGCTTCGATCAGCGGCTGCACCAGCGCCCGCTTGAGCTTGAGCGACGCGGGGTTGACGACCAGGCGCGAGGTGATCGGCACGACCTCCTCCACCGCGACGAGGTCGTTCGCCTTGAGCGTGTTGCCGGTGGACACGAGGTCGACGATCGCGTCGGCGAGCCCGAGGATCGGCGCCAGCTCCATCGACCCGTAGAGCTTGATCAGGTCGACGTGCACGCCCTTCGCCGCGAAGTGCTCGCGCGCGACATTGACGTACTTGGAGGCCACGCGGATGCGCGCACCGCGCTGCACGGTCGCGGCCCAGTCGACGCCGCGACGGGTCGCGACGGCGAGCCGGCACACGCCGATGCGCAGGTCGAGCGGCTGGTAGAGGCCCTCGGCGCCGTGCTCGAGCAGCACGTCCTTGCCGGCGATGCCGAGGTCGGCGGCCCCGTACTGGACGTAGGTGGGCACGTCCTGCGCGCGCAGCATCACCAGCGACACGCCGGGCCGGCAGGTGGGCAGCACCAGCTTGCGCGACGTCTCCGGGCTCTTCGACGGCACGATGCCGGCGCGCGCCAGCAGAGGCAGCGTTTCGTCGAGGATGCGGCCCTTCGACAGGGCGATGGCGACGCCGTTCACGGCGGGTGGATCCGGAGAGGGGGACGACGATTCTAGCAGGCGGCGCCGCGTCGCCCCGCCGGTCGCCGCGGCCGGGGCCGGGCGCTACTGCCGCAGCGTCGGCGGCGAGAAGCCGCCCGCCATGCCGGCCACGCGGACCGGATTGATGTCGAGGCCGCCGCGGCGCGTGAAGCGCGCCTCGACGCGCAGCGCCTGCGGCCGGCAGGCGGCCGCGACGTCGGCGAAGATGCGCTCGACGCAGTGCTCGTGGAAGCCGGCGTGCCGCCGGAATCCGATCAGGTACGCGTAGAGGCCCGCCCGCTGCAGGCGCCTGCCGCGGTAGGTCACGACGACGTCGGCGTGGTCGGGCTGCCCGGTCACCGGGCACACCGCACGGAAGGCGCGCGTGTACAACGCCTCCTCCGCGACGTCGTCCGCGCATTGCAGCAGCGCCGCGTCGGGTGCCGCGGGCAGCGCGGACGGCTGCTCGTCGTCGAGGCAAAGGCCCTGCGGCTCGGCGCGCGCGAACAGCCGTGGCCACGCCGGCGGCAGGTGCACGGCGACGTCCACCTCGGCGCCGACCGCGCCGGCGAGGTCGCGCGCGAGCAGCGCGCGCAGCGCGTCCGGCGACGGCAGGCGGACGTGCGCGAGCGACGCGAGCCAGAGCTTGACCGACTTCGACTCGACCAGGCGCGGCGACGTGCACGGCACGTCGAAGGTCGCGATCGCCACCCGCGGACGGCCGCGCTCGTCCGTCCACGTCGCCTCCCACGCGGTCCAGCGGTCCGCCCCGCCGAAGGGAAGCGCGCCGTGGAGGCCGAGTTCCGCGCGCTGCGGCGCGCGCGCCACCGGGTACAGCAGACCGGCGTCGTAGGCCTCCGGAACGCGCGCGGGCCTGCCGAGCGGAGAGCCCCCGAGCGACCCCAGGCCGTCAGCGGACACGGCGGATGCGTGCGCCGAGCGCGCCCAGCTTGTCCTCGATGCGCTCGTAGCCGCGGTCGAGGTGGTAGATGCGGTCGATCGTCGTCTCCCCGTCCGCGATGAGGCCGGCAATCACGAGCCCCGCGGAGGCGCGCAGGTCGGTCGCCATCACGGTCGCCCCGGCCAGCCGCGGCACGCCGCGCACGATCGCGGCGTTGCCCTCCACCTCGATGTCCGCGCCCAGCCGCTTCAGCTCCTGCACGTGCATCATGCGGTTCTCGAAGATCGTCTCGGTGATCACCGACGTCCCAGGGGCGACGGTCGCGAGCGCCATCATCTGCGCCTGCATGTCGGTGGGAAAGCCGGGGAACGGCGCGGTGCGGACGTTGAAGGGGGCGAGCGGGCCGTCGCGGCGCACGCGCAGCGCGCCGTCGCGGACGTCGACGCTCGCGCCGGACTCGCGCAGCTTGTCGATCACGGCGTCGAGCGCGTCTGCGCCGGCGCCCTCGAGCACGACGTCGCCGCCCGTCGCCGCGGCGGCCGCGGCGAACGTCCCCGTCTCGATGCGATCGGGCATGATCGCGTGCGTCGCCCCGTGCAGCGCGTCGACGCCGTCGATCGCGATGCGGTCGGTGCCCGCGCCCACGATGCGCGCGCCCATCGCCACCAGGCAGCGCGCGAGGTCGACGACCTCGGGCTCGCGCGCGGCGTTCTCGAGGACCGTGGTCCCCTCGGCGAGCGTGGCGGCCATCATGAGGTTCTCGGTGCCGGTCACCGTCACGACGTCGAACACGTAGCGCGCACCGCGCAGCCGTCGCGCGCGCGCGGCGATGTAGCCGTGCTCGAGGTCGATCTCGGCCCCCATCGCTGCGAGTCCCTTCACGTGCTGGTCGACGGGGCGCAGCCCGATCGCGCAGCCGCCGGGCAGCGACACCCGCGCCTCGCCGCAGCGCGCGAGCAGCGGCCCGAGCGCCAGGATCGACGCCCGCATCGTCTTCACCAGCTCGTAGGGCGCCAGCGGCCAGTCGATGTGCGCGGCGCAGAGCGCCAGCGCGCCGCCGGTGGCGTCGTGCGCGACGCCCATCTGCGCGAGCAGCGTGCGCATCGTACGCACGTCGTTGAGGCGCGGCACGTTCGACAGGCGCAGCGGCTCGGCGGTGAGCAGCGACGCGCAGAGGATGGGCAGCGCCGCGTTCTTCGCGCCGGACACGGCGATGGCGCCCGCGAGCCGCGGGCCGCCTTCGATCACGAGCTTGTCCATCGGGAGCGCGTGCGGTCCGCGGCGGTCAGCGCCCGGTGGCGCGTCCGCGATGGCCGGCGGGGGCGCGAGGTCGGGAGCGTCCATGCGGGCATCCTGCCCCGCCGGTGCCGTCGTTCCGCCGCCCCGATCGTGGCGATCCGCGGGCGGATCGTGGCAGTCCGGCGATCAGCGAACGCACGCCGCGCACCTCACTGCTCGCCCTGCCGGGCGCGCAGGTACTCCGACGGCGTCATCGTCGTCATCGACAGCGCGTGGATCTCCGCGCGCATCCGGTCGCCGAGCGCCCCGTAGACGAGCTGGTGGCGGGCGACGCGCGAGCGCCCTTCGAACGCCTCGCTCACGACCAGCGCCTCGAAGTGGTGGCCGTCGCCGCGCACGCGGACCTCGTCGCAGGGCAGGCCGGCCGCGATCGACGCGCGGATCGAGTCGGGGGAAACGGGGGGGGTGTCGTGCATCGCGGGCCTCCCGGCGACACGCTCTCGCGGGGGCGCCATGATACCCGACGCGCGCCGGCGTCAGCTCCGCAGGCGCCACCCGCGCGCGAGCAGCGCCAGCGTCAGCGCGGTCAGCGCGACGAGGAAGCCGGCGACGATCGCGAGCGACAGCCACGGCGAGGTGTCCGACACGCCGAAGAAGCCGTAGCGGAACCCGTCGATCATGTAGAAGAACGGGTTCGCGTGCGAGGCCGCCTGCCAGACCGGCGGCAGCGAGTGGATCGAGTAGAACACGCCCGACAGGAACGTGAGGGGCAGGACGACGAAGTTCTGGAACGCGGCCAGCTGGTCGAACTTGTCGGCCCAGATGCCCGCGATCAGTCCCAGGATCGCCAGGATCGCACTGCCGGCGAGCGCGAAGGCGAGCGCCCAGACCGGATGAGGCATCGCGAGGAGCGAGGGCGCGAATCCGATCGTGACCACGAACACGCCGAGCCCGACCACCAGCCCGCGCACCATCGCGCCGAGGACGTAGGCCGCGAAGAGCTCGGTCGGCGACAGCGGCGGCAGAAGCACGAAGATCAGGTTGCCGGTGATCTTCGACTGGATCAGCGACGACGAGGAGTTGGCGAACGCGTTCTGCAGGATCGCCATCATGACCAGGCCCGGCACGAGGAAATGCGTGTAGGCGACGCGCCCGTCGTAGACGGCGACGTGGCGCTCGAGCACGTGCGAGAAGATCAGCAGGTACAGCAGCGACGTCAGCACCGGCGCGGCGATCGTCTGGAAGCTGACCTTCCAGAACCGCAGGAGCTCCTTGCGCAGCAGCGTGAGCCAGCCCGTGCCGCGCAGCGCGCGCGGCGGCCCCGCGGACGGCAGTTCCTCCGCGCTGGCGCCGGTCGCGCTCACGCCGCCCGCTCCTCCTGCATGATGCGCAGGAAGACCTGCTCGAGGTCCGCCGCGCCGATCGACAGCTCGGCGATGGTGATGCCTTCGACGCGCAGGTCGGCGAGGAGCTGCTCGAGCTCGCCGTGGCTGGCGAGCGCGATGTGGAGCGCGCCGGGTTCCTGGCGCCGCGCGCGCGCGGCCCAGTGCGCCGGCACCCGGTCCGCGACCAGGCGCACGCCGAGGCCGGGGAAGCGCGCGAGCAGGGCGTGCGTCGAGTCGAGCGCGACCACGCGCCCGGCCTTCAGCATCGCGATGCGCCCGCACAGCGCCTCGGCCTCCTCGAGGTAGTGCGTGGTCAGGATGACCGTGTGGCCCGACGCGTTCAACTGGCGGATGAACGCCCACAGGCTGTGGCGCAGCTCGACGTCGACGCCGGCGGTCGGTTCGTCGAGCACGATCACGGGCGGCTTGTGCACCAGCGCCTGGCCGACGAGCACGCGCCGCTTCATGCCGCCGGACAGCGAGCGCATGTTCGCGTCCGCCTTGGCGGCGAGGCCCAGGCGCTCGAGGATCTCGTCGATCCAGGCGCGGGCGTCGTGGATCCCGAAGTACCCCGCCTGAAAGGCGAGCGTCTCGCGCACGGTGAAGAACGGGTCGAAGACGAGCTCCTGCGGGACCACGCCCAGCAGCCGGCGCGCCTCGCGGTAGTCGTCGACGACGTCGTGGCCGAGCACGCGCGCGCGCCCGCGGTCGGCGCGGACCAGCCCGGCGAGGATCGAGATCAGCGTCGTCTTGCCGGCGCCGTTGGGCCCGAGCAGGCCGAAGAACTCGCCCGGCGCGACGGCGAGGTCCACGCCGTCGAGCGCCTGCACGGTGCCGAAGCGGCGCGCGACCGCCTGGAACTCGACCGCTGGCGTGACCATCGTGCGCGGCCCCGGCGCGCGTCAGTGCGCCGCGTGCTGCGGGAAGACGAGCTCCTCGATGCCGTAGACGCGCGCCAGCGCCGCCACGCCCGGCGGCAGGCCGTCGAACACGAGCCTGCGGCGCTCGGCGGACGCCCGGCGCCGGAGCGCGAACAGCACGGCGAGCGCCGCGGAGTCCGCGGCGTGCAGCCCCGAGAAGTCGACGTGACCGCCCGTCGGCAGCGGCAGCTCCCGCGAGTCCTCGAGGACGCGCGCGGCGTCCTCGAACGTGAGCGCCCCGGTGAACACCCAGCGGCGGCCGTCCTCGCTCACGGCGAAGGCGCCCGGCTCGGCGCGATCGACGCTGTCCGACTCGATCACTTGGCGCCCGTCCTGTTCTTGTCGGCGAGCGTGCGGATCAGGCCGTCGACGCCGCCCGCCTTCACCTGCTCGTTGAACTCGTCCCGGTAGTTGGTGACCAGCGACACGCCGCCGACGATCACATCGTAGGCCTTCCAGCCGTTCTGCGTCCTGGTCATGCCGTAGTCGATCTGCACCGGGGGGCGCCCCTGGCGGACCACCTCCGTGCGGACGGTCACGTCGGCCGCACCGGCCTCGGGCCGGAACGGCCGCAGCTGGATCGTCTCGTCGCGGTACTGCGTCAGCGCGTTCGAGTAGGTGCGCACGAGCAGGGTGCGGAACTCGTCGGTCAGGCGCTTCTGCTGCTCGGGGGACGCGGCGCGCCAGTTGCGGCCCATCGCCAACTGCGTCATGCGCGAGAAGTCGAAGTGCGGCAGCAGGCGCGACTCGATGACCTCCTGCACGCGCGCGGGATCGCCGGCCTGCAGCTTCGGGTCCGACCGGATGAGGTCGATGGTCTCCTGGGAGACGCGCTTCACCAGCGCGTCGGGCGCCTCCTGCGCGAGCAGCGGCCCGGCGAAGGCGAGCGCCACCGCGAACAGCGCGGCGGGCGCGAAGGGGCGTCGGTGCGTCATTCGTCGTCCTCCTTGGGCGTCGGGGGCCTGCCATCGTAGGTCAGGTAGGCGCGCCGTTGCAGGTAAGCGCGGCGAACGAACGTGTAGGGATCCAGCGCGGCCTGCTGCACGATGGACTGCGTCTCCAGCGCCTGCGCGCGCAGGTCGAGCAGTCCCACGCCCCACAGGGTGTTGCGCGCCGAGACGTCCTCGAGGTAGCCGACCGGCGTCGTGTAGGCGCGGATGATCACGCCGGTCCCGTCGCGGACGGTCGTCGGCCCGAAGACCGGAACGAAGAGGTAAGGCCCGTGCGGGATGCCCCACACGCCGAAGGTCTGGCCGAAGTCCTCCTCGCCCTTCGGGATGCCGGCGCCGGAGGCCACGTCGATCAGCCCGCCGAGCCCGTACAGCGAGTTCGTCATCACGCGCCCGAAGTCGTGCGCGGCCTTCTCGGTCTTGCCCTGGAGCACGCCGTTGACGCCGGAGAAGAGGTCGTCGATGTTGCCGAAGAAGTTCGTCACCGGCTGGCGCAGCGCCGCCGGCAGCTCGAGCCACGCACGGGCGATCGGCTGCACCACGTCGCGGTCGATCGGCTCGTGGATCGCGTACATCGCGCGGTTGAACGGCTCGAGCGGGTCGTCGCGCGAGCCCGTGGTCGTCGCGCAGCCGGACAGCAGCGCGGCGGCGAGCGCGGCCCACGCGAGCGGGCGGAGCGTCATGGCGGTCCTCACTTGTCGGGCGCCGCGGAGGCGCGATCGAGCATGAACTGACCGATCAGCTTCTCGATGACCAGGGCGGACTGCGTCTTGGCGATGCGGCCGCCGTCGGCGAGCATCTGGCTGTCGCCGCCCGCGTCCAGGCCGATGTAGACCTCGCCGAGCAGGCCCGAGGTGAGCACCGACGCGATCGTGTCGCGCGTAAACTGGAAGCCCTGGTCGATGCGCATCGTGACCGACGCCTCGTAGGTCTGCGGGTCGAGCACGATGCGCTCCACCCGCCCCACGACCACCCCGGCGGCCTTCACCGGCGCGCGCGGCTTCAGGCCGGCCACGTTGTCGAAGCGCGCCTCGAGGCGGTAGCCGGGGGCGTTCGACGTCGTGAGCAGGTTGCCCACGCGCAGCGACAGGAAGATCAGGGCGCCGATCCCGATCAGGACGAAGACGCCGACCCACAGGTCGATGGTGGCGCGGTTCATCGCGGTCTCCCTTCCGGTGCGGCGCGGCTAGACGCCCACGCCGCGGAACATGAACACGGTGAGCACGAAGTCGGCCGCGAGGATCGTCAGCGCCGACTCGACGACGGTGCGCGTGGTCGCCGACGAGACGCCCTCGGCCGTGGGCTTGGCGTCGTAGCCCTCGAACACGGCGATGAGGCTCACGATGACGCCGAACACGACGCTCTTGATGAAGCCGTTGACGATGTCCTCGCGGAAGTCGACGGCGGCCTGCATGTTGCCCCAGAACGCGCCGTTGTCGAGCCCGATCAGCTTCACGCCGACCAGCCACGCGCCGAAGACGCCGAGCGTCGAGAACAGCGCGGCGAGCAGCGGCATCGACACGATCCCGCCCCAGAAGCGCGGGGCGACGACGCGCGCGAGCGGATCCACGGCCATCATCTCCATCGCCGCGAGCTGGTCGGTCGCCTTCATCAGGCCGATCTCGGCGGTGATCGCGCTGCCCGCGCGGCTCGCGAACAGCAGACCGGCGACGACCGGGCCGAGTTCCCGCACCAGCGACAGCGCGACCAGGATGCCGAGCGAGTCGTTGGCGCCGTAGCGGTTCAGGACGTCGTAGCCCTGCAGCGCCAGCACCATGCCGACGAACATCCCGGAGACGAGGATGATGACCAGCGACAGCACGCCCGCGAAATAGATCTCGCGCAGCGTGAGCTGCAGGCGGCGGAACGCCTGCGGCGAGTGCCAGACGACCGCCGCGAAGAAGCGCGTGGCGAAGCCCAGGCGCTGCAGGATCGCGAGCGTCGTCGCGCCGACCTTGCGCACGCCGCGCACGACCCTCTCAGCGGGCACGGACGAACTCCTGCTCCAGCGGGCGCGCCGCGTAGTGGAACGGCACCGGCCCGTCGGGCGCGCCGTCGAGGAACTGGCGGACGAAGGGATCCGACGAGGCGCGCACCTCGTCGGGCGTGCCGCCGGCGACGATGCGGCCCTCGCTCACGAAGTACAGGTGGTCGACGATCTTCAGCGACTCGTAGACGTCGTGCGTGACGACGATCGACGTGATGCCGAGGGCGTCGTTCATCCGGCGGATCAGCTGGCCGACCACGCCCAGCGAGATGGGGTCGAGGCCGGCGAACGGCTCGTCGTACATCACCAGCATCGGGTCGAGCGCGACGGCGCGCGCCAGCGCCACGCGCCGCCCCATGCCGCCCGACAGCTCGGCCGGCTTGAGCTGCGCCGCGCCGCGCAGGCCGACGGCGTTGAGCTTCATCAGCACGAGGTCGCGGATCGCCTCGTCCGGCAGGTCCGTGTGCTCGCGCATGGGGAACGCGACGTTCTCGAACACCGTGAGGTCGGTGAAGAGCGCGCCGAACTGGAACAGCATGCCGATGCGGCGGCGCAGCGCGTACAGGCCGTCGCGGTCGAGCTGCGGGACCGACTGTCCGGCGACGACGATCCTGCCCGACCTCGGGCGCAGCGAGCCGCCGATCAGCCTCAGGATCGTGGTCTTCCCGCAGCCCGACCCGCCCATGATCGCGACGACCTTGCCGCGCGGGATCGTCATGTCGATGCCCTTCAGGATCGTGCGGCGGTCGTAGCCGAACGTCACCCCCGAGAGCTCGACGGCGTTGGCGCAACGGGTGTCGAACGTCGCCGCGGCGGGCGACGGGGCGGTCTTCACGGATTTGCGGCAATGAGGCGGGAGGACCGGTCATTCTATCGGCCTGCCGCGGCGACTTCAATGACCCGCGGTCAGTTACGCGGCGTCGCCGGCGCCCGGCCGGCGTGGCCCGGACAGGGCCGCCGCTCCACGGCGTCGCCGCGCCACCGGGCCTACCCTTCGAGCAGCCGCGCCTCCGCGACGGCCAGTTCCTTCGGCCGGCCGAGCAGCACCACCACGTCGCCGGCCGCGAGCCGCAGGTCGGGCGCGGGCAGCGAAGGGGGACGCCCGGGCCGGCGCACGCCGGTGACCTCGGCCAGTCCGTCGAGCCCCAGGTCGGCGAGCGTGCGCCCGACCGCCGCCGCTCCCACGGTCAGGACGACGGCCTGCAGCCGCGGCTGTAGGCCGTCGTCCTCGGCGGACACGTCCGTCGCGCCCCGGAAGAAGCCGCGCAGCAACCCGTAGCGCTGCTCGCGGACGGAAGCGACGCACGCGAGCACCCGGTTGAGCGGCACGCCGAGCAGCAGCAGCGTCTGCGCCGCGAGCATCAGGCTGCCCTCCAGCACCTCGGGGACGACCTCGGTCGCCCCGGCACCGGCCAGCCGCTCGAGATCCGCATCGTCGACGGTGCGCACGACCACCGGCAGGTCGGGCCGCAGCGCCTGCACGTGGTGCAGGATCCTGAGCGCGCCGCGCCTGTCCGCGAACGTGATGGCGAGCGCGCGCGCCTTGTGCAGCCCGGCGGCGGCGAGCGCCTCGCGCCGCCCCGCGTCGCCGTACACGACGGATGCGCCCGCGGCCGCCGCCGCGCGGACGCGCTCCGGGTCGTTGTCCAGCGCGACGAACGCGATGCCCTCGCGGGCGAGCAGGCGCGCAAGGTTCTGGCCGCTGCGGCCGTAGCCGCAGATCACCACGTGCTCCTGCCGCGCCATCGCCGTGGACGCGATCGTCGTGAGTTGCGCGGCGCGCGCCAGCCAGTCGTTCGCCGTCAGCGCGCGCACGATCGGATCGGCGAACTGGATGACCAGCGGCGCGGCCAGCATCGACAGCACCATGGCCGCGAGCACCGGCTGCGCCAGCGACGCGTCCACGATCGCCGAGTCGCGCGCGAGCGCCAGCATCACCAGCGCGAGTTCGCCGGCCTGCGCGAGGTAGAAGCCGGTGCGCAGGCTCGAGGCGAGCGGCGCGCCGAACGCCCGCGCGAGGCCGACGACGAGGAGGAGCTTGAACGCCAGCGGCACGGCGAGCAGCAGCAGCACGAGCGCCCAGCGGCCGGCGACCGCCTGCAGGTCGAGCGACATGCCGACGGTGACGAAGAACAGGCCGAGCAGCACGTCGCGGAACGGCTTGATGTCCTCCTCGACCTGGTGCCGGAACTCGGTCTCGGCGATCAGCATGCCGGCGAGGAACGCGCCGAGCGCCAGCGACAGGCCGACGAGCCCGGTGAGCGCCGCGAGCCCGAGCGTCACCAGCAGGACGTTCAGCACGAAGAGCTCGGCGCTGCGCTGGCGCGCGACGAGGTCGAACAACGCGCGCATCGGCCGCTGCCCGAGGCCGAGGATCAGGGTCAGCGCCACCGCACCCTTGAGCGCGGCGAGGCCGAGCGCGATCGTGAGCTCCTCGGGATCGCGGCCCAGGGCCGGGATCACGATCAGGAACGCGACGACCGCGAGGTCCTGGAACAGCAGGATGGCGATGGCGTCGCGGCCGTGCGGCGTGGCGAGCTCGTCGCGCTCGGCCAGCATCTTCGAGACGATCGCCGTCGAGCTCATCGCCAGCGCCCCGCCGAGCACCAGCCCCGCCTGCCACGGGAATCCGGCCAGCGGCAGCGCGACGGCCCCGGCGAGCGTGGTGACGCCGACCTGTGCGAGGCCGAGGCCGAACACCGCGCGCCGCATCGCGCGGAGCTGCGCGAGGCTGAACTCGAGCCCCAGCGAGAACATCAGGAAGACGACGCCGAACTCCGCGAGGTAGCGGGTCGCGTGCGAGTCCTCGACCCACCCCGCGGCGTGCGGCCCGACGGCGATGCCGACCAGCAGGTAGCCGAGGATCGGCGGCAGCCGCAGCTGGCGGCACGCCACGACGACCGCCACCGAGGCGCCCAGCAGCACGAGGATGGTGGCGAGCGTTGCGGGCATGGGCGCGTCGGCCGGGCGTCGCGCCAATCTAGCACGCGCGCGGGGGGCGCACGCGTCCGGGACGCCGGGACGCGACGGTATACTTGGCCGATGAACGCAGTCGCCGACCGCGCCGTCGCGCCGCTCGACGAGGCGCGCGTGCTGTCGCTCGCGCGCGACGTGCTCGCCGTCGAGGCGCGCGCCATCGCCGCGCTGGGCGAGCGCCTCGGCGCGTCGTTCGTGGCGGCCGTCGCGATGGTGCTCGGCTGCCGCGGCCGGGTCGTCGTGTCGGGCATCGGCAAGTCGGGCCACGTGGGCCGCAAGCTCGCGGCGACGCTGGCGTCGACCGGAACGCCTGCGTTCTTCGTCCACCCCGTGGAGGCGAGCCACGGCGACCTCGGCATGATCACGGCCGACGACGTGGTGGTCGTGCTGTCGAACTCCGGCGAGACCGACGAGCTCGTCGCGCTCGCGCCGCACCTGCGTCGCACCGGGGCGCGCATGATCGCCGTGACGGGCAGCGACCGCTCCGCGCTCGCCCGCGCCGCCGACGTCCACCTCGACGCCAGCGTGGGCAGCGAGGCCTGCCCGCTGGGGCTCGCGCCGACCGCGAGCACGACGGCCGCGCTGGCGCTCGGCGACGCGCTCGCGCTGGCGCTGCTCGACGCGCGCGGATTCTCCGCCGACGACTTCGCGCGCTCGCATCCCGGCGGCGCGCTCGGCCGCCGGCTGCTGACGCGGGTCGCCGACGTGATGCGCACCGGCGACGACCTGCCGACCGTGGCCGCCACGGCCACGCTCGCGGACGCCGTGATCGAGATGGGCGGCAAGGGCATGGGGATGACCGTCGTGCTGGAGGCGGACGGGCGCGTCGCCGGCATCTTCACAGACGGCGACCTGCGCCGCGCCGTCGAGCGCGGGGTCCACTTCCGCGACACGCTCGTGCGCTCGCTGATGACGCGCGGTCCGCGCTCGATCGGCCCCGACCGGCTCGCCATCGAGTGCGTCGAGCGGATGGAGACGGTGCCGCGCGTCATGCAGCTCCTCGTCGTCGACGACGGCGGCCGCCTCGTCGGCGCGCTGCACATGCACGACCTGTTCCGCGCGCGCGTGCTGTGAGGGGCGCGGCGCACCCGTCGGACGAGGTGGTCGCGCGGGCGCGCGCGATCCGGCTGGTGACGCTCGACGTCGACGGCGTGCTGACCGACGGCCGCATCTACGTCGACGATCACGGCCACGAGTTCAAGGCGTACTCGGCGCTCGACGGCCAGGGCATCAAGATGCTCCAGCGCGCGGGCATCGAGGTCGCGTGGATCACGGGCAGCAACGCGCCGTCGGTGCGCCACCGCGCGCAGCACCTCGGCGTCGCGCACGTGGTGCTCGGCGCCGAGCACAAGCGCCCGCCGTGGGAGCGGCTGCGCGCCGCCCTCGCGCTTGCCCCCGAGGCGTGCGCGCACGTGGGCGACGACCTGCCGGACGTCCCGCTGCTGATCGCCTGCGGGCTCGGCGTCGCGGTGCCGCACGCGCCGGCGAGCGTGCGCCGCCGTGCCCGCCACGTGACCGCGAGCGCCGGAGGGCGCGGCGCGGTCCGCGAGATCGCCGAGCTGATCCTCGCCGCGCAGGGGCGCCTCGACGAGGCGGAGGCGGCGCACGCGTCGCCGCCCGGGGGGGCGTGATGGAGTTTCCGAGCCGGCGCGCGCTCGACCGCGTGATCGCGTGGATGCCGATCCTGCTGCTCGCCGGACTCGCGGCGCTGACGTGGTGGCTGGACGCGCAGGTGCAGGACGGCGGCGGCCCGCGCGACGGCAACGCGCGCCACGACCCGGACCTGTTCGCGCAGGGCGTGCGCGGCGTGGAGCTCGACGCCGAGGGCCGGGCGGTGCAGACGCTCGCGGCCTCGCGCGCGCGCCACTTTCCCGACGACGGCACCGTCGAGTTCGACGACCCGCGCTTCCGGCTGACGCAGCCGGGCCGGCCGGTGTTCGAGGTGCAGGCCGACCGCGCCCGCGTCTCCGGCGACCGCGAGCACGCGTACTTCGAAGGCGACGTGAAGGCGGCGCGCGCCGGCGAGCCGGGCGCGGAAGGCGCAGGACCGGTGACGCTGTCGACCGAGTTCCTGCACGTCGTGCCGAAGGAGAACCGCGCGTCGACGGACCGCCCGGTGACGATCACGGAGCCGCGTGGCATCATCCACGCCACCGGGCTCGTGCTCGACAACGAGGCGAGGACCGCGAAGCTCCGATCCGACGTCCGCGGCACGTTCGCGCCGCCGCCCCGCTGACCGATGCGCCACCCGATCCTCGCCGCCGCCGCGTGCGTCCTCGCCCTCGCCCTCCCGGCGCACGCGCAGCGCGACGACAAGAGCCAGCCCGTCAACTTCTCGGCGGACGCGGGCGAGGTCAACTACCAGACGAAGGTCGGCAACCTGACCGGGAACGTCGTCATCACGCAGGGCACGATGACGATCCGCGCCGAGCGCATCACCTTCCGCCAGAACGCCGACAACTCGATCTCGGCGACGGCGCACGGCAACCCCATCACCTTCCGCCAGAAGCGCGACGGCGTCGACGAGTACTTCGAGGGCTTCGCCCAGCGCGCCGAGTACGACGGCGAGAAGGAGCAGCTCGAGCTCTTCGACCGCGCGCTGCTCCGCCGTGGCAACGACGAGATCCGCAGCAACTACATCTCCTACAACACGCGCACGGAGCAGTTCCGCGCCGAGGGCCGGCCGGACGCGGCCGGCGCGCCGCCGAACAGCGGGCCGGGCGCGAGGGTGCGCGGCGTCTTCCAGCCGCCGCGCGACGACGGCACGGCAGGCGCGAAGGATGCCGGCAAGCGCGCGCCGCCGAAGGCCGAGCCGGTTCCGCTCAGGCGCTCGGGAGAGCTCGCACCGAAGGCCGCGAAGTGACCGCGCAGGCGGAGCCCGGCGGGACCGGGGCGACGCTCGCCGCGAGCCACCTGATGAAGCGCTACACGTCGCGCACGGTCGTGCACGACGTCTCGCTCGACGTCCATGCCGGCGAGGTGGTGGGGCTGCTCGGGCCCAACGGAGCCGGCAAGACGACCTGCTTCTACATGATCGTGGGGTTGGTCGCCGCCGACGGCGGACGCATCGTCCTCGACGGCGAGGACCTGTCGCGGCTGCCGATCCACCAGCGCGCCCGGCGCGGCCTCTCCTACCTGCCTCAGGAGGCCTCGATCTTCCGCAAGCTGACGGTCGCCGAGAACGTCCGCGCGATCCTCGAGCTGCAGGAGGCGGACGCCGACGCGATCGCCAACCGGCTCGACGCGCTGCTCGAGGACCTGTCGATCGCGCACCTGGCCGACGCGCCGGCCGTCGCGCTGTCCGGCGGCGAGCGGCGCCGCTGCGAGATCGCGCGCGCGCTGGCGACCCGGCCCCGCTTCATCCTGCTCGACGAGCCCTTCGCCGGCGTCGACCCGATCGCCGTGCTGGACATCCAGCGCATCATCGGCTTCCTCAAGCAGCGCGGCATCGGCATCCTCATCACCGACCACAACGTCCGCGAGACGCTCGGCATCTGCGACCGCGCCTACATCATCAACGAGGGGCGGGTGCTGGCCTCGGGCACGCCCGACGAGATTGTCTATAATGAGGCCGTGAGAAAGGTGTATCTCGGCGAGCACTTCCGGCTGTAGCGCTGCGCCGGCGCCCCGCGGGGGCCGGCGCGACGGACCGGGCACCGCGCGAGGACCGACTCCGTCACGCCGTGAAACAGACGCTCCAGCTCAAGCTCTCGCAGCACCTCACGCTGACGCCGCAGCTGCAGCAGTCGATCCGGCTGCTGCAGCTGTCGACGCTGGAGCTCAACGCCGAGGTCGAGCGGATCCTGCAGGAGAATCCGCTGCTCGAGAAGGACGAGGGCGAGGGCGAGGACGAGACGGCGCCGTCCGAGGCCGTCGTCGTCGCGCGCGAGCGCCTCGGCGAGGCCGAGTTCGATGCGCGCGGGCCCGCCGGCGACGAGGAGCCGGAGGACCGCCCGCTGGACGTGACGCAGGCGGCGGATCCGTCCGACGTCGAGGACTACGGGGGCGGCGACAGCGACTGGGGCGGCGGCGCGCCGCCCGAGGACGACGACTTCTACCCGCAGCAGGCCGCCGCGTCGACGCTGCGCGACCACCTGATCGAGCAGCTGTCGACGCTGAACCTCCCGCTGCGCGACCGGCAGATCGCGCTGGCCGTGATCGACGCGCTCAACGACGACGGCTACCTCGCCACGCCGCTCGAGGAGCTGCTCGAGCTCTTCCCCGGCGAGCTCGGCATCGAGGAGGACGACCTCAAGATCGCGCTGAACTACGTGCAGAGCTTCGACCCGCCCGGGGTCGGCGCGCGCGACTGCGCCGACTGCCTGCGCCTGCAGCTCAAGGCGCTGCCGCCGCAGACGCCGTGGCGGGCGGAGGCGCTCAAGGTCGTCGACGGCCACCTCGCGCTGCTCGCGAACCGGGACTTCACGCGGCTCAAGCGCCTGCTGCACACCGACGACGCGGGCGTGCGCGGCGTGCGCGACCTCGTGCGCAGCCTCAACCCGCGCCCGGGCGCGCAGTTCGCCCGCACCGAGGCGAACTACGTCGTCCCGGACGTGGTCGTCCGCAAGGTCCGCAACCAGTGGGTCGCGAGCCTCAACGAGGCCGCGATGCCCAAGCTCCGGCTCAATCGCATCTACGCCGACATCCTGACGCGCAACCGCGAGTCGTCGAACCAGCAGCTCGCCGCCCAGCTGCAGGAGGCGAAGTGGCTGATCCGCAACGTGCAGCAGCGCTTCGAGACGATCCTGCGCGTCGCGCAGGCGATCGTCGACCGCCAGCGCCGGTTCTTCGAGCACGGCGAGGTCGCGATGCGCCCGATGGTGCTGCGCGAGATCGCCGACATGCTGGACCTGCACGAGTCGACGATCTCGCGCGTGACCACGCAGAAGTACATGCTGACGCCGCGCGGCACCTACGAGCTCAAGTACTTCTTCGGCAGCCACGTCGCCACCGACAGCGGCGGCGCGGCCTCGGCCACCGCGATCCGCGCGCTGATCAAGCAGCTGATCGGCGCCGAGAACCCGCGCGCCCCGCTCACCGACAGCCGGATCGCGGAGGTCCTCGGCGAGCAGGGCATCCTGGTGGCGCGGCGCACGATCGCCAAGTACCGCGAGGCGCTGCAGATCCCGCCCGTCAACATGCGGAAGTCGCCCTGAGGCCGCGGGACGCGTCGGGGCACGGCCGACGCGGCGCCCGCCGGACGGCCGGCCGTTCCCTTGCCGCCCTCCGGCCAAACAGGGAAACTTCCGGGTGACGACCCCGTCCACGATCCCGCGCGGGCACGCTGCCCCGCGACCCCGGCCGGGCCCGCCGCCCGGCCCCACGGCAAGGAGCCGCTCGATGAATCTCACGCTGACCGGACACCAGCTCGACATCACGCCCGCGATCCGCGCGTACGTGGTCGGCAAGCTCGAACGCATCAGCCGCCACTTCGACCACGTGATCGACGCCGGTGTCGTGCTGTCGGTGGACAAGCTCCGGCACAAGGCGGAGGCGAACCTGCACGTGCGGGGCAAGGACCTGCACGCGGAGGCCGTCGAGCAGGACATGTACGCGGCCATCGACGTGCTGATCGACAAGCTGGACCGGATGGTGCTCAAGCACAAGGAGATCCGCGCCGACCACCGGCCGGTGAACGGCACCGCGAGGCGCGCGGCGAGCGCCGCCGGCCCCGGCGAAGGCGCCGAATAGCGGGCGTATAATCCCGCGCCGTGGTTGCACGCCATCGCGCGCGGCCGGATGCGGCCCGTTGCGTCCGGGGCATCGTGCGCCGCGTTCCCGCCCCGCCCGCTGCATGAGCCAGATCGCCGACCTCCTTCCGCCCGCGAACGTCGCGCTCGGCGTCGACGCGACGTCGAAGTCGCGGCTCTTCGAGATCGTCGGGGCGCTGTTCGAGCGCGACACCGGGCTGCCGCGCGCGGCGGTCGTCGCGAGCCTCGCGGCGCGCGAGCGGCTCGGGTCGACCGGGCTCGGCCAGGGCATCGCGATTCCGCACGGGCGCCTCAAGGGCCTCGGCGAGGCCCGCGGGGCGTTCGTGCGGCTGGCAGCGCCGATCGCCTTCGACGCGCCGGACGGGCGGCCGGTGTCGCAGGTGTTCGTGCTGCTCGTGCCCGAGCACGCGACCGACCGGCACCTGCAGATCCTCTCCGAGCTCGCGCAGATGTTCTCCGACCGCGCGTTCCGCGACGGGCTCGCGGCGGCTGCCGACGCCGCCGCGGCGCATGCGCTCATTCGCGGCTGGGAACCCGCGGGCTAGGGCCTGTTCGCGCCATGGGTCCGGACGTCCACCGCGCGGGCAGGCCCTAGGCCCTGCACACCCGCGCCAGCGGCCGCCGCCCGCCGAGCCATGCGCCAGGTCAGCATCGAGCGGCTCTACGCCGACAACCGCGAGAAGCTCGGCCTCTCGTGGCGCGCCGGGCGCCAGGGCGGCAACCGCGTGCTGACGGGCGAGCAGGCGCTCAAGCCGACGATGGGCCAGGTCGGCCACATGAACTTCATCCACCCGTTCCGCGTGCAGATCCTCGGCGCGGCGGAGATCGCGTGGCTGGCGCCGCTCGCGCCCGACGCGCTGAAGACCGCGATCGACGGGCTGTTCACGCCCGAGCTCGTGGCCATCTGCGTGGCGAACGCGGAGACGCCGCCGCCCTACCTCGTCGAGCACTGCAACGCGAGCCACGTCGCGCTGTTCACGTCGACGCAGCCGTCGCCGCACCTGGTCGACGTGTTCCGCTACTACCTCGCGCGGGTGCTCGCCGAGTCCACGACGCTGCACGGCGTGTTCCTCGACGTGCTGGAGCTCGGCGTGCTGATCACCGGGGCCTCGGCGATCGGCAAGAGCGAGCTCGCGCTCGAGCTCATCTCGCGCGGCAACGGGCTGATCGCGGACGACATCGTCGAGCTCTACCGCATCTCGCCGGACACCGTCGAGGGGCGTTGCCCCGACGTGCTGAAGGACTTCCTCGAGGTGCGCGGCATCGGCGTCCTCAACATCCGGACGATCTTCGGGGAGACCGCGATCCGGCCGCGCAAGCTGCTGCGCCTGATCGTCCACCTCGAGGACCACAGCCACGAGACGTTCTCCGAGCTCGACCGGCTCAAGGTCGAGGCGACGTTCCAGGAGGTGCTGGGCGTGCCCGTCCGGCGCGTGGTCATCCCCGTCGCGGCCGGCCGCAACCTCGCGGTGCTGGTCGAGGCCGCGGTGCGCAACTTCGTGCTGAACCAGCGGGGCATCGACAGCACGAAGGAGTTCATCGACCGCCAGCAGCGGCTGATGGAGTCCGGCGGGGACGGCGTCCGCTGAGCGCCCGCCGATGCCCGCCGCCCGGCACGTCGCCCGCCGGCCCCGCCGCCTCCCGCGGGGCAGCGGCGCCCCTCGCGCGCGCTCGCGCGCGACGCGACCGGTGCGATGGACCTGATCCTCGTCGGGGGCCTCGCGGGGTCCGGCAAGAGCGTCGCCCTCGGCGCCCTCGAGGATTCGGGCTACTACGCCGCGGGCAACCTGCCGGTGTCGCTCGTCGAGCCCACCGCGGACTACCTGCAGCGCGCGGGGCACCAGCGCATCGCGATGACGGTGGACCTGCTCCTCGGCGACGGCGGCGGCGCGCTTCCGGCGGCGGTCGCGCGCCTGCGCGAGGCCGGCTGGACCGTGCGCTTCCTCCTCCTCGACGCGAAGACGGACACGCTGGTCAAGCGCTTCTCGGAGACCCGGCGCCGCCACCCGCTGTCCGACCGGTCCCGGACGCTCACTGAGTCGATCGAGCACGAGCGCTCGCTGCTCGCCGACGCGCGCGCCTACGGCTTCGTGTTCGACACGAGCGACCTGCCGGCCGCGGCGCTGCGGGCGTGGATCAAGGACTTCGTGGCGGTCGACGCGTCGCGCCTCACGCTGCTGTTCGAGTCGTTCGGCTTCAAGCACGGCGTTCCGCTCGACGCGGACCTCGTGTTCGACGTGCGCTGCCTGCCGAACCCGCACTACGAGCCGCGGCTCGCGCCGCTCACGGGGCGCGACGCGCCGGTCGTCGAGTTCCTCGAGCGGCTCCCGGAGGTCGAGCGCATGTACGGCGACATCTACCACTTCGTCGCGAGCTGGCTGCCCGACTACGCGCGCGACAACCGCAACTACCTGACGGTGGCGATCGGTTGCACCGGCGGCCGTCACCGCTCGGTCTACTTCGTCGAGCGCCTCGCGAAGGCGTTCGAGTCGCGCTACCAGGTGCTGCGCAGGCACCGCGAGATCGGCTCGGGCCTCGAGGCGTCGGCCGGCGCCGGCGAGGCTCCGCGGTGAGCGCGCAAGGGCGCCGCGCCTGATGCCGCGGGCCGCCGGCGTGCGCATTCCGCTCTTCCCGCTGCACACGGTGCTGTTCCCCGGCGGCGTGCTGCCGCTCAAGGTCTTCGAGCAGCGCTACGTCGAGATGACCAAGGCGTGCCTGCGCGACGACGCGCCGTTCGGCGTGTGCCTGATCCGCGAGGGGAGCGAGGTGGCGCACGGCGGCGACGACGCCGGGCCGGTCTTCTTCCCGATCGGAACGATGGCGCACGTCACCGCGTGGGACGTGCCGCAGGTCGGCATCCTGCACCTCGCCACCCGCGGCGGCGCGCGCTTCCGCGTGGAGCGCCGCGAGCGGACAGCGAGCGGGCTCGCCGTCGGCGAAGTCGTGCCGCTTCCCGCGGAGCCGAAGGTCCCGCTGACGCCGGCGCAGGCGCCGCTCGCGCGCTTGCTCGAGGCGGTGGCCGCGCGCGCGGGGCCCGGCCGCTTCCCGCCGGAGGGAGACTTCGGCGACGCGTCGTTCGTCGGCTACCGCCTGGCCGAGCTGCTGCCGCTGCCGCTGGCGATCAAGCAGACGATGCTCGAGGTCAGCGACGCCGGCGTGCGTCTCGGGGTCCTGCAGCGGTTCCTGCTCGAGAAGGGCGTGCTCGCCGGCCCGGCGACGTGAGCGTCGCGGCCGCTATAATGTTTCGTTCGGCGCAGACGCCGGGACAGGCACGACCATGGCTGGCCACAGCAAATGGGCGAACATCAAGCACAAGAAGGCGGCCGCGGATGCGAAGCGCGGCAAGATCTTCACGCGCCTGATCAAGGAGATCACCGTCGCCGCGCGCCTCGGCGGCCCCGACGCCAACGCCAACCCGCGGCTGCGGCTCGCGGTGGACAAGGCCCGCGAGCAGAACATGCCGAAGGACACGATCGACAACGCGATCCGGCGCGGATCCGGCCAGCTCGACGGCGTGAGCTACGAGGAGATCCGCTACGAGGGCTACGGGGTCAACGGCGCCGCGGTCATCGTCGACTGCATGACGGACAACCGCACGCGCACGGTCGCCGACGTGCGGCACGCCTTCTCCAAGCACGGCGGCAACCTCGGCACCGACGGGTCGGTCGCGTTCCTGTTCAGGCACTGCGGCCAGGTCGTGTTCGCGCCGGGGACGGACGAGGACGCGGTGATGGCGGCGGCCATCGAAGCCGGCGCGGAGGACGTCGTGACCAGCGACGACGGCAGCATCGAGGTCATCACCTCGCCCAGCGACCTCGTCGCCGTCAAGGAGGCGCTCGCGAAGGCGGGGCTGCGGCCCGAGTTGGCCGAGGTCACGATGAAGCCCGCGACCGAGGTGGAGCTGTCCGGCGAGGACGCGCAGCGCATGCAGAAGCTGCTCGACGCCCTCGAGTCGATCGACGACGTGCAGGAGGTCTACACCTCCGCCGTCATCCAGGAGTAGCCGCCATGCTCGTCACCACCACGCCCACGATCGAGGGCCGCAGGATCGCGCGCTACGTCGGCATCGCCAGCGGCGAGGCGATCGTCGGCGCGAACATCGTCCGCGACCTCTTCGCCAGCGTGCGCGACATCGTCGGCGGGCGCGCGGGCGCGTACGAGAACGTGCTGCAGAGCGCGCGCGAGACCGCGCTCGCCGAGATGACCGAGAACGCGCGCAAGCAGGGCGCGAACGCGGTCGTCGGCGTCGACCTCGACTACGAGACGCTGGGCCAGGGCGGCTCGATGCTGATGGTCTGCGCCAGCGGCACCGCGGTCGTCGTCGAGTAGCGTTCCGGGCGCGCCGGACGCGGACACCCCGGCCGTGCGCCGTGCATCCGCAGCGCCGCGTGACGGTGCCGGCGCGGACGGTCCGCCGCGGCGCATCCTCGGCGTCGACCCGGGGTTGCGCGTCACCGGCTACGGCGTGATCGAGTGCCGCGGCACGCGGATCGCGTACCTCGCGAGCGGCTGCATCCGCGCCGGCGTCGGCGCGCTGCCGACGCGCCTGGGCGTGATCGCCCGCGACCTCGCCCACCTGATCGCCGAGATCCGGCCCACCGAGGTCGCGGTCGAGCGCGTGTTCGTCAACGTCAACCCGAACTCGACGCTGCTGCTCGGGCAGGCGCGCGGGGCCGCCATCGCGTCGGCGGTCCTCGCGGGGCTGCCCGTCACCGAGTACACGGCGGGCCAGGTGAAGCAGGCGGTCGTGGGCGGCGGCCGCGCGGCGAAGACGCAGGTGCAGGCGATGGTCGTGCGCCTGCTGCTGCTGCCGGGGGCACCGCAGCCCGACGCCGCCGACGCGCTGGCGACGGCGATCTGCCACGCGCACGCGTCGACGGGGATGGGCGCGCTCGCCACCGGACGGCGCGGCGGGCGGATGCTGCGCGCGGTCGCAGCCGTGAAGGGCCACCGCTGACCGCCGTCGCCTCGCGACGACCGGCCTGCGCCGCCGCGCTCTCCCGCTTCCGCCCCCCGCCATGACGCCCCGCGCGCTGATCTTCGACATGGACGGCCTGATGCTGGACACGGAGCCGCTCGCCGCCCGCGCGTGGGAGGTCGCCGCGCTCGCGGCGGGCGTCGCGTTCGACGCCGCCGTGACGCCGCGGCTCGTCGGCCGCACGTTCGCCGACTGCCGCGCGCTGATCCACGACCATCACGGCGGCGGCGACTATCCGGTCGACGCGCTGATGGCGGCGTGGCACGTCGCCTACGACGGCATCGTCGAGCACGAGGGGCTCGCCCTCAAGCCGGGCCTCGTCGAACTGCTCGACTGGCTGGAGACGCGTGCGATCGTGCGCGGCGTCGCCACCTCGACGCGCCGCGAGCGCGCGCGCGCGAAGCTCGAGCGTACGGGACTGTGGCCGCGCTTCGCGACGCTGGTCGGCGGCGACGAGGTCGGCCGCGGCAAGCCCGCACCCGACATCTTCCTCGCGGCGGCGCAGCGCCTCGGCGTCGCGCCGGCCCGCTGCCTCGTCCTCGAGGACTCGACGCCGGGGCTCGAGGCCGCGGCGGCGGCAGGCATCCCCGCGGTGATGGTCCCCGACCTCTGCGCGCCCCCCGCCGGCGTCGCGGGCGCGCCGCCGCGCGTGATGGCGTCGCTGCACGAGGTGCGCTCCTGGCTCGCGTCGCTCGCGTGACGGATCGAACGATCGTGCGATAATCGCGCGCGGCGCCGCGCGCCCGTGCCGCCCCGACGCCGCCTTCCGCCATCCGTGGGCCCCGCATGATCGGCCGCCTGACCGGCATCCTCGTCGAGAAGAACCCGCCGCAGATCCTGCTCGACGTGCAGGGCGTCGCCTACGAGGTCGACGTGCCGATGAGCACGTTCTTCAACCTTCCGGGTACCGGCGAGCCGGTGACGCTGCACACGCACCTCGTCGTGCGCGAGGACGCGCACCTGCTCTACGGCTTCGGCAGCGAGGCGGAGCGCAGCGCCTTCCGCCAGCTGCTGAGGATCAGCGGCATCGGTGCGCGCACGGCGCTCGCGGTCCTCTCGGGCCTGTCCGTGGGCGACCTGGCGCAGGCGGTGACGATGCAGGAGACCGGCCGCCTCACGCGGATTCCCGGCATCGGCAAGAAGACCGCCGAGCGCCTGCTGCTCGAGCTCAAGGACAAGCTCGGCGCGAACCTCGCGGCGGCGGTGGGCGTTCACCGCCTGCCGCCCGCGTCGGCGGACGTGCTGAACGCGCTGCTCGCGCTCGGCTACAGCGACAAGGAGGCGACCGGCGCCGTCAAGTCGCTTCCCGAGGGCGTGGCGGTCGCCGACGGCATCCGGCAGGCGCTCAAGCTGCTCGCGAAGGGTTGACGATGGGCGGCGGCGAACGGCAGGGGTACCTGCGCAACGTGAAGGTGACGCCCGGGCTGCTGCGCCGCGGCTTCAACGTGTGGCCGCCGTTCCTCGCGGCGGGCATCCGCGTCGAGCGCATCGCGGACGACTATCGCGAGGTCGAGGTCGCGATGCGGCTGGGGCTGCTCAACCGCAACTACTTCGGCACGCACTTCGGCGGCTCGCTGTACGCGATGACCGATCCGTTCTTCGCGCTGATGGTGCTGCACGCGCTCGGCCGTGGCTACGTCGTCTGGGACAAGGCCGGCTCGATCCGCTATCGCAAGCCGGGCCGGGGCACGGTGCGCGCGCGCTTCCGGCTGCCGCGCGACGCCGTCACACTGGCCCGGCGCGCGACGCGCGACGGCGCCGCCCACGAGCCGACGTTCCGCGTCGACATCGTCGACGCCGGCGGCGACGTCGTGGCGGAGGTGCAGAAGACGCTGCACATCCGCCGCGAGGCGCAACCGGCGGCGCACGCGCGCGCCGCCCGCACCGCCGCGCCGTCGCGGCGGCGGCGCAGGGCATAGAATCCGGGCATGGCGATCGAGAACGACACGCTGGCGCGGGTGGTCACCGGGCGCACGGCGGGACCGCAGGAGGAGGCGCTCGAGCGCGCGCTGCGGCCGCGCGGGCTCGGCGAATACGTCGGCCAGGAGAAGATCCGCCACCAGCTCGGCGTGTTCATCGAGGCGGCGAAGCGCCGGGGAGACGCCCTCGACCACGTGCTGCTCTTCGGCCCGCCGGGGCTCGGCAAGACCACGCTCTCGCACATCGTGGCGCACGAACTCGGCGTCAACCTGCGGCAGACCTCCGGCCCGGTGCTGGAGCGCCCGGGGGACCTGGCTGCGCTGCTCACCAACCTCGAGCCGCGCGACGTGCTGTTCATCGACGAGATCCACCGGCTGTCGCCGATCGTCGAGGAGATCCTCTACCCCGCGCTCGAGGACTTCCAGATCGACATCATGATCGGCGAGGGGCCGGCCGCCCGCAGCGTCAAGCTCGACCTGCCGCCGTTCACGCTCGTCGGCGCGACGACGCGCGCCGGCATGCTGACCAACCCGCTTCGCGACCGCTTCGGGATCGTCGCGCGCCTCGAGTTCTACACGCCCGCGGAGCTCGAGCGCATCGTGACCCGCTCGGCGAAGCTGCTCGGCATCGGCATCGACGCCGACGGCGCGCTGGAGATCGCGCGCCGCGCGCGCGGCACGCCGCGCATCGCGAACCGCCTGCTGCGCCGCGTGCGCGACTACGCCGAGGTCCGGGCCGGCGGGCGCATCACGCGCGAGGTCGCCGACGCCGCGCTCGCGATGCTCGACGTCGACGCGTCGGGCCTGGACACGATGGACCGCAAGCTGCTCGGCACCGTGCTGCGCAAGTTCGACGGCGGCCCGGTCGGCGTCGACAACCTCGCGGCGGCGATCGGCGAGGAGCGCGACACCATCGAGGACGTGCTCGAGCCGTTCCTGATCCAGCAGGGCTACCTGCAGCGCACCGCGCGCGGGCGCGTCGCAACGGCGACCGCCTACCGGCACTTCGGGCTCGCGCCGCCGGCGAGCGGTGCTGCCGCGGACCTCTTCCCCGGCGCCTAGGAAGGGGACGGTCATCCTGCCGCCGCGCTTCAGCCTTCCCGTGCGCGTGTACTACGAGGACACCGACGCCGCGGGCGTCGTCTACTACGCCAACTACCTGCGCTTCCTCGAGCGCGCGCGCACCGAGTGGCTCGGCGCGCTCGGGCATCCTCTCGCGGAACTCGAACGCGAGCACGGCATCGTATTCGTCGTGCGGCGCCTCGCGATCGACTACCGGCTGCCCGCGCGCCTCGCGGACCTGCTCGACGTCGGCGTCACGGTGGAGTCGGTCGGGCGCGCGCGCCTCGCGGCGCGCCAGGACGTGCGCCGCGACGGCACCGTCCTCGTGGACGCCCGCGTCGAGCTCGCGTGCCTCGACGCCGTGCGCTGGAAGCCGGCGCGCATCCCCGTCCCGCTCCCTTCCGCGCCCGCGCCGCCGACCTCGTGAACGTCCACACCGACCTCTCGTTCGTCGCGCTCGTCCTGCAGGCTTCGGTGGTCGTGCAGGCCGTGATGGCGCTGCTCGCCTTCCTCTCGCTGTGGAGCTGGTGGCAGATCTTCCTCAAGATGTTCCAGATCCGCCGCGCGGTGCGCGACACCACCGCCTTCGAGGACGACTTCTGGAAGGGTGGCGACCTCGCCGAGCTCTACCAGCGCGTGAGCCAGTCGCGCACCGGGGCCGGGCTCGAGCACATCTTCACGGCGGGCTTCCGCGAGTACGCGAAGCACCGCAAGCAGGGCAGCGCCTCCGTGGTGACGCTCGACGCCGCGCGCCGGGCGATGCGCGCGGCCTACCAGCGCGAGATCGACGCGCTCGAGGCGAAGCTCTCCGGGCTCGCGACCGTGGGCTCGGTCTCGCCCTACATCGGGCTGTTCGGCACCGTGTGGGGCATCATGAACTCGTTCCGCGGGCTCGCCAGCGTCGGCCAGGCGACGCTCGCCCAGGTCGCGCCCGGCATCGCCGAGGCGCTGATCGCCACGGCCATCGGCCTGTTCGCCGCGATTCCCGCGGTGGTCGCCTACAACCGCTACACGCACGACCTCGACCGCCTCGCGACGCGCTACGAGACGTTCATCGAGGAATTCTCCAACATCCTCCAGAGGCAGGGGTGACGGGAGCCCGGATCCGGAGGACGGCAGTCCGCGTCGCCATCGACCCGCAGGGCCGCGCGCGGGCGCACCCGCGGACGCCCGACCGCTGACCGCCCGCTCCCGTCCTCCGACCGCCGACGCCCGACATGCGCCGCTCGCGCAAGGCCATCAACCAGATGAACGTCGTCCCGTACATCGACGTCATGCTGGTGCTGCTCGTCATCTTCATGGTGACGGCGCCGCTGATCACCGGGCAGGTCGAGCTGCCGACGATGAGCAGCCAGGCGAGCGCGCCGGTGCAGCCGCTCGAGGTGACGCTGCGCCCCGACGGGACGTTCTCGCTGCGCAACACGGCGTCGAACGTCGCGCCCGTCCGGCTGTCGCGCGCCGAACTGGTGGGACGCGTGCAGGCGGCGCTCGCGCTGCGCCCCGACCAGCCGGTGGTCATCGCGGCCGACCGCGGCGCGCGCTACGAGGACGTGCTGGGGGTGCTCGACCTCCTGAAGCGCAACGGCGTGCAGAAGGTCGGGTTGCTCGTGCGGCAGGCGTCCTAGTGTCCCGCGTCGGACGTTCGTTCAACAAGGCATCGATCGTGACCGCGCCGGCGGCGCAAAGGCGACGAAAACGGATGCGCTGCGCGAAGCGGCCCGAAGCGGACATCGCGACTCTCCGCGAGTGCCGCGACACTGCAACGCGCCGCTTCTCGCTCGCCTTCGTGCAACGAACTTCCGACCGGGGACCCTAGCTCGACGATGGTGCGCGACCGGACGCGACCCCCACGGCCGCGACCCGCCACGCGCGGGCGCTGGCTGGCGCTCGCGCTCGCCGTCCTGGTCAACCTCGCCTTCGTGGGCGTCCTGGTGTTCTCGGTGACGTGGCGCAACCCGCCCGCACCGGCGCTGACGGCCGAACTGTACGCGCCGCCGTCCAAGCCGGCGCCGACACCGCCCAGAGCCGAGCCCAGACCCGAACCCGGGCCCGAACCCCCCAAGCCGGCGCCGCCCAAGCCCGAACCACCCAAGCCGGAGCCGCCCAAGCCCGAGCCGCCCAAGCCCGAGCCGCCCAAGCCGGAACCCCCCAAGCCCGAGCCGCCGCGGCCGGAACCTCCGCCGAAAGCCGATCCCCGCGAGGCCGAGATCGCGCTGAAGGCGAAGCGCGACGAGGAGAAGCGCAAGCTCGAGCAGGCGGAGGCGGAGAAGAAGCGCCGCGAGGAGGAGAAGCGCAGGGTCGAGCAGGCCCAGGCGGAGGCGGAGAAGAAGCGCCGCGACGAGGAGAAGCGCAGGACCGCGGAGGCCGAACGCGTCCGGCGCGAGGCGGATCTGCGCGAGCAGGCGGAACGCGAGGCGCGCGCCCGCGAGGCCGAGGCGAAGGCCGCCGCGGAGGCGCAGGCCCGGGCGCGCGCCGAGGCCGACGCGCGCGCCCGCGCTGCGGCGGAGCTCAAGGCCAGGCAGCAGGCGGAGGCGGATGCGCGCAGCAGGGCCGAGGCGGACTGGATCCGCCGCATCCAGGCGAAGGTGCGCGGCAACGTCGTGCTGCCTCCGGACATGCCGGGCAACCCGGAAGCCATCTTCGAGGTGGTGCAGTTGCCGACGGGCGAGATCCTCGACGTGCAGCTGCGCCGCTCGAGCGGCGTGCGCGCGTACGACGAGGCCGTGCAGCGCGCCATCCACAAGAGCTCCCCGCTGCCGCGGCCGGACCGTCCGGACCTCTTCCAGCGCACGCTGACGCTGCGCTTCCGGCCGCAGGAGTGAGCGGCGGCCGGCGGCGGCCGCGCAACGGCGTCGCCGGCCGGTGGCGCCCCGGGCCGGCCCCGCGTCCTCAGGCTTCCCGCGCGCGCTTCTCGAGCACCTGCACCGCCGCCCACGACCACTCGGCGCGCTGCTCGATCAGGTGCCGCAGCGCCACCGTGTAGATCGAGCGCCCCGTCGTGAGGATGACCCGGCGGCCGTCCGAGTACTCGGAGGTCGGCACGATCAGCGTCTTCACGGTGAGCGGCTTGTCCGGCCGCGACGGCGGCGGCAGGTAGAGCCCGTCGAAGCGCGCGCCGATCGTCGAGACGTCGATGCCATTGACGACGAAGCCGGCGTCGTCCTTCGGCTCGCGCCGCGCGTTGAGCACCACCGGAACCACGCGCTCGGCCACGATCGACACGCCGGCCTCGACGTCCTCGGTGGACAGCTTGTTCAGGCGCCGCACGACCCCGAGCACCCAGCCGGGGGCGTCCGGCTGGCGCACGGCCACCAGGGCCCCCAGCGCGAGCGAGGCGCCGATGCCGCCGGAGGCGGCGATGCGCAGCCCCGCGACGCTGCGGTCCTTGACCTGCCACATCGGGTCGGAGAACGACGAGAGGCTCGCGGCGAGCGAATCGTGCTCGTCGGGAACGCGGCGGCGAACGCGCGGACCATCGGCGACGGCGAACACCTCGATCTGCTCGCCGCCGGCGTCGGTGGCGGCGTCCGGGAGGTCCCGGAGCGCGAGCTCCCGCGAGATGCGTGCCAGGCCGACGCGCACGCGGGCCGCCACGTCGCAGCGCACGCGCTCGTCGCGGCGCAGGTCCTGGTGGACGTTCGGCGCGACCGCGGGCCGGACCTTCTCGAGGATCGCGATCCGCTGCTGGTTGATGGCCGCGCCGGGCCCGAGGTCGGTCGCCTCGGCGTTGCGCAGCGCGACGATCGCCCGCTCCAGCGACTCGGCGAGCGGCGTGGTGTCGACGTAGCGCAGCATCGGGCCGGACTCCTGGCCGGTGCGCCGCGCGAGCCCGCTGCGGCCGCCGAGGTCGACGACGAACCCCTCCGGCGAGCGCTGGACCGCGTCGAGCACGAGCTTGCGGCACCAGGCGCGCAGCTGCGAACACGCCCAGTCGATCTGCGAGGGCGTCAGGTTGCCCGTGTTGAGCTGGTGGATCAGCAGGACGTTGAGGTACTCGTGCTCGGGCGTCCACGCCAGCGCGTTGGGGCCGGCGTGCCCGAGCACCGCCGGCGAGCGGTCGACGCCGAGCTCGCACGCGCGAAGGTAGATGCGGTGCAGTTCCATCCACTTGCCGGGGATCCAGCGCTCGAAACGGAAGACGCGCAGCTTCGCGTCCGTGCCGTAGTAGTGGAGGAGCCGCGCGAACAGCAGCGGCAGCGCCGCCTTCCAGCGCGTGTGCGACTTCTGCGCGATGCCCTCCTCCAGCGCCGCCTGGTAGGCGTGCACGAAGCCCTGCGTCAGGTCGAACACCGCCTGCAGGATGCGCTCGGCGAGGCGCGAGGCGCTCTCGTGGTTCTCGACGTACTGCTTGATCAGCTGGCGCCTGTCCGCCCCCAGCGCCGAGTCGAGGAAGCCGATCGCCTCGACGCGGTGGAGGTCGACCGGACGCCGCGACTGGCGCATCGCGTCGAAGGCGCGCATCACGTGCTGCTGGCGGCCGACCACGTCCAGCGGCGGCAGCTCCTTCAGCCAGGCCGCGATCGACCGGCCGTTCACCAGCGGATCGGCGGCGTCCTTGCCATGGGTCAGGAATCCGAACATCGCGCCTCGCCAGCGGCGTTGGACAAGCGGTCGCCTGCGCGTCCGGGGCGTTTCATGCCAAGATCATGACGCCGCGGGGCGCGCCTTTATAGAGCAATTCGTCGGAAGTCGCAAAGGGCGCCGCGGCGGCTCCGCTAGAATGCTCGGCCCCGCCGTTACG
This sequence comes from Betaproteobacteria bacterium, assembly GCA_016861105.1. Taxonomy (GTDB): domain Bacteria; phylum Pseudomonadota; class Gammaproteobacteria; order Burkholderiales; family Casimicrobiaceae; genus VBCG01. Next base: position 113,039 of record BOKS01000011.1, on the reverse strand, counting down.
CGTGGCGGCCGACCGGCCCGCACCCGACCGCCTGCACGTCCGTATCATTCCCGACAGCCCCCGACACCTCGCCACGCATGTATCGTACAAGAATCGCCGTGCCCGCCCTCGCTTTCGCGACCGCCTTCGCGACGCTCGCCGCGGCGCCGGCGTTGCACGCGCAGGCCGCACCGACCGCCGCCCCGCCCGCATCCCGACAGGAGCCCGCCGTGACCGAGCTTTCCAGGATCGACGTCAAGCCGGGCACGGGTGCGGAGGCGGTCTCCGGCAAGCCGGTGCTGGTGCATTACACGGGCTGGCTGCACGACCCCGCCGCGCCCGGCAGCAAGGGACGCAAGTTCGACAGCTCGCGGGATCGGGGCGTGCCCTTCGGCTTCATCCTCGGCGCCGGGCGCGTGATCAGGGGGTGGGACGAGGGCGTGGTCGGCATGAAGGTGGGCGGGCAGCGCACGCTGGTGATCCCGCCGTCGATGGGATACGGTGAGCGCGGCGCGGGCAATGTGATCCCCCCGAACGCGACGCTGATCTTCGAGGTCGAACTGATCGAAGTGAAATAGGACCTGCGGCCGATGGTCTCGCTGCTGCCCCGCGACAGCCGGGTTCCGCTGAAGCGCCGCGCCGACTACCGGCCGCCGGCGTTCGTCGTCGACGAGGTCGCGATGGAGGTCGACCTCGACGCGGACGCGACGCGTGTCAGCGCCACGCTGCGCTTCCGCCGCAACCCGGGCGCGGTGCCGGGTGACCGTGGCAAGCCGCTGGTGCTCGACGGCGAGCAGCAGACGGACGTGAGCGCCGAGCTCGACGGCGTGGCGCTGGCGGCGCCACGAGCCGAGCTCGCGCCCGGGCGGCTGACCATCCACGAGCCGCCGTCCGCCGGAACGCTGACCGTGCGCTCGACGATCGCGCCGTCGCGCAACGTCGCCCTCGAGGGGCTGTACCTGTCGTCGGACGTCCTGTGCACGCAGTGCGAGCCCGAGGGCTTCCGGCGCATCACGTTCTTCCCCGACCGCCCCGACGTGCTGGCGCGCTACACGGTGACCATCCGCGGCGATCGCGAGCGCTTCCCGGTGATGCTGTCGAACGGCAACCTGATCCGCGAGGGCGACCTGCCGGCCGGGCGCCACTTCGCGACCTGGCACGACCCCTTCCCGAAGCCTTCGTACCTGTTCGCGCTGGTCGCAGGCGACCTGGCCGCGCTCGAGGACCGCTTCACGACGCTGGGCGGACGCGAGGTCGCGCTCGCGATCTACTCGACGCAAAAGAACCTCGCGCGCTGCCACCACGCGATGGCGTCGCTCAAGGCCGCCATGCGCTGGGACGAGCAGCGCTACGGGCGCGAGTACGACCTCGACCGCTTCATGATCTTCTGCGCCGACGACTTCAACATGGGCGCGATGGAGAACAAGGGCCTCAACATCTTCAACAGCCGGCTGGTCCTGGCCGACGCCGCGACGGCCACCGACGAGGACTACCAGGCGATCGAGGGCGTGATCGGCCACGAGTACTTCCACAACTGGTCGGGCAACCGCGTCACCTGCCGCGACTGGTTCCAGCTGTCGCTGAAGGAGGGGCTCACGGTCTTCCGCGACCAGGAGTTCAGCAGCGACCGCGGCTCGCGTGCCGTCGAGCGCATCGCGGCCGTCGAGTACCTGCGGCGCGACCAGTTCGCGGAGGACGCGGGGCCGATGGCGCACCCGGTGCGTCCCGACGAGTACCAGGAGATCAACAACTTCTACACTGCGACCGTGTACGAGAAGGGCGCCGAACTGATCCGCATGCAGCACACGCTGCTCGGCCCCGAGGCGTTCCGCCGCGGCCTCGACCTCTACTTTTCGCGCCACGACGGCCAGGCGGTGACCTGCGACGACTTCCTGCGCGCGATGGCCGACGCCTCCGGCGCCGACCTCGGCCAGTTCGCGCGCTGGTACGCGCAGGCCGGTACCCCGGTGCTGCGCGTGAGCCGCCGCCACGACGAGGCCGCGGGCGAGTACGTGCTCGACGTCGAGCAGGCCACGGCCCCGTCGCCCGGCCAGCCGGCCAAGCAGCCGTTCCACGTCCCGCTCGCCGTGGGGCTGGTCGGGCCGGACGGCCGCGACCTGCCGCTGCGGCTGGCGGGCGAGGCGCAGCCCGGCGGGACGACGCGGGTCCTGGAGGTGCGCGAGGCGCGACAGCGCTTCCGCTTCCTCGACGTCGACCGCCCGGTCGTGCCGTCGCTGCTGCGCGGCTTCTCCGCGCCGGTGCAGCTCGAGGTCGACTACTCGGACCGCGAGCTCGCGTTCCTCGCTGCGTACGACAGCGACCCGGTCAACCGCTGGGATGCCGCGCAGCGCACCTTCGTCGGCGCCATGCTGTGGCTCGCGCGCGAGCGACGCGCCGGCCGCGCGATGGCGCTCACGCCGGCCGTCGAGCACGTCGTGGCGCACCTCGTCGAGGACGAGGACAGCGACCCGGCGCTGCTCGCGCTCGCGCTGACGCCGCCGGATCCGGCGTACGTGGCGTCGATGGAGATCGTCCAGGATCCCGACGGCATCGTGGCGGCGCGCTCCTTCCTGACGCGCGAGTTGGCGCTGCGGCTGCGCGTGCCCTTCGAGGCGCTGGTCGCCCGTCACAAGCCGCGCGCGCGCTACGCGCCCACGCAGGCCCAGATCGGCCCGCGCAAGCTGCGCAACGTCGCGCTCCGCTACCTCGGCGCGCTGGACGACGCGGGCTCGCGCGCGCTGGCCGTCGCGCAATACGACGCCGCGGACAACATGACCGACACCGTCGCCGCGCTCGCCGCGATCCGCGACAGCGATGCCGCGGAGCGTCACGAGCTGTACGCCCGCTTCGAGGCGCGGTGGCGCGACGAGCCGCTGGTGCTCGACAAGTGGTTCTCGCTCGAGGCCACGGCGCAGCGCGAGGGCACGGTGGCGCGCGTGGCGGGCCTGCTGGCGCACCCGCGCTTCAGCGCCCGCAATCCCAACCGCGTGCGCGCGCTCGTCGGCGCTTTCGCCCACCGCAACTTCGGCGGCTTCCACGCCGCCGACGGGTCGGGCTACGCTTTCGTGGCCGACCAGGTGCTCGCGCTCGACGCGCTGAACCCGCAGGTGGCCTCGTCGATCGCCGGCGCGTTCAACCTGTGGAAACGCTTCCCCGAGCCGCGCCGCGCCCGCATGCAGGCGGCGCTCGAGCGCATCGCGCGCCAGCCGGGACTGTCGAACGACGTCGGCGAGATCGTCGGCCGCACGCTCGACGACTGATCCCCGCGCTCGTGCGCGCGGCGGCGTGCGGCCCGCGCGCGATCGGTAGAATCGCCGTCATGCCTTCGCGACCGACCGCTGCCGCACGCGCGGGCGCGCGCGTGCTCCTGCGGGCGCCCGTGGCGGCCGACGCCGCCGCGTTCCTGCGCTCCGTCGCGGCGAGTCGCCGTCTGCACCGGCCGTGGGTCGCGCCCCCGGCCACGCCGGCGCAGTTCCGCGCCTGGATCGGCCGGGTGTCCGCGGCGGCGGACGCGCAGCGGCACGCGAGCTTCCTCGCGGTCCGCGCCGACGACGGCTCGCTGGTCGGCGTGTTCAACTTCTCCGAGATCGTCCGCGGCGCGTTCCAGAGCGCCTACCTGGGCTACTACGCGCTCGCGCCGAATGCGGGCCGCGGCTACATGACCGAGGCCTTCGCCCTGGCGCTCGACGCGGCCTTCCGCGACCTGCGCCTGCACCGCGTCGAGGCGAACGTGCAGCCGGGCAACGCGCGGTCGATCGCGCTGGTGGAGCGCCTCGGGTTCGCGCGGGAGGGCTACTCGCCCCGCTACGTGAAGGTGGGGGGCCGCTGGCGCGACCACGCGCGCTTCGCCATGCTCGCCGACGACTGGCCTGCCGCGCGGCGCGCGCTCCACGCCGCGCGGCGCGCGGCCCGGTGATGCGCGTCCGCGCGCGCTGCGGCACGACGCTGCCGGCGATCGCGGCGCTGGCGCTCGCCGGCTGCGCGGCGCCGCCGGCGCCGGACCTGCCTCGCGAGGTGCGCGCCAAGGCGCTGCCGCCCTACCAGGTCCACGAGGAGTGCCTCGCCATGGCGGAGGGGGAGGCGATCGACTGGCGGTTCGCGTCGAGCGCCCCGGTGCACTTCAACATCCACTACCACGAGGGCAAGGTCGTGATCATGCCGGTGACGCTCGACGACGTCCGCAGCGAGCGGGGCACGTTCGTGGCGCTCACCGCACAGGACTACTGCCTCGCGTGGGAAGCGGGTGCGCGCGCCGCGTCGATCGACTACGCCATCGAGCGCGGGCGCGGCCGATGAAGCGCGAAGGGCCGCCGCGGCCACGCGGATGAGCACCGTCCTGCTCGACCTCGACGGCACGCTGTCCGACAACTTCGTCGGCATCGCCCAGTGCATCCGCCACGCGCTGGAGCGCATCGGCGCGCCCGACCCCGGCGATGCGGAGCTGCGCCGCTGCGTCGGCCCGCCGCTGCGCGAGTCCTTCGCCCGCCTCGTCCCCGGCGTAGGCGCCGCCGGCATCGAAGCGGCGATCGGCCACTACCGCGAGCGCTACCGCGACGTCGGTTGGCGCGAGAACGTGGCCTACGACGGGGTCGCCGATGCGCTCGCCGCACTCGCCCGCGCCGGCGCGAGGCTCTACGTCTGCACGTCGAAGCCGGAGGTGTTCGCCGCGCGGATCGTCGCGCACTTCGGCTTCGATGCGCACCTCGCGCGCGTCTACGGCGCCGACCTCGACGGGCGGCTGGACGACAAGCGCGCGCTGCTCGCCCACCTGCTCGCCAGCGAGCGGCTCGACGCCGCGTCGGCGATCATGGTCGGCGACCGCCATCACGACGTCCGCGCCGCTGTCGCCAACGGGACGCGCGCCGTCGGCGTGCTGTGGGGCTACGGCACGCGCGACGAGCTCGCCGGCGCCGAGCGGCTTCTCGCACGCCCCTGCGAGCTCGCCACGCTCGTGCCCGACGCGCGGGCGACGCGCTGACCGGTCCCGACGCGGCGGGCGCCCTGCGGCCCGCCCGCCTGCCTACGGCGCGTCGATGCTCACGGTCGTGCCGGACTCGACGTCGGCGAGCACCGCGCGGTCGACGATGCGCCGCGCGGCGGCGCCCGGCGCCTGCAGCGCGCCCTGCGCGTGGAACGCGCGAAAGACGTCGACGACGGGAAGCGCGCGGGCCGGCTGCGAGCGCATGAAGTCCTGCATCGGCGTGTCGACGACGCCGGGACGCACGGACACCACCTCGACCCCGGGCGCGCGTTCCGCCGCCGCGACCGGCGCGATCATCTCCAGCCCCGCCTTGGCGGCGCAGTACGCTGCGCAGCCGGGGAGCGCGCGCGCGGCCGCGCCCGACGACACGTTCACGATGCGCAGCCGCGTGCGGCCGGCGAGCGCGCGCACGAACTCGTCGGCGAGGATCAGCGGCGCGACGACGTTCGTGGCGAGCGACGCCGCGATGTCGCGCGCATCGAGCGTCCCGAGCGGGCCGACCGGCCCTGCGACGGCCGCGTTGTTGACGAGCACGGCGTATGCCGCGGCGCCGGCGGCGATCCCGCCGAACGTCGCCCGCGCCGCCGTCGCGACGGCGTCGGGGTCCGCGAGGTCGACGCGTACCAGGCGGAAGCGCGCCCCGCCAAGCACGGCGGCGGCGCCACGGCCCAGCCCCACGACGTCGAAGTCGCGGGCGAGGAGTTCCGCGGCCAGCGCCGCACCCAGCCCGCGCGACACCCCGGTGACGCACGCGACGCGCACACCCTTCGGCACCTCCACGACGCCTCCTTCCGCGCTCGCGCGCGAGCGATCCGCTGCCCGGCGCCGGCTCAGCGGCCCTGCAGCGCCGCGACGACGACGAGTCCCACGGCGATCGCCACGACCAGCAGCGCGATCTTGACCCAGCTCTTCGGATACTCGCCGGCCACCGCGCCGGTCGCGCCGTTCACGACGCACTGGTAGCTCTTCCGGCCGTAATCGTAGGTGAGCAGCCACACCGGCACCAGGACGTGCTTGAACGTCTGCGCCGACCACTGCGCGCGCACCGCGAGGTTGCGGTGGGTGTCGCCCGGCACCTCGCGCGCGCACAGCGCCGCGAGCGTGCGCTCCATCGCCGCGCGTGCGCGGCGCGCGGCGTCGGCGAGGTCGACCTGGTAGCGTTCGACGACCCAGCCGGCCACGTAGCCGGGATCGTAGGGCCTGAGGTCGCGCGTCGGGAACGGCTCGATGCGACGCAGCAGCCCGGCGTGCACCCCGACCGAAGCGCAGACGAGGTCGTCGTCGAAGCGGTGCGACAGCCGCCCTGCCGCCGGCACCCAGCGGACCTGCCGCACCTGACGCGTGCGCAGCCGGCCGCCCTGGCGGTAGGTCTGCAACGTGGCGTAGTAGTGCCCGGCCTCCGCGGTCCACGACGCGTCGACGAGCGCGTCGAACGTCCAGTACGGCAGGTAGACGCCGTGCACCGTGTCCGTGAGCGCCCGCCGGCCCAGCGCGCCGGGCGCCAGCCAGCGGCGCCGGGTCCAGCCGCGCACCAGGTCGCGTGCCCGGGCGGCGTCGACGGTGAACGGCAGCAGGCTCTCCGGCCGGAACGCCGGCTCCTGCTCGTCGTAGGGCAGCAGCTGCGCCGATCCGCAGAACTCGCAGTTCTGCGCCTGCCGCGCGGCGTCGAGCACCGAGATCGCGCGGCAGCTCTCGCAGCGCACCGCGCGCCGCGCGACGCTCCACCCGCGCGGCTGGCCGGCGAGGCCCGCGAGCGCCCGTGCGAGGTCGTGCTCGACGATCGCGCCTTCGGCGGCCGGCTGCGCCGCCGACTCGGTGCCGCAGTACGGGCAGACGAGCTTCTGCCGCGCCGGGTTCCAGTGCGCCTCGCCGCCGCAGGCCGGACAGGCGAAGCGCGCGAGCGCGCCCTTCGGTTCGTCCATCGACGCGCCAACCGCCTCGCCGTCAGCGGATGAAGTAGCCGATGACGCGCCAGGCGCCGTCCGCCTCGCGCTCCAGCGTGACGGTCTCGCCCGCGTTCGTCTGCTTGGCGAAGGACGTGCGGAACTGCAGCAGCGCGAAGTCGCCGTCCGGCACGCCCGGAAGGCTGCGCTGGAACGCCGTCTGCACGACCGCTCGCTGCACGACGGCGCCGCGCGGCGTGCGCTCGCGCGCCAGCGCCGCCTGCCAGTCGCGCACGCCGATGGCGCTGCGGAAGCGCGCGCCGGCGCGCTTGTGGCTCTCGGCGGCGTCGCCGTGGTCGGTCATCAGCAGCCAGTCGCGCGCCGCAGCCACCGCGTCGCTCGCCCGCGGGTCCTGCGCCCGCGCCGGCCGCAGGACGGCCGCTCCCGCGAGCGCGGCCAGCGCGGCGAGCGCACGCCGCCGCATCGCGTCAGGAGTGGAGGAATGCATCGACGGCGGCGCGCGTCACGCGCCACTGCGAGCCGATGCGCTTCCCCTTGAGGTCGCCCGTCTCGAGGCTCGCGAGGACGTCGGCCTCGGTCACGCCGAGCCGCTGGGCGACCTGCGCCGGCGTCAGGACCTCGGGAGCCGCCGCCGGTGCCGGCGACGGCGCCGCGACCCCGGGCGTGGCCTGCGCCGCGAGCCCGCCGGGCTGGTTCATCATCTGCTGCGCCATCGCCATGCCGATCGCCATCTCGGCGCCGGCGCCGGCGAGACCGCTTCCTCCCTTGCCGAGCCCCTGCGCCATCTGGAACTTGACGTAGTCGTTCAGGTTGCCGACCGCCGCCATCGACGAGCGCTTGTCGATCGCCTGCTCGACCTCGGGCGGCACCGACACGTTCTCGACGACGAACGCCGTCATCGCGAGGCCGTACTTCTGCTCGAGCGCGGGGTTGATCAGGGGCAGCAGCGCCTCGCCGAGCTCGCCGTAGCGCGACGCGACGTCGAGGGCCGGGATCTGCGCACCGGCGAGCGCGTCCGAGAACACGCTCACGACGCGCGAGCGCATCGTCTCGGCGAACTCGTCGAGCCGGAAGTGGTGGTCCGTGCCCGCCACCTCCTTCAGGAACCGCGGCACGTCGACGACGCGGAAGTCGTAGGTGCCGTACGCCCGCATGCGCACGACGCCGAAGTCGGCGTCGCGCATCATCACCGGGTTCGCCGTGCCCCACTTGTTGCCTGTGAAGACGCGCGTGACGACGAAGTAGACGTCCGCCTTGAACGGGCTCTCCAGCGCGTACTTCCAGCTGCGCAGGTTGGTGAGGATCGGGATGTTGTCGGTGGTCAGCGCGTGCTTGCCGGGCCCGAATGCGTCGCCGAACTCGCCGAGGTAGACGAACTGCGCGACCTGGCTCTCGCGCACGATCAGCTGCGCGCCGTTCTTGATCTCCCGGTCGTCGTCGGGGAAGCGCCAGGCGAGCGTGTCGCGCGAGTCGTCGGTCCACTCGATGACGTCGATGAACTGCTTCCTGAGGAAGTCGATGATCGCCATGCGCTCCTGTCCTCCGCTCGTCCCGGTCCGCGACGCTACCGCGCCGACGCCGTCTTCCTCGCCTCGGTCTCGGCGCGCACGAGCTCGGCCTCGAGGTTCGCCGCCGGCAGCGCGCCGGGAACGACGCTGCCGTCGGCGAAGACCAGCGTCGGCGTCGCCGTCACCTTGAGCTTCTGGCCGAGCGCCGCGGTGGCGGCGATCGGGGTGTCGCAGGTACCGGCGTTGTCCGGCAGCTTGCCGCTGGCGAAGAACTCGTCCCACGCCTTCACGCGGTCGGGCGCGCACCAGATCAGCCGCGACTTGCGCGCCGCGTCCGGATGCAGCTGGTCGATCGGGTACAGGAACGTGTAGATCGTCACGTCGTCGACGCCCTTCAGCGTCTCCTCGAGCCGCGCGCAGAACGGGCAGTCGGCGTCGGAGAACACCGCGAGCTTGCGCGCGCCGGTGCCCTTGACCTTCTTGATCGCGAGGTCGAGCGGCAGGTCGCCCCACGCGACGCGGTTGAGCTCGCGCGACTTGCGCTCGGTCAGGTTGGTCTTCGTCTTGGCGTCGTAGACGGAGCCGACGAAGACGTAGTCGACCCTGGGGTCGACGTAGATCATCTGGTCGTCGAACATCACCTCGTAGAGGCCGGCGTAGGCGGTCTTCGCGATGTGCCGGATGTCGGCGCCCGGAAAGCGCTCCAGCACGAGCTTGCGCACCGCCTGGGCCTCGGCGGAGAGCGGCGCGGCCGCCTTCGCGGCAGGACGCGGCAGCGGAGACTGCGCCGTCGCGGCGGACGCGACGGCCAGCGCGAGGGCGGCCAGGAGGGCGATCGATCGGTTCATGGGATTCCTCGAACGGAGGGGCCGGTGCGGTGTGACAGCGTCAGCGCAGCGCCGGTTGCGCGAGCGCCCGCTTCACCGGCGGAAGGCGGTCGACGGCCGACAGGCCGGCGTTGCGCAGCCACCCGAGCCAGCGCGGCGGGGCGCCGAAGAGCCGGGCCAGCGCGTCGGTCACGGTCTGCATCGCCAGCACCGGCTCGGCCCGGCGCCGCGCGTAGCGCTCGAGCAGCAGCGGAGCCCCGGGATCGGCGAGCGGGCCGCGCTGGGCGAGGATCGCCGCCAGCGCCTCCGCGTCGCCGAAGCCGAGGTTCACGCCCTGGCCGGCGAGCGGGTGCACGCCGTGCGCGGCATCGCCGACCAGCGCAAGGCGATGCGCGACCATCGCGGGCAGCCGCAGGAAGGCGAGCGGAAACGCCGACGGCGGCGCGAGGAGGTCCAGCGCGCCGAGCGCGCGGCCGCCCGCGGCGGCGACGCGCTCGGCGAGGTCCGCGGCCGGGAGCGCCAGCAGGTCGCCGGCGAGCGCCTCGGGCGCCGACCAGACGATCGAGACGTGCGCGCCTGGGAGCGGCAGCCACGCCAGGACGCCGTCGGCGCCGAGGAACCACTGGCGCGCGATCCCGCGGTGCGGCCGCTCGCAGGCGAAGTTGGCGACCACCGCCGTCTGGCCGTACGGGCGCGGGACCGCGCGAAGTCCGGCCGCCTCGCGCACGCGCGAGCGCAGTCCGTCCGCGCCGACGACCAGGCGCGCTGCGACGACGCGCCCGTCGTCGAGCGTCGCCCGCGCGACGTCCGGCGCGAACGCGAGCGTCCCGATCGCCGCCGGCGCGAGGATCCGCACGCCGCCCGCCGCGAGCCGCGGCAGCAGCGCCGAGCGCAGCGCGCGCTCCTCGACGATCCACGCGAGCGCGCGCTGGCGCAGGTCGTAGGCGGAAAAGGCGAGCGCGCCTCCGGCGTCGCCCTCGATGCGCATGGCCTCGACCGCCTCCAGCCGCACGGGCGGCCAGGCGCCGAGGCCGGCGAGGAACGCGGCGCTTCCCGGCGAGATCGCGTAGACGCGCGCGTCGAAGGACGCCGCGTCGGGCGTCGCGTCCCCGGCGAGCGGCGCGCGGTCGACCAGCGCGACGTCGAGGCCGGCACGCGCGAGCGCCGGCGCCAGCGCGAGGCCCACGAGGCCGGCGCCGACGACGAGGACGTCGTGGCGGGTGGAGGCGGCGGTGTCCGTCATGCCGGGCGCGGCGTCAGTCGAGCGACTCGATGACGATGTTGCGGTTCGTGTAGATGCACAGCTCGCCGGCGATGTCGAGCGACCGCTGCACGATCTCGCGCGCCGGCAGCGCGGTGTTGTCGAGCAGCGCGCGGGCCGCGGCCTGGGCGTAGGGACCGCCGGAGCCGATCGCGACGACGCCCTGCTCGGGTTCGAGCACGTCGCCGTTGCCCGTGACGATGAGCGAGGCGCTGCGGTCGGCGACCGCCAGCATCGCCTCGAGCCGGCGCAGGATGCGGTCGCTGCGCCAGTCCTTCGCGAGCTCGACGGCAGCGCGCGCGAGGTGCCCCTGGTGCTTGTCGAGCTTGGCCTCGAAGCGCTCGAACAGCGTGAACGCATCGGCGGTCGCGCCCGCGAATCCCGCGAGGACGCGGTCCTGGTGCAGCCGGCGCACCTTGCGCGCCGTGGCCTTGACCACGACGTTGCCCAGCGTCACCTGGCCGTCGCCGCCGAGCGCGACCGACTGGTCGCGGCGCACCGAGAGGATCGTCGTGCCGTGGAAGGGTTCCATCGCTGGGTCCGGCCGGCCGCAGCGGGCCGCCGATCCGGCATTCTAGCGGCAGCGGCCGGCGCGGCCCGCCCGGCTGCACCGCCCGCGAGCCCCGCGCGTCGGCCGCGTGCGCGCGCTCAGGCCGGCTTCTTGACGAAGTGCCGCGGGGACAGCCCGATCAGGAGCAGCAGCGCGCGGATGATCGGCGTCGCGCCGAAGATCTGCACCGAGCGGCGCTGGCCCTCGACGCGGTTCACGGCGTTGAGCAGCGCGCCCGCGCAGACGAAGTCGATGCGATCGACCTCCGTCATGTCGATCGGCACGACGTGCCGCCCGTGCGCGAAGTCGAGCAGCTTCGCGATCTGCGGCGTGGCGCTGCCCGTGATGACGCCACGCAGGACGACGGCCTCGGCGGCGGGCGCCGTTTCGCCGCCGGGGGCAGCGTCGTCCCGTTCCGCGGCCGGCCGCGGCTGCGGCGGCGGCTCCCACGACGGCGGCGACATCTCGAAGGCGATCGCGTACTCGACCGCGCGATCGTCGAAGGTGGACTGGTCGTGCACCCACTGCAGCAGCTCCAGCGACAGCAGCCACGCGCCCTCGCCGCCGTCGCGGCCCGCCTTCACCGACGCGTCGAGCGCCGCGCGCAGCTTCTCGGCGCGCTCGAGCGACAGCGCCAGCCGGGCGCGGCGCGCATCGGCCAGGGCGCCGGCGAGCAGCAGCGCCCCGGCGGCGTCGTAGCCGGTGATGCCCCCGAGGTCGAGCCGCGCGTGCGGGAGCTTGCGCGCGACCGCGCGCCGCAGCCCTTCGAGCTGCTGCCCGCTCTCCGCGGCGAGGCGGCCCGTGATCGCGATGAAGCCCCCGGCCATGGCGGACTTCGCCGCATCGGCCGCGCGGGCGCGCTGATCCTCCCACGCGGGCGACGATCGCTCGAACTGCACCGAGTACTGGACGGCGAACTGGTCGAACGCGGCCCGGTCGCCGGCGCGCTGCAGCAGGTCGAACAGCGCGAGCCAGGCGAGCGGCGACTGCCTGGCGTCGTGGTCCTCCGCGACGCCCTGCTCGAGCAGGGTGCGCGCATTGGCCGCCTGGCCGCTGGCGAACAGGAGCGCGGCGTTCTCCAGGACCGCGCACAGGCCGGGATTCGCCTGCGCGACCTCGATGGCCTGCGGCTGCGACCACTCGATCAGGCTGGCGCCGGTGATCGACTCGTCGGCGCGGACGGGCTCGCGCGGCTCCGCCGGGCGCGGACCCGCCTTCGCCGCGAGCTCGCGCGCCGACACGGCGAGCGGCCGCACGTCGGCCTTGGCCGGGGTTTTCGGCGATCCGGACGACTTGGGCGGCGCCGGCTTGCCGGACGAGGGTTTGGAGAACAGGCCCACCGAGGGAGGTCTTGTCGATGATCGTGGACCGGCCATTATCGGCGCGACGGCCCCCTCGAACAAGCGCGCGGCGGCGTCACGCCGGCGGCACGCGACGCACGGCCGCGTCGGCCAGCGGGACTGCCCGCGCTGCGCGCATCCGGGCGAAGTCGCCGCCGGACGGTCCCACGGCCCGTACGCGACCCCGCCTTGCTGCGCGTTGCCGCGCGTTCGCGTGCGGTTAAGGCGGGTTTAAGGTCCGTGTCGCAGACTCGCCGGATTGCGGTCGGCGCGCGAGCGCCGGCCGGCCTTTCGAGCGCGCCGGCATGACGACAGTTCCCTACGACGGCCGCCTGTCGGTCGTCGTCCCCGTCCGCAACGAGGCGGAGAACATCGAGCCGCTGGTGTCGGAGATCGTCGCCGCGCTCGCAAGCCTCGGCGCCTACGAGATCGTCTACGTCGACGACGGCAGCGACGACGCCACGCCCGCCGAGCTCGCGCGACTGCGCGACCGGATCCCGGCGCTGCGGTTCGTCCGTCACGCGCGAAGCTGCGGCCAGAGCACGGCGATCGCGACCGGCGTCCGGCACGCGCGGTACCCGTGGATCGCGACGCTGGACGGCGACGGCCAGAACGACCCGGCCGACATCCCGGCGCTGCTCGAGCGCCTCGCGGCAGCGCGAACGCAGGACAACCTGCAGATGCTGGCGGGCTGGCGCGCGCAGCGGCGAGACGCGTGGCTGCGGCGACTGTCCTCGCGGGTCGCGAACGGCGTCCGCGGTCGCCTGCTGCGCGACGGCACTCCGGACACCGGTTGCGGGCTCAAGGTGTTCTCGCGCGAAGCGTTCCTCCGGCTGCCGCATTTCGACCACATGCACCGCTTCCTGCCGGCGCTGATCCAGCGCGGAGGGGGCGGCGTCGAGTCGGTGATCGTGCGGCACCGCCCGCGGATGCGGGGATCGTCGAAGTACGGGCTCTTCGACCGCCTGTGGGTCGGGATCGTCGACCTCGCGGGCGTGGGCTGGCTGATGGCGCGGTCCCGCCGCCCGGAGGTGATCGATGGGTGACGCGCGGCATCCCTGGCGCGCCGCGCTGCGTGGCCTGGGCTTCGCCGCGTCCCTGGTGCTGCTCGCGTCGGCGGCCGAGTGGATCGCGACCGCCGGCCTGATGTCGCGGCACTGGATCGATGCGGCGGTCGCGGGCCGCGGCGCCGGCGGCTACGCCGCGTTCCTGGCCATCGGGGCGGGCGCGACGGCGGTCGGCTTCCCCCGGCAGGCGGTCGCTTTCCTCGGCGGTTATGCGTTCGGCGGCCTCGTCGGCGCCGGGGTCGCGCTCGCGGCCACGGTGGCAGGCTGCGTGGCAACGTTCGGGTACGCGCGGCTGGTCGCAGGCGGATGGGTGGCACGGCGCTTCGCAGGCCCGCTGCGGCGGCTCGGCGCGGTGCTCGACGTCGCGCCGTTCCACATGACGCTGGTCGTGCGCCTGCTGCCGGTGGGCAGCAACCTGCTGACGAACCTCGTCGCGGGCGTCACGCGGGTGCGGTTCGTCCCGTTCGTCGCCGGTTCCGCGGTCGGCTACGTCCCGCAGACGCTCGCGTTCGCGCTGGCCGGCAGCGGCGTCCACGTCGCCGCGGCGCTCGACCTCGCGCTCGCCGGGCTGCTGCTGGCGGCCGCGGCCGCGCTCGGCCATTGGCTCCACGACCGCCACCACGACGCTGCGGATGCCGAAGCCGCGCTCGACGAGCGCCCCTCGGGCACGGCGTGAGCGCGGCCGCCCGCGCCGCACTGTTCGCGCTGCTCGCCGCGGTCGCGCTGGCGTCGCGCACGGCGATGCCCGTGGACGAGACGCGCTACCTCGCCGTGGCGTGGGAGATGTGGACGCGCGGCGACTTCCTCGTGCCCCACCTCAACGGCGCGCCGTACAGCCACAAGCCGCCGTTGCTGTTCTGGCTGATCCACGCGGGCTGGGCGGCGTTCGGCGTGAACGACGCGTGGCCGCGGCTCGTGGCGCCGCTCTGCGCGGTCGGCACGCTGCTCGTCACCGCGCGCGCCGCCCGCGTCCTGTGGCCGCAGGCACCGTGGATCGCCGGGCGTGCGGCGTGGATCCTGGCCGGGACCCTGCTGTTCGCGCTGTTCTCGGTGCTGCTGATGTTCGACACGCTGCTCGCGCTGTGCGTGGCCGTCGGCGTGCTCGGCCTCGCACACGCCGCAGCGGGGCGCAGGCGCGGCTTCCCGCTGCTCGCGCTGGGGTTCGGCCTCGGGCTGCTCGCGAAGGGTCCGGCCGCCCTGCTGCACCTCGGCCCGGCGGCGCTGCTCGCGCCGTGGTGGGCCGGACGCGCGCTGCCGCGCCGGCGCTGGTACATGGGCGTCGCCCTCGCGCTCGGCGGTGGCGCCATGCTGGCGCTGGCGTGGGCAATCCCCGCAGGCGTGCGCGGCGGAGAGGCGTACCGCGACGCGATCTTCTGGGGCCAGACGGCGCACCGGATGGTGGCCTCGTTCGCGCACCGCCAGCCCGTCTGGTGGTACCTGCCGTGGCTCCCCGTCGTCCTCGCACCGTTCCTCGCGTGGCGCCCGCTGTGGGACGGCCTGCGCGGGGCGGGCCTGCTCGACGACGCCGGCGCGCGCCTCGCACTCGCCCTCGCGCTGCCCGCGCTCGCGGCCTTCTCGCTGGTGAGCGGCAAGCAGCTGCACTACCTGCTGCCACAGTTCCCGTCGTTCGCCTTGCTGGCCGCGCGCGCGCTCGATGCGCCGCAGCCCGCGCGGCGGCCGTGGCTCGCGGGCGCGACGCTCGCGGGCATCGGCGCCGCGCTGCTCGCGCTCCCGTTCGTGCCGCGGGCCGCCGCGTTCGCGCCGTCGCCCGCGGTCGCAATCGCCGCCGCCGTCGCGCTGGCCGCGCTCGCGGCGTGGCTGCTGCTCGTGCCAAGGCCGCCCGCGGCGCAGGTCCCGCGCCTCGCGACGGCGGCCGTGCTCCTGCTCGCCGTGCTGCACCTCGCCGTCGTGCGCGTCGTCGCGCCGGCGTGGGACACGCGGCCGCTGGCGCAGGCGATCGCGGTGCTGCAGGCGCAGGGGCGCGCACTCGTGCACGACGGCGCGTACCACGGGCAGTACCAGTTCGCTGGCCGCCTGGCCGCGCCGCTCGCGCAGGTGACCGACGTGCCCGCCGCGCAGCGCTGGATCGATCAGCATCCCGACGGCGCCGTGGTCGTCTACTTCAAGGAGCGCGAGGCACTTGCGGCGCTCGCGCCGATCGCGACGCAGCCGTTCCGCGGCCGCTACGCCGCACTCCTCGAGGCGCGGGACGCGGCGGGCGCCGTCGCCGTGTCCGAGGCGCTCGAAGCGCGGGACGCGGAAGGCGAACCGGCCGGGGATCCGACGCCCCGGCCGTGAGCGAAGGACGCGGACGCGTCAGCCCGCGAGGTTCTTCTCCGCGAACTGCCAGTTGAGCAGCTTGTCGATGACCGCGTTGACGAAGTCGGCGCGACGGTTCTGGTAGTCGAGGTAGTAGGCGTGCTCCCAGACGTCGATGGTGAGCAGCGGCTTCGCCCCCTTGGTGAGCGGCGTCTCGGCATTGGGCGTCTTCACGACCTTGAGCGCACCTCCGTCGGCCACCAGCCAGCCCCAGCCGGAGCCGAACTGCGTGACGCACGCCTGTGCGAGCTCCTTCTTGAAGTTGTCGTATCCGCCGAACGACGCGTCGACCATCTCGCCGAGCTTCCCGGAGGGCTTGCCGCCGCCGCCGGGACGCAGGCTGTTCCAGAAGAACGTGTGGTTCCACACCTGCGCGGCGTTGTTGAAGACGCCGGCCTTGTCCGCCTTGCCGGCCGTCGCCTGCACGATCGCCTCGAGCGACTGGCCCTCGAGATCGGTGCCCTTGACCAGGTTGTTCAGGTTGTCCACGTAGGTCTTGTGGTGCTTGCCGTGGTGGAAGCCGAGCGTGTTGGCGGAGATCACCGGGTCGAGCGCGGTGTCGGCGTAGGGGAGCGGCGGAAGCGTGAACATGGGCGGGAGGACTCCTGCGATGGACGGGTATGACGGGGGCGGTCGGCGCGCTCGACGCGCGCCGGACCGACGATGATACGCCTGCCGAATTACGAGGCGCGGATGACGGCGCAGGCGAGGCGCGCGCCGGCGTTGCCGGTCGGCTGCGTCTTGTAGTCGTCCGGGTCCTTGTGGACGATGAGCCCGCGGCCGACGATGCTCTTCGCTCCGGGGCCGACCGTGACGTCGTCCAGCGCGAACGACGCCCTGGCGCGCCCGCCGGCGTCGGCGACGAGGTTCGGCATGTCGCCGGCGTGGTGCGCGCCCCCCTGCGGCCCGTGCGGCCTGCCGTCCGGATTGAAGTGGCCGCCGGCGCTCATACCGTCGCCGGAGCTGCAATCGCCCTTCTCGTGGACGTGGAACCCGTGCTCGCGGTTGGGCGCGAGCCCCGTGACGTCGGCGATCACCACGACCTTGCCCATGCGCTCCACGAACGTCACCGTCCCCGCGGTGGCGTTGCCCTTCGTGGGCTCGAGATTCGCGGTCGCGCGCGCTCCGTCGAACGGCGTCGACGACATCGTGGTACAGCCGGCGAGCAGCACGACGGCTGCGCCGGCGACGAGTGACTGCCTCGACATGGACGATTCCTCCTCAGGGTGCCGGCCGCGGCGTCCGCCGCGCCGGCGACGATCCATGGACAGCGGCGCGCGCCGCTTCGTTCGCTTCGGTGCCGCGTGCGTGGCGCCGCGTGCGCCGCAGACGTCCCCGCGATCAGCGCGCGGGGCCTGCTCGCGTCCCCCCGCGGCCGCGGCGGCGGCCGCTCAATCCCCGTAGAGCTTCTGCACCCGCTCGCGGCGCTCCTGCGCCTCGAGCGACAGCGTCGCCGTCGGCCGCGCGAGCAGGCGCGGGATGCCGATCGGCTCCCCCGTCTCCTCGCACCAGCCGTAGCTGCCGTCCTCGATCTGGCGCAGCGACTTCTCGACCTTCTTGAGCAGCTTGCGCTCGCGGTCGCGCGTGCGCAGCTCGAGCGTGTACTCCTCCTCGAGCGTGGCGCGATCGGACGGGTCGGTCGTGATCTCGTTCTCGCGCAGGTGCTCGCCGGTGTCGTCGGCGTTCTGCAGCAGCTGGTCGCGCAGCTCGAGCAGGCGCCTGCGGAAGAAGCCGAGCTGCGCCTCGTTCATGTACTCCTTCTCCGGCGCCTTCAGGAGGTCCTCCTCGGTCAGCTCGCGAACCTTGTCCTTCTTGGCGGCGGCTGATGCGGTCTTGGCGGCCATCGTCGTATCCGTCCTGCGTCGTCAAGTCGGGTGCCCGCCGGGGGCACGGGAAAACGAAAGATTATAGCGGGAACCCGCGGCCCGCCGCCAACCGGGTGTCCGCCGGCCCCGGACGCCGGTGCACGGCCGCCGCGATGCGGGCGCGGCGCCTATAATCGCCGCCCGTCCCGCTGCTCCGACACCGCATGCCGACCCGGCTGACCCTCACGCGCCCCGACGACTGGCACCTGCACCTGCGCGACGGGGCGGCGCTCGCCGCGGTGGTCGGCGCCACGGCGAGGGTCTTCGCGCGTGCAATTGTCATGCCGAACCTGAGGCCGCCGGTGACGACGGTCGCGGCTGCCGCCGAATACCGTGCGCGGATCCTCGCTGCCCTGCCGCCGGGCGCCGCTTTCGAGCCGCTGATGACGCTCTATCTCACCGACCGGACCTCGGTGCAGGAGATCGCGAGCGCACGGCGCAGCGGGATCGTCCATGCGGTGAAGTACTACCCCGCCGGCGCGACCACGCACTCGGAGGCCGGGGTGACGTCGATCGACCGCGCGTATCCCGCGCTCGCGGCGATGGAGCGGGAAGGCCTGGTGCTGTGCGTCCACGGGGAGGTGACGGATGCCGACGTCGACATCTACGACCGCGAGCGCGTGTTCGTCGACACCCTGCTCGCGCGCATCGTCCGCGACTTCCCGGCGCTGCGCGTGGTGCTCGAGCACGTCACGACGCGCGAGGCCGTGCAGTTCGTGACGGACGCCGGCCCCGGGGTCGCTGCGACCATCACGCCGCAGCACCTGCTGTGGTCGCGCAACGCGATGCTCGCCGGCGGCGTGCGGCCGCACCTCTACTGCCTGCCGATCCTCAAGCGGGAGACGCACCGGCGCGCGCTCGTCGACGCGGCGACGTCGGGCAGCCCGAAGTTCTTCCTGGGCACGGACAGCGCGCCGCACGAGCGCGCCACCAAGGAGCACGCCTGCGGCTGCGCGGGCTGCTTCAGCGCGCCCGTCGCCCTTCCGCTGTACGCCGAGGCGTTCGAGGACGCCGGGGCGCTCGACCGGCTCGAGGGCTTCGCGAGCTTCTTCGGCGCCGACTTCTACCGCCTGCCGCGCAACGGCGGTACGGTGACGCTGGAGCGCGTCGCCGAGGAGGTGCCGGCCGACCTCGCGTACGGCGGCGGACGGATCGTGCCGCTGCGCGGCGGCGAACGCGTGCGCTGGCGCGTCGCCGCACCCGCGTGAGGGCCGGCGCGGAACTCGTGCCGCGCGGTGCTATCCTACCAGTCGAAGCCAGCCAGACCGTCGCTGCCCGCCGCTCGCGGCGGGGAGAGGAAAGTCCGGGCTCCGCAGAGCAGGATGCCGGGTAACGCCCGGCCGCTATAAGTCGCCGCTCGCGCGGCCGATGAAGGCGAGGAACAGGGCCACAGAGACGAGTCGCCCGCACGCGAGAGCGTGCGGGCGGGTGAAACGCGGCAACCTCCATCCGGAGCAACACCAAGTAGGCGGACGACGAAGCTGCTCGCCGAGTCCGCGGGTAGGTGGCTCGAGCCCTCCGGCAACGGCGGGCCTAGAGGAATGACGGTCATAGCGCGGGACGGAGCGCCCGCGCCGTAACAGAACCCGGCTTACCGGCTGACTTCGACTTCTTCCGGCGCCCCGCGAGAGCCTCGCGGGGCGCCGTCGCGTCCGGCTGCCTGAAGAAAGCTGAAACCGCGCGCCGGTCGCTCGTCGCCGGCCACTGGCGCGGCTACCATCGCGTCGCGCCCCGAGGCGTCGCCCGACGATGGCCGACCCGATCCGCTACCGCTTCGACAGCTTCCGTCTCGTCCCGTGCGAGCGGGCGCTGCTGCAGGAGGGTCACCCCGTCCGCATCGGCGGCCGCGCGTTCGACGTGCTGCACGTGCTCGTCGAGCAGCACGGGCGCACCGTGCACAAGCATGAGCTGTTCGACCGCGTGTGGCCGCGGCTGGTCGTCGAGGAGAACAACCTGCAGGTGCAGGTCGCCGCCCTGCGCAAGCTGCTCGGCGCGCACGCGATCGCGACGATCCCGGGGCGCGGCTATCGCTTCGCGCGCCCCGTCGTCGTCGAGGGCGCGAACGCGTCCGACGGCGCACCGGCGGACGGTCCGCCCGCCGACGCCCCGCCGCCGCAGTCCTCGCTCCCGGCACGCCTGCCCGCGCTCTACGGGCGCGACGCCGACGTCGCCGCGATCCGCACACTGCTCGACGAGCACGCGGTGGTGACGATCGCGGGCGCCGGCGGCATCGGCAAGACGCGCGTCGCGCAGGCGGTGGGCGTCGCCGCGGGCCCGCCGTTCGCCGACGGCGTCGCCTGGATCGAGTTCGCCGCCCTGAGCGACGCGGCGCTGGTGGCAGACGCGGTCGCCCGCGCGCTCGGCGTCGCGGTGCTCGAGCGCCAGGCGCCGCTCGACGCGGCCCTCGCCGCGCTGCGCGGTCGCCGCGCGCTGCTGATCCTGGACAGCTGCGAGCACCTGCTCGATGCGGTGGCCGCGCTCGTCGATCGGGTGTGCGCGGCGGCGCCGGCCGTGCGCGTGCTGGTCACGAGCCAGGAACCGCTGCGCGCGACGCACGAGCACGTCTACCGGCTGGGGCCGCTGGCGCTGCCCGACCCGGCGTCGCCCGGCGAGGCGATGCGCACCGGGGCGGTCGCGCTGTTCGCAGCGCGCGCGCAGGCCGTCGAGCCCCGCTTCCGGCTCGACGCGGGGACGCTGGACGCGGTCGCCGAGATCTGCCGTCGCCTCGACGGCATCCCGCTCGCGATCGAGCTCGCGGCCGCGCGGCTGCCGCTGCTCGGCCTCGACGGACTGCGCACGCGGCTCGACGAGCGCTTCAAGCTGCTGACCGCAGGCTCCCGCGTCGTGCTGCGACGCCACCAGACGCTCCGCGCAGCGCTGGAGTGGAGCCACGCGCTGCTGACGCCCGACGAGCAGGCGGTGCTGCGCCGGCTCGGCGTGTTCGCGGGCACGTTCACGCTCGAGTTCGCGCAGGCCGTGGCGCGCGACGCGAGCATCGACGCCTGGGCAGTGCTGGACCACCTCGGTGCGCTGGTCGACAAGTCGCTGGTGCTGGCCGAGGGTGATCCGCTGCCGCGCTACCGGCTGCTCGAGACCACGCGCGCATTCGCGCTCGAGAGGCTCGCCGAGGCCGGCGAGACCGACGCAACGCTGCGCGCGCACGCACAGGCGCTCGTCGACTGGCTCGATCCCCTGCTCGAGCGGCGCCGCCACGAGCGGCTCGACGCCGCCGAGCCGGCGCTCGTCGCGCCCGAGCTCGACAACGTGCGCGCCGCCTGCGACTGGGCCGCGCGCGGCGGCGACGACGAGCTCGCCGTCGCGCTCGCGGGTGCGACGTGGATCGTCTGGGCGTACGGCGACGCGGGCCGCGAGGGCTGGCAGCGCTGCCTGGCGCTGCGCGACCGCGTCCGCGACGACATGCCGCCGCGCGTGGTGGCGCAGTTCTGGAACGCCGTCACCTCGCTCGGCACCGTCGCGGCGAAGCCGCCGACGTGGGAGGCGGCGCTGCAAGAGGTCCGGCTGCTGCGCGAGCTCGGCGACGACCACCGGCTCTACATCGCGCTGCAGCGGCTGGCGGCGATCGCCGCGCGGCGGGGCGAAGGCCGTGTCGCGCGGCAGGCCATCGACGAGGCGCTGCGCCTCGAGCGGCCGGACTGGCCGGCGCGCCAGCGCGGCAACCTGCAGTGGTCGCTGTATCGGTGGCTCGCGATGCAGGGGCGCTACGAGGAGGCGCTGCCGCACGCGCTGCGCCAGGCGGAGCTGTATGCCGAGGAAGGCTCGGAGGAGAACCGCCAGCAGGCGCTCGGCGCGAACGTCGCCGAGTGCGAGATCGGCCTCGGCCGGCTCGACGCGGCGGAAGAGCGCGCCCGCCGCGCGCTGGCCGCGGCGTCGCCCGGCGAGTCCGGCTGGGGCCACGTCCACGACGTGCTGACGGTCGTGGCGACGCTCCGGGAGCGTCACGACGAGGCCCTCGGGCACGGCCGGCGTGCGCTCGACGACCTGCGCCGCCAGGGCGACGAGCTGCGCCTGCTCGAGACGCTCGCCCTCAACGCCGCCCTCGGCGGGCGCCTGCCGGAGGCAGCCGTCATCGCCGGGTTCGTGGACGCCGAGCTCGCGCGCTCCGGCGAGCAGCGCTGGCCACCGACGGCGCAGCGGCGCGCGCGCCTGGACGCGCTGCTCGCCGCGCAGCTCGCGCCCGAGGCGCTCGCGCGCCATCGCGACGCCGGCGCGCGCAGCGACGAGCGCGACGTGTTCGCGCTGGCGCTCGGCGACGCGTCGGTCCGGGCGTAGCCGGCACACCGCGGTTTCAGGACTTTTCAGGCGCCGCCCAAGGCGCTGAAGGCCCGGTTGCGGCGACGATGGACACGCGTCGCCTTCGAGGCGCTTCCGCCGGGATCCTCGCCATGCCCCGTCCGCCCGCCCTGCCCTCCCGCCCGCTCCGCGCGACGTTCGTCGCCGCGGCCTTCGTGGCCAACCTCGCGCTCGGCGCGCTCGTCGACACGCTGGCGACGCCGGAGCAGGCCGTGCACGCCCGGGGCGCGGCGCCCGCGACGCACGCGCACGCCGCGCAGGTCGCGGCGCGCTGACGCCCCTCCGGCCCGGGCCTACGAGCGCGCGACTGCGCGCTCGTAGGCCACCCAGGACAGCAGCGCGCAGGCCGCCATCGCGCCCACGGCGAGGCCGCGGGCCGGATCGAACGCGACCAGCGCCGCGAACGCGGCGGGCGCCACGGCACGCGCGATGAACTGCGGCTGCGCCAGCCGTCCGAGCAGCGCGCCGTAGTCGCGCGGCCCGAAGAGCTCCGCGGGCACGACGCCGCGGACGATCGTCATCACGCCGTTGCTGACGCCGTAGAGGACGGCGAAGAGCACCGCCGGGCCCAGCGCCGCGCGCACCTGCGTGAGCAGCAGCAGCGAGCCGGCCAGCGTGGCGAAGGCGATCGTGCCCGCGAGGACGGGCCGGATGCGGCGGCCGAGCGCGAATTCGGCGATGCGTCCGGCGACCTGCATCGGTCCGAACAGGGCTCCCACGAGCACCGCGTCGGCCGCCGACAGGCCGCGCACCGTCAGCACCTCGATCATGTGTGCCGCGAGCGCCGACGCGGTGAACGACGCGCCGGTCAATGCGATCGCCAGCCACGCGTAGGCCGTCGGGCGCGTCGGCGGCGGGGGCGGCTGTGCGCGCGCGGCTTCCGCCGCCGCCGCGCCGGGCGCATGCCGCGGCACGCAGAGGAGGTGCAGCGGAAGGCAGACGACGAGGTGCAGCACGGCATACGCCGCGAACGCGGCGCGGAACCCGTGCGCGTCCAGCAGCCACTGCGACAGCGGCCAGAACGCCGTGCTCGCGAGGCCGCCGAACAGCGTCAGCGCGGTCACGCTGCGCCGGTAGGCGGTGCCGGCGAGCTGGTGCAGCGTCGCGAAGGCGGGATCGTAGAGCGTGGCCGCCATCGCCGCGCCGGCGAGGAGCCAGGCGAGCGCGAGCGTCGCCGGTCCCTGGACGCTGCACAGCGCCGCGCAGGCGAGCGCCGCGCCGCCCGACCCCCACGACAGCACGAGCCGGCCGCCGCGCCGGTCGATCGTGCGCCCGATCCACGGCGCCATCAGGCCCGAGATCGCGAGCCCCGCGCTGTAGGCGGCGTACATCGCGACTTCGGAGACGCCGGTCGCCTCGCGCATCGCTCGGCCCAGCACGGCGATCGTGTAGAACAGCGTGCCCCACGAGACGATCTGCGCGATGCCCAGCGCGACGATCGTCGTGGCGAGCGACGGCCGCCGGGCCGCGTCAGCCATGGCGCCGCACGTCGCGCAGGATCTCGCGCGCGGCGTTGTGGCCCGGCACGCCGCTCACGCCGCCGCCCGGATGCGCGCCCGCGCCGCACAGGTAGAGGCCGCGCAACGGCATGCGATAGCCGGCGTACCCCGGCACGGGCCGCGCGCAGAACAGCTGGTCGGCGGTCATCGCGCCGTGGTAGATGTCGCCGCCCACGAGGCCGAAGTCGCGCTCGAGGTCGAGCGGCGTCAGCGCGCTGCGGCCGACGACGGCGCGGCGGAACCCCGGCGCGAAGCGCTCGACCGTGCCGATCATCAGGTCGGCGACCTCGTCGCGCGCGTCGTCCCACGTCCGGCCGGGCAGCACCTCGCCGAGATCGGGGTGCACGTGCTGGCAGAACAGGCTCGCGACGTGCGACCCGGGCGCGCACAGCGTGTCGTCGACGAGCGAGGGGATCAGCATCTCGACGACTGGCGCCTGCGACCAGCCGCGCGTGCGCGCGTCGAGGTAGGCCCGCTCCATGTAGGCGAGCGACGGCGCCATGACGATCCCGCTCGCGAGGTGCGGCCCGGGGCCGGGACGCGCGGCGAACGACGGAAGCGCCGCGAGCGCGACGTTCATGCGGAACGTGCCCGACGCGCAGCGGTAGCCGTCGATGCGCGCGCGGAAGTCGTCCGGGACGTGCTCGGGCGCGACGAGGCGGCGGAACAGCAGCTTCGGATTGACGTTCGCGACGACGCGCCGCGCCTCGACGACCTCGCCGGAGGCGAGCTCGACGCCGGCGGCGCGGCCGGCCTTCACGAGCACGCGCGCCACCTCGGCGTCCGTGCGGATGGCGACGCCGCGCGCAGCGCAGGTCCGCGCCATCGCCTGCGTGATCGCCCCCATCCCGCCGATCGCGTGTCCCCACGCGCCGGGCTTGCCGTCCACCCCGCCCGCGACGAGGTGCAGCAGCAGGTACGCCGAGCCGCCGGCGTAGGGGCTCGCGTAGTGGCCGACGATCGCGTCGAACGCGAGCGCTGCCTTGACCGGCGCCGACTCGAACCAGCGGTCGAGCAGGTCGCCGGCGCTTTTCGTGAACAGGTCGAGCGCGTCGCGACGCGCCGCGCGGTCGAGCGCGCGAAACCGCCGGGTGGCGCGCCAGGCGGCGAGCAGCGCGGCGGCGCCGCCGCCGGCGTCGGGCGGCGTGGCGAGCCGCAGGTCGTTCACGACCGCGGCCACGCGCGCGAGCATCGCCTGGTAGAGCGGCCAGCGCTCGGCGTCGCGTCGCGAGTGGCGCCCGATCGCCGCCTGCGTCGCCGCGAGGCCGCCGCCGATCGCCAGCGCGTCGCCCGCCCGGTCCGACAGCGGCAGGAAGTTCGCCATCGGCCGCTCGACGATGCGCAGCCCCTGCGACGCCAGCGCGAGGTCGCGGACGACCTTCGGATGCAGCAGTCCGACGGTGTAGCTCGCCGTGGAATTGCGGAAGCCCGGATGGAACGCCTCGGTGACCGCGGCGCCGCCGACGATGCCGCGGCGCTCGAGCACGCAGACGCGCAGGCCCGCGCCGGCGAGGTAGGCCGCGCAGACCAGCCCGTTGTGCCCGCCGCCGACGACGGCGGCGTCGAACACGGCCGCGGTCATGCGCGCCGCGTGCGCGGTCAGTCCTCGGCGAGTCCCGCCGCGACGATCGAGAACCCGGCGTCCACGTAGGTGACCTCGCCGGTGATGCCCGATGCGAGCGGCGAGAAGTAGAACGCCGCGACGTTGCCCACCTCGTCGATCGTCACGTTGCGCCGCAGCGGCGCGTTGCGCTCCACGAAGTTCAGGATCCGGGAGAACCCCCCGATGCCGGCCGCGGCGAGCGTCTTGATCGGGCCCGCGGAGATCGCGTTGACGCGCGTCCCCTCCGGCCCCAGGCAGCTCGCGAGGTAGCGGACGCTGGCCTCGAGCGACGCCTTGGCGAGGCCCATCAGGTTGTAGTTGGGCAGGGCGCGCACCGCGCCGAGGTAGGTGAGCGTGAGGATCGATGCGTCGCGCCCCTGCATCAGCGGCCGTGCGCCCTTCGCGAGCGCGGAGAGACTGTACGCGCTCACGTCGTGCGCGGTGGCGAACGCCTCGCGCGTGATCCCGTTCAGGAAGTCGCCCGACAGCGCCTCGCGCGGCGCGAATGCGATCGAGTGCAGCAGTCCGTCGAGGCCGCCCCACTCCCGCGCCAGCGCGGAGAACAGCGCGTCGACGTCGGCGTCGGACGTGACGTCGCAGGGCAGCACCGGGCACGGCCCGAACTCCTCGGCCAGCTTGACGACGCGGTCCCTGAGGTCGTCGTTGACGTAGGTGAAGGCGAGCGTCGCACCCTCGCGCCGGCACGCGCGCGCCACCCCGTAGGCGATCGAGCGGTTGGAGAGCACGCCCGTGATCAGGATCCTCTTGTCTTGCAGCAAGCCCATCGCGTCGTGGTCCTGGGGCCGGTCGCGTCGACGCGAGGGCCGTCGTGGTGGGGTTCAGAAGAGCGTGGTGGCCTGCTCGAAGACGCCGCAGGCGACGACGTTGTTGCGCACGTCGGGCCGCGGGACCTCGGGCGTCGTGCCCTGGTAGACGAGCACGGAGCGCTTGACGGCGTCGCCGAGGCGCACGCCGCGCACCCGCGCCGTGAGCTGCGCCTGCCCGTTGATGTTCGCGTAGACCTCGGGCACGAGCCGCAGCGCGGATTCGCGCCAGCCCGGCGGCGACCACGGCGCGCCTGCGGAGAAGCCGTTCGGCGAGCTGCAGTTGCCGGTTTCGTGCAGCACGACGCGGTAGGGGCCCGGTGCGCCGGCGGCGATGTCGACGAAGATCACCAGCAGGTCCCCGCTCTCGCGCATGCGCACCGTGCCCGTGACCGGGGCGCCGACGCCGCGCAGCCGCGCATCGACGCCCGGCTGCTCGCGCGCCTTGGGCGCCGGCGGCTCGCCGCTGCTCCGAAACCAGGTGCGCGGGTCGAGCGACGCCGTGCTGCTGCACGCGCCCAGCGCGGCGACGAGCGCGAAGGTCGACAGGATCGTTCGGACGGTGTGCATCGGGGACGTCGGGGCCGGGCGGCGGCGGCGGGAGGTCGTGGCGAGCAGCGGATGATAGGCGATGACGGCCCTCCCGGCCACCCGCCGCTCGCGCGCGGGCCGCGCGTCGGGCCGGCGGTACAATGGCGCCGCCTCCGTCCGGGGGCGTTCCGCGTCGCGCACGAGTGCCGCTGCCATGCCCGCCCCGATGACCCCGCAGGAGATCGTCTCCGAGCTCGACAAGCACATCGTCGGGCAGGACGCGGCCAAGCGCGCCGTCGCGATCGCGCTGCGCAACCGCTGGCGGCGCCAGCAGGTGCCGGAACCGCTGCGCGGCGAGATCACGCCGAAGAACATCCTGATGATCGGGCCCACCGGCGTGGGCAAGACCGAGATCGCGCGGCGCCTGGCGCGGCTCGCCGACGCGCCGTTCGTCAAGGTCGAGGCGACCAAGTTCACCGAGGTCGGCTACGTCGGGCGCGACGTCGACACGATCGTGCGCGACCTCGTCGAGGTCGCGGTCAAGCAGACGCGCGAGACGGAGATGCGCAAGGTGCGCGACCGCGCCGCGGACGCCGCGGAGGAGCGCATCCTCGACGTGCTGCTGCCGCCGGCGCGCGAGGTCAGCTTCCACGACATGCAGCCGACCGACTCGGCGACGCGGCAGCGCTTCCGCAAGATGCTGCGCGAGGGCAGGCTGGACGACAAGGACGTCGAGATCGAGGTCTCCGTGCTGCCGCAGTCGATGGAGATCATGGCCCCGCCCGGCATGGAGGACCTCACCAGCCAGCTGCAGTCGATGTTCCAGCAGCTCGGCGGCGGCCGGCGCCGCTCGCAGAAGATGAAGGTGCGCGAGGCCCTCAAGCTCGCGACCGAGGAGGAGGCCGGCAAGCTCGTCAACGACGAGGAGATCAAGGCGCGCGCGCTCGCCTCCGCCGAGCAGAACGGCATCGTGTTCCTCGACGAGATCGACAAGATCGCCTCGCGCGAGAGCACGCACGGCGCGGACGTGTCGCGGCAGGGCGTGCAGCGCGACCTGCTGCCGCTGGTCGAGGGCACGACGGTGTCGACGAAGTACGGCATGATCCGCACCGACCACGTGCTGTTCATCGCGTCGGGTGCCTTCCACCTGTCCAAGCCCTCGGACCTCATCCCCGAGCTGCAGGGCCGCTTCCCGATCCGCGTCGAGCTCGGATCGCTCTCGGTCGCCGACTTCGAGAAGATCCTCGTCGCGACCGACGCCTGCCTCACGCGCCAGTACGAGGCGCTGATGGCCACCGAGGGCGTGACGCTCGACTTCCGCCCCGACGGCATTCGCCGGCTCGCCGAGATCGCGCACGCGGTCAACGAGAAGCAGGAGAACATCGGCGCGCGGCGCCTCTACACCGTGATGGAGCGCCTGCTCGAGGAGGTCTCGTTCCACGCGACGCGCCACGAGGGCGGCACCGTCGCGGTGGACGCCGCGTTCGTCGACGCGCGCCTCGCGGGGATCGCGGGGGACGACAACCTGGCGAAGTACATCCTGTAGGCGATGGGCGATGGGCGATCGGCGATAGGCGATCGCAGCGCCTCGCTGCGGCGTCAGGCCGCCGCGCGACCCTCCCAACGCCGATCGCCCGTCGCCGATCGCCAGGCGCGAGCCCCGTGACCGAGCGCATCCTCGGCATCATCCTGCCGGTGTTCTCGGTGATCGCGATCGGGTACCTGTGGGGCCGGCGCGTGCAGCCGGACATGGGGATGGTGAACCGCATCAGCATGAACGTTCTCGCGCCGGCGCTGATCTTCTCCGCGCTGTCGTCGAAGTCGTTCGACGTGCGCGGCGACGCGATGCTGATGGTCGGCAGCGTCGGCATCGTGCTGGGCTCGGGCCTGCTCGCCTGGCCGGTCGCGCGGTGGCTGAAGCAGGATCCGCGGACGTTCGTGCCGCCGATGATGTTCAACAACTGCGGCAACATGGGACTGCCGCTGTCGGTGCTCGCGTTCGGCGAGGCCGGCTTCGGGCCGATGGTGGCGCTGTTCGTCATCAGCAACCTCCTCCACTTCACGCTCGGCGCGTGGATCATCGACCACCACGCGCGCTTCGGGCGGCTGCTGCGCAACCCGATGGTCTGGTCGACCTTCGCCGGCTTCGCGTTCGCGTTCGCGCGACCGCCGCTGCCGGATTGGATCGCCGTCACGTTCAAGATGGTCGGCGACGGGCTGATCCCGCTGATGCTGCTGTCGCTGGGCGTGCGTCTCACCGGCATCCGCTGGAACGACGCCTGGCTGGGCGTGGTCGGCGGCGTCGTCTGCCCGGTCACCGGCCTCGTCGTCGCGCTCGCGCTCGCCCCGCTGCTCGGCCTCACCGACCTGCAGCGGGGGCTGCTCGTCCTGTTCGCGGCGCTGCCGCCGGCCGTGCTCAACTTCATGGTCGCCGAGCAGTACCGGCAGGAGCCGGGCAAGGTCGCGTCGATCGTGCTCGTCGGCAACCTGCTCGCCGTCGTCTTCATCCCGATCGGGCTCGCGCTCGCCCTTCGCCAGTGACGCCGTCGTGAAGTCCCGCATCGAAGCGGTCCTCCTCGACCTCGGCGGCGTCGTCGTCGAGATCGTCGGCGCCGACCGCATGCTCGAATGGTGCCCGTCGCTGCCGGACCTCGCGACGCTGTGGACGCGCTGGCTCGCCTCGCCGGCCGTGCGCGACTACGAGACCGGGCGCACGTCGCGCGAGGCGTTCGGGCAGCGCGTCGTCGAGGAGTTCGGGCTCGCGGTCGACGGCGCGACCTTCCTCGCCGAGTTCGCGACCTGGCCGCGGCGCATGTTCGAAGGCGCCCCCGCGCTGCTCGACGACCTCGCGCGCCGTTTCCGCGTCGCGTCGCTGTCCAACACCAACGAGCTGCACTGGGAGCGCTTCGAGCGCGAGTGGGCGCTGCCGGCGCGCTTCCACGCCAACTTCCCGTCGTACGCGGTCGGCCGCCTCAAGCCGGACGCCGACTACTTCGAGCACGTCCTCGACGCGCTGGGGCTCGCGCCGGCGCAGGCGCTGTTCGTCGACGACCACCCGCTGAACGTCGCGGCGGCGGGGCGCGTGGGCCTCGTCGCGCGACGCGCGATCGGGCCGCAGGGCGTGCGCGCCGTGCTCGCGGAGCTGGGCCTCGGCGGTGCGCCGGCGCCGGCGGCGGGGACCGCACCTTGAACCTGCACCGCCTCCTCCTCGAGCGCGAGCGCGCGGGCCGCCGGCTGCGCGTGGCGCTGATCGGCGCGGGCAAGTTCGGCTCGATGTACCTCGCCCAGGCGAAGCACACGCCCGGCGTGCACGTCGTCGCGGTGGCGGACCTCGCCCCGGACCGTGCCCGCGCGTCGCTGCTGCGCACCGGCTGGCCGGAGGAGCGGCTCGCCGCGCGCAGCGTCGCGGAGGCGGCGCGCGGCCGCACGACCTGCATCACCGACGACGCCGCGGCGGTGATCGCGGCGCCCGAGGTGGACATCGTGATCGACGCCACGGGCCATCCTGCGGCCGGCATCCGCCACGTGCTCGCCTGCTGCGCGCACGGCAAGCACGTCGTGATGGTGAACGTCGAAGCCGACGCGCTCGCCGGCCCGCTGCTCGCGCGGCGCGCGCGCGCCGCGGGCGTCGTCTATTCGCTCGCCTACGGCGACCAGCCGGCGCTGATCTGCGAGATGGTGGACTGGGCGCGCGCCTCCGGCTTCGAGGTCGTCGCGGCCGGAAAGGGCACGAAGTACCTGCCGGCGTATCACGCCTCGACGCCGCAGACCGTGTGGCCGCACTACGGATTCACGCCCGAGATGGTCGCGGCCGGCGACTTCAACGCGCGCATGTTCAACTCGTTCCTCGACGGCACCAAGAGCGCGATCGAGATGGCGGCGGTGGCGAACGCCACGGGGCTCGTGCCGGCCCCCGACGGGCTCGCGTTCCCGCCCTGCGGCGTCGACGACCTGCCGCGCGTCCTGCGCCCGCGCGACGAGGGCGGCCATCTGCACCACGCGGGCCAGGTCGAGGTCGTCTCGTCGGTGGAGCGGGACGGGCGCCCCGTGTTCCGCGACCTCCGCTGGGGCGTGTACGCCACGTTCCGGGCCGGTGGTCCCGACGGCGAGGACTACGTGCGCCGCTGCTTCCGCGAGTACGGGTTTTCGACCGACCCGTCCGGCCGCTACGCGGCGATGTACAAGCCCTATCACGCGATCGGGCTCGAGCTCGGCATCAGCGTCGCCTGCGTCGGCCTGCGCGGCGAGCCGACCGGGCAGGCGGCCGCGTGGCTCGGCGACGTCGTGGCCACCGCGAAGCGCGACCTCCGCGCGGGCGAGACGCTCGACGGCGAAGGCGGCTTCACGGTCTACGGCAAGCTTGTCCCGGCTGCGGACTCGCTGCGCATGGGCGGGCTCCCCCTCGGACTCGCTCACGGCGTCGCCCTGCGCCGCGCGGTCGCCGCGAACGCGCCCGTGCACTGGGACGACGTGGCGCTGGACGGGCGCGACGACGCCGTCGCCTTCCGGCGCGAGATGGAACGCTCGTTCGCCGGCTGACGTGCGACGCCCGCACGGCGGAACTCCGGCCCGGGCGGGGCGCTCAATCGTCCACGGACGCCCCCCGGAGCGTCCGGCAGGAGACCCATGACGCCGAAGCGCCGCATCGCGTCCGCGGCCGCCGCCGCATGGCTGGCCGCCGCCCCTGCCGCACCTGCAAGCGAGCTGCTTCCCCCGGAGGCGGCGACCGCGCAGGCCGAGCAACTCATCGCCGCCGGCGACGTCGAGGCTGCCGTCCCGCTGCTCGAGCGCGCCGGGCGCAACTGGTATCCGGACGCCGACGTGCTGCTCGGCCAGCTGTACCTGGACGGACAGGGGATCGAGCGCGATCCCCGGCGCGCCGCCGACGTCCTCGAGCGCGCCGCGTCGCCGAACTGGATGCGCGCGCTCCACAAGCGCGGGCATCCGGAGGCCCAGCACGCGCTCGCGACGCTGCACGCGTCCGGCGACGTCGGCGACATCGACCTGCGCGCCGCGTTCCGCCTGCACCGTGCCGCCGCGCGCGCCGGGCACGCCGGCTCGCAGCTCGCGCTGGCGCGCATGTACGCCGCCGGCGAGGGCGTCCGCAGCGACCCCGCCGAGGCCTACCGCTGGGCGCGCATCGCAGCGATGTCGGGTGATGCGGCCGTCCGCGACGAGGCCGATCCGCTCGCGGACGCCCTGCGCGGGCAGATCGCGCTAGGGCTCGCGGAGCGCCTCGACCGCGAGGCGGCCCGCTTCCAGCCGGAGGCGGGCTGACCGGCGCCGCCGGGCCCCCACCCTCTCAGCCGGCGCGCTTGAAGGTCGCGAGCGCCGCGCCGGCGGCCACGAACAGCCCGCCGAACGCGCGGTTGAGCAGCCGGACGTGGTGCGGCTCGCGCAGTACGACGAGCACGCGTGCCGCGAACAGCGTGTAGCCGCTCATCACGACGAGGTCGGTGACCGCGAGCGAGAGGCCGCAGATCGCGTACTGGAGCGCCTGCGGTCGCGCGGGATCGACGAACTGCGGCAGCACCGCGAGCATGAAGAGGATGCCCTTGGGATTGGTCGCATTGACGAGGAAGCCCCTGACGGCGAGCTCGCGCGGCGAGGCGCCCAGCGCGCGCTTCGCCGCCTGGGCGTCCACGGTGAAGGCCGGCGCCCGCCACTGCTGGATGCCGAGCCACACGAGGTAGGCGACGCCGATCCACTTGACGATCGCGAACGCCAGCGTGGACGCCGCGAGCAGCGCGCCCAGGCCGATGACGACGACGAGCAGCACGAACATGATGCCGCCGATCAGCCCGAGGATGTTCCACAGCGCCCGGCGGAAGCCATAGCGCAGGCCGGCGGCCATGCACGAGATCGCACCCGCGCCCGGCGAGAGGCTGATCAACCAGCAGGCGACGAAGAAGGCGAGCCAGGTCTCGAGGCTCATCGGGCGGCATCCGCGTGACCGACGGCGCGCGCCGGCCCGGAGCCGGCGCGCCGGGGTCGCAGTATAGCGCCGCGATGCGCGGCGGCCGACGTGCCCGTCAGTACTTCACGCTGCAGCCGTACGGCGTGGTGCTCGCCGTGGTCACCGGCTTGCCCGCCAGCGTCTCGGTCAGCGCCGCGCGCACGTAGTTCTTCGCCGTCCTGGCGTCGGCCGGATTCGCGGAGCGCTTGTCGTCGATGGCCCCGGCGTAGACGATCCGGCCGGCGGGGTCGATCACGAACATGTGCGGCGTGGTGCGGGCCGCGTACGCACGCCCCGTGCTGCTGGTCTCGTCGATCAGCACGGCCCTGGGCACCGCGTCGTGCTGCTGCATCCACGCGGCCATCTGCGGGCCGGTCTTGAACTCGCCGTGGTCGCGGTTCGTCGAGTTGACCGCGAGCCACACGACCTCCTTCGCGCCGAACTCCTTCTGCAGCGACTGCATGTTGGCGCTGTCGTAGTGCTTGCGCACGAACGGGCACTCGGGGTTCGTCCACTCGAGCACGACGTGCTTGCCGCGGAAGTCGGACAGCCTGACCGGCTTGCCCGCGGCGTCGTTGACGGCGAAGTCGGGTGCGACCTGCCCCGGGGTCGCCGCGTGCGCGGCGGCGGCGAGGACGACGGCGGCGGCGATCGGGGCGAAACGGAGGGTCCGGGTCATCGCGAAGTCTCCATGGAAGCGGATGGCGGCGTGCCGTCGGACAGCGCGCGAGCACGCTGGTTGCATGGACGCGGAGGCGTCAGAGCCCTGCGAGCGCCTCGTGGATCATCGCCGCCTGCAGGACCTCGGGCAGCACCAGCGGCGCCTGGCCCGGCCGGTGCAGGACGTAGACGGGAACGCCGTTGCGCCCGAGCGCGGCGAGCGCCTGCGTGATCTGCGGGTCGCGGCGCGTCCAGTCGGCGCGCACCAGCGCGACGTTCCTGCGCGCGAACGCGCCGAGCACGTCCGCGTCCTGCAGCACCAGGCGCTTGTTCACCTGGCAGGTGACGCACCACGCCGCCGTGAAGTCGACGAACACCGGCCGGCCGGCCGCCTTCAGCTCCTCGACCAGCGCGGGCGAGAAGTCGCGCCAGCCGTCGTCCGTCGCGCGGGCCGCGCGCGCCTCCGCGGTCGCCGGCGGCGGGGCGAAGAGCGGCGCGACCAGCACCGCCATGCCGGCGACGCCGGCGACCGCCGCGACGGCCCAGGACGCCGCGCCGCCGCTGCGGAACGCGCGCCAGGCCCACGCGGCGAACGCCACCAGCACCAGCGCGACCGCGAGGCGCAGGACGGCGTCGTTGTCGAGCTGCGCGCCGAGCACCCACGCGAGCCACGCGACGGTGGCGTACAGCGGAAAGGCGAGGAACTGCTTGACGCGCTCCATCCACGCGCCGGGCCTGGGCAGGCGGCGGCGCCAGCCGGGGAACCAGGCGAGGAGCACGTACGGCAGCGCCATGCCGAGGCCCAGCGCGACGAACACCGCGAGCGTGACCGGCAGCGCCTGCGCGATCGCGTAGCCGAGCGCCGCGCCCATGAACGGCGCCGTGCACGGCGAGGCGACGATCACGGCCAGCACGCCGGAGCCGAAGGCGTCGAGCGTGCGGTTCTTCGACGTCCAGCCGGCCACCGATTGCGGCGCCAGCATGCCGAACTCGAACACGCCGGAGAGATTGAGCGCCAGCAGGAAGAACAGCACGGCCAGCGCGGCGACGACGGCCGGCGACTGCAGCTGGAAGCCCCACCCGAGCTGCTCGCCCGCCGCGCGCAGCGCGACCAGCGCGAGCGCGAGCAGCACGAACGACAGCACCACCCCCGACGAATACGCGAGCGCCTCGCGGTGCATCGTCGCCTTGCCGTCGCGGTGCTCGACGAAGCTCATCACCTTGAGCGACAGCACCGGGAACACGCACGGCATCAGGTTGAGCAGCAGGCCACCCGCGAACGCGAGCGCGAGCGCGGCGGCGAGCGAGAGCGTGGACGTCGACGCCGCTGCGCCCGCCGAGAGGTCGAGTCTCGGCGCCGGCGCGTCCAGCGGCCTGGGGCCCGCGACGACGCTGCCCGCGAGCGGCACGTCGAGCGTGGCGGCTTTCGCGCCGCCGATGCCCGCGGACGCGGTGATCACCCCGGCGACGCGGTCGAACCGCTGCAGCTGGTGCGCCACGGGCAGCGTGAGGACGTAGCGCCCGCCGTCGCGCACCAGCACCTGCCGGCCGGACGGCTCGATTGCGGCCTCCCGGAACGGGAAGAACCGCAGCGTGCCGGGGTCGCCGGCGCCCGGCGGCGGGGTCAGCGCGAGCTGCACCTTGTCGCCCTCGCCGGTCGCGGTCGCCCCCCAGCCGGCCAGCGGCCTGGGCAGCGCGTCGCGCGTGGCCGCGATCTTCGCGCCCCACGACGGGTCGGGCGCCGCGGTTGGCGCCACGGGCAGCGCGAGCGCGAGGTCGGCGCCTTCCGGAATGCACGTGTCCTCGCAGACGAGCCAGTCGGCGCGGGCGGCGAGCGTCGCCGTCGTCCCCGCCGGCAGGTCGGCCGGCACCGCGAGGTCCACGAGGTGGAACACCTCGCCTTCGTAGCCGTAGTTGACCAGCGGTCCCGCCGGCAGCGCCTTCGGCGCCGGCCACTGGATCGGGCCGGCCGCGACGCCCGGCGGCAGCTTCCAGTCGAGCGTCGTCGGCAGGCCGGAATCGCCGGGATTCCGCCAGTACGTGTGCCAGCGGTCGCGGATCTTCAGCCGCAACGCGACGGTGTTGGTCTGCCCGGGCACCAGGGCGGTGCGCTCCGCGACCAGTTCCGCCTCGACGTTGGCCGTGCGCACCGGCGCGGCCGCCGCAGCACCGGCGAGGGCGCACGCGGCGAACGCGCAGGCCGCGACGACTGCGCCTGCGGACCGGCGGTGGACGGTGAGGACGCGGAGCATCGACGGGAGGCGGGGCCGGCGGAACGGTACCAGCCGGCGCGACGTTGCCGGCCGGCGTCGCTCCGTAGGAGCGCCGCCGGCAATGCCAGGTTCCCGTCATTGTGCCATCCGCCACCTGCCGCGGCGGCGGGTGCGCGCGCGTCGGCCGAACGATCGTGCGTGCCCGACCGGCGGCCGCCGGTAGAATGGCGAGCGTGCCGGTCCGGCCGCGGCCGCCGGCGGCGCCGTCCTTCCCTCCCCGTGTTCCTCGAAGCGCTGCTGGTCTCGACGGCGGTCGTCGCCGTCGGTGAGATCGGCGACAAGACGCAGCTGCTCGCGCTGATGCTTGCGGCGCGGTTCCGCCGGCCGTGGCCGATCGTCGCAGGCATTCTCGTGGCGACGCTCGCGAACCACGCGCTCGCGGGCTGGGTCGGCCACTGGGTGCGCCAGGTCGTGCCGGCGGACGTGCTGCGCTGGGCGCTCGCGCTCGCGTTCTTCGCGGTCGCGGCGTGGGCGCTGCGCGCGGACACGCTCGACGGCGCGCGCGCAGGCGGCAGCGACGCGGGCGTGTTCGCCGTCACGCTCGTCGCGTTCTTCCTGGCGGAGATGGGGGACAAGACGCAGGTCGCCACGGTGATGCTCGCCGCGAAGTTCGCCTCGCTCGCCGCGGTCGTCGTCGGCACGACGGCGGGCATGCTGCTGGCCAACGTGCCCGTCGTCTTCGCCGGCCGCGTCGCCGCGCAGAGGATCCCGTTCCGCGTCGTGCGCGTCGTCGCGGCCGTGCTGTTCGCCCTGATCGGGCTCTGGGTGCTGGTGCGCGGCGTCCCGCAGGCCTGACGCGCGGCCGGGGTGCGCGCACCCCGCCCGTATAATCGGGCGCTCGCGCCGTCGCGCCATCCTCCCGCAGACGCCTCCCGCCATGACGCCGTTCAAGCCCGCCGAGATCGAAGCCGCCGCGCGCGACGCGTGGACGCGCGCCGACGCCTACCGCGCCGTCGAGAAGCCGGGCGCGCGCAAGTACTACTGCGTGTCGATGCTGCCCTATCCGTCGGGCCGGCTGCACATGGGACACGTGCGCAACTACACGATCAACGACGTCATGGTCCGTCACCTGCGGATGCGCGGGTGCAACGTGCTGATGCCGATGGGCTGGGACGCGTTCGGGCTGCCGGCCGAGAACGCGGCGATGAAGAACGGCGTGCCGCCCGCGCAGTGGACCTACGAGAACATCGCCACGATGAAGCGGCAGATGCAGGCGATGGGGCTCGCGATCGACTGGTCGCGCGAGATCGCCGCCTGCGATCCCGCGTACTACCGGTGGAACCAGTGGATGTTCCTGCGCATGCTGGAGCGCGGCATCGCGTACCGCAGGACGCAGGTCGTCAACTGGGACCCCGTCGACCAGACGGTGCTCGCCAACGAGCAGGTCATCGACGGCCGCGGCTGGCGCACCGGGGCGCCGGTCGAGAAGCGCGAGATCCCCGGCTACTACCTGCGGATCACCGACTACGCGCAGGAGCTGCTCGACAACCTCGACGCGATGGACGGCTGGCCCGAGCGCGTGCGCACGATGCAGGCGAACTGGATCGGCCGCAGCGAGGGCGTGCGCTTCGCGTTCCCGCACGCGATCCGCGGCGAGGACGGGGCGCCGATCGGCGGCGGCCGGCTCCACGTGTTCACCACGCGCGCGGACACGATCATGGGCGTCACGTTCTGCGCGGTCGCCGCCGAGCACCCGCTCGCGCTGCACGCCGCGAAGTCCGATCCGGCGCTCGCCGCGTTCGTCGACGAGTGCCGCCGCGGGAGCGTCATCGAGGCGGACCTCGCCACGATGGAGAAGAAGGGGATGCCGACCGGGCTCGCGGTCACCCACCCGCTCACCGGCGCCAGCGTGGACGTGTGGGTCGGCAACTACGTCCTGATGGGCTACGGCGACGGCGCGGTGATGGGCGTCCCGGCGCACGACGAGCGCGACTTCGCGTTCGCGAAGAAGTACGGGCTGCCGATCCGGCAGGTCATCGCCGTCGCGGGCGAGTCCTTCTCCGACGGCGCGTGGCAGCCGTGGTACGAGGACAAGGCGCGGGGTGTCTGCGTGCACTCGGGCAGGTACGACGGCCTGGGCCACGCCGCCGCGGTCGACGCGATCGCCCGCGACCTCGCCGCCGCGGGCCTCGGCGAGAAGAAGGTCACGTTCCGGCTGCGCGACTGGGGCATCTCGCGCCAGCGCTACTGGGGCACGCCGATCCCCATCGTCCACTGCGCGGGCTGCGGCGCGGTGCCCGTCCCCGACGCCGACCTGCCGGTGGTGCTGCCCGAGGACTGCGTTCCCGACGGCAGCGGGAATCCGCTCGCCCGCCGCGAGGACTTCCTCGCCGTCGACTGCCCGAAGTGCGGCGGGCCGGCGCGCCGCGAGACGGACACGATGGACACGTTCGTCGACTCGTCGTGGTACTACATGCGCTACGCGTGCCCCGACGCCCCGACGATGGTCGACGCCCGGAACGACTACTGGATGCCGATGGACCAGTACATCGGCGGCATCGAGCACGCGATCCTGCACCTGCTGTACGCCCGTTTCTGGACGAAGGTGATGCGCGACATGGGCCTGCTCCGCTTCGACGAGCCGTTCTCGCGCCTGCTCACGCAGGGCATGGTGCTGAACCACATCTGGTCGCGGCGCAACGAGAAGGGCGGCGTCGAGTACTTCTGGCCGCAGGACGTCGACCCGGTGTTCGGCGACGACGGCCGCATCGTCGGCGGCAGGCTGCGCGCCGACGGGCGGGCCGTCGACTACGGCGGGGTCGGCACGATGTCGAAGTCGAAGAACAACGGCATCGACCCGCAGGATCTGATCGAGAAGTACGGCGCCGACACCGCGCGCCACTTCGTGATGTTCGCCGCGCCGCCGGAGGCCACGCTGGAGTGGTCCGACGCCGGCGTGGAGGGCAGCTTCCGCTTCCTCAAGCGCCTGTGGGCATACGCGCAGGGCGCCAGGGACGCCGTGGCCGCGGGCGGCGCTGCGCCCGGCGCGGGCGACGCGGACGACGCCTCGAAGTCCGCGAGGCGCGACATCCACCTCACGCTGCGCCAGGCCAACTACGACTACGAGCGCGTCCAGTACAACACGGTCGTCTCCGCCGGCTACAAGATGCTGAACACGCTGGAAGCGCTGCCCCGCGACGCGCGCGGCGCCGACGCGGTGGTGCGCGAGGGGCTGTCGATCCTGCTGCGCTGCCTCTACCCCGTGATTCCGCACACCGCGTGGGCGCTGTGGCGCGAGCTGGGCTACGAGCGCGAGTTCGGCGACCTGCTCGACGCGCGCTGGCCCGAGGTCGACGAAGGCGCGCTGGTGCAGGATGCGATCGAGCTGGTGCTGCAGGTGAACGGCAAGCTGCGCGGCAAGCTCGTCGTGCCCGCGGGCGCCGACCGCGCCCAGATCGAGCATGCCGCGCGCGGGGCGGCGGAGGTCGCGAAGCACGCCGGCGGTGCGCCGGTGAAGAAGGTCGTCGTCGTGCCCGGCAAGCTCGTCAATGTCGTCGTCTGAGGGGACGCCCGCGGGGGCCGGCCGCCGCGCCTTCGTGGCGGGCGTGGCATCGGCGCTCGTCGTCGCCGGCTGCGGCTTCCAGCTGCGCGGGCAGGCGAACTACGCCTTCGCGTCGGTCTACGTCAACGCGCCCGCCTATCCGCAGTTCGCGGCCGAGCTGCGACGCAGCCTCGCGGGCGCCGGCAGCGCGATGCTGGCCGAGAAGGCGGACGCGGCGCAGGTGACCGTCGACGTCGTCTCGGTGCTCGACGACAAGCAGGTGCTGTCGCTCTCGCCCGGCGGCCGCGTGCAGGAGTACGCGCTCGCCAAGGCGGTCGTCTTCCGCGTGCGCGACCGCGACGGCCGCGAGTGGATGCCGCAGGACGAGATCGTCGTGCGCCGCGCCTACAGCTACGACGACACCGAGCGGCTGGCGCGCGAGATCCAGGAGCAGCGGCTGCAGAGGGAGATGCAGTCCGACGCCGTCCAGCAGATCGTCCGCCGGCTGCAGGCGGCGCGGCCGCCGGCGTGAACGTCGCGGCGCCAGCGTGAACGTCCGGCCGGAGGATCTCGAGGCGCGGCTCGCGAGGTCGCTGGATCCGCTCTACGTCGTCCACGGCGACGAGCCGCTGGTCGCGCTGGAGTGCGCCGACGCCGTGCGTGCGGCGGCGCGCCGGCAGGGGATCGACGAGCGCGTGACGTTCGTCGTCGAGCAGCACTTCAAGTGGGACGCCGTCCTCGCGGCGAACGCGAGCATGGGCCTGTTCGGCGAGCGGCGCCTCGTCGACCTGCGCATCCCCTCCGGCAAGCCCGGCGTAGAGGGCGCGAAGGCCCTCGAAGCCTACGTCGCGAGGACGAACCCGGACAACGTGACGCTCGTGACCCTGCCGCGGATGGACCGCGCGACGCAGGCCTCGTCGTGGTTCGCGGCGCTCGCCGGGCGCGCGACCGTCGTCGCCGTGCAGCCGGTCGAGCGCGAGGCGCTGCCGCGCTGGATCGCGGCGCGCCTCGCGCGGCAGAACCAGAAGGCGGCGCCGGAGACCCTCGCGTTCCTCGCCGACCTCTGCGAGGGCAACCTGCTCGCGGCGCGGCAGGAGATCGGGAAGCTCGCACTGCTGCTGCCCGAGGGCGTGCTGGAGCACGACGCCGTCGAGGCGGCGGTCGCCGACGTCGCGCGCTACGACGTGTTCGCGGCATCCGAGGCGTGGCTCGCCGGCGACGCGGCGCGCGTGGTGCGCGTCCTCGCCGTCGTGCGCGCGGAGGGCGACGGACCGCAGCTCGCCGTGTGGGCGCTCGGGGAGGACCTGCACGCGATCGGCGCGATCCACGCGATGACGCGCGACGGCGCGCCGCTCGCGGTCGCGCTGCGCAATGCGCGCGTGTGGGGCAGGCGCCAGCAGGCGATGGAGCGGGCGGTGCGAAGGCTGCGCGACGAGGACGTCGTGCGGTTCCTCGCCGCGCTGGCGCGCATCGACGCACTGTCGAAAGGGCTCGGACGCGGCGATGCCTGGGACGAGCTCGTCGCGCTGGCGCTCGCGCTGGCCGGCTCGCCTGCGCATCCGTTGCTCGCCGAATCGCGATGCTAGAACCTGGGTTCTAGGAAGCCCTGCTTCACGCGTGGATGTGCGGCGTGCTCTCCCGGCACGATGGCCAGGCCTGGTGGTCCGCGTTGGTCGTGGACGTCCGTGGGAGGCGGCGTGCCGTGCGGTAGCGCAGGGTTTCCCTAGGCCGTGCCGAGGTCGTCCAGGGGCGCGCGTCGCGCAGGCCGGCCGAGCGACCACGCCCGCCGAACCCTGCCCCGGCCGGCAGACGGGGTGCGGCGCTCTGCCGCGTCGCGTCGAAGGTCCCTGTCAGCGTGCGTCGCCGCAGACGGCGGCGAGGATCGCCAGTGCGGCGACTGCGGCCGTGTCGGCGCGCAGCACGCGCGGGCCCAGGTGCACCGGCACCAGGCCGCGCCCGACGGCGCGCGCCATCTCGGCCTCGGTGAAGCCCCCCTCCGGCCCGACGACGACGAGCTTCGGCGCGCTGCCCGCGGCGAACGACGCGAGCGAGCGCGTCGCGCCGGGGCCCGCGATGACGCCGGGCCCCTGCGCCGCCGCGAAGGACCGCAGCCACTCGTCGAGCGGCACCGGAGGCGCGATGAGCGGCACGCGGTTGCGTCCGCACTGCTCGCACGCGGCGATGGCGATCGAGCGCCAGTGGAGCAGGCGCTTCTCGGCGCGCGTCCCCGCGGGCGCACCCTGGCTGCGTGCCGCGACGACCGGTGCGATCGCCGCGACACCGAGTTCCACCGCCTTGCGCACCGCGGCATCCATCGGGTCGGTCGCCACCAGCGCGATCGCCAGCGTGGGCGCGCCCGCCCACTCCCGCTCGACCGGATCGAAGCGGTCGATGCGCGCGGTCGCGCCGTGCCGGTCGATGCGGTCGAGCGCCGCGCGGTACTCGCCGCCGCGGCCGTCGAACAGGCGGATCGGCGCGCCCAGCGGCAGGCGCAGCACGCGCACGGCGTGGTGCGCGACGTCGTCCGGCAGCCGGAACGACGTTCCGACGATCTCCGCGGCCAGCGGCGCGGCGACGTAGAAGCGGGCGGCAGGCACGGGACGGTGGCGCAGCGGCGGCGCAGTGCGCGCCGATCGGCGGGGTCCGTCCGTCGGCCGGCGCGATGCTACGATTCTGCCACGCGCCCGGCACGACCCGGAGGCCGCATGGCTGTCGCCCTGCCGTGTTCCCACGCCGGATCCGGCTCCGCCCCGTGTGCGGATGCGGACGGCGACGTCGTTCGCGAGACGCCGGTCACGGTTCCCGCCCGCGACGGCTACGCGCTCGCCGGGACGCTCTACGAGCGGGAGGACGCCGCGTCGGCGGCGGAGGTCGTCGTGTTCAATGCCGGCGGCGGCATCGCGGCGGCACGCTACCGTCACTTCCTGCGCTACCTCGCGTCGCGGGGCGTCCCGACGCTCGCCTACGACTACCGCGGGGTCGGACGTTCGGCGCCGGCGCGACGGCGCGGCTTCGACGCCGGCGTCGAGGACTGGGCCGAACTGGATCAGGCCGCGGCCCTCGACTACATGCACCGACGCCACCCGCGGGCGCGCCTTGGATCCGTCTCGCACAGCATCGGCTGCATGGTCGCGGCCGCGGCGCCCAACGCGAGGCTCGTCGAGCAGTTCGTCTTCATCGCCCCCCACACCGCCTATTGGGGCGACTACCGGCAGCCGTGGCGGTGGCCCATGGCCTTCGTCTGGCACGTTTTCATGCCCGCGGCAGCGCGCATCGTCGGCTACTTCCCGGCGAGCTGGTTCGGGTTGGGGGACGATTTTCCGCGCCGCGTGGCGCTTCAATGGGCGGCGCGAACGACGCCTCATTTCAGCCTCGGAGCCTACGGCGGCGACGCGCCGCGCGAGTTTGCGCTGATCGGTCGTCTGAGCGAATCGACGGGAGCCGCGTTGGTCATGAGTTCCGTCGACGACGCTTTTGCCTCCGATCGCGCCATCCGCCGCTTCGTGATGTCCGCGCCGAGGCTCAGGCTCGTCAGGCGCAATGCAGTCGCCAGGGGTGCACGCAGCCAGT
This sequence comes from Betaproteobacteria bacterium, assembly GCA_016861105.1. Classification (GTDB taxonomy): domain Bacteria; phylum Pseudomonadota; class Gammaproteobacteria; order Burkholderiales; family Casimicrobiaceae; genus VBCG01. The sequence goes on along the minus strand of BOKS01000011.1, from coordinate 70,730 downwards.
CGGCGCACTGGGCGTTCTTCCGCAGGAAGCACGCAGTTGACTGGCAGGTCGTCGTCGACTTCCTGGGGCGCCAGCCAGGCAGCTATGCCGTCGCCGACGAGTGGATCGTCGACTGACGAGACGGGGCCATGGAGAACTCGTCGAACTCGCGGCCGAGGTGACCATGCTGCACAAGATCGAGATCGCATCGCATCACGTCCTTCCGGGGGCGGACGCGAATCCCTTCCTGCACCCACTGTTCGAAGCTGCTCGCGCCGAGGAAGACCTCGAGCACGCCGTCCGGGCGATGGTGAGGAAATGGGGATTCGACTCCTTTGTCTGCGGGTTCGGTTCCGTGCCGCGTCCCCTGCGCGACTCCCAGCTGTACGTCTTCGCCACGGTGGATCGCGGCTGGCTGAAGACCTACGAGGAGAATGACTACATCGAGGTCGACCCGCGCGTCGAGATCTCGTACGACAGGTCGACGATGAGCACCTGGAGCGGCGTGGACCTGCAAGGACGCAGCGACCGACTGGACGGCTTCCTGCGCGACGCCGGGAGGTACGGCATACGAAGCGGAGCCTGCTTCACGCTTCACAACGCGTACAACGATCGGGTCATGATCGCCTACAACTCCGGCCGGAGCCGGACCTGCGCCACGGACATCGAACCCTACCTCGCCGAGCTGTACGGCTTCGGGCTGCACTTCCAGGAGGTGTTCATGCGCTCCGTCATCGAGAAGGGACTGCCTTCGCGATTGCGTGGAGCTCGGCTGACGGCGCGCGAGCTCGAAGCGCTGACCTATGTGGCGAAAGGCCTGACGGCGCGGGACATCGCCCCGAAGATGTCCATCAGTCCGCGCACCGTGCGCTTCCACGTCGACCACGCGTGCACGAAGATGGGCGTCCTGAATCGCGAGGAGGCGATCGCCCTGGCCGTGAAGGGAGGGCTGATCAGCGTCTTTCCCTGAGGTCGGGCGATGCGGCGCGGCGCGTTCGTGATCGTTCGCACGTGCGGCCGCGTCGTCGGCGCGCCAATGGGCGGCGTGCGCGCACCACCGGCCGGCACGGCGAGCCGCGAGCAGCGCGCACCGCGTTGCCGGGCACGATCCGGCTCGCGTGCTACCGCCCGGTCGGCCCTCCGCCGGCGTGTCCGGCGACGACACCCGAATACGCATGCCACGTCGCATGCCCGATCACCGGGACGGCGACGACGAGACCGGCGAACCACAGCGCGAATCCGGCACCGACGACGAGCGCGACGAGCGCCGCCCAGAGGACCATCGCGCCCGGATTCTCGCGGCAGGCGCGCAGGCTGGTGAGCGCGGCGACGATGCCGTCGGTGTCGCGGTCGAGCATCATCGGCACCGCGACGACCGATATCGCGAAGACGAGCGCGGCGAAGAAGCCGCCGACTGCGAAGTAGGCGAGCAGGAATTCGAGGTTCTCCGGCGAGAGCGCGCCGGACACGAAGCGCTCCAGCGTGGGCATCTCGTCGGGAAAGGACACGGCGATCACCACCAGCGAGGCGCGCGACCACACGAGCAGCAGCACGCCCAGCACGAGCGCGAAGATGCCGATCGAGCCGACGTTGGGGCGCCACGCGTCGAGCGTGGGCGCGAGCATCGGCGGTTCGCCGCGCTGGCGGCGGCGCGACAGGTCGTAGATTCCGATCGCGAGGAACGGCCCCACGAGCAGGAAGCCCGTCGTCAGCGCCCACACGTACTCGTAGGCGTTGCGGAAGACGTACGCGATCAGCCAGCCCATCGCGGCGAACACGAGGCCGTAGAAGACGCTCGCCTTCCAGCACGCGCGGAAGTCGTCCCATCCGCGCGCGAGCCAGGCGAGCGGCGCGGCGGTCGGGACCCGCCGGACCCCGGGCAGAAGCGCGGGCGCCTCGCGATCGTCGCGCGCGGCGCGCGGCGTGCCGCCGCCTGCGCCCGCCTCGGGCGCGTCCTTCGATTCGGTGGACATGCCTCCTCCGTGCAGCGTCAGGCCGTGCCCGCTTCGCGCGGCGGGCATCGTGGCCCCTTACGCTAGAGGAAAGCGACCAGCGCGTCGAGTACCCGGTCGGGCGCCTCGGTCGTCATCGCGTGCCCGCAATTCGGCAGCGCGACCACGCGGGCGTCCCGCATCGCCTCGATCAGCGGCTGGGCCGTGCGCGGCGGCGCCATCAGGTCGCGTTGCGCCGTGATCACCCGCGCGGGACACGCGACGCGGCCCGCCGCGGCGACGCCGTTCGCGTAGGCCGCGCACGCCGCGAGGTCCGCGGCCAGCACGCCTGGCGCCGCGCGTTCCAGCAGGCGCGTGGCGCAGCCCGGCATCCACAGGCCGGGAACCGGGTGGCCGCCGAGCAGCGCGGCGGGCGCGTGCGACCACCCGACGATCATGTCGATGGCGGCGTGGTCGTCGCGCAGCGCGGCGTCCATCAGCGCCTCCGAGACCGCCATCGGCGCGGCCGGCCCCAGCAGGGCCAGCCGCTCGACCAGTGCGGGACGGGCGGCTGCGCATTCCAGTGCCGCCAGCGCGCCCATCGAGTGGCCGACGAGCGCGACGGCGCGCCCGCCGATCGCCTCGATCAGTGTCCCGAGCCACGCCGCGAGCGCCTCCACGCTCGGCAGCGGCGTGCCGGCCGAGCGGCCGTGACCCGGCAGGTCGACCGCGATCACGTTGCGCCCGTGGTGCGCGAAGTAGCGCGACTGCAGCGCCCACACGCTGTGGTCGTTGGCGGCGCCGTGCACGAACACGACCGTCGGATGCGCGGCGTCGAACGTGCGCGAGCCGGTGTACGCGTACGCCTCGACGCCGGCGACCGCAACGCGCATCACGCCTTCCCCGCGGTGTACAGGCCGCGCGACAGGTCCTCGATCAGGTCGTCCGGATCCTCGAGCCCGACCGACAGGCGGATCGTGCCCTCGCTGATGCCGGCGCGCTCGAGGTCGCGCGCGGCCATGCGGAAATGCGTGGTCGAGGCCGGATGGATGACGAGCGACTTCGCGTCGCCCACGTTGGCGAGGTGCGAGAACAGGCGCAGCGCCTCGATGAAGCGCCGGCCCTGCTCGCGCGTTCCCTTCAGGTCGAAGCTGAACACGGCGCCGCAGCCGCGCGGCAGCAGGCGCTGCGCCAGCGCGTGGTCGGGGTGCGAGGCGAGTTCCGGGTAGCCGACCGAGGCGACCATCGGGTGCTGCGCGAGGAACGCCACCACGCGCCGCGCGTTGTCGACGTGCCGCTGCATGCGCACCGGCAGCGTCTCGATGCCCTGCAGGATCTGCCAGGCCGTCGCGGGCGCCATGCACGCGCCGAAGTCGCGGATGCCCTCGCGCCGCGCGCGCAGCAGGAACGCGGCCGTCGTCGATTCCTCGGCGAACACCATGTCGTGGAACCCTCGATAGGGCTCGGTCAGCGTCGCGAACTTGCCGCGCGAGCGCGCGCCGTCCCAGTCGAACGTGCCCGCGTCGACGAGCACGCCGCCGATGACCACGCCGTGCCCCGACAGGAACTTCGTCGCGGAGTGGAACACGAGGTCGGCGCCGTGCTCGAACGGGCGCAGCAGCCACGGCGTGGTGAACGTCGAGTCGACCAGCAGCGGCAGCCCGTGGTCGTGCGCGAGGCCGGCGACGCGCGGCACGTCGAGCACGTCGAGGCCGGGATTGCCGAGCGTCTCGCCGAACAGCAGGCGCGTCTCCGGGCGGATCGCCGCGCGCCACGCGTCGACGTCGCGCGGATCGACGAAGGTCGTCGCGATGCCGAAGCGGGGCAGCGTGTAGTCGAGCAGGTTGTGCGAGCCGCCGTAGAGGGCGCGCGAGGCGACGACGTGCCCGCCGGCGCCCATCAGCGTGACGATCGCGAGGTGCAGCGCCGCCTGACCGCTCGCCGTCGCGATCGCGCCCACCCCCCCTTCCAGCGCGGCGACGCGCTCCTCGAGGACCGCGCAGGTCGGGTTGGAGATGCGCGAGTAGACGTGGCCCGCGCGCTCCATGTTGAACAGCGCGGCCGCGTGGTCGGCGTCGGGGAACACGAACGACGCGCTCTGGTGGATCGGCGTCGCCCGCGCACCGGTCGCCGGGTCCGGCCGCGCGCCGGCGTGCAACGAGAGCGTGTCGAAGCGATGCGGCTTGGGCGTGGCCATCGGCGTGGTTCGGCGGCGGCGGGACGCCATGGTAGCGCGCCGCTTTCCCCGTTCCGCGGAGTGCCCTACAATCGAACGCTCGTTCGACGCCGATGACGCCTCCTCCCGACCCGACCGACGCCGCGGACGGCACGCCGCATTCCTCCCCCTCGCGGCGGGTGGAGCGCGGGCGCGGGGCCACGTTCAATCCCGCCAACCGCTTCCGTCGCGACACGCGCGAGGCCTGCGACGACGGCTGGGCTGGCGACGGCGAGGACGAGGCCCTGCCGCCGCTCGCCACCACGGTCACCGTGCAGCCGGCCCGCACGATCATCGCGCGCAACGACTCGCCGGACATCCCCTTCGATCGCTCGATCAATCCCTACCAGGGCTGCGAGCACGGCTGCGTCTACTGCTATGCGCGCCCTTCGCACGCGTACCACGACCTCTCGCCCGGGCTCGACTTCGAGACGCGGCTGTTCGCGAAGCCCGCCGCCGCGGAGCTGCTCCGCCGCGAGCTCGCCCGTCCCGGCTACGCCTGCGCGCCGATCGCGCTGGGGACGAACACCGACCCCTACCAGCCGGTCGAGCGCGACTGGAGGATCACCCGCTCGGTGCTCGAGGTGCTCGCGGAGTGCGAGCACCCGTTCACGATCGTGACCAAGAGCGCGCTCGTCGAGCGCGACCTCGACCTGATCGCGCCGATGGCCGCGAAGGGCATGGCGCGCGTGTACCTGTCGGTGACCACGCTCGACGGCGCGCTCGCGCGCGCGATGGAGCCGCGCGCCGCGGCCCCGCGGCGACGGCTGCGGACGATCGCCGCGCTGTCCGCGGCAGGCGTGCCCGCCGGCGTCATGGTCGCGCCGCTGATCCCGCAGCTCAACGACCGCGATCTCGAGGCGATCCTCGAGGCGGCGGCCGCCGCCGGCGCGCGGCACGCGGGCTGGGTGATGCTGCGCCTGCCGCGCGAGGTGGCGCCGCTGTTCCGCGACTGGCTCCACGTGCACCGGCCGCTGCGCGCCGCGCACGTCATGAGCCTGGTGCGGCAGGTGCACGGCGGCCGCGACTACGACGCCACGTTCGGCGTGCGGCAACGGGGACGCGGCGAGATCGCGCAGCTCGTCGCCCGGCGCTTCGCGATCGCCTGCCGCCGCCTGCGGCTCGACGGGGAGCGCGCGGCGCTCGACACCTCGCGCTTCCGGCCGCCGCGCTCGCGCGGCGGCCAGCTCGACCTCTTCTGACGCGCGGACGGCCGCGCAGCGGCGCCGGCACCCGCCCTACGGACCGAACGTGTAGGTCGCCGCGACGTAGACGAAGCGCGCACGCGCGTCGTAGTAGGTCGGATCGTAGCCCACCTGGAAGGTCGTGGTCTGGTTGGAGAACGGCGGGTCCTTGTCGAACAGGTTCTGCGCGCCCAGCGACAGCTTCCAGTTCCTGAAGCCCGTGTAGCTCACGTTGAGGTCCCACAGCGAGAGCGTCCCTACGCGGCGCGGCTCGCCGGTGAAGAGGTCGGCGCCCACGTCGACGTACGAGCTCTGGTAGGTGTTCCCGAGCGTCGCCGACCACGGCCCCCGGTCCCAGGTCAGCGCCGCGTACTGCTTGTAGCGCGGCACGATGCCGGACACGGCCGCATTGAGCGCGTTCGACACCACGCTGGTGAACGTGCCGTCCGTGTTCTGCACGTCGTACTTGCGGTAGTAGGTGCCGTCCAGGTTGAACGTGAACCGGCCGGCCGCGGTCGGCGGCGACACCGCGCGCACGTTGAGGTCGTAGCCCTCGATCTTCACGCGGCCGATGTTGATGAAGCGCTGGTCGATCGACGTGATCGGGCCGGGGATCGTCGGGAACTGCGGCTGGACGGGGCCGCGGGTGATCAGGTTGCCGTACAGGTCCTGGTTGTTGAGGATCGTCAGCGGCGTCGGCCCGTTGCTGAACAGGTCCTCGACGTCGAGGTTGAACCAGTCGAACGACAGCGACAGGCCCCGGACCGGTTCGGTGACGAACCCGAGCGTCCACTGGTCGGACTTCTGCGGATCGAGGTCGGGGTTGCCGCCGAACAGCACGTTGAACTGCGTCAGGCAGTCGTTCGTGTCGCCGGTGGTGGGGCAGCGCAGCGGGTCGGCCAGCCCGGCCTGCGTCAGGCCGACGGTGTTCGCGCCGTACGCCTGCGTCAGCGTCGGCGCGACGAAGCCCTTGCCCCACGAGCCGCGCAGCAGGATCTCGCGCGTCGGCTGCCAGCGCAGCGACACCTTCGGATTGGTCGTGCTGCCGAAGTCGCTGTAGTCGTCGTAGCGCAGCGCGGCGTTCAGCTCGACCTGCCGCGTCAGCGGCAGCGTCACCTCGGCGAACGCGGCCCAGTAGTCGCGGTCGGCGTCGATGTCGAGGTTGTTGCCGCCGAAGCCGGTGACGTCGCCAGCCTGCAGCGCGGGGTTGAAGCGCTGCGAGAGCTCCTGCCGGCCCGCCTGCACGCCGACGGCCGCCTGCGCGGCGCCGGCCGGCATCCGGAACACCTCCCCTGTGCCCTTCGCCTCGAACTGCCAGCCCGTCGACTTGCCGCTGAACGTCTCCTCCCGGAACTGGATCGCGTCCAGCTCGGCCTGCACCTCGGGCGTATTCGGGCCGAAGGGATTCACGCGGCCCGAGTTGAGCAGCGGCACGATGTCGGAGAAGCGCGCGAAGCCGCGGTGTGGACGCGAGCGCGTCTCGTTGCGGCTGTAGGCGAAGTTCGCGTCGACGTCCCAGTCGAGCGCGGTGCCCTTGACGCCGGCGATCGTGTGGAAGGCCTCGTTCTCGTCGGTCGTGTCGCGCAGGCCCAGCGCGTACGCCCGGTAGCGCAGGTTGAGCGGCTCGCCGCCCACGCCCGCCGCCGCCGCCAGCGCGGTCGGATAGTACGGGCTCGACGGCGGCAGCAGGAACGTCGCCGTGTGCTCGGCATTCGGGCCGTACGTGATCTGGTCGGACAGCGGCGTCGGCTGGATGACGTAGCGCGTGTCGACCTTCGTGTACGCCGCCGTTCCGTAGGCCTGCCACCGGGGATGGAACTGCCAGCGGCCGGAGGCGAAGAAGCTGGCGGTCTCCTGCTCGGGGATCGCGTTCACGCCGTCCGCGGCGGCCGGATCGTAGAAGCAGCGCGCACCGAAGAACGGGTCGAGCGACGGGTCGTAGACGCTGGGCGCGCAGCCGGGGAAGCCCGGCGTGCCGATGTCGCCCGTGGTGATGTGCGCCGGAAAGGTGTTGCCCGACGCGGCGAACAGGCCCTGGTCGAGATCGATGCTGTCGTCGGCGAAGCCGCGCTTGTTCTGGTCGAGCGACTCCGCCTTCTGGTAGTACGCCGACACGAACACGTTGAACCGGTCCTTCGCGAGGTCGCCCCAGCCGAACGTGCCGGTCGCGCTGGCCTTCTCGCCGCCGCCGCCCCGCGTCGGCGCGCCGAAGAGCACCGTCGCCTCCGCGCCGCGGAAGTCCTGGCGGAGGATGAAGTTGATGACCCCGCCGATCGCGTCCGACCCGTACACGGCCGAGGCGCCGTCCTTGAGCACCTCCACGCGCTCGATCGCCGAGAACGGGATCGAGTCGAGGTTGACGCCGTAGATGCCCTGGATCTCGCCCGACGCCGCGGACAGCCGCTTGCCGTTCAGGAGCACCAGCGTGTTCTGGCCGCCCAGGCCTCGCAGCGAGGCCGTGGAGACGCTGTTCGACTGCGTGCCGATGACGTTGGTCAGGGCGACGGCCCCGCCGCTCGAGTTCGACGAGATGTACTGCAGCAGCTCGGCGACCGTCTGGGCGCCGGTGCGGTCGATCTCCTCGCGCGTGATCACGGAGACGGGCAGCGCGCCCTCGCCCTCGACGCGCCGGATGTTCGAGCCCGTGACCTCGACGCGCACGTCCTGCGCCAGCGACGGCAGCGCCGACGCGGCGAGCGCGGCGGCGACGGCGGCGGCGAGCGGACGCCGCACGGCCCTGCATTGCGACTTCATGGTGAGGATCCCCCTGTGGAGCGATCGTTGGGAATGGCATCGTCCCCTTGCCGCTCGCGCGCGGCGGGGCGATCCGCGGACGAAGCGTAGGCAGCGCGAATTCGCCGTCGCAACGACGAGTTGGCCAACCGCGCAGTGCCGGTGGCGGACGGACGCACGCGCGATGCGAGCCGCACGCGCAGCGCGGTGCCGACCGGGCGCCGCAGCGCGGCCTGCGACGAAGCGCGCGCGGATGCGACGAAGCGTCAGTCCGCGAGACTGACGCGGCGGGAGGATGGACGGCGGGATCGGACCTGCGGAAGGGTGCCGGAACGCGGAAGGAATCCGATGTGACTGGGGGTCTCCAACGAAAGATCACCCGCGCCCGGCACGCCGCCACTGTGCGCCCGCGTCAGGCGCGCCGCAACGGCGAATCCGCGACCCGGCGGCGACGCAGGGCGAGCCGCGCACCCGCGGAGGCGGACGGCGGACCGGCACTTGCAACGACGCGCGGTTCGCATTAACGTGTGCGGAGCAATCGTTGCATCTGCATCTATTTGCCGTGCGCGACGCTGGGACGCGCGAGGCGCGGCCGGCGGGGGCCGGCCCGGAGGCGGTGCGGCGGACGGGGGTCACGACGTGATCGATCGAGGAGTTGCGCCATGCCCGCCGACCTGGGAATCCCGACCGCCGCGCTGCTGGCCGGCACGCTCGCCGCCCCGCGCGTCCCCGACGATCCCGCCGCGCACGCCGTCGAGGCCGCCCACGGCTGGCTCGCGCGCATCGCCGTGCGCTCGCTGGGCCGCATCGTCATCGTTCCCGTGCACGAGATCGTCCGGCTCGAGGCCGAGGACAACTACGTGCGCATCTGGGCCGACCGGCCGTACCTGCACAAGGAGACGCTGACCGGCCTGTGCGCGCGGCTCGACCCGGACGACTTCCTGCGCGTGCACCGCTCGCACGCGGTCAACATGCGCGTCGTGCGCGAGCTGCACCCCCGCCTGCACGGCGAGTTCCGCATCGTGCTCGCGAACGGGACCGAGATCACCTCGGGTCGAAGCTACCGCTCGGCGATCCAGCGCGCGTTCGGCCTGGGCCGCGTGCCCGACTGACGGCACGCGCGACGGCGTGGCGCCGGGGCATCGCGTCCCGCGCGCGGCGCGCCGGCGGCGGCGGCGGCGTTGCCGGGCGAGCGGACGCCGCGAGGGCGTTATCATCGGCGGATCGACGCCCCGCCCGCGTTCCCCGTAGGACGCCCGCGCTGCGGCGCGGGACGACCGGGAACCGATGGACACGCTGGAGACGAGGCTCGCCGCCTGCTACACCGGCGCCGTGCACGACGTGCTGCGCGGCATGGGGCACGAGCGCGTCGTGCTTCCGCCCGCGATCAAGCCGCTCGATCCCGCGTGGAAGCTCGCGGGACCGGTGTGGACCGTGTCCGGCCGCATCGACCGCACGACGTCGCGCGACGAGACGCTGCTCGGCTGGTGCACGCTGCTCGCCAAGGCGCCTTCCGGCCACGTCGTCGTCTGCCAGCCGCACAACCACGAGGTGGCGATGATGGGCGAGCTGTCCGCGCAGACGCTGGCCGCGCGCGGCGTGCTGGGCTACGTCGTCGACGGCGGGTCGCGCGACACCGACCTCGTGCTGAAGCAGGGATTCCCGGTGTTCGCGGCCTTCCTCACGCCGTCGGACATCGTGCGCCGCTGGATGCCCGACGCCTACGGCGCGCCGATCGACATCGGCGGCGTAGCGATCCGCACCGGCGACTGGCTGCTGGGCGACCGCGACGGCGTCGTGATCGTGCCCCGCGAGGTCGCCGAGGAGGCCGTGGCGCGCACCGAGGAGGTCGTCGCCACGGAGAGCGACATGCGCCGCGCGCTCGTGGGCGGCATGGACCCGGTGGAGGCCTTCCACCGGTACGGCAAGTTCTGACCGCGCCGCCGGCGCGCACTCCCGTCGCTTCGGCGACCCCTCCCGTGAAGATCTCGATCCTGCCCGTCACCCCGTTCCAGCAGAACTGCTCGCTCGTCGTCTGCGAGTCCACGAACCGCGCCGCGTTCGTCGACCCGGGCGGCGAGGTCGACCGGCTGCTCGCGGCGCTGGCGGAGAGCGGGGCGGCGCTCGAGAAGATCCTGGTCACGCACGGGCACGTCGACCACTGCGGCGGCGTCGCCGAACTGGCCCGGCGCACAGGCGTGCCCGTCGAAGGCCCGCACCGCGACGACGCATTCTGGATCGAGCAGCTCGCGCGCCAGTCCGCCATGTTCGGCGTGCCGGGTGCCGTGCCGTTCACGCCGGACCGCTGGCTCGTCCACGGCGACCGCGTCCACGTCGGCGCGATCGCGCTCGACGTGCTCCACTGTCCCGGCCACACGCCCGGGCACGTCGTGTTCGCGAATGCCGGGCTCGGCATCGCGTTCGTCGGGGACGTGCTGTTCGCCGGATCGATCGGCCGCACCGACTTTCCGCGCGGCGACCACGCGACGCTGATCCGATCGATCGTGACCCGCCTGTGGCCGCTCGGCGACGACGTGCGCTTCGTCCCCGGGCACGGGCCGACGTCGACGTTCGGCGCCGAGCGCGCCGGCAACCCCTTCGTCGGCGACGGGGCGCTGGCCGGACAGGACTTCGCCGCCTGACCGGTCCCGCGCGATCGCGAGCGCGACCGCGTCAGGCGTCGAGGCGGACGGCGTGCAGGTGGACGGTCCCGGCGTCGCCGGGCATCCGCAGCGCGCGCTCGAAGGCGAATCCGCAGCGCGCGAGGACGTGCGCGGACGCGACGTTCGCGGGCGCGACGATCGCCACGACCCGGCGCAGGCCGTGCGCGTCGCGTGCCCACGCCAGCACGGCGCGCGCCGCCTCGGTCGCGTAGCCGTGCCCGCGGTACCCGGGCAGGAGCGCGTAGCCCAGGTCGGCGTCGTCGAGGCCGGGCCGGCGGATCAGGCCGCAGATGCCGATCGTCGGGCCGCCGCCGCGGAGGTCGAGGGCCATCAGGCCGAAGCCGTGGGCCCGGAACCCGGCGTCCGGGCCGCCGGCGATCCACCCCCGCGCCGCCGCTCGGTCGCGCACGCCGCGGTCGCCGATGTGCGCGATCCACGCGGGGTCGTTGAGCAGCGCGACGACGAACGCCAGGTCGTCCTCGCCGAGGCGGCGCAGGACGAGACGGTCGGTCGCAGGCAGGCGCTGGGGACGGATGGCGCCCATCCCGGGAGTCTAGCGGGGGCCTCGGACGGCGGCACGGGACCTTGACACCGTAACGCTTTATAGTAATTATGCACGTTACTTTCTCCGGTGATGCCGTCGACACGTCGTAGCGGGCTCGTAACGACCGCAAGTCGTTTTTCACCGTTATGACGCCGCAAGGGAGCAGGCCCGTGGACCCAACCCTCGCCGCAGGCCCGACCGGCATCGCGGGCAGTTCGCCCGCGGCGGCCGAACCCGCCCGCAGTCCCGCACCGCTGCCACGGATCGCCGTGCGCGCGCGCGAGCGCATCGTGGTCGTGCCCACCGCCGAGCTGGTCCGCATCGACGCCGAGGGCAACTACGTGCGCCTGTGGACGGCGGAGCGCTCGTGGCTGCACAAGGCCACGCTCACGTGGATCACCGCGCGCCTCGACCCGCAGGAGTTCCTGCGCGTGCACCGCTCGCACACGGTGCGCCTGCGCGCCGTCCGCGAGCTGCTGCCGCGGCTGCACGGCGAGTTCCGCCTGCGCCTGTCCGACGGCAGCGAGATCACGTCGGGCCGCGCGTACCGCGACGCGATCCGCGCCGCATTCGGCCTCGGCTAGCGCGTGTACGCGCCACGGGCACGTGCGCGTCCGTAGCGTGAACAGGGCCCGGTGTCCCGAGTCGGAGGTTCGTTGAAGGATGGATCGATCGTGAACGAGCCGGCGGCGCAAGGGCGACGCACACGGATGCGCCGCGCGAAGCGGCCCGAAGCGGATATCGCGACCCTCCGCGAGGGCCGCGACACTGCAGCGCGCCGTTTCTCGCTCGCCTTTGCGCAGCGAATCCCCGACTCGGGACGCTAGCGTGGCGCCGCCGCCCGCGAACCGGTGGGCCCGCTTCGCGCTGGCGCTGGAGGAGACCGCGCCGGGACAGCCGCTGTGCGTGTCGCTGTGCAACACGCGCCACTGGCGCAACAGCGCAGCGCCGAAGGAGGTGCTGACCGGCTACGACAAGGTCGTCGACTGGGCGGTCGCGACGGCGATCTGCACGCCGGCGGAGGGCGAGCGGCTCGCAGGCGAGGCGGCTGCGCACCCGCACGTCGCCGCGGCCGAGTGGCGTCGCACGCTCGCGCTGCGGGAGGCGATCGCCGCCGTGCTGGCGGCGCACGCCCGCCACCGCGCGGTACCCGCCGACGCGCAGGCCGAAGTGGACACGGCCTTTCGCGAGGCCATGGCGCACCTCGCGCTCAGCGTCGCGGACCGCCGCCTCGTGCCATCGGTGCCCGACGGACGGGAGGGGCTGGAGGCGCCCCGCTGGCAGGCCGCGCTTTCCGCCGTCGCGCTGCTCGTCTCGCCTGCGCGCGCGCGCGTCAGGGAATGCGCGGACGATCGCGGCTGCGGCTGGCTCTTCGTCGACACCACGCGCAACGGCTCGCGGCGCTTCTGCTTCGGCAACGAGTGCGCGAACCGCGCGAGGCAGGCGCGCTACCGCGCACGGCACCGCCACGCGGCGCACGCCGGCTGACGGCCCGCGCCGCGTCGTCCGGCCGGGGTCGCGCTACGCGGCCCGGCGCGCCGCCGCGGTCCCGACGCGCCGCGCGAGACGCGGTCCCCACGCGCTGCCCGGCTGCCTGTGCACGAGCCGCTCGGCGATGTAGTGGCGGGCGCGGTCGGCGTCGCCCGCCCTCGACGCCGCCTCGATCAGCGTCAGCGTCAGCAGGTCGCGTTGCGCGTGGCTCCCGCCGAAGCGATGGGCGATGTCGCGCACGGCCTCGATGCCGTCGGCCGCCGCCCCGTAGCGCCCGTCGCCGAAGTCGGCGATCGCCTGCACGAGCGGCAGGCCCACGTCGCGCGACATCGCCGCGTTGCTCCCGGCGCCCGCGGCGGCCTCGCGCAGCCCGGCGAGCACGCGCGCGAGGTCATCGGCGCGCCGCGTGGCGACGAACGCCAGCGCCGCGTGCAGGTCGTTGAACGCGTAGAAGCCGGGCTCGCCGCGCGCGAGGCGCTCGGACCAGTCGCCGGCGACGCCGTTCCACCGCTCGCCGACGTCGCCGTCCTCGAGCGCGATGCGCCACAGCAGGGCCGTGGCGTCGACCAGCGAGAGCGTGAATGCCGCAGGCTGCGGGTGCACGTGGCGGTCGTAGAGGTCGAGGGCGGCGCGCACGTCGCCGGGGTCCAGGTGGAAGAGCGCCAGGTGCCAGAAGTTGTGGAACGCGAAGCCGTTGTCGGGCGCCCAGTCCTCCTCGCGCGACACGAGCCAGTCCACCCCCTCGTCGATGCGCCCCTGCATCTCCATCACGTGCGTCACCGCGTGGACCGACCATCCGTCGCGCGGCTCGATCGCGAGCGCGCGCCGTCCCGTGTCCTCCGCCTCGCGGTACTGGTTCATCTCCTCCAGCCCGAACGCGTGCATGCCGAGCACGTACGAGTAGCCGGGGAGGTCCGCCGTCCAGTGCGGCAGCACGCGCGACACGCGGTTGCGCAGGTTGAGCGCATCGCCGCGGTAGAAGTCCACCAGGTGCGCCGTCTGCAGCGCGAGCGCGTCGCGCGGATGCGCGGCGAGTACGCGGTCGAGTGCGAGCGCGGCGGCGTCCCACTGGCCCTCCACCAGCCGCTGGCCGGCGGCGAGCAGCGAACGCTCGCGGTCGCTCGCGCCGGCGGCGTGGGGAGCGGCGGCCGCGAGCGCGTCGCGCGCCATCGCCGCGAACTGGCGCTCGGCGAGCGTGTAGAGCACGAACGCCTTGAGCAGGTGTCCGCCGACGAATGCGGGCGACTCGGCGAGCGCCTCGTCGATCGTCGCGACCGGATCGCCGACGTACGACTGGAACGCCCGCAGCGCCGCCTCGTACTGCTCCGCGGCGCGCCGGTCCGCCCCGCTCAGGAGAATGCCCCTGCGATCCTCGACCATGGGACCTCCCGTCCGCCGCGCCGACAGGCGAACGGTACCAGCGGGCGGGCCTGCTCGCTAGCCGATGGGATACGTGAGGACAGATGCGTACGCGGGGCGGGCGCGCACCCGGGCGAGCCACGCTTCGACGTTCGCGTGCCGGCGCCGCTCGATCGGCAACCCGTACCAGCGGTGCGCGGTGCAGGCGATCGGGATGTCGCCCATCGAGTGCGGACCCGCCACGAAGTCGCGTCCGTCGAGATGCGCGTCGAGCAGCGCCAGCAGCGGCTCGGTCTTCGCGACCGACGCCGCGAGCGCGGCAGCGTCGCGCTCCGCCGGCGCCGCGCGGATCGTGTTCCAGAAGGCGCCGAACAGCGCGGGATTGAGCGTGGTGGCCTGCCAATCCATCCAGCGATCGGCATCGGCGGCGATGCGGTCGTCGGCCGGCCACAGCGTGCCCGCGCCATGACGGCGCGCGAGATAGCGGACGATCGCGTTCGACTCCCAGAGCACGAAGTCGCCGTCGCGGATCACCGGCACGAGGCGGTTCGGGTTGCGGCCGAGCGCCTCCGGCGAATCGAGGCCGCCGAACGTCCCGCCGGCGTCCACGCGCTCGTAGCGGAGCCCCAGTTCGTTGGCGCAGATCACCACCTTCTGCACGTTGACCGAGGACAGCCTGCCCCAGATCGTCAGCATCCCGCCTCCCCCGTTGCGCCGCCGCGCGGCCCGGCACCCAGCATACCGAACGGACGGACAGCCCGGTCGCGAGGCGGACGGCCGTCAGGCCGGCGCGGCATCGGCGAGCACGCGGCACTCGGCTTCGCGGCCGCGCACCACGCGGCGGCCGGCGAGCGGGCCGTGCGTCTCGGTGACCACCGTGCGCTGCCGCTCGGGACGATGCGCGCCGTCGAAGTAGAGCACCACCCAGTCGCGCGTGCGGCCGAGCGCATGGGCGCGTGCCGTGTTCGAGTACAGCGCGGTGAAGTGCCAGTCGCCGCGGGCAGCGTGCAGCACGGGCAGCCACGCTTCCCGCGCCGGGTTGAACCGTTTCGGCGCGATCGTCGGCAGGCGGCCCGCGACGGCCCGCTCGCGGTACTCGCGGTCCACGTCGAGCAGCACCTCGACCGGCGGCTCGTCCTGCGCGGACGGCGGCGTGCGGCGGCGCAGCCGCGAGCGGTCGAGCACCTCCGCGAGCGCTGCGCGGATGGCCGCCGTGCGGCGCTCGCCCAGGCCGGGAACGCGCTGCAGCGTGCCGTCGTGGCACGCGACCTCGAGGGCCTCCAGCGTGTCGACGCCGAGCGCGTCGTGGATGCGCTGCGCCAGCGCCGGCCCGATGCCCGGGACGGTCGCGAACAGCGCGGCCGGCTCGACGCTGCCGCGAAGCCGCTCGAGCTGCGCCCAGCGGCCGGTGTCCAGCATCTCGGCGATCGCCGCGGCGAGCCCCGGGCCCACGCCCTCGATCGACGCCAGCCCCTCGCGCCCGCGCGCGACGTAGAGCGCGCGCACGCTCCCGTCGAGCGACTCCACCGACGCTGCCGCCTTGCGGTACGCACCCACGCGGAAGGGGTTGGCGCGCTGCGCCTGCAGCAACTCCGCGGCCTGCCGCAGCGCGTGCGCGACGGCCTCGTTGTCGCTCGCGTGCACCTGCTCGTCCATCGTGCGCGGGTCGCCTGCCCTTGCCGATTGTGCGCGCGACCGCGGGAGCGTGCTTGACGCCGGTCAACCGTGCGGCCGGACCGCCCGGCGAGACCCGAATGCGATTGCACGTGGAGGCGCTCGGTGAGGGCGAGGCTTTCCGGCGCGAGTGGCGGCTGGCGTCGCCCGACGTGCTCGAGGTGGCTCGACCGGTGGCCGGCCGGGCAGCCGGCCGTCGTCGTGTCCAATCACGCGAGCTACGCCGATGCCGTCGTGCTCGCCGCAGCCCTCCCCGCGGACGTCCGCCGGGCCGCGAAGTCCGAGCTCGCGCACGCGGGCGTCGTCCGCTTCGTGCTGCGGCGGCTCGGCACGCACTTCGTGGCGCGCGACGATTCGCTGCGCGGGATCGAGGACACGCGCTCGCTGGTGGCTGCCGTCCGGGCGGGCGGGGTCGTCGGATCCTTCCCCGAAGGCACGTTCACGCGGGCACCCGGGAGCGGGCCTTTCCGGCTCGGAGCTTTCGCCGTGGCCGTCCCGACCGGCGTGCCGGACGTGCCGGTCGTGCTGGAAGGCACGCGATCGCTGCTGCGCGCCGGTCGCCGGCTGCCGGAGCGCCACCCGATGCGCGTGAGCGTCGGCGCACCGGTCGTGCCGGACGGGGCGGACTGGTCCGCCGCGGTGCGGTTGCGCGATGCCGTGCGCGGCGCGGTGGTCGCCGCGTCCGGCGAGCCCGATCTCGCGCGCTGACCGGCAACCGGGGTATGCTCGAACCGATGGCGCGCGAAACCCGGCCGCTGTTCGGTGTCGCGGCGGCGATCCGCCGGGCGCTGGAGATCGGCGCGCCCCGCACGTCGATCCCGTTCCGCGTCGTCTTCGCCGACGGCAGCGCGTTCCGCCACGGCACCGCGCCGCCCGCCTTCACGCTGACGTTCCGCCGCCGCCGCGCGGAGTTCGCGCTCGCACGCGACGGCCACGTGGGGCTGATGGAGGCCTACTTCGACGGCGACGTGGACGTCGAGGGGACCTTCCCCCTCGCGTTCCGTGCCGCGTTCGACGCCGGCTACGACGAGGAGCGCAACCCGCTGATCGTCGCCCGCAACCGCTGGCACGAGCTCAACTTCTCGAACCGGTCGACCGCGCAGGCGAAGGCGAACGCGCGCGCGCACTACGGCCTGCCCAGGGCGTTCTACGAGCCGTGGCTCGACCGCTACGGCATGCTCTACACGTGCGCCTACTGGAAGGAGGGGACGGCCACGCTGGAGGACGCGCAGCGCGCGAAGCTGGACCACGCCTGCCGCAAGGTGCGCCTCGCCGCCGGAGAGACGTTCGTCGACGTCGGCTGCGGCTTCGGCGGCCTCCTGTTCCACGCGTGGGAGCACTACCGCGCGCTCGGCACGGGCGTGAACACGACGACCGAGCAGGTCGACGCCGTGCGCGCGGAGATCGCCCGCCGCGGCCTCGGCCACGCGATGTCGGTCGTCGAGTGCGACTTCCGCGAGATGCCGGGGCAGTACGACAAGCTGCTGTCGATCGGCACGCTCGAGCACGCCGGGCGCGACCAGCTCGACGACGTCGTGCGCGCCCACGCCGCGGCGCTGAAGCCCGGCGGGCTGGGGCTCGTCCACTTCATCGGCCACGTCGGCGTCACGGACACCGAGTTCTTCATCCGCGAGCACATCTTCCCCGGCGGCTGGATCCCGAGCCTCGCGCGCGCGCTCGAGGCGATGGAGGCGCACGGGCTGGAGGTGCTCGACGTCGAGAACCTGCGCCGGCACTATGCGCTGACGCTCGACGCCTGGGCCGAGCGCTTCGACGCGGCGTGGCCGTCGCTCCGCGAGGTCGACCCGGCGCGATTCGACGAGCGCTTCCGGCGCAAGTGGCGCACCTACCTGTGGTCGTGCGCGGAACTGTTCCGCGCGCGCAACGGGCGCACGCACCTGTTCCAGGTGCTGGTGTCGAAGGGCAATGTCGCGGCCGGCTACCCGATGAGCCGCGCGTTTCTCTACGCGTGAACCCGCAGGGACGTCCCGCCGGCGAACCCCCGGGCGCAGCGCGCGGCGCGGAGGGCGTCCGGGTGAAGGCGCACGCCGAGCGCGTCGGCCGCCTCGTCGACGCGGTGGACGCGGCGCGCCGCCACGGCACGCTGTCGATCGGCCTCGCCAAGCGCACGTCGAACCTGTTCCGCGACCGGCAGGCGCGCTCCGCCCCGACGATCGATCTCGCCGGCTTCGACCAGGTGCT
Source organism: Betaproteobacteria bacterium (assembly GCA_016861105.1). Lineage (GTDB taxonomy): Bacteria > Pseudomonadota > Gammaproteobacteria > Burkholderiales > Casimicrobiaceae > VBCG01. The sequence goes on along the minus strand of BOKS01000011.1, from coordinate 52,755 downwards.
GCGCGTCGACGCGGACCGCGCGCTCGTCGAGGCGGAGGGCATGGCGACGTTCGAGTCGCTGGCCGACGCGACGCTCGCGCGGGGTCACGTGCCCGCGGTGGTGCCGCAGCTCAAGTCGATCACGCTCGGCGGCGCGGTCGCAGGCGTGGGCATCGAGGCCTCGTCGTTCCGTCACGGGCTCGTGCACGACACCGTCGTCGAGCTCGACGTGCTGGCGGGCGACGGTCGCGTGGTCCGGTGCACGCCGGACAACGAGCACCGCGACCTCTTCCTCGGGTTTCCCAACTCGTACGGAACGCTCGGCTACGCGCTGCGGCTGGTCGCCCGCACCGTGCCGGCGAAGCGGTTCGTGCACCTCGCCCACGCGCGGCACGCCGACGCGACGTCGTTCTTCGCCGACCTCGCGGCGGCGTGCGGCGACGCGGCGGTGGACTTCGTCGACGGCGTCGTCTTCGGCCGGGACGTGCTGGTGCTGACGCGCGCCCGGTTCGTCGACCGCGTGCCGTCGCACGGCACGGGAGCGGGCGCGCCCAGCGACTACACGGGGGCGCGCATCTACTACCGCTCGCTGCTCGAGCGCGGCGAGGACTGGCTCGCCGCCCGCGACTTCCTCTGGCGCTGGGACACCGACTGGTTCTGGTGCTCGCGCAACGTGGGCGCGCAGCACCCGCTGCTGCGGCGGCTGTACGGCCGCAGGCGCCTCAACTCGGTGACCTACCAGCGCATCATGCGCTGGAACGCCCGCCTCGGGTTCACGCGCCTCGCCGACCGGCTGCGCGGCCTGCACGCGGAGCCGGTGATCCAGGACGTCGACGTCCCGCTCGCCGCGGCGCCGGCGCTGCTCGCGTTCCTGCACGAGCGCGTCGGCATCCTGCCGGTCTGGGTGTGTCCGTTCGCGGTGCCGGACGCCACGCGCGTCGCGACGCTGTATCCGCTCGCCGCGGACACGCTGTGGGTCAACTTCGGGTTCTGGGACGTCGTGAAGTCGCGCGAGCCGCGGCCGGACGGGTTCGTCAACCGCGCGATCGAGCGCGAGGTCGCCGCGCTGGGCGGCCGCAAGTCGCTGTACTCGGAGTCGACGTACACCGAGGACGAGTTCTGGGCGCTGCACGACCGCGCCGCCTATCGCGCGCTCAAGCGCCGCTACGACCCGCAGGGAGCGCTGCCGGACCTCTACGAGAAGTGCGTGCTGCGCCGTTGACAGCCGTCAACGCGGCGCCGGCGTCGCGGGCGCACGCTGGGCGCATGGCGAAGCAGCGACGCACGGCCTTGGTGCCGAAAACCATGGCTGTCGCGAGCCTGGCGCGGGCATCGTCGCCGCCGGCGGCACGGCCGCCGGCCCCACCGCCGGACGCCTCGTTCATGCGCGATTCGTTCGCCGCGACCGCGTTCGCGGACACGATCGACCGCTCGACGCACGCGCTGACCGCGCGCTTCACGGCGGGCCTGTCGCCGATCGCGCTCGCGAAGGCCTACGGCGACTGGGCGGCGCACCTCGCGTTCCTGCCCGGCAAGCAGATGCGGCTCGTCGAGAAGGCCGCCAAGAAGTCGCTGCGCTTCGCCACGTACGTCGCGCGCAAGGCGCTGCAGCCCGACACGCCGCCGTGCATCGAGCCGCTGCCGCAGGACCGCCGCTTCGACGGGGAAGGGTGGCGCAAGGCGCCGTTCGACCTCTACTGGCAGTCGTTCCTGCTGGTGCAGCAGTGGTGGCACAACGCCACCACCGGCGTGCGCGGCGTGACGCGGCAGGACGAGAACATCGTGGCGTTCAGCACCCGGCAGTTCCTCGACCTCTTCTCGCCGTCGAACCACTTCCTGACCCATCCCGACGTGCTCGCGCGCACGCAGGCCGAGGCGGGCGTCAACCTGCTGCGCGGCGCGCAGCACTTCGTCGAGGACTGGGTGCGGCAGGCGGGCGGCGAGAAGCCGGTGGGCAGCGAGGCGTTCGCCGTCGGGCGCGACGTCGCGGTGACGCCGGGCAAGGTCGTGTTCCGCAACCGGCTGATCGAGCTGATCCAGTACGCGCCGTCGACCGGCCGCGTGCGCCCCGAGCCCGTGCTGGTCGTGCCGGCGTGGATCATGAAGTACTACATCCTCGACCTCTCGCCCGGCAACTCGCTGGTGCGCTTCCTCGTGGCGCAGGGGTTCACGGTGTTCATGATCTCGTGGAAGAACCCCGCGCCCGAGGACCGCGACCTCGCGTTCGACGACTACCGCACGCTCGGGATGATGGCGGCGCTCGACGCGGTGTCGCGTATCGTGCCGGACCGCAAGGTGCACGGCGTCGGCTATTGCCTCGGCGGCACGCTCCTCGCGATCGGCGCGGCCGTGATGGCGCGCGACGGCGACGAACGGCTGGCGACGACCTCGTTCTTCGCGGCGCAGGTGGACTTCAGCGAGGCGGGCGAGCTCACGCTGTTCATCAACGAGAGCCAGCTCGCGTTCCTCGAGGACACGATGTGGGAGCAGGGGTTCCTCGACTCGCGGCAGATGCACGGCGCCTTCCAGCTGCTGCGCAGCAACGACCTCGTCTGGTCGCGCGGCGTGCGCGACTACCTGATGGGCGAGCGCGCGCCGATGACGGACCTGCTCGCCTGGAACGCCGATGCGACGCGCATGCCGTTCCGCATGCACACCGAGTACCTGCGCCGGCTGTTCCTCGACAACGACCTCGCCGAGGGCCGCTACCACGCGGCCGGCGCGCCGGTCGCGCTCGCCGACCTCAGGCGCCCGACGTTCGCCGTGGGCACGGAGACCGACCACGTCGCGCCGTGGCGCTCGGTCTACAAGCTGCACCTGATGACGCAGGCGCCGCTCACCTTCGTGCTGACCAACGGCGGCCACAACGCGGGCATCGTCTCGGCGCCCGGCCATCCGCGGCGGCACTACCGGATCGCCACGCAGGACGCCGACGATCGCTTCGAGGACCCGGACACCTGGGCCGCGCGCGCGCGCGTGCACGAGGGCTCGTGGTGGCCGGCGTGGACTGCGTGGCTCGCGGCGCACTCGGGGCGGGCGGTCCCCCCGCCACGGATCGCGCGGCCGGCCGACGCAGGCGCGCCGCTGCCCGACGCGCCCGGCAGCTACGTGCTGGAGCCCTGACGCGTCGCGCATAGGCATCGCGCCGGGCTTCGCGCACCGCGCGGCCGCGGCCCGCAGCGCGTGACCTGCGTCAAGGCAGCACCGTCCGCCGCTTCCTAGACTTTCCGCACCGTTTGCCGGAACGTCCCGCGGATGCTCGCCCTCCACCTCGCGCCGGTCGTGCTCGCCGGCGTCCTCCTCGCCGCCCACTTCCTCCGCGCGGACGCGCCCGCCGGCGTCGCCGCCGGCGTGCTTCTGGTCGTCCTCGCGTTCGTGCGCAAGCCGTGGGCCGTCCGCATCGTGCAGGCCGGCCTCGTCCTCGGCGCGCTCGAATGGCTGCGCACGATGGCGGAATTCGCCGCGATGCGCATCTCGCTGGGCCAGCCGTACCTGCGGATGGCGCTGATCCTCGCGGCCGTCACGCTGGTCACGGCGCTCGCGGCGCTGGTCTTCGAGCGCGCCGCGATGCGCCGCCGCTACGGGCTGCGCGGCGACCTGCCGCGCCTCGCCGGACCACGACCGTAGTGTCCGGGGATCGCGCCGGCTACTCGCCGCGCTTCAGCCCGGCCGCGTCGATGGCCTTCGCCATCCGCTCGTTCTCGCTGGCGATCGCCCTCGCGTAGTCCTCCGGCCCGCCGCCGACCGGGTCGATGCCGGCCGCCGCCATCGCGGCCTGCGCGTCGGGCGCCTTCGCGATCGCGACCACCTCGGCCGCCACGCGCTCGATGATCGGCCGCGGCGTGCCGGCCGGCGCGAGCACGCCGACGATCGGCGCGAAGTCGAAGCCGGGGATCGTCTCGGCGATCGTCGGCACGTTCGGCGCCTGCGCCGAGCGCTGTCCGCCGTTGCTCGCCAGCAGCTTGACGCGACCGTCCTTCACGAAGCCGGCGAGCGACGGATACGCCGACCACAGCACCTCCACCTGGCCGCCGATCAGCGCCGGCACCGACTGCCCGGTGCCCTTGAACGGGACGTGCACGAGGTCCAGCCTGAGGTCGTGCTTGAGCGCCTCCATCGTCAGGTGGTGCGTGCTGCCGATCCCCGAGGAGCCGTAGTTGACCTTGCCGGGGCGCGCTCTCGCGTAGTCGAGGAACTCGGGCAGCGTGCCGGCCGGCACGTTCGGGTGCACGGCGAGGTACAGCGGCGCGCGCGCGACCAGCGCGACCGGCACGAAGTCGCGGGCCGCGTCGTAGGTCAGCTTGCTGTAGATGCGCGGGTTGATCGAGAACATCGACCCGTCGGTCACCAGGAACGCGTAGCCGTCGGCGGGCGCGGACAGCAGCGCGCTCGCCGCCACGCCGCCGTTGGCGCCCGGCCGGTTGTCGATGACGACCGACTGGCCGAGCCTCTCCTGCAGCCGCTGCGCGACGATGCGCGCGACCGTGTCCGGAAGCCCGCCCGCTGCGTACGGCACGACGAACCGGATCGGCTTCGCCGGATAGCCGGCGGGCGCCTGCGCGGCGGCGGTCGCGGCGAGCGCGGCCGCTCCCGCGGCGGCGAGCGCGGTCAGCGTGCGTAGGGCGGTACGGCGTGCTGCCTCCATCGTGGGCCTCCGGTCGTGTCGGGAATGCATCGTCGTGGATGCCGCCGTGTCCCCGGCGGTCGCGTGGCTGCGTGCGCCGTCCCGCCCCCGTCAGGCGGTGGCCGGCTGTGCTCCGTGCACCGGCGCGCCGAGCGTGCGCCAGTCGGTGGTCTTCGGCACGACGCCCTCGAACGACGCGAGGTGCGACCAGCCGGCGCCGGCCCCCAGCGCGACGCCGCGGTCGCGCATGGCCTGCGCCGCCTCGACCATGATGCGGCGGAACTCGACGATCGCGAGGTCGCTCGCGCCGAGGCGGTCGTTCGTGCGGTCCGCGATCGGGCCCATCGTCTCCCACATCGCGATGTCCTGGTGCGGGATGCCCTTGATGCCGGTGAAGCTGCCCAGCCGCATCGCCTGCCGGTCCTGCAGGTAGCGGTTGTGCACCGTGCGCACCTTGCGCCACTCCCGGTCGACGTCGACGCCCACCTGCGCGCCGCAGAACTTGCGCCAGCCCTCGGCGTCGACCTCGCCCTCGGCGCCGGGCGTCCACGCGATGAAGTGGAACATCGTGTGCGTGTCGTCGATGGGCACGTTGATGTTCGCGACCCGGTAGAGGTTGTTCGGCGGGATCAGCACGGTGAACGGCGCGACGAACACGGTGACGCGCACGTAGTCGTCGACCGCCGCGTTGGCGATCGGCCGGCGCAGCGCCGCGTACTTGAAGCCGAAGTCGCCGCGCTCGGCCACCAGCCGCGGCGCCCGATCGGTCGACGGGCGCAGCCAGACGTCCCTGGTCGCCTTCGCGCGGTCCACCCGCGCCGGCTGCATGTCGGTGGAGTGCAGCGTCGAGCTGTGCGCGGAATCGATCGCGCCCTCGAGCACCTGCGCCCAGTTGCAGTCGACGACGATCTTGACCACCGCGCAGCGCGCGTCCGCGGTCGGCGCGTACGGCGGCGGAGCGAACGCCGGCATCGACTCGCGCGGCCCCATGTAGACGAACACGAACCCGGCGTGCTCGTGCGTCGGGTACGCCTTGTGCCTGACCTTCTGCAGCATCGGGCTTCCCGCCGGCTCGGAGGGCATCTCCAGCACGTTGCCGTCGACGTCCATCTTCCAGCCGTGGTACAGGCAGCGCAGCCCGCAGTCCTCGTTGCGCCCGAAGACCAGCGACGCGCGGCGGTGCGGGCAGTGGCGGTCCATGACGCCCACGCGCCCGTCGCTGTCGCGGAAGGCGACGAGATCCTCGCCGAGCAGCCGCAGCGGCACCGGGTCGCAGTCGGGGCCGGGCACCTCCTCGGCGAGCAGCGCCGGGATCCAGTGCCGGCGCATCAGCTGGCCCATCGGCGCGTCGCCCTCGACGCGGCACAGCAGGTCGTTCTCCTCGCGCGTGAGCATCCTCGCCTCCGTCGCAGGGCCGCGTCGCGGCCGTCGGCGTCTTCCCGTGCGCACGGGGCAAGGCCCCGTTGCGGAAAGATCGTTAGGTGCCTAAGCTTCCGGCTGCGCGAAGCTAGCGGCTTTCGGCGGCGTTGTCCAGACGCGCCGCAGCGGGGAGCGTGGCGTGGCATCGACCGACGACGAGGGCGGGCTCTTCGACACGGTGGTCGCGGATGCGGACTGGATCGCTTCCGGGATCCGCCGCTTCGTGCTCCGCGCGCACGGCGGCGCGACGCTGCCGGCGTTCGCCCCCGGCTCGCACGTGCCGGTCGTCACGCCCGGCGGCGCGCTGCGCCGCTACTCGCTGTGCAACGCGCCGGAGGATGGCGACCGCTACGAGATCGCCGTCAAGCGCGAGCCCGGCGGGCGCGGCGGATCGGTCGCGATGACCGACCGGCTGGCCGTGGGCGACCGGCTGCGCATCGGGGCGCCACGCAACGAGTTCGCGCTGGCGCCGCGGGCGACGAGGTTCCTGTTCGTCGCCGGCGGCATCGGCATCACGCCGATCCTGTCGATGGTGCGCCACCTCGCGACCGGCGCCCGCGGCGCGTTCCGCCTCGTCTACCTGACGCGCGACGCGTCGTGCACGCCGTTCGCCGACGTGCTGGCGGCGAGCGGCATCGCGCCCTTCGTCACGCTGCACCACGACGGCGGCGATCCGGAGCGCGCCTTCGACCTGTGGCCGCTGCTGGAGAAACCCACGAGCGCGCACGTCTACTGCTGCGGGCCGCGCCCGCTGATGGACGCCGTGCGCGACATGTCGGGCCACTGGCCGCCGGGCGCCGTCCACTTCGAGAGCTTCGGCGTCGACGCCGCCACGCGCGCGCGCGACGTCCCGTTCGACGTCGTGCTGGCGCGCAGCGGGCGCACCTTCCACGTGCCGTCGGGCCGCTCGATCCTCGAGGTGCTGCGCGATGCCGGCGTGCCGGTGCGAAGCTCCTGCGAGGCCGGGAGCTGCGGCTCGTGCCGCACGGGACTGGTCTCCGGCGACGTCGAGCACCGCGACTTCGTGCTCGGCGCAGCGGAACACGGGAGCCAGATCATGGTGTGCTGCTCGCGCGCGCGGAGCGGCGCGCTGGTGCTCGACCTGTGAAGCGCGGCGCGGCGGCGCCGCCGCGGCGGCCGCCGGCCGACGGCGAGACGCGCGCGATCCTGCGCCACTGGGTCGAGGCGGTGCCCGACGACCGCCTGGCGCACCTGGTCCGCGACGCGGCGCGGACGTTCAGCCGGGCGCTGCAGGCGCGCCTGGCCGCGCGCGGCGTCTCGTTCGGCCACTGGACGTTCCTGCGCGTGCTCTGGGAGCGCGACGGCCTCACGCAGCGCCAGCTCTCCGAGGAGGCGGGCGTCATGGCGCCGACGACCAACGCGGCCGTGCGCGCGATGGAGTCGCTGGGCTACGTGCGGCGCGAGCGGCGCGCCGGCAACCGCAAGAACGTCCACGTGGTGCTGACGCCGCGCGGCCGTGCGCTCAGGCGCGCGCTCGTGCCGCTCGCCGAGGAGGTCAACCGGGCCGGCGTGGCCGGCGTCGCGCCGGTCGACGTCGCGACGACGCGACGCGTCCTCCTCGCGATCATCGGGAACCTCGCCGCCGACCTGGCAAGGGGTCGCGGCGCCGAGCGCGGGCGCGCGCCGCGTCAGCGCAGCAGCGGCGCGAGTCGCGCGACGCCGCGCTCGATCGCACCTTCGTCGAGCGCGGTGTAGCCGAGGAGCAGCCCGCTGACGCGGACGTGCCGCGCGTAGCGCGACAGCGGCATCACCGCCACGCCGCGCGCGGCCGCCGCCGCGGTGACGGCGCGATCGGAGCGTCCGCGCGGCAGCCGCAGGGCCACGTGCATGCCGGCGTGCGCCGCGACGAGCCGCGTCCCGTCGACGCCGTGGCGCGCCAGGGCGGCCACCAGCGCGTCGCGGCGCGCGCGGTAGAGCGTGCGCATGCGCCGCAGGTGGGCGGCGAGATGACCGCCGTCGATGAAGTCGGCGAGCACCGCCTGCGCGATCGCGTGGCTGTGGTGGTCGAGCTGGCCGCGGACGGCCTCGAACGTGTCGACCAGCGACGGCGGCAGCACGATCCACGCGAGGCGCAGCGACGGGAACGCGGCGCTGGTGAACGTCCCGAGGTGCAGCACGCGGCCGCTGCGGTCGAGCGCGGCGAGCGCGGCCGGCGGGCGGCCGTCGTGGAAGAACTCGCTCTGGTAGTCGTCCTCGACGATCCACGCGCCGCGCCGTGCGGCCCAGTCGAGCAGGGCCGCTCGCCGCGCCGCGGACATCGTCGTCCCCAGCGGATACTGGCAGCACGGCGTCACGTGCACCAGCGCCGCGCGCGGGGCGCGCGCGATGCCGGCGGCGACGTCGAGCCCGTCGGCGTCCACCGGCACGGCGACCGTGCGCACCCCGGCCATGGCGAGCGTCGCCCGGAGGCCCTGATACGCCGGGTCCTCGAGCCACGCGCGGTCCCCGCGCTCGAGCAGCATCCGCACGACGAGGTCGACCGCCTGCATCGCGCTGTTGACGATCGCCACCTGCTCGGGCGCACACGCGATGCCGCGCGCGAGCGCGAGGTGGCGCGCCACGGCGGAGCGCAGCGCCGGCAGCCCCGCCGACGGCGGATAGCCGAGCAGCGCGCTGCCGCCGGTGCGCAGCCGCGTCGCGGTGATCCGGCGCCAGCGGTCCAGCGGGAATGCGCGGAGGTCCGCGAGCCCCGCGACGAACGCGTGCGCGCGCGGCACCGCGCCCGGCGCGTGCGTCGCGGCTGCGCGCCGGCTCCAGCGCGAGACCTCGGCGAGCGCCGTGCGCGCGAACGCGCTCGGCGGGCGCAGGGCCGCGGGCGCGGGCGCCGCCTGGGCGACGAACGTTCCCGCGCCGACGCGGCGCACGAGCACGCCGTCGGCCTGCAGCGCCGCGATCGCGTCGTCGACCGTGTTGCGCGACACGCGCCAGTCGGCGGCGAGCTGGCGCGCCGACGGCAGCCGCGTGCCGGGCGCCATGCGGCCGTCGACGATCGCGTCGAGGCACGCGCGGTAGATCCGGGTGCGCAGGGTCGTGCCCGGCGTCCGGGCCAGGGCGCGAGGAAGCGGGGGCGGCGTCGGTGGCATCGCCGGGCGTCCGAATGGCCCAACAGGATACTCCGCAGTGGCCCTTGTCGCAGGGCCACTGGCATCCGACGATCGTGCCGTTCCCGATCGCCGCGTTCCCCGATGCCCGTCCGTCGCCGTCCGCTCGCCGCCGTCGCCGTCCTCTGGGCCGCGACGTCCGCGTGCTGCCCGCCCGCCGCGGACGCCGCGGACGCGAAGCATGCGCCCTGCGCCACGGCCGCGCACCGCCAGTTCGACTTCTGGCTCGGCACGTGGGACGTGGCCGACGCCGCGGGCAAGGACGTCGGCCGCAACCGGATCACCAGCGTGCACGGCGGCTGCGCGCTTCTCGAGGAGTGGCAGGGCCGGGGCGGGTTCGCCGGCACGAGCCTCAACGCCTACGATCCGCTCGCGCAGCGCTGGCACCAGACGTGGGTGGACAACGCGGGAGGCCTGCTGCGCCTGGAGGGCACGGCGGTCGACGGGGGCATGCGCCTCGAAGGCGAGACGGGCGACGCCGGGCCGCCGCGCACCGTCGCGCGCCAGCGCATCGAGTGGTCGGCGCTGCCGGACGGCCGCGTGCGCCAGCACTGGCAGGCGTCGAAGGACGGGGGGCGTACGTGGACGACCGTGTTCGACGGCTGGTACCGCAGGGTGCCGTGAACGGGGCGCGGCCCGCCGCGCGCCGCGACGCAGTCCTCGCGGCCGTCGCGCCGGGCCTCACGCCGGCCGCGCTCGCGATCCGCACCGGCCGCCGCTTCGCGATCGTCGCCGTCCGCTCGATCGTGCGCGTTCAGGCCGACGACAACCACCTGACCGTCGTCGCCGACCGTCCGCACCGCACGAAGGCCACGCTGGCCGGGCTGTGCCGGCGCCTCGCGTGGTTGCCGCTGCTGCGCGTCCATCGCTCGCACGCGGTCAACCCGGCCGCGGTGCGCGAGATCGTCGCGCGCCGGCACGGCGAATTCGAGCTGCTGCTCTGCGACGGGAGCCGGCTGCGCAGCGGCCGCAGCTACCGCGGTGCGATGGTGTCCGCCTTCGGGCTCGCCGGCGCCGGCGCGCCGGCGCCGGCGAGGAACGCGTCGGCGCGCGGATGCCAGGGCAGCGCGACGCCGACGCGCGCGGTGGCCGGCCCGATCCGCGACACGGCGGCCGTCGGCACGCCCTCGCGCCGCTCGAAGAGCATCGCGAGCATGGCGTCGACCATCGGATCGGGAACGTCGGAGCGCGTGACGACGAGCGCCGTGGACGCGACGGTGGGCAGCGGGCCGGCCTGGCGCGCGTAGGTGCGCGCCGGAAGCGCCAGCGGCACGAGGCCGGCGTCGAGCAGCGCCGGCGCGGGGCCGATCGGCACCAGCGCGTATTGCCCGGCCACGAATGCCCGCTGCAGCTCGCGCGCGGGCGCGTGCACAGTCACGAACGCGGCGTCGAGCGTCCCGTCGGCGAGCGCGCGCAACGCGTCGGGCACGTCGAGGTCGCGCGCCGCGGCGAGCGCCTCGACGGGCAGGCCGTGCGCCGCCAGGACCGCGGTCGCGTTCGACCTCGTGCCCGAACCCTCGGCGCCGAGGTTGACCCGCCTGCCGCGCAGGTCGGCGACGCTCGCGACACCGCGGCCCGCCATCGTCACCAGGTGCACGGGCTCCGGGAACAGGCTCGCGACCGCACGCAGGTCGTGCTGCGGAGCGCCGGCGAAGCGGCCGCTGCCGAGGTACGCGGCGCGGGCCACGTCGTTCTGCACCAGCGCGAACTGGACTTCGCGCTCGTGCAGCAACCGCACGTTGGCCACGCTGCCGGCGCTCGGCTGCGCGGCGAAGGGCACGCGCGCGGCGGCGGCGCGCGCCTCCAGGGCGGCCCGCACCTCCGCATAGGCGCCTCCGGCCGGGCCGGCCGCGAGCTCGACGAGCGTCGCGGCGTGCTCGAGCCGGCGGCGCGCATTGCGGACCGCCCCCTCGACCTCCTCGAGCAGGATCGCCTCGCGCTCGGCCTCCCCGATGGGGACGGGCGCGGGCTCGCGCACGAGCGCGGCCAGGCGCGCGAGCGCCGACTCCAGCGGCGTGGCGGGCGGCGCCTCGCGCGGCCCGGGCGGCACGCCCGCGACCGCACCGGCCGCAATGCTGGCAGGGGGCGCGCCCGCCGCCGGGCCCGCAAGCGGCACCTGGCGCCAGGACGAGCCCTCGCGGCGGAAGCCCGCGCTGCCGTAGACGCCGAGCATGTCGCCCTTCCGGTTGCCGCCGTCGCCCAAGCCGACGATGCCGCGCGGGCCCGCGCCGACGAGCGCCGCGAGCGACGCGACGTTGTGCGCGTCCCAGCGGGTGAAGTCGTAGTCGCGCTCCAGCGCGAGCGCGGCGTTGAAGTACACGAGGCGGCCGTCGCCCTCGCGCAGCGACGCGCCGCCGGCGCGCGTGAAGCGCGACACCGTCAGCACGCGGCCGTCGAGCGCAGCGTCGAGCTGCGCCTGGACCGCAGCGCGCACCTCGTCCGCCGGCGGGCCGGACGAGCAGCCGGCGAGCGCGACGGCGAGCACCAGCGCGACGACGAGGCGGAACGCGGCCACGCGCCTCACCACGTGAACCAGGGCAGCGCGAGGTAGCCCTGGATCGTGAGCGCGTTCGCCAGGTCGATGAGGAAGGCGCCCATCACCGGGATGAGGAGGAAAGCGAGCGACGAGTGGCCGTGGCGCGCGGCGACCGCCTGCACGTTCACCATCGCCGTCGCCGTCGAGCCCAGCGAGAAGCCGAGGTGGCCGGTGGACAGCAGCACGGCGTCGTAGTCGCGGCCCATCACGCGGAACGTCACCAGCGCCACGTAGGCGAGCAGGACGGCCGTCTGCACGACGAGGATGGCGACGATCGGGCCGGCCAGGTCGACCAGCTCCCACAGCTTCAGCGTCATGATGATCATCGCGAGGAACAGCGACAGCGACAGCGCGCCCACGAGCTCGAGTGCGCGGTCGTCGACGCGGTAGACGCCGGTCAGCGAGAGCGCGTTGCGCAGCACCACCCCCGCCAGCAGCGCCCAGATGAACGACGGCAGCGTGATCGCCCCCTGGCCGATCGCCCCGTACAGCGCGAAGCCGACGGCCATCGACACGAACACGAGGAGCAGCGTCTCGATCATGCGGATCGCCGACACCTCGGTCGCGGGCGGCGCGGCCGGCGCCGCGGGCAGCGACGCCGTCGCCGCCGCGTCCCCGCCGCCGCGGACGCCGTGGCGGCGCATCAGCCACTCGGCGAACGGCCCCCCGAGCAGTCCGCCGGCCACCAGGCCGTAGGTGGCCGCGGCGATGCCGAGCTCCACCACCCCCTGCACGTTGCGCTCCTCGACGAACTTCGTGCCCCAGGCGGCGGCGGTGCCGTGCCCGCCCGACAGCGTGATCGACCCGGCCATCAGCCCGTTCGCGGGGTGGATGTCGAAGGCCAGCGCGAGCCCGACGCCGATCGCGTTCTGCAGCACCAGCGCGCCGGCGACGACGGCGAAGAACACCAGCAGCATCCGGCCGCCGCGCGCCAGCGAGCGCGCGTCGGCGGACAGGCCGACGGTCGTGAAGAACATCACGTTGAGCGGGGTGAGCAGCGCCGGATCGAAGGACACGGCGACGCCACCCGCCCGGCCGGCCGTGACCAGCGCCGCGAACAGGAGGCCGCCGACGACGGCGTCGGGGATGCTGTAGCGCGTGAGGAACGCGCTGCGCTGCACGAGCAGGTGGCCGAGCACGAGCGCCGCCGCCGCCAGCGCGAGCGTCGTCCAGATGTCGATGTCGACGGTCACGCGCGAGGGACGCTCGTCGGCGGTGGGGGCGCCGGCTTCGTCAGTGGCTCGGGCGGCCCACCTTCGCGCCGGACTTGCCGACCAGGAAGTCGAGGTCCACGCCCTCGTCGGCCTGGTTGACGGTCTCGCAGAACAGCTTGACCCAGCCGCGGTCGGCGTGCGGCGCCGGCGGGCGCCACTTCGCCTTGCGCCGGGCGAGCTCGGCGGAGGTGACGTCGAGGTGCAGGCGGCGGCGCGCGACGTCGAGCTCGATGACGTCGCCGGTCTGCACCAGCGCGAGCGGCCCGCCGGCTGCGGCCTCCGGCGCGGTGTGCAGCACGACGGTGCCGTACGCGGTGCCGGACATGCGCGCGTCGGAGATGCGCACCATGTCGGTGACGCCCTGCTTGAGGAGCTTGGCCGGCAGGGCGAAGTTGCCGACCTCGGGGAACCCGGGGTAGCCCTTCGGCCCGCAGTTCTTCAGCACGAGGATGTCGTCCGCCTTCACGTCGAGCTTCGGGTCGTCGATGCGCGCGTGCAGGTCGTCGATGTCCTCGAACACCACCGCGCGCCCCTTGTGCTTCATCAGCGCCGGCGTCGCCGCCGAGGGCTTCAGCACCGCGCCCTGCGGCGCGAGGTTGCCGCGCAGCACGGCGATGCCGCCCAGCGGCTTGAACGGCTTCGCGAGCGGCGTGATCACGCGCTCGTCGTAGTTGACCGCATCCTTGCAGTTCTCCCACAGCGTGCGGCCGTTCACCGTCAGCGCCTTCCTGTGCAGGAAGCGCCCCATCTCGCGGACGACGACGGGCAGCCCCCCCGCGTAGTAGAAGTCCTCCATCAGGAACTCGCCCGAGGGCATCAGGTTGACGAGGCAGGGCATCTCGCGGCCGAGGCGGTCCCAGTCGGCGAGCGTGAGGTCGACGCCGATGCGGCGCGCGATCGCGATCAGGTGCACGACGGCGTTGGTCGACCCCCCGATCGCCCCGTTCACCATGATCGCGTTCTCGAACGCCTGGCGCGTGAGGATCCGCGACATCCGCAGGTCCTCCTTCACCATCTCGACGATGCGCCGGCCGGCCATCCGCGCGAGCACCTTGCGGCGCGAGTCCACGGCGGGGATGGCGGCGTTCGTCGGCAGCCCCATGCCCAGCGCCTCGACCATCGAGGCCATCGTCGACGCCGTGCCCATCGTCATGCAGTGGCCGGCCGAGCGCGACATGCACGCCTCGGCCTCGGGCAGGTCGTCGAGCTTCATCGTGCCGATCTTGAGGGCCTCGGTGAACTTCCACGTGTGCGTGCCCGAGCCGATCGTCTCGCCGCGGTAGCGGCCGTTCAGCATCGGTCCGCCGGACAGCCCGATCGTCGGCAGGTCGCACGAGGCCGCCCCCATCAGCAGCGCGGGCGTGGTCTTGTCGCAGCCCATCATCAGCACGACGCCGTCGAACGGGTTGGCGCGGATCGACTCCTCGACGTCCATCGCGACCTGGTTGCGGAACAGCATCGTCGTCGGCCGCATCACCGGCTCCCCGAGGCTCATCACGGGGAACTCGAGCGGGAAGCCGCCGGCGTCCAGCACGCCGTAGCGGACGTGCTCGGCAAGCTCGCGGAAGTGCGCGTTGCACGGCGTCACCTCCGACCAGGTGTTGCAGATCCCGATGACCGGACGGCCCTCGAACTGGTCGTGCGGGAATCCCTGGTTCTTCATCCACGAGCGGTGGACGAGCGCGTCGCGGTCGTGACGGCCGAACCAGGATTCGGAGCGGAGGGGCTTGGTCTTCTTCGAAGGCTTGTGCTTGCTCATCGGGCCGGTGCGCCGTGGGGCGCTGTCGTGGTGGAAAGGGGTCCCGGGCGTGCGCGCGGCAGCCCGGCGGAGACGGCCGCTACATCACGGCCCCGAGCGACCACGGCACGAACTCGTTCTGCCCGTAGCCGTGCAGCTCGCTCTTGGTCTTGCGGCCCGACGCCGTCTCCAGCATCAGGCGGAACAGCGCCTCGCCGACCTCGGCGACGCTGGCGTCGCCGTCGACGATCGTGCCGGCGTTGAGATCGATGTCCTCCTCCTGCCGCGCCCACAGCGCGCTGTTCGTCGACAGCTTGAGCGAAGGCGCGGGCGCGCAGCCGTAGGCCGAGCCGCGTCCGGTGGTGAACACGATCATGTTCGCGCCGCCCGCCACCTGCCCCGTCGCGGACACGGGGTCGTAGCCGGGCGTGTCCATGTAGACGAAGCCCTTCGTCGTCACGGCCTGCGCGTACTCGACGACGTCGACGAGGTTCGTCGTGCCGCCCTTGGCGACCGCGCCGAGAGACTTCTCGAGGATCGTGGTGAGGCCGCCGGCCTTGTTGCCGGGCGACGGGTTGTTGTTCATCTCGCCGCGCTCGCGCTGCGTGTACTCCTCCCACCAGCGGATGCGTGCGACCAGCTTCTCGCCCACCGCGCGCGACACGGCCCGCCGCGTCAGCAGGTGCTCGGCGCCGTAGATCTCCGGCGTCTCCGACAGGATGGCCGTCCCGCCGTGCCGCACGAGCAGGTCGACGGCGGCGCCCAGCGCGGGGTTGGCGGTGATGCCCGAGTAGCCGTCGCTCCCGCCGCACTGCAGCCCGACGGTGATGTGCGACGCCGGCACCGGCTCGCGCTTCACGTCGTTCGCGTGCGGCAGCATCTCCCGCACCATCTCGACGCCGCGGCGGATCGTCTTCGCCGTGCCGCCGGTGTCCTGGATGCTGAAGGTGCGCAGCAGGGGGCTCTCGCGCAGCGCCTCGGCCCCCAGCAGCGCGCTGATCTGGTTCGCCTCGCAGCCGAGGCCGACGATCAGCACGCCCGCGAAGTTCGCGTGCCTCGCGTAGCCGCCGAGCGTGCGCCGCAGGATCTGCATGCCTTCGCCCTGCGTGTCCATCCCGCAGCCGGAGCCGTGCGTCAGCGCGACGACGCCGTCGACGTTCGGGAAGGCCGCGAGCGCGTCGCGCGCGAAGGCCTCGGCGATGCCGCGCGCCACGGTCGCCGAGCAGTTGACCGTCGACAGGATGCCGACGTAGTTGCGCGTCGCGACCTTGCCGTCGCTGGGCCCGCCGCGGCGCACGATGCCGGCGAACGTGGCCGGGCTGGCGACGTACTCGGTCGGCTTCGCGTCGGCGCCGAACGCGTAGTCGCGGTCGAATGCGCCCATCGCCAGGTTGTGGAGGTGGACGTGCTCGCCGGGCGCGATGTCGCGCGAGGCGAAGCCGATGATCTGGTTGTAGCGCCGCACGGGCGCGCCGGCGCGGATCGCGCGCGTGGCGACCTTGTGCCCGGGCGGGACCAGGCCGGCGACGGTGACGTCCTCGTCGAGCAGGCGCGTGCCGCCCACGAGCTGCGAGCGCGCGATGACGACGTCGTCGTCGGGGTGGAGGCGGATGGTGAGCGTGGCCTGCGTGAGCATGGGGGACTCCTGTCGGGACGCCTAGCCGCGGGCGACCTCGTGCCGCGCGATGCATGCGCGTTGGACCGCGTCGTGGTCCCAGTCGATCCCGAGGCCGGGCGACTCGGGCGGGACCGCGCAGCCGTCGCGGATCGAAAGCCGCGAGGCGGCGATCGGGTCGAGCTGCGGGATGTACTCCACCCAGGCGCCGTTGGGCACGGCCGCGGCGAGGGAGACGTGCAGCTCCATGAGGAAGTGGGGGCACACTGCCGCGTTGAACGCCTCCGCGAGGTGCGCCACCTTGAGCCACGGCGTGATGCCGCCCACGCGCGCGCAGTCGACCTGGACGATCGAGCACGCGCGGCGCTCCAGGTACTCGCGGAAGTGCGAGGGATGGTAGAGCGACTCGCCCACGGCCACGGGCATCGTCGCCACCGCGGCCAGCTCGGCGTGGCCGGCGATGTCCTCGGCCGGAAGGGGCTCCTCGAGCCACGCGAGCGCGAGGTCCGCGTACGCGTACGCGTGCGCGCGCCGCCGCGCCTCCGCGACGGTGAACGCCTGGTTCGCGTCCACCATCAGCTCGAACTCGTCGCCGACGGCGCGCCGCACCGCCGTGAGCCGGGCGACGTCCTCGACGATCGTCGGCCTCCCCACCTTGAGCTTCGCGCCGCGGAAGCCCGCCGCCTTCGCGGCCAGCGACTCGTCGACCAGCTGCTGCGCCGGATGGTGCAGCCAGCCGCCCTCGGTGGTGTACACGGGCACGCGCGGCTGCGCGCCGCCCGCCGCCTTCCACAGCGGCATGCCGTGCCGGCGGCAGCGCGCGTCCCACAGCGCCGTGTCCACGGCGGCGAGCGCGAGGCTGGTGATCGCGCCCACCGCGGTGGCGTGCGTGTGGAAGAAGAGCTCCTTCCACAGCCGCTCGACCTCCAGCGCGTCGCGGCCGAGCAGCCGCGGGGCGAGGTGGTCGCGAAGCAGCGCCATCACCGACGAGCCGCCGGTGCCGATCGTGTAGGCGTAGCCCAGGCCCTGCACGCCGTCGGCGCAGGTGACGCGCACCATCGGCGTCTCCTGCTTGACGAACGACTGGATGGCGTCGCTGCGCGGGACCAGTGGCGCCAGGTCGACCTGCAGGAGCTCCACGCGCTCGATGCTGCTCGCGCTCATGCGGCCCTCGCCGACGCGGTGCACGACGTCGTCCCGGCGCCGCGGCGCGGCGCGTCGGACGGACGCGGGTCGGCGCTCACCGCTACTTCCCGTACAGGAGGTCGGGCAGCCACAGCGTCACCTGCGGCCAGTAGGTGATCACCGCCAGCGTGACGAGCAGCGGCGCCATCCACGGCAGCACGGCCTTCACCGTCGCCTCGAACGAGATGCGCGCGACCTTCTGCAGGATGAACAGCACCATGCCCACCGGCGGCGTCAGCAGCCCGATCATCAGGTTCAGGATCATGACCAGCCCGAAGTGGACCGGGTCGATGCCGAGCTTGGCGATGATCGGCATGAACACCGGCACGAGGATCGTGATCGCGGCGATCGTCTCCATGAAGCAGCCGACGAACAGGAGGAAGACGTTCGCGAGCAGCAGGAACACGAGCGGGTTGTCGGAGATCGACAGCACCCAGTTGCCGATCGCCTCGGTCACCTGCGTGGTCGTCAGCACCCACGCGAAGATCGACGCCGCGGCCACGATGAACAGCACCACGGCCGTCGTCTCGATCGTGTCCATCGAGATCTTGACGAGCATCCGCCAGTTCAGCGTCCGGTACCAGGCGAGCCCGAGGAACAGCGCCCAGGCGACGGCCGCGACCGCGGCCTCGGTCGGCGTGAACAGGCCGGTCGACATCCCGCCGATCAGGATCACCGGCGTGAGCAGCGCCATGTAGGCCTCGAAGCGGAACAGCCTGTCGGCGGCCATGGTGCCGAGCAGCAGCGCGCCGAATCGCATCCACCCCGGCAGCTCCTCGTGCGACCACAGGTAGTAGAGCGCCACGGCGGTGACGGCGACGAACCCGAGCTCGAAGAACGCCCGGCCCATCCGCGACCAGCTGAACGCGATGTCGCTCCCGTACTTCCGGACGTGCGCGTAGTAGGCGACCATCGCCATCATGAACAGCGCCATCACGACGCCCGGCACGATGCCGCCCACAAACAGCTTGCCGATCGACACGTTCGCCTGCACGCCGTAGATCACCAGCGGCAGCGACGGCGGGATGATCGGCCCCAGCGTGGCGGAGGCGGCCGTGATCCCGAGCGCGAACTCCGTCGGGTAGCCGTGGTCCTTCATCGCCTTGATCTCGATCGTGCCCAGGCCGCCGGCGTCGGCGATCGCGGTTCCGGACATGCCGGCGAACACGACGCTCCCGACGACGTTGACGTGCCCGAGGCCGCCCTTGAGCCAGCCGACCAGTGCCAGCGCGAAGTTGTAGATCCGGTTGGTGATGCCGGCCGAGTTCATCAGGTTGCCGGCGAGGATGAAGAACGGGACGGCGAGCAGCGGGAAGCTGTCGACGCCCCCGACCATCCGGTGGACGACCGTCAGCGGCGGGATCGACCCGGAGACCCAGATGTAGAGCAGCGAGGCGAGCATCATCGCCAGCGCGATCGGCAGCCCGGTCGACAGCGCGGCGAGGAAGCCGCCGAGCAGCAGCGAGTTCATGTCTCGGCCTCCCCCGGGCGCTCGAGCGCGCTCCACCCCTGCCGCCAGTGGCGCAGCGCGACCTGCACGGCGCGCAGCGTCATCAGCGCGAAGCCGGCGGTCACGAACGCGTAGATGATGCTCATCGGGAAGTCGACGACGGTCATCTTCAGGTTGTGCATCCGCGGTACCAGCTCCACGCCGAGCCAGGTGGCGTACGCCAGCAGGCCGACGCGCACCGCGTCGACGAGCGTCGACAGCACGCGGCCGGCCGCGGCCGGGACGTAGCGGTAGAGGACCTCGACGTGGATGTGCGTGTTGCGCCGCACGCCCATCGACGCGCCGACGAAGGTCACGACGATCAGCAGGTAGCGCGCGATCTCCTCCGTCCACGCCGCCGAGTCCTGCACGACGTAGCGCGTGAAGAACTGGTAGAAGACGTCGAGCGCCAGCAGCCAGAACACGACGAACGTGAACCAGTCCTCGAAGCGGTAGTGCGAGATGTCGACCGCCTCGTCCTTCGCATGGAAGTGGCCGTCGGCGTCGAGGACCTGCTCGGTGTCGGGGGCTGTGCTCATCGGCGGCTGAAGGGCGAGGTCGTCCGCGGCGCGGCGGGCCGCAGGCGAATGGTCGCGGTCGCCAGCGCGCGGGCGGAAGGGGGTGCCGGGCCGATCACGGCGGCGCGCCCCGCGGCGCCCGTCCGCGCGGCAGCGGGGACGGGTCTGGCTGGCCGCTGTCCACGAGAAGTCGCCGGATCCCGGCTGGAACCTGCCCCCGCGCAGGCGGGGGCAGGGATGGCCGCCCGCTGTCGCGGGCGGTCACTTGATGGCGACGATCTTGTCGTAGTCCGCGCGCGTGAAGCCCATCGACTCGGGGGTGGTGCTCTTCAGCACCGCGTCCACGAAGCTCTTGCGGTCGACGTTGACGATCTGCAGCCCCTTCTTCCTGAACTCGTCGACCAGTTCGGCCTCGCGCTTCTTGATCTTGTCGGTGGCCCGCTGCGCGGCCTCGCGCGTGACGTCGGTGAAGATCTTCTTCTCCGCGTCGTTCAGCTTGTTCCACACGTGCGGGGCGACCTGCGTGGTCAGCCCGTCCACGATGTGGCCCGTCAGCATGATGGCCTTCTGCACCTCGAAGAACTTCTTCGCCTCGATCGTCGTCAGCGGATTCTCCTGCGCCTCGACCGTGCCGTTCTGCAGCGCGAGGTAGACCTCCGCGAACGCGATCGGCGTCGGGTTCGCCCCGCAGGCCTTCGGCGTCGCCATGTAGGCGGGGACGTCCGGAACGCGGATCTTGAGCCCCTTCATGCCGGCGCAGTCGTTGAACGGGCGGTTGGACGTGGTGTGGCGCGCGCCGTAGTACGTGTAGGCGGTGATCTGGATGCCGGTCTTCTTGCGGAACTCGTCCACCATCTCGGCGAACACCGGGCTCTTCGAGTAGGCGATCAGGTGGTCGGCGTCGCGGAAGATGAACGGATAGTAGGCGATGCCGATGCGCGGGTAGCTGCGGGCGGCGAACGACGGCCCGCTGATGATCATGTCCACCGTCCCGAGCGCCATCCCCTGGTTGATGTCGGTCTCCTTGCCGAGCGACGACGCCGGGAACACCTGGATGTCGAACTTGCCGTTGGTGCGCTTCTTGATCTCCTCGGCCGCCCACACCGACTCGGTGTGGTACGGCTCGCTCGTCTCGTACACGTGCGCCCACTTGAGCTTGGTCTGCGCCGCCGCGGGCCCGGCGGCGACGACGGCGGCGGCGATCCCGGCCGCGACGAGAAGCTTGCGAATGGCGTGCATGGTTCCTCCTGGTGGGTGACGTGGAAGCGCGAGGGGTCAGGCGAACACGACCTGCACCTTCGTGTTCCGGGTCTTGTCGGCGGCCGCGGCGAACGCCGACACGGCCTCCTTCAGCGGGTACTGGCCGGAGATCAGCGGGCGGACGTCGACGCGCCGCGACGACAGGTAGTCGACGGCCCAGTCGAATTCGATGCCCCAGCGGAACACGCCGCGCAGGTCGATCTCCTTCGCCATGATCTCGTTGACCGTGAACGGCAGCGGCTCGTGGGGCAGCGTCCCCGCCTGCACGACGACGCCGCCGCGCTTGACGGCGGCGACGCACGACTTGAGCGCGGCGAAGCTGCCGGACACCTCGTAGCACACGTCGAAGCGCGGCGCCGCGAGCTCGGCGGCGTCCCGGTCGGCGCGCAGCGCGACGTCGGCGCCGACCTCGCGCGCCTTGGCGAGCGGACGGTCGAGGACGTCCGACACGGTGATGCTGCGGGCGCCGGCGAGGCGCGCGGCCATCACCGTCAGGCAGCCGATCGTGCCGGCGCCGGTGACCAGTACCGCCTTGCCCATCAGGTCGGGGCCGCGGTGGATCGTGTGCAGCGCGACGGCGAGCGGCTCGGCGAACGCGAGCTCGCCGAGCGTGAGCTCGCCGGCGACCGGGTAGCACTGGCGCTCGCCCATCACGAAGTACTCGCGGAACATGCCCTGGACGTGCGGGAACAGCGACGCGCTGCCGAGGAACTTCATGTTCGAGCACAGCTGCTCGCGCCCCGAGCGGCAGCCCTCGCAGCGCCCGCAGGCGTGCGACGGCGACACCGCCACCTTGTCGCCCTTCGCCACGCGCGTCACGCCCGGCCCGACCGCCTCCACGACCGCCGATGCCTCGTGGCCGGGGATCAGCGGCTCGCGGACGACGAAGCTGCCGTTGCGGCCCTCGAAGTAGTAGTGCAGGTCGGACCCGCAGATGCCGCCGGCACCGAGGCGCAGCAGCACCTCGCCCGGTCCGGGGGTCGGCGTCTCGAACTCGTCGAGCCTCAGGTCTTCCTTCGCGTGAATGCGTGCGGCCAGCATCGTGCCCTCTCCTTCGTCGTGCCGCCGGGTGCCCCGCTCAGGGCAGCGCGTCCCAGCCCTTCGAGAACCGCTTGTACGCCATGTTGAGGTGGCGCTGCATCGCCGACTTCGCCGCCGCCGGGTCGCGGCCGGCGATCCCCTTCAGCACCGCCCTGTGCTCGGCCATCGCCGCTTCCCACAGCCCCGGCGTGTCGTAATGATGCTCCAGCCGCTGGTACAGCGGGCCGGTCCGCTCGTCCCACAGCGTCTTGACGACGAGGACGAGCGCGCCGTTGCCCGTCGCCTCGGCGATGCGCATGTGGAACAGGCGGTCGCTCGCCAGCGGCGAGCGCCCCTCGTCGTGCTCGCGCTCCATGTCGTCGAGCGCCTGCTCGATGGCGGCGACCTGCGGCCGCTTCGCCGACTTCGCCGCGAGGGCGGCGCACTCGGACTCGATGACGTAGCGCGCGCGCAGCAGCTCGAACGGCCCCGCCGGCGCGTCGGCGCCCTCGCCCGGCTCGCGGCCGTTCGGCGCGAGCACGTAGATGCCCGAGCCGATGCGCACCTCGACCAGGCCCTCGACCTCCAGCGCGATCAGCGCCTCGCGCACGCTCGGCCGCGACACGCCGAGCTGCCGGGCGAGGTCGCGCTCCGGCGGGAGGCGCCCGCCCGGGGGAAACTCGCCCGAGCGGATCAGCCCGCGGATCTGGTCGGCGATCTGGCGGTAGAGGCGGCGGGGCTCGATGCTCTGGAACGGCATGGCGGACGCGGACCCGCCGCGCGGCGCGCGCGAGGCGGGACCGCACAGTAGCGCGACGCCGGGAAGGTGGTCAAGTGGCATGACCAATTCGGGCCGCGCCGTCCGGTCAGCGGCGGGGCTTGAGATGCACGTGCGCGTGGGGCGCCGTCCCCGGCGCGTGCGAGTGCGCGTGCGCCCGCGGATCGGCGTGCACGTAGCGCGCGCCGCGCCCGGAGACGTCGACGCTGATCAGGTTGAGCTGGCCGTGGCGCACGCCGCGCTCGGCGACGAGCGCGTCGGCGAAGCGCCGCACGGCCGACGTGGCGCCGCGCAGCAGCAGCGTCTCGAGGCAGTCGTCGTGGTCGAGGTGCACGTGCGTCGTCGCCACGCACAGGTCGTGGTGCTCGTGCTGCAGCGCGGTGAGCCGTTCGGCCAGCTCGCGCTCGTGGTGGCCGTACACGTACGACAGGCTCGCCACGCAGTGCCCGCCGTGGTCCTGGCGCTGCCCGTGCTGCTCGACGGCCGTGCGCAGCACGTCGCGCACCGCCTCCGAGCGGTTCGTGTAGCCGCGGTCGCGGATCAGCCGGTCGAAGTCCTCGGCGAGGCGCGGCTCGAGCGAGATCGTGAAGCGGTCCATCGGCGTGACGGGCGGGTGGGCGGGCGTCGAGTGTGACGCCTCCCGCGCTCGTCCGGCAAGGTGCCGCGAGGCCTTGCACTTGTATACTAGTGTGGTACATTCCGCGCCCATGCCCGCGCCCCGCCGCTTGACCGCCGACACGCTGCCCGCGGCGACCCCCGTCGCGGCCGCGGCGCCCGCCGCCCGGCGCGGCGCCGCCGGCGCCGCGTACGAGTGGCTGCGCAGTGCGATCCTCTCCGGCGCGCTCCCGCCGCTCGCGCCGCTCTCGGAGAACGAGGTCGCCGCACGGCTGGGCGTCAGCCGCACGCCGGTGCGCGAAGCGATCATCCGGCTCGAGGGCGAGGGGCTGCTCGTCGTGCGGCCGCAGGTCGGCACGACGGTCGCGCCGATCGACCTCGACGCGGTCGCCGACGGCCAGTTCCTCCGCGAGGCCGTGGAGTGCCGCGCGGTGGCGCTCGCGGCCGCGCGCGGCGGACCTGCCGACGCCCGCGACCTCCGGGCCAACCTGCGCGAGCAGGCGCGCGCGGTCGCCCGCAACGACCAGGCCGCGTTCATCGCGCTCGACGACCGGATGCACCAGCAGCTGGTGGCGATGGGAGGCCGCCCGAACGTGTGGCACGCGGTCGAGGACGTGAAGGCCCAGCTCGACCGCGTGCGCTTCCTCTCGCTCGAGGACCCGCACTGGCTCGCGTCGATCCACGCGCAGCACGAGGCGATCGTGCGCCACGTGATCGCGGGCGACGCGGACGCCGCGGCGTCCGCGATGAGCCGGCACCTGCGCGCCGTCTTCGCGTCGGTCGACGCGATCGCGCGCGGCAGGCCCGAATACTTCCGCGGCGTGCCGGCCCTGCCGGAACGGCCCGCCGCGACCCGTCGCACGCTCCGGCCGCCCACGAGGAGGACCCCATGATCCACGCCATCGCCCGCGGCGCGCTCGTCTGCGCGCTCGCGCTCGGCGCCGCCGGCGCATCCGCGCAGACGGTGCTCAACGTCAACACGGCGCTCACCACCGACGACCCGGTCTACGCCGGCCTGGAGCGCTTCAAGGCGGCCGTCGAGCAGCGCTCGGCCGGCAAGCTGCAGGTGCGCATCTTCCCCGGCTCGCAGCTCGGCAAGGACGAGGACGTGCTCGAGCAGGCGCGCGCGGGAGCCAACGTCGCGGTGCTGGTCGACGGCGGCCGGCTCGCGCCGTTCGTCAAGGAATTCGGCATCCTCGGCGCGCCGTACCTGTTCGACGACTACGGCCAGCTGCTCAAGCTGGAGGGCACGCCGCTGTTCGCCTCCTGGGTCGACAAGCTGCGCAACGCGTCGCAGCACCAGGTGCTGTCGTTCAACTGGTTCCAGGGCCACCGGCACGTGCTGACCAACGTGCCCGTGAAGACGCCGGCCGACCTCAAGGGCATCCGGATGCGCACGCCCGGCGCGCCGGTGTGGCTGGAGACGGTGCGGGCGCTCGGCGCCACGCCGACCGGCATGGCGTGGACCGAGGTGTACTCCGCGCTGCAGACCAAGGTGATCGACGGCGCCGAGGCGCAGCACCCCGCCGTGTACGGCGCCAAGCTCTACGAGGTCGTCAAGTACGTCACCAAGACCGAGCACATCTTCCTCATCACCGGGCTGGTCACCAGCCGCGCGTGGTTCGACAAGCTTCCGGCGGACCAGCAGAGGATCCTGCGCGAGGAGTCGTTCAACGCCGGCAAGTGGGCCTCGGAGAAGACGATCGAGTCGCTCGCCGACTACGAGAGGAAGCTGCGCGAGAAGGGGGTGACCGTCGCCGAGGTCGACAAGGCCCCGTTCCGCAGCGCCGCCTCCGGCGTCTACCAGAAGCTCGGCTACGCGGAGCTGCGCGACCAGGTGAACAAGGCGCTGGGCAAGTAGGCGCCCGCGCGGCAGGCGCGTCGCCCGCGCGCCTGCCGCGGCCCCGCAGGGGACCCCGATGAAGACGACCCTCGACCTCCTCGCCCAGGGGGAGGACGCGCTCGGCAAGCTGTGCCTCGCCGGCTGCGCGCTCCTCGTGCTGGTCGCCGCCGTGTCGCGCGCGCTCGGCGCGCCGATCCTGTGGGCGATCGACGTCGCGATGCTGCTGTTCATCTGGTGCGCGTTCCTCGGCGCGAATGCGGCGCTGCGCGCACGGCAGCACATCATCATCGACGTCGTCGTGCGCCTGTTCCCGCAGCGCGTGCAGCGCGCGCTGCTGATCGCGCACTGGTGCGTGATGATCGCGTTCCTCGCGGCGCTGGTCGTGCTGGGGACGCAGCTGACGCTGCTCAACCTCGAGCGCCCGATGGGCGACACCGAGATCCCGTACGCATTCGTGACCGCGGCCGTGCCGCTCGGGAGCCTGCTGCTCGCGACCACGGCGCTGCGCCAGCTCGCCGGGTTCGTGCGCGACCGCAAGGCCGCGTTTGGCGCGGCGGAGAGCCCGCTGTGACCACGGCGGGCCTGTCGCTGCTGTTCCTCGCGCTGATGTTCCTCGGCATGCCGGTCGCGTTCGCCGTCGGCGTGGCGAGCCTCGCGTTCTTCGTGTTCTCCGACACGATCCCCGCGTCGATCGGCGTGCAGCGCATCGCCACGGCGACGCAGTCGTTCCCGCTGCTCGCCGTACCGCTGTTCGTGCTGGCGGGCAACCTGATGAACGCCACCGGCATCACCGACCGCATCATCTCCCTCGCGCGCGCGCTGACCGGCTGGATGACCGGCGGGCTCGCGCAGGTCTCGATCGTCGTCTCGGCGCTGATGGGCGGCGTGTCGGGCTCCGCGGTCGCCGACGCCGCGATGGAGGCGCGCATCCTCGGGCCGGCGATGCTGCGCCAGGGCTACTCGCGCGGCTACGCCTCCGCGGTGATCGCCGTCAGCTCGCTGATCTGCGCGACCATCCCGCCGTCGATCGGCCTGATCCTGTACGGCTTCCTCGGCAACGTCTCGATCGGCCGGCTGTTCCTCGGCGGCGTGATCCCCGGCATCCTGATGACGTTCGTGCTGATGGGCACCGCCTGGCTGATCGCGCGCCGCCGCGGCTACCGTCCGGACCTCGCCGCGTTCCCCGGCTGGCGCGACGTCGCGCGCGAGGCGAACCGCAGCAAGTGGGCGCTGCTGTTCCCGGTCTTCCTCGTGATCGGCATCCGCTTCGGCATCTTCACGCCCTCGGAGGTCGGCGCGTTCGCCGTGGCCTACGCGATCGCCGTCGGCGTGTTCGCCTACCGCGAGCTCGACTGGAAGCGCTTCAACGCCGCGCTGCGCCACTCCGTCCACGACATCGGCATGATCATGCTGATCATCATGTTCTCGGCGATGATCGGCTACGTCATCGCGCTCGAGCGCGTGCCGCAGAACGCGGCGGAGGCGATCGTCGCGCTGACGCAGGACCGCGACGTGCTCATGGCCATGCTCGTCGTGTTCATCCTCCTGCTGGGCATGTTCCTCGAGAGCACGGTCATCGTGCTGCTGCTGACGCCGATCCTCGTGCCCATCGTCGTCCGCGCGGGGATCGACCCGGTCCACTTCGGCCTCGTCATGATGACCGCCACGACGCTGGGCAGCATGACGCCGCCGGTGGGCGTGGCGATGTACACGGTCTGCGGCATGCTCGGCACGACGATGGACGACTACGCGCGCGAGGCGCTGCCGCTCGTCGCGGCGGTCGTCGCGCTCATCTTCGCCATCGCTTTCTATCCGCCGATCGTCACGCTGCTGCCCGACCTCCTGATGTAGCGCGCCGGCGCCGCGAGCGGCCGGGAGGCCTTACCGGTCGCGGCACGGCGTCGTAGAATGTCCGGCTGCGGCCCCGCGCGGGCCGCGGGCGGCCTCCGCCCCCTCCGCCATGCCCACCACGATCTCCCGCATCACGGCGACCCCGGTCACCGTCCCGCTCGAGGCGCCGCTGCGCCACAGTAACGGCGCGCACTGGGGGCGCTTCGTGCGCACCATCGTCGAGGTCGAGACGGCCGACGGCTACGTGGGACTGGGCGAGATGGGCGGCGGCGGCGAGGACGCGACGCGCGCCTTCGCCGCGCTCGCGACCTACCTGCGCGGGCACGACGTGTTCCGCCTGGAGGCGCTGCGGCTCGCGATCTGCAACCCCACCGCCAGCCTCTACAACAACCGCACGCAGCTGCACGCGGCGATCGAGTTCGCCTGCCTCGACGTCATCGGCCAGAAGCTCGGCGTCCCGGTGCACGCGCTGCTCGGCGGCAAGCTGCGCGACAGCGTCGAGTTCGCGAGCTACCTGTTCTTCCGCTACGCCGATCCGGCGAGCGGCGCGGGCGAGGTGCGCACGCCCGAGCAGCTGGTCGCGCACGCCCGCTCGCTCCGCGCGAAGCACGGGTTCCGCTCGCACAAGCTTAAGGGCGGCGTGTTCCCGCCGGACTACGAGCTCGGCTGCTACCGGGCGCTGGCGAGCGCCTTTCCCGACGAGGGGCTGCGGCACGATCCCAACGCCGCGTGGTCGTTCGGCGACGCGCTGCGCTTCGCGCGCGGCATCGCGGACCTGCGCAACGACTGGCTCGAGGACCCGGTCTACGGCCTCGCGCAGCTCAAGGCGCTGCGCGAGTTCGTCCGCGTCCCGCTCGCGACGAACACCGTCGTCGTCAACTTCGAGCAGCTCGCGGCGAACGCGGCGCTGCGCGCCGTCGACGTCGTGCTGCTGGACACGACGTTCTGGGGCGGCATCCGTCCCTGCGTCAAGGCCGCCGGCGTCTGCGAGACGCTCGGCATGCAGGTCGCCGTCCACAGTTCCGGCGAGCTCGGCGTGCAGCTCGCGACGATGCTGCACCTCGGCGCGGTGCTGCCGAACTGGTCGCACACGGCGGACGCCCACTATCACCACCTTGTCGACGACGTGATCGAAGGCGGCCCGCTGCGCTACGAGGGCGGCGCGATCGCCGTGCCCGACGCGCCCGGCCTCGGCGTGAGGCTCGACCGCGACAAGCTCGCCCGCTACCACGAGCTGTTCCGCGAGCTGGGCGGCTACCCCTACGACCGCGATCCGGGCCGGCCCGGCTGGTACGCGCACGTTCCCAACCACGCATGGGCGGATCCGGCGCGCGACGACGTGCCCGGGCTCGTGCCGCCGCGCTTCGACGAGGAGGCTTGACGATGACTGGACGCCTGGCCGGCAAGACCGCGCTGATCACCGCGGCGGGACAGGGCATGGGCCGCGCGGTGGCGGTCGCGATGGCGCGCGAGGGCGCGCAGGTGACGGCCACCGACGTGAACGAGCAGCTGCTCGCCGGCCTCGCCGGCGAGCCGGGCGTGACGACGCGGCGCCTCGACGTCCTCGACGACGCCGCGGTCGAGGCCGCGATCCGGTCGATGCCGCCGCTCGACGTCCTGTTCAACTGCGCGGGCTACGTCCACCACGGCTCGATCCTCGACTGCACGCCGAAGGACTGGGAGTTCAGCATGAACCTCAACGTCCGCGCGATGTACGTCGCGTGCCGCGCCGCGATCCCGGCGATGCTCGCCCGCTTCGAGAAGGAGGGGAAGTGGGCGTCGATCGTCAACATGGCCTCGATCGCGGGCTCGATCAAGGGCCTGCCGAACCGCTTCGTCTACGGCACGAGCAAGGCGGCCGTCATCGGGCTCACCAAGGCGATCGCCGCCGATTACGTCCAGAAGGGCATCCGCTGCAACGCGATCGCTCCGGGCACCGTCGACACGCCGTCGCTCGCCGAGCGCATCAACGCGTTCGCCGATCCGGCCGAGGCGCGACGGGCCTTCGTCGCCCGGCAGCCGATGGGGCGCATCGCGAAGCCCGAGGAGATCGCCCCGATCGTCGTCTACCTGGCCTCCGACGAGGCCTCGTTCGTCACCGGCAACGTCTACTCCTGCGACGGCGGCATGACCATTTGATGCCCGCCCGCCGCTTCCGCTCACGCACAACGAGGACACCCGCATGAAGCTCGTACGCTACGGACCCGCCGGCCGCGAGAAGCCGGGCCTGATCGACGCCGACGGCAAGCTGCGCGACCTGTCGCGCAAGGTCAAGGACGTCGACGGCGCGGCGCTGTCGCCGTCGTCGCTCGCGCTGCTGCGCAAGGTCGACACGCGGCGCCTGCCGCTGGTCAAGGGCCGTCCACGCCTCGGTCCGTGCGTCGCCGGCGTGGGCAAGTTCCTGGCCATCGGGCTCAACTTCGAGGACCACGCGCGCGAGACGAACTCGCCGATCCCCGAGCATCCGATCGTGTTCTTCAAGTCGACCACCTGCATCCAGGGTCCCAACGACCCCATCATGCTACCGAAGGACTCGACGCAGACCGACTGGGAGGTCGAACTCGGCGTCGTGATCGGCCGGCGGGCGCGCCACGTGGACGAGAAGGACGCGCTGCGCTACGTCGCCGGCTACTGCGTGGTCAACGACGTCTCCGAGCGCGAGTTCCAGCTCAGGAAGGGCGGCGGACAGTGGGGCAAGGGCAAGGGCTGCGACACCTTCGGCCCGATCGGCCCGTGGCTGGTCACCGCCGACGAGGTGAAGGACCCGCAGAGCCTGCCGATGTGGCTCAAGGTCAACGGCCAGACGAAGCAGAACGGCAGCACGGCGACGATGATCTTCGGCGTCGCGAAGCTGGTCGCCGACGTGTCGCGCTACATGACGCTCGAGCCCGGCGACGTCATCACCACCGGCACGCCCCCGGGGGTGGGCATGGGGCAGAAGCCCGAGCCGCAGTTCCTGAAGGCCGGCGACGTGGTGGAGCTCGGCATCGAGGGCCTCGGCACGCAGACGCAGAAGGTCGTGGCCTTCAAGGCGCGGCGCTGATCGAACCGCGGGGCCGGCGCCGCGCGGCGTTCACGACCCCGCGCCGTCGCCGCCCTGCATCCGCGCGATGTCGCGGCGCTTGACGTCGGCGTGGCCTTCGTCCTCGCCGAGCTGGCGCGGCCAGCGCTGCGTGTACGCGATCCACTTGCGCAGGCTCTGCTCGAGACGCTGCGCCCGCGGGAGCGCGAGGACGTCGAGGTAGGCGCGGATGGCGAGGTAGTAGCGCATCGCGTTGCGCTCGAGGCCGCCGCGCAGGTCGCGGACGTGGACCGGAGCGCCGGCGGCGTCCCGCCCGACCACGGTGAAGCCGACCTTGTCGCGCCCGAAGGTCGCGAAGTAGGCGTCCATCGCGAGCCGCGCCTGCGCGCCGAACCCGTGCGAGTAGGCGAGGTGCAGCAGCGTGGCCTGCGCGTCGAGCGGCGTCGCCTCGACGCGGATGCGGTAGTCGCTCGTCCCGGCCGGTCCGGTCGGCGCCTCCAGGCGCACGTCCAGGTAGTCGTCGGTCGCGGCCGCGATGCGGAAGCGGAAGTCGACGACGTGGCCCGCGCGCCCGACGCGGACCTCGACGTTGCCGCCCCCGTGCGCCGGACCGCTCGTGCGGCACCCCTTGACGTTCGGGTGCAGGATCATGATCTCGCACCAGCGCGCGCTGATCCGCAGCGCCTCGCGCACGGTTTCGAACCGGTGCTCGACGCGCGCGTGGACGTCGCCTGCGAGCGTCCCGTCGCCCTGCTTCGACGCGAGGTGAAGCGGCAGCCCGAACGGGCCCGAGGCGTCGACGTCGAGCGCGGCGAAGCGCTCGCGCAGCGCAGCCGCGCGGCTGCCTGCCTCGGCGCCGATCGCGGCCGACGGCGCCGCGGCGAGCAGGAGCAGCGCCGCGAACGCGGACCAGGACGCGCGGCTCACGACGCGGCCCCGCTGCGCGTGCGCTTGCCGCCACGGGCCTGCTCCTTCGCGAACCAGCGTCGCACGGCGACGATCATCGCGGCGAACAGCACGACGGCACCGACGACCAGCCACCAGTTGATGCGCGAGGGCTCCTCGAACGCCGTGGCGAGCTGGTCGCCGAAGATGCTCGTCGTGAGCGTGCCGGGCAGCATCCCGAGGAACGTGCCGGCCGCGAAGTCGAAGACCTTGATGCGCGCGGCGCCGGCGATCATCCCCTCGATCGCGAACGGTGCCACGGGCACGACGCGCACGGCGAACATCGCCACCAGGCCGCGTCGCCGCAGCACGTCGGTGACGGGCTCGATGCTCGAGCCGCCCAGGCGCTTCAGCGTGTGCGGCGGCAGAGCGACGCCGACGTAGTAGGTGGCGAGCGCCGCGAGCAGGATGCCGGCCATCCCGTAGACGAAGCCCCACACGGGGCCGAAGGCCACGACCGAGAACAGCGTCAGCAGCGGGCGCGGGAACATCACGAACGCGGCCGGGGTGTAGATGGCGACGAGCACCAGCGGCGCCCACGGCGACGTGCCGAGGTCGCGCGCCCACGCCAGCACCCGCTCGGGCGACACCACGTCGCGCAGCGGCGTGTAGCGCCACGCGAGCGCGAGCGCGGCGACGGCGAACGCGATCAGCGCGATCCGGCCCCACGCGGGGCGCCGGTGGGGTCGGCCGCCGTCCTTCACGGGGGCGGCCGGGGAGCGCGGCGGCGGCACGGAGCGGGCGTCGGTGGTGGCGAGGAGGTCGGGCATGGCGCGGACGGAAGCCTCGCCATCTCACCATGCGGCGTGCGCACGTTCGACCCGGCGCGAGCGCTTCGCTTCGTAGGACTGCGGCGCGACGGCGTGCCGGGTGGCGCCGACGCATTCCGCCGATCCGCGGCGTCGCCGCCGGACCGCCTTGGGCGCCAGCGCGGGGTGGCGCAGCCCCCCGCCCAACCGCGAGCCTCCCTTCGTCCTCGCGCCCGGCGACCGGGATTCGCCGGGTTTCAGCTTGCGCGGCGGCGACGAACGCCTCTCGGACGTGCCGCGCCCCGACCGGAGGGCCGGCGGTTCACGCCCGGAGCAGTCCGCGCCGCGCCAGGTTGCGCATCAGCGCGCCCGTGCCGAAGGTCCACGGCGCGATCGCGTCGGTCCGGTCGACGCGGTTGACCAGCGCGCCCAGCCGTGGCGTGGCGATCGTCACGACGTCGCCGATCTCGTGCGTGAAGCCCTGCCCCGGACCATGCCTGTCCTGCACCGGCGCGAACATCGTGCCGCAGAACAGCACGAAGCCGTCCGGGTACTGGTGGTTCGGCCCGATCGCCTGGCCGACGAGGTCGAGCGGGTCGCGGCTGATCCTCGCCATCGAGCTCGCGCCTTGCAGCACGAAGCCGTCGTCGCCGTCGACGCGCAGCCGGATCTCGGCGCCGCGCACGTCGTCGAGGGTGAAGCGCGCGTCGAACAGGCGCACGAACGGCCCGATCGCGCACGACGCGTTGTTGTCCTTCGCCTTGCCGAGGAGCAGCGCGCTGCGCCCCTCGACGTCGCGCAGGTTCACGTCGTTGCCGAGCGACGCGCCGGCGATCGCGCCGCGGCTGCTCACGAACAGCACGATCTCGGGCTCGGGGTTGTTCCACGCGGACTTCGGGTGGATGCCGATCGCGGCCCCGGTGCCCACCGACGACATCGGCTGGGCCTTGGTAAAGATCTCCGCGTCGGGGCCGATGCCGACCTCGAGGTACTGCGACCACGCGTTGCGCTCGAGCAGCACCTCCTTCACGCGCAGGGCCTCGGGCGAGCCCGGCCGCACGGACGCGAGGTCGTCGCCGAGGATCCCGGCGATCGCGCGCCGCACCTCCTGCGCGCGCCCCGGGTCGCCGCGCGCCTGCTCCTCGATGACGCGCTCGAGCATGCTGGCCACGAACGTGACGCCGGCCGCCTTGACGGCCTGCAGGTCGCAGGGGGCGAGGAGCCAGGGACGGCTCGCGTCGCGCGTCCCGGCCGGCGTGTTGGCGAGCACGTCGTCGAGCGCGCCCACGAAAGGGAGGTCGCGCGCGCCGGCAACGGTGCGCGCGGGGTGCTCGAACTCGAGCAGCGCCGACATCGTCGGCGCGACGCGGGAGATGTCCCACACGCCGCCGTCGCGCACCGCGCAGACCGCGGGCCCGTCGACCTCCGGCAGGTGCACCCTTCCCACGAGAAGCGCGTCCGCCGCGTCCTGCGGCAGGCTGCGTCCTCCGACCAAGCGCTCGCGCATGAGCTCCGCTCCTTCGAGTCCCGTCGCCTGCGAGCATACCCGAGCGCGTCGCGGCTCCGCCATGCGGGCGGCGCCCGGACGATGCGCTCCGCTGCGGCATAATCGGCGCGACGCCCGGGCACGACGGCCCGGCGCCCCGGGAGGCTCAGCCGATGGCACTGGTACCGCTGGTCGAGTACGACGACGCCCCGCCCGAGGTCCGGGCGGTCTACGACGACATCCGCGCGACGCGCAGGACCGACTACGTCAACAATTTCTGGAAGGTGCTGGCGAACGACCCGGCGACGCTGCGCCGCACCTGGGCGCAGACCAAGGAGGTGATGGCGGCCGGCGCCCTCGACCCGCTGGTCAAGGAGCTGATCTACCTCGCCGTGTCCGTGACCAACAACTGCGAGTACTGCATCCACACGCACCACGCCGCGGCCAAGGGCAAGGGCATGACGCCGGCGATGTTCGCCGAGATGATGGCGGTGACCGCGCTCGCCAACGAGAACAACCGGCTCGCGAACGGCTACCGCATGGACGTCGACGAGCGCTACCGCGCATGACGGCCCCGGATCCGCGCGCGGCCCGCGGCCGTCCATGACCGGCGTCGACGCGACGCGGCACCTGGCGGCGGACGCGTTCCTGCACCCGCCCATCGAGCCCGGAGCCAGCGGACGGCTCGCGGTCGACGGCCGCCACACGCTGTACTGGGAGGAGTGCGGCGCGCGCGACGCGCCGGTGATCGTGTTCCTGCACGGCGGCCCGGGCGGCGGGTGCCTGCCGCACCACCGCCGCTTCTTCGATCCGGCGCAGTGGCGCATCGTGCTCTACGACCAGCGCGGCGCCGGGCGCTCCAGCCCCTGCGCGAGCGTCGTCGACAACACGACCTGGTCGCTGGTCGCCGACCTCGAGAAGCTCCGCGCCCTCCTCGGCGTCGAGACGATGGTGCTGTTCGGCGGCTCGTGGGGCTCCACCCTGGCGCTCGCTTACGCGCAGACCTACCCGCAGCGCTGCGCGGGGCTGGTGCTGCGCGGCATCTTCCTCGCCACCCCGCGCGAGATCGACTGGTTCATGCACGGCATGGGGCGCATCTTTCCCGAGGCACGCGCCGCGTTCGAGGGCTTCCTGCCGGAGGCCGAGCGCGGCGATCTCCTCGCCGGCTACCACAGGCGGCTCGTCGACCCGGATCCGGCGGTCCACCTGCCGGCCGCCTACGCGTGGGATCGCTACGAGACGGCGTGCTCCACGTTGCTGCCGCGCGCCGAGCCGCCCGCGCTGCCGGCCGACGACGCCGCCGCGCTGGCGATCGCGCGCATCGAGGCGCACTACTTCGTGCACCGCGCGTTCCTCGACGACGACCAGCTGATCGGCAACGTCGGGCGCATCCGGCACCTGCCGTGCACGATCGTGCACGGGCGCTACGACGTGGTCTGCCCGATCGAGAGCGCCTACGCGCTCGCGCGCGCCTGGCCGGAAGCGGAGCTGGTCGTCGTCCCCGACGCCGGCCACTCGGTGCGCGAGCCCGGCATCGCCCGCGAGCTGGTCGCCGCCGTCGACCGCATGCGCGGCCGCATCGGCGGGTCGCGCGCGCCGTGACCTGCCGCGCCACGCCCGTGGCGAACGTCGACTGGCTCGCGCGGAGCCGCGCGGCCGTCTGGCACCCGTGCACGCAGATGAAGGTGCACGAGACGCTGCCGATCGTGCCCATCGCCCGCGGCGAGGGCGCGTGGCTCGTGGACTTCGACGGCCGCCGCTACCTCGACGCCGTCTCGTCGTGGTGGGTCAACCTGTTCGGGCACGCGAACCCGCGCATCAACGCCGCGCTGCGCGCGCAGCTCGACGAGCTCGAGCACGTGATGCTCGCGGGCTTCACGCACCGGCCGGTCGTCGAGCTGTCGGAGCGGCTCGCCGCGCTGGCGCCGCCCGGCCTCGGCCACGCGTTCTACGGCTCCGACGGCGCCTCCGCGACCGAGATCGCGCTCAAGATGAGCTTCCACGCGTGGGCGAACCGCGGCCGGCCGGAGAAGCGCGGCTTCGTCAGCCTGCAGGGCAGCTACCACGGCGAGACGCTCGGCGCGCTCTCGGTCACCGACGTGCCGCTGTTCCGCGACACGTATGCGCCGCTGCTCCGGCGCAACGCGACGGTGCCCTCGCCCGATGCGCGCCTCGCGCGCGGCGGCGAGACCGCGCGCGACGTCGCCGAGCGCGCCGCGCAGGCGCTCGAGGCGCACCTCGCCGCGCACCACGCGACGACGGCGGCGCTGATCGTCGAGCCGCTGGTGCAGGGCGCGTGCGGCATGGCGATGCACGATCCGCACTACCTCGTGCGCGCCCGCGAGCTGTGCACGCGCCACGGCGTGCACCTGATCGCCGACGAGATCATGACCGGCTTCGGCCGCACGGGAACGCTGTTCGCGTGCGAGCAGGCCGGCATCGCGCCCGACTTCCTGCTGCTCTCGAAGGGGATCACGGGCGGCTACCTGCCGCTCGCGTGCGTGCTGACCACCGACGACGTCTACGGGGCGTTCTGGCACGACGACGCCGCGCGCGGCTTCCTGCACTCGCACAGCTACACGGGCAACCCGCTGGCCTGCCGGGCGGCGCTCGCCGTGCTCGACGTCTTCCGCGACGACGACGTCGTCGCCGCGAACCGCGCCAAGGCCGCTCGCTTCGACGCGATCGCGGCGCCGCTGCGCGCGCACCCGCGCGTGCGGTTCCTGCGGCGCCGTGGCATGATCTGGGCGTTCGACGTCGGCACCGCGCGGCCCGACTTCGCCCGCTGGTGCTTCGAGCGGGGCCTCGCGCACGGCGTGCTGCTGCGCCCGATCGGCCGCACCGTCTACTTCATGCCGCCCTACGTGATCGACGACGGCGAGTTCCGCCACCTCTGCGATGCGGCCCTCGCGATCGTCGATGCCGCATAGGAACCGCGAGCGTCCGCGACGCGACCGGGCGCGCCGGAGCGACGGTTGCTGATCCTCGACTGCGTGGTCGAGCAGCGCATCGCCGAGGCGATCGCCGCCGGGGCCTTCGACGACCTGCCCGGCGCCGGCAAGCCGCTCGCGCTCGACGACGACGCGCTCGTCCCCGAGGACCTGCGCGTCGCGCACCGCATCCTCAGGAACGCGGGCTTCCTCCCGCCCGGCCTCGCGGCGCGCCGCGAGATCGCGGACGCCGCGTCGCTGCTGCGGTGTGCCACGGACGACGCGACGCGCCGGCGCGCCGCCGTCCGGCTGGCGCTGCTCGCCGCGAAGCTCGAGGCCGAGGGACGCGGGCTGACGGCGGACTACCGCGATCGCGTCGCGGCGCATCTTCGCGGCGGCTGCGGAACATGAACGCCGCGACGCCCGGCACGCGCCGGGCGTCGCCGCGGCGGTCAGGCGCGCGGAATCGGGCGCTGGTCCTTGAAGTACAGCACGCCGCGGATCACGCGGTAGATCACCCAGATCGCGACGGCCGCCCAGATCAGCGGGCCCAGCGCGAAGCCGATCAGGACGATCGCCAGCAGGATCAGCACCAGCCAGCCGATCACCGCCCACAGCGTCGACCACCAGAACGTGCGGATCAGCCAGTCGACGTGCGATTCCAGCCACGTGCCGCGCGCGTCGTCGCGCTTCACGTACGCGACGATCACGGCGACGATGCCCACGAGCGTGAGCAGCGGGGCCGGCGTGGCGAGTCCGGAGCCCGCGATCTGCGTGAGCGCGGCCAGCCCGAGCAGCAGGTAGACGACCAGCACCGCGGTGGTCGGCGGCGAGCCTGCGGCCATCGTGGCGCGGGGCGGGGGAAAGTCGGCCATGGCTTGAACGCCCTCCTCGGGAGAACCGCCGCGACGCCGCGGCGCACCCGTGAATGTTGTGGTCGCGGGACCCGCTGTCAACCGCTGCGGCGACGAATCGCGCCCGGACGCGACGCCCGGCGCCGGGGCTTCCCGGGCCGCGACCGTCCGGAGGCCGCGACCGCCGCTCGCGCGCCTCCGCCGCGCAGGGTCAGTAGCGCCGGCCGTCCTTGTGCGCCGCGTACACGCCCTGCTCGTCCTCGCACCACAGGAGGTCGTCGTCCGGATAGAACGCGTTGTCGCCGTCGACGCGGTTGCCGATCTCGAGGTAACGCACCGGCGCGCCGCTGCGGTTGACGAAGTGGTGGCCGTCGCGCGCGCCGGCCGGATAGCCCGCGCACGTGCCCGGCCCCAGCGGCTGCTCGCCGGCGCCGGTCACGAGCGTGACCTCGCCTTCGAGGACGTAGACGAACTCGTCCTCGAGCGTGTGCCAGTGACGCAGCGCCGACTGCGCACCCGGCGCGAGCGTGACGAGATTCACCCCGAT
Source organism: Betaproteobacteria bacterium (assembly GCA_016861105.1). Taxonomy (GTDB): domain Bacteria; phylum Pseudomonadota; class Gammaproteobacteria; order Burkholderiales; family Casimicrobiaceae; genus VBCG01. The sequence continues at coordinate 15,416 of BOKS01000011.1, read as the reverse complement.
GCGCGTGAGCCCGCACGCGTCGCCCAGCCGCCGCTTCGACCGGCCGGCGATGCGCTCGCGGAACGGCGAGGGATACAGGCTGGTCTGCTGCTCGGGAACGCCGGCAGGGTCGAGCGCGGGCAGTTTCAGGGACATGAACGGATCTCCGGCGGAAAACGGCACGCCAGTGTCCCGTACCGGAAGCCTCCTGCACAAGGACGGGCGAGCGTCCCGCGGCCGCTGCGCCGGGATCGGGAAGGATCCCGCCCCGGCACGCCGGCGCGGTGGCGCGGGAACTTCGCGGCGGCGGGCGCGCCGAAGCCTCGGCGGTGCGCGAGCCCGCGACGCCGGGCGGGACGCCTCGCCCGGTGTGTCTATAATGGTCCGAGGCGGTCCCCCCGGGGCCGCGCGACCCGACGAGGAGACGACGATGACCCAGCTCGAACGTGCCCGCGACCAGATCGTCGACGATTTCTCGACCGTGCTGAACGAGGCCGAGGATCTGCTCAAGAAGGCGGGGCAGGAGACGGGCGAGAAGGCCCGCGACCTCCGCGCGCAGGTGGAGCGCAAGCTCCTCACCGCGAAGCTGCGGCTGCAGGAACTCGAGGGGCAGGCCGTCGACCAGGCGAAGGCCGCGGCGCGCTACACCGACGACCTCGTGCACGACCACCCGTGGCAGGCCATCGGCATCGCGGCGGCCATCGGGTTCGTCGCCGGCCTGCTGATGAACCGCCGCTAGCCGGTGGACCCGGGCGACACGCTCGCCTCCGCGCCGCCGCACGGGCCGCGGCGCGGGCTGCGTGCGTCGCTCGCGCGGCTGGGCACCGCGGCCGTCGGCCTGCTGGCGACGCGCGCGGAGCTGTTCGGCGTCGAGCTGACGGAGGAGCGCGAGCGGCTCACCCGGCGCCTCGCGTTCGTGGCGCTGGGCGGCGTGCTCGTCGCATTCGGCGCGCTGTTCGCCGGCGCGTTCGTCGTCGCGGTTTTCTGGGAGACGCACCGGCTCGCGGCGATCGCGGCGGTCGCGATCGTGCACGCCGTGGCCGGCGGCGCGCTGCTCTACAAGGCGAAGTCGATGGGCACGGACGCGCCGTCGCCGTTCGCGGCGAGCCTCGACGAGCTCCGGAAGGACCGGGCGCTGCTCGAGCGCGCACTCGCCGAGCGCGGGGACTGACGCCGTGCCGACGCTCGACAATCTCGCGGCCCGCAAGGAGCAGCTGATCGCGCAGAGCGAACTCGACCGCATGCGCGTCGAGCACGCCGTGCTCGGCGTGCGCGAGTCGTTCAGTCCTGCGCTGCGTTTCGGCGGCGGCTCGCCGCTGCGGCTGATCGCGGGCGGCGCGGTCGCGCTCGCGCTGCCGCTGCTCGCGGCCGGGCGGCGCAGCGGGCTGCTGCGCGTCGCCTCGATCGCGCTCGGCGTCGTCCGCACGCTGCGCCGGCTCTTCCGCCGCTGACGCCGCTCGGGGCGCGGCCGGTCACAGGCCGAGGTCCCGCCACATCGCGTCGACGCGCGCCTTCACCGCCGCATCCATGGCGATCGGCCGCCCCCACTCGCGCGTCGTCTCCCCGGGCCACTTGTTCGTCGCGTCGATCCCCATCTTGCTGCCCAGCCCGGACACCGGCGAGGCGAAGTCCAGGTAGTCGATCGGCGTCGACGGGACGAGCAGCGTGTCGCGCGCGGGGTCGACGCGCGTGGTGAGCGCCCAGATCACCTCCTTCCAGTCGCGCACGTCGACGTCGTCGTCGGTCACGACGATGAGCTTGGTGTACATGAACTGGCGCAGGAAGCTCCAGATGCCGAACATCACGCGCTTCGCGTGGCCGGGATACTGCTTGCGCATCGACACCACCGCGAGACGGTAGCTGCAGCCCTCCGGGGGCAGGTAGAAGTCGGCGATCTCGGGGAACTGCTTCTGCAGCAGGGGCACGAACACCTCGTTGAGCGCGACGCCCAGCATCGCGGGCTCGTCGGGCGGCTTGCCCGTGTAGGTCGAGTGGTAGATGGGATCGCGGCGCAGCGTGATGCGCTCGACCGTGAACACCGGGAAGCGCTCGACCTCGTTGTAGTAGCCCGTGTGGTCGCCGAACGGACCTTCCGGCGCGGACTCGTAGCCCGTCGGGTCGCCCGCGTCCGGCCGCAGGAAGCCCTCGAGCACGATCTCGGCGGCCGCGGGCACGTGCAGGTCGTGCGCGATGCACCTGACGATCTCGGTGCGCGCGCCGCGCAGCAGGCCCGCGAACTGGTACTCGGACAGTGCGTCGGGCACGGGCGTCACGGCGCCCAGGATCGTCGCCGGGTCCGCGCCGAGCGCCACCGCGACCGGGAACGGCGTGCCCGGATGCGCGCGCGCGTGGTCGCGGAAGTCGAGCGCGCCGCCGCGGTGCGCGAGCCAGCGCATGATCAGCCGGTCGCGCCCGATCACCTGCTGGCGGTAGATGCCGAGGTTCTGTCGCGACGCCGCCGGCCCGCGGGTGACGGTCAGGCCCCACGTGACCAGCGGGCCCGCGTCGCCGGGCCAGCACGTCTGGACGGGCAGGCGCGCGAGATCGACGTCGGTCCCCTCCCAGACGACCTCCTGGCACGGCGCCGACGAGCGCACCTTCGGCGCCATGTCGAGGACCTTGAGGAACAACGGGCGCGTGGTCTGCCACGCGTCCTTCAGGCCTTTCGGGGGCTGCGGCTCCTTGAGGAACGCGAGCAGGCGCCCGATCTCGCGCAGGCTGCCCCTCCAGTCCGCGCCGTCCGCTCCCATGCCCCTGGCCACGCGCTGCGGCGTGCCGAACAGGTTGCCGAGCACCGGGATCGCGCCGCCGGAGGGCGCGCGGAAGCCGCCCTTCGGCCGCTCGAACAGGACCGCGGGGCCGCCGGCGCGCAGCACGCGGTCGCAGATCTCGGTCATCTCGAGGCTCGGGTCGACCTCGGCGCGCACGCGCCTGAGGTCGCCCGCGGCCTCGAGTTGCGCGATGAAGTCGCGCAGGTCGCGGTAGGGCATCGCCGCTAACCGATCGGTGCAAGGTGCATGTCGATCCCGCCGGGATGGCCCGGGACCGCCATCTTAGCGAATCTCGCCGTCACGTCCGCACGCCGCCGTAGAATCGTGCCATGACGCTCCACGCGCTGCGCGGCCACGACGCCGCGTTCCTCGCGGCGCGCAGGCTCGTGTTCGGCATCGTGCTCGCGAGCTTCGTGCTGTCGTTCTTCCACCGCACGGCGCCGGCCGCGATCGCCGCCGAACTGACGCAGGCCTTCGGGATCGGCGCCGCCGTGCTCGGCACGCTCGCGGCGACCTACTTCTACGTCTACACCGTCCTGCAGATTCCCGTCGGCGTCCTGGCCGACACGCTGGGCCCGCGTCGCCTGCTCGCGTCCGGCTCGCTCGTCGCCGCGGCGGGATCGCTCGTCTTCGCGCTCGCGCCGGCGTGGGAACTGGCCGCGCTCGGGCGCACGCTCGTCGGCATCGGCGTCTCGGTCGCGTTCATCGCGATCCTCAAGATCTCGGCCGTCTGGTTTCCGGCGAACCGCTTCGCCACGCTGAACGGGGTGACGATGCTGGCGGGCAACCTCGGCGCCGTCGTCGCGGGGGCGCCGCTCGCGTGGATCGTGTCGCAGGCGTCGTGGCGCAGCGTCTTCGTCGCCCTCGCGCTGCTGTCCGCCGCCCTGGGCGTCGCCACGTGGGCGTTCGTGCGCGATCACCCGCAGGAGCGCGGCTTCGCGCCGGTGCACGCACTGCCCGGTCCGGCGGCCCCGCGCATCGACTGGCGTGCCGCGCTGCGCGACGTGCTCGGCAACGGCAGGACGTGGCCCGGCTTCTTCGTCAACATGGGCATCGGCGGCAGCTACCTCGCCTTCGGCGGACTGTGGGCCGTGCCGTGGCTCGAGCACGCCTACGCCATGCCGCGCGTCACAGCCGCGCAGCACGCGAGCGCGATGCTGCTCGGCGTCGCCGTCGGCTCGGTCGTCGTCGGCATGGTCTCGGACAGGCTCGGACGGCGGCGCCACGTGATGCGCGTGGTCGCGCTGCTCTACGCCGCGTCCTGGCTTCCGCTGCTCGCGCGCGTCGACTGGCCGGTGCCCGCCACGCTCGCGTGGTTCTTCCTGATGGGGCTCCTGATCCCCGGCTTCACGCTGTCTTGGGCCATCGCGAAGGAAGTCAACCGTCCCGAGCACTCGGGCATCGCCACGTCGGTGGTCAACGTCGGCATCTTCCTGGGCACGGGGCTGCTGCAGCCGCTGGTGGGCCACGTCATCGACCGCGGCCGCGCCGCCGGCGACGTCGCCGGCGCGTGGCAGGACGCTGTCACGCTGATGGCCGTGGCGGCCGCCACAGGAGCGCTGCTCACCTTCGCGGTGCGCGAGACGCGCGGCCAGGCATGACCTGGACGACGCCGTTCGTGCGTCGCATGCGCACCGCGCAGAGCTTCGTCGTCGCCCCCGCGAAGGCGGGACGCCGGCGCTTCGTACCCTGTTGCGGGAACAAGGCATATCCACGCGTCCGCGCAGCCATGTGTCGCGCCGGGCACATGCTTGACCTCGTCGTCCCCGCGAAGGCGGGGACCCAGTGTCTTTGCGTCGAACCATGGCGCGGATAGGAACGACCACTGGGGACCTGCCTGCGCCGGACGACGAAGCGGACGTCGGCGCTCTCCAAGCAGTAGATCGTCGCTCCCGCTCGTGCGCATTCGGCTGCCCACGCCTTGTCCACGGCATCCGCGCAACTGTCCAGGGAACGGCATCGGGACAAGCCGGTCACTTTGACCGCAGTCAATCGCGGCGCCTGATGCGTCACTAGCATCGGGATCGAGAGCACCGCGCCTGCAAGTCAGCCCGTCCCCGCGCGGGCCCTTCCTTCCCGAACGACACGATGGAGACCGCATCATGCAAGCCCGCCACCTCCGACCACTCGCCGCCGCGCTTGCCGCCGCGACGCTCGCGCTTCCCGGCCTCGCCGCCGCGCAAGGCTCGCCGTGGATGCTGGGCGTGCGCGCACTCGGCATCCATCCCGACGACAGCTCCTCGATCCCCGGCGTCGGCGTCAAGGAGCAGTGGACCGGCGAGGCGAACTTCACCTACTTCTTCAACAAGAACGTCGCCACCGAGCTGATCCTGGCGTGGGCCAAGCACGAGGTGCAGCTCAACGGGGCCGACCTCGGCAAGGTCGGCGTGCTCCCGCCGACGGTCACGCTGCAGTACCACTTCACCGACCTCGGCGCGTTCCGGCCGTACGTGGGCGCCGGCCTCAACTACACCTACTTCTACGAGCGCGACCTCGCCAACGACACGCTGGAGATCGGCAAGGACAGCTTCGGCGGCGCGCTGCAGGTCGGCATGGACTACATGCTCGACCGCAACTGGTCCGTCAATGTCGACGTCAAGTACCTCTGGATGGACACCGACGTCCGGGTGAAGGCGACCGGAAACACGCTCGGCGGCGTCGACATCGATCCCTGGCTGCTCGGCATCGGCTTGCGCTACCGCTTCTGAGCGCCCCGGGGCGCGGCCGCAGCCGTCACTCGCGCAGCCACGGCGCGAGGGCGCGCCAGGCGTCCAGCTTCTCGGCGAACGGCCGCGTGTAGGCCGGGCTGGTGGACGGCAGCCGCAGCGTCGCGTAGCCCGCGGCGGACCACGTGGCCTCGCCGCTCGCAGCGGTGGTGCCGTTGAAGGCGACGACCGCGACCGCGGGCGCGAGGCGGCGCAGCCGGCGGACGCTGCCGCGCGTAGCATCGCGTATCGCCGCGTCGCTCGACCCCGGGCGCCGGCACGCCACGATCACGTCCCACACGCCGACGCCGCGCGCGGCGAGCCGCGCGACCCGCGCCGCGTACGGAAGCGCCGCCAGTGGCTCGTCGAGCAGCGCGGCGACGATCGGCCAGAAGTGGTTGCGCGGGTGCGCGTAGTACTGCCGCGCCGCGAGCGAGGCCTCGCCCGGGAAGCTGCCGAGGATCAGCACGCGCGTGCGCGCGTCGGCGACCGGCGGCAGCCCGCGGCGGCGCGGCGCGGCGCCCGCGTTCAGAGCGTCGGCCACGCGCGCAGGCGCACGGCGAAGTCGAGCGCGACGCCGGCGAACACGGCGAGCCCGAGCCAGTGGTTGTGCAGGAACGCCGCGAAGCACGCCGCACGGTCGCGGCGGCGGATCAGCCACAGGTGGTAGGCGGCGAGGCCGGCCGCCGCCGCGACGCCCGCGTGGTAGAGCGGCCCCATCCCCAGGTGCACGCCGGCCCAGGCAAGGCCGGCCACGTGCAACGCGTAGCACGCGCCGATCGCGGCGAGATCGTGGCGCCCGAACGTGATGGCGGACGTGCGGATGCCGATGCGCAGGTCGTCGTCGCGATCGACCATCGCGTACTCGGTGTCGTAGGCGACGACCCAGAACAGGTTGATGACCAGCAGCGCCCACGCGAACGGCGGCACCGCGCCCTGCGCGGCCGCGTAGGCCATCGGGATGCCGAAGCTGAACGCGATGCCGAGGAACGCCTGGGGCAGCGCGAAGAAGCGCTTGAAGAACGGGTAGACGAATGCGATCGCCGCCGCGGGAAACGACCACAGGACCGCCACGCGGTTGGTCGCCAGGATCAGCAGGAACGCGCAGAACGCCAGCGCCGCGGCCAGCGCGAGCGCTTCCCACGGCGCGATCTCGCCCACGGCCAGCGGCCGCCGGGCGGTGCGCTCCACGTGCGCGTCGAAGGTACGGTCCGCCCAGTCGTTGACGGCGCATCCCGCGGAGCGCATCAGCAGCGTGCCGACGACGAACACGACGAGCAGCAGCGGCGAGGGACGTCCGCCGGTCGCAAGCCACAGGGCGGAGAGCGTCGGCCAGAGCAGCAGCAGCGTGCCGATCGGCTTGTCGAGCCGCAGCAGCCGCTCGTAGGCGTCGAGGCGCGCCGCGAGCTTCCGCCAGCGCGTGCGCGGGGCGGGGCCGGCGCCGTCCATCGCAGCCACTGGCTCAGAGCGGAAGGGCGAGCTGCTTGCGCAGGTCGCGGGGCGCGACCTCGTCGAGCAGCGCCTGCGGCGTCGGGTAGCGCAGGCGCACGCGGAGCTCGCGCTTCATGCGCGCGTTCGACAGGCGCCGCGACTCGCTCATGAACGACAGCAGCAGCGGCGCGATGCGCGACTCCGCCTCCTCCCAGGTCACGCGCGGCGGCCGCGGCAGCCGGAACGCGTCGGCGACCGCGTCGAACCAAGCGCCCATCTTGAGCTCGGCGTCGTCGGCGACGTTGTAGGCGCGCGACGGCAGCGCGCGGAACAGCGCGGCGACGACCGCGCGCGCGAGGTCGTCGGCGTGGATGTGGTTCGTGTAGACGTCGTCCGCCGGATCGAGCACCGGCGTGCCCTGGCGCACGCGGTCGACCGGCAACCGCGACGCGGCGTAGATGCCCGGCGCGCGCAGGATCGACAGCGCGACGCCGTGGCGCGCGGCCCAGCGGCGCAGCCGGTCCTCCGCGGCGACGCGGCGGCGCGAGCGCGGCGTGCTCGCGCGTCGCGCGCGCCGCTCGTCGATGCGCGCGCCGGCGCAGTCGCCGTACACCCCCGACGTGGAGATGTACACGAGGCGCTGTGGTATCCTGCCCGCTCGCGAAAGCGCGGCCAGCAGGCGGCGGGTCCGCGGATCGTCGCGGCCCTCGCCCGGCGGCGGCGCCGTGTGCACCACCGCGAAGGGGCCCGGCGGCAGGCGGTCGAGCGTGCGGAAGCGGTCGAGATCCCCGACGATGGGCACGATGCCGTGGGCGCGCAGCTTCGGCGCCTCCTCCGCGCGACGCGTGAGTCCCGCGAGGCGCGCACGGCCCCGCAGCAGCGTTGCCGCGCGCAGCGCGACGTCGCCGCAACCGATCAGCAGGACGCGCAGCACGTCAGCCCACCCGCTTCCCGGGCGCCGTGCCGGACGGGCGCGCGCGACGACGAGGTTGCACTTCCCACTCCGCTTGCCATGCCCCAGGTCATTATAAAGCCCAGCGATCACGCGTTCGCGTGCGCGCCCGACGAGACGATCCTCGAGGCGGCGATGAAGGCCGACCTGATCCTGCCGTACGGATGCCGCAACGGCGCGTGCGGTTCGTGCAAGGGCGAGATCCTCGCGGGCGAGGTCGACTACGGCCCACACCAGCCGTCGACGCTGACCGACGACGAGAAGCGCGCGGGCTACGCGCTGTTCTGCTGCGCGAAGCCGAGGACCGACGTCGTGATCAAGGTGCGCGAAGTCCGCCGCGCCGGCGACATCCCGATCAAGCGCCTGCCGGTGCGCATCGAGTCGATCGACCGCCCCGCACCCGACGTCGCCGTCGTGCGCCTCAAGCTCCCCGCCACCGAGCGGCTCCAGTACCTCGCCGGCCAGTACGTGGACTTCCTCCTCAAGGACGGCAAGCGGCGCAGCTTCTCGCTCGCCACGCCGCCGCACGACGACGCGCTGCTCGAACTGCACATCCGCCACATCCCCGGCGGCTTCTTCACCGACCCGCTGTTCACCACGTACAAGGGTCGCGAGATCCTGCGCATCGAGGGCCCGCTGGGCACGTTCCACCTGCGCGAGGACTCGGACAAGCCGATGATCTTCGTCGCCGGCGGGACGGGCTTCGCGCCGATCAAGGCGATGCTGCTGCACCTGTTCCACCACGGCGTGGACCGGCCGATCGTGCTCTACTGGGGCGCGCGTGCGCTCGCGGACCTCTACATGGCCAACCTGCCCGCGCGTTGGCAGGCCGAGCACGCGAACTTCACGTTCATCCCGGTGCTCTCCGAGCCCAGGCCGGACGACCGCTGGCCGGGACGCACCGGCCTGGTCCACCAGGCGGTGCTCGACGACTTCCGCGACCTGTCGGGCTACCAGGTGTACGCGTGCGGTGCTCCCGCGATGGTCGACGCCGCCCGCGCGTCGTTCACGACGACGCGCGCGCTTCCGCCGGAGGAATTCTTCGCCGACAGCTTCACCTACGCCGCCGAGGGCGAGGCGCGCATCGCGGCCGGCTGACCCGCAGGTGCGCCGCGCGTCGCCCCGCCGGCGGCGCGGCGCGCCTCGATGCGCTTCCACACCTTCTCGTGGAGGTGAAACGCCACGGTGTTCACCGCGGGCTCGACCAGCGCGAGCAGGCTCCCGATGACGACGCTGCCGGTCAGCAGCCAGCCGACGGCGAAGGCGACGCCGAAGTGGACGACGGCGAACGAGAGGGTCTTGGTCATGGCGCTGCTGCGGGAACGGAGGCGGCAGGGCCGCCGATGACCAGATGATAATGATTCTCGAAAACAAATCAAATTGATTGTTATTCTGAACACGATAACCTGAGTCGATCGGCCGGCCCGGCCGCGTCCCCTCTGCGGCGCCGTCCCGCCGGCCGCTTGCCCTTCCCGCGCCCGGGTGGCGGCGACGCTACGCGGGCGCCGGCGGCGTCCCCAGCGCGGCGACCGCGAGGCGCAGCGCCGCGGCAAGGTGCACCTTCGCGGCGTCGGCCTGCCCGACGCGCGCGAGCAGTTCGCCCAGCGCGACGCGCGTGCGCCAGTGGTCGTCGAGCGCCAGGCTCGCCTCGAAGTAGCTCTGCGCCTTGCCCCACAACTGCGCGCGCTCGCAGAGGCGCCCCAGCGCGGACAGCAGCGACGCGTCGTCGCTGTGCGCGGGCAGCCAGCGCTCGGCCGTCTCGAGCTGGCGCGTGGTCTCGGGCAGGCGGCACTCGGCGTACAGCGCGACCAGGGCCGGATCCCAGCGCCGCTCGAGGCTGCGCTCGAGGATCTGCGCCGCCTCGAGGTGCGCCCCGAGCGCGAGGAACGCCTGGGCGGCGGCGCGCGCGACGCGCGGCTGCGCGCGGTCCGCGTCGGCGAGCCGGGTCCAATAGCCGCGCAGCCCCGACGGGTCCGCGGCGAGCGCCCGCAGCGCCTCCGCGTGCGCGGTCGCGCGCAGGAGCTCCGCTTGCGCGGCGTCGAGCACCTTGCGCTTCTGCAGCTGCTCGATCAGCGGCAGCGTCTCCGCGTGGCGCCCCGCCTGCGTGAGCGTGCGCAGCTCGAGCCGCAGCGCGGCGGTGTGCGAACCCGCCTCGCGCCTGAGCTCCGCGAGGCGGGCGAGCGCGTCGGCCACCCGGCCCTCCTCGAGCGCCATCTCCGCTTCCAGCATGAGCCGCGGCACCGCGAGGCTGTGCACCTGCGCGTCGGCGCGTGCGAGCAGCGCACGCGCGTCGGCGAAGTCGCGCGTCTCCAGCGCGGCCCGCGCGCCGATCAGCGCGGCGAGGCCGGACGAGCGGGGAATGGCGAGCGCCTCCTCGGCGGCACGCCGCGCGCGGCCGTAGCGGCCCTCGAGCAACCCGACCACGGCCTCGTCCTGCCTGGCCCGCGCGCGCTCGGCCTGCTGGGCGCGGCGGTGCTCGCGCACTTCGCGCGGCAGCCGGGCCAGCCTTCCGGCGAAGCGCGCGACCAGGCAGCCCAGCGCAAACAGCACCGCCGCCAGCACGAGGAAGGCGTTGAGCGAGAGCTCCAGCCGGTACGGCGGGGCCACGACCAGCACGTAGCCCACGTTCAGGCGCGCCAACAGCGCGACCGCCACGGCGACCGCGGCGAGCAGCAGGAAGGCGAACAGCAGGCGCACGGCGGCCGCTCAGCGGCCCGGCCGCGACGGCGGCACCGGCGGCGGCGCGCGATGCTCCTGCACGGCCTTCAGCGCACGCACGGCGTCGAGGCTCGCCGCGAGGTCGGGCAGGTCGTCGGGAACCGCGATAGCGAGCATCTGGCCCAGCGACTCCTGCAGCGCCTGGCCCTGCTTGGTCCGCATGTCGAAGTACTGCCGCGTCCAGGCGAGCGCGGCGCGCAGGTCGGCCTTGAAGCTCGCCTGCTGCCGTCCGAGGATCGCGACGCGCGCGGAGAGCAGGCGCAGCCGCAGGTTCTCGCGCAGGAAGTAGGCCTGCTCGCGCGCCACCAGCGGCGCCATCGGACGTTCGCTCACCTCGAGCCGGACGAGCGAGCGCAGCTCGTCCCACGCGTCGTCGAGCAGCCGCCGCCACGCCGGTCGCTCGGCGGGCGGTGCCTCCGGCTTGGGCGGCGGCAGCCGCTCGTCGCGCGCGAGCGGCACCGTGTCGACCTGCGCGATCGCCGCATCGAGCTTGAGCGTGATGGCGGTGATGTCGACGAACGGCACGGCGCGCAGCCGCTCGACGTCGCGCGCGAGCGCCCGGCGCAGCGGCGCGACCTGCGGCCGGTCGAGGCGCGCGAGCTTGCCGTCGGCAAGCTGCAGCGCGGCCAGCGCGGCGGGCACGTTGCCCGCCAGCGCGAGCTGCTGGTTGGCGATCAGCAGGATCTGCTCGACCTCCGCGAGCGCGAGGTCGTCGCGCGACGGCGCGAGTTCGCGGTAGAGCGCCTCGAGCGCGGCCTGCTGCGACTGCGATTCGCCGACGCGCGCCTCGAGAAGCGCGAGCTTCGCCTGCGCCTCGCGCACTTCGCCGTCCAGCCGGTTCCCGCGCTCGCGCGCCTGCGCGGCGGCGGCCTCGGCGGCGGCCAGGCGGCGCGCCGACTCCTCCCGCAGCAGGTGGACGTCGCGCCGGACGTCGAGCCACACGGCGAGCAGCCCGGCGGCCGCCAGCGCGAAGGCGCCCGCGACGAAGCCGCGCGACGCGAGGCGCGTCGCGGGACCCGCCGGCGCGGGGGCGCCGGCCTGCGGCGGCACGGCCGGATCGACGGGATCGCTCATCGGAAGGCGAGGTGGATCAACGATTCTAGCAAGGCGCCTTCGCCCGCCGTCCCTCACGTCGCGCGGCGCGCGCTGCCGCTTGCTAGAATGCGCAGCCGTCCCGCGCACGGCATTCGGATCCTCCCGAGCGCGCTCCCGCCGACGACCCACCGTGAACGGAATCACGCTGCTCGCGCTGATCGCGATCGCGATCGGAGTCGTCGTCGCCTACCGCGCGGGAATGCTGCGCGCCCGCCGCGCGCTGCGCGACGACGCACCGCTGCGCCCGCTCGCCGCCGCGCCCCTGCCGCAGGCCGCCGATGCAGTCGCGCAGCGCAGCACCGACACCCTCGCAGCGCCGCCCGCAGCGTCGGCGCCGAACGCGCTCGACGATCCGCTCGCGGCGGAACGCTTCCGCATCCTGCTCGCGCTGGAAGCGCAGGCCGCGACGCTGCGCCGGACGATCGCGGCACGCGACGCCGAGCTCGCACGATTGCGCGAACTGGCCGAGGACCGCAGCGCGCTATACCGCGGGTTCGCGGCGGCGCGCGAGGAGTCGGCGCGCCTGCGGCAGGTCCTCGTCGATCTGGAGAACGACGCGCCGCCGCCGCTGCTCGACGGCCCGGGCGCGCCCGACGACCTCAGGCTGATCGTCGGCGTGGGACCGGTCCTCGAGCGCATGCTGCAGCAGCTCGGCATCACCACCTATCGCCAGATCGCGCGCTGGTCCGAGCGCGACATCGACGAGTTCGACGCGCGCCTGCCCGAGTTCCACGGCCGCATCCGCCGCGACGGCTGGGTCACGCAGGCGCGCGCGCTGCATCACAGCAAGTACGGCGAACCGCCGTCCGGACCGCGTGGCTGAGCCGCAGCGCCGCGCGACCGGTCGCGCGCTGGTCCCGGTCGCGGTGCTGGCGCTCGTCTGGGGCCTCAACTGGCCGATCCTGAAGCTCGGCGTGACCGAGCTGCCGCCGCTGACCTTCCGCGGCTATACGCTCGCCGTCGCCGGGCTCGGCCTGCTGGCGATCGCGAGGGCGTCGGGCGAGAGCATCCGCGTCCCGCGCGCGCTGTGGCCGCTGGTGGTGCTGCTCGCGCTGTTCAACATCACCGGCTGGAACGGCCTGGTGCTGTTCGGCGTCCAGCAGATGCCCGCGGGCCGCAGCGCGATCCTCGCCTACACGATGCCGGTGTGGGCGACGCTCGTGTCGCTGATGGTGCTGCACGAGCCGATCGGCCGGCGCAAGGCGCTCGGCCTGCTGCTGGGCATGGCCGGCATGCTGCTGCTGCTCGGCGAGGACCTCGCCACGATCGAGCGCCGCCCGTTCGCCGCGCTGATGATCCTCGGCGCGGCGTTCATCTGGGCCTGCGGGACCGTGCTGCTGCGCAAGCACAAGCCGCCGCTGCCGCAGAACACGCTGACCGGGTGGATGATGATCGTCGGCTGGGCGCCGCTGGCGGCCGTCGCGCCGCTGCTCGATCCGGACTGGGCCGCCCGCATCCCGTCGCTGAACGCGACGGCGTGGTTCGCGATCCTCTACAACATCGTCCTGGCCGGGACGATCGCGCACTGGGCGTGGTTCACGATCGCGCGGACGCTGCCGGTCGCGGTCTCCTCGCTGTCGTCCCTTCCCGTGCCGGTCGTCGGCGTCTTCGCGGGCATGCTCGTGCTGGGCGAGCGCCCCGGCTGGCCCGAGTGGGCCGCGCTGGCGCTCGTCGTCGCCGCGCTCGTCGCCGTCATGTGGCCGGCGGGCAACAAGCCACCGTCCACGGCGCCGGCCTCGCCCGAGGACTGACGTCCGCGGCCGGCTCAGGCGAGTTCGGGGATCGGCGTCGGCAGCGGACGGCCGGCGAACCACGCGTCGAGGTTCGCCTTGCACAGGTCGCCCATCGCCTGGCGCGTCTCGCGCGTCGCGCTGCCGACGTGCGGCAGCAGCACGACGTTGTCCATCGCGAGGAGCGCAGCCGGCACGTTGGGCTCGTCGACGAACACGTCGAGGCCCGCCGCGCCGAGCGCGCCGGCCTCGAGTGCCGCGACCAGCGCGGGCTCGTCGACGATCGACCCCCGCGCGATGTTGACCAGCGTGCCCTTCTTCCCGAGGGCCGCGATCACCTCGGCGCCGACGAGGTTGCGCGTGGCGGGGCCGCCCGGACAGGCGACGATCAGCACGTCGCTCTCCTGCGCGAGCGCGACGAGGTCGGGGACGAAGCGGTACGGCACGCCGGGCTGCGCGTTGCGCCCGGTGTAGGCGATCGCGACCCCCATCGACGCGAGCCGTTGCGCGATCGCCTTGCCGATGCGGCCGAGGCCGAGGATGCCGGCCTTGCAGCCCGCGAGCTTGCGTGTGAGCGGAAAACCGCGTCGCGTCCACTCGCCCGCGCGCACGAACCGGTCCGCGTGCGCGAAGCCGCGCACCGTCATCAGCACGAGCCCCACCGCGACGTCGGCGACGTCGTCGGTCAGCACGTCCGGCGTGTTGGTGACCTTGAGCCCGCGCCGCCGGCAGTAGTCGACCGGGACGCCGTCGTAGCCGACGCCGAACACGGAGATGATCTCCAGGCTCGGAAGCGCCTCGAGCAGCGACTCGGGCGTGAGCGTGCCGCCGCCCTGCACCAGGCCGCGGATGCGCGCGCCCTCGGCGGCGAGCAGCCCGGGCTTGTGGCTCGACCGGTGGTAGTCGTGACAGCGGTAGTCGCGCTTGAGCGGCTCGTCGAGGAAGTCGGGGAGCGGCGCGGTGACGAGGATGTCGGGCATCGTGGAGGGTGGCGCAGGGTCAGGGGTCGGACGGTCGGGCCGGGCGGGCGTCGCCGGGTCGCATCGCCGCCCAGCGGAGCAGCCCGGCGACCAGGCCCGCGTCGCCGGGCGGGGTCTCGACCATGGTAAGCCCAAGCGCCCGGCCGCGCGCGGCGATGCGCGCGTGGGGTGCGAACCACGGCAACCGCAGCGCGAGCGGGCGGCCGTCGTCGCCGAGCGCGGCCCACAGGTTGTCGAGTCCTTCGCTCGAGGTCACGGTGATCGCGTGCGCGCGCCCGTCGCGCAGCGCCTCGACCAGTCCCGCGGCGCCGCTCGCGGGGGCCGCGCGGCGGTAGCACGCGACGCAGTCGACGAGCGCCCCGCGTTCGCGCAGCGTGTCGGCGAGGAGCTCGCGCCCGCCGTCGCCGCGGAAGATCACCGCGCGCCGGCCGCGCACCTCGCGGAGCTCCGGCCGCGCGAGCAGGCCTTCGCTGTCCTGCGTGCCGTCGGGCACGCGCACGTCGGCCACGCCGCACGCGGCGAGCGCCTCCGCGGTGCCCGGTCCCGGGGCGTAGGCCGCCACGTGCGCCGGCCACGGCTGCGCCGCCGGCAGCCCGTACTCGACGGCATTGCCGGACACGAAGAACGCGAAGTCGTAGCGCGCCAGCGCCGCGTGCGCCGCGTCGAGCGCGCGGCGGTCGGCGGGCGGGAGGATGACGATCGCGGGGAACACGATCGGCGACGCCCCGAGCGCGGCGAGCTTGCGCGCGAGCCCCGCCGCCTGTCGCGCGGGCCGCGTGACGACGATGCCAAGCCCCGCGAGCGGCGCGCCGGCCCCCACGACGCGCGTCAGTCGCCGGCGACGAAGCGCGCGCCGCCGCGCGCGAGCAGCTCGTCGGCGAGCGCGAGCCCGAGCGCCTGCGCCCCGTCGGCGTCGGCGACCGGCTCCGCGCTCTCGCCGCGCAGCACGTCGCGGCCGTCCTGGCTCGCGAGCAGTCCGCGCAGCCACAGCGTGCCTTCCTGCCAGCTCGCGTACGCGGCGAGCGGCGTGCGGCAGCTGCCCGAGAGCGCGCGCG
>BOKS01000010.1 GCA_016861105.1 Betaproteobacteria bacterium | reverse complement strand
TTCTTCTCATCCATGGCACAGGTCTCCTTCCACGGCATGGCGGCATCCTCCTAGCCGCCACGCTAACCCTGTAAACCATGTCCCCGGTTTCACCTGTAAAGGATGCGCCCGGTTCATACCGAAGACGCTGGGCCCCCGCCTGCGCGGGGGCGACGTGGGGTACGAGCGACGACGCCGCCGGACCCCCGCGTGCGCGGGGGACGACGAAGCGGCGGCGACGGGAAACGCCATCCGCTGCGCCGGAAGGGCCCCGGCTCATGGGTGGCCCCGCCGTCGACCGTACGGCGGGCGCACGGCCGGACCGGCTCCGCCGCCGCTAGAATGCCGGCGGATCGGTTCACGCGAGGCGAGCGACGTGGCGCGGACGTACGGACTTCGGAAACGGGTGCTGGTGACCGGCGGCGCGGGATTCCTCGGCTCGCACCTGTGCGAGCGGCTGATCGCCGACGGATGCGACGTGCTGTGCGTCGACAACTTCTACACCGGGACCAAGGACAACGTCGCGCACCTGATCGGCAGCCCTCACTTCGAGCTGATGCGGCACGACGTCACGTTCCCGCTCTACGTCGAGGTCGACGAGATCTACAACCTCGCGTGCCCCGCTGCGCCGGTGCACTACCAGCACGACCCGGTGCAGACGACGAAGACCAGCGTGCACGGCGCGATCAACATGCTGGGGCTCGCGAAGCGGCTGCGCGCGCGCATCCTGCAGGCGTCGACCAGCGAGGTCTACGGCGACCCGTCCGTGCACCCGCAGCGCGAGGACTACTGGGGCCACGTGAACCCGATCGGCGTGCGTGCGTGCTACGACGAGGGCAAGCGCTGCGCGGAGACGCTGTTCTTCGACTACCACCGGCAGCACAGGCTCGACATCAAGGTCGCACGGATCTTCAACACCTACGGCCCGCGCGTGCACCCCAACGACGGGCGCGTGGTGTCCGGCTTCATCGTGCAGGCGCTGCGCGACGAGCCCATCACCGTCTTCGGCGAGGGCCGGCAGACGCGGTCGTTCTGCTACGTGAGCGACCTGATCGAGGGGCTCGTCCGCCTGATGGCGTCGCCGGAGGGCTTCACCGGGCCGGTCAACCTGGGCAACCCCGGCGAGTTCACGATCCTCGAGCTCGCGCACAAGGTGATCGCGCTCACCGGCTCGTCGTCGCAGGTCGTCTACCGGCCGCTGCCGGCCGACGACCCGATGCAGCGCCGGCCGGACATCGCGCTCGCGCAGCGCGAGCTCGGCTGGACGCCCGCCGTGCCGCTGGAGGAAGGCCTGGCGCGGACGATCGCCTACTTCCGCCCGCTGATCCAGCGCTGACGCCGCAGCGCCGGCGTCAGGCGCCGGCGCGCTTGGCGGCGGGCGAGAAGTGGTCGATGACCTGCAGGCGCGTCGCCTGCAGCCGCTCGGAGACGACCTCCAGCACGCGGTAGATGAACGCGAAGCCGAACGACGGGTCGGCCCGGCACGCGTCCATCAGCTCGCCGCCCTCGAAGGCCAGCGCGGTCACCGGCTCGAGCGCGCGCGCCTGGAAGTACTTGCCCTGCCCGACGAGCACCGCCGACCAGCCGAGTTCGTCGCCGTCGGACAGCGTCTGCACGCGCAGCGGCCCCTCCGGCGTGGCCATCTCCAGCGCGACGCGCCCCTCGATGATCAGGTAGAACTGCGACCACTCGTCGCCCTCGCGGAAGATCAGCTGGTCGCGGTCGAAGTGCGCCTCGCGGGCGAGCGCGCCGAGGCGCTCGACGTGCGCCGGCACGAAGTCCTTGTCGAACGGGTGCCGCCGCAGCGCGGCGACCATCTCCTTCGTCTGCATAGCTTCCTCCTCGAGGGCCCGCCGTCGTGGACGTCGCGGTGGTCCGCCTACCGTAGCATGCCGAGGACCCACCCCGGGAAGACGGTGAGGAGCGCGACCGGCACGAGGCACGCCAGGCTCGCCGCGAACGCGTAGCGGCGCAGCGTGGCCGTCGCCTCGACGCCGTCGGCGCGCGGGCTCATGAACATGTACTGGATCACGCGCAGGTAGAAGTACAGGCCGAGGTAGCTGCCGACCAGGCCGGCGACGGCGAGCAGCTCGTGACCCGCCGCCATCACGTTGCGGAACACCAGGAACTTCGCGACGAAGCCCGGCAGCGGCGGGATGCCGGCGAGCGAGAGCATCGCGAGCCCCAGCACCACCGCGGCGAACGGGCGCCGCTGGAACAGCCCCTTCAGCGCCTCGAGCCGGTCGCCGGCGACGTCGTCGGCCTCGCGGGGCAGGGCGGCGAACGCGAGCACGCTGGCGAGCCCGTAGGCGGCGAGGTAGAACGCGACCGCCTGGAAGCGGCCGCCGGCGGCGCCGAGCAGCGCGAAGAACAGGAAGCCGGCGTGCGCGATCGACGAGTAGGCGATCATGCGGCGGAAGCTCGCCTGCCGCATGGCGGCGACGTTGCCCCAGACGATCGAGACGAGCGGCGGCACGGCGACCAGCATCGCCGTCGCCGGCGCGAGGCCCTCGCTGCCGAACAGCCGCACGACGGCGAGCAGCACGGTCGCCTTGACGATCGTGGCCATGTAGGCGGTCGCCGGCACCGAGCCGCCCTCGTAGGCGTCGGGCGCCCACGCGTGGAAGGGGAACACCGCCGCCTTGAGGAAGAACGCGGACACGACCAGGCCGACCGCGGCCCGCGGCATCGCCTCCGGCGCGCCGAGCGCGCGGCCGAACGCGTCGATCGCCAGCGTCCCGCTCCAGCCGAACAGCAGCGAGGCGCCCATCAGCAGCATGCCGGTGGCGGCGCCGCCGAGCACGAGGTACTTGAGTGCCGCCTCCGCGCTGTCGGGCCGCTGCATGGCGAGCAGCACGAGCACGTAGACCGGCAGCGAGAGGATCTCGAGGCCGAGCAGCAGCGTGAGGAAGCTGTCGGCGGAGACGACGAGGCAGCCGCCGTAGAGCGAGGCGAGCGCGAGCAGCGCGAAGCGCGCGTCGCGGAACTCGTCGCGCGACAGCATCAGCACGGGCACGGCGAGCAGCAGCACGATCGCCTTCCCGGCCGAGGTCGCCGGTCCGACCGACAGCTGGCCGGGAAACGTCGCCGCCGCGTAGCCGCCGAGCGCCAGCAGGACCGCGGCGAGCGCCGCCGCGGCGACGGACACGATCGCGATCGCGAGCACGGCGCGCGCGCGACCCAGCATGTCGACGACCAGCGCGACGCAGAGCCCGCCGAGCAGCAGGTGCTCGGGCAGCATCGAGACGAACAGCGTCTGCACGTTCACCGCGTGCCTCCCGCGATGGCCGCCGTCCCCGCGACGGCCTGTGGCCCTGCGACCAGCTGCTGGTACTGCCGGGCGGCGAGCTCGGTCTTGCGCATCGGCTCGTCGGGGAACAGGCCGAGCCAGAACACCGCCGCCACGACCGCGGTGAGGAGGCCGACCTCCCGCGCGGAGAGGTCCGCGAGCGGCGCGTGCGGCGCGCGCGAGGCGCCGAAGAGGAGGCGCAGCGCCAGGCGGAGCATGTACAGGGCACCCAGCACCACGCCCGACACCGCGATGCCGGCGAGCCACAGCAGCGTCGAGTCGCCGGCGGCGTGCGCGCTCCACGCCGCGCGGAACGTGCCGAGCAGCGCGAGGAACTCGCCGGTGAAGCCGCTGGTCGTCGGCAGGCCGACGGCCGCGAGCGTCAGCACCATGAAGAACATCGAGTAGACCGGGAGCAGCTTCGCGAGCCCGCCGTAGTCCGCGAGGTCGCGGCTGTGGCAGCGCTCGTAGATCATGCCGACCATCAGGAACAGGCCGGCCGCCGTCAGCCCGTGGCTCACCATCTGCATGACCGCGCCCTGGATGCCGATCAGGTCGAGGCTCGCCAGCCCGAGCATGACGTAGCCCAGGTGGCTGATCGACGAGTAGGCGATGACCTTCTTGATGTCGTCCTGCACGAGCGCGAGGCAGGCGCCGTAGACGATGCTGATCACGCCGAGCGTCATCACGATCGGCACTGCGTCGCGGGCGGCGTCCGGGAACAGCGGGAAGCCGAGCTTCATGAAGCCGTAGGTGCCCATCTTGAGCAGCACGCCGGCGAGGATCACCGAGCCGGCGGTCGGCGCCTCGACGTGCGCGTCCGGCAGCCAGGTGTGCAGCGGCACGATCGGCACCTTGATCGCGAACGACAGCGCGAACGCAGCGAACAGCCACGCCTGCGCCTGCGGGGCGAGGCCGGCGCCGTAGAGGTCGGCGAACGCGAACGAGGTCACGCCGGTCGTCGTCTTCAGCTGCCAGACGAGGTAGATCAGCGCGGCGAGCATCAGGATGCTGCCGAAGGCCGTGTAGAGGACGAACTTGACGGTGGCGTAGATGCGCCGCTCGCCGCCCCAGATGCCGATCATGAGGAACATCGGCACCAGCATCAGCTCCCAGAACAGGTAGAACAGGAACAGGTCCTGCGCGAGGAACGTGCCGATCATCGCGAACTGGATGAGGAACACCATCGCGTGGAACAGGCGGACGTCCTTCGTGATCGCCGTCCACGCCCCCGCCACGACGATGGGGCCGAGGAACGCGGTGAGCAGGACGAGCAGCACGTTGTAGCCGTCGAGCCCGATCAGGTAGGCGACCCCCCACTCCGGGATCCACGGCAGGTGCGTGGCGAACTGCAGGCCGGGCGCGGTCGCGTCGAAGCGCAGGTAGAGCCAGGCCGTCAACGCGAACTGCACGAGCATCGCAGCGAACGTGCCGGCGCGCACCAGGTTCGGCTGGCGCTCGTGGGCGAGCGCGGTGAACGCCATGCCGGCGACCGGCAGGAACAGGACGACGTTGAGGATCAGCGCGTCAGCCATGGCGCCAGCTCCAGGCGAGCGCGCCGACGAGGCCGGCGAGCGCGAGGAACGCGTAGAAGTGCAGGTGCCCGGTCTGCACGCGTCCCATCAGCGCGGCCGTGCGCTGCGCGAGCCCGGCGAGCCCGTGCAGCGTGCCGTCGATGACCGCACGGTCTCCGAGCCGCAGGAACACGTGCTCCGACACCCAGACCAGCGGCCGGCCGACCAGGCGCTCGTAGAACTCGTCGACGAAGTACTTGCCCTCCAGCAGGCGGCGCAGGCCCTGCGCCCTGCCGTCGAGGCGCGCCGCCCGCTCGCCGGCGCCGCCGAACAGCCACCACGCGCCGGCGAGCCCGGCGAGCCCGAGCGCGACCGACAGCACGACGATCGGCACGTGCCCTCCTGCGCGCTCCGCGACGATGCCCGGCAGCGGCAGCAGCGGCTCGAGAACGTGCGGGATCGACAGGAAGCCGCCCGCCGCCGACAGGATCGCGAGGACGACCAGCACGCCGGTCATCGACGGCGGCGACTCGTGCACGTGGGCGGCCGCGTGGTGGTCGAGGCGCGAGCGGCCGAGGAACACGAGCCACAGCAGCCGGAACATGTAGAAGGCCGTCATCAGCGCCGTGAGCGCCGCGATCGCGAACAGCCACGGCGAGCCGCCACGCTCGGAGGCGTAGGCGAACCACAGGATCTCGTCCTTGCTGAAGAACCCGGACAGCGGCGGCAGGCCGGCGATCGCCGCGGTCGCGACGGCGAAGGTCGCGAACGTCACCGGGATGCGGCGCGCGAGACCGCCCATCTTCCTGATGTCCTGCTCGCCGGACAGCGCGTGGATCACGCTGCCGGCGCCGAGGAACAGGCAGGCCTTGAAGAACGCGTGCGTGTAGAGGTGGAAGACGGCGACGCCGTACGCGCCCACGCCGGCCGCGAG
Organism: Betaproteobacteria bacterium; assembly: GCA_016861105.1. GTDB lineage: Bacteria > Pseudomonadota > Gammaproteobacteria > Burkholderiales > Casimicrobiaceae > VBCG01. The sequence goes on along the minus strand of BOKS01000010.1, from coordinate 172,472 downwards.
GAACATGAAGCCGAGCTGCGACACCGTCGAGTAGGCGAGCACCTTCTTGATGTCGTGCTGCGCCACGGCGATCGTCGCGGCGAAGAACGCGGTCAGCACGCCGATCCACGCGACGAGCTGCGACGCGCCCTCGGCGTTCACGTAGATGCCGGACAGGCGCGCGACCATGTAGACCCCGGCGGTGACCATGGTCGCGGCGTGGATCAGCGCGGACACCGGCGTCGGGCCGGCCATCGCGTCGGGCAGCCACACGTACAGCGGGATCTGCGCCGACTTGCCCGTGGCGCCGACGAACAGCAGGATGCCCACGAGCGTCGCCGACACCGCCGGGCCGGGCGAGGCCAGGAACGCCGCGTTGATGCGGTCCATGTCCAGCGTGCCCAGCGTCGCGTAGAGCACGAACATGCCGAGCAGGAAGCCCGCGTCGCCGATGCGGTTCACCACGAACGCCTTCTTCCCCGCCGCGGCCTTCTCCGGGTCGGAGAACCAGAACCCGATGAGGAGGTAGGAGGCGAGCCCGACGCCCTCCCAGCCGACGAACAGCACGAGCAGGCTGCGGCCGAGCACCAGCAGCAGCATGAAGAACAGGAACAGGTTGAGGTAGGCGAAGTAGCGCGCGTAGCTCTCGTCGTCCTTCATGTAGCCGACGCTGTAGACGTGGATCAGCGATCCCACGCCGGTGACGATCAGCGCCATGACCGCGGTCAGGCGGTCGAACCAGAACGACACCTCGAACGGCACGCCGCCGATCGCGATCCAGGTGTACAGCGTCTGCGACAGCGGCGCGTAGCCGCCGGCGGCGAGGTCGGCGAACGCCTTCAGCGTGAGCGCGAAGGCGGCGATCGGCAGCCCGCAGCCCACCAGCGTCACGAAGCGGTGCCCGCGGCGGTGGGCGAACAGCCGGGTCGCGAGCAGCCCGTTCAGCAGGAAGCCGGCGAGCGGCGCGAGGGCGATGGCGGCGAGTTCGGGCATGGCGTCGCGGAGCCGGTCAGCCCTTGAGGTCGGCGTACGCGTCGGCGTCGAGCGTGTGCCGCCTGCGGGCGAGCAGCAGCACGATCGGGATCGCGATCGCGATCTCGGCGGCGGCGACGACGAAGATCAGGAACACGAGCACCGCGCCCTCGGCAGCGCCCATCTGGTTGGCGAAGGTCACCAGCGAGAGGTTCACGCCGTTCAGCATCAGCTCCATGCTCATCAGCATCACGAGCAGGTTGCGCCTGACGACCACGCCGGCGAGGCCGAGCGAGAACAGCGCGAGGGCGAGCACGAGCAGCGCCTGCGTCTTATCCATGGTCCCCCCGCGCCACGCGGATCACCGCGATCGCCGCGATGACGGCGGCGAGCAGCAGTACCGACGTCAGCTCGAAGTGCAGCCAGTACTGGTTGAGGAAGGCGGTGGCGAACTCCGCGAGGCTGAAGCCCCGCGCCGGCGCCGGGGCCGCCGCCGGCGCCGTCCCGGGCGCGACGCCGCGGATCAGCGTCGCCGCGAGCCCCAGCGCGACGGCGGCGCCGGGGAACAGCAGCGGGGAGAAGCGGCGCCGGAACGCCGGGTCGCGCGGATCGAGCAGCATGATCACGTACACCATGAACACCATCACCGCGCCGACGTAGATCAGCACCTGGAACGCGGCGATGAAGTGGACGCCGAGCAGGCCGTAGATGCCGCCCAGGAAGATCATGGTCGAGATCAGCGCCATCGCCGCGCGCATCGGCTGGCGCAGCACGACGACGAGGACGCCGCCGGCGAGCGCCGACACGCCGAAGACCGCCAGCAGGATCGTCTCGAGGTTGGCGAGGAGCCAGGTCATTCGTCGCCGCCTTGCGTCACTTCGTCGTTCCCGCGAACGCGTGGATCCGGCGACGGTTCGCCGCCAGGACACCGGCTCGACCCTTTCGCGGGGACGACGACGGCGGGGCCGGACGCGTCAGCCATGCTTGGGTCCATAGGGCTTGGCGACGTCGCTCGCGGGCTTCCACGTCAGCAGCTCCTCGCGGCCGAGCCACATGCGCAGCCGGTCGTGCGAAGGCAGGTCCGGCACCTCCTTCTCCATGCGGATCGCGTCCTCGGGGCAGGCTTCCACGCACAGGCCGCAGAACACGCAGCGCGAGTAGTCGATCTCGAAGCGCGACGGATACTTGTGGTGCGCGGGGTCGTCCGGGTCGAACGCCGCCTCGATCTCGATCACCTTCGCCGGGCACACGGTCGCGCACATGTTGCAGGCGACGCACTGCGGCCGCCCGTCCGGCCGCTGCGTGAGCACGTGCTTGCCGCGGTTGTGGCGCGCGTAGTCCGGGCGCGTCTCCTCCGGGTAGTAGGTCGTCAGCGCGCCCTTGCGGCCGGTCACCCACTTGCCCATGTTGCGCAGGAAGACGCCGCCGGTGATCACGAGCCCGCGCAGGATCTCGAACAGGTAGGCGCGCTCCCACCAGCCCATCTCGGGCTCGTTCCAGTAGCGCCTGCGCACGTACGGCGCGCGCGCCGGGGGCGGCCGTCCGCTCATGCCCGCAGCGCCCAGACGACGATCACGGTCACGATCAGGTTGGCGAGCGCGAGCGGGAACATGAACTTCCACGCGAACTTCAGCACCTGGTCGTAGCGGAAGCGGGGCAGCGACCAGCGGATCAGGATCTGGAAGCTGCACAGCAGGAACACCTTGGCGAGGAACACGACGACCTGCGTGACGACGACGGCGCCGTGGCTCATCGCGATCTCGCGGCCGCCCGGCAGCGTGAACCCGCCGTCGTGCATGTACGGCAGGTTGTAGCCGCCGAGGAACAGCGTCGTGAACAGGGCGGCGATGATCGCGATCTCGATGAACTCCGCGAACATGAACAGGCCCATCTTCATCGCGCTGTACTCGGTGAAGTAGCCCGAGATCAGCTCCGACTCGGCCTCCGGCAGGTCGAAGGGGATGCGCTTGTTCTCCGCGATCGCCGCGGCGAGGAACAGCGTGGCCGCGAACGGCTGGTAGACGATGCCCCACGCCGGCAGCGCGCCGATCGTGCCGGACTGCTGCCGGACGATGTCGGTGAGGTCGACCGTCCCGTAGATCAGGATCAGCCCGAGCAGCGTCAGCGCCAGCACGAGCTCGTAGGAGATCATCTGCGAGCCCGCGCGCAGCGCGCCCAGCAGCGAGAACTTGTTCGACGACGACCAGCCGGCGAGCATCGCGCCGATCACCGAGACGCCGCCGAAGGCGAACACCATCAGCAGCCCGGCGTCCAGCCGCGCGATCTGCATCGGGTAGCTGCGCTCGCCGAACCAGCCGGCCAGCGCGGGCGAGAGCTGGCCGGGCACGAGCGTGCCGCCGAAGGGGATCACGGCGAAGACGAGCAGCACCGGCGTGAACACGACCCACGGCGCGACCATGTACGCGTACCAGTCGTAGGGCTTGGGCCGGAAGTCCTCCTTGAGCAGCATCTTGATGCCGTCGGCCATGCCGTGGAACAGGCCCCACCACACGAGCTTCACCTGCGTGAACGGGATGCGCAGGTACGCGCGGTTGGCGCCGATGCGGTCGGACATGACGGCCGCCTGCTTGCGCTCGACCCAGGTGAGCACCAGGCCGAACGTCATCAGCACGGCGATCGCGTAGGCGATGTAGAGCGCGTAGACGACGAGGTCCTGGATCATGCGCTCACCCTCGGGCGCACCGCGAGCGCCGCGAACACCGCCTCGGCGTCGACGGTGTGCGGCGCGGCGGGGCAGATCGGCGTGAACGCGCTCACCGTCCCGGCGAAGTTCGTGTAGTGGCCGGCGCGCTCGGTCTGCAGCGTCGTCGCGAAGAACGCGTCGGCGTGGCCGTTCTCCGGCGCGAGGAACGCGTTGAGCAGGATCGTGCGCGCGCCGCGCGGCACGTCCGCGAAGTCGAAGCCCTCGCCCCAGGCGAGCACGAGGTCCGCGCCCTCGAGCGCGGGCGGCGCCTCCCCGAAGAGTTCGCGGGCGCGGCGGCCGTTGGGGTTCTTGTCCGGGCGGATCAGCAGGTCGTCGGCGAGGCGTTCGCCGGGCCGCGGCGCGTGGTCGGCCTTGACGTGGCAGCGGAAGCGTCCGGCGAGCGCCGCGTGCGCCGCCGCGAGCTCCTCGTTGCTGCCCCACGACGACACCAGCGCGACCGGCCGGCGGGCCGCCTCGACGAGCTGGCGCGCGGCCGCCAGGGCCTCCGCCATGGCGACGCGCCGGCCCTTGAGCATGGGTCCCTCGGCGCGGGCCCGCTCGAGCAGGTCGGGAAGGTCGCGCGCCTTGTTGCAGATCCACGGCCCGTTGACCGCGGGATTCTCGCGCGGCGTGACACGCTCGATCGCCGTGTTGTGGCGGGCGTCCAGCGCGTTGAGCCTCCACTCGGCCTTGCGGTGCCACAGGTCGATCGTGCAGCCGCGCTCGCACCCCGGGCACACCGACGGTGTCTTCTGCAGGTACCAGACGCGGGACTTGTAGAGGAAGCGCCTCGAGAGCAGCGCGCCGACCGGGCAGATGTCGACGACGTTGTCGGAGTAGGGGTCGTCGTCGAGCGAGCGCTTCTCGTCGCAGCGCACGAGCGAGTGGTCGCCGCGGGCGACGATGCCCAGCGCGTGCGACCGCGACACCTCGCGCGTGAAGCGCACGCAGCGCGAGCACAGCACGCAGCGCTCGTTGTCGAGCAGGATCCTGGAGGACAGGTCGTGGAACTTCGTCGCGCGCACCTTGGGGACCGTGGAGACCGAGGGCGCCCCGTTGTGCTCGTAGTGGTAGTCCTGCAGCATGCACTCGCCGGCCTTGTCGCAGACGCCGCAGTCGACCGGGTGGTTCAGCAGGACCATCTCCAGCATCACCTTGCGCCGCTCGCGCACCCTGGGCGAGTTCGTCAGCACCTTCATGCCGCGCGTCGCCGGCATGTTGCAGGCGATGTCCATCCACCCGCCGGTCTCGCCCTCGACCTCGACCATGCACAGCCGGCAGTTGCCGGCGACCGACAGCTGCGGGTGCCAGCAGAAGCCCGGGATGTAGACGCCGGCGTCGCGCGCGGCCTCCATCACCGTCTGGCCGTCCTTCGCCGCCACGGCGACGCCGTCGATGAAGATCTCAGGCAAGGGCCGCCTCCGGCTCGCCGATCTCCAGCCGCCCGTCGAACTTCGAGCGCCCCTGCGCGATCCAGTGCTCGAACTCGTCGCGGTACTTGGCGAGGATGCCGGTGACCGCGTAGCCGCACGCGTCGCCCATGCCGCAGATCGTCGTGCCGTCGTTGGCCATCGCGATCAGCTCCATCCGCTCGAGGTCGCCGGGCCGTCCGCGCCCCTCGACGATGCCGTCGACCAGGCGGTGCATCCACCCCATGCCCTCGCGGCACGGCGTGCACTGGCCGCAGGACTCGTGGTGGTAGAACCGCACCATCACCTGCAGGAGGCGCACCATGCACGTGCCCTCCGCGACGACGATCATGCCGCCGGACCCCAGCCCGGAGCCGGCCTTCGCGAACGACGCGTGGTCGTAGGTGACCTCGGCGATCTCCTCGCCGGTCAGCACCTTGGTCGAGATGCCGCCCGGGACGATGCACTTGAGCGCGCGGCCGCCGAGTACCCCGCCGCAGTCCTCGTGGATGAACTTCGCGACCGGGTAGCCGAACTCGACCTCGTAGACGCCGGGGCGCGCGACGTGGCCGGAGATCGAGACGAGCTGCGTGCCGGGGCTCTTGGGCGTCCCGATCCGGCGGAACGCATCCGCGCCCATCGCCAGGATCGCGCTCAGGTTCGACAGCGTCTCCACGTTGTTCACCACCGTCGGGCGCTGGTAGAGACCCTTGACCGTCAGGCGCGGCGGGCGGTTGCGCGGGTAGCCCTTGCGGCCCTCGATCGACGTCAGGAGCCCCGACGCCTCGCCGCAGACGTAGGAGCCGGCGCCGCGGTGCACGACGAGGTCCATCGAGAAGTCCGTGCCGAGGATGCGCTCGCCGAGCAGCCCGGCCTCGTAGGCCTCGTCGACGGCCGCCTGCAGGCGCCGGTACGGCAGGTCGAACTCGCCGCGGATGTAGACGAACGCGTGGCGCACCTGCAGGGCGTACGCCGCGATCGCCATCGACTCCACGAGGCGGTGCGGCGCGTGCTCGAGGATCCAGCGGTCCTTGAACGTGCCCGGCTCGCCCTCGTCGGCGTTCGCGCACAGGTAGTGCGGCTGGCCGTCGTCGAGGTGGATCACCTGCCACTTGCGGCCCGCCGGGAACGCCGCGCCGCCGTGACCGAGGATGCCGGAGGCCGCCACCTCCTTCGTCACCTGCTCGGGCTTCATGGTCCCGAGCACCTTGCGCAGCGCGTCGTAGCCGCCGCGGGCGCGGTAGTCCGCGAGCCGGTGCGACGTGGGCGTCACGGCGAAGTCCATCAGCAGGGCGCGCCCGGGCATTACTTCAGGCCCTCCAGCAGCGCGTCCGCCTTCGCCGCGTCCATGTTCTCGTGGTAGGCCTCGTTGACGACCATCACCGGTGCCGTGCCGCAGGAGCCGAGGCACTCGACGGTGGAGACGGTGAAGCGCCCGTCGGCGGTCGTCGTGCCGGGCTCGACGCCGAGCCGGCGGCAGACGTGGCCGATGAGCCGCTCGGCGCCGCGCATCGAGCACGAGACGTTGCGGCACACCTGCACGTGCCAGCGCCCGACGGGCGAGCGGCGGAACATGGTGTAGTACGAGAGGACCTCCTCGACCTGGATGCGCGGCACGCCGAGCCACGCGCACAGCCCGTCGACGTCCTCGTCGGCGACGTAGCCGCGGTCGTCCTGGATGCGGTGCAGGCACGGCAGCACGAGCGACGACTCGAAGCCCGCGGGATAGCGGCGCTTCAGCTTCTCGAACTCGGGGATCAGGTGCTTCATCGGTCGCACTCGCCGCCGATCATGTTGATCGACCCGAACGTGGGCACGACGTCGGCGAGCTGGTCGCCGACGAGCATCCGGTGCAGCCCCCCCAGGTGCACGAACGACGGCGCGCGCACGTGCACCTTGTGCGGCGTCCCGGTGCCGTCGGAGACGAGGAAGAACCCCAGCTCGCCGTTCGGCGACTCGTGCGCGGTGTAGACGCTGCCCGCCGGCACGCGCGGGCCGTCGATCACCAGCTTGAAGTGGTTGATCAGCGACTCGATCTCGCCGTAGACGAGGGGCTTCGGCGGGAAGGTGCAGCGCCGGTCGTCGACGTCCACCGGGCCCGCGGGAAGCCGGTCGACGCACTGGCGGATCATGTGCACGGACTCGTCCATCTCCCGCATGCGGACGTAGTAGCGGTCGTAGTTGTCGCCCTTGATGCCGACCGGCACCTCGAAGTCGAGCTCGGCGTAGGCGAGGTAGGGCGTGTCCTTGCGCAGGTCGCGCGCGGCGCCCGTCGAGCGCAGGATCGGCCCGGTGTAGCCGTAGTCGAGCGCCTCGGCGGTCGTGAGCACGCCGACGTCGCGCATGCGGTCGATGAAGATCCGGTTGCGGTCCACGAGCCCGTGCACGCGGCCGACGAACTCGTCGTAGCGGCCGAGGATCCACTCCAGCCGCTCGAGCCACCCCTCGGGCAGGTCGCGGGCGAGGCCGCCGATGCGGCCGTACGAGTAGGTGACGCGCGCGCCGGTCAGGTCGGCGAGGTGCTCGTAGATCCAGTCGCGCAGCATCACGAGGTAGAGGAACGCGGTCATCGCACCCAGCTCCATCAGTGCGGCGGCGATGCAGGTCAGGTGGTCGGCGAGGCGCGAGTACTCGGACAGCAGCGTGCGCAGCCACAGGCAGCGCGGCGTGATCTCGATCCCCATCAGCTTCTCGACGCCCTCCACGTAGGCGAAGTCGTTGATCAGCGCCGAGCAGTAGTTGAGCCTGTCGACGTAGGGGATCAGGTTGTGCCAGGTGTGCGACTCGCACTCCTTCTCGAAGCCGCGGTGCAGGTAGCCGCAGTGGACGTCGACGCGGACGATCTTCTCGCCCTCGAGCTCCGTGATGATCTGCACGGTGCCGTGCGTCGCCGGGTGCGACGGGCCGATGTTGACCACGACGCGGTCCTCGCGGCTCGCGCGGTCGAACGCCGGCCGCACCGGATTGGGCAGCGGCCCCGCGGGCAGCGGCGCCGGCGCGCGCGCGGGCTCCGCGGGCGGCAGCTCGCCCCAGCCGGCGGCGACGCGCTCGGCGACCGGATCGCGCATCGGGATCAGCGGCTGCTCGGCCCGCTTGTCGTAGTCCTTGCGCAGCGGATGGCCGACGAAGCCCTCGTAGAGCAGAAGCGGGCGCAGGTCGCCGTGGCCGCGGAAGCGGATGCCGTACATCTCGTGGCACTCGCGCTCGACGAACGACGCGGCGCCGTAGAGGTCGAGCAGCGAGTCGACCTCGCACGCGTCCTCGGCCACGGGCGCCGTCAGCCGCACGCGCGCGTGCAGCGCGGTCGAGTAGAAGTGCCAGACGACGTCGAAGCGCGGCGTGCGCGGCAGCCAGTCGACCGCGGTGACGTCGAGCAGCACGTCGAACCCCGCGTGGCGCAGCACGCCCGCCGCGGCGCGCACCTCGTGCGCCGCGAGGCCGACGACGAGCACGCCGTGCTCGACCGGTGCGTCGGCCGCACCCGCGCCCAGGGCGGCGCGGACCGCGTCGAAGCGCGCGTCGCCGCTCACGTCCCGCCGCCCAGGATCGGGTGCTTCTGCCCGGCGATGCGGTCCTGCAGCCTCATGATCGCGTCGATCACGGTCTCGGGGCGCGGCGGGCAGCCGGGCACGTAGACGTCGACGGGCACGATGCGGTCGATGCCCGCGACCGCGGCGTAGTTCTGGTAGAAGCCGCCGGAGGTCGCGCACGCGCCGAAGGCCATCACCCACTTCGGCTCGCACATCTGCTCGTAGACCTTGCGCAGGATCGGCGCCTGCTTGTGGTTGATCGTCCCGACCACCATCAGCAGGTCCGACTGCCGCGGCGAGAATCGCGGCAGCGCCGCGCCGAAGCGGTCGGTGTCGTACGGCGTAGAGCTGACGGCCATGAACTCCATGGCGCAGCACGCGGTGACGAACGGATAGGGGAACAGCGAGAACTTGCGCGCCCAGCCGACGAGCTCGTCCTTGCGCGTCGTCAGGTACTCGAGCGCCGGATGGCGCTTCGGTGCCGCCGCGACCGGGATCGTCCGCGCGCCCATCGCGCTACTCGCTCACCATCTCGACGAGCCGCGCGCGGTAGACGTACAGCAGGATCAGCACCAGCAGCGCCATGAAGATCGCGAACGTCGCGAGCATGAACGTGGTCAGCGGCTGCGCGCCCAGCGCCCACAGGAAGAGGAACACCGTCTCCAGGTCGAACAGGATGAACACGATCGCAACCGCGTAGTACTTGATCGGCACCGCCTTGACGTTGACCGGCTCGACCGGCGTCGCGCCGCACTCGAAGGGCTCGAGCTTGGTCGCGCTCGCGTGCGGCCGCGGCCCGAGCAGGCGGTTGAGCAGCAGCGTCGTCGCAACGAACCCGAGGATCGCGAGCATGTACAGCAGGAAGACTACGTAGGGGCTCATCGCGGTCGCCCGCATCGCGCGCCGCGGTCCGGCGCGGCGATGCGCGGGCTGGCTGGGGTCTTCGGGCTCGGTCGTGCGGCGCGGCGGGCGGCGCCACCGCCGCGTGCCTTGCCACGTTCTGTCGCATCCTCCTTCGTGCGGCGTCACGTCGCCGTACGCGGTGCGCGGACCGAAGTCGCGTGCGCCCCGGCCGTGCCGCCGTCGCTGGGCACAACCCTAGCGTCTGTCGAACTTTGCCGTTTGACATGGGTCAACGGGCCCACACATGCCCGGGGGCCGGTGCACGCAATCCGCGCGAGCGCGCGGCCGCGCGGCGCTCGCGCCGCTCCCGCGCCCGCGCGCGGGACGCCGGCCGCGATGCGGCGCCGCAATGCAAAAGGCCGGGCGTCGCCCGGCCTTTTTGCGGAAGCGGCGGTGCTTCAGGCGGCCTGGATGTTGGTCGCCTGCTTGCCCTTCGGCCCGGTCGCGACCTCGAAGGAGACCTTCTGGCCTTCCTTGAGCGTCTTGAATCCGGTGCCCTTGATCGCCGTGAAGTGCGCGAACAGGTCCTCGCCGCCGTCGTCGGGCTTGATGAAGCCGAAGCCCTTCGCATCGTTGAACCACTTCACCGTACCGGTTGCCATGACTGTACGAATCCTCGAGACGAATGAATGAAAGGAAGATGCCGGGAGACGCCCGGCGCGGTGTTCTCGAATCTCAAGGCGGGGGGACTCAAGCGGGGCGGCGGAGGCACAAAGAAGCCGGCCCGGTACGGAGTGCTTCGGCGCTTGGGACCGCTAACGACCGGCGGAGTATAGCAAAACCCGCACTTGACAAGGCCCCCGCCGCGGGATAGCCGCCGCGGGCGGCGCCCGCCCGCAACCGCAAAGGTCCTTAGCTCGGCGGCCGGTCAGCCGGCGCGCGCCAGGGCCGCGCCGGCCGCCAGGGCGCGCAGCTTGCCGCGCGCGACCTCGCGGGAGAGCGGGACCATGCCGCAGTTGGTGCACGCCTGCACGCGCTCCGGCGGCACCAGGCGCGCCGCGGCGCGCAGCGTGGCGGCCACCTCCTCGGCCGTCTCGATGCGCTCGGTGGCGACGTCGATCGCGCCGACCAGGACGTCCTTGCCGTCGAGCAGCGCGACGAGGTCGATCGGCACGCGCGAGTTCTGGCACTCGAGCGACACCTGGCCGATCGCCGAGCGCGCCAGCAGCGGAAACGTCGCCTCGTACTGGCGCCACTCCCCGCCGAGCGTCTTCTTCCACTCGACGTTGGCCTTGATGCCGTAGCCGTAGCAGATGTGCACGGCGGTGGCGCACGCGAGGCCGGCCGCGGCGCGCTCCAGCGCGGCGATGCCCCAGTCGCGGACCTCGTCGAAGTACACGTTGAACGCCGGCTCGTCGAACTGGATCACGTCGATGCCGAGCGCGGCGATCTCCCGCGCCTCGGCGTTGAGGATCTCCGCGAACGCCCACGCGAGCTTCTCGCGGCTGCGGTAGTGCGCGTCGAACAGCGTGTCGACCATCGTCATCGGGCCCGGCAGCGTGTACTTCACCCGCCGCGCGGTCTGCGACCGCACGAAGCGCGCGTCGTCGACGTAGATCGGCCGCCGGCGCGCCACCGGCCCGGCGACCACCGGCACGTCGGCGTCGTAGCGGTTGCGGATGCGCACGGTGCGCCGGCGCTCGAAGTCCACGCCGTCGAGCCCTTCGATGAACGTCGTCACGAAGTGGCGCCGCGTCTGCTCCCCGTCCGTGACGATGTCGATGCCGGCGCGCTCCTGCTCGAACAGCGCGAGGCGCACGGCGTCGCGCTTGCCCTGCGCCAGCGCCTCGCCGTCGAGGCGCCAGGGCGCCCACAGCGCGCCGGGCTCCGCGAGCCACGCTGGCTTGGGGAGGCTGCCGGCGATGGTCGTCGGAAAGAGCATGGCGAAGGTCGGGCGGGGCGGGCGCAGGCACGAAGCGACCAAGGGTGCGCAGCGTAGCACCGCCGCCGGCGCGCGGGTCCCCCCGGCGCGGCCGTCCCGCACGTCCCGCAGCACGGGCGTCCGCGATTGGTCCGGCCACTTGACCAATGACGGCAGCCCGTTTAACGTGCGCCGCTCCGCCGCCCGCAGCCAGCCAGACCGTGCCACGCGTCCTCGTCGCCGACTACGACTACCCCGACCTCGACCTCGAGCAGGCGCTCTTCCGCCGCCAGGGCATCGAGATGGCGGCCGCGCAGTGCCGCAGCCCCGCCGAGGTGATCCGTGCCGCGCAGGGCTGCTGCGGCATCCTGCTGCAGTACGCGCCGGTCACCGAGGAGGTCGTCGCCGCGCTGCCCGGGCTCGGCATCGTCAGCCGCTACGGCGCCGGCTACGACACCGTCGACACGCAGGCCTGCGAGCGCCACGGGGTGTGGGTCGCGAACTCGCCCGACTACGGGGTCGGCGAGGTGGCGACGCACGCGCTCGCGCTCGCGCTCGCCGTCGCGCGCAACATCGTGGCCTACCACCGCGACATCACAGCGTCGCAGCGCTGGCACTACCTGTCGTCCGGCCCGCTGCGGCGGCCGCGCGAGATGACGCTGGGCATCGTCGGGCTCGGCCGCATCGGCAAGCGGATGGCGCAGATCTCGCGCGACGTGTTCAAGCGCGTGATCGCCTACGATCCTTACCTGATCGACGGCGACTTCCCGGCGTTCGTCGAGCGCGCGGGCTCGCTCGCGGCGCTCGCGCAGGCGGCCGACGTCGTCTCCCTGCACACGCCGCTCACCGCGGAGACGCGCGGCATGATCGGCGACGCGTTCTTTGCTGCGCTGCGCAAGGGCAGCTACCTGGTCAACACCGCGCGCGGCGCGGTCGTCGACGTGGAGGCTTGCCTGCGCGCGCTCGATGCTGGAATACTGGCCGGCGCCGGGCTCGACGTGCTGCCCGCCGAGCCGGTGCCGCCGGAGTCGCCGCTGACGCGGCATCCGCGCGTCGTGCTCACGCCGCACGCCGCGTTCTATTCGGCGGAAGCCGAGCTCGAGCTCCGGCGCAAGGCGGCCCAGAACGTCGCGACGTGGATCGCGACCGGGCGGCCGGAGTACGTGGTGACGCGGGGCACGCGCACGCCGTAGGCGCGCGCGGCCGGCGCCGCGGGAGTCCTGCGAACGAGGAGGAGCCAGGGATGGCGGGAGTGACGATCGCCGCGGTGCAGAAGTGGTTCGGGGGCACCCACGTCATCCGCGGCGTGGACATCGCGATCGACGACGGCGAGTTCTGCGTGCTCGTCGGTCCGTCGGGCTGCGGCAAGTCGACGCTGCTGCGCATGATCGCGGGCCTCGAGGAGATCGGCGAAGGCACGATCGCGATCGGCGGCCGGGTGGTCAACGACGTCGCGCCCAAGGAGCGCGACATCGCGATGGTGTTCCAGAACTACGCGCTCTACCCGCACATGACGGTGCGCGACAACCTGTCGTTCGCGCTGATGCTGGCGAAGCAGCCGAAGCAGGAGATCGCGGCGCGCGTCGCGCGGGCGGCGGACATCCTCGGGCTCAAGGAGCTGCTCGACCGCTACCCGCGCCAGCTGTCGGGCGGCCAGCGGCAGCGCGTGGCGATGGGCCGCGCGATCGTGCGCAACCCGCAGGTGTTCCTGTTCGACGAGCCGCTGTCGAACCTCGACGCCAAGCTGCGCGTGCAGATGCGCACCGAGATCAGGGAGCTGCACCAGCGGCTGAAGACGACGTCGATCTACGTCACCCACGACCAGATCGAGGCCATGACGATGGCCGACCGCATCGTCGTGATGCGCGACGGCCTGGTCGAGCAGCAGGGCGCGCCGCTCGAGCTCTACGACACGCCGGCGAACACATTCGTGGCCGGCTTCATCGGCTCGCCGGCGATGAACATGGTGCCGGGCACCGTCCGGGCGGGCGGTGCCGTCGAGTTCGAGGGGGGCGTGCGCCTGCCGCTGCCCGCCGACGCCCGCGCCGACGAGGGCCAGCGCGTGCTCTTCGGCATCCGCCCCGAGCACTGTGCGCCGTCGAACGAGGGGCTGCCCGCCGACGTCGTCGTCGTCGAGCCGACCGGTGCCGACACCCAGCTCTACTGCCGCTTCGGCGGCCAGGACTTCACCGCGGTCGTGCGCGACCGCACCGACGTGGCGCCGGGCGAGCGCGTCATGCTCCGGCCGGACCTCAAGCGCTCGCACCTGTTCGACGCGTCGACCGGGCGCAGGCTCGCCGCCTGACGGGAAGCCGCCCGGCGAACGGCGAAGCCCGCGTTCCACACACCAACCAGGAGGAGAGGATGAGGAACAAGCGTCGTGATTTCCTGAAGACCACGGCCGGCATCGCCGCGGGGACGGTGGCCGGCACGCTGCTCGCGCCGCGCGTGGCCAGCGCCCAGGCGGCGTGGAACAACCAGCCGGAGAAGGGCGCGCGCCTGCGCGTGCTGCGCTGGAAGCGCTTCGTCCAGGGCGACGAAGACACGTACATGGCGAACGTCAAGAAGTTCAGCGACAAGTACGGCATCGAGGTCCGCGTCGACCACGAGGGCTGGGAGGACGTGCGCCCGAAGGCGGCGGTGGCCGCGAACACCGGCGCGGGGCCGGACATCATCCTGTCGACCAACGACGACGCGAACCTGTACCCGGACAAGCTGCTCGACGTCACCGACCTCGCCGAGTACCTGGGGAAGAAGTACGGCGGCTGGTACCCGGTGTGCGAGCAGTACCTCAGGCCGGACGGGAAGCGGTGGATCGGCGTGCCGCTCGGGTGCGCCGGCAACGCGCTCGTCTACCGGGCCAGCATGCTCAAGGCCGCCGGCTACGACGCCGTGCCGAAGGACACCGACGGCTTCCTCAAGATGATGCGGGCGCTGAAGGACAAGGGGACGCCGGGCGGATTCGCCCTCGGCAACGCGACGGGCGACGGCAACACGTACGCCAACTGGGTGGTGTGGTCGCACGGCGGGCGCCTGGTCAACGAGAAGAACGAGGTCGTCATCAACAGCCCCGAGACGATCCGCGCGCTCGAGTACGGGCGCGAGCTCTACAACACCTTCGTCCCCGGGACGCTGTCGTGGCTCGACCCGAACAACAACAAGGCCTTCCTCGACGGCCAGCTCTCCATCACCGCCAACGGGATCTCGGTCTACTTCGCCGCGAAGAACGCCAGCGACCCGAAGGTGAAGGAGATGGAAGCCGACATCTTCCACGCCAACCTGCCGGTGGGCCCCGTGGGCCGGCCGACCGAGTTCAACCTGTTCTTCAACCAGATGATCTTCCGGTACTCGAAGTACCCGAGGGCCGCGAAGGAGTTCCTCCGCTTCATGATGGAGAAGGAGCAGATGGACCCCTGGGTCACCGCGTCGATCGGCTACGTGACGCCGGCGCTGCGCGTCTACGAGCAGCACGCGGTGTGGAAGGATCCGAAGGCCACGCCGTACCGCGACTCGATGAAGATCATGCTGCCTTCGGGCTACGCGGGGAAGATGGGCTACGCCTCCGCCGGCGCGCTCGCCGACTTCATCATCGTGAACATGGTCGCGGAAGCGTCCTCGGGGTCGAGGTCGCCCAAGGAAGCGGCCGAGCGGGCGCAGAAGCGCGCCGAGCGTTACTACAAGGTGTAGCCGCGCAGCGCCCGGGCCCGCCGTGGGCGGTCCCGGGCGGAAGCCGGTCGCCGCGCGGCAGCACGTGATCCGCGGGCCCGCGCCCGCCCCGAGCGGGAGCGGGCGAGCGGCGCCGGAACCGCATCGACCCGCCTCCAACCGCGAGCAGGGGCTTGCACGCCATGACGAGCGCCGCCATCGGCACCCGCTGGATCGACAGCCGCAACGTGCTGGGGCTGCTGTTCATGCTCCCGGCCGCGGTGCTGCTGCTCGCGTTCCTCACCTACCCGCTCGGGCTGGGCGTGTGGCTCGGCTTCACCGACGCCAAGATCGGCCGGGGGGGCGAGTTCATCGGGATCGAGAACTACCAGTTCCTCTGGGGCGACTCGGTCACGCGGCTGGCGCTCTTCAACACGCTGTTCTACACGGTGGTCGCGAGCATCGTGAAGTTCGTGCTCGGCCTGTGGCTCGCCCTGCTGCTGAACAAGCACCTGCCGTTCAAGGCGTTCATCCGTGCGATCGTGCTGCTGCCGTTCATCGTGCCGACCGCGCTGTCCGCGATCGCGTTCTGGTGGATCTACGACGCGCAGTTCTCGGTGATCAGCTGGGTCCTCACCCAGCTCGGGCTGATCGACCGCTACGTAGACTTCCTCGGGGACCCGTGGAACGCCCGCTTCTCGACGATCGCCGCGAACATCTGGCGCGGCGTGCCGTTCATCGCCATCTGCCTGCTCGCCGGCCTGCAGACGATCTCGCCGTCGTACTACGAGGCGGCGAGCCTGGACGGCGCGACGCCGTGGCAGCAGTTCCGCCACGTGACGCTGCCGCTGCTCACGCCGATCATCGCGGTGGTGATGACGTTCTCGGTGCTGTTCACGTTCACCGACTTCCAGCTCATCTACGTGCTGACGCGCGGGGGGCCGCTCAACGCCACGCACCTGATGGCGACGCTTTCGTTCCAGCGGGCGATCCCCGGCGGGGCGCTCGGCGAGGGCGCGGCGCTCGCCGTCGCGATGGTGCCGTTCCTGCTCGCGGCGATCCTGTTCAGCTACTTCGGGCTGCAGCGGCGCCGCTGGCAGCAGGGAGGCAGCGATGCCTGATCCGCGCACGGCCGGCGCCGCGGACGCGGCGGCGGCGGCCCGCATCGCCGAGTCGGCCGCACCCGCCGCGCCGCACCGCGCCGAGGACTCGCAGGGGATGCGCTACCTCGAGTCGTGGCCGCGGCGCGTCGTGACGCTCTACGTCCCGCTCGCCGCGTTTCTCTTCGTGCTGCTGTTCCCGTTCTACTGGATGGGGATCACGACGTTCAAGCCCAACGAGGAGCTGCTGTCGCGCGAGGGCAACCCGTTCTGGGTCCAGAATCCCACGCTCGCGCACCTGCGCAAGCTGCTGTTCGACACGAGCTACCCCGAGTGGCTGTGGAACACGATGCTGGTCGCGGTGGTCGCGACGTTCCTGTCGATCGCGTGCAGCGTGCTCGCCGCGTACGCGATCGAGCGCCTGCGCTTCCAGGGCTCGCGCTACGTCGGCATGTCGATCTTCCTCGCCTACCTCGTGCCGCCGTCGATCCTGTTCATCCCGCTGGCCGCGGTGATCCAGAAGCTCGGGCTCTTCGACACGCGGCTCGCGCTCATCCTCACCTATCCCACGTTCCTGATCCCGTTCTGCACGTGGCTGCTGATGGGGTACTTCCGCTCGATCCCCTTCGAGCTGGAGGAGTGCGCGCTGATGGACGGGGCGTCGCGCTGGCAGATCCTGACGCGCATCGTGCTGCCGCTGGCGGTGCCGGGCCTGATCTCCGCGGGCATCTTCGCCTTCACGCTGTCGTGGAACGAGTTCATCTACGCGCTCACCTTCGTCTCGTCGTCGGAGGTGAAGACGGTGCCCGTGGGCGTCATCACCGAGCTCGTCGAGGGCGACGTCTACCACTGGGGGTCGCTGATGGCCGGCGCGCTGATGGGATCGCTGCCCGTGGCGATCCTCTACTCGTTCTTCGTCGAGTACTACGTCTCGGGGCTCACGGGCGCGGTCAAGGAATAGGCGCGACGCGTTCAGGGTCTTTGCCTCGCGCGCGTTGGGCTAGAATCGACCGCACTTCCGATACGCCAGCGCCACGGAGCCCACGATGAGCGTCCAGGACCGCATCCGCGAGCAGGTCACCAGCAACCCCGTCGTCCTGTACATGAAGGGCACGCCGCAGATGCCGATGTGCGGCTTCTCCGCCACCGCGACGGAGATCCTGCGTCGCTGCGGCGTCGAGGACTTCCTCGCGGTGAACGTGCTCGCCGACGAGGAGATCCGCCAGGGCATCAAGTCGTTCGCGAACTGGCCGACGATCCCGCAGCTCTACGTCAACGGCGAGTTCGTCGGGGGCTGCGACATCATGCGCGAGATGTACCAGTCGGGCGAGCTGCAGCAGGTGCTCGGCAGGCCGGCGCAGCAGGCGTAGGCGGGCCGCGCCGGCGGCGGCCCTGCGGTTCCGCCGTCAGGTGCGGGCGCGCTGCACGCGGCGCACGTCGGGGATGCGCCGCAGGTTGCGCATGATGCCGGCGAGGTGGCGGCGGTCGCGCACCTGCACGCCGAAGAACATCGCGATCACGCCCGCGCCGTCGGGCTTCTCCATCGAGATCGCGTCGATGTTGCCGTCGGCGTCGGCGATCGCGGTGGCGAGGTCCGCGAGGAGCCCGCGGCGGTCCGACACCAGCACGCGGATGCCGGCGTCGAACACGCCCTGCACGTCGCTCGCCCACTCGACGTCGACCAGCTCGGCCGCGTCGACGCGCTGCTTGCGCAGCGTCGCGCAGTCGGTCAGGTGCACGACCAGCCCCTGCCCCTTGCGGAAGTGGCCGACGATGCGGTCGCCCGGGATCGGCCGGCAGCACTTCCCGTACTGGATCGCCACGCCCTCGACGCCGCGCAGCGAGAGCGCGCCGGCCTTCGCGGCCGGCGCCGCCGCGCCCTCGTCGCCGCGCCCGCCGGGCGTGCGGGTGAGCGCCTGCGCGACGACGAACGACAGCCGCTTGCCCACGCCGATGTCGGCGAGGATCTCGAGCTGGCTCTTCGCGCCGTACTCCTTCGCCAGCGCCTCCCAGCGGTCCCACGTGACGGCGTCCGGCTCGACCTTCAGCGTCGCGAGCGCCTGGTTGAGCAGCCGCTCGCCCAGCGCTGCCGACTCCTTCTGCTGCAGCCCCTTGAGGTAGTGGCGGATGCGCGAGCGCGCCTTGCCGGTGGCGACGAACGACAGCCACGACGGGTTCGGGCGCGCGGTCGGCGCGGTGAGGATCTCGACGTGGTCGCCGTTCTTGAGCTCGGTGCGCAGCGGCAGCAGCTCGTAGTTGATGCGCGCGGCCACGCAGTGGTGCCCGATGTCGGTGTGCACGCCGTAGGCGAAGTCGACGGCCGTGGCGCCGCGCGGCAGCGCCATGATCTTCCCCTTCGGCGTGAACACGTAGATCTCGTCGGGGAAGAGGTCGCCCTTGATGTTCTCGAGGAACTCCTTGCTGTCGCCGGACTCGGACTGGATCTCGAGCAGGCTCTGCAGCCAGCGGTGCGTCTCGCGCTGCGCCTCGGCGAGGTCGACGCCGCCGTGCGTCTTGTACAGCCAGTGCGCCGCCACGCCGGCCTCGGCGATCCGGTGCATGTCGTGCGTGCGGATCTGCGCCTCCAGCGGCGTGCCGAACGGCCCGAACATCGTCGTGTGCAGCGACTGGTAGGCGTTGGCCTTGGGGATCGCGACGTAGTCCTTGAACTTGCCGGGGATCGGCTTGTAGAGCGCGTGCAGCACGCCGAGCGCCGCGTAGCAGGACGTCGGGTCGGTGACGAGCACGCGCACGCCGTAGATGTCGAACACCTGCGAGAACGTGTAGCGCTTCTCGCGCATCTTCTTGTAGACCGAGTAGACGGTCTTCTCGCGCCCGGTGACCGACGCGTGGATGCCCGCCTTGTGGTAGCCGTCGCGGATCGCGTCGAGCAGGCGGTTCATCACCTCGCGCCGGTTGCCGCGCGCCGCCTTGATCGCCGCCGACAGCACCCGGTAGCGCATCGGGTGCAGGTGCTTGAACGACAGGTCCTGCAGCTCCTGGTAGAGCGCGTTGAGGCCGAGGCGGTTGGCGATCGGCGCGTAGATGTCGAGCGTCTCGCGCGCGATGCGCCGGCGGTTCGCGGGCGACATCGCGTCGAGCGTGCGCATGTTGTGCAGCCGGTCGGCGAGCTTGATCAGGATGACGCGCACGTCGCGCGCCATCGCGAGCAGCATCTTGCGGAAGTTCTCCGCCTGCGCCTCCTCCGTGCTCGTGAACTCGATCTGGTCGAGCTTGGAGACGCCGTCGACCATCTCGGCGACGGGCCGGCCGAACGTCGTCTCGATCTCGGTCTTGGTGACCGAGGTGTCCTCCATCACGTCGTGCAGGAGCGCCGCCGCGAGCCCCTGCGCGTCGATGCGCCACTGCGACAGGATGCTCGCGACCGCGAGCGGGTGCGTGATGTAGGGCTCGCCGGACTTGCGGAACTGCCCGCGGTGCGCGGACTCGGAGTACTCGAACGCGCGCTCGACCAGCGCGACGTCGGGCGGGGCGAGGTAGTGGCCGAGGTGGCGCGTGAACTCGGCGATCTCCGACATGCGCCTGCCCGCGGGAACGCGGCCTCGCGTCAGGAGGCCGGTTTGTGCAGCATCTCGATGCCGACCTTGCCCGCGGCGACCTCGCGCAGCGCGATCACGGTCGGCTTGTCGCGGTCATGCTCGACCAGCGGCGTCGAGCCCGCGGTGATCTGGCGCGCGCGGTTGGTCGCCGCCAGCGTCAGCTCGAAGCGGTTGGGGATCTTGCCGAGGCAGTCCTCGATCGTGATGCGGGCCATGGCGGCGTCCTTGGTCAGGGATGCGTGGGTTCGAAGAGTTCCTGCAGCAGCCGTGCGTGGCGGGCACGCTGCCGCGGCGCCTTGAGGCGCGCGGCGCGGACGATCGCGGTCAGGTCGTCGACGGCGGTTGCAAAGTCTTGATTGATAATAACATAATCGAACTCCTCCCAGTGGTGCATCTCCTCGACGGCGCCGGCGAGTCGGCGCGAGATCACCGGGGCGTCGTCCTGGCCGCGCTTTTCGAGCCGCTCGCGCAGCACGGCGAGCGACGGCGGCAGGACGAACACGTGCACCGAATCGGGCAGCAGCCGGCGCACCTGCTGCGCGCCCTGCCAGTCGATCTCCAGCAGCACGTCCTGTCCGTTGGACACCTGCGCGGCGAGCCAGGTGGCCGACGTCGCGTACCAGTGGCCGTGCACGTGCGCGTGCTCCAGGAATTCGCCGGCGTCCTTCAGGAAGCCGAAGCGGGCCTCGTCGACGAAGTGGTAGTGCACCCCCTCGTGCTCCCCCGGCCGCGGCTGGCGCGTCGTGTACGAGACCGAGAGCCGGATGCCGGGTTCGCGGGCGAGCAGCGCGTTGACGAGGCTCGTCTTGCCTCCGCCCGAGGGCGCGGCGATGACGAAGAGGCAGCCGGGGGCGGAGTCGGACATGCGATGGGCACAATGGAAGGCCGCCCGCCGGCGGCCTCCTTGGTCTGTCGGGGCCGATGCTACGTTCGCGTGTCGGCCGCGAGCGAGAGGCGCCTTGCCGTCGATCCCCGCTCCGCGGGGCCCCTCGCCGGGTGGCGCCCTCGCTCTATTCGATGTTCTGCACCTGCTCGCGCATCTGCTCGATCGCGACCTTGAGCT
Organism: Betaproteobacteria bacterium; assembly: GCA_016861105.1. Lineage (GTDB taxonomy): Bacteria > Pseudomonadota > Gammaproteobacteria > Burkholderiales > Casimicrobiaceae > VBCG01. The sequence continues at coordinate 151,746 of BOKS01000010.1, read as the reverse complement.
CGAGCGCCACCTGCGAGAGCTCCGCGTCGACCGACTTCGAGCCGAGCGTGTTCGCCTCGCGGTGCAGCTCCTGCGCGAGGAAGTCGAGCCGCTTGCCGACGCTGCCGCCGGCCGTCAGGACGCGCCGCACCTCGTCGACGTGCGTGGCGAGCCGCGCGACCTCCTCGGCGACGTCGACCTTCGTGGCGAACACGGCGAGCTCCTGCCGCAGCCGGTCGTCGGACGCTTCGACCGACGCCTCGCGCAGTCGCGCCCCGAGCTTGTCCACGTAGGCGGCGTGGATCGCCGGGATGCGCGGCGCGACGCGGGCGAGCTGGGCCTCGATGTCGGCGCAGCGGGCGAGCAGCAGCCTCCTGAGCTTGTCGCCCTCGCGGGCGCGCGAGGCGGCGAGGTCGCCCAGCGCCTCGCCGACCAGCGCGTGGACGCGGGCGGCGAGTTCTTCCGGCGGGACGGACGCCTCGACGACCACCCCCGGCCAGCGCAGGATCTCGGCGACGGTGAGCGGCGCCGCCTCCGGCACCAGCCTGCGCACGTCGGCGGCGGTGCGCGAGAGCTCGCGGACGCGCGCCGGGTCGACGGCGAGCGAGCCCGCGCCCTCGCGGCGGCCCAGCGACACCCGGCACTCGACCTTGCCGCGCTTGAGCTCGGCGGCGATGCGCTCGCGCACGGCCGGCTCGAGCACGCGGAACTCGTCCGGCAGCCGCAGGGTCAGGTCGAGATAGCGGTGGTTGACCGAGCGGAGCTCGACGGCGAGCGCGACGCCCGGGAGCTCCTCGGCAACCGCCGCGAACCCGGTCATGCTGAGGATCATGGCCGCGAAAGGTCGCTTTCCGGCGGTTTTCCGTCGTCCCGGCGCGGGACGCGGCGTGGGTCGGGAACCGCGGCTTTCTTTACATCGGGCGGCGGTGTCCCGAGAATGTAACGTGTCTCCGGGGCGCGCGCAAACCGCCCCTTCGCCCATTGGCACGCGAATTGCGACCCGTGACCGGTCCGACCTCCCCCGCCGCCCGCCCGATGCCCGTCACGAACCAGGCCCTGCCGGCCGGGTACCAGCTGCTGAACTACCGGATCGACCGGCAGATCAGCCGCGGGGGCTTCTCGATCGTCTACCGGGCGTTCGACGAGACCGGCGCGCCGGTGGCGATCAAGGAGTACCTGCCGTCCTCGCTCGTGCTGCGCACCGAGGGCGACATCGTGCGGGCGTCGTCGGTCGAGAACATGACCTCGTTCCGCTACGGGATGAAGTGCTTCTTCGAGGAGGGCCGGGCGCTCGCGAAGATCAACCATCCGAACGTCGTGCGCGTGCTCAACTTCTTCCGCGCCAACGAGACGGTCTACATGGTGATGCGCTACGAGCGCGGGCGGACGCTGCAGCAGCAGATCCAGATGAAGCAGGACCAGATGTCCGAGCGCTTCGTCCGCCACGTGTTCATGCACCTGCTGAACGGTTTGCGCGAGGTGCACACGCACAAGATCCTGCATCTGGACATCAAGCCCGCCAACATCTACCTGCGCACCGACGGCAGCCCGGTGCTGCTCGACTTCGGCGCGGCGCGCCAGACGCTGACCAGCAACCGCCCGAAGCTCGCGCCGATGTACACGCCCGGCTTCGCCGCGCCCGAGCAGTACCGCGAGCCGGACCGCCTCGGGCCGTGGACCGACATCTACGGCACCGGCGCTTCGATGTTCGCCTGCCTCGCCGCGTTCGCGCCGCAGGCGGCCGACGCGCGCACCCAGGAGGATCACCTCGTCTCGGCGAAGAAGATCTGGGCGGGGCAGTACTCGGACAACCTGCTCGAGGTGATCGACTGGTGCCTGCGGCTCGACCCGCTCGAGCGCCCGCAGAGCGTGTTCGCGCTGCAGAAGGCCATCCGCGACATCCCCGCGCGAAAGCGCAAGCTCACCTTCATCGGCAACCTGAAGCGCGTCCTGTTCTCCGAGATCGGAGCGTGATCGATGCAAAAGGCGTCCGCGAGGGCCGCGACGAACGCAGTGTCGGCGTTGCGCCTCTTGCATCGAGGAAGGGGTCTCGCGCGCGCCCTCGGGGCGGCCCGTCGGGCGCGCGCCGGCAACGGCAACGCAACGACGGGAGCGATGCGATCGTCCTGCCCCGGTCCCCTGTGAAGTCATGCGCTTCACGATCTTCCAGGAGTCGCGGAAGGGCTCGCGCAAGGTCAACCAGGACCGCATCGCCTACACCTACGGGCGCGACACGCTGCTGATGGTGGTGGCCGACGGCATGGGCGGCCACGCCGGCGGCGAGATCGCCGCGCAGATCGCCGTGCGACTGTTCGTCGAGCGCTTCCAGCAGGAGGCGAAGCCGGTCCTGCGCAATCCGCTCAAGTTCCTGCAGGACACGATGCTGCGCGCGCACTCGGCGCTCGGCTCGTACGCCAACCAGTTCTCGATGCTGGAGACGCCGCGGACCACCTGCGTCGCGTGCGTCGTGCAGGCCAACCACGCGTACTGGGCGCACGTCGGGGACTCGCGCTTCTACCTGTTCCGGCAGGGCGCGCTGATCGGAAGCACGAAGGACCACTCGAAGGTGCAGTACCTCGTCGACCAGGGGCTGATCGGCGCGCACGAGGTGGCCGACCACCCGGACCGCAACAAGGTGTTCAGCTGCCTCGGCGGGCTCGTCGAGCCGGTGATCGACCTCTCCAAGCGGACGCCGCTGCGCAACGGCGACGTGCTGCTGCTGTGCACGGACGGCGTCTGGGGCGTGCTGACGCAAGGCGAGATCGCGAACTACCTCACGTCGACGCCGATCCTGAAGACCGGCCCGCAGATGATGCGCGAGGCCGAGAAGCGCGGCGGGCCGGAGGGCGACAACCTCTCGGCGATCATCGTCCGCTGGGGGCCGGAGACGCTCACCGACGAGCCGTCGTCGACCATCACCGAGACGATGGGGCTCGGCGAGTTCGCCACCGAGATCGACCGCACCGTCACGCTCACCGACCGCAAGGGAACGCAGCGCGACCTGACCGACGACGAGATCGAGCGCGCGATCGCCGAGATCCAGGCGACGATCCACAAGTTCCGGCGCTGACGTCCTCGCTTGCGCGCGTGAGCCATCGAGCGGCGGCGGGCGGGCGTGGCGCGCGTGCGGCTCGTTGAGGCTTCGCGTCGAATGCGTCACAATGACCGGGTCGCCTGGCGTCGCCGCCGGAGGCCCGGCAGGTGACGCCTGCCCCTCGCTGCTCCCCCTCGCCCCATCCGATGCGCCAGATCGTCCTCGACACCGAAACCACCGGCCTCGATCCGCGGCAGGGCCACCGGATCATCGAGATCGCCGCGCTGGAGGTCGTCGACCGCCGGCCGACCGGACGCCACGTCCACTTCTACTTCAATCCCGAGCGCGAGATCGATCCGGCCGCCACCGAGGTGCACGGCATGACCTGGGAGGACCTGAAGGACAGGCCGCGCTTCCGCGACGTCGTGGGCGAGCTGTGCGAGTTCCTGCGCGGGGCCGAGTGGGTGATCCACAACGCGCCGTTCGACGTGGCGTTCCTCGACGCGGAGCTCGGCCTGTGCGAGCTGCCGCCTTGCGCGAAGCTGCACGCCCGCGTGATCGACACGCTCGCGCTCGCCCGCGAGCAGTTCCCGGGCAAGCGCAACAGCCTCGACGCCCTGTGCGAGCGCTTCGGCGTCGACAACGCCGAGCGCACGCTGCACGGGGCGCTGCTCGACACGCGGCTGCTCGCCGACGTCTACCTCGCGATGACGCGCGGCCAGGAATCGCTGACGATCGACATCGCGCCGCACGCGGACACGCGCGCGGCGGTCGCCGACGTGCGCGCCGCGCGCCCGCGCGGGCCGCTGCCCGTGCTCGCGCCCGACGCCGGGGAGCTCGCCGCGCACTTCGCCTATCTCGAGGCGCTGGACAGGGAATCGAAGGGGCGCTGCCTCTGGCTCGCCGCGGTGCCGCCCGCGGCGGCGGCCGCCTGATCGCAGCCGCCCGGCGCATGGGATCCGACGCCGTTGCCCGCGCGCCGGCCGGCGGCGCTGCCGGCGCCGCCCTCCGCGTCCCGGCGGCGCTCGTCCGCCACGACACGCTGATCGACCGCGAGCTGTCGCTGCTCGACTTCAACAGGCGCGTGCTCGCGCTCGCGGTCCGGCCGGACGTGCCGGTGCTCGAGCGGCTGCGCTACCTCGCCATCGTCGCCGGCAACCTCGACGAGTTCTTCGAGATCCGCGTGGCCGGCCTGCGCGGCGCGCTGCGCTCGAACGTGCCTCCGCCCGGAATGTCGCTGCACGAGGCGCGCGTCCAGTACGCGCGCGTCGGGGAGGCGGCGCACGCGCTCGTGGCCGAGCAGTACCACGTGCTCAACGCGTCGGTGCTGCCGGCGCTGCGCGAGCGCGGCATCCGGCTCAAGCGCAACGAGGACCGCACCCCGGCCGAGCGCGCGTTCGTGGACGCGTACTTCGAGCGCGAGGTCCGGCCGCTGCTGACGCCGATCGGGCTCGATCCGGCGCAACCGTTCCCGCCGATCGCGAGCAAGACGCTCAACTTCGTCGTCGAGCTCTCGGGGCGCGACGCGTTCGGCCGCGACACGTCGATCGCGATCGTCAAGGCGCCCCGCGTGCTGCCGCGCGTCATCCGCCTGCCCGCCGAGGTGGCCGGTGACGGGACGACGTTCGTCCTGCTGTCGTCGGCGATCCACGCGCACCTCGCCGACCTCTTCCCCGGGCGCGAGATCGTCGGCTATTCGCAGTTCCGCGTCACCCGCGATGCGGACCTGTGGATCGACGAGGAGGAGGTGAAGAACCTGCGGCAGGCGCTGGCCGGCGAGCTGCGGGCGCGCCAGTTCGGCGCCCCGCTGCGCCTCGAGGTCGCGGCGGGCTGCCCGGAGCACCTCGTGCACTTGCTGGCCACGCAGTTCGAGCTGACCGCGCAGGAGGTGTACCGCTGCGACGGGCCGGTCAACCTGCGGCGGCTCGCGTCGCTGATCGACCAGGTCGACGGCGACGAGCACAAGTGGCCGCCGTTCGTGCCCGGGCGTCCGGCGCGGCTCGCCGGCGCGCCGGACATCCTGGCGGCGATCCGCCAGCACGACGTCCTGCTGCACCACCCGTACGAGTCGTTCGACCCGGTCGTGGACTTCATCCGGCAGGCCGCCGACGACCCGGACGTCGTGGCCGTCAAGCAGACCGTGTACCGCATCGGCGAGAGCTCGGCGCTGATGGAGGCGCTGATCGCGGCCGCGCGCCGCGGCAAGGAGGTGACGGTGGTCGTCGAGCTGCTCGCGCGCTTCGACGAGGAGGCGAACATCAACTGGTCCGAGCGGCTCGAGCGCGAGGGCGCGCAGGTCGTCTACGGCGTGTTCGGCCTCAAGACGCACGCGAAGCTCGCGCTGCTGCTGCGCCGCGAGCGCGACGCCGGCGGCGGCACGAGGCTCGTGCCCTACGCGCACCTCGGCACGGGCAACTACCACCCGCGCACGACGCGGCTGTACTCGGACTTCGGTCTGCTCACCGCGGACCCGGAGATCTGCGCGGACGTCAACGAGGTGTTCCTGCACGTCACCAGCCTCGCGCGGCCGTCGCGGCTCAAGCGGCTGCTGCTCGCGCCGTTCACGATGCACCGGCGCATCGTCGAGATGATCCGGCGCGAGGCGCGGCACGCGCGCGAGGGACGCGCGGCGCGCATCGTGGCGAAGATGAACGGGCTGGTCGAGGAGCAGGTGATCCGCGCGCTGTACGCGGCGTCCGAGGCCGGCGTGTCCATCGACCTCGTCGTGCGCGGTGCGTGCGCGCTGCGGCCCGGCGTGCCCGGCATGAGCGCGAACATCCGCGTGCGCTCGATCCTCGGGCGCTTCCTCGAGCACCACCGCGTGTGGATGTTCGAGAACGGCGGCCAGCGCGACGTCTGGCTCGCGTCCGCCGACTGGATGGGCCGCAACCTGTTCCGGCGCATCGAGGTCGCCTTCCCGGTGCGCGACCCCCAGCTCGGGGAGCGCGTCGTCGACGAGGGCCTGCGGATCTACCTCGAGGACGACTGCGACGCATGGACGCTGCACGCCGACGGCTCGTGGACGCGCGCGACGCCGGCGCCGGGCGCGCGCCGGCACTCGGCGCAGATGCAGCTGCTCGAGCGCCTGCGCGAGCACGCGGGAGACGGCTGATGGACCTGATCCTCTGGCGCCACGCGGAAGCCGAGGCGGGCGGTCCCGACCTCGCGCGGCGGCTCACCGCCAAGGGCATCAAGCAGGCCGAGCGCGTGGCGGCCTGGCTCGAACGCCACCTGCCGGACCGCTGCCGCGTCCTCGCCTCGCCGGCGGTGCGGGCCCAGCAGACCGCGGCCGCGCTCGGGCGCCGCTTCCGCACGGTGGATGCGCTGGCGCCGGGGGCGAGCGCCGCCGACGTGCTCGCCGCCGCAGGCTGGCCGGACTCGCGCGACGCGGTGCTCGTCGTCGGGCACCAGCCCACGCTCGGCGAGGTCGCCGCACTGCTCGTCGCGGGCGACGAGCAGGCGTGGTCGATCCGCAAGGGCGCCGTGTGGTGGCTGTCCGACCGCGAGCGCGGCGAGGCCGCGTCGGTCGTCGTCCGCGTGGTGATCTCCCCGGACTTCGTCTAGGGCCTGTCCACGCTATGGACACGCGGGCGCGACCCTTCGCGCATGCGACCATAGCGTGGACAGGCCCTAGTTGTCCCGGGTCGGAAGTCCGTCGTGCAAAGGCGAGCGAGAAACGGCGCGCTGCAGTGTCGCGGCCCTCGCGGATATTCGCGATATCCGCTTCGGACCGCTTCGCGCAGCGCATCCGTTTTCGTCGCCTTTGCGCCGCCGGCTCGTTCACGATCGCTCCATTCTTCAACGAACCTCCGGCTCGGGACACTAGCACCCCTGCGCAACCCTGCGAAACGGGCCTTCCCCGGCGCTGGCGTCGTCGCGAGCGTGGGGCGTGGCGGCGAGCACCGGCGCCCCTGCGGTGGATCTGCGACGCAGGTGAGCAACCGGCAGCAACTTCGTCGTGACGCCGGCGTGTCCGCACCGTGACCTCGCGCGCTGCGCGCAGCGTCCGCGCCCGCCCGTCGCCGTACTGCAACACGCCGATGGCACGCTCTGCGAGCGCGAGGGCCGACTCGCGAAAGGAACCACGATGCGCGATACGGAGCGTGGGGCACGGGCCTTGGTGACGGTGCTCGGGGCGAACCCCGAGGGCAGCGCCGTCGCGCATCGGCTGCACGCCGCCGGCTACGCCGTCGTGCTCGTCGACGACGTCGATCCGGCCTGGACCCGGCGCGGGCGCGCCTACACGGACGCGTGGTACGTCGGCACCTGCGAGCTCGCGGGCACCGCGGCGGTGTTCTGCGCGAGCGTGCGCAGCATCCCCTCGATCGTCGATCGCGGGCGGGCGATCGCCGCGACGACGTGGTCGCCGCGCGGCATCGACGACGCCCTGCGGCCGGTCGCGCTGATCGACGCGCGCCTCGCCGACGGCCGGCGGGCCCTGCTGCTGCGCGACCTCGCGGGGGGCGCGAGCACCGACGTCGTGGCACCGATCGGAGAGCAGGCGACTGCGCCGCCGGACACGCTGCACGCACCCACCGCGGGGCGCTTCCACACCCGCCACGCGATCGGCGACGTCGTGACGGCAGGGGAGGTCGTGGGCAGCGTGGGCACCGCGCCGCTGGCGACCGCTGCCGCGGGCCGCCTGCTCGGCCTCGCCGCGCGCGGCGCGCGCGTGCGCGCCGGCCAATGCCTCGTCGAGGTCGATCCGCGCCTCGACCGTGCCGGCTGCTTCGGGCTGGAACGCGAGGCGGCGGTCGCCGCCGAGCGTATCGTGACGACGCTCGCGCAGTTCCAGTCGGGCGCTGGAGCCTGCGCTGGTGCGATCGTAGCCGCAGCGGTTCCCTAGAGGGCGCGGTTCAGCGCGGCGGGCGCATCGGGTGGCCGGCGGCCGCCCACTCGTCACGCTCCTTGTCGAGCAGGTGCGCCGTGAGGGGATGGCTCGCGAGCCAGCGCTTCGGCACGCCCAAGCGGATGGCGCGGCCGACCGACAGCACGACGCGCGGCGCGACGATGGGACGCCGCGCATGGTGGAACAGCACGGCGAGGCGCACGGCGGCGACCTGGGCGCGCACGTCGGCGTCGGCGAGCGCGGAGGCGACCTTGTCGAGGCTGCCGCGGCAGCCGAGCACCAGCAGCGCCAGCATCTGCTGCTCGCCCGACGCGAAGCCGGGCATGTCGGCGTTCTGCAGGATGTACGCACCGTGCTTGTGGAAGCCGATGTGCGACACGGTGAAGCCCACCTCGTGCAGCATCGCCGCCCACTCGACGCGCTGCGCGGCCGCGTCGGACGGGCGCGGCGCGCCGGCGCGGTAGAGCGCCTTCGCCATCGTGGCGACGCGCAGCGCGTGACCGCGGTCGATGCGGTAGCGCTCGAGGAAGCGCTCGACCGTGCGCACGCGGCTGTCGCGGTCGACGGTGCGGCCGAGGAGGTCGTAGAGGACGCCGAGGCGCAGCGCGCCGCCGACGGGATTGATGCGCGGGACGGCGAGTTCGGCGAGCGCTGCGCTCATCACCGCGAGGCCGCCGGCGAGGACCGGCGCACGGGCCGGCTTGAGGCCGTGCAGCGCGAGCCGGTCGATCGATCCGGCGCGGATCATCCGCTTGCGCAGGCGCGCGAGACCGTCGGGCGTGATGCCGCCCGACGACAGCCCGTTGCCCTCCAGGATGTCGGCGAGCGCGAGCGCCGTGCCCGACGACGCGTAGCACTCCTTCCAGTGCGAGCGGTCGAAGTCCCTGGCGATCGCCTCGATCTCGGCGCGCGCGTGCGTCTCGGCGGCGTCGAAGGCGCCGGCGCCCAGGCGCCCGCGTGCGAAGAAGCGTTGCGTCATGCCCACGCAGCCGATCTTCAGCGACTCGAGCCGTTCCGGCTCGAAGCCGCGGCCGACGATGAACTCGGTCGATCCGCCGCCGATGTCGATGACCAGCCGCGGCGCCGGCGACGCCGGGAGCACGTGCGCGACGCCGAGGTAGATGAGGCGGGCCTCCTCGTGGCCGCCGATGATGTCGATCGGGAACCCCAGCGCCGCGACCGCCTTCGGCAGGAAGTCCTGCGCATTGCGGGCGACGCGGAACGTGTTCGTCGCGACGGCGCGCACGGCCGACGGGTGCAGCCCCCGCAGCCGCTCCGCGAAGCGCGCAAGGCAGGCGAGCGCGTCGCGCTGCGCCCCCGGCGTGAGGTTGCCCTTCGCGTCCAGGCCCGCGCCGAAGCGGATCGTCTCGCGCCAGGTGTCGAGGCGGAAGATCTGCCCGCCCTCGACGCGGCCGAGCTCCAGGCGGAAGCTGTTGCTGCCGAGGTCGACGACGGCGAGCGTCTGCGGTGGGTCGCGTTGGGGCATGGCCTTCGTGCGGGACGCGCGGCGCGCGGGATCGATCGTACGCGAACGGGGCGTCCGCGGCGCGAATGCTACAGTGCGCGGCTGCACCGCCGCCGCCGCCATGCCGATCGACTACCTGCAGAAGATCCTGACCGCGCGCGTCTACGACGTCGCGATCGAGTCGCCGCTGGAGCCCGCGCCGACGCTGTCCGAGCGCCTCGGCAACCGCGTGCTGCTGAAGCGCGAGGACCAGCAGCCGGTGTTCTCGTTCAAGCTGCGCGGCGCCTACAACAAGATGGTGAACCTCTCCGCCGCGCAGCGGGCGAAGGGCGTGATCGCCGCGTCCGCGGGCAACCACGCGCAGGGCGTCGCGCTGGCCGCGGAGCGCCTCGCGTGCAAGGCCACGATCGTCATGCCGGTCACGACGCCGCAGATCAAGGTCGCCGCCGTGGCCGCGCGCGGCGCCGACGTCGTCCTGCACGGCGACTCGTACTCGGACGCGTACGCTCACGCGCGCGCGCTGCAGCAGGCGAGCGGGGCGACGTTCGTGCACCCCTACGACGACCCGGACGTCATCGCCGGTCAGGGCACGATCGGCATGGAGATCCTGCGGCAGTGGCAGGGCCCGCTGGACGCGATCTTCGTGGCGATCGGCGGCGGCGGGTTGATTTCCGGCATCGCTTCCTACGTCAAGCGCGTGCGGCCGGAGGTCAGGATCATCGGCGTGCAGCCCGAGGACTCCGACGCGATGGCGCGCTCGCTCGCCGCGGGCCGGCGCGTCAAGCTGCCGCACGTCGGGCTGTTCGCGGACGGCGTAGCGGTCAAGCAGGTCGGGGAGCGCACGTTCCGCATCGTCCGCGACCTCGTGGACGACATCGTGCTGGTCGACACCGACGCCATCTGCGCGGCGCTGAAGGACGTCTTCGAGGACACGCGGTCCGTGCTCGAGCCCGCCGGCGCGCTCTCGGTCGCCGGCGCGAAGGCCTGGGCCGAGCGGCACCGCGTGCGCGACCGCACGTGGGTGGCGATCGCCTGCGGCGCGAACATGAACTTCGACCGGCTGCGCTTCGTCGCCGAGCGCGCCGAGGTCGGCGAGCGCCGCGAGGCGATCCTCGCCGTCACCATTCCCGAACGCCCCGGCAGCTTCCGCGAGTTCATCGGCCTCGTCGGCCACCGCTCGGTCACCGAGTTCAACTACCGCTACGCCGACCCCAGGACGGCGCACATCTTCGTCGGCCTCGAGGTGGCCGGGCGGCACGAGACCGCGGCGCTGCTCGCCGAGCTCGCGCGGCGCCGCATCGAGGCGATCGACCTCACCGACAACGAGATGGCGAAGCTGCACGTGCGCCACCTGGTGGGCGGGCACGCGCCGACGGCCGAGCACGAGATCGTCTACCGCTTCGAGTTCCCGGAGCGGCCGGGCGCGCTGATGAAGTTTCTCGACTCGATGAGCGCGGGGTGGAACATCAGCCTCTTCCACTACCGCAACCACGGCGCCGACTACGGGCGCGTGCTCGTGGGGATGCAGGTGCCGCCGTCGGACAAGGCCGAGTTCCGGCGCTTCCTCGCGCGCTTGGGGTACGACTACGTGGACGAGACGGCAAACCCGGCGTACCGGATGTTCCTGGGGCTCTGACCGGCGAGGCGGAGCGCGGGGCGGCGAACGGGCGTGCCGGGGCCGGCATGCAGACGGCCGCGACGGCAGGCTCGCCCGTCCCCGCCCTCGCCGTCGTCCTTCGCCTTTCCGGGGGCACGATCCGCGCCCGGCCTGCTGCCGTTCGTCGCCGCGTTGCGGCAACCCCTGCCGCGGAGCGGCAGCGCCGCGAGGCCCAAACTGTGCACCACGGTGTCTTTCGGGCTGCCGCCCGCTCCGCGGCCGATTCCGGCAAGGTTTATGCTCTAGGCAACCGGGGCCGCGCCGTGGCAGACTCGGCTCGGCTGCGTAGGTGTGGGCTACAAAAGTCCGCACCGTTGCCCAACCCCGGCCTCGACTTCCGGCGCGAAGAGGGACGACCTTGGCGGACCACAACCCGTTGTCCGGCGTGAAGGTGATGGTGATCGACGATTCGAACACCATCCGCCGCAGCGCCGAGATCTTCCTGCTCCAGGCGGGGTGCACGGTGATCCTCGCCGAGGACGGCTTCGACGCCCTGGCGAAGATCACCGACCACCATCCGGACCTCGTGTTCGTCGACATCATGATGCCGCGGCTGGACGGCTACCAGACGTGCGCGCTGATCAAGAAGAACGCGAAGTTCAGCTCGACGCCGGTGGTGATGCTCTCGTCGAAGGACGGGCTGTTCGACCGCGCCCGCGGGCGGATGGTCGGCTCCGACCAGTACCTGACCAAGCCCTTCACCAAGGAGAGCCTGCTCAAGGCCGTGGCGGCGCACGTCAAGGCCGCGGCGTAGCGACGCGACCTCGTCCGGCGGGACGCTCGCGAAGCCGGCAGGCAACCAGGGAACCCCGACAGCATGGCGATCCGCAAGATCCTGATAGTGGACGACTCGCCCACCGAGCGGCATGTGCTGAACGACATGCTGACGAAGGCCGGCTTCGAGGTCGTCGCGAGCGACAACGGCGAGGACGCGATCCAGAAGGCGCGGAGCGTCCGGCCCGACCTGATCCTGATGGACGTCGTCATGCCCGGGCTCAACGGGTTCCAGGCCACGCGCGCGATCAGCCGCGACCCGGAGACGCGCGCCATCCCCATCATCCTGTGCACGTCGAAGAGCCAGGAGACGGACAAGATCTGGGGCATGCGCCAGGGCGCGCGCGACTACATCGTCAAGCCGGTCCGGCGCGACGAGCTGCTCGCGAAGATCGCGGCGGTCGCCTGACGAAGGGAGGCGGACGATGGCACGCCCCGCGCGGATCGACCTTCGCACGTTCCAGCAGGAGCTCGCGAGCCGGCTCGCGGCGAAGACCGCCGCGCAGGTCGCGAGCTCGCGGCTCGGGCTCGCCTGTGCCGGCGAGCAGTGGCTGATCCGCCTCGCGGACGCGGGCGAAGTGATCGCGATGCCGCCGGTGGCCGACGTGCCGCTGACCAAGCCGTGGTTCCGCGGGCTCGCGAACATCCGCGGCAACCTCTACGGCGTCATCGACTTCGCCGGCTTCCTCGGGCGCGGCAACGTCCCGCCGTCGTCCGGCAACCGGCTGGTCCTGTTCGGCCCGCGCAGCGGCGAGCTGCGCGCCGGCCTCGTGGTCGCGCGGGTCCTCGGGCTGCGCAACCTCGCGGAGCTGGCGCCGGCCGATGCGCCCGCCGGCGCGCCGGCGTGGTACGCGCAGCGCTGGATCGACGCCTCGGGCGGCGCGTGGCAGGAGATCGACCTCGCGCGGCTCGCCCGCGACCCCGCATTCCTGCAAGTCGGTGCCTGACGGGCCGGCGGCACGAGAGAAGAAGAGAGGATCGGAGGCACCATGGCCCTGAAGATGCCCAAGCTGTTCGGCGAGCCGAAGGCGAAGCTCGCCGCGGCCGAAGCCGAGCTCGAGATGCCCACGACGCAGGTCCGCATGGGCGCCGCGCCCGAGGGCTACGACCCGCTCGCCACCGTGTCCGTCATGGAGCAGCTGCGCGCGGCGACCGCCAAGGCCGCGACGCCGTGGAAGCTCCCGTGGATCGGGTCGATGCCGGTGGCGAAGCAGCTGCAGGCGCTCGGGACCGTGTTCTTCACCTTCGTCGTGCTCGCGCTGGCGATGGTGGGGCTGGACAACCGTGCCGCGTCGCAGGGCGCGCTGGCCACCGCGACCGCGACCGAGATGCAGATGCTGTCGCAGCGGCTCGCGCGCGGGTCGGCGCTCGCCGCGCAGGGCCAGGGCGCGGCGTTCGCCGCGGTGCGCGACAGCCGCGCGCGCTTCGCCGCCAATCTCGACGCGCTGCTCAACGGCGGCGACGTGCGCGGCAAGTCGCTCGACGTCGTCCAGGACCCCGGCGTGGTCGAGCAGCTGGGACGCATCCGCGACCGCTGGACGAAGGTCGACGCGGCCGCCGGCCGGCTGGTCGACAACGAGCAGAGCCTCACGACGCTCGCCAAGGGCCTCGACGGGATCAACCAGGGCAACAACACCATCCTCGAGCTGTCGCAGCAGGCGGCGCAGCAGATCGGTCAGGGCGGCGGCACGCTGCGCGACCTCGAGTTCGCGAACCAGCTCGCCGTCCTCTCGCAGCGGATCGCGAAGAACGCGAACGCGCTGGCCTCCGGCGAGCAGGTGGACCCGGAGGTCGCGTTCCTGCTGGGCAAGGACACCGGCACGTTCCGCGACGTGCTCGGCGGCCTGCTGCGCGGCAACGAGACCATGCGGCTCGCCGCCGTGCGCAACGAGGAGGCCCGCGCCACGCTCGCCGAGCTCGGCAAGCGCTTCGCCGCCTACGAGCAGGGCGTCAACGCGATCCTGCAGAACATGCAGCGCCTGACGATCGCCAAGCAGAGCGCGCGCGACATCAACGCGGAGTCGGAACCGCTGCTGCAGGACACGACGACGCTGGCCGCGTCGTTCGAGGGCGGCGGGGTGGAGCGCGTGCTGACCTTCTGGCTCGCGATCGCCTTCGGCGCGCTCGCGCTGGCGGCGCTGCTGGCCATCGGCAAGGTCTACCTCGACGACTCGCGGACGCGGGCGATCGACAGCGAGCAGGAGAACAAGCGCAACCAGGAGGCCATCCTGCGGCTGCTGAACGAGATGGGCAACCTCGCGGACGGCGACCTCACGGTGCAGGCGTCCGTGACCGAGGACGTGACCGGCGCGATCGCGGACTCGATCAACTTCACGATCGAGGAGCTGCGCACGCTGGTCCGCGGCATCAACTCGGCGACCGACCAGGTGACCAAGGCCACGCAGGAGACGCAGTCGATCTCCAACCGGCTGTTCGAGGCCTCGCAGCGCCAGAACCGCGAGATCCAGCAGGCCTCGGCGGCCGTGCTGCAGATGGCCGGCTCGATCAACGAGGTGGCCCACACGGCGTCGCAGTCGGCGCGCGTGGCGCAGGTGTCGCTGTCGGCCGCCGAGAAGGGCGGGCAGGCGGTGCGCAACCAGATCGACGGCATGAACGAGATCCGCGGCCAGATCCAGGAGACGTCCAAGCGGATCAAGCGCCTCGGCGAGTCGTCGCTGGAGATCGGGGAGATCGTCGAGCTCATCTCCGACATCACCGAGCAGACCAACGTGCTCGCGCTCAACGCCGCGATCCAGGCGGCGTCGGCCGGCGAGGCCGGGCGGGGCTTCACGGTGGTCGCCGAGGAAGTGCAGCGCCTCGCCGAGCGCTCGGCCGAGGCGACCAAGCAGATCGACGCGATCGTCAAGACGATCCAGGCCGACACGCAGGACGCCGTGGCGGCCATGGAGAAGTCCACGGTCGGCGTGGTCGAGGGCACGAAGCTCTCCGACGCGGCCGGGCAGGCGCTCGCCGAGATCCAGAAGGTCTCGCGCGACCTCGCCGAGCTGATCGGCCGGATCTCGACGCAGACGCAGATGCAGTCCGCGTCGGTGTCGGAGGTGACGAAGGGGATGCAGGGCATCCTGAAGATCACCGAGGAGACGACCGAGTCGACCAAGCAGACCAACGTGTCGATCGGCCAGCTCACGCGGCTCGCCGCCGACCTGCGTTCGTCGGTCGCGGGCTTCAAGGTCTAGCGCGTGACCGCCCATCCTCCGAGCCGACGGGCGGGCGGCCGCGTGGAGCGCTTCTTGCGCCCGTGGTAGGCCGCCCCTTCGAGAGAGCGCGACGTGTCCACCGAACCCGCCACCGACTTCGACCTCGGCCCGCTGTCCTGGGTGCAGGGGGAGATCGACCAGGCGCTCGACCGCGGCCTGCAGGCGCTCGCGGCGTTTCGCGCGCAGCCCGACGACGCCGGCCCGGTCAAGCAGGCGAAGCTGCACGTCCACCAGGCGTCCGGCGCGATCCAGATGGTGGGCCTGGAGGCGGCCGTCGCGTACGCCGACGAGATCGAACGCCACCTCGCGCGGCTCGAGCAGCTGCCGCCGCAGGCGGTCCCCGACGCGGTCGACCTCGTCGACCGCGCGTGCCGGAAGCTGCGGATCTTCCTCGACGAGCTCGTGAACGGCGCGCCGCCGGTCCCGCTGCGCCTGTTCCCCGAGTACGAGGCGATGCAGCTGGCGCGCGGCGTGCGCGCGGCCACGCCCACCGACCTGTTCTATCCCGACCTCTCGGCGCGCGCGCCGCGCGCGCCGCTGCGCGAGGCGATGCCGCCGCCGAAGCTGCAGTCGCACCTCGTCAAGCAGCGCCGCGCCTACCAGCACGGCCTGCTCGCGTGGCTGCGCGGCGACGAGGACGGCGCGCGCCGCATGCGCGAGGCCGTCGCCGGCATCGAGGAGGTCGCGTCGCAGCCGACGCTGCGCGCGTTCTGGTGGACCGTCGGCGCGCTGTTCGAGGCGCTCGCCGGGCACGGCATCGACGCGGGCTTCGGGCTCAAGCAGCTGGCGGCGCGCATCGACCTGCAGATCCGCCGCGTGGCGGAGGGCGGCACGAAGGTCGCCGACCGCATGCGGCGCGAGGTGCTCTACCACGTCGCGCTCAGCGCGCCCGTCGGGGCGCAGGTCGCAGCGGTGCAGAAGGCCTACGGGCTGGCGAGCCTGATCCCCACGGCCGAGACGATCTCCACCGACGTCGTCGGCCTGCAGCCGCTGATCCGGGAGGCGCGCGAGCAGCTCGCCGGCGCCAAGGACACGTGGCTCAAGTTCGCGTCCGGGCGGGCGGAGAACCTGCCCAAGCTCAAGCAGACGCTCGCGTCGGTGCACGGGAAAGCCGTGCAGATGCGCCAGGGCGCGCTGATGAAGCTCACGGCCGCGCTCGTCGAGCGCCTCGACAAGATGCCGTCGTCGGGCGTCAGCGAGCCGGTGGCGATGGAGTACGCGACCGGGCTGCTGCTCGCCGAGAGCGCGTTCGAGAACCACGCGAACCTGTCGGCCGACTTCCCGCAGCAGGTCGACGCGCTGATCGTGCGCATCGACGCTGCGCGCGCCGGACGCACGCCGCCGGGAGGCGGCGCGCCGGCGCTCGACGAGATGGGCCGGCGCGCGCAGGAGCGCGTGCTGCTCGCGCAGGTCGGCCGCGAGATCCAGGCGAACCTGCGCCACATGGAGCAGGTGCTCGACGCGTTCTTCCGTGACAACGCGAAGCGGGGCGAGCTCGCCAGCCTCACGAAGGACAGCACGCAGATCCGCGGTGCGCTGCGCATGCTCGGGCTCGACGACGCCGAGCGGCTGCTCGCCCTGTGCCAGGAGCAGATCGAGGCCTACGCCGACCCCGAGGCGGCGGCCGACAACGACGATCTCGAGCTCCTCGCCGAGTCGCTGTCCGGCCTCGGCTTCTACGTCGAAGCCGTCGAGCAGCAGCGACCCGAGCGCGACCGGCTGATCGCGCCGCTGATCGCGCGCCGCCTCGGGCACGCGGCGGCCCCGGTCGTCGAGGCGCGCGACTCGGTCGAGGACGCAGTGGCCGAGCTGCGAGCGCAGCTGCCACGGCTCGTCGACGAACTGCGCGGCGGAGCGGCGGACAACGAGGCGCGCGCGTCGCTGCGGAGCAAGCTCGCGACGCTGCGCGACGACGCCGAGCTGATCGGCGACGCCGAGCTGGTCGCGCAGGCCGACGCGGCCCTGCGCGAGGTGGACGCCGGCGGCGAGGCCGCGCTGGCGGCCGCCGTCGAGGCGATCGCCGAGTCCGCGGCGCCGGCCCCCGAGCTCTCCGAGGAGACGCAGCGGCTGCTGGAGGTCGACGCGCACGGGCTCGACGCCGAGCTGCTCGACATCTACCTGACCGAGGCGGGGGAGGTGCTCGACGCGATCCGCGGTCACGCAGCGGTCCTCGAGCGCAATCCCGGCGACCGCGACGCGCTCGGCCACGTGCGGCGCGGCTTCCACACGCTGAAGGGCTCCGGCCGCATGGTCGGCCTGACCGAGCTCGGCGAGTTCGCCTGGCAGGTGGAGAAGATCCACAACCGCCTGCTCGAGGAGCAGCGGCCGGTGACCGCGGCGGTGTCGCGGATGATCGGCGAGGCCGAGTCGTCGTTCCGCGCCTGGGTCGACGCGCTGCGTGCGCACGGCCGCGTGACGCCCGACCCGCGCGCGCTGCACGACGCGATCCGCGCGGTCGAAGGCGAGCTGCCCGGTCACGAATCGGTGCTGCCCGCACCCGCCGGCGCGCGTCCCGCCCCCGCCGCCGCCGTGCCCGAGCCCGCGGCGCTCGCGCTGGTCGCCACGCCGGCGGCCGCGAACGAGGGCGGCGACGAGCCGCCCGGCGGCTTCGCGGAAGTGGGCGAGGCGTGTAGCGATGTGACCGGCGAGGCCTTCGCGGAGGTCGTCGAGACGCTCGCGCCCGAAGAGCCGGTCGCCGCGGCCCACGCCGCCGCCGAGGATGCGTCGATCGAGATCGCCGCGATCGGGATCGAGGACGCGGGCGACGCCGGCACCGAGGCGCCGGCGACGTTCGCGTTTTCCGAGGTCGGCGTCGCCGCCCCGGGCGCGGGCGCGGTGATCGAGGTCCTCGACGCGATGGCCGGGGACGGCGCCGAGCCGTACGCGAACGACGCGCGCTTCGTCGAGGACGCGGGGCCGGGCGTTCTCGACGTCCACGTGCCGCATCCGCCGACGCTGAAGCTCGTCGCGGACAACGCGCGGCCCATCGTGCTGACGCCGCCGGTGGAACCGCCGGTGTTCGTGGTCGCGCCGGCCGCAGGGGACGACGATGCGGACGAGCCGGCCGCCGCGCAGGCGGACGCCGCGCCGCACGCTGCGCCCGAGGCCGAGCCCGAGGAAGCGGTCATCGGCGAGGTCGTGCTGTCGCTGTCGCTGTGGCGCATCCTCGTCGACGAGGCCGCGCAGCACCTCGCCACGCTCGACCACGAGCTCGCGCTGCTGCAGTTCGACCCGCAGGCGGTGCCCTCGCCGGCGATGATCCGCGCGAGCCACACGCTCTGCGGCATTCACCGCACCGGCGGGTTCGAGCCCGTCGCGGGGTTCTCGAAGTCGCTCGAGCTCGCGCTCACCGCGCTCGCGCAGGCCGGCGGCCCGCTGCCGTCGTCGACGCAGCCCGTGCTCGCGGGCGCGGTGGCGGCGCTGCGTGAACTGTGCGGCAACGTCGCCGCGAAGCAGCCGTCCCCGCCGTCGCTGCTGCACGAGGTGGTGCTGCTGCAGCGCGAGCTCGACGCGCTTCGCCAGCAGGCCCCGGTCGGCGAGGACCTCGACGCGGAGACCGCGGCGGCGCACGACGCGGCGCGCGAGGACGAGCCCCTGGCGACGGCGTCTGACGCGCCGGCCGCGGCTGCGGCGCATTCCCTGCCGGACGAGCCGGCCGCGCCGCCGTCCATGCCCGAGCCGGAGGTCGTGATGGCCGCGCCGGCGCCGCCCGTCGACCCGCTCGAGGGCGTCCACGACGAGGTCGAGGACCCGCAGGTCCTCGAGATCTTCCTCGAGGAGGCGGCGGAGCTGTTCCCCGCGGCCGGCGAGCAGCTGCGCGCGTGGCGGCGCGCGCCGCACGACACCGCAGCCGCGCAGCAGCTGCGCCGCACGCTGCACACGTTCAAGGGCAGCGCGCGCATGGCGGGGGCGATGCGCCTCGGCCAGCTCACGCACGTGATGGAGTCGCGGCTGCTCGACGGCGAGTCGCTGGCCGAGGCCACGCCGGCGCTGTTCGAGGCGCTCGACACCGACCTCGACCGCGTGGCGTGGATGCTCGACAAGCTGCGCGCCGGCGAGACGAACGTCGCGCTTCCCTGGATCGCCGCCGCCGACGCGGTCGCGGCCGGCGCCGCGCCCGGGGCCGCCGCGGTTGCGCCGGTTGCGGATGCCCCCGCCGAGACGCAGCCGAGCGTCGCGACGTCCGGGGCGTCCGCGGCGCCGGAGGCGGCCGTCCCCGACGCGGGGGCCGCGTCCGCGGCGCCGCCGGTCCCCTCCGCGGCCGAAGCCGACGGCGGGTCGCGCGCGATGCTGCGCGTGCGCGCCGACACGATCGACCGGCTGGTCAACGAGGCGGGCGAGGTCGCGATCGCGCGCGCGCGCGTCGAGAGCGAGCTGCGCGCGCTCAAGGCGAACCTGCTCGAGCTCACGAACTCCGTGATCCGCATGCGCGCGCAGGTGCGCGAGGTCGAGATCCAGGCGGAGTCGCAGATCCAGTCCGCGAAGACGCTGCAGGTGCAGCACGGCGACTTCGATCCGCTCGAGTTCGACCGGTTCACGCGCTTCCAGGAGCTGACGCGCTCGCTCGCCGAGGGCGTCAACGACGTGTCCACCGTCCAGCAGCAGCTTCTGCGCAATCTCGACGACGCCGACGCGGCGCTGCTCGCGCAGGCGCGGCTCTCGCGCGAGGTGCAGCAGCAGCTGTTCGCGATCCGCACCGTGCCGTTCGGCAGCCTGTCCGAGCGGCTCTACCGGATCGTGCGCGCGGTGGCGAAGGAGCTCGGCAAGCGGGCGAACCTCGAGATCGTCGGGGCGCAGACCGAGCTCGACCGCTCGGTGCTGGAGAAGCTGGCCGGGCCGCTCGAGCACCTGCTGCGCAACGCGCTCGATCACGGCATCGAGCCGCGCGAAGCCCGGCGTGCTGCGGGCAAGCCCGAGACCGGCGAGGTCTCGCTGACCGTGCGCCAGGTCGGCAACGAGGTCGCGATCGAGCTCGCGGACGACGGCGCGGGGGTCGATACCGCGCGCATCCTCGACAAGGCGCGCGGGCTCGGCCTCGTCGGCGCCGCCGCGGAGCCGACGCAGGGACAGCTGCTGGAGCTCATCTTCCGGCCCGGGTTCTCGACGGCGTCGCGGGTGACCGCGATCTCCGGACGGGGCGTGGGGATGGACGTCGTGCGCGCCGAGATCGTCGCCCTCGGCGGCCGCGTCGAGGTCGAGACGGATGCGGGTCGCGGCACGCGGTTCACGCTGTCGCTGCCGCTGACGCTGGCCGTCGCGCAGGCGGTGCTGGTGCGCGCGGGCGGACGGCTGTGGGCGCTGCCCGCGCCGATGGTCGAGCAGGTGCAGCAGCTGCGGGAGCAGGCGTTGCACGACCTCTACCAGCGGGGCACCGTCGACTGGCAGGGCCGCTCGTATCCGTTCCACTACCTGCCGCGGCTGCTCGGCGACGCCGCGCACCAGCCGGAGACGAAGCGCTACAACGCCGTGCTGCTGGTGCGCAGCGGCCACGGCGTGGCCGCCGTCCACGTCGACGAGATGGTCGGCAACCAGGAAGTGGTCGTCAAGAACATCGGGCCCCAGCTCGCGCGCGTCGCGGGCATCTCCGGCGCGACCGTGCTCGGCACCGGCGAGATCGTGCTGATCGTGAACCCGGTGCAGCTCGCGCAGCGCGCCGACGTCGCGGCGTTCGATCCGAACGCCGAGGCGAGCGTGCGCATCGCCGCGCCGGCGGCCGCGCCGGCGCCGCTCGTGCTGATCGTCGACGACTCGCTCACGGTGCGCAAGATCACCAGCCGCCTGCTCGCGCGCGAGGGGTTCCGCGTGGCGACCGCGAAGGACGGCGTCGATGCGCTCCAGGCGGTGTCCGACGAGGCGCCGGACGTCATCCTGCTCGACATCGAGATGCCGCGCATGGACGGCTTCGAGTTCACCAAGACGCTGAAGGGCGACCCGAAGCACGCGCACCTGCCGATCATCATGATCACCTCGCGCACCGCGGACAAGCACCGCGCTCGCGCCGCCGAGCTCGGCGTCGACCTCTACCTCGGCAAGCCGTTCCAGGAAGAGGAGCTGATGCGCCACCTCCGCGAGATGCTCGGCCTGCAGGAAGTCACGATCCACTGACGCGCCGCCCGCGCGCGACGCACGCGTCGTCGCCGCCGCGCGCGGGCCCCGGGCATCGCCCGGGGCCACGCCCGGCGGGTCGCGTGCGCCCGCGCCAGCGACCGCACCCGTCGCCGCCCCGGCCGCGCCTGCCGGTGCGCCTCCGCGTTCCTTGACGCGCCGCAACAGTCCGCGAACGAGCGCCGCCGCGCATTGGCAGGCGTCCCGGCGGCGGGGTACATTCGCCTGAAGCGCAAGGGCCATCCGACCGGGAGGAACGCATGTCGCAGTACACGACGGAACGACTTCGTACCGTAGCGCTGGTGGGCCACGGCGCCGTCGGCAAGACGACGCTCGCCGAGGCGCTGCTCGCGCACGGCGGGGCGGTCGGCGCCGCGGGGAGCGTCGAGCGCGGCACCACCGTCAGCGACTTCGATCCGCTGGAGAAGAGCTGGAAGCACTCGCTGCGCTCGTCGATCCTGCACCTCGACCTGCCGGAGGCGCGCATCCACCTGATCGACACGCCGGGCTTCCCCGACTTCATCGGGCAGGCGATCGGGGCGCTCGACGCGGTCGAGACGGCCGCGGTGGTCGTCAACGCGCAGGCCGGCATCGAGATGATCACGTCGCGGATGATGGAGTGGGCGGCCAGGCGCCGGCTCTGCCGCATCGTGATCGTGAACAAGATCGACGCGGAGAACGTCGACCCGGCGGCGACGCTGGCCGCGATCCAGCAGGCGTTCGGCAAGGAGTGCCTGCCCATCAACCTGCCGGCCGGCGGTGGCGCGAGGGTCGTCGACTGCTTCTTCAATCCCAGCGGCGAGGCGGACTTCTCGTCGGTCGCCGACGCGCACCAGGCCCTCGTCGACCAGGTCGTCGAGGTCGACGAGGCGCTGATGGCGAAGTACCTCGAGCAGGGCGAGGAGATCGCACCCGACGAACTGCACGCTCCGTTCGAGAAGGCGCTGCGCGAGGGCCACCTCGTGCCCGTCTGCTTCGTCTCCGCGCGCACGGGCGCGGGCGTCGCGGAGCTGCTCGACATCCTCGTCCGGCTCGCGCCCAACCCCGCGGAGGGGAATCCGCCGCTGTTCGTGAAGGGCGAGGGCGACGCGGCCGAGGGGTTCCGCTCGCAGCCGGACCCGGGCAGGCACGTGCTCGCGCACGTGTTCAAGGTGGTCATCGACCCGTTCGTGGGCAAGCTCGGCATCTTCCGCGTCCACCAGGGCACGGTGACCAAGGACACGCAGCTCTTCGTCGGCGACGGCCGCAAGCCGTTCAAGGTGGGCCACCTGTTCATGCTCCAGGGCGGGAAGAACGTCGAGGTCGAGCGCGCCATCCCGGGCGACATCGCGGCGGTCGCGAAGGTCGACGAGATCGAGTTCGACGTCGTGCTGCACGACTCGCACGACGAGGACCAGATCCACATGCGCCCGCTCGAGTTCCCGCAGCCGATGCACGGCGTGGCCATCGCGCCGCGCAAGCGCGGCGACGAGCAGCGCATCTCGGACGTGCTGCACAAGATCGTCGCCGAGGATCCTACGCTGGTCGTCGAGCAGGACCCGCACAGCAACGAGACGGTGCTGCGCGCGCTCGGCGAGCTGCACCTGCGCTCGGTGCTCGAGCGCATGGCCACGCAGTTCAAGGTGGAGATCGACACGCGGCCGCCGCGCATCCCCTACCGCGAGACGATCGCCGGCCAGGCCGAGGCGACCTACCGGCACAAGAAGCAGACCGGAGGCGCGGGCCAGTTCGGCGAGGTCGCGCTGCGCGTCGAGCCGCTGCCGCGCGGCGCCGGCTTCGACTTCGTCGATGCGACCAAGGGCGGCGTGATCCCGAACCAGTTCCTGCCGGCCGTGCGCAAGGGCGTCGAGCAGGTGCTGGCGACGGGTGCGGTGGCCGGCTTCCCGCTGCAGGACGTCCGCGTGACCGTCTTCGACGGCAAGCACCATCCGGTCGACTCGAAGGAGATCGCGTTCGTGACGGCGGGCCGCAAGGCGTTCCTCGAGGCCGTCGCGAAGGCGCGGCCGACCGTGCTGGAGCCCATCGTCAGCGTGGAGATCGTCTGTCCCGAAGCGAACACCGGCGACATCGCCGGCGACCTCTCGTCGCGCCGCGGGCAGGTCACGGGCACGAAGGCGGCCGGCCCGGGCGCGCTCGCGATCGCCGGCGTGGCGCCGCTCGTCGAGCTCGACGGCTACGGCGCCCGCCTCAAGTCCGTGACCGGCGGCCACGGCGCGTTCACGATGGCGTTGTCGCACTACGAGCCGGCGCCGGCGCCGCTGCAGCAGCAGCTCGTCGCCGAGTACGAGAAGAAGCGCAAGCACGAGGAAGACTGACCGAACGACGCGGGCGGGCACGGGCGTGCCCGCCCGCGCTCGTCGTTCGACGAAGGGGCCGTCGGCGCCCCCTGCGCGCCGCGGCCGCCTGCACTTTGCAGCGTGCGGGCACGCCCCGCCGCCCGGCCCCGACGCGTCCTGGTGGGCTGTTACCGTCCACTAGCCGCTTCGCACCTTTTCGTAGAGCGCCAGCGCCTTCGCCCGCTGCGCCGCGTGGTCGACGATCGGCGCGGGATACTCGCGGCCGACTTCCACGCCCTTCGCCTGCTGGATCGCCGGCGGCACCTTCCACGGCGCGTGGATCTCGCCCGCGTCGAGCGCCGCCACCTCGGGCACGTGGCGCCGGATGAACGTCCCGTCGGGATCGAAGCGCTCCGACTGCGTCACCGGATTGAAGATGCGGAACCACGGCTGCGCGTCGCAGCCGGTCGACGCCGCCCATTGCCAGCCGCCGTTGTTCGAGGCGAGATCGAAGTCGATCAGCCGCTCGGCGAACACGCGCTCGCCCGCCCGCCAGTCGACCAGCAGGTCCTTGACCAGGAAGCTCGCGGCGACCATCCGCAGCCGGTTGTGCATGTACCCCGTCGCGTTCAGCTGGCGCATCGCCGCGTCCACGAGCGGATAGCCCGTCCGGCCCTCGCACCATGCCGCGAAGCGCGCGGGGTCGTTCTCGAACGCCAGCGCGTCGTACTCGCGCCGGAACGCGCCGCGGACGACGTGCGGGAAGTGCCAGAGGAGCTGCGAGTAGAACTCGCGCCAGACGAGCTCGGACAGCCACTTCGCGGCCCCGTCGCCGCGCGGGCGCAGCGATCGCGCGTGCGCCTCGGCGGCAAGCGTGCGCACCGAGATCGTGCCGAAGCGCAGGTGCACCGACAGGTGCGACACGCCGTCGACGGCCGGAAAGTCGCGCGCCTCGCCGTAGCGCTCGATGCGCCCGGCGAAGTCCGCGAAGCGCGCGCGCGCGCCGCGCATGCCCGGCTCGACGCCGATCGCGGCGAGATCGGCCGCGACGAATCCCATCGTTTCCAGCGCCGGGATGCCGCGGTCGTGCTCCGCGGGCGGCCGGGCCAGCGCACCTCGTTGCGGCCGGACGTCGTGCGATGCGAGGTCCGGCGGCGCGAGCCGCGCGAGCCACGCGTTGCGGTAGGGCGTGTAGACGGTGAAGGGCGTGCCGGCCTTCGACAGGATCTCGTCGCGCTCGAAGACGACGTGGTCCTTGAACGTGCGCAGCGCGATGCCGCGGTCCGACAGGGCGTGCGCCACGGCCGCATCGCGGTCCAGCGCGGCCGGCTCGACGTCGCGGTTCGCGTAGACCGCGGCCACGCGAAGCGCGTCGGCGAGCCGCGGGATCGCCTCGCGCGCGAAGTCGTGGCGGACGATCAGGCCGCCGCCGCGACGGCGCAACGCGGCGTCGAGCTCGACCAGGCTGGCGTGGATGAACGCGACGCGCCGGTCGCGCGGTGACGGCAGCGCGTCGAGGATCCCGCGGTCGAAGACGAACGCGCACCAGACCGGCCCGCCGTCGGCGAGCGCGTGCGCGAGCGCGGCGTGGTCGTGGTCGCGCAGGTCGCGGCGGAACCAGACGAGCGCGCCGGTGCGTTCCCCGCCGCCGCGCGCCGGCGCGCCGGAACCGCTGCCGCGCACGCGCGTCATCGCGCCGGGAACGCGAGGTCGCGGGCGCGCAGCTCGTGGCGCCACAGGAGCGCGCCCTTCGCGTCGTAGCTCTCGAGGGCGATGCGCCGGTCGTCGCCCGGTCCCGTGACCCGGATCAGGCCGAACTGGCGGCGTCCGACGAGCGTGCCGGGCACGACCTGCGGGTTGTCGCGCTCGCGCGCCTCGGGCTTCTCCCACGCGCGCGACGTGAGCGGGCTCGACGTGAACTCGTGGAGCGGGTAGGCGCCGGGACGGTCGATCCGCAGCAGCTCGGTGAAGTGACGATCACCCGAGAGGAACAGCAGGCCGGGAATGCGCTGCGCGAGCAGGAAATCGTGCAGCGCCTTCTGCTCGCCGGGGAACTGGTGCAGGCCCTCGAAGCGCGAGGCCGCGTTCCAGAACTGGCTGCCGTTGGCGACGAGCTTCACGCTGCCGCGCGCGTTGAGCAGCGCCGAGCGCAGCCACGCGAGCTGCGCGGCGCCGAACATCGTCTTGTCCGGCCCGTCCGGCAGGCGCGGGTGCGTGCGGTGGTAGCGCCCGTCGAGCAGCACGAAGTCGACGTCCGCGGCGCTGGCGACGCCGAAGATGCCGGGCGTCTCCGGCAGCCCGTAGCCCGGGTTTGCCCAGTAGAGACGGAACAGGCGCAGGGTCTCGCCCTTCAGCGTGAACGATCCGTCGGCGTCGTTGGGCCCGAAGTCGTGGTCGTCCCAGATCGCCAGGTGCGACGTCGCCGTGAGCAGCCGCCGCAGCGGCGGGGCCGCGCGCTGCGCGCGGTAGCGCGCCGCCATCGCCGCCGTGTCGTGGTACTCCTGGCGCCGCAGGTAGACGTTGTCGCCGAGCCACAGCATCACGTCGGGCCGCTTGTCGGCGATCGCGTCGAAGATGTGCTCCTCGCCGCCGTAGTCGCGGTCGCGCGGCCGCATGCCGTTCTCGTCGTTCAGGAAGTAGCACGAGCCGATCGCGATGGTGACCGGCGGCGCCGCCTTCGCGTCCTCGAAGTGGGCCTGCGCGCGCACGACGCCCTCGCGCCGCTCGCCGCCGCCCTCGACGCTGTAGCGGGCGCTGCCGCCGGGTGCCAGGCCCGTGAGGCGGGCGACGACGATCGACTCGCGCTCGGCGGTCGCCGCGAGCTCGATCCTGCGCTCGCGCTCGTCGCCCTCCGGGCGCCACGCCACCGTGATCGGCCCGGGCGCGGAGGCCTGGATCCAGACCAGCGCGCTGGTCACGTCCGCGTAGCCGTGCATCACCACGAGCCCGGCGTGCGCGGCGTTCGCCATCGCCGCGAGCGCGCAGGCCGCGAGAAGGCGAAGCGCACCGTGGAACGAAAGCGGAGGCGGGGCGGTCATCGTGTGGGATCCTCCGGACGGCGCATCGGCCCGTCGGCCGCGGCGCCGCGAATTGTGCCCCCTCGCCGCCGCGGATTACAATGCGACACACGTCCATGGGTGCCACCGTCAACCTCACCCATCATTTCCTGATCGCCATGCCGAGCATGGCCGATCCCAATTTCGCCCACACGCTCACCTACGTGTGCGAGCACAACCCGGACGGCGCGCTCGGGCTCGTGGTCAACCGTCCGATCGACATGACGCTGTCGGCGCTGTTCGAGCAGATCGACGTGCCGCTCGCCGACCAGCGCCTGCGCGGCGCGCCGGTGATGTTCGGCGGCCCCGTGCAGGTCGATCGCGGCTTCGTGCTGCACCGGCCGCTCGGCAACTGGCAGTCCACGCTCGCGATCAGCGACGAGCTCGGCCTGACGACGTCCAAGGACATCCTCGAGGCCGTCGGCCGCGGCGAGGGTCCCGAGGCGATGATCGTGTCGCTGGGCTACGCGGGGTGGGCCGCGGGCCAGCTCGAGCAGGAGCTCGCGGCCAACGCGTGGCTGACCGTCGAAGCCGACGCCGACGTGCTGTTCGGGATCGAGCCCAAGGACAGGCTGCCGGCCGCGATGCGCCTGCTCGGCATCGACTTCGCGCAGCTCTCCGACGGGGCCGGGCACGCATGACGGCCGCGTCGCACCGGGCTTCGGCACGCGGCGCAGCCTGCGCCGCGCACGCGGTCCTGATGCCGGCCGGCCCGCCGCCCGACGCCACCGTGCTCGCCTTCGATTTCGGGACCCGGCGCATCGGCGTCGCCGTCGGCAACACGCTCGTGCGCGCGGCGCACCCGCTCGCGACGATCGACGAGGCGCGCAGCGAGGCGCGGTTCGCGGCCATCGGCGCGCTCGTCGCGGAGTGGCGGCCGGGCGTGCTCGTCGTGGGCATTCCGGTCCACGCGGACGGGACCGAGCACGCGATGACGAAGGCGGCGCGGCGCTTCGCGCGCGAGCTCGCGGCGCGCTTCCGCCTCCCCGTCGCCGCGGCCGACGAGCGCCACACGACGGCCGAGGCTGCGGGGCGGCTCGCCGGGGTGCGCGCGGGCCGCCGCGGGCGCGAGACGCGCGACGCGCTCGCGGCACAGGCGATCCTGCAGGGGTGGTTCGATGAGCGCCTCCGCTGACGCCGCGCTTCCCGACGCCGAGGCGCTGCTCGCCGCGCTGGCGGAGCGCATGGCCGGCGCCGTCGCGCGCGACGCGGCGTTCGTCGGCATCTACTCGGGCGGCGCGTGGCTCGCGGAGCGGCTGGCCGAGATGCTGCCCGGCGAGCATCCGCTCGGCTTCGTCGACGTCGCCTACTACCGCGACGACTTCAAGCGCAAGGGCCTCAAGGCGAACACGAAGCGCACCGAGCTGCCGTTCGACGTCGAGGGCGCGTCGATCGTGCTCGTCGACGACGTGCTCTACACCGGCCGCAGCGTGCGTGCCGCCATCAACGAGTTGTTCGACTTCGGCCGCCCCGACCGCGTCGAGCTCGCGGTGCTGGTGGACCGCGGCGGGCGCGAGCTGCCGATCGAGGCGACCTACGCCGGGGCGCGGCTCGCGGTCGCCCGCGACCTGTCGATCGTGCTGGCGCGCGGCGAAGGCGGCACGCTGTCGCTGGGCGTGGAGCCGGCGTGACGGCGCGCGCCGCGACCGCTCCGCCGCCGCCTCCCGGCGCGCGCCCGCGCCATCCGCAGCTCAACGCCGAAGGCAAGCTCACGCACCTGCTGACCCTCGAGGGGCTGCCGGCGGAGGCGATCGAGGGCATCCTCGACGCCGCCGAGCCCTTCGTGTCGATCGGCGAGCGCGAGGTGAAGAAGGTGCCGCTGCTGCGCGGCAAGACCATCTTCAACCTGTTCTTCGAGAGCTCGACGCGCACGCGCACCACCTTCGAGATCGCCGCGAAGCGCCTGTCCGCCGACGTCGTCAACCTGAACATCGGCGTGTCGTCGACCAGCAAGGGCGAGACGCTGCTCGACACCATCGACAACCTGTGCGCGATGAACGCGGACGTCTTCGTCGTGCGGCACGGGCAGTCCGGCGCGCCGCACCTGATCGCGCGGCACCTGGTCGCGACCGGCCGCCATCACGTGCACGTGATCAACGCCGGGGACGGCCGCCACGCGCACCCGTCGCAGGGACTGCTCGACCTCTACACGATCCGCCACTACAAGCGCGACTTCCGCGCGCTGTCGGTGGTGATCGTGGGCGACGTGCTGCACTCGCGCGTCGCGCGCTCGCTGATCCACGGGCTCACCACGCTCGGCGCGCCGGACGTCCGCGTCGTCGGCCCCGCCACGCTGCTGCCGCCGTTCGTCGAGTCGCTGGGCGTGCGGCCGTTCCACGACATGCGCGCCGGGCTCGACGGCTGCGACGTGGTCGTGATGCTGCGGCTGCAGAGCGAGCGGATGCGCGGCGCGCTGCTGCCCTCGTCGGGCGAGTACTTCAAGCACTACGGGTTGACGGCCGAGAAGCTCGCGCGCGCGAAGCCCGACGCGATCGTCATGCACCCGGGCCCGATGAACCGCGGCGTGGAGATCGACTCGCCCGTCGCCGACGGCGAGCGCAGCGTGATCCTGCCGCAGGTGACGTTCGGCATCGCCGTGCGCATGGCGGTCATGAGCACGATCGCCGGCAACTGAGGCCCGAGGAACGTCACGCCGTGGACCTCGCGATCATCGACGGACGCCTGATCGACCCGGCGACGGGGCTCGACCGCCGCGGCGGGCTGTTCGTGCGCGACGGCCGCATCGCCGCGGTCGGCGAGGCGCCGGCCGGGTTCGCGCCGGCGGCCACGCTCGACGCGCGCGGCCTCGTCGTCGCGCCCGGCTTCGTCGACCTGTCGGCGCGGCTGCGCGAGCCGGGTCTCGAGTACAAGGCCACGCTCGAGTCGGAGCTGCGGGCCGCGGTCGCCGGCGGGGTCACGAGCCTCGCGTGCCCGCCCGACACCGACCCGCCGCTCGACGAGCCGGGGCTGGTCCAGATGCTCAGGCATCGCGCGCGGCTCCTGAACCAGGCGCACGTGTACCCGGTCGGCGCGCTCACCCAGCGGCTGGCCGGCGAGGCGCTCACCGAGATGGGCGAGCTGGCCGACGCCGGGTGCGTCGCGTTCTCCAACGCCGACCATCCGCTCGCCGACACGCAGGTGCTGCTGCGGGCGCTGCAGTACGCGCAGACCTTCGGCCACCGCGTCTGGCTGCGGCCGCAGGACGCGCACCTCGCCCGCGGGGGCGTCGCGCACGAGGGGGTGGTGGCCACGCGGCTCGGGCTGCCGACGGTCCCGGCGATCGCCGAGACCGTCGCGCTGTCGACCATCTTCGCGCTCGCGCGCGAGACCGGCTCGCGCGTCCACGTGGCGCGCCTGTCGTCGGCCGGCGGCGTGGCGATGCTGCGCGCGGCCAAGGCGGAGGGGCTGCGCGTCACGGCGGACGTCGGCGTCCACCACCTGCACCTGTGCGACGTCGACATCGGCTGGTTCGACCCGCAGGCGCGGTTCGTGCCGCCGCTGCGCGGCACCCGCGACCGGGAGGCGCTGCGGGCCGCCCTCGCCGACGGAACGATCGACGCCGTCTGCTCCGACCACGCGCCCGTGGACGACGACGCGAAGCTCCTGCCGTTCGCCGAGGCCGAGCCGGGCGCGACGGGCCTGGAACTGTTGCTGCCGCTGACGCTCCAATGGGCGCGGGACGCCGGACTGCCGCTGCTCGCGGCGCTCGACCGCATCACCCGCCGCCCGGCCGACCTGCTCGGCGTGGATGCGGGGACGCTGCGCGTCGGGGGACCCGCCGACGTGTGCGTGTTCGATCCCGACGAGCCGTGGCGCGTCCTTCCCCCGGAGCTGTCGAGCCAGGGGAAGAACTCGCCATTCGCGGGGCTGGAGGTGGTCGGCCGCGCGCGCTGGACGATCGTCGGCGGCCACGTCGTCCACGCCGCGCGGCGATAGCGCCGCATGCTTTTTTCGCCCCGGCCCGCACGGGCCGGCATGTCCGATCCGCGCCGCCTGCGCGGCGCCTTCCGCTGGAGACCTCGAAGATGGGCAACGTTCTACCGCCGGAGCTGCGCAGCCTGCTCGCGCAGCGCAATGTCGATCGCCGCACGTTCGTCGTGACCACGCTGGGCGCGGGCTTCGCCGCCGCCGTGCTGCCGGTGGGCGCGCAGACGATCACCACGCCCGCCGACGGGCTCACGGCCGGCGAGGTCAAGGTGCCGGCCAAGGGTGGCGCGATGGCGGCGTACCGCGCCATGCCGGCGAGCGGCGGCCCGTTCCCGACGATCCTCGTCGTGTCCGAGATCTTCGGCGTGCACGAGCACATCCGCGACGTGTGCCGCCGGTTCGCGAAGCTCGGCTACTACGCGATCGCGCCGGAGCTGTTCGCCCGGCAGGGCGACGCCGGCAAGTACACGGACGTGCAGGCGCTGCTGAAGGAGGTCGTCGCCCGCACGCCGGACGGCGAGGTCATGGGGGACCTCGACGCCGCGGTCGCGTTCGCCCGCTCGGAGGGCAAGGCCGACGTCGGGCGCCTCGGCATCACCGGCTTCTGCTGGGGCGGGCGCATCACGCTCATGTACGCCGCGCACAACCGCGACGTCGACGCCGCGGTGGCCTGGTACGGGCCGACCGCCCGCGCCTATTATCCCAACGACCGGACGCCGCTCGACGTGGCTGCGCAGGTCCGGGCGCCGGTGCTGGGGTTGTACGGCGGTGCGGACGCCGGGATCCCGAACGACACGGTCGAGAAGTTCTTCGCCGCGCTGAAGGCGGCGGGCAACGCGAAGTCCGACCTGGTCATCTATCCGGACACGCCGCACGCGTTCCACGCCGACTACCGCCCGACCTACCGCAAGGACAAGGCCGAGGACGGCTGGAAGCGCGCGACCGCCTGGTTCAAGCAGCACCTCGGGTAGCGCTGCCCCGAGCGCCGCCGCCGGCGCGGGCGGCGGCGCTCGCGGTACCATCGCGCGGAACGGGGCGCGTTCGCGCCGCGGGCGCGCGTGCCCGCGGCGTGCGCGGGCCCGGGTCCCCGCGCCATGTCCGCCGATCCCCTCGACGCGCTCGAGCAGCACGCGATCCACGTCCTCCGCGAGGCCTACCGGCGCCTGCAGCCGCTCGCGATGCTGTGGTCGCTCGGCAAGGACTCGAACACGCTGGTGTGGCTCGCCCGCAAGGCCTTCGTCGGCCGCGTGCCGTTCCCCGTGATCCTCCTCGACACGGGCAACGAGTTCCCCGAGGTGTACGCGTTCCGCGACCGCTACGTGCGCGAGTGGGGCCTCGACTACGTCGACGCGCCGTGCCCCCCGGTCGAGGAGACCGACGCGTCGCTGCCGCCGGCCGCGCGCGCCGCCGCGCGCAAGACGCTGGGCCTCAAGCGGCTGATCGCGCAGCGCCGCTACGCCGGCGTGATCCTCGGCATCCGCCGCGACGAGCAGCCGGTCCGCGGCAAGGAGCGTGCGATGAGCCCGCGCGACGCCGAAGGGCGCTGGCACGTGCGCGCGCAGCCGACCGAGCTGTGGGGGCACTACGAGGCCGCGCCGCCGCCCGGGGGGCACGTGCGCGTGCATCCGCTGCTCGCCTGGACCGAGCTCGACGTCTGGCGCTACATCAAGCGCGAGGGCATCCCGTTCTGCGAGCTCTACCTCGCCCGCGACGGCAAGCGGTTCCGCTCGCTGGGCGAGCGCGACATCACCGCGCCCGTGCCATCGGGCGCCGACTCGATCGACGCGATCATCGCGGAGCTCGCGTCCACGCGCACCGAGGAGCGCGCGGGTCGCGCGATGGACCACGAGCGCGAGGACGCCTTCGAGCGCCTGCGCAGCGCGGGGTACATGTAGCGTGAGCAGCGCGCCGTCGGGCGGGCCGGAACCGGAGGCGGCCGCAGGCGCCGACGCGGTACACGCGGCTCCGGCCGCGCCGCTCGCCGTGTGCCTCGCCGGGCACGTCGACCACGGCAAGTCGTCGCTGCTCGGGCGCCTGCTGCACGAGCTCGACCTCCTGCCGGCGGGGAAGGTCGCGGCGCTCGCCGCCGCGAGCGACAGGCGCGGAGTGCCGCTGGAGTGGTCGTTCGTGCTCGACGCGCTGCAGCTCGAGCGCGACCAGGCGATCACGCTCGACACGACGCGCGTGCGCGTGCGAACCCCGCGGCGCGACCTCCTGGTCATCGACGCGCCGGGCCACCGCGAGCTGCTCCGCAACCTCGTCACCGGCGCGGCGGACACGCAGTCCGCGCTGCTCGTCGTCGACGCGGCCTCGGGCGCGCAGGCGCAGACGCGGCGCCACCTCGCGCTGCTGCGGCTGCTCGGCGTCCGCGACGTCGTGGTCGCCGTCAACAAGATGGACCTCGTCGACTGGCGCGAGGATCGCTTCCGCGCCGTGCGCGACGCCCTCGCGGACGCGCTCGCGCGACTCGGGCTCGCGGCGCACGCGATCGTGCCCGCGTCGGCGCGCGCCGGCGCGAACCTCGTGCGTCCCCCGTCCGAGGCTCCGTGGTGGTCCGGGCCGACGCTCGTCGCGGCGCTGGAGTCGCTGCCGGAGCGCGCTGCGGCAGGCGCCGCGCTGCCGCTGCGCGTCTACGTGCAGGACGTCTACCGCATCGACGGGCGGCGCATCGTCGCCGGGCGCCTCGACAGCGGCACGCTCGCGGCGGGCGACCGCGTGCTGCTGCTGCCGGGAACGCGCGAGGCGCGCGTGGCGGCGCTCGCGGGCTGGCCGCTCGCCCCACAGCTCGCGGTCGCCGGCGACAACGCCGCCATCGTCTTCGACGAGGAGATCGTGGTCGAGCGCGGCGAGCTCGCGTGCGCGCCGGACGACCCGCCCAAGCTCACGCCGGTGTTCGACGCCGACCTGTTCTGGCTGGGCCACGGCGCGCTCGCGCCGGGACGCCGGCTCGTGCTGCGCATCGGCACCCGCGAGGTGGGCGCGCAGCTGGCGGCCGTCCACCACGTGCTCGACGACGCCTCGCTCGAGCGCATCGACGCGCCGGTCGTCGGCGAAGGCGGCGTGGCGCGCGTAACGCTGCGCTGCGACGCGCTGCTCGCGGTCGACGACGCCGCGCGCCTGCCCGCGACGGGCCGCTTCGTGCTCGCCGACGACGGCGCGATCGTCGGCGGCGGCGTGATCGACGCCTCCGGCTATCCGGACCAGCGCCGCCTGCGCGCGCGCCCGCGGGCCGACCTGACCGCGGTGCGCCACCACGTGCAGCCGGAGGAGCGGACGGCGCGGGCCGGACACGCGGGAGCTGTCGTCTGGCTGACCGGACTGTCGGGCGCGGGCAAGTCGACGCTGGCGATGGCGCTGGAACGACGCCTGTTCGACCTCGGCTGGTCGGTGTACACGCTCGACGGCGACAACGTGCGCGGCGGCCTCAACGCGGACCTGGGCTTCTCGCCGGAGGACCGCCAGGAGAACATCCGCCGCGTCGGCGAGGTGGCCGCGCTGTTCGCCGACGCCGGCGTGGTCTGCATCACGGCGTTCATCTCCCCGTACCGCGACGACCGCGCCCGCGCGCGCGCCGCCGCCGGGCCGCGGCGCTTCCTCGAGGTCCACGTGGACAGCGACGTCGCGACCTGCGAGGCGCGCGATCCCAAGGGGCTGTACCGCCGGGCGCGCGCAGGGACGCTCAAGGGCATGACCGGCGTCGACAGCCCCTACGAGCCGCCGGAGGCGGCGGACCTGACGATCGACACGCGCCGCGAGGACGTCGCCGCCTCGGTCGAGCGGCTGTGCGCGTTCGTGCTCGCGCAGTGCCGCGGCTGACGCGTCCCGGCGCCCGTCCACGCCGGCCGGGCGCCGTCGGGCGGACGGGACGCTAGCGCGGGGTCCTGTCGCGCGGGACGCGGCCTAGCAGGAAGAACTCGTCGTTGGGCCGCAGCGCGATCAGGTTGGCCATGCGGTTCGACAGCGCGAAGAACGCCGCGATCGCGCCGACGTCCCAGACGTCCTCGTCCGAGAAGCCGTGCGCGCGCAGCGCCGCGTGGTCCTCGTCGCCCAGCGACGCCGAGTCGGTGGCGACCTTCAGCGCGAACGCGAGCATGGCCTTCTGCCGCGGCGCGATGTCCGCCTTGCGGTAGTTGACCGCGACCTGGTCGGCGACGAGCGGGTTCTTCGCGTAGATGCGCAGGATCGCGCCGTGCGCCACGACGCAGTAGAGGCAGTCGTTCGCGCCCGACGTGGCGACGACGATCATCTCCCGCTCGGCCTTCGTGAGGCCGCCCTCCTTGGCCATCAGCGCGTCGTGGTAGGCGAAGAACGCCCGGAACTCGTCGGGACGGTGCGCGAGGGCCAGGAACACGTTCGGCACGAACCCAGACTTCTCTTGCACCTCGAGGATGCGCGCGCGCACGTCGTCGGGCATCTCGTCGAGCGCGGGCACCGGGTAGCGCGACAGCGGCACCGCGTGCGCGGCGGCTGCGGGGGCGGGGGGCGCGCTCATTCCGTCGGCGGGACGTAGCCCTGCGGCATCTCGGCACCGCCGCCGAAGAAGTGCTTCTCCATCTGCTCGGCGAGCCACTTGCGGGCGCGGGCGTCGGCCAGCGAGAGGCGGTTCTCGTTCACCAGCATCGTCTGATGGCGCAGCCACTGCGCCCACGCCTCCTTGGAGACGTTCTCGTAGATGCGCTTGCCGAGCTCGCCCGGATAGGGCGCGAAGTCGAGGCCCTCGGCCTCGCGGCCGAGCTTGACGCAGTGGACGGTTCGGGGCATGACGGAGTTCCTGGGGCGGGACGGCGGATCAGAGCGGCTTCACGTAGACCTGCGACTTCCGCTGCCAATTGTAGAGCGCCTGCTTCTGCTGGGGCAGGTCGCCGACGCCGCCCGGGCGGAAGCCGCGCTCGAGGAACCAGTGCGCGGTGCGGGTCGTCAGCACGAACAGCGCCTGCAGGCGGAGCTTGCGCGCGCGGGCGACGATCTCCTTCATCAGGGCCTCGCCGTAGCCCTCGCGGCGGAAGTCGGGGTGGACCGCTAGCGCGGCGAGCTCGCCGACGCGCTCGTCGGGGAACGCGTACAGCGCCGCGCAGCCGATGATGTGGTTGTCGTACTCGGCGACCACGAAGCGCTCGATCTCCGCCTCGAGGCGCTCGCGCGAGCGGCGCACCAGGACGCCCTGTTCCTCCAGCGGCTGGATGATCGCGAGGATGCCGGCGGCGTCGTCGATCGTGGCGTTGCGCAGGTGCGCGAGCGCCCGCGCCGACACCATCGTGCCGACGCCGTCGCGCGTGAAGAGCTCGAGCAGCAGCGCGCCGTCGAGGCGGCGGGGGATCAGGTGGGCGCGCATGACGCCGTTGTTGCAGGCGCGCACGGCGGCGGGCAGGCACAGGCGCACGTCCTGCGTCAGCCGCTCCCCCTTCTTGGCGAGCAGCGCCTCGGCGTCGTGCGTGGACAGGTCGGTGAGGAGCTGGCGCCGGCCGTTGCGCACGCCGTCGGCGTCGATCAGGAAGACGAGCTTCATCGCCGAGCAGCGCACGGCGACCTGGGTGGCGACCTCCTCGACCGTCAGGTTGAAGATCTCGCCGGTCGGCGAGTAGCCGATCGGGGAGATCAGCACGATGTCGCCGTCGTCGAGGCGCTGCTGGACCGCCTCGGTGTCGACGCGGCGGACCTCGCCGGTGTGCAGCATGTCGACGCCGTCGACGATGCCGAGCGGCTTCGCCGTGATGTAGTTGCCCGACGAGACGCGGTTGCGTGAGCCCGCCATCGGCGAGCCCGCGAGCCCGAGCGACAGCAGCGCCTCGATGCGGGCGCGCACCTGCCCCGCCGCCTCGAGCACGCAGTCCATCGCGTCGGCATCCGTCACGCGCACGCCGTGCGCGTAGCGGCTCTGGAAGCCCTGCTGCGCGAGGATCGCCTCCACCTGCGGGCGACAGCCGTGCACGACGACGAGGTGGATGCCGAGGCTGTGCAGCAGGTTGAGGTCGTGCACGACGTTGAGGAACGTCTCCTCGGCGACGACCTCGCCGCCGAAGGCGATCACGAAGGTCTTGCCGCGGAAGGCGTGGACGTACGGCGCGGCGGCGCGGATCCAGTGGACGAACGCGCGCATCGTCGCGGAGTTCGCGGGCGGCGTGGCTTCGGGCTTGGCGGCCATGGGGGAGCGGTCCGCGCGGCGGGCCGCGGAGGCGGGAGCGGCGCGATTATAGCGTCGGGCCCCGGGCCGCCGCGGGCGCCTCCCTATAATCGGTGCTTCGGGGTCCGGGCCTGCCGGCGCTCCGCCGCGCCGCCATGGCCTCCGCGCTCCTCGCCCACCTCAATCCCGAGCAGCTCGCCGCGGTCACGCTGCCGCACGCCTCGGCGCTGATCCTCGCCGGCGCGGGCAGCGGCAAGACGCGCGTGCTGACCACGCGCATCGCGTGGCTGCTCGCGACCGGGCAGGCGAGCCCGCTGTCCGTGCTCGCCGTCACGTTCACCAACAAGGCCGCGCGCGAGATGCTCACGCGGCTCTCCGTGCTCACGCCGCTGAGCACGCGGGGCATGTGGATCGGCACCTTCCACGGGCTGTGCAACCGGATGCTGCGCGCGCACCACCGCGACGCCGACCTGCCGCAGCTGTTCCAGATCATGGACACGGCCGACCAGCTGGCGCTGATCAAGCGCCTGTACCGCGCGCACGTCCTCGACGAGGACCGCTATCCGCCGCGGCAGCTGCAGTACTTCGTCGCCGACTGCAAGGAGGCGGGGCTGCGGCCGGGCGCCGTGGAGGCGGGCGACGACTTCCAGCGCGCGCAGGTCGAGCACTACGCGCTCTACGAGGCGATGTGCCACCGCGAGGGCGTGGTCGACTTCGCCGAGCTGCTGCTGCGCAGCTACGAGCTCCTGGCGCGCAGCGACGCCATCCGCGAGCACTACCGCCGGCGCTTCTCGCACCTGCTGGTCGACGAGTTCCAGGACACCAACGTGCTGCAGTACAAGTGGCTGCGGCTGCTCGCCGGCGAGCGCACGGCCGTGTTCGCCGTCGGCGACGACGACCAGTCGATCTACGCGTTCCGCGGGGCGAGCGTCGCGAACATGCAGCACTTCGAGCGCGACTTCGCCACGCCCGACCATCCGGTGCGGCTGATCAAGCTGGAGCAGAACTACCGCTCGCACGGCACGATCCTCGACGCGGCGAACGCGCTGATCCGCCACAACCGCTCGCGGCTCGGCAAGAACCTGTGGACCAGCGAAGGCCGCGGCGAGCCGGTGCGGGCGTTCGCCTCGCCCTCGGACCTCGACGAGGCGGCGTTCGTCGTGGACATCGTCCGCGGCCTCCACGACGAGGGCCTTCCCCTGTCGGAAGCGGCCGTGCTCTACCGCAGCAACGCGCAGTCGCGCGTCCTCGAGCACGCGCTGTTCGGCGCCGGCATCCCCTACCGCGTCTACGGCGGCATGCGCTTCTTCGAGCGTGCCGAGGTCAAGCACGCGCTCGCGTACCTGCGGCTGCTCGCCGCGCCGGGCGACGACGGCGCGCTGCTGCGCGTGCTCAACTTCCCTCCGCGCGGCATCGGCGCTCGCTCGCTCGAGCAGTTGCAGGACCACGCGCGCGGCGCGGGCACGACGCTGTGGCAGGCGGCCTGCGCCGGTGCGGTCGGCGGCAAGCCGGGCGGCGCCATCGCCAGCTTCGTGCGCCTGCTCGAGCGGCTGCGCGCCGAGACGGCGGCGCGGCCGCTGCCCGAGGCCGTCGCGCACGTGATCGAGCACTCGGGGCTGGCGGCGCACTACGCGAACGAGAAGGAGGGACAGGACCGCGTCGAGAACCTGCAGGAGCTGGTCAACGCCGCCGAGAACTTCGTGCGCGAGGCGCAGCTCGCGCCGGACGTCCCGCTCGCCGGCACCGCGGCGGCGGCCGAGCCCGCGGCCGAAGGTGCCGTCGATCCGCTCACGGCCTTCCTCGCGCACGCCGCGCTGGAGGCCGGCGAGACGCAGGCGGCCGAGGGCCGCCCCGCGCTGCAGCTCATGACGGTGCACTCGGCGAAGGGCCTCGAGTTCCACACGGTGTTCGTCACCGGCCTGGAAGAGGGGCTGTTCCCGCACGAGAACAGCCTCGGCGAGTTCGCGGGCGTCGAGGAGGAGCGGCGCCTGATGTACGTCGCGATCACGCGCGCGCGCCGCCGCCTCTACCTCACGATGGCCCAGACGCGGATGCTGCACGGACAGACGCGCTACCACATCCCCAGCCGCTTCCTCGACGAGATTCCGAAGGAGCTCGTGCAGTGGCTGTCGCCGCGGCGGCGGGCGGTGGACGTCGACGAGAGCGAGTGGGGCAGCGCCAGGAGCGCGCCCTCCGGCGCGCCGCAGGCCACGCCGCCGGCCCCCGCGTGGCGCGTCGGCCAGAGCGTGCGGCACGCGAAGTTCGGCCTGGGCGTCATCATCGACGCCGAAGGACGCGGCGGCGACGCGCGCGTGCAGGTCAACTTCCGCGACGCGGGCGTCAAGTGGCTCGCGCTGGAGTACGCCAAGCTCGAAGCGGCGTGACCGTGCGGTGCCGCCGGGGGGGCGGCCGGCCCGCGCAGCAGCGGCTTCCACCGGTGCCCGCCTGCGGGAGCGACACGCCCGGACGCGGAAACCGCGCGTGCGAGTAGACTTCCGTCGATCTCCACTCCCGCGACAGGATCATGCCGGAGCGGTCTCAGCGCCTCCCTTCGACGGGTTCGGTGGCGCCGGCGCGTCGCGCTCGGTCTTGCCTGCGCCGCGGCGCTCGTCCCAGCCTTCGGCATCGCGCAGCAGAAGACCGCGCGGATCGGCATCCTGTCGAGCGCATCCGCGTCCGGGGACGGCCATTGGTTCCGCGACGATTTTTTCCCGACGCTCGCGAAGGCGGGCTGGGTCGTGGGCCGGAACCTGGTGGTCGACTACCGCTACGCGGAGGGCCGTCTGGAGCGCCATGCCCCTCTCGCCGCGGAACTCGTCGCGCTGAAGCCCGACCTGATCTTCGCGGGGACGCAGCCGTCGGCGGAGGCCGTCATGGAGGCGACGAAGACCATCCCGATCGTCTTCGCGCTCGTTCACGATCCCGTGGCCGCGGGGCTCGCCGAGAGCCTTGCCCGACCCGGGAAGAACGCGACGGGCTTGAGTTCGATGAATGTCGAAATCCTCACCAAGCGCATCGATCTGCTGCTGCAGATCGTCCCGTCGGCCAAGCGCGTCGCCATCCTGTACCAGCCGGAGCTGGACACCAGTGCGCGGCAGGCTGCGCTTGGTGGGCAGACACTGCAATCGCGCAAGTTGACGGCGCTGCGGGTCGCCATCGGCGGCCCGGAGACGTTCGATGAGTCGTTCGAGACGCTCGCACGCGTGCAGCCCGATGTCGTGCTGGTGGTCGAGAATCCGAGCCTGTTCACCCACCGCGCCGACGTCGTGCGGCGCATGACAGCCCTGCGCCTGCCTGCGATGTACGGCTTTCAACCCTTTACGCTGTCCGGTGGGCTGATGTCGTACTCGATCGATTTCGGCGACCAGTTTCGGCGGGCCGCGGGCTACGTCGATCGTATCCTGCGGGGCGCGAAGCCGGCGGAGCTTCCGATCGAGCAGCCGCTGAGGCTGGAGCTGGCCGTCAACCTGAAGGCGGCCAGTGCCATCGGCGTCACGTTTCCGCAGGCCGTCCTGCTGAGCGCGAACCGGGTGATCGAGTAGCTCGCCGGCAGCGACTCGTGGCGCGCGCACGCCACGGTCGGTGTTCGGACCCGACGCTTCCACTCGCGCTCGGGAGCGCATGGCATCTCGCCGCAAGGCACCAGGGACCGTGTCGAGGATCGGGGCGGGCGAGGGGAGAGCACGCCGCGTCCCGTCGCGAACGCCCGACTGGCCGCGCCGCTACTCAGCCTTGTCCGCTCGCCTGCCCGGCGGATGCAGGTAGTCGTCCACGGCGGCATGCGACGACGGGAAGAAGCGGTGCCGCCCGAGGTCGTGGTCCGGCATCCAGCGCGCGAGCTGCTCGCGCAGCGGCCGGTTCGCGTGCGCGAAGCGCACGTCGACGCCCGCGGCCTCCAGCTCGTCGTGCAGGTCGACCAGCACCTCCGCGGCCGTGACGTCCACGTGCGTCACCGCCTGGAGGTCCACGACGAGGCAGCGCGCCGGCTCGGGCGCCGCGTCCACGAGGGCGCGCAGCCGGTCCGCGACGTGGCGGGCGTTGGGGAACAGCAGCGGAGCGTACAGGCGGTAGACGATCACGCCCGGCGGCGCCTCGCCCGGTTCGTCGTCGTCGAGGTCGTGGAAGCGGTCGTCGGCGGGCGAGCGGCGCAGCACCGCGTCGCGCGGCCGCGCGGTCTCGATCAGCACGCGCGCCACCGACAGCGCGATGCCGAGCAGCACGCCGGCGAGCACGCCGAACACGAGGACGCCGGCGGACACGGCGAGCGACAGCGTCAGCGAGCGCGGGTCGAGGCGCGCCAGCACGCGCGTCGCGGCGAGGTCGAGCATGGCGACGCCGGCGACGATCAGGATCGCGGCCAGCGCCACCCGCGGCAGCCGTCCCACCAGCGGCGCGAGCAGCAGCACGAAGACGAGCAGGATCGCGATGGCCACCCACTGCGTGACCTGCGTCCGTCCTCCGGCCGCGTCGGCGGTGATCGACCGCGATCCGCTCGCGCCCACGCTGTAGCCGCCGAGCAGCGAAGCCCCGAGGTTGGCGACGCCGAGCGCGGTCATCTCGCGGTTCGCGTCGAGCGGCTCGCGCCGCCGCGCGGCGAGCGTGCGCGCGAGCACGATCCCCTCGGCGAAGACGAGGAACGCGAGCGCGATCGCGCCGGGCACGAGCGAGCGCAGGTCGGCGAGGTGGAACGCCGGCAGCGCGGGCCCCGGCAGGCCGGCCGGCAGCGGCGGCAGCATGGCGACGCCGGCGTCCGGCAGCGCCAGCGCGTACGACGCGGCGATGCCTGCCGCGACGGCGACGAGCGCCGCCGGCACGCGCGGCGCCCAGGCGCGCAGGCCGAGCAGCAGCGCGATCAGCGCCAGCCCCAGCGCGAGCGTCGGCGCGTGCGCGTCGGGCAGGGCGCCCGCGAAGTCCGCGAGCTTGTGCAGGAACGCGTCGCGCGGCAGCGGAACGCCGGCGAGCGAGCCGAGCTGCGACACGACGAGGATCAGCGCGGCGCCGTTGGCGTAGCCCACGAGCACCGGCTTGGAGAGCAGGTCGGCGGCCGCCCCGAGGTCGAAGCGCGCGGCGGCGATCAGCAGCAGCGCGCTCAGCAGCGCGAGCGTGGCGGCGAGGGCGGCGGCGCGCAGCGGATCGCCGGCGGCCAGCGGGGCGATCGTGCTGGCGGCGAGCAGCGCGACCGTCGTGTCCGGGCCCACGATCACCTTGCGCGAGCTCGCGAACAGGGCGTAGCCCACCATCGCGCCGAGCGCCGAGTACAGGCCGAGCTGCGGCGCGACCCCGAGCAGCTCGGAGTAGGCGAGCACCGACGGGATCAGCACGATCGCCACCGCCGCGCCGGCGCCGAGATCGCTGCGCAGCGCGCCGCGCGGATACCCCGCGAGCTGCGCCAGCCCGGGCAGCCAGCGGCCGGGTCCGCGCAGTTGCGTCCCGCCGCCGTTCGTCGTCACGGCGTCAGTGCGGACCGCGGCCGCCGCGGTCGAGCGGCGCGAGGGTCTCGCCGGCGTGGAAGATGTCGCGGTAGCTCACGTAGTCGGAGATGTGCAGGGTCGCCGCGAGCATCAGGCCCCACGCGGCGAGAAGCACCTGCACGACCGTGACCGCCGCCTGCGCGGGGAACAGCGCGATCATCACCTGCGCGGCCATGACCGGCAGCACGGCGCCGAACGCGAACACCGCGAGCGCGTACACGGCGATCGGCTTCCAGTTGGCCAGCGCGGCCCGCAGGCTCGCGCCGAGCGCGGTGCGGGCGCTCGCGTCC
Source organism: Betaproteobacteria bacterium (assembly GCA_016861105.1). Lineage (GTDB taxonomy): Bacteria > Pseudomonadota > Gammaproteobacteria > Burkholderiales > Casimicrobiaceae > VBCG01. The sequence goes on along the minus strand of BOKS01000010.1, from coordinate 109,524 downwards.
TGGAACACGACGAGGGCGGGCGCGAACCACAGCGCGAGCATGACGGGCAGGGCCACCGTCGCGCCGGCGAGCAGCGCGAACTGCAGCCGCGCGTTGCCGAGCAGCTCCTCGGGCGGCGGCTGCGGGCCGGCGAAGACCTCGGCGAGCAGGCTGCCCGCGATCAGCGAGGCGGTCGCGAGCGCGGCGAACACCCCGGCGACGAGCGCGGCGCCCAGCGTCAGCAGCGCGCCGAGGTTCGCGCTGAAGCCGCGGAACAGGTCGCGCGGGCGCGGCCGTTCGCCGCGCTCCTGCGACCAGGCCGCCGCGAGCAGGCCCACCGCGAACACGGGCTTGAGCAGCATGGTCGCGACCTGGCCGGCGACCGGGTGCACGACGCCGGCGATCCAGTTGGCCAGCAGGATGACGAGGTAGTAGAGCGCGATCAGCGCGAGCCACGGCAGGCGCGCGCGGCCGAACATCGCCCACGACTCGCGCAGCCACGCGACGCCGCGGCCCGCCGCGTGGCGCGTGAACACGATGTCGGTGGCCTGTGCCGGCGCGCTCATCGTCGTGGGGCGCTGCGTCAGGCGTCGGAGCGCTCGGCGAGGTCCGGCATGCGCGGCGCCGCGGCCGCGCGGCGGCCGAGGATGCGCTCGAAGCGCGAGGGGTCGTGCGCGTGCGTGAGCTCGCCGGGGCGCGGCAGGTACAGGTCGTAGAGGCGCGACAGCCAGAAGCGCAGCGCGGCGGCGCGCAGCAGGTCCGGCCAGTGCGTGCGCTCGTCGTCGGTCAGCGGGCGGACCTCGTGGTAGCCGGCGACGAACGCGCGCATGCGCGCCGCGTCGAGCGCGCCGTCCCCGTCGTCGCACCAGTCGTTGATGGCGATCGCGAGGTCGTAGGCGAGGAAGTCGGTGGCCGCGAACCCGAAGTCGATGATGCCGGCGACGCGCTCGCCGTCGAACAGCACGTTGTCGCAGAACAGGTCCGCGTGGATCGCGGCCTTCGGGAGCCTGAGCTTCGCGTAGCCCTGCTGGTGGGCGAGCTCGCGCTGGAGGAGCGCATCCTGCTCCGGCGTGAGGAACGGGCGCACGGCGCGGGCGGCCTGGCGCCACCACGCGGGCCCGCGGCGGTTCGACAGGCGCGCGCGGTACTGCTGCGAGGCGAGGTGCAGCCGTGCGAGCGCCGCGCCCACGGCCGCGCAGTGCGCCGCGTCGGGACGATCGACCGGCGCGCCCTCGACGCGCGCGACCAGGCCGGCCGGCTTGCCGTTCAGGATCGAGAACAGCGCGCCGGTGCGGTCGGGCTCGGGCGCCGGCACGTCGCAGCCGCTGCGCGCGAGGTGCGCCATCAGGTTGAGGTAGAACGGCAGGTCCTCGGCCGGCAGGCGCTCGTAGAGCGTCAGCACGTAGCGGCCCTTCGCCGTGGTGACGAAGTAGTTCGTGTTCTCGATGCCGGTGGCGATCGGCTTCAGCTCGACGAGCGCGCCGACCGCGTAGCGCGCGAGCCACGCATCGAGGTCCTCAGCGGAAACCGTGGTGTAGACGGACATCGGGGCGTCGGACAGGCGCTCGCGCCCGGGAGCGTCCGCCGGGCCGCATGCTGCGGAGGATGCGTCAGCTCACCAGGAGAAGAGGACCCACATCGGCGCGCGCACCGAGGTGTCGAGGCTGTCGCGCCGGATGAACGCCGTCCCGCTCGCGTCGGGGACGAGGTAGTACGGCCGTCCGGTGCGCGGCGTGACCTTGACGAACCGCAGCTCGCCGCCGATGCGCACCTCCTCGACCGTCTCGGTGTCGCGGCGGATGATCGTGACCTGCGGCTCGAGGTCGGGATCGGCGGCGATCGCGGCGGGCGGCGCCGGCGGCGTCGCCGACTCGGGCGGGAGCGGCGGCGGTGGCGGTGCCGGCTGCGCGAGCGCGGTCGCGGCGAGCATCGTCGCGGCGAGCATCGTCGCCGCGAGAAGCGGCACGGCGAGGCGCGGAAGGTCCATGCGGGGGAATCGGCGTTGTGTCGATTCTACCAGACGGCCCGCCGCTTCCGCGCGGGCGGAGCGCTCGACGGCGCGCGCCGCGTCACAGGTTCAGCATCTTCTCGCGTTCCTCGCGGCTGGGCTGGAAGCCGCGTCCCTCGTAGAACGCGAAGATCGCCTCGACGATCGCGTCCGGCTCCTCGATCAGCTGCATCAGCCGCATGTCGTCGGCGTCGATCATGCCCTCGCCGACGAGGCGCTCGCGCGCCCAGTCGAGGAACCCGCGCCAGAACGGCTCGCCGACGAGGATGATCGGGATCTTGCGGGACTTGCCGGTCTGCACCAGCGTGAGGCATTCGGACAGCTCGTCGAGCGTGCCGAAGCCGCCCGGCAGGACGACGTACGCCGACGCGAAGCGGACGAACATCATCTTGCGCGCGAAGAAGTAGCGGAAGTTGACGCTGATGTCCTGGTAGGCGTTGCTGTGCTGCTCCCTGGGCAGCAGGATGTTGAGGCCGATCGCGGGCGAGCGCCCGGCGAACGCGCCCTTGTTGGCGGCCTCCATCAGGCCCGGGCCGCCGCCGGAGATCACGGAGAAGCCCGCGTCGGAGAGCCGGCGCGACACCTCGCGCGCCTTCTCGTAGTAGGGATGGCCTTCGCGGATGCGCGCGCTGCCGAACACCGACACGGCCGGCCGGATGCCCTGCAGGCGCTCGGTCGCGACGGTGAACTCTGACATAATCCCGAGCACCCGCCACGCCTCCTGCCCGTTGGAGGCGAAGAGCGCCTGCGGGTCGATCAGCTCGGGGATCTTTCCGGTCGCGCGCATGCCAACTCTCGTCCTGGTGGATGGGTCGTCGTACTTGTACCGCGCGTTCCACGCGCTGCCCGATCTTCGCACATCGCAGGGCGAGCCCACCGGAGCGCTGCGCGGCGTCGTCGCGATGCTGCGCCGCATGGTCGAGGACGGCAAGCCGGACTACTTCGCGGTCGTGCTGGACGCGCCCGGCAAGACCTTCCGCGACGCGATCTACCCGCAGTACAAGGCGAATCGGCCGCCGATGCCCGACGACCTCGCGCGCCAGCTCGAGCCGCTGAAGGCGCTCGTGCAGGCACACGGCTGGCCGCTGCTGGTGGTCGAGGGCGTCGAGGCGGACGACGTGATCGGCACGCTCGCCAGGCGCGCGAAGGCGCAGGGCATCGACACGCTGATCTCGACCTCCGACAAGGACATGGCGCAGCTCGTCGAGCCGGGCATCACCTGCGTCAACACGATGAGCAACGAGACGCTCGACGAGGCCGGCGTGATGGCGAAGCTCGGCGTGCGCCCCGACCAGGTGCTCGACTGGCTCACCCTCACCGGCGACGCCGTCGACAACGTGCCGGGGGTGCCCAAGGTGGGCCCGAAGACGGCCGCGAAGTGGCTCGCCGAGTACGGCACGCTGGACAACGTGGTCGCCAACGCCGCGCGGATCGGCGGCGTCGCGGGCGGCAACCTTCGCCAGTCGCTCGACTGGCTGCCGCAGGGGCGGCGGCTGCTCACGGTCCGCACGGACTGCGAGCTGCCGGTGGATCCCGAGGACCTGCGCATCGGGGAGGTCGACCGCGACGCGCTCGCGCAGCTGTTCGCGCGCTACGAGTTCAAGAGCTGGCTGCGCGACATGGCGGGCGGGACGACGCGCGCGCAGGCGCCCGTCGATGCCGCCGGGGCGATCGCCGCGAAGGCGGCCCGCGACGACGCGGGCCGCCGCTGGGACGACGTGCCGCCGCCGGCGGGCGGCGAAGGCAAGCCCGCGCAGCTCCACTACGAGACCGTGCTCGACACCGGAGCGTTCGAACGCTGGGCGCGCGCGATCGAGGCGGCCGCGCTCGTGTGCTTCGACACGGAGACGACGAGCCTCGACCCGATGTCCGCGGAGCTGGTCGGCCTGTCGTTCTGCATCGAGCCGGGCCGCGCGTGCTACGTGCCGCTCGCGCACCGCTATCCCGGCGCCCCGGCGCAGCTGTCGCGCGAGGACGTGCTCGCGCGGCTCGCCGGCTGGTTCGGCGACGCGCGCCGCGCGAAGCTCGGCCAGAACGTGAAGTTCGACGAGCACGCGCTCGCCAACCACGGCGTCGCGCTCGCGGGCGTGGCGCACGACACGCTGCTGCAGTCCTACGTCCTCGAGTCGCACAAGCCGCACGACATGGACAGCCTCGCGTGGCGCCACCTCGACTGGAAGACCATTCCCTACGTCGAGGTCTGCGGCAAGGGCGCGGGCCAGATCTGCTTCGACCAGGTGAGCGTCGAGCGCGCGACCGAGTACTCGGCCGAGGACGTCGACGTCACGCTGCGCCTGCACCAGCGCCTGTACCCGCGCATCGCGGCCGAGGCGGCGCTCGACCGCGTCTACCGCGAGATCGAATTGCCGGTGCGGCGGATCCTGTTCCGCATGGAGCGCACGGGCGTGCTGATCGACGCCGACCTGCTCGCCCGCCAGGGGCGCGAGCTCGGCGAGCGCGCGGTCGCGCTCGAGGCCCGCGCCCACGAGCTCGCCGGCGTGCCGTTCAACCTGGGCTCGCCCAGGCAGCTCGGCGAGGTGCTGTTCGGCCACATGAAGCTCCCGGTGGTGAAGAAGACGGCCACCGGCCAGCCGTCGACGGACGAGGAGGTGCTGCAGGAGCTCGCCGCCGACTATCCGCTGCCGAAGGTGCTGCTCGAGCACCGCGCGCTGGCGAAGCTCAAGAGCACCTACGCCGACAAGCTGCCGCAGATGGTGAACCCGCGCACCGGACGCGTGCACACCACGTTCGCGCAGGCGACGGCGGTGACCGGGCGCCTCGCGTCCAACGATCCCAACCTGCAGAACATCCCGGTTCGCACCGCCGAGGGGCGGCGCATCCGCGAGGCGTTCGTGGCGCCGCCGGGGCACGCGCTCGTGTCGGCGGACTACTCGCAGATCGAGCTGCGCATCATGGCGCACCTGTCGGAGGACGCGGCGCTGCTGCGCGCGTTCCACGAGGGCGCCGACATCCACCGCGCCACGGCGGCGGAGATCTTCGGCGTGCCGCCCGCCGACGTCACCGCCGACCAGCGCCGCTACATCAAGGCCGTCAACTTCGGGCTGATCTACGGGATGGGCGCCTTCGGGCTCGCGCAGCAGCTCGGCGTCGAGCGCGGTGCCGCCCAGCAGTTCATCGACAAGTACTTCCAGCGCTATCCCGGCGTCGCCGAGTACATGCAGCGCACGCGCGAGCTCGCGCGCGCGCAGGGCTTCGTCGAGACCGTGTTCGGACGCCGGCTGTGGCTGCCGGACATCAAGGCGGCGAGCGGACCGCGGCGCGCCGGCGCCGAGCGCGCGGCGATCAACGCGCCGATGCAGGGCACGGCCGCCGACCTGATCAAGCTCGCGATGATCGCCGTGCAGCGATGGCTCGACGACGCGGGGCTCGCGGCGCGGCTGGTGCTGCAGGTCCACGACGAGCTCGTGCTCGAGGTCCCCGACGCCGAGCTCGACGCCGTCAGGCGCGGGCTGCCGGAGCGGATGAGCGGCGTGGCCGCGCTGCGCGTGCCGCTGGTGGTCGACGTCGGCGCCGGACCCAACTGGGAGCAGGCGCACTGACGACGGGCGCGCCGCGTCAGTCGCCGAACACCTCGCGCCAGCTCGCGTAGGCGGCGCCGACGGCGACCGGCCCGAGCACGAGCCAGCCGAGCCCCATCGGGATCGTCGCGGCGACGGCCAGCGCGACGAAGATCAGTCCGAAGACGAGCAGGGCGCCGAGATTGGCGAGCGCGGCACGGAAGCTCGCCTGCAGTGCGTCGAGCGGCGCGGCGCGGTTCAGCGTGACCAGCGCCGGCGCGAACCACCACGCCATGGCGAAGACGGCGCCGGCGACGAGCGCGACGAGCGCACCGATCACCGCGGCCGCGCCCATGCCGGCCATCGCGCTGCCCATGCCGGCGTCGCCCGACTGGCCGATCGCTGCCGCGACGAATGCCGTGGCGCCGGCGCCGAACACCAGCGCGCCGACCGCGAGCATCACCACGATCCCGAACGCGAGCACGATCAGCCCCAGGATCGCGAGCGGGCCGAGCCGGTCGGACTGGAACGCGGCGAACAGGTGCATGAACTCCAGCGGGCGTCCCTGCGCCAGCGCGTGGCAGCCGAGCAGCAGGCCGCCGGCGAAGACGGGCCCGAGCACCGTGCCGGCGAGGCCGCCGATCACCGGCACCAGGTTCAGCACGACGTTGATGACGAACAGCACGACGATCATGCCGACCCACGGCAGCGGCGCGACCGTGAAGATCTTCCAGCCTTCCGTCCACCAGCTCGCGCCGCGGCCGGCCGGCAGCGAGCGCGGCGGCTTCGGCCACGCCGGGACGGGCGATGGCGCAGGCGCGGGGACGGCGGCGGGGGGCGGCGTGGTTTCCATGTCGGGGCTCCCTTGAAGTCCGGCGCTCGCGGCGCCATGTCGTCGTTGCCGTATTCCAGCCTTGTCGGGCCGAAAGGTACCATGTCGCACCGCCGCCGCGCCGCGCAGCGCCGGCGGAGCGTGCGCGCGCACCGCGGGGTTCCGTGTGGAAGCGATCCTGGCCGAGCTCGTCCGCCACGGCGTTCCGCTGGTCGGGCTCAACGTGTTCCTGCAGCAGCTCGGGCTGCCGATCCCGGCCGTCCCGACGATGATCGTCGCGGGCGCGCTCGCGGCGGACGGCCGGCTCTCCGGCGCCGGGGCGTTCGCGATCGCCGTGGCCGCGACCGTGGTCGCGGACGCGCTGTGGTTCTGGGCCGGCCGCCGCTTCGGCTATCCGGTGCTGCGCCACCTGTGCCGCGTCTCGCTCGCGCCGGACGCCTGCGTCCAGCAGACCGAGGGGATCTTCGCGCGCTGGGGGTTCTATTCGCTGGTCGTGTCGAAGTTCGTGCCCGGCTTCTCCACGGTGGCGCCGCCGGTCGCCGGTGCGCTGCGCATGACGCTCGGCCGCTTCCTGCTGGCGACGACGGCGAGCGCCGCGCTGTGGGTCGGCGCTGCGCTGGCGGCGGGGGCCCTGTTCCGCCGCCAGGTCGACGCCGCGCTCGCGTGGATGGCCGCGAACGCCGTCCAGGCCGCCGCGGCCCTGCTGGCGCTGCTGGCGGCCTACCTCGCGTGGAAGGGACTGCAGCGCTGGCGCCTCGCCCGCTTCGTCGAGGGCCGGATGATCGACGCGGACGAGCTCGCGGCTCTTCTCGCCGGCGACGCGCCTCCGCTGGTGGTCGACGTCGGCACGCACCTCGCGCACGCGTCCCGCCCGCACCTCCCCGGCGCTCGGCTCGTCGATCTCCAGGCGATCGCCGACGGGCATCCGTTCCCGCACGATCGCGGCATCGTCGTCTATTGCCAGTGTCCCAACGAGGCCTCGGCGAAGCGCGCCGCGCAGCTGCTCTTCGCGCGCGGCCATCGCGACGTGCGGCCGCTGGCCGGCGGGCTGGACGCGTGGATCGCCGCGGGGCGCCCGGTGGAGCACCCCGTCGTGGCGCTCGCGGAGGAACGGGTGCCTGCGCGCTGACGCGCGCCGCGCCGCGTGCGCGCGGCCTCCGCTCAGGACGTGCGCGCGGACGCGTCCGCCGCCGCCGGCCGCACCGGCACCGCGCGCACGAACCAGGTCTCGTGCTTCGTCTCCCGGGTCGGCGTGAAGCCGTGCTCGGCGAGCAGCCGGGCGACCGCGGCGGCGTACTGCCCGCTGCGCCGCACGCGCATGAAGCGCGTCTTCCGCCCGGTGGGCGTGGCGAAGAGCGCGTTCAGCATGGCGCGGCCGTGGCCGCGGCCGCGCAGAGCGCCCTCGAGGCCCGCCAGCCACAGCTCGTAGCCTCCGCCCGGCGCAGCGCGGAACAGGCCGAAGCCGACCGGCGCCTCGGTCCCCGCGGTCTCGTCGGGCCAGTAGACGTAGCCGGGCACGGCGACGGTGTGCACGCCGCCGGTCTCGCGGTCCTGCACGACGAAGTAGCCGGTCTTCAGCGCCTGCCGCAGTTCGTCGAAGAAGCGCTCGGACGCCGCCGAGTCCCACGCGAGCTCGGGCTGGAAGCTGCCGTCGCGCGCGCCGTCGCGGATCAGCGAGCGGAGCACGGCGAGGTGGCCGATGTGGGCGGGTCGCAGCATGATGCGGGCGTGCCGGAATCCGGTACGCCTATTTAACCGCGCGCGGGCGGACCGGCGCGGCCGGACGCTCGCGCGGGGCCGCCCGGGCGACGGGCGGTCGCCGCGGAGCGTCGCGGCCGCCACGGGGGGCGCTGCCGCGGCCGGGCCGCGCGTCAGGGAGCGGTCCAGAGCCCCGCGGCGCACGCCCGCTCCAGGCGCACGACGTGCGGCGCGATGTCGTGGCCGTTCGCCGCGAGCCAGCGGTCGTCGTAGTAGGTGTCGAGATAGCGGTCGCCGGCGTCGCACGCGAGCGTCACCAGCGCGCCGGTCTCGCCGCGGGCGACCATCGCGCACGCGAGCTCCAGCACGCCGCACAGGTTCGTCCCCGTCGACCCGCCGTAGCGCCGTCCGAGCAGGCGTTCCAGCACGCGCAGCGCGGCGTACGACGCGGCGTCGGGAACGCGGATCATGCGGTCGACGACGTCCGGCACGAACGACGGCTCGACCCGCGGACGGCCGATGCCCTCGACGTTCGATCCGCGCGCGCTCTTCAGCGCGGGATCGCGCGTCCGGTGGTAGTCGGCGAACACCGAGCCCTCGGGGTCCACGACGGCGAGACGGGTGGACGCGCCGCGGTAGCGGATGAAGCGGCCGATCGTCGCCGACGTGCCGCCGGTCCCGGCGCCGACGACGATCCACGCCGGCTCCGGGTGGGGCTCGGCGCGCATCTGCGCGAAGATCGACTCGGCGATGTTGTTGTTGCCGCGCCAGTCGGTCGCGCGCTCGGCGTACGTGAACTGGTCCATGTAGTGGCCGCCGCGTTCGCGCGCCAGGCGCTCGGCCTCGGCGTAGACGTCCGCCGCGCGCTCGACGAAGTGGCAGCTCCCGCCGTAGTGCTCGATCTGCGCGACCTTCGCCGGCGAGGTCGCGCGCGGCATCACCGCCACGAACGGCAGCTCGAGCATGCGTGCGAAGTAGGCCTCGGAGACGGCCGTGCTCCCCGAGGACGCCTCGACGATCGTGCAGCCCTCGCGGATCCAGCCGTTGCACAGGCCGAACAGGAACAGCGAGCGCGCGAGGCGGTGCTTGAGGCTGCCGGTCGGGTGCGTCGACTCGTCCTTGAGGTAGAGCCGGACGCCGCGCAGCGCGGGCAGGTCGAGGGCGACGAGGTGGGTGTCGGCCGACCGCTGCACGTCGCGCTCGATGCGCCGCAGCGCGTCGCGGACCCACGCGCCGGACGACACGGCGCGGCATTCGGCGGCGAGGAGCGCGGCGTCGGGCATGGCGTCGCGGAGTGTGGCATCGGGCATAATCGCCCGGCAAGCGGGCATTCCCGAAAGCGGCGTTTGCCGCGCGCGAACGGCATGCGCTACAGCCTCGTGGACCTCCGGCTCATCGTCGCGATCGCCGACGCGGGCAACGTGTCGCGCGGCGCCGCACGCTGCCACCTCGCGCCGTCGTCGGCCAGCCTGCGCATCCGGCAGCTCGAGGAGTCGCTCGGCGCGCCGCTGTTCGAGCGGCGCGCGCGCGGCGTGTCGCTCACGCGGGCGGGCCGCGTCATGCTCGAGCACTGCCGCCGCTGCCTCGCCGAGCTCGAGCAGATGCACGCCGACCTCGCCCCGTTCGCCGGGCGCGTCACGTCGCGCGTCGTGCTGTTCGCGACCAGCAGCGCGGTCGCGTCGTTCCTGCCCGACGACGTCGGAGGCTTCCTGCGCGCGCACCCCGACGTGCGCATCGCGCTCGAGGAGCACGTCAGCCAGGAGATCGTGGCGGCCGTCGCGAGCGGGCGCGCCGACGTGGGCGTGGTCAGCTGGGACGCGCCGCATCGCGAGCTCGCGTTCCACCCGTACCGGCAGGACGAACTCGTGGTGGTGGTCCCCGCCGCGGAGCGGCCGCGCCCGCGCGACGCGGCGCTGCGCTTCGCCGACTGCCTGGCCGAGCCGCTGGTGTCGCCGTGGACGGGCTCGGCGATCCACGCCTTTCTCGCCGGCAAGGCGGCCGAACTCGGGAAGGTGCTGGACGTGCGCATCCAGGTGTCGGGATTCGCGGCGGTCGTGGCGCTCATCCGCGCCGGCGCGGGGATCGGCATCGTGCCGCGGTCGGTGCTGCGCAGCGTCAACTGCGAAGGGGTCGCGGTCCTGCGGCTGGACGAGCCGTGGGCGCAGCGCCGGCTCGCCGTCTGCACGCCGAACGACCCGGCGCGCGCCGCGGGCCCGGCCGCCCTGCTGGCGCGCGACCTGGTGCGCCGCGCCGCCGCCGTGCCGCGCGCACGGGCGCGCTCCGCGGCGTGACGGCGACGGAGCCTTCGCCGCGCGCGAATCCAGCGTTCGCGCAATTCCGTTTGCGGCCCCGCCGGCGCGGTGCAACACTTGCGCCGGCCGGCGACGATGCCGGACGCCCGGAGGAGAGGAACCTGAAGCCGATGGATCACTGGCAGCGCCTCGAGGCCGCCCGCGCCGGCGAGGCCGTCGACCACGCGCCGATCGCGCTGTGGCGCCACTTTCCCGACGAGGACCAGGACGTGCGCACGCTGGTCGAGCGCACGCTCGCGTGGCAACAGCGCTGGGACTTCGATCTCGTGAAGTTCATGCCCTCGGGGACCTACGGCGTCGAGGACTGGGGGGCGGTCAGCGCGTTCCAGGGCCAGGCGAACGGCGCGCGCGCCGTCGTCCGGCCCGCCGTGTCGCGCACGCAGGAGTGGACGGCGCTGCGCGACCTCGACGTGCGCACGGGTGCGTACGGCCGGCAGAACGAGGCGCTGCGCGCGGTCGCGCAGGCGCTCGCCGGACGCGTGCCGATCCTGCAGACCGTGTTCTCGCCGCTGACCACCGCCCGCAAGCTCGCGACCGAGCGCCTGTTCGCCGACCTGCGCCGCGCGCCCGAGGCGCTGCACGCGGGGCTGCGCCGGATCACCGACGTCACCATCCGCTTCGCGCTCGACGCGCTCGACGCGGGCGCGCACGGCGTGTTCCTCGCGACGCAGCTCGCGAGCGACCGGCTGCTGACCCGTGCCGAGTACGCGGAGTTCGGCCGTGCCTACGACCTCGAGGTGCTCGGTGCCGTGTCGGCCCGTGCGCGCTGGTCGATGCTGCACGTGCACGGCGAGGACATCATGTTCGACGCCCTCGCCGACTACCCGGTGGCGATGGCGAACTGGCACGATCGCGTCACCGCGCCGGACCTGCGCGCGGCGCTCGCGCGCTTTCCCGGCCTGCTCGTCGGCGGCCTCGACGAGAACGGCGCCCTCGCCCGTGGCGCCACGGACGCGGTCGCGTCCGAGGTGCGCGACGCCCTCGCGCAGACCGGCGGCCGGCGTCTCGTCGTCGGTCCGGGCTGCGTCGTTCCCGTTGCCGTCACGGACGCCGCGCTCGAGGCCGCGGTGCGCGCCGTCCGCGTGCCGCGGACGCGCAGCGCCGTGTCCGCCTGACCCGCATCGCTTCGCACCTCCCGGAGGATCACCATGCGTCGTTCCCTGCTCCGTCTCGCGGCCGCGGCCGCGCTCGCCAGTGCCGTCGCCGTGCCCGCGCTCGCCCAGGACTACCCCGCCGGCAAGACCATCCAGATCGTCGTGCCCGCGCCCGGCGGCGGCGGCACGGGCGATTCGATCGCGCGCGTGATCGCCGAGGAGCTCGCCAAGCGCCTCGCCACGTCGGTCATCATCGACAACAAGCCCGGCGCGAACGGCAACATCGGCGCGGCCTCGGCCGCGCAGTCGGCGCCCGACGGCCATCGCCTCCTCTTCTCGTGGGCCGGCACGCTGGCGGTCAATCCTTCCCTCTACAAGGGCCTGCAGTTCGATCCGCAGAAGGACTTCGTGCCCATCGTGCTGATCGCCGACGTCCCGAACATCCTCGTCGTCAACAACGACCTCCCCGCGAAGGACCTCGACGAGTTCACGCGGTACGCGAAGGCCAACCCGGGCAAGCTCAACTACGGATCGACCGGACAGGGGAGCTCGATGCACCTCGCCGCCGAGCTGTTCTCGCGCGAGACCGGCGCACGCATGGTCCACGTCCCGTACAACGCCCCGGGGACGGCGACGACCAACCTGATGGCGGGCGACATCCAGCTCATGTTCCAGCTGATCCCCGGCATCGCCGGGCAGGTCAAGGCCGGGCGCGTGCGGCCGATCGCGGTGATGGCCACGGCACGCTCGCCCGCGCTGCCGGACGTGCCGACCACCGTCGAGCTGGGCCAGCCGAAGCTGCTGTCGTCGACGTGGTTCGCGCTGCTCGCGCCGAAGGGGACGCCGCAGCCCGTCGTCGAGCGCCTCAACGCCGCGGTGAACGACGTCCTGAAGGACCCGGCCGTGCGCAAGCGCCTCTCGGACATGGGCGCAACGCCGCTCGGCGGAACGCCGAAGGGGCTCGCCGACCACCTCGCCGCCGAGACGGTCAAGTGGGGCAACGTCGTGCGCGAGGCGAACATCCAGCTGCAGTAGGCCCTGTCCGGACCGCATCCGATGCGCGTCGGCTGGATCGGCCTCGGCCGCATCGGCGCGCCGATGGCGCTGCGGGTCGCGGCCGCAGGCTTTCCGCTGGTCGTGTGGGCGCGGCGGGCAGGGCAGGCCGCACCGCTCGTCGCCGCCGGCGCCGAGCTCGCGCCGGTGCCGGAGGCGCTCGGGGAGTGCGACGTCGTCGCGACGATCGTCGGCGGCCCGGACGACGTGCGCGCGCTGCAGCGGCGCCTGCTCCCACGGATGCGGCGCGGTGCCGTCTTCGTGGACATGACGACCGCCGCGCCCGGCCTCGCCGGCGAAGCGCTCGCGGCGGGCGCTCCCGCCGGGATCGGAACGCTCGACGCGCCGGTCACCGGAGGCGTCGCCGGGGCGCAGCGCGGCGCACTGACGTCGTTCGTCGGCGGCGACGCCGCCGTGCTCGACGCCGTGCGCCCGATGCTGGGCGCGTTCAGCGCGAGGATCGTGCACGCCGGGCCGGCGGGAGCGGGCTACCGGATGAAGCTCGTCAACCAGGCCATCGTCGCCGGCACGCTGCTCGGGCTCGCCTCGGGCGCCCGGCTCGCGCGTGCGGGCGGGTTCGCCGCGCCCGCGGTGGCCGACGCGCTCGCGTCGGGAACGGCGTCGGGGACGCTGTTCGACAGCTACCTCGGGCGCATGATCGGGCAGGCCGGGCCGGTCACCTTCACGCTCGCGATGCTGCGCAAGGACGTCGCGCTGGCACGCGACGAGGCCGCGGCGCTGGGCGTCGACGGCGCGTTCCTCGACGCGGTACTGGCGGCCGTCGACGCCGCGCTCGCCCGCCACGGCGCCGACGCGGGCGTCCAGGCGCTCGCCGCGCCCGGCTGAGCGCCGCGCCGCGCGAACCCCCCGGCCCTAAGCGGCGGCGCCGGGACACGCGGGCGCGGGTGGTGCGCGTCGTCGCGCGGCCCCGTTGAATTTCGGGCGCGGCCCCTTTATCATTAGCACTCGCATCGGCTGAGTGCTAACAGGCCGCCCGGCCACGGGCGGCCGCCGGGCACCGGGTCCCGGACGAACGCACCGGCCCGCCATGCGCAACCCGCTGATTCCAAAGCTCGAACATCAAGGAGTGAGTCATTCTATGAAGCTTCGTCCTTTGCACGACCGGATCATCGTCAAGCGTCTGGAAGAGGAGCGCAAGTCGGCCGGTGGCATCGTGATCCCCGACACCGCCGCGGAGAAGCCGTCGATGGGCGAGGTCGTCGCCGCGGGCCCGGGCAAGACGGACGAGTCCGGCAAGCTGATGCCGATGGGCGTCAAGGTCGGCGACAAGATCCTGTTCGGCAAGTACTCGGGCCAGGAATTCAAGATGGAAGGCGCCGACTACCTGCACATGCGCGAAGACGACGTGATCGGCGTCATCGCCTGAACCGTTCCCACGCATCCGCACATTCCAGCATCAGGAGACACGACACATGGCAGCCAAAGACGTCCGCTTCGGCGAAAACGTCCGCAACAAGATGGTGAACGGCGTCAACATCCTGTCGAACGCCGTCAAGGTCACGCTGGGCCCGAAGGGCCGCAACGTCGTCCTCGAGCGCAGCTTCGGCGCGCCGACGATCACCAAGGACGGCGTGTCCGTCGCGAAGGAAGTCGAGCTCAAGGACAAGTTCGAGAACATGGGCGCGCAGATGGTCAAGGAAGTCGCGTCCAAGACCTCGGACGTCGCCGGTGACGGCACGACGACCGCCACGGTGCTCGCGCAGTCGATCGTGGCCGAAGGCATGAAGTTCGTCGCCGCCGGCATGAACCCGATGGACCTGAAGCGCGGCATCGACAGGGCCGTCGTGGCCGTCGTCGAGGAGCTGAAGAAGATCAGCAAGCCGTGCTCGACCAGCAAGGAGATCGCGCAGGTCGGCGCGATCTCGGCGAACGCCGACGAGTCGATCGGCAAGACCATCGCCGAGGCGATGGACAAGGTCGGCAAGGAAGGCGTGATCACCGTCGAGGACGGCAAGGGCCTCGAGAACGAGCTGGACCTGGTCGAGGGCATGCAGTTCGACCGCGGCTACATCTCGCCGTACTTCATCAACAACCCCGACAAGCAGGTCGCCGTGCTCGAGGACCCGTACATCCTCCTGCACGACAAGAAGATCAGCAACATCCGCGACCTGCTGCCGGTGCTCGAGCAGGTGGCGAAGGCCGGCAAGCCGCTGGTGATCGTCGCCGAGGACGTCGACGGCGAGGCGCTCGCGACGCTGGTCGTCAACAACATCCGCGGCATCCTGAAGACCGTCGCCGTCAAGGCCCCGGGCTTCGGCGACCGCCGCAAGGCGATGCTCGAGGACATCGCGATCCTGACCGGCGGCACGGTGATCGCCGAGGAGCTCGGCCTCAAGCTCGAGAACGCGTCGATCAAGGACCTGGGCCGCGCGAAGCGCGTCGAGGTCGCGAAGGAGGACACGACGATCATCGACGGCGCCGGCGAGAAGGCGGCCATCGAGGCGCGCGTGAAGACCATCCGCACGCAGATCGACGAGGCGACCTCGGACTACGACAAGGAGAAGCTGCAGGAGCGCGTGGCGAAGCTCGCCGGCGGCGTCGCGGTGATCAAGGTCGGCGCGGCCACCGAGGTCGAGATGAAGGAGAAGAAGGCCCGCGTCGAGGACGCGCTGCACGCGACCCGTGCGGCCGTCGAGGAAGGGATCGTGGCGGGGGGCGGCGTGGCCTACCTGCGCGCCCGCGCCAACCTGAAGGGCCTGAAGGGCGACAACCCCGACCAGGACGCCGGCATCAAGATCGTGCTGCGCGCGGTCGAGGAGCCGCTGCGCCAGATCGTGGCCAACGCCGGCGACGAGCCGAGCGTCGTCGTCAACAAGGTCGTCGAGGGCAAGGGCAACTTCGGCTTCAACGCGGCCACCGGCGAGTACGGCGACCTCGTGGAGATGGGCGTGCTCGACCCGACCAAGGTCACGCGCTTCGCGCTGCAGAACGCGGCCTCCGTCGCGTCGCTGATGCTGACCACCGAGGCGATGGTCGCGGAAGCGCCGAAGGACGAGAAGCCGATGGGCGGCGGCGGCGGCATGGGCGGCATGGGCGGCATGGGCGACATGGACATGTGACGTTCGCGCCCGGGTCCCCGCGCATGCGGGGATCCGGCGTCTCGCAGCCACGACGAAGCCCGGCCCCGTGCCGGGCTTCGTCGTTTCCGGCGGGGGCGCGCGGCGAAGCACCAAGCGGCCGCCGATCCGCGCACGGGGTAGGATGCGCGCGGCCGGGAGCGTCGCAGCGCACAGTCGATCGGGGTCAGAGCCGTCATCTTCGTCGATCGGGGTCAGAGCCGTCATCTACGCAGGCAACGCTGTCGCGACAACGGGCTACGGGCGGTGCGCGACGATGACGGCTCTGACCCGATCGACTAAACGCCTCGGAGGCCGATGCCGATGGACGCTGCCAGCCCCGCCGCAGGAATTGCGGACCCGGTCGAGCACCTGGTCCGCGAGGAGGAGGCCGACGCCGAGCGCATCGTCGGCTGGGTGCGCATCCTGATCGCGCTGGGGCTCGTCGCCGGCGGCCTCGTCGTCACGGAAGTCGTCGGCCCGGTCATCACCGAGCACGCGCGGCGCGGCGGCCTCGTCGCCGTCGTCGGCGGGGCGGCCGCCTTCGCCACGCTCGGCGTCGCGACGCTCGTGATCGTCGCCCGCGGCTGGTTCCGCCGCTGGATGGCGTGGGTCTTCGCGACGGGCGACGTCGCCATCGTGGTGCTGGCCCTGCAGCAGGGCCTGGCCGTGGCGGGACTCGCGGGCAACTGGGTGGCGGCGCTGCCCGCCGCGTGGGCGGCGCCGATCGTCCTGTCGGTCGGGGCGCTGCGCTATCGGCCGGCCGTGCAGGTCTGGGTGAGCGTCGCGATGCTGGCGGGGGTGACCGGCGTCGCGCTGTCGGCGGGCTTCGCGGCGTCGCCGGACGCGGTGGGGCGGACCGGCGCGTCCGCCACCGAGCTCATGTTCGGCCGGCTGCACGCGCTGCAACCGTACCTGATGCGGGCCGTGATGCTCGCGCTCGTGGGCATCGCGACCGTGGTGGCGATGGTCCGCGCCCGCCGACTGCTGGTGCGCGCCGTGCGCGAGACGACGCGCCGTGCGAGCCTCGCGCGCTTCCTTCCCCCGGAGATCGTGCCGCTCGTGGACCGGCACGACGCCGGCTCGCTGCGACGCGGACGGCGCCAGCACGCGACGCTGCTCTTCGTCGACCTGCGCGATTCGACCACGATCGCGGAGCGGATGGAGCCCGAGCGCCTGTCCGTGTTCATCGCGGCGTTCCGGCGCCGCGTCGCCCGGGCCGCCCGCGCGCACGGCGGCGTCGTCGACAAGTTCGTCGGGGACGGCGCGCTTCTGGTGTTCGGCGTACCGCAGCCGCGCCCCGACGATGCCGCCCGGGCGCTCGCCTGCGCGCGCACGCTGCAGGCGCTGATCGAACGCTGGAACGCCAAGCGCCGCTTCGACCCGGCGGTGCGGGCCGGCATCGGCGTGCACGCCGGCGAGGTCTTCTGCGGCGTGATCGGCGACGAGCAGCGGCTCGAGTTCACGGTCCTCGGCGACGCGGTCAACGTCGCCGCGCGCATCCAGCAGGCGACGAGGGCGCACGGCGTGCCGCTGCTCGCCTCCGGGGCCGTGGTCGCCGCCGCAGGCGAGACGAAGCGGTGGCGCGAGGTCTCGCGCGAATCGCTGCGCGGACGCCGCGAGCCGATGCCGATCCTCGCACCGGACGACGGGTCCGCGATGCCCGCGGCGTGAGCGCGAGGGAGGCCCCGCGGGCGCCGCAGGCGGGGGCGGGCGCCGGCCTGCGGCGAACGCATCGTCCTGCCGGCGCGTCCAAGACTTTGCGGGCGCAACGCCCGAGAGAGGAGGACGTCATGAGCACGTTTCGCTGGCAGGACATGGTGAGCCTGGTGCTGGGCGTGTGGATCGCCGCGTCGCCGTGGGTGCTCGGCGTGGCCGACGCGCTGCCGGCCGCGATGTGGAATGCGCTCGCGGTCGGCATCCTGGTCGTGGTGCTCGCGGCCATCGACCTCGACACGCCCGCCGCGTGGGAGGAGTGGGCGATGGGCGCCCTCGGCCTGTGGCTCGTCGTGTCGCCGTGGGTGCTGGGCTACGCCGCGAGCCGGCCGCTGATGGCGAGCAGCGTCGCCGCCGGCGCGGCGATCGTCGCCCTCGCGGCGTGGGCGCTGTACGCGGCGGGCGACCTCGGGCACGGCCGCAGGACAGCGCACTGAATCGGCGCGTGCGCTGCGGGGCGCGCTGAAGGCCGGACCGCGTTCGCTTCCCGGCTCGCGACGGCGGTGCCGCGCCGACCGTCCGCGCCGTCGCGGCGGGCGCGCACGATGCGCGGGCGCCCGCGTCACCCGCGCGTCAGTCCCGCCTCCGCGAGGCCTTCCGCGAGCCGCGCGGCGGCGGCGCGGGGAAACGGCCACGCCGCCTCGGCGATCGCCACGGTGAGCGACGGGTCGCGCCTGTGCAGGCGACGCACCACGCGCCTGCCGTCGGCGCGCGACCCTGCGAGCGTCGCCGCGGCGGCGACGACGCGCTCGGCCCAGAAGCACGCGGGCGCGGCCGCGACGCCGGACTGGACCCACGCCCGCGCGCGGTCGTTGCGGCCGGCCACGAAGTGCGCGAAGCCGATGCCGATCAACGCCAGGTGCCGCACCGGCTCGACGGGCAGGCCGCGGAGGGCCGCCTGGAGCTCGCGGATCGCCGCATCGGCCTCGCCCGCGTACACCGACAACCAGCCGCGTCGCAGCCAGGCGAACGGCGACAGGGGATCCAGCGCCAGCGCCCTTTCGACCATGCGCTCGGCGTCGTCGATCCGGCGGGCCAGCGCATAGGCGCCGCTGGCGACCGTGAGCGCCAGCGGGTCGGACGGCGCGAGGGCCGTCGCGGCATCGGCCAGGCGGATCGCCCGTGCCATGTCGTCGGCCGGCGCGCTGCCGAAGTGCTGGGCCGCGCGCTGGCTCCAGCACCACGCCGCCAGCGCCTTCGGCAGGCCGTACGCCGGGGCCCGTGCCTGCGCCTGCGCGAGATCCGCGAGCGCCTGCTCGCAGTGATGGGGATCGACCGCGAAGCACGCGGGAACCGCCGCCCAGGTCAGGCGCAGCGCCTCGTCGTCGACGTCGCGCGCGGTGCCGGCGCGGGCGCGCCGCAGCGTCTGCGAAGGCGACTCGCCGAAGGCGCGACGGTAGGCCACGGCGAAGCGCCCCAGCTGCGCGAAGCCGCAGTCGGTGGCGACGCGCGTGACGTTGCCGCGCGCGGGCGCGGACTCGAGCGCACGGCGTGCGCGCACCAGCCGCATGTGGCGCGCCCAGCCGAGAGGCGTCGCGCCCAGGCACTGCCTGAAGTGCGTTTCGAGCGTGCGCGGCGTCGTGCCGGCCACGGCCGCCAGCTGGTCGAGCCGCACCGGCTCGTGCAGATGGCCCCGCAGCCACGCCAGCGCGCGTGCGACGTCGCCCGGCATCGCCGCGCCGCGCTCCGGACCACGACCTGCCGCGGCCACGCGCCGCGGCGTGCCTCCTGCCGCTGCCATCCGTGCCTCGACCACCAGCAAGCGACCGGGGGACTCTAGCACCGCGCGGCGCCTTGCGCACAGTGCAGCGGAATCCGCATAGCGGCCCACGCTCCGCACGCCGCATGCTCGTGGCACCTGCCCGACGGAGCCTGCCATGCGTTCTTCGCGCTGCCTTCTTGGTCTCGTTGGCGCCGCCGTGTCGATCCTCTGGAGCACGATGCCGCCGGCCGCCGGACCCGCGCTCGTGCCGTCGGCGACCGGGTGGCTGCAACCCGCCGATGGCGATCCGGACGTGCCGGCGCCGCCCGCCGACACGCAGCGGGAGCTCGCGGAACTGACGGCGATCGCCGCGAAGCGGACCCACGCCGACGTCGCGCGGGCGCGCTGGTGGAACGTCGGCGGGCCCGCGTACCGCTGGAACGAGCTCGCCATCGACGCGCTGCTCGACGATTTCGTGACCCTGCCGCTGGCGGCCCGCCACCTCGCACTCCTGCATGCGGCGATCGACGACGCGGTGGCCGTCGCGTCGGCGAAGCAGCGGGTCTTCCGGCGACCGCGGCCGCTCGACGTCGATCCCGCGTGGACGCCCGTGCTCGCGCAGCCGGCCACCGGGTCGTACCCTTCGGCGTTCGCTGCGGCCGCCGCCGCCGCGGGCGACGTGCTCGGCTATCTGTTCCCCGGGCGCGCGAAGACCTTCGACACGCTGGCCGAGGAGGCGGCGCGCTCGCGCATCGTCGCCGGCATCGAATTCCCCAGCGACGTCGCGGCCGGCCGCGCGATCGGCCGCGCCGTGGCGGGCCTGGCGATCGCGCGCGGCCGCGCCGACGGCTCGGACGCGAAGTGGACCGGCAGCGTGCCCGGCGGCGAGGGGCGATGGCGCGGGCAGAACCCCGTCGCCCCGGCGGCCGCCACGTGGCGGGCGTGGGTGCTCGCGCGGCCGGACGAGCTGCGCCCGCCCGCACCCCCGGCGCACGACTCGGAGCGCGTGCGCGCGGACCTCGCCGAGCTGAAGTCGATCCAGCGATCGCCGAAGATGCAGCACCGCGCCGTCTACTGGGAGGTGTTCGGCGGCGCGCGCGCCCACGCGCTGTGGAACGAGCTCGCGCGCACGAAGCTGCTCGAGTACGCAGACGCCTACGACGCGCGGGTCTCGTCGCGCGTGCTCGCCGCGCTCAACGTCGCGTTCGCCGACGCGGCGATCGCATGCTGGGATGCGAAGTTCCATTACTGGACCATCCGGCCGTCGCAGCTGGACGCCGACGTCAGGACGATCTTCCCGCCGCCGAACCATCCCAGCTATCCGGCGGCCCACGGCTGCCTCTCGGCTGCTGCGTCGAGCATCCTCGCGGCGGCGTTTCCCGGCGACCGCGAGGCGCTCCTCGCCCGCGGACGCGAGGCGGGCGAGGCCCGCGTCTGGGCCGGCATCCACTACCGCTTCGACGTCGACGCCGGGCAGGAGCTCGGTCGCAAGGTCGCCGACAGGGTGCTGGCGCGCGCATTCGCGGTCGCGCGCTGACGGCGCCGCAACCGCATCGGCCGCGCGCGTCGCGCCGGCGCGTCTGCGCTCAGGAGCTGCAGGAGAGCATCGAGCAGCCGGCGCGGTCGCGCGCCCAGTCGGGCCGCTTCGCGGCGAAGCGCTCGCGCCCGGACTGGTCGTCGTAGGGCCGGCGCATCACGTCGAGCAGCTCGTGGATGCCCGCGTCGTCGCCCGCTTCCGCGCGGTCGATCGCCTCCTGCGCGAGCCAGTTGCGCAGCACGTAGCGCGGATTGACGCGCTGCATCGCCGCGCGGCGCTCGCGGGAATCGCGCGCGTCGGCCTTCACCCGCGCGGCGTGCCGCGCGAGCCACGCGTCGAACGCCGGGGCGTTCGCGTCGCGCTTCGCGCCGTCGTAGAACGCCCCGGCCAGCGGTGCGAGCGACGGCGCGTCGGGGTCCACGTCGGCCAGGCCGCGGAAGAAGATCGTCATGTCGACCTCCGCGGCCTTCAGCAGCGCGTAGAGGTCGTGCATCAGCGCCACGTCGTCGTCGGCGCACGCGGCCAGCCCGAGCTTCGCCGCGACGTTCGCGCGGTACGCGTCGACGTAGACGTGCTCGTAGCGCGCGAGCGCGTCGTGCAGCGGGTCGTGCGACGCGAACAGCGGTGCGAGGGCGCCGGCCAGCCGCGTCAGGTTCCAGTAGGCGATCTGCGGCTGGTGGCCGAAGCGGTAGCGGCGGCCGCCGGCGTCGGTGGTGTTCGGCGTCCAGTCGAGGTCGAAGTCGTCGATCCAGCCGTACGGGCCGTAGTCGATCGTGAGCCCGAGGACGGACATGTTGTCGGTGTTCATCACGCCGTGGACGAAGCCGACGCGCATCCAGTGCGCGACCATGACGGCGGTGCGCTCGCACACCTCGGCGAACCAGCGCGCGCGCACGCCCTCGTCGGGCTCGCCCCCGTCCTGCGCGAGGTGCGGGAAGTCGCGGCGGATCGTGAAGTCGACCAGGCGCGCGAGCAGCGCGCGGTCGTCGCGCGACGCGGGCAGCTCGAAGTTGCCGAAGCGGATGAACGACGGGGCGACGCGGCAGACGACCGCGCCCGGCTCGGCGCGCGGGCGGCCGTCGTAGAACATGTCGCGCACGACCGCCTCGCCGGTGGCGACCAGGCACAGCGCGCGCGTCGTCGGCACGCCGAGGTGGTGCATCGCCTCGCTGCACAGGAACTCGCGGACCGACGAGCGCAGCACGGCGCGACCGTCCGCCGTGCGCGAGTACGGCGTCGGTCCGGCCCCCTTGAGCTGCAGCTCCCAGCGCTCGCCGGCGTCGTTCACGACCTCGCCGAGCGTGATCGCGCGCCCGTCGCCGAGTTGCCCCGCCCACTGGCCGAACTGGTGGCCGCCGTAGTTCGCGGCGATCGGCTGCATGCCCTCGAGCAGCGCGTTGCCCGCCATCACCTGCGTGAAGCGCGGCGCGCGCACGTCGGCCTCGCTCCAGCCCACGAGCGCCGCGCACTCGGGCGACCAGGCGACCAGTCGCGGGGCGGCCACCGGGCTCGGCTGCACGTGCGAGTAGAGCGCGCCGTGCACCTGGCGCCGGCCGGGCTGCAGCACGGGGTCGCCGGGCAGGTCGCGGGCGAAGCGGTTGTCGAAGCGGAGCGGGCGCACGGCGGCAGGAGCGTACTACGCGGAGGACCACGGATAGACGGGCGGGCCGCCCCATTGGTTCGCACCGCGCAGCCCCGTGCCGGTGCCGGGGGCGGCCGGCGGCGACCCCACTTCGCGGTGAACGGCGGTAGACTGCCGGCGCGGACGCCGGCGGGTCGCCGCAGGCCGCGCCGTTCCGATCCAGCGCAAGGAGGCCTTCGATGAAGTGCTCGCCACGTGCTGCATGGCTCCCGCTCGCCGCGCTGTGCGTGGCTCTGCCGGCCTCGGCCGATCCGTGCGCCGGCGCCAGCCCGTTCTCCGACGTCGCACCGGGCGACTCCTTCTGCAGCGACGCGACGTGGGCGAAGAACGCGAACATCACGGTGGGCTGCACCATCGGGGTCTTCTGCCCGTCCGATCCGGTCACCCGCGCGCAGATGGTGCTGTTCCTGCGGCGGATGGCCGAAGCGACGTTTCCCGCGGCCATCCTGACCGAGTCGTCGGCCGCGCCGTCGGGCGATCTCGACACCACGGGCGTGG
Source organism: Betaproteobacteria bacterium (assembly GCA_016861105.1). Classification (GTDB taxonomy): domain Bacteria; phylum Pseudomonadota; class Gammaproteobacteria; order Burkholderiales; family Casimicrobiaceae; genus VBCG01. The sequence goes on along the minus strand of BOKS01000010.1, from coordinate 86,858 downwards.
CCGCCTGCACGACCGCGAACGTGCCGGCGCCCGGACTCAACGAGCATGCCTCGCACGTCGTCGCGGTCGTGTCGCTGCTCGGCGGGGCGACCGGTGCCGACGTCCAGGTCGCGGTCAGCCGGAGCGCGAACGGGGGTGGCTTCGTCCCGGCGAGCACGGTGAACCCCATCCTGTCCGTGCCGGCCGGGCAGTGGGTGAACGGATCGGTGATGGCGCCCGCGGTTCCGATGCTCGTCGGATCCACGTACCGCTGGCGGATCGACCTCGCCCGCGCCGCGGGAAGCGCCACGACGGGCGAGCTCGCGGGGATGCGTTGCCAGCTCAAGGTGTTCCGGTCGATGGAGCCGGTGCCGCCGTCGTAAGGCGGCCCGAGCGCGTCCGATCCCTGCCCGCCTCGAGGAGACGTCGATGCGTCGTCTGTTCCTCCTGATGTTCGCCGCGGCCGCGCTCGTGTCCGGCGAGGAAGCGTTCGCGCTCGACTGCGGCGACGACCCCTCGCCGTTCGAGGACGTCTTCTACTACGACAGCTTCTGCACGGATGCCGTCTGGGCCAAGAACGCCAACATCACGAAGGGGTGCGCCGACGGCTCGATCTTCTGTCCGAACGATCCGGTGACGCGCGCCCAGATGGTGCTGTTCCTCCGCCGGATGGCCGAGGCCACGTACACGTCCGCCATCCTCACCGAGTCGGCGGCCGCGCCCTCCGGCGACCTCGACGGCCCGGGCGTGGCCGCGTGCACGACCGCCTCGGCGCCCGTCTCCACCGGCAATCTCCATTTCGCGCACGTCGTCGCCGTCGTCTGGCTGCACGGCGGTGCCGACGCCGCGGAGGTCCAGCTCGCGCTGAGCCGCAGCTTCGACGGGACCACGTTCCTGCCCGTCGGGACGGGCGTCGGATCGGTCGTCACCGTCCCCGCGGGGCAGTGGGTGACGGCGACCGTGATGGGACTGATGGTCGCCGACGCCGGGCTGATTCCCGGCGCGTCGAGCCAGTGGCGCATCGACCTGTCGCGGCTGGCCGGAAGCGTCACCACGGGCGAGCTCGCCGGGTTGCGCTGCCAGCTCAAGGTGTTCCGCACGATGGCGTGAGCGGACACGGGCGGGCCGCGAGGACCGCGACGACGCGCGGCGCCGGCCGGTATCGCGACGTCCGGGCATATCGCTAGCGCGAATGGTTTCTTCCGGGTTCTGACGCACGCCGGCACCATGGCGGTCCGATCCATTGGACCGAACCGCGATGGGCGCGACCGACCGATTCGAACCACCGCCGCCGCTGGCCGACGGCACGTCCCGCGAGCTTGCCGACCTGGCCGAGATCGACCGCTACGCGGAGGCCGTCGCGCGCTTCGCCGGCGGCGCGATCCCCGAGGACCGTTTCACGGCCGTGCGGCTGCAGCAGGGCTGCTACGGGCAGCGCCAGCCGGGCGTGCACATGCTCCGCGTCAAGGTCCCCGGCGGACGGCTCGCGCCGGCCCAGCTCGACGCGATCGCCGACGTGGTCGCGCGCCACTCGCGGGCCGAGGCGCCGCACGCGCACGTCACCACGCGCGAGTCGATCCAGATCCACTCGATCCCGCTCGGCGAGACACCCGAGGCGATGCGCCGGCTCGCCCGCGCCGGGCTGACGACGCGCGAGGCCTGCGGCCACACCGTGCGCAACATGACGGCGTGCCCGATGGCCGGCGCGTGCCCGAAGGAGCGCACCGACGTCAACGGGCACCTGATGCACGCGGCGCGCTACTTCCTGCGCAACCCGCTCAACCAGCAGATGCCGCGCAAGTTCAAGATCAGCTTCTCGGGCTGCGAGAGCGACTGCGGCCAGGGGCTGCTGCACGATCTGGGCGTGGTGGCCACGCGCCGCGAGGGCGAGCGCGGCTTCCGTCTGCTCGCCGGCGGCGGGCTCGGGCACAAGCCGCGCGAGGCGATCGTCGTCGCCGACTTCGTCCCGGAGGCGGAGCTCGTCCCGGCGATGGAGGCGGTGATCGAGCTGCACAACACGCACTCCGACCGCAGCAAGCGCGCGAAGTCGCGCATCAAGTTCCTCGTCGAGCGGTTCGGCGAGGAGGGCTTCCGGCTGCGCTGGCGGGAGGCCTTCGCGCGCGCACGCGCGGCGCACGCCTCGCGCACGCACTACGCCGGCGAGTGGTTCGCGGCGTCGCCGGCCGCCGCGGCGCCCGGGCCCGGCGCCCCGCGCGCGCCCTTCCCGCAGCGTCAGCCGCGGCAGGTGGCCGTGCCCGTTGCCGTCGCGCTCGGCCACGCGAGTCCCGAGAACCTCACCGGACTGGCCGTCCTCATGCGGCGCCACGGGCTCGACGAGGTGCGCACGACGCAGGACCAGAACTTCGTGCTGCGCAACGTGCCGGTGCAGAAGCTCGACCTCGTGATCGCCGGCCTGGACGCGATCGGACTCGGACTGCCGCGGCCCGGCGACGACGTGGTCGCGTGCCCCGGCACCTCGACGTGCCGCCTCGGCATCACGTCGAGCCAGGGCCTCGCGCCCAGGCTCGCCGGTCTCGCGGGCGACCTGCGCGTGCGCGTCTCCGGCTGCCACAACGGCTGCGCGCAGCCGGAGACGGGCGACATCGGCCTCTACGGGGAGGGGCGGCGCCTGCACGAGCGCCTGGTGCCGCACTACCAGCTCTACCTCGGCGGCGACGGCACCGGCGGCGGCCGGCTCGCCCGCAAGGGGCCGTCGGTGCCCGTCGCGCGGACGGAACGCGCGGTCGCGCGCGTCGGCGAGGCCTATCGCGCCGGCGCCGCGGCGGGCGAGCGCTTCTTCGACTGGGTGCACCGCCAGGAGGCCGCGTACTTCGACGCGCTGCTCGCCGACCTCGTCGCCGTCGGCGCGGACGACCTGCCCGCGGTGCTGCGCGACGTCGACGGCGCCTCCGACTTCAAGGTGGCGCAGCTCGGCGGCGGCGAGTGCGCCGGCGTGTCCCAGGTGTTCATCGGCGCCGCCTTCTACGCGTCGGCGCACGAGCGCCGCTATCGCGATGCGTTCCACGCGCAGGGGCGCGACGACGACGCGGTCGCGTGCGCGCGGGCGCAGCTGCGCCTCGTCGCGCAGGGGCTGCACGACCTGTTCGACCCGGCGCCCTCGTTCCGGGTACGCAGAGTGATCCACGATCTGGGCGCGCTCGCCGAGGCACTCGGGGGGCGGGCGCCCGGCGCGCTTGCCGCCGATCTCGCCGCGCTCGCCGACGCGCTCGCACGCGAGGCGCAGGCGCGCGGGCGCGCCGCGGCCTACGCGGCGATCGACGCGTGGGTGGCGGAGGCGGCCCGCGCATGCGTCGAGCGCGACCCGCAGCTCGACATCGCAGCGGCGATCCCGGTGCCGGCTGCCGCGGCGCCGCTGCGGTTCGTCCGCCGGCCGGGAACGGCACCCGCCGGCGCGGCGGTCGCCTGACGTGGGCCGCGTCTACCTCGTCGGGGCGGGGCCCGGCGCCGCGGACCTGCTGACGCTGCGCGCCGCGCGGCTCCTCGCGGCGGCGGACGTCGTCTTCCACGACGCGCTCGTCGAGGGGGACATCCTCGCGCTCGCCGCGAAGGCGACCAGGATCGCGGTGGGCAAGCGCTGCGGGGCGCACTCGACGTCGCAGCGGTTCATCAACAAGCGCCTCGTCGACGCGGCGTCGCGCCACGAGGTGGTGGTGCGCCTCAAGGGCGGCGACCCGCTGCTGTTCGGCCGCGCGCAGGAGGAGCTCGACGCGCTCGCCGCAGCCGGCGTCGAGGTCGAGGTCGTCCCGGGCGTCACCGCGGCGCTCGCGGCGGCCGCCGACCTCCGGGTCTCGCTGACCCGCCGCGGCGTGGCGCGCAGCGTCGCGTTCGTCACGCCGCGCTGCGGCGAGGGCGAGCCGCCGCACGCGTGGGCGCGGGCGGCGGCCGGGGCCGACACCGTGGCGGTGTACATGGGAGCCGGGGACGCCGAGGCGGTCGCCGCGGCGCTCGCCGCCCACGGCGTGCCGCGCGAGCGCCCGGTCCTGGTGATCGAGAGCGCGTCCCGCCCCGGCGTCCGCAGCCACGGCGGCGTGCTGGCCGAGCTGCCTGCGCTGGCCGCACGGCGCGGCGGCGGCCCGGTGCTGATCCTTCTGGGCGAGGTCGCGCGCGACGCCGCGTGCGCGCGGCCCGCCGCGTCGCCGCGCACGCAGCGATCTGCCGCGCGCTGAGAGCGCCCGAACGGCGCACCGCAGGCGGAAGCGCCGGCACCGGCCCGCTGTGGCCGTTTTGTCGACAACCGTTCGTCCGCTACGCGCCGTCGCACCCGCCGCGCACGGACGCGCGCCCGGAATTGCATTAGACTCGGCGCAGGTAGCTGCGCTAAGTGCCCGAAAGCACAGCGGGAAACCGCAGCCGCGGCTTGTAGTCCACGACCCGATTCCAAAAGGAGTGCCGCCGCGCCGCGTCCACGGCGGGGCCACCCGGCCACGATGACGTCCGGCATCCTGTTCGCCCTCGCCATCGCCGCGCTCGCCGGCGCGGTGATCTTCGGGCTCGTGCGCCGCAACAAGATGGCGGGCGTGGGCGGGCGCGACGACGTCGACGGTCCCAGCACCGTCGCGCACTGGACCGAAGGCGAGACGACGCGGCTGCTCTCGTCGGCCGAACTGCCCGGGCTCTACCTCGTCCGCCCCCGGTTCCTGTCGAAGGCCGAGGGCGTCGTGTACCTGCTGCTGCGCGCGGCGTTCCCGCGGCACGAGATCTTCGCCCGCGTGCGGCTCTCCGACGTGCTGCAGGTGAAGATCGGGCCGCAGGGCATGGAGCGCCTGCGCGCGTTCCGCAAGATCGCCAACCAGCACGTCGGCTTCGTGGTCTGCGACCGCGACATGACCATCGTCGCGATCGTCGACGCGAAGGAGCCGGACACGGTGATCAACCCGCGCGACCAGAAGCTCGAGATCATCAAGCAGCGCTGCCTGCAGGCCGCGCAGGTGAAGTACGTCTGCGTCTATCCGCCGCAGCTGCCGCGCTACCGCGACCTGCGCGAGCAGATCCTGGGCCCCGCCGCGGATCTCGCCTGACCGCCGGGCGCGGCGATCGCGGGGTCGCGCGCCGGACGCGGCCCGCCAGGCGGTGCCGCGTCCTGCGCCGTGCCGCTTCGCCCGACCCGGAGCGCGACGCGTTCCGTGCGCACCGGTGCCGGCGCCGGGCGCGCGCCGGCTTACCATCTGCGTTGCCGACGAATCCTGCGGGACCGCTGCCATGGCCGACGCCTTCAAGCTCACCTATTCGACGATGTTCGATCCGCCGCCGCAGCTGCACGCGCGCTTCGACGAGGCGCTGGTCACCGTGCGCACCTACGCCGGCGCCGAGCACGCCATGCTGATCGGCGGGCGCGACGAGCGCGCCGCGCGCCAGTTCGAGCTCCGCAGCCCGATCGACGTGCGCAACGTGCTCGGCCGCTTCCAGGCCGGGGACGCCGAGCACGCGAGTGCCGCGGTGGCCGCGGCCCGGTCCGCGTTCCCGGCGTGGAGCGCGACGCCGTGGACGCAGCGCGTCGCGTTGCTGCGCCGCGCCGCGGCGCTGATCGAGGAGCGCGTCTTCGAGCTCGGCGCCGTGCTCGCCCTCGAGGTCGGCAAGAACCGGATGGAGGCGCTCGGCGAGGCGCAGGAGACCGCGGACCTCATCGCCTACTACTGCGACCGGATGGAAGCGAACGACGGGTACGTGCGCCCGATGGCGCGCGACCCGCTGCCCGGCTTCGTGTCGGAGAACGCGAGCGTGCTGAAGCCGCACGGCGTGTGGCTCGTGATCGCACCGTTCAACTTTCCGCTGGCGCTGGCCGGCGGCCCGGCCGGCGCCGCGCTGGTCGCCGGCAACACGGTCGTCGTGAAGGCCGCGACGGCGACGCCGTGGAGCGGGCGCCTGCTGGCGCTCGCCCTGCGCGACGCGGGGGTGCCCTCCGGGGTCGTCAACTTCGTGACCGGCCCCGGAACGGCCGTCGGCCAGGCGCTGATCGACCACCCGGACGTCGCCGGCGCCACGTTCACCGGCAGCTACGACGTCGGCATGCACCTGTACCGGACCTTCGCGCAGCGGCGCTGGCCGCGCCCGTGCATCGCGGAGATGGGCGGCAAGAACGCGGCGGTCGTCTCGCGGCAGGCCGGCGTCGCGGACGCGGCGACCGGCGTGGCGCGCTCGGCGTTCGGGCTCTCGGGGCAGAAGTGCTCGGCGTGCTCGCGCGTCTACGTCGAGCGCAGCGTCTTCACGGACTTCGTCGCCGCGCTGCACGCCGCGACGACGAAGATCGCCGTCGGCGATCCGGCGCGCCGCGAGCACTGGATGGGCCCGGTGATCGACGCGGCGGCGGTGGCGCGCTTCGAGGACGCCGCGGCGCAGGTGCGCGCCCTCGGGAACGACGGCGCCATCGTCGAGGGCGGCGAGCGGCTCGATCGTGGCGACCTCGCGCACGGCCACTTCGTCGCGCCGACGATCGCGCGCGCGCCGCTCGGCCATCCGCTGTGGCAGCGCGAGCTGTTCGCGCCGTTCGTGCTCGTTGCGCCGGTGGACACGGTCGACGAGGGCATCGCGCTCGCCAACGCCGGCGACTACGGGCTGACGGCCGGCTTCTACGGCGCGCCGGACGAGACCGAGCGCTTCTTCGCGACCATCGAGGCCGGCGTGGCCTACGCCAACCGTCCGCAGGGGGCGACCACCGGTGCGTGGCCCGGCTACCAGCCGTTCGGCGGCTGGAAGGGGTCCGGCTCGACGGGCAAGGCGGCGGGCTCGCTGTACTACCTCACGCAGTACCTGCGCGAGCAGTCGCAGACCCGCGTGCGCCGCGGCGACTGACGGCGCCGGCGCGAATGCGCCGTCAGCGCAATTCGGCGAGGCGCCGCCTGCGCTCCGCTTCGCTGACGAACTCCTCGAGGTCCGGGTCCATCGCGCTGCGCGCCGACACGATCCCGATCAGCTTGCCGGCCTGCACGACCGGCATGTGGCGGAATCCGCGCTCGTGCATCACCAGCAGCGCGTAGCCGAACGGCTTGTCCGGCTCGACGGTGTGCGGGTCGCGCGTCATCACGTCGCCGACGCGCGTGGCCACCGGATCGAGCCCGCGGGCGACGACGCGGAACACGACGTCGCGCTCGCTGAGGATGCCGACCACCCGGTCGCCGTCCACGACCACCACGGCCCCGGCGTTCTTGTCGGCCATCATCTTCGCCGCCTTGTGCACGGTGATCGTCGGTGGCGCCTTCAGCGTCCCGCGCCGCGACATCACGTCGCGTACCGGCATGTCGAACATGGGATTCGTCCTCGTGAGTTCGTGCGCTGCCGCGGGGTCCTGCGGCGGCGGCGCGTCGCCTCCGCGTCGCGGGCCGGGCGGAACGCGTCCGTCGCCTCGTGGCAGGTGTGGCGACGCTACCGCACCGGCTTCGGCGGGCAGGTTGACGGCGATCAAGCAACCACCGTCCGGTGGTCGCCCGGCGTGGAAAAGTCACACCGGGCGCCGGGTTTTGCGGTGCACCGACGCCGGTTCTAAGCATGTCCCCCGATGTTCTTTCCGCGGCGCGCACCAAGCGGGCAGAATGGCCGTTCGACCGTACGCCGGACCGCCGCCATGCCACGCCTGTTCATCCTCGTTGCCGCCCTCGCCCTCGCCGCCGCCGCGCAGGCAGCACCGCCGCTGCTCGCGCCCCAGGAGGTCGTCCCGCTGCTCGGCAAGCCGGAGGTGCGGGTCATCGACATCCGCGACCCGAAGTCGTACGCCGCGGGCCACGTGCCCGGCGCGGTGTCCGCGCCCTACGGGAGCTGGCGCGGGCCCGCGACCAATCCTGGCGAACTGCCGCCGCCGCCCAAGCTCGCGGCGCGCGTGCAGAGTCTCGGGCTCGCGCCCGACGTCCACGCCGTGGTCGTCTCGAGCGGCGACGACGCCACCGACTTCGGCGCGTCCGCGCGCGTGTACTGGACGCTGAAGGCGCTCGGCCTGCGCGAACTGTCGATCGTCAACGGCGGCATGGCGGCGTGGCGCGACGCGAAGCTGCCGCTCGACACGAACGCCGTGACCGTCGCGCCGAGCAGCTACGAGCCGAAGCTCGACGCGTCGATGATCGCCACGCGCGAGCAGATGATCGCGGCCGTGCAGGCCGGCAGCGCCCGGCTGGTCGACGCCCGGCCCGCGGCGTTCTACCGGGGCGAGACGCGCCACCAGGCCGCGAAGGTGCCCGGGACGCTGAAGGGCGCGGTCAACGTCGAGCACGCCTCGTGGTTCAAGCCGGGCACGTCCACGTTCGTCGCGGCCGACGAGGCGAAGCGCATCGCGGCGGGAAAGCCGATCGATCCGGCCACCGAGACGGTGTCGTTCTGCAACACGGGCCACTGGGCGGCGACCAACTGGTTCGCCATGTCCGAGGTGCTCGGGCACGACAACGTGAAGCTCTACGCCGGGTCGATGGTCGACTGGACCCAGGACGCGCAGCCGCTGCCGATGGACAACGTCCCCAATCGCCTGCAGCAGCTCGTGATCGACTGGAAGCTGTGGGTCGACCGCACCTTCGACTGAGGTGCGTCCGCGTCCGAGCGAAGGCGTGAGCAGATCCTAGCGTCGCCGGGAATGCGTGCCGACGCCGCCCTCGCGCGGCCCGTTGCGCAGCGCGCGGCGGGCCCGGCGCGCAAGCGCCTGCCGATCGCGCTCCTCGCGGCCGCGTTCGCCGCGTACCTGGCGTGGAGCGTGTCGGTCCGCCAGGCCGCGCTGTTCGTCGTCGGCGCAGGCCTCGGCGTCGCGCTCGCGGGCGCGCGCTTCGGCTTCACGACCGGCTGGCGCACGCTCGTCGTGGCGCGCGACCCGCGGGGCGTCGTGGGGCAGGTCGTGCTGCTGGCGCTCGCGTCCGCGGCGTCGATGCCGCTGCTCGCGCACTTCCCCGAGCTCGCCGCCGCACTCGGGCCGCCGAGCGTCAGCCTGGTCGTCGGCGCGTTCGTGTTCGGGCTGACGATGCAGATCGCCGACGGCTGCGGCTCGGGCACGCTCTACAAGGCCGGCCTCGGCGTGCCGCTCAACGCGGCGATCCTGCCGCTGTTCGCGCTCGGCAGCTTCGCCGGGACGCTGCACCTCGACCGCTGGCTCGCGCTGGGCGCGCTCGAGCCGGTCGGACTGGTGGATCGCTTCGGCGCCGGCGGTGCACTCGCGGTCACGTTCGCGGGCCTCGCGCTCGCGCTGGCCGCCGCGTGGGCGTGGACGCGCCGCGCACCGCGCGTCGCGTGGCTCGACCGGCGCTGGATGGCCGGGGCCGTGGCGCTCGCCGTCTTCGCCACGCTGAACCTCGTCATCGCGGGCCAGCCCTGGGGCGTGGTCTACGGCTTCGGGCTGTGGGGGGCGAAGGTCGCGACCGCCGCGGGGGCGTTCGATCCGGCGGCGAGCTGGTTCTGGAGCCAGCCCGGCAACGCCGCGATCCTGCAGCAGTCGGTGCTGCTGGACGTCACGTCGATCACCAACGTCGGCATCCTCGCGGGCGCGCTGTGGATCGCCGCGGGCTCCGCGACGTCCGGCCGGGGGCTGACCGGCGCGCAGTGGGCGATCGGCCTGGCGGCCGGGTTCCTGATGGGCTACAGCTCGCGCCTCGCGTTCGGGTGCAACGTCGGCGCGATGGTGTCGGGCATCACCACCGGCAGCCTGCACGGCTGGCTGTGGGTTCCGCTCGCCTTCGCGGGCACGGTGGTGGGCCTGCGCGTGCGCCGGCGCTTCGGGTTCGATCCGCGATGACGGGCCGCGCGCTGCGCGTCGCCTTCTGGGCGCTGCTCGCCGCTTTCCTCGCGTGGGACCACGCGCGCGCGCCGCGCATCGACCTGCGCTTCGAGCCGCCGCTGCTGGCCGCGGGGTCGGGCCGGCAGAGCCTCGGCGGCCACTGCGCGCTGCCGAAGTAGCGCCGCGCGCCGCCGGCCGGGCGCGCGGCCGTCAGCGGAGGTAGGTGAGGTACAGCCAGAGCGCGATCACCGCGCCGATCACCGAGAGCACGAATCCCGCCGGCTGGAAGCCGGACTTGCCGCGCGAGAACAGCGCGCCGATCAGTCCGCCGACCAGCGAGCCGACCACGCCGAGCAGCATCGTGCCGATCCAGCCCATCGGCACCGGTCCCGGATAGAAGTAGCGGGCGAGCGCACCGACGATCAGGCCGACGATCGCCATCCACAGCAGGCTCAGGAGTCCCATCGTGCCTCCAGCGTGAGGGGCGGGGCGTCCGGACGCATGCGTACGCCGGTCGACGGGAGATGCTAGCACGCGGCCGCGCGCGCGCCGGAACGTGCCGTTTTCCGGCGCGATCCGCACGCGTGCGCGCAGCCTTGGGAGGCGATGCCGCGTGCGCTAAGATGGACGTCCGACCCCGGCGACGCCGGGACGACGTTTCCCATTGACGCATGCGAGGCTGATCGTGAACCGGTTCGACCAGCAACGGCGGAAGATGAAGACGCAGGACGGCTTCATCGCCGCACTAGACCAGAGCGGTGGCAGCACGCCGAAGGCGCTCAACCTCTACGGCATCAAGAGCGACGCGTGGTCCGGCGACGAGCAGATGTTCGCGCTGGTGCACCAGATGCGCACGCGGATCGTCACCACGCCGGCGTTCAACGGCGACCGCATCCTCGCCGCCATCCTGTTCGAGAACACGATGGACCGAGAGGTGGAGGGCCGGCCGACCGCCGACTACCTGTGGAACGTCAAGCGGGTCGTGCCCTTCCTCAAGGTCGACAAGGGCCTCGCCGACGAGCAGGACGGCGTGCAGCTGATGAAGCCGATGCCGGCGCTGGCCGCGCTGCTCGACAAGGCGCGCGGCAAGGGCATCTTCGGCACGAAGATGCGCTCAGTGGTCAAGCAGGCGAACCGCGCGGGCATCGAGGCCGTGCTCGACCAGCAGTTCGAGATCGGGCGCCAGATCGTCGCCGCGGGGCTGGTCCCGATCATCGAGCCCGAGGTCGACATCAAGTGCCCGGACAAGGCCGCCGCCGAGGCGCTGCTCGAGGCCGGCATCGTCCGGCGGCTCGATGCGCTGAAGGCCGACCAGCTCGTGATGCTGAAGCTCACGCTGCCCGAACAGGACAACCTGTACGCCGGCTGCATCGCGCACCGCAGCTGCCTGCGCGTGGTCGCGCTCTCCGGCGGCTACAGCCGCGACGAGGCGAACCGGCGCCTCGCGCGGCAGAAGGGGATGGTCGCGAGCTTCTCGCGGGCGCTCGTCGAGGGGCTGACGGCGCAGATGTCCGACGCCGCGTTCGACGAGGCGATGGACGCCTCCATCCAGGGCATCTTCGAGGCCTCGCGCGCCTGAGCGTCGCGGTCGCGGCGGCGCCGGCGGCAGCGCCCGCGCCCCAGGCCGCCCCCCACGCCGGCGCCTCAGCTGGCGCCGGCGTGGCGGGCCTTGCAGGTGGCCAGCACGTCGTCGCCGGGCACCTTCCACCAGCGCCCCGAGAAGATCTCGACCTCGTGCGCGCCGCGGTAGCCGGCGGCCTCCATCATCGCGCGGATCGCCGGCAGGTCGATGACGCCGTCGCCCATCATCCCGCGGTCGTTCAGGAGGTCGGTGGTCGGGACCAGCCAGTCGCAGATGTGGTAGGCGAGCAGACGCTGTGCCGCGCCGGCGCGCGCGATCTCGCGCGGCAGCTGCGGGTCCCACCAGACGTGGTAGACGTCCACCGCCACGCCGAGCGACGGGCCGTCGCCTGGCGCGACCTCGTCGCACAGCTCGTTCGCCTGCGCCAGCGTGTTCACGCACGCGCGGTCGGCGGCGTACATGGGGTGCAGCGGCTCGATCGCGAGCGGCATGCCGGCGGGCTTCGCGTAGTCGAGCAGCTCGGCGATCCCGTCGCGCACCATGGCGCGCGCGCCCGCGAGGTCGCGGCCCACCGGGCGCCCGGCAGCGTCCTTCGGCAGCCCGCCGACGACCAGCACCAGGCAGCGCGCCCCGATGGCGAGCGCTTCGTCGACGGCGCGGCGGTTGTCGTCGCGCGCGGCGCGACGCCCGGCGGCGTCGGCAGCCGGGAACATCCCGCCGCGGCAGTAGCCGCTGACGAAGAGCCCCGCGTCGCGGATGCGGCGCGCGCTGTCGACCAGCCCCGCGCGCGCGACCTGGTCGCGCCACGGCGAGATGCCGCGGATGCCGTGGCGCGCGAGGGCGTCGACGATCTCCGGCAGCGTCCACTGCGCGCGGACGGTGGCCGTGTTGATCGACAGCCGCGCCGGGTCCGGCGCCGCGCGCACGCCCGACGCGGCGGTCATGCGACGCCGTAGGTGGCCAGCAGCGCCCGCATCCGGTGCGCCGCGAGGCCGGGATCGCGGATCATGCCGGCGGCGTCGGCGAGCCGCAGCAGCTCGGCGAGGTGGACGAGGCTTCGCGCCGACTGCTGCCCGCCCACCATGGCGAAGTGCGACTGGTGGCCGTTGAGCCAGGCGAGGAACACGACGCCGGTCTTGTAGAACCGCGTCGGCGCCGTGAAGATGTGGCGCGACAGCGGCACCGTCGGCGCGAGGATCGCGTCGAAGCCCGCGCGGTCGCCCGCCGCCAGCGCTGTGAGGGCGGCGGAAGCCGCCGGGGCGATGGCGTCGAAGATGCCGAGCAGCGCGTCCGAGTGCCCGCTCGCGTCGCCGCCGATCAGCGCGGCGAAGTTGAAGTCGTCGCCGGTGTACATGCGCACCCCCGCAGGCAGGCGGCTGCGCAGGGCGATCTCCTTGCGGTCGTCGAGCAGCGACACCTTGACGCCGTCGACCTTCGCCGCGTTCGCGGCGATCATCGCCGCGCAGGCCTCGGTGGCCCTGGCGTGGTCGGGATCGCGCTCGCCGCGCCCCGTCCAGTAGCCGGCGAGCGCCGGGTCGAACATCTCGCCGAGCCAGTGGATGATCACCGGCCGGCCCACGCCGGCGAGCACGCGGTCGTAGACGGCGAGGTAGTCGTCGGCGGAACGCGCGCACGCCGCGAGCGCCCGGCTCGCCATCAGGATCACGCGCGCGCCGGTCCCTTCGACGGCCTCGCACTGCATCCGGTAGGCGTCCACGACGGCGTCGATGGCGAGCGAGGGGTCGGGCGGCAGGTGGTCGGTGCCGGCGCCGCCGTAGACGACGGCACCCGGGATCGCCGCCGCCTCGGCCGCGCTGCGGCGGATCAGCTCGAGCGACGAAGGCCAGTCGAGTCCCATGCCGCGCTGCGCGGTGTCCATCGCCTCGGCGACGCCGAAGCCCAGCGCCCACAGGTGGCGGCGGTAGGCGAGCGTCGCGTCCCAGTCGAGCGCGACGTCGAGCGTGGGATCGATCGCCGCGAGCGGATCGGCGACGACGTGGGCGGCGGCGAGCGCGACGCGGTTCCAGCGCGCGCCGTCGGCGTGCGCGGGCCAGGCGGCGGGCGGGCGGAAGCCGAACGGGGCCAGCGTGCCGTCGGCGCGCGGCAGGGTCAGCGTCGTGGTCATCGTCTGCATGGTCGGCTCCTTCACGCGAGCGGCGGCACGTCCACGATGCGGCGCTGCGCCCAGCTCGCGTGGCCGAGCTCGGCGAGCTGCACGCCCTTCGCGCCTTCGAGCAGGTTCCAGCGGAACGGCCCCCCGGCGACGACGTGCTGCAGGAACAGCTCCCACTCGACCTTGAACGCGTTGTCGTACGCGCGGTTGGACGGCATCTTCTGCCAGGTCGCGAAGAAGTCGATCGCCTGCGGCACGTCGGGGTTCCACACCGGCTTGGGCGTCGCGACGCGCGGCTGGACGTGGCAGTCGGTGAGGCCCGCGACCGCCGATCCGAGCGTGCCGTCGACGTGGAACGTGACGAGATCGTCGCGCCGCACCCGCGTGGTCCAGCTGCTGTTGATCTGCGCGACGACCGGCCCCTGCGCGCCGTCGAGCTCGAAGGTCGCGTACGCGGCGTCGTCGGCGGTGGCGGCGTAGGGGCGTCCGCGCTCGTCGACGCGCTCGGGCACGTGCGTGGCGCCGAGGCAGAACACCGAGCGCACGCTGCCGAACAGGTTGTCGAGGACGTAGCGCCAGTGGCACAGCATGTCGACGATGATGCCGCCGTCCTCCTCCTTGCGGTAGTTCCACGACGGGCGCTGGGCGGGCTGCCAGTCGCCCTCGAACACCCAGTAGCCGAACTCGCCGCGCACCGACAGGATGCGCCCGAAGAACCCGGCGTCGATCAGGAGCCGGAGCTTGAGCAGCCCCGGCAGCCAGAGCTTGTCCTGCACCACGCCGTGGCGGACGCCGGCGCGCTCGGCCCGCCGGTAGAGGTCGAGCGCGTCGGCCAGCGTAGTCGCCGTGGGCTTCTCGACGTAGACGTGCTTGCCCGCGTCGATCGCCTTGCGCACCAGCGCCGCCCGCAGGCCGGTCGACGCCGAGTCGAAGTAGACGTGGTTGCGAGCGTCGCCTAGCGCGGCGTCGAGGTCGGTGGTCCAGCGCAGCTCGCCGTGGGCGCGCGCGAGCGCGGCCAGCTTGTCGGCGTTGCGGCCGACGAGGACCGGATCCGGGACGACCACGCGGCCGTCGGGGAGGGGCACGCCGCCCTGCGCGCGGATGGCGCAGATCGAGCGGACGAGGTGCTGGTTCGTCCCCATGCGTCCCGTGACGCCGTTCATGATCACGCCGAGGCGTACCGTTTCCATCGTCGGGGTCCGTGGGTGTGTGCGGGGTTCAGGAAGGCCGGCGCGCGCGCACGCTGTCGAGCACGCCGCGTACGTAGCCCGCGGCGAACGCCGCGCAGCCGTCGCCGTCGGGCACGTAGTCGAACGGCTCGACCGCGAGGTCGCCGTCGTAGCCGCCGTCGGCGAGCGCAGCGAGCACGGCGTCGAAGCGGTCGCGCCCCTGTCCGGGCGCACGCCGGTTGCGGTCGTTGAGCTGCACGTGGCGGAGCAGCCCGGTGGGCAGCCAGCGCGCGACGAGCTCGGCGGGACTCGCCGTCTCGGCGAGCGACGCCGACTTGGTGTCCAGCATCGTCGCCACGGCCGGCGAGCCGACCGCGCGGACCAGCGCCGCCGCCTCGTCGAGCGTGTTCACCTGGTCGGTCTCGTCGCGCGGCAGGGGCTCGACCAGGTAGAGCACGCCGGCCTGCTCGGCGAGCGGCGCGACCGCCGCGAGCGCCTCGCCGATCCACGCCCGCGCCGTCGCCGGCGGCACGCCTTCCGGCGTGCGCCGCTGCGCCGGCGACCCGTGGACGAGGTAGCGGCCGCCGAGGTCGACGCACAGCGCCACGAGCCGGCGCATCGCCTCGATCGTGCGGACGCGGACCGCGGCGTCCGGGTGCGTCACCGACAGGCCGTCGGGCTTGACGAGCAGCCAGTGCAGGCCGGTGATCGCCACGCCGGCCTCGTTCGCCGCGCGCCGCGCCTGCGCGCGCCGCGCCACCGTCATCGCCAGCGGATCGTCCGCGAGCGTGAACGGGGCGACCTCGAGGCCGTCGTACCCGAGCGCCGCCGCGCGCTCGCACTGCGATGCGAAGTCGCGGTGGCGCAGCACCTCGTTGCACAGCGCGAGCCTCACGCGGCCGTCCTCCGGCGCGGCGCGAGCCGCGCGGCGAGGCGGCGCATCCACTCGAAGCGGAACAGCACCACCAGCGCGATGATCGTGCACAGCACCGCGGAGATCGGCCGCGTGAAGAACGGCGCGAGGTCGCCGTCGGAGAGCACCAGCCCGCGGCGCAGGTTCTTCTCGAGCAGGTCGCCCAGCACGATGCCGAGCACCAGCGGCGCCATCGGGTAGTTGAAGGAGCGCAGCACGAAGCCGAGGATGCCGAACGCCACCATCACGTAGACGTCGAACAGGCGCCCGGCGAGCGCGAAGGTGCCGATCGTGCACAGCACGAGGATGATCGGCACGATGATCGTCTTGGGCACCTGCAGCACGCGGATCATGAAGCGCGTGAGCGTGAGCCCGTAGAACAGGATTCCCAGCGACGCGAACAGCATCATGGCGACGACGTCGTAGACGAACTGCGGCGCCTCCACCATGATCAGCGGGCCCGGCCGCACGCCGTGGATCAGCATCGCGGCGAGCAGCACCGCCGCCGGCGCCGAGCCGGGGATGGCGAGCGTCAGCACCGGGATCACCGCGCCGGGGACGCAGGCGTTGTCGCCGGTCTCCGCCGCCATCAGACCCTCGACCGAGCCCTTGCCGAACTTCTCCGGCTCCTTGCTCGCGCGCTTCGCCGCCGCGTACGACGACCAGGCGCCGACGTCCTCGCCGACGCCGGGGATGATCCCGCAGAAGGTGCCGATGACGCCCGAGCGCGCGATCGTCCGCCAGTACGCGGCGATGTCGCGCAGGCGCGGGAGCACCGAGTCGAACGGGCTGATAGCGACGGTGCCCTGCCGCTCCTTGATCGAGACGAGCAGCTCCGCGAGCCCGAAGGCACCGACCAGCGCCGGCACCAGCGCGATGCCGCCGGCGAGGTCGCGGTTGCCGAACGCGAAGCGCTCGTAGGCGAACTGCGCCTCCTGGCCGATACCGGCGATGAACAGGCCGGCCGTCCCCGCGATCCAGCCCTTCAGCGGGTCCGTGCCGGTCAGCGTCCCCGAGATGACGACGCCGAACAGCGCCAGCCAGAAGAACTCGTAGGCGCCGAACTTGAGCGCCATCTCGCCGAGCAGCGGCGTGAACCAGGCGAGGAACAGCATGCCGATCAGCGTGCCCAGTACCGACCCGGACGTGGCGATGCCCATCGCCTGCCCGGCGAGGCCCTGACGGGCGAGCTGGTGGCCGTCGATGCAGGCGGCGGCGTTGGCCGGCGTGCCGGGGATGTTGAGGAGGATCGCCGAGCGCGAGCCGCCGTAGATCGCACCGACGTACGTGCAGATGAGGATGAGCAGCGCGAGGTTCGGCTCGAGCTTGAGCGTCATCGTCGTCATCAGCGTGAGCCCCATCGTCGCGGTGAGGCCGGGCAGCGCACCGATCACGATGCCGACGAACGTGGACAGCGCGACCCAGAACAGCGACTCGGGCGTCGCGAACGACGCGACCGAGTGGCCGAACGCGAGCAGGCCGCCGAACATCGCTTCAGGGCATCCGCACGAGGAAGACGCGCTCGAACAGCAGCGTGACGATGGCGGAGGTCGCGACGGCGACCAGCGCCGCGATGACCACTCCGCGCACGACCTGTCCGGCGGCCTGCCGCTCGGGCAGGTCGAACACGAGCAGGAAGACGAAGACGAAGCCGATCGTGACCAGCCAGAAGGGCAGGCCGTGGCCGACGAGCACCAGCGTGTAGAGCAGCGTCAGGGCGATCGCCAGTCCCGCCCGGGCCAGCGTCGCGCGCGCGGCGGCGGCGGGCCACCAGGGCTGGCCGAGCGTCGCCAGCGCGCCGCGCCGCACGGAGCGCACGAGCAGCACCGATCCGAGCAGCGCGATCGCGCCGCCGAGGACGCCGGGCACCAGGCCCGGGGCCATGTACAGCTTGGCGCCAAAGCGCTCCATGCGGTCCATCTGGAGCGCGCCGGCCACGATCGCCAGGCCGAGCGCGATCCACGCCGCCGACTGCACGAGGTCGGCGCGGGGCGAGGCATTGGTCACGGCGTGCGGCTCCGCGCGAGGCGCGGGCGGCCGACGCTGCGCGCCGGCCGCCCTGGACGGCTCACGGCCTGGGGATGCCCAGCGTGTCCGGCGACGCCTTCGCCTTGCCGGCGTCGAACTGCGTCCACGCGTAGGACTGCACCGCGGGGAACACGGCCGCCTGCGCCGCCTCGCCGGCGATCGGGGCGAACAGTGCGCCGCGGGACGTGGCGTACTTCCTCAGCGCCTCGGACTTCGCGATGTCGTTGGCCCAGACGCGGTCGAGCGTCTGCGTGACCTGCGCGGGCACGCCCTTCGGCACGAAGATCCCGAAGTAGTTGATCGGGTCCTTGAAGCCGGGGACGAACTGCGACAGCGGCGGGATGACGCCCACGCCCTCGATCTCCAGCGGCTTGTCGCCGACGACCGCGAGGGCGCGGATGCGCTTCGCCCGGATCATCTCGGTCTGCTCGGCGGCGAGCTGCGTCGTGACCTCGGTCTCGCCGGCCACGGTGGCGACGACCGCTGGGTTGCCGCCGTCGTAGGTCACGTGCTTGTACTTGATGCCCGTCGCCTTCGCGATGGCCTCGATGGCCGAGTGGCCGCTGGAGTTGACGCCCGCCGTCGCCACGCCGATCGCGCCCGGCTTCGCCTTCATCGCCGCGAGCAGGTCGTTCATGTCCTTGTACGGCGCGTTGGCGTTGACGCCGACGACGGCGATGTGCGCGACGTTGAGATAGAGGTTCCAGTCCTTGACGTTCGTCTCGAGCATGCCGAGCGTGCGGTAGGTGCCGAGGTCCTTCGCGGCGCCCGCCGTCCACGTGTAGCCGTCCTTCGGGGCCTCCAGCGCGTTCTTCGTGCCGATCGACCCCGACGCGCCCGGCTGGTTGAGGATCACGACCTTCTGCCCGAGCGCCTTCTCGAGCTCGGCCGCGGTGACGCGCGTGACCTGGTCGGTCGACCCGCCCGCGGCCCACGGCACGATGATCGTGACCGGCTTGTCGGGCTTCCACTGCGCCGCTGCGGGCGCGCCGACGGCGATCGCGAGGCCGGCGATGACGCCGGCGGCGACGAACGACCTCTTGCTGCGATCCATGCTGTGCACCTCCTTCGTGAGGTTCCGGGGCCGGGCGGGCCGTGCCCGCGCGCCGCCGGTCACCTGGTGGGGAAAGTCATCCCGGCGCCTCGGCGGGCGCGCGCAGGTCCGTCCCGGGCCGCAGCGCGGACATCACGAGCCCGGTGATGTGCTCGAGCCGCTCGGCGAGCGCGCGCGGCGCGCGCAGGTTGCGGCCGAAGATCGTCGACAGCGTGTGGCTGTTCGACAGGTAGAAGTAGCCCAGCGCCGCGATCGACACGTAGAGCTGCACCGCGTCGACGCCGCCGCGGAACACGCCGTCGCGCCGGCCGCGCTCGAGCAGCTCCGACAGCGTGGCGACCAGCGGGGAGTGAAGCGCGCGGATCTTGCGCGAGCGCCGCAGGTGGCGCGCGCGGTGGAGGTTCTCCGTGTTGAGGAGCGACATGAACTCCGGGTGCGCGAGGAAGTAGCGCCACGTGAACGCGACCAGCTCGCGCACGCCCTGCTCGGGGGGCAGGTGGGCGAGGTCGAGCCGCTGCTCCTCGCTGCGGATGCGCTCGTAGGCGGCCTCGAGGGCCGCGAGGTAGAGCGCGTCCTTGGCGCCGAAGTAGTGGTAGAGCATGCGCTTGTTGACGCGGGCGCGCTGCGCGATGCGGTCGACGCGCGCACCGCCGAGCCCGTGCGCGGCGAACTCGGCGATCGCGCCGGCCAGGATCGCGGCGCGCGTACGGCCGGCGTCGCGCGCCGGCGCGCCGTCGCCACGTCCGCGCGTCGCGCCCCGCGCGAGCGGACGGCGCACGGGCGGATCGGCGTTGTCCCGCGGCATGCCCGCATGGTAACCAACCGGTTACCGGATCGCAAGCCGGAACGCAGGCGCCGGCGCGCGCACGGCTCGCCGGATTTGCGTATGCTGCGCGCTTTCGCCCGCCTCCGGAGGCTGCCGTGGCCCACCTGCCGCTTTCTCGCGCCTTCCGCGCCGCGCTCGCCGCTGCGCTGATCGGGCTCGCCGCATCCGCGGCGGGGCAGGCGCCGCCCGCCGTGGACGATCGGTCGTCCGTCGCGCCCGACGGGACGCGCACGATCGAGCTGCGGATCGTCGTGCCGGCGCCGCCGCCGGCCGTGTGGGCAGCGGTGTCGACCGTCGAGGGCTTCCGCAGCTGGGCCGTGCCGTTCGCGACCGGCGCGTTCCGGCTCGGCGAGGTCGTCGAGTCGAGCTACGACCCCGACGCGAAGCCGGGCGACCGCGAGAACATCCGCAACCAGGTCGTCGCGATGGTCCCGGGCCGCATGCTCGCGATGCGCAACGTGCAGGCGCCGACGAAGGTGCCGTTCGACGTCGCGGCCTTCCAGTCGCTGCACACGGTGCTGTTCCTGGAGCCCGCCGGGGCGGACGCGACGCTCGTCACGCTGGTCACGCCGGGCATCGGTCCCGGCGCCGCGTTCGACAGCGTGCACAAGCACTTCGCGTGGGGCAACGCGTACGCGCTCGAGCAGCTGCGCCGCCGCTTCGTCGACGGGCCGACCGACTGGGCGAAGCTCGCCGCCGAACGCAAGGCGAAGGCCGGGCGCTGAGGCGCCGCGGTCCGCGCCCTTCACGCCGCGACCGCAGGAGCGGCCGCGGGTGAGCGGTCGCCGAAGCCGTCAGGGCCGGCTGTCGCCGACCCTCACGATCTTCATCGTGTTGGTGCCGCCCGACTTGCCGAGCGGCTCGCCGATCGTCAGCACCATCATGTCGCCGGCCTGGACCTTGCCCGCGGCGACCAGCAGGTCCTCGGCGAGCTTCAGCACCATGTCGCGGTCGCCGTGCTGCTCGAGGTAGAGCGGGCGGACGTTGCGGTAGAGCGCCATCTTGCGCAGGCTCGCCGTCTCCGGCGTGAGCGCGTAGATCGGGCAGCCGGCGTTCAGTCGCGACATCCACAGCGCGGTCGACCCCGACTGCGTCAGCGCGACGATCGCCTTGGCGTTCAGGTGGAACGCCGCGAACAGCGTCGCCATCGCGATCGACTGGTCGATGCGCGTGAACGTGCGGTCGAGGAAGTCGCGGTCGAGCGCCACCACGTCCGACTTCTCCGCCTCGACGCACACCTGCGCCATCGTCTCGACGGTCTCGACCGGATACTTGCCCGCGGCGGTCTCGGCGGACAGCATCACCGCGTCGGTGCCGTCGAGCACGGCGTTCGCCACGTCGGAGACCTCGGCGCGCGTGGGGACGGGGTTGACGATCATCGACTCCATCATCTGCGTCGCGGTGATCGTGAGCTTGTTCTGCTCGCGGGCGAGCCGGATCATCCGCTTCTGCAACCCGGGCACCGTCGCGTTGCCGACCTCGACGGCGAGGTCGCCGCGCGCCACCATGATCCCGTCGGAGGCGGCGATGATCTCGGCGAGCGCCGCGATCGCCTCGGCGCGCTCGATCTTCGCGATCAGCTGCGAGCGGCCGCCGGCCGCGCGGATCAGCTGGCGCGCCATGTACATGTCCTCGCGGCTCTTCGGGAACGACACGGCGACGTAGTCGGCCTCGAGCTGCACGGCCGTCTTGATGTCGTCCATGTCCTTCGACGTCAGCGCCGGCGCCGACAGTCCGCCGCCCATCCGGTTGATGCCCTTGTTGTTCGACAGGACGCCGCCCAGCTCGACGCGCGTGTGGATGCGCGGCCCGTCGACGCGCGTCACGGACAGGCGGATCAGCCCGTCGTCGAGCAGCAGGACCGCGCCCGGCCCGACGTCGCGCGGCAGCTCCTTGTAGTCGAGGCCGGCGCGCGCCTCGTCGCCCAGCTCGCACTCCGCGTCGAGAATGAAGTCCTGGCCCGGCACGAGCGTGACGCGGCCGTCCCGGAACTTCCCCACGCGGATCTTCGGACCCTGCAGGTCGACCATGAGGGCGACCTCGCGTCCCTGCTCGCGGGCGACCGCGCGCACCGCGCCGGCGCGCGCGACGTGGTCGGCCGCGGTGCCGTGCGAGAAGTTGAGCCGCACGCAGTCGACGCCGGCCGCGAGCATGCGGGCGAGCACCTCCGGGGTGCTGGAGGCGGGGCCGATCGTCGCGACGATCTTCGTGGAACGGGACACGGACGAGGTGCTCCTGCGGCGGCCGCGGCGCGGCCGCCGAGCCTGCGATGGTAAGCGATCGCGCGGGCGCGGCCAACCGCGCGCCGCCGGCGGCTACCCCGCGGCGCGCGCCTCCAGCATCGCGACTGCGGGCAGCTTCTTGCCTTCGAGGAACTCGAGGAACGCGCCGCCCGCCGTCGAGATGTACGAGATGCGGTCGGCGACGCCGAACTTGTTGATCGCCGCGATCGTGTCGCCGCCCCCCGCGATCGAGAAAGCGTCGGAGGCCGCGATCGCCTCGGCGATCGCCCGCGTGCCGCCGGCGAACGCCTCGATCTCGAACACGCCGATCGGCCCGTTCCACACGATCGTGCCGGCCTTCGCGATCGCGGTCCTGAGGAACGCGACGCTCTGCGGCCCGACGTCGAGGATCATGTCGTCGTCGTCGAGGTTCTCGATGGCCTTCAGCACCGGCTCGGCGTCGGCGGCGAGGCGCTTCGCCGTGACCGCGTCGATGGGCACCGGGACCTTGCCGGGATACTCGTCCAGGATGGCCTTCGCCTCGCCGACGAGCTCCGGCTCGGCGAGCGACTTCCCGATCCTCCCGCCGGCGGCGAGCACGAACGTGTTCGCGATGCCGCCGCCGACGATCAGCGCGTCCACCTTCGCCGCCAGCGCGCGCAGGATGGTGAGCTTCGTCGACACCTTCGCGCCGGCGACGATGGCCACCAGCGGCCGGCGCGGGCCGGCCAGCGCGCGCGTGAGCGCGTCCACCTCGGCAGCCATCAACGGGCCGGCGCACGCCACGGTGGCGAAGCGCGCGATCCCGTGCGTGGTCGCCTCGGCGCGATGCGCCGTCCCGAACGCGTCGTTCACGTACACCTCGCACAGCGCGGCCATCCGCTTCGACAGCTGCTCGTCGTCCTTCTTCTCGCCCTTGTTGAAGCGGCAGTTCTCGAGCAGCACCGCCTGGCCGGGCGCGAGGTCGCGGTGCCACGCGCCGCCGTCGACCCAGTCGCGCACCAGCGGCACGTCCTGCCCGAGCAGTTCGGCCAGCCGCGCGGCGACCGGGGCCAGCGAGTCGCCCGGCGAGAACTGGCCCTCCGTGGGGCGGCCGAGGTGCGAGGTCACCATGACGGCGGCGCCGCGCGCCAGCGCGTCGCGGATGCCGGGGATCGACGCGCGGATGCGCGTGTCGTCGGTGATGCGGCCGGCGTCGTCCTGCGGCACGTTGAGGTCGGCGCGGATGAAGACCTTCCTGCCGCGCACGTCGATGTCGGAGAGCCGCTTCAGGTTGCTCATCGGGGTTCCTCGAGGAAACGGGTCATGATGATCACGTCGTCGTAGACGCCGTCGACCTTGCGCCCGCCGCGCCGGCGCCCCTGCTCGACGAAGCCGGCGCCGCGGTAGAGCGCCTGCGCGGCCGCGTTGCCGCCGTACACGTCGAGGTCGACCTGCTCGAAGCGGCCCCGCGCGGCGTCGAGCGCCGCGGCGAGCAGCCGCCGCCCGAGCCCGCGGCGGCGCCAGGCGGCCAGGACGCCCATCCCCAGCACGCCGACGTGCGGCGAGACCTCGCGCGGGACCGGGAAGATGTCGCACCAGCCCACCACGCGGCCGCCGTCGTCGGCGACGAACTGCGGATGGCCGTGCGCGATGTTGCCGGCGACGAACACGGCGGTCTGCTCGAGCGAGAACGCGGACGTGCGGGCGAGCCAGCGCCGTTCCGCCGCGACGGCCCCGACCGCCTCGCGGAAGCCGGGGATGTCGCGGAACTCGATGGGCCGGACGACGACGGCGTCCGCGCGCGCGGTCATGCCGGCCGCGGCGTCACTTCGAGACGACGCGCGCCATCTCGAGCAGCTTCGACGCGTAGCCCCACTCGTTGTCGTACCAGGCCACGACCTTGACGAACGTCTCGTCGAGCGCGATGCCGGCGTCGGCGTCGAACACCGACGTGCGGCTCTCGCCGCGGAAGTCGGTGGCGACGACCTTGTCCTCGGTGTAGCCGAGCACGCCCTTCATCGGGCCCTCGGAGGCCGCCTTCATCGCCGCGCAGATCGCCTCGTAGGTCGCCGGCTTCGCGAGCTCGACGGTGAGGTCCACGACGGAGACGTCGGAGGTCGGCACGCGGAAGGACATGCCGGTGAGCTTCTTGTTGAGCTCGGGGATCACGCGGCCGACGGCCTTCGCGGCGCCGGTCGACGACGGGATGATGTTCTCGAGAATGCCGCGGCCGCCGCGCCAGTCCTTGTTGGACGGCCCGTCGACGGTCTTCTGCGTCGCCGTGGTCGCGTGCACGGTGGTCATCAGGCCGCGCCGGATGCCCCACGTGTCGTGCAGCACCTTGGCCACGGGCGCGAGGCAGTTGGTCGTGCACGAGGCGTTGCTGATGATCGCCTCGCCCTTGTACGACTTGTCGTTGACGCCGAAGACGAACATCGGCGTGTCGTCCTTCGACGGCGCCGACATGATCACCTTGCGCGCGCCCGCGGCGAGGTGCTTCTCGGCCGTCTCGCGCGTCAGGAACAGGCCGGTCGACTCGATCACCACGTCGGCGCCGGCGTCCTTCCACTTGAGCTCGGCGGGGTCCTTGAGCGCGGTGAGCCGGATGCGCTTGCCGTTGACCAGCAGCGTCGTGCCGTCGACGGCGATCGTGCCCTTGAAGCGGCCGTGCACCGAGTCGTACTGCAGCATGTAGGCGAGGTAGTCGGGCTCGAGCAGGTCGTTGATCGCGACCACCTCGACGTCGGGAAAGTCGCGCACCGCGGCGCGCAGCACCATGCGGCCGATGCGGCCGAATCCGTTGATGCCAACCTTGATCGTCATGCGGTCTCTCCGTGTGAATGGCCAGAAGGATGCGGTCGGGACGGCAAGCGTATCAGCGCGACGTGACGCCGCTGCGCACGGTTGCGCCCACCCCGGGCGGCCGGGTGCCGGCGCTCGGGCAAACGCCCCGCGGGGCCGCGCACGCCTAGCCCCGATTGTCGGCGGGCGCAATGACGGGCGTGTTGCCCGCGATCACGAAAGCCGCCGGCCCCGGGCGCGGGGGACGTCATCGGGCCGCCGTGACGGCCCGGACCGCCTCCGCCACGCGCTCGGCGGTGATGCCGAAGTGCCTGAACAACGCCGCGGCGGGCGCCGACTCGCCGAAGCGGTCGAGGCCGACGACGGCCGCGGCGGGGTCGTCGTCGGCGCCCACGTACTTGCGCCAGAAGTCGGTCACGCCGGCCTCGACGGCGACGCGCGCAATGCTGCGCGGCAGCACGTCCGCGCGGTACGCGGCGTCCTGCCGGTCGAAGCGCTGCGTGCACGGCATCGAGACGACGCGCACCGCGACGCCTTCGCCGGCGAGCGCGTCGCGGGCGGCCAGCGCGAGCGGCACCTCCGAGCCCGTCGCGATCACGACGGCGCGGCACGCCGCGCCCGGTGCGAAGTCGGCGAGGACGTAGCCGCCCCGCCGGATGCCGGCGAGCGCGGCGTCGTCGCGACGGGCGAACGCCACGTTCTGCCGCGACAGCAGCAGCGCGGTCGGGCCGTCGTCGCGCTGCACGGCCTCGCACCACGCCACCGCGGTCTCGACGGTGTCGCACGGCCGCCAGACGTCCAGGCCCGGGACGAGACGCAGGCTGGACGCGTGCTCGACCGGCTGGTGCGTAGGGCCGTCCTCGCCCAGGCCGATCGAGTCGTGCGTGAGCACGAACACGTGGCGCAGGCGCATCAGCGCCGCCATGCGCAGCGCGTTGCGCGCGTAGTCCGAGAACACGAGGAACGTCCCCTCGTACGGCAGGAAGCCGCCGTGCAGCGCGAGGCCGTTGCCGATCGCGACCATGCCGAACTCGCGCACGCCGTAGTTCACGTAGTTCCCGACCTGCGCGCGCGACACAATGCGGCTGCCCGACCAGCTCGTGAACACCGAGCCGGTGAGGTCGGCCGAGCCGCCGATCATCTCGGGGAGCATGCCCGCCAGCGCCTCGATCGCCTGCTGCGACGCCTTGCGCGTGGCGAGCGTCTCCCCCTTCGCGGCCTGCGCGGCCACGAAGGCCGCGGCGCGCTGCGCGAAGTCGGCCGGCAGCCGTCCGGCGACGCGGCGCTCGAACTCGGCCGCGAGTTCCGGGTGGGCGTCCCGGTACGCGGCGAAGCGCGCCTGCCACGCCGCCTCGCGTCGCTCGCCGGCGCCGCGCTGGTTCCACGCCCGCGCGATGGCGGCGGGGATCACGAACGGCGCGTGCGGCCAGCCGATCGCCTCCCGCGTCGCGGCGACCTCCTTCTCGCCGAGCGCGGCGCCGTGGGCGTCGGCGGTCCCGTGCTTGGTCGGCGCGCCCTTGGCGATGACGGTCCTGCAGGCGATGAGCGTCGGCCGGGCCGTCTCGCGCTTCGCCGCCTCGATCGCGCGGTGGACGGCCTCGACGTCGTGGCCGTCGACGCCGGCGATCACGTTCCAGCCGTAGGCGTCGAAGCGCTTCGCCGTGTCGTCGGTGAACCACCCCGCGACCTCGCCGTCGATCGAGATGCCGTTGTCGTCGTAGAACACCACGAGCTTGGACAGGCCGAGCGTGCCCGCGAGCGCGCAGGCCTCGTGCGAGATGCCTTCCATCAGGCAGCCGTCGCCGGCGAAGACCCACGTGCGGTGGTCGACGATCGCGTGGCCGTCGCGGTTGAAGGTGGCGGCGAGCAGCTTCTCCGCCAGCGCCATGCCCACGCCGTTCGCCAGCCCCTGGCCGAGCGGGCCGGTGGTGGTCTCGACGCCCGGCGTGGCGCCCACCTCCGGGTGGCCGGGCGTCTTCGACCCCAGCTGGCGGAAGCGGCGCAGTTCGTCGAGCGGCAGGTCGTAGCCGGACAGGTGCGCGAGCGCGTACAGCAGCATCGACCCGTGCCCGTTCGACAGGACGAAGCGGTCGCGGTCGGGCCAGTGCGGGTTCGCCGGGTTGTGCGCGAGGTGCCGCGTCCACAGCGCGACGGCGATCTCCGCCATGCCCATCGGCATGCCCGGGTGGCCGCTCTTCGCCGCCTCGACGGCGTCCATGGCGAGCGCCCGGATGGCGTTCGCGAGATCGGAATCGGGGACGGGGCGAACGGCGTTCATCGGGGTGCGGGGCGGGGACGGCGCCGCCGCCGCGCGGGGGACGGGCCGCAACTCGTAGGAAAATCGGGCCGGGCACGGCGCGCTCGTGCGCGACCCGTTCCGGGGGAACTTGAAATTATGGTCAAAGCCCCGATTTCGTGCAATAATTGTCGTCTTTTCGCCGTGGGCGCGTACTGCGGAGCGGTACGCAAAACGGCGGATGGTGGGGGGCCCCTTCGCTTGAGGTGGGCCGTTTCCTTGGTGGGGTTGCCCTATTTCCGGCGCTGCAAGCGTCCGCCGCCGGGGTGGGGCTTTTCCTTTTGGGGAGACGCCGATGGACGGAATCCATCTGTTGGGCGAGTGGTACGGCTGCCCTGCCGACAAGCCGGAAATGCTGCACGCGGAGCCCTTGCGCAAGGCCTGCATCGAGGCCGTCGAGAGCGCCGGGCTGACGATCGTGGGCGAACGCTTCCACCAGTTCGAGCCGCAGGGCGTGACCGGTGCGGTGATCCTCGCCGAGTCGCACCTCGCGATCCATACGTGGCCCGAGATGGGGTCAGTGACGATCGACGTGTACGTCTGCAACTACACGACCGACAACACCGACAAGGCGGAGCGCGTGTTCCGTGCCCTGCAGGCGCGGCTCGGACCGACGCGCACGTCGTTCCAGGCCATCCACCGCGGGGCGGTGCGCGCTGAGCCGGCGCCCGCAGCGATCGAGCGCGCGGCGTGAGCGGCAGCGCGTCCGAGCCGCTGGCCGCTCCGGGGCACGGGGGCGACCTCGTGCCCGGCGCGATGACGGAGTACCTCACCGACGAGTGGGGGTTCTTCGTGCGCAGTGCTGGCGCGCTCGAGCGCTTCCGTTCCGCGTACCAGGCCGTCGAGGTGCACGACAGCGTCCCCTTCGGGCGCCTGTTCCGCCTCGACGGCCACTTCATGACCTCCGAGCGCGACGAGTTCTTCTATCACGAGAACCTGGTGCACATGCCCGGCCTCGCGCACCCGGGTCCGCAGCGCGCGCTGATCGTGGGCGGCGGCGACGGCGGGTCCGCCGAGGAGCTGCTCAAGTATCCGACGATGCGGGCGGTCACGCTGTGCGAGATCGACCAGGCGGTCGTCGACATCGCGCGCCGCCACCTCGCGCGCGTGCACCGCGGCGCGCTCGACGACCCGCGGCTGGCACTGCGCATCGGCGACGGCTTCGCGTACGTGCGCGAGAGCGTCGAGCGCTACGACCTGATCGTGCTCGACCTCACCGATCCCGGCGGTCCGTCGACGCTGCTGTACACGCCCGAGTTCTACCGCGCGTGCGCCGCGCGCCTCGCGCCGGGCGGCGCCATGACGCTGCACGTCGCGAGCCCCGTGGCGCATCCCGACCGCGTCCGCGACGGGATGGCCGCGCTGCGTGCGGCATTCCCGATCGTGACGCCCTATCTCACCTCGATCCCGCTGTACGGCGGCATGTGGATGATGGCCTGCGCGAGCCGCGATCTCGACCCGGGGACCCTCGGCGCCGAGGAGGTCGACCGGCGCATCGCGGAGCGTCGCATCGGCGATCTCCAGCTCTACAACGGCGCCATGCACCGTGCCGCCCTCGCGCTGCCGAACTTCGTCCGGGCGCTGGTCGCCGGCGGCTGACGCTGGCCTTCCGCGGCGCGCCCGCCCGTCGGCGCCCTCCGACGCGGCCGCGCGGCGTCCGGCCGCTTGAATGCCGCCGGCAGGCCCGTATCTTGGGAGCATGGACAGCCCGCTGCCGCTTGCCGACGCTCTCGACGGGACCGCCTACGTGCTGTGCGAGGGCCTGGTCTTCGAGACCGAGTACCTGCGCGTTCCCGACGAGCACACGCGTGCCGACGACATCGTGCTCGAGGCGCGCAACGGCGAAGACGAGCTCTGGCTGACCCGCGACGACGTCGACGCGGCGCAGTCGGTGGGCGAAGGTGTGTGGCGCCTGCGCGACGGCACGACGCTGCGCCTCCTCGAGCACGTCACGCTCCACTGACGCCACGCGCCACGCCCGGCCCGCGCCGGAAGGCGCGTGTCTCCCGCGGCGGTCAGGCGCGCCCGCGCAGGACGAAGTCGTACGACGCCGCGAGCGCGCCGGGCTCGCGTCCCGCCGCCGGCGCGAGCACGAACTCGAGACGCTCGCGCGTGCTGCGGTCGGACAGCCCGAAGCCCAGACCGCGCTCGGCGGACTCCCCGCGCGGATACAGCTGCGTGGTCAGCGGCGCGGCGTCGGGGTGCGCGAGCTTGAAGTGCAGGTGCGGCGGCCGCCCGCCGTAGCGCACCGGCCGGATCGTCCGGAACGCGAAGCGCCCCTGCGCGTCGGCGATCGCGACGCCGTAGCCCTGGAAGCCTGCGTCCAGCGCGGCCGCGTCGACCCCCACGTGGTGGTAGTGCCCGGTCGCATCGCACTGCCACAGCTCCAGCTTCGTCCCGGCGAGCGGGCGCCCGTCCGTCCCGAGGACGCGTCCTTCGAGGTAGAGCAGCGTGCCCTTCGCGCCCTGCGCCCGGCCTTGCATGCGCGCCAGGTCGTGGTCGGCCTCCGCCGGCAGCCGCGCCGGGTAGAACGGGCCTTCCGCGTCGCGCGGCGTGGGCGCCAGCGCCGGCGCGGCGGCGTGCCCGGTGCGCGCGAGCAACGCGGTGGCAGCGAGCGATGCCACACCGGCGAGCACGGTGCGGCGGGAACGGTGGATACGGCTGGTCATCGGGATCTCCCGGAAAGCTGTCCGATCGCCGGCCTCGCCGGCGGCAGTTTCGACCCGCGCGGCAACCGATCGTTGCAGCCGCGGCCGAGCCTCCCGGCAGCGCGACCGCGGTGTGTGCGTCACGCTGCCGACATGGGGATTGACGCAGGGGTCGATATGCACATATGCTCATTTCACCATGACCGAGACCCCTTCGAAGGTCGGCGTCGTCGCCCGCGACGCGGCCGAGGCCGAGGAACTGAACGAGGTATTCGAGGCGGTGGCGCGCTACTTCGGCCTGCTGTCCGAGCCGACCCGCCTCAAGATCCTGCACACGATCTGCCACGAGGAGCGGTCGGTGTCGGCGATCGTGGCGGCGACGGGCGCCACGCAGACGAACGTCTCGCGCCACCTGTCGCTGATGCACCAGGCGGGCGTCGTCTCGCGCCGGCGCGAAGGGAGCGCGGTCTACTACAAGGTGCTCGATCCCGAGTTCGGGGAGATGTGCCGCACGGTGTGCGTGCGCATCGCGAGCCGCATGGAAGCCGGCGACGCGCTCAAGCGCGAGCTGCTCGACTTCGCCGCGCAGCCGGCGGCGCGCTAGCGCTGCCGGCGGCCGCACCGGGAGGGTCAGGATGTCGTCGAACCGCCGGCCGAGGAGGATCGTCCCGGCGCCCGAGCACCCGCTGGCGGCGCCGTCGTCCGGTCGCCGCGGCTTCCTGCGGCGTGCGGCGGCGCTGTCCGGCGGCGCGCTCGCCGGCGGGGCGGGCGTCGCCGCCGCCGGCGCCGAGCTGGCGCGCAACCTGCCGCCGAACGTGCCCGAGTGGAGCAGGACGCTCGGCGCGCCGATCCTCGCGTCGCCCTACGGCGTGCCGTCGCGCTTCGAGGCGAACGTGCGGCGGCGCGAGAGCCCGGGCCTGACGCGCACCCCGCACTCGTCGGTCTCGTTCACGCCGCTGCAGAGCCTGTTCGGCATCGTCACGCCCTCCGGCCTCCACTTCGAGCGCCACCACGCCGGCATGCCCGAGGTCGACCCTCACCAGCACCGCCTGATGATCCACGGGATGGTGCGCGCGCCGCGCATCTACTCGATGGAGGACCTGATGCGCTTCCCGTCGGTGTCGCGCGTGCACTTCATCGAGTGCGGCGCGAACACGGGGATGGAGTGGGCCAACGTGGCCGTGCCGACCGTGCAGTACACGCACGGCATGCTGGCGTGCTCGGAGTGGACCGGGGTGCCGCTGTCCACGCTGCTCGACGAGGCCGGCTACGACCGCAAGGCGCGGTTCGTCCTGGCCGAGGGCGCCGACGGCGCGGGCCTCACGCGCACCGTGTCGATGGCGATGGCGCTCGACGACGTGCTCGTCGTCTACGGGCAGAACGGCGAGATGCTGCGCCCCGAGCAGGGCTACCCGCTGCGGCTGCTGGTGCCCGGCGTGCAGGGGGTCTCCAGCGTCAAGTGGCTGCGCCGCCTCGAGGTCGGCGACCAGCCGTGGAACACGCGCGAGGAATCGCTCCACTACGTGGACCTGATGCCCGGCGGCAAGCACAGGCAGTACACGTGGATCCAGGAGGCGAAGAGCGTCATCACCACGCCCTCCGGCGGCCAGGTCATCCTCGACCGCGGCTACCACGAGATCACCGGGCTCGCGTGGTCGGGGCGCGGCAAGGTGAAGCGCGTCGACGTGTCCACCGACGGCGGGCGCAACTGGCGGACCGCGCGCCTGCAGGAGCCGGTGCACACGAAGGCGCTGACGCGTTTCCGGCTGGACTGGACCTGGGACGGCGGCCCCGCGCTGCTGCAGTCGCGCTGCATGGACGACACCGGCTACGTGCAGCCGACGTACCGGCAGTTGCGCGCGGTGCGCGGCACGCGCTCGATCTACCACAACAACGCCATCCAGACGTGGCGCGTGGACCCGTCGGGCGAGGTGAGCAATGTTCAGGTGCTGTAGGCGCAGCGTGGCGGCCGCCGTGGCGGCCGTGCTCGCGCTCGCCGCGACGCCGCTGCCGGCGGCCGCGCCCGCTGCGACCACGTCCGCCGGTTCCCCGGCCACGCCGTCGACGCCACGCTTCGGATTCGGCAAGCCGGCCACGCCGCAGGAGATCGCCGGCTGGGACATCGACGTGCGGCCCGACGGGACCGGGCTGCCGCCGGGGCGCGGCAGCGTCGCGCAGGGCCAGCGGGTGTACGACGAGAAGTGCGCTTCGTGCCACGGCACCTTCGGCGAGAGCAACGACTACATGGCGATCGCCGGCGGCGTCGGGACCCTCGCCGGCGACGCGCCGATCCGCACGACCGGAAGCAAGCTCAACCACGCGACCACGCTCTGGGACTACATCAACCGGGCGATGCCGTTCAACGCGCCGAAGACGCTGACCGTGGAGGAGGTGTACGCGCTCACCGCGTACGTCCTGCACCTCAACGACCTCCTGCCGGCCGACGCGACGCTCGACCGCGACGCGCTGCTCGCGCTGCGGCTGCCCAATCGCGACGGGTTCACGCAGGACCACGGCTTCATGACGCGCTCCGGCAGGCCCGACACGCGCAACGTCGCGTGCATGACCAACTGCGCGGCCGAGGTGCGCCTGTCCTCGGAGATGCCCGAGCACGCGCGCGACGCGCACGGCAACCTGGCCGAGCAGGTGCGCGACGTCGGGCCGCTCGCCGGGGCGAAGACCGCGGCGGCGGCTCCCGCGCGCGGATCGCTGCCGGCCGCGGGCCCGGACGGCGGCGAACTCGCCAAGGGGAACGGCTGCACGGCGTGCCACGGGACGGCCAGCAAGATCGTCGGCCCGTCGTTCCGCGAGATCGGCGGACGCTACGCCGGCGCGGCCGGCGCCGAGGCGACGCTCGCGGCGAAGGTGCGCAGCGGCGGCGTGGGGGCGTGGGGCCAGGTCCCGATGCCGCCGCAGCCGCAGGTGAAGGAGGCCGACGTGACGGCGATCGTCCAGTGGATCCTGGGCGGGGCGCGGTAGCCGGTGCGGGGCGGAGCACGCCGGCGCGCGGGAAAGCGGAGCGGCAGTCCGCGGCGAACGGCCGCGTAGTATTCACGATTCCCTTTTCGGGTACGGAGGATGACGCGATGGATGCGGGACGACGGGATGTGCTGAAGGCGGGCAGCGGCGTATCGCTGCTCGCGCTGCTCGCGGCGGCCGGCTGGCTCAAGCCGGGCGAGGCGCAGGCGGCGGACTGGAACAAGGCGGCGTTCGAGGCGAAGTCGATGGAGGAGACCGTGAAGGCGTTCGGCGGCGGCACCCCCGCGACGTCGAAGGACATCACGTTCTTCTCGACGCCGGACATCGCCGAGAACGGCGCGGTGGTGCCGATCGGCGTGGCGAGCGCGCTGCCCAAGACCGAGCAGATCGCGATCCTCGTCGAGAAGAACCCCAACATGCTCGCCGCCACGTTCGACATCCCGGCCGGCACCGAGCCGTCGCTGACGACGCGCGTGAAGATGGGCCAGAGCTCCAACGTCTACGCGCTGGTCAAGGCCGACGGCAAGTACTACGTCGCGAGCAAGGAGGTCAAGGTCACGCTCGGCGGCTGCGGCGGCTGACGGCACGAGCCGGCGGCGCAGCGCCCCGGCGGAGGATGCGACCCGGCGACCGGCTGCGAGGCGGCGCGGGGATCCCAGGCACACAGGCGAGGAACGAAGACCATGGCAGATCCGATGCGAATCCGCGCCAACGTCGACGCCAGCGGCGTGACGGAGGTGAAGGTGCTGATGAACCACGAGATGGAGACGGGCCAGCGCAAGGACGCGTCCGGCAAGACGATTCCCGCGTGGTTCATCCAGAACGTGACCGCGACGCACGGGGGCAGGACGGTGCTGTCGGCGCAGTGGGGGCCGGCGGTGTCGAAGAACCCGTTCCTGTCGTTCAAGTTCAAGGGCGCGCAGAAGGGCGACAAGGTGCAGGTCACCTGGGTCGACAACCGCGGCGACAAGCGGACCGACGAGGCGACCATCGCCTGACGGCGGCGCATCCGCGACGGCCGGCGAGGGTGCGGGACAAGCGCCCGGGCGGTCGCGGGATCGGCGGAGCGACGAGCGCGGCGTCCCGGCGGGCCGCCGCCTTCGACAGAGGAGGAAGGCATGCGCATGACCCTGGTCGCCGCCGCGCTGGCGGCAGCGGCGTGGTGGGCTCCCGCGGCGGCACTCGCGGCGGGCGACGGTCCGGTCAAGGTCGTCTACCACGTCAACGAGAACAACGCGCAGGCGCTGAACGCGCTGCGCAACATCCGCAACCACCTGACGGCCGACCCGTCGGCGAAGATCGTCGTCGTCACGCACGCCGGCGGCATCCAGTTCCTGCTGGACGGCGCGCTGGACGCCAACGGCGCCCCGTTCGAGGCCGCGGTGCAGGAGCTGAAGGGCAAGGGCGTGGACTTCCGCGTCTGCCAGTTCACGCTCCAGCGCAACAAGATCGACCCCGCGAAGGTGATTCCGGAGGCCACGCTCGTGCCCTCGGGCGTCGCCGAGGTGTCGCGACTGCAATTCAAGGAAGGCTTCGCCTACCTGCGGCCCTGAGGGCAGGAGAGCGGACCCGTCGTCCACGGGCGGTGCCTGGCCGCCCGATCACTTCGGAGGTGTGATGAGAACACGTGCACTCTACGCGGGGCTGCTCGCGGCCGCGGGCATCGTCGCCGCACCGCAGGCCGCCGCGCAGGACGCGGTCAAGGAGATCGAGAAGTACCGGGAAGCGCTGCAGGACGGCAACCCCGCCGAGCTGTGGGAGGCGCGCGGCGAGGACCTGTGGAAGCGGCCGGCGGGGCCGCGGAAGGTGTCGCTGGAGAAGTGCGACCTCGGGCTCGGCCCGGGCGTGGTGAAGGGCGCGTACGCGCAGCTGCCGCGCTACTTCGCCGACGCGGATCGGGTGATGGACCTGGAGACGCGCCTCGTGCACTGCCGCATGACGCTCCAGGGCCTGACGCGCGAGGAGGCCACGAAGCAGCCGTTCGGGGCCGGCACCGACCGCAAGTCCGACAACGACGCGCTCGTCGCCTACGTCACCGCCGAGTCGAAGGGCGTGAAGATGAACGTGCCGCTCGCGCATCCGAAGGAGAAGGAGATGTACGCGCTCGGCGAGAAGATGTTCTACTTCCGCGGCGGCCCGTACGACTTCTCCTGCGCGACCTGCCACGCGGCCGACAACACGCGCATCCGCCTGCAGGACCTGCCCAATCTGACCAAGCCCGCGGGCGCGCAGCTCGCGTACACCGGGTGGCCCGCGTACCGGGTCTCGCAGGGTGAGCTGCGGACGTTCCAGTGGCGCCTGAACGACTGCTTCCGCCAGCAGCGCTTCCCCGAGCTCGCGTTCACGTCCGACGCGTCGATCGCGCTGACGTCGTTCCTTGCACGCAACGCCAACGGCGCCGAGTTCAAGGCGCCGACGATCAAGCGCTGAAC
Organism: Betaproteobacteria bacterium; assembly: GCA_016861105.1. Lineage (GTDB taxonomy): Bacteria > Pseudomonadota > Gammaproteobacteria > Burkholderiales > Casimicrobiaceae > VBCG01. The sequence goes on along the minus strand of BOKS01000010.1, from coordinate 52,133 downwards.
GGAGGCGAGACACCATGCACAAGACGCTTTTCGCCGCCGCCTGCGCGGCGGCCCTGGCCGGCTGCGCCGGCACCTCGCCGTCCGGCGGCGGAAGCGACGCCGCCGTGCGCGCGAAGGCCGTGGACGTGATGAAGGCCTCGTTCAAGGAGCGCGGCATCGCCAAGCTCGACCGGCTGATCCAGGACGAGACGCAGGCGCTGTGCTCGCAGTACGCCACCACGGCCCCGCCGAAGGACGTCGCGGCGCGCATCGAGAAGGCGAACATGGCGCTGATCAAGCCGCCGGCCGACGGCCAGTACCTCGGCGACTGGAAGCGCGGCGAGCAGGTGGCGCAGCGCGGCACCGGCTTCCAGTACAGCGACACCGAGAAGACGCCGGTCGGCGGCAACTGCTACGCGTGCCACCAGCTCTCCAAGCAGGAGATCTCGTACGGCACGATCGGCCCGTCGCTGTACAACTTCGGCAAGCTCCGCGGCTTCACGCCCGAGATGCAGAAGTACGCGTGGGGCAAGGTGTACAACGCCCACGCCTACGCGGCGTGCTCGAACATGCCGCGCTTCGGCGCTCAGGGCATCCTGTCCGAGCAGCAGCTCAAGGACGTCGTGGCGCTGCTGATGGACCCGAAGTCCCCGGTGAACCAGTAAGGCGGGGCACGCGCCGGCCGCGCGGCGGGCGCGGCCGGCGTGCTTCGAGCGTTCGCCGCGCCCGCCCGCCGCGCCGGCTCCCTTCCCTCCCTCCGACTGCGCCCCATGCTCCGCCGCGATTTCCTCCAGCTGCTCGCCGCCGCGTCCGCCGCGGGGCTGCCGCTCGCCGGCCGCGCCGCGCTCGACGCGGCCTCCGGCGAGAAGTTCTACGACGTCGCGCCGTTCGGGACGGTGTCGCTCCTGCACTTCACCGACTGCCACGCGCAGCTCCGGCCGGTCCACTTCCGCGAGCCGTCGGTGAACCTCGGCATCGGCGACGCGGAAGGCAAGCCGCCGCACCTCGTCGGCGAGGCGCTGCTGAAGCACTTCGGCATCCGGCCGGGCACGCCGGAGGCCCACGCGTTCACCTACCTGGACTTCACGGCCGCGGCGCGCACCTACGGCATGGTGGGCGGCTTCGCGCATCTCGCGACGCTGGTGAAGCGGCTGCGCGCGTCGCGGCCGAACGCGCTGCTGCTCGACGGCGGCGACACCTGGCAGGGGTCGGGCACGGCGCTGTGGACGAAGGGCCAGGACATGGTCGACGCGTGCAAGCTGCTCGGCGTCGACGTGATGGCCGGGCACTGGGAGTTCACGCTCGGCGCGGACCGCGTCAAGGAGATCGTCGAGAAGGACTTCGCGGGCAGGATCGAGTTCCTCGCGCAGAACGTGAAGACGACCGACTTCGGCGACCCCGTCTTCCAGCCCTATGCCATGCGCACGCTCGGCGGCGTGCCGGTCGCGGTGATCGGACAGGCGTTCCCGTACACGCCGATCGCGAATCCGCGCTACTTCGTGCCCGAGTGGACCTTCGGCATCCAGGAGGAGGAGCTGCAGAAGGTCATCGACGAGGCGCGCGGCAAGGGTGCGCAGGTGGTCGTGCTGCTCTCGCACAACGGCATGGACGTCGACCTCAAGCTCGCGAGCCGCGTGCGCGGCCTCGACGCGATCCTCGGCGGGCACACGCACGACGGCGTGCCGCAGCCGTCGATCGTCGCCAATCCGGGCGGGCGCACGTTGGTGACCAACGCCGGCAGCAACGGCAAGTTCCTCGGCGTGCTGGACTTCGACGTGAAGGGAGGCAGGGTCGCCGACTACCGCTACCGCCTGCTGCCGGTGTTCAGCCGGCTGCTGCCGGCGGATGCGGCGATGGACGCGCTGATCGCCAAGGCGCGCGCGCCCTACAAGGCGAAGCTCGAGGAGAAGCTCGCGACCGCCGACGACCTCCTCTATCGCCGCGGCAACTTCAACGGCACGTTCGACCAGCTGATCTGCGACGCGCTGATGGCGGAGAAGGGCGCCGAGATCGCCTTCTCGCCGGGCTTCCGCTGGGGCACGACGGTCCTGCCGGGCCAGCCGATCACGATGGAGCACGTGCTCGACCAGACGGCGATCACCTACCCGTACACGACGGTGAGCGAGATCACGGGCGCGATGCTGAAGACGATCCTCGAGGACGTCGCCGACAACCTGTTCAACCCGGATCCGTACTACCAGCAGGGCGGCGACATGGTGCGCGTCGGCGGCCTGCAGTACGCGATCGACCCGCGCGCCGCGCAGGGCAGCCGCATCTCGAAGATGGCGCTGCAGGGCCGCCCGGTCGACGCCGACCGCCGCTACAAGGTGGCCGGGTGGGCGCCGGTCGCCGAGGAGGCGCGGGCGGCCGGCGGCGAGCCCGCGTGGGAGGTCGTCGCGCGCTACCTGCGCGCGCGCTCGATCGTCAAGCCGCGCAAGCTCAACCTGCCCGCGCTCGAGGGCGTGGCCGGCAACCCGGGGCTCGCGTAAGGCGCGCGCCCGACCGCACCGAGGAGCGAATCCGATGGCCATGCCCTGGATGGCGCTGCTCGGCGCCGCGCTGCTGTCAGCTGCCCCGGCGGCCGCGGCGCAGGCGCCGAAGCTGCTGGCGAGCTACCCGACGCTCACGACCGCGGCGGCGCTGAAGGCCGCGCAGGCGGCGCTCGCGCGCTGCGACAAGGAAGGGTTCACCGCGACCGTGGCCGTCGTCGACCGGGGGGGCCACGCGCTCGCCGTGCTGCGCAACGGCCTCGCGGGCCCGCACACGGTGAACACCGCCATCGGCAAGGCGGGGAGCGCGCTCTCGTTTCGGACCGACACCACCGAGCTCGCGGCGATGACGCAGGCGGGCCGGCCGAGCAGCGGGATCCGCGACTTGCCGGGCGTGGTCGCAGTGGGCGGCGGGATGATGATCCGCGCGAAGGGCGCGCTCGTGGGCGCGATCGGCGTGTCGGGCGCGCCGACCGGCGAGGCCGACGACGCCTGTGCGAAGGCGGGCATCGCCGCGGTCGCCGACGACCTCGAGCTCGAGTAGCGCGGCGGCAGCGGCCCGGCGCGGCGGCGCGTCACGCCTTGCGGTAGCGTCCGCCCTTCGGCACGGTCCAGAAGTGCACGTTGCGCACGCCGACCTTCAGCGACTGGTCGGGCTTCCAGTCGCCCATGTCGAACTCGTGCGAGACGATGCGCGTGCCCGGCTTGAGCTTGAGGAGCCTGGGGCGCAGCTTCAGGTTGAGCTGCGGCAAGAGGTAGAGCGTGATCACCGTGGCGGGCGCGAGGTCGAGCTGGAACAGGTCGCCCAGCACGAACTTCACCTTGTCGGTGACCCCGGCGGCCTTCGCGTTCGCGTTCGCCTCCTCGATGCGCTGCGGGTCGATGTCGATGCCGAGCCCGCGCGTGCCGAACCGCTTCGCGGCGGTGATCGGGATGCGACCGTCTCCCGATCCGAGGTCGTAGAGGACGTCCTTGCCCGTCACCTTCGCGACCTTCAGCATCTCGTCGACGACGTCGTCGGGCGTGGGGACATAGACGACGTCGGGCGTGCGCGACGGCGCCGCCGGCTGCGCGGAGACGCGCAGCGGGGCGAAGGGGAGCATCAGGCCGGCGAGGGCCAGGCGGCGGCGGGTGGAGTCCAAGGGTGCCTCGTCGTGGGTGGGGCGCGGAGCGGCAATGGTAGCGCGCCGCGCCGGCGCATGGATGCGCGGCGCCGGCCGCGACGCCGCGGCAGTGGCGCGCCGCGCGTGCGCCGTGCGCTCTCGCGTTCAGCTGACGGTCACGCGCGCGAAGCGCCGCTTCCCCGCCTGCACCACCACGGTGGCGCCAGCCGCCACGCGGGCCGCGCGGTCGGACACGACCTCGCCGTCGAGGCGCAGGCCGCGCTGCGCGATCATGCGCAACGCCTCGGACGTCGAGTCGACGACGCCGGCCTCCTTGGCGAGGTTGGCGATGGCGATGCCCTCGCCCGACGTGGCGATCGCGACTTCGCGCATCGCCTCGGGCATCGCCCCGCCGCGGAAGCGGGCCTCGAACTCGGCGAGCGCACGCTGCGCGTCGGCCGCCGAGTGGAAGCGAGCGACGATCTCCAGCGCCAGCGACACCTTCGCGTCGCGCGGGTTGCGGCCGGCGGCGGTCTCGCGCCGCAGCGCGTCGATCTCGGCTAGCGGCCGGAACGAGACCAGCGGATACCAGCGCCACATGAGCTCGTCGGAGATCGACATGACCTTGCCGAACATCTCCGCGGGCGGCTCGCTGATGCCGACGTAGTTGCCCTTCGACTTCGACATCTTCTCGACGCCGTCGAGGCCCTCGAGCAGCGGCATCGTCAGGATGCACTGCGGCTCCTGGCCGAAGTCCTTCTGCAGCTCGCGGCCGACGAGCAGGTTGAACTTCTGGTCGGTCCCGCCGAGCTCGAGGTCGGCCTGCAGCGCGACGGAGTCGTAGCCCTGCATCAGCGGATAGAGGAACTCGTGGACCGCGATCGGCTGGCCGCTCCGGAAGCGCCTGGCGAAGTCGTCGCGCTCGAGCATGCGCGCGACCGTGTAGCGCGACGCGAGCCGGATCATGCCGGCGGCCCCCAGCGGCTCGCACCACTCCGAGTTGTAGCGGATCTCGGTGCGCTCGGGGTCGAGCACCTTCGAGGCCTGCGCGTGGTAGGTGGCGGCGTTGTCCCGGATCTGCTCGCGCGTCAGCGGCGGGCGCGTGGCGTTGCGTCCCGACGGATCGCCGATCATCGACGTGAAGTCGCCGATCAGGAAGATGACCTGGTGGCCGAGGTCCTGCGCCTGCCGCAGCTTGTTCAGCACGACCGTGTGGCCGAGGTGGATGTCCGGCGCCGTCGGGTCGAGGCCGAGCTTGATGCGCAGCGGACGGCCCCGGGCGAGCTTCTGCAGGAGTTCGGCCTCGACGAGGAGCTCGTCCGCGCCGCGCCGGAACGCGTCGAGCTGGGCGGCGGGCTCCGTCGGGGCGGGCGCGGGGCGCGCAGAAGTCATGGGCGGGGAGGGCGGTAGGCTACAGGACGCCGCCTGGGGACGACAGTGCGCCGTCGTTTGCTAGAATCCGGGGTTTCGACCGTCAGTTCCGCCGACACCGAGGATGCAGGACGAAAGCCGACCCGGGATTCTAGCGCAGCCGCGCGGCGCGACGTCGGGCGCGACGTCGCCGCTGCGCCCGTTGCATTGGCTCGCGCTCGCGGTGCTCGGCCTGACCGGCGCCGCGTTCGGGATCGCGCCGGAGTCGACGCTCGACATGCCGCCGCTGCGCACGATCGAGCGGGCGTTGCCGCTGCCCGAGCTCGTGCCGGCGGCGGCCGACGACGCGCCGTACTGGCGCGAGGAGCGCGTCCAGCGGGGCGACACGATCGGCAGCCTGCTCGCGCGCGCCGGCGTCGACGATCCGGGCGCCATGACGTTCCTGCGCACGCACGCGGGCGCGCGTCCGCTCTACCAGCTCCGCCCCGGCCAGCCGGTGCGCATCGCGACGGACGAGGACGGCCGTCTCGCGGCGCTGCGCTTCGTGACCGGAGCCGGCGACCTGCTTGCGATCGAGCGCGCCGGCGAGGCATTCTCGTCGACCGTGGCGGCGGCCGCAGAGACGGTGCGGCTGACGCTCAAGTCGGGCGTGATCGTGAGCTCGCTGTTCGGGGCCGCCGACGCCGTCGGCCTGCCCGATGCCGTGACCGTCGCGCTCGCCGAGCTGTTCGGCGGCGACATCGACTTCCTGCAGGACCTGCGCCGCGGCGACCGCTTCTCGGTGCTCTACGAGACGCGTCACCTCGAGGGCGAACCCGTCGGGACGGGGCGCATCGTCGCCGCGGAGTTCGAGAACCGCAGCCAGCGCTTCACGGCGTTCCACTGGCGCGACGCCGACGGCCAGGACAGCTGGTACACCGAGGACGGGCGCAGCACGCGCAAGGCGTTCCTGCGCTCGCCGATGGAATTCTCGCGGATGACGTCGGGGTTCTCGCTCGCGCGGCTGCACCCCATCTTCCGCACGCTGCGCGCGCACAAGGGCGTCGACTACGCCGCGCCGACGGGGACGCCGGTCCGCGCCACCGCGGATGGCGTCGTCGCCGAGGCGGGCGTCATGGGCGGCTACGGCAACACGGTCGTGCTGCGCCACCACGGCGCGTACTCGACGCTGTACGCGCACCTGTCGCGCTTCGCCCCGCAGCTGCGCAAGGGTACGCGCGTGCGCCAGGGCGACACGATCGGCTACGTCGGCGCCACCGGCTGGGCGACCGGGCCGCACCTGCACTACGAATTCCGCATCAACGACGAGGCGCGCAACCCGCTGACGGTCGCGCTGCCCACGGCGGGCCCGCTCCCGCCGGAGTCGCGGAGCGCGTTCTTCGCGCACGTCCAGCCCCTCGTGCAGCAGCTCGCGCTCGCGCGCGAGGTCGCGACCACGCGCGTCGCCTCGCGCGACTGACCCGCCGGCCGCAGGCATGCCCGCCGACCGCCACTGCGGCGTGATGTCGGGCACGAGCCTCGACGGCGTGGACGCGGTGGTCGCGGACTTCGCCCCCGCGTCCGGCGTGTGCCGCACGCTGGGGTTCGCGCACGTCGCCTTCCCCCCGGCGCTGCGCCACGACCTCGCCGCACTGCAGACGAGCGGCGACGACGAGCTCGCCCGTGCCGCGCGCGCGAGCCTCGCGCTGGCCGACTGCTACGCCGACGCCGCCCTCGCGGCCTGCCGCGCCGCCGGCCTCGCGCCCTCCGAGGTCGCGTCGGTCGGCGTGCACGGCCAGACGGTGCGCCACCGTCCCGACGAACACTGGACGATCCAGCTCAACGACCCGGCGCGCGTCGCCGAGCGCACGGGCATGACGGTCGTCGCCGACTTCCGGCGGCGCGACCTCGCGGCCGGCGGGCAGGGCGCGCCGCTGGTGCCGGCCTTCCACCACGCCCTGTTCGCGCGACCGGAGCGCGCGCGCGCGGTGGTGAACCTCGGCGGGATCGCCAACGTCACGCTGCTGGCGCCCGGCGCTCCGGTGCGCGGCTTCGACACCGGGCCCGGCAACGTGCTGCTCGACACCTGGCACGCGCGCCACGGCGGCGGACCGTTCGACGCGGGCGGCGCGTGGGCCGCGTCGGGCCGCGTCGACCACGCCCTGCTGCACGCGATGCTGGGCGAGCCGTACTTCGCGGCGCCGCCGCCGAAGAGCACCGGCCGCGACTTGTTCGACGCCGGCTGGCTCGACGCCATGCTCGCCCATCGCGGGGCCCCCGAGCACCCCGCCGACGTGCAGGCCACGCTCGCCGCGCTGACCGCGCGCACGATCGCCGACGCGATCCGGGGCGCGGCGCCCGGCACGGACGAGGTGCTGGTGTGCGGCGGCGGCGCGCACAATGCCACGGTGCTGCGCATGCTCGCGCACGACCTCGCACCGGCCCGCGTCGTGCCGACGTCCGACGAAGGGGTCGCGGTCGACCAGGTCGAGGCGCTCGCCTTCGCGTGGCTCGCGCGCGAGGCGCTCGCCGGGCGGACCGCCAGCCTGCCGGAGGTCACCGGTGCGTCGGGGGCGCGCGTGCTGGGCGCGATCTATCCGGCATGACCCGAGGATCGGCCCACGGCGCCCCGGGACGGCCGCCGTCACCACGGGAAGGAAGGGCATGGCCAGGACGGCATTGATCACCGGATCCACGTCGGGCATCGGCGCCGGCATCGCCGAGGCGCTCGCGCGCGCGGGCTGCAACGTCGTGCTGAACGGGCTGGGCGCCGGGGGCGAGATCGAGGCGCTGCGCGCGAGGCTCGCGCAGGAACACGGCGTCGACGTGCGCTACGACGGCGCCGACATGACGAGGCCCGCCGAGATCGCCGCGATGGTGGAGCGCGCGGTCGCCGCGTTCGGCGCCGTCGACGTCCTCGTCAACAACGCCGGCATCCAGCACGTGGCCGCGGTCGACGAGTTCCCGGTCGAGCGGTGGGACGCCATCCTTGCGGTCAACCTGTCGAGCGCGTTCCACACCACGCGCGCGGCGCTACCGGCGATGAGGCGCAACGGCTGGGGGCGCATCGTGAACGTCGCATCGGCGCACGCGCTCGTCGCCTCGCCGTTCAAGTCGGCCTACGTCGCCGCGAAGCACGGCCTCGCCGGCTTCACCAAGTGCGTCGCGCTCGAGGTCGCGCAGGCCGGCATCACGGTCAACGCGATCTGCCCGGGCTACGTGCGCACGCCGCTGGTGGACGCGCAGATCCCCGACCAGGCGCGCACGCGCGGGATCTCCGAGGAGGAGGTGGTCCAGAAGATCATGCTCGCCGGCCAGCCCACGAAGCGATTCGTGGGCATCGACGAGGTCGCGGCGCTCGCCGTCTATCTCGCGAGCGACGCGGCGCAGTCGATCACCGGCGCGGTCCTGCCGATCGACGGCGGCTGGACCGCCCAGTAGGGCGCCCGGCCGAGCCGCTCAGCGCCGCCGCAGGCCCCGCGCGCCGAAGGCGACCAGCAGCAGCGCCAGCGCGGCCAACGCGACGTGCGACAGCGTCGGGATCGCCGCCGCCGGCGCCGCGCCGATCGGGGCGAACGAGTTGTCGAACGTCCAGGTCAGCACGTCGTGGTTGGCCCACGCGGCCCCCGTGCCGGAGGTGAAGCCCACGAACGCCTGCGTCGTTCCGAGGACCGTCGCGAGGTTGACCGCATGGCTCAGCGTCGGCGCGACGGGACGCGTGTTGACCTGCGAGAGGCGCAGTTCCAGCACGCTGCCGTTGTAGTCGATCCAGGCGTACCAGACGTTGCCGTCGTTGAGCCGCGTGGCGATCGGCACCGTGACCACCGAGGCGACCGAGCCGTTGAGGTCGACCCCGACGTGATTGCCGTTGGGGTCGCCCGCGCCGATGCCGTTGTCCCAGGTGTCGAACTCCACGGCGACGCTGTTGGGGATGCCGAGATAGCCGATGCCCCCGCCGGCGCCTCCGGCAGTGCTCGCGTTCGGCTGCACGGTGAACGTGATCCCGTCCGCGCCGGGGCCGTCGCCGTCGTTGCCGGAATTGTCAGTGATGCGGAACGCGAAGTACGTCGAGAACGAGTTGCCCGCGCCCAGCGGGATGAGGGTCTGCGAGAACGCCGATCCGCTCTGTCCGCCGAGGGCCGGCGTGACGCGCAGGACGTTGGCGGTGCAGGCGGCGTTGGCGTTGAGCTGCAGCGTCGCGCAGTTGGAGAAGTCGGGAAAGTTGATGACGATCGCCCCGTTCGCGGCAGGAGCCGCCAACACCGCGAGCGCGATCAGCGTGGACAGGACGGCACGGCGCATCGGATCCCTCCCCTCGGATACCGTCGAGACTTCCGTTGCGTGCTGTCTAGCACACGCCGTCGTCCACGACAAGCTTCCGGCGGCCGGCGCCCGCCGGCGGGGATGCAGAAAAACAACGGCGGCCGCGAGGGCCGCCGTCGCGCCGTGGCGAGGCGCCGCTAGGCGGAGAAGCTGGAGCCGCAGCCGCAGGTGGTCGTCGCGTTCGGGTTCTTGATCACGAACTGCGCGCCCTCGAGGCCTTCCTGGTAGTCGATCTCGGCGCCGACCAGGTACTGGTAGCTCATCGGATCGATGAGCAGCGTCACGCCGTTCTTCTCCATCGCCGTGTCGTCCTCGTTGGTGACCTCGTCGAAGGTGAAGCCGTACTGGAACCCCGAGCACCCGCCACCGGTGACGAACACGCGGAGCTTGAGCTCCGGATTGCCCTCCTCGTCGATCAGCGCGCGGACCTTCAGCGCGGCGGCATCGGTGAAGTTGAGCGGGGCGGGCATGTCGGTCATTGCGTTCATCGCAGGCTCCTCGGGCGCCCAGCGGGCGCGCCGCGCATTATCGGATGCTGCCCGCCGGGGCGTCAAACCGCGGCAGGAAAAGGGTTGATCGGCGTCAGGCGGCGTCAGGTCTTGATGCCTCGCTTGAATTCGACCACGGCGGACGGGCCCGGTTCGGCGTTCCCCGGGTCGAGACGGCCCTGCACCACCGCGCCGACGTGCATCTCGAGCACCTTGTAGGCGACGTCGCCGACGATCCGGGCCTTGGGCTGCAGTTCCAGCGAGTCCAGCGCCGACACCGGGCCGTGCACCTGGCCGTTGATCACGATGTGCGAGACCTCGACGCCGCCCTCGACGCGCGCCTGCTCGCTGATCACCAGCGTGGCGGCCTTGCCCTCGGCCGCGGTCACGTTGCCGACGACGTGGCCGTCGATCCGCAGGCCGCCCTCGAAGACGATGTCTCCGCGCACGACGGTGCCGGCGCCGATCAGCGAGTCGATGCGCTTCTGCCGGCTGGACTTGGACTTGCCGAACATGCGGCCTCCCTGGAACCTGTTCAAGGCCCGGCGGCGGGCCTGCGGCCGCGTCCGCTCCGCGGCGCGCCCTTGCGCATGGCCTGCACCACCCCTAAGGCATCGTCAGGGTCCGGACGGCCCGCGGGACGTCGGACCCTGCCTCGTAGGCGCGCGCCGTGACCGCGCGGACTGCGTGGCCGGGGGGGATGCGGAACGTCCCCTCGAGCCGTTGATAGTACTTGAAGCGCAGCGACAGCGGCCCGGGGCCCGGGGTCTCCTGCGGCGGGACGGTGATCGTGTGCCCCTGCCCGGCCTCGCCTGCGCCGGCCGCCGGGACCACGTCGGCGTCGAGCACCACGCGGCCCTCGAAATCGCCCTTGGGATTGCCGCCGCGCACGACCAGGACGCTGTAGCGCGCGACCTCGCCGTTGCTCGCGTCGACCGCGAGGCGCTGGACCGCGAGCCCCGGCTTGCTGCCGCCCTCGAAGAACGTCTGGAGGAACGCGACTTCCTCCTTCATCGCCGCGTTCTCGTGCTGCAGGTCGTTGAGCTGGCGCGCGAGCGTGCCCTGGAGCCCGCGCATCATCGCGATCTCGCTCTCCAGCTGCGTGTTGCGCGAGCGCAGCGATGCCGCTTCCTGCTGGGCGGTCGTCGCGTCGGCCTGCAGCGTCGCCAGCCGCTGCTCGATCTCGCGCTTGTTGAAGCCGCCGAGCAGCTGGCCGAAGTCGAAGCCCCACCACCACATGCCGCCGATCACCGCCGCGAGGGCGAGCACGATCAGCGCCCTCCACGGCCACGACAGGTGGGTGCGCACCGCCATGCGCGGTGCGCTGATCGAGAAGTGGCGCGCGACGCGTCGCCAGACCGGGGAGACCGCCACGCGCCGTCGCCTACGGGAGCACCGGCGGGGCGCCGAGCCCGGTGGTTTCCGGCAATCCGAACATGAGGTTCATGTTCTGGACGGCCTGTCCGGCCGCGCCCTTCACGAGGTTGTCCTCGACCGCGAGCACCATGGCGAGGTCCGTTCCCGGCGGGCGGTGCACCGCGATCCGGCAGACGTTCGCCGCGCGGACCGAGCGCGTGTCGGGGGCGGAGCCGGGCGGCATCACGTCGACGAACGGCTCGCCCGCATAGCGCTTCTCGTAGAGCGCCTGCAGGTCCGCGCCGGGATCCTTCAGCGGGGCGTAGAGCGTCGCGAAGATCCCGCGGATCATCGGCGTGAGGTGCGGGGTGAACGCGAGCCGCACCGGCCCCGCGCTCGCCCGGTTCAGCCCCTGCACGATCTCCGGCAGGTGCCGGTGGCCCCGGAGGCCGTAGGCGGCGAAGTTGTCCGCCGCCTCGGGCAGGATGAGGTTGAGCTCGGCCTTGCGGCCCGCGCCGGAGACGCCGGACTTGCAGTCGGCGATCAGGTGGTCGGTGTCGACCAGCCCCGCCTCGAGCAGCGGCAGGAAGCCGAGCTGCACCGCGGTCGGATAGCAGCCCGGGTTGCCGACGATGCGGGCCTTGCGGATCGCCTCGCGGTTGACCTCGGGCAGGCCGTAGACGGCTTCCTCCAGCAGGTCGACGCAGGCGTGCGGCACCTTGTACCAGCGCTCGAACTCCGCCGGGTCGCGCAGGCGGAAGTCGGCGGCGAGGTCGACGATCCGCGTGCCGGCGGCGAGGAGCTCGCGCGCCTGCGCCATCGCGACGCCGTGCGGCGTGGCGAAGAACACGACGTCGCAGCCGCGCAGCGCCTCCGGTCCCGGGGCCACGAAGGCGAGGCCGTCGAAGTGACCGCGCAGGCTCGCGAACATGTCGGCGACCCGCGTGCCGGCGTCCTTGCGCGAGGTGATGGCCGCGACCCGGGCCTGCGGGTGCTGCGCGAGCAGGCGGAGCAGCTCGACGCCGGTGTAGCCCGTCCCCCCGACGATGCCGACGTTGACCATCTATGCCTCCGTCATGAAACCGATTCTAGGGACGCCGTCCGCCGCCGTGCATCGGGAAAGGCCCCTATCCGCGGGTGCGAACCTGCGATGTTGCCACGGCGGGGCGTTCCCGGCGCGGCTTTCCCCGCTGGCGGGCGGCACAGACGAGAAGGGCCGCCCCGGGGGGCGGCCCTTGGACCACGGCGGCCGGGACGCCGGGCGGCGCCGTCAGCGCTTGCTGAACTGCTTGCGCCGGCGCGCCTTGTGCAGGCCGACCTTCTTGCGCTCGACCTCGCGCGCGTCGCGGGTCACGAGGCCGGCCTTCGACAGCGCGGGCTTGAGGTCCGCGCTGTAGTCGATGAGCGCACGGGTGATCCCGTGGCGCACCGCGCCGGCCTGGCCGGACTCGCCGCCGCCTGTGACGTTGACCATGATGTCGAACGTCGCCTCGTGGTTGGTCAGGACGAGCGGCTGGCGCACGACCATCCGGCCCGTGTCGCGCGAGAAGAACTCGTCGACCGGCCTGTCGTTGACGACGATCCGGCCGCTGCCCTGCTTCATGAAGACGCGCGCCACCGACGTCTTGCGACGGCCGGTGCCGTAGTAGTAGTTGCCGATCATGGTCAGATGTCGAGGGAGGTGGGCTGCTGCGCCGTGTGCGGGTGCGACGGGCCGGCGTAGCACTTGAGCTTCTTGATCATCCGGTAGCCGAGCGGGCCCTTCGGGAGCATGCCCTTCACCGCCTTCTCCAGGGCGCGCCCCGGGAAGCGCGCCTGCATCTGCGCGAACGTCGTCGTGGTGATGCCGCCGGGGTAGCCCGAGTGGCGGTGGTAGAGCTTGTCGTCGGCCTTGTTGCCGGTGACGCGGATCTTGTCGACGTTGGTCACCACGACGAAGTCGCCGGTGTCCATGTGCGGCGTGTAGATCGCCTTGTGCTTGCCGCGCAGGCGGTGCGCGATCGCGGCGGCGAGCCGGCCGAGGACCTTGTCCGTCGCGTCGACGACGAACCAGTCCTGGCGGATGTCGCTGGGCTTGGCGGAGAACGTCTTCATGGAAGGCTCTGGCGGGACGAAGGACTGCGGGGGCCGTCCGGCGCGCTTTCGCGCTGCGACGGCTTTCTTCTCCTGCGGCAACGGCGCGCGGCCGGCCGGCAAAGTCTTATATTCTATCCGTTTTCCGCGGCCGCGGTCAACGCGCGCCCCCGCCGGACCCCGTTGCCCGCGGAGGATGTGCAATGCAAAAAAACGGGGCGGGTCGCAGGCCCGCCCCCGAGGATTCCACCATAGGAGGAGGATGGAGGAATGACGCCGGACGCGGCCGGTGGTCCGGCGCGATGCGTGCGGCGACGTGGGAAGCGTGGCATATTGCGGCGCAGCATGCAAGGCCCCGGACGGCGGGGAGGTTGGACAGCGCGGACGCTGCGCCCAGGCGGGGCGTCCGCGGGACAGGATTTCGGGCCGGACAGGCAAGAGGGCGGGTCGTGAAGACGCGGATCAAGTGGATCGAAGGGGTGAGCTTCGTCGCCGAGACCGGCAGCGGGCACTCGATGGTCATCGACGGCGCGCCCGAGGCCGGCGGTCGCAATGCGGGCGCGCGCCCGATGGAGGTCGTGCTGGCCGGCACCGCGGCGTGCAGCGCCTTCGACGTGGTCTGGATCCTGCGCAAGGCGCGGCAGCCCGTGACCGACTGCATCGTCGAGGCCGAGGCCGACCGTGCGCCGACCGAGCCGAAGGTCTTCACGCGCATCCGGCTGCGCTACCGTGTCGCCGGACGCGGCCTCGACCCCCGGCAGGTCGAGCGCGCCGTCAGGCTGAGCAAGGAGAAGTACTGCTCGGCGACGCTGATGCTCGGCAAGACTGCGGACATCGTCGCCGAGGTGGAGGTGGTCGACGCCGACCGCCTCGAGGCGCCGGCGCCGCCTCCGGCGACCCCCGGCGCGTAGGCGACGCCGGACGGCTACCGGGTCGCGGGCGCGGCGCCGCCGTCCGGCCGCCGCGGCATCAGCCCGCGCACCACGATCTCCGTCGACGCGACGATCCGCTCGCCGGACCCGTCGACGAAGACGAGCGCCAGCGGCGCGCGGTCGCCGCCCGCGAGGTCGCGGACCACCTCCAGCAGGCGGACGTGGCTGCCGAGGTAGGCGAGACGCGTCTCGCCGCCGCCGGCGATCGGGAGCTCGGCGACGACGCGCGGGGCGGCGTCCGCGGACGGGTCGCCGCGCACGAGTTCCGCCGACTTCGCCACCGGCGAAGCGGCGCCGACCAGCCGCAGCGGGGCCGCGGCACGGACGTCGACGTAGACCTGCGCCTGCCGCTGCCCGGCGTACGCGGGCCGCATCCACGCGTTGGCGAGCGTAGCCTGCGCGGACGCCGGCGCGGGCAGCACCGCCACGCCCGCGAGGGCGAGGCACGCGACCGCGCCGGCGCGGGTCACGTGCGGTGCGCGGCCTGCAGCGCGCGCAGCAGGCTCGACGTGTCCCACCGGCCGCCGCCGAGCGCCTGCACCTGGCCGTAGAACTGGTCGACGAGCGCGGTCACGGGCAGCGTCGCGCCGTTGCGGCGCGACTCCGCGAGGCAGATGCCGAGGTCCTTGCGCATCCAGTCGACGGCGAAGCCGAAGTCGTACTTGTCGGCGATCATCGTCTTCGCGCGGTTCTCCATCTGCCAGGACTGCGCGGCGCCCTTGCTGATCACGTCGACGACGCGCTCGGCGTCGAGCCCGGCGCGCCGCGCGAAGTCGATGCCCTCGGCGAGCGCCTGGACGAGGCCGGCGATGCAGATCTGGTTGACCATCTTCGTCAGCTGGCCGTTGCCGGCGGGGCCCATGTGCGTCACCGCGCGTGCGTACGTCGCGAGGACCCCCTCGACCCGCGCGTAGGCCTCCGCGTCGCCGCCGACCATGATCGTGAGCTTGCCGTTCTCGGCCCCGGCCTGCCCGCCCGACACCGGCGCGTCGAGGAACGCGATGCCCTTCGCCTTCGCGGCGGCGTGGGTCTCGCGCGCGACCTCGGCGGAGGCGGTCGTGTGGTCGACCAGCACGCCGCCGCCCGCCATGCCCGCGAGCGCGCCGTCCGGCCCGGCGGCGACCGCGCGCACGTCGTCGTCGTTGCCGACGCACATCATCACGAACTCCTGCCCCTTCGCGGCCTCCGCGGGCGTGCGCGCGGCGCGCCCGCCGTGCTGCGCCACCCACTTCGAGGCCTTGTCGGCACTGCGGTTGTACACGGTGACCTCGTGTCCGGCGCGCGCGAGGTGTCCGGCCATCGGGTAGCCCATCACGCCGAGGCCGAGGAATGCGACTCTGCTTGCCATGCTGTGGTTCTCCTCCGCAGGGAGGCGCGCAGCGGCGCGCGCCCCGGTTCAGGTCGTCCGCGCCGGCAGCGGCGCGGGCGCCGCGTCGCGCCCGTAGCGCCACTTGAGCACGAGGATCAGCGCGAGCAGCGCCAGCGTCACGACGTTCGCCGCGACGACGGGCCGCGACGGCAGCCGCAGCCCGTAGACGAGCCACAGCGTCGCGCCGAGCGTCATGATGCCGAACATCCACCACGAGATGTCGTGCGCCGAGCGCGTCCTCACGATGCGCACGACCTGCGGGACGTAGGCGAGCGTCGTGAGGGCGGCGGCGGACATGCCGAGAACCTCGGTGCTCACCGCGCGCGCGCCCCGGCGCCTGCTCGCGGCGCGCTGCTCAAGGCTCCCTCGGCGGCAGGCTGGCGCGAGCGGCGGCGATCGCCGCGCGGACCGCCGGCGGCGCCGTGCCGCCGGGATGGCTGCGGCTCGCCACCGAGCCCTCGAGCGAGAGCACGCCGGCGACGTCGTCGCCGACCTGCGGCGCGAACGCCCGCAGCTCGTCGACGGACAGGTCCTCGAGGCCGCAGCGCCGGCTCTCGGCGTGGCGGACGGCGCGCGCCACCGCCTCGTGCGCATCGCGGAACGGCACGCCGCGGCGCACGAGGTGATCGGCGAGGTCGGTCGCCGTCGCGAACCCCTCGCGCGCCGCCTCGCGCATGCGCGCCTCGTCCGCGACGATGCCGGTGGCGACGAGGTCGGTCATGATCGCCAGCGTGTCGCCGAGCGTGTCGACCGTGTCGAACAGCGGCTCCTTGTCTTCCTGGTTGTCCTTGTTGTAGGCGAGCGGCTGCGCCTTCATCAGGACCAGCAGCGCGACGAGGTGGCCGACGACGCGGCCCGACTTGCCGCGCACGAGCTCCGGCACGTCGGGATTCTTCTTCTGCGGCATGATCGAGCTGCCGGTGCAGAAGCGGTCGGCGAGCGTCACGAAGCCGAAGCGCGGGCTCGACCAGAGCACGAGCTCCTCGGCGAAGCGCGACAGGTGGACCATCACCAGCGAGGCGGCCGCGGCGAACTCGATCGCGAAGTCGCGATCCGAGACGGCGTCGAGCGAGTTGGGGCACAGCGCGTCGAAGCCCAACTCGGCGCGCGTGCGCTCGCGGTCGATCGGAAAGCCGGTGCCGGCCAGCGCCGCGGCGCCGAGCGGCAGGCGGTTGACGCGCTTGCGGACGTCGGCGAGGCGCTCCATGTCGCGGGCGAGCATCGCGTCGTACGCCATCAGGTGGTGGCCGAACGTGACCGGCTGCGCGACCTGAAGGTGCGTGAAGCCGGGCATGATCGTGCCGGCGTGCCGCTCGGCGAGGTCGCAGAACGCGTGACGCAGGGCGGCGAGTTGCGCCAGCAGCGCGTCGATCGACGCGCGCAGCCACAGGCGCACGTCGGTGGCGACCTGGTCGTTGCGCGAGCGGCCCGTGTGCAGCCGCTTGCCGGCGTCGCCGACGGCTTCGGTCAGGCGGCGCTCGATGTTGAAGTGCACATCCTCGAGGTCGCGGCGCCATTCGAAGCGGCCGGCCTCGACGTCGGCGGCGATCGCGTCGAGCCCGCGCTCGATGTCCGCGAGGTCGCGCGCGCCGATGATGCCCTGCTGCCCGAGCATCCGGGCGTGTGCGCGCGAGCCCGCGATGTCCGCCTGCGCGAGCCTGCGGTCGAAGTCGACCGATGCGGTGTAGCGCCTGACGAGGTCGGCGACCGCCTCGGTGAAGCGTCCCGACCACGCGCCCTGCGGCGGCGCGCTCGCGGGCGGCGATGCGGCGGAGGGCGTGCGTTCGGACATGACGGCCTGCGTCTTGCTTTGCCGCGGCGGCTGGTCGAAAAAGGGCGGGATTGGTCGCGCAGCGTTCGCCGGGCACAGGGCGCTCCGCGGGGCGCGTGCGGCGCGGGAAATCGCTGCTACTGGACCGGCGGTCGGACAGCGGGCATGATGCTTGCATCCGATACGGGCATGCGGTCGATTATAAGGCATAGCGGCGACGCGCCGGCCCTGCCCGACCTGCGCAACCTGGGCACCATGCTCCGGATCCTGCTCGCGCTCAACGGCGCGGCGGTGATCGCAGCGCTGGTGCGGGAGCCGCGCTGGGAGGCAGTGCCGTCGGCGATCGTGCAGACGGCGGGGGCGTTGCAGCCTCCGCTGCTCACCTCGCTCGCCGTGCTGTGGGGGCTGGCGCCGTGGGTCGCGCGCCAGCCGTACCGCACGGGCGTGACGATCGTCGCCGGCGTCGCCGTGGCCGCCACCGTCGCGTTCGACCTCGTCGCGCAAGGCTTTGCGCCGACGGCGTCCGGCACGCTGGCGCGCGACATCCTGCTGGCGCTCGCCGCCGTCGGCGCGCTCGCCGCCTACTTCCGCCTGCGCGCGCGAGCGCTCTCGCCGGCCATCGCCGAGGCGCGCCTGCAGGCGCTGCAGGCGCGCATCCGCCCGCACTTCCTGTTCAACGCCATCAACGGCGTGCTCTCGCTCGTGCGCAGCGACCCGCGCCGCGCCGAGGACGCGCTGCACGACATGGCGGATCTCTTCCGCGTGCTGATGCGCGACAACCGCGACCTGGCGCCGCTCGCCGACGAGGTCGAGCTGTGCCGCCAGTACCTGGAGCTCGAGAAGCTGCGCCTCGGCGAGCGCCTGGTCGTCGACTGGAACGTGAAGAGCATGCCCGAGGACGCGCTGGCGCCGCCGCTGGTGCTGCAGCCGCTGCTCGAGAACGCGGTCTACCACGGCATCGAGCCGTGCACGACGCCGGGCACCATCTCGGTCAACATCTTCGTCTCGCGCGGCGAGGTCCACGCGATCCTGCGCAACCCCTACCGCGAGGACGGCGGGCGCCACCACCGCGGCAACAA
Organism: Betaproteobacteria bacterium; assembly: GCA_016861105.1. Classification (GTDB taxonomy): domain Bacteria; phylum Pseudomonadota; class Gammaproteobacteria; order Burkholderiales; family Casimicrobiaceae; genus VBCG01. The sequence goes on along the minus strand of BOKS01000010.1, from coordinate 33,821 downwards.
GATGGCGATCGCCAACATCCGCGAGCGGCTCGCGCTGCACTTCGACGCCGAGGCGGCGCTCGAGTCGCGCGTCCTGCGCGACGCCTACGAAGTGCACATCCGCATGCCGTACCGCACCGCGGCGCCGCCGCGCGCGGCCGGCGATGCGCGACCGCATCCGGGCGGCGGCAACGTCGTCGCCCTCGACCAGGAACGCGCGAAACCGCGCAATCGCATCGCCGTAAAACCGCTGGAGGCTGCCCGTGGCTGACGTACCGTTGCGCGTGCTGATTGTCGATGACGAGGCGCCGGCGCGCCGCCGCCTGCGCGAACTGCTCGACGACTGCGCGACGGCGCTGCCGCTCGCGGTCGTCGGCGAGGCCCAGAGCGGGCGCGAGGCCGTCGAGCTGCTGCAGTCCGTGCCCGTCGACCTCGTGCTGACCGACATCCACATGCCCGACATGGACGGGCTCGAGCTCGCGCGCCACGCGCTCAAGGTGCCGCACACGCCCTGCGTGGTGTTCACGACGGCGTTCCACGAGCACGCGCTGCAGGCGTTCGAGGTCAACGCCGTCGACTACCTCGTCAAGCCGGTGCGCGTCCAGCGCCTGCTCGCGGCGCTGCAGAAGGTCCCGAAGCTGCGTCCGCTGACCACCGACCGGCTCGCCGAGCTGCCCACCTCCGCGCGTCGCTTCCTGTCGGTCACCGAGCGCTCGCGCGTGGTGCTGGTCCCGATCGAAGACGTGATCTACCTCAAGGCCGAGCTCAAGTACATCACCGTGCGCACGGCGCAGCGCGAACACCTGCTCGAGGAGTCGCTCACCAGGCTCGAGACCGAGTTCGGCGCCCGCTTCGTCCGCGTGCACCGCAACTGCCTGGTCGCACGCGACTTCATCCGCGGCTTCGAGCGCGTGGTCAACGACGACGGCGATGCGCACTGGGAGGTGCTGCTGCACAACCTCCCGGAGACGCTCCCGGTCTCGCGCCGCCAGCAGTTCGTGGTGCGCGAGCTGGGGAGGGAAGTCGCGGCGTAGCCCCGCGCACGACCTCGCGACGCGCATCCCCGCGGCGCGCCGGGCGGACGCGGCCCCTCGCGCCTGCCGTTCGCGCCGTGGCTCCCGCGAACGCCGCACCTTGGCGTCGTCCGCACGTGCTCCGACCGCCTCGACGGCGAGCGGTGTCGCCGACGACGCTGCGCGCCCCCGTGGCGCGAGCGGCCCCGCGGGTCGCGCCGGCGGAATCGAGTAAAGTTCGCTCCGGCCCGGCGAGCTGGCCGTCCGGCCCCGCCCGCACCACGCTCCGGATTCCCCGATGACCGCCCCGCGCACGCTGATCTGCGGCTCCCTCGCCTACGACACCATCATGGTGTTCCGCGATCGCTTCAGCCGCCACATCCTTCCCGACAAGGCGCAGATGCTCTCGGTGTCGTTCACCGTGGGCGACATGCGGCGCGAGTGGGGTGGCTGCGCGGGCAACATCGCCTACAACCTCAAGGCGCTCGGCGGCGATCCGGTGGTGATGGCGACGGTGGGCGACGACGGCGCCCCGTACCGCGAGCGGCTGGCCTCGCTGGCGATCGCCGCCGACGGCGTGCGCCACGTTCCCGGCACGTTCACGGCGCAGGCCTACATCATCACGGACCTCGACGACAACCAGATCACCGCGTTCCACCCGGGCGCGATGCAGCACTCCCACCAGAACCGCATCGGCGACGTCGAGGGCGTCGCGCTGGGCATCGTGGCGCCCGACGGACGCGAGGGCATGCTCGCGCACGCCGCCGGCTTTCGCGAGGCGGGCATCCCCTTCGTGTTCGATCCCGGCCAGGGGCTGACGCTGTTCTCGGGCGACGAGCTCGGCGCGATGATCGAGGGCGCGGCCGTGGTCGCCGTCAACGACTACGAGGGGCAGCTCTTGTCCGAGCGCACGGGCATGCCGATCGAGGCGATCGCGCGGCGCGTCGAGGCGCTGGTGGTCACGCACGGCGCGAAGGGATCGAGCATCCACGTCGGCGGGGCCACGGTCCACGTGCCGCCGGTGCGCGCCGAGGCGCTCGTCGATCCCACCGGCTGCGGCGACGCCTACCGCGCCGGCCTGCTCTACGGCATGGGGCAGGGCTGGGACTGGCAGAAGACGGGCCGCCTCGCGTCCGTCCTGGGGTCGCTGAAGATCGGCGCGCGCGGCGGGCAGAACCACGCGGCCGATAGAGCGACCGTGGCCGCAGCCTACGAGCGGCAGTTCGGCGCAGCGCCCTGGTAGCCCCGCGGCGCCGCGCGATCGATGCGAAGGCCGCGTGCCGTCGTGCACGACGCGCCGCTCCCCCTGCCGCTGCGCCTGTGGCGCGCCACCCGCGTCACGATCCACGTCGCGGCGGGCCTCGCGACGACGTCGCTCGTCTTCCCGCTGGTCAAGCCGCCGACGCGCCGCGCGCTGGTGCGGCGCTGGAGCGGCAAGCTGCTGCGGCTGCTGCGCGTGGAGGCCCGCGTCGAGGGCCGTCTCGACGCGCACCGCGGCAACGTGCTGATCGTCGCGAACCACGTGTCGTGGCTCGACGTCTTCGTGCTCAACGCGCAGCATCCGGCACGCTTCGTCGCGAAGTCCGAGCTCGGCGCCTGGCCGCTCGCCGGCCGGCTGATCCGCGGCGCGGGCACGATCTTCGTCGAGCGGGCGCGGCGACACGACACGCGGCGCGTCAACCATCATGCGGCGCGCGCGCTGGAGGCCGGCGACGTGGTCGCCGTGTTCCCGGAGGGCACGACGACCGCGGGGCACGAGGTGCTGCGCTTCCACGCGTCGCTGCTGCAGCCGGTCGTGGAGACGAGGGGGCACGTGCAGCCGGTGGCGATCCGCTACCGCGACGCGGCCGGCCGGCACACGAGCGCGGCGGCCTACGTGGGCGACGACTCGTTCGCCGCCTCGTTCTGGCGCATCTGCGGCGCGCGCGCGCTCGTCGTCGAGGTCCTCGCCGCGGCGCCGCTGCCCGCGCAGCACGGCGACCGGCGCGCGCTCGCGCGGGCCTCCGAAGCGGCTATCCGAACGGCTTTGGGGTTACCGGCGAGCGCGACGGCACCTGGTAGAGGCGACGATCCGGCAGGCGGATCCCCGTGAGCGCGCCGCCCCACAGGCAGCCCGAGTCGAGCATCAGCACGTTGGGCGCGAGCTCGAGGTCGAGCGTCGACCAGTGGCCGCAGACGACCAGCATGCGCGCGGTGCGCCGCCGGTCGTGCGCGAACCACGGGCGGAATCCGGCGGGGGCGTGATCGCGGCCGCGCTTCTCGCGGAATTCCATGCGCCCGTCCGCCGTGCAGAAGCGCAGGCGCGTGCAGACGTTGACGATCGCGCGCAGCCGGTCGTCGCCGTCGAGGTCGTCGCGCCACGCCGACGGCTCGTCGCCGTAGAGGACGCCGAGGAAGCGGTGCGCGTCGTCGCTGGCGAGCTTCGCCTCGACCTCGCGCGAGTGCATCAGGGCGTCCGCGGCGGTCCACCCGGGCAGGACGCCGGCGTGCACCATCATCACGTCGCCCTCGACCACCACAAGCGGCCGGCGCGCGAGCCAGTGCAGCAGCTCGTCGCGGTCCGGCGCGGCGAGGATCGCGTCGAGCGTGTCGCCGCGGTGCGCCCGCCGGTGGCCCGCGGCGACGGTGAGCAGGTGGAAGTCGTGGTTGCCCAGCACCGTCACCGCGGCGTTGCCGAGCGCCTCGACCTCGCGCAGCACGGCGAGCGACTCGGGCCCGCGGTTGACGAGGTCGCCGACCAGCCACAGCCGGTCGGAGGCCGCGGAGAAGCCGACGAGGTCGAGCAGGCGGCAGAACTCGGCGTGGCAGCCCTGCAGGTCGCCGATCGCGTAGTGCGCCATGCGGTGGCCGTGTGCGGTGGCGGAACGGGAATCGCGCGCGCGTCAAGACTGCACCGGCGCGCGACGCAGCCGTAGAATCGCCGGCGATTCTACCGGACGCCTTCCGCTTCGCCCTCCCCGATGTCGTTCCCGCTGAACGCGCCGCAGCGCGAGGCCGTGCGCTACGCCGACGGCCCGCTGCTCGTGCTGGCCGGCGCGGGCAGCGGCAAGACCCGCGTCATCACCGCCAAGCTCGCGCACCTGATCGAGCGCGGCGCGGCCCCCGCGCGCCTCGCCGCGATCACGTTCACGAACAAGGCCGCGCGCGAGATGCGCGAGCGCGCCGCGCGGCTCCTCGGCGGGCAGGGCAAGGCGGAGGCCGCGCGCGCCGTGCACGTCTCCACGTTCCACGCGCTCGGGCTCGCGATCCTGCGCGCGGAGCGCAAGGCGCTCGGGCTCAAGCCCTCGTTCTCGATCTTCGACCCGGCCGACCTCGAGCCGATCGTCGCGGAGCTGGTCGCGACCGCCGACCGGGCGCGGGCCCGCGCGGCGCTGTGGCGGATCAGCGGCTGGAAGAACGCGCTCGTGTCGCCGCAGGCGGCGCTCGCGACCGCGGAGGGGGACGACGCGCTCGCCGCCGCCCGCGCCTATGTCCGCTACGCCGAGGCGCTCGCCGCCTACCAGGCGGTCGACTTCGACGACCTGATCGTGCGGCCGGTCGAGCTCCTCGAGCGTGACGCGGCGGCGCGCGAACGCTGGCAGCAGCGCTTCGAGCACGTGCTCGTCGACGAGGTGCAGGACACCAACGCCGCGCAGTACCGCCTGCTGCGCCTGCTCGCCGGCGCGCGCGCGCGCTTCACCGCGGTCGGTGACGACGACCAGGCCATCTACGGCTGGCGCGGCGCGACGCTGGACAACCTCGCGCAGCTCGCTCGCGACTACCCGTCGCTCAAGGTGGTGAAGCTCGAGCAGAACTACCGGTCGACCGTGCGCATCCTGCGCTGCGCCAACGCGCTGATCGCGAACAACCCGAAGCTGTTCGACAAGCGCCTGTGGAGCGAGCTCGGCCACGGCGACGCGCTGCGCGTGACGCCGGCCGCGGACGAGGAGGCCGAGGCCGAGCTCGTCGTCCACGCGCTGGTCGCGCACCGCTTCGAGCACCGCGGCCGCTTCGCCGACTACGCGATCCTCTACCGCGGCAACCACCAGTCGCGCGCGTTCGAGACGGCGCTGCGCGCGCAGGGGATCGCCTGCGTGGTCTCCGGCGGCCAGTCGTACTTCGAGCGCGCCGAGATCAAGGACGTCGTCGCCTACCTGCGGCTCGTCGCCAACGACGACGACGATCCCGCGTTCGTGCGCGCGGTCAGCACGCCGCGGCGCGGCATCGGCCAGACGACGCTGGCGAAGCTCTCCGAGGTCGCCGCGCGCCGCGACGAGAGCCTGTTCGCGGCCGTGTTCGCGCCCGAGTTCCGCGCGGCGGCGCAGCCGAAGGCGCGCGAGGAGCTGGAGCGCTTCTGCGCGCTGGTCGGCGACCTGCGCTTCCGGGCGCCGCGCGAGCCGGCCGGCCGCCTGCTCGCGGAGCTGCTGGCCGGGATCGGCTACGAGGACTGGCTGCTGGCGACGCTCGACAAGCGCGAGGCGCAGGCGCGGGCGCGGAGCGTGGCCGAGTTCGCCGCCTGGCTCGCGCGCAGGGGCGACGAGGACGGCAAGTCGCTCGTCGAGCTGACGCAGATGATCGCGCTGATCACGATGCTCGACGGGCGCGACGACGACGCCCCGGACGCCGTGCGGCTGTCGACGCTGCACGCGGCGAAGGGGCTCGAGTTCCCGCACGTGTTCCTCGTCGGGCTCGAGGAGGGCATCCTGCCGCACCGGGAGGCGATCGACGCCGGCACGGTCGAGGAGGAGCGGCGGCTCATGTACGTCGGCCTCACGCGCGCGCAGCGCTCGCTGCACCTCTCGTACTGCCGCTCGCGCAAGCGCGCCGGGCAGCGCGTCGACTGCGTGCCGTCGCGGTTCCTGAAGGAACTCGCGCAGGAGGACCTGCGCTACGCGGGGCAGACGCTGCCTCCCGACGAGGCCGCGAAGGCCCGCGCCGCGGGGAGCGATCGGCTGCGCCAGCTCAAGGCGCTGGTGGCGAAGGGCTGAGGCGAACGGCAGGGGGCGCTCGTCTCCCGCCGCCCATCCCCGTCCTACTTCACCTGTCCGACCATGTGATCGACCGAGGCCTTCACCTCGTCGTCGGACAGTGCGGTGTTCCCGCCCTTCGCCGGCATCACGCCCGCCTTGCCCTGGAAGCCCTTGATCGCGTGCTCGTAGAGCACGGCCTGGCCTTGCGCGATGCGCGGTGCCCACGCGGCCTTGTCGCCGGTCTTCGGCGCGCCGGCGATCCCGGCGGTGTGGCAGGCGGCGCACGCCTTGTCGTACACGGCCTTGCCGTCGGCCTTCGCGGCCGCCGCGGCTGGCGCGGGCGGCGGAATCGCCGCGGCCGCGACGGTGGTCGCGGCACCGCTGTTCATCATGAACTCCACGGCACGCTTGACCTCCGTGTCGGAGAGCTCGGCCATGCCGCCGCGCGCCGGCATGCCGGCGTGCCCCTTCAACGCCGAGGCGTGCACGGCGTCGAGCCCGCGCTTGACCCGCTGGATCCACGCGTTGCGGTCGCCGATCCTGGGCGCGCCGCGCTCGCCGGACTGGTGGCAGGATCCGCAGGCGGCGGCGACGACCTGCTCGCCGGTGCGCTCGGCGGCGGCGCCGGCGGCGGGCGCGGGCGCTGCGGCCACCGCAGGCGCCTTCCAGTTGGCGCCGGCGGCGTTGGCCATGTGCACGACCGCGGCCTGCACCTCCGCCTCGGTCAGGTCCGGATTGCCGCCTTTCGCGGGCATCGCGCGGATGCCGTTGACCGCGTGCGCGTAGACCGTCTTCTCGCCCTGCGCGAGGATCTTCGCCCACGCCGCCTTGTCCGCGAGCTTCGGCGCACCCGCGAGGCCCGCGTCGTGGCACGTCTTGCACACCTGGTCGTAGACCTGCGGGCCGGTGAGCGCGGCGCGCGGGCCGGCCGCGAGCTGGACCGTGCCCACCGGCTGGATGCGGGCGAGCAGGGCGCTGTCGTCGGACTCGAGGCCCTTCCTCCCGCCGGTCACCAGCGCGGCGATCATCATGATCAGCACCACGGGAACGATGAATGCCGCGGCGACCACGACAACGAGCTGCTGCCAGGTCTTGATCGGGGAGGAATGCTCTTCGGCCATGGTCGTCGGTGCGTCGTTCGGAGGTGGCGCCGCCTGCTGTCGCGCCGCGTGCGGGCAAACATCGCATTATAGCGGCGCGCCGCAGGCCCGGGCGGGTAGTGTCTCAGTTTGACTTGGGGCGCGGGTAGGCGTCGGCCAGCGCTGCGATCTCGGCCAGCGTCCAGATGTGGTCCGCCTTCCCGGCTTCCATTGCCGGCGTCACCCGAAGCGTCTTGTGGACCCGGCCGAAGTTGTAAAACATGAAGTGCAGCGCGACTGCGTGCTCTAGGTTCTCGATCTTCTTGCTGAATCCGTTGGTCAGCCGCGTGAATCGACGCATGCCCATGCGCATCGTGAGATTCTGGCGCTCGACGTAGCTCGTCGAAATGTGCTTCTGGCTCGGGTTGCCGCAGACCGCGCCCTTGATTGTCCCGCAGCATTCGCCGGGACTGTACTTGCGCTCGGCCGAATGGCCCGCCGGCTCGCCGTAGAGCTTCACCAGCATCGCATAGTCCACGTCCGCGCCGAAAGCGTCCTCTACTGCGTTGATGTAGAGCTTGAGGCCGTCAGTCGTTAACTGAATGCGACTCGCCATACGCGACGCCAGATCGGCCACGAAGGCTTCCGCGTGATGCGCGTCACGTCGACCAACGAGGAAGGACGGCACGAGCTTCGTTTCTGCGTCAATCGCGGTCCACGTATAGACGTCGCCGTATCCAAGCACGCCCGCCTTCTCAGGCGCCACGTTCTTCTGCTTGGCGTAGCAGAACGACCAAATTTCGTCGCACTGGATGCGCTTACAGGACAGGTTGCGCAGCACTTCGTCCTGGTGGACGCCACAGGCGAAGCCCACGTCCTCAAGGAGCTTCGTCACAGTGTTGATGCTCACATCGGCCATCCGGGACGCCGCGCGCATCGAATTGCCCTCGACCAGCATCCCGAGAATCTTGGCGCGGTCTTGCAAACTCAGGCGATTCATGTTCACCTCCCAATATGAACATTATGCCAGAGTAAGATAGAACGTCAAGATATTTCTGATATTCGCCTTGGAATACTTGCGTCCGCAGACAGACCGGTGATAGACTTTCGCCGAATCGCCCTTGCGTAGTCAGGAGGTGCCCATGGAAAGTCAGCCAAAGCCAGCCGCAAACGAATCGGAAGCGACTGCGGCCAAGAACGAGCGGTCCACGATCGAGTTCCCCTACACCGATCTCGATAATGCCGTCGAGATCGTCCGGGGGGTACATGAGGTTGGCGGCACTGCCTGTACTTACGATCAGCTCGCGGCGCAGCTTCAGGCGGAAGCGAGTGGCGGCGGTTTTCGTATGCGCGTAGGGGGCGCGAAAACCTTCGGGCTGCTCACCTATGAGCGTGGTGGGCGAATCACGCTTACAGAGCTTGGTCGCGAGATTGCTGACCCGCAATCAGAGCGACCGGCGCGGGCGCGGGCATTCCTCGCCGTCCCGCTCTACGAGCGGGTTTTCAACGAGTATCGGGGCCGGCCACTTCCACCCCAAGCCGCCCTTGAACGAGCGCTAGTCGCTTTCGGCGTCGGCCAAAAGGTCACGGACAAGGCACGACAGGTAATGCTGCGCAGCGCTCGGCAGGCCGGTTACTTCGAGCTAAGCCAGGACCGGTTGACCTCGCCGCCTATTCGACCAGGAGACGCTGGCAGATCGCCGCAACAGGAAGATGGCGGAAAGCGTGATGGCGGCAGCGACGGAGGCGGAGGCGGAAAACTACACCCCCTAATCCAAGGGCTTCTGATGACCTTGCCCGAGCCAAGAACGGATTGGGCGATCTCCGAACGCCAAAATTGGCTTGTCATGGCGAATAGCATCTTCAAGATGATCTATCCGACGCAGGAAACCGGCGACGTGGAAATCAAGAAGGTCGACGGAGGGAAAGAACCCGACAAGAGCCAATAACAAACAAGCCCAAAGCGCTGGCGGCGCTTCGGGCTTACGTGACATGGTGGTGAGAGCACCCCTCTGTCACCTACAGCCACCTGCAAAGCAAATTGGATCTTACCCCAAGGGGTAGCTGTGGGCAACTATTGCTCTCGATCTCTAAGGAGAATCGAGATGGCCTACGGCTACCTCAAATCCAAGAGCGTCTTCGTGCGGGCATACATTCGGTTGCGGTTCGGCAAGATCGAACATGTGTGCCAGCATTGGCGTTCGGCTCCGGGACAACTCAACCTTGCGTTGAGCTAACCGATTAGCCCGCGTCCTTATCGGAGGGCGCGGGCTTCTTCCACCTCGTCGCCGCCGCCTTTTTTGCTAGGCGAGTGCGCTCCTCCGCGGTCAGGGCATCCATTCGTGTCTTGCCCCCCTTTAAACCGCCCTTGCGGCTGTCCAGTTTCTTTCCGAGGGGTTTCGGCACAGGCGGCGCATTTCCTACGGCCTCTTGAACGATGGAAAACGCTGCGGCATTCGGGTCTCGTGGTCGCTTCGGCATTTCGTGAACCTGCCATGCTCACGGCGCCGAGTCAACTTCAAACTGAGACACTACCCCCGGGCGCGTCGGCTGGACTCGACGGCGCCCCGGCGGCTACAATGACCGACTTCGCGCCCGTAGCTCAGTTGGATAGAGTGTTGGTTTCCGAAGCCAAAGGTCACAGGTTCGACTCCTGTCGGGCGCGCCACCTTCCGCGGGACGGAGTGCTCGCCGTCCATCGAATCGACGCCCCGCGCGGGCGTGCGGTGCGGATTGGCGCCTCCCCATCGCGGGCCTTCGCCGGCCTGCTTGTCCTCGGAGGAACGGGTCACGGCACGCGGCGTCGTGCGCCGCGGGCGGCTCCGTCACCGGCCTGGTGACGTCCGGCCGATCCGCGACACGATGCGGACCACACCGTCCTCCCGTGACTGCGTGGACGGCAGCCCGCTCCGCCGGATGACGTCGAGCATGTCCGTGTTGTCCTCGAGGACATGGGCGCAAAGTTCCCGGATGCCGCGCGAGCGCGCGATGGCGACGAGTTCCTGCAGCAGAAGCGTCGCCGCTCCGCGATTCTGGTAGTCGTCGGCCACGACGATCGCGAACTCGGCGCGCTCGCTGTCCGGGGCGTCCCGCACGAACCGCGCCTCCGCGACCAGGCGCTCGCCGGCGCCGACGCCCACGGTCATCACCAGGCCGACGCGGTCGTGGAAGTCGAGATCGGTGATGCGGCGAAGTACCTCCGGCGACAGCGCCTTCACCGGGTGAAGGAAACGCCTGTACACGCTGCGTGCCGAAAGGCGCTCGAAGGCGACGCGCAGCTTCTCCGTGTCGTCGGGACGAACGGCGCGGACCTGGACCACGGTCCCGTCGCGGAGGATGGCGTTGCCGGCCGGTACCGCGAGGCGCCCGGAGGCTTCGCGGGCATCCGCGCGAAGCGCGAGCACGCCACGCATCCGCGACGCCGCGCCATGCAGCCACTGCCTGCCCGCACGGCGTAGCGCCACGAGCCCCCGACGCATCGCGGATGCCGCGTGGTGCACGTCCCCGTCGTTGGTCATCGGTCCCCGTTCACGCGCCTGCCGGGAGGCCTTCCGGTTCCCGCTCCTGCGCCGCGTCCGGCTCGGGGACGCGCCGCAGCCGGAACCACGCGGCGTAGAGCGCGGGCACGAAGAAGATCGTCAGCACCGTCGCCGAGGCGAGACCGCCGATCATCGCGATGGCCATCGGCCCCCAGAACACGCTGTGCGTCAGCGGGATCATCGCCAGCCCGGTCGCGGCTGCCGTCAGCACCACCGGCCGCGTCCGGCGGACTGCAGCTTCCAGCACGGCGTTCCACGGATCGAGCCCGCCCTCGCGCTCGATGCGGATCTGGTCGACGAGGATCACGGAGTTGCGCATGATCATCCCGGAGAGCGCGATGATGCCGAGGATCGCGACGAACCCGAGCGGCGCCTGGAACAGCAGCAGCCCCGCGACGACGCCGATCAGCCCCAGCGGCGCGGTCAGCAGCACCATCGTCATCAGCGAGAAGCTCTTGAGCTGCAGCATGAGCAGAGTCAGGATGGTGAGCAGCATCACGGGTGCCACGGCCGCCAGCGCGCGGTTGGCCTTCGCGCTCTCCTCGACCGCGCCGCCGACGTCGATCCGGTAGCCGTAGGGAAGCTTCGCTTCGATGTCCGCGAGGTGCGGCAGGATCTCCTGCGTCGCCGTGACGCCCTGCTCGCCGTCCTTGACGTCGGCGCGGACGGTGATCGCCATGTCGCGATTGCGTCGCCACAGCACCGGTTCCTCCAGCTCGTAGCGCACCCGGGCCACCTGCGACAGCGGCACGACGGTGCCCTGGCGCGTGTACAGGTTGACGTCCTTCAGCGTGTCGACGTCGAGGCGCTCGGACGGCACCGCGCGCGCGACGATGTCGATCAGGTCCTCGTGCTCGCGCAGGTGCGACATGGTGGCGCCGTTCATGACGGTCTGCGTCACCAGGGCGACGTCGGCCGGCGCGAGGCCGAGCGCGCGCGCCTTGTCCTGGTCCAGATCGACCCTCAGCGTGCGCACCGGGTCGTTCCAGTCGAGCTGCACGTCGCGCACCTTCGGGCTCGACGCCACCGCCGCCTCGACCTCGCGCGCGATCTCGCGCACCTTCTGCGTGTCCGGTCCGACGACGCGGAACTGCACCGGGAAGCCGACGGGCGGGCCCAGTTCCAGTCGCGTGACCCGCACCCACGCCTGCGGGAACTGCTCGTTGACGTTCGCCAGCAGGCGCGAGCGCACGCGTTCGCGCGCCTCGATGTCCTTCGTCATCACGATGAAGACGGCATAGCCGGGGTTCGGCAGCTCGGGGTCGAGCGACAGGTAGAAGCGAGGCTGGCCCGCGCCGGTGTACGCCGTGAAGAAGCGGACGTCGTCGTCCCTCGCGAAGAGCGCCTCCATCGACTTGACCTGCTCGGTCGTCGCCGCGAACGAGGCGCCTTCCTTGAGGCGCAGCTCGACGACCAGCTCCGGCCGCGAGCTGCTGGGGAAGAACTGCTGCGGGACGATCCGGCTGGCGAAGATCGAGCCCGCGAGCGCGGCCACGGTGGCACCGATCACCAGCCATCGCCGCTCGACCGCGACGTCGATCCAGCGCCGCAGGCGGCGATAGAACGGCGTCTGATACGGATCGCTGCCGTGCCGATGCTTGCCGAAGTCCTTCGGCAGCATCCTGACCGCGAGGTAGGGCGTGATCAGCCCCGAGACCACCCACGAGAAGAGCACGGCGGTGCCGACGATCCAGAAGATGCCCCCCGCGTACTCGCCGGTGGTCGACTTGGCGAATCCGATCGGCATGAACGCGGCTGTGGTGATCAGCGCACCGGTCAGGCGCGGCATGGCGGTGGCCGAGTAGGAATAGGCGGCGGCCTTCAGCCGATCCCAGCCTTCCTCCATCTTCACCACCATCATCTCGACGGCGATGATGCCGTCGTCGACCAGCAGGCCGAGCGCGATGATCAGCGATCCGAGCGAGACGCGCTCGAGGTTCCAGCCGGCCGCGAGCATCACCATGGCGACGACGCCGAGCACGATCGGCACCGCCAGCCCCACCACGATCCCCGTGCGGAAGCCGAGGCTGATCAGGCTCACCGCCAGTACGATCGCCACCGCTTCGAGTAGCGAGCGCTCGAACTCCCAGATGGACTCGCTGACGACCGTCGGCTGGTCGGCCACCCGCTCGAGTTCCACGCCGTACGGCATCTCGGCCTGTACGCCGGCGACGGCCCTCTCCAGCGCCTTGCCGAGGTCGATGATGTTGCCGTCGCCGGTCATGGTGATGCCGATCATCAGCACCTGCTGCCCGTTGTGGCGCACGGTGTACAGCGGCGGGTCCTCGTAGCCGCGCGTCACCGTGGTGAAGTCGCCGAGCTTGACCAGGCGCCCGCCGGCGGCGATCGGCACGTTGCGGATGTCGTCCAGGCTGTCGAACTGGCCGCTCACGCGCACCATCACGCGGTCGGAGCGCGTGTCGATCGAGCCGGCCGCCAGCACGGAGTTCTGGTTGCGCAGGCTCTCGGCGATCTGGAAGGGCGTGATCCCGAGCGCCGCCAGACGCTGGTGCGAGAACTCCACGTACACCTTCTTCGCCTGCCTGCCGTAGATGTCGACCTTCTTCACCATCGGCACCTTCAGCAGCCGCCGCTTGATGTCCTCGGCGGCGTCGGCGAGCTCGCCCATCCCGACGCCGTCGCCCTTGACCGCGTAGAGCAGGCCGGTGACGTCGCTGTACTCGTCGTTGAAGATCGGGCCGATCACGCCTTCCGGCAGCTCGAGCCGGATGTCGCTGAACTTCTTGCGCGCCTGGTACCAGGCTTCGAGCTGGTCCGCCTTCGAGGTGCCGCCCTTGACGGTGATGGTCATGCCGCCATAGCCCTGCCGCGCGTACGTCCTGACCTTGTCGAAGTTGTCGAGCTGCTCGAACTTCTTCTCCATCCGGTTCAGCAGCTCGTCCTGGACCTGCTGCGCTGTGGCGCCCGGCCAGACCACGACCGCCGTCATCGAGGGCACCGAGAAGCTGGGATCCTCGAGCTGGCCCAGCTTCGTGAAGCTGTACGCGCCGCCGATCGCGATGGCGAGGATGAGGAACAGGACGACCGGGCGGTGGTCCAGCGCCCATTCGGTCAGGTTGAAGGATTTCATCGCTGGGCCCGATCGGTCGTCGCCGGCCTGGTCATGGCGGCCGTCTCCCGCGTCGCGTCACGGGGCAGCGCGACGGTGAGGTCCGGCGCCATCTTCTGCACGCCGGCGGTGACCACCAGCTCGCCGGCGTCAAGGCCCGAGATCAGGACCTCGTCGTTGCGGTATCCGTGCACCGCGACGCGGAGCAGGTCGACCTTTCCGACGCCCTCGGCGCCGTCCCGGCGCACGACCCAGACGGCAGGCTGGCTGTGGCTCTGCGTGATGGCGGTGGCCGGGATCGCGGCCAAATGCGCTTCCGCCGCCTTGCGCTCGACGACCAGCGTGGCGGTCGCGCCGAGCGGCAGCTGCCGCGGGCTGGCCGGCCGCAACCGGGCCCGGTAGGTCCGTGTCTGCGACGCGGCCTGCGGCGACAGCTCGCGCAGGACGACCCCGAAGGTTCGCTCGGGGGCGCTCGCGAGCGAGGCCGTGTAGCGGGCGGCCTGGAAGGCCGCGAGGTGATCCTCCGGCACGTCGACGACGATCTCCGGCTCGCCCTGGTTCGCGATCGACACGACCGGTTGTCCCTCGGCAACGACCTGGCCGACCTCGAAGCGCACGGCCGTCACCACGCCGGACTGCGAGGCGCGCAGCGTCGTGTACCTGAGACGGTTGCGGGCGAGCTCGAGCTTCCTCGCCTCGGCCTCGGCGGCCGCCTTGGCGGTCTCCGCATTGCTCCGCGCGCGCTCGTCCTCGGCGACGCTGACCGAGCCGTCGGCCTTCAGGGCGTCGAGCCGCTGCCGGTCCGATTCGGCCTGCCGCGCCTGCGTGGTGGCCGCGATCAGCTGCTGGCGCGCGGCTTCCTCTGCATGCCGGAAGTCGGTGTCGTCCAGCACCGCGAGCACGTCGCCTTCGCGCACCCTCCGGCCGACGTCGATGGGGCGCGCCACGACCTTGCCGCCCACGCGAAACGCCTGGTCGACCTCGTGACGCGCTTGCACCGACCCGGTGTAGCGGTTGGTCTGCTCCATCGCACCGTAGCGGACCTCGACCGTCCGCACCGCGCGGATCGGCTCCGGTGGCGGCTGGTCCGCACACGCGCAGAGCAATGCGGCGGTCGGGAGGGCCACGAGGGCCGCGGCAAGAGAGGTTTTCACGAAAGTTCCTCGCGTCGATGAGGTGCCTCGGTTTCAGGCGCCGGGCGCACGGCTCGTGCCGTCGGTGGACGGCCGCTCGGCCGCCTCGAACACCTGCCAACCGCCGCCCAGCGCCTTGTACAGCTGCACGCTGTCGAGCAGCAGCTGGGTGTGGCTGTCGTTCGCGCTCACCCGGACCGCCAGGCGCACGCGCTGCGCGTCGAGCAGCGGGAGGAGGTCGACCTGTCCGCGGTCGTAGAGCGACTGCGCGCGCCCCAGTGCCGCCTCGGCGGACGCCGAAGCGCTCTGCATCAGGTCCGAGCGTCGCCGCTCGTCGGCGACGGCGATCAGCGCGTTCTCGACGTCCTCCAGGGCGCGCGCCACGGCGCCCTCGTAGCGCAGCACGGCCTCGCGTTGCTCGCTTTCGGCGATGTCGTTGATCGCCTGCGTCCGGCCCGCGTTGAAGATGGGCATGGCGAGAAGGGCGGCCACGTGGGTGTAGCGAGCGGACCCGAGGCCCACGCCGTCGACGTGCAGCCCCTCGGCGCCGAACAGGGCGCTCAGGAAGAGACGGGGGAACCATTCCGCCGCGGCCTGCTGGCGGCGCGCATTGGCGGCATCGATGCTCGCCTTGGCGGCGAGCAGGTCCGGCCGACGCTCGAGCAGCGCGGCGGGCTGTCCGGGCTTCGTCGCCGGAACGACGAGGTCGCTGCCCGACGGCGCGATGGCGGCGGCCTTGTACGCCTGGTCGCCGATCAGCACTGCGACCCGATGCCTGGACACGGCGGCGAGCGTTTCGAGCGGCGGGATCGCGGCGCGGGTCCTGGAGGCGTCGGTTTGCGCGCGCTCGACGTCGAACGGCGTGGCGAGGCCGACGCGGTGTCGCGCGGTCACCAGGCGCAACGTCTCGTCCTGCGAGGCGGCGATCGCGCGCATGGTGTCGAGCTGTCGCAGCGCGCCCACCAGCGTGAAGTAGTTGGCCGCGACGTCGGTCAGGACGAGCAGGCGGACGCCCCTCGCGCCGTGCTCGGCGGCGAGCGTCTCGGCCTGGGAGGCCTGGACGCCCGCTCTCAGCCGTCCCGCGAGGTCGATTTCCCAGGCGACGTCGATCCCGCCGACCGCGCCGCGTGCATCGGCGGCGTTCGGCACGACCTGCTTGACCCGGCCGTCGTACCCCGACCTCTGGTCGGTGCCGCTGACGCTGAGCCCCACGCTGGGCCAAAGCCACGACTTGCTGACGACCTCTCCGGCACGCGCGGCGCGCACGCGCTCGGCCGCGACCTTCACGTCCCGGTTCGCGTGCGCTGCGCGCCGGATGAGGTCGGAGAGGACCGGATCGCCGTAGCCGTCCCACCACGCCGCGTCGGGCTCGGCCTGCGACTCCGCCGAGGCCACGAAGCGATCGGGAACGTCGAGCGCCGGTTCCATCACCGGCGTCGCGCATCCCAGCAGGGCGAAGGCGAAGGATGCAGCGAGGACGGCCGCCGCCTCGCGACGCGGCCATCGCGTAGCGCGACCCGGGCGGGTGCCGACTTCCGCGACGTGCCGCCCGGAAGGAAGCTGCTCGTCAACGCCGACGGGGGGATGCGGAAGCATCGGTCGACGAGACCGCGCGTCGCAGGCCCCTCGATCCTGACGGTGGAACGCGAAGATCGAAGGGAAGGGGCAGTCGTGCGGCATCGGTCGGCAGCGCGGGGGATCGGTATGGCGTGAGCGTAGAAGAAGCTCCGGGTCGAGTCGTCAGTGAAGCGTTGGTGTTCCGTCAGGATTCGGTGAGCCTTTTCGGCATCCGCGCGGACGCCGGATCGAGGGCGGACGCTGCGAAGGACCACGAGCGTCCGCGCGCGAAGGAGGGTCGGGCGCAATCCCCGCAGCGCTCCGGTTCAGGATGCGAAGGGGGCGGGCGGAATCACGGCCGCGTCGCCGTGACCGCCGATGCGCATCGCGCGGAGGGGGCGGCGACCGCGGCGTCGCCGCCGCGCCTCACGACCGCGGCAGGTCCTCGATCTGCGCGGCGAAGCGCTTCCGCAGCGCGTCGATCACGTGGTCCTCGATCTGCGCGGCTTGCACGGCCCCGACGGCCTTCGCCGCCCGCTTCTGGATCGCGTAGTGCATCAGGAGCAGGTCGTGCAGCTTGGCGAAGGCGATCGGGTTCTGCGTGCCGCACACCGATTCGTCCCTTTGCAGTGCCCGCTCGAGCACGCCGGGATCGAGGATCCGGATGCGGCACAGCAAGGCCAGTCGGGCGATCTCGCGGTCGAGCTCCCCGAGGTTGCTCGCCCACCAGGCGATCTGCAGCTGATCGGGACGATCGGTCATGGATGGATGGCGCCCGCGAGGTCTCCCAGGGGGAGGTCGGGGTCGCTCCTTTCGCGATTCGACGCGTCGCAAGACGCGTTGCGGGGTGTCTGGCCGCGCGCGACCGGCCCGAGGGACGAACGCGACCGCGCCCCCGGCGAAGGCGCTTCACTTCCCGTCCCCCGCACCGTCCGGAGGCGGCGGCGTTTCCTGGCGTTCGAGGTCCCTCACGAGGGAATCGAGCAGCTCGTGGCCCGATGCGAACTCGCGCTGCCGGCCGGTGACCAGGTTCTCGAGCCGGCCGACCAGCGCGTCGGGACTGGCGTCGCTGCGCACCTTCAGCACGTAGGCGCGGCGGTTGGGGTACTTGGATTCGGCGTTGAAGGGCATCCTGGCGTCCTCGGGCCTGCTTCAGGTCGTGGCGTTCGCCGTGTCGTCCACGAGCGTCGCGTTGCGGCCGATGCCCTCGACCCGGCCCGACCCTACCGGCGGGCGCGGCAGAGGCGCCCCGTCCCCATCGCACAGCGCGAACTTGATGCTCGACGAACCGGCGTCGAGGACGAGGAGCGGCGCACTCACGGCTGCAGCTCCGGCGTCGCCGGGGCCGGCGGGTTCACGATCGCGGCGGGGGCGAGGCCCCCCGGCCCGGAGGACGCCTCGACGCCCGCGCCGGCGCGCGGTCCGAGCCGCCGCGCGGCGACGAGCGCCACGGCGCACGACGCGATCCGCGCCTCGCGCGAGTCGGCACGGCTGGTGAGCACGATGGGCACGCGCGCCCCGAGGACGATACCGGCGCTGGCCGCGCCGCCGAGGTACTCGAGCTGCTTGGCGAGCATGTTCCCGCTCTCGAGGTCGGGCACGACCAGGATGTCCGCCGCGCCGGCGACGCTGGACACGATGCCCTTGGTGCGTGCCGCGGCGGCCGACACCGCGTTGTCGAACGCGAGCGGCCCGTCGACGACCGCGCCCTCGATCTGGCCGCGGTCCGCCATCTTGCACAGCGCCGCGGCATCCAGCGTGGCGGGCATGTCCGGGTTGACGGTCTCGACCGCCGCGAGGATCGCGACGCGCGGCCGGGCGACGCCGAAGGCGTGCGCGAGGTCGATCGCATTGCGCACGATGTCCGCCTTGGCGGGAAGCGTCGGGGCGATGTTGACCGCGGCATCGGTGATGATGAACGGACGCGGGTAGGCCGGCGTCTGCATGACGAAGCAGTGGCTCATGCGGCGGCCGGTGCGCAAGGGGCTCGCGACCACCGCGCCCATCAGCTCGTCGGTGTGCAGGCTGCCCTTCATCAGGGCGTCGACACCGCCCTTCACGGCGAGCTCGACCGCACGCGCTGCCGCGGCATGGCTGTGCGGCACGTCCTCGATCTCGAGCCCGGCGATGCTCAGATTCGCTTGCCGGGCGACGGCATCCAGCCGCTCGCGCGGCCCGACCAGGACGGGCTCGATGAGGCCGGCCGCTCGCGCGTCGAGCGCGGCCGACAGGCTGACGGCATCGCAGGGGTGGGCGACGGCCATGCGGATCCGCCCGAGCGGCTGCACGTACTGGATCAGGCGGACGAGGTCGTCGCCATGCGCGAGGGCGATGCGGACCTGCGGCAGCGTGCCGCGCGGACGCTCGATCCGCTCGGTCGGCGCCAGAACGCTCGCCTCTCCGCGGATCACGACCTTGCCGTCCTGGTTGGTGCAGCGACACTCCAGCACGAGCCGATGCTTCGCCTCGTCCCGCGACAGCACCGTCACGTCGACGGTGAGTGTGTCCCCGACCCGCACCGGCGCGTGGAACTCCAGCGTCTGCCCGATGTAGATCGTTCCCGGCCCGGGGAGGCGCGTGCCGAGCACGGCGGAGATGAGGGCCGCACCCCACATTCCGTGCGCGATCACGCCCTGGAACCGCGTCGACGCCGCGAACTCGGCGTCGATGTGCTGCGGATTGATGTCGCCGGACATCGCGGCGAAGAGCTGGATGTCGGCCGCCGTCAGCGTGCGCTCGATGCTCGCCCGGTCGCCGACCGCGATCTCGTCGAACGTCCGGTTGCGCAGGACCTGGAGGTCGTTGGAGGAGAAGGTGCTGGTCACGGTGGTCCTTGGATCGATGGACGACGGGGCGCCGCGTGCGAGCGCGGGGTCGGCTGATCCGTCGATCGGAGGTTAGAGGTGGCGTTCCGGCGCGTCGTCAGCGAAACGTTCGCATTCCGTCCGACTTGACGGCTGCGGCCGGATCCGCGTCATGCGAAGCGAAGCGACGAGTGCGGCTTCCCGCAGCGGGGACAGCCGAACACCACGACCTCGATGCCGGGCCGCGCCAGGCGAATGCCGAGAACCTGGACGGAGCGGAGGTCGATCAGCTCGCCGCTGCACTCGAGCCAGACACTGGCGTCCGGCACGGCGCACGCCGGCGCGCGAGCCCCGACCGCCGTGAACGTCCTCCGCCTCGCGCTCGTGCGCGGGGTGCGCGCGCGCGCGGACCCCGCCGTCGCCGCGGGCGACGTGGTCGCTGGCGCCTCGCGGCGGCGCGTACGCGGACGTTGGCGCGCGCCGTGCGGGAGGAGGCGCTTCGCGATGGCCGGCCGTGCGCTCATCCTGGGCGCTCCCTCCGCCCCGGCCCGGCCCGTTCCGACGTCCGCATTGCCTCGCCCGTCACGCGGCCCGCGCTCCGGGACGACTGCGCGTCGAGGCCGCCGTCGGTCGGCGCGGGACGGGTGGGTGGCGGTGTCATGGCGGCGTGCCTCGCACCCATCGCAAGCGAGGAGTCCTCATGGACGAGGCTAGTCCAGTCGTGCGCACCAGTCGTTCCGGAATCGTCGGCATTCGGTCGGAGTTCGGCGGGGCGAGCAGGCGACGCGATGGCTCGCGCCGTCCGCTTCGCGCTCCGCGCATTGCCCCGTGGTCGTCGCGAAGGGGCCCACGGCCCGCTCACATCGATGCCCTCTTCGATGGACCTCCGGCTCGGGACGCTAGCGCGGGCGTACTCGAGGCGCAGTCCCACGGTGGTGAGCCCGCCGTTCTCCCCGTCGAAGCTCGCGTTGGACTCGTGAAGGAGCCGCAGGCCGACCGCCCACTCCCGGCGCTCGCCAAACCGCACACCCAGCCCGACGTACTCGCCGAACTGGACGACCGTTCCCGGGTGGCGGTCGCCGAGGTCGTGCGCGCTGAGGAGGTGGAGGCCGACGCCCAGGTCCACGAAGGGCTCGACGAAGGCGTCGCGGGGCCATCGCAGGCGCAGCTGCGGCGTCAGCCCGACGTCGAGAACGTGCCGGCGCGAACCCTCGCGAGCGTCGGCGCTCCAGCGGACGACGTCGACGTTCAGCGTCGCATCCCAGGCGGCCGACTGGAACTCGCCGCCGAGGCCGGTCGGGAACGACAGGCCGATCCCGGCGCTGTCGATGTCGTCGCCCACCTCGCGCCCGAACTGGGCGGCGACGCGGAGCTCTGCCTGGGCGGTCGCCGCGGCGAGCGCGAGCATCAGCGCGACCGCGGTCCGTTGAAGGGGTGCTGCCCAGCGCCGCGCCGTCACGCGGCGATCCCGGGCGCGAGGGACAGGGTCCATGCCCGGCACCGGGCCGCGCGGATCCCGGGACACCACCGGTCGCTCAGCGACCACCGGAGGCCCGCTGGACCGGGACCGGGCCGGCTTGCACGTTCACCGTCGTGTGCTCACCATTCCTCACGATGACGACGCGCACGTCGGCGCCCGGCTCGGTGTCGAGCAGGACCGCGCGCGCATCTTGCGGATGCAAGACGTTCCTGGCGCCGATGCGGAGGATCACGTCGCCGGCGACGATGCCGGCACGGTGGGCAGGGCCCTCGGGGTCCACCGCGACCACGAGCGCCCCCGGGGGTTGCGGCGCAGCGGCCGTGTGCAACCCGATCCACGCCCGCGCCACCCGGCCCTTGGCGCGCAGCGTCGCGGCCACGGCCCGGACCAGATCGCCCGGGATGGCGAAGCCGATGCCCTCCGATCCGCCGCTGTGCGACAGGATCGCGGTATTGATGCCGACCAGCCGGCCCGTGGTGTCGACGAGGGCGCCGCCGGAGTTGCCCGGATTGATCGCCGCGTCGGTCTGGATGAAGTTCTCCACCGGTGTCGACCCCGTGCGCACGATCGCACTGATGATGCCCTGGGTGACGGTCTGGCCGACGCCGAGCGGATTGCCCACGGCGAGGGCGATGTCTCCCACGGCCACGTCGTTGACGTCGGCGAACTCGATCGGACGCAGACCCTGCGCCTCGATCCTGAGCAGGGAGATGTCCGACTCGGGGTCGGCCCCGACGATGCGGGCGAGATGCAGGCTGCCGTCGGGCAGCGCGACCGCGAGCTCGGTGGCGTCCTTGACGACGTGGTGATTGGTGACGACGAAGCCGTCGCGATCGACGATCACGCCCGAGCCGAGACCCTTCACGAGCACGGTCGACGGGATCGGGAGGGGTCGCTTCAGCAGCTGGGCCGAGTGCACCGTCACGACGGAGGGGCCGGCGTGCGCGACGGCGTCGCGGTAGCTGGCGGGCGGCGCGTTCGACGAGGGTGCCTGCGAAGCGGGCACCGCGGCGACGGCGGGCGCGGAGCGCGCGGCGGTGGCCGAGTCGGTCGCGGCCGCCGCCGCGATCGTCGGCGCGCCGGCGTCGCGTGCGGGCGGCCCATGGAGCAGCGCGACCGCGAACAGGCCGCCCGCCGCCGCGGCGAGCGTCAACTGGACGGCAAGGCGCAAGGATCCGTTCATGGGGTTCGTCACCTCCGGTCGTGGGACCCGCGAAGAACGTCGGCGGGGCGCTCGATGCTCAGCCCGTGGCGCGCGCCCGGGCGCGCGATCCGCGAGCGGCTTCCCGTCGCATCGCCGCGCCAGGCTTCGTTGCAGGCGCACGCGCCCGTCGTGCCGGCCGACCGCCTTCGTCTTCCTCCGCGCGGCGTGCCGCCCACCGTAGCGGCGCCGCGGCCAGCGTCGCGCGGATGCGCACCAGCATCGCCTTCTGCCGCGCGGACGGCCGGACCTTCTGGACCCGCTTGTCGGCGAGCACGCGCGCCAGCAGCACGAGCAGCCGGTCGCGCTCCCTCGGCCGCGCGAGGAGCGTCGGGAGCGTCGCCACGGCCCTCTGCGGCTCGTAGCGCGCGATGATCTCCTGGACGCCGCCGATGCGGCGGAGCTCGTCCAGCGGCAGCTCCGGAAGCAGTTCCCGGTAGTCGTCGATGAGCTCGTGCGCGAGATGCAGCCGGGACAGGGGCAGCGGTTCGTCGCGATGGGCCATGAGGAAGGCGACGCGCGCGAGCGCTTCGGGATAGCCGCCCTTGTCGATCGACGCGAGCGCTTCCTTGACCACGGGGAGCTCGCGCGGGCTCTGCACCGCCGGGACGGCGACGCGCGCAGGCGCGGCGTCGCCCAGGTAGAACGCGTGAAGGTTGCCGTAGATGTGGAAGAACGTCGCCTCCGCGATCGCGTCGCGCAGCGCCCGGTGACAGTCGAGCGAAGCGCTCACGACCTCCGAGATCGCCGACTCCGCCTTCCGCGCGGGGTCGTCCGGGTCGAGCGGCTGGCGCTGGTCCTTCACCCACTCGGCCGCCGGCGCCAGCCACCACGCCGCCGGGTTGAGGTCGGAGAACGCCCAGCGCTGCCACCGCATCGGATGGAACTCGCGGGACAGCAGCGCGCCGTACTCGCTGGACATCGCCTTGGCGAGCGGCCGCCCGAAGAGCTCGTACGCGCGCTGGTTGAACTCGGAAACGGCGTTCACCGCCTCGAAGGCCTTCTCGTCCGCGCGCCTGAAGCGGTTGAGGCGCGCGACGATGTCCTCGAGGCGCAGCTCGGCCAGCGTCACGTCGTAGGCCGCCTCGCCGGCGCGCCCGCGCTGCTCGGCGATCCGCATGCCGTACAGTCCGGGGGGGAGCGACTCGATCGACTTCAGCACCGACACGATCTGCGCGTGCTCCTTCTTCGCGACCTTGCCGGACACGAAGATGCCGAGGTGGCCGGCGTCCTCGTGCATGAGCCCGACGATGACCTGGCCGCTGGCCTTGATGTCCTCGGTGCTGCCGTAGACGTCGGCCACCCAGTTGAACGCCTGCTGCGGCGGCGTGATGTTGTCGCCGAGCGAGGCGAACAGCACGATGGGAACCTTGATCCGGCGCAGGTCGAGCGCGCCGTGGCCACCCGCGCTGACCGTGCCGGACCACGCCTTGTTGCCGACGAAGAGGTTCTGCGTGATCCACTCGATCTCCTGGCGGTTGAGCAGGTAGTAGCCGCCCCACCAGCGCTCGAACTCGAGGAACCGCGACGCCTCCGTGTCGACGTCCGCGAAGACGCGGTAGTACTTGTCCCAGAAAGTGTTGGCCGGGTTCAGGTACTCGAAGTTCTGCACCAGCCACGCGCCGTCGAATCGGCCCGCGCCGAGGTCGGAGACGAGCGAGGCAAGCCAGCTGCCACCGAGGAGGCCGCCTGCGTAGCGCATCGGGTTGTCGCCTTCGCCTTCGCGCCATGCGCCGCCCCAGTACGACATCGGCGCACCGACGACGACGATCGGGCCGGTCTCCTCGGGATTGGCGGCGGCGAGCATCATCGCGGCCCAGCCCGCCTGGCAATTGCCCACGATCGCGGGCTTGGGCGCCTGCGGATGGAGCGCGCGCACCTCGTGCACGAACTGCCGCTCGGCGTCGCACACGTCGAGCAGCGTCTGGCCGGGCTCCGGCTCCGGGAAGAAGATCACGAAGTACACCGGATGGCCCGCGCGCAGCGCGACGCCGACCTGCGAGTCGTCCTTGAAGCCGCCGATGCCCGGACCGTGCCCGCCGCGCGGGTCGATGATCACGTAGGGACGGCGCCGCGGATCGACGCTCACGCCCTTCGGCGGCACGATGCGCAGCAGCGCGTAGTTGACGGGTCGCGCGAACGTGCGGCCGTCCACGACCATTTCGTGCTCGAAGTGGAGCACGGGCGGCAACCCCCGGCGCTCGTGCTCGACGAAGTTGTTGCCGCGCTGCCGCAGCGTGTCCCAGAAGAGGATGGAACGCTCGGCGACGTCGACGGCGTAACGCGTGCTGCCCGCCCACGCTTCGTAGGGCAGCGGCGGCGTCGCCAGCCACTGGCCCACCTGTGCCTTGCCGGCGTGCAGCAGCCGCTCGTTGAAATGCTTCAGCGCGACCTGCGTGCGGGTCTGCAGCAGCTGCGCGACCTTTCCTGCCAGCTCGTGGCTCAGCGCGAGCTGCGTGCCTGCGTTGTCCATCCCGTCTTCCTTTCTCCCTTGGTCGCGCCTTCCGGCCGGCATGGCGCCGAGGCGATCGGCACCTGTGTCGGGCCGGTGCAACGCACGTTATCGGGGGCAACCCCGCGAGTCGTCAGGGAAACGTCCGCGTTCGGTGGTCCTTCGGTACCCCCGGACCGCGGCGCGCGGACGGCGGTGCCGCCGGATCGCGTGCGCAGGGGCACCGGTGCGGCCGCCGCCCGGTCAATCGGACCGTAACGCGACGGATCGCTGACGACTGGACGGCGGATGCCGCCCTACGCTCGGGGTACTGGGCGGAGTCGCTGGCGCGGCGACTACCGCGCCGGCGAGCGCGCCGGCTTGCATCCGGCATCCCTCACTCGCAGGAAGCGCGGTCACGATGAACATCAAGCTGAACGGACGATGGTTCCACGCCGCGCTGATCGTCGTGCTCGCGGTGTGGATCCTGCACGACTTCGTGCAGGCGATTCTCGCCGCCTGCGTGGCCGCGGTCGCCAGCTGGCCCCTCTTCGTCCGCTTCCGGTCCCTCCTGGCGCCATGGCTCGGTCGCAACGCGACCGCGCTCGCCTTCACCGGCCTGATGGCCGTGTTCGTCCTGGCGCCGATGGTGCTCGGTTTCACGGCCCTGCTGACGGAAGCCCACACCATGCTGGCAGAGCTCGCGTCCGCCGACGCGAGGGGCGTGCCCGTGCCGGCCTGGCTGGACGAGCTGCCGGTCGTGGGGCGCTGGCTGTCGAGCCGGTGGCACCGCGAGCTCGCCCACGCGGGAGCGCTGTCCATGTGGGCGGAGCGCGCGGAATCGAGCGCCTGGCTCGGCTGGGCCCAATCGGTCGGGCAGTTCGTCGCGCGCCACCTGTTCATCATCGTGTTCGCGATCCTGATGCTGTTCTTCCTGTACCAGGAGGGCGACGCGCAGGCGCGGGACTTCAGGCGGATCCTGCGCGGCTCGGTGGGCGAGCGTGCCGAAGCCTACGTCGCGGTCGCGGCGCGCTCGGCGCGCGCATCGGTGAACAGCGTGCTGGTGGTGGGGCTGTTCAACGGCTTCGCGGCCTGGGGGGCGTACGCGATCGTCGGCGTCCCGCACGCCGGGGTGTGGGCCGCCCTCACGGGCGCGTTCTCGCTCGTGCCCTTCGTCGGCTACGTCGCGGTCGCCGCGCTGGCGCTGCAATTGTGGATGACGCTGGCCGGCACGTCCGCGTTTCTCGCGTTCGCGCTCGGCTGCGCGGTGCTCTTCTGCGGCGACAAGCTCGTGCGTCCGCTGGTCGCGCGCGACGGCACCCGCCTGCCGTTCGTGTGGGTGCTGATGGGCTGTCTCGGCGGCTTCGAGGCTCTGGGCCTGGTCGGGATCGTCGTGGGCCCGGTCGTGCTCACGCTTGCGAGGGAGCTCTGGGACCAGCGCGCCCGCGATCTCGCGCGCACCGAAGGCGTGGAAGCGCAGGTGCTGGTCCGATCTCCCGCGGGACGGCGTTGACGCGGCACCCCGCCCTGTTGCGGGCCCTGCGCCGCCCTTCAGGTCCGGTGCTTCCTGTCGAGTGCGGCGCGAGCGCGAGCGAGCGCGTCGGTGTCACGCGCCTGCGGAAGCTGCGCGACGAGCGTCGCCAGGCGGCTGCGTTCGTCCGCCTTGGCGCGCCCGTGCTCGCAAAGCGCGAGCAACGCCGCGAGTTCGAGCCACGGCGACTCCTGCGCGACGGCCTCCGCGGCTGCGCGTCTCAGCGACGCGTCCGCCGCCGTCGGGTGCCCCCGCGCGCGGGCGAGCGCGCCTTCCAGCATGAGGAGCTGCACCAGGTACACGCGTTCGCCGCGCGCGTCTGCGGCATGCAGCGCTTCCGCAAGGTCGCGCTCGGCCGCGTCGGCATCGCCGGCGAGCAGCGCCGCCTCCGCGCCATATCCGAGCACCTCGGTGGCCCCCGCGAGCATCCCGAGCTGCGTGTTCTCGCCGTAGGCCTCGCGGATCCGGCGGTAGCCGTCCGCCGGGCGACCCGAGCGCGCGTCGGCCCAACCTGCGAACCATCGCCACCCGTTGCGGCCGTGCGCGAGTCCGAACGCCTCGACGAGCGTGCGCATTTCGTCGGCGATCGCCGCGACCCGGTGCTGGCGTCCGAGTCGAACCTCGAGAAGCGCCTCGAACCAGAGCGCGACGAGGCGGTTCATCGGCTGCGGAACGTGGCCTGCCCTCGTGCGCGCGCGCTGCAGCGCCTCGTGGGCCAGGTCGACCCGTCCGGCGTGAAGGTGCTGCAGGCCGAGCAGTCCCAGAAGCGTGACCTGCGGGTCGGCGATGAAGATCTCGTCGATCGTGTCGAACCGCTCGGCGACGCCGAGTCCCCGCTCGATCCAGGTCATCGCGGCGCGCGGCCGTACCTGCAGCTGGTCGACTTCTCCATGGACGATGCAGGCGGCGAGCACCAGGGTGGGATCCCCGGCGGCCGACGCGAGCGCCTCGGCGCGGTCGGCGACCTCGAGCGCCTCCGCGTAGTCACCGCTCAGGCTGGCGATGAAACCGTAGCCGTACAGCAGGCGCCGGCGCATCGGATGGTGCGGGACGTCGGCGAGCAGCGTGTACGCCCGACGGAACGCCGCCTTCGCCTCCGGCCCGATGCCGAGCACCTGCATCGCCGCGATGCCCCGCAGCGTGAGCAGGGAGATCTCCACGGCGGTGCGCTCGGCGCCGTCCGCCACCCGCGCGAGAAGGTCCAGTCCGTGCGAGGTGACGGCGATGCACTCGTGGTACGCCAGGTTCGCGAGCGCCTGCTCCGTCGCCTCCGCGTAGTAGCGCAACGCCGCCATCGGCTCGCGCCCGCGGTCGAAGTGCGCGGCGAGCTCAGCAGCCGTCACCGGCATCCCCGCGGAGCGCTCCCGCTCGAGTGCTCCAGCGGCCTTGCGGTGCAGGTCGGCGCGGGCGTGCGCGGGCGTGCGCTCGTACATCATCCGGCGGAACAGCGCGTGCCTGAACGCATACGGCGGTTCCGGCGCATCGAAGCGTGGCTCCGCCCGCGGCGCGATCAGCCAGAACTGCTCGCGCGCGAGCTGATCGCATGCCTCGCCGACGCGCGCGACGTCCCAGCCGAGCTGCTCGGCGAGCGTGGTGACGCGGAACTCCTGTCCGCAGACGGCCGCCGCGGACAGCAGCGAGCGCTGCTCTCCGGTGAGCTTCGCGATGTAGTGGTCGATGACGGGCGCGAGGCTCTCCGGCACGGCCGTGCCGTCGGACGGCCCCTTGAGCGCCGCGTCCGCGCCCTGGGCGCCTCGCGAAGCGGCTTCGGCGACAAGGGTTGCCACGAACAGAGGCAATCCGTCCGTGCGCTCGTGCAACGCATGCACGAATGCCTCGTCCGCGGCCATCGCCGGCAGCCGCTCGGTCACGTAGTCGGCGACCTCCTTCTCGGAGAAGGGGTCGAGCACGATCTCTTCGACGAGACGGTGCAGGCGCAGTTCGTGCCGCACGCCGTTGAGCGGATGATCGAGCGCGACGACTTCCGCGAGGCGGAAGCTGGCGAGCCACATCAGGCGCCCCGCGCCGCGCCGGCGCGCCACGTAGTCGACGAGCTGGATCGTCGCGCGATCGCTCCAGTGCAGGTCCTCGGTGATCATCAGCAGCGGGGCGCGCTCCGCGGATCGGTCGAGGAGCTCGCCCATCTCGCGCAGCATGCGGTCGGGGCTGACGCCCGCGAGCTCGCGCCGCAGCGCGTCCCGCTCCTGCGCCGTGCACAGCCACGGCAGCTGCAGCAGCCAGGTCGGCGCCACCGCGCGCAGGAGCGGCACCAGCGTGGCATCGCTGCGGCACAGCCCGGACAGCGCTTCGAGGACGGGAAGATAGGGCTCGCCGGTGGCGAAGTGCTCGACGCACTGGCCGCGGCCCACCAGGACGTCGCCGAGCCTGGCGGCGAAGTGCTCGATCAGCGTGGTCTTGCCGATCCCCGGCTCGCCGGCCACCCAGACGACGCAACGCTTCCCTGCGAGCGCCCCGTCCCAGGCCCGGCGAAGCCGCGCGAGCGCATCCGTGCGTCCGATGAACGCGCCCGGCTGTTCCGCGCCCGCAGCGGAAACCGGCGCCTCCGCCTACGGCAGGGCGGGAGCCGCCGTCGCCGCAATGAAGCGATAGCCACGCCGGGATACGGTCTCGATGAAGCGCGGGCTGCGGGCATCGTCGTCGAGCGTCGTGCGCAGCTCGCTGATGACCGTCTTCAGGACGGATTCGCTCACGAACTGGTGGCCCCAGACCTCGTCGAGCAGCGCCTGCTTGGTGAGCAGCGAACCGGGCCGGCGCGCGAGCGCACAGAGCACGGCGAAGGGCGTCGGTGCCAGGGCGATGGGCCGGCCATCGCGGAGCAGGCGCGCATTGGCCTCGTCGAGCTCGAAGCGGTCGAAGTCGACCCGCACCGGATCGGGTGCCAATCTGGTGCGACCGGCGGCAGGCGGGTCTGCCATGGCGACCTCGGGGTCGACGACGGATCGATTAGGCCGGGCCCGCGCCTGCTCCGATGCACCGCGCGGCCGGGGCACCTGGCATCGCGGCGTGGACCCCGGAGGCTATTTCACCAGAGATCGGCGTCAGCGGGTGGACCGCCGCCAGCGCTCGTGCCGCGCGACGCGCGAGGCGGGGCGGCGGACCGTCATCCAAGTTTCTGAAGAAATGCGACAAAGGGGCCATCCGCGCCCCGTTGCCGTGGCGCGGGTGGCACGACCGCGGTCGCGTGCAGCGTCGGCGAGACGTTCATGACAGCCTCTCGATGGCACCTCGATGACACCGTCGGGGGCGCCCAGAGGGCCTGCCGGCCTCCGGGCGATTTCCCTTCGGGGCGCGCGGCCCGGGCGCTCGAGCGCGTCGAAGGCGGCCAGGATCAGCGCCGGGTCAGGCGCCAGAACGACCCGGCGATGCGCTCGAGGGGGCGGCCTGGATCGTTCGGTCGCAGTCCGTACCGCAGCAAGGCGATGATGTCGGCGCTCACGCGCGGATTGGAAGTGAGGTAGCTGTGCCCGAAGAGGTCGGTGGTTCCCCGGACCTCGATGATGTCGATCGCACGCAGGCTGCCGATCGCGTCGATCTGGTCGCCGGTGAACATCGTCGCGTCCAGTCGGCCCAGCCGCGCGATGCTGCCGAACAGCCACCCTGCCGTGGCGATCGCCTTGTCGTCCGGCGATGCGTACAGCGTCAGTCGCAGGCCGGGGGCGGGAGGGATCAGGGCGTTGGCGTCCGGGCGGTCGCCGAAAGGCAGGTCGGGATCGGAGAACACCTTGAAGATCTTGCTCACTGCGACGTCGCCGTCGAGATCGGGGGCGACGAGCACGATGTTGCCGAGCCGGAACTCCCGGTCGGGCGAGCTACGCCGCATGTACGCTTCCGCGCCGAGCGCGGAGACCGCCGATGCGACGGTATCCGAGCCGCGGCTGTGCGCGACCAGGTGAACCTGCTGGACGCCCGGCGTCGCGCCGATCATCCGCAGCGCCTTGACGAGGTCCTCCACCGCGTACTCCGCGGATTCGCGATCGGCGTCGTAGCCCAGCAGGAGCCCGCCCCGTGCGCCGGCAGGCCAGCTGAAGATGGCGCAGACGAACTCGCGCCCGAGGAAGTGGCAGAGCTGCCCCATCGTCAGCGCGGCGTCCTCGAACGACGTGCGGAAGCCGTGCACGAAAAGCACGACCTCCTTGCGCGGCGCGGCGGCGACGCGCTTGCCGATCTCCTCCTGCAGATCGCGCTTCGTCCGCTCGAACGCCTGGACGACCTGCGGCGCGCGATGAGCACCGCCGGGACCGACGTCGAGCTCGTAGGGGATCGCCGGGAAACGGCCGAGTTCCCGCGTCGACCCGAGCTTGACATGGAGGACGCCGGCGCGCCGCGGCGCAACGCTTTCGCTGACCAGCGCATCCCAGTCGATGCCGTCGCCGAACTCGACCGTCGACGATCCGAAGGCCATGGAGCGCGAGCGTGCGGCCGTGTAGGGGACCCGGCTTCCCGATGGCGCCGGCGCGCGATCGGTGATGAACAGCAGGTCGAGCGTCGGCCGGGGCGCGTGGACGGAGGTCCGCGGGAAGGGAATCCTGGCGTCCGCACCCGTGTACAGCGCGGGCGTCGGCATCAGTTCTTGGGTCGTCGCGCAGCCGCCGAGGGCGAGCGCGATGGCGACGGACGCGGCGAAGCGCCGCCAACCCGTGGCGTGGCGGTCCGGCCGCGGCGCCGGTGCGCCACCGCTGCCGCGATCGCCGCGGGTGCCACGCACGCGCGGCGTCCCTTCGCGAGCGCGCGGCCCCGCCACTGCGGGCGGGCGCTCCATCGGCCAGCGGGGCCGCGAGTCCATCTGCAAGCGGGCCTCGGCGTGGTGGGGAACGATGCGGGGGGATGTCATGGTGGTGTGGGCGCGAACCGCGAAGAAGCGCCGGCGCAACCCACCGACGGCGCCGGGCGTCGGGGCCGCGGCGACCGCGCTTCTTCGATGACGCCACGTTAGCGGCCGCGCATTGCCCTCGTCGTCAGTGAAACGTCGCTATTCGGTCCGAATGGCGAACGTCCGTCGGTCGCGCCGGCAGGGCGGGTGGTGCATCCACGTAGCGTCGACGCTCGCCGGTGCGTGGTCGATGCCCGTCCGCGCGCGCGGCGGCTCCGCCGACCGTGCGTGGCGCCGCCGTCCGACGCGCCGCGCCTGCCGCGTCCTGCTGCCTGCGGGGTCGATCGGGTCGATCATCGCTCCACGCCGTCGCGGTCGAGCAGACCCGGCGCGCCCGCGGCCTGCGACGCGTAGGCCGTCACATCGGACACGGAGGCACGGATGATGCAAGGCACTCGGATCGTCAGGACGGCCACGGCGCTCGCCGTGGCGGCACTGTTCTCGGGATGCGCGACCTGGGGCAACATGGACCGCAGCGAAAAGGGCACGGCCGTCGGCGCGACCGGCGGCGCACTGGTCGGCGCGGCCGTCGGCGGGCCGGTCGGCGCCGCGATCGGCGCGGGCGTGGGCGGCTACGCGGGCCACCACCAGGCGGGCGGCACGACGCCGGACGCCGACGTGCGGGCGGCGCGTGCCGCGGCCCGCGCGGACGACAGCGGGGCCCCTCGCGACGGCGCCGCGATGAACGCGGCGCACGCGCACGACGCGAGCACGGTGCGCTCGCTGCAGGCGGCGCTGCGCGAGCGCGGGTTCGATCCAGGTCCGGTCGACGGCGTGTGGGGACCGCAGACCGAGGACGCGCTGCGCGACTTCCAGCAGTCGCTGGGACTCGCGGCATCGGGCCAGCCCGATGCGCAGACGATGTCCGCGCTCGACGTCCGCGCGCCGCTGGCGTCGGGCGGGATGCGCGACGTCGACGGCACCGCGTCGTCGCCGGCGGTCCGCTGACGCTGCGCCGAGCGGCTCGGGCTCGCCGAGCGTCTCCGCGGGCCCGTCGCGTCGCGCGGTCGCGTCAGTCCGCCGCGCGCGTCGAGCGCATGATCGCGTCGTGATCGGTGGCGCTCGCGCTGCCGGCGCTCACCGGCTGCCCGAGCGCTTCCGGCGGCGCGACGCCGAGCAGCGCGTAGACGCGCGCCAGGCTCGCGCGGAACAGCCGGTCGAATGCGGCGACCGACGCGGCCGGATGCACGTCGCCGAACCACCAGAACCAGTCCGAGCTCTCGCAGACGCCGAGCTGGTCGTGCACCGCGGCGCGCGTGGCGGCATCGAGTCTTCCCGCGGCGAGCGCGTCGTCGCACGCGCGCTTGGCGTCGACCAGCAGGTCCCAGGCGCGGTTCTTGTCGGCATGGCCGATCCACGTCGCGAGGTCGCCGTAGACCCAGCTGCCTGCGACCAGCGACGGCAGCACGCCGGCCGGATCGGCGCCGCGCAGCCGCTGCGACTCGTACTCGGCGACGACCTCGCGCAGCGTGCGCGGCCGGATGGCGGGGTGCGTCGCCAACGCCTCGTAGAGCTCGGACAGGAACCAGTAGCCGTTGTAGGGGTAGTGCTCCCACGCGTTCTCGCCGTCGACGACGATCGTCACCAGCGGCGGGCGGCCGTTCGCGGTCGCGCGGCCGCGCGCTTCCAGCTCGGCGACGAAGTGGCGGACCGCGTCGCCGCTGTGCCAGTGGCGGTACTCGAAGCCGATCAGGTCGGACAGGCGGTCGTCGCGGAAGAACGCGATCGTCGCCGGCGCGAACGGCAGCCGCCATCCGCGCAGCCGGTCGACGGCGGCGGCGTCGATGCGCGCGCGCGCGAGGCTGTTGTCGAGCACCTGGCTGCCCGAGGCGAACCAGCCGACGCCGCGTCGGGCGAGCGCGTGGACGAACGCGTCGCTGACGGCGCCCTCGGGCGGCCACACGCCGTCGGGCGATCGCCCGAAGCGGTGCCGGTGGCTGGCGGCCGCGGCGTCGAGGTGGAAGTCGAGCCGCTCTTCGCCGCCCGGATAGCGCGCGTGCCTCGGCAACGGAAGGTCGGGTCGCGCGTCGCGCGCACACGCGAAGTCGAGCAGCAGCGGGCCGATCGGGTGCTGCGCGGGCGAGGTGGACAGCTCGATCGTGCCCCGCTCCTCGAGCGCGCGGTAGCGTCCCGCCAGCCCGCCGACGATCGCGCCGATCGCATCGAGCAGCGCGTGGCGATCGCCGGCCGTGAACCCGCGGCCCTTGGCCATGAGCGCGCGCACGAGCGCGCTGCCGCGGCGCACGGTCTCGCCGGTCCAGCCGAGCAGGTACCAGACCAGCAGGTCGTCGAGGAACGCGTCGGCGAGGTAGCCCGCCGGGTCGCCCTGCCCGGCGAGCCGGCCGAGCTCGCGCAGCTGCGCGTACGCCGGGAATGGCGCGATCATGCGCTCGTGGTTCGCCGCGAAGCACTGCGCGAGCAGGAACGCGCGCTCCTCGCCGTCGATCGCGCCTCCCTCGGGGCGCGCGAGCACCGCGAGCAACGGGTCGCGGAAGGTGCGCGTCGCGAACTGCGCGGCGTAGTCGTCGAGCTGGTCGAGCAGCACCGGGACGAAGTTCACCACCGCCCGCATGGCGGGCCGGGCCTCGAGGTGCGCGGCCATGTCCGCGTAGTCCTTGATCGCGTGCAGCAGCACCCACGGCAGGCGGAAGCGACCGCTGCGCGGATCGCGGTAGTCCGGCTGGTGCATGTGCCAGACGAGCGCGACGTCCACGGCCGCGCTCACCGGGCGCCCCTCTCGCCGGCGGCGGGGCCGGGGGCGCGCGCTCCCGGCGGCCCGCGCGACCGGGCCGCGCCCTCGCTGCGGTCCCGCGTCACGGCACGTCGTGCACGGGCTGGCCGAGCATGTCGGGCGTGACGAGCGTGAC
Organism: Betaproteobacteria bacterium; assembly: GCA_016861105.1. Lineage (GTDB taxonomy): Bacteria > Pseudomonadota > Gammaproteobacteria > Burkholderiales > Casimicrobiaceae > VBCG01. Next base: position 297 of record BOKS01000010.1, on the reverse strand, counting down.
GCCGCGGCCGGTGACGTGGAAGCGGCGCCGGTCCTCGTCGGGGTCCACGCCCACCGTCGTCCCCGGCGGCAGGCGGCAGTTCTTGTCGATCACCGCGCGGCGGATCACGCAGTGGCGGCCGATGTCGCAGTCGCCGAGCACCACCGAGTCCTCGACGTCCGCGTAGCTGTGCACGTGGACCTTCGAGAACAGCAGCGAGCGGCGGATCCTCGCGCCGCTGATGATGCAGCCGCCCGACACCATCGAATCGAGCGCCTCGCCGCGGCGCTCGTCGTCGTCGAACACGAACTTCGCCGG
>BOKS01000009.1 GCA_016861105.1 Betaproteobacteria bacterium | reverse complement strand
GGTGCAAGAGACGCCGGGTCTCCGCGCGCGGGGGACGACGATGCAAGAGACGCTGGGTCTCCGCGCGCGGGGAGGATGACGCCGAAGACGCTGGGTCCCCGCCTGCGCGGGGACGACGAGGTGAAGGTCGTCGTTCCGGCGAAGGCGGAAGCGCGGCGTCGTCGCGTCGTGGGCCCCGGAGACGCTGCGTCCCCGCCTGCGGCGTGACGACGACGACGAAGACGCTGGGTTCCCGCCGGCGCACCGACGACGAACGGGAAGCTCGACAGCGCGCCCCTGACCTCCGTCGTCGTTCCCGCGAAGGCGGGAACCCAGCGTCTTGACGTTGCTCAGCTCTCGGCCCGGCGGAAAGTCACGGCGTTCCCGCCTGCGCGGGGACGACGAAGCCGAGGACCGAACGCTACCCGCCGGCCGGGCGGAGCGTCGCGGCGCTTGCGTCGTCAGGCGGCTGGAACGCCGGGTGCCCCGCGCGCCACAGCAGGAAGCTCCAGCGGTCGGCGAGCAGCGCCTGCGCCTGCTCGCGCGTGCGGCCCGGGCCGTGGCCCGCCGCATACTCGAGGTTGAGCAGGACCGGATGGCCGCTTGTCGTCGCCGCGGCGAGCCGCGAGGCGAGCTTCAGCGACATCCACACGTCGACGCGGCTGTCGTTGACGCCGTGCTCGAACAGCACGGCGGGGTAGCGGATGCCGGCCTTCACGTTGGCGTACGGGCTCATCGCGAGCAATGCGCGGAACTCGTCCTCGCGGGCGACCGTGCCGTACTCGGGGATGTTGCCGGCGCCGTTGGCGCGCGTCTCCGAGCGGATGGAATCGACGTTGCCGACGGCGATCACCGCGGAGGCGAAGAGGTCCGGCCGCTCGGTGATCGCGCGGCCGACGAAGATGCCGCCGGCGCTGCCGCCGACGATGCCGAGGCGCTCCTTCGCCGTGTAGCCGTTCGCGATCAGCCATTCGGCGACCGCGATGCCGTCCTTCCACGTGTTCGGCTTCGTCGCCTTCCAGCCGGCGCGCCGCCAGGCGTCCCCGTACACTCCGCCTCCGCGCACGTGCGCGATCACGAAGATCCCGCCGCGCTCCAGCCACGCGAGCAGCCGCGGCGAGAAGCCGGGCTCCTCGACGTTGCCGTAGGCGCCGTAGCCGTAGAGCAGCAGCGGGTTGCGGCCGTCGAGCTTCGCGTCCTTCGCGAAGACGATCGACGCGGGCACTTCCACGCCGTCGTGGCTGCGCACCCTGACCTCGCGCGACGCGATCCCCGCGGGCGCGTCGAAGCGGCCGTCCGGCACCAGGCCGAGGGGCCGCGCGCGCCCGCTCGCGTCGACGTCGAAGTGCTTCGTCGCGCGCGTCCAGCTGCCGAGCGTCACGACCACGCCCGCGAGGCGCGGGTCGGCGAACGCGATGCTCGCGCTGCCTTCCACCGGCAGCGCGACCGGCACGAGCGCGGGCCGCGCGTCGTGCGGCAGCAGCGCGAGCCTCTCGACCACGCCGTCGCGCTGCGTCACGTACACGCCCTCGCGTGCGGCCGCGAAGCCGGTCAGCACGCCGTCGCCCTGCGGCACGACGACCGTCGCCGTGGCGAGGTCGGGCGAGCCCAGCGGCGTGCGCAGCAGGCGGAAGCGCGGCGCGTCCGCGGCGCTGCGCAGGTACAGCCACCCGCCGCCCCAGCCCACGCCGTGCACGCCGGCCGAGGCGTCGAAGAGCTTGCGCCAGCGCGCCTTGCCGGCGAGCACGTCGGCGAGCGGCGCGCGGTACAGCGAGCGCTCGCGCTGCACGCCGTGGTAGACGAGCGCGAGCGCGTGGTCGTGTCCGGGAATCGCGAAGACCGCGGCCGAGTCGCTGCGCGACAGCGGCACCTCCGCGTGGACGCCGGGACCGAACACCGCCGGGTCGTCGCCGCGGGCGCCGAGGCGGTGCAGGTAGGTGCGGTGATCCATGAAGCGCTCGGCGCGCGGGCGTGCCTGCCAGTCCGGCGCGAGGCGCAGGTAGAAGAACCCGCTGCCGTCGGGAAGCCACAGCGCGTCGCCGCCGCGGATGCGGTCGATCGGCGGCATCGCTTCCTTGCCGGTCGCCGCGTCGACGACGTGCAGCGTGCCGATCTCTGCGCCGGACGCGGAGATGGAGTAGGCGACGAGCGAGCCGTCGGGCGACACCGAGAAGTCGCCGATCGCGTGCGGCTTGCCGCTGGCCTTGCTCAGCGCCTCGGGGTCGACCAGCACGCGCTCTCCGCCGTCCGGCGTGTCGCGCCGCACGAGCTTGAACTGGTTCTCCTTCGCGCCGCGCCGCAGGTACGTGAGTCGGCCCTGCGGGTCGCGCTGGAGGTCGGACACGACCGCCGGGATCTCCGCGTCGATCTCGCGGATGCGCGCGAGCAGCGCCTCGCGCCCGGGAAGCCGGCGCAGGATCGCCTCCGTCGCGCCCGCCTGCGCCTTCATCCACGCCTGCACCGCCGGATCCTGCGTGTCCTCGAGGAAGCGGTACGGATCCTCGACCGCGACCCCCCAGTGCACGTCGGTGACGGGGCGCGGCGGCAGCGGCGGCGGCACGTCGATGCCGGCGAAGCGCGCGGCGTCCGGCGGGGCGGCGCACAACAGTGCAGCGAGCGCCGCGGCGACGAGCGCGGCGGCAGGCACGGGACGGTGCATCGCTCGGCTTCGGCTCGGCGGGGGCATCGAGGCGCAAGTCTACCCGGACGCCGCGCGGCCGCGGGATCCGGGCGCGGACGCGCGCGGCGTCAGGCGACGACGGCGATCGGGATCGTCCTCGCGGCGGGCGCCGCTGCTCCGCCGCGCAAGCGCGCGAGCAGCTCGGCCTCGCGTCGCTTGACCGCCTCGAGGTTGCGCTCCTTCACGTGGCCGAAGCCGCGGATGTCGAGCGGCAGGCGCGCGATCTCCACGGCGGTGCCGAGGTTGTGCGGGTCGAGCTTCGCGAGCAGCTCGTCGACGACCGCCTCGTACTCGCCGATCAGCGCGCGCTCGCGGCGCCGCTCGTCGGTGCGGCCGAACACGTCGAACGCCGTGCCGCGCAGGCGGCGCAGCTTCGCCAGCGCGCGGAAGGCCGGCATCATCCACGGCCCGAACGCTCGCTTGCGCGGCACGCCGGTCACCGGGTCGGGCCGTGCCAGGATCGGGGGCGCGAGGTGGAAGTTGAGCCGGTAGTCGCCCTCGAACTGCGCCGCGATGCGCTGCTCGAAGCCGGTCTCGGCGTGCAGGCGCGCCACCTCGTATTCGTCCTTGATCGCGAGCAGCTTGAAGTACGCGCGCGCCACCGCCTCCGCGAGGGCAGTCTCGCCGGGCGTCACCGCCTGCTCGCGCTCGCGCACGCGTGCGACGAGCTTCGCGTAGCGCTCGGCGTAGGCGCGGTCCTGGTAGTCGGCGAGGAACGCCACGCGCCGCGACACGACCTCGTCGAGCGAGCCCGACAGGCGCTGCGAGTCGGGCAGCTCGACCGCCACGGCCGCCTGCGCGACGCGCTGCGGGTCGACCGCGGCGAGCCGCCCCCAGAGGAACGAGCGCTTGTTCGACTCGACGGCGGTCTCGTTCAGCTCGATCGCGCGCAGGATCGCGGCCTCCGACACCGGCAGCCGGCCGCGCTGGTACGCATAGCCCACCATGAACAGGTTGGTCGCGATCGAGTCGCCCATGAGGCCCGTGGCGAGGCGCGTCGCGTCGAGGAACTCGGCGTCGCCCGGGCCGACCGCGTCGGCGATCTCCTGCTCCATCGAGCCCAGCGGGAACGCGAGGTCGGGCTCGCGCGTGAACGAGGCCGGCATTACGAGTGCCGTGTTCACCAGCGCCCGCGTGTGCCCCTTCTGCATCTTCGCGAGCGCCTCGGTGTTCACGCTGGTGAGGATGTCGCAGGCGAGGACGAAGTCGGCCTCGCCGGCGGCGATGCGCGTCGCGTACAGGCGCTCCGGCGAGCGCGCGATGCGCACGTGCGACACGACCGCGCCGTTCTTCTGCGCGAGGCCGGTCATGTCGAGCACCGAGCAGCCCTTGCCCTCGAGGTGCGCGGCCATGCCGAGCAGCGCGCCGATCGTCACCACGCCGGTGCCGCCGATGCCGGTGACGAGGATGCCGTAGGGGTCGTCGCAGGCGGGGAGCGCCGGCTCGGGCAGGCCCGAGAAGTCGGCGGCCTCGGCCTTGCGCGGCTTGCGCAGGCGGCCGCCCTCGACGGTCACGAACGACGGGCAGAAGCCGTTGAGGCAGGCGTAGTCCTTGTTGCACGACGACTGGTCGATCGTGCGCTTGCGCCCGAACTCCGTCTCCAGCGGCGCGACCGACACGCAGTTGGACTTGACCCCGCAGTCGCCGCAGCCCTCGCAGACGAGGTCGTTGATGACCACGCGCCGCGCCGGGTCGGGGAACGTGCCGCGCTTGCGCCGCCGGCGCTTCTCGGCCGCGCACGTCTGGTCGTAGAGCAGGATGGTCGTGCCCGGCGTCTCGCGCAGCTCGCGCTGCACGCCGTCGAGGTCGTCGCGGTGGCGGACCGCGACGTCGCCGGCGAAGTGGTTCGGCGGGTACTTCGCGGGGTCGTCGCTGACGACGACGATGCGCGCGACGCCCTCGGCCGCGCACTGGCGCGCGATGTCGGCCGGCGAGATCGGGCCGTCGACGGGCTGGCCGCCGGTCATCGCGACGGCGTCGTTGTAGAGGATCTTGTAGGTGATGTTGACCTTCGCCGCGACGGCCGCGCGGATGGCGAGGATCCCGCTGTGGTAGTAGGTCCCGTCGCCGAGGTTGGCGAAGACGTGCTTCTCGTCGGTGAACGGCGCCTGCCCGATCCAGGGCACGCCCTCGCCGCCCATGTGCGTGAACTCGGAGGTCGCGCGGTCCATCCAGATCGCCATCACGTGGCAGCCGATGCCCGCGGTCGCGCGGCTGCCCTCGGGCACCTTCGTCGACGTGTTGTGCGGGCAGCCCGAGCAGAAGTAGGGCACGCGCGCGAGGCTGATCTTCGGCGTGGCGAGCGCCGCCTCCTTCGCGTTGATCCAGTCGACGCGCTTCGCGATGCGGCGGCGGTCCTCGTCGTTGGGCTGCAGACCGAGCCGGTCGATGCGCTTTGCGATCACGCGCGCGATCATCGCGGGCGTCAGCTCGCCGGCGGCCGGCAGCAGCCACTCGCCGTGCGGCCGCACCCACTCCCCCTTCTCGTCGAACTTGCCGACCACGCGCGGGCGCACGTCGTCGCGCCAGTTGTAGAGCTGCTCCTTCAGCTGGTACTCGACGATCTGGCGCTTCTCCTCGACGACCAGGATCTCCTCGAGCCCCTCGGCGAACTGGCGCACCCCCTCGGGCTCGAGCGGCCAGGTCATCGCGACCTTGAACACGCGGATGCCGAGCGCCGCGCACTCGCGCTCGTCGAGGCCGAGGTCGTCGAGCGCCTGGCGCACGTCGGGGTAGCTCTTGCCGCTGGTGATGATGCCCAGCCGCGGCGTCGGCGAGTCGATGACGACGCGGTTCAGCCGGTTCACGCGGCAGTAGTGCAGCGCCGCGTAGACCTTGTAGTCCTGCATCCGCGCCTCGGTCGCGAGGAACGCGTCGGGCCAGCGGATCGACACGCCGTCGGGCGGCAGCGGGAAGTCGTCGGGCACCACGATCGACACGCGCGACGGGTCCACGTCCACCGACGCCGAGCTCTCGACGGTGTCCGCCACGCACTTGAAGCCCACCCAGCAGCCCGAGTAGCGGCTCATCGCCCAGCCGTGCAGGCCGAGGTCGAGGATCTCCTGCACCGACGACGGGTAGAGCACCGGCATCAGCGCTGCGGAGAACGCGTGGTCGGACTGGTGCGGGATCGTCGACGACTTCGCCGCGTGGTCGTCGCCGGCGAGCACGAGCACGCCGCCGTGCCGGCTGGTCCCGGCGTAGTTCGCGTGCTTGAAGACGTCGCCGCAGCGGTCCACCCCCGGGCCCTTGCCGTACCACATCGCGAACACGCCGTCGACCTTCGCGCCCGGATGGAGATTGAGCTGCTGCGTGCCCCAGATCGACGTCGCCGCGAGGTCCTCGTTGAGGCCCGGCTGGAACCGCACGCTCGCCCGCTCGAGGAAGCGCGACGCCTTCCACAGCGCCTGGTCGAGGCCGCCGAGCGGCGAGCCGCGGTAGCCGGAGACGAAGCCGCCGGTCGCAAGGCCGGCGAGCCTGTCGCGCTGGTGCTGCAGGATCAGCAGGCGGACCAGCGCCTGGACGCCGGTGAGATAGACGCGACCCGTGTCGAGCGCGTACTTGTCGTCCAGCGCGACCTCGCGCAGGACCGGGGCGGCAGACGCCATCGGTGGGGTGCTCCGCAAAAAATCGTGTCTTTTGGGATGCCGCGGAACCGGCTGGGTTCCCACGCGGCGGCGCGGACGACCCTCGTGAGGCCCCGCGTCTCGGGCGCGGAGTGTACGCTTCCGCCCCGGCGCTGAACAGGCCACAATCGCCGGCACCCGCCGGACGCGGGTCGCTGCATCGCACCAGGAGGCTCGCGCCTTGTCCGAGTTCGCGCTGTTGCCCGCCGTCGAGATCGAGACCGCGCCACAGCCCGACGCGGCCGTCCTCTTCCTTCACGGCCTCGGCGACGACGGGCACGGCTGGTCGGACGTCGTGCCGGCGCTGAAGCTCCCCGGCGCGCTGCGCGTGCGGTTCGTCTTCCCGCATGCGCCCGAGATGCCGGTCACGCTCAACGGCGGCGTGGAGATGCCGGCGTGGTACGACCTCTACGACGCCGACTTCCACCTGCGCGCCGACCTCGCGGGCGTGCGCGCTTCGCACGCCCGCATCAAGCGCATGATCGCGCGCGAGCGCGAGCGCGGCATCGCTTCGCGGCGCATCGTCCTCGGCGGCTTCTCGCAGGGCGGGGCGATGGCGCTGTACACGGCGCTGCGGCATCCGGTGCGGCTCGCCGGGGTGGCCGCGCTGTCGGCCTACCTCGTCGACGCCGACGCCGTGCGCGAGGAGGCGTCGTGGGGGAACCGCGACCTGCCGGTGTTCATGGCCCACGGCAGCGAGGACGAGGTCGTGCCCTGCGCGTGGGGCGAGGAGTCGCGCCACGTCCTCGCGGCGGGCGGCTGGAGCGTCGAGTGGCACCGCTACGCGATGCAGCACAGCGCCGTGGCCGAGGAGATCGAGGCGCTGGGCCGGTTCGTCGCCCGCGTGCTGGCGCCGCCGGCGTGACGGCGGACGCCGGCGGCGGTCAGCCGTCGTCGTCGGCGGCGCCCACGTCCTGGGCGCGCTCGCTGCCGAGCGCGCCACGCCGCGCCAGGCTCTCGCGCAGCAGGTACTCGACCTGCGCGTTCGCGCTGCGCAGCTCGCGCTGCGCGAGCCGCTCGATCGCCGCCCACAGCTGCGGGTCGACGCGCAGCAGGAACGCCTTGCGTTGCCCCATCGGCGAGGTCAGCGGCGGGCCGGCACGCGGCGGAACTTCCGCTGCACCGCGATCGTGACGCCCACGACGCCGACGACGAAGACCGCCAGGCCGGCGAGGAACACGGGCTCGTCGAGCCGCGGCGGCCGCTTCGCGTTGGCGTCGAGGATCATCGCATGCACGCCGATCGACAGCAGCGCCGCCAGGATCGCCAGCGCCGTGCCGGCGGCGCGGAGCCACGCGATCGTTCCCTCGCGGCGCGTGGCCGCGAGCCAGTAGTCGCGGTTGGGCAGGTTGACGAAGCGCTCGAAGCGGTGCGGCAGCCAGCCGAAGCCGGCGTACAGCACGAGCGGCAGCACGACGGTCAGCGCGAGCGCGAACACCGTGTAGCCGCCGCGCGACATCCAGCCGTTCGCCGCGCCGCCCGCGCCGAAGTGCGTCGCCACGGTCGGAGGCAGCCGGCCGGCGGTCGTCGCGACGAAGACGACCCCCGCGGCCACCAGTGCGACGACGAGCCATCCCGCCAGTCGGGTCATCGCGGGCCTCCGTCAGTTGTACAGCGTGCCGGTGTTGATGACCGGCTGCACTTCGCTCTCGGCGCACAGCACGGTCATCAGGTTGCTGACCATCGACGCCTTGCGCTCGTCGTCGAGCTCGACGACGCGCTTGGCCGACAGCTCCGAGAGCGCCATCTCGACCATCGACACCGCGCCGTGCACGATCTTCTGCCGCGCCGCGATGATGGCCTCGGCCTGCTGGCGGCGCAGCATGACCTGCGCGATCTCCGGCGCGTAGGCGAGGTGCGTGAGCCGCGCCTCCTCGACCACGACGCCGGCCTTGTCGAGCCGTTCCTGCAGCTCGCGCTCCAGCGCCCGGGCGACCGCCTCGGCGGAGCCGAGCAGCGTGGGGCCGCGGGCGCCCCCGGTCGCGTCGTCGTCGTCGTAGGCGAACGACGAGGCGAGGTGGCGCACCGCGCCTTCGCTCTGCACCTTGACGTAGTGCTCGTAGTCGTCGACGTCGAACGTCGCCTTCGCCGTGTCCTCGACGCGCCAGACCACGACCGCGGCGATCTCGATCGGGTTGCCGCGCTTGTCGTTGACCTTGAGCTTCTCGCCGTTCAGGTTGCGCGCGCGCAGCGAGATCTTCTTGCGCGTGTAGAACGGGTTCGTGGCCCGCAGCCCGGCCGCGCGGCTGGTGCCGCGATAGGCGCCGAACAGCTGCAGGATCGCCGCTTCGTTGGGCTGCAGCGTGTAGAGGCCGGCGAGCACGAACAGCCCGGCCAGCAGCAGCACGACGACGAGCACGACCGCGCCCGCCGCCGGGCGGCCGGCGCCGGCCAGTGCCACCGTCCGCCAGACCGCGCCGCCGACCAGCGCCAGACCGATCGCCAGCGCGACGAAGCCGTTCCACGTCCCGATCGGACGCTCGAGGCTCGTGCCCGCGTCCGACCGATCGCCCGAGGTGCCCGCCATGGTGCCTCCCTTTGTTCGAGGCGCCGGCTCGGGGGCCCCGTGCCTTCCGACCGGCGTATCGAAATGATATCACCATGATGTCGACCCGCAACGCGGATCGACGGACGGCGGGCGAGGGGAGGTCGTTGCGCGCGGACGGAGCGCGCGACGGCGGGCGGTCCCGTGGGGCCGCCCGCCCGGATGGCGACCGCCGGCCGGTCAGCCGATCGTCACCGGGATGAAGATGCGGGCGTCGTCGCGTTGGACCAGCAGGGCGACCGACTTGCCCGCCTTGTCGATCGCCGCCTTCAGCGCCTCGGGGCTCGTGACGGGCGTGCGGTTCACCGAGACGATCACGTCGCCCGGCTGCACGCCGGCCTTCGCGGCGGCGCCGCCCACCTCCTCGACGACGACGCCGCGCGCCAGCCCGGAAGACGACTTCTCCTCCGGGGTGAGCGGCCGGACCGCGACGCCGAGGCGGCCGGTCGGCGCGGCCTCGTCGTCGGTGCTCGCGACGCGCCTGGGCGCCTCGCGGCTGCCGATCGTGAGGTCGAGCGACTTCGCGGCGCCGTCCCGCCAGACGTCGACCTTCGCGGTGCTCCCCGGCCGCGTCGCCGCGACCAGCGGCGGAAGGTCCGTCGAGCGCTCGATCGCGCGGCCGTTGAACCCCACGATCACGTCGCCGGGCTCGAGGCCGGCCTTTTCCGCCGGGCTGCCCTTCTGCACCGAGCCCACGAGCGCCCCCTTCGGCCCCGGCAGGCCGAAGTTCTCGGCCAGCGCCTGGTCGACGGGCTGGACGGTCACGCCCAGGCGGCCGTGCTGCACCGTGCCGGTCTCGCGGATCTGCTCGGCGACGTTGAGCGCGACGTCGATCGGGATCGCGAACGCGACGCCCTGGAAGCCGCCGGTGCGCGAGAAGATCTGCGAGTTGATGCCGATCACCTCGCCGTCGAGGTTGAACAGCGGGCCGCCGGAGTTGCCCGGATTCACGGCGGCGTCGGTCTGGATGAACGGCACCACGCCGTCGCCGGGCAGCGCGCGCGACTTCGCGCTGACGATGCCCGACGTGACCGTGTTGTCGAGCCCGTAGGGCGTGCCGATGGCCACCACCCAGTCGCCCACGCGCGTGCGCGCCGGGTCGCCCATCTTCACCACGGGCAGGTCCTTCGCGTCGATCTTCAGCACCGCGACGTCCGTCGTCGCGTCGCTGCCCAGCACCTTGGCGCGGAACTCGCGCTGGTCGGTGAGCTTCACCAGCACCTCGTCCGCGCCCGCGACGACGTGCGCGTTGGTCAGCACGAGGCCGTCCTTGTCGACGATGAAGCCCGATCCGACGCCCCCGGAGGGGCCGGGCTGCGGCACGCGCGGCGCGGGGAAGTTGCGGAAGAACGGCGCGAGTTCGGGCGGAAGCTGCGGCATCGCGTCGCGGTCGAGCGTCACGCGTCGGGCCTCGCGCGTCGAGCGGATCTGGACCACCGCCGGCCCCTGCCGGTCGACGAGGTCGGCGAACGACGGCAGCGCGCGCTGCAACGCCGTCCCCGCGGGTGCGGCGGCAGGCGACGTCGCGGGCGCGGCGGCCGCGGCGGTGGAGTCGGGGAGGATGCGCCCGGCGCCCACTGCGCCGAGTCCCAGCGCCGCCGCGAGGGCGAGCGCGAGCGCGGTGCGCCGGAAGGGGGTCTTCGTGGTCATCTCTGCAGTCCTTTCGTGGATGGCGTCGTGCGGGGCATCCCCGCTCACGGCGCCACGATAGGACGCGAGACTTAGACGAGACTTAAGGCCGGCGCGGTCGCGCGCGCGGCCGGGCGAGCCGGATTCAGGCCACCGCGCCCGCCTGGCGCAGCAGCGCGTAGAGCTGCATCGCGGCGGCCGGGTCGAGGTCCATGTCCGCGACGTTCACCCGCATCCGCCCCGGCGCCGCGGACGGCGCGATCGTGAACGGAGCGGCTGCCGGCGGGCGCGGGCCCGCGCGCGGCGGGCTCCGGCGCACGCCGCGGCGCTCGAGGCGCCGCTGCTCCGCCGCGTCGACGACGCAGGCGGCGATCGCGTCCCAGTCGTAGCTGCCGTCGACCGCGCGAAACTGACGCGCGCGGTTCGGCCCCTCGTGCACGGTGACGATCAGGCCGCGGTAGACGCTCTCGCCGATGGCGACGCGCACCGGGTCGCCGCGGTGGGCGAAGGCGAGCGTGCCGGGGACGCGGGCGAGGCCGCGCAGGCGGAGCTGGCGGTCGAGGAGGGTTTCGAGCTGCCGTGGGCTGGTCATGGTGCAGGACCCGGTCGTCGTGGGGATGCCCCCGCACCATGCAGGGACCGTGCCCTACAGCGCGTACGCCATCGGCGGAACACTACGGTGTTTTCCGCGCAATTCCGCGTTTTCAGTCACTTGGCGTGCCCGTCACGCCCCGGACCCGGCGCCGGGGCGCGTCGTCGCGGCCGAAGAGCCGGCGCACCAGCGCGCGCAGCCAGGCGTGGGCCGGCTCCTGCGTGGCGGTGGCGTGCCAGACCATCCGCACGTCGTACTGCGGCGCGTCCCCGGGCAGCGACCAGACGCGGACCGGCCAGCGCACGGCCATCGCCCGGGCGTACATCTGCGGCACGATCGCGAGCAGGTCGGTCGACGTGACCAGGTCGGGCAGGGCGGCGTAGTGCCGCGCGTGCACCACGGTGCGCTCCGCGAGCCCCTGCGCGTCGAGCATCTGCTGCACCGTCTCGTGATACGTCGCGGTCGGCGAGGCGACCGCCAGCGACGCGGCAGCGAGGTCGCGCGCGGCGAGCGCGCGCCGGCGCGCGGATCCCGGGGCCGCACGCCAGTCGCGGCCGGTCACCGCGACGTAGCGCTCGTGGAACAGCGTCTCGCCGACGACGTCGCGCTGCGTCGGCGCGAGGATGCCGATGGCGAGGTCGACCTCGCGCGACTCCAGCGCGGTGCCGACGGCGTGCGCGGGCACGCTGGCGTTGTCGACGCGGGCGTGCGGCGCCTCGCGGCGCAGCGCCGCCGCGAGCGGCGGCAGGAACAGCATCTCGCCGAGGTCGGACATCGACAGCCGCCAGCGCACGGCGTCGGCCGCCGGGTCGAACGCCGACGCCGCCGCCAGCGCGGCCTCCAGCGCGCGCAGGTACGCGGTGACCGCCGGGACGATGCGGCCGGCGAGCCGCGTCGGGTGCAGGCCGCTGCTCGAGCGGACGAACAGCGCGTCGCCGAAGAAGCCCCGCAGCCGGTTGAGCGCGTGGCTAACGGCGGGCTGCGACAGCGCGAGCTGGCGCGACGCCCCGGTCACCGAGCCGGTCGCGTTCACGGCCACCAGGACGCGCAGGAGGTTGAGGTCGAGCTGGCGGAAGTTCATCGCGTCCTTCCCATGCGCCGGGTGAATATACCTGATTCCAACAATCGATTGGACGCATGCGAACGCCGGGCCTACAGTCGGCCGCGGAACGCCACGGGGAGCGGCGACGGCCGGCGCGGGCGCGCAGCGGCCGTCGCCCACGGGCGCAGCGGAGGAGGCCGATGCTCGAGATCGTGATCCAGGGACGCGGCGGACAGGGGGCGCAGACCGCGGGCGCGCTGCTGGCCGCCGCCTTCTTCGCCGGCGGCCGCCACGTGCAGAGCTTCGCGAGCTACGGTGGCGCGCGCCGCGGGACCCCCGTGTCCTCGTTCATTCGCGTCGACGACGCGCCGGTGCGCGTCCGCTGCGACATCGAGCGCGCCGACGCGATCCTGTGCTTCGACGCGACGCTGCTCGACGGCCCGCTGCTGGCCACGGCGCACGAGCACACGCTGATCGTCGTCAATTCGGGCCGCGGTCCCGAGGCGTTCGCGCAGGCGCTGCCCGGCCGCCGCGTGATCCCCGTGGACGCGATCGCGATCTCCCGTCGTGCTGGGCTGGGGCGCATCGTCAACTCGGCGCTGCTCGGCGCCTTCGCGCGGGCCCTCGGCGACCCGCCGATGGCGACGCTCGAGCGCACGATCCGCGAGCGCTCGCCGCGGCTGGTCGAGGAGAACGTCGCCGCGTGCGAGGCCGGCTGCCGCGCCGTCGACGCGCTGTGCGTCGCGAGGGCCGCATGAATCAGATGATCCCCCCGCCGGTGCCCACGACGTGGACCACGGCCACCACCGAGGCCGTGCACACCGGGTCGTGGCGCGCGGCGCTGCCGCGCTACGTGCAGGCGCCGTCCCCCTGTCACCTCGCGTGCCCGGTGAACGGCGACATCGCGACGTGGATCCGCCTCGCCCGCGAGCGCGACTTCCGCGGCGCGTGGGAGGCGTTGACCCGTCACAACCCGTTTCCCGCGATCGCGGGCCGCGTCTGCCACCACCCGTGCGAGAGCGCGTGCAACCGCAGCGGCTACGACGAGGCGCTGTCGATCTGCCGTCTCGAGCGCTTCGTCGGCGACCACGCCATTGCGCAGCGCTGGTCGTTCGCGGCGCCGCCGGTCGAGCGCGACGCATCGGTGGCCGTCGTCGGCGGCGGCCCGGCGGGCCTGTCGGCCGCCTACCAGCTGCGACGGCTCGGCTATCGCGTGACGCTGCACGAGGCGCGCGACGCGCTGGGAGGGCTGATGCGACACGGCATCCCGTCCTACCGCCTGGCGCGCGACGTGCTCGACGCCGAGATCGCGCGCGTCGTCGCGCTGGGCGTCGACGTGCACCTGTCCGCGCGGCTCGACACGCCGGCTGCGTGGGCAGCGCTGCGCAGTGCACACGACGCGGTCTTCGTCGCGACCGGCGCGCAGCGGCAGAAGCGCCTGCCGGGGCTGGACTACGCGCAGCCGTGGGTGGTCGACGGCGCCGCCTGGCTCGCCGCCGCCAACGCGGGCGCGCCGCCGGCGCTCGGCCGCCGCGTGGTCGTGATCGGGGGCGGCAGCGCCGCGCTCGACGTCGCGCGCAGCGCGCGCCGGCGGGGGCACGCGGTGACGGTGCTCGCGCTCGAGACGCGCGCGCAGATGCCGGCGCAGCGCGAGGAAGTGGAGGAGGCGCTGGAGGAGGGCGTGGCGCTCGCCGACGGCGCGATGCTGGTCGCAGCCCGCGAGGGGCCCGGCGGCCTGCGGCTCGCGTGCGTCCGCGTGACGTTCCTCCCCGGCGGGCCGGGCGCGCCGTTCGTCGTGAACCGCGTCGACGGCAGCGACTTCGAGCTCCACGCCGACGCCGTCGTGACCTCGATCGGGCAGGACCCCGACCTCGCGGCGCTGGACGCGGCGCTGCCCGCCGACGGCGCGCTGCTGGCGGTCGACGCCGTGCAGGCGACCGGCGCCGACGGCGTGTGGGCCGGCGGCGACGTGGCGAGCCTCGCCCGCTTCGTGACCGATGCGATCGGGCAGGGGAAGCGCGCAGCGCAGGCCATCGACCGCGCGCTGCGTTCGCGACGCGGCGACGCGGCGGCGCGCCGCGACTGGGCGCCCGGGCCCGCCGCGGCGACGCCGCGCGATGCCCCCGTCGAGCTTGCGTCGATCGCGACGCACTGGTATCCGCGGCAGGTGCGCGCGCACGCGCCCCGTCTGGCCGCGGCGGCGCGCCTCGCCGGCGGCGACGAGGTGCAGCTGCCGCTGGACGTCGCGCAGGCGCTCGACGAGGCATCCCGCTGCTTCTCGTGCGGCACCTGCATCGCTTGCGACACCTGCGTGGTGGTGTGCCCGGACCTCGCCGTCCGGCGCACCGGCGACGGCTACGCGGTGCTCGGCGACTACTGCAAGGGCTGCGGCCTGTGCGTGGCCGAGTGCCCGACGGGGTCGATGGACATGGTCGAGGAGGTGCGCTGATGGACGCCGTCGCCGACGCCGTCGCCGACGCCGTCGCCGCGCGGACGCTGCTGCTGACCGGCAACGAGGCCGTCGCCTGGGGCGCGCGCCTCGCGCGGCCGCAGGTGTGCCCCGTGTATCCGATCACGCCGCAGACGCCGGTGCTCGAAAAGCTGACCGAGTTCCAGGCGCAGGGCGTGCTCGACGCCGAGATCATCACCCCCGAGTCGGAGCACTCCGTCATGTCGGCGTGCATCCCGGCCTCGCTCGCGGGCGCGCGCGTGTTCACGGCCACGGCGTCGCAGGGCCTGCTGCTGATGCACGAGCTGCTGCACTACGCCAGCGGGGCGCGCGTGCCGATCGTGATGGCCAACGTCAACCGGACGGTCGCCTCGCCGTGGGCGTTCTGGCCCGACCACACGGACAGCCTCGCGCAGCGCGACACCGGCTGGGTGCAGCTGTACGTCGAGAGCGCGCAGGAAGCGCTCGACAGCGTGCTGCAGGCGTTCCGCGTGGCCGAGCAGGCGCTGCTGCCCGTGCTCGTGAGCCTCGACGCGTTCTACGTGTCGCACGCGATGGAGCCGGTGGACGTGCCGTCGCAGACGGAGGTGGACGCCTACCTGCCGCCGTTCGCGCCGCCCCGCCGGCTCGACACGGCGAGCGCGAGTTCCTGGGGCAACGTCGTCTCGCAGGACATGTTCTACCGCCACCGCGTCGCGCTGCAGGAGGCGATGGACGGCGTGCCGGCGCTGCTGGCGCAGGCGGACGGCGAGTGGCAGCGGCGCTTCGGGCGCGGCTGGGGCGTCGTCGAGCGCTACCGCTGCGAGGACGCGGACGCCGTGGTGGTCACGATGGGCAGCATGTGCGGCACGGCCCGCGTCGCCGTCGACGCGCTGCGTGAGGCCGGCGAGGCCGTCGGACTGGTCAAGCTGCGCCTGTTCCGGCCCCTGCCTGCGGCGGCGCTGCGCGCGGCGCTGGCCGGCATCCGCGACGTGGTCGTCCTCGACCGCAACCACTCGCCGGGCGCCGGCGGCATCCTGCACCAGGAGCTGCGCGCCGCGCTCTACGGCGCGCCGGAGGCGCCGCGCGTGCACGGGCTGCTCGCCGGCGTGGGCGGCGTCAACGTGCCGCCGCAGCGGATCGCGGCGTTCGCGCGCGAGTGCCGCGGCACGACGCCGCGTCCCGAATCCGTGTGGGTGAGGTGAACGCCATGACTCCGCTCGACGTCCAGCGCGAGGCGATGCTCTGCTCCGGGCACGCGGCGTGCCCCGGCTGCATCGACGCGCTCACCGCGCGCCACGTGCTGGCGACGATGGGGCCCGACACGATGGCGGTGATCCCGCCGTCGTGCATGGCCGTCATCGCCGGGCCGCAGCCCATGTCGTCGCTGCGCATCCCCGTCTACCAGCCGACGCTCGAGTCGAGCGCGGCGGCGGCCTCCGGGCTGCGCCGCGCGCTGAACGCGACCGGGCGGCGCGACACGCAGGTGCTGGTGCTCGCCGGCGACGGCGGCACCTACGACATCGGCTTCCAGTGCCTGTCGTCCGCGGCCGAGCGCAACGAGGACATGCTGTACGTGTGCCTCGACAACGAAGGCTACATGAACACGGGCGCGCAGAAGTCCTCGTCGACGCCGCACTACGCGCGCACCGGCTCCACGCCGGCGGGCAAGACGTCGCGCAAGAAGAACCTCGTCGAGATCATGGCCGCGCACGGCGTGCCCTACGTCGCCACCGCCAGCGCGTCGCACCTGCCCGATCTCGTGCGCAAGGTCGAGAAGGCGAAGGCGATCCGCGGCATGCGCTTCATGAGCGTGCTGATTCCCTGCCTCGACGGCTGGGGCCTGCCCGACGACGCCGGACTCAAGGCCGCCCGCTACGCCGTCGAGTGCGGTGCGTTCCCGCTGGTCGAGGTCGAGGACGGGACGCGCTGGACGCTGAACGTGGACACGCGCACGCGGCCCGTGGCCGAGTACCTCTCGCTGCAGGCGCGCTACCGCGGGCTCGCCGACGACGAGGTGGCGGCGCTGCAGGCCGAGGTCGACGCGGCGTGGGACCAGCTGCTCGCACGCTCGCGCGCGCGCGGCGGCGCGGGCGCCGGCGAGCCGCGCTGAACGCCGGCCGACGCGCTGCACGACCGCACCTCAGGTCGCGAAGGTCACGGTCACGCCCAGCCCGCGCCCGCCGATGCCCTCGGCGAGCGTCACCGACGCCCCGTGGCGCTCCGCGATGCGCTTGACGATGGCGAGGCCGAGGCCGCTGCCCTGCGCCGCGTCCTCGCCGCCCCGCACGAAGCGTCCGAACAGCCGCTCGCGCGCGTGCGCGGGCACGCCGGGGCCGTCGTCGCGGACGACGAGCGTGCCCGGGGGCCCGGCTTCCACCAGGACGTCGACGCGCCCCCCGGCCGGCACGTAGCGGATCGCGTTGTCGACGAGGTTGGCGAGCAGCGTGGCGAGCGCGTCGGCGTCACCCTGCACGCGGAGCGGGTCCGCGCGCTCCACGCCGACGTCGACGGACTTCGCGGCGGCGAGCGGCGCGAGCGCCGCCACCACGTCGCGGGCGACGGCGGCGAGGTCGACGGCCGCGAACGGCCGCTCGGCGACCCCGGGTTCCTGCCGCGCGAGCGCGAGCAGCTGCTCGACCACGCGCGTGGCGCGCGCGAGCCCGCCGCGCAACTCGCCGAGCGCGCGCGTCCGCTCCGCCGGATCCGCCGCGCGCTCGGCGAGCTGCGCCTGCAACCCGAGCGCGGCGAGCGGCGAGCGCAGCTCGTGCGCGGCGTCGGCCACGAACGCGCGCTGCGCGTCGAGCGCGCGGTCGAGCCGGCCCAGCAGGCCGTTCAGCGCCTCGACCAGCGGCAGCACTTCGCGCGGCCAGCCGGTCGCCGCCAGCGGCGCGAGCTGCTGCGGCGAGCGCTTCTGGACCGCGGCGGCGACGCGGTTGAGCGGCGCGAGGCCGCGCTGGATCGCGACGCCGACGAGCAGCGCGATCAGCGGCGCCGCGATCGCGAGCGGCAGCACCGTGGAGGCCGCGAGGCGCGCGGCCAGCTCGTTGCGCACCGCGAGCGGCTGCCCGACCTGCACGAGCTGCCCGCCGGCGATCACGCTGAAGACGCGATAGCGGCCCTCCGGCGTGTCGATCGTCGCGAAGCCGGGGCCTGCGCGGCCGGGCATGCGTGACTCGTCCGCGCCGCCCTGCGAGCGGTAGACGCGCACGCCGCGCCCGTCCCAGATCTGGACGACGAGCCCCTCTTCCACGGCGCCGGCGAGCGGGCCGCCGCCGGCGATCGGCAACCCCGTGATCGACGCCGCCGTCTGGCGCAGGTGCAGGTCGAACAGCGCGTTCGCCTCGTCGCGGGCGCGAAGGTAGGTGAGCGCCGCGGCCGCGACCAGCGCGGCGGCGAGCCCGGCGGCGAGCCACAGCGCGAGCGTGCGCCGGATCGACGGCGCGCGGCGCGCGGGCGCGGCCGCCGCCGCAGGGCGGGACGCGGTCAACGCCGCGCCGGCGCGAGCGTCCAGCCCACGCCGCGCACGTTGCGGATCGCCTCGGCGCCGAGCTTGCGGCGCAGCCCGTGCAGGTGCACCTCCACCGCGTTGCTGTCCACCGATTCGTTCCAGCCGTAGAGCCGTTCCTCCAGCTGCGCGCGCGAGAGAACGGCGCCGGGACGCCGCATCAGCGCCTCCAGCAGCGCGAACTCGCGCGGCGACAGCGCGACCGGCGTGCCGTCGCGCGTCACCGTGCGCGCGGCCGGGTCGAGCACCAGCGCGCCGTGCACGAGCACCGGCGCGGCCCGGCCGGCGCGGCGCCGCGCGAGCGCGCGGATGCGCGCGCCGAGCTCGTCGAGGTCGAAGGGCTTGACCAGGTAGTCGTCGGCGCCCGCGTCGAGCCCGGCGACGCGGTCCGCGACGGCGTCGCGCGCCGTGAGGATCAGCACCGGCCGCGCGTCGCCGCGCGCGCGCAGCGCGGCGAGCACGTCGAGGCCCGCCTTGCGCGGCAGCCCGAGGTCGAGCAGCAGGACCTCGTGGACGTCGTCGCGCAGCGCGGCGTCGGCGGCCGCGCCGTCGCGCACCCAGTCGACGACGAAGCCGTCCTGCGCGAGGCCGCGCGCGACGGCCGTGCCGATCATTGGGTCGTCCTCGGCGAGCAGCAGCCGCATGGCGCCTGCAGGCCGCGACCGCACCGGCCGCGGCCCGCCAGCCTCACGCCTTCGGCTCGAAGGCGAGGGCGGCGGAGTTCATGCAGTAGCGCAGGCCCGTCGGCGCGGGACCGTCGGGGAACACGTGCCCGAGGTGCGCGTCGCAGGCCGCGCACACCACCTCGGTGCGCCGCATGAACAGGCTGCGGTCGTCCTTCTCCGCGACGTTCGCCTTGTCGAGCGGCGCGTAGAACGACGGCCACCCGGTGCCCGAGTCGAACTTCGTCGCCGCGTCGAACAGCGGCGTGCCGCAGCACACGCAGCGGTAGGTCCCGTCGCGGTGCTCGTCCCAGTAGGCGCCGCTGAACGCGCGCTCCGTGCCCTTGCGCCGCGTGACACGGTACTGCTCGGGCGTGAGCTGCGCGCGCCAGTCCGCGTCCGGCTTCTCGATCCTGTTCGCCATCCCGTTGCTCCGTGGCCCGGCGGGCCGCTGCCGATTTGATATAGTGCCATGCCGTGCCCGCGCGCCGCTCCTTCCCGCCGCGGCGCGCTCCCGACGTCGCCCGCCCGCCTTGGACGCATCCCCCGCCGACTCGTTCCGCCGCGACGCCCGCGTGATCGGGCTCGTCGGCATGGCGCACGGCATGTCGCACCTCTACCAGCTCGCGCTGCCGCCGCTGTTCCCGCTGCTGCGCGCGGAGTTCGGCGTCTCGTGGACGCTGCTCGGCGCGCTCGTCGGCCTCTACTACGTCGCCTCGGGCGTGACGCAGTTCGTCGCCGGCTTCGTCGTCGACCGCATCGGCGCGCGGCCCGTGCTGCTCGCGGGGCTGGCGCTGGCGGCGGGCGGCACGCTGCTCGCATCGCTGGTGCCGGGCATAGGCTGGCTGTTTCCCGTGGCGGTCCTGATGGGGATCGGCAACGGCGTGTTCCACCCGGCCGACTTCGCGATCCTGAACGCGAGCGTCGCGCAGCGCCGGCTCGGCCACGCGTACTCGACGCACGGCATCGGCGGCAACCTCGGCTATGCGCTCGCCCCGGTCGTGAGCTACGGCCTCGCGACGGTGCTCGGGTGGCGGGAGGCGTTGCTGATCATGGGGGCGGCGGGGCTGGTGGTCCTCGGCGTGCTCGCCACGCAGCGCGCCTACCTCGTCTCCGAGCGCCACCCGGACGCGCGCCACCACACGCTGCGCGGCAGCGTGGCGCTCTTCCGGCAGGCGGCGATCCTGTCGTGCTTCGCGTTCTTCATCGTGCAGACGATGGCCACCGTCGGCATGCAGACGTTCGCCGCGAGCGCGCTGAACAGCGGCTTCGCGGTCCCGCTCGCGCTCGCGAACTCGGCGGTCACGACCTACCTGCTCGGCGCTTCGCTGGGCATCCTCGCGGGCGGGTTCGTCGCCTCGCGCACCGACCGGCACGACCGCGTCGCCGCGCTGGGACTCGCGGTCTCGGCGGTGCTGACCGCGGTGGTCGCCTTCGGCCTTCCGCAGGCGGTGCTGCTGCCGTTCTTCGCCCTCATCGGGTTCGCGATGGGCGCGACCGGGCCGTCGCGCGACCTGATCGTGAAGAGCGCCACGCCGCGCGGCGCGGCCGGCCGCATCTACGGCTTCGTCTACTCGGGCCTCGACGTCGGCGCGACGCTCGGCCCGCTGTGGTTCGGCCTGCTGCTCGACCACCAGATGGCGCAGGCCATGTTCCTCGCGGTGGCCGGTCTCTTCGCCGTGTCGATCGTCACCGTCGTGTCCGTGCGGCGCGCGCTCGCGCCGGGCTGAACGGACGCGGGGCGCCGCCGTGGACCTCGGCATCGCCGGACGGCGCGCGCTGGTCTGCGCGTCCAGCAAGGGTCTCGGGCGCGCCTGCGCGCAGGCGCTCGCCGACGCCGGCTGCGAGGTCACGATCCTCGCGCGCACGCGAGCCGACGTGGAGCGCGCCGCGGGGGAGATCGGCGAGCGGGCCGGCCGGGCCGTGGCGTGGGTCGCCTGCGACATCACCACGGCCGAAGGACGCGCGAGCGCGCTCGCGGCCTGCCCGCAGCCCGACATCCTGGTCAACAATGCCGGCGGGCCGCCGCCGGGCGACTTCCGCGACTGGTCGCGCGACGACTGGATCCGCGCGCTCGACGCGAACATGCTGGCGCCCATCGCGCTGATCAAGGCGACGGTCGACGCCATGGTCGAGCGCCGCTTCGGCCGCATCGTGAACATCACCTCGGCCGCGGTGAAGGCCCCGATGGAGGGGCTCGGCCTGTCGACGGCGGCGCGCAGCGGCCTCACCGGGTTCGTGGCCGGCCTCGCGCGCACCGTCGCGCGCCACAACGTCACGCTCAACAACCTGATGCCCGGGCTGTTCGAGACCGACCGGCTGCGCGTGGGACTCGCCGCGCAGGCGCGCATGGCCGGGCAGGACGCCGATGCGTTCCATGCGATGCGCCGCGACACGAGCGTGGCCGGCCGCTTCGGACGGCCGGAGGAGTTCGGCGCGTACTGCGCGTTCCTGTGCAGCGCGCACGCGGGCTACGTCGTCGGGCAGAACCTCCTGATCGACGGCGGGGCGTTTCCCGGGACCTTCTGACCCACCCGCGTCAGCCCTTCGCCAGCAGCGCGCGCACCGCGTCGGGGCGGGGCAGCGGCGCCACGGCGCCGAAGCCGGTCGTCGCGAGCGCGGCGGCGGCATTCGCGTAGCGCGCCGCGTCGACGATGCCGTCGCCGGCCGCGAGCCGCGCGAGGGCCGCGCCGCAGAAGCAGTCGCCGGCGCCGGTCGCGTCGACCGCCTTGACCGCGTGCCCCGGCACGCGCTCGCGGCGCGTGCCGTCGCTGACCACGACGCCGCCCGGCCCGAGCTTGAGGAACACCGTGGGGGCGCCGAGCGCGTGCGCCCAGTCGACGATCGCGCCGGGATCCTCGAGGCCCGAGAGCGCCTGCGCGTCCTCGAGGCTCGGGAAGAAGTAGTCGGCGAGGCGGGCGGCGGCGCCGATCATCGCGCGCGCGCGCGCGAGCGGCCACAGCTTGAGGCGCAGGTTCGAATCGAACGCGATCCGCGCGCCGGCCGCCTTCGCCGTCTCGAACGAGGCGAGGACCGTGTCGGACGCCGACGCGGAGATCGCCATGCTGATGCCCGACGCGTGCACGTAGCGCGTCTCCCGAAGCAGCGCGTCCGGGACCTCCGGCGGCGTCATGCGGCTCGCCGCGGACCCGGCGCGCAGGTAGCTGAACACGTGGCCCGACGGGCCGTGCGTGACGAAGTAGACCGCGGTGTGCGCCTGCCGGTCGATGGCGACCGCGCTCGCGTCCACGCCTTCGCGCGCCCACAATTCGAGGAACAGGCGCCCGAACTCGTCGTCGCCGAGGCGCGTCACGTAGCTCGTGCGCGCGCCCTGGCGCGCGGCGGCGATCGTCATGTTCGACGTGTCGCCGCCGAAGCCCTGCAGGTAGCCGGGCTCGCCGGGGGTGGTCTGGTTGAACTCGATCATCGGCTCGCCGATGGAGAGGATGTCGAAGCGGGGCATGGGGGACGAGGGGCGAGGGGCGGGGGACGGGAGTCGCGGGACGGGGGCGGGGGGTGGAGAACGGCGAGGGGCGTGCTTCTCGTCCGCCTTTGCGTCGGAGGATCAGATTCTGCCGTATTTCGCCAGCCCTTCCTTCAGCGACTTCGCCTCGACGATCAGCTTCGCCTGCTCGAGCTCGCGCTTGTCGATGTCCACGGCCATGGCGAGGACCTCCGCGGCCTGCGCCCGGGGCACCACGACCACGCCGTCGACGTCGCCCACGACGATGTCGCCCGGATGCACCTCGACGCCGGCGCACGTGACCGGGACGTTGGCGGCGAGCGTCCTGAAGTGGCCCAGCGTCGTGCCCGGCGACACCGCGCGCGAGATGACGGGGAAGTCGTAGTCGCGGCGGATCTCGGGGATGTCGCGCACGCCGGCGTCCAGCACCGCGCCGGCGAGCCCGCGCGCGTACGCGCCCGCCGTCATCAGGCCGCCCCACACCGCGACGTCGGGACCGCCGTCGACGGCGATCACCACGACGCTGCCGGGCGCGGCCGCGTCGATCACGTCGAGCGCGTGCTGCGGCGGCACGAACTCGGTCGTGGGCCCCTCCTGCACCGTCACCGCCGGTCCGACGATGCGCTTGTCGTTGATGCGCGGCCGCATCTCGTGGTGCATGTGGCCGCGCCGGCCGCACACCTTCTCCACGGAGTCCGCCACCGAGGCGGTCGCGACCGCCGCGAATCCCTCGATCAGTTCGTCGAGCGTCATGGTCATTCCAGTACGACGGGCGGCCGCCGGCCGCGGCCCGAGTGCGCTGCGCGGCGCGAAGGCGCCGTGCCGCGCTCCATGCGCGCGGAGTCGATGGCCGCCGCGCGCGCCGGCCGGCCGGTCGTCAGGTCTTCGTCTTGGCAATCGCGCCGAACAGCTTGTCGACGTAGTCCTTGCCGATCTCCTTCTCGGCCCACGCCTTGACCGGCGGCTGCGCCAGCTTGCGGAACTCGCCGATCGCCGCGGCCGTGGGCACCGTCACCTGCATGCCGTTCTTCTCGAGGATCGACTTCGCGTTCTTGTCCTGGTCGGACGTCATCCTGCGGTGGATCGCGATGGCCTTCTGCACGCCCTCGTCGACGGCCTTCCGCTCGACGGCGGACAGGCCCTGGTAGAAGCGGTCGTTGATGCAGTAGCCGTGCACGCTCCAGACGTGGCCGTCCAGCGTCGCGAACTTCTGGTGCTGGTAGAGGCTCGCCGCGAGGATGTTGGTGACGCTGTTCTCCTGGCCGTCGACCACCTTCTGCTGCAGCGCGGTCGGCAACTCGGCCCACGGGATCGCGGAGGCCGACGCCCCGAGCGACTCGATCAGCGCCTGGAAGACCGGCGAGGGCTGGATGCGGATCTTCATCCCCTTCATGTCGGCGGGGGTGTTGATCGGCCGCAGGCTGTTGGTGAAGTGCCGCACGCCGTTGTCGCCGAAGCCGAGCAGGCGGATCCCCGTCCGCTTGATCATGTCGTTGCTGAGGTCCTGCAGCCACGCGCTGTCGTAGACCCGCCACGCGTGCTCGTGGTTGTCGTACAGGAACGGGATGCCGAGGATGCCGATCGGCTTGTAGACCGTGGCGATGGCGCCGTCGTGCGCGACGGCCATCTCCAGCGTGCCGAGGCGGACCGCCTCCATCGTCGGCTGGTCCTTGCCGAACTGCCCGGCGGGGTAGATCTCGACCTTCACCGAGCCGTTCGTGGCCTTCTCGACGTGCTCCTTGAAGGCGAGCGCGGCGACGTGCTTGGGCTGGTCGTCCTTGGCCGGCTGGAAGTGGGCGTACTTGAGCGTCTTCTGCGCGTGCACGGGCGCCGCGCAGAGGGACAGCGCCGCGACGGCGGCGGCGGCGAGATGCAGGAACTTCATGGCTTCCTCCTTCGTGGGAACGGGCGGACCCTAACGCGTGTACCCGAACCAGCCGGGGACGGTCGTGGACAGCGCCGGGAACAGGATGACCATCAGCAGGACGAGCAGTTCCGCCGCGAGCAGCGGCAGCACCGCCCTTGACAGCCGGTCGAAGCGCAGGCGCCCGACCGAGCTCATCACGAACAGCACGGCGCCCACCGGCGGCGTGATCATGCCGACGGTGAGGTTGAGGACGATCGCCATCGCGAAGTGCAGCGGGTCGATGCCGAACTGCTGCGACAGCGGCGACAGCACGGGAACGAGGATGATGACGGCGGGCAGCGTGTCGATGAACAGGCCGCACGCGAGGACGAAGACGGCGACGATCAGCAGGATCGCGAGCGGGTCGGTGGTCAGCGACGCGATGCCGCCGGCGATCGTCTGCGGGATCTGCAGCAGCGTGAGCAGCCACGCGAACAGCGAGGCCATCGAGACGATCAGCAGCGCCGCCGACGAGACCAGCCCGCTCTGCAGCAGGACCTTCGCGATCACCGGCCCGTTCAGCGTGCGCGTGACGAACAGCCCGACGAGGAGCGCGTAGAAGACCGCCACCGCCGAGGCCTCGGTGGGCGTGAAGAGCCCCGAGAGGATGCCGCCGATGATGATCGCGGGCATCGCCAGGACGGGCACGGCGCGGACCATCGCCCGCGCCCGCTCGCCCCAGCCCTCGCGCGCGGACGCCGCGCCGTAGCCGCGGCGCACCGAGATCCAGTGGTTCGCCGCCATCAGCGCGGCGCACAGCAGCAGTCCCGGGAGCACGCCGGCCAGGAACAGTCCGGCGACGGTGACGCGGCTGTCGGTCAGCGCGTAGATCACCATGATGATCGACGGCGGGATGATCGGGCCGATCGTCGCGGTGGCCGCGGACAGCGCGGCGGCGTAGTACCTGTCGTACCCGGACTTCTCCATCATCCGCATCTCGATGGCGCCCGGGCCCGCGGCATCGGCGAGCGCCGAGCCGCTGATGCCGGCGAACATCACGCTGGTGACGACGTTGACGTGGCCCATGCCGCCGCGGATGTGGCCGACGAGGCTCTGCGAGAAGCGGAGCAGCGCGGTCGTGATGCCGCTCGCGGTCATAAGGTCGGCGGCGAGTATGAAGAACGGCACGGCCATCAGCGGGAACGAGTTGATGCCGTCGAACAGACGCTGCGGCACCGACAGCAGCGAGAGATTGCCGCCAACGACCAGCGCCACCAGCCCCGAGCCGCCCATCACGAAGGCGATAGGCAGGCCGATGGCCAGCCCGACGACGAACACGGCGAAGAGCGCGACGGCCATCGGCGCCGGCTATCCGGCGTGCTCCGCGACGTCGTCGACGCCCTCGAAGCGCCGCTCGACGAAGTCGCGGAAGACGAGCACGAGGTGCAGCGCGCACACCAGCGCGCCGATGGGGACGCCGAGGTAGGGTACGCCGGCGGGCACCTGCAGCACCGGCGTTTCCTGCGTCCACGTGAACGCGGCGATCTGGAAGCCCAGCACCACCAGCGTCACCAGGAAGGCGAGGATGGCCACGCCGATCACGAGGCGCACTCCCCGCCGCAGGGCCGGGGGCATCGCCGCCTCGAGCACGTCGACGGCGACGAGGCGGCCCTCGCGCAGCGCGAGGCCGGCGCCGAGGTAGGTGATCCAGATCATCTGGTACTGGGTCAGCTCCTCCACCCAGATGATCGAGTGGTTGAAGAGGTAGCGCGAGACGACGTTGGCGAACACCAGCGCGGCCATCGACCCCATCAGCGCGACGATCAGCCACTGGTTGGCCCGCACGAAGGCGCGCTCGAGCGGTGCGACGGTGCGCGTCGACGGGGCGGCGTGTTCCACGGGCGGGTCTCCTCCTCGCGCGGGCGCACCGGGACGGCCGCGACTCGGGCGTATCTAAGATATCAAATGCCAGGACACCCCGACAAGCGCCGGGTTCTGGTAGGATGGCGCGCGCGGCGACGTGGCCGCACGACCCGCGATAGACCGGCACGGTGCCTCCGATGGAAGCCAAGCTCGACCGACCGAAGTCGCTCACCGACCTCGCCGTCGAGCGCATCCGCCAGGCGATCGTCGAGGGGCGGCTCGCGTTCGGCGAGCAGGTCTCGGAGGGCTCGCTCGCCGCGCAGCTCGGCATCAGCAAGACGCCGGTGCGCGAGGCGCTGCTGCGCCTCAAGCCCGACGGGCTCGTCGAGATCCATCCGCAGCGCGGGACGTTCGTGTTCCGCGTGAGCGAGCAGGAGGTGGCCGAGATCTGCCGCTTCCGGGAGATCCTCGAGTCGGCCGCGCTGGCGGAAGCGATGACGCGCGATCGCGCGGCGCTCGTGGAGCGGCTCGACCGCAACGTCGCCGCGATGGCGGTGGCGACGCGCCGCGGGCAACTGAAGCGCCTTCCGCAGATCGACGCCGAGTTCCACGGCGCCATCCTCGCGTGCTGCGGCAACGGCTACCTGCGCGCCGCGTACTCGCTGATCGAGCACAAGATCCACGCGCTGCGCTGGCGGCTGCCGGAGCACAACACGCAGGTCGAGCACTGCCGGCACAACCACGCGGTGATCGTCGACCAGGTCCGCGAGGGAAGCGTCGCGCGGGCGCAGTCGACGCTCCGGCGCCACATCCGCGACACGCTCGACGCCTACCTCGAGGCGTGCCGGCGCGACGCACCGCGCGACGCCGCCGCGCCCGTCGCGCCCCTCCACCCTCCCGTCGCCGCCGCGCCATGATCGACCTCCACTACTGGACCACGCCGAACGGCCACAAGATCACGATCTTCCTCGAGGAAACCGGCCTGCCCTACCGCCTGAAGCCGGTGAACATCGGGAAGGGCGAGCAGTTCGATGCCGCGTTCCTGGCGGTCGCCCCGAACAACCGCATCCCCGCGATCGTCGACCACGCGCCGCCCGACGGCGGCGGGCCGCTCGCGCTGATGGAGTCCGGCGCGATCCTGCTCTACCTCGCGGGCAAGACCGGCCGCTTCTACCCGGGCGACCTGCGCGGGCGCTGCGAGGTCGCGCAGTGGCTCTTCTGGCAGATGGCGGGGCTGGGGCCGATGGCCGGGCAGGCGCACCACTTCCTGCACTACGCCCCGCAGCCGGTCGACTATGCGATCGACCGCTACGTTCGCGAGTGCGGCCGCCTCTACGGCGTGCTGAACAAGCGGCTCGCCGACCGCGAGTACGTCGCGGGCGACTACTCGATCGCGGACATGGCCTGCTACCCGTGGGTGCTGCCCGAGCGGCAGCGGCAGGACATGGCGCACTTCCCGCACCTCGCCCGCTGGAAGGAGGCGATCGCGGCGCGGCCGGCGGTGCAGCGCGCCTATGCGCTGGCGAAGGAGGTCAATCCGCAGCCGAAGCCGCCGACGAGCGACGAGGAGCGCAGGATCCTGTTCGGGCAGGACGAGCGCACGGTGCGCTGACGCGCGGTCGGGAAACGAGGGGAAACGAGGGTCAGACTCGCATTTCGCGGCGCGATCGTTGGCTCGCCCGCGTCGAGCGCTGCGAAATGCGAGTCTGACCCTCGTTTGCCGTCACTTCGCGGGAACGACGGGAATCGTCCCGGCGGGATCCGCCACGCGCTCGATCGCGGCCTCGAGCGCGGCGTCGACGTCGAAGCCCGTGTCGCCGCCGGCCACCGGCGCGCCGGTCGCGCGCACCGCCGCGAAGTCGTGCAGCCGCCGGTCCATCAGGTGCGAGGCGGTCACCGTGCCGAGCGCGGCGAAGATCGAGTCGAGGCGCCCCGGATGCGTCCGCTCCCAGTCGCGCAGCATCGCGCCCACCTGCCTGCGCTGCAGGTGCTCCTGCGAGCCGCAGAGATTGCAGGGGATGATCGGGAAGGCCATGGCCTGCGCGTAGCGCGCGAGGTCGCGCTCGCGCACGTAGCACAGCGGCCGGATGACGACGTTGCGGCCGTCGTCGGACACGAGCTTGGGCGGCATCGTCTTCAGCTTGCCGCCGAAGAAGAGGTTGAGGAAGAACGTCGCCAGCAGGTCGTCGCGGTGGTGGCCGAGCGCGATCCGCGTCGCGCCGAGCTCCTGCGCGACGCGGTAGAGCACGCCGCGCCGCAGCCGCGAGCACAGCGAGCACATCGTTCCCCCGTCGGGGACGACGCGCCGGACGACGCTGTAGGTGTCCTGCTCCTCGATGCGGAACGGCACGCCGCGCGACGCGAGGTAGCGCGGCAGGACGTCCGCGGGGAAGCCCGGCTGCTTCTGGTCGAGGTTGACCGCGATCACCTCGAAGCGGACGGGCGCGGCGTCCTTGAGCGACAGCAGCACGTCGAGCAGGCCGTAGCTGTCCTTGCCGCCGGAGACGCAGACCATCACGCGGTCGCCCTCGCCGATCATGCCGTAGTCGGCGATCGCCTGCCCGACGAGGCGGCGCAGCCGCTTGCGGAGCTTGTTGGTCTCGAAACCCGTCCTGCGCGGGTCGCGCGGCGGCCGCGGTGCGGGCGGCGCGTCGGTGCCGGCGGGCGTCGGTTCGCGATCCATGGGGGCGGATTCTACCCGCCGCCCCCGGGATGCCCGCGTCGGCCGGCTGCGGCGACGGCGCTGCGGCCCGCGTCGGCCAGCGCGTGCGCCTCGTCGGCGGAGAGCAGCACGACCAGGCCGAGGCCGGCGAGCTGCGTCAGGTCGCGCTCCAGGCGCGCCGGCCGCAGGTGGTGACGCGCGGCGAAGTGCGCGAGGGCGCACGGGCGGTCGAGGAGCACCAGGACGCGCCGCGCGCCGACCGCGAGCCCGCGCACCGGATGCCGGGCCTCGGCCTCGCCGGCGAACGTGCGCACGCAGACGGTCGTGGGATCGAAGTGCATGGAGGACGCGAAGGAAGCGGCGCTGTCGCTGCAAGCGACGTGCCCGGCGCCGGGCGGGCCGACGGGCGGTGCCCGTCGGGCGATTCGGCTACACTTCGCGTCGTCGCGGACACCGAGGGGGCGGACACGCCGTGCAGACGATCCTGATCGCGAATCCGAAGGGCGGCAGCGGCAAGACCACGCTCGCGACGAACGTCGCCGGCTTCCTCGCCGGCAAGCGCCAGCGCGTGGTGCTGGCCGACGAGGATCCGCAGCAGTCGGCCACGCAGTGGCTCGCGCGGCGGCCGGCGCTGTTCCCGCAGGTCGCGGCGCTGCCGGCCGAGCGCCGGGCGCTGCGCGAGTTCGATCCGCAGTACGTGGTCGTCGACAGCCCGGCGGGCCTGCACGGCGAGCGGCTGCGCGACGAGGTGCGCCGCGCCGACGCGATGCTGGTGCCGCTGACGCCCTCGGCGTTCGACATGGCGGCGACGGCGCGCTTCCTCCGCCAGCTTGCGGAGTACAAGGCGGTGAAGGGCGGCGAACTCGCCGTGGCGCTGGTCGCCAACCGCGTCGATGCGCGCACGCACAGCGCGGCGGAGCTCGACGCGTTCCTGCAGGACTTCGAGTTCCCGCTGGTCGCGCACCTGCGCGACACGCAGGTCTACGTCCACTGCGCGCGCGACGGGGCGTCGGTCTTCGACCTGCCGCGCTCGCGCGCCGAGCAGGACTGGGAGCAGTGGCGGCCGCTCACGCGCTGGCTCGCGCGCCAGGCGCGGGCCGCGGCGGCGTGACGGCGGCCGACGTCACTTCGCGGCCGGTTTCGCCGGCACCTCCTACGACGCGAACTTCCGGCGGCACTCGCCGATCGGCTCGGCGTACACCTTCGGGCTCCAGTCGGGCCCCATCTTGTTCGTGTAGCTGGCAACGATGCGATAGCGCGTGCACGCCTCGAGGTCCAGCTCGACGTCGCGGTACTCGGGCCGGAAGGCGCCGCGGGCGGACTCGAAGTGCAGCGTCAGCGTGTGGCGGCCCGGCGGGATCGGGTCGCTCTTGCGCGGGTTGCGGGTGCTGGCGCCGTCGATCTTCGTGATCGCGACCGTGGCCTCCTTGCGCACCTCGGAGGGGTCGCCGCGCTCCACGAGCGCGTACGGCTGGTCGTAGGGACCGGCCAGCGCCGTCGCGGCCGCGAGCAGGGCGGGAGCGAGCATCCAGAGGCTCATCGTTGCGCCTTCGGGGACGGGGACGGGCATTCTGCGCCGCGCGACCGTGGCGGACCACCCCTTTCGCGACAACCCGCCGTCAGTGGCGCGTGCCGGCGAGGAAGAACAGGTCGTCGCGCAGGGCGTGCGGGGCGAGGCGGTAGCGCCGCCCGCGGCAGGGCTCGACGAACGTCTCGCCGGTCGGTGGCCCCGTCGCGCGGAGGCAGTCGCCGCGGGAGCGCACGGTCCGTTCGAGCACGGCGAGAATCGTCCAGGCCGTTGAAACGAAAACGCCGGCCCTGCGGCCGGCGTTTCGCTTCGAACGAAGGGGCGGGAGGCCGCTACTTCTTCGGCGCTTCCTTGGCGGCTTCCTTCGCGGCCTCGACGGCCTTCGCGGCGGCGTCCTTCGCGGCGTCGGCCGCCTGGGCGGTGGCGTCCGCCGCCTTCGTGGCCGCGTCGCCCGCGGCCTTGGTCGCGTCGCTGGCGGCCGCCTTGGCGGCGTCGCTCGCGGCCGCGGCCGCGTCCTTGGTCGCGTCGGCGGCGGCCTTCGTCGCGTCCTTCGCGGCCTCGGCGGCCTTCGCCGCGGCTTCCTTGGTGGCTTCGGCGGCCTTGGCGGCTTCCGCCTTCGCCTTGTCGGCGGCCTGTTGCGAATCCTGGCCGCAGGCGGCCAGCGTGGCCGCGAGCGCCAGCGCGGTCAGCGTGGCAATGGTGCGCATTTCGGGGAGTCTCCGGGGAGGTGTCGCAGGAAACGCGGCGCCCGTGCGGCGCCGCGCACAACACCCTCGATCATACCAGACATCAGGGGTGTTCCTGACGGGGAGATCCGGTATGTCCAGCCTCCGGCGCAGGCGCGTTGCGGCGCTGCAACACGACCGCCGTCGACGCGGCCGGGCGGCCCGGAGCCCGGTCCAGGACGGCCCCGCGCGTCAGGCCACCAGCTCGCGCAGCACGAACGGCAGGATGCCGCCGTGCCGGTAGTAGTCGACCTCGATCGGCGTGTCGATGCGGCACAGCACCGGCACCTCGCGCCGCCGCCCGTCCTTGCCGGTGATGCCGAGCACGAGGTCCTGCTGCGGGCGGATGTCCGCCGGCACCTCGACGTCGAAGATCTCCTCGCCGGTGATGCCCAGCGACTCGGCGCCGTCGGTACCCTTGAACTGCAGCGGCAGCACGCCCATGCCGACGAGGTTGCTGCGGTGGATGCGCTCGAAGCTGCGCGCGACCACGGCCTTGACGCCGAGCAGCTGCGTGCCCTTCGCGGCCCAGTCGCGCGAGCTGCCGGTGCCGTACTCCTCGCCGCCGAAGACGACCGTCGGGGTTCCCTGCGCGACGTACTTCATCGCCGCGTCGTAGATGAACATCTTCTCGCCCGAAGGCTGGAACAGCGTCACCCCGCCTTCCTCGCGCGTGCCGTCCGCCTTCGGCGGGATCATCAGGTTGCGGATGCGCACGTTCGCGAACGTGCCCCGCATCATCACCTCGTGGTTGCCGCGGCGGCTGCCGTAGCTGTTGAAGTCGGCGCGGCCGACGCCGTTCGCGACGAGCCACTTGCCCGCGGGCGAGTTCTCCTTGATCGAGCCGGCGGGCGAGATGTGGTCGGTGGTGACCGAGTCGCCGAAGATGCCCAGCGCGCGCGCGCCGCGGATGCTGCCGGTCGCCTTCGGGACCATGCCGAAGCCGTCGAAGAAGGGGGGCTTCGCGATGTACGTCGACATCGGCCAGTCGTACACCTGGCCGCTGGCGCCGGTGATCGACTTCCACAGCGGGTTCGCGTTCGCGAGGTCGCCGTAGAGCCGGCGGAACGTCGCCGCGTCGCGCGCGACCGGCAGCATCGCGGCGATCTCGTGCGAGGTCGGCCACAGGTCGCGCAGGAACACGGGCTGGCCGTCGCGGCCCGTGCCGAGCGGCTCGGACGTGAGGTCCTTCTGCACGCTGCCGGCGAGCGCGTAGGCGACCACCAGCGGCGGCGAGGCGAGGAAGTTCGCCTTGAGGTTGGGATGGATGCGCGCCTCGAAGTTGCGGTTGCCGGACAGCACCGCGGCGCAGACGAGGTCGTGCGCGACGATCGCCTCGTTGAACTCCGGGGCCAGGTCGCCGGCATTGCCGATGCACGTGGTGCAGCCGTACGCGGCGACGGCGAAGCCGAGCTGCTCGAGGTACGGCAGCAGTCCGGCCTTGCCGAGGTACTCGGTCACCACGCGCGAGCCCGGCGCGAGCGAGGTCTTGATGTGCGGGGCCACCGAGAGGCCGCGCTCGACGGCCTTCTTCGCGAGCAGGCCGGCGGCGATCAGCACCGAGGGATTCGACGTGTTCGTGCACGACGTGATCGCGGCGATCAGCACGTCACCGTGGCCCAGCGCGATGCCGTTGGCCGCCTTCACCCGCCGGCCGAGCTCCGCCGCGGGCTTGGCGAAGCCGTTCTCGGCGACCGGCTTCGCGAACAGCGAGGCGAACGTCGACTTGAGGCTGCCGAGCTCGATGCGGTCCTGCGGGCGCTTCGGGCCGGCCAGCGACGGCCTGATGGACGAGAGGTCCAGCGTCAGCGCCTTCGTGTAGTCGATCTCGCCGCTGCGTGGCATGCCGTAGAGGCCCTGGGCCCGGAAGTAGCCGGCGAACGCCTCGATCTCGGCGTCGGTCCGTCCGGTGAAGCGCAGGTAGTCGACGGTCGCGTCGTCCACGGGGAAGAACCCCATCGTCGCGCCGTATTCGGGGGCCATGTTCGCGATCGTGGCGCGGTCCGGGACGGCCAGCGTGGCGGCGCCCTCGCCGAAGAACTCGACGAACTTGCCGACGACCTTCTCCCTGCGCAGCATCTCGGTGACGGTGAGCACGAGGTCGGTGGCGGTCGTGCCCTCGGGCAGGCGGCCGGTCAGCTCCACGCCGACGACGTCGGGCGTGAGGAAGTACACGGGCTGGCCGAGCATGCCGGCCTCGGCCTCGATGCCGCCCACGCCCCAGCCGACCACGCCGATGCCGTTGATCATCGTCGTGTGGCTGTCGGTGCCGACGAGCGTGTCGGGGTAGAACACGCCGTCCTTCGCGTGGACGCCGCGCGCGAGGTACTCGAGGTTCACCTGGTGGACGATGCCGATGCCCGGCGGGACGACCTTGAACGTGTCGAACGCCTGCATGCCCCACTTCATGAACTGGTAGCGCTCCTCGTTGCGCCGGAACTCGAGCTTCATGTTGAGGTCGAGCGCGTCCTTGGTGCCGTAGTGGTCGATCATCACGGAGTGGTCGACGACCAGGTCCACCGGGACCAGCGGCTCGATCACCTTGGGCTCCTTCCCCAGCGCGTGCGCCACGTTGCGCATCGCGGCGAGGTCGGCCAGCAGCGGCACGCCGGTGAAGTCCTGCAGCACCACGCGCGCGACGACGAACGGGATCTCGTCCACGCGGGCCGCGGTCGGGCCCCAGTTCGCGAGCTGCCGGACGTGGTCCTCCGTCACCTTCCTGCCGTCGCAGTTGCGCAGCACCGACTCGAGCACGAGCCGGATGGACACCGGCAGCCGCGACACCTTCGCGATGCCCGCGGCCTCGAGCGCGGGCAGCGAGTAGTAGCGGCCGGCCGCGCCCGACGGAAGCTTCAGTTCCTTCAGCGTGTCGAAGAGGTCGTGTGCCATGCGGGGAGTCCTCGGGGAGCGGACCCTACGGTCCGGGCTTCGCCGCGCGCTGCTGCGCGTCGAAGATGTTGATCGTCACGCCGCCGGGCAGCGTCATGTCGCCCGCGCGCTGGCCGGGGCGGCAGGCGCCGAGCCAGCGCGCCTTCACCGTCGCCTTGCCTCCGCGCATGCCCATGATCGGCGGCTCGTAGGAGGAGTCGATGTCGACCTGGTAGGCGCTGTCGAACCGGCCGCTGATGCGCGCCCGCGTGGTCGCGGTGGACTCGCCGAGCCGGCAGACGCTGTCCAGCACCCAGCCGTCGCCTTCGGGCCGGACCTGCTGGCGGCTGCACGACATCGCGCCCTGCGCGAGCTGCTGCGCCAGGTCGTCGGTCTTCTCGTCGATGCACAGCTGTCCCGAGACCGCGGCGGGCGCGCCCGGCTGCGACGTCGTGATCTCCCACAGCCCGCTGCGCCGCCGCGGCAGGTCGGCGGCGTGCACCGGCGCTGCGCCCAGCGCGACGGACAGGACGGCGGCGATCGCAAGCGGCACGGCGGCTCCCGTTCCAGCGGCGGCCCGGACGGTCAGACGACCATCAGGTCGACGAACTCGTGCACCGGCATCGCGTGCAGCTTCTTCGCGTCGAGCGCGACGTCGAGGATCGCGGCCTGCTGCTTCGCGGGGAAGCGGCGCGCGAGGTTCGTCCGGAACTTCTCGACGAGCACCGGGATGCCCTCCTTGCGCCGGCGGCGGTGTCCGATCGGGTACTCGACGACGACCTCGCGCGTGCGGCTGCCGTCGCGGAACTCGACGGTGATGCCGTTGGCGATCGAGCGCTTGTCCGGGTCGAGGTAGTCCTTCGTGAACTGCGCGTCCTCGACGCATGTCATCCTGTCGCGCAGCGCGTCGATGCGCGGGTCCGCGGCGACGTCGTCCTCGTAGTCCGCGGCCGTGAGCCGGCCGAAGATCAGCGGCACGGCGACCATGTACTGGATGCAGTGGTCGCGGTCCGCGGGGTTGGCGAGCGGGCCCTTCTTGTCGATGATGCGGATCGCCGACTCGTGCGTGCGGATGGTGATCCGCTCGATGTCGGCGATGCGGTCGCGCACGAGCGGGTGCAGCTGCATCGCGCACTCCACCGCGGTCTGCGCGTGGAACTCGGCGGGGAAGCTGATCTTGAACAGCACGTGCTCCATCACGTAGCTGCCGTAGGGGCGCTGGAAGCGGAACGCGTTGCCCTTGAACAGCACGTCGTAGAAGCCCCAGGTCTTCGCCGTCAGCACCGACGGATAGCCCATCTCGCCGGTGCGCGCGATCAGCGCGAGGCGCACGGCGCGCGAGGTCGCGTCGCCGGCCGCCCAGCTCTTGCGCGAGCCGGTGTTCGGCGCGTGGCGGTAGGTGCGCAGCGACTGCCCGTCGACCCAGGCGAGCGACACGGCGTCGATCACCTCGCCGCGCGAGAGGCCGAGCATCTGCGCGACGACGGCGGTCGAGGCGACCTTGACCAGCACGACGTGGTCCAGCCCGACGCGGTTGAAGCTGTTCTCCAGGGCGATCACGCCCTGGATCTCGTGCGCCTTGATCATCGCCGTCAGCACGTCGTGCATGGTGAGCGGCGACCGGCCGGCGGCCACCGCCGTGCGCGACAGCCAGTCGGCGGTCATCAGGATGCCGCCCAGGTTGTCCGACGGGTGCCCCCACTCGGCCGCGAGCCAGGTGTCGTTGAAGTCCAGCCAGCGGATCATCGCGCCCAGGTCGAACGCGGCCTTGACCGGATCCAGCTGGAACGACGTGCCCGGCACCTTCGCGCCGTGCGGCACCACCGTGCCGGGGACGACAGGGCCGAGGAGCTTCGTGCACGCCGGGTAGGAGAGCGCCTCGAAGCCGCAGCCGAGCGTGTCGATCAGGCAGTGCTGCGCGGTCTGGTAGGCCTCCTTGCTGGTGATCCGGAACGACATCACGTAGTCGGCGATGTCGACGAGCACCTGGTCGGGCTTGGGACGGACGTTGCTGATGGCGGAGGACATGGCGGCGAAGGCAGGGCGGGAGGCGGA
Organism: Betaproteobacteria bacterium; assembly: GCA_016861105.1. Classification (GTDB taxonomy): domain Bacteria; phylum Pseudomonadota; class Gammaproteobacteria; order Burkholderiales; family Casimicrobiaceae; genus VBCG01. The sequence goes on along the minus strand of BOKS01000009.1, from coordinate 144,224 downwards.
GGATGGAAGGCGGCGCGTGGGGCCAGCGGAGCGGGCGGGCGATGCCGCGGAGCGTCGCGTCCGCGGGGCTCGTCCCGGTCCCCCGCTCCTCACCCCCGCTCGTCGAGCGGCACGAACGGCAGGTTCTCGGGACCCACGTAATTGGCCGAAGGCCGGATGATCTTCCCGTCGACGCGCTGCTCCATCGCGTGCGCGGCCCAGCCGGAGGTGCGCGAGACGACGAACAGCGGCGTGAACATCGCGGTCGGCACGCCCATCATGTGGTAGCTGACGGCGGAGTACCAGTCGAGGTTCGGGAACATCCGCTTGACGTCGTGCATCACGCGCTCGATGCGCTCGGCGATCGCGAACATCCGCATGTCGCCCGCCCGCTGCGACAGCCGCCGCGCGACCTCCTTGATGACGACGTTGCGCGGGTCGGACACGGTGTACACCGGGTGTCCGAAGCCGATGACCACCTCCCGCGCCTCGACGCGCCGGCGGATGTCCCCCTCGGCCTCGTCGGGCGATTCGTAGCGCTTCTGCACCTCGAACGACACCTCGTTCGCGCCGCCGTGCTTGGGACCGCGCAGCGCGCCGATCGCGCCGCAGATCGCGGAGTAGAGGTCGGAGCCGGTGCCGGTGATCACGCGCGCGGCGAACGTCGAGGCGTTGAACTCGTGCTCGGCGTAGAGGATCAGCGACGTGTGCATCGCCCGTACCCACTCGGCGGGCGGCGGCGCGCCGTGCAGCAGGTGCAGGAAGTGTCCGCCGATCGAGTCGTCGTCGGTCTCGACGTCGACGCGCCGCCCGTTGTGGCTGTAGTGGTGCCAGTAGAGGAGGGCGCCGCCGAGCGATGCCATCAGCCGGTCGGCGATGTCGCGCGCGCCCGGCGCGTTGTGGTCGTCCTTCTCGGGCAGCAGCGCCCCGAGCACGGACACGGCGCTCCGCATCACGTCCATCGGGTGCGCGGACGGCGGATGCGCCTCGAGCGCGGCGCGCAGGGCGGCGGGCAGGCCGCGCATCGAGCGCAGCCTGGCCTTGTACGCGGCCAGCTCGGCGCGGTTGGGGAGCTTGCCGTGGACGAGCAGGTGGGCGATCTCCTCGAACTCCGCGGACTCGGCGAACTCGAGGATGTCGTAGCCGCGGTAGTGCAGGTCGTTGCCGGTGCGGCCCACCGTGCACAGCGCGGTGTTGCCGGCGGCCACGCCCGAGAGCGCCACCGACTTCTTCGGCCGGGGGCCGGGCGCCGTCGTCTCTGTCATCGAACGTCTCCTCGCAGCCGGCGTCACTTGCCCGAGCGGGCGAACAGCGCGTCGAGCCTGCGCTCGTAGTCGTGGTAGCCGAGGTACTCGTAGAGCTCCGCGCGCGTCTGCATCGCCGGCACGACTGCCTTCTGCGTGCCGTCGCGGCGCAGCGCCTGGTAGACGCCGAGCGCCGCCTTGTTCATCGCGCGGAACGCGGACAGCGGGTAGAGCGCGATCGCCACGTCCGCGCCGGCGAGCTCGTCGACGGTGAAGAGCGGCGTCGCGCCGAACTCGGTGATGTTGGCGAGCACCGGCACCTTCACCGCCGCGGCGAAGCGCCGGTACATCGGCAGCTCGGTCACCGCCTCGGGGAAGACCATGTCGGCGCCGGCCTCCACGCAGGCGACCGCGCGCTCGATCGCCGCGTCGAGGCCCTCGACCGCCAGCGCGTCGGTGCGCGCCATCACCACGAACGCGGGATCGGTGCGCGCGTCGACGGCCGCCTTGATCCGGTCGACCATCTCGTCCTTGGTCACGATGGCCTTGCCGGGCCGGTGGCCGCAGCGCTTCGCGCCGACCTGGTCCTCGATGTGCAGCGCGGCGGCGCCGGACTTCACCAGCGACCGCACGGTCCGCGCGATGTTGAACGCGGACGCGCCGAAGCCGGTGTCGACGTCGACGAGCAGCGGCACGCCGCACACGTCGGTGATGCGGCGCACGTCGACCAGCACGTCGTCCAGGTTGCTGATGCCGAGGTCGGGCAGCCCCAGCGACCCGGCGGCGACGCCGCCGCCGGACAGGTAGATCGCCCGGAACCCGGACTCTTCGGCAAGGATGGCGTGATAGGCGCAGATGGCGCCGGGCACCTGCAGCGGCCGCTCGGCGGCGACCGCGGCACGGAACCGCGCGCCGGGACTCGGTTCGCTCATCGCACGGGGCCGCGGCCGCTGGGCAGCGCGTCCATCAGCCGAGCAGCGACGCCACGCCGGCGCGCTCCTCCTCGAGTTCCTTCAGCGTCGCGTTCATGCGCTCGCGCGAGAAGTCGTCGATCGGCAGGTCGCCGACGACGGCGAAGCGCCCGTCGGCGCACGTCACGGGGAAGCCGTACATCACGTCCTTCGGGATGCCGTAGTCGCCGTTGCTGGCGATGCCCATCGTCACCCACCTGCCGCCGGTGCCGAGCACCCAGTCGCGGACGTGGTCGATCGCGGCGTTGGCCGCCGAGGCGGCCGACGACAGGCCGCGCGCCTCGATGATCGCGGCGCCGCGCTTGCCCACCTTCGGCAGGAACTCGTTGCGGTTCCACGCCTCGTCGCCGATCAGGTCCCTGATCGAGCGGCCGTTCGACGTGGCGAAGCGGTAGTCGGCGTACATGGTCGGGGAGTGGTTGCCCCACACGACCATCTTCTCGACCGACCCCACCGGCACGCCGGCCCTGGCCGCGACCTGCGACAGGGCGCGGTTGTGGTCGAGTCGCAGCATGGCCGTGAACGCCTCGCGCGGCAGCGACGGCGCCGACTTCATCGCGATGTAGGCATTGGTGTTCGCCGGATTGCCGACGACGAGCACCTTGACGCCGCGCGCGGCGACCGCGTCCAGCGCGCGCCCCTGCTCGATGAAGATCTTCGCGTTCTCCAGCAGCAGGTCCTTGCGCTCCATGCCCGGGCCGCGCGGCTTCGCACCCACGAGCAGCGCGATGTCGGCGTCCTCGAAGGCCGCCTTCGCGTCCGCGCTGCCGCTCATCCCGGCGAGCAGCGGGAACGCGCAGTCCTCGAGCTCCATCATCACGCCCTTGAGCGCCGCCTGCGCCTTGTCGATCGGCAGCTCGAGCAGCTGCAGGACCACCGGCTGCTCCGGCCCGAGCAGCTGTCCCGACGCGACGCGGAAGAGGAGGCTGTAGCCGATCTGGCCGGCGGCGCCGGTCACGGCGACGCGGACGGGTGCTTTCATGGGGGTCGCTCCTGCGGAAGTGGGGAACGTGCACGGCGCCGGGGCGTCGCGACGGCGCCGCGGCCGGCCGACGCCCCGGCGACGCTTCGCCCGCGATTCTAGGGGCCCCTCCGCATCCTGTCAACGAAGTCCTATATCTTATATAAGAGAAGGAGCGAAGTCTTGTATCTTCCAGAGGAGTGGCGGACAATCGGCAGCGTCGCCGACCGCGTCGCGGCGCGGCGGTCGCCCGCGCGGCGCCCCCGCCGGCCCGATCCCCATGAGCCGCCCGCAGCCCCTGCCGCACGACGCCCCGGCGTTCCGCCCGCTGTACCTGCAGATCAAGGACCTGCTCGTGCGCAGCCTCGAGGCCGGCGAGTGGAAGCCGGGCGAGGCGATCCCCGCCGAGCTCGATCTCGCCGCGCGCTTCCGCGTCGCGCACGGCACCGTGCGCAAGGCCATCGACGCGCTCGCGGCCGACAACCTCGTCGTGCGCCGGCAGGGCAAGGGGACCTTCGTCGCGACGCACACGGAGGAAGGGCCCTCGGCGTTCCGCTTCCTCCACATCCGCCGCGACGACGGGGCGGCCGAGTACCCGGCCTCGCGGCTGGTCGACGTGCGCCGCGGCCGCGCGCCGGCCGAGATCGCGCGGCTGATCGACCTCAAGGCGGGCGATCCCGTCGTCGTGATCCGGCGCGTCCTCGACTGGCAGGGCGCGCCGGCGGTGCTCGACGAGATCACGCTGCCCGGGGCGCTGTTCCGCGGGCTCACGCGCGCGAAGCTTGCCGCCTACCAGGGCTCCATGTACGGATTCTTCGAGACCGCGTTCGGCGTGCGCATGCTCTCGGCGCAGGAGCGGCTGAAGGCCGTGGCCGCGGACGCCGCGGCCGCTGCGCTGCTGGGCGTCGACGAGGGGACGCCGCTGCTCGAGGTCGACCGCGTCGCGTTCACCTACGGCGGCCGGCCCGTCGAGTTCCGCCGCGGCCTGTGCAGCACGGCGCGCCACCACTACTTCAACGCGCTCGGCTGACGCGCACGGCGCCCTCCGGGCGTGCGACGCCGGCCGACGTTCGCTGCGGGCGTCGAAGCGCGGGCTCACGGGACCGCGCCGCGGCACGCTATAATTTCCCGCTGCGCGCGCCGGGTCCGCCTTCCCTTGCGCGCAGCGTCCGCCGATTCTGCGCGGACGCCGCTTCGCCCGACGCTGCCCGATTCCCGATGCGCCACGCCCGCTCCGTGCCCGGTGAGCCGGGGGCTGCAGCCAGCCCCGGCGGACGCCGTGGCCCGCGAGCCGGGACGTCCCGCGCGTCGCGCGCCGCAGCGACCCAGCCTGCGAGGGATCCCTAGATGGCCGCACCGTCGCGACCGGGGCCGCGCCCGGTCTACCTCAACCTGCTCGCGATCCGCCAGCCGGTGCCCGCGATCGCGTCGTTCCTCCACCGCGTCAGCGGCGCGCTCCTGTTCCTCGTCGGCATCCCGGCCGCGCTGTGGGGGCTGCAGGCGAGCCTCGCGAGCCCCGAGCGCTACGAGGCGTTCCGCGCCTTCGTCGCGCACCCGGCCGTCAAGCTCGCGCTGCTCGTGCTGGTGTGGGCGTACCTGCACCACCTGTTCGCGGGCCTGCGGCACGTCCTCGCCGACGTGCACGTCGCGAGCGAACTCGGGCCTGCGCGCAGGACGGCGGTGCTCGCGACCGTCGCCGCGCTGGCGCTGACGCTCGTCGTCGGGGTGCGCGCATGGTGATGCCGGCGAAGAAGCACCTGGTCGGCGCGCACTACGGGCTGGCCGACTGGCTCGCCCAGCGCGTGACGGCGGTCGTGATGATCGCCTACACGCTGCTGTTCCTCGGCGTCGTCGCCTGGCACGGCGGCCTCGACCACGGCGCCTGGCGCGCGCTGTTCGCCCACGGCGGGTTCCGCGTGGCGACGTTCCTCTTCGTCGCCGCGCTGCTGTATCACGCCTGGGTCGGCATGCGGAACATCACGATGGACTACGTCAAGCCGCTCGTCGTCCGCCTGCCGCTGCAGGGCGCGATCGTCGCCGCGCTGGTCGCCTATGCGGGATGGACGATCGGCATCCTCTGGGGAGGCCGGTGATGGCGCTCCCGGTGCGACGCTTCGACGTCATCGTCGTGGGCGCGGGCGGCTCCGGCATGCGCGCCTCGCTGCAGCTCGCCGAGGCCGGCCTGTCGGTGGCCGTGCTCTCGAAGGTATTCCCGACGCGCTCGCACACCGTGGCGGCGCAGGGCGGCATCGGCGCCTCGCTCGGCAACATGAGCGAGGACAGCTGGCTGTGGCACATGTACGACACGATCAAGGGGTCCGACTGGCTCGGCGACCAGGACGCCATCGAGTTCATGTGCCGGATGGCGCCGAAGGTGGTGTACGAGCTCGAGCACTTCGGCATGCCGTTCGACCGCAACCCGGACGGCACCATCTACCAGCGTCCGTTCGGGGGCCACTCCGCGAACTTCGGCGAGAAGCCAGTGCAGCGCGCGTGCGCGGCCGCGGACCGCACCGGCCACGCAATGCTGCACACGCTCTACCAGCGCAACGTGCGCGCGCGCACGCAGTTCTTCGTCGAGTGGATGGCGCTCGACCTCGTGCGTGCCGCGGACGGCGAGGTGCTGGGGGTCGTCGCCTACGAGATGGAGACGGGCGAGGTCATGGTCCTGCAGGCGAAGGCGACGGTCTTCGCGACCGGAGGGGCGGGCCGCATCTTCGCCGCGTCGACGAACGCCTTCATCAACACCGGCGACGGGCTCGGCATGGCGGCGCGGGCCGGCATCCCGCTCGAGGACATGGAGTTCTGGCAGTTCCACCCGACCGGCGTCGCCGGCGCCGGCGTGCTGATCACCGAGGGCGTGCGCGGCGAGGGCGGCATCCTGCTCAACTGCAACGGCGAGCGCTTCATGGAGCGCTACGCGCCCAACCTCAAGGACCTCGCGTCGCGCGACGTCGTCTCGCGCTCGATGGACCAGGAGATCAAGGAAGGCCGCGGCTGCGGTCGGAACAAGGACCACGTGCTGCTGAAGCTCGACCACCTCGGCCCCGAGGTGATCAACAAGCGGCTGCCGTCGATCCGCGAGATCGCGATCAAGTTCGCGAACGTGGACCCGATCCGCGAGCCGATCCCGGTCGTGCCGACGATCCACTACATGATGGGCGGCATCCCCACGAACATCCACGGCCAGGTGGTGGCGCCCTCCGGCGGCGATCCCAACGCCGTGGTGCCCGGCTTCTACGCCGTGGGCGAGTGCTCGTGCGTGTCGGTGCACGGCGCGAACCGGCTGGGCACGAACTCGCTCGTCGATCTGCTCGTCTTCGGGCGCTCGGCGGGCGACTTCATCGTGGCGCAGCACCTCGACCGCGCGGCGCACCGCGAGCTGCCGAAGGACGCCGGCGACCTCGCGCTGTCGCGGCTCGCCCGCATCGACACCAACGCCGGCGGCGAGGGCACGGCGGCCATCGCCCGCGACCTGCGCGACGCGATGCAGGCGCACTGCGGCGTGTTCCGCAACCACGAGCTGCTCTCCGAGGGCGTCCGCAAGGTGCTGGAGATCGAGCAGCGCGCGCAGAAGGTCACGCTGGGCGACCGCAGCCGCACGTTCAACACGGCGCGCGTGGAGGCGCTCGAGCTCGACAACCTGGTCGAGACGGCGAAGGCGACGATCGTCTCCGCGGCGGCGCGCCGCGAGTCGCGCGGCGCGCAGGCGCGCAGCGACTTCCCCGAGCGGGACGACCGCGAGTGGCTCAAGCACACGCTGTGGTACCGCGAGGGCAACCGCCTCGACTACAAGCCGGTCAACCTGAAGCCGCTTTCGGTGGAGGCGTTTCCGCCGAAGGCGCGCACCTACTAGGAAGCGGGAATGGGGACTGGGGACGTGCGATGAGGGTGCCCGGACACACGAGCGTGCCGATGCGAGGCCACTACACCGACATGGGATCGATCGAACTGGCAAGCCCCGCGGCATGCGCACCTCCATGCCCCGGCCCCCATCCCCGCGCGCTCCGCGCAGCGGAGGTCGAGCGATGAAGTTCCGCATCTACCGCTACGACCCCGAGAAGGACGGCGCGCCGCGCCTGCAGGAGTACGACGTCGCGCTCGCGGACACCGATCGGATGCTGCTCGACGCGCTGGTGCGGCTCAAGGCGGTCGACGAGACGCTGTCGTTCCGGCGCAGCTGCCGCGAGGGCGTCTGCGGCTCGGACGCGATGAACATCAACGGCAAGAACGGCCTGGCCTGCACGACGAACCTGCGCGAGCTGCGCGAGCCGGTCGAGCTGCGCCCGCTGCCCGGCCTGCCGGTCGTCCGCGACCTGATCGTGGACATGAGCCAGTTCTTCAAGCAGTACCACTCGATCCGCCCCTACCTCGTCAACGACACGCCCCCTCCCGAGAAGGAGCGGCTGCAGTCGCCGGAGGACCGGGAGGAGCTCGACGGGCTCTACGAGTGCATCCTGTGCGCCTGCTGCTCGACGGCGTGCCCGTCGTTCTGGTGGAACCCCGACAAGTTCGTCGGGCCGGCGGGCCTGCTGCAGGCCTACCGGTTCGTGGCCGACAGCCGCGACCAGGCCATCAACGGGCGCCTCGACGACCTCGAGGACCCGTACCGGCTCTTCCGCTGCTACTCGATCATGAACTGCGCGGACGTCTGCCCGAAGGGCCTCAACCCGAACAAGGCCATCGCCAAGATCAAGGACCTGCTGGTGAAGCGGGCCGTCTGACGATGGCGACGCCTTGCGACCGTCGCGTCGACGCGCTGCGGCTCCAGCGCCTGCGCTGGCGCTGCCGGCGGGGCATGCTCGAGAACGACCTGCTGCTCGCGCGCTACCTCGACGCGCGCGGCGACGCGCTGACGGAGGACGAGGTGGGGCAGCTCGACCGCCTGCTCGACCTGCCCGACCACGACCTGTGGGACCTGCTGGCCGGGCGCGCCGCGCCGGCCGATCCCGGGCTCGCGCCGCTGGTCGCGGCGCTGGCGGCGACACCAGACCTCGCGTACGAACGAACCAGGGGAACACCGTCATGACCGACCGCACCGCCACGCTCTCCTTCTCCGACGGCTCGCCCTCCGTGAGCTTCCCCGTCCTGTCCGGCACCATCGGCCCGGACGTGATCGACATCCGCTCGCTGTACGGCAAGACGGGGAAGTTCACCTACGATCCCGGCTTCATGTCGACCGCCGCCTGCCGCTCGGCCATCACCTACATCGACGGCGACAAGGGGGAGCTGCTCTACCGCGGCTACGCGATCGAGGACCTGGCCCGCCACTGCGACTTCCTCGACGTCTGCCACCTGCTGCTATACGGCGAGCTTCCCGACGCCGCGCAGCGCGCAGACTTCGACCAGCGCGTGACCCGGCACACGATGGTCAACGAGCAGATGCAGTTCTTCCTGCGCGGCTTCCGCCGCGACGCGCACCCGATGGCCGTCATGACCGGCCTCGTCGGCGCGATGAGCGCGTTCTATCCGGACTCGATCAACCTGCACGACGCGCACCAGCGCGACATCTCCGCGATCCGGCTGATCGCGAAGATGCCGACGCTCGTGGCGATGGCGTACAAGTACTCCGTGGGCCAGCCGTACATGTACCCGCGCAACGAGCTCGCCTACGCGGCGAACTTCATGCGCATGATGTTCGCGACGCCGTGCGAGGACTACAAGGTCAACGACGTGCTGGTGCGGGCGATGGACCGCATCTTCATCCTGCACGCCGACCACGAGCAGAACGCGTCGACGTCGACGGTGCGCCTGTGCGCGTCCTCGGGCACCAACCCGTTCGCGGCGATCGCGGCCGGCGTCGCCTGCCTGTGGGGCCCGGCGCACGGCGGCGCGAACGAGGCCTGCCTCAACATGCTCTACGACATCCAGGCGCAGGGCGGCGTCGCGCGGATCGGCGAGTTCATCGAGAAGGTCAAGGACAAGAACAGCACGGTGCGGCTGATGGGCTTCGGCCACCGCGTCTACAAGAACTACGACCCGCGCGCAAAGCTGATGCGCGAGACCTGCCACGAGGTGCTCAGCGAGCTCGGGCTGCACGACGACCCGCTGTTCAAGCTCGCGATGGCGCTGGAGAAGATCGCGCTCGAGGACGACTACTTCGTGTCGCGCAAGCTCTACCCGAACGTGGACTACTACTCGGGCATCGTGCAGAAGGCGATCGGGATCCCGGTGCCGCTGTTCACGGCGATCTTCGCGCTCGCGCGCACCGTGGGCTGGATCGCGCAGCTCAACGAGATGATCGCGGATCCCGAGTACAAGATCGGCCGCCCGCGGCAGCTCTTCGTCGGCGCGACGCCGCGCACCGTGAAGCCGATCGCGCAGCGCTGAGCGCGGCGCCCCGCGCCCCGGGGCGCCGTTCGCGGGAGCAGGACGCGGGCCGCCTTCGCGCGGCCCGTGGCACGATGCGGCAGCAAAGGAGACGGCATGGGCACCATGAAGGAATTCGAGTCCTCCTCGACGCTGTTCGGCGCCAACGCGCCGTTCATCGAGGAGCTCTACGAGAGCTACCTCGCCGACCCGGCCGCCGTCTCGCCGGAGTGGCGCGCCTACTTCGACGAGCTGCGCGGCGACGCCCGCGACGTCGCGCACGCGCCCGTCGTCGAGTCGTTCCGCGAGCTCGCGCGCAGCCGCAAGGCGGCCTACGCGATGGTCGACTCGGCGTCGATGCACAAGCAGGTGCTCGTGCTGCAGCTCATCAGCACGTTCCGCACGCTCGGCCTGTTCCACGCCGACCTCGACCCGCTGAAGCGTGCCGAGCGCCCGTACATCCCCGAGCTCGACCTCGCGACCTACGGCTTCTCGGAGGCCGACCTCGACACCGAGTTCGACGTGGGCTCGTTCCGGGCGGGGCCGCCGCGAATGCGGCTGCGCGACATCGTCGCCGCCCTGCAGGAGACCTACACGCGCACGCTGGGCGCCGAGTACATGTACATCTCGGACACGCAGACGAAGCGCTTCCTGCAGCAGCGGCTCGAGCCCGTGCGTGCCAGGCCGTCGTACGACGCCGCGCGCAAGAGGCAGATCCTGGAGAGGCTGACGGCGGCGGAGACGCTCGAGCGCTACCTGCACACGAAGTACGTCGGGCAGAAGCGCTTCTCCGGCGAGGGCGGCGAGACGATGATCCCGATGCTCGACCACCTGATCCAGATCGCCGGCGCCGCCGGCGTGCAGGAGACGGTCATCGGGATGGCGCACCGCGGCCGGCTCAACGTGCTGGTCAACACCTTCGGGAAGATGCCCGCCGACCTCTTCTCCGAGTTCGAGGGCCGCTACTCGGGCGACCTCCTGGCCGGCGACGTCAAGTACCACCAGGGCTTCTCGTCGGACGTGATCACGCCCGGCGGGCCGATGCACATCACGCTCGCCTTCAATCCGTCGCACCTCGAGGCCGTCAACCCGGTCGTCGAGGGCAGCGTGCGCGCCCGGCAGCACCGCCGCGGCGACGCCCGCGGCGACCAGGTGCTGCCGGTGCTGATCCACGGCGACGCGGCCATCGCCGGCCAGGGCGTGCTGCAGGAAGTGCTCAACATGGCGTCGACGCGCGGGTTCTACACCGGCGGGACGGTGCACATCGTCGTCAACAACCAGATCGGCTTCACCACGTCGGACCCGCGCGACACGCGCGGCACGCTCTACTGCACCGACATCGCCAAGATGGTCGACGCGCCGATCCTCCACGTGAACGCCGACGATCCCGAGGTCTGCCTGTACGCGGTCGAGCTCGCGATGGAGTACCGCCAGCAGTACCACAAGGACGTGTTCATCGACCTGGTGTGCTTCCGCCGGCTCGGCCACAACGAGGCCGACGAACCGATGGTCACCCAGCCGCTGATGTACAAGAAGATCAATGCGCATCCGGGCACGCGCCGGCTCTACGCCGAGCAGCTCGAGGCCGAGGGCGTCGTCGCCGCCGGCGAGGCCGACGCCATGGTCGCCGACTACCGCGCGGCGATGGACAAGGGGCACCACACCAACAAGACGATCCTGTCGAACTACAAGCGCCCGTTCGCCACCGACTGGTCGGCGTTCAGGGGGCGGCACTGGACGGTGGGCTACGACTCGACGTTTCCGCTCGAGCGGCTGCGCGAGCTCGGCCGGCTGGCGGCGAGCGTCCCCGACGGATTCAAGCTGCACGGCCGCGTCGAGCGCGTGGTCGCCGACCGCCGCGCGATGGCCGAGGGGAAGCTGGCGCTCGACTGGGGCATGGGCGAGACGCTCGCCTATGCGACGCTGCTCGACCAGGGCATCGGCGTGCGGCTGTCCGGCGAGGACGTCGGCCGCGGCACGTTCAGCCACCGCCACGCGGTCCTGCACGACCAGAACCGCGAGAAGTGGGACGCGGGGACCTACCTGCCGCTCGCCAACCTGAAGCCGGGGCAGCCGACGATCGAGGTGATCGACTCCGTGCTCACCGAGTACGGCGTGCTGGGCTTCGAGTACGGATACTCGACGTCCGACCCCGAGCGGCTGGTGATCTGGGAGGCGCAGTTCGGCGACTTCGCCAACGTCGCGCAGGTGGTCATCGACCAGTTCATCGCCGCGGGCGAGGTGAAGTGGGGCCGCATCTGCGGCCTGGTGCTGCTGCTGCCGCACGGCTACGAGGGCCAGGGCCCCGAGCACTCGTCCGCGCGGCCGGAGCGCTTCCTGCAGCTGTCAGCCGAGCACAACATGCAGGTCTGCGTCCCGACCACGCCGGCGCAGATCTTCCACGTCCTGCGCCGCCAGATGCTGCGGCCGTACCGCAAGCCGCTGATCATCATGAGCCCCAAGAGCCTCCTGCGGCACAAGGAGGCGGTCAGCACGATCGACGAGCTGGCCGGCGGACGCTTCCACGAGGTCATCGGCGAGGTCGAGAAGCTCGACGCGAAGAAGGTGAAGCGCGTCATCGCGTGCTCGGGCAAGGTGTACTACGAGCTCGCGGCCCACCGGCGCGAGCACGCCCTCGCCGGCGTCGCCATCGTGCGGCTCGAGCAGCTCTACCCGTTCCCGCACGAGGCCTTCAAGGCGGCGCTCGCTCCGTATCCGAACGTGAAGGAAGTCGTCTGGTGCCAGGAGGAGCCGCAGAACCAGGGCGCCTGGTACCGGTTGCGCGCGTACTTCCGCAACGACATGCCCGCGAAGGCCGTGCTCGCCTACGCGGGGCGGCCGGTGAGCGCGTCGCCGGCGGTCGGCTACCTGTCGAAGCACAACCTGCAGCAGAAGGCCCTCATCGAGGACGCGTTCGGGGACGCGCTCGCCGACGGCGAGATGCTCGTCCGGACCTGACAGGACCCCTCATCATGCGAGTCGAAGTGAAGGTGCCGCAGCTGCCGGAGTCGGTGGCCGAGGCGACGCTGGTCAGCTGGCACAGGAAGGCCGGCGACGCCGTGCGGCGCGACGAGAACCTCGTCGACGTCGAGACCGACAAGGTCGTGCTGGAGCTCCCCGCGCCGGGCGACGGCGTGCTGGTCGAGATCGTGAAGCCGGACGGCTCCACGGTGACCAGCGGCGAGGTCATCGCGATCCTCGACACCGAGGCGAAGCAGGCCGCGCCCGCGGCGCCTGAGCAGCCCGCGTCGCCCGGCACGCCGGAGGCCGGGGCCAAGGCGCCGCAGGCGGACAAGGCGACGCCGCCGGCGACGGCGCCCGCGAAGGCCGCGCCGGCGGCGGCGTTGCCGGCAGCCCGCCGGATGATGGCCGAGCAGGGCGTCGCGGCGCACGAGGTCACCGGCACCGGGCGCGGCGGACGCATCACCAAGGGCGACGTCGCGGCCGCGGTCGAGGCGAAGGCGGCGAGCGCGCCCGCACCGGCTCCGCAGCCCGCCCGGCCCGCGCCGGCGGCGCCGGCCGTGGCGCTGCCGGGCGGACTCGCGAACCGGCCCGAGCAGCGCGTGCCGATGTCGAGGCTGCGCCAGCGCGTCGCGGAGCGGCTCGTGCAGTCGCAGTCGACCGCCGCGATCCTGACGACGTTCAACGAAGTCAACATGCAGCCGGTCATCGACCTGCGCAATCGGTACAAGGAGCGCTTCGAGAAGGAGCACGGCGTCAAGCTCGGCTTCATGGGGTTCTTCGTGAAGGCGGCGGTGCACGCGCTGCGGAAGTTCCCGCTGGTCAACGCGTCGATCGACGGCAGCGACATCGTCTACCACGGCTACTACGACATCGGCATCGCGGTGGGCAGCCCGCGCGGGCTGGTCGTCCCGATCATCCGCGACGCGGACCAGCTGTCGATCGCGGAGATCGAGAAGCAGATCGCGGACTTCGGCAAGCGGGCGCAGGACGGCAAGCTCACCGTGGAGGAGCTCACCGGCGGCACCTACACGATCAGCAACGGCGGCGTGTTCGGTTCGATGCTCTCGACGCCGATCATCAATCCCCCTCAGTCGGCGATCCTCGGCGTGCATGCGACCAGGGAGCGCGCGGTGGTCGAGAACGGGCAGGTCGTCGTGCGCCCGATGAACTACCTCGCGCAGTCGTACGACCACCGCATCATCGACGGCCGCGAGGCCGTGCTGTCGCTGGTCGCGATCAAGGAGGCGCTGGAGGATCCGGCGCGGCTGCTGCTCGATCTGTGAGGAGGGGGAACGGGGAATTGGGGAACAGGGAATAGGGAAGAGGGTGTGGACCGAGCAGGTCGTGGGCTGGCGCGGCACTTGTGGATGTGCAAGGATCGCAACGATGGCTTCCTGTTGCCTATTTCCCCGCTCGCCATTCCCCGTTCCCCATTCCCCATTCCCGCCACTGACCTCGCATGTCTGACATCTTCGACGTAGCGGTCATCGGCGCCGGGCCCGGCGGCTACATCGCCGCCATCCGCGCGGCGCAGCTCGGGTTGTCGGTGGCGTGCGTCGACGACTGGACGCGCGAGGGCGGCAAGCCGGCGCCCGGCGGCACGTGCACGAACGTGGGCTGCATCCCGAGCAAGGCGCTGCTGCAGTCGTCCGAGCACTACGCGCACGCCGCCCACGCGTTCCGCGACCACGGCATCGACGTGACGGGGCTGTCGATCGACGTCGCTCGGATGCTCGCGCGCAAGGACAGGGTCGTCGCGCAGAACAACGACGGCATCGCGTTCCTCTTCCGCAAGCACAAGATCCGCTTCCTGCACGGCCGCGGGTCGTTCGCGGGCGGCAATGCGAAGGACGGCTGGACGCTCGCGGTCGAGGGCGCGGACCGCACGGAGATCGTGGCGCGCCACGTGATCGTGGCCACCGGAAGCAAGCCGCGGCCGCTGCCGGGCGTGCCCTTCGACAACGATCGCGTCCTCGACAACGCCGGGGCGCTGGCGATTGCGTCGGTTCCGGCGACGCTGGGCGTCGTCGGCGCAGGCGTCATCGGCCTCGAGATGGGGAGCGTCTGGCGACGGCTGGGTGCCGACGTGACCATCCTCGAGGCGCTGCCGGCGTTCCTCGGCGCGGCCGACGAGGCGGTGGCGCGCGAGGCGCGCAAGGCGTTCGCGCGGCAGGGCCTCGCGATCCACCTGGGCGTGTCGATTGCCGAGGTGACGCCTGCGCGCGACGCCGTGGCCGTCGCATGGAAGGACGAGCGCGGCGAGGCACAAACGGCGACGTTCGAGCGGCTGATCGTCGCGATCGGGCGCGTGCCGAACACCGACGGGCTCGGGGCGGAGGCCGTTGGGCTCACGGTCGACGAGCGCGGCTTCGTCGCGGTCGACGGCGAGTGCCGCACGAACCTGCCGCAGGTGTGGGCGGTCGGCGACGTGGTGCGCGGGCCGATGCTCGCGCACAAGGCCGAGGAGGAGGGGGTGGCCGTGGCCGAGCGGATCGCGGGCGGGCACGGCCACGTCGACTTCGACACGGTTCCGTGGGTGATCTACACCTCGCCCGAGATCGCGTGGGTCGGCCGCACCGAGCAGCAGCTCCGGGCGGACGGCGTGGCGTACCGCAGCGGCAGCTTCCCGTTCTCGGCCAACGGCCGCGCGCGCGCGCTCGGCGACACGACGGGGTTCGTCAAGATCCTCGCGGACGCGAAGACCGACCGCATCCTCGGGATGCACGTCGTCGGCCCGTACGCGAGCGAGCTGATCGCCGAGGGCGTGGTCGCGATGGAGTTCGGCGCCTCCTCCGAGGACATCGCGCGCATCTGCCACGCGCATCCGTCGCTGTCCGAGGCCACGAAGGAGGCGGCGCTGGCCGTCGACAAGCGCACGCTCAACCTCTGACCGGACGCGCCGGATTGTTGCGCTGCCGCAAGGCGGAGGCGTTCCGGCGCGCGAGCCAAACGCGCTACCATCGTCGGGTGCTGACCACGGAGGCGGCCCCGGAGGAGCCCGTCGGCGCCGAGATCGCGCGGCTCCTGGCCGCGCGCGGCGGCGCCCCCGACGACGCCCAGCGCCGCGCGCTCGAGCGCCTCGAGCGCCTCGCCGCCGACCTGCACGCCTTCCGCGCCGCGCGGGCCTCCCGCCTCAAGCGGCTCTTCGCGCCGCCCGAGGTCCCGCGCGGGGTCTACCTGTGGGGCGGCGTCGGGCGCGGCAAGAGCCTGCTGATGGACGCGTTCTACGCCGCGGTGGCGATCCGGCGCAAGACGCGCGTCCACTTCCACGCGTTCATGCGCGACGTGCACGGGGAGCTCGGGGCGCTGAAGCGCGAGGCCGACCCGCTCGCCACGGTGGCGGCGCGGATCGCCCGCCGCCACCGGCTCGTGTGCTTCGACGAGTTCCACGTCTCCGACATCGCCGACGCGATGATCCTGGGGCGGCTGCTCGGCGCGCTGTTCGACCTGGGCGTCGTGTTCGTGCTGACGTCGAACTATCCGCCGGAGCGGTTGTATCCGGACGGCCTGCAGCGCCAGAACTTCCTGCCGACGATCGACCTGCTGCGCGAGCGGCTCGACGTGCTGGAAGTCGACGGCGGCGTCGACTACCGGCTGCGCACGCTGGAGCAGGCACCGGTCTACTACGTGCCGGCGGACGCCGCCGCCGAGGCCGCGCTGGCGCGGATGTTCGACGCGGTGGCGACCGGCCCCGACGAGGACCCGCGCCTGATCGTCGAGTCGCGCCCGCTCGTCGCCAAGCGGCGCGCCGGCAGCGCGATCTGGTTCGACTTCGCCACGCTGTGCGACGGCCCGCGCTCGCAGCGCGACTACCTCGAGCTCGCGCGGCGCTTCGCGGTGATGTTCGTCTCGTCGATCCCGCGGATGGACGCGGCGCATTCGGACCGCGCGCGGCGGTTCACCTGGCTCGTGGACATCCTGTACGATCATCGCGTCAAGCTCGTGGCGTCGGCAGAGGTCGCGGCCGGGTCGCTGTACGTCGAAGGGCGCAAAGCCCACGAGTTCGCGCGCACCGCGAGCCGCCTCGTCGAGATGCGGTCGCACGACTACATGGCGCTCGCGCACGCGAGCGAGGCGTCGCCCGCCGCGGCGGGCGACGCCGCGGTCACCCCCCGTTCCTGAAGGAGCCCACGTGCACAAGTTCAAGGCCTACCGGACGTTCCAGGACGAAGCGAAGAACGTCGCGAGCCGGTTCGTGCAGATGACGCTGGACGAACTCGACCCGGGCGAGGTCGTCGTGCGCACGAAGTACTCGACCATCAACTACAAGGACGCGCTGTCGCACAACGGCACCGGCAAGATCATGCGCAAGTACCCGACCAACGCCGGGATCGACATGGCCGGCACGGTCGAGTCGTCGGCCGACGGGCGCTTCCGGCGCGGCGACAAGGTGATCGTGCACGGCTACGACCTCGGCGTGGCGCACGACGGCGGCTACAGCGAGGTCGTGCGCGTACCCGCCGACTGGGTCGTGCGCCGGCCGGAGAGCATGACCGCGTTCGACGCGATGACGATGGGCACCGCCGGCTACACCGCGGCGCTGGCCATCATGCTGATGGAGCACAACGGGCTCAAGCCCGGCAACGGGCCGGTGGCCGTGACCGGCGCCACGGGTGGCGTCGGCTCGGTGGCCGTGGAGATCCTCGCGAAGCTGGGCTACGAGGTGGTCGCGATCACCGGCAAGCCCGAGGAGCGCCGCTACCTGCTCGGTCTCGGCGCGAAGGACGTGGTCGACCGGCGCACGCTGGACCTCTCGAAGATCCGCCCGCTCGACAAGTCGACGTGGGCCGGCGCCGTGGACAACCTCGGCGGACCGCTGCTCGCCTGGCTGCTGTCGACGATGAAGGTGGGCGGCACGATAGGGGCGGTGGGACTCGCGGCGGACATGCGCCTCGACACCACGGTCGCGCCGTTCATCCTTCGCGGCGTCGCCCTGCTCGGCGCGGACAGCGCGAACACGCCGATGGCCACGCGCCAGAAGGTGTGGAACAAGCTGGCCGTGGAGTGGCGCCCCGACGTCGTGCACGACCAGGTTCGCACCATCGACTTCGACGAGCTGCCGACGCACTTCGACGCCTACCTCAAGGGCATGGTGCGCGGGCGCACGGTCGTGCGCATCGGGCACGACACGCATCCCTGAGGATCGGCTCGCGTCAGCACGCTGCGCGAAATCGCGCCGGGCAGTTCGGCACCAGGTCGGCGGGCCTGGGGCGGCCCGGCGCCCGCCGGCCGGCAACTGCACGCAAGGCAGTGCACTCCGCAGGCGGCGGCGTGCCGGAAAGCGGCGGCCGGCCGGTCCGAACGGGTGTGCGGCGCCGTTCCACGTCCGGTGCGGGGGCGTCGCGCCCTTGCGTGGCCCTGCATCCCATAGAAAACTTGACGCGGGCCCGCGGGCGCGGGCCGGGACCGATCGGAGGAGGAGCATCGTGCCGACGTACAAGGAGACCCACCGCCGCTCGCTCGCCGACCGCGACGCGTTCTGGCGCGAGCAGGCCGCGCTGGTCGACTGGCACGCGCCGTTCGAGCGCGTGCTGGACTACGCGCGGCCGCCGTTCAGCCGCTGGTTCGTCGGCGGGCGCACGAACCTGTGCCACAACGCGATCGACCGCCACCTCGCGACGCGCGGCGACCAGGCGGCGCTCGTGTACCTGTCCACCGAGACGGACGAGTCGCGCCGCTACACGTTCCGCGAGCTGCACGCCGAGGTGAACCGCTTCGCCGGCGTGCTGAAGGAGCTCGGCGTGGGACGCGGCGACCGCGTGCTGATCTACATGCCGATGATTCCCGAGGCGGCCTTCGCGATGCTCGCCTGCGTGCGCGTCGGCGCGATCCACTCCGTGGTCTTCGGGGGCTTCGCCGCGGCGAGCCTCGCCACGCGCATCGACGACGCGAGGCCGAAGGCGATGGTGACCGCCGACGCCGGCATGCGTGGCGGCAAGCCGGTGCCGTACAAGCACCTCGTCGACGAGTCGCTGCGGCTCGCGAAGTACCCTCCCGCCGCCGTCGTGATCGTCGACCGCCGGCTCGACCGGGACATGCCGCGCGTCGCCGGGCGGGATCTCGACTACGCAGCGCTGCGCGCGCAGCACATGGACGCCCGCGTGCCCTGCGAGTGGCTCGAGTCGTCGGAGCCTTCGTACATCCTCTACACGTCCGGCACGACCGGCAAGCCGAAGGGCGTGCAGCGCGACACCGGCGGCTACGCGGTGGCGCTGGCGTCGTCGATGCGCAGCATCTTCTGCGTGCAGCCCGGCGAGACGATGTTCACGACCAGCGACATCGGCTGGGTCGTCGGGCACAGCTACATCATCTACGCGCCGCTGATCAACGGCTCGACGACGATCATGTACGAAGGGCTGCCGATCCGCCCCGATCCGGCGATCTGGTGGAGGATCGTCGAGGAGCACCGCGTGCGCACGATGTTCAGCTCGCCGACCGCGATCCGCGTGCTGAAGAAGCAGGACCCGGCGTTCATGAGGAAGCACGACCTGTCCTCGCTCGAGTACCTGTTCCTCGCCGGAGAGCCGCTGGACGAGCCGACCGCGCGCTGGGCGAGCGAGTCGCTGGGTGTGGCGATCGTCGACAACTACTGGCAGACGGAGACCGGGTGGCCGATCCTCTCGGCGCAGCCGGGGATCGAGCAGACGCCGCGCAAGTTCGGCTCGCCGTCGTTCCCGGTGGTCGGCTACGACGTGCGCCTGCTGCACGAGGCCACCGGCGAGGAGGTCGGCGCGAACGAGAAGGGCGTGCTGACGATCGCCCCGCCGCTGCCGCCGGGCTGCATGACCACGGTGTGGGGCGACGACGAGCGCTTCGTGCGCACGTACTTCTCCACGTTCCGCGACAAGCCGTTCTACTCGACGTTCGACTGGGCGACGCGCGACGACGACGGCTACTACTTCGTGCTCGGGCGCACGGACGACGTGATCAACGTGGCCGGGCACCGGCTCGGCACGCGCGAGATCGAGGAGGCCGTCCAGGCCCACCCCGGCGTGGCCGAGGTCGCGGTCGTCGGCGTCGCCGACCAGGTGAAGGGGCAGGTGCCCGTCGCCTTCGCGGTGGTCAAGGACCCGGCGCGCGTCGCCACGCCGCAGGACGCGGCGGCGATGCGCAAGGAAGTCATGGACACCGTCGACCGCCAGCTCGGCGCGATCGCGCGGCCCGGGCAGGTGCACTTCGTGACGCTGCTCCCCAAGACGCGCTCGGGGAAGCTCCTGCGCCGCTCGATCCAGGCGCTCGCCGAAGGACGCGACCCCGGCGACCTCACGACCATCGAGGACCCGGGCGCGCTCGAGCAGATCCGCGCCGCGCTGGCCGCACGCTGAGGCGTGCGCGCCGCGCCGGCGCTGTCAGGCGGACCGACGCCGGCGCGCGTTTGTTACGTGCGCCGCGGCGCACGATCTGCTAGCGTCCGGAGGTTCCCGCGTCGACGCGGAGCGCGCCGCCCGGCGCGCTCCGCGGACGTGGCGGACACCGAACGCGCCGCCCGGTGGGCGGCGCCCGCGACAGCGTGCGCCGGCACCAGGGGAGGGCGGGGATGCGTGCGATCCAGGGGACCGTCGGCGCGTTGTGCGTCGCGACAACGCTCGCGGCGCAGGCCAGCGTCTTCTACAAGTTCGACATCGTCGCGCAGACCGGCCAGGACGGCATCGTGTCGCTCGGCACGGGCCCCTCGGTCAACGCGAAGGGCAAGGTCGCCTACGTCGGCACCTACGCCGGCGGTCCCTCGGTGTTCTCCTGGTCGCCTGCAGGCGGGCGCGTCGACGTCGCGCCCGGCTTCCTGTCCACCTCCCGCAGCTTCGGCGACGCGGTGATGATCAACTTCCACGACGAGATCGTCACGTGGAACCGCATCCTTCCCCAGGCGCTGTACGAGATCCGCGTCTTCCGCGCCGGGGCGCCCGACGACAGCTCGCTGGCCGTGCGCGGCACGACGACCGGGCAGCCGTACAACATCCTCTTCCAGGGCCCGGCGATCAATGCCAGTCGCGTCCTGGAGGATCGCAGCAGCGCCGTCCCCACCGGCGACAAGGACGGGCTGTGCGAGGCGGGCGAAGTGTGCTTCTCGCAGGTCGCGTTCGGGGCGTACGAGAACACGCCCACGATCGCCCGCTACCTCGGGACGGTGCAGACCAATCCCGCGGGCGGGGCCGACCAGGGGACGCGCAACGAGTACGCCCTCAACACGACGAACTCGCGGCCCGCGCTGGCCGACGACGGCCGCGTCGCGGTGCGCGGGCTGGGCAACGCGGACCCGATCCTGCTGTTCGCCTACGGGCTGGGCGCGCCAACGCAGATCGCCGGGGCCGCGCAGGGCTTCACCCGGCTCGGCGTCGCGCCCGGCATCACCCCTGACGGCAAGGTCGTGGCGTTCGCGGGCAACCGCGGCTTCGGGACCGGCGTCTTCCTGTCGATCGAGCTGCCCGGGGGGCAGCGGCGGATCGTGCGCGTGGCCGGCGAGAACGACGTCGTCAAGAAGCCGGAGCTCGGCCACGACGAGACCGGCAGCCGGCTCCATCTCGCAAGCGTCGACGTGGACAGCCGCGTGGGCATCGCCTACACCCCCGGGCGCGACGGCACGGCGAATGCGTCGGTGGTGGTCGCGTTCGTGGGCACCCCCAACGCGCAGAGCCGGCAGAACGCGGGCACGGGGAAGCCGTTCTACTTCTCTGCGCAGAAGGGGCTCTGGACGCTGCGCGTGGATCTCGATGCACCGCTGATCCGGGACCAGTGCGTGGTCCTCGCCGAAGGGGCCGCCGGCAATCCGTTCACCACGCGCGGCGACGACGCGATCGCGAGCGCGAACGGCGTCTTCTACGTCTCCGCCGGCGCGAACGGCCTGTGCGAGAGCGACAACACGCACGACTCCGAGACGCTGCTGAGCCGCGTGGGCCCCGTCCCCGTCGTGCAGGTGGGCGACAGCATCCTCGCGCACACGGTCGCCGACATCGGCGTGCACGACCCGATCGCCCCCGCGAACTTCACGGACGCGCAGACGCCGCGCGCGATGCGGCTCGGCGACCACCGCGTCGCGTTCTGGGCCGCCGCCGCCGGCGGCACGCAGCTGATCGTGCGCGGGGAGCACCTCGACAGCGACCAGGACGGCCTGTACGACCACTGGGAGACGGCCGGCATCGACCTCGACGGCACCGGCACGATCGACCTCGACCTGCCCGCGATGGGCACGGACCCGTTCGCGCGCGACCTGTTCATCCAGATCGACTGGGTGGCGGACGATCAGCCGCCGCTCAACGAGTTCGTCCGGCACCGGCCGGCGGCCGGCGTCGTGCAGCGCGTCGTCGACTACTTCGCGGCCGCGCCCGCGCTGGCGAGCGGCGTGCCCGCCGGCATCCGCGTGCACGTCGACGCCGGCCCGTGGTTCGACAGCGCGGGAATGCCGCTGTCCACCGACATGGGCACCGCGCTGCTGCGCGGGGGCAAGGTGGTGTGGCCCGCGCCGCTCGACGTCGTGCACTTCGACGACCCGTCGACGTTCTCGCTGCCCGGCGTCGCCATGCGCGCCTTCGGCGACATCAAGGCGCAGAACGTGTGGAACAGCGAGCGCGGCGCGCGCCAGTTCGCATTCACCTCCGTCGTGTGGGCCAACTCCATCGGCGCCCATCCAAAGAACAAGGCGCCCATGACCGGCACGGTCACGGCGGCGGACGCGTGGACGATCAACGATGCGAACAATCCCGACCTCGCGGACGTCGCCGGGCTGGCGGTCAAGATCACCGGCGGGACCGGCGCGGGCCAGGTCCGCGTGATCGGAACGGCGGGCGTGGCCCAGAACTCGGCGACCACCGGCGCGATCGACGTGCGCGTGCCGTTCACGGTGGTCCCGGACGCCACCAGCACCTACGCGATCCTGGACGGTTCGGGGGGGCAGGCCGCCGCCGGCAGCAGGCTGGACGGGGGATTCGCGCACGGCAAGGACGTGATCGTGGCCACCGGGGTGATCCGTCGCTACCTGCCGGGCTACCAGCGAGGCTCGTTCGTCCAGCACTGGAAGGGGATCGTGCACGAGCTCGGCCACCTGATGACGCTGCTGCACGGCGGCGTCGACCACGACAACTTCAAGCCGGACTACGTAAGCCTGATGAACTACGCGTACGCGATGTGCTCGCAGGGCGTGGGCACCGACGAGGACGGCACGCCGCTGCCCGGGGCCGCCGCATGTCCGATCGATGCGTACGCGGGGTCCGCCGACGCGGTTCGCGACGACTGGGCGACCCTCGACATGGCGACGGCCTCGGTGGTCCGCTTCGGCGGCGACACGTTCGGCCACCGCAACAGCGCGCTGTTGCCGTTTCCGCCGGACGAGACCGAGCAGACCCCGGCACAGATCGAGCGGCAGTTCGGCCCGCAGGACGACGTCGAGCCGCGCATCCAGCCGATCGCGCCCGCGGGCGGCGTGAACGTCGCCGCCGGGGGGAACATCGCGGTCGCGTTCGGCGCGAGCGACGACGTCGGCATCGCCCGTGCGGAGGTGCTGTTCGATGCCAACGGCGACGGGCGCATCGTACGGCCCGGCGAGGCGTTCGCCGCGCTGCCCGGCGGTGGCGGGTATGCCGCGAACGTGCCGGTCGTCTCGGGGCCGCCGGGGCCGCGGCGCCTCGTGCTCGCGGCCTACGATGCGCGCGGCAACGGCGGCTTCGCGACCGTGGTCGTCACCGTGGGCGGCGTCGCGCCCGCCGCCGTGCCGTCGGTCGTCGGCGCGTCCGAGCCGACGGCGCGCGAGGCGATCGCGACGGCGAACTTCACGGTCGGGGCGGTGACCTTCGCCGCGTCGCCGTCCGTGCCGGCGGGCCTCGTGCTCTCGCAGCTTCCTGCGGCGGCCTCCGTGCAGCCGCTCGGCACGCCGGTGGCGCTGGTCGTCTCGCTCGGACCCAACGGCGCGGTCGTCCCCAACGTCAACGGGCTCACGCAGGCGGCCGCGGCGACGGCCATCGCGAACGCGGGCTTCGCGCTGGGGACCGTCACGACCGGGTTGCCCGGGGCCGATCCGCCGGGACGCGTCCGCGGGCAGTCGCCCGTCGCCGGCGCGGCCGCGCCGGCGGGTTCCGCGATCGCGCTGCTGGTCGCGCCGGGAAGCGCGGGGAACGTCACCGTGCCCAGCGTGATCGCGCTGTCGCAGGCGGCGGCGACGTCGGCGCTGAACGCGGCGGGCCTGGTGGTGGGCGTCGTGACGATGCAGTCGTCGCCGACGGTGCCCGTCGGGCACGTGATCGCGCAGACGCCGCCGGCGGGCAGCAGCGTGGCGGCCGGGAGCGCCGTGGACCTCGTGGTGTCGAGCGGTCCGCCGCAGGTGGTCGTGCCCGATGTCGTCGGGCAGGGCGTCTCCAGCGCCACCGTCGCCCTGACGGGCGCCGGCCTGGTCGTCGGGACGGTGACGCACGAGGTCTCGACGACGGTTCCGTTCAACGTCGTGATCTCGCAGGCGCCCGCGGCCGGGGCGAGCGTCGCCGCGGGTTCCGCCGTCGCGCTGGTGGTGTCCCTGGGCCCGCCGTGCGGCGCCTTCACGGACGTCGCGGCGTCGAGCCCCTTCTGCAGCAGCGTGGAGTGGATGCGCAACCGCGGGATCACGCAGGGCTGCACGCCGAGCGCGTACTGTCCGGACGCCGACGTGAGTCGCCTGGCGATGGCGGCGTTCATGAACCGGCTGGGGTCGGCGCTAACGCCGGGCCCCGCGGTGACGGAAGCTGCGACGGGGGCGTTCGACCCGTCGACGGCGACCGTGCTGTGCGTCGCGCCGACGGTCGCCGCGTCCGGCGCGCCGCGGCGCATGCGCGTCGATGGCGTGGTGAACCTGGCGGGAGACGGCAGCGCGCCGCTGGTCGTGGAGATCGTGGCGAGCGTGGACGCGGGCACGACGTGGACGCCGGTCGGCACGCAGGTCGTGTCGATCCAGCCGGGGCGCTGGAGCGGCGTGCGCGTTGCGGGAACGCGCGACGTCGCCGTCGGGGAGAGCGTGGCGTTCGCGCTGCGCGTCGCGCGCGGCGGGTTCCCGGGCATGGCCACGGTGGTGGACGGCGCCTGCCGGTTGCGGACGACGCTGGAGAACCGGCAGAGCACCGTGGAGCCGTTCGATCGCTGACGCGCGGGGCGCGCGCGGTCCTGCGCCGGCGGGGTTCCGGGGGCGACGGTCGGCCGGGCCGAATGGGCGATAATCCGCGTTTCGCCCGCCCGCCGCCGCCGATGCCCGACCCGTCCGCGCACGTCCCGCTCGCCGCCGCCACGCGCGCCGGCACGGACGAGAGCGTGCACTACGGCAGCGTCGCGGTCGTCGACCGGCACGGGCAGCTCTTGTACGCGGCAGGGGACCCACAAGTCGTGGTCTACACGCGGAGCGCGCTCAAGCCGTTGCAGGCGCTGCCGTTCGTGCGCGACGGCGGGGTGGAGCGCTTCGATTATTCGGATGCGCAGGTCGCGCTGCTGTGCGCGAGCCATGCCGGCGAGCCGCGCCACGTCGACGCGGTCGCCGCGATGCTCGCCCGCGCCGGCCACGGCCCCGAGCACCTGCAGTGCGGAACGCACGCACCAGGCTTCCACGAGGCCCGCGGCGAGGCTCCGCCGCCGCCACCGTACTCGCCGCTGGCGCACAACTGTTCGGGCAAGCACGCCGGGATGCTCGCCGCCTGCACGCTGCACGGGTGGCGGCGCGACGACTACCTCCACCCGGCGCATCCGCTGCAGTGCGCGATCCGCAGTGCGATCGCGGACTATGCAGGTGTCATCGCCGCGGACATGCCGTGCGGCGTGGACGGCTGCTCCGCGCCGAACTACGCGTTGCCGCTCGTCGCGCTGGCGCGCGCGTTCGCGCGGCTCGCCGCCGGCGACGACGACGGCGGACGGTGGCGGGCGGCGCCGCGCCGGCTGCGCGATGCGATGACGGCGCATCCGGAGATGGTCTCGGGCGAAGGCCGCAGCGACGCGGCCCTGATGCGCGCCGGCGGCGGCGACTGGGTGGCGAAGATCGGCGCCGAGGGCGTGCAGGCCGTCGGCGTGACCGGGACGGGCCTGGGCGTCGCCCTCAAGGTCGCGGACGGCAGCCGGCGGGCGGTCGGCCCGGCGATCGTGGGCGTGCTCGACCAGCTCGGCCTGCTGGACGCCCCGCGCCGCGAAGCGCTCGCCGGCCTCGGGCGCCCCGTCCTGCGCAACCATCGCGGCGTCGCGACGGGCGAGTTGCGTCCGCTGGTCGAGCTGCGCCGGTGCTGACGGCCGGCCCGCAGTGCGGACGGCTCCGCGCCAACCGGACCGGCACCCGTCCGGTTTCTTGCGATAATCCGGCGTTGCCGCCGGTCAGGCGGAAACTTCGGGAAATTTTGGCGGTCTTTGCCTGCAGTCGTGCACCGCGGGCCGCCGGGTTTCGTCGGCCGGCCGGAGCGTGGGCCGGATCCATGGCCCGCCCTCCGGCGGGACAACAACGCATGACCAGGGACTGAAGAACCCGCGGATGGGTGATCGCGAAGTCGATCAGCAGCTCGTGGAGCGGGCGCAGCGTGGCGACAAGCGGGCGTTCGAGCTGCTGGTGGCGAAGTACCAGCGCAAGCTGGGGCGGCTCCTGTCGCGGATGGTGCGCGACCCTGCCGAGGTCGAGGACGTGACGCAGGAGGCCTTCATCAAGGCGTACCGCGCGCTGCCCTCGTTCCGCGGCGACAGTGCGTTCTACACGTGGCTCTACCGCATTGCGATCAACACGGCGAAGAACTACCTGGTCGCGCTCGGCCGCCGGGCGCCGACGACCACGGAGTTCGACAACGAGGACGCCGAGAACTTCGAGGAAGCCGACGCGCTGCGCGACGCGTCGACGCCCGAGGACGAGATGCACG
Organism: Betaproteobacteria bacterium; assembly: GCA_016861105.1. Lineage (GTDB taxonomy): Bacteria > Pseudomonadota > Gammaproteobacteria > Burkholderiales > Casimicrobiaceae > VBCG01. The sequence goes on along the minus strand of BOKS01000009.1, from coordinate 117,964 downwards.
GCAAGCAGATCGCCGAGACGGTGAACCGCGCGATGGATGCGCTGCCTGAGGATCTGAGGACCGCGATCACGCTGCGCGAGATCGAGGGCCTGAGCTACGAGGAAATCGCGTCGCTGATGAACTGCCCGATCGGCACCGTGCGGTCGCGGATCTTCCGCGCGCGCGAGGCGATCGCGGCCGAGCTGCGGCCGCTGCTCGGCACCGACGAGAACCGGAGATGGTGATGAACGAGGAACTCTCCCGCCTGATGGACGGCGACCTGCCCGACGAGGAGGTCGACAGCGTCCTCGGCGAGTGCCGGCGCCCCGGCGCGCTCGCCACGTGGGCGTGCTACCAGGTCATCGGGGACACGCTGCGCGGCGCGCCCGGCGCGATGCCGCGCTTCTCGCAGCGCTTCGCCAGGGCGCTCGCCGCGGAGCCCACCGTGCTCGCGCCGCGCCGCCGCCAGCACCCGGTGTCGACGTGGGCGTGGGCGGCCGCCGCGTCGATCGCGGCGGTGAGCATCGTCGGCTGGACGGCGCTGTCGCTCACCGAGTCGCCGGGCACCGCGATCGCGAAGGCGCGCGACGTGCACCTGGTCACGCCGGCGAGCGTGCGCCGGTCGCTCCCGCAGGAGTACGTGCTGGTCCACCAGGAGTATTCGCCGGCGACCGCGATCCAGGGCGTCAGCCCCTACCTGCGCGCGGTCTCCGCGCCGATAGGGGACGGGCGCCCTTGAGCGCTCCGTCGACGTTGCGCGCACCCGCCGCGGCGCTGCTGGGGCTGCTTGCGGCCCTCGCCGTCGCGCGCCCGGCCTGCGCCGAGGACGCGAGTGCCTGGCTCGCGCGCGCCGCGCAGGCGGCCCGCTCGCTCACCTACGCGGGAACCATCGTGTTCCAGCACGGCGGCCGCGTCGAGACCTCGCGGCTCGTGCACCTCAACGACAACGGCGTCGAGTACGAGAAGCTCGTCAACCTCGACGGGCCGGCGCGCGAGGTGATCCGCAGCGAGGGCGAGGTGCGCTGCTACTACCCCGACGCCAAGATCGTGCGCGTCGAGCCGCGCACGTTCCGCAACGTCTTCCCGTCGCTGTCGCCCCAGCAGCAGCAGGCGCTCGCGCAGTTCTACGAGTTCCGCAAGGCGGAAGCCGGCCGCGTCGCCGGCCTCGAGGCGCAGGCGTACGTGTTCGAGCCCAAGGACGGCCTGCGCTACGGGCACAAGTTCTGGGCCGACCGCGCGACGGGGCTGCTGCTGAAGGCGCGCCTGCTCAACGAGCGGCAGGAGGTCGTCGAGCAGTTCGCGTTCACCGACATCGCGATCGGCGCGAAGGTCGACCGCGAGGCCGTGAAGCCCACGTGGTCGGCGACGCCGCCCGACTGGCAGCTGCGCCAGGGTTCGGCCGGCGACCCGGTGCCGCACGACACCGGCTGGGTGGTCGCGAAGCTGCCGCCGGGGTTCTCCAAGATCATGGAGGGCTTCCGCACGCTGCGCGGCAAGCGCGAGCCGGTCGCCCATCTCGTGTTCTCCGACGGCCTCGTGGCCGTGTCCGTGTTCGTCGAGCCGATCGCGGCGGTGCCGGGCCAGCAGGCCGGCGCGGTCCGCCAGGGCGGCCTCAACGTCTACACGCTGAAGCTGGACGACCACCTGGTGACCGCGCTCGGCGAAGCCCCCGCCGTGACCGTCCGCCAGATCGCGCAGTCGGTGTCGCGCCGCTAGCGGCGGTCGCGCCCCAGCGCGCCTCGAACAACAAGCCCGCAGAGTGATCCCATGAATCCGTCCGTCCCTTCGTCCGCGCGGCACGCCGTGGCCGCGTTCGCCCTCGTGCTGGCCGCCGCGCTGCTGCCGGCCGGCGCGCCGGCGCAAACCCGCGTCAACGGCGTGCTCCCCGACTTCACGGAGCTCTACGAGAAGCAGGGCCCGGCGGTCGTGTCGATCGACGTCACGCAGCGGAGGCGCGCGCAGCGCCCCGAGCTCTCCGAGGACGACCCGTTCTACGAGTTCTTCCGCCGCTTCGGCCCCGTGCCGCGCGGTCCGCAGCGGGAGTTCGAGGCGCAGAGCGCCGGCTCGGGCTTCATCGTGTCAGCGGACGGCTACATCGTCACCAACACGCACGTCGTGGATTCCGCCGACGAGGTGCGCGTGCGCCTCACGGACCGTCGCGAGTTCATCGCGAAGGTCGTCGGGACGGACAGGCGCACCGACGTCGCGGTCATCAAGATCGACGCGAAGGACCTCCCCAAGGTCACGATCGGCGATCCCGAGAAGCTCAAGGTCGGCGAGTGGGTCGTCGCGATCGGCAAGCCCTTCGGCCTGGAGAACACGCTGACGGCGGGCGTCGTCAGCGCGAAGGGCCGCGACCTGCCGCAGGAGAACCTGGTCCCGTTCATCCAGACCGACGTCGCGATCAATCCCGGGAACTCGGGCGGTCCGCTGTTCAACCTGCGCGGCGAGGTCGTCGGCATCAACTCGCTGATCTACTCGCGATCGGGCGGCTACATGGGCCTCGCGTTCGCGATCCCGATCGACGTGGCGATGAACACGGTCAACCAGCTGCGCGAGAAGGGCCGCGTCACGCGCGGCCGCATCGGCGTGCAGATCCAGGAGGTCACGCGCGAAGCCGCCGACTCCTTCGGCCTGAAGCAGGCGACGGGCGCGCTCGTCAACTCGGTGGAGAAGGGCGGCCCGGCCGAGAAGGGGGGCGTGGAGCCCGGCGACATCATCCTCAAGGTCGACGGACGCGACGTCCCCAACAGCAACGCGCTGCCGCGCATCATCACGCAGGTGCGGCCGGGCACCAAGGTCGTGCTGACCGTCTGGCGCAACGGCGCGGCGCGCGACGTCGCCGTCACGGTCGCGGAGATGAAGGAGGAGGCCGCGACGCCGCAGCGGCGGGGCGCGCAGCCGGCGCCCAAGGAGAGGGCCAAGCCGAACCGCATGGGCCTGGTGCTCTCCGACCTCACGCCGGAGCAGCGCAAGGAAGCGGACGTGCGCGGCGGCGTCCTGGTGGAGGACATCGTCGGCGCCGTGCGCGCCAACATCCAGCCCGGCGACATCATCCTCGCGATCATCCAGCGCGGCGTCACCACGGAGGCGAAGACCGCCGCGCAGGTGAACGAGGTGCTGGCGAAGGTGGAGAAGAACGCGAGCGTCACGCTGCAGGTGAAGCGCGGCGAGCAGACGTTCTTCGCGACGATCAGGATGCCCAACGGCGAGTGAGGCGTTGCGAGGGACTGGGGACGACGGATGAGGGATGAGGGACGGCGGATGAGGGCGCCCAGTCCCCGGTCCCCGCTCCCCGGTCCCCGCTCCCCGGTCCCCGCTCCCCGGTCTCCAGCCCCCTTCCCCCGCATGCGCCTCACGCTGCTGACGCGGAGCTACTGCCACCTCTGCGACGAGATGCTCGACGCGCTCGTGCCGCTCGCGGGCACGACGCCCGTCGACGTCCTCGACGTCGACGCGCCGGAGCACGCCGCGCTCGAGGCGGCCTTCGGCGACGCAGTGCCCGTCCTCTTCGCCGGCGCGCCGGCGGCCGGCAACGAGCTGTGCCGCTACCGGCTCGACGTCGCCGGCGTCGCGGCGGCCCTCGCGGGCGGCCGCGGAATCCGCTAAGATTCATCGGTTTGGCGTTTCGCGCGAGGGGCACGGACGTGCCCCTTTCTCGTTTGCCGCCCGCCTGACCCCGGCCGACCTCGTGCGCCACATCCGCAACTTCTCGATCATCGCCCACATCGACCACGGCAAGTCGACGCTCGCGGACCGCTTCATCCAGCGCTGCGGCGGCCTCGCCGACCGGGAGATGAGCGAGCAGGTGCTCGACTCGATGGACCTCGAGCGCGAGCGCGGCATCACCATCAAGGCGCAGACCGCCGCGCTCACCTACGAGGCGCGCGACGGCCAGCGCTACCAGCTCAACCTGATCGACACGCCCGGGCACGTGGACTTCGCCTACGAGGTCTCGCGCTCGCTGTCGGCCTGCGAGGGCGCACTGCTGGTCGTCGACGCCTCGCAGGGCGTCGAGGCGCAGACCGTGGCGAACTGCTACACCGCGATCGAGCTGGGCGTCGAGGTGGTGCCGGTGCTGAACAAGATCGACCTCCCGTCCGCGGAGCCGGAGCGGGTGATCGAGGAGATCGAGGACATCGTCGGCATTCCCGCGGAGGACGCGATCCGCGCGAGCGCGAAGACGGGCGAGGGCATCGACGACATCCTCGAGGCGGTGATCGCGCGCGTGCCGCCGCCGAAGGGCGATCCCGACGCGCCGCTGCAGGCGCTGGTCATCGACGCGTGGTTCGACAACTACGTCGGCGTCGTGATGCTGGTGCGCGTGGTCAACGGCACGCTGCGGCCGCGCGACAAGGTGCTGCTGATGGCGACCGGCGCCGCGCACCAGTGCGAGCAGCTCGGCGTGTTCACGCCGAAGTCGGTGGCGCGCGAGCAGCTTGCCGCCGGCGAGGTCGGGTTCGTCATCGCCGGCGTCAAGGAGCTGGCCGAGGCGAAGGTGGGCGACACGATCACGCACGCGCAGCGGCCGGCGCCCGTGGCGCTGCCCGGCTTCAAGGAGGTGAAGCCGCAGGTCTTCGCCGGCCTCTACCCGGTCGAGTCGAACCAGTACGAGGCGCTGCGCGAGGCGCTGACCAAGCTCAAGCTGAACGACGCGTCGCTGCACTTCGAGCCCGAGGTCTCGCAGGCGCTGGGCTTCGGGTTCCGCTGCGGCTTCCTCGGACTTCTGCACATGGACATCGTGCAGGAGCGGCTCGAGCGCGAGTACGACATGGACCTGATCACGACCGCGCCCTCGGTCGTCTACCAGGTCGCGCAGCGCGACGGGACCGTCGTCGAGATCGACAACCCGTCGCGGCTGCCGGACCTGTCGCGCGTCGAGGAGATCCGCGAGCCCGTGATCACGGTCACGATCCTCGTGCCGCAGGACTACGTCGGGCCGGTGCTCACGCTGTGCACGGAGAAGCGCGGCGTGCAGAAGGACATGCAGTACCGCGGCCGCCAGGTCGTGATCCACTACGAGCTGCCGCTCGCCGAGGTCGTGATGGACTTCTTCGACCGGCTGAAGAGCGCCTCGCGCGGCTACGCGTCGATGGACTACGAGTTCAGGGAGTACCGCGCGGCCGACGTCGTGAAGCTCGACATCCTGATCAACGGCGAGCGCGTCGACGCGCTGTCGGTGATGGTGCACCGGTCGGTGGCGCAGTTCCGCGGCCGCGAGGTGGTCCACCGGATGCGGGGGCTGATCCCGCGGCAGATGTTCGACGTCGCGATCCAGGCGGCGATCGGCTCGCAGATCGTGGCGCGCGAGTCGGTGAAGGCGATGCGCAAGGACGTGCTCGCGAAGTGCTACGGCGGCGACGTCACGCGCAAGCGCAAGCTGCTCGAGAAGCAGAAGGCGGGCAAGAAGCGCATGAAGGCGGTCGGCAGCGTCGAGATCCCGCAGGAGGCCTTCCTGGCGATCCTCCAGGTCGGTGAGAAGTAGGCGGGCCGGCGCGCCGCACCGGCGTCGCGCGCGACCGGTCGCGGCCGGCCGCGACGGCCGGCGGCGAGGGGCGCGTCCGCTCGTGGGACAATCCGCCCCGCGGCCCGTCCGGGCCGGTTCCGCCGGCCCTTTCCCCCCACGATGAACTTCGCGCTGATCCTGTTCCTGCTCACCGCCGCGACCGGCGTCGTCTGGCTGCTCGACCGGCTCGTGTTCGCGCGGCGCCGCGCGCCCGGCACGCCCGAGCCGTGGTGGATCGAGTATCCGAAGAGCTTCTTCCCGGTCCTCGCGATCGTCTTCCTGCTGCGCTCGTTCCTCGCCGAGCCGTTCCGCATCCCGTCGTCGTCGATGCGGCCGACGCTCGTGGTCGGCGACTACATCCTGGTCAACAAGTTCAGCTACGGCATCCGCCTGCCGATCGTCGAGCGGAAGGTGGTGCCGATCGCCGACCCGCAGCGCGGCGACGTGGTCGTGTTCCGCTACCCCGTCAACCCCTCGCAGGACTTCATCAAGCGCGTGGTGGCCGTGGGCGGCGACACCGTCGAGTACCGCGACAAGCAGCTCGCCGTGAACGGGCAACCGCTGCCGCAGAAGCCCGACGGCAGCTACAGCTACCTCGAGGGGCTGCGCTTCGAGAGCACCGAGCGGCGCATCGAGACGGCGCAGTCCGCCGCCGGTCCGACGTCGTACACGATCGCCGTCCAGCCGCAGGCTGCGCCCGTCTATCCGGCGAACGTCCGCTCGTTCCCGGGCCGCGAGAATTGCGACTACAATGACCGCGGCTTCCGCTGCCGCGTGCCCGCGGGCCACTACTTCATGATGGGCGACAACCGCGACGCCAGCGACGACAGCCGCTACTGGGGCTTCGTCCCCGACGACCACGTCCGCGGGCGCGCCTTCTTCATCTGGTTCAACTGGGACGACATCGCGAGCTTCGCGTTCGACCGCGTCGGCAGCAGCATCCGCTAGGGCCCGCCGAGGGGCCGCGGACGCCGACGGCGGGACGCCGGGAGGGGGACGGCATGCGCACACCGTGGCGGAATCGGCAATCGGGCCTCACGATCGTCGGGTTCATCCTCGTCGCGGCGGTCGTGATCATCTTCGCGATGGTGGGCTTCCGCGTGGTGCCGGCCTACGTCGAGTACTACGCCGTCAAGCGCTCGCTCGAGGACACGATGCGAAGCGGGACGGCCGACCCGAACAATCCGGTGCCGTTCCGCAAGGAGCTCGAGCGCCGCCTGCAGACGAGCTACGTCGAGAACGTGAAGGCTGCCGACGCGCTGCTCACGCGCCAGGGGTCGCAGATCGTCGCCGAGCTCGCGTGGGAGCGGCGGCTGCACATGTTCGGCAACGCCTCGATCCTGCTCGAGTTCGAGACGTCGGCGTCGCGCTAGGCGCCGGCGCGAGGCACGGCACGCGCGCCCGCGCCCTCCGCCATGGCGTCCGGCAAGCCAGCGACCGATCCCGCGTACCGCGACGACTTCACCGCCCGGCTCGGCCACGCGTTCGCGCGGCCGGAACTGCTCGCGCAGGCGCTCACGCATCGCAGCTACGGCGCGCGGCACAACGAGCGCCTCGAATTCGTCGGCGACGCCGTCCTGAACTGCGTGGTCGCGCGTGCGTTGTTCGAGCGCTTCCCGGCGCTGCCCGAGGGCGACCTGTCGCGCGTGCGCGCGAGCCTGGTCAACCGCGACACGCTGGCCGACGTCGCGCGGCGCATCGGCATCGGCGAGGCGGTCCTGCTGGGCGAAGGCGAGCAGCGCAGCGGCGGCACCGGGCGACCGTCGATCCTCGCCGACGCGCTCGAAGCGGTGTTCGGCGCGGTGTTCCTCGATGCCGGCTTCGAGGCCGCGCGCGCGACGATCGAGCGCGCGTTCGACGACGTGCTGCGCAGCGCGGATCCCGACGCGCTGGGCAAGGATCCGAAGACGCGCCTGCAGGAGTGGCTGCAGGCGCGCCGCCTGCCGGTCCCCGACTACCGCGTCGTCGAGGTCGCGGGCGAGGCCCACGCGCAGACATTCACGGCGGCGTGCGCGGTGCCGACGCTGGGCGTGGCGGCCACCGGCGGCGGCAGCAGCCGGCGTGCTGCGGAGCAGGCCGCCGCGCAGGCCGCGTATCCGCTGGCGGTGGCCGCGGCGCGCCAGCACGGGCTGAGCGCGTGAATTCGAACGGCCGCCCCGCGGGCGAACCCGCCGCGAGCGGCGTCGCGTGGTGGGCCGTCCCGTGACCGGCGGCGACGCAGGCGTCCACCGCTGCGGCCTCGTCGCGCTCGTCGGTCGGCCCAGCGTGGGCAAGTCGACGCTGCTCAACCGCATGGTGGGGGCGAAGGTCTCGATCACCTCCCGGCGGCCGCAGACGACCCGGTACCGGATCCACGGGATCCTGACCGAGCCCGGCCGCCAGTTCGTGTTCGTCGACACGCCGGGCTTCCAGACGCGGCATCGCTCGCGGCTGAACGCGCGCATGAACAAGGCGGTGCGGGAGGCGCTCGGCGACGTCGACGTGGTCGTCTGGGTGGTCGACGGCGCCCGCCTCGTGCAGGCGGACCGCGACGTCCTCGCGCTGATCCCGGCGCGCGTGCCGGTGGTCGTCGCCGTGAACAAGGTCGACGCGCTGGGCGACAAGGCCGCGCTGCTCCCGCGGCTCGCCGGGATCGCCGCGCTGCGCGACTTCGCGGCGATCGTCCCGGTGTCGGCGGAGAAGGGCACGCAGGTCGACGCGCTCAAGGACGAGATCGGCAAGGCGCTTCCCGAGGGCCCGCCGCTGTACCCGGAGGACGACGTCACCGACCGCGACGAGCGCTTCCTCGCCGCCGAGTTCGTGCGGGAGAAGGTCTTCCGCCAGCTCGGCGACGAGATTCCCTATGCGACGAGCGTCGGCATCGACCGGTTCGAGCACGAGGGACGGCTGCGCCGCATCTTCGCGAGCGTCTACGTCGAGAAGCCGAGCCAGCGCGCCATCCTGCTCGGCGTGGGCGGTGCGCGCATGAAGGCGATCGCGAGCGGCGCGCGCCGCGACCTCGAGCAGCTGTTCGGCGGCCCGGTCCATCTCGAGGTCTGGGTGCGGGTGCGCAAGGGCTGGCCGGACGACGAGGGCGCGCTCGACCGCATGGGATACTGAGGGGCGCATCCGCCCCGTTCCCGATTCCGCATGCCCGCGCGCGCACCGTCCGAGCGCCACGACGACGCACCGGCGTACGTCCTGCACGCCTACCCGTACAAGGAGACGAGCCTGATCGTCGAGGCCTTCGTGCGCGACGCGGGACGCGTCGGCATGGTGGCCAGGGGGGCGAGGCGGCCGCGCTCCGAGCTGCGCGGGCTGCTGCAGGCGTTCCAGCCGATCGCGCTGTCGTGGGCGGGCGCCGCGGAGCTCAAGACGCTGGTCAAGGCGGAGTGGCGCGGCGGCGTGCCGCTGCCGTCCGGCGCATCGCTGCTCGCCGCGTTCTACCTGAACGAGCTGCTGCTGAAGCTCGTGCCGCGCGAGGATCCCCACCCGACCCTGTGGGACGACTACGAGCGCTCGCTCGCCGCGCTCGCCGCCGGCGAGGCGCCCGGCGCGCAGGCGGCGATCCTGCGCGCCTTCGAGCTGCGGCTGCTCGCAGCGCTGGGCTATGCGCTGGCGCTGACTGCGGAGGCGGACACCGGATCGGCGATCGACCCGCAGGCACGGTACCATTACGCCTTCGACGCCGGCCCGCGGCGCCACGCAGGGGAGCCCGGCGTGCGCTGGCCAGTCGTGCGCGGGGCCACGCTGATCGCGCTCTCGGAGCAGCGCTATCCCGATGCCGCGACGGCGGCCGAAGCCAAGCAGCTGATGCGCGAAGTCCTCGACCACCACCTCGAATCGCGCCGCATCGAGAGCCGGCGCATCGTCGCCGACCTGCGCTCGCTGGACAGCGACGAGTGAGGTCCCGCGCGGCGCACCGGCCATGATCGAGCTCGGCGTCAACATCGACCACGTCGCGACGCTGCGCCAGGCGCGGCGCACCTGGGAGCCCGACCCGGTGTGGGCGGCCGTCGAGGCGCACCTCGGCGGCGCCGACGGGATCACCGTGCACCTGCGCGAGGACCGGCGACACATCCAGGACGAGGACGTGCGGCGGCTGCGCGAGCTCACGCACATCAAGCTCAACCTGGAGATGGCCGCGACCGACGAGATGGTCGCCATCGCGTGCCGCCTGCAGCCGGAAATGGCGATGCTGGTGCCCGAGGGCCGCCACGAGATCACCACCGAGGGCGGGCTCGACGTGGCCGGGCAGGAGGCGAAGCTGCGCGAGGCGGTGGCACGGCTCGCCGGCGCCGGCATCGTCACCAGCGTGTTCATCGATGCCGAGCCCGCGCAGGTCGAGGCGTCGGCGCGCATCGGCGCGCGCGTCTGCGAGGTCCACACGGGACCCTACGCGCACGCGTTCCACGCGCGCGGCCGGGATCCGGAGAGTCCCGCGGTCGTCGCGGAGCTGGACAAGATCCGGGCGGCGGGCGAGGCGATCCGCGGACTCGGCATGCGCTTCAACGCCGGGCACGCGCTCAACTACTTCAACGTGCAGCCGGTCGCCGCGCTGCCGGGCGTGCGCGAGCTGCACATCGGGCACGCGATCGTGTCGCGCAGCGTCTTCGTCGGCCTGCGCGAGGCCGTCCGCGAGATGAAGCGCCTGATGCGCGAGGCGGCGCGAGGAGCGTGATGCGCGCGCAGCGCGCATCACGCGACGTGCGCCGTCCCCGCGCAGGCGGGGACCCAGTGTCTTTGCGGTTGCGCGCGCAGCGCGCATCACGCGACGTGCGCCGTCCCCGCGCAGGCGGGGACCCAGCGTCTTTGCGGTTGCGCGCGCAGCGCGCATCACGCGACGTGCGCCGTCCCCGCGCAGGCGGGGACCCAGCGTCTTTGCGGTCGCGCGCGCAGCGCGCATCACGCGACGTGCGCCGTCCCCGCGCAGGCGAGGACCCAGCGTCTTTGCGGTCGCGCGCGCAGCGCGCATCACGCGACGTGCGCCGTCCCCACGCAGGCGGGGCCCCACCGTCTTTGCGGTCGCGCGCGCAGCGCGCATCACGCGACGTGCGCCGTCCCCGCGCAGGCGGGGACCCGGCGTCCTGTCTTGCGCGGACGGCATGAACAAGCAACTTCCCCGCGGTCCCGTCATGCTCGGCATCGAGGGCTGCGAGCTCACCACCGCCGACCGCGAGCGCCTGCTGCACCCGCTCGTCGGCGGCGTGATCCTGTTCGCGCGCAATTTCGCCGGCTGCGATCAGCTCGACGCCCTGACCGCGTCGATCCGCGCGCTGCGCGATCCCGCGCCGGTGATCGCGGTCGATCACGAGGGCGGACGCGTCCAGCGCTTCCGCGACGGCTTCACCGCGATTCCGGCGATGCGCAGCCTCGGCGAGCGTTGGGACTGCGACGTGGCGCTCGCCGAGGGCGAGGCGGTCCGCCTCGGGTGGACGCTCGCGAGCGAATTGCGCGCGCATGGCGTGGACCTCGCGTTCGCGCCCGTGCTCGACCTCGACCACGGCGCGTCGACGATCATCGGCGACCGCGCGCTGCACCGCAATCCCAACGCCGTCGCCCACCTGGGCTGCGCGTTGCGGCGGGGCCTCGCGGCCGGCGGCATGGCCGCCTGCGGCAAGCACTTCCCGGGACACGGCTTCGTGGCCGCGGACTCGCACGCCGAGTTGCCGGTCGACGAGCGGCGGCTGGACGCGATGCTCGCCGACGACCTCGTGCCGTTCGCCGCTCTCGCGCGCGACGGCATGGAGGCGGTCATGGCGGCGCACGTCGTCTATCCGTCGATCGATCCCCTGCCGGCCGGCTATTCCCCGTTCTGGTGCACGACGATGCTCCGCGAGCGCCTGCGCTTCGACGGGCTGCTCTTCTCCGACGACCTCGGCATGGCGGGCGCCACGGGCGCAGGCGACATCGTCGCGCGCGCGCAGGCGGCGCTCGCGGCCGGCTGCGACGTCGCGCTCACCTGCAACGAGATGGAGGCGGCGGACGCGCTGCTGTCACGCTGGCGGCCGGCGATCGCCCCGCAGCTCGCGGCGCGCTGGGCGCGCGTCGCCGGCCGCGCCGCGGGCGCCTGCCCTGCGCGCTGATCGCCGCGGCGGCTCGCCTCCGGCGGCGCGCCGTTCGCCACGGCCCGCGCCGCGTTGGCTGATTCGCCGTTGAGCGGCGCTGCACCGCCCGCTAACCTGCGTCGTCGAGGCGTCCCTGGCGGATCGTCGGGGGAACGGGGAGCGCGCCTCGCGTCCACGCCACGGAGCCATCCCATGCCAGCCCGCCACGCCATCGCCGCGACCTGCCTCGCGGCCACGCTCTCCGCCTCCGCGCTCGCGCAATCGTCCGCGGCACCCGTCGACTGCGCCGCGCCGCGCGGCATCGACCAGCGCCGCGCGTGCGAGGCCGCGCGGGAGGGCACCACGCAGTTGCGCCGCTTCGCGCTGATGACGCGCCACTTCTACGCCGTCGTCCCCCAGCGCTACGCGAAGACGGCGCTGGAGGCCGACCGCCGGCAGGGTCTCGCGGCCGACGCACCGCCGCAGGCGGTCGCCACGGCGAAGTAACCGCCAGCGCCGCCGCGGCCGGCGCAACGCGTGCGCCCGGTCAGAACGGGTGCGGCCAGCGGCCGCCGAGCTTGCGCGTGATCTCCTCGGCGGTGTGGGCGACGACCGGCCCGAGCTGCCGGATGCGCGCGTCGGGCAGCCGCGAGACCGGTCCCGCCAGCGAGATCGCGCCGAGCGACTCGGCGTGCTCGTCGTAGATCGGGCTCGCGACGCAGCGCGTGCCCACGAGGTGCTCCTCGTCGTCGAACGAGAAGCCGCGCTGGCGGATGACGCGCAGGCTCGCCCACATCGTCTCGGGCGAGGTGATCGTCGTGTCGGTGATCCGCGGCAGCCCCTTGACCTTGAGGATCGCGTCGATCTGCTCGTCGGGCAGCGTCGCGAAGATCGCCTTGCCCACGCCCGAGGCGTGCAGCGGGACGCGGCTGCCCAGGCGCACGATCGTGCGCATCGTCTCGCGGCACTGGACCTGGTCGATGAACACGGCCTCGGTGCCGTCGAGGATCGCGAGGTTCGCGGTCTCGCCGACCTGCTCCATCAGCCGGCGCATGTAGGGGTGGCTCTGCGCGACCCAGTCGCGTGAGGCGAGGAAGCTCGACCCGACGGTGAAGGCCTGCAGGCCGACGTACCACAGGCCGAGGTCCCCGGCCTGGAACACGTAGCCCATCTTCTCCAGCGTCGCGAGCAGCCGGTGCGCGGTCGACGGGGCCAGGCCGACGCGCTGGGCGACGTCCGTCAAGGTCAGGCCGCCCTCGGCCTTGCCCAGCGCCTCGAGGATCGACAGTCCGCGCGTGAGACTCTGCACCTGGCCGGTGACGGCGCCGGGCTTCGCCGGCGTGCGGCCGCGGCGCGTCGGCGGCGGGGTGAAGCGGTGCGGCATCGGGGGGCTGGCGGGGGAGTCTGCTATCTTGCCACAGGCAGGTCTCCCGCCCGGAGCGCTGCGGTGGCATCATCTCGCACCGCAGCACCGCGGCGACCTGCCGGAACGCCCCGCGGCGCTGTTAGGATGTGCCGCTCGCGCGGCCGACCGACGAACAAGGCGCGAGCGGAGGCGCGGTGCCGGCGGGGCCGGCGACGCGATCAGCCAACCCAGGAGGAGCCAATGCAAGGCAACCGTCGTCAGTTCGTTCGTTCTTCCGCGGCGCTGGCCGCGGCCGCCGCGCTGGGCGGGATGCGTCCGGCGCTCGCGCAGCAGAAGCAGGTGTGGAAGGCCTCGGACGTCCATCCGCTCGGGTATCCGACGGTGGAGGCGATCCAGCGGATGGGCAAGAAGCTCGAGACGCAGACCAACGGCCGCATCTCGATCCAGATGTTCCCGTCGATGCAGCTCGGCGGCGAGAAGGAGATGATCGAGCAGGCGCAGGTCGGCGCCCTGCAGATCGCGCGGATCTCGGTGGGCGCGATGGGGCCGGTGGTCGACGACCTCAACGTGTTCAACCTGCCGTTCGTCTTCAAGGACGAGGCGCAGATGCGCCGCGTCATCGACGGCCCGATCGGCCAGAAGATGCTCGACGACATCAGCGCGAGCCCTCAGAGCCGCCTGATCGCGCTCGGCTGGATGGATGCCGGCACGCGCAACGTCTACTCGAACAAGCCGGTCTCGAAGCCCGGCGACCTCAAGGGCATGAAGATCCGGATGATGGGCAACCCCATCTTCGTCGAGACGATGAACGCGATGGGCGGCACCGGCGTGGCGATGGGCTTCAACGAGCTCTACACCGCGCTGCAGACCGGGGTGGTCGACGGCGCCGAGAACAATCCGCCGACGCTGCTCGCGCAGAACCACTACACGGTCAGCAAGGTCTACAGCCTGACCGGCCACCTGATCATCCCCGAGATCTTCGTCTTCAGCCGGCGCACCTGGGACACGCTGTCGAAGGAGGACCAGGCGATGGTGCGCAAGCTCTCGCGCGAGGCGCAGCTCGAGCAGCGGCAGCTGTGGGACGCGTACACGAAGCAGGCGGTCGACAAGCTGAAGGCGGCGGGCGTCCAGTTCGTCGAGGTCGACAAGAACGCGTTCTTCCAGGCTACCCAGCCGGTCCGCGACAAGTACGGGTCCAAGTACGCCGCGCTGCTGAAGCAGATCCAGGCGACCTAGCGCGCCCATCGGAGCGTGCGCAGCCGCCGCTTCCGGCGGCTGCGCCTTCACGCCCGTCGAGGGGGAGGATTCGTGACATCGGGGAAAGCGGCCTACGTGCGCGCCATGGAGGCGCTTTACGTCTTCTGCATCGGCATCTCGGCGCTCGCGATCGTCGCCATCACGCTCGCCGTCCCCTACGGCGTGTTCATGCGGTACGTGATGAACTCGCCGGCGAGCTGGCCCGAGCCGTTCTCGGTGCTGATGATGGTGATGTTCACGTTCGTCGGCGGGGCCGGCGTGTTCCGCGCCAAGGTCCACGTCGCGATCAAGGCGCTGACCGAGAACGTCGGCGAGCGGGCGCGCGGCGTGTTGCGCAACGTGACGAAGGCGCTGATGGTCGTGACGGTGCTGTTCATGGTCGTCTGGGGCGCGAAGCTCGTGCAGGGGATGATGCACCAGACGATCGCCGAGTTTCCCTGGCTTCCCGTGGGCATCGCCTACCTCCCCATCCCGGTCGGCGGCGTGCTCACCCTCCTGTTCCTCATCGAGTGGGTCTGGGTCGGCGAGCTTCCGTCGGACTCCGTCGTCCACAGCGACACGGCCGCCGTGGAGTAGGCCATGCCCGACGCCCTCGTGCTGCTGCTGACGTTCGCCGTCACCGCCGCGGTCGGCGTGCCGATCGCCTACGCGCTCGGCCTCGCCGCCATCGTCACTGCCCTGTGGGTCGACATCCCGCTCGAGGCGGTGATGCTGAAGATCTCCGACGGATCCGACGACTTCGCGCTGCTAGCGATCCCGTTCTTCGTGCTGGCCGGCGCGATCATGGCCGAGGGCGGCATGGCGGGGCGCCTGATCAACCTCGCCAAGCTGTTCGTCGGCGCCATCCGCGGCGGGCTGGCGCTGGTCAACATCCTCGCGTCGACCTTCTTCGGCTGCATCTCCGGGTCGGCCGTCGCCGACACGGCGTCGATCGGCTCGGTGATGATCCCGCAGATGGTGAAGCAGGGATACTCGCGCGTCTTCGCGACGACGCTGACGATCTGTGGATCGGTGCAGGCGGTCGTGATCCCGCCCTCCCACAACGCGGTCATCTACTCGCTCGCCGCCGGCGGGACCATCTCGATCGCCTCGCTGTTCCTGGCCGGCGTCTTCCCCGGCCTGCTGTTCGGCGCGTGCCTGATCGGGCTGGTGCTGTGGAAGACGCGGAAGATGGAGGTGGTGCGCAGCGAACCGCTGACGCTCCGCAAGGCCCTGAAGGTCGTGGTCGACGCGCTGTGGGGGCTGGTGACCATCTTCATCATCCTGGGCGGGATCCTCTCCGGGGTCTTCACGGCCACCGAGTCCGCCGCGGTCGCCTGCGTCTACGCGTTCCTGGTGACGATGTTCATCTACCGGGACTACAAGTGGCGCGACCTGCCGATCCTGATGCACCGGACGGTCAAGACGGTCGGCATGGTCATGATGCTGATCGGGTTCTCGGCCGCCTTCGGCTACATGATGGCCATCATGCAGGTCCCGGCGAAGGCGGCGTCGCTGCTCACGGCGATCACGGACAACAAGTACGCGATGCTGCTGCTGATCAACCTGCTGCTGCTGCTGCTCGGGACGGTCATGGACATGGCGCCGATGATCCTGATCTCGACGCCGATCCTGCTGCCCGTCGTGAAGCTGATGGGCGTCGATCCGGTGCACTTCGGCATGATCATGATCATCAACCTCGGCATCGGTCTGATCACGCCGCCGGTGGGCTCGACCCTGTTCGTCGGGTGCGCGATCGGGAAGGTCACGATGGAGCAGGTGGCCCGCCAGCTGTGGCCGTTCTACGGCGCCATGCTGCTCGCCCTCGCGATCGTGACCTTCGTGCCGCAGCTCTCGCTCTGGCTGCCGCGGACGTTCGGGCACTAGTGGGCTGTAACGGGGGAATCGACAGCGCCTGGCCTGCTCTTCGCGCCGATTGCTTCGTTGCCCTTGCTAGCAAGGGGAGCCGCCCTTGCGTCACAAGGGGGCCTTGCACTCGGCGCGAACAGCGGCGCCGTACCCCTGTCGGTCACTACCGCATCCCCCGCTACAGCCCGCTAGCCGGACGGGGAAGGCGTCCCGGCTCCGCCGGGGGAAGTCACCCCGTCGCTGCCGGCGTCACGCGCGCCGCGCAGTACTTGAACTCGGGGATCTTGCCGACGGGATCGAGCGCCGCGTTGGTGAGAAGGTTCGCCGCGGCCTCGACGTAGGCGAAGGGCACGAACACGCTGCCGGGCGCGATGCCCTCGTCGGCACGCAGCGCCAGCTCGATCGCGCCGCGGCGCGTCGCGATGCGCGCGCGCCGGCCGGGCGCGAGGCCGAGGCGGGCGAGGTCGCCGGGATGCATCGACGCCGAGGCGGCGGGCTCGAGCGCGTCCAGCACGCTGGCGCGCCGCGTCATGCTTCCGGTGTGCCAGTGCTCGAGCTGGCGGCCGGTGATCAGCACGAGCGGATAGTCGGCGTCCGGCAGCTCGTCGGCCTGCGTGCGGCGCACCGGCACGAGGCGGGCGCGGCCGTCCGGCGTGGGGAAGCGGTCGCGGAACACGACCGGCTCGCCGGGGTCGTCCTCGGCGGCGCAGGGGTAGGTGACCGCGCCATCGCGCAGCAGCCGCGCCCAGGTGATGCCAGCGATCGACGGCATGGCGCGGCGCATCTCGTCGAACACCGCGGCGACGCCGTGATGGGGGCCGTCGTAGCGCCAGTCGAGCCCCAGCCGGCGCGCGAGCGCCTGCACGATCGCAAGATCGGCGCGGGCATCGCCCGGCGGGTCGACCACCGCCCGCGCGAGCTGCACGGTGCGGTCCGTGTTGGTGAACGTGCCCCACTTCTCGTAGAACGACGACGCGGGCAGGATCACGTCGGCGAAGCCCGCGGTCTCCGTGGGGAAGATGTCCTGCACGACGACGTGCTCGAGCTTCGCGAGCGCCGCGCGCGCGTGGGCCACGTCGGGATCGGACATCGCCGGGTTCTCGCCCATCACGTACAGGCCGCGGATCGCGCCCTCCGCGATCGCGTGCGTGATCTCGACCACGGTCAGGCCGGGCTGCGCGTCGAGCGCCGTGCCCCAGTAGCGTTCGAAGAACGCGCGCACGCCGTCGTCGCCCACGCGGCGGTAGTCCGGAAACACCATCGGGATCAGCCCGGCGTCCGAGGCGCCCTGCACGTTGTTCTGCCCGCGCAGCGGGTGCAGGCCCGCGCCGGGGCGGCCGATCTGGCCAGCGGCCAGCGCGAGCGCGATGAGGCATCGCGCGTTGTCCGTCCCGTGCGTGTGCTGCGAGACGCCCATGCCCCACAGGATCATCGCCGCGCGCGCGCGCGCGTAGCGGCGCGCGACGTCGCGGATCGTCGCCGCGTCGATGCCGCAGACCAGGGCCGCCGCCTCGGGCGTCGCGGCGGCGACGCTGGCGCGCAGCGCGTCGGCCGCCGACGCGCGCTCGCGCAGGAAGCGCTCGTCGGCGAGGCCCTCGGCGAAGAGGGTGTGCAGCATCGCCTGCAGCAGCACGACGTCGGTGTCCGGGCGGAAGCCGAGCCAGCGCTGCGCGTGGCGCGCGAGCGGGCTGCGGCGCGGGTCGGCGACGACGAGGTAGGTGCCCCGGCGCGCGGCGTTCTTGATCCACGTGGCCGCGACGGGGTGGTTCTCCGAGGGGTTCGCGCCGATCACCAGCACGAAGTCGGCGTGACGGACGTCGGCGACGGGGTTCGACACGGCGGCGGAGCCGAGGCCCTCCATCAGCGCCGCGACGCTGGAGGCGTGGCACAGCCGCGTGCAGTGGTCGACGTTGTTCGTGCCAAAGCCGGTGCGCACGAGCTTCTGGAACAGGTAGGCTTCCTCGTTGCTGCCTTTCGCCGAGCCGAAGCCTGCGAGCGAGCGCGGGCCGTGAGCGTCGCGGAGCGCGCGGAAGCCCGCCGCGGCGCGGTCGAGCGCCTCGTCCCACGACGCCTCCCGGAACACCTCGACGAAGCGCTCGGGGGGGAGCAGCTGCGCCGACTTGCCCGCGCCTTCGCGGCGCACCAGCGGGTGCCGCAGCCGGTCGCGGTGGCGCGCGTAGTCGAAGCCGTAGCGCCCCTTGACGCACAGGCGGCCGCGGTTCGCCGGTCCGTCGGCCCCCTCGACGTAGGCGATCCCGCCCTCGCGCACGTGGTAGCGCACGGCGCAGCCGACGCCGCAATAGGGGCACAGCGAGTCGACGCTTCGTTCCGGCGCGCTGCGCGCCGCCTGGTGCGCGGGCGCGAGCGCGCCGGTGGGGCAGGCCTGCACGCACTCGCCGCAGGCCACGCACGTGCTCGCGCCCAGCGGGTCGGCGGCGTCGAAGGCGGGAAGGGCGTGCGCGCCGCGCCACGCCATGCCGATGACGTCGTTGGCCTGTTCCTCGCGGCACGCGCGCACGCACCGGCCGCACTGGATGCACGCGTCGAGCCGCACGGCGATCGCGGGGTGCGAGGCGTCGGGGGCCGGGGCGGGACGCCGGGCTGGAAAGCGCGAGCGCGCCAGTCCCAGCACGCGCGCCCAGTGCGCGAGCTCGGAGTCGTGGCGGTAGGGACGCGTCACCGCGTCGTCGTGCACGTCGGCGAGCAGCAGCTCGACGACGATGCGCTGCGCGTGGCGCGCCCGCTCGCCGCTCGCGCTGACGCGCATGCCGGGTGCCGGAGTACGGCAGCACGCGGGGGCGAGCGCGCGCTCGCCGTCGATCTCGACCACGCACGAACGGCAGTTGCCGTCCGGACGGTAGCCGTCGAGGTGGCACAGCCGCGGGACCGGCACGCCCTCGCGGTCGGCCACGGCGAGCAGCGTCTCCCCCGCCTGCGCGACGACCTCGCGCCCGTCGAGCGTGAAGCGCACGCCGTCAGCGGAGCTCATGCGCGAAGTGCGTCCAGACGGCGCGGATCGGATTGGGCGCGGCCTGCCCCAGCCCGCAGATGGAGGCGTCGGCCATCGCCCGGCAGAGCTCGTCGAGCAGCGCGCGGTCCCACGCGGGCGCGCGCATCAGCTCGACCGCCTGCGCGGTGCCCGCGCGGCACGGCGTGCACTGGCCGCACGACTCGTCGCGGAAGAACGCGAGCAGGTTGCGCGCCGCGTCGACCGCACGGTCGCCATGCCCCAGCACCACGAGCGCAGCCGAGCCCACGAACGCGCCGTGGGCGGCCGGCGACGCGAAGTCCAGCGGGACGTCGGCCAGCGCGGCAGGCAGGATGCCGCCCGAGGCGCCGCCCGGCAGGAAGGCGTAGAGCCGGTGGCCCTCTGCCATGCCGCCGGCGAAATCGTCGATCAGCTCGCGCGCCGTCACCCCGACCGGCGCGACGTAGGCCCCGGGACGACGCACGCGGCCCGACACCGAGTACGTGCGCACGCCCTTGCTGCCGCGCAGCCCGCGCGCGGCGAACGCCGCGGCGCCGTCGCGCAGGATCGCGGGCACCCACCAGAGCGTCTCGACGTTCTGCTCGAGCGTCGGGCGGCCGAACAGCCCGCGCTGCGCGACGTAGGGCGGTCGCAGCCGCGGCAGGCCGCGCCTGCCTTCGATCGACTCGATCATCGCCGACTCCTCGCCGCAGATGTAGGCGCCGGCGCCGCGCCGCACGTGCAGGCGCGGCAGGGGGGCCGGAGGGTCGGCGGCGAGCGCGTCGATGCCGAGCGCGAGCGTCGCGCGGACGTCGGCGTACTCGTCGCGGACGTAGAACCACACGTCGTCCGCACCGACGGCCCACGCCGCGATCAGCGCGCCCTCGATCGCGGCGTGCGGGTCGCGCTCCACGAGCACGCGGTCCTTGAACGTCCCCGGCTCGCCTTCGTCCACGTTGACCGCGACGTGCCGCGGCCCCGGCTCCGCGCGCACGGCGCGCCACTTGCGGTGCGCGGGGAAGCCGGCGCCGCCGAGTCCGCGCAGGCCCGACGCCTCGATGGCGCCCAGCACCTCGTCGACGTCGCGGCGCCCGGCCGCGCAGTCCGCGTAGATCGCGTAGGCGTCGGGGGGTCGGCGGGCCGGGAGGCCGACGCCGGCGGCCGATGCGTCCGTCGCGCATGCGGCGGCGGCGGCGAGCGTGGCGACGTCGGCCCCGACGACCGGCCGTCCGTTCACGAGCGCCGCGGGCGCGCGCTCGCAGCGGCCGATGCACGAGGCGCCCACCACGCGCACGCTTGCGGGAGCCTGCCGGCCCGCCTCGCGCAGCAGCGACTCGGCCCCGGCCAGCGCGCAGCTGATCGACGTGCACACGCGGATCGTGACGGACGGCGGCGCCGGCTCGGCGTCGCGCACGACGTCGAAGTGGTGGTAGAAGCTCGCGACCTCGAAGACCTCCGCTTGCGACAGGCCGAACGCGTCGGCGAGTGCGGCGAGGTCCGCGGCGCGCAGGCAGCCCCGCGCGTCCTGCAGCCGGTGCAGCGCCTCGATCAGCAGGTCGCGGCGCGGAGGCAGTTCGCCAAGGCACGCGACGACCCGCGCGCGATCGCCCGCCGTCACCTGGCGTCCGCGCGGTGCGGATCGCATGGGGATGGTGCGTCGCGCGGCGGTCACCGGGGTCCTCGTCGTGGTGCGGGCTTCACGCGGCAATGGTGGCGCACGCACGCCTGTGCCATGTCGGAGCGCTTTACATTGTCGCCTCGCATGCAGCGTGGCGCTCCTTTTCCGTGGCGATCGTTCCCCCGTCGCCGGGGACGAACCGGTTCGTTCGCGTGGCGAACGGGCACGCTGCGTCCGCGGATCGCTTGTGACGCGTCGCCGGATCGTGTAGCGTCTGTCGCCACGTCGACGAGGTGGCGGCCCGCCGGGCCGCATCGAGCTCGCAAGGGGAGGAGAGCACGATGGACACGCGCAAGCTGCTGCACGCCGTGATGGCGGTCGCGATGGCAGTCGGGAGCGGCGGCCCGGCGTTCGCGCAAGGCGGAACGCCCGAGCGCGGCACGGCGCGCCAGCTGCCGGCGTCGCTGCTCTCGCTCAAGCTCGACGCTGTGGTGACCGCGACCGGTCTCGCGCCGGGCGTGCTGGAGCGCAGCCTCCGCGCCGCGGCCGGACCCCAGCGCGTGATCATCCGCCTGTCGGCCGACTCCGGCGCCGTCGCCTTCACGCGCGGCGCCGACACGGCGCAGGCGAGGCGCAACGCGCGGGCGCAGCAGGACGCATTCCTCGCGTACGCGCGCACGGTGGACCCGAACGCGCGCGTCGTGGCCCAGGTGCAGTCGGTGCTGAACGCCGTGTTCGTCGAGGTCGACGCCGCCGCGCTGCCGGCGCTGGCGCGCGATCCCCGCGTCGTGCGCATCGCGCCGGTCGCCGACTACCGGGTCGACCTCGCGGAGACCGTTCCGTACGTCGGCGCCGCGGCCGTGCAGGCCAAGGGCGTCGACGGCAGGGGCATCAAGGTCGCCGTGCTCGACAGCGGCATCGACTACCTGCACGCGGCCTTCGGCGGGTCGGGCAACCCGGCGCACTTCGCGGCCAACGATCCGAACGTCGTCGAGCCCGGCACGTTCCCCACCGCGAAGGTCGTCGGCGGCTACGACTTCGTCGGCCCCGGCTGGCCCAACGTGCCGGAGGCGCCCGATCCCGATCCGCTCGACGCCGGCATCGGCGGCGGCCACGGCACGCACGTCGCGCACATCATCGCCGGCACCGGTGGCGTCGCGCCCGGCGCCAGCCTGTACGCCGTCAAGGTGTGCTCGTCGGTGTCGACCGCGTGCTCCGGCATCGCGCTGATCCAGGGCATGGACTTCGCCGTGGATCCCAACGGCGACGGCAAGTTCGGCGACCGCGTGGACGTCATCAACATGTCGCTGGGCGGCGACTACGGGCGGCCGTTCGACGACGACCTCGCCGCGGCCACGGACGCCGCCAGCGGGCTGGGCGTGCTGACCGTCGCCGCGGCAGGCAACGCCGGCGACCGGCCGTACGTCACGGGCACGCCTGCGTCCGCGCGCACGGCGCTCTCGGTGGCGCAGACCGCGGTGCCGAGCGCATTCCTTCCGCTGCTGCAGATCGTCGCGCCCGCGTCGATCGCCGGCGCCGTTCCGGCGGTGTTCCAGCCGTGGTCGGTGCCGCCGGCATCCGTGGTGCAGGCGCCGGTCCAGTACGGCAACGGCGCCAACGGCAACGTGGACGGTTGCGCGCCTTTCGCGCCCGGGTCGCTGGCCGGCAGGATCGTCCTGGTGAACCGGGGCACCTGCAACTTCACGCTCAAGGTCAAGAACGTCGGCGACGCAGGCGGCCTGATGGCCCTCATCGGCCAGAACGTGCCGGGCGACCCGTTCGAGGGCGGCGACGGCGGCGACCGTCCGATCACGATTCCGGCGTACATGGTCAGCCAGGCGGTGGCCAACCGACTGCGGTCGGGGCTGCCGAACACCGTCGTGCGCCTCGACCCCGATGCCGGTGTCGCGCTCGCCGGATCGATGGTCGGCAGTTCGTCGCGCGGGCCGCAGCACGCGCGCACGACGCTGATCAAGCCCGAGATCGGCGCGCCCGGCGCGTCGGTGTCGGCCATCGCCGGCACGGGCACGGGCGAGGGGCCGTTCGGTGGGACCTCCGGGGCCAGCCCGATGGTCGCGGGCGCCGCGGCGCTGGTGCTGCAGGCCTACGGTGGCACCCGCGCGCCGTCGATCGGCACGCCGCCGGGCAACGCGATCGGCCACGGCCTCACGCCGCTCGAGGTGAAGGCGCTGCTCATGAACAACGGCGAGACGAACGTCGTCAACAACGCGCTGACCGGCGCGCTGGCGCCGATCTCGCGGATCGGGGGCGGCGAGCTGCGCGTCGACCGGGCGCTCGCCGCGCCGGTGGCGGCATGGGACCAGGCGGAGCCCAGCGGCGCGCTCGGCTTCGGCTTCGTCGACGTCGCGGACACCACGGTGACGCTCACGCGGACGGTGGCGATCCGCAACCTCGACAACAAGAACCGTACCTACACGATCTCGCCCACGTTCCGCTTCGCCGACGACGCCGCGAACGGCGCCGTGCAGGTGGTCGCGCCGGCCAAGGTGCAGGTCAAGCCCGGGCAGGGCCGGCTCACGACCTTCGACGTCAAGCTCGTCGTCGACGGGGCGAAGCTGCGCGGCAACTTCATGAACTCCGGCAGCGCGGGCGGCGACCCCGCCACCTTGACGACGAACGAGTACGACGGCTACCTCGTGCTCGACGACGGCAAGCACCCGATCCGCCTCGCGTGGCACGTGCTGCCGCGCAAGGCCGCCCGCGTGGCGCCGTCGACGACGGCGCTCGTGCCGGGCGCCTTTCCGCAGGTGATCGGGCTCGCCAACGGCGGCGTGGGCGTCGCGCAGAACGATCCGTACGCGCTCGTCGCCGTCAGCCCGAACGTGCCCGAAGGAGCCACCGGCGCGCAGTCGCCCACGCCGGACATCCGGGCGGTCGGCGTCAACACGTTCCCGGTGCCCGCGGGATTCTGTTCCGCCAGCGCGTCGTTCATCTGGGCGTTCGCCGTCAACACCTGGGAGCGGCAGCAGCACCTGCTGCCGGTGAGCCACCAGATCCTGCTGGACACCAACCGCGACGGCACCGTCGATTACGTGGTGCTCAATCGCGACGCGTCGGGGCTCGGGACCATCGGCGACGGACGCCAGCTGGCGTGGGTGTACAACGCCGCCACGGGAAGCGCCAGCGCATTCTTCTTCGCCGAGCACGCGACCAACACGGGCAACACGGTGCTGCTCATCTGCGGCGAGCAGATCGGCATGAACGCCGCGAACCTGCTGGCGACGCCGGTCGACATGGCCGTCGTGGCGCAGGACTTCTATTTCGGCGGGCCGGGGGACGCGGTCGGCGGCCTGACCGTCACGCCGCTGGGCGAGCGGTTCTACGCCGAGGCCGCGGACGTGCCGGGCCGGAGCGCGAATCCGGCGGGACTGGCCGTCTACGACTTCGGACCGTTCCCCGGCAACACGCCGGAACGGGGTCTGCTCCTGATCACCAACGGCGACCGGGGAGCGGGCAACCGCGGCGGCGCGACGGAGTCGACCGAGGCGCTGCTCCTGCTGGCACCGTAGCGGATCCGCGAAGCGTCCGGCCGCGAGGGACTCCGCCGCGGCCGGGCGTGCGGACCGGCGGACGCACGCGGCGCGGGCCGACGGGCGTCGCTAGGCGATGCGCGCCGTCGCCGCGAAGTGCTCGCCCGCGATGTCGATCGCGCAGCGCGCGGCGGCGAGCGTTTCGCCGGTGATCGGCCGGTCGAGCCGCACGTACCCGAGCGCGAGCGCGCGGCCGGCGCGGCGGCTGTAGCCGGCCGACGACAGCTCGCCGACCGCCCGGCCATCGAGCAGGATCGGCTCGCCGCCCCACGGAAACGCCGCAGGATCGTCGAGCGCGAACGCGAGCAGGCGCTTGCGGAGCGGCTCGTCGCGCGCGGCGAGCAGCGCCTCGCGGCCGACGAAGCCCGGCTTGTCGAGCGCCACGGCGACCCCGAGGCCCGCCTGCCAGGGCGTCTCGTCCGGCGAGAGCTCCGCGCCCCACGCGCGGCGCCCGGCCTCGATGCGCAGCGCGTCGATGGTGTAGTAGCCCGCGTCCTTCAGGCCGAAGGCCGCGCCCTCGCTCCACAGCGCGTCGTAGAGCGTGACGCACTGCTCGACGGGCACGTACAGCTCGTAGCCCGGCCCGCCGACGTAGCTCATGCGCGCGGCGCGCACGCGCGCGTAGCCGACGTCGACGTCGCGCACCGTGCCGAAGGGAATGGCCGCCTTCGACAGGTCGTCCCCGGAGAGCGTCCGCAGCAGCGCCTCGGCCTTCGGGCCCATCACCGAGACCACCGACCACGCGCCGGTGACGTCGACCAGCGACGCGTGCTCGTCCTCACCGACGTGCCCCTCGATCCACGAGAAGTCGCGCGTCGTCTGCGCCGACCCGGTCACGATGAAGAACTCGCGCTCGCCCAGCCGCGTCACCGTGAGGTCGCTTTCGAAGCCGCCGCGCGCGTTCAGCAACGCCGTGTAGACCATGCGCCCCGCGGGCACGTCCATCGCGTTGGCGCAGATGCGCTGGAGCACGGCGAGCGCGTCGCGCCCCTTCAGCACGAATTTCGAGAACGACGTCTGGTCGAACACGGCGACGTCCTCGCGGCAGGCGCGCTGCTCCTCGAGGACGTGCGGGAGCCACCCGGGCGTGTCGAGCGTCGGCGGCGGCACGGCGGCCCCCGGCGGCAGGAAGTAGTTCGCGCGCTCCCACGCGAGCTTGGTGCCGAACACGGCGCCCCTGGCTGCGAGGCGGTCGTGCAGCGGGGAGCGGCGCAGCGGACGCACGCTGGCCAGCTCCTCGCGCGGCCAGCGCATCGCGTAGTGCAGGCCCAGCGTCTCCACGGTGCGGTCGGCGAGGTGGCGCCGGTTCGCGTGGAAGCCGGCGAATCGGCGGATGTCGACGTCCCACAGGTCGACCGGCGCCTCGCCGTCGACGATCCACTGCGCGATCAGCGACCCGGCGCCGCCCGCATTGGCGATGCCCGCCGAATTGAAGCCCGCGCAGACGAAGTAGCCGGCGAGCGCCGGCGCCTCGCCGAGGATGAAGTTGCCGTCGAGCGTGAAGCTCTCGGGGCCGTTCAGCAGCATCTTCACCGGCGCCGACTCGAGGCACGGCGTGCGGTGGATGGCGTTGCGCATCAGGATCTCGAACTGGTCCCAGTCCTCGGGCAGCAGCCGGAACGCGAAGTCCGCCGGGATCGGATCGACGGTCCACGGCTTGGCGACGGGCTCGAAGCCGCCCATCACGAGGCCGCCGACCTCCTCCTTGTAGTAGATGCAGCCGTCCGGATCGCGGATCACCGGCAGGTCGGGTGTCACGCCGTCGATGCGCTCGGTGACGAGGTAGAAGTGCTCGGCGGAGTACAGCGGCACGTTGACGCCGGCCAGCCGCCCGAACTGCCGCGCCCACTGCCCGCCGCAGTTCAGGACGGTCTCGCAGCGCACGACGCCTTCGTCGCCGTCGCGACGCCAGCGCACGCCCGCGACGCGCCCGCGCTCGGCGTCCACGCCGGTGACCTCCACGCCCTCGGCGATCGCGGCGCCCTTCGTCCGCGCGCCCTTGGCGAGCGACATCGCGAGGTCGGTCGGGTTGGCCTTGCCGTCGCCGGGGATCCATACGCCGCCGACCAGGTCGTCGGTGCGCAGGATCGGCGCGATGCGCGCGATGTCGGCGGGCGCCACCTCGTCGAATTCCACGCCGAAGCTCCGCGCGCGCGCCATCTGCCGCCGCACGAGCTTCATGCGCGCGGGCGTGGCCGCGACGTTCAGCGACCCGCAGCGCTTCCACCCGGTGGCGAGGCCTGTCTCGCGTTCGAGCGTCGCGTACAGGTCGATGCCGTAGCGGCTCATCCGCGTCGCGTTGCGCGTGGCGCGCGTCTGCCCGACGAGGCCCGCCGCGTGCCACGTGGTGCCGCAGGTGAGCCGGCCCTGCTCGAGCAGCAGCACGTCGCGCACGCCCAGGCGCGTCAGGTGGTAGGCGGCCGAGCAGCCGGCGATGCCGCCGCCGACGATCACGACGCGGGCGTGCGAGGGAAGGGTGGTCATGCGGGACTCCGGGGACCTCTCACAGGCGCAGCGCGGCGACGCCCGCCGCGACGCCGACGGCGCCGGCCAGCCTGCGCCAGCCGAACGCTTCCCTGAGGAACATCGTGCCGATCAGCGCGGCGAAGACGACGGACACCTCGCGCAGGGCGGCGACGACCGCGACCGGCGCGCGGGTCATCGCCCACAGCGCGATCGCGTACGCTCCCACGCTCGCGGCGCCGCCGAGCACGCCGCGGCGCCAGCGGCGGCGCGCGTAGTCGACGGCGGGGCGGCCGCGCTTCCACGCGATCCACGCGACGAAGGGGATGCCCTCGAGTCCCATCAGCCAGAACGCGTACGACCACGGACTGCCCGCGGCGCGCGCGCCGGCCCCGTCGATCAGCGTGTAGACGGCGATGATCGCGGCATTGCCCAGCGCGAAGGCGGCGGCCGCGAGCGTGTGCCGCCCGCTCGCGAGCCACGCGATCGTGATGATGCCGCCGCTGATCAGCAGCACGCCGGCCAGCGCGTGCGGGCGCAGCCGCTCGCCGAGCGCGACGACGCCGAGGATCGTCACCAGCAGCGGCGCCACGCCGCGCATCAGCGGGTAGGCGAACGACAGGTCGCCGCGGCGGTAAGCGCCGGCCAGCGTCACGTAGTAGGCGAAGTGCACGAGCATCGACGCCACCGCGAACGGCCAGGCCTCGGGCGCCGGCAGCGGGACGAAGGGCAGCAGCGGCAGGCACACGGCCGTCGCGCCCGCGACGATCAGCGCGGTGTCGAGCATCGGGTCGCCCGCGGCCGACTTGAGCAGCGCGTTCCACAGCGCGTGCAGGAAGCCCGCGCCGAGGACGGCGAGCGTCACGCCCAGCGAGATCTCGGTCGGCGGCAAGCGGCGCTTCAGATGCCCCGGGGCGCGTCCTTGCCGAAGCGCGGCGGCGCGGGGACCGTCGCGTCCTCGCCGACCGGCGGCGCGTCGACGTCGCGCAGCCGCGTCTTCGCGAGCACGCCCGCCTCCTCGAGGATCGGGTAGGCGACCGAGCAGAAGTGCGAGTTGATGCGGCGCAGGTCGGAGATGAGGTCGAGGTGCAGCGACGACGTCTCGATCGACTCGATCGTGTTGCCGGCCAGGCGCTCCAGGTGCGACGCCGAGTACGCCCGCTCGAGGTCGCGGATCAGCACCTTCTGCGCGAGCAGCTCCTGCGCGCTCTTGCGGTCGCCGTTCAGGAAGACGCTGGTGGCGAGCCGCAGGTTGGCCACCAGCCGCGAGTGCAGGTCGACGATCTCGGTCATCCCGGCCTCGGAGAAGCTGCGCCCCTTGTCGATCTTGCGCGTCTCGATGTCGTCGAGGATGCGCTCGATGATGTCGCCGACCTGCTCGAGGTTGATCGCGAAGGAGATGATGTCGGCCCAGCGCCGGCTCTCGCGCTCGTCGAGCGCGCCGCGCGGGACCTGGGCGAGGTAGAGCTTGACGGCGGTGTAGAGCTCGTCGACGACGTCGTCCTTGCGCCGCAGGCGCTGCGCGAGGTCGCGGTCGTTGCTGCGCAGCACGTCGAGCATGCCGCGAAGCATCTCCTCGACCGTGTCGGCGATGCGCAGCGTCTCGCGTGCCGCGTTGCCGATGGCGAGCGCCGGCGTCTCGATCGCCGAGGCGTCGAGGAAGCGCGGGCGCGTCGCGTTCTCCGGCGCGGGCGGCGTGGGGAGCAGCCGCTCGGCGACGCGCGCGAACGGGTTCGTCAGGCCGAGGAAAAGCACCGCCATCGCGACGTTGAACGCGAGGTGGAACAGCACGACCTGCTGCTCGGGCGCCGGCACGAACCGCTCGGCGAACGGCAGCACGTGGCCCAGCAGCGGCACGGCGAGCACGCAGCCGGTCAGCTTGAACAGGAAGTTGCCCAGCGTGACGCGCCGCGCCTCGGGCTCGGCGTGCATCGTCGACAGCATGGCGAGCGCACCGCTGCCGAGGTTCGCGCCCAGCACGATGCCGAACGCGACCGGCAGGCTGACGAGGCCGAGCTGGGCGAACGTGGCCACCAGCAGCACGACGGCGAGGCTCGAGTAGACGACGATCGCCACGATCGCGCCGACCAGCATGTCGAGCATCACGTCGCCGGTCAGCGACTGGAACAGCACCTGCACGCCGGCCGTCTTGACCACGGGCTGCGCGGCGGTGCGGATCCACTGCAGCGCGAACAGGATCAGCCCGAGGCCGATGAGGATGCGGCCGAAGCGCCCGACCGCGGTGTCCTGGCGGCGCAGGAACAGCGTGACGCCGACGATCACCAGCACGGGCGCGAGGAAGCCCAGGTCGAACGAGAGGACCAGCGTCACGAGCGACGTCCCCACGTCCGCGCCGAGCATCACCGCCAGCGCGGGCGCGGTGGCGATCAGCCCCTGCCCGGCGAAGGCGGCCACGATCAGCGCGGTGGCCGTGCTGCTCTGCAGCAGCCCGGTGACGCCGAGTCCGGCCAGGAAGGCGGCCGCCCGGTTCGCGATGCTGCGGCGCAGGAAGCGGCGCAGGCTGCCGCCATATTGGCGCAGGATGCCGGTGCGCACCAGATGCGTCCCCCAGACGAGCAGGGCGACGCCGGCGAGAAGGTCGAGCAGCAGCTTCACGGCGCGGCGGATCCGTCGACCACGCCGAGCGCCGCGTCGAGGACGTCGAGCGCGGCGTCGAGGTCGGGCTCGGCGATCACCAGCGGCGGCGACAGCGTCAGGACGTTGCCCTGGCCGACCTTGAACGACAGTCCCCGCGACAGGCACTCGTACATCACGCGTTCCGCCTCCTCGCGCGCCGGCGTTCCGTCGGCGCGCACGAGCTCCACCCCGAGCAGCAGGCCCAGGCCGCGCACGTCGCCGACGAGCGCGCGGCGGGCCTTCAGCGCCTCCAGCCGGGCCAGCGCCCGTGCGCCGAGCCGCGCCGAGCGCTCGCACAGGGCTTCGTCGGCGATCACGTCCAGCGTCGCGAGCGCCGCCGCGCAGCCAACGGAGCTCTTCTCGTGCGTATAGTGCCCGAGCGCGCCGTCGGCCGCGACGTCCAGGTCGCGGCGCGCGATCACGGCCGCCATCGGGTACACCGCGCCGCCGAGCCCCTTGCCGAGCACGACGACGTCCGGAACGACATCGTAGTGCTGGAAGGCGAACATCCTGCCGGTGCGGCCGAGCGCGATCGGCACCTCGTCGAGGACCAGCAGCGTCCCGTGGCGGTCGCAGGCCTCGCGCAGGATCCGGTAGTAGTCGCGCGGCGGCACCTGCACGTCGGTGCACCGGACCGTCTCGACGATCACCGCCGCGACGTCCTCCTCCTTGTCGAGCATGTACGCCACGTAGTCCGCGCAGCGCAGGCTGCAGCGGCCGCCGCACCCGAACGCGCAGGCGCGCGGATCCGGCGGCGGCGCGTGCTCGCTGCCCGGCAGCAGCGGGCCGATGCCCTTGCGGAACACCGCCTCGCCGCCCACGGAGATCGCGTCCAGCGACGCGCCGTGGAAGCTGTCCCACAGCGAGATCGTCTTGTGCCGCCCGGTCGCGACGCGCGCGAGCTTCAGCGCCATGCCGATCGCCAGCGTGCCGCCCGGCGCGAACAGCACCTTGCCGAGGGGATCGGGCGCGAGCGCGCGCAGGCGCTCCGCGAGGTCGACGGCGTAGCGGTTGGTGAAGCGGCGCGGCGAGAACGGCAGCGTGTCGAGCGCTTCGCGCACTGCGGCGACGACGCGGGGATGCCGATAGCCGACCTGGTGGACGTTGTTGCCGTGGAAGTCGACGTAGCGCCGCCCCTGCGCGTCCGTCAGCCAGATGCCCTCCGCGGCGACCAGCGCCTCGAGGCAGGGCGTGGACAGCGACTGGTGCAGGAACGCCTCCGCGTCGCGGTCGAGCAGCGCGCGCGACTGCAGCCCGACGTGCGCCGCCTGCCACGCCTGCCGCTGCGGCGAGAGGTTGACGTCGCCCTCGGAGCTCGCGTCGGACGCGCCCCCGAAACGAGGGTCAGACTCGCATTTCGCCCGCGCCTCTTCCCGACGCCTGGGGAGCCCGGACGCAGCGAGCGGCGCTCGCTGCGGGAAATGCGAGTCTGACCCTCGTTTCACCACGGCAGCGAGTAGGTCTTGACGTTGGTGAAGCTCTTCATCGCCTCCTGGACGCCCTCCTTGTAGCCGAGGCCGGAGTCCTTGATGCCGCCGAAGGGCGTGAGCTCCAGCCGGTAGCCGGGCACCTCGCGCACGTTCACGGTGCCGACGTGCAGCTCGGCGACCAGCCGCGTGACGTAGTCGAGGCGGTTCGTGCACACGGACGAGGAGAGCCCATACGCGGTTCCGTTGACGATGCGGATCGCGTCCTCGATCGTGCGGAAGCGGACGACCGGCGACACCGGGCCGAAGGTCTCGGTGCGCACGACGTTCATCTCCGGGTCGACGTGGTCGAGGACCGTCGGGGAGTACAGCGCGCCGCGCCGCACGTTGCCCACGAGCAGTCGCGCGCCGCGCGCGACCGCGTCGTTGACGCGCGCCTCGAAGCTCGCGGCCGCCTGCGCGTCGATCACCGTGCCCATGTCGACCGTCGGGTCCGTCGGGTCGCCGTACGACCACGCCTCGGTCTCCGCCACCAGCCGCTCGACGAACGCGTCCGCCACGCCCTCCTGCACGAGGATGCGCTTGACCGCGGTGCAGCGCTGGCCGGAATTCTTGTACGAGCCGGCCGCGGCGAGCTTCGCGGCCTCGTCGAGGTCCGCGTCCTCCATCACGATCAGCGGGTCGTTGCCGCCGAGCTCCAGCACCTGGCGCTTGTAGACCGCCTTCGCGGCGATGTACTTGCCGACCGGCACGCCACCGGTGAACGTCACCAGGTCGACGTCGGAATTGGTGAGCATCTCGTCGGCGATCTCCCGCGGATCGCCGGTGACCACCGAGAACATCTCCGGCGGCAGCCCGGCCTCGTAGAGCACGTCGGCCAGCCGCAGCGCCGACAGCGGCGTCTTCTCGGTGGGCTTCAGCACCATCCGGTTGTTGGTCGCGATCGACGGGGCGACCTTGTGCGCGACCTGGTTGAGCGGGTGGTTGAACGGCGTGATGGCGCTGATCACGCCCAGCAGCGGCTCGCGCAGCGTGTAGACCTTGCGCGACTTGCCGTGCGGCGTGAGGTCGCACGAGAACACCTGCCCGTCGTCCTGCAGCGCGGCGTTGCCGGCGAACGTGAAGACGTCGCAGGCGCGACCCACCTCGTAGAGCGAGTCCTTCCTGCAGATGCCGCACTCGGCGGTGATCAGGTCCGACAGCTCGTCGGTGCGGCTGCGCAGGATCTCGGCCGTGCGCTGGCAGATGCGATAGCGCTCGTAGCGCGTGAGCCGGGGCCGGTACGCCCGCGCGACGGCGAAGGCGTGGCGGACGTCGTCGACGGTGGCCATCGGCACCGTGCCCACGACGGCGCCAGTGTACGGGTTGTGCACTTCCAGCACGCGGTCGCGCCCGACGAGCACCCCGCCGATCCGCATCTTCTCGCGGAGCACGCCGTCGTGCGGCGCCCGCAGATCGTTGGCCATGGGCGGCGTCACCGGAGGTGGTTGAGCGCGAGGTCGAAGGCGTCGAAGTTGCGCCAGCGCCGGTAGGGCAGGTCCGCGCCCGGGCGGTTGGCGATCATCGGCACCTGCTGCTCCGAGAGCCCGCCGTGCGAGCGCAGCGGCGCGTCGAGCCCGGACAGGTCGTGGCGGTCGCGCGACGTTCCGATCACCGAGAGCCGCTCGGCCACGACGACGAGGTCGCCGACGCGGTCGGGCGGCAGCTCGAAGCGGTGGCAGGCCTCGTCGCGCGTCAGCACGAGCCCGACGTCGGGCAGCGACTTGATCCGCACGGCCGCGTCCATCAGGCGCTCGGTGGACAGGTACACGGTGGCGAACGAGCCGAGCGCGCCGTGGTGCACGACGTAGGGGTCGGTGATCGGGAGGATGACGCGCGTCGTGCCCTTGCCGTACCAGCCGTCCAGCAGGTCCTGCAGGTAGACGATGTTCGGCGCGCCGAAGGCGTCCGTCTTGGCGTTCATCCCGTGGTCGGCGGTCATGACTACGGTCGCGCCGAGCGCGTCGAGCCGTGCGAGGTAACCGTCCAGCATCGACGTGAACGCGTTGGCGGCGTCGGTCCCCGGCGCGTGCTTGTGCTGCACGTAGTCCGTGGTCGACAGGTACATGACGTCCGGCCGCTCGCGCTCGAGCAGGGCCACGCCCGCGGCGAACACGAACTCCGACAGCGCGGCGCTGTAGACCGACGGCACGGGCATGCCCGCGAGCGACAGCGCGTCGCCGATCCCGTGCTCGGCCTGCGTCACCTGGTCCGCCTTCTCCGACGAGAAGCAGATGCCGCGCAGCCGGTGGCCGAGCAGCGCGCGCAGCTTGTCCTTCGCGGTGACGACCGCGACCTTCGCCCCGGCGTCGGCGAACGCGGCGAGGATCGTCGGCGCGCGCAGGTAGCGCGCGTCGTTCATCATCACCTCCGCGTTGGCCTCGCGGTCCCAGAAGAAGTTGCCGCAGATGCCGTGCACGGCCGGCGGGACGCCGGTGACGATCGACAGGTTGTTCGGATTGGTGAACGTCGGCACGACCGCGTTGGCGGTGATGCAGGTGCCACGGCCGCGCAGCGACGCGAGCCACGGCGCGCGCCCCAGGCCGATCGCCTCGGTGACGTAGTCGGGCTCGCAACCGTCGACGCAGACGACGACGAGCGGACGGGACGGCCAGCCGTACTGCCGGCCGTTGACGGCGATGCTCCGGGGGGTCAACGCTTGGCTCCTGGGGTACGTCGCCGCGCGGCGGGCTTGGGCGGGGCGGCGGCGCGGGGATCGCGCGTGCGGCGGACGCGCTCGCGGCTCGCCGCCACGTGGGCGTGCAGCAGCCGGCCCGCCGCCTCGGCGTCGCCCTGCGCGATCGCGGCCACGACCGCGCGGTGCTCGGCGATCGAGCGCGGCAGCGTGCCGGCGAGGTCGAAGGATGCGCGCCGGTACAGCGACAGCTCGTTCACCAGCCTGCGGTAGAGGCTCGCCAGCTTGGCGTTGCCGGCGAGCGCGACGATCCGGTCGTGGAAGGCGAGGTTGAGGTCGAAGTACGCGTCCGCGTCGCCGTCGGCGACCGCAGCCGCCATCCGGTCGGCCAGCCGCTCGAGCTGGGCGACGTCGTCCGGCGTCGCGCGCTCGGCCGCACGCCGGCCGGCATACGCGTCGAACATCGCGCGCACCTCGAAGATCTCGTCGGCCTCGGCCAGCGCCACCTCGCGGACGAACACGCCGCGGTTCTTCTCGAGGCGCACGAGGCCGGACTCCTCCAGTGCGCGGAAGGCCTCGCGCACCGGTCCGCGCGACACCCCGAGCCGCTGCGCGATGTCGACCTCGGTGAGCTTGGTCCCGGCGCGCAGCGTCCCGGCGAGGATCAACCGCGTCAACTCGCGCTGGACGAGGGACGGCAGCGTGTGCGCCTGCAGCAGCGCGATCGGATGGTCGTCGGGGACCTCGCGCACTGCGCGCGCGAGCAGGCCGGTCTGGTCGGACGGCATGTTGCGAGTTATCGCAGGCCGGGTGTAGATTGTCAACAATCTGCAATCGGCGGGCGCCAGACTCCTGACGCATCCGGGAGGCGATCGGGACCGGGCGCGCCGCCGCACGGGCAATTGCCGCGACGCCCGCAACGCGCGTAGCATCCGCCGGTCGCAGGAGAGCAGCACCCGGCCGCACCGTTTCCACCCCACGAAGGAGAGGCAGTCGATGAAACCCGTCCATGGTTTGGCCTGGCTCGCGTCGGTGGCGGCGCTGGCCGCCGTCGCGGCCGCACCCGCCGCCGCGCAGAAGACGCAGCTCACGGTCTACACGGCGCTGGAGACCGACCAGCTCAAGGCGTACCAGGAGGGCTTCAACAAGGCCCATCCGGACATCGAGATCACGTGGGTGCGCGATTCCACGGGCATCATCACGGCGAAGATCCTGGCCGAGAAGGCGGCGCCGAAGGCGGACGTGATCATGGGCGTGGCGGCCACCAGCATGGGGCTCTTCGACGCCGAGGGCCTGCTGCTGCCGTACGCGCCGGCCGGACTGGCGCGCGTCGCGGCGCAGTACCGCGACCCGAAGAACCCGCCGGCGTGGGTGGGGATGGACGTGTGGGGAGCGACGGTGTGCTTCAACACCGTCGAGGCGGCCAAGCGCAACATCCCCAAGCCCGAGACGTGGAAGGACCTCACCAAGCCCGCCTACAAGGGGCAGATCGTGATGCCGCACCCGGCGTCGTCGGGCACGGGCTTCTTCGACGTCACGGCGTGGCTGCAGCTCTTCGGAGAGGCCGAGGGCTGGAAGTTCATGGACGGCCTGCACGAGAACATCGCGCAGTACATGCACTCCGGGTCGCGTCCCTGTGCCGCCGCGGCCGCCGGCGAGTACGTCGTCGGCATCTCGTTCGAGTACCGCGCCAATCGCGAGAAGGCGCGCGGCGCGCCGATCGAGCTGGTCTTCCCGAAGGAGGGCCTCGGCTGGGACCTCGAAGCCAGCGGGATCGTGAAGACGACGCAGAAGCTCGACGCCGCGAAGAAGCTGCTCGACTGGTCGATCTCGGACGCGGCGATGGCGCTGTACGCGAACAACTTCGCGATCGTCGCGGTGCCGGCGATGTCGAAGCCGCTGCCGAACGTGCCCGCCGACTACGCGAGCCGCCTCGTCAAGAACGACTTCGCGTGGGCCGCGAAGAACCGCGAGCGCATCCTCGCCGAGTGGTCGAAGCGTTACGAGTCGAAGGCGGCGCCGAAGTAGTCGCTGTCCCTGCGCAAGCGGGAACCCGGTCGCGCGGGGCCGGGGGCACCGGCGCCTCGGCGCCCCCGGCCCGTGTCCCCGAACATTGCCGAAGACGACCCCCCGCACCTTCGCCGACCGTCCGACGCCTCGCCGCCATCGCCCATGACGCAAGACGAAGCGCTGCGCCTCGAAGGCATCCGCAAGTCGTTCGGCAGCTTCGTCGCGCTCGGCGGCGTCGACCTGGCGATCCGGCGCGGCGAGTTCGTGTGCTTCCTGGGGCCGTCCGGATGCGGGAAGACGACGCTGCTGCGCATCATCGCGGGCCTCGAGCAGCAGACCGCCGGCCGCGTGATCCAGCACGGGCGGGACGTGTCGCACCTCCCGCCGGCGGCGCGCGACTACGGCATCGTGTTCCAGTCCTATGCGCTGTTCCCGAACCTGACCGTCGCGCAGAACGTCGCGTACGGCCTGGTGAACCGTCGCAGGCGCCGCGCCGAGATCGACGCGCGCGTCGGGGAGCTCCTCGAGCTGGTCGGCCTGCCGGACGCGGGTCGCAAGTACCCCGCGCAGTGCTCGGGCGGCCAGCAGCAGCGCATCGCGCTCGCCCGTGCCCTGGCGACCTCGCCGTCGCTGCTGTTGCTCGACGAGCCGCTGTCGGCGCTCGACGCCAAGGTGCGCGAACGCCTGCGCGGCGAGATCCGGTCGCTGCAGCGGCGCGTGGGCGTGACGACCATCATGGTCACGCACGACCAGGAGGAGGCGCTGTCGATGGCCGACCGCGTCGTGGTGATGAACCACGGCCTGATCGAGCAGTGCGGAACGCCGGCCGAGGTCTACGAGCAGCCGGCGACGCCGTTCGTCGCGACGTTCCTCGGCCGCGTGAACATCCTGCCGGGACGAAGCCTCGGCGCGGGCCGCTATCGCGTCGGCGACGTCGACCTCGAGCTTCCGGTCGACGGCTTCGCGCCCGGAACCGACGTGCGCATCTTCGTGCGGCCCGAGGATCGGCACGTCGAAGGCGACCTCGCGGCGATGCCCAACCGCCTGAGCGGCCGCGTGGCGCGCATCGACTATCTGGGAACGGTCTGCCTCGCCGAGGTGGGCTGCGACGCGCTGCATCAGCCGCTGACGGTCGCCTACTCCCTCAACCAGCTGCACGACCTCGGCGTGCGCGAGGGCGGCCGCGTCGACTTCGCGCTGCGGCCGGACCGCGTGCGCGTCTTCGCCACGGGGTGATGCGGCACCCGCGATGACGGCAGAAGCCGCCTCCCGGCCGGCCGCCGCGCCCGAGGCGCGTGGCGTCATCCTCGGCGAGTGGATCGCCGCGCGCGGCGGCCTGGTGCTGCTCGCGAGCGGCCTGCTGGTGTTCCTGACGTTGCCGCTGGCGATGATCCTGATGCGCAGCTTCGAGGATCGCGCCGGCGCGTTCGTGGGGCTCGCGAACTTCGTCCGCTACGTGCAGACGCCGGCGCTCGCCCAGTCGACGTGGAACACGCTGACGTTCGCGGCGATCGCGACCGTGGTCGTCGTCCCGATGGCGTTCCTGTTCGCCTACGCGATCCAGCGAACCTGCATCCCCGCGAAGGGCCTGTGGCGCTCGATCGCGCTGCTGCCGATCCTCGCGCCGTCGCTGCTCGCGGCGATCTCGTTCATCTACCTGTTCGGCAACCAGGGGCTGCTCAGGGGCTTGCTTCCGCTCGCGGGCCTCTCGTCGATCTACGGGCTGCCGGGCATGGTGCTGGCCATGGCGTTCGCGTCGTTCCCCCACGCCGTGATGATATTGCTCGCGTCGCTGTCGCTCGCCGACGCGCGCCTCTACGAAGCCGCCGACGCGATGGGCACGTCCGCCCTGCGGCGATTCGTGACCGTCACGCTGCCCTCGGCCAAGTACGGACTCGTGTCGGCGGCGATGGTCACGTTCACGATGGCCGTGTCGGAGTTCGGCGTGCCCAAGGTGATCGGCGGCAACTACCCGGTGCTGGCGATCGACATCTACAAGCAGGTCATCGGGCAGCAGAACTTCCAGATGGGGGCGGTCGTCGGCCTGGTGCTGCTGGTTCCCGCCGTGGTGGCGTTCGTCGTCGACGCCGTCGTGCAGCGCCGGCAGAAGGCGCTGATGAGCGCGCGCAGCGTGCCGTACGCGCCGCGGCCCGCACGCCTGCGCGATGGCCTGATGCTGGTGTACGTGGTGCTGATCTCGGCCTACATGCTCGTCGTGATCCTGATGGCCGCCTACGGGTCGGTCGTCAAGTTCTGGCCGTACAACCTCTCGTTCACGTTCGACCACTACCGCTACGGCTTCGAGGAAGCGGGGGTCGAGCACGCCTACGGCAACAGCCTGGTCATGGCCGCCCTGTGCGCGGTGCTCGGCGCGGCGATCACGTTCGCCGGCGCCTACTGGGTCGAGAAGACGCGGGGCGCCGATGCGCTGCGGCCCGTGGTCCGGCTGCAGGCGATGCTGCCGATGGCCGTGCCGGGCATGGTCCTCGGCATCGGCTACATCCTGTTCTTCAACAGCCCGGCGAACCCCCTCAACGTCCTCTACGGCACGATGGCGATCCTGGTCGCGTCGACGATCGTCCACTTCTACTCGTCGTCGCACCTCGCGGCGGTGACGGCGCTGAAGCAGCTCGACGGCGAGTTCGAGTCCGTGTCCGCGTCGCTCAAGGTGCCGTTCTACCGGACGTTCGGGCGCGTCACGCTCCCGGTGTGCCTGCCGACCGTGATCGACATCGCGCGCTACTACTTCGTCAACGCGATGACGACGATCTCCGCCGTCGTGTTCCTCTACTCGCCGAAGACGACCCTCGCCTCGATCTCGATCCTGCACATGGACGAGGCCGGGGCGATCGGGCCTGCCGCGGCGATGGCGACGCTGATCGTCGCGACGTCCGCGCTCGTCACCGTGCTCTCGCTCGCCGCCGAGCACTTCATCCTCAGGCGCACGCAGGCGTGGCGCCGGGCGGCGGCGCCGGCGTGATTGCCCTACAGGAGTGGCCATGACCCTCGTCTCCCGCGACCCGATCCTGCTCACCCCCGGCCCGCTGACCACGTCGCTGGCCACGAAGACCGCGATGCTGCGCGACTGGGGCTCGTGGGACGCCGCGTTCAACGCCGTGACCGCGGGCGTGCGGCGCAAGGCGCTCGACGTCGTGCACGGCGAGGGGACGCACGTGGTCGTGCCGATGCAGGGCAGCGGCACGTTCTCGGTGGAGGCGGCGGTGAACACGCTCGTCCCCCGCGACGGCCACGTGCTGGTGCTGGTCAATGGCGCCTACGGACTGCGGATGGCGAAGCTCGCGCAGATGATGGGCCGCAAGGCCACGACGTTCGTCACCGCGGAGGACGCGCCGACCACACCCGCCGACGTCGACCGGCTGCTGGCCGGCGACGCGTCGATCACGCACGTCGGCCTCATCCACTGCGAGACGTCGACCGGCATCCTCAACCCGCTGAAGGGGATCGCCGACGTCGTCGCGCGCCACGGGCGGCGGCTGATCGTGGACGCCATGAGTTCGTACGGGGCGCTGCCGATCGACGCGCGCGAGGTCGCGTTCGACGCCGTGATCGCCGCGTCGGGCAAGTGCATCGAGGGTCCGCCCGGCATGGGTTTCGTGATCGCGCGCAGGAGCGCGCTGGAGGCATCCGCCGGCAACTGCTCGTCGCTCGCCCTCGACCTGCACGACCAGTGGGTCTACATGGAGAAGACGACGCAGTGGCGCTACACCCCGCCCACGCACGTCGTCGTCGCCTTCGACGCCGCGTTGGACCAGTTCCTCGACGAGGGCGGCCAGCCGGCGCGCCACGCGCGCTACGCGCGCAACTGCAGGGCGTTGATCGACGGCATGGCGGCGCTCGGCTTCCGTCCGTTCCTGGATCCGGCCATCCAGGCGCCGATCATCGTCACGTTCCACGCGCCGGCCGACCCGAAGTACGAGTTCAAGGCGTTCTACGCCGCCGTGCGCGAGCGCGGGTTCATCCTGTATCCGGGCAAGCTCACGCAGGTCGAGACGTTCCGCGTCGGTTGCATCGGTGCGATCGGGCCGGAGGAGATGCAGCAGGCCGTGCATGCCATCGCCGATGCGCTGGCGGACCTGGGCATCGCCGAGATCGCGCCGCGGGCGCCGGTGGCGCGCGTCGCCTGAGGCGGGCTGCGCCGCCGCTGGCGACACATCCGTCGCGGGCGCGGGTAGGCCGCAGTTGCAACGCGCTCCCGCAATGGCGCGGGACATGCAACGATCACTCCGGAGGAAACATGATGTCGAAGAGGCGCTTGGCGTTCGGCGTCATGTTCTTGTCTTCCGGCCGCAGGAACTCTTCCGCAGGTGCCAGCCGTTTCGCATAGCCCGCCTCAAAGACGCGCTTGACGACTCCCGGTGACACCTCTTCCCGGTCGTAGCCCGGCATGAACCCGATCAACTGATAGCCTGCACGTTCCAGAGCAAGCTGCATTTGCGGCATCTTCATCGTGGCCAGCGTGTAGATGAACCCTGCGCCCATGGCGCGGCCCATCTTCTC
Source organism: Betaproteobacteria bacterium (assembly GCA_016861105.1). GTDB lineage: Bacteria > Pseudomonadota > Gammaproteobacteria > Burkholderiales > Casimicrobiaceae > VBCG01. The sequence continues at coordinate 78,116 of BOKS01000009.1, read as the reverse complement.
GCCGAGTTCCATCGCCAGGACCGCCATCCTGGCTCCGCGATGCGCAGGCGCGATCACACCCAGACGAGCATAGAGCGTCATCGCGGCGCTCTCCCGTTCCCACGATCCCATGCCGACGAGCTCGTCTCCCTTCTTGATCAGCAAGGCGATCACGTCCTTGTCGGTCTCCGCGTCCATCACCACCTTGTCGAGATAGAACTGTTCGGTGAGATAGCAGCTCGCGGCACCCACCGAGACGCTGGGGAACCACTCGCGAATGGCTTCGATGAGCGGACCAATGTCGGCTCGCCTCAACCGCTCGAAGCGATAGCCTTCGGGCAGCGGGGTCATCGCCGAGATCTCGTCCATCGTTGGCCATTGCATCGAGCGGCTCCGTGTCGTCCGGTGTCCGGGGTACGTACTGCCTGGCGTGAGGCCTGAGGCGCTTGAGCTCACCGGCGTGCGCCCAGCGCGCCGAAGAAGGCGCTGGACACACCCGCTGGCGCGGAACGCAATGTCGGGCCGCCGCGCGTGCGTCTCGGCACGAGTCGTCGTGCGTCGTTCAATCCAGGCGCACGACATTCGGCCGTTGCAGCGTGGGGGCCTCGTGATACACGTCGTCGAAGTGCTGCGCGATCGCGCTCTCGTCCAGCGAGTCCGGAATGGCGATGCCGATGAGCGACCGCTTCCCATCCGATCGAACCTCGCAAGCACGCCATCGCTCGCCGACACGCTCGACGACGAAACGCTTGCCAGAGACGTCGAGGTTCACGATGTCGCGATTCATCGGCGGCCTGACGCTCGGCTGAGCCGCGGGCTGCGGGACGCCGACTGGCCGCGGAGGAACGACGACCACCGTGGCCCGGCCCGGCCAGGCGGTGGCTGCCGCAGCGCGCCGGCTCGAGCGGGGGGTCAGACGGCACTTTTCCCAAGCACCGCGGCGACCAGCGCTGCCAGAGCAAGCCCGAAGGTGGGCAGGACGCTGAGCATGAACCCCAGACCTCTGCCTCCTGGTTCCACGACGTAGGCCCTCCAGTACACGAGCCGGCCCACCAGGTAGACGGCGCCGGCACCCGATACCACTGTCGCCGGCCAGTAGTACGCGGCAGCGTAGAGCGCTGGGAGCAGGGCGACCAGCAGCTCGAGGGTGTTCATCTGAACCCTGTAGATCCGCTCGAACCGTTCGTCTCCCGTGACCGCCGGGGCCTTGACGCCATACCGTCCTCTGGCCTTGCCGACCATGCCCGCGAAGACGAGGTACTGAATCACGGCGAGCATTGCGACCGCGTGAACGAAGTCCATCGAGTTTCCGTAGGGACGATCAAGAGGCTCGACGCGGTGCGATCGGCTGCGTGTGCGGTCCAACGCTCGAGGTGGGGCGGGAACGCCGGCGGAGACAACCCGCCCGCCGAACGGATGATACGCACAACCCGGAGGCGGGGGGCTGGCTTGGCGTTGGGCCTCGCCTCGACCGAAGGGTCAGTCCTCAGCGATGGCCGCAATGGACACCTTGAGACGCGGGATACGCACGGGAAGCTTGGCTCATAGGCGTGCGGGCGGGTCATCCGGGAACCACTTCAGCCACTCTTCGTTCATGCCAGAGAAGTCCTCTTCCTCGGCCAAGACAACGGTCGCCCTGACGACCTTGTCCGAGGAACTCCCCGCCTCCTCGAGGATTGCCCGTATGTTCACCAGACACCGGCGAGTCTGCTCTTGGATCGTCGTTCCGCTGATCGCTCCGGTGGCGGAGTCGACGGGGGCCGTGCCTGAGACGCCACGCGACGATTCGCCCACCGCCTGCCGCCAGCGGCGCGGCGCCTTCGGGACCCGTCGCGCGATCATTCCCGGGGCCGCAGCGTCGCGGCAACCGAGTCGTTCCAGTCCCGCGGCGTCACGCCACGCCGCACGAGCCAGTCCGCCATGACCGCCGCGGCATCCGCCGTCGCCACCTCCGGACCTTCCGTCGTCCCCGCGATCCATGCCACTTCCTCGAGCGACGCGAGGCGGAACGCCACGACCTCGCCGTCCTCGTTGCGCGGCACGACCTGCGGCGGCAGGGACAGGTCGTGGACGAAGAGCGTCTCGCGCTGCACGCCGTCCGCCTGCAGGCGATGGATGTGCACCGTCCCCGTCGGCCGCGCCCGCGATACGGTGGCCTCGTCGAGCCCGGCCTCCTCCCGCGCTTCCTTGACCAGCGTCCCGCGCACCGACGACCCCGCGGCGATGCCGCCGCCGACCATGTTGTCGAGCAGTCCCGGATCGATGGACTTGCGCGGACTCCGGCGGGCGATCCACATCGCCTCGCGGCCGTCGGGCAGCGTCGTCAGGCCGTTGACGTGCACCGCGTACGTCGCGACGCCGAAATAGCGGGCCGCGGCGCGCTCGAGGTGGAACAGCGGCGGCGCGTCCAACGACGCCGCCACCGCGTAGCGCTCGTCGCGCCAGGCGGTCAGCGCGCCCTCCTGCGCGAGCGCGCGCGTGACCTCCAGGATCGCAGCCGTCCGCGCCTCGGGACCGACGAGCGTCGGCGCCAGCCGCACCTCCCGCCCGTCCACGACGAACACGTCGCCGAACTCGCGCAGCCTCTCCGCGCGCTCCGCGGCGATCTCGCCCACGGCCGCACCGTCGACGACGAAGCGGTGCAGCGTCACCGACGGCGTGGCGAGCGCCGCCGCCAGCCGCGCGGCGAGGCGGTTTAGAATGGCGGCGTCGATCACGTCTCCACTCCAGCGACTGCACGCGGCCTGGCCGGACCGGCCCGGGATGCGCGCCGCGCTCCGCCGCAGGCTCCCCGATGACCGCGCGCATCCTCGACGGCAAGGCCGTCGCCCAGACCGTGACGCAGGAGGTCGCCGCGCGCGTGGCCGCGCGCGTGGCGGAAGGCCACGCGCCGCCGGGGCTCGCGGTCGTCCTCGTCGGGGAGAACGCCGCCTCGCAGGTGTACGTGCGCAACAAGCGGCGCACGACCGAGCACGTCGGCATGCGCTCGTTCGCCTACGACTACCAGGCGACGCTCTCCGAGGACGCGCTGCTCGCGGCGATCGACCGGCTGAACGCCAATCCGGACGTGCACGGGATCCTGGTCCAGCTGCCGTTGCCGAAGCACATCGATCCCGAGAAGGTCGTCGAGCGCATCGACCCGGGCAAGGACGTCGACGGCTTCCATCCCTACAACGTCGGGCGGCTGGTGCTGAAGTCGCCGACGCTGCGGCCGTGCACCCCGTTCGGGTGCATGCGCCTGCTGCAGGAGACGGGCGAGTCGCTCGTGGGCAAGCACGCGGTGGTCATCGGGCAGTCGAACATCGTCGGCCGGCCGATGGCGCTCGAGCTGCTGATGGCGCGCTGCACGGTGACGATCTGCCACTCGGCGACGCGCGACCTGCCGGGCATCGTGCGGCAGGGCGACGTCGTCGTGGCCGGCGTCGGCAGGCCGCGCTTCGTGCAGGGCGACTGGATCCGCGACGGCGCGATCGTCGTCGACGTCGGCATCAACCGGGGCGAGGACGGCAAGCTGGTGGGCGACGTCGACTTCGAGGCGGCGAAGGCGCGCGCGTCGTGGATCACGCCGGTGCCGGGCGGTGTCGGTCCGATGACCATCGCGATGCTGCTGGCCAACACCTTGCGCGCCGCGGAGCTGCGCGACGGCTGAGGGCCGCGCATCACGCGCCGCGCAGGTGCCAGGCCTTCGTGCGCGTGAACGTGCGGATGCCGTAGGTCGACAGCGTGAGCCCGATGCCGGAGTGCTTGACGCCCGACCAGGGGAGCCGCGGGCTGACGCGGTCGCAGCAGTTCCAGTAGACGCTGCCGGCCTCCACGCGCTCGAGGATGCGCTTGGCGCGCTTCTCGGCTTTCGTGTAGACGCCGGCCGTCAGCCCGTACGCGGAGTCGTTCATCAGCGCGACGGCCTCGTCGTCCGAGGAGGCGCGCTGCAGTCCGATCACCGGCCCGAAGCTCTCTTCGCGCATCAGGTCCATGCCGTGGTGGGCGTCGGCGACGACGGTGGGCTCGAACCAGTGGCCGCGGCCGTCGATCGCCTTGCCGCCGGTCAGCACGCGGCCGCCCAGCTTGCGCGCCTGCGCGACCTGGCGCCGGAGCACGGCCAGCTGCGCCTTGCGCGTCAGCGGGCCGAGATACGTGGACTCGTCCATCGGGTCGCCGAGGCGGAAGCGCTGCACCTCGCGCACGAACGCGTCGACGAAGCGCCCGTAGATCGCGTCGGCCACGTAGATCCGCTCGACCGCGCAGCACGACTGGCCGTTGTTGTAGAACGCGCCGTCGGCGAGCCCGGCCGCCGCGGCGTCGACGTCGACGTCCTCGCAGACGTAGACGGGATCCTTGCCGCCCAGCTCGAGCTGCATCCGGATCATCCGGCGGCCGGCGCTCGCGGCGATGCGCTGCCCGGTGGCGTAGGAGCCGGTGAAGAACACGCCGTCGACGTGCTGGCGCAGCAGCGCCGCGCCGGTGAGGCCGTCGCCGACCACCGGCACGAAGACGTCCTCCGGAACGCCGGCCTCGCGCATCATCTGCGCGATGTGGAGGCCGGTCAGCGTCGCGTACTCGGAGGGCTTGTAGAGCACGGCATTGCCGGCGATCAGCGCCGGCACGAAGACGTTGCTGCCCACGAAGTACGGGTAGTTCCACGCCGAGATGTTGGCGATCACGCCGAGCGGCTCGTGCGAGATGCGCTCCTCCATGTTGTTGTCGACGTCGGCGAGCACGGTCTCCTGGCGCAGCGTGCGCGGCGATTCCTTGAGGAAGAAGTCGATGCGCGCGAGCAGCCCGTCGAGCTCGTTGCGCGACTGGCGGATGGGCTTGCCGACCTCCTCGGTCAGCGTGCGGGCGAGCGTCTCGCGCAGCGCGACCACGCGCTCGCGGAACGCGGCGATGGCCGCCAGCCGCCGCTTGAGGGGCGTTGCCGCCCACCCCGCCTGCGCGGCGCGGGCCTGCTGCGCCTTGCGGCGGACGGCCGCGCTGGAGTCGATCTCGACGTCGGCGATCACGGCGCCGGTCGCGGGGTTGTGGATCTTCATCGTGGTGGGGGGCACGGTCAGAGCGCGTACTCGGCGTCCTTGTGGACGGAGGCCGCGGCCAGGAAGTCGTCGAGGATCGGCGTGTCGTCGATGAACGAGTCGTCGCCGGGCGGATGGAACTCGGGGTGCCACTGCACGGCGAACACGTAGGACGGCCCGGTCCAGCGGATCGCCTCGACCAGCCGGTCGGGTTCCGACCAGGCTTCGACGACCAGGTCGCGCCCCAGGTCCCTGACCGCCTGGTGGTGCACCGAGTTCGTCTTCACCAGCGTCGTGCCCGGGTACAGGCGCGCGAGCCCGGAGCCGGGCACGATCGAGGTCGCGTGGCAGTTCTGCGCGTAGATGGCCCAGTCGCGGTGATTGAGCGCGTGCGGGAGCTGCGAGCCGATGTCCTGCCAGAGCGTCCCGCCGTGCGCGACGTTGACGACCTGCGCGCCGCGGCACACGCCCAGCACCGGCTTGCCCTGCGCGACGAACGCGCGGTGGAGCCCGATCTCGTAGTCGTCGCGCACGCGGTCGCCGTTCCACTCGGGCCGCAGCGCACGCTCGCCGTAGCTCTCCGGGCAGACGTCCGAGCCGCCCATCAGCACGAGGCCGTCGAGCGCGCTCGCGTAGGCATCCAGCGTGACGCGGCTGGCCGCGCGCCGGGTGCCGCCGTCCGGCGACGGGATCATGAACGTCAGCACGTCGCGCTGCATCAGCCAGTGCGCGAGGTTCTGCTCGATGTACTGGAGCGTCATGCCCTTGAAGATGGGCCGCGTGTCGTCGGCGTGGAAGAACGACGCGGAGATGCCGATGCGGATCATGGCTGCAGCGCCGCCGCGAACAGCGCCTCGAAGTCGGCGGGCGTGCACGGCCGCGGATTGGTCTGGTGGCACAGGTCGCGCGAGGCGACCTCGACCAGCCGCGGGACGTCGGCGCGCGTGACGGGGCGCGCGCCGCGGTAGCCGGCGAGCGTCGCGGGAATGCCGACCTGCATCTTGAGCGCGCCCAGCCAGTCCACGAAGGCGCCGGCGCGGGCCTCCTCCGAGCCGGCGTCGGCACCGGGGACGCGCGCCACGTGCGCGAGCTCCGCGAGCTTGCCGGCCGCCGCCGCCAGGTTGAAGCGCATCACGTGGTCGATCATAATGCCGTTGGCGAGCCCGTGGTGCAGGTCTGCCACCGTGGACAGCGCGTGCGCGCAGGCGTGCACGGCGCCCAGGTCCTTCTGGAACGCGATCGCGCCCATCATCGAGGCCATCAGCATGTCGCTGCGCGCCTCGAGGTCGGCGCCGTCGCGCACGGCGCGCGGCAGCGCGCGGGCGGCGATGCGCACGCCCTCGACCGCGATGCCGTCGCACAGCGGGTGGTAGGCGGGCGACAGGTAGCTCTCGACGTTGTGCGTCAGCGCGTCCATGCCGGTCGCCGCGGTGACCGGCGCCGGCAGGTCCTTCGTGAGCAGCGGGTCGGCGAACACCGCCTTCGCGAGGATCTTCGGCGAGAACACGATGCGCTTGACGTGCGTGTCGTCCTCGGAGATCACGCTCGAGCGGCCGACCTCCGAGCCGGTGCCCGCCGTGGTCGGCAGCGCGACGAAGTACGGCAGGTCGTCGGGCATCGGCCGCACCTGCGGGTGATCCCAGACGTACTCCAGCATATCGTGGCCCTGCGTGCCCGCGACGCCGACGATCTTGGCGACGTCGAGCGCCGCGCCCCCGCCGAAGCCGACGACGCAGTCGGCGCGGTGCGCGGCGAAGGCCGCGCCGCCGGCGTTCGCCTGGTTGACCGTCGGATTGCCGAAGACGCCGTCGAACACGGCCGGCTCGAGCCCGGCGTCGCGCAGCGCGGCGACGAACGCCTTCGCCACGGGGAGCTGCGCGAGCACGCGGTCGGTGACGACCAGCGGGCGGCGCTTGCCCAGCGCCGCGAGGTGCGCGCCGACCTGCCCGGAGGCGCCGGCGCCGAAGTGGATCGTCGTGGGAAAGGCGAAGCGGGCGAGGGTGGTCATCGGGTGACGTCGACGAAGCGGAGTTCGAGAATGTCGTTGGGCCAGATCGGCACGCCGATGCCCTTGCGCATCGCCCAGGCGAGCGTGCGGCGGTACAGCGGCAGCAGCGCGAGGTCGTCGGTCATCAGCGCCAGCGCCTCGCCGACCATGCGCCGCCGCTCCGCGAGGTCCGGCTCGACGCGCACGGCGTCGATCAGCGCGTCGAGCCTCGCGTTCGAGTAGCGGCCGCCGTTGAAGGCGCCGAGCCCGCCCTCGCCGTGGGTGCGCACGATGGCGTTGAGCAACGGCCAGGCGTCGGTGCCGGGCGACCAGCCGAACTCGAAGAAGCTGGTCTGCGCCTGCGTGAGCTTGGGGAAGAACTGCGGGCTCGGCCAGGGCTGGAAGGCGACGCGGATGCCGACCTGCGCGAGCATGCCGGCGATCGCCTGGCACACGGCGGCGCGGTAGGCCGCGTTCACGCAGTCGAGCGTGACGCCGAAGCCCTGCGGATAGCCGGCCTCGGCAAGCAGCGCCCGCGCCGCCTTGGGGTGGTAGGGCAGGCGCCGGTCGAGATCGGCGCGGTAGCCGTCGACCAGGCGGCTCACCGGCGAGCCCGTCGGCGTCGCCTGTCCGCGCAGCACCTTCGCGACGATGAGGTCGACGTCGATCGCGTGCGCGATCGCGCGCCGCACGCGCACGTCGCGGAAGGGGTTGCGGCCCTTCACGTCGGAGAACTCGAGCTCGTCGCGCCGCTGGTCGAAGCCGAGGTACTGCGTCCCGATGTCCGGCGTCTCGACGATCGCAAGGCGCGCGTCGCGGCGCAGGCGGGCGACGTCCTGGAACGGCGGGTCCAGCACGAGGTCGACCTGGCCGGAGGCGAGCGCGGCGAGCCGCGTGGCGTCCGACTGGATCACCGTGTAGACCGCTTCGGCCACGTTGCCGCGGCGGCCCCACCACCCCGGGTGCGCCACCAGCGTCGTCCGGCCGTCCGGCTCGTAGGCCTTCAGCGCGAACGGCCCGGTGCCGTTGGCGTTGCGCACGGCGAAGGTCTCCTGCTTCGCGTTGAAGTCCTGCGGAACGGTCACCCCGTGCTTGGTCGCCCACGCCCGGCTCATCATGCCGACGAACAGCAGCTTCTCGGGCAGCACGGCGTCCGGCGCCGCCAGCAGGACGTCGACGGTGAGGTCGTCCACCTTGCGCGCGCCCGTCACGCCGCGCAGCTGGAAGGCGCGCTGCGACGTCTTCGAGAGCGCACGCTCGATCGAGAACGCGACGTCGTCGGCGGTGAACGGCGAGCCGTCGTGGAAGCGCACGCCCGGCCGCAGCGCGAAGCGCCAGGTCGTCGCATCGACGGGCTTCCACGACAGCGCCAGCGACGGCTCCAGGGCGAAGTCGCGCCCGCGGTTCACCAGCCCTTCGTAGATCTGCGTGCTGATCCGCGAGTGGTAGAGCAGGGCGAGCGCGTGCGGGTCCATCGTCTGCGGATCGAAGCCGCTGGCGATGCGCAGCGTCGCGGCGGGCACGGGCCCGGCGGCGAGCAGCAGCAGGACGGCGGCCGCGGCCAGCGCGGCCCGCGCGACGACCATCAGATGATCTCGAAGTAGCGCTTGAGCTCCCAGTCGGTGACGGCGTCCTGCCACTGCCGCCACTCCCACTCGCGCGTGGCGGCGAAGTGGTCGACGAACTCGTCGCCGAACCAGTCGCGGGCACGCTCGGAGGCCCGGAACGCGCGCGACGTCTCGATCAGCGTGCGCGGCGCGCGCGGGACGGCCTCGCCGCCGACGTTCGTGCCCTGGATGGGCGCGGCCGCGAGCTTCAGGTTCTTCTCGATGCCGTGCAGGCCGGCCGCGATGCACGCCGCGAGCGCGAGGTAGGGATTGCAGTCGGCGCCCGGGCAGCGCGTCTCCAGCCGGTGCGACTTCGCCGACCCGGGGATCACGCGGAAGCTCGCGGTGCGGTTGTCGACGCCCCACGTGGGCTTGACCGGCGCCCAGAAGCCGTCGACGAGCCGCTTGTAGCTGTTGATCGTCGGCCAGAACATCGGCGCGAACTCGAGCAGCGTCGCGAGCTGGCCGGCGAGGTAGCGCTCGAACGCCTTGCTCATCGCGAAGCGGCCCTTCGGATCGAAGAACACGTTCCTCTTCCCGTCGGAGAGGCTCTGGTGGACGTGGCCCGAGCAGCCGGGATACTGCTGGCTCCACTTCGCCATGAAGCTCGGCATGACGCCGAAGCGCGCGCCGATCTCCTTGGCGCCCGTCTTGAACAGCGCCGCGCGGTCGCCGGCCTCCATCGCGCCGCTGTAGACGATCGCCGCCTCGTAGACGCCCGGGCCGGTCTCCGTGTGCAGGCCCTCGAGCGGCACGCCGAACGCGCCCAGCTCGGCGAACAGCGCCTTCATGTAGTCGCGCGCGTGGTTCGCGCGCAGCAGCGAATACCCGAACATGCCGGGCGTCAGCGGCTCCGGGCCCACGCCCTTCTTCTCGGCCCAGCTCGCCGGCGTCTCGGCGAAGTTGAAGAACTCGAACTCCAGCGAGCACATCGGCTGCACGCCGAGCTTCTCCGCGCGCTTCAGCACGCGCGCGAGCACCTGCCGCGGGTCGAGCGGGTGGGGGACCTCGCGGCCATTCTCCTCGCGCACGAAGCTCGCGAGGAAGAAGTCGACGCCGTCGTCCCACGGGACGTTGCGGTGCGTGGCGAGATCGATGCGCGCGAGCGCGTCGGGGTAGCCCTTGTGCCAGCCGGTGCTCGTCGTGTTGTCGTAGCACTGGTCGTGGCAGTCCCAGCCGTAGACCACGTCGCAGAAGCCGAAGCCGCCGTCGGCCGCCGAGAAGAACTTGTCCTTGTGCACGTACTTGCCGCGCAGGATGCCGTCGATGTCGACGACGGCCAGCTTCACGCGCTGGCCGGGCGAGGCGCGCACCGCCTCGAGGACGTCCTTCGTGCTGCGCGATGCGGGCATCGACCCACCTCCCCGGTTCTCGTCGCCGGTCGTACCGCCGGAACGGGCGATTCTATCCGCAGCGATGGCAGAATGGGCCGCCGCGGCGGACCGGCGCCACGCGGCGCCCCGTCATGCCCGTTCCGCGCGCGTCCGCCCTCGTCCTCGTCCACGCGGCCGTGCTGCTGTTCGGCGTCGCCGGCCTGTTCGGGAAGTGGCTCGCGCTGCCGGCCGCCGTGATCGTGCTGGGGCGCACGATCGTCGCGGCGGCGGCGCTGGCGGCCTTCGCGCTGCTCCGCGGGCGCATCCTCGGACCCTCGCGGCGGCTCGCGGCCAACGGCGCGGTGCTCGCGATCCACTGGATCGCGTTCTTCGAGGCGATCGCCGTGTCCAGCGTGGCGGTCGGCCTCCTCGGCTACGCGACGTTCCCGCTGTTCGTGCTGCTGCTCGAGCGCTGGCTCCTCGGCCGGCGTTGGACCGCCGTCGAGGCCGGCACTGCCGGGCTGGTCGCGGCCGGGCTGCTCGTCCTGGTGCCGTCGTTCGATCCCGACGATGCGACGGTGCGGGGCCTCGCCTGGGGCGTGCTGTCGGGCTTCACGTTCGCGCTGCTCGCCGTGCGCAGCCGGGCGCTGGCGCAGACCCACGCACCGCTGGACGTGGCGCTGTGGCAGAACGCCTTCGCGGCGCTGGTGCTGGCGCCGGTCGCGTGGATCGGCCGCGACGTCCTGCCGGACCCGACGTGGCGCGACCTGGCGCTGATCGTCGTGCTCGGCCTCGCGTGCACGGCGCTCGCGCACACGATGTTCATCGCCAGCCTGCGACGGCTGTCCGCGCACAGCGCCAGCGTCATCGCCGCACTGGAACCGGTCTACGGCATCGCGCTGGCCGTGCTGCTGCTGCACGAGATCCCGACGGCGCGCACGCTGGCGGGCGGCGCGCTCATCGTCGCGGCGGCGCTGGTGGCCACGCGCCGCGCGGCGTGAGCGGGACGCATTTTGCTAGCATGGCACCCTGGCGAACGCGGAGGGTGCGGAGGGTGCGGTGATCCTGGTGGTGATGGGCGTGTCGGGCTGCGGCAAGACGGAGGTCGGGCAGGCGCTCGGCCGTGCACTCGGCTGGCCGTTCCTCGACGGCGACGACTTCCACCCGCCGGCGAACGTCGAGAAGATGCGCGCCGGCACGCCGCTGACCGACGAGGACCGCTGGCCGTGGCTCGACCGGCTGGTCGCGGAGCTGCGCGGCGCGGTGGCGCGCGACGGACACGCCATCCTCGGCTGCTCGGCACTGCGCCAGGCGTACCGCGACCGGCTCGCGCAGGCGGGCGACGTGCGCTTCGTCCACCTCGCCGGCGACCGCGCGATCATCGCCGGGCGGCTGGCGACGCGGAGGCACCGCTACATGCCCGCGACGCTGCTCGACAGCCAGTACGCGACGCTGGAGCCGCCGGCAGACGCGATCGTCGTGGACGTCGCGCTTCCCGTCGACGAGCAGGTCCGCGAGGTGCTCGCGGCACTGCGCCTCGAGCGCGCGGCGTGAAGGGCGGGCGTCCCCGCGCGCCGGCCACGCTCGCGGGCCACCTCGGCCGGCATCCGCGGCGCCACCTCGGCGCGGTCAACACGCCGGTCTACCGTGCGTCCACGATCCTGTTTCCGACGATGGCGGACCTGGAGGCGTCCGCCCGCGGCGAATACGACGCGATCGGCTACGGGCTGCACGGCCTGCCGACCGTCGCCGACCTGCAGGATGCCGTCGCCGGGCTCGAGGGCGGCCACGCGGCGCTGGCCGTGCCGTCGGGGCTGGCCGCGACGACGCTGCCGCTGCTCGCGCTGCTCGGCCCCGGCGACCACGTGCTGGTGACGGACAGCGTCTACTTCCCGACGCGCCGCTTCTGCGACACGCACCTGCGCCGCCTCGGCGTGGCGGTCGACTACTACGACCCGCTCGCCGCGGCCGACGTCGCGCGCTGGTTCCGGCCCACCACGCGCGTGGTCTTCACCGAATCGCCCGGCTCGCTCACCTTCGAGGTGCAGGACATCCGCGCGATCGCCGACGTCGCCCACGCCCGCGGGGCGCTGGTCGTCCTCGACAACACGTGGGCCACGCCGTTCGGCTTCCGCGCGTTCGACCACGGCGTCGACGTGTCCGTGCACGCGGCGACGAAGTACATCGGCGGCCACTCGGACGTGCTGCTCGGCGTCATCGTCGCCGGCGAGGAGGCGTACTCGCCGCTCAGGCGGCTGTGGACCGACACCGGCGTCACGCCGTCGAGCGACGACTGCTTCCTGGCGTTGCGCGGCCTGCGTACGCTGCCGACGCGGCTCGCGCGGCACCAGGCGAGCGCCCTGGCGGTCGCGTCGTGGCTGCGCGGGCGCCCCGAGGTGCGCGAGGTCCTCTATCCGGCGCTGCCGGGCAGCCGGGGACACGCGCTGTGGAAGCGCGACTTCGCCGCCGCGTCCGGACTGTTCGGCGTCGTGCTGCACCCGGTCCCGCACGACGCCGTGGGCGCGATGCTCGACGGCCTGGAGCTGTTCGGCATGGGATGGAGCTGGGGCGGCTTCGAGAGCCTCGTCATCCCGACGTGGGCCGAGCGCGTGCGCACCGCGACGCGGTGGGAGCCCGGCGGGCCGTGCCTGCGGCTGCACATCGGGCTCGAGGATCCGGACGATCTCGTCGCCGATCTCGAGGCCGGGTTCGCGCGCCTGAACGCCGCCGCGCGATGATTCCCCGGCGGATCCCCCGGCGCTTCGCCCCGTACGTCTTCGCGCTGCTCCTCGCGGGCGTCATGACCCTGGTCGTCAGCGGGGTGGTCACGCTGCTCAACGTCGGCGTGCCGCCCGACTTCGTGGGGCGCTGGCTGGGCGCGTGGCTGACGACGTGGCTGATCGCGTTCCCCGTCCTGCTGGTGGTGCGCCCGGCGGTGCACCGCTTCGTCGAGCGGATCACGGGCTGAGTGCGTTGCAGGGCGCTTGCCAGCCGCGGGAGGCCGGCGCACGCTCATGCGCACGAACGGCCACGGGGAGGGCGATGGACCGGCGCTCCGCACTGCGCGTCATCGTCGCCACGCTCTGCGGGGAGCGGCGCCGTGGCGGCGCAGCGGCACGAGGTGCCGGTGGTGGCGGTGCTGCTGCCGGGCGAGGAAGCGCGCGGCCGCCCGTTCGTCGAGAGCCTGCGGGCGGGATTGCGCGAAGCCGGGCAGGTCGAAGGTCGCACGCTGGTCCTCGAGGCGCGCTTCGCCGCCTCGGATGCCGCGCGATTCCACGGGAACTTCCGACGCGCAGGCGGGTACGTCGACAAGGTGCTCCGGGGCGCGAAGCCCGCGGCGCTGGCGATCCACCGGCCGACGCGCTACGCGCTGATCCTGAACGTGGCGACGGCCCGGGCGCTCGGCATCGACGTGCCGGAGGCGTTCCGGCTGCGGGTCGACCGGGTCGTCCCGGGCTAGGCTACGCGGTTCCGAGATAGACCGCCTGCACGTTCGCGTCTGCGCGCACGACGTCGGGCGGCGCGTCGGCGATGACGCGGCCCCGGTCGAGCACGACGATGCGGTCCGCGAAGCCGAACACGACGTCCATGTCGTGCTCGGTGAAGAGCACGGCGACGCGGTCGCGGCGTGCGAGTTCGGCGGCCGTCGCCATGATCGCGTCGCGGTCGGCGTGCGCCATGCCGGCCGTCGGCTCGTCCATCAGCAGCAGCTTGGGGTTTCCCGCGAGGGCCAGCGCGAGCTCGACGCGTTTCGCGTCGCCGTAGGGCAGCGCGCCGCAGTGGCGGTCGGCGAGTGCCGCGATGCCCGCGCGCTCGAGCAGCGCGTCGGCCTGCGCGCGGCGCGCGCCCGAGGCCCGCGCGAGCAGCGCCTCGCCGTGGCCCGCGTGCGAGAGCAGCGCGACTTCGACGTTCTCGCGCACGGTCATCGACGCGAAGGTCGCGGCGACCTGGAACGTGCGGCCGACGCCGGCCAGCGCCATCTCGCGCGGCGGGCGGCCGGTCACGTTGACGCCGGCGAGCCAGACGCGGCCCTCGTCCGGGACGAGCTGGCCGTTGACGCAGTTGAAGCACGTCGTCTTTCCCGCGCCGTTGGGGCCGATCAGCGCGCAGAGTTCGCCGGCGCTGACGCGAAACGAGACGTCGCGCACGGCGCGCACCCCGTCGAAGGACTTCGACAGCCGCTCGACGGCGAGGACCGGTGCGGCGCTCACGTCGCGAGCGGACGCCGTCGCGGCCGGAGCCGCGCGAGCGCACCACCGATGCCCTGCGGGAACAGCAGCACGATCGCGAGGATCACCACCCCGGTGGCGGCGCGCCAGTAGTCGGTCGCGCGGGCCAGCTCGTCCTGCATCCAGGTGAAGGCCGCGGCGCCGAGCAGCGGGCCGGCGAGCGCGTTGAGGCCGCCCAGCAGCACCATCACCAGCGCGTCCACCGACCGCGGGATCGCGAGCGTCTCCGGCGAGATGCTGCCCTTCGAGAACGCGAACAGCCCGCCGGCGAGGCCGGCGAAGGCGCCGGCCAGCGCGAACGCCCGCCACTGCGTCGCGCGCACGTCGACGCCGATCGCGGCGGCGCGCAGCGACGAGTCGCGCGCGGCGCGCAGCGCGAAGCCGAACGGCGCGTGCGCGATGCGGGCGAGCAGCAGCAGCGCGGACCCGACGATCGCCAGCGTGAAGAGGTAGTACGACGCGCGGTGCGCGAGGAGGGCCGGCGGCCAGATGCCCACCAGCCCGTTGCTGCCGCCGGTCACCGCGTCCCACTGGTAGACGATCGACCACACGATCTGCGCGAACGCGAGCGTGAGCATCGCGAGGTAGACGCCGGCGAGCCGCACCGCGAAGCCGCCGAGCAGGACGGCCGCGGCCATCGCGGCCACCGGCGCGAGCGCGAGCGCGGCCGGCATCGGCCAGCCGTGGCGGAACGCGAGCGCCGCCGCGTACGCGCCCACGCCGAAGTAGGCGGCGTGGCCGAAGCTGGTCATGCCGCCGGGCCCCATGATGAACTGGAGGCTCGCCGCGAACAGCGTCGCGACCAGCACGTCGGTCGCCAGCACGAGCAGGTAGTCGTCGACGACCGCGGGCAGCAGCGCCAGCGCGCCGAACAGGACCGCCGCCGCGACCGCCGCGCGGCGGCCGGGCACGAGCACCAGCGTGCGCTGCTCGGGCAGCGGCGTGGAGGCGAGCACCGGCGGCGGCGCGCCCAGGAGCCCGTGCGGCTTCACGGCGAGCACGACGGCCATGACGACGAACTCGGCCACGAGCGTCAGGCGCGGGAAGGCGACGGCGACGCCGCCGATCTCCACCGTGCCGAGGCCGATGCACAGCGCCTTGACGAGCCCGATGATCAGCGCGGCGAGAAAGGCGCCCGGGATCGATCCGAGGCCGCCGACGACCGTGACGACGAACGCCTCCGCGACGACGGCGAGGTCCATGTTGAGGTTGGCAGGCTCGCGCGGCAGCTGGAGCGCGCCCGCCAGCCCGGCCAGACCCGCGCCCAGCGCGAACACGGCCGAGAACAGCAGCGCCTGCCGCACGCCGAGCGCCGAGGCGAGCACGCGGTTCTCGGAGGCGGCGCGGATCAGCGTCCCGAAGCGCGTGCGCGTCACCAGCCAGGTGAGCGTCACCAGCACGACCGGACCCACGACGATCAGGAACAGGTCGTACTCGGGAATCGCGCGGCCCGCGATTTGCACCGTGCCGTCGAGGTGCGGCACGCGCGGGCCGAGCTTGTCCTCGGCGCCCCAGAGCGCGAGCGCGGCATCGCGCACGACCAGCACGACGCCGAAGGTCGCGGTGAGCTGCAGCAGCTCCGGCGCGGCGTACAGCCGCTTGAGCAGCAGCGCCTCGATCGCGACGCCGACCAGCGCGACGACGGCCGCGGCCGCGAGCACGCTCGCCCAGTGCGCGGCCACGCCGTCGCCGAAGGCCTCGCCGAACGACCACGCGAGGTAGGCGCCCAGCATGAACAGCGAGCCGTGCGCGAAGTTGACGACGCGCGTGACGCCGAAGATCAGCGTCAGGCCCGCCGCGACGAGGAACAGCGCGGACGCCGAGGCGAGGCCGTTGAGGAGCTGGAGCGCAAGGGCGGTGAGCGTCATCGCGCACCGTAACGAGGGTCAGACTCGAATTTCCGGCGCCGAAACGCGAGTCTGACCCTCGTTTTCGCGCGCAGCGCAAGGCCGGGCCCGACGCCGCGTCCGGGAGAGGGCATCGGCCGCGCTACTTCGCCGGCCGCAACCGCTTCACCTCGTCGTCCGCGGGGAGGTAGTCCTTCCCGTCCGCGTAGCGCCAGTCGACCATGACGCCCTTGCCGTCACGGACGGCCGTGCGGCCGACGTAGGCGCCCATCGTCGACTGGTGATCGATCGCGCGGTAGGTGATCCGCCCGAACGGCGTGTCGACCTCGAGCCCCTTCATCGCCGCGACGAGCTTCGGCGTGTCGGTCGTGCCGGCCTTGCGCAGCGCAGCAGCGGCGGAATGGATCGTCGCGTAGCCGACGACCGAGCCGAGCCGCGGGTAGTCGTCGAACCGCTTCTGGTAGGCGTCGCGGAAGCGCTTGTGCTCGGGCGTGTCGATGGCGTACCACGGGTAGCCGGTGACCCACCACCCGACCGGCGCCTCGTCCTTCAGCGGATCGAGGTACTCGGGCTCGCCGCCTAGCAGGTTGAACACCGGCCTGTCCTTGAACAGGCCGCGCAGCTGGCCCTCGCGCACGAAGCGCGCGAGGTCGGGGCCGAACAGCGACGAGAAGATCGCGTCCGGCTTCGCGTCGATCAGCGCCTGCACGACCGGGCCCGGCTCGATCTTGCCGAGCGGCACGGCCTGCTCGACGAACTCGATGGCGCCGGCGGCGCGCTCGGTCATCTGCCGCTTGAACGTGGCGGTCGCGGCCTGCCCGTACTCGTAGTTCGGGTAGACGATCGCCCAACGCCGCTTCGCGAGCTTCGCGGCCTCGGGGACGAGCATCGCCGTCTGCATGTACGTCGAGGCGCGCAGGCGGAACGTGTACTCGTTGCCGCTCTCCCAGACGATCTTGTCGGTCAGCGGCTCGGCCGCGAGAAACAGCACGCGCCTCTGCTTGGCGAGGTCGGCGACGGCCAGCCCCACGTTCGAGGGAAACGTCCCCATCAGCAGCGCGACTCGCTCGCGCGAGATCAGCTCCTCGGCGACGCGCACGGCGTCGCCCGGATTGCCGTTGTCGTCGCGCGAGACGAGCTCGAGGCGGCGGCCCAGCACGCCGCCGGCGGCGTTGATCTCGTCGACCGCGAGCTCCATCCCCTTGCGGTACGGCTCGAGGAAGGCCGGAAAGACCTTGTAGCTGTTGAGCTCGCCGAGCTTGATCGTTTGCGCGGCGGCGGGCGCGGCGGGCACCAGCGAGGCGAGCGAGAGGGCGACGACGGCGAGAAGCTTCATGGCGGGGGCGGAGGAGGGGCAGGAGGGGAGGGCAGCGCCGGGGCGCGGGCCCCGGTTGACAGTCACGCGAGGCGCCGGGGCCGCGCTCCCGGCGCGCTGCATGTCCCCGTCGTCGTCATGTCCTTGTGCTCGCAGCCGCACCGGCGGGCCGCACGCGACGGGTAAAATACACCGTTTCGCAACGCCGCCGTGCGCGACTGCGCACGGCGCGTGCGCCGGGACCGGCGCGGAGCGCCGCAGTCCCCGGCGTGCGACCACCCGCCCGAGGAGGTTGCGCGCGCGGCCAGGACGGCGGCGCGGGCGCCTCGATCATGCTACGACTCGCGTTCGGCCTCGCCTTCCACGACCTCTACACCCGCGAGGGCGCGCTCGCGCTCGACGCCCGCTTCGTCGAGGCGCTGCGCGCCGCCGACGCCCCGCTCGCCGGGCGCCTGGCGGCGGCGCGCCGCGGGGAGGCGCCGCTCGACCGCAAGGCGGAGTCGGAGCTCCTGATCGCGCTCGCGCCGCATCTCGAGGACTTCCTCGCGACGCTGTTCGGCATCGAGGCGGAGGTGCGTGCGCTGGCGGCGCTGCACCACGAGCTGGCGCCGCTGTTCGCGATGAAGCGCCAGTTCGTGCAGCGCAAGGCGATGAACCTCTACAAGGCCGACGTCGCCGGCACGTTCGACGGGTCCGCCCTGCGCGAGGCGCTCGAGGCGCGCATCGGCAGGCCGATCACGGGCCACGCGGGCGAGCTCGCGTTTGCCAACGCCGTCATCGACTGGGCGAAGGACGAGGCGGCCCACGCCGAGGCCTTCGACCTCGCGCTGCGCTACGCGGCGTGGGCGGCGCACACGCCGCAGGGCCGGGCGGCCACGAAGGGCGGCGTGCTGTTCCGCAGCCCGCGCAAGCTCGACTTCTTCCGGCTGGTGCCGGTCGCGCCGACGACGGTGGCCGGCGTGCCCGCCCTGGAGCTCGACGCGCAGCACGCCCGGCGCGCGCGCGACGGCTTCGCGCTGACCGACCCCGGCACCGACCTGGTGGGCGGGCTCGACCAGGCGCACTACTGCATCTGGTGCCACGAGCAGGGGAAGGACTCGTGCTCGACCGGGCTGCTGGAAAAGCGGCCCGCCGACGCGGCCGACCCGTTCCGCAGGACCGTGTTCGGCGTGCCGCTCGCCGGCTGTCCGCTCGAGGAGCGGATCTCCGAGTTCCACAAGCTGCGGGCGGAGGGCGTGGCGCTCGGCGCGCTCGCGATGATCTGCGTGGACAACCCGATGGTCGCGGGGACCGGGCACCGGATCTGCAACGACTGCATGAAGTCGTGCATCTACCAGAAGACGGACCCGGTCGACATCCCGCAGTCGGAGACGCGCGTGCTGAAGGACGTGCTCGCGCTGCCCTGGGGCTTCGAGATCTACTCGCTGCTCACGCGCTGGAACCCGCTCGACCTCAAGCGGCCGGTGCCGCTCGCCCCCACCGGCAAGCGCGTGCTCGTCGTGGGGATGGGGCCGGCCGGCTACACGCTCGCGCACCACCTGATCAACGACGGCCACGCCGTGGCCGGCATCGACGGCCTGAAGATCGAGCCGCTGGATCCCGCGCTCTCCGGCGTCCGTCCGGACGGCACGCGCGTGCCCTTCGCGCCGATCCGCGACGTCGCCACGCTCTGGGAACCGCTCGATGCGCGCGTGATGGCCGGCTTCGGCGGCGTCGCCGAGTACGGCATCACCGTGCGCTGGGACAAGAACTTCCTCAAGGTGCTGCGCCTGCTGCTCGAGCGCCGCGCGCAGTTCGCGCTGTACGGCGGCGTGCGCTTCGGCGGCACGCTCGACGCCGACGGCGCGTTCGCGCTCGGCTTCGACCACGTCGCGCTGGCGGCGGGTGCGGGGAAGCCGACGGTGCTCGATCTGCCCAACGGGCTGGCGAACGGCGTGCGCACCGCGTCCGACTTCCTGATGGCGCTCCAGCTCACGGGGGCGGCGAAGGCGGAGTCGCTCGCGAACATGCAGGTGCGCCTGCCGGTCGTGGTCATCGGCGGCGGGCTGACGGCGATCGACACGGCGACCGAGGCGCTCGCCTACTACCCGGTGCAGGTCGAGAAGTTCCTCGCGCGCTACGAGACGCTCTGCGCCGAGCGCGGCGAGGCGGCGGCACGCGCGCCCTGGGCGCCCGGCGAGGCAACGATCGCCGACGAGTTCCTGGCGCACGCGCGCGCGCTGCGCGGCGAGCGCGACGCGGCGGCGCGCGAGGGGCGTGCTCCGCGGCTCGCCCGCCTCGTGGAGTCGTGGGGCGGCGTGACCATCGCGTACCGCCGCCGGATGATCGACAGCCCGTCGTACACGCTCAACCACGAGGAGATCGAGAAGGCGCTGGAGGAGGGGATCCGCTTCGCCGAAGGGCTCACGCCCCTGAGCGTCGAGGTGGACGAGTCCGGGCGCGCCTGCGGGCTCGCCGTGTCCGTGCAGCGCCTCGACGAGGCCGGCGCGTGGCACGAGACCGCGCGCGCGGCGATGCCGGCCCGCACGATCCTGGTGGCGGCGGGCACGCAGCCCAACACGGTGCTCGCCCGCGAGGACCCGGCCACCTTCCACCTCGACGGCCGCCACTTCCGGGCGCTGGGCGAGGACGGCGCGCCGGCGACGCCGCGCAAGGGCATGGCGAAGCCGCCGCAGCCCGCGGTCCTCACCGAGCTGCGCCCCGACGGCCGTGCGGTGAGCTTCTTCGGCGACCTGCACCCGTCGTGGGCCGGCAACGTCGTGAAGGCGATGGCGAGCGCGAAGCAGGGCTACGGCGTGGTGTCGCGGATGCTCGCGCGCGTCGCCCCGGCCTCGGGGCTGGCCGACGCCGCGTTCTTCGCGCGCCTCGACCGCGACCTGCGCCCGGTGGTCGAGCGCGTCGAGCGCCTGACGCCCACGATCGTCGAGGTCGTCGTGCGCGCCCCCGCGGCGGCGCGCGCCTTCCGGCCCGGCCAGTTCTACCGGCTGCAGAACTTCGAGAGCCTCGCGCCCGTGGTGAACGGGACGCGGCTCGCGATGGAGGGTCTCGCGCTGACCGGCGCGTGGGTCGACCGCGAGCGCGGCCTCGTGTCGACGATCGTGCTGGAGATGGGCGGCTCGTCGGACCTGTGCGCGCTGCTCGCGCCCGGCGAGCCGGTCGTCCTGATGGGACCGACAGGCGCGCCGACCGAGATCGAGCCGGGCGAGAAGGTGATCCTCGCCGGCGGCGGGCTCGGCAATGCCGTGCTCTTCTCGATCGGGCAGGCGTTTCGCGCGGCCGGCTCCCGCGTGCTGTACTTCGCCGGCTACAAGAAGGTCGCGGACCGCTACAAGGTCGCCGAGATCGAGGCGGCGGCCGACGCCGTCGTCTGGTGCTGCGACGAGGCGCCGGGCTTCGCGCCGACGCGACCGCAGGACCGCGCCTTCGTGGGCAACATCGTGCAGGCGATGCACGCGTACGCGAGCGGCGCGCTCGGGGACGTTGCGCTCCCGTTCGCCGGCGCCGACCGGATCGTCGCCATCGGCTCGGACCGCATGATGGCCGCGGTGGCCGCAGCGCGCCACGGCGTGCTGGCGCCGTACGTGAAGGCGGGGCACGCGGCGATCGGCTCGATCAACTCGCCGATGCAGTGCATGATGAAGGAGATCTGCGCGCAGTGCCTGCAGCCGCACGTCGACCCCGCCACCGGACGGCGCAGCTACGTCTTCTCGTGCTTCAACCAGGACCAGCCGCTCGACCTCGTCGACTTCGCGGGACTGGACGCGCGGCTGCGGCAGAACAGCGTGCAGGAGAAGCTCACGGCGCAGTGGGTCGCCCGCATCCGCGCCGCGACGGGCGCAGCGCCGGAGCGCTAGCGCGCCTCAGGCGGCGAAATCGCGCGTGGCGACGCGGATCACGCCGGCGTCGGTCATGCGCTTCCACGCCGCGGCCAGCGAGCCGCCGGTGTCGATCGCCCGGCACGCGTCCTCGACGACGTAGACGGCGAAGCCGGCCTCGATCGCGTCGAACGCGGACCACGCGACGCAGAAGTCGGTGGCCAGCCCCGCGAGGTACACGCGCGCGAGGCCGCGCTCGCGCAGGTAGCCGGCGAGCCCGGTGCGCGTAGTGCGGTCGGCTTCGCAGAAGACCGAGTAGCTGTCCACGTCGTGGCGGTAGCCCTTGCGCACGACCAGTTCCGCACGCGGGATGTCGAGCCAAGGCGAGATGGTCGCGCCCAGCGTCCCCTGCACGCAGTGGTCGGGCCAGAGCACCTGCGGGCCGTAGGGCATGTCGATCATGTCGAACGGCGCCTTGCCGGGATGGCTCGACGCGAACGAAAGGTGGCCCGGCGGGTGCCAGTCCTGCGACAGGATCACGTGCTGGAAGCTGCCGGCGAGGCGGTTGACGGCCGGGACGACGGCGTCGCCGTCGGGCACGGCGAGGGCGCCGCCGGGAAGGAAGTCGTTCTGCACGTCGACGACGAGCAGGACGTCACGGTCGGTGGGGACGATCTCCATGCGGCGATGGTAGCGCACGCGCCCGGGCCGATTGACCGCGGTCAACACGGCCCTGCGCCGCAGGCTTACCGTGGCGGCGAGGAACCCCGGGTGCCGGACGCCGGCGTCCGGGCATCTTCGCGACTCCGGCCGGCCCAGCGCCGGCGCAGCCCATGCCCGCCGCGGGCGTCCTGCTGACGGACCTCTACGAGCTCACCATGCTCCAGGCCTACCATGCCGAGCGCATGGAGGGCGTGGCGGTCTTCGAGCTGTTCGTGCGCAAGCTGCCGGCGCAGCGCCGCTTCCTCGTCGCGGCGGGCCTCGCCCAGGCCGTCGACTACCTGCTCGGCCTGCGCTTCGACGACGGCGACTGCGAGCACCTGGTCCGCGACCGCGGCTTCGACCCCGGGTTCGTCGCGTCGCTGCGCGACCTCCGCTTCACCGGCGACCTCGACGCGATCCCCGAGGGGACGATCGTCTTTCCCGACGAGCCGCTGGTCCGCGTCACCGCGCCGCTCCGGGAGGCGCAGCTCGTCGAGAGCCGCCTCCTCAACCTGCTGCACTTCCAGACGATCGTGGCGAGCAAGGCCGTGCGCTGCGTCCTGGCGGCGCCGGGCAAGCGGCTGGTCGACTTCGGCATGCGCCGCGCGCACGGGGCCGAGGCCGCGCTGCTGTCGGCGCGTGCGAGCTACCTCGCCGGCTTCGCAGCGACCGCCACGGTGGAGGCCGGACGGGCCTTCGGCATCCCGGTCGCCGGCACGATGGCGCACTCGTACGTGCAGGCGCACCGCGACGAGCGCAGCGCGTTCGCGGCCTTCGCGCGTGCGCACCCGCGCAACGCGGTCCTGCTGATCGACACCTACGACACCCGGCGGGGGGCGGCGATCGCCGCGGACGTGGCGAAGGCGATGGCGCGCGAGGGCATCGCGATCCGGGGCGTGCGCATCGACAGCGGCGACCTCGCCGGTCACGCGTTCGCCGTCCGCGCGATCCTCGACGCCGCCGGCCTGCGCGGCGTCACGATCTTCGCGAGCGGCAACCTCGACGAGTTCGCCGTCCGCGACATCGAGGCGCGGGGCGCGCCGGTCGACGGCTACGGGATCGGCACGCGCATGAACACGTCGGCGGACGCGCCGTATCTCGACTGCGCCTACAAGCTGCAGGCCTACGAGGGCGTCGCGAAGCGCAAGCGCTCCGAGGGCAAGGCGACGTGGCCGGGCGTCAAGCAGGTCCTTCGGCGGCGCGATGCCGGCGGCGTCCTGGCCGGCGACGTCGTCGCGCTCGCCGCCGACCCCATCGGCGAGGGCGTGCCGCTGCTCGAGCCCGTGATCCGCGCCGGCCGGCTGCTGCGTCCGCTGCCCGCACTCCACGCCAGCCGCGAACGGCTCGCGACCGAGCTCGCGCAGCTGCCGGCGGCGTACCGCAGCCTCGACGGCAGCGCGCCGCCGCCGGTCACGATCGCGCCGTCGATCCGGGCGCTCGCCGCACGCATCGACGCGGCGACGTCCGGCACCGCGGCCGGCTGACGAGCCTGGTGCGATCCGCCGAGCGCGACGACGTCGCGTCGTCGCGCCGGCGCACGCGCGATGCCGCGGACGCGACGGCCCGCCTGGCTGCGGCCGCCGGCCGCGGGGCACGGGCTGCCCGCGGCGTCAGTCGTTGCCGGCGGTCACGCGCGGCGGCGCGCGCTTCGCCCCGGTGATCAGGAGCGCGACCACGCCGACGGCCATCACGATCAGCGACACGTGCACGGCGTTGCGGCTCATCGCGTAGGTGACGCTCGAATAGCACAGCCACGCGCAGGCCGCGCAGAACACGATCGGGGTGAGCGGGTACAACGGCACGCGGAACGGGCGCTCGGCGCCGGCGTCCTTGGCGCGCAGGATGAACAGCGCCACGCCGACGAGGAACAGGAAGCCCCAGAAGACCGGGGCGGTGAACTCGACCATCGCCTCGAAGCCGTCGTGCTGCAGCGCCCCGAACGCCACCAGCGCCAGCGCGACCGCGCCCTGGACGACGAACGCGGCGACCGGCGTGCCGCGGGAGGCGTGCCAGCCGCCCATGAAGCGCAGCGCGGTCCAGTCGCGTCCCATCGCGTAGTTGGTGCGCGCGCCGACGATCATCGTCGCGTTGATCGACGTCAGTGCCGCGATCGCCACGAACAGCGCCAGCGCCTGCGCGCCCGCGGTCCCGAACACGAGCTGCATCACGTCCGCGCCCGCCGCCTTGCTGTCGGCCAGCCCCTTGAGGCCGAGGCCGTGCAGCAGCGCGAGGTTGACCACGAGATACACGGCGGCGATGATCGCCAGGCTCCAGACGATCACGGACACGATCGCCCGCCGCCCGCCCCGGAGCTCCGCCGAGATGTACGCGGCCTCGTTCCAGCCGCCGTAGGTGAGCAGCACGAACACCATCGCCAGCCCGAAGAGTCCGAGCGGCGGCGACGACGAGAACGCCGGCGCCGCGGACGCCGCGGCCGGGGCCATGAAGCCCGCGATGCCGATGGCCACCAGCCCGAGGACCTCGACGACGGTCAGCAGCTTCTGCGTGCCGGCCGATGCCTTCAGGCCGGCGATGTTGATGGCGGTGAGCGCGATCACGATCGCCGCGCCCCACACCGCGCCGCCCGCCACGCCGAGCGGCGCGACCTTCTGCATGTAGTCGCCGAACACGAACGCGAGCAGCGCGATCGCCCCGGTGTTGATGACCGTCGCCCGCGCCCACGCGTACAGGAAGCTCGCGTGGCGCCCCCACGCGCGCGTCAGGAAGTGGTAGTCGCCGCCGGCGTGCGGATAGGTCGTCGCGAGCTCGGCGTAGCACAGCGCCCCGGCGAGCGACACGACGGCGCCGAGCAGCCAGGCGACGACGAGCCAGCCGACGTCGCCGGTGACGCCGGCGACCATCGACGGCGTCTTGAAGATGCCGGCACCGATGACGATGCCGACGATGATGGCGATCGCATCCGCCCGGCCGAGCAGCGGTTGCGGCGCGCCGGCCGGCCTGGCGCTGTCGTTCACGGGCGCGTCAGCGCTTGCTGCCGACGAGCGTCGTCGTGCGGCCGAACCACGAGATGTCGCCGTAGAGCTTGCGGTCGCTGACCGTCAGGTGCGCGGTGCGCAGGTTGTTCTCGCCGTCGACGAACGAGAACGAGAGCTTGTCGCCGCGCAGTGCAGCGCCGAGCAGCGGCTGCGGCTTGCCGCCCGCCGGCGTGAGCGTGCCGCCGATGCGCTGGTAGCGTTGCGCGATCGACACCGTGCCCTGGAAGCCGCCGTTCTCCTCGCGGACCTGCCACTCGCCGGCGACGTTCGCCGGCACGATCCACAGGTAGGCGTTGCGGTACTCCTGCGTGAACGTCTCGTCGGGGTCCCAGTCGCCCATGTGGAACTGGTGCGACGTCACGCGCGTGCCCGGCTTCATCTTCAGGATCGTCGGGCGCAGCTTCAGGTTGAGGTCGGGGAGCAGGTACATCGTGACGACCGTCGCCTTGGAGAAGTCCTCCTTGAAGATGTCGCCGGTGATGATCGTCACCTGCTTGTCGACGCCCGCGCGGCGCGCGTTGCGGCGCGCGAGCTCGGCCATCTCCGGGTTGTACTCGATGCCCCAGGCGCGGGCGCCGAAGCTCTTCGCCGCCGCGATCGGGATCTTGCCGTCGCCGGAGCCGAGATCGTAGACGATGTCGTCCTTCGTGACCTTCGCCGCCTTCAGCATCTGGTCGACGAGCGCGTCGGGCGTGGGCACCCAGATCACGTCCTTGCCGGCCTGACCGACGGAGGGCTGGTAGACCTCGTCGCCGTGCTCGGGCTTGGTCTGGGCGAACGCGACGGCGGCCAAGGACAGCCACAGGGCAGCGGCAGCCGCGATCGGGCGGGCAGCGATCATCGAAACTCTCCGTAGAGGGGGCGGGGCGGACCGGGGGGTCGGGCGGAAGGCGTGCAGTCTAGCGCAAAGGCGGCGGCAGGTTGGCCGGCGGGCGCCGCCGTGGGGCGCCACCGCATGGCGCGGCGCCGTCGCCGTGGCGTCCCCGCAACGCCGTCCGGGCTCGTCCCCGGTCCCCGCGGCGGCCCGGGCCGCGTCCGCACGGTACATTCGCCGCATGACCGGCGCCGAGGCTTCCGCGCACGCACCGCTCCCCGGGAATTTCTACCGCTTCCTGTGGGTGCGCTTCGCCGGCACCGGCGCGAACCAGATGCTGCTGGTGGCGCTGGGGTGGCAGATCTACGACCTCACCGGCAGCGCCTGGGACCTCGGGCTCGTCGGGCTGGTCCAGTTCCTGCCCGCGCTGGCGCTGACGATCCCGGCGGGGCAGCTCGTCGACCGCGCCGACCGGCGCGGCGTCCTCGTCGCGGCGCTCGTGCTGCAGGCCGGCGTGGCCGCACTCCTCGGGTGGGCGAGCGCTACGCATAGCGTCGGGCGCGACCTGATCCTCGCGCTGTCGGCGGTCATCGGCATCGCCCGCGCGCTGCAGATGCCCTCGCAGCAGGCGCTGCTGCCCGCGCTCGTGCCGGCCGCGGCGTTGCCGCGTGCGCTCGCCAGCAGTTCGTCGATCATGCAGATCGCGATCATCGGCGGGCCCGCGCTCGGCGGCTTCCTGTACGCCCTGGGACCGGTGGCCACCTACGGCGTGGCCCTTGCGATGCTCGTCGCGTCGATCGTCGTGGCGACCGGCATCCGCCTGCGTCGCTCGGCGCTGCCGCGCGTCCCGGTGACGCTCGCCTCGGTGTTCGCCGGCTTCGGCTTCATCCGGCGCCAGAAGGTCGTGCTCGGCGCGATGTCGCTCGACCTCTTCGCCGTGCTCCTCGGCGGCGCGACGGCGCTGCTGCCGATGTTCGCCAAGGACGTGCTGGGCACCGGGCCGTGGGGGCTGGGCCTGCTGCGCGGCGCGCCCGCCGCCGGCGCGTTCGTCATGGGCGTGCTGCTGGCGCACCGGCCGCTGCGGCGGCGCGTCGGGCACTGGATGTTCGCGGCGGTGGCGGTCTACGGACTGTCGACGCTGGCGTTCGCCGTTTCCACCGTGTTCGTCGTGTCGCTGCTCGCGCTCGCGATCGGCGGCGCCGCCGACATGGTCAGCGTCGTCATCCGGCAGACGCTCGTCCAGCTCGAAACGCCCGACGAGATGCGCGGCCGCGTCAGCGCGGTCAACGCGACCTTCATCGGCGCGTCCAACCAGCTCGGCGAGTTCCGCGCCGGCGCCGTCGCGGCGTGGCTGGGGCCGGTGGGCTCGGTGGTCGTCGGCGCCGCCGGGACGCTCGTCGTGGTCGCGCTGTGGATGCGGCTGTTTCCCGCGCTCGTGCGGCGCGACCGCCTGACCGGATGAGCGCCGCCGGCGACGCGCCGCACGCCGCGGCGACGCTCGAGCGCGTGTGCCTGCACGAGTACGCCCACTGCGTGCTCGCGTTCGCGCTCGGCGCCGCGGGCTTCGTGCGCATCGCGCGGGTGCTCGACGCCGCGCCGTCGGCCGTGCGCTATGCGGGCGCCTTCCAGATGCACGGCGCGCTCGCCGACCGCGACTGGCGCATCGTGGCGCTCGCCGGCACGCTGGCCGAGTGGCTTGCCGACGATCACGCCCTGGACGCCGCGGCCGCGCACGGGCGGCTCGCCGGCGAGGCCGACGCGCTCGCGGCGAGCGACGCCGCGCTCGCCGCCGGCTACGACCTGTGCGACGTGCAGCGCTGCCTCGCGCTGCTGCGCGAGCATTGGGACGCCGTGATCGCGCAGGCGCGCGGGCGGGCCGACGCCGTGCGCGGTGGCACGGCAGGCTAGGGTCTGTGCACGCCATGGACACGCGGGCGCGAACCTTCGCGCACGCGGGGTAGGGCGAATCAGGCCCTAGCCGGGCCCGGGCCTGTCGCCGGCCCGCTTCGCCGCCGCGTGGGCCACGGCGAAGGCGCGGCTCTCGTCGCCGCCGTACTGCTCGAAGGCGTTGTTGAACGCCTTCAGGAACGCTTCCTTCTGGTGCGCGTTGTACTGGTCGGTCTGCGCCTTCGGCAGGTCGTCCACGCTTCGATAGGGCATCGCAGGCTCCTATGGACGGCGAGCGGGTCGCCTCTGCGGGTGGACCGGCGGGCGCGGGGGGCGTTCCCCGCATCCGCGAACGCGCGGCCCGGACCGACGGCCGCGCGGCCGTCGCGCCTACGGACGCCGCCGCGCGACGAAATGGCGCGTGTGCGCCGCGTAGTCGTCGGCGGCGGTGAGCGCATCGATCGTTTCCTTCGCGGCGATCCCCGGCAGGCGCGACGGATGCGTGCCCTCGTGGACTGCGCGCATGGCGTCGTGCAGCGCCTGGATCGCCACGTTGACGCTCTGGTGCCCGCCGCTCCACAGGCGCACGCGGCGCGCGGCGAGCCACGCGGGGTCGGCGAGCGCGGCGGGCACGCCGCCGACGACGAGCGGAAGCCGCGTGGCCGCCGCGATCCGGTCGAGGTCGTCGCGCGCCTTCAGGCCCGGGATCATCAGCGCGTCGACGCCGGCGGACTCGTAGGCCGTGAACCGCGCGATCGCATCCTCGATGCCGGTCAGCGAGGCGGCGCTGGTGCGTCCGAGGATCGCCGGGCCGTCGCGTCCGCGTGCGGCGACGGCGGCCTCGAGCTTCGCCACGCCTTCGTCGAGCGGGACCAGCTGCGGCGCGTCGCCGGCGGCGAAGGCGCGCGGCAGCAGCGTGTCCTCGATCGAGACCGCCGCGGCGCCGGCCGCGTCCAGCTCGCCGACCGTGCGCATCGCGTTCAGCGCGTTGCCGTAGCCGTGGTCGCCGTCCACGACGAGCGGCACGTCGGACGCGCGGGTGCAGCGGCGCACCTGCTCGGCGAGCTCGGTCAGCGTGATCACGATCAGGTCGGGCGCGCCGAGCACGGCGAGCGAGGCGGTCGAGCCGCCCATCAGCCCGGCGGCGCAGCCGAGCCGCCCGGCGATGCGTGCCGACAGGGGATCGTAGATCGATGCCATGGCGACGCAGGCGTCGCCGGCGAGGATGTCGCGCAGCCGGGCGCGGGTGGCGGCGTGGTTCACGGTGGATGGTCCTTCGGGGTCGCGGCGCGCCGAGGGTACCGCACGCGGCGGTCGCGGTCCCGGCGGGGGCTCCCGGGCCGTCCGCTGCGCCGGCCTGGCCACGGGCGCCGGCCCGATCGCGCGGCGCGACCGCGTGCCGCTACAGGCGGTGCGCGAGGGCCGCGGCGTCGTGGATCGCCTCCAGCGCCGTGCGCGGCTGCGCGCAGTCCCCGACCAGGTACACGTCGAGTTCCGGAGCGCGCGCCACGAGTGCGTCCGCCACGGCGGTGACCGGGACGAGCGTGCGGGTGGGCACGACGACGTCGAGCGAGCCGACCTCGCGGCGGATCGCGCCATCCCACAGCAGCGCCGAGCGCTCGCCGAGCGCCTCGACGGTCGTGCGCAGGCAGACGGCGACGTGCGGGAACGCCGTGAGCGCGTCGACCTGGAAGCGGCGCGAGCGCGTCGCGATGTCCTCCACCAGCGCGTCCCCCGGCTCGACGAGCACCACCTCGACTCCGCGCTCGGCGAGGCGCCGCGCCACGGCCACGCCGCGGATGCCCCCGCCGATCACCAGCGCGCGGCGGATCGCTGCGGTGGGGCGGCGGAGGATCGCCCCGGCGTCCACCACCGGGCTCGCATCGATGCCCGGAATCGCAGGCAGGGCGACGGCGGCGCCGGTTGCGACGATCACCGCGTCGGGCGCCTGCGCCAGCACGGCCCCGGCGTCGGCCTCCACGCCCGGTCGCAGCCGCACGCCGGCGCGGACGGCCTCGGCGGCGAGCCACGGCAGGTGCCCGGCGAACTCCTCGCGGCCCGGGGCGGCGCGGCTCAGCAGCATCTGCCCGCCAGGCTCCGGCTCGCGCTCGAACAGCGTGACGTCGTGGCCGCGCTGCGCGAGGATGCGTGCGGCCTCGAGTCCCGCCGGCCCGCCGCCTACCACGACGATGCGCTTGCGCCGCGCGGCCGGGCGGATGGCGTGCTCGCGCTCGCGACCGGTCGCCGTGTTGACCAGGCACACGATGGGCAGGCCGCGCGCGTGCATGTCGCTGCAGCCCTGGTTGCACGCGATGCAGGTGCAGATCTCGCCGGTGCGCCCGTCGCGCGCCTTGCGCGGGAAGTCCGGATCGGCGTGCAGCGCCCGGCCCAGCGTCACGAAGTCGCTGGCGCCGGACGCGAGCAGGTGCTCGGCGACGCTGGGGTCGGTGATGCGGCCCGACACGCTCACGGGCACGTCGACGTGCCCGCGGACCGCGGCGGCCAGCGGTGCGAGGACGCCCTGCGGCATCTCCATCGGCTGTGTGATCCACCAGTTGGTCTCGTACATGCCGGCCGAGACGTCGATCAGGTCGACACCTGCCCCAACGAGATGCGGCGCGATCGCGCAGACGTCGGCCAGCGTGAGCGCGCCGTCCTGATGCTCGTCGCCGCTGATCCGGTAGAGGATCGGCCGCCCCGCGGGCACCGCGGCGCGCACGGCGCGGACGACCTCGAGGGGGAAGCGCATGCGGCCGGCGAGGTCGCCGCCGTAGTCGTCGTCGCGCTTGTTGCACTAGGGCGACAGGAATTGGCTCAGCAGGTAGCCGTGCGCGCTGTGGATGCCGACGAAGTCGCATCCCGCGTCGACGGCCCGCCGCGCCGCCTGCGCGAAGGCGTCGACCAGGCCGGCGATCTCGTCGCGCGCGAGCGCGCGCGGCACGTGGCCGCCGGCGCCGGCGTACGGGACGCCGGACGGGGCGCGCGTTTCGAGCCCGCTGACCGCCGGGTGCACGACGCGCCCGCCGTAGTTGAGCTCGGGACCGATGCGTCCGCCGTGGCGGTGCACGGCGTCGACGAGCCGCGCGAAGTCCTCGACCAGGCCGTCGTCGTGCAGCCCCATCTGCAGCGCGCGGCCCTTGCCGCGCGGGTCCACGTACGTCGCCTCGGTGTAGAGGAGCCCTGCGCCGCCGCGTGCGCGCGCCGCCAGGTAGTCGACGTAGCGCTGCGTGACGCGCCCCTCCGCCGTGCAGTAGTTGCGCTCCATCGGCGAGCCGATGATGCGGTTGGGGACCTCCAGTGCGCCGATGCGGCCGGGGCGGAACAGGTGCGGGAAGCGCATGGGGCGATGCTACGCCGGCCGCAACGCGGCGCTCGTTCCGGCCACGGGCGGTGCTTCAGACGGCCCGGGCATGCAAGGGCCGCGTCCGGGACGGGCTGCGCGACGTCTTCGACCCTCCGAAGCGCAACGAGCCGCGCGTGGCGGCTCGTCGTGGATGGTGCTGCTGGAGTGACTCGAACACTCGACCTACTGATTACGAATCAGTTGCTCTACCAACTGAGCTACAGCAGCGTTCCCGGCCGGCGGCCCCGCGTTCGGCCCGCCCGCGCAAGCATCGAAGTATAGCCTGTCCCGCGGAGCCGGACAAACGCGCCCGGCGGTGTGCCCGGGGGTGCCGTGGCGCTCACCGCGGCCGGAACGTCGGGACGGTGCCGAGCAGCGCGAACACGCCGTTCCAGACGATCTGCACGCCGATGCACAGCAGGATGAAGGCGGACAGGCGCAGGAGGACGGCCGTCCCGGTCTTGCCCAGCGCGCGCGTCAGGCGCTCCGCGTAGCGGAAGAGGAAGTAGATGGTGAGCGCGAGCAGCAGCGCGCCCGCCGCGGAGGCGAACGACGCGAGCACCCAGCCGCTGCCGATGCGCGGCGACGCCGCGCCGAGCGTGATCGCCACCGAGATCGTGCCGGGCCCGACGGTGAGCGGCATCGTCAGCGGGTAGAAGGCGCGGTCGGCGAGCTGCTCGCTCGACTGCGGCCTGACGGACATCTCCGACTGCGTCTCCTCGCTGCGCAGCAGGTCCCACGCGACCGAGCAGACGAGGATCCCGCCGCCGACCTGGATCACCGGCACCGACAGGCCGAAGAACGCGATCACGTAGCCGCCGACCAGGATCGACGCGATCACCAGCAGGAAGGCGTTGATCGCGATGCGCCGCGCGAGCAGCGCGCGCTCGGTCGAGGTCACGCCGCGCGTCAGCGCGAGGAAGACGGGCGCGCCGCCGACCGGGTTGACGATCGGGAACAGGGTCGCGAAGACGAGCAGCGTCTGCTCGATCAGCGCGCGCGTCGGGTAATCCAGCGCCATGGCGGAGGGCGTAGTGCGGCTACACTACCACGGCCCCTCGTGCCGCCCGCATGTCCGACACCCGCCTCCTCGTGGGCTTCCACGCCGTCACCGCGCGACTGCGCCAGCGGCCCGGCTCGGTGCGCGCAGTCTACGTCGCGCGCGGCCGGCACGACGCGCGTGCGAAGGCGCTGGCGGAGCGGGCGGCGGCGGCCGGCACGCCACTGCACCCGGTCGACGAGCGCCGTCTCGACGAGATGGCGGGCGGGCAGCGGCACCAGGGCGTGGTCGCGCAGGTGGACGCCGCGCTCCCGCACGTGACGCTCGCCGACGTGCTCGAGCACCCCGACGAGCCGCCGCTGCTGCTGGTCCTCGACGGCGTCACCGATCCGCACAACCTCGGCGCCTGCCTGCGCAGCGCCGACGCCTTCGGCGCGCACGCCGTCGTCGTGCCGAAGGACCGCGCCGTGGGGGTGAACGCCACGGTGGCGAAGGCGGCGAGCGGCGCGGCCGACACGGTGCCGGTGATCGCGGTCACCAACCTCGCCCGGAGCCTGCGCGAGATGAAGGAGGCGGGCGTGTGGATCCTCGGCGCGGAGGCCGGCGGCGAGAGCGTGTACGCGGCGGACCTGGCGGGGCCGGTCGCGTGGGTCCTGGGTGCCGAGGGCACGGGGCTGCGCCGCCTCACGCGCGAGCACTGCGACCGCCTGGTCGGCATCCCGCTGCAGGGGAGCGTCGCCAGCCTCAACGTCTCCGTCGCCGCGGGCATCTGCCTGTTCGCCACCCGCGGCGCGCGCCTGCGCGCCGCACCGGCGCAGTCGCGTTGAGGTTTGAGGCCGATTGGGGCATCATCCGCGCGTTTCCACACCATGGAACCCCGGCCGCCGGGGGGAAAACCTATGCGATTCAAGCTCCTGATCGGCGCGCTGCTGGCCGCTGCCGTGGTCGCGGGACCTTCCGCAGCCAAGACGCTGCGCTGGGCGAGCCAGGGCGACATCCTCACCTTCGACCCGATGTCGCAGAACGAGAGCCTCAACAACACGTTCTCCGACTACATCTACGAGGGGCTGGTCCGCTACAACAAGCAGTTCGTGCCGGAGCCCGCGCTCGCCACGTCGTGGACGCGCGTCTCGCCGACGGTGTGGCGCTTCAGCCTGCGCCGCAACGTGAAGTTCCACGACGGCTCGTCGATGAACGCCGACGACGTCGTGTTCTCGTTCCAGCGCGTGCTGGCGCCGTCGTCGAACATGAAGGTGTACGCGCAGGGCATCAAGGAGACCAGGAAGGTCGACGACTACACGGTCGAGATCGTCACCGACGGGCCCAACCCGGTGCTGCTGCGCGGCCTGGTCGACGTGAAGGTCATGAGCAAGGCCTGGGCGACGAAGCACAACGTGCTGAACCCGCAGGACTACGTGAAGAAGGAGGAGACGCACGCGGCGCGCAACGCGAACGGCACCGGGCAGTTCATGCTGAAGTCCTTCGAGGCCGACGTGCGCACGGTGCTGGTCGCCAACCCGAACTGGTGGGACAAGGCCGAGGGCAACGTCACGGAGATCGTCTACCGCCCGATCAAGCAGGACAGCACGCGCGCCGCCGCGCTGCTCTCCAACGAGATCGACCTCGTGCTCGACCCGCCGACGCAGGACATCCCTCGGCTGCGGCAGAACAGCGCCATCAAGATCGCCGACGGCACGGAGACGCGGATCATCTTCCTCGGCTTCGACCAGTGGCGCGACGAGTCGCCGTACACCGACGTCAAGGGCAAGAACCCGTTCAAGGACAAGCGCGTCCGCCAGGCGCTCTACCAGGCGATCGACATCGAGGCGATCCGCCGCGCGACCATGCGCGGCCTCGCCGTGCCGACCGGCTCGATGATCGCGCCGCAGGTCAACGGGTACTTCGAGGAGTTCGCCAAGCGCCTGCCCCACGACGAGGCGGCCGCGAAGCGCCTGCTCTCCGAGGCGGGCTACCCGAACGGCTTCTCCTTCACGCTCGACTGCCCGAACAACCGCTACATCAACGACGAGGAGATCTGCATCGCGATCACGGCGATGTGGGCCAAGGTGGGGCTGAAGGCGAAGCTGAACGCGATGCCGCGGGCGACGTACTTCCAGAAGATCCAGAAGTTCGACACCAGCGTCTACCTGCTCGGCTGGGCGACGGCGACGTTCGACGGCCTCTACACGCTGCAGAGCCTGATCCGCTCGCCGGCCGCCGACGGCAAGGGCGCGGACGGCAACTTCAACCTCGGCAAGTACAGCAACGCGAAGGCGGATGCGCTCATCGACCAGGTGAAGACCGAGATCGACGACGCGAAGCGCAACCAGGCCATGCGGGACGCGCAGCGCATCCACGCCGAGGACATCGGCCACATCCCGCTGCACCAGCAGGTGATCCCCTGGGCGATGCGCTCCAACGTCTCGGTGTTCCACCGCGCCGACAACCGGCTCGACGGGCGCTGGGTGCGGGTCGACTGACGCCCGCGCCGGACCCGGCCGGCGGCGCCGGCGGACAGGGCGCCGCGGCCGGGCGCGGACCGCGCCGGCGCGACGCACGCCGGCGCCGGTCCCGCGGGGCGCCCTGAACGCCGACCGCGCCGGAGCGCCCCCTTCCGATGCTCGCCTTCGTCCTCCGCCGCATCCTGCAGTCGGGCCTGGTGATGGTGGTCGTCGCGTTCATCGCGTTCGGCCTCTTCAACTTCGTGGGCGATCCGGTCGCCTTCATGCTCGGCCAGGACGCGACGCAGGAGGAGCGCGTGCGCCTGCGCGGCGAACTCGGCCTCGACCAGCCGTTCTACGTGCAGTTCGGCCGCTTCGTCGGCAACGCGGTCAAGGGGGAGTTCGGCGTGTCGCTGCGTCAGGGTCGCCCGGTGTCGACGCTGCTGCGCGAGCGCCTGCCGGCGACCATCGAGCTGTCGGTGGCCGCGGCGCTGCTCGCGCTCTTCATCGGCATCCCGCTCGGCGTCTACACCGCGCTGCGACGACAGAGCTGGCTGTCGCACATGCTGCTGGCGGCGTCGCTGGTGGGCGTCAGCCTGCCGACGTTTTTGATCGGCATCCTGCTGATCCTGGTGTTCGCCGTCTACCTCGGCTGGCTGCCGTCGTTCGGGCGCGGCGACGTGGTGGCGCTGGGCTGGTGGACCACCGGCCTGCTCACGCAGAGCGGGCTCAAGGCCCTCATCCTGCCGGCGATCACGCTGTGCCTGTTCCAGCTCACGCTCATCATGCGGCTGGTGCGCGCCGAGATGCTCGAGGTTCTGCGCACCGACTACATCAAGTTCGGCCGCGCGCGCGGCCTCACCGACCGCGCGATCCACTTCGGCCACGCGCTCAAGAACACGCTGGTGCCGGTCATCACGATCACCGGCCTGCAGCTCGGCTCGATCATCGCGTTCGCGATCATCACCGAGACCGTGTTCCAGTGGCCGGGGATGGGGTTGCTGTTCATCCAGGCGGTCAACTTCGCCGACATCCCCGTGATGGCCGCCTACCTGTGCTTCATCGCGCTGGTGTTCGTGCTCATCAACCTCGTCGTCGACCTGCTCTACTACGCGGTCGACCCGCGGCTGCGCATCGAGCGCAGCGCCGCGGCGCACTGAGGATGCGGCCCGTGAAGCCAGGCCGTCCATCCTCCGGCCGCCCGCGCAGCCGGCCGCCGCGGGAGCCCGCCACGCGGGCAGCGACGTGAGCCCGATCGACCACATCGCCGCGTGGAAGGACGCCTTCGCCGCGATCCGGCGCGACCTGCACGCGCATCCGGAGCTCGGCTTCGAGGAGGAGCGCACCGCGCGCATCGTGCGGGAGACGCTCGCCGCGCTGGGCATCGAGCACTACAGCGGCATCGGCCGCACCGGCATCGTGGGCATCGTGCGCGGGCAGCGCGACTCGCGCGGGGCCTCGGTGGGGCTGCGCGCCGACATGGACGCGCTGCCGATGCAGGAGGAGAACGACTTCGAGCACCGCTCGCGCTACGACGGGCGGATGCACGGCTGCGGCCACGACGGCCACACCACGATGCTCCTCGCCGCCGCGCGCTACCTCGCCGAGACGCGGCGCTTCGACGGCACCGTCTACCTCATCTTCCAGCCGGGGGAGGAGGGCTTCGCCGGCGCCCGCGCGATGATCGAGGATGGGCTGTTCGAGCGCTTTCCGGCCGAGCAGGTGTTCGCGCTGCACAACTGGCCGGCGCTGCCGCCGGGAAAGATCGGGCTCACGCGCGGCGCCGCGATGGCGGCCGCCGACCGCGTCGAGATCACCATCGACGGGCAGGGCGGCCACGGCGCCCACCCGCACCGGACCGTCGACCCGGTCGTGGTCGCAGGACACATGATCACGGCCGTGCAGTCGATCGTGTCGCGCAACGTGTCGCCGATCGACACGGCGGTCGTCAGCCTGTGCTCGATGCAGGCGGGGCATCCGGGCGCCATGAGCGTCGTGCCGCAGCACGCGAAGCTGGTGGGCACGGTGCGGACGTTCAAGCCCACCGTGCAGGACACCATCGAGCGTCGCCTCGGCGAGCTCGTCGGCTCGATCGCCGCGGCGTTCGGCGCCCGGGCGACGCTGCACTACGAGCGCATCTACCCGGCCACGGTCAACCACGATGCGCCTGCCGCGTTTGCACTGGAAGTGGCCGACGAGCTCGTCGGCCCGGCGAACGTGGTGCGCAACCTGGATCCGTCGATGGGGTCGGAGGACTTCTCGTTCATGCTGCAGGTGCGCCCCGGCGCCTTCGCGCGGCTGGGACAGGGCGGCGCGGACCGCGGGGCGTTCCTGCACAACGCCCGCTACGACTTCAACGACGCCGTGATCCCGGTCGGCGCCGGCTTCCTCGCCCGTCTGGCCGAGCGGGCGATGCCGCTCGCATGAGCCACGATGGCCGCCCCGTGTGCGCCCGCCGGCCGCCGCGCGGCGCCCGACCGACCCCCGCCGGGGCCGGCACGGGCGAAGGCCGCGCGAGCCGTGGGGGCTGAGGTGAGCCGCGACGCCGCCGTGCCGCTGTCGTCGATCTGGTCGGACGTCGATCCGGTCGCGGCGTTCGCCTCGGGGTACGCGGAGGCGCGGGCGAAGTTCCTCGCCACCGCCCGCGCCCGGGAGCTCGCCGTCGAGTCGCATGAGCATCCGGCGGCGCGGGGGCCGAGCGGCGAGGCGCTGGCCGTGGACGTGGCCGTGCTCGGGCCGCCGCAGGCGTCCGCCGCGCTGCTCCTCACCTCCGCCGCGCACGGCGTCGAGGGCTTCTGCGGCAGCGGCTGCCAGATCGCGCTCCTCGCCGACGACGCCTTCGCCGAGCGCGCCCGGCGCGCCGGCGTTGCCGTCGTGTTCGTGCATGCGCTCAATCCCTGGGGCTTCGCGCACGTGGCGCGCACGACCGAGGACAACGTCGACCTCAACCGCAACTTCCGCGACTTCGGCCGCGCAGCGCCCAACGACGACTACCTCGCGATCCACGACTTCGTGCTGCCGGCGGCCTGGCCGCCGCCGCCCGAGCAGGAGGCGCGGATGGCAGCCCACCTGGCGCGGCACGGGCCTGGCGCCCTGCAGGCGGCGCTCACCACCGGCCAGGGCGACCGGCCGGACGGCCTGTTCTACGCCGGACGCGGACCGACCTGGAGCCAC
The DNA here is from genome assembly GCA_016861105.1 of Betaproteobacteria bacterium. Lineage (GTDB taxonomy): Bacteria > Pseudomonadota > Gammaproteobacteria > Burkholderiales > Casimicrobiaceae > VBCG01. Next base: position 40,658 of record BOKS01000009.1, on the reverse strand, counting down.
CGTGTCCTGCGCAACGTGCTGCAGCGTCACGGCGCGGCGCGCCAGCGGCTCGGCTGGATCGACTTCCACACCGGGCTCGGGCCCTGCGGGCACGGCGAGAAGATCTACGCCGGGCCGGACGACGCGGCCACGCTGGGCCGCACGCGCGCGTGGTGGGGCGCCGACGTGACGTCGATCTACGACGGCTCGTCGACGTCGGCCCGCGTCACGGGCATGCTGTTCCAGGCGGCGCTGGAGGAGTGCCCGCGCGCAACGTACGCGGGCATCGCGCTCGAGTACGGCACGCGGCCGATGCCCGAGGTGCTGCAAGCGTTGCGCGCCCGCGCGTGGCTCCACGCGCACCCGGAGGCGAGCGACGTGCAGCGCGACGAGATCCTGAGGCTGACCCGCGAGGCGTTCCACGTCGACGCGCCCGCGTGGAAAGGCATGGTCGTGGGCCAGGCGCGCGCGGCGGCGCTGCAGGCGCTGTGCGGACTGGCGGGAGGGGAGCGGTGAGCGTGCGGCCGAACGCAGGCGCCGGCGAGGCCGTCGCCGTCCCGCGCCTGCCGTCGCTGGCCGAGCGCCTGCGCGGCGCGTGGGACGGCGACGTGGCGTACAGCTTCCGCCGCTCCCCGGTGGCCGTCGTCTCCGCGATCGTGCTGGCCGCGTGCCTCGCCGGCGCGCTGTTCGCGCCGTGGCTCGCGCCGCACAACCCCTTCGACCTGAAGACCCTGAACCTGCTCGACGCGCTGTCGCCGCCGGTGTGGCAGGAAGGCGGCAAGCCGGGGTACCTGCTCGGCACCGACGACCAGGGGCGCGACGTGCTGTCGGCCATCATGTACGGCGCGCGCATCTCGCTGCTCGTCGGTCTCGCGTCCGTCGCGCTCGCGGTCGTGATGGGCGTGTCGCTGGGACTGCTGGCGGGCTACGCGGGCGGCAAGATCGACGCCTTCATCATGCGCGTCGCCGACGTCCAGCTCTCGTTCCCGGCGATCCTGATCGCGCTGCTGATCGACGGCGTCGCGCGGGCCGCGCTGCCGCGCGACGCCCACGGGGACGTGGCGCTGTTCGTGCTGATCCTCGCGATCGGCGTGTCGAACTGGGTGCAGTACGCGCGCACGGTCCGCGGCTCGACGATGGTCGAGAAGAACAAGGAGTACGTGCAGGCGGCGCGCGTGATCGGCGTGTCGTCCTGGGGCATCATGGGCCGCCACCTGCTGCCCAACGTGATGGGGCCGGTGCTCGTGCTCGGGACGATCAACATCGCCACGGCCATCCTCACCGAGGCCACGCTCTCGTTCCTCGGCGTCGGCGTGCCCCCGACGCAGCCGTCGCTGGGCACGCTGATCCGCGTGGGCAACGACTTCCTCTTCTCGGGCGAGTGGTGGATCACGATCTTTCCCGGCGTCGCGCTGGTCGTGATGGTCCTGTCGATCAACCTGCTGGGCGACTGGCTGCGCGACGCCCTCAACCCGAAGCTGCGCTAGGATGAACGACGGCGCGGACACCGCGACCTCGCGCGGCCTGCTTCGGACGATGGACCGAACAACCTCGAGGGGATCGAGTGAAGGAGACTTCGATGCGCAAGACCCTTCCGCTGCTGACGGTGGTGCTGCTCGCGGGCTGCCAGACGTGGGGCCCGACGTGGAGCGAGGTGACCGGCGTGCGCTACTACCGCACCGAGCTCAATCGCATGCCGGCGATCATCGAGAAGATCGACGGCAGCAGCGCCTATCCGGCGCGCCGCGGCGAGCCGATCCGCGTCGAGCCGGGGCGGCGCGTGATCGAGCTGCAGGGCGTCCCGCCGTCGCTCGGCTTCCGCGGCACGCTGCAGGAGTTCGTGCTGGAGGCCGCGCCGTGCAAGCGCTACTACGTGAACGCGCAGTTCGACAACCGCCTGTCCCCCAGCAAGTGGGCCCCCGTGATCGACGAGGTGGAGACGATCGCCGGCTGCACGGTCGTGGCGGCGAAGTGACGGTCCGGCCCGCCGGCGCGCGCCCGTGAGCGAGCCCGCGCCGCTCCTGGCCGTCGAGAACCTCCGCGTCGAGTTCCCGACGCGGCGGGGCACGCTCGTCGCGGTCCACGACGTGAGCTTCTCGATCGCCGCCGGCGAGGTGCTTGGCGTCGTCGGGGAGTCGGGCGCCGGCAAGTCGCTGACCGGATCGGCGATCATCGGGCTGCTCGATCCGCCCGGACGCATCGCGGGCGGGCGCGTGCTGCTCGACGGGCAGCGGATCGACGACCTGCCGTACGAGGCGATGCGCCGCATCCGTGGGCGCAAGATCGGCGCGATCTTCCAGGACCCGCTGACCTCGCTCAACCCGCTGTACACGGTAGGCCGCCAGCTCGTCGAGACGATCCGCACGCACCTCGACCTCGGCGAGGCGCAGGCGCGCGCGCGCGCCGTCGGACTGCTCGAGGAGGTCGGCATCCCGGCCGCGGCGCGGCGCGTCGACCACTATCCGCACCAGTTCTCCGGGGGGATGCGCCAGCGCGTGGTGATCGCCCTCGCGCTCGCCGCGAGCCCGCGGCTCATCGTCGCCGACGAGCCGACGACCGCGCTCGACGTGTCGATCCAGGCGCAGATCATCCAGCTGCTCAAGCGCCTCTGCAAGGAGCACGGCACGGCCGTCATGCTGGTGACGCACGACATGGGCGTGATCGCGGAGACCGCGGACCGCGTGGCCGTGATGTACACGGGACGCATCGTCGAGATCGGGCCGGTCGCCGACGTCATCCACCGCCCGCAGCACCCCTACACCGTCGGGCTGATGGGCTCGATCCCGTCGATCGTCGACGAGCGCGAGCGCCTGACGCAGATCGACGGCGCGATGCCGCGCCTCACCGCCGTCCCGCCCGGGTGCCCCTTCCATCCGCGCTGCCCGCGCGCATTCGACCGCTGCCGCCGCGAGCGCCCCGAGCTCATGCCCGCCGGCGCGACGCGCGCGGCGTGCTGGCTGCACGACACCGCGGGGAGGGCGGCCGCATGACGCACCCGCTGCACCACGCGGCGGCCGGCGAGGTCCTGCTCGAGCTCGTCGACGTCGCGCGCTGGTTCGACGTGTCGCCGCCCTGGCTCAACCGCGTGCTGGAGCGCAAGCCGCGCGTGCTGCTGCGCGCCGTGGACGGCGTCGACGTCACGATTCGCCGCGGCGAGACGCTGGGCCTGGTCGGCGAGTCGGGCTGCGGCAAGTCGACGGTCGCGCGGCTCATCGTCGGGCTCTACGCCCCGACGCGGGGCAGCATCCGCTACGACGGCGTGACGCTTGCCGGGCAGGGGGCGGAGGCGGCCGACGCCGGCGCGCAGCGGCAGGCGCGGCGCAGCATGCAGATGATCTTCCAGGACCCCTACGCGAGCCTCAATCCGCGCTGGCGCGTCGAGGACATCGTCGCCGAGCCCATCCGTGTGCAGGAGGGGGACGTCGCCAGGGCCGACCTCGACGCGCGCGTCGGCGCGCTGCTCGAGCAGGTCGGGCTCGCCGCGGCCGACGGCATCAAGTACCCACACCAGTTCTCCGGCGGCCAGCGCCAGCGCATCTCGATCGCGCGCGCGCTCGCGGTGAACCCGGCGTTCCTCGTCTGCGACGAGCCCACGTCGGCGCTCGACGTGTCGGTGCAGGCGCAGGTGCTGAACCTGATGCGCGAGCTCCAGCAGCGCCTCGGGCTCACGTACCTTTTCATCTCGCACAATCTCGCCGTCGTGCACCACATCGCCGACCGGGTGGGCGTCATGTACCTCGGGCGCATCGTCGAGCTCGCGCCGACGCGGCGGCTGTTCACGCAGCCGCAGCACCCCTACACGCGCATGCTCCTCGACGCGGTGCCGGACCTGTCGATGACCGGCAAGTCGCGCACGGCGGTGGCCGGCGAGGTGCCGAACCCCCTCGATCCGCCGCCCGGCTGCACGTTCCATCCGCGCTGCCCGCTCGCCGACGAGCGCTGCCGGCGCGAGGTGCCGAAGCTCCTTCCGGCCGCGGCCGGCGGCGAGGCCGCGTGCCACGCCGTCGAGGACGGCAGGCTGCCGGCGCGCGAGGGCGCGCCGGCCTGAGTCCGCGGCGCGGCGCGCGCCACGCCACCGCGGCCGCGCAGGCGCGTTCCGCTATAATCACGCGCTCGACCGCGAAGCGCGGCCCGCCGCGTTTCTCCGAAGCAAGCCCCTCGCGGCCCGGTGCCGCCGGCGCGTCCGGCCTCCTGCCGCGCACGCCCGGACATCCGCCTTGCGCCTCACGCAGATCAAGCTCGCCGGCTTCAAGTCGTTCGTCGATCCCACCCCGATCGCCACGCCGGGCCAGCTCGTCGGCATCGTCGGCCCGAACGGCTGCGGCAAGTCCAACGTCATCGACGCCGTGCGCTGGGTGCTCGGCGAGTCGAAGGCGTCGGCGCTGCGCGGCGAGTCGATGCAGGACGTGATCTTCAACGGCGCGGGCGACCGCAAGCCGGTCGGCCGCGCGTCGGTCGAGCTGCTGTTCGACAACAGCGCGGGCCGCATCGGCGGCCAGTGGGGCAAGTACGCCGAGATCTCGATCAAGCGCGTGCTGACGCGCGACGGCGACTCGTCGTACTACATCAACAACATGCCGGTGCGCCGGCGCGACATCCACGACCTGTTCCTCGGCACCGGGCTCGGGCCGCGCGCCTACGCGATCATCGAGCAGGGCATGATCTCGCGCGTCGTCGAGGCCAGACCCGAGGAGCTGCGCGTGTTCCTCGAGGAGGCCGCCGGCGTCTCGAAGTACCGGGAGCGGCGCAAGGAAACCGAGGGTCGGCTTGCGGACACGCGCGAGAACCTCGCGCGGGTCGAGGACATCCGCGCCGAGCTCGGCCACCAGCTGGGCAGGCTCGAGCACCAGGCGAAGGTCGCCGGCGAGTACCGGGAGCTCGAGGCGCGGCTGGCGCAGGCGCAGCAGATGCTGTGGTTCAGCCGGCAGCAGGATGCGGTGCGTGCGCGCGAGCGCTGCTCGGCCGAGATCGCGCAGCTCACCGTCGCGCTGGAGCGCCTGCAGGCGGACCTGCGCGGCAACGAGGCGCGGATCGAGCAGCTGCGCGCCGAGCACTACGCCGCGGGCGACGCGCTGCACGAGCGCCAGGGCCGGTTCTACGCCGCGAACAGCGAGGTCTCTCGCCTCGAGCAGCAGCTCGCCTTCGCGCGCGAGAACGAGACGCGCCTCACGCAGCAGGTCGCGCAGATCACCGAGCAGCTCGGCGCGCTGGCGGCGCAGGAGCAGGGGCTCGCCGGCGACCGCGCGTCGCTCGATGCCGCGCTCGAGGGCGCGCTCGCCGCGCGCGAGCAGGCCGCCGCCGAGGAAGGCGCGGCGCGCGAGGCGCTGCCCGCGCTCGAGCAGGCTTTCGCCGAGGCGCTCCGCGTGGCCTCCGACGTCGGGCAGCGCATCCACCAGACCGAGCAGGCCCTGCGCGTCGCAGAGACGCGGCGCGACAACCTCGTGCGCGCGGTCGGCCAGCTGGACACGCGGCTCGCGCGCGTCGACGAGGAGCTCGCGTCGCTCGCGGCGCCGGTCAGCGACGAGATCGGCGTCGTCGCCGAGCAGCTCGGGCAGGAGAAGGACGAGCTCGCCGGCAAGGAGCGCGCGCTCGCGGCGCTGCAGGCCGACGTGCAGTCGCTGCAGGAGCGGCATCGCGCCGCGTCGCAGGCGTGGACCGCCGAGAGCCGGCGGCTCGCCGACCTCGAGGCGCGCGAGAAGGCGCTGGCCGCGCTGCAGGCGCGCGTGGGACACGGAGGCGACAAGGACGCGTGGCTGGAAGGCGCCGGGCTCGCGCAGGCGCCGCAGCTGTGGCGCTGGCTCGACGTCGACGCGGGGTGGAACGACGCGCTCGAGGCCGTCCTGCGCGAGCGCCTCGAGGCGCTGGAGGTCGACACGCTCGACCGTGCGGGCGCGTGGGACGCGGGCGCCGACGCGCCGCCCGTGCGGCTCGCGCTCTTCGCTGCCGCGCCGGCACGGCACGGACCGGAGGCGGGTGGCGATGCGCTGATCGCGCGCGTGCGCCTCAAGCGCGCGGACCTCGGCCGCCTGATCGCCGACGCGCTGCACGGCGTGCGCTGCCGCGCATCGCTGGCCGAGGCGCTCGCCGACCGCGACGCGCTCGCGCTGGGCGAGGCGTTCGTCACGCCCGCCGGGCACCTGGTCGGCGCGCAGAGCGTGACCTTGTTCAAGCCCGACGGGGAGCTGCACGGCGTGCTCGAGCGGCAGCGCGAGCTCGACGAGCTGGCCGGCGCGACCGCGGGGGCGCGCGAGGCCGTGGCGGGCGCGCGCGCCGCGCTCGACGCGCTCGACGTCGAGCTCCGCGAGCGCCAGCAGGCCTACCACGCGGAGGGGCTCGCGCTCTCTTCGCAGCAGCGGCGTTGCCACGATCTCGAGCTCGAGCTGCTGCAGCTGCAGCAGGCCGCCGAGGCCGCCGGGAAGCGCCGCGCGCAGCTCGCGCAGGAGCGTGCCGACGTCGAGCAGCAGCTCGCCGCCGAGCGCGGTCAGCACGACGCCGTCGGACGCGAGATCGCCGACCTCCAGTCGCGGCTGCACGACGTCTTCGCGACGCGCGACGCCGCGCGCGTGCAGCGCAGCGAGGCCGAGGTGGCGCGCGAGCGCGGCCGGGAGCGGCTGCGCGTCGCCGAGCGCGCCGTCCAGGAGGCCGGGTTCGCCGAGCGCAGCGCGCGCGACCGCCTCGCGGACCTCGAGCGCAGGCGCGAGGCGCTCGCGCTCGGCATGAGCCAGCAGCGCGCGCTGCTCGGCCAGCTGGACGGCGAGCGCCAGTCGATCGACTGGACGCCGGTCGAGGAAGCGCTGCAGCGCCAGCTCGCCGCGCGCGGCGAGGCCGAGCAGTCGCTCGCGGCCGCGCGCGAGCGCCTCGAAGCGGCGGGCGCCGACCTGCGCGCCGCGGAGGAGGCGCGCATGGCGATCGAGCAGCAGCTCGATCCCGCGCGCCAGAAGATCCAGGACATGCAGCTCAAGGAGCAGGCCGCCGCGCTGTCCGAGGCGCAGTTCGCCGAGCAGCTCGCGCAGGTGCACGCCGACACGGCCGCGCTTCCCGAGGCGCTGAAGGCGTTCGGGCCGAAATCGCAGCTGCCCGGCGAGATCGAGCGCCTGCAGGGCGCGATCGCCGAGCTGGGCGCGGTCAACCTCGCGGCGCTCGACGAGCTCTCCGCCGCGCAGGAGCGCAAGAGCTACCTCGACCGGCAGGCCGCCGACCTCGTCGAGGCCATGACCACGCTGGAAACGGCGATCCGGCAGATCGACCGCGAGTCGCGCGAGCTGCTGCAGCAGACGTTCGCCGCGGTCAACGAGAACTTCGGGCGCCTGTTCCCGGCGCTGTTCGGCGGCGGCCAGGCACGGCTCGTGCTGACCGGCGAGGAGATCCTCGACTCCGGCGTGCAGGTGATCGCGCAGCCCCCGGGCAAGCGCAACACGTCGATCCACCTGCTGTCGGGCGGCGAGAAGGCGCTCACCGCGACGTCGCTCGTGTTCGCGCTGTTCCAGCTCAATCCGGCGCCCTTCTGCCTGCTCGACGAGGTGGACGCGCCGCTCGACGACAGCAACACGGAGCGCTTCTGCCGCATGGTGCAGGAGATGTCCGGGCAGACGCAGTTCCTATACATCTCGCACAACAAGATCACGATGGAGATGGCGCACCAGCTGATCGGCATCACCATGCCGGATCCGGGCATCTCGCGCGTGGTCGCCGTCGACATCGCCGACGCCGTCGAGCTCGCGCGCACCGGCGCCGCCGTCGCCGCCGCGGCGTAGGGGGTGGGCCGGCGGCCCCCGCCGCCCGTGAATTATCGTGAAGCGCGGCGCTATAATCGCCGCGTGCCGCCGCGTCCACGACCCGCCCACCGCCCGCGTCCGACGCTCGCCGGGCGCACCTGCCCATGAGTCGCCTCCAGATCGGCCTGATCGTCGCCGGTGTCGTGCTCGTCATCGGCGTGCTGCTCTACAACGTCTGGCAGGAGCGGCGCGCGCGCTCGCGCCTGGGCGCGTCCACGCGCGTCGAAGCGCCGCCCGCCGCGGCACGCGTCGAGCCGACGCTGCGCAGCGGCGATGGCGAGGGAACGGCCGCGACGGCGCGTCCGGCGCCGGCACCGCCCTCCGGCGCCGGGAGCGCGCCTGACGCGCCGTGGCGCGCGCCGATGGACGACGTCGTGGGCCTGGCGGAGGCGGCGCCCGGCGCCGGTGCCGACGTCGCGCACGACGACGAGGCGGACGAGCGGGCCTCCGCCGATGCGCTGCGCCTGCCCCGCGGACGGGCGCCTGCCGGCAGCGCGATGACCATCGCCGCCCCCGACGCCGACATCGAGACGATCCAGACGGTGCAACCGGCGCGGCCCACGCCGGCGTCGGCGCTCGCCGCCGGCCTGCACGCCCGCCTCGGCAAGGCGGTGCGCTGGTACGGGCGCCGCGAGCGGTCCGGCCCGTGGCAGCGCCTCGGCGCGGAGAGCCGCGGCGACTACGTCGAGTTCGCCGCGTGCATGCTGCTCGCCGACCGCAACGGACCGGCGTCGCTCGCCCAGCTCGAGGCCTTCCGCAAGGTCGTCGCCGACGTCGCCGCCTCGCTGCCCGCGGCCTTCGACGGGCCGGCCGCAGCCGACGAGGCGCAGCGGGCCGAGGCGCTCGACCGACTGTGCGCCGAGCTCGACATGCAGATCGGGCTGACGGTGCGCAAGGCGCCACCCGCCACGATCGCCGGAACGCGGCTGCGCGGCGTCGCGGAGGCGTCGGGGTTCCGCCTCGCGCCGACCGGACGCTTCGAGTGGGTGCAGGACGAGACCGGCGCGGTGCTGTTCACGCTGCAGAACGTCACCGACGAGGCGTTCACGGCGGAGTCGCTGCGCACCGGCGCGACGCCCGGCGTCGTCTTCCTGCTCGACGTTCCCCGCGTCGCCGAGCCGGGCCGCGCGTTCGACCAGATGAAGCTCGCGGCGAAACGCATGGCGCAGACCGTCGGCGGCGAGCTCGTCGACGACAACGGCCGGCCGCTCAACGACGGCGGCCTCGCCGCGATCCGCGAGCAGGTCGTCGGCGCGGACGAGGCGCTGCGGCGCACCAACATCGAGCCGGGGAGCCCGCGCGCGCTCAAGCTGTTCGCGGCGTGACCATGGGCGGTGCGGTGCGCTCCCCGGCGAAGGCGCCCGACCGCGCGGCCGCAGCGCGCGCCCGCGCGCTGCGCGAGGCGATCGCGACGCACGACCATGCGTACTACGTGCTCGACGCGCCGACGATCCCAGACGCGGACTACGACGCGCTGTTCCGCGAGCTGGCGGCGCTCGAGGCGGCGCACCCGGAGCTCGTCACGCCCGAGTCGCCGACGCAGCGCGTGGGCGGCGCGCCGGCGGCCGCGTTCGCGCCGGTGCGGCACGCCGTGCCGATGCTGTCGATCCGCACCGAGACCGACACGACGGCGGACGCCGCCGCGAAGTTCGACGCGCGCATCCGCCGCGATCTCGGCCTGCCGGCCGACGCCCCGCCCGTCGAGTACGTGGCGGAGCTCAAGTTCGACGGGCTGGCGATCAGCCTGCGCTACGAGCGCGGCGCCCTCGCGGTGGCCGCGACGCGCGGCGACGGCGAGGTGGGCGAGGACGTCACGCGCAACGTGCGCACGATCCGCGCGATCCCGCAGCGCCTCGCGACGGCCGACCCGCCGGACGTGCTGGAAGTGCGCGGCGAGGTCTACATGCGGCGCGCGGACTTCGAGGCGCTGAACGAGCGGCAGCGGGCGGCCGGCGAGAGGACGTTCATCAATCCGCGCAACACGGCCGCGGGCGCGGTGCGCCAGCTCGACCCGGCGGCGACGGCGCAGCGCCCGCTGCGTTTCTTCGCCTACGGGCTGGGAGAGGCGCGGGGCTTCGCGGCGCCCGTGACGCACGGCGAGCTGCTGCGGCAGCTCCGCGGCTTCGGCCTGCCGGTCAACGGCGACTGGCGCATCGCGCGCGGCGCCGCCGAGCTCGCCGCCTACTACGAGGACGTCGCGCGGCGGCGCGACGCCCTCCCGTTCGACATCGACGGGGTCGTCTACAAGGTCAACGCGCTGGACCTCCAGCGCACGCTGGGGTACGTGACGCGCGAGCCGCGGTGGGCGGTCGCGCACAAGTTCCCCGCCGAGGAGATGCAGACGCGCGTGCTGGGCATCGAGGTGCAGGTCGGCCGCACGGGCGCCGTCACGCCGGTGGCGCGGCTCGCGCCGGTGTTCGTCGGCGGCGTGACCGTCACCAACGCGACGCTGCACAACGAGGACGAGGTCCGGCGCAAGGACGTCCACGTGGGCGACACGGTCGTCGTGCGCCGGGCCGGCGACGTGATCCCCGAGGTCGTGCGCGTGCTGCCCGAGCGCCGGCCGGCGGACGCGCGGCCGTTCCGCATGCCGGCCGAGTGTCCCGAGTGCGGGTCGGCGATCGTGCGCCTGCCCGACGAGGCGGTCGCGCGCTGCAGCGGCGGGCTCGTCTGCCCCGCGCAGCGCAAGCAGTCGCTCCTGCACTTCGCGGGCCGCCGCGCGATGGACATCGAGGGGCTCGGCGACAAGCTGGTCGACCAGCTGGTCGATGCGGGGATCGTGCGCACGCCCGCGGACCTCTACGGGCTCGATGCGGCCCGCCTCGCCGCGCTGGAGCGGATGGCCGAGAAGAGCGCCGCGAACGTCGTGGCCGCGATCGAGGCCAGCAAGGCGACGACGCTGGCCCGCTTCGTCTTCGCGCTCGGCATCCGCCACGTCGGCGAGGCGACCGCGCGCGACCTCGCGCGCCACTTCGGCGGCCTGGACGCGCTGATGGACGCCGGCGAGTCCGCGCTGCTCGAGGTGCGCGACGTCGGGCCGGTGCTCGCGCAGAGCATCGCGCGGTTCTTCGCCGAGCCGCACAACCGGAGCGTGATCGCGGCGCTGCGCGCGGCGGGCGTGCGCTGGGACGAGCAGCCGCCGCAGCGCGGCGCGGCCGCGGGGCCGCTCGCCGGGCGGACCGTGGTGCTGACCGGCACGCTGCCGACGCTGAGCCGCGACGAGGCGAAGGCGCTCGTCGAAGCCGCAGGCGGCAAGGCGGCCGGCAGCGTCTCGCGGAAGACCGACTACGTGATCGCGGGCGAGGAGGCGGGCGGCAAGCTCGACCGCGCCCGCGACCTCGGCATCCCCGTGCTCGACGAGGCGGGCCTGCGCGCCCTGCTCGCGGGCCGTCATCCATGAACCCGCGAAGGACCCGATGAAGATCACCAAGGCCGTGTTCCCCGTCGCCGGTCTCGGCAGCCGCTTCCTGCCGGTGACCAAGGCGAGCCCCAAGGAGATGCTGCCGGTCGTCGACAAGCCGCTCATCCAGTACGCCGTCGAGGAGGCCGCGGCCGCCGGCATCACCGACATGATCTTCATCACCGGGCGCAGCAAGCGCGCGATCGAGGACCACTTCGACAAGGCCTACGAGCTCGAGACCGAGCTGTCGCTGCGCAACAAGACCGCGCTCCTCGAGACCGTGCAGGCGGCGACGCCGCGCGGCATCAACTGCATCTTCATCCGCCAGGTCGAGGCGCTCGGCCTCGGGCACGCCGTGCTGTGCGCCGGTCCGGTCATCGGCAACGAGCCCTTCGCCGTGCTGCTGGCCGACGACCTGATCGACGCCGAGGTGCCGGTCATGAAGCAGATGGCCGACGTCGCCGCGCGCGAGCGCGTCGCGACGATCGGCGTCATGGACGTCGATCCCGGCGAGGTGGGCAGCTACGGGATCGTCGAGACCTCGGCCCCCGAGCACGGCGTGGCGCGGGTGCTGCGCATCGTCGAGAAGCCGAAGCCCGGCACCACCCCGTCGACGCTGGCCGTGGTCGGCCGCTACATCCTGACGCCTCGGATCTTCCACCACCTGCGGACCATGCCGCCGGGCGCCGGCGGCGAGCTCCAGCTCACCGACGCGATCGCGCGGCTGCTCGCCGAGGAGCGGGTCGTCGCGTTCGCGTTCGAGGGCCGGCGCTACGACTGCGGCAGCAAGCTGGGCTACCTGGAGGCCACCGTCGACTACGGGCTGCGCCACCCGGAGACGGCGGAGGCGTTCGCGCGGTTCCTGGCGCGCCGCCAGGACGCCCCGGGGCAGGGCCGGCCGTGACGCTGAACGAGCTGCGCTACATCGTGGCCGTCGCCCAGGAGCGCAGCTTCGGCCGCGCGGCGGCCAAGTGCTTCGTGTCGCAGCCGGCGCTGTCGGTTGCCATCCAGAAGGTCGAGGAGGAGCTCCAGGCGCCGCTGTTCGAGCGCGGCAAGAGCGAGGTCACGGTGACGCCGGTCGGCGAGCGCATCGTCGAGCAGGCGCAGCGCGTGCTCGAGGAGGCGGCGCGCATCCGCGAGATCGCGCAGGCGGGGCGCAACCAGCTCGTCGGCCCGCTGCGCCTGGGCGTGATCCACACCGTGGCGCCGTACCTGCTCCCCGACCTGATCCCCGCGCTGCTGGAGCGGGCGCCGCAGATGCCGCTCGAGCTGGAGGAGGACATCACCGAGAACCTCGAGGTGGCGCTGAAGACCGGACGCATCGACGCGGCGATCGTGGCGCTGCCCTTCAGCCCGCCCGGCGTGGTCACGCAGTTCCTCTACGAGGAGCCGTTCCAGGTCGTCGTGCCGGTCGGCCACAAGTGGGCCCGGCGCAAGGCGGTGCGCGCCGACGAGCTCTCCGCCGAGCACACGATCCTGCTGCACGTCGGCCACTGTTTCCGCGACCAGGTGCTCGACGCGTGCCCGGAGCTCAACCGCGCCGACACCATGACGACGCGCACCAACTCGCTGGAGACCGCGCGCAACATGGTCGCCTCGGGGCTCGGCATCACGGTGCTGCCGCGTGACGCCCTTACGCCGAAGTACCACAGCCGGCTCGTCGTGCCGGTGCCGTTCGCGAAGCCCGCGCCGTCGCGGCGCGTGGCGCTCGCGGCGCGGAAGAGCTTCCCGCGCCCCGAGGCGATCGAGGCGCTTCGCGCGGCGGTGGTCGACTGCCGCGCGAAGGCGAGGCCGAAGGCGGCCTGAGCGCCGCGCGCCCGGGCCGCCGCGTCGTCAGATCGGCGGCGTCGCGCCGGTGCGGCTGCGGATCTCGACGGTGAGCGAGCAGCGCCAGTTGGCGAGGTCCCGCGTCCCCCCGGCGATCAGGTCCTCGGCCGCGCGCGCGACGTAGTAGCCGAAGATGTACGTCGACCCGACCTCGAGGTCCACCGTCACGTTCTGCGCCATCGACTGCCAGGCGTAGACCCACCCGGTGCCCGCGATGCTGCCGATCGAGCTGCGCATCCCGAAGGTGACCGCGTCCTGGAAGGTCGTGCCGCCGTCGACCGAGATCGCCGGGATGCCGAACACCTGCACCGGGCCGTCGGCGCCGCCGGAGAAGTCGGCCTTGAGGACCGCCGTGCGCCGGTAGTCGGTGACGGTGAACGGCTGCGACTGGCAGAGCACGGCGGCCGGCGCGCGGCTGCCCGGCGGCGACGGCAGGTCGGCGATGTCGAGGTCGTAGAGCGGCGGGCCGGCGACGGCCTTCGTCTGGTTCACCTGGAGCAGGACCGGCGTCAGCACGTTGCCGAGCCGCTGCATGAACGCCGCCATCTGCAGCCGCGTGACGGGATCGTTCGGACAGTAGAGCGTCGGCGTGCACCCGACGGTGACGCCGCGGTTGCGGATCCACTGCACGCTCGTGCAGAACGGACCGGTGATCTGGTCGGAATCGTCGACGTCGTTGAAGCCGGCGCACGGCGCAGCCATCGCGCCGGGCGAAGCGAACGACAGCGAAGCGAATCCCGCGACTGCGGCCAGGTAACGGAACTTCATGACGATCATCCTCCCGAGGGGCGGCCCGCGCGGCGCCATGCCGGCAGGCGGTGAATCATGCTAGCAGAGGAACACTGGGGGACAACTGCCGTTCGGGAGGCGCGCGCCGTGTCGCCGCAGGCGCGCACGCAGCACTTTCCGGCAGCGAAAGCGCCGCGATCGTCAAATCCGTCGACATCGACGCGCGTTCAGCGCGCGACTTCGTCAAGCGCGCCGACGACGTGGTCCGGCGCGGGCCCGTGACGCTCGATCGGCAATTCCGACCGGTTGATCCACCACGTCGTGAACCCGAAGGCCTTGGCCCCGGTCGCGTCCCAGCCGTTGGACGACACGAAGGCGATCCGCGCGGGCGCGAGGCGCAGGCGCGAGCACGCCAGCGCGTACACGCGTGGGCTCGGCTTGTAGGTGCCGACGGCGTCTACCGAGAGCACGCCGTCCAGGTGCGCTCGCAGGCCGCTCGCGGCGACCAGCGGCTCGAGCATGCCGAGCGTGCCGTTGGAGAGGATCCAGCGCGGCCTTCCCGCGAGGCGGCGCAGCGCGGGCTCGGCGTCCGCATAGGGTGCAAGCTCCAGCCAGCCGTCGAGCAGCGCGCGGCGACCGGCGTCGTCGAGCGGGAGCGCCAGCGCGGCGAGGGCATAGTCGAGCGCCTGCCGCGTGACCTCGGCGAAGTCGCTGCGCGCTTCCATCAGCGCCCCGAGCCAGGTGTATTCGAGCTGCTTGCTGCGCCACAGGCGCGCGAGGTCCGCGCCGTGGCCCGGCAGCAGCGCCTCCGCGCGGGCCGCGATCGACTGCGGATCGAACAGCGTGCCGTAGGCATCGAACACGAAGGCGGCGGGCTCGGTCATGGCGCGATTCGTACCGGGGGAGGGGTCGGGGCGACGGTATCATGCGGCAGCGTCGGGCGCGGCCGTCCCGGCGCGCCTTCGCCGGAAGCCCCCGCATGTCGATCCTTTCCGTGACCGCCGCTGCCGTCGCGGCCCTCGTCGTGTCGTCCACCGCGGGCGCGCAGGCGCCCGCGCCGGCGGAGCGTCCGCCGCCGGCGCCGGCCGTGTCCGGCGCGGCGGGCGTCGCGTCCGGCGCACGACCGCGCGTGTGCCTGGTGCTCTCCGGCGGCGGGGCGCGCGGGGCGGCGCACATCGGCGTGCTGAAGGTGCTCGAGGAGTACCGCGTGCCGGTCGACTGCATCGCCGGCACGAGCATGGGGGCGCTGGTCGGCGCCGGCTACGCGAGCGGCATGAGCGTGGCCGAGATGGAGCAGCTCACGCAGCGCCTCACCATCGACGCGCTGTTCCGCGAGCAGCCGCCGCGGCAGGAGCGCACGGTGCGCCGCAAGCAGGACGACGCCCTGAACCTGTTCGCCCCGCAGATCGGCCTGCGCGACGACGGCTCGGTCCTGCTCGCCAAGGGCGCGATCTCCGGGATCCGCCTGGAGACGGTGCTGCGCGAGATCTCGCGCATCAAGGGACCGGTCGACTTCGACCGCCTGCCGATCCCGTTCCGCGCCGTGGCGACCGACCTGGTGACCGGGAAGCCGAAGGTGTTCGATCACGGCGAGCTCGCGTCGGCGATGCGCGCGAGCATGTCGGTGCCGGGCATCATCGCGCCCGCCGAGGTCGACGGCATGATGCTCGTCGACGGCGGGCTGGTGAACAACCTGCCGGTCGACGTGGCGCGCGCCATGGGCGCGGACGTCGTCATCGCGGTGAACCTCGGCACGCCCCTGATGCGGCGCGAGCAGATCCAGGACGTCCTCGGCATCACCGGCCAGATGATCGGCATCCTCACCGAGCAGAACGTCCAGCGCACGCTCGAGTCGCTCGAGCCCTCCGACATCCTGATCCTGCCCGAGCTCGGCGACTACTCGGCGGGCGACTTCGACCACATGGCCACGACCTGGCCGATCGGGGAGGCCGCGGCGCGGAAGGTCGCCGATCGTCTGGCGGCGCTCTCGCTGCCGCCGCAGCGCTACGCGGAACTGCGCGAGCGGCAGCGCGCCGTCCCGCCGCCGGACACGCGCCCCGTCGACGAGATCACGTTCTCGCCGATGGCCCGCGTCAACCCCGAGTACCTGCGGTCGCTGCTCGACGCGAAGCCCGGCGAGCCGCTCGACACGGCGCAGCTGGACCGCAACCTGGCACGGCTCTACGGCACCGACGACTTCGAGCGCATCAGCTACCAGATCCTGGAGTCGCCGGCGCGGCGCATCCTGAACATCGACGCGGTGGAGAAGAGCTGGGGGCCGAACTACCTGCGCTTCGGGCTGGGCCTCACCTCGGACTTCGACGGCGGCGCCTACTTCAGCGTCCTCGGCCAGTACCGGCGGACCTGGATGGACAGCCGCGGCGCCGAGTGGCGCACGGACATCTCGCTCGGGCGCGCGACGAGCCTCGTCACGGAGTACTACCAGCCGCTCGACGAGCGCCAGAACTGGTTCGTCGCGCCGCGGCTCGAGTTCGAGCGCACGTTCGTCGACATCTTCGCCGACGACCTGCGCATTGCCGAATACTCGCTGCCCTCGGCCCTCGCCGGGCTGGACGTCGGCACGAGCTTCGCCCGCTACGGAGAGATCCGCGCCGGCTTCTTCGGCGGCGTCGCGAAGCCCAGCATCAACAACGGCATCGCGCTGATCGACGACGAGCGCTCGGCGACGCTGGCCGGCGTGCGGCTGCGGGGGTTCGTCGACCAGCTCGACAACGTCAACTTCCCGCGCAGCGGCTACGCCTTCGGCGTCGAGCTTTCCCGGGGCCTGAAGGCGCTGGGATCGGACCTCGAGTACGACCGCTGGGATGCGAGCGGCACGGTGGCGTACGCCACGGGCCCGCACGCCCTCGTCGCGAGCATGCGCGGCAGCGGTCCGATCACCCAGGATGCCGGCGGGCTCTACATCGCATCGCCGTGGGGCGGCTTCCTGCAGCAGTCGGGCTTTGCCACCGGCCAGTTGCTCAACCGCGACTTCGCCTACGGACGGCTGGTCTACACCAACCGCATCTTCGCGATGCCGCTGTTCGACGGCGTGTACGCGGGCGCGGCGGCGGAGGCCGGCTACTACGGCACGCCGGCCGTGACCGGCAATCCGCGCGGGATGCTCTACTCGGGCGCCGTCTTCCTCGCGGTGGACAGTCCGCTCGGCCCCGTGTACCTGGGCTACGGCGCCGGAAGCGGCGGCAATCGCAGCGCGTACTTCTTCCTCGGACGGCCGTGACGAAAAAAAAAGGGGTCGCATTTGCATGCGACCCCGCGGTTCATGTGGTGGGCGATACTGGGTTCGAACCAGTGACCCCTGCCGTGTGAAGGCAGTGCTCTACCGCTGAGCTAACCGCCCCGCGAACCCAGACAGGAGCACGGATTTAAGCACGCGGCCGGAGGGGGGTCAAACCGCCGTAGGGGCCGCGTCCATGGCTGTCATGGACAGAAATGCACCGTAGCGGTGCAATTTGTGCACACGATCGGTGCAAAAATGCCTCAGGATGGGCGGATGCCCGCCTAAGAGGCTGCCCCACAAGCATTTTCACCGGTGGCTTGGCGCTTGCTACCATCGGGACGACCCCGCAGGCGCTGCACCGTGCCGAACCCACCCTACGACGAGATGCAGGCCCCGGACGGCAGCGTCCGTCCGCACTACCGGCCGCTGGCCGACTGGCTGGCGCGCACCCCGCCCGACCGCATCGCGCAGAAGCGGGAGGAGGCCGAGCGCGCCTTCCACCGCGTGGGCATCACGTTCGCCGTGTACGGGGACAGCGGCGGCGCGGAGCGGCTGATCCCGTTCGACCTCATCCCGCGCATCATCCCGGCCGCGGAGTGGGACGTGCTCGAGCGCGGGCTGCGGCAGCGGGTGGCCGCGCTCAACGCGTTCCTCGACGACATCTACCACGGGCAGCGCATCCTGGACGCCGGGCTCGTGCCGCGGGAGCGCGTCCTCGGCAACGCGCAGTTCCGCCGCGAGATGACCGGCATGCGCGTCCCGGGCGGCATCTACGCGCACGTCGCGGGCGTGGATGTCGTGCGCGCGGGCGAGGGCGAGTTCTACGTGCTGGAGGACAACCTGCGCGTGCCCTCCGGCGTGTCGTACATGCTCGAGAACCGCAAGATGATGATGCGGCTGCTGCCCGAGGTGTTCGCGCTGCAGTCGATCCGCCCGGTCCAGCACTATCCCGACCTGCTGCTGGAGAACCTGCGCGCCGTCTCGCCCGACGGCGGCGACGCCCCGACCGTCGCGGTGCTGACGCCCGGTCCCTACAACTCGGCCTACTTCGAGCACAGCTTCCTCGCGCAGCAGATGGGGGTCGAGCTCTGCGAGGGTCAGGACCTCGTCGTCCGCGACGACACGGTCTACATGCGCACGACGCGCGGCCCGCAGCGCGTCCACGTCATCTACCGGCGCGTCGACGACGACTTCCTCGACCCGCGGGCGTTCCGCGCCGACTCGATGCTCGGCGTGCCCGGGCTGTTCGCCGCCTACCGGGCCGGCCGCGTGACGCTGGCCAACGCCATCGGCACCGGCGTCGCCGACGACAAGTCGATCTATCCGTACGTGCCGCAGATAATCCGCTTCTACCTCGACGAGGAGCCGGTGCTGCGCAACGTGCCCACGTGGATGACCTGGCGCGACGACGACCGCGCCCACGTGCTCGCGCACCTGCACGAACTGGTGGTGAAGGAGGTGCACGGCGCGGGGGGCTACGGCATGCTCATCGGGCCGGCCTCGACGGCGTCGGAGCGCGAGGACTTCGCCGCCCGCATCCGCGCGCACCCGGACGGCTACATCGCCCAGCCGACGCTGGCCCTATCCACCTGCCCGACGTTCGTCGCCGCGGGCGTCGCGCCGCGCCACATCGACCTGCGGCCCTACGTGCTCTCCGGCGGCACCGTGAAGCTGGTCCCGGGGGGGCTGACGCGCGTGGCGCTGCGCGAGGGCTCGCTCGTCGTGAACTCGTCGCAGGGCGGCGGCACCAAGGACACCTGGGTGCTCGAATGACCATGCTCTCGCGGGTCGCCAACGAGCTCTACTGGATCGGGCGGCACTTCGAGCGGGCGGAGAACACCGCGCGCCTGCTGGACGTGACCTACCGGACGTCGCTGCTGCCCTACCACCTCGAGGAGCCGGGCCTCGCGTGGGCCGCGCCCTGGGCCGTGCCGCTGATCGCCACCGGGCTCGCCACCACCTACTACCAGCGCCACGCCGCGCTCGCCGCGGGGCAGGTGCTGCGCTTCATGATCTTCGACACGGCCAACCCGTCGTCGATCCACAGCTGCCTGCGCGCGGCGCGCGAGTCGGCGCGCTCGGTGCGCGGGTCGATCACCTCCGAGATGTACGAGGAGATCAACGCGTCGTGGCTGGAGATGCGGCGCTACGACCACGACCACGTCGAGCGCGTCGGCGTGCAGGAGTTCTGCGACTGGGTGAAGATGCGCTCGCACCTGTTCCGCGGCGTGACGTTCGGGACGATGCTGCGCGGCGAGGCCTACCACTTCCTGCGCCTGGGCACGCACCTCGAGCGGGCCGACAACACCGCGCGCATCCTCGACACCAAGTACCACCTGCTGCTGCCGTCCGTGCACGACGTCGGCGGCGCCGTCGACTACTACCAGTGGCAGTCGCTGCTGACCTCGGTCTCCGGCTTCGAGGCGTACCGCAAGATCTACAGCGACGTGATCACGCCGCGGCGCGTGGCGGAGCTGCTGATCCTGCGGCGCGACATGCCGCGCTCGCTGCACGCGTGCATGAGCATGATCGCGGAGACGCTGCACATCCTCTGCGACGACAGCCACTGGGAGCTCGAGCGGCTCGCGGGCGAGCTGCACGCGCGGCTTCGCTTCGGCCGCACGGAGGACATCATGCGCTTCGGCCTGCACGAGTACCTCGTCGACTTCCTCGGGCGCATCTCGGGCCTCGCCGACGAGATCACGCGGCGCTTCCTCGCGCCCGCCTGACCGGCGGCGATGCGACGCGCGGGTACAATCGCGGCATCCACGCCACCACGGCCTGCACGCTTCCATGACGTACTGCGTCGCCATGGCGCTCGACGCCGGCATGATCTTCGCCTCCGACTCGCGCACGAACGCGGGGGTGGACCACATCGCGCGCTTCTCGAAGATGCGGGTGTTCGCCGAGGAGGGCGCCCGCGTGGTGGTGACGCTGTCGTCGGGCAACCTGTCGATCACGCAGAACGCGCTGTCGACGATGGACCAGCGCATCCGCGGCGGCGACAACCAGCTGCACTTCATGAATGCGCCGTCGATGTTCGACGTGGCCCGCGTGCTCGGCGACGCGCTGCGCGAGGTGAAGAGCCGCGACGGCGCCTACCTCATGCAGAACAACATCGACTCCTCGGCGAACTTCGTCGTCGGCGGCCAGATCCGCGGCGAGCCGCCGCGGCTGTTCCACGTGTACAGCGAGGGCAACTTCATCGAGGCGACGCCGGACACCTGCTACTTCCAGATCGGCGAGACGAAGTACGGCAAGCCGATCATCGACCGCGTGGTGACGCGGCGCACGAGCCTGCCCGAGGCCGTGAAGTGCACGATCGTGTCGTTCGACTCGACGATGCGCTCCAACATCTCCGTCGGCCTGCCGATCGACCTCCTGGTCTACGAGACCGACGCCCTGCGCGTGCGCATGCAGCGGCGCATCGACGAGTCCGATCCGTACTTCCGCATGGTGCACACGCAGTGGGGCGAGGGGCTGCGGCGGGTCTTCGGGCAGCTGCCGGATCCGGACTGGACCTGACGCGCCAACGACAAACGCTCGCGCGGCGACGCGGGCCCGCGCGGCGTCGCCGCCCCGCGTTCTTCGCTGCGCGCGATCAGGCCGGCGCCTGCGGACTGCCCGGCGGCGCCCGCCGGCCACGGCACGCAACACCGGGCGCGATGCGCGGCGCGCGCGCCTGCCCTCCACCCTGCGGAGTCCTGCCGTGTCGATCCGCGTAGCCCTCCAGCACCGCACGACCTACCGGTTCGACCGGCCGGTGCGCCTGTCGCCACACGAGATCCGCCTGCGGCCGGCGCCGCACTGCCGCACGCCGGTGCTCGGCTACTCGCTCGACGTCAAGCCCGAGAAGCACTTCCTCAACTGGCAGCAGGACCCCTACGGCAACTGGCTGGCGCGCCTCGTCTTTCCCGAGCCGGCGCGCTCGCTCGAGATCGTCGTCGACCTGACGGCCGACCTGTCGGTCGTCAACCCGTTCGACTTCTTCGTGGAGGCGTACGCCGAGGGCTATCCGTTCGCGTACGCGCCGGCGCTGGCCAAGGAGCTGATTCCGTTCCTGGAGAAGGAGGCGGCGGGCCCGCGGCTCGCGGCGTTCCTCGAACGCTTCCGCGCCACGATCGAGCCGGGCGAGAGCACGGTGCTGCTGCTCGTGCGGCTCAACCAGATGCTGCAGCAGGAGATCCGCTACCTGGTGCGGATGGAGCCGGGCGTGCAGACGCCCGAACAGACGTTCGAGCGCGCCTGCGGCTCCTGTCGCGACAGCGGCTGGCTGATGGTGCAGATCCTCCGCCACCTCGGCATCGCCGCGCGCTTCGCCTCCGGCTACCTGATCCAGCTCGTGGCGGACGTGAAGCCGCTGGACGGGCCGGCCGGGACGGACCGCGACTTCACCGACCTGCACGCGTGGGCCGAGGCCTACCTCCCGGGCGCTGGCTGGATCGGGCTCGATCCCACGTCCGGCCTCCTCGCCGGCGAAGGACACCTGCCGCTCGCGTGCACGGCCGATCCGGGCAACGCCGCACCGGTGATCGGGTTCACCGACCCCTGCGAGGTCGCGTTCGACTTCGCGATGCACGTCACGCGCATCCACGAGGATCCGCGCGTCACGCGGCCGTACACCGACGTGCAGTGGCAGGCGGTCGACCGGCTCGGGGAGGCCGTCGACGAAGAGCTCGCGGCCATGGACGTGCGGCTCACGCAGGGCGGCGAGCCGACGTTCGTGTCGATCGACGACATGGACGGCCCCGAGTGGAACCACGCCGCGCTCTCGCCGCGCAAGCGCGCGCTCGCCGCGGCGCTGCTCGCGCGCCTCGCGCGGCGCTTCGCGCCGGGCGGCCTGTGGCAAGACGCGCAGGGGAAGTGGTATCCGGGCGAGCCGCTGCCGCGCTGGTCGCTGGGCGTGTTCTGGCGCACCGACGGCGAGCCGCTGTGGCGCGATCCCGCGCGCTTCGCCGACACCGCCGCCGGCGGCACGATGGGCGTGGACGACGCCCGGCGCTTCGCGCGGGCGCTGGCCGAGCGGCTGCGCCTGCCCCCCGAGCGCGTGATCGTCGCCTACGAGGACGTGCCGCAGCTGCTGCGCGACGAGGCGGCGCTGCCGCCGAACGTCGATCCGCTGGCGGCCGATCTCGCGAGTCCGACCGAGCGCGCGCGCCTCGCGCGGCTGCTGCTCGCCGGGCTGGACACGCCGGCGGGCTGCGTGCTGCCGCTCAAGCCGCAGGACGACGACGCCGCGCCGACCGGATGGGTGTCGAGCGAATGGCCGCTGCGGCGCGGGCGGTTGTACCTGCTGCCCGGCGATTCGCCGCTCGGCCTGCGCCTGCCGCTCGCCTCGCTGCCCGACGTGCTGCCGCTCGACGAGGAACGCGATCCGCCGGGCGACCCGTTCGCCCCGCGCGGCCGGCTGCCGGGCCGCGACGACCTCGCCGGCGTGCGCGACGGCCGCACCGCCGCGACGGTGGTCAAGACGGCCCTGTGCGTCGAGGCCCGCGGCGGCCACCTGCGCGTGTTCCTGCCGCCGCTCGCGCGCCTCGAGGCCTTCGCCGCGCTCGCGGCCGCGGTCGAGGACACGTCGGCCGCGCTCGACGTGCGCGTCGCCGTCGAAGGCTATCCGCCGCCGCGCGATCCGCGCGTCTCGGTGCTCGCGGTCACGCCGGACCCTGGCGTGATCGAGGTCAACGTCCACCCGGCGCGCACGTGGCGCGCGCTGACCGGGACGATCGAGGCGCTCTACGAGGAGGCGCGCCTCGCGCGGCTCGGCACCGAGAAGTTCATGCTCGACGGCCGCCACACCGGGACCGGCGGCGGCAACCACGTGACGCTGGGCGGCCCCACGCCCGCCGACAGTCCGCTGCTGCGCCGGCCCGACCTGCTGCGCAGCCTGATCACCTACTGGCAGAACCACCCGGCGCTGTCGTACCTGTTCTCGGGCACGTTCGTCGGCCCGACGAGCCAGGCCCCGCGCGTCGACGAGGCGCGCGACGACAAGCTCTACGAGCTCGAGATCGCGTTCCAGCAGATGGAGCGGCGGCACGAAGCCGGCAGCGAGGCGATCCAGCCGTGGCTCGTCGACCGCCTGCTGCGGCACCTGCTTACCGACCTCACCGGCAACACGCACCGCGCCGAGTTCTCGGTCGACAAGCTCTACTCGCCCGACGGGCCGACCGGGCGGCTCGGCCTCCTCGAGTTCCGCGCGTTCGAGATGCCGCCGCACTGGCGCATGAGCGCGGTGCAGATGCTGCTGCTGCGCGCGCTGGTCGCGCGGTTCTGGCGCGAGCCCTACCGCGCGCCGCTGGTGCGCTGGGGCACGGCGCTGCACGACCGCTGGCTGCTGCCGCACTTCGTCGCGGCGGACATCGCCGACGTGGTGGCGGACCTCGAGCGCGCCGGCTACCCCTTCGCCCCCGCCTGGTTCGACCCCTTCGTCGAGTTCCGCTTCCCGCGCTTCGGCACGGTGACCTACGACGGCGTCACCCTCGAGCTGCGCCAGGCGATCGAGCCCTGGCACGTGCTGGGCGAAGAGGTGGCGGGCACCGGGACGGCGCGCTACGTCGACTCGTCGGTCGAGCGGCTGCAGGCGAAGGTCACCGGCATGACGAAGGGACGTCACGCGGTAGCGTGCAACGGCCGCCTGCTGCCGCTCACGCCGACGGGCGTGCCCGGCGAGTTCGTCGCCGGCGTGCGGTTTCGCGCGTGGAACCCGCCGTCCGCGCTGCATCCCACCATCGGCGTGCAGGCGCCGCTCACCTTCGACGTGGTCGACACGTGGGCCGGTCGCGCGCTGGGCGGCTGCACCTATCACGTCGCGCATCCCGGCGGGCGCAACTACGACCGCTTCCCGGTGAACGCCAACGAGGCCGAGGCGCGCCGCTTCGCGCGCTTCTGGCCGCACGGGCACACGCCCGGCCCGATGGACGTCGCTGCCGAGCCGCCGAACCCCGCGACGCCCGCCACCCTCGACCTGCGCTACCAGGGCGCGGCGACCGCGCGCTAGCCACGGCGGGCTGCAGGGCCGGGGCCATCGCGGACATTCGCGAGACCCGCGTCGGGCCGCTTCGCGCAGCGCATCATTGCCGTCGCCTGTGCTCCGCCGCCTCGTTCACGGTCCAGGCGTGCTTCGACGAACCTCCGACGCGCGACGCTAGCGCTCGACGATGCGCTCCAGGCGCAGGCGCCAGGCCGCGCCGTCGGCGACGAGCCGGTAGTGGAGTTCGCGGGTGCCGCCGGAGGGCTTCGCGTTCGCGTCGCCGTCGCGGTAGACCGGGAAGCGCTGCACCAGCGCGTTGCGGCTGATCGCGAACGTGTCGTGGCCCATGTAGCCGGCAGCCGCCGCCTTGTTCGCGGTCACCGGCGCGAGATGGATGAGCGCCAAGGCGCGGCGCTTGCTCGCCGCGTACGCGACGAGCGTCCCGTAGGACCCGCTGCCCGCGGACGTGGCGTAGACGTAGATCTCCGGCGAGCCGTCGGCGTCGAGGTCGGCGACGTCGGCGCCGGTGACCGTGCCGTCGACCGTGCGCTCGATGGGGGCGTTGCTCTCCGCGAGGCCGCTCGGCACGATGCGCAGCGTGTTGACGGCCGCGTCGTTCGCGCTGCTCACGTGGAAGCGGATGCCCTTGTGCTCGAGCGTGCGCTCGAACGGCACCGCGGCCGCGGTGCCGGCGGCCGCGGCGAGCAGCAAGGCGAGGACGGCGGGGCCCAGGGGCGTCATCGGCGGACTCGTCGGAGCAGGGGCGGTCCGCGCCGCTGCCCCGACGTGCACGATACCACCGCGCGCTGCGGGTCGGCCACGTAGAATCGCAGCCTCCGCGCCCCCGCCGGACGCGCGTTCCGCCGTCCGGCCGCCGCCCCATGATCCGCACCCGCTTCGCCCCGAGCCCCACCGGGTTCATCCACCTCGGCAACATCCGCTCGGCGCTGTTCCCGTGGGCGTTCGCGCGGCGCCACGGCGGGGTCTTCATCCTGCGCATCGAGGACACTGACACGGAGCGCTCCACGCCGCAGGCGACGCAGGCGATCCTCGACGCGATGGCGTGGCTGCGCCTCGACTACGACGAGGGTCCCTACTTCCAGATGCAGCGGATGGACCGCTACCGCGAGGTGATCGCCGACATGCTCGCGCGCGGGCTCGCCTACCACTGCTACATGGCGCCCGCGGAGCTCGACGCGCTGCGCGAGCGGCAGATGGCGCGCGGCGACAAGCCGCGCTACGACGGCCGCTGGCGGCCCGAGCGCGCGCGGGCGGCGGGGCTGGCGCCGCCCGCGGGCGTCGCGCCCGTCGTGCGCTTCCGCAACCCGGAGGACGGCAGCGTCGCGTGGGACGACGGGGTCAAGGGGCCGATCGCGATCGCCAACGCCGAGCTCGACGACCTCGTCATCGCCCGGGCCGACGGCACGCCGACGTACAACTTCTGCGTGGTGGTCGACGACATCGACATGCGCATCACGCACGTGCTCCGCGGCGACGACCACGTGAACAACACGCCGCGGCAGATCAACATGATGCGCGCGCTCGGCGCGCAGCCGCCGGCCTACGCGCACCTGCCGACCGTGCTGACGCCGACCGGCGAGAAGCTCGCCAAGCGCCACGGCGCCCGCGGCGTGCTCCAGTACCGCGACGACGGCTACCTGCCGGAGGCCGTGGTCAACTACCTCGCGCGGCTCGGCTGGTCGCACGGCGACGACGAGGTCTTCACGCCCGAGCAGTTCGTCGCGTGGTTCGACCTCGACGGGCTGTCGTCGTCGCCGGGCCGCTTCGATCCCGACAAGCTGCGCTGGGTCAACCAGGAGCACATCAAGCGCACGCCGCCCGCGGAGCTGGGCGCGCGACTGCGGCCGTTCCTCGCCGGCGCGGGGTGCGACGTCGAGGCCGGGCCGTCCCCCGCCGACGTCGCCGCGCTGCTGCGCGATCGCGCGGCAACGCTCGTCGAGATGGCGGCGGCGGCCGCCTGCTTCTACCGGCCGCCGGTGCCGCCGCCCGGTCTCGTCGCGCAGCACGTCACCGATGAGGTGCGCCCGGCGCTCGCCGCGCTGCACGATGCGTTCGCGGACGTCGAGTGGTCGCGCGAGGCGATCGGCGCGCTGCTCAAGTCCACCGCTGCGCGGCACGGCCTCAAGCCGCCGCAGGTGATGATGGCGCTGCGTGCGCTCGTGTGCGGCACGATGCAGACGCCGGCGATCGACGCGGTCCTCGCGCTGGTTGGGCGCGAGCGCGTGCGCGAGCGGATGCGGGCCGCGTGAGCACGCGGTCGTTGCGCCTGCGCGCGGACGGCGGCGACTGCGCGCTCGCGGGGCTGCGTGCGCCTGCGTGCGCGCAGGACGGCGGCGGAATTCGGGTAGAATGCACATTTCCAAGAGAACTTGTCCCATGACCAAGTTCGTCTTCGTGACCGGCGGGGTGGTCTCCTCGCTCGGCAAGGGCATCGCCGCCGCCTCCCTGTCCGCGATCCTCGCGACCCGCGGCGTCCGCGTCACCAACCTCAAGCTCGACCCGTACATCAACGTCGATCCCGGCACGATGTCGCCGTTCCAGCACGGCGAGGTGTTCGTGACCGACGACGGCGCCGAGACGGACCTCGACCTCGGGCACTACGAGCGCTTCACCGACGTGCGGATGGGGAAGCGCAACAACTTCACCACCGGCCAGATCTACGAGAGCGTCATCCGCAAGGAGCGGCGCGGCGACTACCTGGGCGGCACCGTGCAGGTGATCCCGCACATCACCGACGAGATCAAGGCGTGGATCGCGGCCGGTGCGGGCGACGCCCAGGTGGCGGTCGTCGAGGTCGGTGGCACGGTCGGCGACATCGAGTCGCTGCCTTTCCTCGAGGCGATCCGGCAGATGGGCATCACGCTCGGGCGCGAGAACGTCTGCTACGTCCACCTCACGCTGGTGCCGTACATCGCGGCCGCCGGCGAGATGAAGACCAAGCCCACGCAGCACTCGGTGAAGGAGCTGCGCGAGATCGGCATCCAGCCCGACATCGTGCTGTGCCGCGCCGACCGGCCGCTGCCCGACGGCGACCGGCGCAAGATCGCGCTGTTCACCAACGTGACGCCGGACGCGGTGATCCCGGCCCTCGACACCGACTCGATCTACAAGATCCCCGCGGCGCTGCACGCCGAGGGGCTCGACGAGATCGTGTGCAAGAAGCTCGGCCTCGCGCCGCCGGCCGCCGACCTGTCGCAGTGGAACGCGCTGGTCGACGCGCTCGAGCACCCGGAGCACGAGGTCCACGTCGCGATGGTCGGCAAGTACGTCGACCTCACCGAATCCTACAAGTCGCTGTCCGAGGCGCTCGTCCACGCGGGGATCCACACGCGCAGCAAGGTGCGCATCCACTACGTCGACTCCGAGGCGATCGAGCGCGACGGCGTGGAGCCGCTCGCGGGCATGGACGCGATCCTCGTGCCCGGCGGGTTCGGCAAGCGCGGCGTCGAGGGCAAGATCGCCGCGATCCGCTACGCGCGCGAGCACGGCATTCCCTACCTCGGGATCTGCCTCGGCATGCAGCTCGCCGTCATCGAGTTCGCGCGCCATCGCGCGAACCTCGCCGGCGCGAACAGCACCGAGTTCGACCCGGCGACGCCGCATCCGGTCGTCGCGCTGATCACCGAGTGGCAGAACCGCGACGGCACGATCGAGCATCGAAGCGAGGCGTCGGAACTCGGCGGGACGATGCGTCTGGGCGCCCAGCCGTGCGACGTCGTGCCCGGCACGCTCGCCCACCGCATCTACGGCGTCACGGGCGTCGCCGAGCGGCACCGGCACCGCTACGAAGTCAACAACCACTACCTGCCGCGCATCGAGGCGGCCGGCCTGCTGGTCAGCGCGTGGGCGAAGAGCGCGACCGCCGGCGACCTGTGCGAGATGGTCGAGCTGCCGGACCATCCGTGGTTCTTCGGGTGCCAGTTCCACCCCGAGTTCACGTCGAGCCCGCGGCGCGGCCATCCGCTGTTCATCGGCTTCGTCCGGGCGGCACTCGAGCAGCAGCGCCGGGCGCAGGGCGGCGCCGGCGCGGTGGCCGAGCTGGTCGCCTCCATCTGACGTGAAACGAGTGAAACGAGGGTCAGACTCGCATTTCCTCCGCGACACGTTCGTGAAACGAGGGTCAGACTCGCATTTCCTCCGCGACACGTTCGCGCGCACGTGCCGCCAGCGCGCGAAATGCGAGTCTGACCCTCGTTTCACGTGCCGCCAGCGCGCGAAATGCGAGTCTGACCCTCGTTTCACTCGTTTCGCCCGTTTCGCCGCTCGCATCGCCGGATTCGCCGGCGCAGGGATCGCCCCGTGAGGCTGTGCGGATGGGAGGTGGGGCTCGACCACCCGCTCTTCCTCGTCGCCGGGCCGTGCGTCGTGGAGAGCGAGCAGTTGCAGGTCGACACCGCCGGGCGGCTGCACGAGATCGCGTCGGCGCTGCGCGTGCCCTTCGTGTTCAAGTCGAGCTACGACAAGGCGAACCGCAGCTCGCACGCGAGCTTCCGCGGCCCGGGGCTGGACGAGGGCCTGCGCATCCTCGCCGAGGTGCGCCGGCAGGTGGGCGTGCCGGTGCTCACCGACGTGCACGCGATCGACGAGATCGGCGCGGTCGCCGCCGTCGTCGACGTGCTGCAGACGCCGGCGTTCCTGTGCCGGCAGACCGATTTCATCCAGGCGGTCGCGGCGTCGGGCAAACCGGTGAACATCAAGAAGGGACAGTTCCTCGCGCCCGACGACATGCTGCAGGTCGTCGCGAAGGCGAAGGCGGCGAGCGGCGCCGACACGATCATGGTGTGCGAGCGCGGCGCCTCGTTCGGCTACCACAACCTCGTGTCGGACATGCGGTCGCTCTCGATCATGCGCGCCACCGGCTGCCCGGTGATCTTCGACGCGACGCACTCGGTCCAGCTGCCCGGCGCGCAGGGCGCATCGTCCGGCGGCCAGCGCGAGTACGTCCCCGTGCTCGCGCGCGCCGCGGTCGCCGCGGGCGTCTCCGGCGTGTTCATGGAGACGCACCCCGACCCGGCGCGAGCGCTGTCCGACGGCCCGAATGCCTGGCCGCTGCCGCGCATGCGCGAGCTGCTGGAGACGCTGGTCGAGCTCGACGCCGTCGTCAAGCGCCGCGGCTTCGCGGAGACCGACCTGATGAACGCCTGACCGACCGGCCGTCGCGTCCGCGCGCGCCTGTTCCCGTCCCCTGTTCCCTGACTCCTGATCTCTGACCATGAGCTCCATCGTCGACGTCATCGCGCGCGAGATCCTCGACTCGCGCGGCAATCCCACGGTCGAGGCGGACGTCGTCCTCGATTCCGGCGCCTCGGGCCGCGCCGCCGTGCCCTCCGGGGCCTCCACCGGCTCGAAGGAGGCGATCGAGCTGCGCGACGGCGACGCGAAGCGCTATCTCGGCAAGGGCGTGCACAAGGCGGTCGAGCACGTGAACACCGAGATCTGCGAGGCGATCCTCGGGCTCGACGCGACCGAGCAGGGGCTGATCGACAAGACGCTGATCGACCTCGACGGCACCGACAACAAGTCGCGGCTCGGCGCCAACGCGATCCTCGCCGTGTCCTGCGCGGTCGCCAAGGCCGCCGCCGAGGAATCCGGCCTGCCGCTCTACCGCTACCTCGGCGGCGCCGGGGGGATGCAGCTGCCCGTGCCGCTGATGAACGTGATCAACGGCGGCGCCCACGCCAACAACCGGATCGACCTGCAGGAGTTCATGCTGGTGCCGCTCGGCGCGCCCTCGTTCCACGAGGCGTTGCGCTATGGCACCGAAGTGTTCCACGCGCTGAAGAAGATCATCCACGCGCGCGGCATGCCCACCACCGTCGGCGACGAGGGCGGCTTCGCGCCGGACCTCGAGTCGAACGAGGAGGCGCTGCGGCTGCTCGTCGAGGCGATCGACCAGGCGGGCTACACGCCCGGCACCGACGTCGCGCTCGCGCTCGACTGCGCGGCCTCGGAGTACTACAAGGACGGGCGCTACGTGCTCGACGGCGAAGGACGCAGCTACGCGCCCGGCGAGATGGCCGACGTGCTGGCGACCTGGTGCGACCGCTACCCGATCGTGTCCATCGAGGACGGCATGTCCGAGCACGACTGGGACGGCTGGAAGCTCCTCACCGACCGCCTCGGCCGCGCGGTCCAGCTCGTCGGCGACGACCTGTTCGTGACCAACACGAAGATCCTGAAACAGGGGATCGCCAAGGGGGTGGCCAACTCCATCCTCATCAAGATCAACCAGATCGGCACGCTGAGCGAGACGTTCGCGGCCATCACGATGGCCAACCGCGCCGGCTACACCGCCGTGGTGTCGCACCGCTCCGGCGAGACCGAGGACAGCATGATCGCCGACATCGCCGTCGGCACGAACGCGGGGCAGATCAAGACCGGCTCGCTGTCGCGCTCGGACCGGGTCGCGAAGTACAACCAGCTGCTGCGCATCGAGGAAGACCTCGGCGACGCGGCGCGCTACCCGGGCCGCGACGCGTTCTTCAACCTGCCGTAGCGCCGCCCGCAGCGCCGGAGCGGATGGCGCCGGCCGCACCGCCTCCCGTCGTCGCAGCAGCCCGGCGCCGCGCCCACGGCGCCGGACGGTCTGCCGCTCGGTATCCATCGCGCCCGCCGCGCTGCTAGACTGCGCGTCGTGCGCATCCTCGCCTTCGTCCTGCTCGGCCTGATCGCGGCTCTCCAGTACCCGATGTGGCTGGGCAAGGGCGGCTGGCTCGAGGTGCGCCGCCTGGACCGGCAGCTCGCCGCGCAGCGAGCGGGCAACGAGGCGCTGCGGTCGCGCAACGCCGCGCTGGAGGCCGACGTCCGCGATCTGAAGTCGGGCTACGAGGCGATCGAGGAGCGCGCCCGCGCCGAGCTCGGCATGGTGCGTGGCGACGAGGTCTTCTTCCAGCTGCAGCCCGCGGGCAGCCGCCCCCGGCCGATCCCCGTCCAGCAGGCGGCGCAGGGCCGGTAGCCCGGGCGCATGCTGCGCATCACCTCGCGCCACAATCCCCGCCTCCGGGAAGCCCTCCGCCTCGTCGCCTCGGCACGCGACCGCCGCAAGGCGGGTCGCTGCGTCCTCGAGGGCGAGCACCTGATCGAGGTGTACGCGCAGCGCATCGGCGCGCCGGAAACGCTGGTCGTCGCCGAGCCGTTCCTCGAGCGCGCAGGCGTCTGCGCGCTCGCGCGCCGCTTCGACGACCGCGCGCTGGTGGTGCCGGCGCCGCTGTTCCACGAGATGGCGGTGCTGCCCGCGGAGGTCGGCGTGCTCGCCGTGGTTCCCGCGCCGCGCGTCCCCCTGTCGCCGGGCGGGGCGTTCTGCCTGCTGCTCGACGAGGTCCAGGATCCGGGCAACGTCGGCTCGATCCTGCGCAGCGCGGCCGCCGCGGGGGCGACCGACGTCTACCTGTCGCGCGGCTGCGCGTTCGCGTGGGCGCCGAAGGTGCTGCGCGCCGGCATGGGCGGGCACTTCCACCTCGCGATCCACGAGGACGTCGACCTGCCGGCGTGGGCGGCGCAGTACCGCGCCGGCGGCGGAACGCTCGCCGCGGGCGTGGGACGCGGCGGGCAGGACCTGTACGCCGCGCCCATGCCGCGTCCGCTCGCGATCGCCGTAGGCAACGAGGGCGCCGGGCTGTCGTCGGCCCTGTTGGCGGCGTCCAGCGTGCGCGTGTCGATCCCGATGCCCGGCGGCGTGGAGTCGCTGAACGCCGCGGCCGCGGCCGCCGTCCTGCTCTTCGAGGCCGTGCGGCGGGTCAGGGCGCCTGCGTGACGCCAGAGAACTGCCCGGTCTCCGTGCAGCCGGCGCCGGCGCTGGACACCCACTGGCCCTCGAATCCGGCCGGCGTCGAGCGCAGGTTGTAGATCCGCGCCGGGCTGTTCCAGCCGTCGACGCACGAGTAGGTGGCGTTGTCGACCAGCAGCAGCTTGCCGCGCTGGACCGCGGTGCCTTCCATCCGGCAGACCAGCGCCCCGGTCGACGTGGAGATCTGGTCGATGCGCATCGACCCGGTCGCCGTCGAGTGCAGGACGTCGAACTGGATCGACTCGACGATCGTGCCCGACACCGGGCATCCCGAGCGGCGCCCGGAGACGCCGCCGATGTACAGGCCGGCCACGCTGAAGGGCTGCAGCAGCGTCCGCTCGATCGTCTTGGCGATCGTCGCGCCGTCCACGGTGTAGACCAGCGACCCCTCGTACGCCGACGACGGCGTGAACGCCGCGGTGCCGGCCTGCGCGATCTGGTAGCCGCCCCACACGGGTGCGCCGAACCACGTGCCCGAGATCCGGAACAGCGGCCCGGTGAAGCGCTCGGCCGTGCCGTCGCGGCTCATCTGGGCGGTGAACCACGTCGCCTTGCCGTCCGGGCCGTAGACGTAGAACGTGCCGTAGACGAAGTCCTTCTGCTGCGTCAGGTTGACGCCCCAGCCCGGCTCGCTCGGCGTCCACCACGTGTCGGTGTAGTCCGTGGCGGCAACGGCGTGCGCCGGAAGGGCGAGGGCGGCGACGAGGGCGAGTGCGCGGACGAGGTCGCGCGGCCAGGCACGTGCGTGGCTCATGCAGGAAGCCTCTGCTGGACGATGCGCGATTCTAGCGGCCCGGCAAGGGGCGCGATCGCCGCCCGGTCCGGCAGCGCCGCCTGCGCGCCGGGGCGCGTGCACGCGAGGGCGCCGGCGACAGCGGCGCAGGCCAGCGCGTGCGGCCATCCCGCGCCGCCGTCCAGCGCCGCGGCGAGTGCGCCGGCGAACGCGTCGCCCGCGCCGACGGTGTCGACCACCTGCACGGCCTGCGCCGGCACCCGATAGAGCGCTCCCCGGGCCGCGGCGAGCGCGCCGTCGCCGCCCAGCGTCACGACGACGTCGAGGGCGTGCCGGCGTGCGAGCGACGCCGCGAACGCCTCCGGGGGCTCGGGGACGCCGAAGGCGGGGGCGAGCGTGCGCGCCTCGATGGCGTTGACGACGAGCACGCCGAGGTTGCCGAGCCAGCCGGCGTCGAGCGGCGTCGCCGGCGCGGCGTTGAGCATGGTGCGCGCACCCGCCGCGCGCGCGCGACGGGCCAGCGCGAGCGACTGCGCGGCGGGAACCTCGAGCTGCAGCATGAGCGTCGTGGCGCGCGCGAGCAGCGCCTCGGGGACGTCCTCCGCCGTCGCGAAGGCGTTGGCGCCGGGCACCACGGTGATCGCATTGTCGCCGGCCGCGTCCACGTGGATCAGGGCGACGCCGGTGGTCGCATCGTGGCGGCGGACGTGCGCGAGGTCGACGCCGCCGGCCTCGAGGAGCGCGAGCGCATCGCGCGCGAACGCGTCGCCGCCCACGGCGCCGGCGAGCGCCACGTCGGCGCCCGCCCGCCGCGCGGCGAGCGCCTGGTTCGCGCCCTTGCCGCCGGGGCTGACGGCGAGGCCGTGGGCGTGGATGGTCTCCCCGCGCCGCGGCAGGGCGTCCACCCGCGCCGCGAGGTCGACGTTGATCGATCCGAAGACGAGGATCACCGCAGCATGCGCCGCCGGCGCGTCACCCGTTGACCACGCCCTTGACCAGCAGGATGTTGCCGTAGGGGCGGAGCTCGCCGGTGCGCACGATCGCGAAGGCCTCGCGCGCCTGCTGGTAGAAGTCGCGCCGCGGCAGCCGTCCGACCTCGACCTCGCCGAGCGAATGCGCGGTGAGCACCGCCGCGAACTCGGCGACCGGCTCGGGCACGGACTGCGGCGCGTCGACGACCTCCATCGTCGAGGCGGGTGGCATGGCCACGTCGTCGAGCGGGAACACGCCGAGGATCGCGTCGAGGACCTGCGCGGCGCCCAGTCCCGGCATCTCGATCACCGGCGGGCCGAGCGCCGCGGCGGGGAAGTTCGCGTCGACGACCGCCAGCACGTCGCCGTGGCCCATCGAGCGCAGCGCGTGCAGCAGGTCCGCGGTCAGCAGCGGATTCAGTCCCTTCAGCATCGTCCCCCCGGGGCGCGCGGCCCGTGCGCCTTCGCGGCGGACATTGTCGCACGCGGGGGCGGTCGCCGCGGCGTCAGTAGACGGGGCGGCGCAAGCCCGTGCGGTGCAGGATGGTCGTGGCGATCTCCTCGATCGACTTCGACGTCGTGTCGACCATCGGGATGCGCTCGCGCTCCATCAGGTGCTCGGCCTCGCGCACCTCGTGGCGGCAGTTGTCGAGCGAGGCGTAGCGGCTGCCCGGGCGCCGCTCCTCGCGGATCTCGCGCAGCCGCTCGGGGTTGATCGTGAGTCCGAAGAGCTTCTCGCGGAACGGCATCACCGAGCCCGGCAGCCGGCGGTCGGCGAAGTCGTCGGGCGTCAACGGGAAGTTGGCCGCGCGCACGCCGAACTGAAGCGCCATGTACAGCGACGTCGGCGTCTTGCCGCAGCGCGACACGCCGACCAGGATGATCTGGGCCTTGGCGAGGTCGCGCGTCTGCGCGCCGTCGTCGTGCGCCTGCGTGAAGTTGATCGCCTCCATGCGCGCGAAGTACTCGTGGCTGCTCGCCATGCCGTGCGAGCGGCCGGCCGCGTGCGAGCTGCGCGCGTCGAGCTCCACCTCGAGCGGCGTGATGAAGATCTGGAAGAGGTCGAGCGTCAGCGCGTCGGCGCGCTGGCGGATGCGCTCGGCGGCGACCTCGTCGGCCATCGAGCAGAACACGATCGGCCGGCGCCCTTCCTGCGCCGCCGTCGCGTTGATCTCGGCGATCGCCTCGTCGACCTTGGGCATCGAGTCGATGAAGGGGATCGTCCGGCGCTGGAACTGGAACTCGTCGAACTGCACGAGCAGGCTGTTGCCCAGCATCTCGGCGGTGATGCCGGTGCGGTCGGAGACGAAGAAGACGGTGCGCCGGTTGGGCATCGGGAATGGCGTCAGAGTCGGGACCACACCGGCAACCGGCGACGGGTCAGGGTCAGGGTCAGAGACGGGACCACACCGGCAACGACCCGCCCGGCAGCGGCGGCAGGTCGCCGAGGTCGATCCACCCCTCGCCCGGGCCGTGGTAATCGGATCCCGTCGACGCGGCGAGTCCGTGCGTGCGGGCCAGCGCGGCGAACCGGGCGACCTGGGCGGCGGAGTGCGAGGGCGACAGCACCTCGATGGCGTCGCCGCCGCGGTCGCGGAACTCGGCGAGCAGCCGCTCCATCCCGTCGGGGCCCAGCCGGTAGCGGCCGGGGTGGGCCAGGACCGCGACGCCGCCGGCGGCGTGGATCCAGCCGATCGCCTCGCCCAGCGTCGCCCACGCGTGCTCGACGTAGCCCGGCAGGCCGCGGGCGAGATAGCGCGCGAACACGTCCTTCATCTCGCGCACGTAGCCCGCGTCGACGAGGAAGCGGGCGAAGTGCGTGCGCGAGACCAGACGCTCGCTGGTCACGTAGCGCCGGGCCCCGTCCCACGCGCCGGGGATGCCGGCCTGCGCGAGGGCGTCCGCGATGCGGCGGGCACGCGCGTCGCGCCCGCGGCGGACCGACTCCAGCCCGGCCTGCAGCGGCGCGCACGACGCGTCGAGGCCGAGGCCGACGACGTGGATCGTGTGATCGTCCCAGCTCACCGACAGCTCGGCCCCGGGGAGGAACGCGATGCCTTCCTCGCCGGCCGCCGCCGCCGCCTCGTCGAGGCCCGCCGTGTCGTCGTGGTCGGTCAGCGCGAGGACGTCGACGCCACGCCGCGCGGCGCGGCGCACGACCTCCGCCGGCGCGAGGAGGCCGTCGGAGCGGGTCGAGTGGCAGTGGAGGTCGTAGCGCAGCACGGCCGGTCCTTGTTGCTTCGCATCATAGCGAACGCGCCCGGCGCGCACTGTTGCAGCGGTGCAACGCACGTCCGGCGCCGACGTGCGGCTCCGCGCGCATCGCGGAACGCGCGCAAGCAAGCGGCGTCAAACGACTGAACCGCAATGCATTGCGACGACGCGACACGCGCGGCCTTTCCCGCGGCCCGCCCGTCGGTTGCGCTTGCGCGGCGAGGCTAAGTCGTTCAAAAATATGCCATTGGGATAGCTCGCCACCGGGGCGGGCCCCACGCCGATCGGAACGACGACGTGAAACTTCTCGACCGAGTGCTCAATCCGCGCGAGATCCGGCGCCGCCTTGGGCTCAACCAGGAGCAGTTCTGGACGCAGATCGGCGTCACGCAGAGCGGCGGCTCGCGCTACGAGTCGGGTCGCGAGATGCCCAAGCCGGTGCGCGAGCTGCTGCGCCTGGTGCACGTCGAGCAGATCGACCTGTCCGAGGTGAAGCGGATCGACTTCGAGATCATCCGCTACCTCAAGGAGTCGCACCCCGACCTCTACCGGAGCCTGCGCCGTGCGGTGCGTAGCCGCCACCGTCCCGCGGGCGCGCCGGTCGACATCGGGGAGGACCTGGACGAGGCCCTCGCGGCCAGCCAGGGCGGCAACGGCAACGGGGGCGCGTCCGCGGAGACCGGCGAAGCGCAGCGCTGACCCGGCTTCGCCGGGTGCGACGTGACGGCGCCGCGCGGGCGCCGTCGTCGTTTCCGGTGCCGGTTTTGCACGTGCAGCATGCACGGCGGGCGCCACGCTAGAATCCCGCGTCTGCCGCAGTGCACGCCGGACGCCGCCGTCCGCGATCCCGGTTCCCGAGGAGGCTCCTTGAGCGACGTCGTCCGCGTCATTCCCTTCGACCGCCTGCGCATGACCGACGTCGAGGCGGTCGGCGGCAAGAACGCATCGCTGGGCGAGATGATCAGCCAGCTCGCCGGCGCCGGCATCCGGGTGCCGGGCGGGTTCGCCACCACCGCCGACGCGTTCCGGGAGTTCCTCGCCCACGGCCGCCTCGCCGAGCGCATCGCCGGGCGGCTTGCCGCGCTGGACGTCGAGGACGTCGCGGCGCTCGCAGCTGCGGGCACCGAGATCCGTCGCTGGATCACGGACGCGCCGCTGCCCCCGGCGCTCGAGCGCGACATCACGCGCGCCTTCGAGGCGCTCGCGGCCTCGGACCCGGATGCCTCGTGGGCCGTGCGTTCATCGGCAACCGCGGAAGACCTGCCCGACGCGTCGTTCGCCGGACAGCAGGAAACTTTCCTCAACATCAACGGACTGGATAACATTCTTCATGCAGTGAAGGAGGTATTCGCGAGCCTCTACAACGACCGTGCGATCGCCTACCGCGTGCACAAGGGCTTCGCGCACGGCAACGTCGCGCTGTCCGCGGGCGTGCAGCGCATGGTCCGCAGCGACCTCGGCGCCTCGGGCGTCATGTTCACGCTCGACACCGAGTCAGGGTTCGACCAGGTGGTGTTCATCACCGCGTCGTACGGGCTGGGCGAGACGGTGGTGCAGGGGGCCGTCAACCCCGACGAGTTCTACGTCTACAAGCGCAACCTCGCCGAGGGCCGGCCGGCCATCCTGCGCAAGACCCCCGGGAGCAAGGCGATCCGGATGGTGTTCGCCGACGCGCAGGCCGCCGGCCGCTCCACGCGGACGATCGACGTGCCGGAGGCCGAGCGGCTGCGCTTCTCGATCACCGACGCCGAGGCCGAGGAGCTCGCGCGCTACGCCGTGATCATCGAACGGCACTACCGGCGCCCGATGGACATCGAGTGGGGCCGCGACGGGCGCGACGGGCGCATCTACGTGCTGCAGGCGCGCCCCGAGACGGTCAAGTCGCAGGAGGACGCGACCGACGCGCTGCGGCGCTACCGGCTCAAGTCGCGCTCGCAGGTGCTGGCGAGCGGGCGCGCCATCGGCCAGAAGGTGGGCAAGGGCCGCGTGCGCATCGTGCGCTCGGCGGCCGAGATGGACCGCGTGCAGCCGGGCGACGTCCTGGTCACCGACATGACCGACCCGGACTGGGAGCCGGTGATGAAGCGGGCGAGCGCGATCGTGACCAACCGGGGCGGGCGCACGTGCCACGCGGCGATCATCGCGCGCGAGCTCGGCATCCCCGCGGTCGTCGGATGCGGCGACGCCACGTCCGCGCTGGCCGACGGGACGGAGGTCACCGTGTCGTGCGCGGAGGGCGACACCGGCCACGTCTACGCCGGGCTGCTCGACGTCGAGGTCGTCGAGGCCGCGCTCGAGCGCATGCCGCCGTGCCCGACGAAGATCATGATGAACGTCGGCAACCCGGAGCTCGCCTTCGAGTTCCGCCGGCTGCCGAACGAGGGCGTGGGGCTCGCGCGGCTCGAGTTCGTCATCAACCGCAACGTCGGCATCCATCCCAAGGCGCTGCTCGAGCTCGACCGCCAGCCCAAGGAGCTCAAGGCGGACATCGAGCGGCGCATCGCCGCGTACCCGGGGCCGACCGAGTTCTACGTGGCGAAGATCGCCGAGGGCGTGGCGACGATCGCGGCCGCCTTCTGGCCGAAGAAGGTCATCGTGCGCATGTCGGACTTCAAGTCCAACGAGTACGGCAACCTCGTCGGCGGCTCGCGCTACGAGCCGCACGAGGAGAACCCGATGCTCGGGTTCCGCGGCGCGTCGCGCTACATCGCCGACGACTTCTACGACTGCTTCGCGCTCGAGTGCCGCGCGCTGAAGCGCGTGCGCGACGAGATGGGGCTGACCAACGTCGAGATCATGATCCCGTTCGTGCGCACGGTCGACGAGGCGCGGCGCGTCGTCGACCTGCTCGCCCGCAACGGCCTGCGCCGCGGCGACAACGGGCTGCGGCTGGTGATGATGTGCGAGGTGCCGTCGAACGCCATCCTCGCCGACCGCTTCCTCGAGCACTTCGACGGCTTCTCGATCGGCAGCAACGACCTGACGCAGCTCACGCTCGGCGTCGACCGCGACTCCGGCGGGCCGATCGCCGCCACCTTCGACGAGCGCGACGACGCCGTGAAGGCGATGCTGGCGATGGCGATCGACGCCTGCCGGCGCAACGGGCGCTACATCGGCATCTGCGGGCAGGGGCCGTCGGACCATCCCGACCTCGCGCAGTGGCTGGTGGACCAGGGCATCGAGAGCGTCTCGCTCAACCCCGACACCGTGGTCGAGACCTGGCTGCTGCTGGCGGGGCACAAGGTCTAGCCGCCGCCTTCGCCGCGGCGGCGTTCGGCGCCGCACCGGCACGCCGAGGCGGCGCGCCGCAGCGGCGCGAGCGCCGCTGTCGCTCGGCCGTTCGGCCTAGGACGGAAGGACGATCGCGCGCGCGGCCGCCGCCGCGTCCAATGACGGACATGCGCCTGCCCGTCCAGCTCCGGGTCTCCCTGCGGCCCTCCCGCCTCGCCGCCGTCGCGATCCTCGCCATCGCCGGCGTCGCGTGGGCAGCCGTGCTGGTGTTGTCCGTGCCGACCATCGCGCACCTCGTCACGGGGCTCGTGCTGGGCGGGTGGGCGCTCCTCCGCTGCCGGCAGCACGCGTGGCGCGTCGCCGCGCGCTCGGTGGCCGAGGTCATGCTGTCGAGCGACGGCGTGATCGTCGTGCGGCACCGCCGCGGCGGGCTACTCGCGGGTCACGTGCGCGCGGCGTCGTTCGTGCACCCGTGGTTCACGTCGATCGTGTGGCGGCCGGACGGCGCGCGCGCGTCGCGCAGCCTGCCGCTCCTCCCCGACATGATGTCGGTGGAGGAGTTCCGCCGTCTGCGCGTGCTGCTGCGCTACGGAAGCAGCGAGGTCGAGGCCGGCGCTCCGGCGAGCCATGCCTGAGCGTCGATGCGCAGCCCGCTCCCGGCCTTGGGCTGGCCCGCGATCAGGTGCAGGTAGAGCGGCGCCAGCGCCTCGGGCGACGGCAGGCGGCTCGCGTCCTCGGCGGGGTGCGTCAGGTTGCGCAGCGGCGAGCGCATCGGGCCGGGGACCACAGCGTTGACGCGCAGGCGTTCCCGCGATTCCCACTCGTCGGCGAGCGTCGTCGCGAGCGCCGAGAGCGCCGCCTTCGACGCCGCGTACGCGCCCCAGTACGCCTTCGGGCGCTCGCCGTGCGTGTCGAGCGTGAAGGTCACGCTTGCGTCCGTCCCGGCCTCGAGGAGGCGCGCCAGCGAGCGCGTCAGACCGAGTGCGGCAGCGACGTTGACGCGCAGCACCGCGAGCCACGTGTCGAACGGCTGGTGCTCGATCGGGCCGAGCGAGCCCAGCTGCGCGGCGACGTGCACCAGCGCGTCGAGCCGCCCGAACTGCGACTCGATGGCGCTCGCCACCGTGCCGAAGTCGGAGGCCTCGGCCTTCGCGAGGTCCAGCGGAAGGATGACGGGCTCGGGCGCTCCCTCGGCAACGATCTCGTCGTACAGCGCCTCGAGTTTCCGAACGACGCGCGCGTGCAGCACCACGGTCGCGCGCGCGCGCGCGCAGGCCAATGCGAGCGCACGACCCAGGCCGCCTGTCGCACCCGTGATCAGCACGACGCGCTCGCGCAGGTCGGCGGGGGCGGGGTGGGCGGGGTCAGGAAGCGGCATGAGGCCAAGCGCGCGAGGCCGCGGACGCACTCGGGGACGGGACGCCAGGGATGATACCGCTCGCCCCGGGGCCGAATTGCGTGCTCGACGGCGGGCGGCTATAATTCGCCATTCGCCGTGGGGGTATAGCTCAGCTGGGAGAGCGCTTGCATGGCATGCAAGAGGTCAGCGGTTCGATCCCGCTTACCTCCACCACCGACCCGACCGCCGCACGTCGTCCTGCCTCCGCCGCGGTTGCTGCATCACGTCCCCATCGTCTAGAGGCCTAGGACATCGCCCTTTCACGGCGGTAACGGGGGTTCGAATCCCCCTGGGGACGCCATACGAATTAATGTACGGACCGGACACATGGTTGACGGTTCGTACCTAAGACATCGGTAACACCCTCGGGCCGAACGGGTTG
>BOKS01000008.1 GCA_016861105.1 Betaproteobacteria bacterium | reverse complement strand
CCGATCGCGAGGATCGACGACGCGCGGGCCAGCGCCCGCGCGCCCGCCTGCACGTCGAACGCGTCGCGCACGATCGCCCGGGCGACGACGACGACCGTGCAGCAGCCGACCGCCTGGACGAAGCGCGCGCCGATCAGCACCGCCATCGACGGCGCGGCCGCGCACGCCAGCGTGGCGCCGATGTACAGCGCGAGCCCGCCGAGCACGACGGGCCGCCGGCCGTAGCGATCCGACATCGGGCCGCCGACCAGCTGCATCGCGCCGAAGCCGACGACGAACACCGACAGCGTGAGCTGCACGGTCGACGCGGGAACCGCGAAGCGCGTGGCGAGTCCCGGCAGCGACGCGAGGTAGAGGTCGGTCGACAGCGGCTGCAGCATGAACATGAGCCCGATGAGGACGGTCAGCACCGCCTCGTCGGGCACGGAGCGATGCGCCGGCGGCAAGCGCGCCGTCACGGCGTGCGCCGCGCCGTGGTTGCGCGAGCGGCGGCGCGTCCGCAGGCACGACGATCGGCCCCGAGGGACGCTGCGACGGAACCGGCCTGCAAGAGGACCCTCGCGTTCGTGAGCGCGCGATGCGCCCGACCCGGCATCTTAGCGGGAAGTCCTCCCGCCCGCCCGCGCCGGCGTGCGGCTACTCGAAGCGCACGTACCCCTCGGCGACCGCGTCCGCCCCGTGGCGCTCGATCAGCGCGTCGATCTCGGCGAGCAGCGTCTGGTCCTCGTCCGGATCGAGCGTGCCGTCGCCGACGAGCTGGGCCACGAGCCCGGCCGCCATCGCCTCGCGCACGTCGCCGAGCGTCGGGACGTGCCGGACGACGGCAGGATTGGCCATCGCATACTCGATGATCCGCGACAGCCCCTCGCTCGCCTTCGCGCCGACGAAGTGCTCCGCCAGCGACTCCGCGCCGAACTCGTCGATCAGCGCCGCCACCTCGTCCGCCAGCGCGGCATCGCGCTCGCGTCGGGCCGGATCCGCGCGACGCGGGCCGGCGGCGAGGCGATTGAGCAGCATGACCCGCACGCTGCCCAGCGTGGGCGGCGCCTCGCGATGCGGGTCGTCCGCGGCCTTCTCGATCAGCGCGGAGAGCTCGGGGCTGACGCGCGTCGAGATGTCGTAGGAAGTTCTCATGACATGCTCCGCAATACCGGGCGAGCTCCGCGCGCGAGCGCGCTGCACGCGTGCACGCCCGATGCGGCGTGCGCACAGCTCCGCGCCGCGCCCGCGCGGGGGACGACCCGTTTCTCCTGGGACGTTACGCCACGGCAGCCGAGCGACGTTGACGGCCGTCAACGGCGGAGCGGCGCCGATTTCCTACGATGCGCGCGGAGGTGCCGGATGCCGGTCCCCAATCTTCTGGTCGCCGCCGCGCTCGACGAGATCGCCGACCGCCTGGAGATCCAGGGCGCGAACCCGTTTCGCGTGCGCGCCTACCGCAACGCGGCGCGCGCCGTCGAGCCGCTGGCCGACGACGTGAAGCAACTCGCCGAGCGCGGCGCGACGCTCGAAGGCCGTCCCGGCATCGGCGCCGACCTCGCCGGCAAGATCGCCGAGATCGCCACCACGGGGAGCTGCGCGCTGCTGCGCGAGCTTCGCCGGCAGATGCCGGCGTCCATCACCGAGCTGCTCAAGGTGCCCGGGCTCGGCCCGAAGCGGGCGAAGGCGCTGTGGCAGGCACTGGACCTGCGCAGCCCCGCGCAGGTGCTGCGCGCCGCCCGCGAGGGTCGGATTCGCGCCGTGCGCGGCTTCGGCGAGCCTACCGAGCGGCGCATCGAGAACGCCCTCGCTGCGCGCCTGGCCGGCGAGCGGCGCTTCACGCTCGACGTGGCGAGCGAGTTCGCCGAGGCGATGGTGCGCGTGCTGTCCGCGGCGCCGGGCGCGGAGCGCGTCGTCGTCGCCGGCAGCTTCCGGCGCATGCGCGAATCGGTCGGTGACCTCGACATCCTGGTCACCGCCGCGAACGGCCCTGCCGTCGTCGAGCACCTTCTGCGCACCGCGGACGTCGACGAGACGCTGGCCCACGGCCCGACGCGCGCCAGCGTGAGGCTGCGCGGCGGGCCGCAGGTCGACCTGCGCGTGGTGCCGCGGGCAAGCTTCGGCGCGGCCCTCGTCTACTTCACCGGATCGAAGGCGCACAACATCGCGCTGCGGCGTCTCGCCCAGGCGCGCGGCCTCAAGATCAACGAGTATGGCGTCTTCCGCGGCGAGCGGCGCATCGCCGGCGCAACGGAAGCCTCCGTCTACCGCGCCGTCGGCCTGCCGGTGATCCCGCCCGAACTGCGCGAGGATCGCGGGGAGCTGCAGGCAGCGCGCGAGCACCGGCTGCCGGCGCTCGTCGCGCTCGACGACCTCCGCGGCGACCTGCACGTCCACACCGACGCCGGGGACGGGCGCGAATCGCTTGCCGCGATGGCGGCGGCGGCGCGCGAGCGTGGCTTCGCCTACGTGGCGATCGCCGATCCGTCGCGCCGCCCGTCGATGTCGCACGGCCTCGACGCGGCGGGCCTCGCGAGGCAAGCAGCCGCGATCGACGATCTCAACGCGACGTTCGACGACTTCCGCGTGCTGCGCGGCGTCGAGTGCGAGATCCTCGACGACGGCCGCCTCGACCTGTCCGACGACGTCCTCGCCGGCCTCGATCTCGTGGTGGCCGCCGTGCACGGCCGCTTCGACCTCGATCGCGCGCGGCAGACCGAGCGCCTGCTGCGCGCCCTCGGCCACCCGGCCGTGCGCGTCCTCGCCCACCCGACCGGACGGGTGCTGGGCGAGCGCGTGCCCTGCGCGCTGGACATGCTGCAGGTCGTGCGCAAGGCACGGGACTGCGGGACGTGGCTCGAGCTCGACGCTCATCCGTCGCGCCTCGACCTCGACGACACCGCCTGCCGCATGTGCCGCGACGAGGGCGCGCTCGTGGCCGTCGACGCGGACGCGCACGGCGCGCGCGACTTCGATCGCCTGCGCTTCGGCATCGGGCAGGCGCGCCGCGGCTGGCTGCGCCGCGAGGACGTCGTCAATACGCGCACGCTCGCGCAGCTCGAGCGCCTGCTCGCCGCCCCGGCGCCGCGCCGTGCCCGGCGCGCTCCGGCCCGTACGGCGTGACCCGCCGGGCCGCCCGCGTCAGATCACCGGATAGCCCACGCTCTGCGCGAGCACGATGCGCTGCTGCGGGCGCAGCCGCATCGCGCGCGCCAGCGCGCGCCGGTCGATCAGCCCGCGCACCACCGTGGCGAGTCCCACGGACGCCGCGTACAGGTACACGTTCTGCGCGATGACCGCGGCGTCCGCACCGGCGAGGAACGGAAGGTCGTCCTCGTCGCCGCCGTCCATCCTTGCGAAGTCGGCGACGTAGACCAGGTTCACCGGCGCGCGGCCGACGAACTCCTGCACGCCGGTGAGCGCGCGCAGGTCTCCGGCCACCGCGAGGTGCAGCACGTGCGCCAGCGCGTCGTAGCGGTACAGCCCCTCGGGCAGCGCCGCGTGGACGTCGATCTCCTGCCAGTTGTGCGCGGACGGCGCGGTGCGCTGGCCGCTCTGCGGGCGGTTGACGCCGAACGCCGCCCACAGCAGCGACGAGAGCACCGGCAGGTCCAGCGGCCTGTCCGCGTACTCGCGGATGCTGCGGCGCAGGCGCAGCGCCTGCATCAGCGTGCCCTGCGCCGCAGCTTCGGGCGGCGGCAGGTCGATCCGTTGCCGCGTCTCGAGGTCGACGACCGCCATGGAGCGTCCTCCTTCCATTGCCACGACCCGAGGACCAGATTAGGCCGCTGCGGAGGCTTCGGGGCGATGGCGGCGCCCCGGGTTGATCCTCGTCAATCCCGCGGCTGCGGGATGCGGGTCCCGGTCCGCCGCGCTGCGGCGCAGCGATCGCTAGCGACGGTGCAGCGGATCGCGCTGCAGCGCATTGACGTAGCGCTGCACGGCCTGCTCCGCGGTGCCGGCGAGGCCGACGAAGCGGCATGCGAGGATCGGCGCGACGTGGCCGTACTCGCGGAACGTGCGCACCGCCTGCAGCTGCACGAGCAGCGCCTCCTCGCCGGGGATGCGCAGCTCGCAGGGGCCGCGCACCTGGCGCAGCGGCCACGAGCCGACGTCGAAGTCGGCGGCCAGCGAAAGTCCTCCGCAGCTCAGGTCGACGACGCGC
The DNA here is from genome assembly GCA_016861105.1 of Betaproteobacteria bacterium. Lineage (GTDB taxonomy): Bacteria > Pseudomonadota > Gammaproteobacteria > Burkholderiales > Casimicrobiaceae > VBCG01. The sequence goes on along the minus strand of BOKS01000008.1, from coordinate 188,889 downwards.
ACGCGCGCGCGCTCGCCGCCGGCCTCGGGCGGCAGCCAGCAATGCGTGGGACGCGACCGCGGCACGTGGACGCGGAAGTGGCCGCGGCGCTGCACGCGCTGCAGCACCGCGGGCAGCGGCGCGGCCACCGCCGGATGGCGCTGGTAGGTACCGCGCGACGGCGTCGCGAGCACGAACACCACGGGGACGTCGCCGTCGCGGCCCTCCAGGCGCACCGAGGGCGCGGTGAGCAGCAGGTCGTCGTGCTCCTGGCGCGACGCGCAGTCGAGCACGACGCCGCCCGCGTCGACGTGCAGCAGCTGCGTGACGAACGACTCGCGGCTGCCGCGCGGATGCACGGTGAGCATCGCGCGCCGGCTGCACATCGCCTCCAGGATGCGGCGGACCACGACCGGATCGACGACGTCGTACGGCGACGTCGCAGCCGGCGCCTCGCCCGCGACGACGGGGCGGTCTTCGGTGTGTGTCGTGGGGCCGAGCATGGTCAAGACGAGGTCCGTTCCAGTGTAGCGGCCGGCACGTTCGCCGGGAGCGGTGCGGAGCGCCGTCCGTCGGGCCGGGGCCGTCCCCGGGCCGCTCGCGCGACGGACGGGCGCGCACGGGGTCAGAGCGGAATCGCCACCGCCCGCCGCTCGTCGGAGGCGCGCTGGATCGCGTCGATCAGCCGGTGCCGGCGCAGCGCCAGCGCGAAGTCCGGCTCCACCGGCGTCCCGGCGCGCAGCGATTGCGCCAACCGCAGGTACATCCGCGCGACGTTGCGCGGCGCTCCCGGCGGCACCCCGGCGGGCAGGCCCTCGTCGTCCGTCGGCACGCCATCCAGCGCCGCCAGCGGCGCGCGCCCACGCGCACCCGCCAGCGTCTTCGCGTCGCGCTGCGGCGCCCCGCTGGACGCGATGCGCAGGGCGCCGCGGGAGCCGGAGATCTCCATGCGCCATCCGGCGGCCGCGCACGGCACGGTGGCGATCTGCGCGCTGACGAGGGCGCCGCCGACCAGCGTGCCCGCGAGGACCACGCAGTCGGGGGCGTCGACGTCGACGCTCGCGCCGCTGTCGGCGATGGTCCAGCGGCGGTTGAGCGTGGCGACCTGCGCCGAGACCTCGGCCAGCTCGCCCACGCAGAAGCACAGCGCGTCGAGCGCATGGATGCCGCGGATGGTCAGCGCGGACACGCCGTTCGCGGCGCTGCGCTCCCACGCGCGCGAGGCCGGCCGTTCCGGGGCGGCGGCGGTCGTCATGACCATCGCCACCGACTGCACGTCGCCGACGTAGCCGTCCGCGACGAGGCCGCGAGCGTGGCGGATCACCGGATCGGCGCGCGCCTGCAGCCCGATCATCGCGCGCACGCCGCGGGCGTCGGCCAGCGCCGCCATGCGCTCCGCCTGCGCGGTGCTCGCCCCGAGCGGCCACTCACAGTAGACGTTGCGGCCCGCCTCGAGCGCAGCGACCACGACGTCGTGGTGGGCCGGCGCGCGGACCACGACCGACACGAGGTCGAGGTCCTCCTGCGCGGCGAGCTCGCGCGGATCGTGGAAGGCCCGCGCCACGCCGTAGCGCGCGGCAGCCGCGGCCGCGGTCGCCGCCCGCGAGGTGCACAGCGCGACGACCTCGAACTGCGGCAGTGCGCGCAGCGCCGGGAAGTGCGCGAGCGGCGCCCAGCCCTGCCCGCTCGCGTCCGCGCCGACGATGCCGAGCCGCAACGGTGTGGTCATGCCGCCTCCCTCGTGTCCCGACGTTCCGGTGCCGCGCACGATAGCACCGTGGCCCCCGCGCGTCGCCGGCGCATCCGGGCGCCCCGCCGGCGATGATAGGCTGCGCCTGTCACAGGCACGAACAAAAATCGATTTTCCTGTTCGTCGCGACGCTGCTACCTTTGCAGTCGCCTCGCGTGCGGCGTGCGGACCGTCCGCGGGCAATGGGCCGGGCCGCCGCGGGGGGGCGGGCCGGACGTTCGTGCACGGCGCCCGGAAAGGGCCGAGGAGGAAACGATGCTCGTCAAGCGAATCGTCGCCGCGCTGGTCCTTGGCGCGGCGGCCGCAGCGCCGGCCGCGTTCGCGCAGGCCTGGCCCACGCAGCCCCTCAGGATCATCGTCGGATTCCCGCCGGGCGGCGTCGCGGACGCCATCCCGCGCTACCTGCAGAAGGAGCTGGGCGACCTGATCGGCCAGTCCGTCGTCGTGGAGAACAAGCCCGGGGGCGCCGGCATCATCGCGATGAGCGCCATTGCGCAGGCGACGGACAACCACACGATCGGCATCATGACGCTGCAGAACCAGATCGTCCCGGCGACGGGCGCGTCGCTGCCGTACGATCCGCGCCGGGACATGCAGGGACTCGTGCTGTTCGGCCAGACCGCGAGCATCCTGACGGTCCACACGTCGCTGCCGATCAAGAACGTGCCCGAGCTGATCGCCTACGCGAAGCAGAACCCGGGCAAGCTGGCGTTCGCCACCAGCGGCAACGCCACGGGACAGCACTTCGCCACCGAGAGCCTCAAGCTCGGCGCGGGCATCGACATCGTCCACGTTCCCTACAAGGGCGTCGCGCCCGCGTACGTCGACGTCCTCGCCGGCCGCGTCCCCGTGATGTTCATGACCTACGGGTCCGGCAAGCAGCACTGGGAGAGCGGGAAGGTGCGTCCGCTCGCCGTGAGCACGCCGACGCGCTTCGCGCTGATGCCCGAGCTGCCGACGATGGCCGAGGCCTCGGGCATCGCAGACTTCAGCCTGATCGAATGGTTCGCGCTCGTGGCGCCCGCGTCGATGCCGCGCGCCGCCATGGAGCGGGTCCACAAGGCGGTGGTCACGATCCTGAGCAAGCCGGAGCACGCCCAGTTCAACACGAAGTACGGCCTGGTGTACGAGCCGATGACGATCGACCAGACGAACGCGTTCCTGCAGAATCAGCTGGAGCGGATGACGACGATCGCCAGGCGCGCCAACATCAAGCTCGACTAGGCACGGCGCGGGCGCGGGAACCGGCCGATCGGCAGGCAGGCCAGCGATGGGACCGGAGCGAAGCAGCCGGCGCGCCGGCGGCCGGTCCGCGGCCGGCAGCGGCGACCGTCGTGCCGTCCCCGGCGAGCGGACCGACGGCGCCGCGCCGCCCGCGCCGCTACGAGAACAGGTCGTGCCTGCGCGCCAGCTCGCGGATCAGGTCGACGAGCAGGCGCAGGCTGGGCCCGAACTCGCGGATCTGGTAGCAGACGGCGACCCGGTGCCCGGGCACCGGCGGGACGACCTTGAGCCACCGCACCCGTTCCTCCTCGAGCGCGCGCCGCATCAGGCGCACCGGCACGATGCCCAGCGCCGCGCCCTGCCCGATCGCCTCGATCGTCGCGTGGATGCTGTTGCACGTGCTGACGCGGCGCGGCTTGACGCCGGCGTCGGCGAACCACTTCGCGACCGTGGCGTGCAGGCGCGCCGGCGGCGCCGGGACGATCAGCTGGTGATGCGCGAGATCCGCAGGCACCATCGCGCGGCGCGGGAAGCGCAGGGACGCGCTCGCGAACCATCCGAAGACGTTGGTGCCGAGCGGCTCCTGCGAGACGTGCGCGGCGACCGTCGGCTCCGAGACGACGGCGATGTCCAGCGTCTGGTCGTTGAGCCGCGCGCTCACCACGCCGGTGTCGCCGACGAACACGTTCGCCCGGATCGCGGGATAGCGCCGCTCCAGGCCCTTCAGCAGCTCGGGCAGGCAGATGAACGCGAAGGTCTCGCTCACGCCCAGCCGCAGCGTGCCCTTCAGCGGATCGCGCGTGCGGAACCGCTCGGCGAGCTCCCCGGCGGTGGCCAGCATCCGGTCGGCGTACTCGACCAGCGCGTGGCCCTCGGCGGTCAGGCTCACGCGCGGCCCGGCGCGGACGAACAGCGGGGTCTGCAGCGCGGCCTCCAGCTCGCGGATGCGCTGCGAGACGCTCGGCTGGCTGAGCTTGAGCTCCCGCGCCGCGGCGTGGAAGCTGCCGAGGCGGACGATGCGCTCGAACGCGCGCAGCTGCGCAAGCGTGACGTGCATGATAGGCGGATACTATGGCATCGAACGACTACGCAGAAGCCCGGCCGATCGGCGCGGGCGCCGCGCCGCCCGCTCCGGGCGCGCGCGTGCCCCGCGGTGCGCCGATGATCGCCGCCAACCCGGTCAAGCGGGCCGCCGCGGACGGCACGACGATCCGCGGCCTCCACCTCACGTTCCCGTCGCCGGCGATCGTCGAGATCGCCGCGTCGACGGGGCTGGACTTCGTCTACATCGACGGCGAGCACGGCTGCTTCGACTGGCGCGACGTGGAGGCGACGTGCATCGCCGCGGAGCGCCACGGGCTGACGCCGATCGCACGCGTCCCGGACGCCTCCGCGGCGACGATCGCGCGCTTCCTCGACCGCGGCGTGCGCGGCATCGTCGTGCCGCACGTCGAGTCGGTCGACGACGCGCGGCGCGCGATCGACGCGGCCTACTTCGCGCCGGCGGGCTCGCGCTCGTTCGGCGGAGGCCGGCCGGAGTACTGGTCGGAGGCCGGCGAGCGTGCGAGCTACATGCGCGCGTGCAACGAGGCGCTGTCGCTGTGCATGATGCTCGAGAGCCGGTCCGGGCTCGAGGCGGCGGACCGCATCGCCGCACTGCCCGGCGTCGACTACCTGAGCTTCGGCCTCCTCGACCTCGCCCAGTCGCTCGGCCACCCCGGAAGCCCCGCGCATCCGGACGTGCGCCAGGCGGTGGACGCGTGCATCGCGCGCGTCCACGCCGCCGGCCGGCGCGTCCGCGAGGACTTCATGCGCTACGCGTGGATCAACGACGTCGTGCGCGCCGGACTGCGGGCGCTGCTCGATGCGCAACCGCCCGCCGCCGGGCGGGGCGCGACGGTCGCGTGACGCACGCCGACGACGAGGCGCCGCCGATGACCCGGGTTGCAGTGCTGGACGACTGGCAGCAGGCGGCCCGGGAGTGCGCCGACTGGGCCCCGCTCGAGGCGCGCGCCGAGGTCCGCTTCTTCGAGGATCCGTTCGTTTCCGCCGACGCCGCCGCCGCGGCGCTCGCCGGCTTCGACGTCGTGCTGGCGACGCGCGAGCGCACGCCGTTCCCCCGCGCGCTGATCGACCGGCTGCCGCGCCTGCGGATGTTCGGGCTGACCGGCAACCGCGCCGGGCTGATCGACATCGCGCACCTGCAGCAGCGTGGCGTCGTGGTCTGCTACACGGACGGGGGGCCGGGGGTGCAGAGCACCGCCGAGCTGGCGCTGGCCCTGATGCTCGCCGCGGCGCGCCGCATCCCGCAGGCCGACGCGTCGCTGCGCGCGGGCCGCTTCCAGCAGGACACGCCCAAGGGCCACGTGCTCGCCGGCAAGACCGTGGGGCTGCTCGGCCTCGGCCGCATCGGGGCGCGGATGGCGCGCTACTGCAACGCGCTCGACATGCGCGTGATCGCGTGGAGCGAGAACCTCACCGACGCCCGCGCCGCGGACGCCGGCGCCGAGCGGGTGGACAAGGCGCGGCTCCTCGCGACGGCGGACGTGGTGAGCCTGCACCTCGTCCTGTCGCCGCGCACGCGCGGCGTGCTCGGCCGGCCCGAGCTCGCGTCGATGAAGCGCGGCGCGATCCTGGTCAACACGTCCCGCGGCCCGCTCGTCGACGAGGCGGCGCTGGTCGAGGCCGTGGCGTCGGGACGCATCGTCGCGGCGCTGGACGTCTACGACCGCGAGCCGCTGCCGGCGTCGCACCCGCTGGCCGCCTGCCGCGACGCCGTGCTGACGCCGCACCTCGGCTACAGCGTGGTCGAGGTCTACCGCGAGTTCTACGCGCAGTGCATCGAGAACACGCTCGCGTTCCTCGACGGCCGGCCGCTGCGCGTGCTGCCGCCGCCGGCGGCCTGATCGGGCGGCTGCGCGGTCACGCGGCCAGGCGGACCTCCACCGCGCCGAAGCCGCCGAACGTCACGCGCACGCGCTGTCCGGGGGCGGCGCGCCGCATCGGCACGAACGTCCCCGTGGTGACGACGCTTCCGGCGGGCACGCCGTCCGCGCAGCGCAGGTCGTTCACGAGGTCCACGGCCGGCAGCAGCGGATCGCCGGCGACGTGGCCGCCCGTGGCGCTCGCGACGACGACGCCGTCGAAGGCCATCGCGACCGGGATCGTGGCGAAGTCGGCGGCGCGCCAGTCGTCCCGCGCGGCGCCGACGATCAGCGCGCCGTTGGACATGAAGTCGGCGATGCGCTCGACCACCGGCGTTCCCTCGTAGTCGCGGAACCGCGAATCGACGATCTCGATCGCCGCGCACGCGACCACGCGCCCGGATACCTCGGAGCGCGAGTACGGCGCGGCGCGCGGCGCGGCCGCGACGACGAAGCGGAAGGCGATCTCCGCCTCGATGCCCAGCATAGGCATTGCGTCCGCCGGCACCGACGCGCCATCGGGCAGCAGGCGCGACGCCACGACGATGCCCCAGCCGGGGCGGTTGTGCACCGGCGCGCCGACCTTCCAGCCGGCAGCCTGCTCGCCCAGGCGCCGCAGGACCGCGTGCTGGATGCGAAACGCGTCGTCGATGGCAGCCGGGCGCTCGTCCGCCGGCAGCCTGTCGATGCGCTCGCGCGACCTCCGCGCGGCGACCAGCCGCGCAGCCGCACGCTCGACGGCGGCGTCATCCATCGCCGGCGCGACGGCAGCACGCTCGGGCGAGCGGCGCGCTCACGCCGGCGCGTCGTAGTCCGCGCTGCGCGACACGCTCTCCCAGCGGTCGATCGACGCCGACAGCTCGGCGAGCTTCTCGCGCACGCGCGCGAGCCCGGCCGTGCCCAGCAGCAGGCGATGCGGCGGCGCGCCGGACGCCACCGCGTCGACGATCGCGGCGGCGGCGCGTGCCGGGTCGCCCGCCTGGCGGCCGTCGTTGCGCTTGAGCTCGTCGCGCCTTGCGCCCGCCGTCGCCGCGTACGCATCGAGCGCTCGCGCGGGAAACCGGATCGAGCGGCCGGCGAAGTCGGTGCGAAACGGCCCCGGCTCGACCAGCGTCACGTGCAGCCCGTGCGGCTCGACCTCCTTCCACAGCGCCTCGGACAGCGCCTCGAGCGCGAACTTCGTCGCGGCGTAGTAGCCGCCGCCGTTGACCGCCGTGAGGCCCGCGATCGACGAGACGTTGACGATGCGGCCGCTGCCGCGCGCGCGCATGCCGGGCAGCGTCTCGCGGATCAGCGCGGCCGCGCCGAAGAAGTTCGTCTCGAACATCGCGCGGATCGCGTCGTCCTCTCCCTCCTCGACCGCCGCGTAGTACGCGTAGCCGGCATTGTTGACGAGGACGTCGACGCGGCCGAATGCGCGCTCCGTCCGCGCGAGCGCCTCGCGCCGCTCGCCGGGCCGCGTCACGTCGAGCGGCAGGGCGATGGCGCGGCCGCCGTGCGGCGCGGTCAGGGCGGCCACGCGGGACTCGTCGCGCGCGGTGGCGGCGCAGCGATAGCCCTGCGCGAGCACGCGTTCGGCGAGCGCCCGGCCGAGGCCGGACGAGCAGCCGGTGATCAGCCAGACGGCATCGGCAGCCAGCGTCATCGTCGTCGCTCCTCCGCAGCCTCGGGCGTCGCGCCGTGTGCCGCCCTGCGCGGCGCCGGGCCCGTGCGCGCCGCCGCCCCGACGCGGGCGAGCTTCTGCAGCGTGCGCAGGACGGGCGGGCACGGCCGGTCCGGATGGATCGACGGCCACGCGGTGTAGCTCACCTCGCCCACGTAGACGTCGCCGCGCGAGTCGACCGCGAGCCCGTGCGGCGACCAGAACTGCCCTGCGCCCTCGCCGGCTGCCGGCGCGGCGGCGATGCGTGCGACACGCCGCCCGTCCGGACCGAGGATCGACAGCCGCGGGCCGAGGTTGGGCGCAGCGCGGTTGAACGCGTAGTACGGCCCGATCTCCCCGACGTAGCAGACGCCATCGTGCGCCGGCGACATGCACAGCGCGCTGGGACGGTGCAGGTCGTGCCACTGCGTCTGGAAGCGTCCGTCGCCGTCGAACACCTGGATGCGGTGGTTCTCGCGATCGGCGACGTAGACGAGGCCCGCGGCGTCGCAGGCGATGTTGTGCGGAAGGTTGAACTCGCCGGGGTCCGAGCCCGGCCCGCCCCACGAGCGCAGCAGGCGGCCGTCCGGCGCGAACTTGTGGACGCACGCGTTGCCGTAGCCGTCGGACACGTAGAGGTCGCCGGTCGGCGACAGCGCGGTGTGCGTGCAGCGGTGGAACGGGACGCCGCTCATGAACGGCGCCGGCGAGCCGGGCAGGCCCAGCGTCAGCAGGACGCGCCCGTCCAGCGTGCACTTGCGCACCGAGTGGTCGCCGTCGTCGGTGAGGTAGATCGTGTCGTCGGGCCCCATGTGCACGCCGTGCGGGCGGCTGAAGACGCCGTCGCCCCACGAGCGGACGTAGTGGCCGTCGCGGTCGAGCACGATCAGCGGATGCTCGCCGCGGTGGAAGACGTAGACGTTGTCGTGACGGTCGACGCCGACGCCGCCGACGTCGCCGAGCCGCCACCCCGGCGGCAGCTTCGCCCAGCCGTCCACCGGACGGTAGCCGTGGTCGCCGCTGCCGAGCCCGGCGTCCATGGTCACGTGGCGGACACCGCGCGCGACCGTCGGCCGTCGACGCCCGGGTCGCCCCGGTGGAACGCGCGGACGACGCGCGCCGCCGGCCGCGGTTGCGCCGCGGGCGTGACTTCGTCGTCGATCGGTGTGCCCACCCGGCTTCCTTCGTGGACGAGGGACCCTGCGCGGCCGCGCGGGGTGTCGCTCGCTGTGCGAAGGTACGATGCGTCCGCCGGCCTGTCCAATAGTCCCGCACCGGAGCACTGATAGGCCGGCCCGATCAGCGGGCCGTGCCGCGCCGCGGCGGCGCAACGCGGGCGGAGCGGCTCGGCCGCGGCCCGGACGTCCTCTGTGCAGCCCGCACCGGAAAGGCCGCGTCGACGAGGCGGCGAAAGGCCTCCAGCTGCGGCGGCACCCGCGTCTCGTTCCACATGAGCGAAAGCGGCGCGGACTCGAGGTCCTCGCGCATGGGCCGGAACGCGACGCCGGTCATCGCGAGCCGGCGCGCGTACTCGGGCACGAGCGCGTAGCCCAGGCCGCTGGCCACGAAACCGAGCTGGGCTGCGATCGAGCGCGCGTGCTGGCCGATGCGCGGCGCGATCCCCGCCTCGCGGAACGCGCCCACGATGCGGTCGAACTGGCGCGGCGTCACGTCACGCGGCGGCATGATCAGCGGCTCGCCGGCGAAGTCGGCCAGGGCGATGCGCCGGCGGCGGAGGAGCGGGTGCGCGGGGTGCAGGGCGGCGATGAACCGCACGCGCTCGAGGGGGCGGATCACCAGCGGCGGGTCCGGCTCGTCGACCCAGACGAGGCCCGCGTCCAGCCGGCCGTCGCGCAGCGCCGCCACGATCCCCCGGTGTGCCCCTCGGTCACGCGCACCTCCAGGTTGCCGATCCGGCCGCGATGCGGCCCGAGGATCGCGGGCAGCGCGCCGAGGAGGCTCGACGGCACGCAACCCAGGTAGAGCTGGCCGGCGTAGCCGGCGCGGGCGCCCGCCATCACCTCGCGCACCCGCCCCGCGTGCAGCAGCAGCTTGACCGCCTCCTCGTAGAGCGTGCGTCCCGACGACGTCAGGGCGACCTCGCGCCGCGTGCGCTGGAACAGCCGCGTTCCGAGCGCCGCCTCCAGCGCCGCGATCTGCTCGGAGAGCGGCGGCTGCGAGATGCCGAGCCGCGCCGCCGCCCGCCCGAAGTGCAGCTCCTCGGCGAGCGCCACGAAGTAGCGGAGGTGGCGCAGGTTCATGTCGGGCAGGACGGCGTCGGGCACGGCGGCACCTCGGGGCGATTCGATCGGCCTATCAATGGCGCGAGTGCATCATATTGGACATATCAAGGCAACGGGCCTACGCTGCGCCTTTCGTCGATCCGCGTCGCGACCGCCCATGCAAGCATCCAGTCCCCGCAAGGCCACCGGCGTACTGCCCGCCGAGTGGATCCGTCCGCCCGCACCGCGCGTGCCCCGCGCGACCGTCGAGCGCTTCCTCGCCCTCGAGGACCTGTCCGGCACGGTGTCGGACGTCCTCGACGGCCTCGGCTACCGCAACGTGGTCGGCGCCTCGATCCTGCTGCCGACCATCGCGACGGCGCGCATCGTCGGCCCGGCGGTCACGGTCCGCAACGTCCCGCAGGACCTCGACGCGGTGCAGAGCCACCACACCGGCGACAACCGGATGACGGAGATCGAGGGCATCAACCAGGCGGACGCCGGCGACGTCCTGGTGATCCAGGGCGTCCGCGACGTCTCCAACATGGGCGGCATCATGGCGTCGCTGGCCCACCGCCAGGGGCTCGCCGGCGCCGTCGTCGACGGCGGCGTGCGCGACGTCGGCCAGTCGCGCCGCATCGGCTTCCCGGTCTGGTCGCGCGACGTGAGCCCGATCACCGGCAAGTGGCGCTGCGTGACCGTCGAGGTCAACGGCACCGTCGCGATCGCGGGCGTCCCCGTGCGCCCCGGCGACCTCGTCATCGCCGACGAGACCGGCACCTGCTTCGTCCCGCACGCGCTGATCGACAAGGTGCTGCCCCTCGCGGAGAGCATCACGCACAAGGAGCGCGCGCTCATGCGCGAGATCGACGGCGGCGTGGCGATCCCCGCGTTCGCCCGCACGTTGTTCGGCCGCGGAGGCTAGCTCCCGTCGGACCGGGGGCTCGAACGCTTCCACCGCGTGGGCGGCCCCGGGACCGACCACGCGGGCAGGCGCCGGGCCCGACGCGGCGAGGCATCCCGCAACGCACTGGAGGAACCGATGGCCCTGACAGCAAGCTTCCGCCGCGTCGCGGCGCTCTTGGCGGCGACGGTGCTGGCGACCGCGTGGACCCTGCAGGCCGCCGCACAGGCGGCCGCGTATCCGAGCCGGCCGATCCAGCTGATCATCCCCTATCCGCCGGGCGGGTCGGACGCGCTCGGCCGCAGGATCGCGGCGACGATGGCGAAGAACATCGGGCAGGAGATCGTCGTCCTCAACGTCCCCGGGGCGTCGACGCAGGTGGCCAGCCGCAAGGTGGCGGACGCGGCGCCGGACGGCTACACCCTCTACATCTCGAGTCCCTTCGAGATGGCCACCGGGCCGGTCTTCTACAAAAACCTGTCGTTCGATCCGATCGCCGACTTCACGCACATCTCGTTCAACGCGCGCCTGCCCTACATGCTGCTCGTCAGCACGTCGCTGCCGGTGAAGAGCTACGGCGAGTTCATGGCCTACGCGAAGGCCAACCCCGGCAAGGTGCGCTTCGGCTCGTACGGCGCGCTCTCGCAGGTCGACGTCATCGCGCGGCGCTTCCGCAAGGAGACCGGGCTCGACTTCCCGATCATCCCCTACCAGGGCGGCGCCCCCGCCTTCACGGCGCTGATGGCGGGCGAGATCCAGGCGGTGTTCGCCACGCCGATCCCGACCCGCGGGTTCATCAAGGACGGCAAGATGCGCCCGCTCGCGGTGACGACGGAGGGCCGCAACAAGCTCTTCCCCGACGTCCCCTCGCTCAAGGAGGTCGGGCTCGGCATCGTCGACGAGGCGAGCTACGGGCTGGTGGGCCCGAAGGGCATGCCGCGCGACATGGTCGCGTTCCTCAACCGGGAACTCGTCAAGGCGATGAACGACCCGGAGACCAAGGCGTTCATCGAGGGCATGGGCGTCGAGATCGTCGGCAGCAGCCCCGAGTACTACGCGCAGTGGCTGCGCGACAACACGAGGATGTGGACCGAGCTCGCACCCGCGCTGGGCCTCGAGGTCGCGAAGAAGTAGCGTGCCGCGCATCCGCGACCCGCGCAACTTCGGTTGCGCACTGATGTTCCTCGGGCTGGCGGCGCTGCTCGCGCACAACGCGTTCGGGCTCGCGATGGGCACGGCCAGCGCGATGGGACCGGGCTACTTCCCGCTGGCGCTCGCGATCGTGCTGGGCGTGCTCGGCCTGGTGCTCGCGGTGCAGAGCCTGCGCGTCGACGGACCCGGCGTGACCGGCTTCGCGTGGCGGCCGTTCGTGCTGGTGACGCTGGCGCTCGTCGCCTTCGGCGTGACGATCACCCGGCTCGGCTTCGTGCCGGCCGTGCTGGTCGCAAGCGCCCTGGGCATGTCGGCGAGCCGCGAGCTCGGATGGCGCGCGAAGCTCCTGCTCGGCGCCGTCCTGCTCGCGTTCTGCTGGGCGGTGTTCGTGCTCGGGCTGGGCCTGCCCGTGCGCATGTTCGGCCGCTAGCAGCCGGGGTGCCGCGGCCCGCGCCGCCCGCCCGATGGACGTCCTGGCGAACCTCGGGCTCGGCCTGTCGGTCGCGCTGACCGCCCAGAACGTCCTCTACTGTTTCGCGGGCGCCCTGCTCGGGACGTTCGTCGGCGTGCTTCCCGGGCTCGGACCCGCGGCGACGCTGTCGCTGCTGCTGCCGCTCACCTTCACGCTGCCGCCGGTGTCGTGCTTCATCATGCTCGCGGGCATCTACTACGGGGCCCAGTACGGCGGCTCGACGACCGCCATCCTGCTGCGGCTGCCCGGCGAGACCTCGTCGGTCGTCACCGCGATCGACGGCTACGAGATGGCGAAGCGCGGCCGGGCCGGCGCGGCGCTGGCGACCGCCGCGCTGGGATCGTTCTTCGCGGGGACGGCGACCGTCGCGCTGATCGCGTTGTTCTCGCCGCCGCTCGCGCACTTCGCGCTCAGCTTCACCGCGCCGGAGTACTTCGCGGTGATGGTCCTCGGGCTCGTCGCCGCGGTCACGCTGGCGTCGGGCTCGGTCGTCAAGGCGCTGGGCATGGTCGTCCTCGGCCTCTCGCTGGGGCTCGCGGGACAGGACATCTTCCACGGCGAGTACCGCCTCACCTTCGGGCTGCCTGCGCTCGCCGACGGCTTCGACTTCGTCGCCGTGACGATGGGCGTCTTCGGCGTCGCCGAGGTCATCCGCAACCTGGAGGACAGGGGTGCGCCCGCGCGCGTCGTGGACAAGGTGAAGGGACTGTGGCTCACGCGCGCCGACCTGCGGCGCATCGTCGCGCCCGTCCTGCGCGGCACCGCCCTCGGGGGCGCGCTCGGCATCCTTCCCGGCGGCGGCGCCGCGGTCGCGTCGTTCGCGTCGTACTCGCTCGAGAAGAACCTCGCGCGCGACCCGTCGCGCTTCGGCCACGGCGCGATCGAAGGCGTGGCCGGGCCCGAGAGCGCGAACAACGCCGGCGCGCAGACGTCGTTCATCCCGATGCTCACGCTGGGCCTGCCCGCGAACCCGGTGATGGCGCTGCTGATCGGCGTGCTGATCATCCAGGGCATCCAGCCGGGGCCCAACGTCATGACCAGCCAGGCGCCGCTGTTCTGGGGGCTGATCGCGTCGATGTGGGTGGGCAACGTGATGCTGCTGGTCCTCAACCTGCCGCTGATCGGCCTGTGGGTCCGGCTGCTCGCGATCCCCTACCGCGCGCTGTTCCCCGCCATCCTGCTGTTCTGCGCCATCGGGACGTACAACGTCGGCAACAGCGCGGCCGACGTGTTCGTGCTGGCGGCCTTCGGGGCGATCGGCTACGTGTTCGTCAAGCTGGACTGCGAGCCCGCCCCCTTCCTGCTCGGCTTCGTGCTCGGGCCGATGCTGGAGGACCACTTCCGGCGCGCGATGATGGTCTCGCAGGGGGACCCGCGCATCTTCGTCGAGCGCCCGATCAGCGCGGTGCTCCTCGGCGCATCCGTGCTCGCGCTCGCCGCCGTCCTGATGCCGGGCGTGCGGCGGCTGCGCGAGCGGGCGCTGCGTGCCTAGGGTTTTCCCCCCGCGGCGCGCTCAGGCGATCGCGATCGCATCGTCGTAGACGTTCTCCGGGACCGGCAGGCCAGCGAGATCGGCCGGCGTCAGCGCGCCTTCGGTCGCGCCGCCGAGGCTGCGGACGATGGCCTCCACCTGCCGGGTGTGCTGCGCGGCGTGCCACACCGTGCGCTCGAGGAACTCGTGCAGCGACTGCTCGCCGTAGTAGACGTCGGCGGGCGCGGCGAAGTCGGTGTGCGCGACGCGCGGTCCCCAGGCCGCGAAGCGGTCGCGCACGGCACGCGCATAGTCGAGCAGCGCGCGCACCGAGTCGACGTGCGCCGGCGCCGGCTGCAGGTAGTCCGCCATCTCGACGCGACGCCCGCGCTCGACGAGGTCGCAGAAGACCTCGACGATCTGGACGACGTGGCAGGCGAGCTGCCGGTAGGTGCGCTGGCGGCCGGGCAGCGCGACGTCGAGGCGATCCTCGGGAATGCGCGCGACGAGCGCCAGCGCGGCGTCGAGCACGCGCAGGCCGCGGCGGTGCAGCTCGGCCGGTGGCAGGCGAGGCGCGTCCGCGTGGCGGATGCCGGCCAGGCGCGCCACGTCCCCCAGCACCTGCCCGTCGGCCCAGTGCACGCCGCGCGCCGCGACCGGGACGCGCCGCAGGCCGAACGTCGCGAGCTCGTCGCGGCCCCGCGCATCGCGGGCGGCGTCGATCGACTCGAAGGCCACGCCGTGCCCGACGAGGAACTCCTTCATGCGCAGGCACGCGGTGCACCCCGGCGCCCAGTAGACCCTGAGCGGCTGCGACATGTCGATCGCCTCGTCGGACACCGACGAGACCGGGACGCCGGACGTGTTCATGCTTCCTCCTCGTGCCGGCATTGTCGCACCGCGCCGCCGCGCCGCGCCACGGCGAGCCGCGGCCTCAGCGGCACGCCCACCCCGCGCTCGTGCGCGCGCAGCGGTCCGGGGCGCCGCGTGCGTCCCACAGGGCGACGAAGCCGAGGTCGGCCATGGCCTCGACGAAGCCGGGACTCTGGCGCACGCCCGCGAGCTCCGGCCACCACAGCTCCTGCATCCACGTGGCCGGCGGCAGGCTCGCGTGGTGGCGCACCGCGCGCAGGCTGCGCGCCGTGTCGCCCAGCAGCGCGTGCTCGACGAAGTAGCCGACGAAGTGCTGGCGCGTGGCCTCGTCGTGGCCGTCCAGCATTGCCGCCGCCGCGTCGCGCTGCGCGGGATCGGCGACGCCGCGCACCCACGCCGGAACCCAGTCGGCCGGCCAGGTGCCGCCCCAGGAGATCCACGCGGCCTGCGCACGCTCGAGCGCGGCCCAGTCGCGGCGGCGCCAGGCGTCGACGACCTCGATCCGCCCCAGCCCCTCGTGGCCGAGCTGGCGCGCCACGGTCGCGAGCTCGCGCATCTCGGCGTCGCGCCCCTCGAATCCGGCGGTCACGGCGAGGATCTCGACGGCCTCGGCGTCCAGCGCGTTGTGGCGCGCCGCCAGCGGCGCGAGCTCGCGCGCGCGCTGCAGGTAGCCCGCGTGCAGGTGCAGCCGCGCGGCCAGGCGCAGCATGCCGGCCTGCCCCGCGGCGCCGTCGAGCAGCCCATCCAGGCGCGCGAACGCGTCGACCCACCGGCGCAGCTCGATCTCGTGCCCCAGCAGCACGACCTGCGCGCGCACGTTGTGCGGCTCGAGCGCGAGCACGCGCCGCGCGACCTCGAGGTCCTGCGCGACGTGCGCCTGCCGCGCGGCGTTGAGCTGCTCCAGCGTCTGCCGCGCGCCCGCGTCCTCGTTGCCGAGCAGGAAGCCGCGCAGGCTGTGGCGCAGCAGCAGCGAGGGCACGTGGTCGGGCGCGACCGCCAGCACCTCGTCCAGCAACCTCACGGCCGAGCGCCGGCCCTCGATCGACGGGCGCGACGCGAGCTCGACCGCGCGCGCATAGCGCAGGTACGCCTCGCCGGCGATCGTCGCCGGCACCGGGCCCGCGTCGCGCACGCCCAGCACGCCGCCGACCGCCTCGCTGACGCGTGCCGGCAACCGCTGGAGGTCGGCGACCGCCCAGTCGCTGTCGAGGTGCCACGCTGCGCGCTCGTCGTCGGGCGCGAGCAGCTCCATGCGCACGCGCACGCGACCGCCGTCGACCGCGGACAGCTCGCCACGCAGGACGTAGCGCACGGCGAGCAGACGCGCGAGGCGCCGGTCGTCGAGTCCCGAGGCGATCGCGCCGGCCGTCGACCGGCACGGCACGATGCGCAGCGCCGGCAGCCGCGCGAGCCGCTCGGCGAGCGCCGTGCACGTGACCTCGGCGAGCGCGGCGAGTTCGGGCGCGGAGGCACCGGCGGCCAGCGGGCGCAGCGCGATCCCGGGCGCGAGCGCGCTCCCGCGCGCGAGCGCCCGATCGAGCCGGCTGGCGAGATCCTCGTCGCCGGGCGTCGCCTGCGGGCCGGCGAACGGCGTCCGCCACGACCCGCCCCACTGCAGGGCGGCCGCCGCGACCGCCAGCGCGGCCAGCATGATCGCGACCGCCAGGCCGTGGCGCCAGCGCGACGGCGAACGCACGGCGCGCGCGTCGCGATGCTGCGGGGGGCGCTGGTCGTCCGGCTGCGGCACCTCGATGGCTCCTGGCGGCCCGGCCGCACGGGCGGTCGCGGGCCCGGCGGCGGTGCGCGCGTATTGTAGGGTCGCGGGCGCGACGGGTGCACGTGTCGCGGGCGATCGCGCCGGCGGGCGGGCGCCGAGTCTTGTATCTTCCGGGTGCGACCCCACGCCACCCGACGCCGCCATGCCGCTGCCACCGCCGGTCGAACGCGAGGAACTCCATCTGCGGTCCATCCAGATGCGCGGCTGGCGCCGCGCCGACGGCGACTACGAGATCGAGGGCCGCCTCACCGACACGAAGACGCGTCCGATCCACCCGCCGGGGCGCGAGCGTCCCGTCCCCGCGGGCGAGCCGGTGCACGACATGTGGGTGCGGATGGTCGTCGACGAGCACCTGCTCGTGAAGGACGTCGTGGCGGCGACCGACGCGAGCCCGTATCCCGAGTGCCCGGGCGCGGCCGGCGCGCTGGCGGCGCTGCGCGGCGCGCGCATCGCCTCGGGCTGGACGGCGCGCGTCAAGGCGCTGCTCGGCAAGCACGCCTGCACGCACCTGGTCGAGCTGATGCTGCCGATGGGGACCGCGGCGTACCAGACGCTCGCCGAGGCGCGGATGGCGCGCGGCGACGCGCTCGACGCCACGGGCCGCCCGGTGCGCATCGACAGCTGCTACGCGTACGCGTCGGACAGCGACATGGTGCGGCGGCGCTGGCCGGCCTTCCACCGGCCGCCGGCGGGCTGACGCGCGGGGACAGGAGCGCTGACCGATGGCCACCTCGCCGCTCGACTGGCTCAGGCGCCTGGAGCGCACGATCTGGTCGCCGCCGGCGCACGCGCCGTCGAGCTGGAAGCACCGCGGCCTGCGCGTCGTCCGCCTCGGGCTGGTCCTCGCGCGCGACGTCGTCCGCGGCGAGCTCACGCTGTGGACGATGAGCCTCGTCTACACGACGCTGCTGTCGATGGTGCCGCTGCTCGCGCTGAGCTTCTCGGTGCTGAAGGCGTTCGGCGTGCACAACCAGGTCGAGCCGCTGCTCGGCAACCTGCTCGCGCCGCTGGGCGAGCAGGGGCGCGAGGTCAGCACGCGGCTGATCGGGTTCATCGAGCAGATGAACGTCGGCGTGCTCGGCGCGGTCGGGCTCGCGCTCCTGATCTACACGGTCGTGTCGCTGATCCAGAAGGTCGAGGAGGCGTTCAACGCCATCTGGCACGTGACGCAGCTGCGCAGCCTCGGCGAGCGGTTCAGCCGCTACCTGTCGGCGCTGATGGTCGGGCCGCTGCTCGTGTTCGCCGCGGCGGGCATGACGGCAGCGGCGCTCGGCTCGGAGGTCGGGCAGACGATCCTCGCGGTCGAGCCGATCGGGCAGCTCGCGGGCTTCGCCGGGCGCGCCGTCCCCTACCTGCTCGTCGTCGTCGCCTTCACGTTCATCTACGTCGTCGTGCCCAACACGCGCGTGCGCCTCGTCCCCGCGCTGATCGCCGGCGTCGTCGGCGGCGTGGCGTGGCAGACGGCCGGGTGGGCGTTCGCCGCGTTCGTCGTGTCGTCCACGCGCTACGCCGCGATCTACTCCGGCTTCGCCATCCTCGTCCTGTTCCTGATCTGGCTCTACGTGAGCTGGCTCGTGCTGCTGGTCGGCGCGGCGCTCGCGTTCTACCTCCAGCATCCCGAGTACCTGTACGCGAAGCCCGGCGAGCCCCGCCTGTCCAACCGGATGCGCGAGCGCCTCGCGCTGGCGGTGATGCACCACGTCGGGCGGCGCTTCGTGCACGGCGGCCCGCCGCTGACGCTGCGCCAGCTGACGCAGCAGCTCGGCATCCCGATGCACTCGGTCGACGTGATCCTGCGCGCGCTCGAGGCCGGCGGGATGCTGCGGCAGACGAACGACGAGCCCCCCGCCTACGTCCCGGCGCGCGAACTGGCCGACGTCCCGGTCGGCGAGATGCTGGCGTGCGTGCGCGCGGCGGGCGAGGACTCGTTCCTGACGCCGGCCGCCCTGCCGCTGCCAGCCCGCGTCGAGGACGTGGCCGCCGCCGTGGAACGCTCGCTGGCCGACGCGGTGCGCGGGCTCAGCGTGCGGGCGCTCGCCGACGCCGAGGCGCCGGCCGCCGAGCCGGGTGGCGGGCGCGACGGCGGGCGCTGAGCGCCCGCGGCGGGAACGTCGCCGCGCCGCTGCGGTCTGGTTGTTCTTTGCACTGCCGTCAGGCGCCGCCGCGCGTGCCCGTGCGTCCGGCACCGGCGGCGCCACGCCAAGGGAGGCCGTTGCCAATGGAATCCGTGCTCGCCCAACTCGCCACGCTCGACCCGTCGAAGTGGAGCGCCCCGGCGGTCGTCGCGCTGCGCGTCGCCCTGATCGCCCTGGCCGCGTGGATCGCGGCCGGCGTGGTCAGCCGGATGATCCGGCTGCTCCGCATCCGCATCGCCAGCCGGTTCGCCGATCGCGAGCAGGTGAAGCGCGCCGAGACGATCGGCCGCGTGCTGCGCTACACCGCGTCGGTCGTCATCTCGCTGATCGCCGTGGTCCTGATCCTGAGCGAGCTCGGGGTCGCGATCGCGCCGATCCTCGGCGCCGCCGGCGTGGTCGGACTGGCGATCGGCTTCGGCGCCCAGAGCCTGGTCAAGGACTACTTCACGGGGCTGTTCCTGCTGCTCGAGAACCAGGTCGCGTCGGGCGACATCGTCGAGGTCGCCGGCAAGGCCGGCGTCGTCGAGGACCTCACGCTGCGGTTCGTCAAGCTCCGCGACTACGGCGGCAACGTGCACTACGTCCCCAACGGGCAGATCGGGATCGTCACCAACATGGGGCGGGGGTTCGCGCAGTCGGTCATCGACGTCGGCATCGCCTATCGCGAGGACGTCGACGAGGCCTTCGCGGTCATGCGCGAGGTCGGCAGCGCGATGCGCGCCGATCCGGCCTTCGGGGCGAAGATCCTCGACGACCTCGAGATCGCGGGCGTCGAGAACTGGGGCGACTCCGCGGTCCAGCTGCGCTGCCGCTTCCGCGTGGCACCGCTCGAGCAGTGGGGCGTGCGCCGGGAATTCCTGCGGCGCCTGAAGCGGGCCTTCGACGAGCACGGCATCGAGATCCCGTACCCGCACCTCACCGTCTACGCCGGCGCCGACAAGTCGGGGCACGCGCAGCCGTTCCCCGTCGGCCTGGCCCACGCGGACGTCGCGAAGGCGGCCGGCGCGCCATGAGCGGCCCCGATCGCGACGGCTTTCCGCACGGGCAACCGCGCACGGCGCGCCCGAACGGCGGGCTGACGGCGCCGTGGAGACCGCGATGAGACCGTCGCTCGCATGCCCCCCGTTCGCCCGCTACACCGAGTTCGCCGGCGAGCACGCCGTCGCGCGCATCGCCGCCAAGGCGGCGCGGCTGGCCGGGTTGCGGGTGATCAACGTCAGCTCGACGTTCTACGGCGGCGGCGTCGCCGAGATCCTGTCGTCGCTCACGCTGGTCCAGCGCGACCTCGGCCTGCGCGCCGACTGGCGACTCGTGCAGGGGAGCCCCGACTTCTTCAGCGTCACCAAGAAGCTGCACAACGCCCTGCAGGGCGCGCCGATCGACCTGACCGATCTCAAGAAGGCGATCTACGAGGAGACGAACGCGCAGAACGCGCTGCGCATGGACCTCGACGCCGACCTCGTCGTCGTGCACGACCCGCAGCCGCTGCCGCTGATCGAGCGCTACCGGCGCACGTGCCCGTGGGTCTGGCATTGCCACGTCGACCTCACCCGGCCGGACCCGGCGTGCTGGGCGTACCTGCGGCGCTTCGTCGACCAGTACGACGCGGTCGTCGTGTCGCTGCCCGAGTACGCGCAGGAGCTCGACGTCCCGCAGGTGGCGTTCATGCCGGCCATCGACCCCTTCTCGGTCAAGAACCGCGAGCTGTCGCCGGCCGAGATCCGCGAGCGTCTCGCCCACTACGGCATTCCCGACGACCTGCCGATCGTCGCGCAGGTCTCCCGCTTCGACCGGTGGAAGGACCCGCAGGGGGTCATCGTCGCGTTCAGGCGCGCGTGCGAGGACGTCGACGCGACGCTGGTGCTGCTCGGCAACGTGGCCACCGACGATCCGGAAGGCCAGGAGGTGTTCGAGTCGCTGCTCGACAGCCGCGACGAGCGCATCCTCGTGCTCACCGCCGAGGACAGCGCGCTGGTCAACGCGCTGCAGCGGCGCGCGGCCGTCGTGCTGCAGAAGTCGCTGCGCGAGGGCTTCGGCCTGACCGTGGCCGAGGCGATGTGGAAGGGCGCCGCAGTGATCGGCGGGGACTGCGGCGGCATCCGCCACCAGATCGAGGACGGCACGAACGGCTTCCGCGTGCGCAGCGTCGAGGAGGCGGCGCGGCGCATCGGCGAGCTCGTGGCCGACGCCGACCTGCGCGCGCGGCTCGGCGCCGCCGCGCGCGAATCGGTGCGCGCCCGCTTCCTGATGAGCCGGCTGGTCGAGCAGGAGCTCGACCTGTACGCGGCGCTGCAGCCGAGGTTCGTGCTGCACGCCGATCCGGCCGTCCCCGAGCTGCGGCGGCCGCCGGCGAGCGGTCCCGGCGCGCGGACGTGACGCCGGACGGACGCTCCCGCCGCGCGCTCACGCGCTCCAGCGCCAGTCGCGCACCTCGGGCATGTCCTGGCCGTGCTCGACGACGTAGCGCCGGTGCAGCGCGCGCCGGTCGCGCATCAGCTGCTTGACGTGCGCGGCGCGGTAGCGAAGCGAGGGTACGCGATCGATCACGTCGCTGACGAGGTGGAAGCGGTCGCGGTCGTTCAGCACGGTCATGTCGAACGGCGTGGTGGTCGTGCCCTCCTCCTTGTAGCCGCGCACGTGCAGGTTGTCGTGGTTCGTCCGCCGGTAGGTGAGGCGGTGGATCAGCCACGGGTAGCCGTGGTAGGCGAAGATGACCGGCCTGTCGGTCGTGAACAGCGAGTCGAAGTCGGCGTCGGACAGCCCGTGCGGATGCTCGTCGCGCGGCTGGAGCGTCATCAGGTCGACCACGCTGACCACCCGGATCCGCAGCCCGGGAACGTGCTCGCGCAGGATCGTCACGGCGGCGAGCGTCTCGATCGTCGGCACGTCGCCGGCGCACGCGAGCACGACGTCCGGTTCCCCGCCGTCGTCGTTCGAGGCCCAGCGCCAGATGCCGATGCCCGTCGCGCAGTGCGCGATGGCCGCGTCGATGTCCAGCCACTGCGGCGCGCGCTGCTTGCCGGCCACGATGACGTTCACCAGGTCGCGGCTGCGCAGGCAGGCGTCGGCGACGCACAGGAGCGTGTTCGCGTCCGGCGGCAGGTAGACGCGGACCACGTCGGACTTCTTGTTGACGACGTGATCGATGAACCCGGGGTCCTGGTGCGAGAACCCGTTGTGGTCCTGACGCCAGACGTGCGAGGTCAGCAGGTAGTTGAGCGAGGCGATCGGGCGGCGCCAGGGCAGGTCGTGCGCGACCTTGAGCCACTTCGCGTGCTGGTTGAACATCGAGTCCACGATGTGGATGAAGGCCTCGTAGCACGAGAACAGGCCGTGGCGGCCGGTCAGAAGGTAGCCCTCCAGCCAACCCTGGCAGACGTGCTCGGAGAGGATCTCCATGACGCGACCGTCCGGCGCGAGCTGCTCGTCGGTCGGCAGGCGCTGCGCCATCCACGTCCGGTCGCTGGCCTCGAACACGGCGCCGAGCCGGTTGGAGGCGGTCTCGTCGGGACCGAACAGGCGGAAGTTGCGCGGATTGCGCCGCAGGACGTCGCGCACGAAGGCGCCGAGGACGCGCGTGGCCTCGCCGTCCACGCCGCCGGGCGCATCGACGGCGACTGCGTGCGCCCGGAAGTCCGGCATGTCCAGCTCGCGCAGCAGCAGCCCCCCGTTCGCCACCGGGTTGGCGCCCATGCGGCGGTGGCCTGCGGGCGCGAGCGCACGCAGCTCGGCGACCAGCCGGCCGTCGCCGTCGAACAGCTCCTCCGGCCGGTAGCCGCGCATCCAGCGCTCGAGGAGCGCGAGGTGCCCGGGGCGCGACCGCACCTCCGCGAGCGGCACCTGGTGGCTGCGCCAGGTGTCCTCGACCGGGACGCCGTCCACCTCCCTCGGGCCGGTCCCGCCCTTGGGCGTCGCCAGCACGATCATCGGCCAACGCGGGCGCTCGACCTTAGCGCCGGCGCTCCGCGCCGCGTGCTGGATCGCGGCGATGCGGTCGAGGACGGCATCGAGCGCCGCCGCCATGCGCTCGTGCACCGCAGCGGGCTCGGCGCCCTCGACGAACCAGGGCTCGTAACCGCAGCCTTCGAGCAGCGCCGCGAGTTCGGTGCGCGGAATGCGCGCGAGGAGCGCAGGGTTGGCGATCTTGTACCCGTTGAGGTGCAGGATCGGCAGGACCGCGCCGTCGCGCCGCGGGTTCAGGAACTTGGTCGAGTGCCACGACGCCGCGAGCGGGCCGGTCTCGGCCTCGCCGTCGCCGATCACGCATGCCACGACGAGGTCCGGGTGATCGAAGGCGGCTCCGAACGCGTGCGCCAGCGCGTAACCGAGTTCTCCACCCTCGTGGATCGACCCCGGCGTCTCCGGCGCCACGTGGCTCGGGACGCCGCCGGGAAACGAGAACTGCCGGAACAGCCGGCGCATGCCGTCCGCATCCTGCGACACCGCGGTGTAAACCTCGCTGTACGTGCCCTCGAGGTAGACGTTCGCCAGCATCGCCGGGCCGCCGTGGCCCGGGCCGGCGATGCAGATCATGTCGAGGTCGCGTGCCCGGATGACGCGGTTGAGGTGCGCGTAGACGAAATTGAGCCCCGGCGTGGTGCCCCAGTGCCCGAGCAGCCGCGGCTTGACCTGCGCGGCGGCGAGCGGCTCGCGCAGCAGCGGATTGTCGAGCAGGTAGATCTGCCCGACCGAGAGGTAGTTCGCGGCCCGCCAGTACGCGTCGATCGCGCGCAGCGACTCGGGGGCGAGCACCCGGTCCGGGCCGAGCGCGCCGGCGTGACCGGCGGAGGTCGCAACGTCCGCCATCCGCGACCGGCGCGCGCTACCTCACCAGCGTGACCGGCACGCTCGCGACGTGCACGACCTTCATGGCGACCGAGCCGACAACCAGGTTCGCGAGCGCGCCGCTGCCGCGCGTTCCCATGACGATCCCGTCGCAGCCCAGGTCCTCCGCCGCCCGGACGATCGTCGGCGCGACGTCGCCGGCGCGGGTCTCGCGCTCGTACGGCACACCGGATTCGCGCAGCCGGCGTTCGGCCGTCGACAGTGCGGGGTCGGTCTGGCGCCGCTCGATCTCGGCCATCTGCTCGGGTGTCACCTTGACGCCCACGTCGCCGTAGCGGACCGGCTCCGGATAGACGTTGAGCAGGTGCACGGTCACCGGCCCCTGATGCGTGGCGAGACGGATGACGTGCTCGACGGCGTGCAGCGAGGGATCCGAGCCGTCGACGGGGACGAGAAGCTTCATCATGGCCACCTCCTCGTTGTTCCTCGTTGGGTGGGCGCCGCGCCGGCGATGCGTTGCACCGCGTTGCTGAAAAGCGCGTCCCGCGGACGCACCGTCCCCTGCCCACGCTGGCGCAAAGCGCAACGTGCGCGGCTATGGTTCGGACCGCGGCCGCAGGCCGATAATTCCCGGGTGAACGCGGAGATCGCACGCGCCTGTGGCAGCGCCCCCGTCGCCCGCGCGGTCGCAGGCGGACCCCCGGTTCGCGCCGGCGAGCGCGGCTCCCCCGCGGGCGCCCGGCCACGGACGCCTCGCCGCGGGCGGTGCAGGTTCGCAACGGCCTCGCGCCCACGGACGCACCGTAGGTGAGCGCGACCCCGAAGGACCGCGACGACGCCGGCCTGCTCGACGAGTGCGCGGCGCGGTCGATCGACCTGCTCCGGCACAACGCGACGCCGGCCGGCGTGCTCGCCGCCAGTCCCGGTCCGCGCGCCGCCGCGCGCGGCTACCTCGCGATCTTCGGCCGCGACGCCGCGATCTGCGCACTCGGCATGGCGGTGTCGGGCGAGCCGGCGCTGGAGCGCGGCGCGGCGCGCGGCCTCGTCACGCTCGCGCGCCACCAGGCGGCGAACGGCCAGATCCCGAAGTTCGTGGACGTCGAGCGCTCGGAGGCCGACTTCTGGTACCTGGGGTGCATCGACGCGACGCTCTGGTGGCTGATCGCCGTCGCCTGGCTCGACCGCCGCGACGCGACCCGCGGCCTGCGCGCCGAGTTCGCCGCGCGCGTCGACGCCGCGCTGCACTGGCTCGCCTGCCAGGAGCACCAGCGCTTCCGCCTGCTGCAGCAGAACGAGGCGAGCGACTGGGCCGACATCATGCCCCGCTCGGGTTTCGTGCTCTACACCAACGCGCTCTGGTACCTTGTCAAGACGGTGTACGGCGTGCGCGACGCTGCGGCGACGCGCCGCAACGCCGACGGACTGTTCCACCCGTTCGGCGCCTCCGTCGACGAGTACCGGCGCGCGCGCCTGCTCGCGCACTACGCACGCCACCGCGCGCGCCAGCGCGACCTCTACCTCAGCTTCGTGAACTTCGCGTTCGCCGGCCACGAGGGCGACGTGTTCGGCAACCTGCTCGCCGTGCTGTGCGGCGTGGCGGACGACACGACGGCGCACCGCATCCTCGCCGCGCTGCGCCGCGCCGGCGTCGACGAGCCGTATCCCGTGCGCGTCGTGTGCGACCCGATCCTCGAGTCGAACGTGCTGTGGCGCCCGTACATGTCGCGCCACCGCCAGAACTACGCCTGGCAGTACCACAACGGCGGCGTCTGGCCCTTCGTGGGCGCGTTCCACGCGGCGGCGCTCGCCGACGCGGGCCTGCGCGAGGACGCGGCGCGCTCGCTCGCCCGCGTGGCGCGCGCGAACGCGCTCGGCGGCTGGACGTTCCCGGAGTGGCTGCACGGGCGCACCCTCGTGCCGGCGGGCATGCGCGGACAGTCGTGGAACGCCGCCGCGTTCCTGCTGGCCCGGCACGCGCTGGCGGCGCGCGGGCCGCTGCTGCGCCCGCGGCGGCGCACGATCGACGCCGCAACGCGGTAGCGGCAGCGCCTGCGACGTGCCCGCCGGCGGCGTGGCGGCATGCCTGCGGCGCGACGGGACCCGGCGTGCCACGACGTGCACCGTGCGCGTGCATCGTGTAAAAGATGCACGGCGTGCGCGCGTGCTGGGCGAACATTGCGGCCCTCCGCAATCGACATCGACCGCGCATCGTTGCTATCCTCGGCCTGTAGCGATCGTCGCGCTCCGCGCCGCACGCGGGCGCAACGGCACGGTCGCTGCAGGCAGCCCCGTCGTCCGCCGCGCCGCCACCCGGTCGCGGGGCCGGGGTTCGGACCCCGACGAGCGCCCGATGTCCCTCCACGCCGGCACGATGTCCCCGTCGAACGCCTCCGTCGCGTCCCGCGCGGACGGCGGATCCCCCCTCGGCGAGCAGGATCTGTACCTGTTCCGCGAAGGCTCGCACGTGCGGCTGCACGACGTGATGGGGTGCCGCCTGCACGAGGGCGGCGCCACGTTCCGCGTCTGGGCACCCAACGCGCGCAGCGTCGCCGTCATCGGCGAATGGAGCGGCTGGGCCGGGCACGGCCAGCCGCTCGCGTCCCGCGGCGACGGTTCGGGACTGTGGGAGGGCACGGTGCCCGGCGTGGCGCGCGGGCAGGCGTACAAGTACCGGATCGAGCCGCGCGAGGGCCCCGGGTACGACAAGGCCGACCCGTTCGCGCTGTTCGCCGAGCCGCCGCCGGCGACGGCCTCGCGCGCGTGGACGCTGGACTACGCGTGGGAGGACGCCGAGTGGATGGCGACGCGCGCGCGGCGCAACGCGCTCGACGCCCCGATGTCGATCTACGAGGTGCACCTCGGCTCGTGGCGCCGCGGCGAGGGCGGACGCCTGCCGACCTACCGCGAGATCGCCGAGCCGCTCGCGCGCTACGTGCGCGACCACGGCTTCACGCACGTGGAGCTGCTGCCGGTGATGGAGCACCCGTTCTACGGCTCGTGGGGCTACCAGTCGACCGGCTACTTCGCGCCGACCGCGCGCTACGGCACGCCGCAGGATTTCATGCACCTGGTCGACGTGCTGCACCGGCATGGCGTCGGCGTGATCCTCGACTGGGTGCCGTCGCACTTCCCCGACGATCCGCACGGGCTCGCCGCCTTCGACGGCACGCACCTCTACGAACACGCCGATCCGCGGCAGGGTTTCCACCCGGAGTGGAAGAGCCTGATCTTCAACTACGAGCGCCACGAGGTGCGCGCCTTCCTGCTGTCGAGCGCGCTGTTCTGGCTCGACCGCTACCACGCGGACGGGTTGCGCGTCGACGCGGTGGCGTCCATGCTCTACCTCGACTACGGCCGCGGCCCGGGCGAGTGGGTCCCGAACGCGAAGGGCGGCCGGGAGAACCTGGGCGCGATCCGCTTCCTGCAGCAGCTCTCCGAGGCGGTCTACCGCGATCATCCGGACGTGCAGCTCATCGCCGAGGAGTCGACGGCGTGGCCGATGGTGTCGCGCCCGGTGTACCTCGGCGGGCTCGGCTTCGGGATGAAGTGGAACATGGGCTGGATGCACGACACGCTCGACTACATGCGCCACGAGCCGATCCACCGCAAGTACCACCACGACCGGCTGACGTTCTCGATCTGGTACGCCTTCGCCGAGAACTTCGTGCTGCCGCTCTCCCACGACGAAGTGGTGCACGGCAAGGGCTCGCTGATCGGCCGCATGCCCGGCGACACGTGGCAGCAGTTCGCCAACCTGCGCGCGATGTTCGGCTACATGTGGGCGCACCCCGGCAAGAAGCTGCTGTTCATGGGCGGCGAGTTCGGCCAGCGCCGCGAGTGGGCGCACGAGGAGGCGCTCGAGTGGTTCGTGCTGCAGCACGCCGAGCACGCGGGCGTGGCGCGCTGGATCGGCGACCTCAACGCGCTGCTGCGCAGCGAGCCCGCGCTGCACGAGCTGGACTTCGACCGCGGCGGCTTCGAGTGGATCGACCCGCACGACACCGACGCGAGCGTCATCTCCTTCCTGCGCCGCGGGCGGCACGGCGCGCCGCTGCTGGTCGTGTGCAACTTCACGCCCGTCCCGCGGCACAACTACGTCGTCGGCGTCCCCGCGCCGGGCTACTGGCGCGAGGTCCTCAACAGCGACGCGCCGATCTACGGCGGCAGCGGCGTCGGCAACTTCGGCGGGGTCGAGTCGGCACCGGTCGCGGCGCAGGGCCGCTACCACTCGCTCGCGCTCACGCTGCCGCCGCTGGCGACCGTCCTCTTCAGGCACGAGACGGGATGACGGACGCGGCGGCCGTCGACGCGACGCTGCCGGGCGCACCGGCGGACGGCGCCGCGCGCGCGGTCGTCGAGAACGTGCGGCCGCACGTCGACCACGGCCGCTTCGCCGTCAAGCGCGTCGCCGGCGACCGCGTCGACGTCGAGGCGGACTGCTTCACCGACGGGCACGACGTCGTCGCCTGCCGGCTGCGCTGGCGCCGCGACGGCGACGCGCAGTGGAACGAGTCGCCGATGGAGCCGATCGGCAACGACCGCTGGCGCGGCACGTTCCGGCCGGAGGCGACCGGCGGCTACCGGTACACGGTGACCGCCTGGGTCGACGCGTTCCTCTCGTGGCGGCACGACTTCGCCCGCCGCAACGACGCCGACGACCGGCGCGTCGCCGCGCAGGTGGGTGCCGCGCTCGCCGCCGCCGCCGCCGAGCGCGCGAGCGGCGCGGACCGCGCTGCGCTGGAGCGCTGGTCGCGCGACCTCGCCGCGCCGCAGGACGACGCGCGCCTGCGCGAGCTCGCGCTCGACGAGGCGCTCGCCGCGATCGCCGTGCGCCACCCGGACCGCCGCCACGCGACGACCTATCCGGTCGCGTTCCCGCTGCTCGTCGAACGCGAGCGCGCGCGGTTCTCGACGTGGTACGAGCTGTTCCCGCGCTCCTGCGGGACGGCCGGCGCGCACGGCACGTTCGCGGACTGCGCGCAGCGGCTGCCCGCCATCGCGCGGATGGGCTTCGACGTCGTGTACCTGCCGCCGATCCACCCGATCGGCCGCGTGCGGCGCAAGGGGCCGAACAACGCGCTGGTCGCCGGCCCCGACGACGTCGGCAGCCCGTGGGCGATCGGCGCCGCCGAGGGCGGCCACACCGCCACGCACCCGCAGCTCGGCACGCTCGCGGACTTCCGCGCGCTGGTGGCGCGCGCGCGCGAGCTGTCGATGGAGATCGCGCTGGACATCGCCTTCCAGTGCGCGCCGGACCACCCCTACGTCGCGGCGCACCCGGAGTGGTTCCGCCACCGCCCCGACGGCAGCGTGCAGTACGCAGAGAATCCGCCGAAGAAGTACCAGGACATCTACCCGTTCGACTTCGAGTCAAGGGCCTGGCCGGCGCTGTGGCGCGAGCTCCACGACGTGTTCGCCTTCTGGATCGGCGAGGGCGTGCGCGTCTTCCGCGTCGACAACCCGCACACCAAGGCCTTCCCGTTCTGGGAGTGGGTGATCGCGCGGCTGCGCGAGCGCCATCCGGACGTGATCTTCCTCTCCGAGGCGTTCACGCGGCCCAAGGTGATGCACCGGCTCGCCAAGCTCGGCTTCTCGCAGTCGTACACGTACTTCACGTGGCGCAACACCAAGCGCGAGCTGACCGAGTACTTCACCGAGCTCACCGCCGGGCCGGGGCGCGAGTACTTCCGCCCCAACTGCTGGCCCAACACGCCCGACATCCTGCCGGAGAACCTGCAGGTGGGCGGCCGCGCGGCGTTCATGGCGCGGCTCGTGCTGGCCGCGACGCTCGCGGCCAACTACGGCATCTACGGCCCGGCCTTCGAGCTCGGCGAGGCCGTCCCGCGCGAGCCGGGCGCCGAGGAGTACCTCGACTCCGAGAAGTACGCGCTGCGCGACTGGCCGGTCGACCGCGAGGACAGCCTCGCCCCGTTCATCGCGCGCGTCAACGCCGCGCGCCGCGACAACCCGGCGCTGCAGCGCGACGACAACCTCGCGTTCCTCGAGACCGACAACGAGCAGCTGATCGCCTACACGAAGACCGCCGAGGACGGCAGCGGCGTGCTCGTCGTGGTCAACCTCGACCCGCATCACGTGCAGTCGGGGTGGCTCGTGCTCGACCCGGGCCACCTCGGCGTCGACGAGTCGCGCCCGTTCCAGGTGCACGACCTCCTCTCCGGCGCGCGCTTCCTGTGGAGCGGCCGGCGCAACTTCGTCCAGCTCGACCCCGCGCGCGCGCCGGCGCACCTGTTCCGCATCCGCCGCCGCGTGCGCACCGAGCGCGACTTCGACTACTTCCTGTAGCCCCGATGGCGACGGCGCCCACGTTCCCGCCGGCCGACGCGACGCGTCGGCGCCCCGCCGGCGCGCGCGGCCGCCTCGCGCACGGGCGCCGGCGCGCGCCGCGGCGCACGTCCGGCGCGGCGCTCCGCCGGCGCGCCGCGCCCCGCTGAGGCCGCCGTGCAGGAACCGCCGATCGTCCCCGTCACCGCCGTCCCCGACGTCGCCGTCCAGCGGCCGTGGTGGTACAAGGACGCGATCATCTACCAGCTGCACGTCAAGGCGTTCGCCGACAGCAACGACGACGGCATCGGCGACTTCCCGGGGCTCACGCAGAAGCTCGACTACATCCGCGACCTCGGCGTCAACACGATCTGGCTGCTGCCCTTCTACCCGTCGCCGCTGCGCGACGACGGCTACGACATCGCCGACTACCGCAACGTCCACCCGTCGTACGGCACGCGCGCGGACTTCCGCGAGTTCGTCCGCGAGGCGCACCGCCGCGGGCTGCGCGTCATCACCGAGCTGGTCGTCAACCACACCTCCGACCAGCACCCGTGGTTCCAGGCCGCGCGGCGCGCGCCCGCCGGCTCGTCGAAGCGGAACTTCTACGTGTGGAGCGACGACCCGCGCAAGTACGCCGGCACGCGCATCATCTTCACCGACACCGAGAAGTCGAACTGGGCGTGGGACGACGTCGCGCAGGCCTACTACTGGCACCGCTTCTTCAGCCACCAGCCCGACCTCAACTTCGACAACCCGCACGTGCTGAAGGCCGTGCTGCGCGTGATGCGCTTCTGGCTCGACATGGGCGTGGACGGGCTGCGGCTCGACGCCATCCCCTACCTCGTCGAGCGCGAGGGCACCAGCAACGAGAACCTGCCCGAGACCCACGCGGTGCTGAAGCGCATCCGCGCGCAGGTCGACGCCACGCACCCGCAGGTGCTGCTGCTCGCCGAGGCGAACCAGTGGCCCGAGGACGTGCGCGAGTACTTCGGCGACGGCGACGAGTGCCACATGGCGTTCCACTTCCCGCTGATGCCGCGCATGTACATGGCGATCGCGCAGGAGGAGCGGCACCCGATCACCGAGATCATGGCGCAGACGCCGGACATCCCGGAGCCGTGCCAGTGGGCGATCTTCCTGCGCAACCACGACGAGCTGACGCTGGAGATGGTCACCAGCCGCGAGCGCGACTACATGTACGACATGTACGCCGCCGACAAGCGCGCCCGCATCAACCTCGGGATCCGCCGGCGGCTCGCGCCGCTGATGGAGAACGACGTCGGCCGCATCAAGCTGATGAAGAGCCTGCTGCTGTCGATGCCCGGATCGCCGATCCTCTACTACGGCGACGAGCTCGGCATGGGCGACAACATCTACCTCGGCGACCGCGACGGCGTGCGCACGCCGATGCAGTGGCGCCCGGAGCGCAACGCGGGGTTCTCGCGCGCGGATCCGCAGCGGCTGTACCTGCAGCCGATCATGGACCCGATCTACGGCTACGAGGCGGTCAACGTCGAGGCGCAGTCGCGCGAGCCGACGTCGCTGCTCAACTGGACGAGGCGCATGCTCGCGGTGCGCAAGGGCATCGCGGCGTTCGGGCGCGGCACGCTGCGCTTCCTGCGCCCCGCCAACCGCAAGATCCTCGCCTACCTGCGCGAGTTCGACGGCGAGATCGTGCTGTGCGTGGCCAACCTCGCCCGCACCGCCCAGCCCGTCGAGCTCGACCTCGGCGCGTACAAGGGGCGCATCCCCGTCGAGATGCTCGGCCGCACGCCGTTCCCGCCGATCGGCGAGCTGCCCTACCTGCTGACGCTCGCCGGCCACGGCTTCCTGTGGTTCCGCCTGCTCGCGCGCACGGACCTGCCCGAGGCCCCGCCGGAGACGCGGCCGCGCGAGGAGCTGCCCGTGCTCGTGCTCTTCGACGGCTGGGCGACGTTCTTCCGCGAGCGCGTGGTCCCGTGGCGGATCGGCATGTCCGACAAGGTGCGGGGGCTGCTCGAGAACGACGCCCTGCCCGCGTTCGTCGCGGGACGCCGCTGGTACGCGGCCAAGGGCAGCGCGCTGCGTCGCGTCGAGATCGCCGATCACGTCGAGTGGAAGGCGGGCGAGCGCAGCTACCTGCTCACACTGGCGCGCGCCGAGACGGCAGGCGGCGAGACGCAGACGTACTTCCTGCCGCTCACGCTCGCCTGGGAGGACCGCGACGACGAGCGCCTCCGCGCGCTCGACGCGCACACGATCGCGAAGGTTCGCCAGCAGGCGCACGTCGGCGTGCTCGCCGACGCCTTCGGCGACGAGGCGTTCACGCGGGCGCTGGTCGCCTCCGTCGGCAGCGGTGAGCGGATCGGCGCGGCCCGCGGCCGGCTCGTCTTCGCGCCCACGCGCGCGTTCGCCGCGCTGGCCGGCGAGGACCCGTCGCGCCTCGCCGTGACGATTCCGGCGGCGCAGAGCAGCAACACGATCGTCGCGCTCGGCGACCGGCTGTTCGTCAAGGGCTACCGCCGCCTGCAGGTCGGCGTCAACCCCGAGGTCGAGATCGGCCGCTTCCTGACCGAGCAGGCGCAGTTCGACCACGGCGTGCCGGTGGCCGGCAGCATCGAGTACGTCGCCGACGACGGGCGCACCGCGACCGTCGCGCTGGTGCAGGGCTACGTGGCGAACCAGGGCAACGGCTGGGACTACACGCTCGCCTACCTCGGCCGCGTGCTCGACGAGGCCGCCACGCACGCGTCGCCGGAGCGCCCGGCCGCCGACCACCACGGCGCCTACGCGGAGATGGCGCGCGTGCTCGGCGTGCGCACCGCGGAGCTGCACGCGGCGTTCGCGGCGGGGCACGGCGACCCCGCGTTCGAGCCCGAGGCGCTGACGCCCGCCGACGTCGCGGGCTGGGTCGACGCCGTGCACCGCGCCGCGGTGGCGGTGCTCGACAGGCTCGAGCAGAAGGCGCCGGCGTGGCCCGAGGCCGATGCGGCGCGGGCACGCGAGCTGCTGGCGCGGCGCGCCGCACTGCTCGCGCGCATCGACCGCCACGCGTCGGATCCGCCGGCGGGCGCCAGGACCCGCCTGCACGGCGACTACCACCTGGGACAGGTGCTGGTCGTACGCAACGACTTCGTCATCACCGACTTCGAGGGCGAGCCCACGCGGCCGATGGACGAGCGCCGGCGCAAGCACACGCCGCTCAAGGACGTCGCCGGCATGCTGCGGTCCTTCGACTACGCCACGCACGCCGCGGCGCAGCGCTTCCTCGCCGAGCACGCGCACAACCGCGAGGCCGTGGACGCGGCCGCGAAGGCCTGGCTCGCGCAGGCGCGGCGGGCCTTCCTCGACGGCTACGACGAGCGCGCGGCGGCGGCCGGGCTGCCGACGGCGACAGGGCAGGGGGAGCGGCTGCTCGAGCTGCTGGTGCTGGAGAAGGCGGTCTACGAGCTGGGCTACGAGATCGACAACCGGCCGGACTGGGTGCGCATCCCGCTCGCCGGCCTGCTCGGCGTCCTGGCGGACAGACAGGGCGCGCCGTGACCGCCCGGCATCCGCGGACGGCGCGGGGGAGATGACCATGGACAACGTCGACGTACTGCTGGAGCCGATCCGCACCTCGCTGCGCCTGGTGGGCGCCTTCCTGCCGCGCGTCGTCCTCGCCGTCCTGATCCTCGTCGCCGGCTGGCTGCTCGCCAAGGCGCTGCGCTTCGCGCTGGTGAAGGCGCTGCGCGCCGTCAACTTCGACGTCGTCACGCAGAAGGCGGGGATCGATCCCTTCCTGCGCCAGGGCGGCGGCGACGTCGACACGATCGCGGTGCTCGGCGCGCTCGTCTACGCGCTGGTCGTCCTCGCGGCGCTGATGATCGCCGCGAACACCCTCGAGCTCGCCTACGTCACCGAGCTGATCGGCCGCCTCGTGCTCTTCGTCCCGCGGGTGATCGTCGCGGTCGTGGTGTTGGTGTTCGGCACCTACTTCGCGCGCTTCGTCGGCACCGCGCTGGCGACCTACTTCGCCGGCGCGGGCACGCGCGAGGCCGCGCTGATCGGGCGCCTCGCGTTCTACGCGATCATGGTGTTCGTGGTGCTGATCGCGATCGAGCAGCTCGGCCTGGGCGACATCATCCGCCAGACGTTCCTCATCCTCGTCGCAGCGGTGGCGTTCGGTCTCGCGCTCGCGTTCGGGCTCGGCGGGCGCAAGCGCGCCGCGGAGCTGATCGAGCGCTGGACGCACGCGGCCCCGCCGCCGGAGCGGCCGCACGAACCGCGCAAACCCGTCCTGTGACCATGCCCGACGACCCACCCGACGCCGCCACGACCGCGGAGCCCGCCGACGCCGCGCCTTCCGCCGCCGCCCCGGACGAGCCTGCGCCCTTCCCGCCCTCCCGGCCCGTCCCCGCCGGCGGCGCGGAGGCGCCGCCGCTGCCCGGGGTCGAGGCAGTGCCGCCGGCTCGTGCCGCGCACGCGATCACGCGCCGCGGCCGCTCGCCGCTGATGAACCCGATCACTGCCGTCTGGCCGGGGCGTCCCGGACCGCGGGGGGCGAACTGGGACGGCGAAGGCGTCAACTTCGCCGTGTTCTCGGAGCACGCCGAGAAGATGGAGCTGTGCATCTTCGATCCGACGGGCCGGCGCGAGCTGCAGCGGATCGCGTTCGTCGAGCAGACCGACCACGTGTTCCACTGCTACCTGCCCGAGGCCCGCCCGGGGCTGATCTACGGCTACCGGGCGCACGGCCCCTACCGCCCCGAGGAGGGCCTGCGCTTCAACCCGCACAAGCTGCTGCTCGATCCCTACGCGCGCAACATCGTCGGGCCGCTGCGCTGGAGCGACGCCCTGTTCGGCTACACGGTGGGGCACAAGCGCGGCGACCTGTCGTTCGACCGCCGCGACAGCGCGGGCGCGATGCCCAAGAGCAAGGTCGTGGACCCGGCGTTCACCTGGGCCGACGACCGGCGGCCGCAGGTGCCGTGGAACGAGACGGTGATCTACGAGCTGCACGTGCGCGGCTTCACGATGCGCCACCCGGACGTGCCGCCGCAGCTGCGCGGCACCTACGCCGGGCTCGCGACCGCGCCGGTGATCGACTACCTGAAGCGCCTGGGGGTGACGACGATCGAGCTCCTGCCGGTGCACTACTTCGTCGACGACCGCCACCTGGTCGAGAAGGGCCTCGCCAACTACTGGGGCTACAACACGCTGGGCTTCTTCGCCCCCGACAACCGCTACTCCGCGTCGGGGAAGGTCGCCGAGTTCAAGACGATGGTGAAGACGCTGCACTCGGCGGGGCTGGAGGTGATCCTCGACGTCGTCTACAACCACACGGCCGAGGGCAGCGAGCTCGGGCCGACGCTGTCGTTCCGCGGCATGGACAACAGTTCCTACTACCGCCTCGTCGGCGGCGAGCCGCGCTACTACATGGACTACACCGGCTGCGGCAACACGCTGAACCTGCGCCACCCGCGCGTGCTGCAGCTCATCATGGACTCGCTGCGCTACTGGGTCACGGAGATGCACGTCGACGGCTTCCGCTTCGACCTCGCCGCCGCGCTCGCGCGCGAGCTGCACGAGGTCGACCGGCTCGGCGCGTTCTTCGACATCCTGCGGCAGGACCCGGTGCTGAGCACGGTCAAGCTGATCGCCGAGCCGTGGGACCTCGGCGAGGGCGGCTACCAGGTCGGCAACTTCCCGCCCGGCTGGACCGAGTGGAACGACAAGTACCGCGACACGATGCGCGCCTACTGGCGCGGCGACGGCGGCGTCATCGGCGACTTCGCGCAGCGGCTGACCGGCTCGTCGGACCTCTACGGCCGCAGCGGCCGCAAGCCGCACGCCAGCATCAACTTCGTGACGGCGCACGACGGCTTCACCCTCGCCGACCTCGTCTCCTACGACCACAAGCACAACGAGGCCAACCTCGAGGACAACCGCGACGGCACGAACAACAACCTGTCGTGGAACTGCGGCGCCGAGGGGGCGACCGACGACCCGGCGATCGTGGCGCTGCGCGCAAAGCAGAAGCGCAACTTCCTCGCGACGCTGCTCCTCTCGCAGGGCGTGCCGATGGTCCTCGCCGGCGACGAGATCGGCCGCTCGCAGGGCGGCAACAACAACGCCTACTGCCAGGACAACCCGGTGTCGTGGGTCGACTGGGCGATCACGCCCTCGCAGGAGCGCCTGCTCGCCTTCGCGCGCCGCGTGCTCGCGCTGCGCCGCGACCACCCCGTGTTCCGGCGGCGACGCTTCTTTGAGGGCCGGCGCCTGCGCGACGGCGGCCGCGACATCGCCTGGCTGCGGCCCGACGGCCACGAGATGACGGCGCACGAGTGGGAGCACGAGTTCGCGCGCAGCCTCGCCGTGTACTTCGGCGGGGAGGCGATCGACGAGATCGACGCGCGCGGCCGCCCGGTGCGCGACGACGACTTCCTGATGCTGTTCAACGCCCACCACGAGCCGCTCGACTTCGTGCTGCCGGCGTTTCGCGGCAGCGGCTGGACCGTGCTGCTCGACACCGACCGCGAGGACGACGGCGGAGTGGCGGCGCGGCACGCCGCGGGCGCGTCCTGCACGGTCGCGGGCCGCTCGCTCGTGGTGCTGCGCAAGGAACGGATGCAGTGAAGCGCGTCCACCGCATGCCGTTCGGCGCCGAACCCCGGCCAGGCGGAACGGCGTTCCGGCTGTGGGCGCCGGGCGCAGCCCGCGTCGGCCTGTGCGTCGACGACGCTGCACCGCGGCCGATGCAGGCGCGCGACGACGGCTGGCACGAGGCGTTCGTCGCCGGCGTCGGGGCCGGCGCGCGCTACGCGTACCTGCTGCCCGACGGGCTGCGCGTCCCCGATCCCGCCTCGCGCGCGAATCCCGACGGCGTCCACGCGGCGAGCCGCGTCGTCGATCCGCTCGCCTACGCGTGGCGCGACGGCGCGTGGCGCGGCCGGCCGTGGCACGAGGCGGTGACCTGCGAGATCCACGTCGGCACCTTCACTCCCGAGGGCACGTTCGCCGCGGCGGCGGACCGCCTCGCCGGGCTCGCGTCGCTCGGCATCACCGCGGTGGAACTGATGCCCGTGGCGGCGTTCCCCGGACGGCGCAACTGGGGCTACGACGGCGTGCTCCCGTTCGCTCCCGCGGCGTGCTACGGCACGCCCGACGACCTCAGGCGCTTCGTCGACGCCGCGCACGCGGCCGGCCTCATGGTCCTGCTCGACGTCGTCTACAACCACTTCGGTCCGGAGGGCAACTACCTGCACGCGTACGCGCCCGCCTTCTTCAGCGCGCGGCACGCGACGCCGTGGGGCGCGGGCATCAACTTCGACGGCGACGGCTGCGCGGTCGTGCGCGCGTTCTTCGTCCACAACGCGCTGTACTGGCTGGAGGAGTTCCACTTCGACGGCCTGCGGATCGACGCCGTGCACGCGATCGCGGACGACTCGCCGGCGACGATCGCCGAGGAGATCGCGCGCACGGTGCGCGAGCGCTTCGGCGCCGCGCGCGAGGTCCACGTCGTGCTGGAGAACGACCGCAACCAGGCGTCGCTGCTGCGGCGGGACGCCGCCGGCCGGCCGCTGGTCGCCACGGCCCAGTGGAACGACGACTTCCACCACGCGCTGCACGTGCTGGCGACCGGCGAGACGGACGGCTACTACGCCGACTACGCCGCGCGCCCGCTGCACGCGTTCGGCCGCGCGCTCGCCGAGGGCTTCGTCTACCAGGACGACGTCTCCGCCTTCCGCGGCGGTGCGCGCCGCGGCGAGCGCTGCGCGCACCTGCCGCCGGACGCGTTCGTCCCGTTCGCGCAGAACCACGACCAGGTCGGCAACCGGGCGCTGGGCGAGCGGCTCGCGTCGATCGCCGACCCCGGCCTCCACCGCGCGCTGGTCGCGTGCATGCTTCTCGCGCCCTCGCCCCCGCTCCTGTTCATGGGCGACGAGCACGGCGCCACGACGCCGTTCCTGTTCTTCTGCGACTTCGGCCCCGAGCTGGCCGACGCCGTGTCGCGCGGGCGGCGCGAGGAATTCGCGCGCTTCGCGCGCTTTTTTGATCCGCAGGCGCGGCTCGCGATCCCCGATCCGAACGACGAGGCGACCTTCCTGCGCAGCAAGCTCGACTGGCGGCAGGCCGAGCGGACGGAGGGCCGCGCGTGGCTCGCCTTCCATCGCCGCCTGCTCGACCACCGGCGCCGCATCGTCGTGCCGCTGGCCGCGAGGATGCGCTGCGGCGGCACGTTCCGCGTGGACGACGGCGTGCTGTCCGTGACCTGGACGACGGTGGACGGCGCTGCGCTGCACCTCGTCGCGAACCTCTCGCCGCGCGCGCGCGAAGGCGTCGCGCTTCCTCCCGGCGCGAGCTTCGTCGCCCACGGCGACGTCGCCGCGGCAGGCGGCGAGGCGACGCTTGCCCCTTGCACCGTCGTGGCGATCGCGGGGGCGCCGGCCGCACCGGCCGCCACTTTGCCCGCGCCCCCGACCGCCCACGCCGCGCCGTGAGCCCCGGGCGCCGACGGCGGGGGCGTTTCGAAGCGCGCAGCTCACAGCGAAGCCCCGTGAAGAACGCCAGGCGCCGTCGCGGGCGCGAACGCGTCCGGAACCGCGCGGCGCGGGGCGTCCGGTGAACCCTTCGCTGCAGCGCCTCGCCGCGGCCCACGGCATCGCGCTCGAGTACCACGACATCTGGGGGACGCTCCACCGCGTCGAGGCGCCGGTGCTGCGCGCGCTGCTCGCGGCGATGCACGTCGCGGCAGAGGACGACCACGCCGTGGAGGCGTCGCTGCGCGACGCCGAGGCGGCCCGCTGGCGGCTGCCGCTCGAGCCGCTCACGGTGCTGCGCAGCCACGCCCGCCCCTGGTCGCTGTGCGTGCGGGTCGCGACGGCGACGGCGACCGCGCCGCTCGCCTGGCGCGTCGTCGACGAGTCGGGCGACGTCGCGCACCACGCGGTCGACGGCACCCGCATCGTCGCGGGCGCGCGCGGCGGCGACGACGGCGCGTGCGTCGAGCTGACGATCCCGCTCGACGCCGACCTCGCGCCCGGCTACCACCGCATCGCGCTGCTGGCCGACGACGATGCCGTGGCCGAAGGGACGCTCGCCGTGGCGCCGCCGGGATGCTACCGGCCGCCCGCGTTGCGCGACGGGGGCCGGGCGTGGGGCGTGGCCGTCCAGTTGTACGCGCTGCGCTCGCGCGACAACTGGGGCGCCGGCGACTTCGGCGACCTCGCGCAGGCGATGGCCCAGTGGGGCAAGGCGGGCGCCGACCTGATCGGCGTGAACCCGCTGCACGCCCTGTTCCCGCACGACCCGGCGCGTGCGAGCCCGTACAGTCCGTCGAGCCGCCTGTTCCTGAACCCGCTCTACCTCGACGTCGAGGCGCTCCCGGAATTCGCCGCGAGCGCCCAGGCGCGCGCGCTCGTCGCCTCGGAGGACTTCCGCGCGGAACTCGCCGCGTTGCGGGCCTCGCCCCTCGTCGACTATCCGGGCGTCGCCGCGGCGAAGCACCGCGTGCTCCGGCTGGTGTACGCCGACGCGCGCCGTGCGCGTTCTGCACGCGCCCGCCAGCGCTGGGCGCAGTTCGAGGCGTTCAAGGCCGCGGGCGGCGAGCCGCTGCGCCGGCACGCGCGCTTCGAGGCGCTGCAGGAACACTTCCATCGCGACCGCGCGGAGGTCTGGGGCTGGCCCGCGTGGCCGCAGGCGTTCCACGATCCGGCGGGCGAGGCCGTGCAGCGCTTCGCCGACGAGCACGCCGAGCGGGTCGACTACTTCGCGTGGCTGCAGTGGCAGGCGGGCCTGCAGCGCGCCGCGGCGGCGGAGCGCGGCCGGCGCGCGGGCATGACCGTGGGCCTGTACACCGACCTCGCGGTCTCGGTCGACCGCGGCGGCGCCGAAGCGTGGGCGCAGCAGGACCTGTACGCCGGCGCGGCCAGCGTGGGCGCGCCGCCGGACGCCTTCGCGGTCGACGGGCAGGACTGGGGCCTGCCGCCGATGGTGCCCGCGCGGCTCGTGGCGGCCGGCTATGCGCCGTTCGTCGCGACGCTGCGCGCGACGATGCGCGATGCGGGCGCGCTGCGGATCGACCACGTGATGGGCCTGCGGCGCCTCTTCTGGGTGCCGCCCGGCGGCCGTCCCGCGCAGGGCACGTACGTGTACTACCCGTTCGACGCGCTGCTCGGCCTGCTCGCGCTGGAGAGCCACCGGCATCGCTGCGCGGTCATCGGCGAGGACCTGGGCACGGTGCCCGACGAGGTGCGCGAGGCGCTCGCCGCGAACGACGTGCTCTCGTACCGCGTGCTCCTCTTCGAGCGCGACGCCGCCGGCGACTTCCGTCCTCCGCAGGCGTACCCGGAGCAGGCGCTCGCGACCTTCAGCACGCACGACCTGCCGACGCTGCGCGGCTGGTGGCAGGGCGACGACCTGCGCCTGCGCGCCGCGCACGGCATGCTCGGCCCGCACGTCGCCGTGGACGAGGCGCTGCACGGGCGCGCCGACGAGCGACGCCGGCTCGCGGCGGCGCTCGACGCCGCCGGCGTCCTGCCGCCGGACGCGCCGCGCGACCCGGCGCAGCCGGCATCGGCCACGGCGGTCGGGCTCGCCGCGCAGCGCTTCCTCGCGCGCTCGCCCTGCGCGCTGGTGGTCGTGCAGTGGGACGACGTCTGCGGCGCGGCCGACCAGGCGAACCTGCCGGGCACCACGGACGCCTACCCCAACTGGCGGCGCAAGCTGCCGCTGGCCGTCGAGTCGCTGCCGCAGGACCCGCACGTCGTGGCCCTCGCCGCCGCGCTGCGCGACGAGCGCCCGCGCCGCGCGCTGCCCGCGCTGCCGCCGGCACCGCGCGCCTCCCCGGCCCCGCGCAAGGCCGCGCGGCGCAACGTGCCGCTGCCGCTGGCAGCCATCCCGCGCTCGACGTACCGGCTGCAGCTGCACAGGGACTTCGGCTTCGCGGACGCGACGCACCTCGTCCCCTACTTCGCCGCGCTGGGGATCAGCCACCTGTACTGCTCGCCGTACCTGCGGGCGCGGCCCGGCAGCCGCCACGGCTACGACGTGGTCGACCACCGCGCGTTCAACCCGGAGATCGGCACGGACGAGGACTTCGCGCGCTTCGTCGACGCGCTCGCGCACCACGGCATGAGCCATGTCTGCGACGTCGTTCCCAACCACATGGCGATCATGGGCGAGGACAACGCGTGGTGGATGGAGGTGCTCGAGCACGGACCGGCGGCCGAGCACGCGGAGTTCTTCGACATCGACTGGACCCCTCCGGACGCGACCATGCGCGGCAAGGTCCTGCTGCCGGTGCTCGGCGGCCCGTACGGCGAGGTGCTGGAGCGTGGCGAGCTGCGGCTCGTCTTCGAGCCGGACACCGGGGCCATCGTCGTCCGCTACTTCGACCACCGCCTCCCCGTCGATCCGGCGCTGCATCCGGTGGTGCTCGATGCCGCCGCGGAGCGAGCGCCGAGGACCGGCGACGAGCTGCGCGCGATCGCCGACGCGTTGCGCGCCCTGCCCTCGCGCGACGCGACGCCCGAGCGCTGCCGCGAGCGGCGCGCATCCGCGGCGGCGCTCGCCGCGCGCCTCGCGCAGGCGGCCGCCGACGCGCCCGAGGTCCGCGCCGCGATCGACGCCGCGGTCGCCGCGCTCAACGGCACGCCGGGGGTGCCGGCGAGCTTCGACGCGCTGCACGAGCTGCTCGAGGCGCAGGCGTGGCGCCTCGCGTCGTGGCGCGTGGCCGGCGACGAGATCAACTACCGCCGCTTCTTCGACATCAACGAGCTCGCCGGACTGCGGATGGAGCGCGACGACGTGTTCGACGCGGCGCACGACTTCCTGCTCGGGCTCGCCGCGGACGGCCGCATCGGCGGCCTGCGGATCGATCACCCCGACGGGCTGGCCGATCCGGCGCGCTACGTCGCGCGCCTGCAGGAGCGCTACCGGCACCACGTCGCGCAGCGCGCCGCGCCGGCGTCGGGCCCGGCGGGACTGTTCGTGGTGCTCGAGAAGATCTGCGCGCAGCACGAGACGCTGCCGGGCGACTGGCGGGTGCACGGCGACACCGGGTACCCGTTCGCCAACGCCGTGAACGCGGTGCTGGTCGACCCGACGGCGCGCGCGCGCGTCGAGCGCGCGTGGCGCGCGTTCGTCGGCCCCGACGCCGTGGACTTCGAGCAGGCGGCCTACGAGGGCAAGCGCATGGTCCTCGGCGGCGCGCTGGCGGCCGGCCTCACGACGCTCGCCGGCCGCGCGCTGGCCATCGCGCGCGCCGACCGGCGCACCCGCGACTTCACGTTCAGCATCCTGCGGCGCGCGCTGGAGGAGACGATCGCCTGCTTCCCGGTGTACCGCACCTACGTCGGCCCGCACGGTGCCGCGCCGCGCGACCGGCGCTACGTCGACTGGGCGGTCTCGCGCGCCCGGCGCAGGAGCCGCATCGCCGACGCGAGCGTGTTCGACTTCGTGCGCACGCTGCTCCTCGCGCAGATCCCCGCGGGCGCGCCGGACGCCGCCGCGCGGCTCGCGTTCGCGACGTCGTTCCAGCAGCTCACGCCGCCCGTGGCGGCCAAGGGCATCGAGGACACGGCGTTCTACCGGCACACGCGGCTCGTCTCGCTGAACGACGTCGGCAGCGAGCCGGGCACCTTCGGGTCCACGCGCCGCGCGTTCCACCGCACGGTCCGCGAGCGGTTCTGCGCCTGGCCGTCGACGCTGCTGTGCACGTCCACGCACGACAACAAGCGCTCGGAGGACGTGCGCGCGCGCATCGACGTGATCTCCGAGCGGCCGGCGCAGTGGCGGCTCGCGGTGCGCCGCTGGAGCCGGCTCAACCGCTCGCGCAAGCGCGAGGTCGACGGCGCCGCGGCCCCGTCGGCGAACGACGAGTACCTGCTCTACCAGACGCTGGTCGGCAGCTTCCCGGAGGCCGCCGGCGTGACGGCGCTGGACGGCTACGCGGAGCGCATCGCCGACTACATGGTCAAGGCCGCGCGCGAGGCCAAGCTGCGGACGAGTTGGGTGGACGCCGACGCCGGCTACGAGGAGGCGCTGCGCGCCTTCGTGTCGGCGCTGCTGGCGCCGCGCCCCGACAACCGCTTCCTCGACGACCTGCGCCGCGAAGTCCGTCCGTACGCGTGGTTCGGCCGCCTCAACAGCCTGTCGATGGCGCTGCTCAAGTTCACCGTGCCGGGGATTCCCGACATCTACCAGGGCAACGAGCTGCTCGACTTCAGCCTCGTCGACCCGGACAACCGCCGCAGCGTGGACTTCGCGGCGCGCGCGGCGGCGCTCGCGCGGCTGCAGCGGCTCGACGGCGGCGAGGCGCCGCTCGCCGGCGCCGTGCGCGCGCTGTTCGACGGCCCGGAGGCCAGCGACCCGAAGCTGTGGCTCACCGTGCGCTCGCTCGCGTTCCGCAACCGCCACCCGGCGCTCGTGGCGGAAGGCGACTACCTGCCGCTGGCAGCCTCCGGCGGACGCGCGCGCCACGTGCTCGCGTTCGCCCGCCGGCACGCCGGCGAAGCGATGATCGTCGTGGCTTGCCGGCTCATGGCGTCGCTGGGGCTCGACGCCGGCGCACTGCCGCTCGGCGACCGCGCCTGGGGCGAGGACACGCTCGACGCCGGCTTCCTCCCCGACGGCACCGTGCTCGCGAACGCGATCACCGGCGAGTCGGTCGCCGTCGCCGCCGGCCGCCTGCCGCTGGCGGCCGTCCTCGCGTCGTTCCCCGGCGCGCTCCTCTACGCGAAGACCGGCGGCTGAGGAGCGCCGCGCGCGTTCACGCGCTCGCGGCGCTGCCCGTCTCGCGCTCGGCGCGCGCCAGCAGCAGGTGATCCACGTGCGTCTCGGCGGCGAGCCAGTCGTCGACGTCGAAGCCGTCGGCGAAGCCGCGCTGCGCGTACATCCCGAACGCGACCTCGCTGATCATGCGGTGGCGCAGGTCCGGATCGACCGCGTCGGCGGCCCCCTCCTCGAACGGCTGCTCGGCCATGCGCTCCTCCTCGGGCTCCTCGGCGAGGATCGGGATGCTGCGCGGCGCCTGCTCGGGCGCGGGCACGGCCCGCCGTGCACGGGCGCGGGGTGCGGCGGACGACTTGCGGGTCATGGTGTCCTCCTGGTCGGGCGCTGGGGCAGTGCGGCACCGGTTTCACCGCCGCCCCGGCGCCACCGTCCCGGCCCCGGAGCGCAGGCAGCCGCCGCCTGCACTCGTTGCGCGGTGGCGGCCGGGTTTGTGCCCGCATCCGCCCCCACTCCGGATATTGGACCGCGACGACCGCGCTTGTATCCGACAGGCTCGCGTTCCCGCCGCGCCGGCTTGACGTACGTCAAGGCGCGCCGGCGCACTCTTCCGGTCAGCGGAACGTCGCGTCGACGAAGCGCTGCAGCTCCTCGCGCGTGATCGATCCGTCGCGACCGGCGTCGATCTCGTTGAAGCGCGCCTGCAGCTCGATCACGCCGGTCGCTTCGGCGCGCGTGACGACGCCGTCGCCGTTGGCGTCCGCCATGCGGAACAGCCCGTCGAGGCGCTCCGCGTTGCGTTGGGCGTACTCCTCGCGCGGATCGGCGAGCGCCGCACCGGTGCAGAGGATGCCGACGATCGGAACGATGGCCCAGCGTGCGCTCATGATCCCTCCTCGATGGGCACGGCCGCCGCGGCAGGCGCCGGACCGTGCGATGCCCCGTCGCGACCGAATGCCGCGGGGCTGGCGGGCTGTCCTGGCCGTTCGACCCGGCACAGCGCGGCGGCGTTCGCCGGCGAGCGCGCAAACGCGGGGACGCCGGCGCTCCCGCGCCGTTCGTGTTGCAGTGCAGCGCGGCCCGTCAGCGCACCAGCGTCACCGGGCGCGTGGCGAGCTGGACGACCTTGTAGGCGACCGAGCCCAGCACGAGCGTCGCGAGCTTGCCCAGCCCGCGGGCCCCCATCACGATGCGCGTGCACGCCGCGTCGTCGGCCACCTGCGCGATCGTCTCGCCGGCGTCCCCCGACGCGACGCGCGCCTCGACGCGCACGTCGTGGCCGGCCAGCAGCCGGCGCGCAGGCGCGAGGGCCGCCTCGCCCGCCTCGCGATGCAAGGCCTCCAGCGTCTCGGCCGACACCAGGCGGCTCACCTCGCCCGCCAGCAGCGGGGGCTGCACGTTGAGCAGCGTCGCCTCGATCGGGACGCCGGCGTCCGCCAGCGCCACGACGTAGCGCGCGGCACGCTCGCTGTGCGCCGACCCGTCCAGCGCGAGGAGGATGCGGTGCGCGCCATCCCCGTTGTCGTCGGGCGGCGCGGGCTCGCGGTGCGGGCCGCCGGCCACCGTGACCGGCACGTCCGCGAGATGCACGACCTTGTAGGCGACCGAGCCGAGCGCGAGGTGGCCGAGCGTGGAGAGCCCGCGGCTGCCGAGGACGATCTCGCCCGCGTGCGCGCTCCGCGCGGCGGCGACGATCGACT
Source organism: Betaproteobacteria bacterium (assembly GCA_016861105.1). GTDB lineage: Bacteria > Pseudomonadota > Gammaproteobacteria > Burkholderiales > Casimicrobiaceae > VBCG01. The sequence goes on along the minus strand of BOKS01000008.1, from coordinate 143,902 downwards.
CGGCGGGGTCGTCGAGCCCCGTGACGAGCCGGTGCGGGATGCCGGCGAAGCGCAGCCGCATGCGCGCGTGCGCCGCGGCCTGCGCGGCGCGCTCGTCGGCGTCGGCCAGCATCTGCTCGCGGTTCAGCGCGTAGGCCCGGTAGCTGCCGAGCGGCTGGACGTTGCAGACGACCACCTCGTCCACGCGCAGGCGTCGCGCCCAGCGCGCCGCGTAATCCGCCGCCCGATCCCCGTTTGGCGACCCGTCGACCGCGAGCAGCCAGGTTCGCATCGCTTCCTCCTCTTCGCCCGGATCCTCACCCGCCGGACGCCCCGCGACGGCGACGCCAGGCCTTGTCCGCCTCCACGGCCAGGAACAGCGCCACCGCGGCCGCGCCGATCGCCGCCCACTCGACGGGCGCGATCGGGGCCGTGCCGAACCACGCGTTCGCCGCGGGCGCATAGGTGAACAGCGCCTGCAGCACGACCAGCACGGCCACGGCGAGGGCGGCGACGCGATTGCCGGTGAACGCCCCGGCCTCGAGCGACGTCGCCGTGAAGTGTCGCACGTTGTACAGGTAGACGATCTCGCCGGCGACGAGCATGTTGACCGCCACGGTGCGCGCGACCGCGACCGGCTCGCCGCGCGCGAGCGACCACTCGAACAGCGCCGTGCAGGCGGCCACCAGCAGCAGCGACACGAAGGCGATGCGCTGCACGAGGAAGCGCGTGAGCAGCGGCTCGGCGGCGGGCCGCGGCGGCCGGGACATGACGTCCGGCTCCGGAGGCTCGAAGCACACCGCGAGCGCCAGCGTGACCGCCGTCACCATGTTCACCCACAGGATCTGCGCGGCGGTGATGGGCATCGCCGCGCCGAGCAGCGTCGCGACCACGATGATGCCGGCCTCGCCGCCGTTGGTGGGCAGGATGAACAGCAGCGCCTTGCGGATGTTGTCGTAGATCGTCCGGCCTTCCTCGACCGCGTTGGCGATGGACGCGAAGTTGTCGTCCGTCAGCACCATCTCGGCCGCCTCCTTGGCCGCGTCGGTGCCCTTGATGCCCATCGCCACGCCGATGTCCGCGCGCTTGAGCGCCGGCGCGTCGTTGACGCCGTCGCCGGTCATGGCCACGACCGCGCCGCGCGCCTGCAGCGCCTCGACGATGCGCAGCTTGTGCTCGGGGCTCGCGCGCGCGAACACGTCGCTCGACCACGCCGCCTCCGCCAGCGCCTCCGGCGTCATCGCCTCGAGGGTCTGGCCGGTGACCGCCGGACGGTCCGACAGCCCGAGGCGCGCACCGATCGCCTGCGCCGTCGTCGCGTGGTCGCCGGTGATCATCTTGACGCGCACGCCCGCCGCCTGGCAGCGCGCCACGGCGTCGATCGCCTCGTCGCGCGGCGGATCGATCATGCCCACGAAGCCCAGCAGCGTGAAGCCGCAGCGCACGTCCTCGACCGCGAGCCGGTCGCAGGCGTCGTCGGCGCGGCGCTGCGCGATCCCGAGCAGGCGCTCGCCGCGCGCGGCCGCCGCCTCCAGGCGCGCCTCCCAGCGCGCCCGCGCCGCGGTCCCCTCGTCGCCGTCCGCGCCCGCGCACAGGTCGAGCACGCGCTCCGGCGCCCCCTTGAGGCAGACGACCGCGTGCCCGTGGTGGTCGTGGTGCAGCGTGGCCATGAACCGGTGCTCCGACGCGAACGGGATCTCGTCGCAGCGCGGCCACGCCGCCCGCTCCGCCGCCGCGTCGAGGCCGGCCCGGGCCGCGAACGCGACGAGCGCGCCTTCGGTCGGATCGCCGGCCAGGCGCCACTCGCCGTCCGCGTGGCGCACCTCCGCGTCGTTGCACAACAGCGCGGCGCGCGCGATCGCCGCCAGCGCGTCGTCGCTGCCCGGATCGACCACGCAGTCGCCGCGCCGCACCTCGCCCTGCGGCCCGTAGCCCGTGCCCGACGCCGTGCAGTCGCCGTCGGGCAGGAGCACGGAGGCGACTGCCATCTCGTTGCGCGTGAGCGTACCGGTCTTGTCCGAGCAGATCACCGTGACCGAGCCGAGCGTCTAGACCGCCGGCAGGCGCCGCACGATCGCGTTGCGGCCCGCCATGCGCTGCGTGCCCAGCGCCAGCGCGATCGTGACGATCGCCGGCAGCCCTTCCGGGATCGCCGCGACGGCGAGGCCGACGACGGCGAGGAACATCTCCTCCGCCGAATAGCCGCGGACGAGGTAGCCGAAGGCGAAGGTCGCGCCCGCCACGACCACGATGGCCACCGCCAGCCGCCGGCCGAACGCGGCGAGACGACGCAGCAGCGGCGTCTCCAGCGTCGTGACGCGGGCGACCAGCGCACTGATACGGCCGATCTGCGTCCGCGGCCCGGTCGCGACGACGACGCCGCTGCCCTGGCCGGCGTCCACCACCGTGCCCGAGAACAGCAGCGACGTCCGGTCGCCGAGCACCGCCTCCGGCACCACCGCGTCCACGGACTTCTCGCTGGCGAGCGACTCGCCGGTGAGCGCCGCCTCGTTGACGCGCAGGTTGCGCGCGCGGAGCAGCCGCAGGTCGGCCGGCACGCGATCGCCCGACTGCACGAACACCACGTCGCCCGGGACCAGCGACTCCGCGCGTACGCTCGTGCGCACGCCGTCGCGCCACGCGACTGCCGTCGCCGGGAGCATCGCGCGCACCGCCTCCAGCGCGCGCTCGGCCTTGCCCTCCTGCACGAAGCCGATCAGGGCATTCACCAGCACGACGCCGAAGATGACCGCCGTGTCCACCGTGTGCCCGAGCGCGAGCGTCACCAGGCCCGCGACGACGAGGACGATGACCAGCACGTTGTCGAACTGCTCGGCGAACCGCCGCCACGGGCCGCGACGCGCGCCCTCGGGCAGCGCGTTGGGACCGTGCCGTGCGAGGCGGGCCTGCGCGTCGGCGGACGCGAGCCCCGTGGCGGCCGTGTCGAGCGCGGCGAGCGCCTGCGCGGCGTCGAGCGCGTGCCACGCGCAAGCCTCGGGCGCGCCGCCGTTCGCTGCGCCGGCCGGCGGGGTGCTGGGCCTCTCGCCATCCATCGTGGTCTCCCTCGCGTCCGCCCGCGCGCTTCAGCGCAGCGCGAACGCCACCATGGCGGCCAGCAGCGCGAGCTGGATCGCCCAGTACACGATCAGGAATCGCCGGTCGGGCATGGTCAGTCGTAGTCGAAGCGTTCCGCGACGATCTGCGCCTCGGGCACGCCCAGCGCGCGCAGCCGGCGCTCGACCGCCTGCATCATCGACGGCGGTCCGCAGACGAAGCACAGGCTGCGCGCGGGCGGCGCGCCGCGCAGGGCGCCGGCGAGCTCGTCGAGACGGATCGCGCCGCGCTCGCCGCTCCAGCCGGGGGCATCCTCCTCGGCGAAGTAGCGCGTCGCGAGGTCGAGGCGTTCCTTCAGCGCCTCGATCTCGTCGCGGCACACGACGAGGCTCGGCAGCCGCGCGCCGTACACGAGCGACACGGGGCGCGGATCGCGCGCGTGCGCGAGCTCGCGCAGCAGCCCGAGGATCGGGGCGATGCCGATGCCGCCGGCGACGAGCACGATCGCGTCGCCCTGCCGGCCCTCGAGCGTGAAGTTGCCGTGCGGCCCGTCGACGTAGGCGGTCGTTCCGAGCGCCAGCTCGCCCGCGCGCCCGGAGAAGTCGCCGCGCGCCTTGACGAGCAGGCGCAGCTCCGCATCGGACGCCGGGCACGACGCGAACGAGAACGGGTGGTCGCGCCACGGCCAGGGAAAGCCGCCGAAGCTGATCCACGCGAACTGGCCCGCACGATAGTCGAGGGCGTGCGCGCCGCGTGCCGCGAGCACGAGCTCCTGCACCCCGGGGCCGAGCGTGCGGTTGGCCGTGAGCCGGTAGGGCCGGCGCCGGAGCCACCACGGCTTGACGAGGTAGACGACGGCGAGCGACGCCAGCGCCAGCGCCGCGAGCGCGACGAGGATCCCGGCCACCGCCGCGTTCCCGCTGTACGAGCCCACGGCCAGCGCGTGGTGTGCCGCCGCCGCCATGGCGACGGCGGCCCCGGCCGCGTGGAGGCCCCGCCACAGCTCGTAGCGCATCGGGAGGCGATTGCGCAGCGCGCCCGCGACCACGAGGGCCAGCACGACGACCCAGGCGACCGCCCCCGAGCGCAACGCCGGGAGCGCCAGCATCGACGCAAAGCCCTGCCACGCCTCTGCCACCGACGCAGCCTGCCACGGCGCGACGTAGGCCAGCGGATGCGCCAGGACCACCGCCGCGACCGAGTACGCCGCGAGCTGGTGGAAGCGCATCGTGCGGTCGATGCCGGCGCGCGCCGACAGCAGCGCCCAGCGCCCCGACGAGAAGAACTGCAGTGCGAGCAGCGCCACGGCCGTCAGGCCGGTGGCGGCGCCGACCTCGAGCAGCGGCACGCCCGTCCCCGTCGCTGCGAACGCCGCCAGCGCGACGGGCGCGATCGCCAGCACCGCGTACAGCGGGCCGAGCGACGCCGCGGGAAGGCGCAGTCCGCGCAGGGCCCGCGGGCGCGAAGGTCGGGCAGGCGTGGTCGTCATCGTTGCGGGAACCCGGATGTGCGCAGCGGGAACGTGCTGGTTCGGAATGTGCGACTCCCGTATGGTCCGCCGGACGTGCCGGGAAATCCCGAAGCGCGTCCGCGCGGTGGCCCTCGTTGACCGAGGTCAAGGGTCGTTCCGGCGCACGGAACCTCCGCCCGCGCCAGAGGACGCGCCCCGACCGCGCTTACCGCACGAGCGTGACCGGGACGCTCGCCATGTGGACGACCTTGTACGACGTGGAGCCGAGGAACACGCTCTCCATCTCGCCGAGCCCGCGCGTGCCCATGACGATGCCGTCGCAGCCCAGTTCCGACGCCACGCGCGCGATCACCTCGGCCGGGTGGCCGAACACGATGTCGAACCGGTAGTTGCAGCCGGACGCGTCGAGCAGCTTGCGCGCTCCCGCCGACGCGGCCTCGCCGGCCTCGCGCAGGTGCGCGCGCGCCGCGTCGCTGTTGAGGCCGTGCGCGAACCAGCGGTCGAGCCGCTCCTGCACGTTGAGCAGCACGACCTCCGCGCCGCCCATGGCCTTCGCCGTCGCGATCGCGTGCGCGACGGCGCGTTCGGCATTGGCGGACCCGTCGACGGGCACGAGCAGCTTCGTCATGGCACCCTCCTCTCGCGTGGGGGCCGCCGCAGGGGCACGGCGCGCGACCCGGCCTTGCGGCCGGGGCCTGCCGCTGCACCCGGACTCCGGAGGCCGGCCGGTTCGCGACCGGCCGACGTCGCTTCGATTCTCGCGGCGGGGTGCGAACGTCGCGTTGACCCGGGTCAACGCGGGCGCCGGGGCCCCGCCGCGCTTCGCCGCAGCGGCCGTGCACGTCGCCGCGTACGGCGCGTCGCGGAGGCCTGGCGCAGCCGTGGGCGCAGCGCGAACCGGACCTACTCGCCGAGCAGGTCCGACACGCGCACCGCAGCGCCCGCGCGGGCCGAGCGCGCGACGGCCAGCGCCGCCGCCAGCGTGCGTGCCGCGTCGTCCACCGTCACGGCGGGCTCCGCCGCGCCGCGCACGACCGCGGCGAAGTGGCGCAGCTGCTCGATCCACGGATTCGCCGGCCGGTAGTCGAGGACCCGGCGCACGAAGGGATCGCCGCGGCCGCCGCCGCGCTCGTTGCGCCAGTGGACCAGCGTGGGCACGGCGAGCGCGCCGAGCGTGCCGCCGATCAGGTAGCAGTCCTCGCGCTCGTGCGGGTAGTCGGGCTCCTCGCCCGACACGATCTCCCAGGCCCACGGCGCCTGCACGGCGTCGCACAGCGCGAGCGTGCCGAGCGCACCGTTCGCGAAGGCGATGATCACCGCCGCACGATCCTCCACCGCGAAGCCGCGCTCGTCGCACGCGGTCATCGCCGTCACCGTCGCGATCTCGCCGCACAGGAAGCGCATGCAGTCGACGTCGTGGATCCCGTTGATCAGCATCGGTCCGCCGCCGGCCTCGCGCCGCCACGCCTGGGCGTAGTACGCGTCCGGCTTGCGGCGCAGGTCCACGGCCGCCACCGAGACCACGCGGCCGATCGCCCCCGACGCGACGAAGTCCCGCGCGGCGACGAGCAGCGGGTTGTGGCGCCGGTGGTGGCCGACCAGCGCGCGCGCGCCGCTGCTGCGCGCGGCGCCGGCGATCCGCCGTGCGGAGGCGACGTCCGGTGCGACCGGCTTTTCGATCAGCACCGGCAGGCCCCGCTCGAGACAGGCGACGGCGACGGCCTCGTGCAGCGGCGTCGGCGTGGCGACCACGACCGCCTGCGGCCGGGCCGCGTCGAGCATGCGCGCGACGTCGCCGAAGGCGGGGAAGCCCTGCTCGCGGGCGTGCGCCTGCGCGCCCGCGTCGGGGTCGGCGACGCCCACGACGTCGAAGTCCGGCAGCCCGCGCGCGTACGCGGCGTGCCTGCGCCCGATGGCGCCGCCGCCGGCCACGGCGAGCGCGATCCTGGGGTTGTCGTGTCGCATCGGAGGAGTCGCGTCGCGGCGCTGCGCTATAGTCGGCCGCGTCGCCGCATCTTAACCGCGTCGCGCGCCGCCCCATGCACAAGCTGCGCCTCACCCTCGGCTGCTGGAGCTACGACCGCACCCACGCGCTCGCCACGGGCCGCGTGCAGCCCGACGGCATCGAGCTCGTCTACCTCGACATGCCGGTCGAGGAGACGTTCTTCCGCATGCTCCGCCACCGCGAGTTCGACGTGGCCGAGATGTCGCTGTCGTCGTACTGCGTGTCGCTGATGCGCGATCCGCAGCCGTTCGTCGCGATCCCGGTGTTCCCGTCGCGGATGTTCCGCCACGGGAGCATCTTCGTCAGCGCGGCCGCCGGCATCCGCGAGCCGCGCGACCTCGTCGGCAGGCGCATCGGCAACCCCGAGTACCAGATGACGGCGCCGGTGTGGATCCGCGGCATCCTGCAGGACGAGTACGGCGTCCCCGCCGACGGCGTCACCTACGTGACCGGCGGCGAGGAGGAGCCCAACCGCGACGAGAAGCTGCGGCTCGACCTGCCGCCGCGCATCCGCGTCGAACGCATCGGCCCCACGCAGACGCTCGCCGGGATGCTGGCCGACGGCGAGATCGCGGCGCTGCAGACGGCGCGCGCCCCGTCGACGTTCCGCACGCGCCCGGGGACCGTGAAGCGCCTGTTCGAGGACTTCGTGGAGGTCGAGAAGGACTACTTCCGCCGCACGCGGATCTTCCCGATCATGCACACGGTCGTGATCCGCCGCGAGCTCTACCGGCAGCACCCGTGGATCGCACGGTCGCTGCAGAAGGCGTTCGCCGCGGCCCAGCGCCTGACCTACGACGAGCTGTCGATCACCAACGCGCTGATGGCGATGCTGCCGTGGCTCACCGCGCACGTGGAGGAGGCGCGCGCGCTCATGGGCGACGACTACTGGCCCTACGGCTTCCACGAGAACCGCCACGTGCTGGACACGTTCCTGCGCTACCACCACGAGCAGGGCCTGTCCTCGCGCCGCCTCCGGCCGGAAGAGCTGTTCGCGGCCGAGACGCTCGAGTCGTTCCGCATCTGACCGGCGGCGCCGCCGCCCGTCTGCCCGGCGTGCCGCACGCGGTGTCAATGCCGCCGGCGGTCGAACGCGCCGCGTGGCGCGTTTCGCGCCTGCGTGCGCCGATTCGCGCGGCGATCGTCAGGAATGCCGACGCCGACCCCGTGCCCGCCGCCGCGCTTCGCGATTGTGGTGCGCAACCGCGGTGCGTTCGGACGCGGAACACGTGCCAAACAGTTGCCCGCGCCCGCCGAAAAATGGGTATCTTTGCGTATCTGCAGTCACGACGGGGATTCGGGCATGTCGAGCGCCGCGTTCGGCGAGGACACGGGGATGCGCATGGAAGCGCTGCGCAAACAGTTCCAGCTGCCGCCGCTCGTCCCTCCCGAGGGCGTCGCCGTGCGCCACCTGCGCGGGGCCACCGAGTACCGCGGCACGCGCGAGCGTCTCGTCGGCTCGGGCATGGTGCAGGCCGAGTGGCTGCCGATCGAGCGCCAGCCGGGGCTGCGGACCCGCGCCACGCTGCGTGCGCGCGACGGCGGGCGCGACGTGTTCGCCCGCCGCCTCGACGACGGACGCTACTGCGTGCTGGTGATCCACACGCAGCGCGAGCGCGCCGCGCACGACCGCCTCGCGTTCGAGCTGTTCCTGCGCAGGCTGCTCAAGAAGGCGCGCTGACGCGCCGGCGTCATCCAGGGCGCCGGCCGCGTGTCGCGGCGAGCGCTTCTTCCGCCTCCGCCACCAGCCGGTCGAGCGTCACGCGCTCGTCGGTCTCCGCCGACCCGAGCACGAGCTGCAGCGGCTCCGCGGAGCCCTTCACCACGATCGGGCGTGCGAGCATCTCGTCGGCGTCGGGCATCGCATCGGCAGCGCCGGCGTGCACGAGCAGGAACGCGTCGCCGCTCCAGCGTGCGGCGAGGCCTTCGCTGCCCGCGACGCGGAGCAGCCGCGCGGCGATCACCTTGAGCATCGCATCGCCCTGACCCGTGCCGTGGCGCGCGTTGAACGCGCGGAAGCCGTCGACGTCGGCGACGATCGCGCGCACGCGCCGGCCGCGCCGCGTCTCCTCGTCGATCAACCGCTGCGCGCGCTCGCGCCCCGCGCGGCGGTTCAGCAGGCCGGTCGCCGCGTCGACCGCGTCGCGCTCCCGCGCCTCCCGCCCGTCGCGCGCGACGCGCGCCGCGAGCCCCTGCACGCCGCGCAGCACCTGCGCGGCCGTGTCGCTGCCGGGAACGTCGACGCGGGCCAGCGGGCGGCCGAAGGCGACGTCGTCGACCGCGCGCTCGGCCAGCACGAGCGGCGCCAGCAGCCTGTCCACCGCGCGCGCGAGGACCAGGGCCACCGCGAGCGCCAGCAGGAGCGCCACGCCGACCAGCGTCGCCAGGCCGATCCGTCCGGCGCCGAGCACGACGACCAGCACCAGCGCGACGGCGTAGGCGAGCAGCCCGGCGCCGATGACCGCCGCGAACTTCGCGCGGTAGGTCGCGAGCGCCGGCATGCTCGCGAGCACCCGGTAGAAACCGAGTTCGTCGGGCGCGGGCGCGGCGTGCGCACCCCGCGGATCCGGGGACGTGGGCGGTGCGGTCATGGCAGGACGTCGTCGTCTGCCGCATCGTACCCGAGGGAACGCGGCGGCAACCCGCCCGCTATGCCGAACGGGGTAGGCGACCCCGCCGGACGTTGCAGCGGCCTCCGGCGTCGGTGGGATGCCTGTCCCGCCGTCCGTGGAATGGCGCGGCCGCGCGACCGCGCGCACGATGGCCGCACGGCATCGCGACGCGTGCCGGACCCTGCAAGGAGGCCCCGATGAACGCACCCCACCCGTCCACGCCACGCTCCCCCGCTCGCTTCGCGCGCGCCCTCGTCGCCGGCGCGTTCGTCGCCGGCATCGCCGCGCTGGTGGCCCTGCAGGCCGGGGTGGGCGACGCGCCGCCCAGCAGCGCGGTCGCGACGGGCAGCACCGCTTACCTCCACGCGCCGGCGGCGGACCCGTCGCTGCCCGCGGCGGAGCACGTGTTCCGTCATCGCCCGGCGAGCGTCGAGGAAAGCCCGCCGACGTTCTAGGGAGGACGGACATGCGTTCCACGCACGGATGGCGCGAAGTCTGCGCCGGCGCGATCTTCTTGGCCGCACTCGCGGCCGCGAGCGGCGAGAGCCGCGCAACGCCTCAGGTCGTGGGCGACGAGGCCTGCGAGCGCCACGAGGTCGACATCGCATCGTTCGCGACGTGCCGGGACGGGCGCGTCACGCGTCCCGAACCGGCGACGCCGGACGCGGCGCCCACGGTCGTGCAGAGCGCCCTGCCGCCCCCGTCGGCGGCGCCGCGCGCACGCCCGGACGGACGCGGCGCCACGCGCGGCGCTCGTGCCGCCGCGCCGGCCTCGCGGCGACAGTAACCGCGCGCCCGCGGTCACCCGAGGAGGCGCTGCGCAGCGAGCACCGCCTCGGTGCGGTTGCGCACGCCGAGCGTGCGGAACACCGAGAGCAGGTGCACCTTCACCGTCCCCTCGCTGATGCCGAGCTCGCGCGCGATCTCCTTGTTGGAGCGGCCGAGCGCGAGCCAGCGCAGCACGTCACGCTGCCGGTCGGTCAGCGCGGGCCCGTCGGCGGCAGCGGCGCCGCCGCCGCCCAGCAGGCGCAGAGGCACGTAATTGCCGCCGGCCAGCATCAGCTGGACGGCGTGCGCGACGCGATCGCCCGCGTCGGACTTGGGAATGAAGCCGGCCACGCCGAGCGCGAGCAGCGCCTGCACCGTGGCCGGATCCTCGTCGGCGGAAACGACGGCGACCGGCACGTGCGGGGCGCGCTCGCGCAGCGCGCGGATGCCGTCGAGCCCGTGCCCGCCGGGCATCGTGAGGTCGACCAGCATCAGGTCCGGCGCGGGGTCGCCCTCGGCGAGCGCCAGCACGGACGGCAGGTCGGCCGCCTCGACGATGCGCGGCGCCGGCACCAGGCGCGCGAGCAGGTCGCGCATCGCCGCCCGGATCAGCGGATGATCGTCCGCGATCGCGATCAGCGGCCCCGTCCCTCCCTCGGCGTTCATCGCTCTTGTCACCTGCCCGTCGCACGACGTGCGGGTCGTCCGCACAGCTTGCCACAACGCTGGCGACGCGGTGCGGCCGCGTGGGCGAACCGGCGCCGCGGCGCGGGACGGCCTTGACGCGCCGGCCACCCCCGCCGATGCTGCCGCCGTCGGGAATCGGCAGGAGGAACGCCGTGCGCACCGGGGCCGCAGCGGACGGGACGATGCCACAGCGGCGTGCGCGCCGGGCGCCGTCCACTCGCGTCGCGCACCTCGTGCTCGCCGCGTTCCTCGCGTGTGCGGCCTGCGCCGCCGCCTTCGCTGCCGACGTCGTCACGATCGACCGCGCGCGCTTCGCGCCCGGCGCCGCCGCGCTCCCGCCGCCGCAGGCCGGCCGCGAGGTGGCGCTGCCGCACCGCTGGGACGTGAGCGAAGGCGACCTCTCCGGCGACGCCTGGTACACGATGCAATGGACGCCCGCAGCCCCGGAGCGCCCGCAGGCGCTGTACCTGTCGGCGATCACCTTTCCCGCCGAGATCTGGCTCAACGGCCGCCCGGTGCCCGGGGCGTGGACGCCCGGCCGGCGCGCGCCGCGAAGCTACGAGCAGAGCCGCCTCGTCGCGCTCGCCCCGGAGGACGTGCGCGCCGGCGCCAACGAGATCGCGCTGCGCGCGCACGTCGCGCCCGGCGCGTTCGCCGGGCTGGGGCCGCTGCTCGCCGGTGACGCGGATGCGCTGGCGCGGGGCGCGCTCGCCGACCTCGTCGTGCACACGCTGGCGCCGGCCGCCGTGGCCGTCGCGACGCTCTCCGGCGGCCTGTTCATCCTCGGCCTGTGGTCGCGCCGGCGCGACCCGTCGTACGCACTCTTCGGCTTCGCGGCGCTGCTGTGGGGCGCGCACACGCTGGTCTCGCTGGCGCCCGAGCGCCCGCTGCCGCAGCCGCACTACGGCATCCTCTGGCACGGCGTCTACCTCGCGTTCGTCGCGCTCCTGTGCCTGTTCATGGTGCGCTTCGCCGAGGTGCGCTGGACGGCGTACCGCCGCTTCGTCGTCGCCTACGCCGTCGCCGTCGTGCCCGCGCTCTACGCCGCCTGGCTGGCCGGCGTCGCGAACGCGGCGTCGGTGTGGATACGGCTGGGCGGCATCCTCGTGGTCCTGGTCGCGCTGACTGCCGTCGCGCGCTACGCGGTCCGCCACTTCGACGCGCGCAACGCGCTGCTGCTCGCCACCGGCGCGCTCTCGGCGCTGTTCGCGATCCGCGACTGGGTCGTCGCCAACAGCGACACCGCGGTGCGTCCGGTGTGGCTCGTCCCCTACGCCGCGCTGCTCTTCCTGCTGCTGGTCGGCTGGATCCTCACCGACCGCTTCGTGCGTGCGCTCGACGACAGCGAGCGCCTCAACGTCGAGCTGGAGGCGCGCGTCGCCGAGAAGAGCGCCGCGCTGGAGCGGCAGCTTCGCGCCACGGGCGAGGCGCGCGACGCCGCGCTCGCGGCCGACCACGCCAAGTCGCGCTTCCTCGCAGCCGCGAGCCACGACCTGCGCCAGCCGCTGCACGCGCTCGGGCTCTTCGCCTCGGCACTGCACGACGAGGTCACGACGCCCGCGCAGCGGACGCTGGCGCAGCGCATCGCCCGGTCGGTGAACTCGCTCGACGCGCTGTTCTCGTCGATGCTCGACATCTCGCGCCTCGACGCGGGCGTCGTCCACGCGAAGCCGGTCGCGCTGTGCGCCGACGACGTGCTCGACCGCATCGCGCACGACTTCGCTCCCGAGGCGCTCGCGCGCAACCTGCGCCTCGCCGTCGTGCCCTCGCGTGCGCTCGTGCGCTCCGACCCGGTGCTGCTGGAGCGCATCCTGCGCAACCTCGTGTCGAACGCGCTGCGCTACACGGCGCGCGGCGGCGTCGTCGTCGGCTGCAGGCCCCGCGGCGCGCTGGTGTCCTTCGAGGTCTGGGACAGCGGCCCCGGCATCGCCCCCGACGAGCGCGAGCGCATCTTCGAGGAGTTCTACCAGTCCGGGTCGCGCCACGCGGACGGCGGCGGCGGACTGGGGCTCGGGCTCGCGATCGTACGGCGGCTCGCCGGCCTGCTCGGCCATCCGGTCGTCGTCGACTCGCGCCCGGGGCGCGGATCCGCCTTCCGCGTGTTCGTGCCGCGTGCCGAGGGGCCGCCGCCGGCGAAGCACGCGGAGCCGGCGGTGCCGGCGAGCGGGATGGAGGGTCGCCGCGTGCTGGTCGTGGAGGACGAGTCGCCGGTACGCGACGGCATGGAGCGCCTGCTGCGCGCCTGGGGCTGCGAGCCGTGGCTGGCCGCGGACGGCGACGCCGCGCTGCGCATCGTCGGCGAGCGCGGCGCGCCGGACGCGATCGTCGCCGACTTCCTGCTGCGCCCCGGCCGCGACGGGCTCGCCGCCGTGCACGCCGTGCGCGGCCAGTGCGGCCGCGACGTGCCGGCGATGATCGTCACGGGCGAGTCGCGGCGCGACGAACTCGCGCGCATCCGCGACAGCGGCCTGCCGCTGCTGCACAAGCCGGTCCCGCCCGCGCGGCTGCGCAGCACGCTCGCGTGGCTGCTCGTGGCGCGGACCCCGCACGCGTGAGCGCGCGTACAATCGGCGCGCCGCCCGGGTGGTGGAACGGTAGACACAGCGGACTTAAAATCCGCGGCCGCGAGGCGTGCCGGTTCGAGTCCGGCCCCGGGTACCACGACGCCTCGGGTCCCTAGGATCGTCGTGCCCGCGCGACCGTGGGGCGCTGCCGCGCAGGCGCACCGGCGCGGCCGCGCGCGTCGCCGAGCGCGCCGGACGCCGCCGCCGCGAGCACCCGCCGGAACGTCGGACACTCCATGTGCGAGGGCGCCGCGCACGCGGCGGCGTGGCGCAGGCCGTCGCGCATGGCAGAGAGGCGGCGGATCGTGCGGTCCAGCGCCTTCGCCTTGGCGGCGAGCGTGCGCCTGTCGATCCGCGGTCGCCCCCCCGGCACGAACACGCGCGCGATCTCGTCCAGCGTGAAGCCGGCGGAGCGCCCCAGCGCGATCAGCGCCAGCCGCTCCAGCACGCCCGCGTCGAACACGCGGCGCAGCCCGCGCCTGCCGGTGGACGCGATCAGCCCCTTCTCCTCGTAGAAGCGCAGCGTCGACGCGGGCACGCCGGATCGCCTCGCCACCTCCGCAATGTCCACGCACCACCCCCTTGACTTCAAGTCGACTTGAAGTGGCACTGTGCCGTCACTGCCGCGGAACGGCAAGGACGAGGAGACGGACGTGGACCTTCTGGCATGCACCCTGATCACCGGCGCGGGCGCGACCGCGGTGACGGACCTCTGGGCGATCACGCGCCGGCGGCTGCTGGCCACGCCGGTGCCCGACTACGGCCTTCTTGGCCGCTGGATCGGCGGGATGGCGCGCGGACGCTTCCGCCACGACGCCATCGCGGCATCGCCGCCGCTCGCCGGCGAGCGCGTGCTGGGCTGGGCCGCGCACTACCTGATCGGCATCGCCTTCGCCGCCGTCTTGATCGGCACCGTCGGCATCGCATGGGTGCGGCAGCCGACGCTCGGTCCGGCCCTGGTCGTCGGGATCGGCACCGTCGCTGCACCGTTCCTCGTGATGCAACCCGCGATGGGCCACGGCATCGCCGCGAGCCGGACGAGACGGCCGTGGGCGGCGCGGCTGCAGAGCCTCGTCACGCACTTCGTCTTCGGCCTCGGCCTGTACGCGGCAGGCCGGGCGGCCGCCTTCCTGTACGCGCCGTGATCCTCCTCGTCACACCGACTGTTTGTCCATCCAACGATCAAAGGAGATTTCCATGCGCATTCCGACACGCTTCGCACCGATCCTCTTCAGCGCCCTGCTCTCGGCGATCATGGTGTGCGTGGTCTCCGCGTTCGTCCTGACGACGACGCAGGGGCTGCACGCCGGGCTCGCCGCCCAGTGGCTGAAGAGCTGCGCCACGACGTGGCCGGTCGCCTTCCCCACGGTGGCCGTGGTCGCGCCGCTGGTCCGGCGACTCGTCGGCCGCCTCACCGCCTGACGCGGCGCTGCGGCGTGCACGGCGCGACTCCGTGCGCGGACAGCATTCGCCTGCTCGCGCGCCAGCCGCTGCAGCCGATGGCGGCAACCGGCCGCGCGTCCCGGAGGCCGGCGTTTGCACCGCGACCGCGGGCCGTCGTGAGAAGGTGGTGGAGACGTTGTCCCGCTGCCTAGGGCCTGTTCACGCTATGCACACAAGCGCGCTGCGAAGCGGAAAGGGCCGTGGGCTCGGCGCAAGGCCGCAAGGCGGGTCGGGAACCCGGCGAGGACTTGCAGCAACGCCCACGGCCCTTTTTCGCCGCAGCCCGGAGGGAACGGGCGCGCCCGCGCCCCTCATGGCTGCTCGCCTTGCGAATACGCTCGGCATTCGCGGCGGCGGGCGCCGCGATGGACACGCGGGCGCGACCCTTCGCGCATGCGGCCACAGCGTGAACACGCCCTAGTACGGCGAACTGCTTCCGCTGATGCTCTGGGCGTTGACGCGAAGCTTGCAGTTTCCGCTCGCAACGGTGATGTCCGAGGTGAAGAAGAAGAACTTCGCCAGCGCGAGCCGGATGGTCTTCGCTCCCGGCGGGAGCGTCACGGACGTCACGATCGGGATGTTCGCGAACTTGCCCTGCTCGATCGTGCCGACGTTGTTGCCGAACGACGGCAGGAACACCCCGTCGTTGGCAGCTTGCACCACCACGCTCACGGTGCGCTCTCCGCTGTCGCTCTCCAGCATCACGCTGCCCGTGATGCTGAAGGCCCGCGGAAAGTCCGCGTGCGGCACGGCGATCGCGCACACCGGATTGTCGTCGTGGGTGAACGTGATCGTTCGTGCCCCCAGCGACTGTTCCGCTCTCAACGGCGGCGGCACGACGGCATCCGCCAGACGGTTCATGAACAGCGCCATCTGCGCCCGCGTGACGAAGTCGAAGGGGCAGAAGTTCGTGCCTTCGGCGCAGCCGACCGTGACGCCCCGGTTCTTCAGCCACTCGGTGTTGCTGCAGAAGGACTCCGAGGCGGCGACGTCCGCGAACGGCGACGCCGCGTCGCAGACCGCAGCGTCGGCGCTCGACCCGACGAGCAGCATTGCCAAGGCGATGGACGCGGGAGCGGCGTTCGTCATGGTGTCCTCCGGCAACGCCGCGCGGAAGACGTCTTCGCGCCGGCGCGAACGCATCGGGGTCCGGCCATCCGCGCGAATCCGCGGGACGACCTGCGGCAGCCCGTGCAGTCTACGCCCCGGACGCCGCCCCGCGCCAGCCTGGTCGCGATCGCGTGCCCTTCACGCGCGGCACCCTTCGCCGTCGTCGATCGACGTTCCGTCTGCGATTCCTCGGTTGTCGAGTCCGCGTGCCGGGCGCGCGGGCCCGTCCCCGGCGCGTCCCGCGGCCACCCCTACTCGCGCTCGGCGAAGACCGTGTCGCGCCGCCGGCGGATCGCCGGCGCCAGCACGAGCGCGAGCAGCGCCGCCGCGGCGAGCAGCATGGCGAGCGACACCGGCCGCGTGAAGAACACCGTGAAGTCGCCGCGCGAGAGCACGAGCGCGCGGCGCAGGTTGTCCTCCAGCATCGGGCCGAGGATGTAGCCGAGCAGCAGCGGCGCCGGCTCGCAGTCGAGCTTCAGCAGCACGTAGCCGAGCGCGCCGAACGCCATCGCCACCCACACGTCGAACATGTTGTTGTTGGCGCTGAACGCGCCGATCGTGCACACCAGCACGATCACCGGATAGAGCAGGCGGTAGGGGACGCGGAGCAACCGGACCCAGATGCCGATCAGCGGCAGGTTCAGGACGACCAGCATCACGTTGCCGATCCACATGCTGGCGATCAGCCCCCAGAACAGCTCGGGCTGCTTGCGGATGACGTCCGGGCCGGGCTGGATGTCGTGGATGATCATGGCGCCGATCATCAGTGCCATGACGGCGTTCGACGGGATACCGAGCGTCAGCATCGGGATGAACGACGTCTGCGCGCCGGCGTTGTTCGCCGACTCGGGGCCGGCGACGCCCTCGATCGCGCCCTTGCCGAAGCGCGACGGGTCCTTCGCGACCTTCTTCTCGACGGTGTAGGAGGCGAACGCCGACAGCGTGGCGCCGCCGCCGGGGAAGATGCCGAGGATCGAGCCGACGGCAGTGCCGCGCAGCACCGCGGGGAACGCCTGCCGGAACTCCGGCCACCCGATCCACAGCCGGCTGATGCGCTCGGCGATCGCGCCGCGTCGCGCCGCCGACTCGAGGTTGATCGCGATCTCGGCGAACGCGAAGAGTCCCATCGTGATCGCGACGAACCCGATCCCGTCCATCAGCTCGGGGATCTCGAACGAGAAGCGGGCGATGCCGGTGTTGGGATCGGTCCCGACGATGCCGAGCAGGAGGCCGAGCAGCGTGACCAGCACGGCCCGCAGCAGCGAGCCGTGCGCGAGCGCGATGGCCGAGACCAGCCCCAGCACCATGAGCGAGAAGTACTCGGCGGCGTCGAAGCGCAGCGCGAATTCGGCGAGCGGCGGCGCGAAGGCAGCGATCACCATCGTGGCGACGCAGCCGGCGAACAGCGAGCCCAGCGCGGCGACGCACAGCGCCACCCCGGCCCGCCCCTGGCGCGCCATCTGGTGGCCGTCGATCACGGTGATCACCGACGACATCTCGCCCGGCAGGTTCACGAGGATCGCCGTCGTCGATCCCCCGTACGACGCCCCGTAGTAGATGCCCGCCAGCATGATCAGCGCGGTCAGCGGCGGCAGGCCGTAGGTCACCGGCAGCAGCATCGCGACGGTCGCCACCGGGCCGATGCCAGGCAGCACGCCGATCAGCGTCCCCACCAGCGTGCCCAGCAGCGCGTACAGCAGGTTGAGCGGCGTCAGCGCCGCGCCGAAGCCCAGGGCGAGGTTGGCGAGGAGGTCCATCAGCGCCCGACGAACGCCGGCCAGACCGGCAGCGGGATGCCGAGCGCGTAGACGAACACCGCGACCGCCGCCGCCCCGAGCACCAGCCCGCTGATCAGCGACTCCCTCCAGCGGAACTCGCCGCTGACGGCCGACGCCACGACGACGAGGAGCAGCGTCGAGGCGACGACGCCGAGCCACTTCGCGGCCACGCTGAACAGGCCGACCGCCGCCAGCACGACGAGCAGCGGCACGACGTTCCAGCGCACGCGGGCACCGGCGCCGGGCCGCAGGCCGCGCAGCGCCAGCGCCGCGCCGAACGCGATCAGCAGCACGCCCAGCGCGCGCGGCAGGTAGCCCGGTCCCATGCGCGAGGCCGAGCCCATCGCGTACGAGCTGGAGACGACGACGGCCAGGACGCCGAACGCCGCGAACAGGAGTCCTGCGACGAGGTCCTTCGGGTTGCGGATCTGCACGCTGCTCCTCCGGCGGGCCCGGCGTGCGCGGGCGGCCCGCGCAAGCGCAGGCGCGCGGGGCGCGGCACCGCGCCCGCGCGCCCGCCGCGACGACGTCAGTCGACCTGCTTCGCGCCGGAGAGGCGCACGATCTCGCGGTAGCGCTCGATCTCGCCCTTGACGAAGTCCGCGAACTCCTGCGGCGACCAGTTGTGCGATTGCGCCGACGCCTTGGCGAGGCGCGCCTGCATGTCGGGGGTCTGCAGGATCGCGTTGATCTCCTTGTTCAGGCGGTCGACGATCGGCTTCGGCGTGCCGGCAGGCGCCATGATGCCGTAGAAGGTCGACGTGTACACGCCGGGTATCCCGACCTCGTCGAGCGTCGGCACGTCGGGCAGCGAGACGCTGCGCTGCTTGGACGCGACGGCGAGGGCCTTCATCCGCCCCGACGTCACGAACGGCAGCGCCGTCGGCGGGTCGATCATGTAGTCGATCTGCCCGGCCACCAGCGCCGCCTCCGCGGGCGCCGTGCCCTTGTAGGTCACGTGGACCGCGTCGATCTTCGCCGCCGTGTTGAACATCACGCCGAACAGGTGCTGCGACGAGCCGACGCCGCCGGAGCCGAAGTTGAGCTTGCCCGGATTCTTGCGCGCCATCTCGACCAGGTCCTTCGCCGAGTTGGCAGGCGAGTTCGCCGGCACCACGAGGAAGCTCGGCACGTAGTACATCAGCGCGACGAACTCGAAGTCCTTGACCGGATCGAACCCGAGCTTCGAGTAGAGGTGCGGGTTGACCGCGTTGGGCGACAGCGAGCCCATCAGCAGCGTGTACCCGTCGGCCGGCTCCTTCGTGAACTGGGCGGTGCCGAGATTGCCGGCGACCCCCGGGCGGTTCTCGATGACGATCGGCTGCCCGAGCCGCTCGGACAGCGGCTGCGAGATGAGCCGCGCCGCCGTGTCGACGCCGCCGCCCGGCGGCCACGGCACGATCATCCTGATCGGTTTGGAGGGATACGTCTGGGCGAGCGCGGCGGCCGCGCACGCCAGCATCGCCACGCCGAGACACCACCGCTGCATCGTCGACCGCCAACCGCGTTCCATGCCATTCCTCCTCGTGTCGCCTTCGTTTCGGCCGCCTCGTGGCACGGCAGGATCCCCGCGCCCCGGGCGCCTCGTCGTGCTGCGCGCACCGCCACACCCGGGCACCCGCCGGCGGGCGGACGATCGCCCCGCCGGCGCGCGCCCCTGCCTCAGTCGGGCAACGGGCATCCGAGCCGCTTCAGCGTCGCGTCGACCCACGTGCGGTCGAGCGTCCCCTCGGCGATCGCCCGGATCTCGCGCGCCTCGTGCCTCTGCCGCTCGCTGGCCGCAGCGCACACCGACGCGGCGAACGCGTACGGGACGCACAGGAGCCCGTCCGCGTCGCCCAGCACCAGGTCGCCGGGCTCGATGACCATGCCGTCGATCGCCACCGGCACGTTGATCTCGCCCGGACCGTCCTTGTAGGGCCCGCGGTGCGTCACGCCGGCGGCGAACACCGGGAACGTGCCTGCGCGGATCGCGTCCGCGTCGCGGATGGCCCCGTTGACGACGAGCCCGGCGAGGCCGCGCGCGTGCGCGTATCCGGACATGATCTCGCCGAGGATCGCGTTGGTCAGGTCACCGCCGGCGTCGACCACGACGACGTCGCCCGGCTCCGCGAGGTCGAGGGCCTTGTGCACCATGATGTTGTCGCCGGGCCTCGTCTTCACCGTCAGCGCGGGACCCGCCATGCGGCCGCCGGCGTGCATCGGGCGCAGGCGGGCGCCGGCGGCGCTCATCCTGTGCATCGCGTCGCTGACGTTGGCCACCGGCAACCCGAGGAACTGCTCGACGAGGCGCGCGTCGACCCGGCGCGTGCGCTTCTCGATGCGAAAGCCGATCACGCGGCGGCCTCCGAGTCGTCGCAGCCGGCGGCGCGCCGCGCGAGGCGCGGGTACACGCGTATCGCGTTCGCGTGGAAGATCTTGCGGCGCGCGTCCTCGCCGAGCCAGCCGATGTCGTCGATGTAGCGCTTGGTGTCGTCGAACGGATGCCCGGACGTCGGGTCGACGCCCTGCACGGCGCCGAAGACCTCGGCGGCGAACAGCACGTTGTCGGCCGGGATCACCTCCAGCAGCAGCGCCATGCCCGGACGGTGGTACACGCAGGTGTCGAAGTACACGTTGCGCAGGACCCCGTCGGCGAGCGGCGGGCGGCCGAGGTCCTGCGCGATGCCGCGGTAGCGGCCCCAGTGGTAGGGCACGGCACCGCCGCCGTGCGGGATCACGAAGCGCAGCGTCGGAAAGTCGGCGAACAGGTCCGAGTCGAGCAGCTGCATGAACGCCGTGGTGTCGCCGTTGAGGTAGTGCGCGCCGGCGGTGTGGAAGTGGGGATTGCACGACTGGCTCGTGTGCAGCATCGCCGGGACGTCCAGCTCGACCATGCGCTCGTAGAGCGGGTACCAGGCGCGGTCGGTCAGCGGCGGGCCGCTCCAGTACCCGCCCGAGGGGTCCGGATTGAGGTTGCAGCCGACGAAGCCGAACTGGCTCACGCAGCGCTCGAGCTCCGCGATGCACGATGCCGGCGATTCGCCGGGACTCTGCGGCAGCTGGCACACGCCGGCGAAGTTGTCCGGGTACAGCGTGCACACGCGGTGGACGAGCTCGTTGCAGTGCTCCGACCAGTGCCGGCTCGTGGTGGCGTCGCCGAGGTGGTGGCCCATGCCCGCGGCCCGCGGCGAGAACAGCGTCAGCGCCGTGCCTCGCTCGCGCTGCAGCCGCAGCTGGTGGGCCTCGAGGCTCTCGCGGATCTCGTCGTCGCCGATGCCCAGCGCACCCTTGCTGCGCAGCGCGTGCGGATCGGCGAGGTCGCGCACCTGGCGCGCACGGAAGGCGGCGAGCTGCGGCGGGCTCGTCGTGTAATGCCCGTGGCAATCGATGACCATCACGTCGGGCGGCGGCCGCAGGCGCCGGCACCGCCGGCCTCGTGCGGCGACGACGCGGGGATGGGGCGGATGCGCTGGGCCATGGTCGGGAGCATCGGTACGCGGGCCGCAGCGTCCGCGGGCCCGCAACGGGCAGCGCTGCACGGCGGCGATCGCACACCGGCGCGCCGGTGCGCTGGTCGAGCGGCACCGCAAGCTCGCCAGCGATGCTAGTCGACCTCGGTTGATCTGCAAGCACAATTACCGCATAGGCCGATTGAGGAAAACTCATGCGACGGCGCGGGTCGCGCGCCGCCGGTCGCACGGCCCCGCCACCGCCGCGCGCCCGCGCGCGCCTTCGTGCCGCAGCCATCGCGTCGGGCGGCGGCGGCGTTCCGCCGCGCGCGGGGCCACGGGCCGCAGGTGGTATCGTCACGGGCCGTCCGGGGAGAAACGAAGCGTGCACCGTCTGCGAAGCCTCGTCATGGCGCTGCGCGGCAGCCTGTGGTTCGTGCCCGCGATCACCGTCGCGGGCGCGATCGTGCTCGGCGTCGCCGTCAGCGAGGCGGACCTCGCGGCCGGCGCGTGGGCGGCGCAGCGCTGGCCGCGGTTCTTCGCGGCCACGCCCGACGGCGCGCGCGCGGTGCTCGGCGCGATCGCGTCGGCGATGATCACCGTGACCGGCATCGTGTTCTCCATGACGCTGGTCACGCTCTCGCTCGCCGCCTCGCACTACGGCTCGCGGGTGCTGCGGCAGTTCATGCGCGACCGCGCGAACCAGCTCGTGCTGGGCACGTTCCTCGGCGTGTTCGCCTACTGCCTCGTCGTGGTCCGCGCCGTGCGCGGCGGCGACGACCCGTTCGTGCCGGCCTTCGCCGTGGCGATCGCGATCGCCTTCGCCTTCGTCGCGATCGGCGTGCTGATCTACTACCTGCACCACGTCGCGACGTCGGTGCAGGCCCCGCACATCATCGCGACGCTCGCGCACGAGACGCTGCAGGCGGCCGCGGCGATGGCGTCGCGCGACACCGGCGAGCGCGGTCCCGCGCAGCCGCCGCAGCCGGCCGCCGCGCGCTGGCACCCGGTCGCCGCGCGGCGGTCGGGATTCGTCGCGACCGTCGGCACGTCGTCGCTGCACGACCTCGCCTGCGCGCTCGGCACCACGATCCGGATGGACGCCGGCGCCGGCGACTTCGTCGCCGACGGGACTTCGCTCGCGAGCGTCGCCGACGTCGTGCCCGACGACGAGACCGCCGCCGCGATCGACGGTTGCTATGCGATCGGCGTCGAGCGCAGCATCGACGAGGACGTCGGCTACGGCATGCGCCAGATCGTGGACATCGCGCTGCGCGCGCTCTCGCCGGGCGTCAACGACCCGACCACGGCAGTCCTCTGCCTGCACTGGCTCACGGTCGTGCTGCGCCGGCTCGTGGCGGTGCGCTTCCCGCCGGCCGCGTGCTACGACGCCGAGGGCCGGCTGCGGCTGATCGCCCGCCAGCCCTCGTTCGACGCGCTGCTGCACACGGCGTACGACCAGGTCGCCGACGCGGCGGCCGGCGACGCGGTGGTGCTCGGGCACCTCGAAGCGAGCCTCGCGGCGGTGGCCGCGGCGTGCGAGGACCCCGCGCGCCAGGCGGCGATCGCGCAACTCGCGGCGTCGCTGCACGCGCGGGTGTCGCGCGACGTCGGCGACCCGGACGCGCGGCGCAGGCTGCAGCGCGGCTTGCGCCGACTCGCCGGCGGCGAGCGCCGCGACGCGTCGGCGCCGCTGCGCCCGCCCGGGGAGATCGACGCGGCCTGAGGCCCGCCGCTACGCGGCCTGCGGCGCGTCCACGGTCCGCCCCTCGCGCGAGGACGCGAGCATGGCGTCGATCAGCGCGTGCACGCGCAGCGCGCTGCGTGCGCTGGCGCGCGGCTGGCGGCCGGCCTCGACCGCGTCGAGGAACTCGCCGATCAGCCGCTGGTGCGCCGCGTGCGAGAACGCCATCGGGTCGGCACCGCCGCCGCCGGCCGAGGAGCCTTCGACGGCGAAGCGCCCCCCGTCGTGCAGCTCGCCGGCGAGGCGCTCGGCCTCGATCACCGCGCCGCCCTTCGCGCCGGCGACGTCGATGCGC
The DNA here is from genome assembly GCA_016861105.1 of Betaproteobacteria bacterium. GTDB lineage: Bacteria > Pseudomonadota > Gammaproteobacteria > Burkholderiales > Casimicrobiaceae > VBCG01. The sequence goes on along the minus strand of BOKS01000008.1, from coordinate 120,961 downwards.
TCCGGATAGCCGGGGTAGGCCACGGTCGTCGCGTCGATCACGCCCACGGCGCCGTTGGCATACTCGACGGTCGCGCAGGCGATGTCCTCGGTGTCGATCGCACGCAGCGGGCTCGTGCGGCACAGCGCGTTGACGCGCGCGACCGGCCCGGCGAGGTCGAGCAGCAGGTCGAGCGTGTGGATCGCCTGCGTGAGCAGCACGCCGCCCGCGTCGCGCGCCATCGTGCCGCGCCCGGGCTCGCGGAAGTACTCGGCCGTGCGCCACCAGCGCACGCTGGCCGACACCGAGAGCAGCTCGCCGAGCTGCCCCGCGCGCAGCCGCTCGCGCAGCGCGACCGACGCCTCGCGGAAGCGGTGCTGGAACACGACGCCGAACGAGCGGCCCATGGCCTCGACCGCGTCGACCAGCGCGCGTGCGGCGGCGTGGTCGACGTCCACCGGCTTCTCCAGCAGCACGTGCTTGCCGGCCCGGGCGGCGGCGAGCGTCACCTCGGCGTGCGTGCGCGGGGGCGAGAGCACGAACACCGCCTCAACGCGCGGGTCGCGCAGCAGCGCGTCGAGCGAATCGTGCGTCGGCCACGACCAGGCCGCGGCGAAGCGCTCCCGGCGCTCCGCCGACGGCGACCAGCCGGCGACCACCTCGGCGCGCTGCGCGAGGTCGCGCAAGGCCGCGGCGTGCGGCTTCACCGCGTTGCCCAGCCCCACGATGCCCACACCGATGCGTCGCATGTCCCCTCGCTTCGTCGAATGGCGCAACCGCGAACTTTCGCCGCTTCGCGGGCGCGCGTCAACGTGCGCCGCGGTCGCGGGCGCGATTCACCGCCTTGACGAGCTCGCGCGCGGCCAGCACGCTGGACGCCACGGCGAGGCACACCATCCAGTCGCCCGGCGACAGCGGAACGGTGCCGAAGCCCTGCTGCAGCAGCGGCACGTAGAGCACCGCGGCCTGCAGCAGCAGCGCGCCTGCGATCGCGGCCCACAGCCAGCGGTTGGCGAAGGGCCGCACGAACGCGCTGACCTCGTCGGAGCGCACGCAGGTGGCGTCGACGAGCTGGTAGAGCACCAGCGCGTGGAACGCGAGCGTGCGCCCGTAGCGGACGTCGCCACCGCCGTCCAGAAGGCCGCCCGGCAGCGCGGCGTCCAGCAGCAGCAGCGTTCCCGCGCCCATCACCAGCGCCGCGACCACGGTGCCGGCCCACATGCGCGGCGTGATGACGCCGCTGCGCCGGGCGCGCGGCGGACGCTCCATCAGCGTCGCGACCGGCGGATCGACGCCCAGCGCGAGCGCCGGCACGCCGTCGGTCACCAGGTTGATCCACAGGATCATCGCGGCCGTCAGCGGCAGCACGAGCGCCTCGCCCGGCGCCGCCGCGAGCCCGAGCACGCCCGCGAGCGCGACGCCGAGGAACATGACGACGACCTCGCCGAGGTTCGTCGCGAGCAGGTAGCGCAGGAACTTCTGGATGTTGGCGTAGATCGAGCGGCCCTCCTCGATGGCCGCGACGATCGTGGCGAAGTTGTCGTCGGCGAGCACCATGTCGGCGGCCTCGCGCGACACGTCGGTCCCGCTGATGCCCATGGCGACGCCGATGTCGGCGGCCCTGAGCGCCGGCGCGTCGTTGACGCCGTCGCCGGTCATCGCGACGACCTGCCCGCCGGCCTGCAACGCGCGCACGATCGCGAGCTTCTGCTCCGGCTCCACGCGCGCGAACACGCTGGTGGCCGCGACCGCGTCGCGCAGCCGCTCGCCTTCCAGCGCGCGCAGGTCGCGGCCGGTGAGCACCGCTGCGCCGCGCGGAGCGATGCCGAGCTCGGCGGCGATCGCCGACGCCGCGGCCGGGTGATCGCCGGTGATCATGAGCACGCGCACGCCGGCGCGGCGCGCCTGCGCGACGGCGTCCGGCGCCTCCGGCCGCGGCGGGTCGATCATCCCGACCAGCCCCAGCCACACGAGCGCCTCCTCGTGATGCAGCGCCAGCGCCTCGCGGGCGGGCAGGCGGCGGTAGGCGACGCCCAGCGTCCGCAGCGCGGCCGAGGCGAGCGCGTCGATCTCGCGCAGGATCGCCTCGCGGCGGGCGTCGTCGAGCGGCGCCTCGGCGCGGCCGACCCGCTGCAGCGTGCAGCGCGCGAGCAGGACGTCGGGCGCACCCTTGGCGAACAGCACGCAGTCGCCGCGCGCCTGCGCATCGGTGTGCGCCGTGCTCATCAGCTTGCGCTCCGCGGAGAACGGCAGCTCGTCGACGCGCGCGAAGCGCTGCCGCAGCCACTCGCGGCCGACGCCGGCCTTCATCGCGGCCGTCACGAGCGCGCCCTCGGTCGGATCGCCCTGCACGATCCAGCCCGACGCCGCCTGCTGCACGCTCGCATTGCTGGCGAGCGTCGCGGCGGCGAGCAGCCGGCGTGCCTCGACGCGCTGCGGTCCGTGCGCGAGCGGCGCGCCGTCGGCGGCGACCAGCTCGCCTCGCGGCGCGTATCCGGTGCCGGTGACGCCGGTACGTCCCGAGGCGGTGACGATCGCGCGCACCGTCATCTCGTTGCGCGTGAGCGTCCCCGTCTTGTCGCTGGCGATCACGGTGGCCGACCCGAGCGTCTCGACGGCGGGCAGCCGGCGCACGATCGCGTTGCGTCTCGCCATGCGCTGCATGCCCAGCGAGAGCACGACGGTGGTCACGGCCGCCAGGCCCTCGGGCACCGCGGAGACGGCGAGCGACACGGTGTAGAGCAGCACGCCCACGAGCACCGCGGTGGTGATCGACGGCTGCATCGCGAGGATCGTCGCCGCCACCACGACCGCGATCGCCACGACGATGGCCCCGAGGATGCGGCCGAGGCGGTCGAGCTCGCGCTGCAGCGGCGTGGGTTCCGGCGCGGTGGCGGCCAGCAGGCCCGCGATGCGTCCGAACGCGGTCGCCGCGCCGGTCGCCGTGACGACGGCCAGCGCGTGTCCCGTCGCGACGGCCGTTCCCGCGTACGCCATCGAGGCACGGTCGGCCAGCGGGGCATCGGCCGGCACCGGCGCGGTGTGCTTGGTGACCGGTGCGCTCTCGCCGGTGAGCGCCGCCTCGCCGGCGCCCAGCACGACGGCGTGCACGAGGCGCGCGTCGGCGGGGACCGTCGCGCCCTCCTCCAGCACCACCAGGTCGCCGGGCACGACCTCGGCGGCCGGGATGGTGCGGCGCTCGCCGTCGCGCACGACGGTTGCGGCGGACGCCGTCATCGCCTGCAGTCCCGCCACCGCGCGCTCCGCGCGCGACTCCTGCGCGTAGCCGAGCAGCCCGTTCAGCAGGACGATGGCGAGGATCGCGAGCGCCTCGAACGGCGGGCCGTCGTGACGCTCGATCGCCCAGACCACGATCGACACCGCCGCGGCCGCGAGCAGCAGCACGACCAGCGGACTGGCGAACTGCGCCCCGAGCTTGCGCCACCACGGCTCGGCGCGCGCGCGCGGCAGCGCGTTGGGGCCGACGGCGGCGAGCCGCCGCGCGGACTCCGCGGCGTCGAGGCCCCGCTCGCGATCGCAGCCCAGCGCGGCCAGCACGTCGGCCGCATCGCGGGCGTGCGCGTGCTCGACGACGAAGCGCTCGTGGTCCATCGCGGGACGCCGCGCCGCAGCGCGCGGCGTCCCCATTAGAACGTCCCGCCGCCGCCCCGCCGATGACGTGCGTCAACGCCGGGGCGGAGCGCGCGCGCGGCCGGTGGCGCGGCCGCGCGCATGCCGGCCGGCCCTCGGCGAGACGACGCGGGCGCGCGCCCGCGGGCGAGGTGCGTCAGCGCCGCCCGCCGGGCATCGACGACTGCGCCATCTGCGCGAGGTCGCTCATCATCTTCTGCATCGTCGCGAACGCATTGCCGCCCGAGCCGACGAGGCCCTGCATCGCGTCGACGACGTTCTTCATGGGCCCGAGGTCGGGCATCATCGCCATCGCCGCCTTCGCCTGCCTGTAGCCGGGCATGCCCTGCGCCTGGTCCTCGATCAGGCTGAACAGCCGCTGCTGGATCTCGACGATCAGCCCGAACATCTCCTGCCAGTAGGCGAGGCTCTTCTCGAGCGCCTCGCGGCCGGTCTCCTGGCCGATCGCGACCAGCGACTGCGCGTCCTTCGCCTCGGCGGAGGCGCGCGCCGCCTTGCGCTGGAACTCGCGCGCCGACTCCTCGCCCTCGAACTGCAGCTTGCGCAGCCGCGCCGTGCTGTCGATCGCGGCGTTGATGACGTCGAGCGCCATCTTTGCGTTGGCCTTGTACAGCTCGATCGCCTGCTCCGGCGTCATCAGGTTCGCCATGCGCGCCATCTGCTCGCGCATCTGCGCATCGGCGCCGGGCGCGCGCCTGGGGGGCGGCGGCGCGGCGGTCTTCGCGGCGGTCTTGCGCGGCGCGCGGCGGGTCTTGCGCGGAACGTCGGCGGCGGCGGGCTTGCGGGTGGCCATGCGGGCTCCTCGGGGCGGTGGACGGGTCGTACCCTGGCTTCAGCTGCGATTCGACGCCCGATCGCCGTGCATCGTCAAGACGGCGGCACCTTCGACGCGTCCGTGGCGCAGGTCGTCGAGGGCACGGTTCGCCGCGGCGAGCGGATAGGCGCAGGCGTGGACGGCGAGCGGGACGCGCCCCGCCAGCGCGAGGAACGCCTGCGCGTCGGCGCGCGTCAGGTTGGCGACGGAGCGCACGCTGCGCTCCTCCCACAGCAGCCGGTAGGCGAACGCCGGGATGTCGCTCATGTGGATGCCCGCGCAGACGACGAGCCCGCCGGGGCGCACGGCCGCGAGCGCGGCCGGCACCAGCGCGCCCACCGGCGCGAACAGCAGCGCGGCGTCGAGCGGCTCGGGCGCGGCCGCCGTGCTGTCGCCGGCCCAGTGCACGCCGAGCGCGCGCGCGAAGGCCTGTCCGGCGGCGTCGCCCGGGCGCGTGAACGCCAGCACGCGGCGGCCCTCGTGCAGCGCGACCTGCGCGATCAGGTGCGCCGCGGCGCCGAAGCCGTAGAGGCCGATCGTGCGCGCGTCGCCCGCCATCGCGTAGGCGCGGTACCCGATCAGGCCCGCGCACAGCAGCGGCGCCGCCGCGAGATCGTCGTAGCGTTCGGGAAGGGGAAACACGTAGCGCGCGTCCGCCACCGCGAATTCGGCATAGCCGCCGTCGCGCGTGCACCCGGTGAACTGCGCCTCCGCACACAGGTTCTCGAGCCCGCGCCGGCACGCGTCGCAGCGGCCGCAGGTCCAGCCGAGCCACGGCACGCCCACGCGCACGCCGGGCGCGAGCGACGTCACGCCCGCACCGCACGCGGCCACGGTGCCCACGATCTCGTGGCCGGGCACGACCGGCAGCCGCGCCTGCGGCAGCTCGCCGTCGACGAGGTGCAGGTCGGTGCGGCAGACGCCGCACGCCGAGACCGCGACGAGGACCTCGCCTTGCCGCGGCTGCGGACGCTCGCGTTCGCGCGCGGCCAGCGGCCGCCCGGCCGCCTCGCACACCATCGCGCGCATTCTCGCCATGCCCGCTCCCGCTCGCCGTTTTCACGCGGCATGATGCCAGCAAAGCGTGCCCGGCACGGCGGCGCGGCCGCCGCGTTACCATGCCGGTTTTCTTCAACGACCGCGGCGATGGGCTTCGCCAACCCGAAGGGCACGTGGGACGAGCGCTTCGCGCGGCCCGGCTACCTGTTCGGCACCGCGCCCAACGCCTTCCTGGCGCGCGAGGCGTGGCGCATCCGTCCGCGCGCGCGCGTGCTGTGCGTGGCCGACGGCGAGGGCCGCAACAGCGTCCACCTGGCCGGCCTCGGCCACGACGTGACGGCATTCGACCTCTCGCCGGTGGCGGTCGCCAAGGCGCGCGCGCTCGCCCGCGAGCGCGGCGTCGTCGTGCATCACGGCGAAGGCGACCTGCTGGCGCAGCCGTGGGACGGAACCTTCGACGCCGTGGTCGTCGTGTTCATCCAGTTCCTCGATCCGGCGCAGCGCGAGCAGGCGTTCGCGGCGATGAAGGCGGCCGTGGCGCCCGGCGGCCTGATGCTGGTCGAGGGCTACCGCCCCGAGCAGGTCGACTACGGCACCGGCGGCCCCGGCCGCCGCGAGCACATGTACACGCAGGCATGGGCCGAGGCGACGTTCGCCGGGTGGACGATCGAGCTGCTGGCGGCCTACGACGCGGAACTGGCCGAAGGCAGCGGCCACGCGGGACTGTCGGCGCTGCTGGACGTGGTCGCGCGCGCGCCGGCCGCGCGCCCGTGAAACAAACGCCGCCGCCGCACTGTTGACGACGCGGGGCGCCCCGCCCCGCCTCCTCCACCAAGGGACCCGCCATGCGCATTGCCGCACTCCTCGCCGCACTCGCCTTCGCCGCACCCGCCACGCTCGCGCAGCCGGCCGCCGCGCCGCCGCGCTTCGCCACCACGAAGGTCGCGGACAACGTGTACGTATTCCGCATGCTGGGCCACCAGGCGATGTTCGTCGTCACCCCGGACGGCGTCATCGCCACCGACCCGCTCGGCTTCGTCGACAAGAAGGGGGGCGAGACCTACCTCGCCGAGATCCGCCGGATCACGTCCGCGCCGGTGAAGTACGTCGTGTACAGCCACCACCACTACGACCACATCGCGGGCGGCAAGCCGTTCAAGGATGCGGGCGCGACGTTCGTCGCGCACCGCAACGCGCACCGGCACCTCGCGGCGCTGCGCAATCCCGAGATCGTGCTGCCGGACCAGCTGGTCGACGAGCGCAGCACCATCGAGCTGGGCGGCACGCGGCTCGACCTCCTGTGGGTGGGCCGCAACCACTCGGACAACTCGCTGGTGATGCTGCTGCCGAAGGAGCGCATCGTGTTCACTGTCGACTGGATCCCGCTGCAGGCCGTGCTGTTCCGCGACCTGCCCGACGGCTTCCTCCCCGACTGGTTCGACGGGCTCGACCGCGTGCTCGCGCTGGACTGGGACCGCATGATCCCCGGCCACCCGGGACCCGGCGGGCGCCTCGGGACCAAGGACGACGTGCGCGCGCTGAAGGCGTACATGAACGACGTGTCGGAGGCGGCGCGGCAGCTCGCGGCCGAGGGCAAGTGCCTCAACGACGAGGCCATGGCCGCGGTGCGCCTGCCGAAGTACGAGAGCTGGGGCGCGTACAGCCTGTTCCTCGCCCGCAACGTCGAGCGCTTCTGCGAGTACTGGGGACGCGGCTACTGACGCCGCGGACGCCGCCGGGGCCGGCGTCCGACCGCGCGCGGGGGGCGCTTCCTACGCGCGGCGCGGGCGCCCGCCGATACGCGTGGCGCCGCAGCCGGGCAACGATGCGGACACGCCGTCCCGCATCGATCCCGGAGGTCCGCCATGCACGCAGCCGTCTCGCTCGGTGGAAGGGCGTTCACGCTCGCCGCCGCCGCCCTGTTCGCCGTCTCCGCGGCCGCCGCGACCGCGCCCGGGCAGACCGTCACCGTCGTCCCCAAGGGCGCGGACGCGCGCCCGAAGGCGTACAACATCGGCGGCGCGCTGGCGCTGGGCGACGACGCCGGCTACCAGTTCCAGTCGGTCACGGGACCGGTCCGGCTGGACGTCGGCTCGGTGGTCAACGAGAGCACGACGAACGTCTCGGGCACGGTGCGCGTCGCGCTGTTCGTGACGCAGTCGCCGGACCCGACGGCGGGCGTCTACTGGACCGTCGCGTCGACCGACCTGGGCACGCTGCAGCCCGGCTTCATGTTCGGCCCGCTGTCGCGCACGGTCGACTACCTCGCCCCGCCGGACGGCATCTTCTTCATCCACATGGGCGCGTTCGAGTACGAGCCGGCCACGTGCACGACGGCCTCGGGCTTCTGCCTCGACGACGTCGTGTCGTTCACCAACCGCGTGGAGGTCGTCAACGGGGCGATCTACGACGCGGGGCCGGCGCCGGCGCCCCGCGCCGAGGCGGTCGAGTACTACCACGCCGGCTTCGGCCACTACTTCGTGACGTCGTTCGGCAACGAGATCCAGCTGCTCGACGCCGGCGCGTTCCAGGGCTGGGCGCGCACCGGGCAGTCCTTCCCCGTCTGGACGGCCGACGCGGGCGGCATGGCGGGCGTGTGCCGGTTCTTCAGCACGTCGTTCGCGCCGAAGAGCTCGCACTTCTACACGCCTTTCGCGGACGAATGCACCACGGTGCGCGCGAACCGCGACTGGCAGTTCGAGGCGATCGCGTTCTTTGCCGAGTACCCGGACACCAACGGCAACTGCGCCGCGGGCCGCCAGCCGCTCTACCGCCTGTACAACAGCGGCCTCAGCGGCGCGCCGAACCACCGCTACACCACGAGCCTCCAGACGCGCCAGCAGATGCTGAACCAGGGGTGGGTGTCGGAGGGGTGGGGTCCGTTCGGCACGATCGCCTGCGTGCCGGCGTAGGGCGCGCGGCGCCGTCCCAAAAAGGCCGCGGGGCCCGTTCAGGGCCCCGCGCTTCTGTACCGGACAGCCGGGTGCGCCTTTTCAGCTGCGCAGCCGTTGCGTGCCGAAGGCCGAGCGGTTGAGGCGATCGGCTTCGGCGTCGAGCACGGGCGCCTCGTCGCTCGCGGTGTCGACCGGGACGACGTCGACCGGGCGCTGCTTCGTCACCACGGCGCCGACGGCGACGGCGAGCAGCACCGCCGCTGCGATCGCGACGCCGATCGCGACGTCCGCGCGCACCGCCGGCCGGCGCGTTGCCGACGCGGGCGGCCGCCCGTCGGGCCACGGGCTCGTCGGCAGGTGGACGGGCGTATAGAGCGACGGCCGCACCTCGCCGCCGATCCGTCCGAACCCCGCGCTACGCACCGCCCCGCCCATCGCGCGCTCCTTTCGCATTGCGCTGCCGTCCTCCTGCTTATCGCATCGCCGCACGGCGACCGCAAGTGAACGGCGACGGAAACGCGCTCCGGACGATGGACGGTCGGCGCGCGCGCCACATGGCACCTAAGTGCCAGTGGCACGCGGTCGGTCAGTCGCGCGCGAGCGCGGCCGCGAGCGTCGCCGGGGTCAGCGAGGCGGCCTGCGCGAAGCCGAGCACGACGCGCACCTCGGCCGGCGCGATCGCGAACAGCCGGAAGTCGCCGAGGCCGAACAGCCCGGCCATGTCGGGAAAGCGCCGCTCGTACGCGGCGCGGGCGGCGGCGTAGCGCGGGTGCGGCGCGTCGAGCGGCGCCGCGGTCCCGCGGATGGCGACGCGCGGCACGGCGTGCGGCGCCGCCGCGCCGGCCTCGGCGTCGGCGACCAGCAGCGCGACGCGCGGGTCGGCGAGCATGTCGCGGGTGTGCGACGCGAGACCCGAGACCAGGACCACGAACGCCAAGGGCTCGCGCACCACGGCGAACGGCGCCAGCGTCACGCTGGGCGCCCCGTCGTGCAGCGTGCCGAGCGAAGTCGTGCGCGTGCGCGCGACCACCTCGGCCGCACCGGCGGCGGCGGCGTCCTTCATCGCCGCGCCCCGGCACCGCCGGCAGGCCGCCGCACCGCCGCGGCGCGGGAACGCTCCTGGCCCGCGACGAACGCGTCGACCGGCAGCCCGGACAGCAGCGTGCCGAGCGGCAACGCCTCGGGAGCGCGGAAGCCCACGCAGCCCTTGCCCATGTCGAGCGTCTTGCCTTCACGCCGCGCGCCCTCGCCCAGCAGCGCCAGCGCCTGCGGATTTTGGTAGACGCGGGACAGCTGGAGGGTGCAGTGGCGCTCGCGTGCCTCGAGGCCTGCCCGCATCAGCGCCTTCCCGTTGTAGGTCCGCGGCTCACGCGCGAGCGGAACTTCCCAAGCGATCATCCCGAAGGACATGGTCTCGCGGAATCCCGCCGGCAGCGCCCGCCCAACGAAGGCGCGCACCGGCACCACCGCCTCGCGCCGCTCCGCAGCCAGTGCCGCGAGGTAGGCCTCCACCGTCGTCGCCCCCGTCGTCACGTCCCTCCCTCGCCGCGCCGCATGCCCGTTCCGCACGACGTTAGCAGCAATCCGCGGATCGTGCAGCGTGGCACGACGCTTGCCTCGTGCGACGGGTCCGACGTCCCGCCTCTGCGATGGCCACGCCCCCTCCCGAATTCCATCCGGCGCGCGAGCACGTGCGGCTCGCCGTGCTGGCGCTCGTGTCGGCGCTCGCCGCGTACCTGTGCTGGCGCCTGCTGCAGCCCTTCGTCGCACCGATGACCTGGGCGCTCGTGCTGGCCGTCGTCGCGCACCCGCTGCACGAGGCGATCGCCCGGCGCGTCCGCTGGCCGTCGCTCGCCGCCGCGGCGGCCGTCGTGGCGGTGACGGTGGCGATCGCGCTGCCGGCGACCTTCGTCGTCCGGCAGGCCGGCGCCGAGGCGATCGCGAGCGCGGCCACGCTGCGCGACCTCGTCGCGGGCGAGCGCTGGAAGGCGCTGGCCGACCGCTTCCCGCGCGCCGCCGCCGTGCGCGAGTGGGTCGAGCGCGAAGTCGACCTCGAGGCGGCGGCTGAGAAGGCCGGCACGCAGGTCGCCGCCGGCGTCGGCGGAACGCTCGAGCGCCTCGTGGACACCGCGCTCGCCGCGACGGTCATGCTGTTCCTGCTCTTCTTCTTCCTGCGCGACAAGGCGCGGATCCTGCACGGCGTCGGCCGGCTGCTGCCGCTCGCGCCCCGCGAGTCCGAGCGGGTGCGCGCGCGCGTGCGCGACACGATCACGGCGCTGGTGTTCGGCTCGCTGGTCGTCGCCGTCGTGCAGGGCACGCTCGGCGGCCTCGTCTTCTGGGGCCTCGGCCTCCCCTCGCCGCTGCTGTGGGGCGTGGTGATGGGCGTGCTCGCCATGCTGCCGCTGCTCGGCACCGCGCTGGTGTGGCTGCCCGCTGCCGGCTTCCTGGCGCTCGGCGGCGAGTGGGACAAGGCGCTGCTGCTGGTCGCGTTCGGGGTCGCGGTCATCGGCCTCGTCGACAACCTCCTCTACCCGCTGCTCGTGCGCGGGCGCATGCGCATCCACGCGGTGCCGGCGTTCGTGGCGGTGCTCGGCGGGCTGTTCGCGTTCGGCGCGACCGGCGTCGTGCTCGGACCGCTGATCCTCGCGGTCGCGCTGGCGCTGCTCGACATCTGGCAGCGGCGGATGGCCGCCGATGCGCCCGACGAGGCTGCCGACGGCGCCGCGGCCGATCCGCCGCGCGGCCGTCAGACGCCTTCGACGACGAGAAGGTCGCCGCGCGAGGCGCGCTGACGCAGGTCGCGCAGGTCGCGGTAGCCCGGCGAGTCCCACCACGCCTTCGCGCGGTCGTAGTCGGGAAACGCGATGATCACGACGCGCTTGGCCGCGTACGAGCCCTCCAGCGCCTCGGCGCGGCCGCCGCGCGCGAGGAACCGGCCGCCGTAGGGCTCGAGGCTCGCGGCGACGCCCTTGCGGTAGTCGGCGTAGGCCTCGGGGTCGGTGACGTCGACGTTGGCGACGATGTAGGCGGGCATCGGGAGTTTCCTGGTCGAGGGGAGGTGCGACTTTAGCGCGGCGAAGCGGATCTTGACGGCAGCCGGCCGCAGCCGTCTATAATCCCGGTACCGCATGTCCATACGGTTCCGCGATGGCGCCTTCCTCCCGCCGCCCGTTCCGCAGCGCTCCCCCCGAGGCGCCGCCGCTGACGGCGCGCCAGCAGCAGATCCTCGACTGGATCCGCGCCTACGTCGAGACGGCGGGCATGCCGCCCACGCGCGCCGAGATCGCGAAGGGCCTGGGCTTCTCGACGGCGTCGTCGGCCGAGGACCACCTGCAGGCGCTCGCGCGCAAGGGCGCGATCGAGCTGCGCCCCGGCGCCTCGCGCGGCCTGCGCGTCCGCGAGCGGCCCGGCGTGCCGGTGCAGGGCACGCTGCCGCTGGTCGGGCGGGTCGCGGCCGGCAGCCCGATCCTCGCCACCGGCCACATCGAGGGGCGCTTCCGCATCGACCCCGCGCTGTTCGCGCCGCGCGCCGACTACCTGCTGCGGGTGCGCGGCGACAGCATGGTCGACGCGGGCATCCGCGACGGCGACCTGCTCGCGGTGCACGCCGCTGCCGAGGCGCGCAGCGGGCAGGTGGTGGTCGCCCGCGTGGGCGGCGCCGGCGGCGACGAGGTGACCGTCAAGCGGCTGAAGCGTCGCGGGCGCACGATCCTGCTGATGGCCGAGAATCCCGCGTACGCGCCGATCGAGATCGACCCGCAGGTCACGCCGCTCGCGATCGAGGGCGTGGGTGTCGGGGTGATCCGCACCGGCCTGTGACGCGCGCACCGCCTTCCCTGCGACTTTCCGGAGCCCCCATGTCCCGAGCCACCGTCGCGCCGAAGCGGCTGTCCGACTGCGCCGTGCTCGAGGACCTGCCCAACGTGGGACCGGCCGTCGCGCGCGACCTGCGCGCGCTCGGCGTGCGGGTGCCGCACCAGCTGCGCGGCCGCGATCCGTACGCGCTCTACGAGGCGCTGAACCGCCGCAGCGGCCAGCGCCACGATCCCTGCCTGCTCGACACGTTCATCGCCGCGGTGCGCTTCGCCGACGGCGGCCCCCCGCAGCCGTGGTGGGCCTTCACCGCCGAGCGCAAGCGCACGCTGGCCGCGCGCGCGGCACGCCCCTCCGCATCCTCGCGTAGGCCGGCGCCGGTGCCGCAACCCTCGCGTTCCCCGGCTTCCGCCGCCACGCCGGGTGTTGCACGCTTGCGCAATCTCGGTCCCGCCTCCGCGCGCATGCTCGCCGCGGCCGGCATCGGCAGCCCCGCGCGCCTGCGCGCGCTGGGCGCGGTGGAGGCGTGGCGGCGCGTGAGGTCGCGCCATCCGCGTGCGTCGCTCAACCTGCTGTGGGCGCTCGAGGGCGCGTTGAGCGACCGCGACTGGCAGGACGTCGCGCGCACCGAGCGCACGCGCCTGCTGCTCGCGCTGGATGGCGCGCCGCGCTGACCCCCCACCCTTCGCCGCCCGACCTCCGCCCCGACATGGACGCGCTCCCCGGCCTGCCAGGTGCCGGCTCCGCCGCCATCGAAGCCGCGTTCGGCATCCTCGCCGCCGCGCGTGCGCATCCGTGCGGCGCAACGACGCCCGCCTGACGCATGCCCGCGCTCGTCGTCTACGGGGCCCGCGGTTCCGGCTCGATCGCCGTCGAGGCCGCGCTGACGCTGCTCGGCCTGCCCTACGAGCTCGTGGAGGCGCCCACGTGGAGGCAGGCCGAGGCGCGCGCGCGCGTGCAGCCGGTCAACCCGCTCGCGCAGGTTCCCGCGCTGGTGTTCCCCGGCGGCGAGGTGATGACCGAGAGCGCGGCGATCCTGATCCACCTCGCCGACGCGCATCCCGGCAGCGGGCTCGCCCCGCGCCCCGGCGAGGCCGGCCGCGCGCAGTTCCTGCGCTGGATGGTCTACGTCTCGTCGGCGATCTACGCGCTGCACTGGATCAAGCCCGACGTCCGCCGGATCGGCGCCCCGCCGGAGCTGCGCGCGGCGGTGGTCGACGCCGTGCACGACCGCATCGCATCCTGCTGGAAGCACATGGACCAGCAGCTGGCCCCCGCGGCCTACCTGCTCGGCGAGCGCCTGACCGTGCTCGACCTGTACGTGGCCGTCGTGTCGCGCTTCGGTCCGTGGCGCAGGCGCTTCTGCGAGGCCGCGCCGGCGATGGCGCGCGTCGTGCAGCGCGTCGACGCCGAGCCGCGGCTGCAGTCGTTCTGGGCACGGCGCTTCCCGCTCGACGAGGGGATGGACGCCCCGTCCCCTTCCCTCTCCCGTGCATCCGACCCCAAGGAGACTTGCTGATGGCCGTCGCCCCGATCCCCCCCGGCTATGCCGGCGTCACGCCGTACCTGATCGTGCGCGACGCCGCGCGCGCGATCGCGTTCTACAAGGAGGCGCTCGGCGCCGCCGAGGTGCTGCGCCTCGACGGGCCCGGCGGCACCGTGGCGCACGCCGAGCTGAAGATCGGCGAAGGCTTCGTGATGATCGGCGAGGAGATGGTCGAGATGGGCTATCGCGGCCCGCTGTCCTTCGGGGGCTCGCCGGTCAGCCTGCTGGTCTACGTGCCCGACGTCGACGCCGTGTTCGCGCGCGCGCTCGCGGCCGGCGCGGAGACGAAGCGCCCGGTCGCCGACCAGTTCTACGGCGACCGCAGCGGCGCGATCGTCGACCCGTTCGGGCACCAGTGGATGATCGCCACGCACGTCCGCGACGTCCCCGTCGAGGAGATGCGCAAGGCCATGGAGAAGATGATGGCCGAGGGCGCGTCCTCCTGACGTCCGCCTGCGCCCCGTGCCCGCGATGACGCCCGCGCTCGCCGCGCTGCTGTCCCATCCCGCGATCTGGCGCGGCGGCGACTGCGCGCCCGAGCCCGCCGCGCTGTCCACCGGCTACGCGGCGCTCGACGCCGTGCTGCCCGGCGGCGGCTGGCCGGGCCGCGCGCTCGTCGAGATGCAGGTCGCCCACGAAGGCATCGGCGAGTTGCGGCTGACGCTGCCCGCGGTCGCGCGGCTCACGCGCGACGGCCGGCAGGTCGCGTGGGTCGCACCGCCGTACCGCCCGTACGCGCCCGCGCTCGCCGCCGCCGGCGTCGATCTCGCGCGGCTGCTGCTCGTGCGCTGCCGCGACGCGAAGGAAGCGCTGTGGGCATTCGAGCAGGCGCTGCGCGCGCCCGAGTGCGGCGCGGCGTTCGCCTGGCTCGCGGAGAGCGACGAGCGCCGGCTGCACCGCCTCGCGGTCGCGGCGCGCGAGGGCCGCACGCTCGGCGTGCTGTGGCGGCGCCCGGGCGTGACGGCGCAGGCGACCGCCGCACCGCTGCGCCTCGCGCTCGCCGCGCGCGAAGGTGCGCTCGAAGTGCGCGTGCTGAAGCGCCGCGGCGGCGAGGTCGCGCAGCCGATCCGCCTCGACGTCGCGCAGCGCTGGTCGACGCTGCCGCCGGGCGCGCAGCCGCCGGCCTTCGGCCCGCGCGTACCCGTCCGCCCCGTACGCCCCGACCCGCGCACCAGCGCCGGCCACGCGCAGGCGCAGCGCTCGCCGCGGCTGCGGAGGGCGGCGAACTGACGAGCCTCCCCTGTTCCCTGTTCCCTGTTCCCTGTTCCTTGTTCCCTGTTCCCTGTTCCCTGTTCCCTGTTCACTGAATGGCCAGCCTCGCCCACCACCTCTACACGATGGCCTGCAACAACGCCTGGGCCAACCACCGCCTGCTCGCCGCCTGCGCGCAGCTCCCGCCGGAAGCTTTCGCGGCGCCGCGCACGGGCTTCTTCCCGTCGATCAAGGCGACGCTCAACCACATCCTGACCGTCGACTGGTACTACGTCGACGCGCTCGAGCGCGCGTACCGCAACGAGTCGCCGAACCACGACGCCGGCAAGTTCTACGACCCCGAGGAGCCGTTCGACACGATCGGCGCGCTGTCGGTGGAGCAGCACGCGGCCGACCGGCGGCTGGTCACGCTGTGCGCCGGCCTCACCGACGCCGACGTCGACCGGCCGGTGCCGGTGGTGCGGCGCCGCGGCGTGGAGCTGGAGAGCGCGACGCGGCTGCTCGCGCACCTGTTCCAGCACCAGATCCACCACCGCGGGCAGGTGCACGCGATGCTCGCGGGCACGAGCGTCGCGCCGCCGCAGCTCGACGAGTTCTTCTGCGCCAACGAGGCGCACCTGCGCGCCGGCGAGCTGGCCGAGATCGGGCTGTCCGAGACGACGATCTGGGAGCCGCGCTGAAAGGCGCCTTCGCGCACCTCCCCGCCGGCCCACGGCGATGCGCTGGATCGCCCTGCTCTTCCCTTCGCTGGCGCTCGACGTGTTCGCGCGCGCACTGCCGCCGCAGCATGCCGCCGCGCCGCTCGTCGTGCACGAGGAGGGCCGCACGCCGCGCGTGATCGCCGCCGACGCCGCCGCGCGCGAGGCCGGCGTGCGCGACGGCATGCCGCTGTCCGCCGCGCTCGCGCTCGCCCCCGGCGCGACGCAGCAGCCCCGCGACGTCGCCGCGGAAGAGGACGCGCTCGCGCGGCTGGCCACATTCGCGCTCGCGTTCACGCCCGCGGTGAGCCTCGCCGACGGCGCGATCGTCGCCGAGATCCGGGGCAGCCTGAGGCTGTTCGGCGGCGAGGCGAAGCTCGTCGCCGGGCTGGTCGACGGCGTGCGCGAGCGCGGGTTCGCGCCGCGCGTGGCGCTCGCCCCCACGCCGCTCGCGGCGCTCGCCCTCGCCCGGGCGGGTGCGGAAGCGGCGCCCGACGCGCCGGGCGGCCTCGCCCGCGCGCTCGCGCCGCTGCCGCTCGCCGCGTTCGACGTCGAGCCGGCGACGATCGCCACGCTGGAAGCCGCGGGCGTGCGCACGTTCGGCGACGCGGAGCGCCTGCCGCGCGCGGGGCTCGCGCGCCGCTTCGGCCGCGCGCTCGTCGACACGCTCGACCGCGCCGCCGGGCGCGTCCCCGATCCGCGCGAGCCGTTCGTGCCACCGCCGCAGTTCGCCTCGCGCCTCGAACTGCCCGCCTGCGTGCACGACGTCGAGGCGCTCGCCTTCGCCGTGCACCGGCTGGTGCAGGAGCTCGCCGCGTGGCTGCTCGCGCGCGGGCTCGGCGTCACCGCGCTGACGCTCGCGCTCGCGCACGAGCGCGCGCTGGTGCGCCACCTCGGCTCGCCGTGCACGCACGCGCGCTTCGCGCTGGCCACCCCGTCGCGCACGCCGGCGCACCTGACGCACGTGATGCGCGAGCGGCTCGCGCGCCTCGCGCTGCCCGCGCCGGTCGCCGGCCTCGCGCTCGCGACCGAGGCGGTGGCGCCGCTCGCCGGCCGCAACCTCGGCCTGCTGCCCGGCAGCGAGGCCGACGCCCCCGAGGTCCCGCTGCTCGACCGGCTGCGCGCGCGTCTCGGCGAGGACGCAGTGCGCCTCGTGCTGCCGCGCGCCGACCACCGTCCCGAGCGCGCGATGCGCGCGCCGCTGCCGGAGGCGTGCGCATCCGCGTGGCCGTCCGCCCCGGCGGGCGATGCGCCACGCCCGCTGTGGCTGCTCGCGCGCCCGCAGCCGCTGCGCGGCCTGACGGCCGCGCAGCCCTGGGTGCTGCGCGAAGGCCCGGAGCGCATCGAGTCCGGCTGGTGGGACGGGCACGACGTGCGCCGCGATTACTTCGTCGCCGAGAGCCCGGCCGGCGAAGTCGCGTGGATCTACCGCGACCATCGCCACGGCACCGACGACGGCGAGTGGTTCCTGCACGGCGTGTTCGCGTAGCGTGCCGGCCGTCGCAGGACCCGCGTTGCGCCTGATGTAAGCTCGGCCGTCGGGGCGCGACCGCCCCGCACGAAGGCCGGCCCATGAACGACGCGCCACGCGCCGCGCGCATCGCCATCCCCGCCGGGGAAGTGACCTGGACCGCCATCCGCGCCCAGGGTGCCGGCGGACAGAACGTCCACAAGGTCGCGTCGGCCGTGCACCTGCGCTTCGACATCGCGGCCTCGTCGCTGCCCGGGCCGGTCAAGGCGCGTCTGCTCGCGAGCGGCGACCAGCGCATCACGCCGGCAGGCGTGGTGGTGATCAAGGCGCAACGACACAGGACGCAGGAACGCAACCTGGCGGAGGCGATGGCGCGGCTCGGGGACATGGTCGCCGCGGCCGCGCACGTGCCGCGCGTGCGCCGTCCGACGCGGCCGACGAAGAGCTCGCAGCGTCGCCGGGTCGACAGCAAGGTGAAGCACGGCCGCCTCAAGGCCGCGCGGCGCAAGCCGGTCGAGTGACGGTCCTGCCGGCGCCACCGGCGGCCGCCCGCGGTTGACGGCCGTCAACGCGCGTGACGTCCCGCAGCGTAGAGTCGGCAGCGGGGAGACGCCGCGATGACGCACCGTGCCGCCGCGCTGTTCGCTGCACTGTCGCTCGCCATGCCGGCGGCGCTTGCACAGGCCGTCGCGCCGCCGGCGATCCCGCATCCGATCGACGGCTACCTCGTCACGCGCGCCGAGAACAACTGCCTCGAGTGCCACGACCGGCCGCGCGACATCGGCGGCAAGCGCGCGAAGGGACAGCGCGTCCCGGCGCCGGCGAGCCACTACGTCGGACGGCTCGACGCCAGGCCCGAGATCGCCGGCGGTTACTTCGGCTGCACGTCCTGTCACAGGCCGCGCTGAAGCCGGTACGCGGCGCCCGCGACGCTCGGGGTCCGACGATCGGGGTCAGAGCCGTGACAATCGTCTTGCCCATGCCTGGATAGCGATTGTCACGGCTCTGACCCCGATGGCAGGAATCCGGCCCTGACCCCGATGGCAGGAATCGTCGCAAGCCACCGCGCAGCGGCCGTTACAATCGCCGCGATGGCCCCCCACCCGTACGCGGCGCTGACGCCCGCGCTGGTGCTCGACGCGCTGGACGCGGTCGGCGTGCACGGCGACGGGCGCCTGCTCGCGCTGAACAGCTACGAGAATCGCGTCTACCAGGCGTGGCGCGACGACGCCCCGCCGGTGGTCGTCAAGTTCTACCGGCCGCAGCGGTGGAGCGACGCGGCGATCGCCGAGGAGCACGCGTACGTGCTCGAGCTGCATGCGCGCGAGATCCCGGTCGTGCCGCCGTACGCGGTCGACGGCCGCACGCTGCACACGCACGAGGGTTTCCGCTACGCCGTCTACGACAAGCGCGGCGGGCGCGCGCCCGACCTCGACCGCGCGGACACGCTGGAGCGCATCGGCGGCTTCATCGGCCGCATCCACGCGGCCGGCGGGCGCTTCGCGCACCGCCCGCGACTCGACATCGCGACCTTCGGCGAGCAGCCGCGCACGTACCTCCTCGACGAGGGCTGGGTCCCGGCCGACCTCGCCGACGCGTACGCCAGCGTCTCGGCGCAGGCGCTCGACCACGTGCGCTGGGCGTTCGAACGCGCGGGCGAGGTCGCGCTGCAGCGCATCCACGGCGACTGCCACGGCGGCAACGTGCTGTGGACCGACGACGGCCCGCACTTCGTCGACTTCGACGACGCGCGCAACGGACCGGCGGTGCAGGATCTGTGGATGCTGCTGTCCGGCGACCGCGCGGCGATGGAAGCGCAGTTGCGGCACGTGCTCGACGGCTACGAGCGCTTCCGCGGCTTCGACCGCCGCGAACTGCACCTCGTCGAGGCGCTGCGCACGCTGCGGCTGCTGCACTACGCCGCGTGGATCGCGCAGCGCTGGGAGGACCCGGCATTCCCGGCCGCCTTCCCCTGGTTCGACGGACAGCGCTACTGGCAGGACCGCATCCTCGAGTTGCGCGAGCAGGTCGCGCTGATGGACGAGCCGCCGCTCGCCGTCGAATAGCCGTTCGCCAGGGCGGCGGTGCGCGACCGTTCACGGGCGGCCGCGAAGCGCCGCGCGCGCGTGCGCCCGCCGCGTCCGCGGACCCGCGGACCGCCGCCCGTCAGAGGGCCGCCACCGCGTCGGCGTCGATCTCGCGCAGCAGCGCGCGACGCTCGTCGCGGTGCAGCGCGGCAAGCGTCGCCAGCAGCCGCTCGCCCTTCGGCAGCAGGTGGACCTCGACGACGCGCTGGTCGCCGCGCCCCGCACGGCGCTCGATGAATCCCGCCTTCTCGCAGCGGTCCGCCAGCGCGACGACGCCGTGGTGGTGCGCCTGCAGGCGCTGCGCGATCTCCCCGATCGACGCCCAGTCGCGCCCCTGGAAGCCCCTGACGTGCAGCAGCAGCTGGTACTGCAGCGGCGTCAGGCCGTGACGCTTGCACAGGAGCTCGCTGGCGCGCAGGAATTGCCGCAGCCGGTGACGGAACCGGGAGAGCCGCTCGTAGTCCTGCTTGACAGGCACCGGAGGGCGCCGGGTCGGAGTCCGGGAGGCGCTGGGCATCGACGGGAGCCGCCTTGGCGATTTACATCACATCATGATATTGTTGCCGGACCTCTCCATCAACCCCGAGGACGGCCATGGCCCCGCTCCCGCTCCCGGCGCTGCCGTTCGCGTCCGCCAGCGACTGGTCGGAACTTGCCCGCCGGCGCCCGGCGCTGCCGCGCGTGCTCGCGTTTCCCGTCCTCCCGCTCGCGCTGCTGCCGCCGCTCGTGCTCTACCTCGCCGGCACGCTCGACCCTGCGCGGTTCCCCCCGGCGCTGGCCCGGGGATCGTGGGGGGCACTCGCCGCGGCGTTCTTCGCCACCGAGGTCGCGACCTGGCTCGCGCTGGGCTGGCTGATCGCCTGCGCGGCGCGCTCGAGCCGCGTCGCGATCGACCGGCCGACCGCCTACCTGATCGCCGCGCTCGCGCCCGTCCCGCTGTGGCTGTCCTCGCTGGGGCTACTCGTCGCGGACCTCGTGGTCACGCTGGGGCTCGCCGGCCTTGCGCTGGCCCTGTCGTGCCGCGCCGTGTACCACGGGATCGCCATCCTCGGAGGCGTGCGGGAAAGCGTGACGGCTGCGTGGATCACGCAGATCGCGGTGGGCGGCGCACTCATCCCGTGGGTGCTGCTCGACGCCGCGCTGCTCTGGCGCTGACGCGCGCCCCGGACGGGAGGACGGACGAATGACCACGCCGAACGACGACAAGCGCGCCGCGCCGCAGGTCCACGACCTCGCCGGCATGCTCCAGTACCAGGAGAAGTCGATCGTCAGCAGGATGCTGGTGAAGAACGCCGGCGGCAGCGTCACGCTGTTCGCGTTCGATGCCGGCGAAGGACTGAGCGAACACACGGCCCCGTTCGACGCGCTGGTGATCGGCGTGGACGGCAGCGCCGACATCGCCATCGCCGGCATGCCCTACGCGGTGGGGGCGGGACAGACGCTGCTGCTGCCCGCGGGGGTCCCGCACGCGGTGAGCCCGGTGGGCCGCTTCAAGATGCTGCTGGTGATGATCCGCGGCGACCGCAACGCCTGAGGCCCGCGCACCGCCGCGGCGGTGTCACGCCCCCGCCGGCTCCCACAGCTCGACCTTGTTGCCGTCCGGGTCGACGAACCAGCCGTAGCGCCCGTCGGGGAGTTCCTCGATCTCGTCGCCGATGCGCACGCCGCTGCCCTCCAGGCGGTCGAGGATCGCGTCGAGGTCGTCGACGACGAAGCTGATCATGAACGTCGACGACGACGGCTCGAACGAGCGCGTGTCGTCGGGGAACGGCCCCCACAGCGTGTACGCGTCGGGCGGCATGGTGTCCGGATGGAACGCGACGCCGCAGTCGTCGCTGAACATGCCGAGCCAGCGCGCATACCACGCGCGCAGCGCCTTGGGATCGGGCGACCTGAAGAAGACGCCGCCCACGCCGAGCACCTTCGCCATCGCAACCCTCCCCGCCGCAACCGCGGCGTCGCGCCGGCGCTCACGCGCTCCGGCAGCCTCCCGCCTTCAGCACGCGCCGCGTCGACGGCGGGCCCTCCGCGAGCAGCGCCGCCGGCCGCACCGGCCGGCGCCGCAGCTCGCCGCCGCAGTTGGGGCAGGTGCCGTGCAGCACGTCGCGCGCGCAGGCCGCGCAGAACGTGCACTCGCAGGTGCAGATCATCGCCTCGCGCGAGCCGGGCGGCAGGTCGCGGTCGCAGCACTCGCAGTTCGGTCGCAGCTCGGGCATCGCTCACTCCAGGACGACGCTGGCGCGCACGGCCCCCGCGCGCTCGTGGCGCGCGCTCAGCGCGACGGCGTCGCCGGCCTTGCCCTCGACGACCCACTCGAGCTTCAGCCGGTCGTCGGTGACGTGGTAGTCCGGCCAGAACGACACGCCGGTGTGCTTGTAGGCCCTTCCCTCGAGCTGGCCGTGGTCGTCGCGCGCCTTGCCCGCGACCAGCCGCGCGCCTGGCGGCAGCGCGACCTCGACGACCAGCCCGCGCGTGACCTTGCGCGCGAGCGCGCGCTTGGTGACGTAGGTCGGCAGCCACCCCTCGTTCTGCACGACGAGCGTGACCTTCCACGCGCCCTGCCCCGCGCGCGTCGCGCCCGCGTGGACCAGCACGAGCCGCGGCGAGACCAGCGCCTGCCACAGCAGCCACCTGGGAAAGCGCGCGAGCTCCCGCTCGAGGAGCGCCGGCGGCGGGTTGGAGAACGCGTGGAACCGGTTCCAGCCGCCGATCTCCACGCGGCCGAGCTGCGGATGGCCGAACGGCGTCCAGCCGGCGTGCGCGAGGCCGCCGAGCTCTTCGTCGCTCCAGCGGAGGAGCTTCAGATCGTCGTCGACGGGGTGGTCGCGGAACCAGTCGATGTACTTGTAGCCGGTGATCCCCGCCTCGCGCATCGGCGACCAGATCTCGACGACCCACGAGAACAACCCCAGGTGCTCGTAGATCCAGTCGAAGGTGCCGCCGATCGTCTCCTTCGGGTGGTAGCGGAACTCGTGGTAGACCGAGATCGCCGGATACCCGGTCAGCTCCTCGCCCTTGCGTCCGACGGCCTGGTAGACCCACAGGTCCTCGGCGTGCATCTCCTCGTCCGGCAGGTGCTCGAAGGGCCGCAGCAGCACGCCGCTCCACGTGTGGAACGTCGTGCCCGCCGTCAGGTTGCGGTGGCGCGCGATGAAGTCGACGACGGCGCGCACCTCCGGCTCGGACGCCGGGTAAGGCCCCGCCCCGGTCTGCTCGAACTCCTGGCGCCAGCTCGCCGGGAAGTTGCGGTTGAGGTCCAGGCCCTCGCGCGGCTTCTTCATCCGCAGCGTGAAGCCGTCGTAGCCGTCGACGCGGCCCTCGGGGATCACGCGGTAGTAGGTGCCGCCGGTCTCGGCCGGGTCGCGCCGCACCATCAGGCGCGGCTCGTCCGGGTGCGCCTTCCACAGCCCGTTCGGATCGGGGATGCGCATCTGGAGGATGCGGCCGTCGCCGTCGACGTCCTCGACGACGAGCCCCTCGATCTCCTCCTCGTCGAACGGGTACGGCCGCGTCGACGAGCGGATCCACTTCGGCCGGTCGGCGAGCGCCCATTCGGCACCGTCGGGGTTGATGCGCGGGCAGACGTAGAACGCGCGCGTGTCGAGCGCGCGCGTGACCTCCGGGTCGCGGCCGTGGCCGGTGACGAGCGTGTTCACGAAGTACAGGGCCGCCGCCGAGGCCGCGACCTCGGTCGCGTGGATGTTGCCGTCGACCCAGAACGCGGGCTTGTCGTCCGCGGCGCCGGTGGCGGCGTTGGTGACCGTCAGCACCCAGATGTCGCGCCCCTCGTGGCTGCGCCCGATCGACTCGATCGACACGAGGCCGGGGTGCTCGCGCGCGAGCGCGTGCAGCAGCGCGGTCAGCTCGTCGTAGCGGAAGTAGCGGTCGAAGGCGATCGTCGGCATGCCGGCATCTTACCCGCGGGTCGCGAAAAACGCGCCAAGGCCTTGATTCGGCGACGCTCGCCGGCGCCTCGTCGCGGATCGTCCCCGTCCGGCCGGCGGATACCGTATATTTGTACGGTATGCGTCCGGACCTGCTGCCGCCCTACGCCGAGCTGCACGCGCTGACGAACTTCACGTTCCTGCGCGGCGCCTCGCACCCCGAGGAGATGGTCGAGCGGGCGCACGCGGCGGGCTACGCGGCGCTCGCGATCACCGACGAGTGCTCGCTCGCCGGCATCGTGCGCGCGCACCTCGCCGCGAGGGATCTCGGCCTCGAGCTCATCGTCGGCAGCGAGTTCGCGCTCGACGACGGCACGAAGCTCGTGCTGCTCGCCGGCGATCGCGCGACCTACGGCGACCTGTGCCAGCTGGTCACGCGCGGGCGCCGCGCGGCGGACAAGGGACGCTACCGGCTGACGCGCGCCGACGTGAGTGAACTCGCGTCGCGCTGCCTCGCGCTGCTGTGCCCGCGCGCGCCGGCCGGCGGGCCCGATCCCCTCGACGCCGCGCGCTGGGTGCGCGACGTCTTCGGCGAGCGCGCGTGGCTCGCCGTGGAGCTCTTCGCCGGCAGCGGCGACGCCGCGCACCTCGCGCGCTGCCAGGCGCTGGGCCGGGCGAGCGGCCTGAGGCTCGTCGCCGCCGGCGACGTGCACATGCACGTGCGCGCGCGGCGCGCGCTGCAGGACACGCTCGCCGCGATCCGCCTCGGCACGCCGGTCGCCGGCTGCGGCCACGCGCTGCATCCGAACGGCGAGCGGCACCTGCGCTCGCGCGCGCGGCTCGCCACGGTCTACCCGCGGGCGCTGACCGACGCGACGCTCGAGGTCGCGTCGCGCTGCGACTTCTCGCTCGACGCGCTGCGCTACGAGTACCCGCGCGAGATCGTGCCGGAGGGCGAGACGCCGGCGTCGTGGCTGCGCAAGCTGACCGAGCAGGGGCTCGCCCGCCGCTATGCGAAACGAGGGTCAGACTCGACTTTTCGTCCGATCGATGGTGTGGCGCAGGTGCCACCGGAAAAGTCGAGTCTGACCCTCGTTTCCGGAGACTCGACGTTCCGCTGCGCCGCCGTGCCTCCCGAGGTGCGCGAAATGATCGAGCACGAGCTCGCGCTGATCGCGGAGCTCTCCTACGAGGCCTACTTCCTCACGGTGCACGACATCGTCGCCTTCGCGCGCGCGCAGGGCATCCTGTGCCAGGGCCGCGGGTCGGCGGCGAACTCGGCGGTGTGCTACGCGCTCGGCATCACCGAGGTCGATCCGGCGCGCATGTCGATGCTGTTCGAGCGGTTCATCAGCAAGGAGCGCAACGAGCCGCCGGACATCGACGTCGACTTCGAGCACCAGCGCCGCGAGGAGGTGATGCAGTACGTCTACGGCAAGTACGGCCGCGACCGCGCGGCGCTCGCCGCGACGCTCGTCACCTACCGGCCGAAGAGCGCCGTGCGCGACGTCGGCAAGGCGCTCGGCCTCGAGCCGGCGCAGGTCGACCGGCTCGCCGGCGTGTTCGCGTGGTGGGACGGCCGCGTCGTGCAGCCCGAGCGCATCCGCGAGGCCGGGTTCGATCCGCAGAGCCCGGCGATCCGTCGCCTGGTGAAGCTCGCGAGCGCGCTGATGGGCTTTCCGCGCCACCTGTCGCAGCACGTCGGCGGCTTCGTCATCGCGCGCGACCTGCTCGAGCGCATGGTGCCGGTGGAGAACGCGGCGATGGCGGATCGCACCGTCATCCAGTGGGACAAGGACGACCTCGATGCGATGGGGCTGCTCAAGGTCGACTGCCTGGCGCTCGGCATGCTCTCGGCGATCCGCCGCGCGCTGGCGATGATCGCGAGTTCGGGGTCAGAGCCGCCATCGAACGCAGCAAAGGCGGAGTCGAAGCCGAAGGCGAGTCGTTCGATGACGGCTCTGACCCCGGACTCGATGCAGGACATCCCGCCCGAGGACCCTGGCGTCTACCGGATGATCCAGCGCGCGGACACGATCGGCGTGTTCCAGATCGAGTCGCGCGCGCAGCAGTCGATGCTGCCGCGCCTGCGGCCCGCCAATTTCTACGACCTCGTGATCGAGGTCGCGATCGTGCGGCCCGGCCCGATCCAGGGCGGCATGGTGCACCCCTACCTGCGGCGCCGGCAGGGGCTGGAGCCGGTCACGTACCCGAGCGACGCCGTGAAGGCCGTGCTGGAGCGCACGCTCGGCGTGCCGATCTTCCAGGAGCAGGTGATGCAGCTCGCGATCGTCGCCGCGGGCTTCAGCGCGGGCGAGGCCGACCAGTTGCGCCGCTCGATGGCGGCGTGGCGCCGCAAGGGGGGCCTGGAGAAGTTCGAGGAGCGGCTCGTCGCCGGCATGGCGCAGCGCGGCTACCACGAGGCCTTCGCCCGGCAGATCTACCAGCAGATCCTGGGCTTCGGCGAGTACGGCTTCCCCGAGTCGCACTCGGCGTCGTTCGCGCTGCTCGTCTACGTCTCCTGCTGGCTCAAGCGCTACCACCCCGCCGCGTTCTGCGCGGCGCTCCTGAATTCGCAGCCGATGGGTTTCTACGCACCCGCGCAGCTCGTCGCCGACGCGCGACGCCACGGCGTGCCCATGCGCGACGTCGACGTCATGGTCAGCGAGCGGGATTGCACGCTCGAGAAACGAGGGTCAGACTCCAATTTTCCCGGCGGGAAAGTCGAGTCTGACCCTCGTTTCGACGACGACGCCCCGCAGGCGTGGGGCGCGAGCGGCCCGGCGCTGCGGCTCGGGTTGCGCATGGTGAGCGGCCTGGGCGAGGCCGGCGCACAGCGCCTGGTCGCGGCGCGCGCCCTGCGCCCGTTCGCCAGCGTCGCCGACCTCGCGCATCGCGCGAAGCTCGACAAGCGCGACCTCGAGGCGCTGGCCGACGCCGGCGCGCTGGCCTCCCTCGCCGGCCATCGCCACGCCGCCGTGTGGAGCGTCGCCGGCGTGGAGAAGCTGCCCGCGCTGATCGCGGGCAGCGAATTCGCCGAGGAGGCGCCCGACCTCCGTCCCCCGGGCGAAGGCGAGGACATCGTCGCCGACTACCGGCGGCTGGGACTGACGCTGCGCCGTCACCCGCTCGCGCTGCTGCGCGGGCAGCTCGCGCAGCGCCGCCTCGTCACCGCGGAGGCGGTGCGGGCGATGCCGCACGGCCGCCTCGCGCGCACGGCGGGCATCGTCATCGGCCGCCAGCGTCCGGACACGGCGAGCGGCGTCGTCTTCGTCACGCTGGAGGACGAGACCGGGGCGACCAACGTGATCGTCTGGCGCGACCTCGGCGACCGGCAGCGCCGCGAGCTGCTCGGCTCGCGGCTGATGGCCGTCTACGGCAAAGTCGAGCGCGAGGGCGAGGTCGTGCACCTCGTCGCCGGCAGGCTCGTCGACCTGACGCCGCTGCTCGGGCAATTGCAGACCAGGTCGCGCGACTTCCACTGAGGCCCGCGCCCCTGCCGCCGTGCTACCCTCCCCCGACCCGCCCCGCAGAGGGCACTCCCCCGGAGGACCACCCCATGAAGCGCTTCGCCGCCGCCGCCCTGCTCGCGGCACTCCCGATGGTCGCGTCCGCGCAAGCCGACTGGCCGTCGAAGCCCGTGCGCATCGTCGTCCCGTTCGCCGCGGGCGGCACGACCGACATCACGGCGCGCATCATCGCCGAGCAGCTCACGAAGGCGCTCGGCCAGACGTTCGTCGTCGAGAACAAGGGCGGCGCGGGCGGCAACCTCGGCGCCGCGGAGGTGGCGAAGGCCGCCCCGGACGGCTACACGTACCTGATGGGCACGCCGGGCACGCAGGCGATCAACCAGTTCCTGTACGCGAAGATGCCCTACGACACGCAGAAGGACTTCGCGCCCGTGTCGCTGGTGGTGCGCGTGCCCAACGTGCTCGTCGTCAACCCGGGGCTGGGCGTGAAGTCGGTGCAGGAGCTGATCGACCGCGCGAAGGCGAAGCCGGGATCGATCAACTACGGCACGCCGGGCAGCGGCACGACCGGCCACCTGTCGACCGAGCTCCTGAAGTCGCTCACGAAGACCGACTTCACGCACGTGCCGTACAAGGGCAGCGGCCCGATGCTGCAGGACCTGCTCGGGGGCACGGTGCAGATGGCGATCGACAACCTGCCCTCGGCGATGCCGCACATCAAGGCCGGCAAGCTCGTCGCGCTCGCCGTCACCTCGCCCGAACCGTCGCCCGAGCTGCCCGGCGTGCCGGCGCTGGGCAGCGTCGTGCCCGGCTACGTCGCCGAGTCATGGTTCGTGCTGATGGCGCCCGCGGGCACGCCCCCGGGGATCGTCGACAGGCTTTCCGGCGAGGTCGACCGCATCGTCAAGCGACCGGACGTCGTCGAGCGCTTCAAGGCGCTCGGCGCGACGCCGGTGGGCGGCACGCCGAAGAGCCTCGGCGACTTCATCGCGCAGGAGACGGGCAAGTGGCGCGACGTCGTCAAGGCGTCGGGCGCACGGGTCGACTAGGAAGCGCGTGGCGGAAGGGCAGCGAGCGCAGGTCCGCGCTCGCCGGCCCCGGGCAGTCGACGTCGACGATGCGCGCGCACAGCGGCTCGAAGGCGGCGCGGAAGTGGTTCTTGGCCTTGACGCACAGCAGCCGCACCTGCGCGAGGTCGATGCCCTGCGCGGCGAAGAACGCCGGGTCGTTCGCCGCGCCCACGCGCGACGTCACCACCACCTCGACGCCGTCGACGTCGAGCACGGCACTGTCGCCGAGGTCGACCGCGAGCCCGCGCTCCATCGGCCCCTCGTTGACGAAGCGCGCGTGCGTCAGCCGCGCGACGCGGGCGTGGACCGGCACCCCCGTGCCGAACGAAGGGCCGTGCCGCCCGCCGAGCGTGACGTCGATCGCCGCGCCCTCGCCCGCGGCCTGCGCGCGGGCGACGAGCGCCGCGTCCGCGAAGTAGGCGAACACCGCCGGCACGCCCGGGCGCGCGTCGAGCAGCGCGCGCAGCAACGCAGGCGTGTCCGCGGCGCCGCCCGACAGCGGGTTGTCGGCCGGGTCGGTCACCGCGACCAGCCCCGGCGGTCCGTCCAGGGCGAGGCGCAGGCCGGCGCCCGGGTCGAGCAGGTGCGGCGCGAACGCCGTCGTCCGCGAGCGCAGCGCGTCGCCCACGACGCCCGCCGCGTGCTCCGCGGCACCGCGATCGCCGTCCGTGACGGCGAGCACCGACGCACCGGTCGACGGCGCGTCGGCGTAGGGGAAGCCGCCGAACACCGACACGTCGATCAGCGGCGCGCGCTCCAGCGCGCGCGCGGCGTCAAGTACCTCCCCCATCGGGCCCGACGCCGTGCGCATGTTGAAGCTGGGCAGCAGCAGGTGCAGCGGATGCACCACGATGCGCGGAC
This sequence comes from Betaproteobacteria bacterium, assembly GCA_016861105.1. Lineage (GTDB taxonomy): Bacteria > Pseudomonadota > Gammaproteobacteria > Burkholderiales > Casimicrobiaceae > VBCG01. Next base: position 92,512 of record BOKS01000008.1, on the reverse strand, counting down.
GGGTTTCGCCGCGGACCACCCGCAGCAACTGGTCGAGCACGCGCGCCGCCGTCGCCTTCATGTCGACGTGCGGGTAGGTGCGATAGCCGGACGCAGCGGCGAGCAGCGGGGCGATGGCCGGGTCGAGGTTCGCGTGCAGGTCGAAGCTCGCGCCAATGGGCGCTGGCGTGACCCCGGCGACGCCACGCACGAGCGCCAGGTCGGCCGCGGGCTCCGAGCGGGCGATCGCCGCGCCGTGCAGCGACAGGTAGACGGCGTCCCACGGCTGGCCCGCGAGGCCGCCGACGATCTCGTCACGGATGCCCGCGAGCACCTCGTCTTCGATCGGTCCGCCCGGATTCGCCGAGCAGCAGCGCAGCACCGTGACGTCCCAGTCCGGATGCGCGTCCGCGAAATCGGCCACTGCGGCGAGCTCCGACTCGGTGCCCCGCGCCGCGGCGAGCGCAGCGGGACCGCACGTCCACTCGCGCGCCCGGAACGACGCGAGCGTGGTCGGCAGCGGACTGAAGGCGTTGCCCTCGAACCAGAACCGCGCCACGGCGAGCTGCATGCTCCCTCGATGCATCAGGACCTTGCGGACGATGATACCGAACGGGCCGGCGGGGCCGGCGCCACGCCCGCACCCGTCCGGCGGGCCGCGCAGCGCGCCGGCGCAAGGCGCGCCCGTCCGACCGTGTAAGCTTCGACCGCCGTCGTCGACCGATGGCCATGCGCTCGCGCCTACCCCGATGCGTCCCGACTTCGACCTCGCAGTGATCGGCGGCGGCGCCGGCGGCCTCGTGGTCGCGGCCGGCGGCGCCGCGCTAGGCGCCAGGGTCGCGCTGGTCGAGAAGCACAAGCTCGGCGGCGACTGCCTGTGGTACGGCTGCGTGCCGTCGAAGACGCTGATCAAGTCCGCGCGCATCGCCCACCAGATGCGCCACGCCGACCGCTGGGCGATTCCGGCGGCAGCGCCGCAGGTCGACCTCGCGCAGGTGATGGAGCGCGTCGCCGGCGTCATCCGCGGCATCGAGCCCAACGACAGCCCGGAGCGCTTCCGCGGGCTCGGCGTGGACGTCATCGTCGGCAGCGGACGCTTCACGGCGCGCGACGCCTTCGAGGTGAACGGCCGGCGGCTCACCGCGAAGCACTTCGTCGTCGCCACCGGCTCGCGTCCCGCGGTGCCGCCGATCCCGGGACTCGACGCCGTGCCGTTCCTCACCAACGAGACGCTCTTCGACCTGCGCGAGAACGTGCCCCACCTGCTCGTCGTCGGTGCGGGTCCGATCGGCTGCGAGCTCGCGCAGGCCTTCCGCCGGCTGGGCAGCGAAGTGACCGTCGTCGACGTCGCGCCGGCGATCCTGCCGCGCGAGGATGCGGACCTCGGCGAGGTCGTCCGGCGTGCGATGGCCGCCGACGGCGTGCGCTTCCGCCTGGACGTCAACGTCGTCGCGGGCGAAGGCCGCGCGGGCGACGTGCGGCTGACGGTGCGCGCCCGCGACGGCAGCGTGGACACGCTCGCCGGCAGCCACCTGCTGATCGCCGCCGGGCGCAGGGCCAACGTCGAGGACCTCGGCCTCGACGCGGCGGGCGTGGCCGTCGACAAGGGCCGCATCGTCAACACCGACCTCGTCACGACGAACCCGCGCATCCTCGTGATCGGCGACGCCGCCGGCGGCCACCAGTTCACGCACGTCGCCGAGCACCACGCCGGCATCGTCCTGCGCCGGACCCTGTTCCGCATGTCGTGGAGCAAGCCGTCGAGCGTCGTGCCGTGGTGCACGTACACGGACCCCGAGCTCGCGCGCGTGGGGCTCTCCGAGACGGAGGCGAAGCAGCGGGGCGTGGCGCACCGCGTCTACCGCTTCCCGTTCGACGACCTCGACCGCGCGCGCGCGGAAGGCGAGACCGAGGGCTGCGCCAAGCTCGTCACCGACCCGAAGGGGCGGCTGATCGGCGCGGCGATCGTCGGCGCGCACGCCGGCGAGCTGATCGCCGAGGCGGTGCTGGCCATGAACCAGAGGCTCAAGGCCGGCGCGCTCTCGGCATCGATCCACGCCTACCCCACGCTCGCCCAGATCAACCGCCGCGCGGCCGACCAGCGCCTCAAGGAAGGCCTCACGCCGGCGTCGAAGGCGTGGATCAAGCGCATCTTCCGGCTGCGGGGCACGTGAGCACGCCCGCGCCGAGCCGCTGGGGCAGGGTCGCGATCGCGGCGGTCTTCGTCGCGGCGATCGGCGCCTTCTTCGCGCTCGACGGGCCGCGCCACCTGTCGCTGGAGACGGTCCAGGCCAACCGCGACGCGCTGCTCGCGTTCGCCGATCGCCACTTCGTCGCGGCGCTCGCGATCGGCTTCGTCGTCTACGCCGGTGCCACCGCCCTGTCGCTGCCCGGCGGGCTCGTGCTGTCGCTGGCGACGGGCTTCGTGTTCGGCCGCTGGGTCGGCACCGCGCTGGTCGTCGTCGCAGCGACGGTCGGCGCGACGCTCGTGTTCCTCGCCGCCCGCTACCTGTTCGCCGACGCCGCCCGGCGACGCATGGGCCCGCTCGGCGCGAAGATCAACGCCGGGTTCACCGACGACGCGTTTTCGTACCTCCTGTTCCTGCGGCTGGTGCCGCTGTTCCCCTTCTTCCTCGTCAACCTCGCGCCCGCGTTCACGTCGATCCCCGTGCGCACCTACGTGCTGGCCACCGCGCTCGGCATCGTCCCCGGCAGCTTCGTCTACGTGAACCTCGGCCAGGCGCTCGGCCGCATCGACTCGCTGTCGGGGCTCGTCTCGCGCGAGACGCTGCTCGCCTTCGCCCTGCTCGGCGCGTTCGCACTCGCGCCGGTCGCGTGGAAGAAGTGGAAGGGACGCGCGCGGACGACGTGAGGCTGTCGATCGTCGTCCCCGTCCTCGACGAGGCGGCGGGGGTCGCGCGGGCGCTGCACGCGCTGGCGCCGCTGCGCGCGGCAGGCCACGAGGTCGTGGTCGTGGACGGCGGCAGCGGCGACGGCACGCCGGACCTCGCGGCCCCCCTCGCCGACCGCGTGCTGCGCGCACCTCGCGGCCGCGCGGTGCAGATGAACGTCGGCGCGCACGCGGCGACGGGCGACGTCCTGCTGTTCCTGCACGCCGACGCGCGGCTGCCCGACGACGCTGCGGGCGCGATCGGGCGGGCGCTGCGCGCGGGCGCGCGCTGGGGCCGCTTCGACGTCGCACTCGACGGCCGCTCGCGCTGGCTGCCCGTCGTGGCAGCGTGCATGAACGCCCGATCCGCTTGGAGCGGCATCTGCACCGGCGACCAGGGCATGTTCGCGGAGCGCGCCGCGTTCGCGGGAGCCGGCGGCTTTCCCCCGATCGCGCTCATGGAGGACGTCGCGCTGTCGGCCGCGCTCAAGCGCAGCGCGGGCCGGCCGGCGCGGCTGCGCAGCCGCGTCGTCGCCTCGGGGCGCCGCTGGGACCGCGACGGCGCGTGGCGCACGATCGCGACGATGTGGCGGCTGCGCTACGCGTACTGGCGCGGCGCCGCGCCGGACGACCTCGCGCGCCGCTACTACGGCACGCCCTCCGTGCCCCTGCCCCTCCTGCAGGTGTTCGCGAAGGCTCCGCGTCCCGGCCGGGTCAAGACGCGGCTGGCGCGCGACATCGGCGCGGAGGAAGCGGCGCGCGCCTACGTCGCGCTCGCCGAGCGCACGCTCGACGTCGCCGACGCTGCGTGCCGCGCCGGCGTCGTCGCCGCCGTCGAGCTGTGGGTCGAGCCGGGTGCGCCCCCGCGGGCGTTCGCGGGCTGGCTGCGCCGCGCCGGCGCGACGCTGCACGAGCAGCGCGGCGCCGACCTCGGCGCGCGCATGCAAGCCGCGTTGCGCGATGCGCTGGGTCGTGGCCATCCTGCCCTGCTGGTCGGCACCGACGTGCCGGGGTACGACGTGCCCTATCTCGCGCACGCGGCCGGGGCGCTCGCGGCGAAGGACGCCGTCGTCGGCCCGGCCGAGGACGGCGGCTACGTCCTCGTCGGCCTCGCGCGCGACGTCGACCTCTTCAGCGGCGTGCCGTGGAGCACGGGGGAGGTGCTGCGCGTCACGCGCGAGCGGCTCGCGGCCGCAGGTGCGGTTTGGGACGAGCTGCCGACACTGTGGGACGTGGACACCCACGTGCAGTGGCGGCGATGGCAGGACGCCGGATCCCCGCCGGCCGGCGTCGTTCCGTGAGTACGCCGCGAAGGCGTCTCGGCCCCGAAGCGCTGCGCGCGGAGGATGGACCCATGATCCGACTGCACTGCGCGCCGGCCACCGTCGCCGTCGTCGCACTGTTCGCGCTCGCGTGGGCCGCCCCGCCCGCGACGGCGCAGTCCGCGATCGCGTCGTTCTCGCAGGCGCGTCCCGGCGCCGCCCCGCCGACCGGATGGGCGCCGCTGGTGTTCCCCCGCATCGCGAATCACACGCGCTATGCGCTGGTCGACGACGATGGCACGACCGTCGTGGCCGCGGCGGCCGACGCATCGGCGTCCGGCTGGACGTTCAGGCTCGACGTTCCCGCGGCCCGGGCGCGCGTGCTGCGGTGGCGCTGGAAGGGCGAGCGCCTGCCGGCGGAGGCGGACACGCGCACGAGGCGCGGCGACGACGCGGTGGCGCGCGTCTACGTCACGTTCCGCCGGCCCGACGCGCAGCGCGCCTGGACCGAGCGGCTCGCGGACGAGGCCGCGCGGGCGCTCTACGGGGAGGCGCCGCCGCACGCGAGCCTCATGTACGTGTGGGACACGCGTGCGCCGGTGGGCACGCGTATCGTCAACCCGTACACGGACCGCGTGCGCAACATCGTCGTCGAGAGCGGCCCGGCGCGCCTCGGCCGCTGGCTCGACTACGAGCGCGATCTGGTCGCCGACTACCGCGCCGCATTCGGCGAGGATGCGCCGACCATCGTCGGAGTGGCGATCATGACCGACGCCGACAACACCGCCGGCCGCGCGAGCGCCCGCTACGGCGACATCGCGCTGTCGCCTCGGTGAGCATCGGAAAACGAGGGTCAGACTCGAATTTCGGCCCGCATCGGAAAGCGAGGGTCAGACTCGAACTTCGGCCCAGGCTGAAATTCGAGTCTGACCCTCGTTCTGGCGGGCTTGCGCCTACGCGCCGCGCGCCACCTCGCACGCCGGCGTGGCGGCGAGGCGGGCCTTCGCCCCCGCCACCTTCACGGCGTCCGGCAGGGCGACGCCGTTCTTGACGGCGGTGACCTCGGCCAGGATCGAGATCGCGATCTCGGGCGGCGTGCGACTGCCGATGAAGAGGCCGATGGGGCCGTGGAGCCGCGCGATCTGCGCGTCGGTGAGATCGAACTCCTTCAGACGTTCGCGGCGCTTCGCATCGTTTGCGCGCGACCCGAGCGCGCCGACGTAGAACGCGGGCGAGCGCAATGCCTCCATCAGCGCGAGGTCGTCGAGCTTGGGGTCGTGCGTGAGCGCGACGACCGCACAGCGCTCGTCGAGCTTCATCGCCAGCGCCGTGTCGTCCGGCATCGTGCGCACCAGCGTCACGCCTGGGATGTCCCACGTTTCCGTGTACTCCTCGCGCGGGTCGCAGATCGTCACCTGGTAGTCGAGGCCGACCGCGATCTGCGCCAGGTACTTGGAGAGCTGCGAGGCGCCGATCACCAGCATCCGGTAGCGCGGACCGTGGATCGTCGTCAGCACGCGGCCGTCGAAGACGAGCCCGTCGCTCGCGCGCGCGGGGTGGAGCGTCGCGAAGCCGCTCGCGAGGTCCAGCCGACGCGCGACCAGGTGCCCGGCCTCGATCTCGCGCAGCAGCGCAAGGACGCCGGACTCGCGGCTCAGCGGCTCGAGCACGAGCTGGATGGTGCCCCCGCACGGCAGGCCGAAGCGGCGCGCCTCGTCGGCGGAGACGCCGTAGGTGACCGCCTCGCAGCGCGTCTGCTTCATGCCCTCGCGGCGGACGCGGTCGATGATGTCGTCCTCGATGCAGCCGCCGGACACCGAGCCCACGACGTGCCCGTCGTCGCGCACGGCGAGCATCGCGCCCTCGGGCCGCGGCGAGCTGCCCCACGTCTTCACCACGGTGACCAGCAGCACGCGGCGGCCCGCCTCGACCCAGTCGGCGCTGCGCTTGAGGACCTCGAGATCGACGCTGTCCATGGCGAATCCTATTTCGCGGTGCGTGCGTAGAGGTAGACGAGGATGCCGATCATCACCGCGATCGCAATGATGCGGATCATGTGGCGGCTGATGAGTGCACCGCCGGCGGGCGCGGGCGCCGGCTCGGCCGCGGGCGCCGCCTCGGCCCTCGGCGCGAGCGACTCGGCGAAGCGGGCGAAGAACTCGTCGGCGAGCTTCGCCGCCGCGCCGTCCACCAGCCGGTTGCCGATTTGCGCAAGCTTGCCGCCGACCTGCGCCTTCACCGCGTACGACAGCGCCGTCTGGCCGTCGTTCGCCGGGGCGAGCGAGACCCGCGCGCTGCCGTTGGCGAACCCCGCCGCCCCGCCCTGGCCCTCGAACTTCAGCGTGTAGCCGGTCGGGGGCACGACGTCGACCAGTTCCAGCTTGCCGTTGAACCGTGCCGCGACCGGTCCGACCTTGGCGGCGACCGTGGCCCGGTAGGCGTTCTCTGCGGTGCGCTCGAACACCTCGCAGCCCGGGACGCAGGCCTTCAGCACCTCGGGGTCGTTCAGCGCCTCCCATACGCGGTCGGGCGACGCGGGCACGAGGCGGGTCTGGGTGATCTCCATGCGGGCTTCCGGGCGGGGAAGGCCGGAATGCTAACGCATGCGCGGCGCCGCGCGCGCACGGTGTGCGCCCGCGCGCGCCGGAGCACGTCCGCGACGGCGCGCCTCGACACGCAGCGCGGCGCCGACCTGGGCGAGCGCCGCCAGATTGTGCACCGGACGGAAGTCGTCGACCCACGGCAGCATCGCGCGGATGCCGGCCGGCTTCGCCTCGAAGCCGGCGTAGCGCAGCAGCGGGTTGAGCCAGACGACGCGGCGGCACGACTTCGCCAGCCGCTCCATCTCGAAGGCCAGGCCCTCTCCCGTGTCGGCGTCGAGCCCGTCGCTGATCAGCAGCACGACCGCGTTCTGCGCGAGCAGGCGGCGCGACCAGCGGCGGTTGAACTCGGCGAGGCAGGCGCCGATGCGCGTGCCGCCCGCCCAGTCGGACACGGCCCCGGCGACGCGCGCGAGCGCGACGTCGACGTCGCGATGCCTGAGGTGGCGGGTGATCGGCGTGAGCCGCGTCCCGAACAGCAGCACCTGCACGCGGTGGCGGTCGTTGGTGATCGCGTGCAGGAAGTGCAGCAGCATCCGCGCATAGCGGTCCATCGAGCCGCTGATGTCGCAGAGCACGACCAGTGGCGGCGGCCGGTGCACGCGCTCGCGGAAGGCGAGCGGCACCGCCATGCCGCCGGCGCCGGTCATGCGCCGCAGCGTGCGGCGCAGGTCGACGCGCGACCCGCGCGGCGAGGCGCGGGTGCGGCGCACCGGCTGTTCGGGCAGCGGCAGGCGCATGCGCGCCATCAGGCGCTTCACCTCGTCGAGCTCGGACGTCGACATCGTGGCGAAGTCCTTCTTCTGCAGGACCTCGCGCGACGAGAACGTGAAGGCGGCGTCGAGCTCCACTTCCTCGGCGGGCTGCGCGTCGCGCGCGGCCCGCGGCGGCAACAGCGCCTCGGCAAGCCGCGCCGCGACCTCGGGCGCCTCGTCGGCGCCGCGCCCGCGCGCCTGCGGCAGCAGCGCGGCCATCACCTTCTCCAGCAGCCGCGGATTGCGCCAGAACACGTCGAACGCCTGCTCGAACAGCGGCAGGTGCTCGCGCCGCGACACGAGGATCGCGGCGAGCGCCGCGCGAAAGTCCTCGCGCCGCTCGACACCGACGGCCTCGACGGCGGCGAGCGCGTCGAGCGCCTTGGCCGGCCCGAGCGGCAGCCCGCACGCGCGCAGCGCACGCACGAAGTGCACGACGTTCTCGGCGAGCCTGGCCTTCGGCGGCCCGGCGAGGCCGCCGGCCGCCAGCCCGGCGGATGCGGGGGGTTGCGTCAAGGCGTGCGCCGTCGCATGCGCGAGCCCCTCAGATCGCGAGCTTGCGCAGCGTGTCGGGATTGCTGGTCACCGCTTTCGTGCGCCCCGCCGGCGCGCCGTAGAGCCCCGCGGGCGGATGGGTCTCCAGGCGCGACAGCACGGCGGGCTCGGCGCAGCGGGCGTCGAAGCCCGCCCGGACCTCGTCGGCGCTGCTGCCGGCCGGGGCGAGGCACGCCTGGCCCAGCTTGCGGTTGAGCGGGTCGAGTACGCCGGCGGCGACGCGCTCGGGCGCGGAGCCGGTGCCGCCGAGCTCGAGCGTCCACGCGCCCGGGCGCGTCGCGTTGCGCACGGAGATCACCAGCGGCAGGCTCTCGAACTCGCGCGCGAGGAGGTCGGCCGCGGGGGCCGGCAGCCCGTCCACCACCAGGACCACGCGGCGGCCGGTGACGTTGACGTGCTGGAGGAAGAAGTCGCGCGAGAACTCGTCGGCGATGCGGCCACCGGCCGCGCGCAGCGCCTCCTCCTCGGTCGCGTGGCTGCCGTCGCCGCGCGGCACGAGCGTGTTGTGGTACAGCTCCTCTCCGGTGGCGCGCTCGATGCACTTCACGGTCAGCGCGGTCACCGCGTACTTGGTGATCGTGATCCCCGACGCTTCGAGCCGCGTGGACAGCCGTCGCACCTTCGCCTCGCCGGTCAGCAGGAAGTCGCCGGTGCGCGCCGCCTCGCCCTCGTCGCTCCACGTGCGGAAGCCGAAGGACTTGATCCGCTCCTTCAGCATGTTCTCGGCCGCGGGCGACGCGCGCGGCGGCAGCGCCGGATCGTCGGCGTCGCGCACGACCACCCGCGTGGCGATCTTGGGATCGCCGCTCGCGCGGATCAGGCGGATGCGCTCGTGGCGCGTCATCTCGTTCAGCGACTTGCGCACGGCCTTGACGTCGACCACGGCCTCGGTCGTCATCGACGCGAGGCCGTCCTTGCCGATGCGCGGCGCGCTCTCGCGCACGATCGGGCCGACGAAGCGGTCGCTGTCCGCGACGACCCGCCGGTACAGCACGTCGTAGTGGCTGGCGAGCGAGGCGCGCTCGACCATCAGGCCCAGCGCCTTCTCGACCAGCTGCCCCTTCGCGTCGGCCCGGAGGTCCTGCTGGAGCCGCGCCGCGTCGCCCTGGTAGCGCGGGTCGGACGGATCGGCGAGGCCCACGGCCGTGATCACGAGCTTCCCGGGCGCCGTCCTCGGCGCCGGGGCAGCCGCGGGCGCGGCCGGCGGCGCGGCCGGGCGGTCGGGCGCCGCCGAAGGGCCCGACCCGGCCGGCGGCTGCGCGGTCCCGACGGGTGCGCCCGTCGCGGCCTGCGCTGCGACGCTCTCCGCCGGCGCGGCGCCGGCCGGCGCTGCGGCGCCGTCCTTCGGGGCGACCGCGAACGTGACGCTCGTCACCGGCGCGCCGTTCGCCGCCGGCGCGTCGTTCCGGGCGACGACCGTCGCAGCCTTCGGCCAGAGCATCCACACGGCGGCAGCGAGGCCCACGGCGAGGATGCCGGCCAGGGCCGCGACGCCCGCCACGCCGAGGAACGTGGCCGTCTTCCCCCCGCGGGTGCCGTAGTCGGGAGGCGGCGGGACGACCGCGGACCGACCGGCGCCCAGGGCCGTCGTCGCCGATGCGGGACGCACGAGCGTCGCATCGGCCGGCGCCGCGACGACGGTGGCGTCGCCCTCGGCCGCGGCCGGCGCCGCGGCGGAGGCGCCCATCCGGTGCCCGGCCGCCGCACGCAGCGCCGCCGCGAACTCGGCGGCGCTCTGGAACCGCTCTTCGGGCTTCTTCGCCAGCGCCTTGCGCACGACCGCGTCGATCGCGTCGGGAAGCTGCACGTTGAGCGTGGACGGCGGCAAGGGGTCCTGCTTCAGCACCTTCTGCGCCGTGGTCGTCGCCGTGCCCGCGAACGGCTGCTCGCCGGTGAGGAACTGGTAGAGGATGACGCCGACGGAGAAGAGGTCCGAGCGGCCGTCGACGGGCAGCCCGAGAATCTGCTCCGGCGACATGTAGCCCGGGGTGCCCATCACGGTCCCGGCCTGCGTGAGGCTCGACGATTCGATGTGCGCGATGCCGAAGTCGGCGACCTTCACCGTCCGGTCCGGCAGCACGAAGACGTTCGCGGGCTTGATGTCGCGGTGCACGACGCCGCGCGCGTGCGAGTATTCCAGCGCGGCGAGGATCTGCTCGACGATGCGGCAGGCGTCGGCCGCGGCGAAGCGCTCGTTCGCGGCGAAGTAGTCGCGCAGGTCCCGGCCGGCGACGTGCTCCATCGCGATGAACGACGTACCCTCGTCCTCGTCGAAGTCGTAGATCGCGACGACGTTGGGGTGGTTGAGCCTTCCTGCGGCCTGCGCCTCGCGCCGGAACCGGGCGAGGATGTCGGCCGCCTCCTCGCGCGCGAGCTGGTCGGCGCGGATCGTCTTGATGGCGACGACGCGCTTGATCATCGGGTCGAAGCCCTCGTAGACCACGCCCATCGCGCCGCGCCCGATCTCGCGGCGGATTTCGTACTTGCCGAGCTTCTCGATGGGCGGCACGTCGCTCATCTCCTGGTTCGGGCGCACGCCGCCGGGGGCGGTGTCGGCGGCTGGCGCCCGCCGTCGCCGCCTTCGCTGGGACGGGGACGACCATGCGCTGCGCGCGGCAGGGCAAGAGACGCTGGATCCCCGCGTCCGCGGGGATGACCATGCGCTGCGCGCGGCAGGGCAAGAGACGCTGGATCCCCGCGTCCGCGGGGATGACCATGCGCTGCGCGCATGGTCACTTGTACTTGCTGTCGATCTCCCACACCGACTTCTGCACCAGCCGCTGCACCATCGTGTCGAGGCCGACGCCGCCCTGCTGCGACTGCGACACGCCGAGTGCCGCCTGCGAGGTCGCGCCGATCTCCATCTTCTCCTCGGTGTAGCCGGTCGCGACCTGCTCGGTGGTCTCGGCGTCGATGATCTTGTAGCGCATGCCGATGATCCACACGCTGGTCGCCTCGTTCGTGCGCACCGAGCCCAGCGCCGTGCCGCCCACCGCGCCGGCGCGCGCGCCGCCCCACGACCCGCTGAACGCGCCCAGCAGGCCCGCCATCTGCCCCAGCGTGCGCCCGTCGAAGCCCTCCTGCGCGGAGGCGATCTGCTCGGTCTTCAGGATGTCGAACTTGACCACGTACTTCGTCGACTTGAGCTTGCCCATGCCGAGGAACTTGCGCGCCTGCTGCGGATCGCCGAGGTTGTAGGCGAGCTCGAACTCGCGCATGAGCGGCCCGAGGTTGCTCCGCTCCAGCACCTGGAAGTTGGCGTTCGACAGCTCGATCTCGCCGAAGTCGGCGATGTTGTTCGCCGTGAACTTCTGCAGGAACGTCGCGTTGTTGCTCTTGATCTCGCCGGGGATGACGACCAGCGCGGGACCCTTCGTGCGCGCGTTCACGTACTCGACCGGCCTGTAGACCGCCTGGTCGGCCGCCTGGTTGGCGCGCTGCGAGGTGTCGCGACCCGCCGTGGGGGACGGGTTGCCGAACTGCGGCTGCGCCAGCAGCGGCGCGCACAGCGCGAACGCCGCGGCGCCCAGCGCGGCGCGGAGCGGAAGGCGGTCTTGTCGGATCATCGGAGTCTCCGTGGTGTCGCCGGCGGCACGTCGCGCCGCCCGGCGTGTGGCTCGCTGCAGCTTCATTGCGGCGAGCGGCGGCCGGGGCCGAGCCCGGCATTGCGGCAGTAGTCCGCGTACAGCTTCGCGACGACCTCGTCCGCCTGCTCGTTCACCAGCGCGAGCGCCATGCCCGCGACGTCGCTGCCGGCGTAGGACGCGGACTGCGCGTCCGCGGTCGAGACGGGCTTCCCGTTGCTGCCGGTCAGCGTGAAGCCCATCGTGACCGACACCTGGTTGACGCGCATGAATGGATTGGGCACCGCCTGCGACGAGATCAGCCCGCGCAGCACGAAGCTGGCACCGAGCCGCCTGCTCGCCGACAGCGCGGCGTCCGGGTCGTTGCGGAACTGCGCGTCGATCTCCGCCTGCGCGATCTGGCGCCGGATCTCCTCCGGCGTGAAGGTGCGCAGCCCGAGCGAGCGCAGCCGGTCGTTGATCGCGTGGTAGTGCGGGCCGTAGTTCGTCTGCTCCGCCTCGACGTACCCGTCCGAGCGCCGCTCGCCGATGACGACCATGATCTTCTTGTTCCTGAGCTCGGCGCGGCACGGCGTCGAGAGCGCCTCCGCGATCCGTTGCTCGCGCGCTTCGCGCTCGCGCTGCCCGGCTTCGCTGGGCGGCTGCGAGAAGCTGAAGCCCTGCGCGATCGCCTGCGGCCCGGCCAGCGCGAGCCAGGCGGCGAGCATCGCGAGGCATCGGCGGGTGGACATGGCGTGCGGGGTCGCGCGGCGGCAGGCGAAACGGCGAAAGCGTACGCCAACGCTGCAGGAAAATCCACCGCGCCGCCCGCAACGCGTACAGCGCGTTCACCACAACCGCGCGGCGCGCGCCGCGCGGGCGGCTCACAGCCGCACGCCCTCCGCCTGCACCTCGGCGACGAGGCGCGCCGCGACGTCCGGCGAGATCGCGCCGACGTCGTCCTGGTACTTGAGCAGCACGCCGACGGTGTCGGCCACGGTCTGCGGATCGAGCGCGACGCGATCGAGCGCGACGAGCGCCTCGGCCCAGTCCAGCGTCTCAGCGATGCCCGGCGCCTTGAAGAGGTCCATCGCGCGCAGCCGCTGCGTGAAGGCGACGATCTCGCGCGCGAGCGACTCCGCCGCCTGCGGGCGCTTGCGGCGCAGGATCGCGAGCTCGGTGCGCGCGTCCGGATAGTCGACCCAGTGGTACAGGCAGCGCCGCTTGATCGCGTCGTGGATCTCGCGCGTGCGGTTGGACGTGACGACGACGATCGGCGGGGCGGCGGCCCGGATCGTCCCCAGCTCGGGGATCGTCACCTGGTAGTCCGAGAGCACCTCGAGAAGGTAGGCCTCGAACGGCTCGTCCGTGCGGTCGAGCTCGTCGATCAGCAGCACCGGGGCCTCGGCGTCGTGCGGCGCCAAGGCCTCGAGCAGCGGGCGGCGCAGCAGGAAGCGCGTGGTGAAGATGTCGTGCGCCAGTTCCGCGCGCTCGACGCCGCCCGCGGCTTCCGCGAGCCGGATCTCGACCATCTGCCGGGGATAGTTCCACTCGTAGACGGCCGCCGCGACGTCGAGTCCCTCGTAGCACTGCAGGCGCAGCAGGCGCCGCCCCAGCGCCTGCGCGAGCACCTTCGCGACCTCCGTCTTGCCGACGCCGGCCTCGCCCTCGAGGAACAGCGGGCGGCGCAGCTTCAGCGCGAGGAACACCGCGGTCGCGAGCCGCCGGTCGGCGACGTAGTCCTGCGCCGCGAGCAGGTCGAGCGTCGCGTCGACGCTCGCCGGCAGCGCCGCTGCGGGTGCCGCACCGGGACGCGCCGCGGTCATGCCCCTCCCGCCTTCGCGGCGCGCACCACGGCCGGCCCGCGGTCGCGGCGCGGGAACGTGCGCCCGTCCACGCGACGCGTCAGTGCAGGGACGCGACCGCGCGTGCGGCCAGCACGCCGATCAGGTGCGCGCGATACTCCGGCGAGGCGTGCAGGTCCCCGCCCAGCCCCTGCGCGTCGATTTTCACGGCCTTCGCGGCGTCGGCGGTGAACGCCTTCGCGAGCGCGGCCTCGAGCGGCGCGCAGCGGAACACCGCCGGCGCCGCCCCGGTGACGGCAACGCGCACCGCCCCGTCGCCCGCCTGCGCCACGAACACGCCGACGAGCGCGAAGCGCGACGCCGGATTGCGGAACTTGACGTAGGCGGCCTTGCGCGGCACGGGGAAGCCGATGGCGGTGATGATCTCGTCGCTGCCCAGCGCGGTCTCGTACATTCCCTTGAAGAAGCCGTCGGCGGCGTGCCGGCCCTTGTTGGTCACGACCGTCGCGCCCAGGCCGAGCACCGCCGCCGGCCAGCACGCGGCCGGGTCGCTGTTGGCGATCGATCCGCCGATCGTGCCCATGTTGCGCACCTGGCGGTCGCCGATGCCGCCGGCGAGATCGGCGAGCGCGGGAATCGTGGCCTTCACGTCCGCCGCGTCGGCGATCTCGGCGTGGCGCATCGTCGCGCCGATCACCAGCGCGGTGCCCTCCTTGCGGATGCCGCGCAGCTCCGCGATGCCCGACAGGTCGACCAGCGTGCCCGGCTGCGCGAGGCGCAGCTTCATCGCGCCTACGAGGCTCTGGCCGCCGGCGAGCGGCCGCCCGCCGGTCTGGGCCAGCCTGGCGGCGGCGTCGGCGACGCTCGCCGCCTTGTGCAGTTCGAATGCGTACATGGTGGTCTCCGTTTACGCGCGTGCCGCCCGGATCGCCTTCCACACCCGGTGCGGGGACGCGGGCATGTCGAGCGACTTCACGCCCACCGCGGCGAGCGCGTCGTGGACCGCGTTCATCATCGCCGCGGGCGCGCCGATCGCGCCGGCCTCGCCGCAGCCTTTCGCACCGAGCGGATTGTGCGTGCACGGCGTCACCTTCGTGCCGACCTTGAACGACGGCACGTCGTCGGCCCGCGGCAGCGCGTAGTCCATGAAGCTGCCCGACAGCAGCTGGCCGCTCTCCGCGTCGTACACGCAGCTCTCGAGCAGCGCCTGGCCGATGCCCTGGGCGAGGCCGCCGTGCACCTGCCCCTCGACGATCATCGGGTTGATGATGTTGCCGAAGTCGTCGCAGGCCGCGAACGACACGACCTCGACCACGCCGGTCTCCGGGTCGATCTCGACCTCGCAGATGTGCGTGCCCGCGGGGAACGTGAAGTTCGTCGGGTCGTAGAACGCGGTCTCGTTGAGCCCCGGCTCGAGCTTGTCCAGCGGGTAGTTGTGCGGCACGTAGGCGGTGAGCGCGACCTCGCCGAACGTCTTGCTGCGGTCGGTGCCGGCGACGGTGAACTTGCCGTCGGCGAACTCGATGTCGGTCTCGGCCGCCTCGAGCAGGTGCGCCGCGATCTTCCTGCCCTTGGCGACGATCTTGTCGAGCGCCTTGACGATCGCCGTGCCGCCGACGGCGAGCGAGCGCGAGCCGTAGGTTCCCATGCCGAAGGGCACGCGGCCGGTGTCGCCGTGCACGACGTCGACGTTCTCCACCGGGATGCCGAGGCGCGACGCGACCACCTGGGCGAACGTCGTCTCGTGGCCCTGGCCGTGGCTGTGCGACCCGGTGAACACCGTCACGCTGCCCGTCGGGTGCACGCGCACCTCGCCGGCCTCGAACAGGCCCGCCCGCGCGCCGAGCGCGCCGGCGATGTTCGACGGCGCGAGGCCGCACGCCTCGATGTACGACGCGTAGCCCAGCCCGCGCAGCCTGCCGCGCTTCGCGGCCTCGGCCTTGCGCGCGGCGAAGCCGGCGACGTCGGCGAGGCGCATCGCCTCGTCGAGGCAGGCATCGTAGCCGCCGGTGTCGTAGGTCAGCGCGACCGGCGTCTGGTAGGGGAACGTGCGGATGAAGTTGCGGCGGCGGATCTCGTCCTGCGACAGCTTCATGTCGACGCCCGCCTGGTGCACGAGCCGCTCGACGACGAACGTCGCCTCGGGCCGGCCGGCGCCGCGGTAGGCGTCGACGGGCACGGTGTTGGTGAACGCGGCCGTCACCTCGCAGTGGATCGCGGGCGTGGTGTACTGCCCGGCGAGCAGCGTCGCGTAGAGGATCGTCGGGATGCACGAGGCGAACGTCGACAGGTACGCGCCCATGTTCGCGGTCGTGTGGACGCGCATCGCGAGGAAGCGGCCCTCCGCGTCCATCGCGAGTTCGGCGTGCGTGACGTGGTCGCGCCCGTGCGCGTCGGACACGAAGGACTCGCTGCGCTCCGCGGCCCACTTGATCGGGCGGCCGACGCGACGCGCCGCCCACACCATCGCCGTCTCCTCCGCGTACAGGTAGATCTTCGAGCCGAAGCCGCCGCCGACGTCGGGCGCGATCACGCGCACCTTGTGCTCGGGCAGGCCGAGGACGAACGCGGTCATCAGCAGCCGCTCGACGTGCGGGTTCTGGTTCGCGACGTAGAGCGTGTAGGCGTCCTCCGCGGCGTTGTACGAGGCCACCGCCGCGCGCGGCTCGATCGCATTGGGAATCAGCCGGTTGTTGACGATGTCGAGCTTGCTGACGTGCGCCGCCTTTGCGAACGCCGCGTCGACGGCCGCCTTGTCGCCCAGCGACCACGTGTAGCACCTGTTGCCGGGCGCCTCGTCGTGGACCTGCGGCGCGCCGGGCTTCAGCGCCTCGACGCAGCTCACGACGGCCGGCAGGATCTCGTAGTCGACGTCGACGAGCTCCGCGGCGTCCTTCGCCTGGTGCGGCGACTCGGCGACGACCAGCGCCACGGGGTCGCCCACGTGGCGCACCTTGCCCTTCGCGAGCACCGGGTGCGGCGGCTCGTTCATCGGCTTGCCGTCGGTGCCGGTGATCAGCCACCCGCAGGGCAGGCCGTTCACGCCCTCGAGGTCGGCCCCGGTGAAGACCGCCACGACGCCGGGCGCGGCCTTCGCGCGCGACGCGTCGATCGCGACGATGCGCGCGTGCGCGTGCGGCGAGCGCAGGAAGTACGCGTGCGTGTGGCGCGGCGGGTTGACGTCGTCGGTGAACTGCCCGGTGCCGGTGAGGAAGCGCGCGTCCTCCTTGCGGCGGACCGCGCGCCCGATGACGTTGGTCTCGTTGGCGCCCATCGTCAGCCTCCCTGGCGCATCGCCGCGGCCCCCTGCTGCACGGCCTTGACGATGTTGTGGTAGCCGGTGCAGCGGCACAGGTTGCCGTCGAGGCCCTCCCGCACCGTCCGCTCGTCCGGCGCGGGATGGCGCGCCACCAGATCCAGCGCGCTCATCACCATGCCCGGCGTGCAGAAGCCGCACTGCAAGCCGTGGCAGTCGCGGAAGGCGGCCTGCATCGGGTGCAGCGTGCCGTCGCGCGCCAGCCCCTCGATCGTGGTGACCTTGGCGCCTGCCGCCTGCGCGGCGAGGATCGTGCACGACTTCACGGCCTTGCCGTCGAGCAGCACCGTGCACGCGCCGCACTGGCCCGTGTCGCAGCCGACGTGCGTGCCGGTCAGCGCGAGGTCGTTGCGCAGGAACTCCACCAGCAGCGTGCGGGCATCGACGGTCGCCTCGACCGGCCGGCCGTTCACGCTCATCGCAATGGTGACGGACACTTCGCTCCTCCTTCCGGTGGCGCCGCGCGGTCCCCGTGGCGGGTGTCCTCGTGCGCGGCGAAGGGGGCAAGCATACTGCGCGCCCCGGCCCGCGACAACGAGACAGCGCGCGGCCGCAGCGATCGGGTAGCATGCGGTTTGCCGCGGCATCGCACCCTGCGCGCCGCCGCGCGCTGCGTGCGACGGCGCGCGTTCCGCTCCCGACCGCGCCCGTCCCCACGCTCCCCTTGACACCTGCGAAGCGCCTGCTGCTCGTCGGCGGCGGCCACGCCCACGTGGAGGTCCTGCGCCGCTTCGCACGCGCGCCGGCGCACGGCCTCGAGGTGACGCTGGTCACGCCGGAGGCCGCCGCGGCGTACTCCGGCATGCTGCCCGGCGTCGTCGCCGGGCACTACCGCGAAAACGAGGCGGCGATTCCGCTCGCGCCGCTCGCGCGCGCGGCACGCGCGCAGCTCGTCCGCGACCGCGTCGCGGCGCTCGATTTGCAGGCGCGCAACGCGGCGCTCGCGTCCGGGCGCACGGTGGCGTTCGACGTGCTCGCGCTCGACGTCGGCTCCACGCCCGACGCCGGGACGCCCGGCGCGCGCGAGCACGCGCTGCCGGTCAAGCCGGTGCCGGCGTTCCTCGCGGCGTGGGGGCGCCTGCGCGACGCGGCACGCGACGGTGCGGTGCGCGCGGTCGCGGTGGTCGGCGGCGGCGCCGGCGGCGTGGAGATCCTGCTGGCGATGCACCACCGGTTGCGCGCGGCGCCGGGCGTCGACGCGCCGCGCTTCGCCCTGGTCACCGACCAGCCGCACCTGCTGCCGCAGCACGCGCCCGCCGTGCGCCGCCGGGTCCGGCGGCGCCTCGCCGAGGCGGGCGTGGTCGTGCATTTCGGCAGCGCCGCCGTGGCCGTCGAGCCCGGCGCGGTCGTCGTGACCGGCGGGGGGCGCATCGCGGCCGACGCCGTCGTCTGGGCGACGTCCGCCTCGGCCGCCCCGTGGATCGCCGCGTCCGGGCTCGGAACCGACGCGCGCGGCTTCGCGTGCGTCGACAACCACCTGCGCTCGGTCACGCATCCGTTCGTGTTCGCGTCCGGGGATTGCGCGACGGTCGGCGCGACGCCGCACGCGAAGTCGGGACTCTACGCGGTGCGCCACGGTCCGCCGCTCGCGACGAACCTGCTGCGGCAGCTGTGCGGCGGGCCGCTCGTCGCCTGGCGGCCGCAGCCGCGCGCGCTCGCGCTCGTCAGCACCGGCGGGCGCGACGCGATCCTCTCGTGGGGACCGTTCGCCGCCGAGGGCGCCTGGGTGTGGCGCTGGAAGGACCGCATCGACCGGCGGTTCGTCGCGCGCTACACCACCGGGCTCGACCACGCGGACGCACCGCCCCCGCGCGCGGGCCCGCGGTAGCGGATTAGAATCCCGGGGCCGCATCGCCCGCCACGCCAGGCACCCTTCCCCGTGTCCATGTCGATTCGCGCCACCGCCTGCGCCCTCCTCGCTGCCGTCCTCGCCGGCATCGCGGCGGCGCCCCCCGCACTGTCGCAGCCTGCGCCGAAGGAGCCCGCGATCACGCTCGCGCCGGTGCGGGTGAGCGAGCACGGCTGGTTCTTCCAGGGCGAGGCCGGCATGGCGAGCGCGGCCAACCGGGGGTTCATGTCGAATGCCGGCTTCGTGGTCACGCGCGAAGGCGTCGTCGTGTTCGACGCGCTGGGCACGCCCGCGCTCGGCGAGGCGATGGTCGCGGCCATCCGCAAGGTCACGCCGCAGCCGATCCGCCGCGTGGTGGTGTCCCACTACCACGCCGACCACGTCTACGGCCTGCAGCCGCTCAAGCGCGCCGGTGCCGAGATCTGGGCGCACCGCAAGGGCGAGCAGTACTTCACGTCGGGCCAGGCCGGCGAGCGGCTCGCCCAGCGCCGCCGCGACCTGTTCCCGTGGGTCGACGCGAGCACGGCGGTGCTGCGGCCCGACCTGTGGATCGACGGCGACACCGACTTCCGCCTCGGCGGCCTCACGTTCCGCATCATCCACGCCGAGGGGGCGCACTCGCCCGAGGACGTGATGCTCTTCGTCGTCGAGGACCGGCTGCTGTTCGCCGGCGACCTCCTGTTCGCCGGGCGCGTGCCCTTCGTCGGCAACGCGGACAGCAAGGGCTGGCTGCGCGCCATGGACAAGATGATCGCGGCGAAGCCGGCCGTCGTCGTGCCGGGCCACGGCCCGGTGTCGCGCGACGTCGAGCGCGACCTCGTGCTCACGCGCGACTACCTCGCGTTGCTGCGCGAGGCGATGGGCAAGGCCGTCGCCGAGCTGGAGAGCTTCGACGAGGCGTACGCCAGGGTGGACTGGGGGCGCTTCAGGGACCTGCCGGCCTTCGAGCAGGCGAACCGCATCAACGCCTACGGCACCTACCTGCTCATGGAGCAGGAAGCGCTGTCCGGGGGACGCAAGTGACGGCGACGTCCGACCCCGCGCTCGCCGTGGCCGTGCGCGCGGCGCGGCGTGCGGCCGCGGTCATCAACGACGCCTCGCGTGACCTGCGGCGGCTGCCCACGTTCAGCAAGGAGCACGGCGACATCGTCTCCTCCGCCGACCGCGAGGCCGAGCAGGCGATCGTCGCCACGATCGGCGCCGCGTTCCCCGATCACGCCGTGCTCGGCGAGGAGTCCGGCGAGGCACCGGCGAAGTCCAACGCGGCGTGCAAGTGGATCGTCGATCCGCTCGACGGGTCGATGAACTTCGTGCACGGCTTTCCCTACTACGCCGTGTCGATCGCGCTCGCGCAGGACAACGTGCTGACGCACGCCGTCGTGCTCGACCCGGTGCGCGACGAGCTCTTCACGGCGATCCGCGGCAAGGGGGCGCAGCTCAACGGCGCGCCGTTGCGGACCTCGGCGTGCACGCGGCTCGGCGAGTCCCTGGTCGGCACCGTGCTGCCGACGCGCCGCAGCCCGCGGCTGCCGCGCTACCTGCCGATCTTCAACGCGCTCGCGTCGCGCTGCACGCTGCGGCGCGCCGGCGCCTGCGCGCTCGACATGGCCGGCGTCGCCGCCGGCCGGCTCGACGGCTTCTTCGTGCTGAGCCTCAATGCGTGGGACGTGGCGGCCGGCGCGTTGCTGGTCACCGAGGCCGGCGGACGCGTGGGCGACTTCGCGGGCGGGCAGGACTACATGCGCAGCAACGAGGTGATCGCCGCGGCGACCGGCGTCTTCGGTCCGCTGCGCGACGCGATCGCCTCTGCCGACGTCCGCTGAGCCGCGCGCCGCGGCCGGCGCCTGTCGCATTTCCGCCATGTCGGAGCGGCTGCGACGCTTCGACGCGGCGCGCGCTGCCTTGGCAGCGGGATTGCCGGCGGCTAGGATCGGCCAGTTCATTCCCTCCCGCGAACGACCCCACCGGAGCTTCGACCATGCAACGCCGCCTGCCCGCCGCGCTCGCCATCGCCACCGGCCTGCTCCTGGCACCGGCCGCGCCCCCCGCCGAAGCGCAGACGCGCATCCAGTGCGAGAGCCGCAACCACCAGTACCAGTTCTGCTCGACGGGGGTGGGAATCACCGGCGCGCGCCTCGTGCAGCAGACCTCCGGCGCGCGCTGCGTGGAAGGGAGCACGTGGGGCTGGGATCGTCGCGGGGTGTGGGTGACGCGCGGCTGCGGCGGCGTCTTCGACGTGGGCGACTACCGTCCGGCGCCGCAGCGCCCGGGCAGCGACGTCGTGCGCTGCGAGAGCCGCAACTACCAGTACGAGTTCTGCGGGATCGACGCCCGGGTGCTCAGCGCCTCGCTGGTGCGTCAAATCTCGCGCCAGCCGTGCGTGCTGGGCCGCAACTGGGGCTGGCGCGGCAGCGGCATCTGGGTGAGCGAGGGCTGCGAGGCCGAGTTCCGCATCCGCACGGACTACCGGCCGGGACCGCCGGCGCCGGGCCCCGGCCTCACCGTCTGCGAGAGCCACGAGTACCGCTACAACTTCTGCGCGACCGGCCCGATCCGCAGCGCGCAGCTCGTCGAGCAGCGGTCGCAGGCCCCGTGCGTCCAGGGACGCTCGTGGGGCTGGCGCAACGACGGCATCTGGGTCGACAACGGCTGCGAGGCGGTCTTCCGCGTGCGAGCGCGCTGATGCGAGCCTCGCGGCCGGCCGCGCCGCGGTCCGCCGCTGGCTGGCTGGCCGCCGCGGCGCTGTGCGTCGCGGCGGAGGGGGTGCACGCCCAGCGCGTCGCGTGCGAGAGCCGCGAGTACCGCTACCGGTTCTGCGCGGTCGCGGGAGACGTCGAGGCCGCCCGGCTGGTCGAGCAGCGCTCGCGAAGCGCGTGCATCGAGGGGCGCACCTGGGGCTGGGATCGGCGCGGCATCTGGGTCGACGGCGGTTGCGACGGCGTCTTCGACGTGAGCCTGCTCGCGACACGGCCCGACGCGCGCCCGGCAGGCGACGACCTGCTCACCTGCGAGAGCCGCGACTTCCAGTACGCGTTCTGCCTGGCCCCCGTCACGATCGTGCAGGCCGAGCTCGCGGAGCAGCGGTCGCGCAGCTCGTGCATCGAGGGCCGCACGTGGGGCTGGCGCGCCAACGGCATCTGGGTCTCCGGCGGTTGCGAGGCCGACTTCCGCATCCGCACGGCCGCGCCCGCACTCGCGCCGCCGCCCCCGCAACAGGGGCTGCTGTACTGCGAGAGCCGCGACTACGCCTACACGTTCTGCCCGACCGGCCGCCTGCGCAGCGCCGAGCTGGTCACGCAGCGCTCGCAGTCGGCCTGCGTGTTCGGGCAGACGTGGGGCTACCAGAACGACGGCGTCTGGGTCGACCGCGGCTGCGCCGCCGAGTTCGCGATCCGGCCGCGCTAGCCCCGTCGGTCCCCCGCGCTGCGGCGAACGGGCGCGCGTCGCTCAGCCCGCCAGCCTGTCGAGTTGGTCGGCGAGCGGCTGCGGGATCTCGACGCCGTCGCGCGCCGCCGCCTGCGCGAGCGCGTCCCGCCGCGCGCCGGGCAGCCGGACGCCTTCGTCCGCGAGCATCGCGGCGACCAGCGTCTCGACGCGCTCGACGTAGACGTCGCGACCGGCCAGCGCGGCCGGGTCGACGACGAGGAACGCCTGCCCGATGCGCGGGCGATTGCCTTCGTCGACGAAGAACGAGCTCGCTTCGCTGCCGATGGCCGCCCCGGTCAGCGCCGTGACCAGGAGCTCGACGACGAGCGCGAGCACCGCGCCCTTCGCGCCCCCCATCGGCAGCATCGAGCCCTCGAGCCCCGCCCGGGCGTCGGTCGTCGGCCGCCCGTCGCGGTCGAGCGCCCAGCCGGGCGGAATGGGTTTCCCCTCCTTGGCCGCCACCATCAGCTTGCCGCGCGCGACCTCGGACAGCGACAGGTCGATCGTGAGCGGCGCCGCGCCCCGCCGCGGGAACACGGCCGCGACCGGGTTCGTCCCGAAGATCGGCGTGCGCCCGCCGGCCGCCGGCATCGCGGCCGGGGAATTGCCCATCGCGATGCCGACCATCTCCGCGGCGGCGACCGGCGCGAGGTGCAGCGCCGCGACGCCGAAGTGGTGGCTGTTGGTGACGCCGACGAACGCGCAGCCGAGGTCGCGCGCCTTGGCGATCGCCGTGTCCACCGCCAGCGCGCACGCCGGGAACGCGAGGCCGCAGCGCGCGTCGACCAGCGCCACCGCGCCGTGCGAGCGGACGACGGCCGGTTCGGCGGCACCGTCGGCGCGTCCGTTGGCGAGGTGCGTCGCGTACTGGGGCACGCGCGCGACGCCGTGCGACGCGAGGCCGCACGCGTCGGCGGCGACCAGCGCGCGCGCGGTCGCCCGCGCCATCGACGCGGACGCACCGGCCCGGCGCAACGCGCGTTCGGCGAGGCGTTCGAGGTCGGCGAGGGCGATGCGCGGCATCGTCGGACGTTCCTCAGCGACGCGCGGCGAGCGCTTCCAGCACGCGCTCGGCGATCAGGGCGGAGACGCGCTCGTTCGACTCGGCGGTGACGCCGGCGACGTGCGGGGTCAGGATCAGGCGGGGGCAGCCGGCCAGCGGCGAACCGGCGGGCAGCGGCTCCTGCTCGAAGACGTCGAGCGCCGCGCCGCCGAGGCGCCCGCTGCGCAGCGCCGCGGCGACGGCCGCCTCGTCGACGACGCCGCCGCGCGCGGTGTTGACCAGGATCGCGCCCCGGCGCATCGTGCCCAGCCGCGCCGCGTCGATCAGGTTGCGCGTCGCCGGCAGCAGCGGAACGTGCAGCGTGACGACGTCCGCCTCCGCGAGCAGCGCGTCCAGCGTGCGGGCCTCGACGCCCTCGTCGCGCCAGCACGGGTGCGAGGCCGGAAGCAGCGCATCGAAGCCGGTCGCGCGCATGCCGAGCGCGCGGCCGAGCTTCGCGGTCAGCCGCCCGATGCCGCCGAAGCCCACGACGCCGAGGGTCTTGCCGGCGATCTCGCGTCCCGCCGACAGCGCCGCGCGCGGCCAGCGTCCCGCCGCCACCTCCGGCGTCGACAGGTACGCTCCGCGCAGCAGCACCATGGCCGTGGCGATCACGTACTCCGCCACGGCGAGCGCGTTCGCGCCGGTCGCGGGAATGACCGCGATGCCGCGCGACTCGCACAGCGGCACGTCGATGTTGTCGAGCCCCACGCCGAGCCGCCCGACCACGCGCAGGCGCGCGGCCCCACCCAGCAGGTCGGCGTCGACGCGCGTGCGGTTGCGCACGATCAGCGCGTCGGCGCCCGCGAGCCTCGCCCTGAGCTCGTCGCGCCGGTCGACGAGGTCGCGGTCGTACTCGGTGTCGTGGTGCCGCGCCAGCGCGGCGACCGCCGCCTCGTCCATGAATTCGGAGATCAGGATGCGCATCGCATCAGGTCACGAAGAGCCGGTCCATGTCGCGGAAGGCCTTGAACTCGAGCGCGTTGCCCGACGGGTCGAGGAAGAACATCGTCGCCTGCTCGCCGGGCTGGCCCTGGAAGCGGACGTAGGGCGCGATGACGAAGCGCACCCCCGCGGCGCGGAAGCGCTCGGCGAGCGCGTGCCACGCCGGCAGGTCGAGGACCACGCCGAAGTGGCGCACGGGCACGTCCTGCCCGTCGACGAGGCTCGTCGCATCGGTCATCTGCGCGCGGTCGACCTTGTGCGCGACGATCTGGTGGCCGAAGAAGTCGAAGTCGACCCAGTCCGCGGCACTGCGCCCCTCGCCGCAGCCGAGGAAGCCGCCATAGAAGCGGCGCGCCTCGTCGAGGTCGGTCACCGGGAAGGCGAGGTGGAATCGCGGGTACGGCGTGGTGGGCAAGTGCATGGCGGTGCTCCTGGCCGTCAGGACCCCGCGGCCTCGCGCTCGTGGCGCGTGCCGGCGGTGCGCTGGTCGTCCGGATCGTGGTACCAGTCGCGGTGCGGCGACACCACGCCGCACGCGAGGCACTGCGTGCGGTGCCAGCGCACGCCGCACCCGGGGCAGACGCCGCCGGTGGCGAACGTGTTCCAGAGCGTGCCGCAGGCGGGCAGGCACGCCCAGCGGGCCTCGGCCCCCGGCTTCCAGCGGCACGCCGGGCAGCGGATCTCGGGCGTCTTCATCGTCGTGGCGGCGGCGCGACCGCCGGCGATCGCCGCACCCGGCGCGCTGTCCCCGGCCTTTGCGCGATCACGGCTGCCACGGCAGGCGGTCGCAGTCGACGTTGCCGCCGCTCAGCACGATGCCCACGCGGGCGCCGGCGAGGTCGAGCGTGCGCTCGACGAGGGCTGCGAGCGGCACGGCGGACGAGGGCTCGATGACGATCTTCATCCGCTCCCAGGTCGCACGCATCGCGGCGACGACGCCGGCCTCGCTCGCGAGCCCGATCGCATCCACGTTCGCGCGCAGCGCGGCGAGCGTCCGCGGGCACAGCGGCGTGCGCAGGCCGTCGGCGATCGTCGTCGCGGGATTCACCGGCTCGACGCGCCCCGAGGCGAAGCTGCGCCACGCGTCGTCGGCGTTGGCCGGCTCGGCGCCGTACACGCGTACCGCGGGCCGCACGCCTTTCGCGGCGATCGCGGTGCCGGACAGCAGCCCCCCGCCGCCGACGGGCGCGACGATGGCGTCGAGGTCGGGGACGTCCTCGAGGAGCTCCAGCGCCGCGGTCCCCTGCCCGGCGATCACGCGCGCGTCGTCGTACGGATGGATCAGCGTCGCGCCGGTCTCGCGCTGCACCTCGTCGCACGCGGCGGCGCGCGCCTGCGGCGTGGGCGCGCAGAAGCGGATCGTCGCGCCGAATCCGCGCACGTTGTCCTGCTTGATGCGCGGGGCGGTCTCCGGCATGACGACCCAGGCGCGGATGCCGCGCCGCGCGGCCGCGTAGGCGAGCGCCGCGCCGTGGTTGCCCGACGAGTGCGTCACCACGCCGCGCCGCGCCTCGTCGTCGGAGAGCGAGAACACGGCGTTGGTCGCGCCGCGCGCCTTGAACGCGCCGACCTTCTGGAAGTTCTCGCACTTGAAGTACAGCCGGGCGCCCGCCAGCGCGTCGAGCGAGCGCGACGCCATGACCGGCGTGCGGTGCACGTGCGGCGCCACGCGCGCGTGCGCCGCCGCGATGTCGGAGAGCGCCGGCAACGCGGGCGCGCCTGCCGACGTGGACGCCGCGGACACGGTCAGCGCCGCCATCACGCGCAGCGCGCTGTCCACCGTCCGGGGACGGCCGCGCCGCTCGCGCGTCCACCCGGGCGTCGGCCGCGCCGTGCCGCGGGTCGCATCGCATCGCCACCATGGATCCGGCGCATTCGAATTCCTCGCTGCCGCGGCGCCGAGGGCGGCGGCCACGCCTCGGTGGCGGCGCCGCGGCTGTCCCGACCGATTATAGCCACGCTCCCGCGCCGCGCCGGCGCGGACGCCGGCGACGTCAGGCGCTCTCGTAGAGGCGCGTCAGCACGAACTCGCGGTGACCGAGCGCCTCGGCCGCCGTGAGGCGTCCGTTCGCCGTGCGGAACATCATGTCGATCAGCCTGTCCCCGGCCTGGTCCATCGTGATCTCGCGCTGCAGCAGTCCCGAGGTGTCGACGTCGACGTGCTCGCTCATCGTGCGCACGGTGCGCGGGTTGGCGCAGATCTTGATGACCGGCAGGATCGGGTTGCCGATCACGTTGCCCTGGCCGGTCGGGAAGAAGTGCACCACGAAGCCCGAGGCGGCGCACAGCGTCACCATTTCCGCCGCCGCCGACGAGGAGTCCATGAACCAGAGCCCCGGACCCGTGGGCTCCTCGGCCTTGTCGAGCACGCCGTCGACCCTGCACTTCTTGCCGATCTTCTGGATGTTGCCGAGCGCCTTCTCCTCGATCGTCGTCAGCCCGCCGGCGATGTTGCCCTTGGTCGGCTGCGACTCGGACAGGTCGCTGGTCTTGTGGCGGTTGATCATGTCCTGATAGCGGTCGAACATGAACATGAACCGCTGCCAGACCTCCGGCGTGCGGCAGCGCGCCTCGAGGAGCTTCTCGCCGCCCGTGATCTCGGAGGTCTCGCCGAACACCAGCGTCGCGCCGGCGTCGTAGAGCTTGTCGAATGCGTTGCCGACGGTCGGGTTCGAGCCGCAGCCCGAGGTCGTGTCGGACTCGCCGCACTTGGTGGACACCCACAGCTCGGGCAGCGCGCACTCCTCGCGCCGCTTCTCGCTCGCCCACTGCACGAACTCGCGCGCGGCCTTGCTCGCGCGCATGATCGTGTCGTGGTCGCCGTGCAGCTCGATGCCGAAGCCGGCCACCGGCTTGCCGGTGGCGGCGATGCCGTCGACCACGCGCTGGGTCCATTGGTCCTCGATGCCGATCACCACCACCGCGGCGACGTTGGGGTTCGAGCCGGTGCCGATCAGCGTGCGGAAGTGCAGGTCGAGGTCGGGGCCGAACTGCAGCCGGCCGTAGGGGTGGGGCATCGCCATCGTGCCCTTGATGTTGTTGGCGACGGCCTCGGCGGCGGCGTTGGACAGGTCGTCCAGCGGCAGGATGACGACGTGGTTGCGCACGCCGACGCGGCCGTTCTCGCGGCGATAGCCCTGGAAGCTTGGTTGCATGACGGGTTCCTCTGACGGAGGCTGCCGCCGGCTGGCGGCGTGTTCTGGACGTCGTTGCGTGGCCGCGGCCGCTGCCGATCGTCCGGCCGTGCCGGCGATCGGCAGGTGACCCCTGCCGGGCGAAGATCGCGCACGCGATCTTCGTCCGTCACCAGCGCTTGGTCTTGATGTTGTGCACGTGGGCGTGCTCGCCCGCGATCGGCGCGACGACCTTGCCGATGTCGACGCCGTACTTGTAGACGGTGTCGCCGACGGACATGTCCTTCAGCGCGACCTTGTGGCCGATCGGGATGTCCTGGCGGCACGCCAGGCTGATCGTGCGGTCCTCGTCGAGGATCAGGCCGGTCAGCGTCATGCCGGCCTTCACGCCCTCGACGACCACGACGGCGACGCCGTCGTCCGGGTCGTGCAGTACGCAGTGGATCATGGAACGGCTCGCTCCTCCGGAAGGGTCGCTGACGCGACCGCGCGGGCCGGACCCGCGCCGCCGCCGCATGCGCAAGCTTACGTCGGCGCGGCGGCCGAAGTCAACTATATCATCTAGATGATTTGCATCACTGGCACCGAGCGTCTAGACTCGGCCCGAGGCGCCGACCGCCCGGTCGCGCCGCGCGGGCCCCGATGACCGAGACCTCGACGCTGACCGGCGTGCAGCTCGCGATGCCGCTCTACAAGGAGCTGGAGCGGCGCATGCGCGACGCGCTCGCGCAGGGCGAGTGGAAGCCCGGCGAGGCCATCCCCGCGGAGCGGCGCCTCGCGGCGCGCTTCGGCGTGTCGATCGGCACGCTGCGCAAGGCGATCGACGAACTGGTCGCGGCGAACATCCTGATCCGCCAGCAGGGACGCGGCACGTTCGTGGCCACGCACGACCGCGACCGCCTGCTGTTCTACTTCTTCCACGTCGTCCCCGTCCACGGCCCGAAGCAGTATCCCGACGTGAGGCTGCTCGCTTTCCAGCGCGCCCGCGCCGGGCGCGCCGAGGCCGAGGCGCTCGGCATCGCCGCCGGCGACGCGGTGCTGCGCGTGCGCAACCTGCTTTCGCTCGCGGGCGCGCCGGTCATCGTCGACGACCTCACGCTGCCGTCCGCGCGCTTCCCCGCCCTCACCGAGAAGCAGTTCGCCGGCCGGCCGTCGACGATCTACAACCTGTACCAGGACTCGTTCGGGATCTCGGTGATCCGCACGCGCGAGCGGCTGCGCGCGGTCCTCGCCGACGCCGAGGCGGCGGCGCTGCTGGGCGTCGCGCGGGGCGCGCCGCTGCTGTCGATCCGGCGCGTCGCGCTCACGTACAACGACGAGGCGGTCGAGCTGCGCATCTCCCGCGTCAACACCGCGGCCCACGAGTACTACGCCGACATCGGCCAGGCCGGCTGAAGGCGCGCGGATCCCTGGCGCTGCGACGGGCGGCATTCCGCGCGCGACGCGCGGCGCGCCCGCCGGGGCGCGCGGAGGCCGCGCGGAACTTCCGCCCGCCGTTCGCGTCGATCACGTTGCCTGCCCAGTCGGGTTGGCGTAGGCTCTGGATCGACCGCGCGCGGCGCCCGCCGCACGCGCCGCCGGCGTCACGCGAACCGGCCCTCTCCGCTCGATCCATGAGAAGCGCGCCCCTCTACAGCCGCTCCCGCCGTTCCCGTCCCGCCGCGGAGCCGCTCGCGGCCGCGTCGCCGGAGCGCGGGACCGCCGGTGCGGCGCCCGCCGCGCGTCCGTCCGTCG
This sequence comes from Betaproteobacteria bacterium, assembly GCA_016861105.1. Taxonomy (GTDB): domain Bacteria; phylum Pseudomonadota; class Gammaproteobacteria; order Burkholderiales; family Casimicrobiaceae; genus VBCG01. Next base: position 63,657 of record BOKS01000008.1, on the reverse strand, counting down.
GCGCAGGCCAGCCGGACGCGGCCGCAGCGGATCCGGCGCCGCCGCGCCGGCGCTCGCGCGTCGCGGCGCTCGCCGCGCGCCACGAGCGGCCGCTGCTCGTCGTGCTGGGGACGGCGCTCGCGCTGTCGGCGATGCTCGTGCACGACGCCATGCGCAGCGCGCCGAGCGCGCTGACGCAGGCCGACATCGACGCCGCGGTGATGCACACGCTCACCCACGAGACGCTGCCCTCGCCGGCGGCCGCGGCCTACGAGAAGATCGCACCGTCCGTCGTGCGCGTGCGCGACCTCGCGACCGACGAGAACGACAAGGACGTCGAGACCGGCGTCGGCACCGGCGTGGTGATCGTCGACAAGGGCATCATCCTCACCAACCTCCACGTCGTGCTCGGCGCGAAGAAGGTCGGCGTCGTCTTCGCCGACGGCACCGAGTCCGAGGCCACCGTCATCGGCGCGCAGCCGGAGAACGACCTCGCGGTGCTGCAGGCGAAGACGCTGCCCGACGACCTGCAGGCCGCGACCATGCGCTCCACCGCCGACCTGCTGCCCGGCGACCGCGTCATCGCCGTGGGCTTTCCGTTCGGCATCGGGCCGTCGGTCTCCGATGGCGTCGTCTCCGGCCTGCGCCGCGAATACCGCTCGCCGGAGGGCAAGCGGCTCCTCACGAACCTGATCCAGTTCGACGCCGCCGCCAATCCGGGCAACTCGGGCGGACCCCTGGTCACGATGGACGGCGAGGTCGTCGGCATCGTAACGGGCATCCTCAATCCGACCGCGCAGCGCGTGTTCGTCGGCATCGGCTTCGCCGTGCCGATCGAGAACGCCGCGTCCGCGGTCGGCCTGTCGCCGTTCTGATCCGCGCCCTCCATGATCGAATCCCTGCGTGCCCGCCTCGACGCCCAGCTGCCCGAGCGCATCCTCTACGAAGTCAAGAAGGTCGTCGTCGGCCAGGACCACTTCCTCGAGCGCGTGCTCGTGGCGATCCTCGCGCAGGGCCACCTGCTCGTCGAGGGCGTGCCCGGGCTGGCGAAGACGCTGACCGTCAAGACGCTCGCGCGCACGATCCGCGGCACGTTCAAGCGCATCCAGTTCACGCCCGACCTCGTGCCCGCCGACCTCACCGGCACTCGCATCTTCAACCAGAAGACCGGCGACTTCGCGACGTCGCTGGGGCCCGTCTTCGCCAACCTGCTGCTCGCCGACGAGATCAACCGCGCGCCGGCGAAGGTCCAGAGCGCCCTGCTCGAGGTGATGCAGGAGTACCAGGTCACGATCGCCGGCGAGACGCACAAGGTGCCGACGCCGTTCCTCGTGATGGCGACGCAGAACCCGATCGAGAGCGAGGGCACCTACCCGCTGCCGGAGGCGCAGGTCGACCGCTTCATGATGAAGGTCGTCGTCGGCTACCCGACCGAGGAGGAGGAGTTCGTCATCGTCGACCGCGTGACGGGCACGCCGGGCCAGGTCGCGCCGGTGGCCACGACCGAGCAGCTCGCCGAGCTGCAGCAGGCCTGCCGGGCCGTCTACGTCGACCCGTCGTGCATCCAGTACGCGGTGCGTCTGGCCGCGGTGACGCGCTTCCCGGACCGGCACGGCCTGCCCGAGCTCGCGAAGTACGTCACCTTCGGCGCCAGTCCGCGCGCGCCGATCCACCTGATCGAGGGCGCGCGGGCGCTCGCGTTCCTGCGCGGCCGCGACTACGCGCTGCCCGAGGACGTGACCGACCTCGTGCCCGACGTCTTCCGCCACCGGCTCGTGCTGTCGTACGAGGCGCTCGCCGAGTCGCTGACCCCCGACGAGCTGATCCGCCGGATCATGCAGAAGGTGCCGGCGCCCGAGAAGCCGCTCGACACGCATGTCCGCGTCGCCGCCGCCGGCTGAAGCCGTCCTGCGCCGTCTCGAGTGGACGGTGATGCGGCGGCTCGACGGGCTGCTGCACGGCGACTACCGCACGCTGTTCCGCGGCGCCGGGCTCGACCTCGCCGACCTGCGCGAGTACCAGTACCACGACGACGTGCGCCACATCGACTGGAACGTCACGGCGCGGATGCAGCAGCCGTTCGTGCGCACGTTCAACGAGGAGCGCGATCTCACCGCCTGGTTCCTGCTCGACCTCTCGCCGTCGCTCGACTTCGGGTCCGGGGAGGCCGCCAAGCGCCAGGTCGCCGCCGAGTTCGTCGCCCTGCTGGCGCGCCTGTTCACGCGGCGCGGCAACCGCGTGGGCGCGATGTTCTACGGCGACGCCGTCGACACCGTCATCCCCGCGCGCACCGGCCGGCTGCACGTGCTGCAGCTGCTGCACCGGATGCTGGCGCGGGAAGCGCGCGAGCGCTCCGCGCCGACCGACCTGACCGCGTTCATCGAATCCGCCGCCGCGATGATGCGCCGCCGCGCGCTGGTGTTCGTGGTGTCCGACTTCGTGAGCCGCCCGGGCTGGGGCCCGGCGCTGGCGCGCCTCAACCGCCGCCACGAGGTGATCGCGGTGCGGCTCCACGACCCGATGGAGACGGAGCTGCCCGACCTCGGGCTCGTGGTGATCCAGGACGCCGAGAGCGGCGAGCAGCTGCTGGTCGACACGCACGACCGCGGCTTCCGCCGGCGCTTCGCCGCCGCCGCCGCGCGCCGCGAGCGCGAGGTGCGCGCCCAGCTCGCGCACGCGCAGTGCGACGCGCTGGAGCTCGCCACCGACGACGACCTCGCCGACACCGTCTTCCGCTTCGCCGACCTGCGCAAGCGGCGCGCGCAGCTCAACGCGGGGGGCGGCCTGCCCCGGCACCTCGAGGAGAACCGTGAAGTTCCTGTGGCCTGAAGCGCTCGGCCTGCTGCTGCTCGTCCCGCTGGCGGCGCTGCTCTATCTCTGGCTGCTCGGGCGGCGCAAGCGCCTCGCGCTGCGCTTCGCCAACCTCCCGCTGGTCCGCGAGGCGCTGGGCCGCGCCGCCGGCTGGCGCCGGCACGTCCCGCCGGTGCTGTTCCTGCTGGCGATCACGGCGATGCTGATCGCGGCGGCGCGTCCGACGGCCGTCGTCACGCTGCCGTCGCAGCAGGACACGGTGATCCTCGCGATGGACGTCTCGGGCAGCATGCGCGCCACGGACGTCGAGCCCAACCGGCTCGTCGCCGCGCAGAACGCGGCGAAGGCGTTCATCGCCGAGCAGCCGATGACCACGCGCATCGGCATCGTCTCGTTCGCCGGGACGGCCGCGCTCGTGCAGCCGCCGACGCGCAACCGCGAGGACCTGATCGCGGCGATCGACCGCTTCCAGCTGCAGCGCGCCACCGCGATCGGCAGCGGGCTCATCGTGTCGCTCGCCGCGATCTTCCCCGAGGCCGGCATCGACATCAGCCAGTTCACCTACGGACGCGACCAGCGCGCGATGCCGCTCGACGGCGCGCGCAAGGCGGCGGCTGCCGAGAAGGAGCCGTTCAAGCCCGTGCCGCCCGGCTCCTACCAGTCCGCGGCGATCATCCTGCTGACCGACGGCCAGCGCACCACCGGTCCCGACCCGGTGGAGGCGGCGAAGATGGCGGCCGACCGCGGCGTGCGCGTGTTCACGGTCGGCGTGGGCACGCCGCAGGGCGAGGTGATCGGCTTCGAGGGATGGTCGATGCGCGTGCGCCTCGACGAGGACACGCTGAAGCAGATCGCCAACATCACGCAGGGCGAGTACTTCTACGCCGGCACCGCGGTGGATCTCAAGAAGATCTACCAGAACCTCAACAGCCGGCTCGTGCTGGAGCGCAAGGAGACCGAGGTCTCCGGCATGTTCGCCCTCGCCGGCGCCCTGCTCGCGCTGCTCGCGGCGGGCCTGTCGGTGCTCTGGTTCCACCGCATCCTGTAGGGAGGCGATGGGCGACAGGCGATGGGCGATGGGCGATCGGAAAGCATGACGCCATCGCGCGGCGACCTGTCGCCCGTCGCCCATCGCCTATCGCCCCTTCGCTAGAGGTCCAGCTCCGCCTGCGCCACCGGCGCGAAGCTGCGCCGGTGCAGCGGACACGGCCCGTGGCGCTGCAGGGCGGCGAGGTGCTCCGGGGTGCCGTAGCCCTTGTGCTGCGCGAACCCGTACTGCGGGTAGGCGCGGTCGAGCTCCACCAGCAGCGCGTCGCGCGCGGTCTTGGCGAGGATCGAGGCCGCCGAGATGGCCTTCACGTCGCGGTCGCCCTTGACGATGGCGCGCGTGCGGCACGCGAGCGCCGGGCAGCGGTTGCCGTCGACCAGCGCCTCCTCGGGCACGACGCCCAGCGCCTCGACGGCGCGGCGCATCGCCAGCATCGTCGCGTGCAGGATGTTGAGGCGGTCGATCTCGGCGACGTCGGCGCTGCCGGTGGCCCACGCGATCGCGCGCTCGCGGATGCGCACGGCCAGCTCCTCGCGGCGCTCCGGCGACAGCACCTTCGAGTCGCGCAGGCCCCGCACCTGCCGCGCGGGGTCGAGGATCACCGCCGCCGCGACCACCGGCCCGGCGAGCGGGCCGCGGCCGGCTTCGTCGACGCCGGCGACGAGCACGATGCGCTGCGGGGTCACGGCGCCACGCCCGCCGCGCGCAGCTCCGTCGCGACGGCCTGCGCGGCCAGCGCTCCCGTGTCCGCGCGCAACGCCTGCGCGAAGCCGGCGAACAGCGCGTCCAGCCGCCGCCGCACGACGGTGTCGTCGAACAGGTTGACCAGCGCCTGCGCCAGGTTCACCGGTGTCGCGTCGTCCTGCAGGAACTCGGGCACGACGAAGCGGCCGGCGAGCACGTTCGGCAGCCCGACGTAGGGGATCGACAGCTTGCGCCGCACGATCCACGCGGTGAACCGCGAGACCCTGTAGAAGACCACGTGCGGACAGCGCGCGAGCGCGGCCTCCAGCGTCGCGGTGCCGGACGCGACCAGCGCCACGTCCGCCGCGCGCAGCGCGTCGTCGGCGTGGCCGTAGAGCAGCGTGATCGGCAGCCGCCCGAGGCCGAGGCGGTGGCGCGCGTCCTCGAAGCGGTCGCGCGTCGCGCGCGTGATCAGCGGGACCAGGAACACGGCATCCGCGCGCGCCTCGAGGACGCGCGCCGCGGTGCGCAGCACGGTCTCGGCGTGCATCTCGACCTCCGACAGCCGCGAGCCCGGCAGCAGCGCGAACACCGGCGTCGCCGGCCCCAGCCGGAAGCGCTCGCGCACCTCGCGCCGCATCGCGGGTGTGGCCGCGTCGGCCGCCATCGGGTGGCCGACATAGTCGACGGCGACGCCGGCGGACGCGTAGATGGGTGGCTCGAACGGGAACAGCGCGAGCATGCGATCCACGGCGCGCGCGATGGTGCGCACGCGCTCGCCGCGCCACGCCCACACCGACGGGCTCACGAAGTGGATCGTGCGCACGCCGCGCGCCTTCAGCTTCGCCTCGAGGCCGAGGTTGAAGTCCGGCGCGTCGACGCCGACGAACACCGGCACGCGCTCGGCAAGGAAGCGCCGGCGCAGCGCGCCGCGGAGGCGGAACAGCTCCGGCAGGTGCGCCACGACCTCGGCGAAGCCGCGTACGGCCAGCTTGTCCATCGGTACCCACGCCTCGCAGCCCTCGGACTGCATCCTCGGCCCCGCCACGCCGGCGAACCGCACGCGCGGGTGGCGCTCCCGCACCGCGGCGATCAGCGCGGCGGCGAGCGCGTCGCCGGAGGCCTCGCCCGCGACGATGCCGACCAGCGGGGCGGCCGGGAACGCGGCGGGAGCGGCCACGCGGCCCCTACCGGACGAGTCCGCGGCCGGGCGCGGCGAGAAAGGCGACCAGCGGCGCGAGCACCGGCGCATCGCGCGCGGCGGCCTCGATCAGCGCCTTCGCCTCGTCCAGCGAGCGGCCTTCGCGGTAGAGTGTCTTGTAGGCGCGCCGCACCGCGAGCATCTGCGCGGGCGTGAAGCCGCGGCGCTTCAGGCCCTCCGCGTTCGTACCCTTGGGCTGCGCGGGGAAGCCCTGCACGGTCGTGAACGGCGGGACGTCCTGCAGCACGATCGACCCGGCGGCCACCATCGCGTGCGCGCCGATGCGGCAGAACTGGTGCACGCCGCCGTAGGCGCCCATGACCACCCAGTCGCCGATGTGCACGTGCCCGGCGATCTGCGCGTTGTTCGAGAACACCGTGTGGCTGCCGACGACGCAGTCGTGCGCGACGTGCGTGTACGCGAGGAACAGGTTCGCATCGCCGATCGCCGTGTCGCCGCGGTCCTGTACGGTGCCGCCGTGCACGGTGACGAACTCGCGGAAGACGTTGTCGTCGCCGATCGTCGTCGTCGTCGGCTCGCCGCCGTACTTGCGGTCCTGCGCGATCTCGCCGATCGACGAGAACTGGAACACGCGGTTGCGCCGGCCGAGCCGCGTGCGCGCGCCGATCACGGCGTGCGGCCCGATCCGCGAGCCCGCGCCGATCGCGGTGTCCGCGCCGACGATCGAGTAGGCGCCGATGGCCACGTCGTCGTCGATCCGCGCCGACGGGTCGACGATCGCCGTCGGGTGGATCGACGCCGTCATGCGGCGCGCGACGTGCGCGAGGCCAGCAGCTCGGCCTCGGCCGCGAGCTGGCCGTCGACGAACGCGCGCACGTCGAAGCGGTCGCCCGCCGCCGGGTCCTGGCGCCACTGCACCTCCAGCACGAGCTGGTCGCCCGGCACCACCTGGCGCTTGAAGCGGCAGCCGTCCACGCCGTCGAAGCTGAGGGCCGGCGCGCCGTCGGCGTCGGCCAGCCCGCTCGCGACGGCCAGCGCACCGCAGAGCTGCGTCAGCGCCTCGAGGATCAGCACGCCCGGCATCACGGGGTAGCCGGGGAAGTGCCCCTGGAAGTACGGCTCGCTGATCGTGACGCCCTTCACCGCCCGCATCGACCGGCCGGGCGTGCACTCGAGCACGCGGTCGACGAGCACCATCGGGTAGCGGTGCGGCATCTTCGCGACGACGGCGCCGACGTCGATCATCGCTCGCCCCGGGCGGCGAGCGCGCGCTCCAGCGCGCGCACGCGCTCCGCCAGCTCGTCGAGCCGGCGCAGCCGTGCCGCCACCTTCAGCCACTCCCGGTACGGAAGCGCGGGGAACGAGCCGCTGTACGCCCCCGGGCGTTCGAGCTCGTGGAGGACGACGGTCGCCCCGCCGATCACCGTCCCGTCGGGAATGGTGAGGTGGCCGCTGATCATCGCGGCGCCGCCGATGCGGCAGTTGGCGCCGATGCGCGTGCTGCCGGCGATGCCGACGCAGCCGGCGATCGCCGTGTGCCGGCCGATGGTGCAGTTGTGGCCGACCTGGATCTGGTTGTCCAGCTTCACGTCGTCGCCGATGACCGTGTCGTCGATGGCGCCACGGTCGATCGTCGTGTTCGCGCCGATCTCGCAGTCCGCCCCGATGACCACGCGCCCGACCTGCGGGATGCGGAGCCACCGCCCGCCCTCCTCGGCCATCCCGAAGCCGTCGGCGCCGATGACGGCGCCCGCGTGCACCGTGGTCCGCGGACCGATCACGCAACCGGCGTAGACGACGACGTTCGGATGCAGCGTGGCGCCGGCCCCGATCGCGGCCCCCTCGCCGATGGCGCAGCCGGCGCCGATCGCGGCCCCCTCCCCGACGGTCGCGCCCGCGCCGACCGAGGCGAACGGACCGATCGACGCGTCCGGCGCGATGCTGGCCGACGCATCGAGCACCGCGCTCGGGTGCACGCCACCGCGCGGGCGGGGCGCCGGATGGAGCATCGCGGCGACCTTCGCGAAGGTGACGTAGGGCTGCTCGGAGACCAGCTTCGGCTTGCCGGTGTGGGCCGCGTCCGCGGCGCACAGGATCAGCGCGGACGCGCGCGTCCCCGCCAGGCGCGCGCGGTACTTGGGGTTGGCGAGGAAGGCGATGCCGCCCTCGCCCGCGTTCTCCAGCGTGGCCACGCGATGCACGACGACCTCGCCGTCCCCCTCGAGCCGCGCGCCGGTGCGCTCGGCCAGGACGGCCAGCCGGACGCCGGCGGGGTCGGGATCGCTCATGCGTCGCGGCGCGGTCGGCCTCGCGGCGCCGCTACTTGTCGGCGAGCGACTTGATCACCTTGTCGGTGATGTCGATGCGCTGGCTCGCGTACACGACCGGGTCCTGCAGGATCAGGTCGAACTTCTCCGCCTCGGCGATCTGCTGGATCACCTTGTTCGCCCGCTCCTGCACGCTCGCGAGCTCCTCGTTGCGCCGCAGGTTGAGGTCCTCGCGGAACTCGCGCTGCGCGCGCTGCATGTCGCGCGACAGGTTCGCGAGGTCGCGCTCCTTGTTGCGGCGCTCGCCCTCGGCCATCGTCGCGCCGTCCTTGTCGAGCGCGGCCTGCAGCTCGCGCACCTGACGCGCGAGCTTGCCGAGCTCCTGGTCGCGGGCCGCGAACTCCTTCTCGAGCTTGGCCTGCGCGCGCTTCGCCGGCGCCGCCTCGCGGAACAGGCGCTCGGTGTTGACGAATCCGATCTTGTAGTCCGCGGCGAGCGCCGCGCCGCTCGCGGCGACGGCGAGAACCGTGGCGGCGATCGTCATGAGGCTTCGGTTCACTTCGCTCTCTCCTGCGCGCCGCATCCGCGGGGCGCGTCAGAACACGTTGCCGACCTGGAACTGGAAGTTCTGCACCCGGTCGCCCGGCTTGTCGTTCAGCGGGATGCCGTAGCTGAACTTGAGCGGCCCGACCGGCGAGTTCCACGCGAGCCCCACGCCGGCCGAGTAGCGGAAGCTCTCGAACTCGCTCTGCGTGCCATTCGCATAGATCTGGCCGGCGTCGGCGAACACGCTCGCGCGCACCGAGTTGTCGCCCTTCAGGATCGGATAGAAGAACTCGACGTTGCCCACGATCTTGCGCTTGCCGCCGAGCACGTTGCCGAACACGTCCTGCGGGCCGAGCGAGTTCGACTCGTAGCCGCGCACCGAGCCCACGCCGCCCGCGTAGAACGCGCGGAAGAACGGCAGCGGCTTGCCGCCGTAGCCGTCGCCGTAGCCGAGCTCGCCGCGCAGCATCATCACGAGGTTGCCCCACACCGGGTAGAACCACTGGTGGACGTACTGCGCCTTGTAGTACTTGAGGTCGCCGGGCGGCATGCCGACCTCGAGGTAGGCGCTCTGCAGGCGCCCGCGCGTCGGGTACAGGATGTCGTCGCGCGTGTCCCGCGCCCAGCCGCTGCTCGCGACGAGGCTCCACGTCGGGTTGCCGAAGTCGTTGACGAAGTCGTAGTAGATCTGCGGGCTGTCGTCGAAGAGCGTGAGGTCGCTGCGCTCCACGCGCAGGCCGACCTGGATCGTGTCGGTCTCCGTCACCGGCAGCCCGAAGCCGAGGGCCGCGCCGATCGTGTCGGACGCGTACTGCGAGATCGCGAGCCCCGTCGGGTCGGTCTTGCGCTGGTAGAACTCCATCGTGCGGGACACGCCGTCGACGGTCCAGTAGGGCTCGGTGAACAGGAACGAGTACTGGCGGTTGATCTTGCTCGTGTTGACGACGACCGACAGCGCGTTGCCCGAGCCGAATACGTTCTGCTGCGACACCGACGCGCTGAACACCAGGCCGTCCGCCGACGAGTAGCCGACCCCGGCCAGCAGGTTCCCGGTGGACTTCTCGGTGACCGTGATCTCGATGTCGATCTGGTCGGGCGAGCCCGGCACCGGCGGCGTCTCGATGTTGACGTCCTCGAAGTAGCCCAGCCGGCGCACGCGCACCTTCGAGCGCTCGATGCGCGGGCCGTCGTACCACGCGCCCTCGATCTGGCGCACCTCGCGGCGGATCACCTCGTCGCGCGTCTTCGTGTTGCCGCTGACGTTGACCTTGCGCACGTAGACGCGGCGGCCCGGATCGACGTAGAAGGTGAACGACGCCGTCGCCTTCGTCCGGTCGAGCTCCGGCACGGCGTTGACGTTGGCGAACGCGTAGCCCTCGGCGCCGAGCCGGTCGCTGATGTCCTTCGCCGACGCCTGCAGGCGCGCGCGGGAGAACGTCTCGCCGGGCCGCACGCGGATCAGCGAGCGCACCTGCTCCTCGGGGATCATCAGCTCGCCGGCGACGCGGACCTCGCCGACCGTGTAGCGCGGCCCCTCGCTGACGTTGATCGTGATGCTGATGTCCTCCTTGTCCGGGGAGATCGACACCTGCGTGGACTCGACCGCGAACTCGAGGTAGCCGCGGTCCTGGTAGAAGCTGCGCAGCACCTCGAGGTCGGCGGAGAGCTTCTGCTTGCTGTACTGGTCGTTCTTCGTGTACCAGGTGAGCCAGCCGGGCGTGGTCAGCGTGATCTCGGAGAGCAGCTGGGACTCGGTGAAGGCCTGCGCGCCGACGATGTTGATGCGGGCGATGCGCGTGGCCGGCCCCTCGTCCACCGTGAAGTTCACCGAGACGCGGTTGCGCTCCTGCGGGGTGACGGTGGTCTGCACCTTCGCGCTGTAGAGGCCGCGCGTGATGTACTGCCGCTTGAGCTCCTGCTCGGCGCGGTCGAGCGCGCTGCGGTCGAAGATGCGCGCCTCGGCGAGGCCGATGTCGCGCAGCGCCTTGCGGATCGTGTCGGTGTCGAACTCCTTGTTGCCGACGAACGTGATCGAGCTGATCGTCGGCCGCTCCTGCACCGCGACGACGAGGACGTCGCCCTGCCGCTCGAGGCGCACGTCGCGGAAGAAGCCGGTCGCGTAGAGCGCCTTGACCGCCTGCGACGCGCGCTCGTCGTCGATGCGCTCGCCGACCTTGATCGGCAGGTAGCTGAACACCGTGCCCGCCTCGGTGCGCTGCACGCCCTCGACGCGGATGTCCTTCACCACGAACGGATCGAACGCCACGGCCGCCGTCGCCGCGACGAGGGCGGCGGCCGCCGCCGCGAGCCGCGCGAGCGTTCCGACGAGCCGGTGGAGCGCGGTCGCGGGACGCCGAAGGCGGTCGGCCCTGCGGCCGCGGTCAGAACAGGCGGGTGAAATCATTGAAGAGCGCGAGGGCCATCAGCGCGGCGAGGACGGCCATGCCGATCCGCTGGCCGACCTCGAACGCACGATCCGAGAGCGGCCGCCCGCGCAGGACCTCGGCAAAATAATACAGCAATTGACCGCCGTCCAATAACGGGATGGGCAGCAGGTTCAGTACGCCCAGACTGATGCTGATGAGCGCGAGATAGCCGACGAAGACGAGCGCACCCGCCTGCGCGGACTGGCCGGCGAAGTCCGCGAGCGTGATCGGGCCGCTGATGTTCTTGAGCGAGGCCTCGCCGACGAGGATGCGTCCCAGCATCCTGAGCGTGAACACCGACAGCTCCCACGTCTTGCGCGCGCCCTGCGCGAAGGCATCCACCGGCCCGTAGCGCACCGTGGTGCCGAGCCGCTCGGCGAGCGCGGGGTCGACCTTGAGCCGCAGCCCCGCGATGCCGACCACGCGGCCGTTCGCCTGCGTCGCCTCCGTGGTCAGCGGCACGTCGAACGCGCCGCCGTCGCGCTCGATCCGGAACACGATCGGCGCGCCGGGCTTCGCATTCGTCGCCGCCGCGACGTCGGACGGGGAGCGCGCGGCACGCTCGTCGACGGCCAGGATGCGGTCGCCACGGCGCAGGCCGGCGCGCTCGGCGGGCTTGCCAGGCACGACCTCGTCGACCAGCGGCGCGCCGAGGTCGACCGCGAGGCCCAGCTTCTGCATGAACGGACCCTCCCAGTCGCTGCCGTCGAGCCCGCGCAGCGACAGGACGCGCGTCGCCGACCCGCCGTCGGCGGCGGTCACGGCCAGCGCGACCTCCTCGTGCCCGGAGGCGCGCAGCAGCCGCCAGCGCAGGTCGGCGAGGCTGCCGATCGCCGTGCCGTCCACGGCCGTCACCTCGTCTCCCGCCCGCACCGCCGCCGCCGCCGCGGCGGTCCCCGCGGCCGGCTCGGCGAGGATCGGCTTCTGCCCGGGCACGCCGGCCATGAACGTGCCCGCGTACAGGACGACCGCGAGCAGCAGGTTCGCGATCGGCCCCGCGGAGACGATCGCGATCCGCTGCCAGACGCTCGCCCGGTTGAAGGCGCGCGCGCGGTCCTGCGGCGCGATGTCCGGGTCGCGCTCGTCGGCCATCTTGACGTAGCCGCCCAGCGGCACCGCCGACACCGCGAACTCGGTGCCGTCGCGACCGTAGCGCCGCGACCAGACGACGCTGCCGAAGCCCACGGAGAAGCGCAGCACCTTCACGTTGCACCAGCGCGCCACGAGGTAGTGGCCGAGCTCGTGGAACACGACGAGCACGCCGAGCACGACGAGGAACGACAGGATCTTCTGCAGGACTTCCATGGTCAATCCGCCTTCGTGGGGTCCGGCCGCACCGCGCGGGCGCCCTGCTCCCGCGGGAGCCTCAGGGCGGCGCGCGCGGCGGCACGCCCCAGCGCGTCCGCCTCCAGCGCACCTTCGAGCGTGCTCACGGGCGCGGCGCTCACGCGCTCGAGCGCGGCCGCGCACGCGGCGGCGATGTCGGTGAAGCGTGCGCGGCCGGCGAGGAAGGCTTCGACAGCGACCTCGTTCGCCGCGTTCAGGATCGCGGGCGCGCTCCCGCCCGCCGCCAGTGCGTCGAACGCCAGCCCGAGGCACGGGAAGCGCGCCATGTCCGGCGGTTCGAACGACAGCGCCGCCAGCGCCGCGAGGTCGAGCTGCGGGACGCCCGCCGCGACGCGCTCGGGATAGGCGAGCGCCTGCGCGATCGGCGTGCGCATGTCCGGATGGCCGAGCTGCGCGAGCACCGAGCCGTCGACGTACTCGACCAGCGAGTGCACGACGCTCTGCGGGTGCAGCACGACCTCGATGGCTTCGCGCGGCGCGCCGAACAGCCAGTGGGCCTCGATCACTTCCAGCCCCTTGTTCATCATCGTGGCCGAGTCGACGGAGATCTTGCGGCCCATCGACCAGTTCGGATGCGCGCAGGCCTCGTCGGGCGTCACCGTCGCGAGCTCGGCGAGCGGACGGCGGCGGAAGGGCCCGCCGGACGCGGTCAGCAGGATGCGGCGCACGCCCGCGCGGTCCGGCCGGCGATCGTAGCCCGCGGGCAGGCACTGGAAGATCGCGTTATGCTCGCTGTCGATCGGCAGGAGCGTCGCGCCGCCGGCGCGGACGGCGTCCATGAACATCGCGCCGCCGATGACGAGCGCCTCCTTGTTGGCGAGCAGGATGCGCTTGCCGGCGCGCGCGGCGGCGAGCGTCGGCCCCAGGCCGGCGGCGCCGACGATCGCCGCGAGCACCGTGTCCGCCTCCGGCAGCGCGGCAACCGCCGCGAGCCCGTCCGGGCCTTCGTGCACGGCGGCCGGCACGTCCAGCGCGCGCAGGCGCTCGCGCAGGCGCGCCGCGGCGGCGACGTCGAGGAGGGCGACGTGACGCGGCCTGAACCGCGCGCACTGGTCCGCGAGCTTGTCGACGTTGCTGTGCGCCGCGAGCGCGACGACCTCGAAGCGGTCCGGATGGCGCGCGACGACGTCGAGCGCGGAGTCGCCGATCGAGCCGGTGGCGCCGAGTAGGCAGACGCGCCGCCGCTCGCGCGCGGGACCGCCGCCGGCCGCCGCGCTCAAGGCGACATCTCCCCGTACGCCAGCGCCGCGAGCGCGGCGAAGGGCATCGCCGCGAGCAGTGCGTCGACGCGGTCGAGGACACCGCCGTGACCCGGCAGCAGCGTCCCGCTGTCCTTGACGCCGGCCTGCCGCTTCATCAGCGACTCGAACAGGTCGCCGACGACGGACACGCCGGCGAGCAGGATCGCGCACGCGACGACGGCCGCGACCGCCGCGGCGCGCTGCGCTGCCGGCGAGTCCGCGGAGGCCAGCGTCGCCACCGCGGCCGCGTACGCGGCGACGGCCGCGAGACCGCCCCACACGCCCTCCCAGGTCTTGCCCGGACTGATCTCCGCGGCGAGCTTGCGCTTGCCGAACCGGCGGCCGGTGAAGTAGGCGGCGGTGTCGGCGATCCAGACGACGGCCATCGCCGCCAGCACCAGCCAGGGCGTGTGCGCCCGGAGCTCCACCAGCGCGATCCACGTCGCCAGCAGCACCACCACGCCCGCGGCCACCGCAGGCCAGTGGCGCGCGATCGTCCAGCGCCGCTGCAGCCAGCGCGGCGCGACGAGGATCCAGAACGCCGCCGCGGCGCCGCAGGCGACGCCCACCAGCGCGTCGGGGAAGCCCTGCGCGAGGCCGTCGCGTCCTGCGGCGAGCAGCGCCGTCCCGGCGAGCGCGACGGCGGCGACGTAGGCCGATGCGACGGCCGGTCCCAGCGCGCACAGCTTCGCCCACTCCCAGGCGGCGATGAGGACGATGGCGAGGACGAACAGGGCCCAGCCCAGCGGCGGCAGCAGGAACAGCGCGGCGAGGACGAGCGGCACCAGCACCGCCGCGGTCGCGACCCGTCGGGCGAGCGCGGAAAGCGCCATCGTGGCCCGCCGCGCGCGGCGCTACCGCGCGGCCGCCTGCTCCGCGGCAGGTTGCAGCTGCTCGCTGGTGCGGCCGAAGCGGCGCTCGCGCGCGCGGTAGGACGCGATCGCGTCGTCGAGCGCCGCGGCGTCGAAGTCGGGCCACAGCATGTCGGTGAAGTAGAGCTCGGCGTAGGCGAGCTGCCAGAGCAGGAAGTTCGAGATCCTCTGCTCGCCGCCGGTGCGGACGAACAGGTCCGGCTCGGGCGCGTAGCTCATCGACAGGTACGGCGCGAGCGCCTCGACGTCGAGCGGCGCATCGGGTTCCAGCGCACCCCTGTGCGCCCGGTAGTAGCGGCGTGCCGCCTGCGCGATGTCCCAGCGTCCGCCGTAGTTCGCCGCGATCGTCAGCGTGAGCCGCGTGTTGCCGCGGGTCAGCTCCTCGCCCGCCGTCACCAGCTCGCGGATGCGCGGGTCGAAGCGCGACAGGTCGCCGACCACGCGGAAGCGGATCGCGTTCTGGTGCAGCTTGGCGACCTCCTGCTCGAGCGCGCGCATGAAGAGGTCCATCAGGATCGAGACCTCCTCCTGCGGGCGCCGCCAGTTCTCGCTGGAGAAGGCGAAGAGCGTGAGGTACTCGATGCCGCGCTCGATGGAGGCGCGGATGATGCCGCGCACGGTCTCGACGCCGCGGCGGTGGCCGGCCACGCGCGGCAGGCGGCGCAGCTTCGCCCAGCGGCCGTTGCCGTCCATGATGATGGCGACGTGACGCGGGACGTCACCGACCTCGGGAATCTGGCGCGTGGAGCTGGTGTGCATCGCAGGGTCGACGTGCTCGCGGAACGCGGTCGGGGCGCGGCGGGACGTCCGCACGCGGCCGGCCGGCGTCAGATGGCAAGCAAGTCCTGTTCCTTCGCGTGCAGGACCTTGTCGATCTCGGCGACGAACCGGTCGGTCAGCTTCTGCAGCTCCTCGAGCGCGCGGCGCTCGTCGTCCTCGGAGACCTCGTGCGCCTTCAGCATCCTCTTCAGGTGGTCGTTCGCCTCGCGGCGGACGTTGCGGATCGCGATGCGCGCCTCCTCGGCCTCGTGGCGGACGACCTTGATGAGGTCGCGCCGGCGCTCCTCGGTGAGCGGCGGCATCGGCACGCGGATCACGTCGCCGGACGTCGCCGGGTTGAGGCCGAGGTCCGAGTCGCGGATCGCCTTCTCGATGGCCTGCACCATCTTCTTCTCCCACGGCTGCACGTTGATCGTGCGCGCGTCGCCGAGGGTGACGTTGGCGCACTGGCTGATCGGCATCGGCGTGCCGTAGTAGTCGACGTGAACGTGGTCGAGCAGGCCGGTGTGCGCGCGTCCGGTGCGCACCTTCTGGAAATCGTTCCTCAGCGTCTCGACCGACTTCGCCATCTTCTGCTCGGCCGTCTTCTTGACATCGGCGATCGACATCGTGGAGCTCCCGGGTCCTGGTCCTGGATATCGCTAGCGGCGGGTGCCGGAGGTCTCGTGCCGGTCGCGCCCGCCGCGCACGTTCGCGACACCCGCTTGCGTCCGCTCCGCGCAGCGCAACCGTGCTCGTCGCCCTTGCGCCGCCGGCCCGTTCTCGATCGATGCGTTCATCAGCGAACTTCCGCCTGGGGACGCTAGCAGTGGACGAGCGTGCCCTCGTCCTCCCCCATCACCACGCGCTTCAGCGCGCCGGGCTTGAAGATCGAGAACACCTTGAGCAGCATGTTCTGGTCGCGGCACAGCGCCAGCGCGGTCGCGTCCATCACCTTGAGGTTGCGCACGATCGCCTCGTCGAACGTGAGCTCGTTGTAGCGCCGCGCCGCAGCGTCCTTCCGCGGGTCCTCCGTGTAGACGCCGTCGACCTTCGTGGCCTTGAGCACGATGTCCACGCCCATCTCCCGCCCGCGCAGCGCGGCCGCGGTGTCGGTCGTGAAGAACGGGTTGCCGGTGCCCGCCGCGAAGATCACGACCTTGTGCTCCTCGAGGTAGCGCAGCGCCTTGCCGCGGATGTACGGCTCGGCGACCTGGTCGATGCGCAGCGCCGACTGCACGCGCGACACCACGCCGCCGGCGCGCAGCGCGTCCTGCAGCGCGAGCGCGTTCATCAGCGTGGCGAGCATGCCCATGTAGTCGGCGGTCGCGCGGTCCATGCCCGCCGCCCCCAGCGCGACGCCGCGGAAGATGTTGCCGCCGCCGATCACGATCGCCACCTGCACGCCGAGCGCATGCACCTCGGCGATCTCGCGCACGATGCGGTCGATCACCTCGCGGTTGATGCCGTACGGGTCGTCGCCCATCAGCGCCTCCCCGGACAGCTTGAGCAGGATGCGCCGGTACGCCGGCGTCGTGGCGCGCGCGGCGTCCGCGAGCGCGGAGGGATCGTTCGCCACGGCGAGCGGCGCTGCGGTCGGCGGATTCATCGCTTCGGCCTCCGTTCGTTCGCGCCCCGCGCGGGCGGGGCGTCGTGCGCCGGCGCCGCGGCGCCGCGTCGCACGCGGCACCGCGGGGCAGGCGCGCCGCGACTCAAGCCTTCGCCATCGCGGCCACCTCGGCCGCGAAGTCGTCCTTCCGCTTCTCGATGCCCTCGCCGACGACGAACATCGTGAAGCCGGCGACGGCCGCGCCCTTCTGCTTCAGCACGGCACCGACCTTCTCCTTGTCCGTCGCCTTCACGAACTCCTGCTCGACGAGCGTGTTCTCGGCCAGGTACTTCGCGACCGCTCCCTCGACCATCTTCTCGACGATGTTCGCCGGCTTGCCCGACTCCGCGGCCTTGGCCGCGGCGATCTTGCGCTCCTGCTCGATCGTCTCCGCCGGCACGCCCGAGCGGTCGACCGCGACCGGCTTGAGCGCGGCGACGTGCATCGCGAGGTCCTTCCCCAGCGCGTCGTCGCCGCCGGCCAGGTCGACGAGCACGCCGATCCGCGCGCCGTGCACGTAGGAAGCGAGGCGGCCGGTCGCGGTGCGGCGTGCGAACCGCCGGATCGACATGTTCTCGCCGATCTTCTGCACCAGCGCGACGCGGCGCGCCTCGACCGTCTCGCCGGAGGCGAGCGCGAGCGCGCCCAGCGCGGCGACGTCGGCGGGGTCCTCGCGCAGCACCAGCTGCGCGAGCTCGCCCGCGAACGCGCGGAAGTCGTCGTTGCGCGCCACGAAGTCGGTCTCGCAGTTCACCTCGACGATCGCGCCGGCCTTGCCGTCGGGCGCCACGGCGAGGCCGATCACGCCCTCGGCGGCGACGCGGTCCGCCGCCTTGCTCGCCTTCGCGCCGCTGCGGATCCGCAGCAGCTCCTCGGCCTTCGCGAGGTCGCCGCCCGCCTCGATCAGCGCCTTCTTGCACTCCATCATGCCGAGCCCGGTGCGCTGCCGCAGCTCCATCACCATGCTCGCGGAAATGTCCGCCATCGTCCTAGCTCCAAAAGAACGGGGGCGTCGTCGGACGCCCCCGGGGTCCGGTCCGCACGCGCGGGCCGCGCGGCGGCGCGACGACGAACGGCCCGGCGTGGCGCCGGGCGTTCGCTGCCGCGGGTCGGAAGTTCATGCCGGGGAAGGCCGGCGCCGCGTCAGGCCGCCGCCTCGTCGGTCACCTCGACGAACTCGTCGCCGCCGGCGACGATCTCGTTGAGCGACATCGTCCGGCCCTCGAGCACGGCGTCGGCGACGCCGCGCGCGTACAGGCGGATCGCGCGCGAGCTGTCGTCGTTGCCGGGGATCACGTGCGCGATGCCGTCGGGGTTGTGGTTGGTGTCGACGACCGCGACGATCGGGATGCCGAGCTTCTTCGCCTCGGTGATGGCGATCTTGTGGAAGCCGACGTCGACCACGAACATGGCGTCGGGCAGCGCGTTCATCTCCTTGATGCCGCCCATCGACTGCTGCAGCTTCTCGAGCTCGCGCCGCAGCGAGAGCGCCTCGCGCTTGCTCATGCGGTCGAACGTGCCGTCCTCCGCCATCGCCTCGAGGTCCTTGAGGCGCTTGATCGACTGCTTGACCGTCTTG
This sequence comes from Betaproteobacteria bacterium, assembly GCA_016861105.1. Taxonomy (GTDB): domain Bacteria; phylum Pseudomonadota; class Gammaproteobacteria; order Burkholderiales; family Casimicrobiaceae; genus VBCG01. Next base: position 45,327 of record BOKS01000008.1, on the reverse strand, counting down.
AAGTTGGTCAGCATGCCGCCGAGCCAGCGATGGTCGACGCAGGGCATGCCCGCGCGGCGCGCTTCCTCGGCGATGATGTCGCGCGCCTGCCGCTTGGTGCCGACGAACAGGATCGTGCCCCGGTTCGCCGCCAGCTGGCGGACGTACTTCATCGCGTCGTTGTACTTCTCGAGCGTGCGCTCGAGGTTGATGATGTGGATCTTGTTGCGCTGCCCGAAGATGAAGTCGGCCATCTTCGGGTTCCAGTAGCGCGTCTGGTGGCCGAAGTGGACGCCGGCCTCCAGCATCTGGCGCATCGTGACGGACATTGCTCGGGACTCCTCGTCAGGGTTTGGGCCTCCACCCGCGGCGACATCCGGCCCGTGGCGCTCGCGCGGGGGCCGGACACCCTGACCCGCGGGTGTGCGGATTCGCCCGGCGCTGCAACCGTGGCCGAGCTAACTTGTTATTCTAGCACGCACATCCGCCTCCCGTCCCCCCTCAGCGCCCCGATGAGCACACCGCCCGCCCCGCCCTCCGCCGCTCCGCTCCCCGTGCCCGCCGTGGACCCGCCGGTCTGGGAGGCGGCCAGGCGCGGCGCCGTCGTCGTGCGCGACACGGGCCTCGGCCTGGTCGCCTTCGCCGGCGCCGACGCTGCCGGATTCCTGCACGGCCAACTGTCCAGCGACGTGAAGGCCCTCGGTCCCGGGGAGGGGCAGCGGTCGACCTACAACTCGCCGAAGGGGCGGATGCTCGCCACGCTGTTCCTGTGGCGCAGCCCGGGGCCCGCGGACGCCGACGCCTACGAGGCGCTGGTCGCCGACGACCTGGCCGAGCCGGTGCGCAAGCGGCTGGCGATGTTCGTACTGCGCTCGAAGGTGACGGTGGCCGATCGGTCCGGCGCGACGGTGCGGATCGGCGTCGGCGGCCCCGGCGCCGGCGCCGCCGTGGAGGCGGCGCTGGGAGCCGTCCCGCCGCGACCCGGCGCCGCCGACGCCGGCGAGGCCCGCGTCGTGCGCCTGCCGGAAGGGCGCTTCGTCGTGGCGGCGTCGCCGCAGGCGGCCGACGCGATCCACGCGCGGCTCGCGGCGCACGCCGCGCCGGCGCCGCGCGAGGTGTGGGAGTGGCTCGGGGTGCAGGCGGCCGTGCCCGTCGTCACGGCGGCGACGCAGGACCTGTTCGTCGCGCAGACCGCCAACCAGGACGCGCTCGGCGGCCTGGACTTCCGCAAGGGCTGCTACCCGGGACAGGAGATCGTCGCCCGCACGCAGTACCTCGGACGCCTGAAGGAGCGCCTCTACGTGCTCGCGGGGGACGCGCCGCCGCCGGCGCCGGGCACGCGCATCTACGCAGGTGCGTTCGAGGACCAGGCGTGCGGCACGATCGTCAACAGCGCCCCGCGCCCGGACGGCGGCAGCGCGATGCTCGCGGTCATGCGCTCGGAGGCGGCGGAGGGAACGGTCGCACTGGGTACGCGCGACGGCCCCGCCGCGCGCGTGCAGCCGCTGCCCTACGCGTTGCCCGAGCCCGCTGCGCCGCGCGGGCGGGTCCGGCTGTGAGGCGTCCATGAGCGCGACCGTCCACTACTACGTCTGGTACCGCATCGACGGCGATCCGGCGCCGGTGCGCGCCGCGGTCAACGCGGTGCTGCACGACGTCGCGCTGGCGTGCGCCGTGACGGGGCGCGTGCTCGTGCGCCGCGACGACCCGTCGACGTGGATGGAGATCTGGGAGCCGGTCACCGATCCGGCCGGCTTCGAGAACGCGCTGCAGGCCGCCGTTGCGCGGCACGGGCTCGCCGGGCTCGTCGCCGGCGAGCGGCACGTCGAGCGCTTCGTCGACGCCCCCTGACCCCGATCCCGCGATGTGCCTTGCCGTCGTCGCCCTCGACGCGCATCCGCGCCTGGCGCTGGTCGTGGCCGCGAACCGCGACGAGTATCACGCGCGCCCGACGGCGCCCGCGGGGTGGTGGCCCGAGGGCGTGCTCGGCGGCCGCGACCTGCAGGCGGGCGGCACGTGGCTCGGCGTGACGCGCGCGGGGCGCTTCGCCTTCGTCACGAACGTGCGCGATCCGGCGCGCCACGATCCGGCCGCGCCTTCGCGCGGGGCGCTGGTGCCGGCGGTCCTCGCGCATCGCGGGGACGTCGCCGCCGCGCTCGCGGACGCGCGGGACGCCGGGGCGCGTCACAACGGCTTCAACCTCGTCGCGGGCGACCTGCACGGCGCCGCGTGGACGTCCAACCGCGCCGACGGCGTGCGCGGGCTCGCCGCCGGCGTGCACGGGCTCTCCAACGGCCTGCTCGACGACGACTGGCCGAAGGTGCGCCTGGTGCGCGACGCCGTCGCGGCGTGGATCGCGCGCGGCGGCGACGGCTTCGGCCCGCTGTTCGACGCGCTCGCCGATCGCCGCACGGCCGCCGACGAGGAGCTGCCGTCGACCGGCGTCGCCCTGGACTGGGAGCGCCGCCTCTCCGCCGTGTTCATCGTCGGCGAGCGCTACGGCACGCGCTGCTCGACGGTGCTCGCGGTCGCGCGCGACGGGCGCGCGCGCTTCGTCGAGCGGAGTTTCGCCCCCGACGGATCGCCGACCGGCGAGGTGGACGTGCGCTTCGACGTCGACGGGTCGCGGGATCAGCGCAGCGCGCGCTCCATCGCGACGTGCGGGATCCCGGCCTCCTCGAACGGCTCGCCGACCGCCACGAACCCGAAGCGCTCGTAGAACGGGATCGCCTGCGCCTGCGCGTTGAGCATCGCCTTGGCGTCGCCGCGTGCGCGGGCGAGGCCGACGAGGTGCGCGAGCAGCGCGCCGCCGACGCCGCGCCCGCGCCAGTCCGCGCGCACCGCCATGCGGCCGACGTGGCCGTCGGGCAGCAGCCGCCCGCAGCCGATGGCGCGCCGCGCGACGTCCTCGGCGATCGCGTGCACGCAGCCGGAGTCGAGGCCGTCCCACTCGAGGTCCTCGGGCACGCCCTGCTCGACGCAGAAGACGTCGTAGCGCACCGACTTCAGCCGGCCCTCGTCGCGCGACCAGTCGGCGGTGCGGATCGTGAAGTCAGGCACGGTCGCGCAGGACGAGGCGCGACGCCGAGGCGCCGGGAATGAGCGTGGCGCGGCCGCCCACGGGCAGCGTGAGCTTGTCGCGCACGTGGCCGAACGGCAGCCCCGTGTAGACCGGGACGCCGAAGCGCTCGCGCGCCAGCGCCACGACGGCGCCGAGGTCGTAGCCGTCGTCGTGCGCGAACGCGGCGTACTCGGTGAACGCGCCGAGCAGCACGGCCTGCTGGCGCGCGAGCACGCCGGCGAAGTGCAGCTGGAAGAGCAGGCGCTCGATGCGGTAGGGATGCTCGTTGGTGTCCTCGAGGAACAGGAGGCCCCCGCTCACCGCCGGCAGGTACGCCGTTCCCGCCAGGTGCGCGACGAGCGTCAGGTTCCCGCCCCACAGCGTGCCCTCGAGCGGCGGCCCGGCGGGCCCGTCGAGCGGCACGTCCACCTCGTGCTCGCCGCGCTCGAGCATCGCGAAGCAGTGCTCGAGCGTGAACGCCGACGGTTGCTCGGCGCCGAAGTCGTAGGCGGCCATCGGCCCGGCGTAGGTGACCATGCCCGCGGAGGCGAGCGCGGCGAGCTGGAACACGGTGAAGTCGCTGTGGCCCATCCAGCGCCGCCCCCAGCGCGCGAGTGCGCCGAAGTCGATCCGCGGCAGCAGGCGCGTCAGGCCGTAGCCGCCGCGGACGGCAACGGCGACGTCGACGTCGTCGCGCGCGGCCATGCGGCGGATCGCGGCGAGCCGCGCGTCGTCGTCGCCGGCGAAGCGCTGGAAGCGCGCGCGGCAGCCGGTGTCCTCGACGACGCGGTGGCCGAGCGCGAGCAGCCGCTGCGCGGCGCGGTCCACGGCGGCGCCGTCGACGACCACGCCGGCGGGCGCGAAGAATCCGAAGGCGAGCGGGCGCGTCACGAGCGCCTCGCGGCGAAGAATCCGGCGAGCAGCGCGGCGCACTCGTCCGCGCGCACGCCGCCGAGCGCGACCGCGTGGTGGTTGAGGCGCCCGTCGGCGAACAGGTCGATCACCGAGCCCGCGGCACCGGTCTTGGGGTCGGGCGCGCCGTAGACGACCCGCGCGACGCGGGCGTGCAGCATTGCCCCGGCACACATGGCACACGGCTCGAGCGTGACGTAGAGCGCGCAGCCGGACAGACGGTAGTTGCCGAGAGCGCGCGCGGCCTCGCGCAGCGCGGCGATCTCCGCGTGCGCGGTCGGATCGAGGCCGCCGATCGGCGCGTTGCCGCCCCGGCCGACGATCGCGCCGTCGTGCACGACGACCGCCCCCACCGGCACCTCGCCGCGATCCGCGGCGGCCTTCGCCAGCGCGATCGCCTCCCCCATCCAGCGCCGGTCGTCCGCCGTGGCCGCGGGCGGTGCGGCGCGCCGCGCCTGCCACGCGCTGCGCCGCGCGTCGCGGTCGCGCGCGAGCGTCTCGCGGGCTTCCTGCGCGAAGAGCGCGAGATCGCAGCCCGCGAGCCCTGCCACGGCGCGCGCGTACGCCGGCGGCGGCGGCACGACGCGCGCGTAGCGCCGGCCGAAGCCGTCGCGTTCGACGAGCCCGGCGTCGACCAGCCAGCGCCGCAGCTCGACGTGGTCGCAGCCGATCATCGCGCCGGGACCGGCGAGCCACGCGGCGAGCCGCCCGTTCACGCCGCGCTCGTCGTACGCCGCGCCCTCGTCGAGCGCGAGCGACGCGGCGGCGAGCACCGTGCGGAAGTCGTCCTGCCGCCCGGAAGCGAGCCCGCCCAGCGCGATGCCGCGACGCACGCACAGCCGGCGGAAGGTCGCGAGCGGATCCTCGCGTGCCCCCGGCTCCGCCGCACGTGGTCCCGACGCGGGCGCCGGCGCGCTCACGATGCCGCGGGACGCGGGCGCCACGGAGCCTCGCCGCGCTGCAGGCCGGCTGCGATCCGGCACGCGACGTCGTCGCCGCCGGCGCGCGCGACGATCTGCATCCCGATCGGCAGGCCCGCCGCGGACAGGCCGCACGGCACCGAGACCGCGCACGCGCCGAGATAGTTGACCGCGCGCGACCACGTGGCGAGCGGATAGGCCGTCTCGTCGACGTCCGCGAGCGGCCGTGCCGTGATCGGCAGCATCGGCGTCAGCAGCGCCTCGCGATCGCGCATCCACGCGGCGAACTCGCGCATCGCGACGCGGCGCGCCGCGAGCGCCTCCAGGTACTCGCACGCGGTCGCGGACTTCGCGAGCAGCATGCGCGCGCGCACGCCCGGGTCGACCTCGGCCGCCGCGTCGTCCACGATCGCCCGGTGGGCGGCGTAGCCTTCCATGCCGATCAGCCGCCCGTTGCGAGTGCCCAGCGCGGCGAAGTCGAAGGGGACGTCGCGGCGGTCCACGTCCGCGCCGAGCGCGCGCAGCCGCGCGACCGTCGCGTCGAAGGCCGCGGCCACGTCCGCCTCGACGAAGTCGGGGAACTGCGCGCGCGCGAGCGCGGTGATGCGCACGCCGGCGAGGGACGTCGTCCCCGGCAGCGGGACGAACGGCTCGCCCGCCATCGCGGCGACCAGCAGGCGCGCGTCGTCGACGCTGCGCACCAGCGGCCCGATCGAGTCGAGCGACGCCGCCAGCGGCACGATGCCGTCGAGCGGGATCCGCCCATAGGTCGGCTTGAAGCCGACGAGCCCGCACAGCGCGGCCGGGATGCGCACCGAGCCTCCGGTGTCGGTCCCCAGCGCCGCCGGCGCCATGCCGGCGGCCACGGCGACCGCCGACCCGCTCGACGAGCCGCCGGCGACGCGATGCACGGCGAGGTCCCACGGGTTCCACGGCGCGCCCATCGGAGCGTTCGTGCCCCAGATGCCGTAGGCGAACTCGACGAGGTGCGTCTTGCCGAGCGGGATCATGCCCGCCGCGAGCAGCCGTTCGACGCAGGGCGCCGTGGCGTCGGCGATGGTGCCGATGCGGCTCTTCGAGCCGGCCGTCGTCTGCCGGCCCGCGACGTCGAACAGGTCCTTGAGGGCGATCGGCAGGCCGTGCAGCGGCCCGTGCGCGAAGCCGGCGGCGCGCTCGAGGTCGGCGGCGCGCGCGAGCGCGAGGGCGTCGTCGCGCCACACCTCGACGAACGCGTGAAGCTTGCCGTCCTGCGCGTCGATGTTGGCGAGGCACGCCTCGACGAGCGCCACCGACGTCGTCGCGCCGGCGCGCAATGCGGCGGCGAGGTCGGCGAGCGTCTGGAAGGGGAGGTCCGCGAGCACCGGGTGTCCGCGACTACGATGCGCCCTGCGGCGGCTGCCGCGCACCGGTGGCGTCGAGCCGCTTCCAGAAGAACGTGCAATCGGCGGGCGTGCCGTCGGGGTCGAGCGCGAAGCCGGGCACCACGCCGAACGGCGTCCATCCGGCGCGCCGGTACAGCGTCTCGGCCGCGCTGCCTGTCCTCGTGTCGAGCACGAGCAGCGTGCGCCCGAGCGCGAGCGCGTGCCCCTCGACGGCGTCCATCAGCGCGCGTCCGAGCCCCCGGCCGCGGAAGCGACGGTGGACGAGCAGCTTCTGCACGTCGGCGCGGTGCGGCTGGTTGGGCTTGCCGCACGGCACCAGGTGGACGCACCCGGCGACCTCGGCGAGCCCCTCGCGGGCGGCCAGCACGATCCGCTCGCCGCGCTCGACCTCGCCGATCCAGTCGCGCCACGAGGCGGCCACGGCCCCTTCGTCGAGCGGCCACACGTAGCCGACCGAGGCGTTGTCGAGGATCGCGTCGGCGAGCAGGCCGTGCAGCGACGCCGCGTGCGCGCGCAGCGCCGCGGCGGACAGCACGTCGATGGCGGGCTCGTCGGTCGTCATGGTCGGCTCGGGCGCGCCGGCGGCGCGTCGAGCCGATTATCGCCGAATCGCGAGCGAACCCGGAGACGGCGCGCCCCGTGCGCCTTCGCACCCGCCTCGGGCGGCCGAGCGGTCGTGCCCGGCGAAGCGTCCTGACGCGGCGATCGCGCCGGACTCCGCCGCGGTGCAGCGCACCTGCGCTACCGCACCGCGCGATCGGGCCGCCGTGCGCGGCGCGCGCGCGGCACCAGCATGCCGACCTGCTCGCGGTAGGCGCGGTAGCGGTCGCCGAACTGGGCGACGAGGTCGCGTTCCTCGAAAGCGATGCCCACCAGGATGTAGCCGGTCGTCGCCACCGCGAACAGCAGGTGACCGGCCGTCATGCTCGGCGTCGACCAGAACGCCAGCAGGAAGCCGAGGTAGATCGGGTGGCGCACGTAGCGGTAGAACAGCGGCGTGCGGAACGCCGGCGCGGGCAGCGGCGATCCGCGCAGGCGCGCGGCCACCTGCCGCAGCCCGAACAGCTCGAAGTGGTCGATGAGGAACGTGCTCGTCAGCAGCATCGCCCAGCCGAGCCACGCCACGGTCGTCAGCAGCCCCGCGGGCGCCGGCGAGCGCACCTCCCAGACGACCGCGGGGATCGGCCGCCATTGCCAGAACAGCAGCAGCAGCACGAGGCTTGCAGCCAGCACGAAGGTGCTGCGCTCGACGGCCGGCGGCACGAAGCGCGTCCACCAGCGCTTGAAGCCGCGCCGCGCCATCACGCTGTGCTGCACGGCGAAGAGCGCGAGCAGCAGCGCGTCGACGACGAGCGCCTCGGCGAGCGGCGCGGCGCCGCCGACATCGATCGACTTCGGGACGACCGCGTTGCCGACGAAGCCGATCGCGTAGAGGAACGTGAACAGGAACAGCGCGTAGCAGGCCGCGCCGTACGCCACTGCAAGCCATCCACCCATGACGACCTCCGCGGTCCGTGAGCCGTTGCGCGAGCCGGTCGGGCCGATCGCCCTGGCGTTGCCGTCCCGTCGCGGAGGGATTGCAGCACCGCGCGCACGCGCGCGTCATGAGGCGCGTGTCCCGGCGTGCGGGCGCGTCCGCGCGTCTGCGGCCCCGGCGCGGGACGCCGGTCCCGGCGCGCGCGCGCGGGCCGCCGTCAGTCGAAGGTGTAGCGGTACGCGACGCCGAGTCGCCACACGCCCACGTCGCGGTCGGCGAGCCGCGGCGGGCCGTCGAAGTCGATCGTGCGCACCGGGTTCACCAGTTGGACGCTCTCCCCGTGGTGACGATAGCCCGCCGTCAGGGACACGCGCGCCTTGCGCGACAGGTCGTAGTCGAGCGCGGCGCCGAGGCCCGCGCCCCACGCGAAGCCCGTGTCCTCGTCGTGCACGGTCGCGGTGAACGTCGCGGCAGGGGGACAGCCGGGCGCGCCGCAGGCGTTGCGCTGCTCGCTGTCGAGCGTCGCCTTGCGGTAGTAGAGGTCGAGGTCGAGCACGAAGCGCCCGACGATCGCGTCGGACAGCCGCTGCGCATAGACGCCGCGCACGCCCGCGCCGTAACGGTCTTCCTCCACCTCCTGGCGCGCCTCGCTGTAGATCGTCGGGACCGTCGTGTTGCCCTGCCAGGCGTCGTAGCGCAGGCGCAGGCGGCTCGCGGCCAGCACGGCCCGGAAGTCGATCTTGCAGTCGTCGCCCTCACGGCGGTACAGGCTGAACGGGAACGCGTAGCGGGCGCCGGCGAAGCGCAGGTCGGTGTCGACGCGGAACTCGCCGCCGGTGCGGCCGGTGTTGAGCCCCAGCGATCCGGTGGCCGAGGGCGTGTGGTAGACGAAGCCGATCTGCGCGCCCCCGACCGGCTCGGTGACGGCGTCGTGCGCGTCACCCTCCTCGTAGACGAACGTCACGTCGCCGTAAGGCGTCCGCATCCGCAGGTCGGCACCCCACGTGTCGACCGTGTCTTCGCTGTGCGTCGCCTCCCGCTCGGTGCCGACCCCGCCGTCGACCAGCGTCCCGCTCGACACGCCCGCGACGTCCCACTGGCCATAGGTCACGCCGACGCGGACGGCGATGCGATCGGTCGCGCCCCACCGCGAGCGATCGTCGATCAGCCATTCCCCGGACGGCTGGGCGACGCGGATGGGGCGTGGAACCGATCCGACGGGCGAGAGGGTGCCCGTCGTCGGATCGATCGCGGTGCTACCCGGTCTCCTACCGGGCAGCGGCGCACCGACCGGAGATAACGTGCCAGTCGCGGGATCGATGACGACCGCGCGCGGTGTCGCACCGGGCAGCGGGGCTCCGACCGGCGACAACGTGCCGGTCGTGGGATCGACCGCGGCGACCCTTCCCGTGCTCCGGTCGACGCCGAGGCATCCGCGCCCCTTGCGCGAAAGCACGGTGAGCGCGCCCGCCGCGGAGTTCACGCCCAGGCACGCTTCCCCGCCGCCGCGCAGGACCTGGACGCCGTCCTGGTCGACCGCGCGCGTGCAGGTCGCCGACCCGCTCGCGCCGCGGCCGATCGTCGTCCCGTCGATGACGATGCATCGATCCGGCTGCCCGATCGTGCGCAGTTCGCGCGCGGCCGGGGGAATCACGAGGCAGTCCGCCGAGCCCCGCGGAAGGATCGAGAGATTCACTGCGCCGGGCGCCAGCGCCACGCAGCGCTCGAGGTCGGTCCTGCCGTCGGCTGCCCACGCCGCTCCGACCGCCAGCCCGGCGCCTGCGACGGCCGCCGGGATCCCACCGCTCCACCGCGCACGCATGAAGCCCTCCCCTGGCACGCCGCACCGTCGGCGAAATTTCCTGCTTGGTACAACGCAGGCCGCATTGCGTCCATACGACCCGAGGCGTATCTTTTTCCGGCATGGGGAGGTATCTCTCGTCGCGGGACTGCGCTGCGGCGCTGGCCTTTGTCGGAAGGCTGCACGCCGTGCGGCACGACTTTCCGCAATGGCTCGCGCGCGAGATCGGGTCCCTGGTCGGCGCCGACCACGTGACGTGGAACGATGTCGCGCTGACGGTCCCGTGGACACACGTGGTGCAGTGGCCCGACCTGCCCGATCTCGAGCGGCGCACCGCGGTGTTCTCCCGGCACATGCTCGAGCACCCCAACCTGCAGCACTGGGTGCGCACCGGCGACCTGCGCCCCACCAAGCTGTCGGACCACGTGACGCCGCGCGCGCTGCACGCGCTCGGCCTGTACGACGAGCTGTACAGCGAGATCGGCTACGAGGACCAGCTCAGCATCTTCCTGCGCAAGCCGGGACCGACCGGGCAGTCGCTCGGCCTTGCGCGCGGCCGCCGCTCGTTCACCGAGCGCGATCGCGCGCTCCTCGACCTCGTGCGTCCGCACATCGCGCTCGCGCACTCGAACCTCGAGGCCTACGAGCGCGCGCGCCGGGCGCTGCGCGACCGCGACGCGATCGACGCTCAGCTCGGCGTGGCCTTGATGATCATCGATGCCACCGGACGCGTGCTGCACGGCCCGCCTCGCGCCCTCGTGTGGCTCGCGGCGTACTTCGACGACCGCTGCGCGGGCGGGGTCGCGCCCGCGACGTTGCGTGCGTGGCTGCGCTCGGCCGGCGGCGGGCCGTCGGCCGTGCTGACGCGGCGCCGCGGCGGCCGGATGCTCGTCGCGCGGCGCTTTGCCGCCCGCGACGGCGCCACGCCGCTCGTCCTCGAGGAGCGCACCTGCTTTGACGGGGCCGAGCACTTGCGCGACACGGGCGTCACGCCGCGCGAGATCGAGGTGCTGCGCGAGGTCGAGCGCGGCGCGACGAACGACGAGATCGCGGCGACGCTGTGCATCAGCCCGCGCACGGTGAAGAAGCACCTGCAGCACGCGTTCGCGAAGCTCGGCGTGACGCACCGCACGGCTGCGGTCGCGCGGTTGCGGCAGTTCGCGCCTGACCGCTGACGGCCACGCGTCGCGCCGGCGCACGCGCCGCTGCGCGCGGTGTGGTGCCGGGATCCGGACCGCCTCACGACGCCTCGACCCAGCGGTCGGTCGTATCGGCACCGTCGAGCCAGCGCACGACCTCCGCGGGCATCGAATGGTCCACGGCCGCGTACCGCTCACGCAGGCGGTCGCGGTCGTCGCCGAGCCGGTCGAGGCCGCGGTCCTGCAGGGCATGCAGATCACACGAGCAAGTAGTCGATTCCGATACAGCGGGAAAGCGCGGCCATCGCGATCCGCGACCGACTCAGGACAGCTCGGCCAGCAGGCTCTCGCAAGGAACCTTCGGCCGTCGTGCGGCCGCCTGACCATCCGCAGGCTGAGCGGCCGCTTGCGGTTCAACACCTCGGATACCCGTCCGCTCGGACCGATGCAGGGCTCCAGGTCGCGAGGCGTCAGTCCCTCCTGCTCCACGCGGAACCTGATGGTTTCCACCGGGTCAGCCGGCCCGAAGTCGCAGTGCCTGCTCTCGTAGGCCTCGACGAGCGTCACATGGACGTCGCGTTCGTCGGCCAGCGCGGTGCCCTCCTCGGCCTGGAAGATCCTCTCCCGGCGGCGGAACACCCTCTTCAGGTCGTCGTCGTTCCGGATCGGCCGACGGGCCAATCACGCTCTAAACGTCGATGCAGTCGCATTGCGCACGCGTCCCGACGAACTTCACCCGGACGATCCCCGACGGGTACTGCACTACGCCCACGAGCCGGTACCTGTTGCCGCCCACGTTGAACACCACGCGGTTGTTGCAGCAGATGCTCGCGCTGGCGCACCGGTCCTCGATGTCCTGCGCCCGGCGCCGTCTCGCCTTGAGGGCCGCTTCGTACCCGCTGTGCAGCGGGCCTCGCGCATCGGCGCAGCCGGCGCGCTCCCAATACCCGTTCAGGCTGCTCTTGGCCACGACCCTCATTGCGACCACCATCTCCCATTCTGGGAGACGCGTGAGTGAGCGCGGCCTTCGAGGACGCACGAGCGTCGGTCCAATTGCCGACGCTGACTCCAGTCGCAGCGGCGCCAGCACGATCCGCTCGCCACGCGCGGCTTCCGCGGTCCAGCCGTCCCACGCCTCGCGGACCTTTCGCGCGTCCACGCGTCGGCGAGCAGCGCGTGCAGTTGCGCCGCGTGTGCGCGCAGCGCGGCGGCGGACACGGGCGTGATCGTGGGATCGCCGGTCGTCACTGGCATCCTGCGATGGGTCCGGCGGCCCGGCGTCGCGATTGTCGCCGATGCGGGCCGGGTCCCGCGCGCCGCGGCGAAGGACGCGGTGCCGAATTTCCGCCTTCGAGTGGCGTGGCCCGGCCACGGGGCGTGTCGTGCCGATCGCGGTAGCATCGCGGGACCGGCGCCGTGCCGGACCTCCCTGCGCCGCCATGGCCCTCTCCCCCGCTCTGTCGTACCGCCCCGCAGCACGACCCCGGACGAGACGCGCGCATCGTGTCGCCCTTGTGCTGGCATTCGTCGTGGCGGCCGGCGTGGCGCAAGCGCAGGCGCCCGCCGGTCCGGCGGCAACCCCGGGTGTGCCGCCGTCGTCCACGGCGGACGCTGGCGCGCCGCTCGTCGTCTTCAACCGGACGGTGTTCGTGTTCCGAGCGCCGTTCCTGGGCCTCGAGCCGGCGGAACGCGCTCGCTCCGCCCGCGCACGCATCCAGTCGATCCTCGGCCAAATCGACGCACCGACCGCCACCGTCGAGCAGGCGCCGCAGGGGGCCATCGTCCTGCTCGACGGCGTCCTCGCGTTCGGCGTCACGCCGCAGGATGCCGACGTCCTGCACGGGGAGTCGGCCGTCGAGGCGGCCCAGCGTGCCGCGCGGGTGCTCGGGACGGTCGTCGCCGAAACGCGCGAGGCGCGCAGCGTGAACGCGATGCTGGTCGCGACGGCACACGCCGCCGCCGCGACGGCCCTGCTTCTGGCCACCGCGTGGGGCCTCTCACGCGCGCGCCGGTGGCTGATCGCGCGGCTCACGGGCGCCTTCGCCGACCGCGCCGAGCGGCTGCGTGTCGGGGGCGTCCACCTGGTCGCGCGCCGCGGTGCCGTCACGTTCGTGCGGCGCACCGTGAACCTCGCCTACTGGGTCGTTTTCCTGATCGCGGCGTACCAGTGGCTGGGCTTCGTGCTGCAGCGCTTCCCGTACACGCGTCCGTGGGGCGAGCGCCTCAACGGCTTCCTGACGGGGGCGGCCCGCGAGATCGTCGAAGGCGTGGCGCGTGCGATGCCGGAGCTCGCGATCGCGCTGGCCATCTTCGTCATCGCGCGGACCGTGGCGGGCCTGCTCACCGGGTTCCTGCGCCGCGTGCAGGCCGGCAAGGTCACGCTGGGCTGGCTCGACGCGGACACCGCGCGCCCGACGCAGAGGGTCGTCGTGATCCTGGTCTGGGTGTTCGCGCTGGTGATGGCGTACCCGTACCTGCCCGGCTCCGAGACCGACGCGTTCAAGGGCGTGTCCGTGCTGGTCGGCCTCATGGTCTCGCTGGGGGCCTCGAGCATCGTCGCTCAGGCGGCGAGCGGGCTGATCCTCATGTACACGCGCACGCTGCGTCCCGGCGAGTACGTGCGCGTCGGCGACCACGAGGGCATGGTCGTCGAGCTCACCATGTTCGCCATCCGCATCCGCACCGGCTTCGGCGAGGAGCTGACGCTGCCGAGCGCGCTCGTGCTGGGAACCGTCACCAGGAACTACTCGCGCGCCTTCCCCGACACCGGCGTCCTGCTCGAAGCCGAAGTGACGATCGGCTACGACGCGCCTTGGCGGCAGGTCCATGCGATGCTCGCCGAGGCGGCGCGGCGCACGCCGGGCGTGGCCGCGGATCCGCCGCCGCGCGTCTTCCAGACCGCGCTCTCGGACTTCTACGTCGCGTACCGGCTCGTGTGCGTCGCGGCTCCCGCGGCGGCGGGCACGCGGGCGGACGCGATGAGCACGCTCTACGCGCACGTCCAGGACGTCTTCAACGAGCACGGCGTGCAGATCATGTCGCCGCACTACGTCGCCGATCCCGACGCCGCGAAGGTCGTGCCGAAGGCACGCTGGCACGCTCCGCCAGCACCGCCCGCCGCAGGCGAGGGCTGACGCCGGCCACGCGTCGCGGTGGCGCTAAGTCAGTGCCCTGGCCAGCGACAGCAGCAGCGTCTTGAGCGGGATCTTCGACGCCACCACCAGCAGCATCGGGATCACGGCCGGGACCAGCACCGCGAGGACGCTCGCCATCGTGATCGGCGCCATCCGCATGCGCGCCACGGCCTCGTAGATCGCCGCCGTGTCGGCGACCGGGCCGATCTCCGGCGCAGCGAGCAGATCGGCGTCGTGCGCGGCCGGCGTGCGCTCGATCCACCGCGCGTGCACCGCGCGGCCGTGCCGCTCGACCAGCGCGGCATAGTCCAGCAGCGCCCGACGCTTCGTCCGGACCAGCACCGGCGCGAACATCGCGAGCGGCGCGAGCAATGCGGCCAGGATCAGTGCCAGGAAGGCGGCGGCCTCGAGCCGCAGCGACGCGAGCGCGACATCGTGGTAGACCACGCCGTGTCCCCACGAGGCGGCGAGGACGGCGGACATCGCCAGCACCGCCGGCGCGAAGGCGGCCGGCAGCGGCGCGAGGAATCCCAGGCCCCCGACGCGGTCGGGATGCGTCGGCACCAGCGACAGGTCGAGCCTCCCCAGCCGGCTCGTCAGCAGCGTCACGAGCACCAGCCGCCAGATGCAGGCGAGTACGAGCGTCACGTAGACCGGCCGCGCCACGTATAGGTACCACCATCCGCCGAAGCCCAGCGGTCCGTCCGCGTTCCCTTCCGCCGCCCACACGACCTCGTGCGGCCATGGTCCGAACGAGGCGAGCAGGCACCACGCGACCGCGAGGCCCGCGATGACGGCCCACGGCGCGGCGCTGTCCCGCAGGCGGGCGACGCTTGCGACGACGCGCAGGTACGGCGCCTCGTCCGTGACGATCTGCGCGCGCAGGAACTGGGGCAGGATGCGCAGCGTCACGTCGTGCAGGAATTTCTCGGCGAGGATGAGCAGGGGAACGGCGACGAGGCAGCGCACGTGCACGCCGAAGTGCGCGAGCAGCGGATCGTCGCCGGCGCCTCCGGCGAGGCGTCCGCGCATGAAGGCCCACGCGGCGATCGGGAGCCAGGTCAGCAGCGCGTAGAAGACGGCGCGCCGGCCGACGCCGAGCCCGCCGGCGGGGACGAGTCCCACGGCGCGATGGAGACGGTAGGCGGGGTCCCCGTGCACCAGCGACAACGGCGGCGCCCGCGCCTCCGCGTCGCCGAGGCCGGCGCGTCCACCGTCGCCGGAGGTCGTTGCCTGCATGGAGGGTCGCGCAGGCCCGCGCCGGTCACCGGGCGATGGCGGACTGCCGCTTGCGCGCGATGCCGTAGACCGACGTCGCGATCGCCGCGACGAGAAGGTAGAGCAGGATCGCCGCCTGGGCACGCGGCTCCTCCGGAACGCCGAGGCTCGCGATCGCCGCCGCGACGCCGGGATGACGCATCGACGACGCGATCGCGAGATTCGTGCGCTCCTCCGGCGCGGGTCCGCCGAGCGCGTGTCCGGCGGCGAGCGCGGCGGCCACGACCAGGCCGATGGCCACCACACCCCCGTCGCGGATCATCGACGCCATCGCCGGCCACGCGGCGATCAGCACAGGGACCAGGCCGGAGACCAGCAGGACCGTGCCCAGCCGGGCGGCCCACGAGGCGAGGCGCTCCGCGGCCGCGCCCGCCCACGAGCGCACGGCGATCCCGGCGACCAGCGGGACGAGGATGGTCACGCCGATCAGCTTGCCGACGTCGACGACGCCGAAGTCCGCCCGGCGGTCGAAGATCACGGCCATCACCTGGACGCTGAGCGGCACGACGACGATCGCCACCAGCGAGATCGCGACCAAGAGGCCGAACACGTAAGACGAGTCGCCGCCGAAGCGCAGCTGCTTGCCGGGGAGGATCGGCGGGATCGGCGCGACCGCCATCGCCACGATCGCCGTGCGGACCGGCAGCGAGAGATCGACGAGCTTGGCCGCCAGGACCGCGACGAGCGGGACCACCAGGAACATCGCGACGATCGCCCGCAGGAGCCTGTGCGGCGGCCGGAACAGTTCGCGCAGCAGGCTCGTGGCGTCGGACAGGCGCGCCCGCAGGCCGAGCGCGAACACCAGCAGCAGGATGCTCCCCGTGAGCACCAGCTTGATCATCGGGCCTCCTCCGGCATCGGGCGCGGTACGGTGCCCGGGCGCGGGCGCTTCGGCCCGGGACCGGCGGGGCGACGACCCGGCGACCGCGCAACCGGGCGGATCGCGCGGGACGCGGCACGCCGGC
Organism: Betaproteobacteria bacterium; assembly: GCA_016861105.1. Taxonomy (GTDB): domain Bacteria; phylum Pseudomonadota; class Gammaproteobacteria; order Burkholderiales; family Casimicrobiaceae; genus VBCG01. The sequence goes on along the minus strand of BOKS01000008.1, from coordinate 29,279 downwards.
GTCGCGGCACCACCGGCGGCACCGTCATCGCGGCCCCTTCGCCGGTGCGAACACCGTGCGCCAGTCGTTCTTCATGCTCGCCAGCACCCACCCGCGCTTCGCAGCCTCGTCGAGGCCGCGGTCCAGTCGACCGAACGCGCTCTTGCGGTCGTACGCGAACTCGCGCTCCGCGTCGTCGTGGTGGACGAGGAGCGCGAGCCTCGCGCCGGACCCGGACGACACCCACTCGAGCATCTCGAAGTCGCCGTCGGAATTGCCGAAGGCCGCGATCGGACGACGACCGACGAACTTGTGGATGCCCACGGGCTTGCCGGCCCTGTCGTCGACGAAGTCCACCTCCGGAAGCCGCACGATCGCCGGCTGGCCGTCGCGGACCTCGTAGCGCGTGCGGATGCTCGACCCGATCACCTGCTCGGGCGGAATGCCGTAGCTCTCCTCGGCGAAGACGCGCAGAAACTCGATGCCGCCGCCGCTCACGATCCACGTGCGGAAGCCGCTGGCACGCAGGTAGGCGAGCAGCTCCAGCATCGGCTGGAACACGAGATCCGTGTACGGCCGCCCGAGCTTCGGATGGCGCGCGGTCGCCAGCCACTCGCGGACCGTGTCGGCGAACTGTTCGCTCGTCATGCCCGCGTGCGTGGCCATCAGCAGCTCCACCACCCCCTTCTCGCCGGAGGCCGCCAGCCCCTCGAGGTCGCCCGCGAGCGCGGCGGCGAACGGCTGCGTCGTGCGCCACGCCGGGTGCTGCGGGGCGAGCGCCTTCACCCGGTCGACGGCGAACTGGAGCTGGACGTAGATCGGCTGGTCCGACCACAGCGTCCCGTCGTTGTCGAAGACCGCGATCCGGTCGGCAGGCCTCACGAAGTCCCTGCTCGCGGGATCGGTGACGGCCCGCACGAACGCGACGATGCGTGCCTTCACGGCGCCGTCGTGCCACGCAGGCAGCGGGTCGGCCTGCGCGCCTGGCGTTCCGGCCGCCACGAGCGCGCAGAACGCGAGCAGCGTGCGCGCGAGCGCGGTTGCGCGGACGAATGCGCTGCCGGGGCTGGACATGGGTCTCCTCTCCGGAACGCCGAGACGACCGGTGCCGGGAACGATCGCCGGCCGCGGTCGGCGGCGTGCGCCAGCAGGCGATGCCATCCTTCGCGCGGCGGGGGTCGGCGACGCCCGCCGAGCACTGCTGCAGGCCCGCACTCGCATGCTCACGCTGATCCGCATCAGGCGACCATCAGCAGCACGGCGAACGCCGCCGCGGCGAGGCAGAACGGCCAGAACCGCCCGCGCCGGCCGTCGGGAAGCTCGGACCGCAGGCTGGTGATGACCACGCCCCCCGCCAGCACCGCGAACAGCCGCGCGAAGGCTCCAGGGGCCAACTGCGCCACCGTGCCGAGCAGCCAGCCGGCGGCGACGCTCGCCGCGAGCACGAAGCGGCCGTGCGTGCGGTACATCGCGCCGTGCTCCTCGGCAAGGGAGTGGTTCACCACCAGGAAGTGCACGGCCATCGCGAACGCGTAGACCGCGAGCGCGTCCGGCCCGCGGTCTTCCCTCTCGACGAGCAGGTAGCCGATGAGCGCACTGTAGGCCGCGAAGCCGGCGAGATGGATCCAGTACACGGCATCGCGCCGCCCCGAAGCGACGGCTTCGCTGCGCGCGTCCCTGCGGCCCAGCACGATGTGCTCGATGCCGTACATCACGGTGAACGAGAGCAGGGCGAGCACGTAGATCCGCTGCTCGGCGAAGAGGAGCGGCTCGCCGGCGGCGGCGCGCAGCGCGCGGTTCTGCTCGGCGAGTTCCGGCAGCAGGTCCACGAACACGTACGCGATGGAAACGCCCGCGGCCGCGGATGCGATCGCCCGTTTCCCGTGCCCCGGCGCCGCTTCGCGCGTTTCGCGCCCCGCACCCGCACCGGCGGCGTAGACGCCCGCCAGCAGCAGCGCCGCCAGCGCAGGCCCGAGCGACGCGTCCATCGGCAGGGCGCTCCGCCCTCAGCCCTGAAGCAGCAGCGTCGCGAACGCGAAGACGCCGAGCCCGGCGATCGCGGCCGCGACCCAGAGGGCGAGGTTCCACTGGGGCACGAGCCCCATGGCCTGCAGCGCCGCGACGCGGCGGCGATGCTGGATCACCGCCGCCACGAGCGTCGCCGTGCCGATGGCGATCATGGCCAGGCCGACGGTGTCCGAGGCCCAGGTCCGGCCGAACAGCCCGACCACCGGCGCGCCCCGCGTCTCGGCGAGGAAATGGAAGAACTTCGCCAGCGTGAAGCCGAAGCCGATCAGCGAGAGCGACGTGCGCAGCCAGGACATCAGCGTGCGCTCGAACGACAGGAAGCTGCGCTCGATCGACAGCGCGGTCCGCTGTTCCGAGAGCTGAGTGCTCCGGTCGGCCGGCGGAGGCACCGCCGACGACGCAGAGGGCGTCACCCGGTCGATCATCGCGTCAGGACGAAGGCAGGGCCTGCACGTCGGCAACGGACGCGGCCTCGGCGGGCCGCGGCTGCTCCGGGGCGGCGGGCAACGGCCGGCCGTGGCAGAGCCGGAAGGTCCGGCCGCTGCCGCAGGGGCACGGAGAGCGCTTGTTGCGCTTGCGATCCTCCGCTGCCTTCGCCGCCATGATCTCCGCCGGCGCCCGTCCGCTCGCGTACAGCCGGGCCATCTGTTCCATCGCCGGCCGCGTGTGCGTGAAGAACAGGTAGAGGCCGGAGCACATGTAGTTCTGTCCCGGCTCGCCGTCCCGCGACTGCGTGAACCGGTCCTTGGGGCAGCCTCCGTTGCACAGCGGGCGCACCGAACATTCGCGGCACTGCCTGGTGAGCGTGTCGCGCTTGTCGCTGCCGAACTTGCGCTGCTCGGGCGCCGCGACCAGCGCGAGCATGTGCGTCTCGTGGATGTTGCCGAGCTTGAAGCGCGGCTCGACGAAGTGGTCGCAGGCGTACAGGTCGCCGTTGTGCTCCAGCGCCGGCCCGTTGCCGCAGGTCGGTGCGTGGATGCACAGCTTGTAGCGGCCGAACCAGGCCTCCAGCGTCACGTCGAAGAGTTGGACGAAGACCCTGCCGACATCGCGCCGCACCCACTCCTCGAAGACGTCGACCAGGAAGCGGCCGTACTGCTCGCCGCCGACGGAACGACGCGTGACGAGCGAGCCCGTCTGCGTGTAGAGCAGCCGCTTCTCCCGGGGGCCCGCGCTCCAGCCGAGGTTGGCGATGTGGATCGTCTCCGCGGTGGCGCGTTCCACGATGGGGATGAACTGGATCCAGGTCGCGCCGAGCTCGTCGCGGAAGAACTGGTAGACGCGCCGCCCCTGGTGCTGGTTGGCGGCGTTCACGGTGCAGAGGATGTTGCACGCGACGCCGTGCCTGCGCAGCCGTTCCCACCCCTTCATCACGAGGTCGAAGGTCCCCTTCCCGCCCCGGGTCACGCGATTGACGTCGTGGATGTCGCGCGGTCCGTCGACCGAGAGCCCGACGAGGAAGTCGTTGGCCTTGAGAAAGGCGCACCAGTCGTCGTCGAGCGCGATGCCGTTGGTCTGGAACGTCTGCTGCACCTGCTGGCCCGGCCGGCGGTATCGGTCGACCAGCGCAACCGCCTTGCGGAAGAACTCGAGCCCCATCAGCGTCGGCTCGCCGCCCTGCCAGGCCACCGTCACCTCGGGCAGGCGGTGCGCCTCCAGCAGCTGCCGGATGTACGCCTCCAGCGTCGCCTCCGACATCCGGTGCCGGTCGTCCGGATAGAGCGCCTCCTTCGACAGGAAGAAGCAGTACTTGCAGTCGATGTTGCAGGTGGAGCCGCTCGGCTTGGCCAGCAGGTGGAAGCGTGGCGGGGCGCGCGCGACGACCTCCGGGTCCGGCATCGCGGAAGTCGTCGGTCGCACGGCGGTCGCGTCCTCGGTGGCGACGGCCCGGCCGCCTGCGGACACCGAGCCCCCGCAGGCGGCAGACGTCGCGCGTGGCCTCAGTGGCCGGCGCCGCCGGCGGCCGACGTCATCTTCTCGACCACCTGGTCGATGCCGAAGCTCGCGGCTTTCTGGCGCGGCGGGTACTCCTTGAACGACTGCAGGAACTCCGCCACGCCCGCCTGGGCCGGGACCAGGAGGTAGACGTGGTCAAGCAGCCAGTCGTAGTAGGTGTTCGACGTGACGTCCGCCCGCTCGTACGGGTCGGTGCGCAGGTTGAAGATCTTCGGCACCCGCAGCACCACGAGCGGCTCGGCCCAGATCTGGAGCGTGCCGCGCACCCGCTGCTCCAGGAACACGACCTTCCAGTTGTCGAAGCGCAGGCAGGCGAGGTCGCCGTCGTCGGTGAAGTAGAAGAAGCCCTTGCGCTCGTGCTTCTTCGACTTGCCGGACAGGTACGGCATCAGGCTGAACCCGTCGAGGTGCGCCTTGAACTTCTTGCCGTTGGCCTCGTGGCCCTTCAGCAGCTTCGCCTTCACGTCGCCGCCACCGGCCGCCTCGACGATCGTCGGCAGCCAGTCGAGGTGGCTCACGATCTCGTTGCACACGCTGCCCGGCTTGATCACGCCCGGCCAGCGCACCATGCAGGGCACGCGGAACGCGCCTTCCCAGTTCGAGTTCTTCTCGTTGCGGAACGGCGTCATGCCCGCGTCGGGCCACGAGTTCATGTGCGGGCCGTTGTCGGTGCTGTACATGACCATCGTGTCGTCCGCGATGCCGAGCTCGTCGAGCAACGCCAGCATCTCGCCGATGTGCTTGTCGTGCTCGATCATGCAGTCGTGGTACTCCGACTGCCAGCGGCCCGCCTGGCCGCGGATGCGGTCCTCGATGTGGGTGCGGAAGTGCATGTGCGTGGTGTTGAACCACACGAAGAACGGCTTGCCGTCCGCGTGGGCCTTCTCGATGAATTTCCTGGCGGCCGCGAGGAATTCGGTATCGCAGGTCTTCATGCGCTCGCGTGTCAGCGGGCCGGTGTTCTCGATCTTCTGCCCGCCCTTGCCGTCGGCCCAGCAGTGGAGGACGCCCCGCGGGCCGTACTTCTTCCGGAACTCCGGAAAGTCCTTCGCGTTCGGGTAGTCGGGAAGCTCGGGCTCCTCCTCGGCGTTGAGGTGATAGAGATTGCCGAAGAACTCGTCGAAGCCGTGCATGGTCGGCAGGTGCTCGTCGCGGTCGCCGAAGTGGTTCTTGCCGAACTGTCCGGTCACGTACCCCAGCGGCTTCAGCAGCTCGGGGATGTTCGGATACTCGGCGCGCATGCCGAGCTCCGCGCCCGGCAGGCCCACCTTCGTGAGGCCGGTGCGCAGTCCGCACTGGCCGGTGATGAACGACGCGCGGCCGGCGGTGCAGCTCTGCTCCGCGTAGTAGTCGGTGAAGAGGATGCCCTCCTCGGCGATCCGGTCGATGTTGGGCGTGCGGTACCCCATGAGGCCCTTGGTGAAGACGCTGAGGTTCGACTGGCCGATGTCGTCGCCCCAGAGGATCAGAAAGTTCGGCTGCTTGCTCTTTGCCATGGTCGCTCCCGTCTGCGTTCGCGGTTCTTCCACTACGACGAGTGGCGACTGTGGGCCGGCGCGGCTTGCCGGTCAATTGCCCGTTGGTGCAGCCATCGTCCCGGCCGGTCGCCCGCATCCGCGCGCGCCGTGCGTCGCAGGCCCGACACGCGCCCCGGATGCCCGGGGGCGGCCGCGCCGTCAACGCCGAGGGGGCACGCGGCGGCCTGCGGCCATCACGTCCTCGAGGGCGCGCACCAGCGCGCTGCCCGCGAACGGCTTGGCGAGAAAGCCATGGATGCCGCGACGCAGGATCTCCGCGCGCACGCGAGCGGTGTCGTGCGCCGTGATGAGGACTGCCGGCACGGTGACGCCGCGCTGGCGCAGACGGTCGACGAGTTCGAATCCCGACAGGTCCGGGAGCGCGAGGTCGATCACGAGGCCGTCGACCCCGCGAAGATCCTGCGCCGCGAGCGCCGCCCCGGCGTTGGCGTACGACTGCAACCCGAAGCCCGACGCCCGCAGGAGCCGCTCGAGCGCGACGCGCATGCTCGCGTCGTCCTCGACGATGACCACGACGCGGACGCGCACATCGGCGCCGGCCTGCCGCTGACCGGGACACGCGTTCACGCATCCGATGCTGCGCCGAAGGCGCCGCCGGCACATCGTACGCGGGGGCAGGCGCGGTTGCCCCGAAGGGCAATGCGCGCCACCGCAGGCGTCGCTCGCGCCGGTCCGCCGGCGGCGCGCTCGCCCGCGTCAGCCGCTCGCGTCGTTCAGGCGTGCCGCAATCCTTCCGAGCTCGGCCGCGTGCGCCGCGCCGAGCTTGACCATGACCTGGGCGCGCTGCGCCTTGACCGTCCGCTCGGCGACGCCGAGTTCGCCGGCGATCTGCTTGTTGAGCTTGCCGGCTACGATGAGGCCGAACACCTGGCGCTCGCGCGCCGTCAGCCGGGCGTAGCGCGCGCGCAAGTCGGCGACTTCCGCGCAGGCGGCGCTTTGCCTGGCGCCGGCTTCCAGGGCACCGGCGATCGCCGCGAGCAGCGTGTCGCGCGCCACAGGCTTGGTGAGAAAGTCGGAGGCGCCGGCCTTCATCGCACGCACGCCCGTCGCCACGTCGCCGTGCCCGGTCAGGAAGATCACGGGCACGCGGATGCCGCGCCGCGTCAGCGCCTCGTGCAGATCGAGCCCGGACGGGCCGGGCATGCGCAGATCCAACAGGACGCAGGCCGCCCCGCCTTCCGGCGGCTCGAGCAGGAACTCGCCGGCCGAGGCATAGGTGCGGACGCCGTAGCCGGCCGCCTGCAGCAGGCGCTCCAGGGCGGAGCGCATGGCGGCGTCATCGTCGACGACGTGGATGACTGCGGGCGCGGTCACGGGGGGGACCTCCCGGAGCGTCCGGGCCGCGCGTCCGACGGCGGGCGCGGAAGCTCCACGACGAACACGGCTCCGCCCCCCGTGTTCGCCGCGGCGATGGTTCCGCCGTGCGCGTCCACGATCGAGCGGGCGATCGACAGTCCCAGCCCCATCCCGCCGGCCTTCGTGCTGAAGTACGAGTCGAACAGGCGCGGCAGGTCGGCCGCCGCGACGCCGGGACCCGAGTCGCGCACGGACATCCGCACGCCGTCCGCCGTGTCGCAGGTCTCGATCGTCACGTGGCGCGCGCCTTCCGCCGACGCGGCGCTGGCGTCGAACGCGTTCAGGACCAGGTTGATCAGGACCTGCTGGAGCTGCACGCGATCGCCGAAGATCTCCGCATGCCGCGCCCCGAGCGCGCAGTCGATGGCGACGCCGCGCCGCGACGCTTCGGTCCGCACCAGCGCCGACGTCTCCTCGACGAGCGCGTGGAGGTCGAACCGGCGGCGCTCCACGTCGTGCCGCGCCAGCATCGCGCGCAGCCGCCTGATCACTTCGCTGGCGCGCACGTCGTCGCGCCGGATATCGGCAAGGATCTGCAACAACTCCGATCGTTCGAGGCGGCCGGACTGCACGAGCAGTTCGGCCGCCTCGGCGTTGGCGAGGATCGCGCCCAGTGGCTGGTTGATCTCGTGGGCGATCGAGGCGGTGAGCTCGCCGGCCACCGCCAGCCGCGACGCGTGAGCCAGCTGCAGCCGCTGGGCGGCGAGACTCAGCTCCGCCGCGCGCCGGCGGCGCCGCTGCAGCAGCAGCAGCGCGATCAGCACCGACTGCACGACGAGGGCGACCGCGACGAGCAGCGACTGCCACCAGTACCGCTCCACGAAAGGACGCTCGACGAAGCGGAGATCGCAGCCATCGGGCAGCAGGCCCGGCGACAGGCCGTAGCGCTCGAGCTGGCGAGCGTCGGCAACGCACCTCGATCGCGTCGCCGGCACGACGAGCGCAGATGCCGTGGGCCTCGCCAGCGCCGTCACGAGGAGGTCGGCGACGCGCTCGCCGCGCTCGGCGAAGGACTCCATCTCGCCGGCGACCAGGCCGTGGCCGACGAAGGTGTCGAAGATCCCGTAGATCGGGGCCGCGCTCGCCGCGCTGAGGCGCGTGAGGACGTCGCGCGGCACGTGGACGCCTCCGTGCTCGTCCCGGAACATGGACAGGTACAGCACGATCGACCGGCGATCGTCCTGCGCGAGGCGGACCTCGACGGTGCGTGGCGACTGGCCCACGACGAATTCCACGGGAATCCCGAGGGCTCCCCTCTCCAGGTCGACGCGCGCGGCGTCCAGTATGCGTTGGTCGAGCCGCGATATCCCTGACACCACGGTCACGCGCCGCGCGTCCGGCTGAAGGCGGCGGGCGATGCGCAGCGTGCCCAGCACGCCCCAGTTCGTCGGCAACACCACGAGTCCCGGATGCGGCGGCACGCGCCGCGCGTCCGCCGCCGGGAGGCTGTGCAGGATCACCGGCGCGTCGGGCCACAGTCGGTTGCGATGTTCCAGGTACAGGTCGGCCGCGAGTTCCGTGGTCAGCACGACGGCGTCGATGCGCGTGCCACGGTACTTGTTCTCGAGATACTCGGCGAACGTCGGCCCCGGGTCGCCGCTCACGCGCCCGGAGTCCGTGGCTTCGTAGAGAAAGGCGACCGGACGCGAATGCCGCTCGTCCAACGCCGCCTGCATCGCACGGTTGATGGCCTCGAAGGCCGGCAGGTAGGCGTCGGTTCCGCTGATGACCAGCACGTTGGCGCGGCCGCTCGACTGAGACCCGCCGGCTTCGCCGCCGTTCGCCGACGCGTGGTCGGCGCCATGCGCCGCGATCAGGCGGGCGCCGAGCACGGCCGCCAGCAGGACGCGCATCACGGGCGCCAGTCGCATGCGAAGCACGGTCGGCATGGCGGGCTGGACTCACCCGTTGGGAACGCAGAACGCGCGAGTGTATGCCGCCTCGGCCCGCTTGCGAAGCACGTCGCCTTCGACAGCCGCAGGAGCGGCGCGCGGGAAATCCGGCGGACCGGTGAACGAGCGGGCCGGAGCGCCCGGTCCCGGCATGGCAGGCCGCGCGGTCAGGCGTCCGGCCTGCGCCAGACGTCGAGGAGCAACCCCGCCTTGGCGCGGCGCGGCAGGCGCTCGTCGGAGAGCGCATCAAGGAACTCGGACAGGCGGAGTCGATGTCGGCGAAGACTTCCGCGGCGCCGGGCCAGAAGGACTCGAGCAGGCTGCGCAACGGGTTGGCAAGCTGCGCGCGAGTGGCCACGAGGTGGTCGCGGCCAGGCACGAGGGCGCGCAGGGCTCGGATCTCGTCGCTTTGCGGGGCCAGCGAGGCGAAGCGGTGGCCGTCGGTGCGCAAGAGATCCGCGAGCACGTAGGCGTCGGAAGCGTCGCTCTTGGCGCCATGGCTGCGGTAGCGCGGCCGGGTGGCCTTGACCGCATTCGGATGGATCGGTACCACGTCGAAGCCGGCGTCGACCAGCGTATCGACGACCAGCCAGGACGGGCGCTCGATGGCGATGCGCGGGCGGCCGAAATGCCCGAGTCGGCGCTGCAGCCGGGCAAGGCCATCCGCATCGTGCTCGATGTCGAGGCGTTCACACACCTCGCCGCATTCATCGATGATTCATACGGCGTGGACTTGACTGGCCCAGTCCAGCCCGGCAAAGAAGTTGCTCATGGACAGGCTCCGGTGAGTTGCGGTATGACTTGCCGTGCCGGAAGCCCACGCGGGTCGCTCACTGACCGGCGCTCTCGGCTGCACACCTCGGCGCTGCATCCTGTAGCCCGTCTGGGTCTTCCGGCGCCCCGGAGGCTGCGGGTCTCATGCGGGCTGTCACGCAGCCAGCGCGACGGGCAGTCACCCCGGGGGCACGGAAGTCGCTCCGACCTCTCCTCCCAATCACCGCCTTCCGTCAAGCCAATCGAGCGGAGGGTAGTCCAGTGAGCCTGAAGCGCGACGCGCCCAGCACCAACAGGAGCGCGGCGAGGAGCAAAGCGCGAAAGGGGAGTCCCTTCGGTCGTCGTCCGGGATCAGGTCGTCAGGTGCTCTGCGCGGTGGCCCGCCCGCACGCGGACGGACCTGCAGATGGGGATGACGGGCAGCATCCGGGCAACGCGTGCGCGGGCACCATGATGACAGTGCCGATCGGCGCTGGGCGAGATCGCCGTTGATGATGTAGTTCCATGCATCAACGAAAGGCAAGTTGTCTCGTTCCGCTGCCGTCACCAAACGGCATGACGTGTTGTCGCATCGAGTCTTCGTGGCAGATTTTCTACCGTCACGACGCCGCCAAGCGGGCGCCGCGATCATTGCGCATCCGCCGGCTCCTCCATTGCTTCCTTCCACGGCCTGATCTTCGCGAGCGTTTTCGCGAGGCTCGCCTTCGCGACCTCGGTATCGTAGTCGGCCTGCAGGCGCAGCCACCAGCCGTCGGAGAGCCCGAAGAAGCGGCACAGCCGAAGATCGGTGTCCGCGGTGATGGCGCGCTTGCCGGCGACGATCTCGCCGATGCGCTGCGCAGGCACACCGATCTCCTTTGCCAGACGGTAGTTACTCATGCCCAAGGGCTTGAGGAACTCCTCGGCGAGCATCTCGCCGGGCGACACCGGCTTCAGTTTCCTGGTCATCTCGTCTTGCCTCAGTGATAGTCCACGATCTCGACGTCTTCGGCGTCGCTGCCCGTCCAGCGGAAGCAGAGGCGGAACTGATCGTTCACCCGCAGGCTCCACTGGCCCGCGCGATCGCCCTTCAACTGCTCGAGCCGGTTGGCCGGCGGCGTGCGCAGGTCCTCGATGCGACGCGCCAGGTCGAGCTGCTTCAACTTGCGCAGCGCCGGGCGCTCGACGTTGGCGAAGCGCGCCACGCGCCGCAGCTGGAACGGTGCCTCGGTGTCGGCGCTATTGAACGACCGTATCGCCGCAGGCAGAATAATAACGCCGCACGTGATTAACGACAAGCGTGATTATCGATGACCAGACCCCCAGCATACAAGTGGGCGTTCGCGCCGCGGTTTCGCCGGCACGCGTTCGGCTGGCGCTCGCAACCGGCCGTGCAGCGAGTCAGGGAAGCCGCAGCCGAGATCCAGAAGGTTGCGAGGAAAGACCCGGCACTGGCCGCCGCCGGCGCGGTCCTCTTCCTGGAGAAGGTGTCGCCTGCACTCGAACAGGTCGACAGCTCCTCTGGCGCCATCGGCACCGCGGTCAATCACGCGATCGAGACCTGCGCGAGGATCATCTCCGAGGCGCCGGTCAACGACGAGACCCGCGATCGGTGGCTCGATCGCCTCTGGGAGGCGCATCAGAACGACCAGATTCCCTACATCGAACGCCTGGCCGACTACTGGGGCGAACTGTGTGCATCGCGCGATCGCGCTTCCGCATGGGCAAATCGGCTGCTTGGCACGATCGAGACGGTATGGAATCCGAACCGGAAACCCGGCGACTACTTCCACGGGACGATCGCGTGCTTGAGCGCACTGTTCCACGCCGGGCGCCATGAGGAGCTGATCGCTCTGCTCGAAAGGGCGCCCTTCTCGCTGTGGCACTACCGCGAGTGGGGCGTCCGGGCGCTGGCGGCCATGGGCAGGAAGGCGGAGGCGATCCGGTACGCCGAAGCCAGCCGCGGCCTGAACGACAACCCGGTCGCGATCGCACGCGCCTGCGAAGAGATCCTCCTTTCGTCCGGCCTCACGAACGAGGCGTACACGCGCTACGCGATCGCAGCCAACCAGGGAGCGACGTACCTCGCGACGTTCCGTGCGATCGCGAACAAGTACCCGACCCCGGGGCCCGCGAAGATCCTCGATGATCTGGTCGCGAGCACGCCGGGCCAAGAAGGCAAGTGGTTCGCCGCGGCGAAGGATGCGGGGCTCTACGACGAGGCGATCGCCCTCGCCCAACGGACGCCGTGCGACCCGCGCACGCTGACCCGGGCCGCTCGCGACTTCGCCGCCGCGCAACCCCGGTTCGCCGTCGAGGCAGGCCTCGCCGCCCTGCGCTGGATCGCCGCCGGCCATGGCTACGAGATCACGGGGGTCGACGTACTCGCCGCGTGCTCGAGCACCCTGGCTGCCGCGAGGAACGGGGGATGGATAGACGAGATCGAGGGGCGAATCCGTGCACTGACCGCCGGACCGCGATCGACCGCCAAGGACCTCATTGCCGCGTCGCTTGGGGCACGTACGAACTCGTGACCTTCAAGCCCGTACCTGCGAAGGCCGCAGCACGACGCGTGACCGCGGCAGCCATCCACCTCACGGATTAACGGGCTGCTCGCACGACAACATCGCCGCTGATAGCGTCCCGATGCAACTTCGTCGTCCGGGCCTCGGGGCGGCGCTGCATCTGATATTCGACGAGATGGCGATATTCGCTGTTCAGTGAAGATCGCCCGAGGAGAAACCGACAAGCGACGGGGATCTCAACCCGTCATGCCGCGATCCGACACTTTTCCGCGGAAGTCCGCATCTGCAACCCAGGACTCGACGCCCATCCCTGTACCCATCGCCAACCAGACTCGAGGACACGATCAAGGCGTTGTTGAACACTTCGTGAGGCGCTTCGCCCGTGCGGCGCCCCTTCCCTATCGCGGCATGCACGCCGCCCGACGTGACGAGGCTGGATGACAGCTCCGACGGGCTGTCTCGCCGCTACTCGCACTCGATGATGAACGATACCTTTGACCTGTTGATTCGTAGAGTAGTTCGAGCTGCCGCTAAGCCTTTTGCCGTCATTTCTACCGTCAAGTGCGGAGCATCAGCATTGGCGCGGGTTTGCGGGCGGTTCCATCGACTCCTGGGCCGCACGTGAACGCTCCACCGGCGCCTCGACGTCACCCTTGGAGTGCCCGCGACATAGAGGCGCATCGAATACCGCAAGCACTTGTCGCGAATTACCTTTCAGCAAGGTTTCTTACCGTCAGCTTGGCGTAGCGCCCTCGAATTCGACGAAACAGCGACATTTGCTGTTCAGTGAAGATTCCCGCCACCCCGTTGCGACCCGCTGCATCGGTCGACGCTCTACTGCACCCCCGCCATCAGGCTCTCGTACGGAATCTTCAGGCCGTCGTGCAGCCTCTTGATCATCCGAAGGCTCAGCGGGCGCCGCCGGTTCAGCACTTCGGAGACGCGGCCGCTCTGCCCGATGTACGGCTCCAGATCGCGCGGCGTCACCCCTCCTGCTCGATGCGGAACTTGATCGCCTCCACCGGATCGGCGGGCCCGAAGTCGTAGTGCTTGTTCTCGTAGGCCTCGATCAGCGTGACGAGCACGTCGCGCTCGTCCGCCTGTGGCGTGCCCTCCTCGGCCTGGAAGACCTTCTCGAGGCGGCGGAAGGCGCGTCGCAGGTCCTCGTCATTGCGGATCGGCTTGATAGTCATTCACGGTCTCCACGTCGATGCGGTCGTACTGCGCATGCGTCCCGACGAACTTCACCCAGACGATCCCCGCCTGGTACTGCACTTCGACCACCAGCCGGTAGTTGTTGCCGCCAACGTTGAACACAACGCGGTTGTTGCCGCAGATGCTCGCGCTGGCGTACTGGTCCTTGATGTCCTGTGGGCTGCAAAACGGCGGCCTGGACTTGGGGATAGATCTCGATGGACCGCGATAGTCCGCGAAAGATCCCTACTCCCACTCGATCATCAACGAGCGTTCTAAGCTGTTGATCTTCCAGACTCTTGCGACTGCCTCGCAGGCTTTTACCGTCATTTTTACCGTCAACCTGCCAGGCACCAGGTACTGGCGCGGGTTTCCGGGCGGTTCTGCGAAAACTCACCTTTCGAGATCTATCGAGGTCTATCGACTCCTGCGACCATCGCCGACACCTTCGACGCGCGTCCTTGTCGGTCCAGGAATCGCCCCAAGGGGGTTGGCATCAAATTGCTTAAGCTATTGTCGCGACTCACTTTTTCGCCTGGCATTTTACCGTCAGCGCCCGCCAGGAGCGGTGCCGTCCCTCAACGCTTCGGCTGGGCTATCGGCGTCCAACCCTCTCCGCCCGATCATCGATCCTGGGTGCGCGCGATGAGTTCGACAGGCGTCGAGGGACGCGGAAACTCACCAACAACGGTCGCGAGTTATGCAGGCGCGGCCTCGCGCGGCGATACCTTGCGAGCAATGTCGTCCCGTGTGGCCAAGGTCTTCAAGTCATAGTCGGCCTGCGCGCCAGCCACGATGCGGCGTCGCCCCCGAAGTAGCGCGCCAACCGTTCGGCCGTGTCGGCAGTGATGCCACGGCGCTCCTTCACGATCTCGTGAATGCGTGTGGCAGGTACTCCGAGCGCCATGGCCAGGGCGTTCTCGCTCAGGCTCAATGGCGTCAGATACTCTTCACGCAAAACTTCTCCCGGATGCACGGGACGCATTCGGTTCGCAACTCGCCCCATCGCCACACTCCTTCAGTGATAGTCGACGATCTCGACCTGGTCCGGGCCTGCGTCGGTCCACACGAAACACACCCTCCACTGGTCATTGATGCGGACGCTCCACTGCCCAGCCCGGTCACCCTTGAGCGCCTCGAGCCGATTGCCCGGCGGCGAACGCACGAAATCCAGCGTCTTGGCCGCGTCCAGCATCGCCAGCTTGCGGGTCGCGACCATCTCGATGGCGCGGAAGCGCTTGGGATGTCCGCCTTCGAACAAGGCCTGAGTATCCTTGCAGCGAAAGCTCCGGATCATGAGCGCATGATATTACGCCACACGTAATACGACAAGAGGGATAGCCCTCCGACGCGTCACGACGGCCAGCTGGTGGCCGCTTCACGAAGAAGCTTTCTTGCCAACGGGCGTTCGAGGACGCGCTGCAGTCACGAAGAGCGTCGCCGGGCACGTTGCGAACGTCGGCAACTTCGTAGTGACCGGTCGCTCGCCGGCTTCGCCTGGCCGGCAGCCCACGACCCGTTGCCGACGTTGAGCGCAGCGCCGCTAACGTCAGCAGTGCAGCGATTGCTGCCGGTGGCCTCCGACGGCCGTGTTCACGGTCCCGCCCACTTGCAGTCGCTTGGCGAGGTGGTAGCGCAGACGTTCGAAAGACCGGATTCGAGGGCACTGCCGACCTTCGTCTCAGCTGAGGCCGGCAACGCCAGCCCGAAGACGGCTTTCCGATCCCTGGAACTGGCGGTGCCGACCCAAAGCGGATTGTCGCGGCCAAGAAAAGGCGGACGCTCAACGTTCCGGTTCAGCGGTGGTGCGGCACCACCGTCCGCTGCATCCGCTTGTTAGCAGGCTGTTGAAAATCGCGTCGAAATTGAAAGCCAACCGGACATCGAGACCGCGGCGACCCACTTTAGCGACCGGTCGAGTCGCCGAGGTGGCTTCCCGCTGCGCCGATCGACTTCGCGGGCCTTCATTGTTTCGCTCATCTCGAGACTCCGGCAGGCACCGCGAAGGCCATTCGGGCAAGTCGCATCAGGTTGCTCGCGGTCAGGGTCAGCTTGAACTGCTGGTCGACGCGCCTCAGGCCGCGAAACACGGTCTGCCGTATCCGGCCGATCGTCTTGCCCCAGCCGAAGTGCTCCTCGATCCGCTTGCGTACGACCTGGCTCAAGCGATAACTCGCATGCCGTGTGGTCCGGCCATCGATGGCGCTGCCACCGTTCCGCGTGTCGTTGCAGGCGACGTGGGGCGCGACATTCCGCTGGCGACAGGCTGCTACGAAGTCGACGGTGTCGTAGGCTTTGTCGGCGCCAACGCTCCGGCGACCCGACGTAGCCGGCATCGCCTCGAGCATCGCCACAGCGGCGCGCCGCTCGCCGGTGCCGTCGGCATGGGTGACCACGGCGCCGACCACCAGGCCGTGGCGGTTCTCCATCAGCGCATGGCCCTGGTAGCACAGCGTTGCCGCCGTGTTGTGGCTCTTGCGGAAAAGACGGGCATCCGGGTCGGTCGTGCTCTCGTGGGTGTCGTTGCTGCGCGGCCGGCCTTTCCAGTCGGCCTGGGCATTGCGCCCGCCGCCCGAGGGCGTCTGGTCGTCCGAACCGTCCTTGGGCCGGAAGCTCTTCTGGCTGGCCCAGGCCTGGATCAGGGTGCCGTCGACCGAGAAGTGTTCCTTGGAGAGCAGGCCCTGCCGATCGGCCAGTCGCAGCACCTCGGCGAAGAAGCCTTCCACCACCTGGTGCTCCAGCAGCCGGTCGCGGTTCTTCGAGAAAGTCGAGTGATCCCAGATCGGATCATCGATGGCAAGACCCACGAACCAGCGGAACAGCAGGTTGTAGCGCAGCTGCTCGCACAGTTGCCGCTCGCTGCGGATCGAGTAGAACACCTGCAGCAGCAGCGCCCGGATCAGCTTCTCCGGCGCGATCGAGTCCCGGCCGCTCGGCGCGTAGATCTCGTTGAACTGGGCGTTCATCTCGGCCAACGCTTGGTTCACCAGTACCCGAATCGCCCGCAGCGGATGATCCGACGGCACGAAGTCGTCGAGCTTGGCCACGGTAAACAGCGCCTCTTGCATCGCGTCCGGACCTCGCATCGCTGTGCCCTCGCCACGGTCAATCAGCCAGGCCCGACGATAACCGCAAGCAGCTCGCTTGTGCCACGAATTTCAACAGCCTGTTAGGCGTCATTGTGCCCTTGGCGCCGGAGTGAAACATGGGTGGCTTTCTCCGACGCAACGGACCGAACGCATTCGTATCCCAGAGCGCGCACGTCAATCCACTCGAACAGTCGCTCTCCCCCGCCCAGCAGGACCAGCGAGATAGTGACGTGCAGCTCATCGACGAGGCCCGTACGAAGATATTGCTGGATAGTGTTAGGTGCGCCGCCAATGCGCACATCCATTCCGTTGGCTGCGTCGCGCGCCAGGTCAAGCGCCTCGTGAATGCCGCCAGTGACCGTCGATCGTGGCGAAACACGGGTACAAGGCGCAGACCAGCGCGAGCTGACGGTCCACGGCCGCCCATTGAGCTGCCGATGAACGCGGTTGTGCTCGATTTGGTGCTGATCTGCCCGGATTGCGGTATTGCAGCGCAGGAAACGATGCCCACCGACGCCTGCGTGTACTTCTACGAGTGCCGGCAGTGCAGGACACTGCTGCGCCCCAAGTCGGACGATTGCTGCGTGTTCTGCTCGTTCGGTTCGGTGAAATGCCCGCCGGTTCAGAAACAGCAGACATGCTGCAGATGAACTGGCCGCCTGCCTCGAGCGATCAACGATCCAGAGACATGTTTCTAGACTTGAGACTGGTCAGTCGCCAGGAGTTTACAGAGGCGAGCACATCGCAACCGGCGGGTCGCCATAGCCTTCGGCGGCATGCCCCCTGCCCATCATCGTCGCCTGAACATTGGGATCCATCGTGAAGCGATGGTTCACGTCGGCACGCTGATTCCAGGCACGGAAGATCGGAAGCGTTCCAGCGGGGCACCTCCCGGTCGTCGTGTCCGGCACGTAGACCCGGAACACGTCCGACGACTCCAGCGTCCAACGGTCGGGCCAATTGCGGCCCACCGCTGCGCACTCGTCCGCCGACGCCGAATAGAAGTGCGTGTCCAGTCCCGCCTCGGGTCGTCCGTAGTACCGGCAGACGGCGGCGGCACCTTCCGCAGGTGATGCGGACCCGACCACGACGTTGAAGCTCAGCCCGGTTCGCCGCCATCCCTGCAGTCGCCCGACATCCAGCGCTTCGATCTCGGCCGGTTCCGCGGTCATGAAGTAGTGATCGAGCCCTGCGTGGTAGTACTCCACCGCTCGCGCGACCGGTGCCACCGGTATGGCAGGTCGTACGAGGCTCGCGAGCAGCGCTTCCTCGGGACCGTCGATCCAGCGGACCATGCCGACCCCCGGGGCGTACCAGACATCCCGCACGGTGCCGGACCCGCGCTGCTCGCGGACGTGCAGGGCATTGGCGAAGGTGCCCGCCGGGGTCGCCACCGTTTCGAGCGCCAGTGCCTCATATGAACTCGTGTGTTGCTGCGGCCCCATCACCGAGTGCATGCCCGAAACGGTCGCCTGCCAGCCATCGACGTCCTGGTACCCCATCCCCGGGCCCATCATCGTGCCGGGCGAAACCGGATTCTTTATCAACCACTCGGGATTCATCAGCGTCGTCATGTAGTTGACGTGATCTGCCGTCCGCCCGTCGCCGCCGAAGTAGCGCATGCCGTCGGAATCCATGCGGAAGAACTCGGTGGTGTCCTGCACGCAGGGCGTGCCTGCCCGGCAGGTCGCCGTCATGTGGAAGCTGGTCAGCTGCGTCGCGCCGGCCCACGTCTGACCCGAGTGCATGACCGCGACGGCGCTGGCGCGGGGTCCGCTCGTGAACATGTACTCGTAACGCGCGCCGTCGATCAACGGGAAATATTGCGTCGACATCATCGGCGAGTGCATTGCACCGGCGCCATCCGCCGCGAACGCAGCGACCACTGCTACCAGGAACAGTCGGTTCATATCACATCTCCTTCGTTCTGCCTCGGTGCATACCTGCGACCGCGGCTTGCTGCAAACATCATCGACGGCTTCCCCTGCGAAGAGAGAGCCAGCTCATCCGCAACGCCACGCCGGCCATCAACGCGAACGCGAGCAGCCCGAGCTGCGGCAGGGTGACCCATCCCAGGAAGGTCACTGGCTTTCCGCAATCCCCTTCCGCTGCGAGCACCCAGTTCGCGAGGGTTTCGAAAGGCGAGTCATCGAAGTACGCTTCGAGGCCGCGCCTGCACCTGCCCACCTCCGCAGGGTAAGCCTGCATCCACACCTGATAGCTCGCGACGCCGAGACCGAGGAGCGTGGCAACGAACGCCAGTCCCACCAGCACCGTCGTGGCGGTTCGCGGCAGCCGAAACGTGGCGAGCGGCAGTGTCAAGATCAGCACGACGATGAAAGCGAGGCGCTGCAGCACGCACAGGGAGCACGGTGCATACCCCCATCCGTGTTGCACGAACAGGCCTGTGGCCAGAGCCAAGCTGCTTCCAACGGCCAGCACCGTCGCCAGTTGGCGCGGGTCGTTGCGGAGTGTGATTGCAGACACCTTCACCCCGGTGGTGGGTCCAGCGTGCGCACCGTCGCCGCTCACCGGTAGGCCGCCGCAACGGCGTCGGACACGAGCTTCTGCAGCTGGTCGTATCCGAAGCTCGGCATCGACTTGCCGTTGACGAAGTATTCCGGCGTTTGCTTGACCTTCAGTGCCTTGGCATCCTCGGCGTCCAGGGTCATGTTCCTCGCCACATCGGGCGCCTCCATGTCCGACTTCAGACGGTCCAGGTTCAAGCCGATCGCTGCCAGTTTCGGCAGCGCCAGCTCGGGTCTGGACACATGCTGAATGGCCCAGTTCGGCTGGGACGCCAGCAGCGCTTCCAGGGCCTCCCAGTACTTGCCCTGCTTCCGCGCTGCCTCGAGCATTTTGACGATGGAATCCGAGCCCTTGTGAAATGTCACATGGCGGATCGAGAGGCGAATCCTGTCCGGATTGGTGGCCATCAGCTTCTTGACGAACGGATAGAACTCCCTGCAGGTCTCGCAGGCGGGATCGAGGAACTCGACGATGTGCACTTTCGCATCGGGATTGCCGATCGTCGGGGCGTGGCCTCGTGCGAGTGCGGCATTGGCGACGGTCGGTGCCGTCTGGGCCTCGCCGGCGCGCCCTCCCTGCGTGGCGACGATGCCGAACAGCACGGCCATGCTCACGACCACACTGACGGCAGCAATGATGAATATGTAACGTGGTTTCACGGGGCCCTCGAAGTCATTGGTGAATGTGGGTGTCAACGGCACAGGCGGCGCACAGCATCCGATGGAAGCGACGGATGGGCCACCTGCGCGACTGCGAGGGCCACGGGGCTCTCGCGTCGCGGATGCGCGCGCTAGTGCCGGAAGTAGCTGTAGCCCTCCTGCGTCTGCAGGCGCACGATCTCGTTGACCGCGCTTGGCACGATCCCGACGCTGGCCAGCACGACGTCGGGCGAAGCGCTGCGCGCCTTCAGCGTGTTGTTGCACACCTTGAACATGACGCCCATGTCCAGCAGGCGGTTCACCTGCGCGGCGTACGCCTTGCCGTCGCCATCCTTCGCGTCCTTCAGCATGAAGTCGATGCCGGACGCATAGCCGACGACCGTGACCTCAGCGTCGGGCTCCGACTTCAGGTAGTTGGTGACGAAGCGCAGGATGAGCGGCGCATCCTCGGCCCGATTCACCTGGAAGACGACTTTGGGCTTCGAAGCCTGGGCCCCCTTGTTGGTGCAGTCGAGCTTCTTCTGCTCCTGAACGGCCGGCGCGGCGCTCCCGACCGTTGCACTCTCGCTGGACTGGGCGCCCACCGCAGATGCAAGGACGAGTCCAATTGCAGTGGCGCCGACGGCAAGTGCGGCACGAAACGACATGTGATGCTCCTCTGAACGATGGCTGGCGCGTCCCGATGGACGCTCCTGCACGATGACGGGAAGCGCGGGCGGGAGCCCGCGGACGGTCAGTTCAGTGGAACAGCGGCCGGCGGCCTGTCGAGGCGCTCGGCACGGAGCGCCGGAAGGGCGCCCTGGTGCAGTACGGGAATCTCGTACGACGTCGGGACGGCCGTTTGGCTGCCGGCCGCGGTAACGATAAACGCCGGGGACGAAGCGTGAAATGCGACGCACCGCACGCACTGGTCGCCGCACCCGGGCCCGCCCGCGTCACTACGCTCCCAAGGGCCTGCGCCCCCATGGTCGCAGGCTTCGGCGGCGAGCGCTGCCGCGTGGCACGGCGCCGACGGCATATCGGCCGTCACCGCACTCGGCCCGCGCTCCCTGCAACACGCGCTCGGCGAGAGCTGCGCGATGCTCGCACCCAGCGCATTCATGGACATCAGGAATGCAACCAGAAGGGTCAACAGGCGTCGCAAGCGGGCATTCATCGTGTGTTTCGTGGTCGGCCACGAACTCGGCCAGATTATCAATCAATACCGAATTCCATTGGTACCGAACGTCGCGGCTTCTGATCTGGATCAATGCGGGCGAGTCACATGGCCGTTGAGCTGCCGCCGTCGCTCCGTGTGCGCTAATCGCCGCGCGCGTGTTACGCGGGCAGGACCTCGAGCACGGCCATCATCCCAGCGTCCTCGTGAGGCAGCAGGTGACAGTGAAACATCCTCTTGCCAGGAGACAGCTGCTGCGTCTTGATGGTGACAGTCTCACCCGCAGGTACGTTTACGGTGTCGAGCCACGCCGGATAGGAGGCCGGTGTGAAGCGCCCCCGGACGGTGCGCCCAATCACTTGAAATTGCGTGCCATGAACATGCATCGGATGATCAAGCATGGTCGCGTTGACCAGGTCCCACAGCTCGACGCGGTCCACTTGCGTAGTGAGATCGACTCGATTCATGTCAAAGGATCGGCCGTTGATGAGGAAGGAACCCATCATGCCCATCGCGGTACTTGAAAGCACAACTCGTTGCCGGATACTGGCGGGGCCGAGTGCGGCAATAGGTCGAAGCGTCGATGGCAACTCAATCGGCTCGACCACGGAGGCATCAGTCGTTTCAAGCGCCATCAGCGCCGCACCAAGGCCACGGCGCGCACCCCCTCCATAGCCGAGATCGCGCAGCAGGAAGGTCTCAGATTGCCTGGCAGCAACGGTCAAGACGATCTCGACCCGCTGAGCGGGTGCCAGTAGCCAGTCGCCGACATTGGGCAGGGGTTGCGCCAACAAGCCGCCATCCGTGCCAACAACCGAAAAGCGATGGCCGTCGACGGCAATCCGCATGTACCGGTCAGCGGTTGCGTTGAGAATCCTCCAGCGCTCAGTTGCACCCGGATCTACCCTGTGTGTCGGCAAACGTTGCCCGTTGACAAGTACTTCGCCAGCGTCCGCCATCATCATTCCGCGCATGCCGCCCATTAGCGGGCGGGCATCTCGGATCTCGCCCCCGGCGTCAATCGCCAAGGACGTGATCATCAGCGTCTGCTCGGGAATGCCCTGGAGCGGATCGTCTGCGGAACGCACGATCAGTGGTGCCGCCAAGCCACGGGCCACCTGCAGCGTGGTGGTCCGATGCGCATGGGGGTGGTACCAGTAGGTCCCGGCGCTGCCCGCCGGCACTTCGAATGCGTAGCGCCGACGCGCTCCCGGAGGCACCGGATCCATGGGGCTGCCATCCTGATCTGCCGGCACTGCGAGCCCGTGCCAGTGGATGGTCGAGTCGATGTCAAGCGCGTTCAGGAAGTCGATCGACACCCGCTGCCCTTCGAAAAGCTCGATCAGCGGCCCGGGATACGAATCGTTGTATCCCCAGAGTTGCGTGGGCGGGCCGTCGATCAGGTGGGCCATGTACGGCGCCGCCACCAGCTCACCTTGGAACTCGCCTTCCGCGGCGCTCGTGTTCTGCATTGCCTGGAGGCGGCGCAGCGGGAGCCCCACCGGCCACGTCGATCCGGGTGCAATCGGGGCGGCCATCATCCCGCCCATGCCGATGCGAGGTGCCGAATGCATCTGCCCAAAAGCGTTTTCGCCGATGGCGAGGATTGCGAGGCCCGCCTGAAGCACTTGTCGACGCCGCATTAGCCACTCCCAAGGAACACGCGAATCTCCAGCATCCTAAAGACGCCCACGTCCGGCGCGCCAACCACCTCGCACCCATTGCGCAGGCGTTCGGTCACTCAGTCGGGTACGGCGCATGAGACTTGGGCATCGTGGACTCCTCCTTTGAACAGGATGAGGTGTGCGCGAAAACTGGTCAACACCAACTCCAAGTCCCGCGCCTTCAGTGACCACGGCGATGCCTCAGGGAGTGAATCGCCGGGCATGCCAGCACAACGAGCGGGATGAGGATCGTTGGCGCGACCCGGCCCAGCCACCCGCAGGCGGACAGGGCGGCCAGGCCGACCACGCGACGCACCCGACCATTCGGACCATCCGCCATGCATCACGATTGACGCGCATGGCTACTTCCTCTCGCTCCCTTGACACGATGGCGGATCGCCGGGCTTGGGTGCGACCGCAACCTTCCTCCCGCGCAACGGATTGTCATGGCCCCTCGGACCGCTCGGGAGAACCACGTACTTCTCCGGGGCGGTGCACGGCGCGTGCTTTGCCGCCACCTTTGCGTCGTACCCATGGGGCTTCTCGTCGTGCCGCCCTTGAGCCGCAGCGCCAGTCGCCAGACCGACGCCGACCAAGATTGCGTGTGCAATTCGAACGATTCGATTCATGTCGGTTTTCTTTCCGTGTCACGCGGCCCTGCTCGCACGGTTCAGCAGGAAGTCATAGACCGCCGCGAGCACGAGGCCGGCAGGAAACGCCACCGCAATGACGGCAAGGGCCCCCATGATGAACTGCTGCAACGTCAGCGGTCGTCCGCCCGCGGGCTTCAACAGGTTGAGGTCGAGCCCGTGGAACCATGCGTTGAAGAAGACCACGGTCCCATCGGGAAAGAGCACGACCGCGACCGCGCAGGCGACATAGAGCAGCAAGAACGTGACGGTCGTCGCGACGGCAAAGTTCAAGGGATTGAGGCGGTTCATGGCAATCTCCTCCAAAGGTCCCGTCTCACGCGGGGCCATCAACGGTTGAGACAAGCCGCTTCATGCTCGGCGCGAAGCGCGGCGTACGCGCCGCATACTCCTGCCAAGCGGCACCGAACGCGCGCTCGGAGTCCTTCTCCTCGCGCAGCGCCAACAGCACGTACATCGCGACCAGCACCGGAAACATTGCCAGCGTGACCAGCGTCGGCCACTGCAGCAGGAAGCCGAACATGATCAAGACGAAGGCGACGTACTGCGGGTGCCGGATCGTTTGATAAGGGCCTGCGGCTGCAAGTCGGCCTGCACGCTGTGCGGCGTAAAGCACTCGCCAGGCCGCGGCCAGCAGCCAGAACCCGCCGGCGATGAACACGGCGCTCGCGAGGTGGAACGGGCCGAAATGGGGATTGGTCTTCCAGCCGAAGAGCGCCTCGAGCAGATGCCCGGCGTCGTGGCTCATCCAGTCCACTCCCGGGTAGCGGGATGTGAGCCAGCCTGAAAGCAGGTAGATGGTGAGCGGAAAGCCGTACATTTCCGCGAACAGGGCGACGATGAAGGCGGAAAACGCCCCGAACGAGCGCCAGTCGCGTTTCGACCTCGGCTTTGCGAAGCTGAACGCGAAGATGATGAAGATGCCCGAGTTGACGACGACGAGCGACCACAGACCGTAGGCAGGAATGGGGTCGGTCATGGCTTGTCCTCCGCTCTTTCGTGGCGATGGCCATGCCCGCCGTGGTGGAACAGGTGCATCAGGGGGCACGCGAGCAACAGCAGCCACGGCAGGTAGGGAATCAGGTGCAGCCGATGCTCGAACGCCAGTGCAATCGCGGCGAGGATGACAAAGCCGGCGAACACCAGCCTGGCCCGGGGCCAACGGGCGTCATGGTCTTCGTGCGAATGGTCCATCGCTGCTCCTTTGGAAGTCCCGTGCGGCGTACTGCCGCACGGGATCCGCCGTACTTCAGCGCGGCGTCGTAAGGACCTGCGTCTTCGGCTGGCGCAGGCTCTTCACCGTCACATGGCGCAGGGGAGAGTCCTGCGCTCGAGGACCGACGGCGAGGTACACGGGCTTCATCGCTTGCGCTTGGGCGATGGCAATGGCCCTCTGCTTGCTGTAGCCGTGCGGGTTGTCGTCGTGCCGGGCAGACGCGGTGCCGGTGAGGGCAAACGCGGCGGCAATGGCGAGAAGAGTGATGACGATGTGCTTCATGGTGCTGCTCCTTTGAATGGGTGAAGTCGGTTCTGCGGCATCGACGCGCGCAGGAGCCGGGGCGAATGGATGAACGAATGCGCGCGACAACACGAGCGGACGCGCAAGCGCGCCGCGTCGGTCAGCCGGCGTTATAGGACGAGGCGGAGGGAACGCAGGTACAGCGGCACACCCGGTGGCGGATGTGCAAGCGGCGTCGGTGCGATGCGGACGCCAGGTCGGGCAAGCAGCACGAATGGCTGCATCGCCACGACGAACGCTTGGCCGGCCGGTTGGTCCGGGACCAGCTGCAGCTTGGCAAAGAGGGGCGCGTCCTCGGTACAGAAGCTCACGCACTCCGGCGGGGCCACATCATCGGAGTGATGTGCGACTACCACCATCGTGCCGTGCCCAGCCGGGTGCTTGCCAACGGGCTGTCCAGGCAGGCACGCGTTGGCAATGCCCACGAACTGCGCGAACAGCCACATCCCAAGCATGAGGGAGGCGACAGTCCTGCTGGGTCGGCGAACGAGGCGCATACGCTAGGCCAGGTGCTGTGTGCAGTATGAGTGCCGTTTCAGTTCAGCGTCACACAGCTCCGGCAGTCTCCGGTCGTCCAATGCGTAAGCCGCATCGAATGGCATCGCCGCTCATTGCCCATGACCATCCAGCCCTAACCACATTTGCGCACACGCTCGTGCAATCCTCCGAAACAGAAGCTTCTTGGGATGCTGAAATCGCCCCGTTCGGTTGTCTCTGATCTACACGCCCTCCCCCACCCGCCCCTCCGGAAGCGGCAGATGCGCCGTCGGACTGCCGCTCACTCCCCAGGGGAACGACGCGCGCCGCCCTACATGCACTTCATCTGCATCATCGTGTGGTGCTCGTCCATCATCTGGCTCATCATCATGTCCATCAACTTCTGGTGCTCGGCCATCCACTCCTTCTGCTCCTGCGCCGACATGTTCTCGCGCGGTCGCATCGTTTGCATCTGGCCCATGGTCTTCTGCATCATTGCCATGTGTTCCGACATCATCTTCTGCCGCTGCGCGCCTTGCGCTGCCTGGGCGGCCGCAAGCTTCTGCTTGGACTGCATCAACTGTTGAGCCATCAGTCGCTGGCTCTCATCCGGTGCCGCCATCACCATCATCGACACCGCCAACGAAACCGCCGCGACGGCGCCTGCCACTAGCTTCTTCATCTTTCATCTCCTGACACATTGACATTGCACACCGCAGCGGGAGCCACTTCCGTCCTCGGCCGCCAGCATGCCTTGTCGCGCGTCGCATCGAATTGACTTTCGATACGCCAGCGCCACCTCGCACTTCTGGCATGCCACTCGCTGCCCTGATGCGAGACATTCTGACAAGTGCAACCCGACATCCGCCTGACCAGCAGATTACGATTGCGTAAGGATACTTGCGCAGACGCGCCCGTCACGCACAATGTCAGTGCAAATCGAGACGCCGGGAACTCAGATGCGGATTCTTGTTGTCGAAGACGAGCCGAAAACAGGGCAATACCTCCGGCAGGGGCTGAGTGAGGCAGGATTCGTGGTCGACCTGGCTCGCGAAGGCAGTGACGGACTGCACCTGGCATTGACGGAATCCTATGATCTGGTCGTACTCGACATCATGTTGCCCGGGATAGACGGTTGGTCGGTACTGCGGTCGATGCGGGAACGCGGCAACTCCGTGCCCGTGCTGTTTCTGACCGCCCGGGACCACGTCGACGATCGCGTCCGGGGATTGGAGCTCGGAGCGGACGACTATCTCGTCAAGCCTTTCGCGTTCGCCGAGCTCCTCGCGCGCGTGCGGTCTCTCGTGCGTCGCGGCAGGACGAAGGAACCGGAGGTCATGCGTGTTGCCGACATGGAGCTCGACCTGCATCGCAGGCGGGTGACGCGAGGCGGCAAGCGTATCGCGCTCACCGCCAAGGAGTTCGCACTGCTCGAGCTGCTGCTGCGCCGTCACGACGAAGTGCTCCCTCGATCGCTGATCGCCTCGCAAGTCTGGGACATGAACTTCGACAGCGACACCAACGTCATCGAGGTCGCCGTTCGTCGCCTCCGTGCAAAGATCGATGACGATTTCGAGCCGAAGCTCATTCACACAGTTCGGGGCATGGGATATGTACTCGAGACCCCGGCTGGTGGGTGATGGTGTTCCGTTCGATCACCGTCCGGTTGACGCTGTATTTCGCTGTCGCGTCGACAATCGTCCTGATGGCCATTGCGTACCTGGTCGGCCGTTCCGTCGACATGCACTTCGTCGAGCTGGACCGGGCCGAGCTTCAAGGCAAGCTGGAGCTCATACGCCATGCGCTTTCCAAAGTGCGCGTCCAGAGCGACGTTGACGCATTGCCCGATCGGATGGCCGACGCGTTGGCCGGGCACGACGCGCTAGCCGTTGTGCTGTTCGCTCCAAGCGGCATCCAACTGTTCAGCACCAGGGAAGCCCAGTTTCCGCAGTCGTTCCTTCAGAGCGCGGTACCGGGGGACCGGGGACCAGAACTGCAGTCCTGGCGTGCCAGCTCGCACAGCTATCGTGGGTTCGCGGCCAGGGTGCCCGTGGACTCGCCGAACCTCCCTTTTGTCACCGTGGCGCTGTCCCTGAACACGGACGAGCACCACAAGTTCACATTGGTTCTCTACCGAAGTCTTTGGCTTGCGGTGGTCGCGGGCATCCTGGGCATCTCCGTGTTGGGTTGGCTGGCCGTGCGACGCGGCCTGGCCCCGGTGCGCGAGCTCGCCGATGTCGTCCATCGCGTCAGCGCCCGACGCCTTGGCGACCGCCTGCCACTCGCCACGCAGCCCGTGGAACTTCTCGAGCTGGCGACTGCCTTCAACGACATGTTGTCACGACTCGAGGGCGCCTTCCGGCGCTTGACCGAATTCTCGTCCGACCTTGCCCACGAGCTGCGGACGCCGGTCGCGAACATGATGACGCAGACTCAGGTCGCTCTTTCGCGTGCACGCACGGCCGACGAATACCGTGAGGTGTTGTACTCGAACGCCGAAGAATTCGACCGCATGGCCCGCATGATCTCCGACATGCTCTACCTCGCGCAGTCCGACAACGGGTTCGCGATGGCGCGCGGCGAGCTGGTCGACCTCGACAAGGAAGTGCGGGACCTGTTCGAGTTCTACGATGCGCTCGCCGAAGATCGTGGCGTCCGGATGACAACCAGCGGCAAGGCCAGCGTGTACGGCGATCACCTGATGCTGCGCCGCGCACTGAGCAATCTGCTGTCGAATGCCTTGAACCACTCTTCTCACGGCGCCACGGTGGACGTGCGGGTCGAGCCCATCGGCGGCACCGGTGCCCGGCTCACCGTCGAAAACCAGGGCGAAACGATACCCGCCGAGCATCTCGGAAGGCTCTTCGATCGGTTCTATCGCATCGATCCCTCTCGGCAGCGCGTCACCGATGGAGCCGGTCTTGGGCTCGCGATAACGAAGGCCATCGTGACGGCGCACCACGGAACGATTACGGCGACGTCCTCAGGGGGTCGCACGACCTTCGAAATCCTGCTTGCCCCTAATAACTCGGGAGGCCCGCCATAGGTCGACCACATGTGGCACGAACGGTGCGGCTAGACAGCCCGATGCTGCCCGGCGTGGGCACGTCAGGACTGGCGGCCGCCATAGATTGCAGCTTGGTGTTACTCCGAAACCCGCACGAAGCCCTGGGAGGCACGAGAATGAGGCAAGTCAAATTCACGGTTCCGTTTCTGGTCGTATTCACGCTTGCTGCGCCAGTGGCGCTCGCCCAGATGACTGGACACGACCACTCTGCAATGGGTCAGATGTCCTCGGGGTCGCCGGCCAAGGACGCCACCGCCGTGGGCGAGGTTCAGAAAGTGGACCACGCCAAGGGCACCGTCACGCTCAAGCACGGGCCGCTCAACATGCTCGGAATGGGCCCGATGACCATGATGTTTCAGGCCACCAACCCGAGGATTCTGGCGAACGTGAAGGTCGGCGACAAAGTCCGATTCACACCCGAGCAAAGGGACGGAAACCTCATGGTAAGCCACGTCGAAGTCATGAAGAACTGATTGTCTCCGCAGCCGCCAGTTCCATTCTTCGAGCACTCTCGCAACGTTGTGTCGCCCAATGAGCGGTCACCTTCGCCGGATTATCGCAGTCCTGCTCGGTATCATGATGACGCTCGGCGTGAGCGTGGCGCCTGCATCTCTTGTCGGTCATCCGAGTGGACCCGAATGTGCGATCGCGGTCGCACCGGTCCTGGGGCAGGCCGCGAGCGCACCGGATGCCCCCTCGTACGACAGCGGCGCTGCGAGCGAGCAGTTCAGCTGCCCTTCGCAGCCCATGCCAGGAGTCGTGCCGCCCATTGCAGCGGTTGCGGTCGTGCCGGCCGCGTTTCTTTCGCCATTCCTGTCCTTGATCCGACAGAGCCCCGTCGATCCAGACCGAATCGAGCGTCCTCCGAAACCTGCCAGTTCGTGACGTGCGGCCCAACTGCGATTGCGCAAGCGGGCACCTTCGACGCGCAGCGCAGCCGGACATCCCCGGTCACGCAACGAGGCGTCGCCGATCACCGACTACAAGGGGCAACAGCGTGAGCCATCAATGCACATTTTTCGGACCGCCGATAGCCATCCTCGAAGGCAGGTCCGTCGTCAATCGCGGCTCGCCTGCCGCACCACCTGGAGGCGGAGCGACGAACGGCTTCCGCCATGGAGTGTCAACGCCGGACGGAAACTGCACAGTTGTGGCGGTTGAAAATTGCACACCATGATTGCGTCAGTGCCGTGCCGCCTTCGACTTGCGCGAGGGCTTAGCCGGTTCGGGTGATACATCGGATTGAAC
>BOKS01000007.1 GCA_016861105.1 Betaproteobacteria bacterium | reverse complement strand
GAGGCGACGGTGTCGAGCTGCGTCAGCGCGAACAGCGCGATGTTCGCGAGCAGCAGCAGGATCAGGATGACTCGCATCGCCCCCGGGGTCCCTCGACGCGCGGCGCGGGCCGCCCGCGGCGGCGTCAGGCCTCGCCCGCGAGCACCAGCACGCCTTCGAGCACGAGATTATCCACGAGCTCGACGGGGGCGGTAAGGTGAGGCGCGATCTCGGCGGCGGCGCCGCCGGCGAGGAAGCAGATGGCGGGCCGGCCCTCGTGCGGCAGGCGCGCACGGGCCAGCTCGATCGCGCCGCAGACCGCCTGCAGCGCGCCGCTGTAGAGCGCGTCGGCGGTGTTGGTGGGGAACTCGGCGTGGCGGCCCGGCGGCACCTTCAGCGCGGCCGTGTTGTCGGCGAGCGCACGCAGCATCAGGCGCATGTTCGGCAGGATCACCCCGCCGCGGAACAGTCCGCTCTCGTCGAGCGCGTCGACGGTGACCGCGGTGCCGGCATTGACGACCACGGCCGGCTGCGGCGGGCCCGTCTCGAGCACGTGCTGCCGCGCGGCCACCAGCGACGCCCAGCGGTCCGCGCCGAGCTGGCCCGGGGGGACGTAGGCGTTGCGCACGCCGCAGGCCTCCGCAGTGGGGACGATCCACTCGACCGGCAGCCGCCAGCGCGAGAGCTGGCCCTCGACGCGCACGCGCGCCGCCTCGCCCGCAACGTTCGCGCCGACCGCGCGCGACGGACGCGGCAGGTTCTGCCAGTCGCGCACCGCGAGGCTGCCGATCTCGGCGTTCGGCACCGCGCCGTGCGCCAGCACGCCGCGCGAGCCCACGAGGGCCCACTTGAGCCTGCTGTTCCCGACGTCGACGGCGAGCGTGTGGCTCATGCGGTGGTCACCGCGCAGAGTAGCGCAAGCACGGCCGGTCTCGCGTCCGCTTCGTCGCCGCGTCCCGGGCGACCGCCGGGACCGAACCCGCGTCCGCCGTGGTCGCGGGCGCCGCGGAATGCGGGTCCGACCCTGGTTTCAGGCCCGGCGCAGCGAGATCTCGCCGGTCAGGAAGCGCGAGCGGCGCGGGCCGTCGGCGAGGACGAGCGCCCCCGACGCGTCCACCCCGGCCACCTTGCCGACCACCGCGGCGCCGTCGGGCAGCAGCAGCCGGACCGGCTTGCCCTGGTAGGCGTGCCGGTGCTGCCACTCGGCCGCGAAGGGGGCGAAGCCTTCCTTCGCGTAGCGCGACAGCGTCTCCGCGAGCTCGGCGATGAGCCGCGCCAGCAGGCGGTTGCGGTCGATCGCCGGCGCGCCGCGCCCGGCGACGGACTGCAGGTCGGTCACCGGCTGCGGGATGTCGCGCCGCAGTTCGCGCGGCAGGCGCACGTTGAGGCCGACGCCCACGACGACCGTCGTCGGCCCGAGCGCGTCGCCGTTGAGCTCGACGAGGATGCCGCCGACCTTGAGGTGGCGGTAGATGAGGTCGTTCGGCCACTTGAGCTCCACGCCCTCGAGCCCCTCCTTCTCCAGCGCGCGGATCGCGCCGACGCCGGCCGCCAGCGACAGCCCGGCGAGGAATCCCGCGCCCTGCTCGAAACGCCAGCCCAGCGAGAACGTCAGGCTGCCGCCTGCGACCGCGGTCCACGGCCGGCCGCGGCGGCCGCGGCCGGCCGTCTGCCACTCGGCGGCCAGCGCCGCGCCGTGGATGTCGCGCCGCGGTGCGCGGCGCAGCAGCTCGGTCGACGTCGAGTCGAGCTGGTCGACGAGCTCGAGGTGGATCGGCGGGCGGGAGGCGATCTCGCTCGCCGGCTCGGCGCCGATCGCCGCGTCGTCGTCCTGGAGCTGCGGGCGCAGCGGCGACAGGCCGTTGGTGGCGAGCTTGACGCCGTAATCGGTCAGCGCCTCGCGCACCTTGGTCGCGTCGAGAAAGTCCGGCGCCGTCACCAGGCGGTAGCCGCGCCCGCGCACGCGTTCCAGCGAGAGGCCCGCCGTCTCGGCCTGGCGAAGAAGCTGCGAAACCCGCGCGCGCGTCAGCCCCACCTTCGCGGCGAGGTCTTCGCCGGAGTGGAACGCGCCGTCCGAGAGCTGGCGCAGGAGCGAGAATCCGAGAGGAGTGAGCACTAACCCGCGACCACTGCCGCAAAGCTTTGAACTGTAACAGAAACCGACGGCTTCTGCATCCCTTTTGGGGCGGGCCGCCGGCGGAAACGGACCATCGACCGGTTAGACAAGGGAATTGGGTGCATTGCACCAAATTCAAGCGCATCGTGCGCCCGTACGGCCCGGTTGTCGCCCGCCGGAACGCCTGCCGGGGAGTCGGCACGCGCCTACACCGCCGGCGCAACCGCGTTTCCGGCAGCGCGCGAGCGGCCCGCCGCGACGGTGCCCGACGCGGCGGGTCAGGGCTTCAGCACGCCGCGGCGGACCTGGTCGAGCTCGATCGACTCGAACAGCGCGCGGAAGTTGCCCTCGCCGAAGCCCTGGTTGCCCTTGCGCTGGATGATCTCGAAGAAGATCGGGCCGATCACGTTCTTCGTGAAGATCTGGAGGAGCATCTCGTCGCGGGCCGGCGCACCGTCGAGCAGGATGCGATTGCGTTGCAGGCGCTGCGTGTCCTCGCGGTGGCCCGGCAGCCGCGTGGCGAGCTGCTCGTAGTACGTGTCCGGCGTGTCCTGGAACGCGACGCCGCGCTCGCGCAGCTGCTCGACCGTCGCGTGGATGTCGGCGGTGGCGAGCGCGACGTGCTGGATCCCCTCGCCGCGGTAGTCGACGAGATACTCCTGGATCTGGCTCCTGTCGTCCGACGACTCGTTGATCGGGATGCGGATCTTCCCGCACGGCGAGGTCATGGCCTTCGACTTCAGCCCCGTGAGCTTGCCCTCAATGTCGAAGTAGCGGACCTCGCGGAAGTTGAACAGGCGCTCGTAGAAGTTCGCCCACTCCTCCATGCGGCCGCGGTACACGTTGTGCGTCAGGTGGTCGACCGTGGTCAGCCCGGCGCCCGTCGGGTGCTGGTCCACGCCCGGCAGCGGCACGAAGTCGACGTCGTAGATCGACACGTTCGCGCCGCCGGCGCCGCTCGCACCGGGATAGCGGTCGACGAGATAGACGAGCGAGTCGCCGATGCCCTTGATCGCGGGGATCGCGAGCTCCATCGGCCCGGGGTGCGGCTCGACGCCCCACGCGCCGTTCGCGACGCACTCGCGGAACGCGCGCGCCGCGTCGCGCACGCGGAACGCGATCGCGCAGATCGACGGGCCGTGCACGCGCGCGAACGACTGCGCGAAGCTCGCCGGCTCCGCGTTGACGACGAAATTGACCTCGCCCTGGCGGTACAGCAGCACGTTCTTGCTGCGGTGCCGCGCGACCGCCGTGAACCCCATCCGCTCGAAGAGCTGGCCGAGCGCGGAGGGGTCGGGCGCGGCGTACTCGATGAACTCGAAGCCGTCGGTGCCGAGCGGGTTCTCCCACAGGTCGGTGCCCGAGCGCGGTGCGGCGGGTGTGGTGGCCATCGTCGACTCCATCGAAGGGCTCCCCGCCGTCGGCGAGGCTGCGGTGAACCGCCGCGCCCGCGCTCCGAGGCGTGAGGCGAGAGGCAAGAGGCGAGTCTAGCGTGCGCCCGCGGCGACGTCGCGGTGCGCGACTTGGGGTCAGAGACGGGACTCCGCTGTCGGCGCGACTTCGGGTCACAGACGGGACTCGGTCGCCGGGCCGCCAATGTCGTCTCTGACCCCGAACGGGACAGCCGATGCCTCCGAGGGCAGGCGCGCTCGCAAGGCGTCCACGGCGCGGCGCAGGTCCGCGAGCCCCGCACTCAGCGACGCGATCTGCGCGTCGCGCTGTGCGATCTCCGCGTCCTTCTGCGCGAGCCGCGCCTCCAGCTTCGCGTTCAAGCCCTGGATCGCCGCGAGCGCGACGCCGTCGGCGTCGACCGTGGCGATGGTGGTGTCGTCGCGGCCCAGCCCGAACGCCGCGCGGAAGTCCTGCGCGGTCGGTCCCACGTGGCGCACCTGCGGCGCGGAGCGGTACGCCCAGGTCGTGATCGGCAGGGCGAGCACGCGCGCAAGCGTCGCCGCTGCGTCGACCGGCGCGAACGCGGTCTTGAGCCGCCGGTCGCTGGGCGGATTGACCGGCCCGAGCGTCGTGAGCGTTCCGTCGGGCGCAAGGCGCATCAGCTCGGTGCCCCCGCC
Organism: Betaproteobacteria bacterium; assembly: GCA_016861105.1. GTDB lineage: Bacteria > Pseudomonadota > Gammaproteobacteria > Burkholderiales > Casimicrobiaceae > VBCG01. The sequence continues at coordinate 189,692 of BOKS01000007.1, read as the reverse complement.
CGCGTCGTTCGCACCGGCCGCGTGGACGCCGCCGTGGTACCACGAGAAGCCGCCCGCCGCGCCCTGTGCGACGGCCCCGTCGATGCGGAAGTAGGCGGTGTCGGCCTGCACACCGATGCCGTAGCCGGCACCGCGCAGGTTGACCACCTGGCGGTCGACCGCGCCGAAGTCGAGCTCGCCGTTGCCGTTGAGCGTGACCGCGCGCGTCGCGGCGCCGGTGCCGTCCACCTGGGTGACGAACGCGACGCCGCCGGTGGCGCGCACCCGGAACTGGTTGGGTCCGGTCGACGGGAAGTCGAAGTTGCTCGTGTCGGCCCACAGGAACGTGCCTTCGTCGCCGTCCGCGTCGCCGCTCTGCGCGGGCGTGCGCACCTTGGCGCGGTAGCCGCCCGCCTGCGAGGTCGTGCCGCCGGCGGTGTTGAGCCGTCCGCCCGTGACGGCCGACGCGAAGCCGGGCGCCGTGTTGTTCTGCCCGCCGCCGACCGCGGCGAGGTCGCCGGCTGCGCTGTTGAACTCGCCGCCCGCCACGCTGGCACGCGAGCCGGCGGCCTGGTTCTGGTTGCCGCCGCTCACCGTGCTGCTCGTCCCGGACGCGACGTTGCTGCCGCCGCCGCCGACGGTCGCTGCCGCGCCCGACGCCACGTTCGAGCCGCCGCCGGCCACCGTGGCCCAGACCGCGTCGGCCGTCGATCCGGACGCGTTGCCCGCCCGGTTGTTGGTCCCGCCGCCGACGGTGCCGTACGCATCGGTCACCCGGTTGAGCGACGCCGTGCCGAACCCCGGATCCGTGCCCGGCGCGATGCCGCCGCCGCCGACCGTCGCACCGCGCACGCCGGCGTCGACGATGTTGCTGCCGTGGCCGCCGACGACGTTGGGACTGATCGCCGGCTCGTAGCGCATCGCGCGCGCGCCGCCCACGCGCAGGTCGAGCGCCTGCGTGTCGGTGGTGCCGAGGACGGCGATGGCGCCGAACGCGTTGCCGCCCTGCACGAAGGCGTTCGAGCCGCCGCCGTCGTCGGTCTCGCAGACGACGGTCCCGTCGCCGTTGATCGCGCGGATGCTGGAGCCCGCGGCGCAGGCGGCGGTCACGCGCCGCTGCAGCACGTCGGTGTCGGCGGCGATCGTCCCGCTCGTCGTGATCGTCCCGCCGCTCAATCCGTTGCCCGCGGTGACGCTGGTCACGCTGCCCACGTCGGATGCGCAGGTCCAGCCGCCGCTGCCGTTGGCCTTCGCGACCTGCCCGCTGCCGCAACCCTGCGGCAGCTGGTAGCCGGGGGCCAGGTTCAGCGAGCCGGCGCCGGTGATCGGATTGGGGCTGCCCTCGAGGCCGGTGCCGGCGGCGACGCTGGTCACCGTGCCGCTGCCGGTCGCATCGTTCGCGCACGCCCAGTCCGCGCCGTTCCACTTCATCAGCTGGCCGCTGCCGCAGGTCAGCGGGAACAGCGACTCGCCGAGGCGCTTCATGAACGCCGCCATCTGCAGCCGCGTGACGGCGTCGTCGGGGCAGTAGGCGCTGCCGTCGCCGCAGCCCAGCGTGATCGCCCGGTTCTTCATCCAGGCGACACTCGCGCAGAACGGGCTCGCGTCGTCGACATCGTCGAAGCCCGCGCAGGGCGCGGCGTGCGCCGCCGGCACGAAGGCGAACGCCGCCGCCAGGACCGACACCTTCAGCACCTCGTGCATGCTCCGCTCCCTTTCGCGCGATCGTCGCGTCGCTCGTGCACCCGAGTGTGCGGGCGGCCGCACGCGCCCGCAACGCCGCTGCGCGGCGCGCACGCGGCGTCTGGCGGCCGCGCGGCCAGGCCGCTCAGCCGTGCGCGGACAGGACGAGCCGCTCGCGAACGCCCGTCAGCACCTGCGACCACGCCCCCTCGTTGGAACGCGTCGCGATCCACGCCGCCGTGTCGCGGACCGTCTCCGCCAGCGCCCGCGTCGCCAGTCCCGCGCGGCGCGCGCGCGAGGCGTCGATGGCCATGAGTCCCGTCGCATCGGCCTCCGACGCCGGGAGCCAGAGCGGCAACCCCGTCCACGGCGTCACGTGGTGCGCGAGCAGCGTCGCGTCGTCGACCCAGACCGGCGACGGCGGCGCCGTGGCCGCCTGCGCGCATGCGCCGACGAGGTCGCCGAACGTCCAGCGTCCTGCCGGCGAGCACGCGTTGAACGAGCCGGCAACGTCGCGCTCGAGCAGATCGAGCATGAACGCGGCGAGGTCGCGCGCGTCGACGATCTGGATCGGCCGCCCCTGCGGAGCGGGCACGACCGCGCGCGCCGGCCGCTCGCCGAGCAGGTGCGGGTGCACGAAGCGTGCGGGCCAGTAGGCGAAGCGGTCCGTGGGATCGTGCGGCCCCACGATCAGGCCGGGACGCACGATCGTCGCACCTGCGCGGCAGCGGTCGCGCACCACCGCTTCGCAGGCCGCCTTCAGGGCGCCGTAGTGGGCGGCGACGTCCTCGGTCGCGGGATCGTCGAGCGGCGCCAGCGCCGCGTCCTCGTCCAGGCCTGGACGGCCGGCATGCGCGTAGACCGACACCGTCGACACGAACAGGTAGCGCGCCACGCGTTTCGCGAGCAGCGCGGCGGAGGCGTCGACCACGCGCGGCACGTATCCCGAGAGGTCGGCCACCGCGTCCCACGCGCGCGCATCGAGCGCAGCGAGCCCGGGCGCAACGCGCGGGTCGCGGTCGCCGCGCAGCGCGTCGACGCCACTGCGCCACGGCAGCGGACGGCGCCCGCGCGTGAACACGGTGACCTCGTGACCGCGCGCGAGCGCCGCGTCGACCACGTGTCGCCCGAGGAACAGCGTGCCGCCGAGCACCAGCAGGCGCATCGGCGGTCCCGCTCAGCGCGCGTCCGCGATGCGGCGCAGCAGTGCCTCGTGCAGCGCCGGGTCGCCGCACGCCAGGACGTCGCCACCGTCGTAGCAGGGCCGCCCCTGCCAGTCGGAGACGACGCCGCCGGCGCGCTCGATCAGCGGCACGAGTGCCTGGATGTCGTAGGGCTTGAGGCCCGTCTCGATCACGACGTCCGACAGGCCCATCGCGAGCTGCGTGTAGCAGTACAGGTCGCCGCCGTAGCGCGTGAAGCGCAGCGGACCGGTCACCGCCTCGAACGCCGCGGCCGCGTGCGGTGCCGCGAAGAAGCGCGGATCGGTGGTCACGGCGATCGCGTCGGCGAGACGCGGGCAGCGGCGCGTGCGCAGCGGCCGCCGCTCGTCGCCGCGCCGCCACTCGGCCGGGCCGTCCGCGTGCGCGACGAACGCCTCGCCGACGAACGGCTGGTAGGCGACGCCGACGACCGGGCGCTCCCCGTCGTTCAGCGCGATCAGCACGCCCCAGTGCAGCTGGCCGAGCACGAAGCTCTTGGTGCCGTCGATCGGATCGATCACCCAGTGCCACGGCACGCTGCCGGCCTCGCGGCCGTGCTCCTCGCCGTGGAGGCCGTGGGCGGGAAACCGCGCGCGGATCGCGTCGCGGATCACGGTCTCCGCGGCGCGATCCGCGATGGTGACGGGGTCGTAGCCGCCGGCGACGTCCTTGTTCTCGACGTCGAGCGACGCGCGGAAGTGCGGCAGGATGGCGCGGCCGGCCGCCTGCGAGGTCAGCAGCGCGAACTCGAGGGCGGCCGGAAGGTCCACGCGGGCGCCTACTTCTTCTGCGCGTGGCCGAGGATGTCGAGGCCGGCGAGCTTCTGCTGCGCCTCGATCAGCGACGGCACGAACTTGTCGCCGAAGCCCAGCGCGTTCGCCGTCACCAGGCTCTGGTGCACGGCCTCGCCGACGATCGACGGCAGCATCAGCGACTCGGTGAAGTGCGTGTAGTAGCGCAGGTCCTTGCACGCGTTGACCAGCGTGAACTTGAGGCCGGTGAGGTCGCCCTCCATCGCCTTGCCCACGATCATCTGGAACATCGGCGAGTTGATCGGCCCCGCCGACATGAGCTGGTGCAGCTTGGCGATCGACAGTCCCGACTTGGTCGCCGCCGCCAGGGCCTCGGCGAACGCCGTGCACATCGCCTGCGCGACGAAGTTGTTGATCAGCTTGAGCACGAGCCCGTGGCCGGGCGGGCCGGCGTGCACCACGTTCTCGCAGTACGCGCCGAACACCGGCTTCAGCGCGGCGAAGGTCGCGTCGTCGGCGCCTACCATCGTGTTGAGCCGGCCCTGCTCGGCCTCCACCGGCGTGCGCGACAGCGGCGCGTCCACGAGCCTGACGCCCTTCGCCGCGAGCGCCTCGCGGGCCTTCGCCGTGGTCGCGGGCTCGGAGGTCGACGTGTCGATCACGATCATCCCGTCGCGCGCGGCGGCCGCGATCCCGTCGGCGCCGAACACGATCTCCTCGACCTGCGGCGCGCCGGTCACGCACAGGATGACGACGTCGGAGCCGCGGGCCACGTCCGCGTTCGTCTTCGCCTCCTTCGCGCCTGCCGCGAGCAGGTCCTCGAGCGGCTTGCGGTTGCGGTGCGCGCGAACGGTCATCGGGAAGCCCTTCGTCACCAGGTTCTTCGCGATGCCGTGGCCCATCAGGCCCAGTCCGATCATGCCGATCCGCGGGTTTGCCATCGTCTTTCCTCCTTGGGGGGTGGAGCGGGTTTCAGTCGAGCACGGGCGGCGGCGGCACCGCGCGCGACTTGCGCTGCTCGTGCAGCGCGATCAGCAGGCCGCTGCCGGTGATGATCGCCATGCCGGCGAGCGTCCACGCGTCGGGGAACGACTGGAACGCGATCCAGCCGATCAGCGTCGACCAGACGAGCTGCATGTAGGTGAACGGCGTGACGGCCGAGGCCTGCGCGTGCTGGAACGCGCGCTGGAACAGGAAGTGCCCGAACGAGCCGAGCAGCCCGCCGACGACGATCAGCACCGCATCCTGCCAGCGGATCGCCTCGGGCCAGTCGAGGAACGGCAGCAGGAAGCTCATCAGCACGGTGCCGATCAGCGCCGGGAAGAAGAGCAGCGTCCGCCAGTCCTCGTCGGCGAGCTTGCGCGTGGTGATCTGGAACATCGCGTAGAACCACGCCGAGCCGAGGGCGAACAGCGCGACGCCCTGGAACATCTCCGAGCCGGGTCGCACGACGAGCAGCATCCCGACGAACCCGGCGACGACGAAGCCGACGCGCACCGGCGTCATCCGCTCGTCGAGGAACACCACGGCGAGGATCGTCACCAGCACTGGCGTCGTGTAGTTGAGCGCCGTCACCTCGGCGAGCGGCATCTCCTTCAGCGCCGCCGTGAAGCACAGCGACGAGGAGATCAGCACGACGCCGCGGAACAGCTGCGCCGTGAGCTTGCGCGTGCGCACCAGGCCGAAGCGGACCTGCGGCGCGAGCCAGACGAGGACGGCGATCGCCTGCACCGTCCAGCGCGCCCAGACGAGCAGCGGCACCGGCAGGCGCTGCGCGAGGTACTTGGTCAGCGTGTCGAGCAGCGTGAAGCACAGCGTGGCGCCGCAGACGAGCAGCACGGCGTTGAGCGGGACGTGCGATCCGCCGGCCGCGGCCGGCCGGTTCACGCGCGCCCCCCGCGGCGCGCGGGGCGCCGCGCGCACGGCCGCGGGCGCTCGGGCGCGAAGGACGGCGGCGGGTCGACGGGCGGGGAATGCAAGGGCGGGAACGCGATGCGAGCCGCGGCGTGCACCGCGGCAACCGGCCTGACCATTTTACCAGCACGCCGGACGCTGCCGGCCGGACGGCGTCAGCCCGCGGGCGGCGCGCGGCCCGCCTTCGTGCGCCGCTCGGGGATCGACGGGTGCCGCCCGGCGAGCATCAGCGCGCCGAGCAGCACGAGCAGCGCCGGGATCAGCACGCGCCACGAGACGTCGCGGAACTCGTGCGCCCACCACGACAGCCCGACGGCGATCAGGAACGGCCCGATCACGATCGAAGACTTCGTGATGCCGTCGAACAGCATGACGGCGACGCCGCCGCCCGCGAGCCCCAGCGCGATGATCCAGTCGAGGTCGGGGAAGACGCGGAAGTACCACGCGAGCCCGACGAGGCCGACGACGATCAGGGTGACGGGGAGGCCGGCATCGCGCATGGCTTCAGGTCGACTCGCTGCGACGGAAGCCGCGCCCGTCGCGGGCCGCGCCGCCCGCCGCTGCTGCGCGCGTGGCACGGGTGGGTGGAGCGGGTGATGGGAATCGAACCCACGTCTGAGGCTTGGGAAGCCGCCGTTCTACCATTGAACTACACCCGCGGACGCCGGCGATTCTACACCGCGGAAAGCGCACGCGGGCGCAGCGCCGCGCCGGTCGCCGCCGTGTAAACGGCGAGCGGCGCTTCGCGGCCGCGCACCTCGATCTCGCGCGCCTTCAGCGCGCCCACGTCGAGGCTCGCACCGGACGCGACGATGCCGGAGAGCACGACGCGCGCGTCGTAACGCTTGGTCAGCTCCTGCAGCCGCGCCGCCGTGTTCACCGTGTCGCCTACCGCCGACACGGTGCGGGTGTCGCGATAGCCGACCTCGCCGATCACCGCGGGGCCCGCGTGCAGCCCGACGCCGAAGTCCAGCTCGTGCGCGAACTGGCGCTGCATGCGCGCATTGACGTCGCGCATCCGCACCTCGATGCCCGCCACCGCGTCGACCGCCTGCCGGCAAGCCTCGACGAGGTCGACCTCGAGTCCGAAGATCGCCATCACGCTGTCGCCGACGAACTGGTTGGGGAGGCCGCCCGCCGCCGTCACGGCGTCGCCGACCGCCGCGTAGAACTGGTTCTGGACGTACACGAGGTCGAACGGCAGCTGGCGCTCGGCCAGCCCGGTCCAGCGCCGCAGGTCGGTGAACAGCACGACGACCTCGCGCTCGACGCTGCCGCGGCCCGGCGGCGCGTGCGAGCCGTCGATCGCGAACACCGGCGAGACGACGAGGTCGTGGTTGGGGCGCAGCTGGCAGGCGAGGCGCACGTCCGGCGGCGCGTGGATGCGGGCGAGCGTCGCCGCCTCGTCGGCGCCGGGCGGCGTCAGCCCCTTGAGCGGCGCCACGCGCACGCGGCACGTCGAGCAGCGCCCGCGCCCGCCGCACAGCGCGAGGTGCGGGATGCGGTGCGCGCGGCTCGCTTCCAGCACCGTGTGGCCGCGCGGCACCTGCACCTCCGCGTCCGGGTAGCGCAGCGTCACGGTCGTGCGCCGGCTCGCCTCGACGACGCGGCGCGCGACGCGCGCACCGAGCACGGCCGCGAGCAGCACGAGGTAGCCGTCGACCCAGCCGTCGCGCAGCGCCGCGAGCCGCGCGCGCGTCGCGTCGTCGAGCTCGGACGCCCAGCCTGCCTGCATCGTGAGCGAATCGGGCTCGTCGGCGGTGAGCTCGAGCTCGCGCGCCATCGTGAGGAACCCGAGGAGCGCGAGCACGGGCAGCAGCACCGCGCCCACGAGCAGCAGCGGCGCGAGGCGCTGGAACCACGGCCGGTGGCGCAGCCACAGGGTGATGCCGATCATCGCGTGGATCCAGACGATCGCGACGAGCGCGAGCTGCCGCCACTCGATGTCGTTCTGCAGGATCTGCCAGACGATGCGCTCGTAGGCCGGGCTCGCGCCGGCTTCGGCGGCGATGCGCGTGCCGAACACGTGCCCGATCAGCAGCAGCGGGACGGCAAAGCCGAGCGCGTAGCGCAGGGCCTCGACGAGCGGCATCCGCAGCGTGCGCCGCTCGTAGAGCGCCACGAAGGCGAGCGCCACGTGCAGCGCCGCCGCGCCGTAGAGCAACACGGTGCCGGGCAGGCTGAACCACACCGCGACGTGCACGCGCAGCAGCGCGCCGGCCGCCTGCATCGAGTGCAGCCCGAGCGCGTGGTTGGCGAGGTGCATCGTCGCGTACGACAGCAGGACCAGCCCGGAGGCGAGGCGCAGGCTGCGCCGCGAGAACGGGTGCACGTGCCGCCGGCCGGGCCCGAACGCGGGGCGCGCGTCCACGGCGTCAGAAGACGAGCGCGACGACGAAGATGCCGACCATCGTGAAGGCGATGGCCACCTTGACCGCGGTGCCGAGCAGCAGGCCGAGCCACGTGGCCACGCCCACGCGGCCGGCGCGTCGCAGGTCGCGCAGGGCGACGAACTCGCCGAGCGCCGCGCCCGCGAGCGGCAGGAACAGCAGGCCGACGAGCCCGGCGAACACGCCGGCCACCGTGCCGATCGCGGCACCCACGATCGCCAGGGGGCTCGCGCCGGCCTTCTTCGCGCCGAGCGCTGCCGCGACGTACTCGACGACGAACGCGAGCGCGGTCAGCGCCGCCGCGATCCCGACGGTCCAGCCCGAGATCCGCGCGAAGCCGTCGATCCACGCCGCGAGCGCGATGCCGCCCAGGATGAAGACCGTGCCGGGCAGCGCCGGCAGCACCGTGCCGGCGACACCGATCACGATCATCGCGACCGCGACGACCCACAGCAGCATGTCCATCGCGCCCTCGCTGTCCTTCGTCATCGACGGGGTGTCGGACACCGCTGCCCGCGCCGGGTTCGGCGCCGTCCCGCCGGCTGCGCATCATACCCAACGCCGGCGCCGCCCCGCGCCTGTGGCACCATCGCGGTGCACACGCCGGACCAGCGAGCCGCCGCCATGACCCAGCGCATCCCCAACGTCGTCAGCATCGCGGGCGTCGACCCGTCGGGCGGGGCCGGCATCCTCGCGGACGTGAAGGCGATGAGCGCCAACGGCGCGTACGCCTGCGCGGTCGTTGCCGCGCTCACCGCGCAGAGCACGGTCGGCGTGGACGCGATCTTCGCCGTCCCGCGCGACTTCGTCGCCCGGCAGATCGACACGCTGTTCGCGGACGTTCGCGTCGACGCCGCCAAGGTCGGGATGGTCGGGCAGGCGCCGGTCATCGCCGCGGTCGCGGAGCGGATGTCGCACTGGCGGCCGCCGCACCTCGTGCTCGACCCCGTGATGATCGCCAAGAGCGGCCACGGCCTCCTCGAGAAGGCGGCGGTCGGCGCGCTGCGCGAGTCGCTGCTTCCGCTGGCGACGATGATCACGCCGAACCTGCCCGAGGCCGGTGTGCTGGTCGAGGCCGCGCCACCGGAGGACGTGAAGGGCATGCGACGCACCGCGGAGCGGCTGCGCCGCGCGATGGCGCACGACGGCGAGCGCTGGGTCTTCCTCAAGGGCGGGCACCTGCCCGGCGGCGACGCGATCGACGTGCTGCACGACGGCGACCGCATGATCGAGCTCGCCGCGCCGCGCGTGGACACGAAGAACACGCATGGCACCGGCTGCACGCTGTCCGCGGCGCTCGCGGCGCTGCTGCCGCAGTCGCCGGACGTCCCCTCCGCCGCCCGCCGCGCGAAGGACTACCTGTCGCAGGCGATCGCCGCGGCCGGCCGGCTCGAGGTCGGCAAGGGGCACGGGCCGGTGCACCACTTCCACGCCTGGTGGTGAACCGAGCAAAACGAGGGTCAGACTCGAATTTCGATGCACGACGGTCGGAGGCCAAGCCTGCCACGGCCCGAAATTCGAGTCTGACCCTCGTTTCGCTTGCCGCGGCCCGAAATTCGAGTCTGACCCTCGTTACGGCGAACCCTCGTTCCGGTGGATCGACGCGGACCGCGCTTTGGAGTAACGTACCCGCCACGCTAGGGGTCCTGGCGGCCGCCGGCCGCCGGGTGAGACAGTCCCTCGGAACCTGATCCGGGTAATGCCGGCGAAGGGAAGCGTCGCAAGCACGCTCCTCCGCCGCCGTTCCCCGCCGGAGGAGCCATGAACGCCAAGGACGAATTCTTCGCGCGCGACGCGCACGTCGACGCCGCCGCGCTCGCCGCGCTGCCCCGCTCGCGCAAGGTCTACGTCGCGGGATCGCGCCCCGACGTGCGCGTGCCGATGCGCGAGATCGCGCAGTCCGACACTCCGGCGTCGTTCGGTGCCGAGCCGAACCCGCCGGTCACGGTCTACGACACCTCGGGTCCGTACACGGACCCGGACGTGCGCATCGACGTCCGCGCGGGGCTCGCGCCGCTGCGCGCCGGCTGGATCGAGGAACGCGGCGACACCCTCGCGCTCGACGGCCCCACGTCCGCCTACGGCCGCGCGCGGCTCGCCGATCCGTCCCTCGCCGGGCTGCGCTTCGGGCTGACGCGGCCGCCGCGCCGCGCGAAGCCGGGCGCGAACGTGACGCAGATGCACTACGCGCGCCGCGGCATCGTCACGCCGGAGATGGAGTTCGTCGCGATCCGCGAGAACCTGCGGCGCGAGGCGATGCTGGCCTCGCTCCCCGCGGCCGTGACGCGCCAGCATCCGGGGCAGTCGTTCGGCGCGGCGATCCCCGCGACGATCACGCCCGAGTTCGTCCGCAGCGAGGTGGCGCGCGGCCGCGCCATCATTCCCGCGAACGTCAACCACCCGGAGAGCGAGCCGATGGTCATCGGCCGCAACTTCCTGGTGAAGGTCAACGCGAACATCGGCAACTCGGCCGTTACGTCGTCGATCGGCGAGGAAGTCGAGAAGATGACGTGGGCGACGCGCTGGGGCGCGGACACCGTGATGGACCTGTCCACCGGGAAGAACATCCACGAGACGCGCGAGTGGATCGTTCGCAACGCGCCCGTTCCCATCGGCACGGTGCCGATCTACCAGGCGCTGGAGAAGGTCGACGGCCGCGCCGAGGAGCTCACCTGGGAGATCTACCGCGACACGCTGATCGAGCAGGCCGAGCAGGGCGTCGACTACTTCACGATCCACGCGGGCGTGCTGCTTCGCTACGTTCCGCAGACGGCGAAGCGCATGACCGGCATCGTCTCGCGCGGCGGCTCGATCATGGCGAAGTGGTGCCTCGCGCACCACCGCGAGAGCTTCCTCTACACGCGCTTCGAGGAGATCTGCGAGATCATGAAGGCCTACGACGTCGCCTTCTCGCTGGGCGACGGCCTGCGGCCGGGGTCGATCCACGACGCCAACGACGAGGCGCAGATGGCCGAGCTCGCGACGCTGGGCGAGCTCACGCAGGTCGCGTGGAAGCACGACGTCCAGGTGATGATCGAGGGCCCGGGGCACGTGCCGATGCACCTCATCAGGCACAACATGGACGAGCAGCTGCGCCTGTGCGGCGAGGCGCCGTTCTACACGCTGGGTCCGCTCACCACGGACATCGCGCCGGGCTACGACCACATCACCTCCGCGATCGGCGCGGCGATGATCGGCTGGTACGGCACGGCGATGCTCTGCTACGTGACGCCGAAGGAACACCTCGGGCTGCCCAACAAGGCCGACGTCAAGGACGGCATCGTCACCTACAAGCTCGCCGCGCACGCCGCGGACCTCGCCAAGGGCCATCCCGGGGCGCAGGTGCGCGACAACGCGCTGTCGAAGGCGCGCTTCGAATTCCGCTGGGAGGACCAGTTCAACCTCGGGCTCGACCCGGACAAGGCCCGCGAGTTCCACGACGAGACGCTGCCGCAGCACGGCGCCAAGCTCGCGCACTTCTGCTCGATGTGCGGCCCCCACTTCTGCTCGATGAAGATCACGCAGGACGTGCGCGACTACGCGGCGAAGCACGGCGTCGCCGAGGGCGAGGCGCTCGCGAAGGGCATGGAAGCGAAGGCGGTGGAGTTCGTCCGCTCCGGCGCGGAGCTCTACCGCCGCGCCTGAGAGGCGCCGTCGTCGCGGCGCTCGGCGCGCGGACGGGCCGGGCGGGCCTCGCCGGCGGGCCGCGGCACGCCCCCTGGCGGTGCACGGCACGGCGTCCGGGCGGACGCCCGTCCGGCAGGCGAACGCGCCGTGCAGCACCGTTGACCTGAGTCAGCGGCAACCCGCGCAGCCGGGGGATCATGGCTGCGATGCCCGCCACCGCCCCGACGGTCGATCCGTTCCTCGATCAGGTGCTCGCGCGCCACGGCGCCGATGCGTCCGCGCTCGTGCAAATCCTGCGCGACGCGCAGGCGCGCGACGGCTGGCTGCCGCCGGCGACCATCACCTACCTCGCGGCGCGCCTCGGCGTGCCGCGCGCGCGCGTCGAGGGCGTGGCCGGCTTCTACGCGTTCCTGTACACGTCGCCCGCCGGCCGCTACCGCGTGCTGTTCGCCGACAACGTCGTCGAGCGCATGGCCGGCAGCGAGGCCCTGCGGGAGCGCCTGTGCACGAGCCTGTGGATCGAGCGCGGGAAGGTGTCGGAGGACGGACTGGTGTCCGTCGACACGACGTCGTGCACCGGCATGAGCGACCAGCCGCCGTCGCTGCTGGTCAACGGCCGCGCGATCGCCGGCCTCGACGAGCGGCGCGTCGACGAGATCGCCGAGCTGGTCCGCGAGCAGGTTCCGCTCGACGCCTGGCCGGCGGCGCTGTTCGCCATCGACGACAACGTGCGCCGCCGCGACGTGCTGCTCGCGAGCGACCTCGCCCCCGGCGAGGCGCTGCGCGCGTCGATCGCGCGCGGCCAGGACGAGGCGCTCGAGCGCGCGGGCAACGAGCGGTCCTGGCGCGAGCGCATGCCGGCCCTGCCGCAGGGCCCGGCGCTCACGCTCGAGGAGATCAAGCACTCGAACCTGCGCGGGCGCGGCGGCGCGGGGTTCATGACCGGCCTCAAGTGGGAGGCGTGCCGCACCGCGCCCGGCCCGGTGCGCCACGTGGTCTGCAATGCGGACGAGGGCGAGCCCGGCACGTTCAAGGACCGCGTGCTGCTCGCCCGCCACGCGGACCTCGTGATCGAGGGCATGACCGTGTGCGCCTACGTCGTCGGCGCGTCCAGCGGCTTCCTCTACCTGCGCGCCGAGTACGAGCACCTGCTGCCCGGCCTGCGCGAGACGCTCGCGCGCAGGCGCGGCGCCGGGCTGCTCGGCGCGCGGATCGCCGGCGTCCCGGGCTTCGACTTCGACATCGCGATCCACGTCGGCGCCGGCGCGTACGTCTGCGGCGAGGAGTCGGCGCTGATCGAGTCGCTGGAAGGCAAGCGCGGCATCCCGCGCAACCGGCCACCGTATCCGGTCACGCACGGCTACCGCCAGCAGCCGACCGTCGTGAACAACGTCGAGACGTTCTGCGCGGCGGCGCTCGTCGCCGCCCGCGGCGGGGACTGGTTCCGCTCGATCGGCACGCCGCGCTCGGCGGGCACGAAGGTGCTGTCGGTCGCCGGCGACTGCGCGCGCCCCGGCCTCTACGAGTACCCGTTCGGCGTGACGGTGCGCGAGGTGCTCGCGGACTGCGGCGCGCGCGACCCGCAGGCCGTGCAGGTCTCCGGGCCCTCGGGCATCTGCATCGGCGCGGCCGAGTTCGACCGGCGCCTGGGCTTCGAGGACCTCCCCACCGCGGGCGCGTTCACGATCTTCGACGGCTCGCGCGACATGTTCGAGGTGGCGCGCGGCTACGCGCACTTCTTCGCGCACGAGAGCTGCGGCTTCTGCACGCCGTGCCGCGTCGGGACCACGCTGCTGTGCAACGCGATGGACAAGGTCGCCGAGGGCAAGGGATCGCGTCACGACCTCGCGCGCATCGAGCGGCTCAACCGCCTGCTGCAGGCCTCGTCGCACTGCGGGCTGGGCCACACGGCGTGCAACCCGGTCCTCGACACGATGAAGCGCTTCCGGCCGGCCTACGAGCGGCGGCTGTGCTCGACGCAGTTCGAGCCCGCGTTCGACCTCGACGGCGCCCTGGCGCGTGCGCGCGCGATGACCGGGCGCGACGACGCGGGCGCGCACCTGCTGGACGAGTCCCCGGGCGCGGCGGAGGCGGAGCGCGCACGATGAGCGCGAAGGGCCGCCCCGAGCGTGAATTGCCCCGAAACGCGCCAGCGTGGAGGGTCGTCCAGTGAGCGGGCGCGAGAGCTTCCTGCTCGACGGGACCCCGGTGCCGTTCGCGCCCGGCGAGACGGTGATGCAGGCCGCGCTCGCCGCCGGGCACTACATCCCGCACCTGTGCTACCACCGCGACTTCAAGCCGCACGGCAGCTGCAAGGTGTGCACCGTGCGCGCCGGCGGCCAGACCGTCGCGTCGTGCACGCTGCCCGCGCAGCCCGGGCTCGAGGTGGAGAGCGCGACACCCGAGCTCGAGGACAACCGCCGCACGCTGGTGCAGATGCTGTTCGTCGAGGGCAACCACTTCTGCCCGTCGTGCGAGAAGAGCGGCAACTGCCTGCTGCAGGCGGTCGCCTACGAGCTCGGCGTGCTGTCCGCGGACCTCGACCACCTGTTCCCCAGCCGGCCGATCGACGCCTCGCACCCGGACCTCCTGCTGGACTTCAACCGCTGCATCCTCTGCGAGCTGTGCGTGCGTGCCTCCGCTGAGGTCGACGGCAAGGGCGTGTTCGCGCTGTCGGGACGCGGGATCGGCAAGCACCTGATCGTGAACGCCGAGTCCGGCCGCCTGGTCGACACGGCGATCGCGGCCACCGACAAGGCCGTGGACGTCTGCCCGGTCGGCGTGATCCTGCGCAAGCGCGTCGGCTTCGCCGTGCCCATCGGGCGCCGGCGCTTCGACGTCGCGCCGGTCAGCGCGCAGGCGAAGGGCGACGCCCCGCGCCCGCCGCGCGAGAAGGAGCGCCGATGACGCAGAGCGCACCGGGCAGGCTGCGCGTGGCGACGACCTCGCTCGCCGGCTGCTTCGGCTGCCACATGTCGTTCCTCGACATCGACGAGCGCCTGTTCGAGCTCGCGCAGCACGTTGTGCTCGACCGCACGCCGCTCACCGACATCAAGCGCTGCGGACCGTGCGACGTGGGCCTCGTCGAGGGCGGGGTCTGCAACGCGGAGAACGTGCACGTCCTGCGCGAGTTCCGCCGCAACTGCAGGGTGCTGGTCGCCGTGGGCGCCTGCGCGATCAACGGCGGCCTGCCGGCGCAGCGCAACCACCTCGACCTGGGCACCTGCCTGCAGGAGGTCTACCTCACCGAGCCCGGGCTCGCGAGGGGCTGCATGCCCGACGACCCCGAGCTGCCGCTGCCGCTCGACAAGGTGCACCCGCTGCACGAGGTGGTGAAGGTCGACTACTTCCTCCCCGGCTGCCCGCCGCCGGCGGAGGCGATCTGGTCGTTCCTCGCCGACGTCGTCGCGGGTCGCGAGCCGCGCGTGCCGCGCGAGCTCATCCGCTACGACTAGGCCAGGGAAGAGCACGGAGCCCCCGACCATGCGCGTCGACCTCGAAACCGCCGCTGCGCCCGCCGGCCTGCGCCGCGTCGCCATCGACCCGGTCTCGCGCGTCGAGGGCCACGGCAAGGTCACGATCCTGCTCGACGCCGACGACCGCGTGCACCAGGTGCGCCTGCACATCGTCGAGTTCCGCGGCTTCGAGAAGTTCGTGCAGGGGCGGCCGTTCTGGGAGCTGCCGGTCATGGTGCAGCGGCTGTGCGGCATCTGCCCGGTGAGCCATCACCTGGCGGCCGCGAAGGCGCTGGACGTCGTGGTCGGCGCGACCCGCCTCACGCCCACCGCGGAGAAGGTGCGGCGCCTGATGCACTACGGCCAGATCCTCCAGTCCCACGCCCTGCACTTCTTCCACCTCGCCTCGCCGGACCTGCTCTTCGGGTTCGACTCGCCGGTCGAGAAGCGGAACATCGTCGGCGTCGCCGCCGAGTATCCAGACGTGGCGCGAAAGGGCGTGCTGCTGCGCAGGTTCGGGCAGGAGGTGATCCGCGTCACGGCCGGCAAGCGCATCCACGGCACCGGCGCCATCCCCGGCGGCGTCAACAAGTCGGTCGCCCCGGAGGAGCGCGACGCGCTCCTCGCCGACGCCTACCGCATGATCGGCTGGAGCCGCGAGGCCGTCGAGCTCGTCAAGCGGCTGCACTTCGCGAACGTCGGCCTCTACAACAGCTTCGGGTCGTTCCGTTCGAACATGCTGTCGCTGGTGGCGCCCGACGGCAGCCTCGACCTCTACCACGGCGGGCTGCGCGCGCGCGACGAGGCGGGGCGCATCCTGTTCGACCACGCCGGCTACCAGCGCTACTGGGACCTGATCACCGAGGAGGTGAAGCCCTGGTCGTACATGAAGTTCCCCTTCCTGCGCGAGCTCGGGGCCGAGCAGGGGTGGTACAAGGTCGGCCCGCTCGTGCGCGTGCAGAACTGCGACCAGATTCCCACGCCCTTCGCCGACGCCGAGCGGCGCGAGTTCGTCGACTTCGGCGGCGGCCAGCCGATCCACGCCACGCTCGCCTACCACTGGGCGCGGATGATCGAGATGCTGTTCGCGGCGGAGGAGATCAAGGCGCTGCTGCACGACGACGACATCACCGGCAACGACCTCGTCGTGACCGGGACGCCGCAGCGGCGCGGCGTCGGCGTCATCGAGGCGCCGCGCGGCACGCTGATCCACCACTACCGCCTCAACGCGCACGACCAGGTGATGCGCGCCAACCTGATCGTCTCCACGACGCACAACAACCAGGCGCTGAACCACGCGATCCGCCAGGTGGCGAAGCGCTATCTCGACGGGCGACGGCTCACGGAGGGGCTGCTCAACCACATCGAGGTCGCGATCCGCGCGTTCGACCCGTGCCTGTCGTGCGCGACGCACGCGCTCGGGCGGATGCCGCTCGCGGTCGACCTCGTCGACGCCGCCGGCGACACGATCGGCCGCCTGCGCCGCGACGGCGACGGCGGCTGCGTCGACGCGGCGGCGGCGGGCCGCAAGGACGGGCCATGATCGCCACGCGGCTGCTGGTGCTCGCCTGGGGGAACGACGCGCGCGGCGACGACGCGCTCGGCCCCGCCTTCTGCGAGCGCGCGTCCTACGTCTCCGATCCGCCCGGGACGTCGACGACGTTCGTCGACGACTTCCAGCTGCAGCCGGAGCACGCGGTCGACGTCGCGGGGCACGACCTCGTGCTGTTCGTCGACGCGAGCCGCGACGTGGCCGGCGCCTACGCGTTCGGCGAGGTCCTCCCCGCCCGCACCGCCGCGTTCAGCACCCACGGCGTCGCGCCGGGCGTCGTGCTCGAGGCCTTCCGGCAGACCTACTCGCGGCCGCCGCCGCCGGCGTTCCTGCTCGGCATCCGGGGCGAGTCGTTCGCGCTGGGTGAGCCGCTCAGCCTGCGCGCGCGGCACAACCTCGACGCAGCGGTCGGCTTCTTCGCACTCCTGCGGCGGCGCCCGGTGGCCGAGGCGTGGCGCGCCGTCGCGCGCGACCGCGACCGCGACCCGGCGACGGCCTAGGCAGCTTGATCGCGCGCAACGCGCCGCGCGCGCGCCGTGCGCACACTGGCCCGGTGGCGCGGGCCTTCGCTCCGCGCACGGGCAGGAAGGAGTCCGCGATGCGCATCGCCCCCCTGATCATCGCCGGCATCGCCACGGCCGCGGTCGCTGCGCCGGCCTGGCAGCCGCTCGGCGAGAATGCGAACGGCAACAAGGTGTTCGTCGACGCTGCCAGCGTGAAGACGGCCAAGGGCATCACGACGGTCGGCTACCGCACGCAGATGAAGGAGGCTCTGGACACGCCGGGCGGCGGCATCACCAGCATGCGCTCGACGATGCAGGTGAACTGCAAGGACATGACCGCCGCCGGCGTCGAGGTCGTGCTCTACGAGGACGAGGCGAAGGGCAGGATCTTCGCGCGCAACAAGGCGCAGAAGATCGAGTACCTGAAGGAGCCGGCCGGAAGCTCCGCCGACCTCGTCGTCCGGCACGTCTGCCGCAAATAGCGAGCGCCGCGGCCGGCGGATCGCGCCGGCGGCGTGCGCCTCAGCGCCGCCCGCCGGTGACGGCGGCGATCGCCGTGTCGAGCGGCGGCGCCGGCGGCAGGCCGGTCACCTCGAGGATCTCGCGCTCGTCGAGGGTCTCGCGCGCGAGCAGCGCCTCCACGAGCGCGTCGAGCGCCTTGCGGTGCTCGGTCAGCAGACGCTTCGCCTCCTCGTGGCTCTCGCCGATGATGCGCCCGACCTCGGCGTCGATCGCCTCGGCGGTGCGCTCGCTGAACGGCTTCGCGCCCGCGAACCCGCCCGTCCCGCCGAGGAAGGGGTTGTCGCGCGGCGCGAGCTGCACCATGCCGATGCGCTCGCTCATGCCCCAGCGCGTGACCATCATCCGCGCCAGCGCCGTCGCCTGCTCGATGTCGTTCTCCGCGCCGGTGGTCTTGGTGCCGTAGACGACCTCCTCGGCCGCGCGGCCGCCCAGCATGCCGATGATGCGCGCCCGCAGGTAGCCTTCCGGGTAGTTGTAGCGGTCGCTCTCCGGGCGCTGGTAGGTGACGCCGAGCGCCTGGCCGCGCGGCACGATGGTCACGCGGTGCACCGGATCGGCGCCGGGCACGACCAGCCCGAGGATCGCGTGGCCGCCCTCGTGGTAGGCGATGCGCTCGCGGTCCGCCGGCGACAGCAGGATCGGGCGCGCAGGGCCCAGCACGATCTTCTCCAGCGCGTCGGTGAAGTCGCGCGCCCGCACGTCGTCCTGCGCCCTGCGCGCGGCGAGCAGCGCCGCCTCGTTGACGAGGTTCTTGAGGTCGGCGCCCGAGAAGCCGGGCGTCGATGCCGCGATCTGGGCGAGGCTCGCGTCCGTGGCGAGCGGCACCTTGCGCGTGTGCACGCGCAGGATCGCCTCCCGCCCGGCCTTGTCGGGGAGGTTGACGACGACGCGGCGGTCGAAGCGGCCGGGGCGCAGCAGCGCCTTGTCGAGGACGTCCGGCTGGTTGGTGGCGGCGAGCACGATGATCCCCTCGCGGCTCGAGAAGCCGTCCATCTCGGTGAGGATCTGGTTGAGCGTCTGCTCCTGCTCGCTCGACGCGCCGATCGCCATCTGGCCGCGCGCGCGGCCGATCGCGTCCAGCTCGTCGATGAAGATGATCGCCGGCGCGTGCTCGCGCGCCTGCTTGAACAGGTCGCGCACGCGCGCCGCGCCGACGCCGACGATCATCTCGACGAACTCGGACGCGCTCATCGAGAAGAACGGCACGCCCGCCTCGCCGGCGACCGCCTTCGCGAGCAGCGTCTTGCCGGTGCCCGGCGAGCCGACCAGCAGCACGCCCTTGGGCGCGGTGCCGCCCAGCCGCGTGAACTTCGGCGGGTCGCGCAGGAACTCGACGATCTCGACCAGCTCGGCCTCGGCCTCGTCGATGCCGGCGACGTCGTCGAACGTCACCTTGTCGCCGCCCTCCTCGTCATAGCGGCGCGCGCGGCTCTTGCCGATTCCCAGCAGCCCGCCGGCGCCCAGGCCGCCGCCGGCCTGCGCGCGGCGGAACATCCACACGTAGGCGCCGATCAGCAGGAGGGCCGGCCCGAAGCCGAACAGCAGCAGCGTCCACAAACTGCTCCCTTCCTCGATCGGCTCGGCCGAGATCTCGACGCCGTGATCGATCAGGAAGGTCTCGAGCTCGGGGCCCACGAACGCCGGCAGCGTCGTCTCGAAGGTGCTCGCAGTGCGCGGCGGTCCGCGCCGCGGCAGCACGCGGTCCGCCTTCTTCGCCTCCGCGGAGGGCGCCGCGCCGGCCGGCTCCGGCGGCGGGAACGTGACGGGCGCGGCGAAGCGGCCGGTCAGCGACTCGCCGCGGCTGTAGATCGCCTGCACGTTGCGCTTGGCGACCTCCTCCTTGAACAGCGTGTAGGGAACCACCAGCGGCGCGTCCGCCGGCGGGAACAGCAGCCGCGTGGCGAAGAAATTGACCAGCAGCGCGATCGCGAACCACAGCCAGATCCGGGCGGGCAGCGACGGGCCGGGGCCCTTGCCCGCGGCCTGCGGCCCGCCGGGCCGCGCCGCGGGCGTGCCGTCGCCGGCACGGGGGCGGGACTTGCCGGTGAAGTCCGTCATCGTCTCTCCTCGGGGGACACCGTGGGCATGATGCTCCCAGATGGGTCGTCCGCGCGCGAAATGCAAACGGACGGCGCGGTGTGCCCATAATGGCCCCCGTGAGCCGGTCCGATCCCACGTCGCCCGACGCCCGCGCCGCCGCCCTCGCGCTGCTGCTGCACCGGCACTCGACCGGGCCGAAGCACCTGCGCGAGCCCGGCCCGAGCGATGCCCACGTCGTGCGGCTCGCGCAGGCCGCGCTGCGCGCGCCGGACCACGGCAGGAAGATCCCGTTCCGCTTCGCGGTGGTGCGCGGCGCGGCGAAGTCGCGGCTCGCGGACCTGTTCGCGGACTACGGGCGGCGCCGCGGCAAGCCGGCCGACGACGTGGCCGCGGAGCGCGACCGTGCCGAGCATCCGCCGGTCGTGATCGCCGTGATCGCGCGCATCGCGCCGGACGACGAGATTCCCGAGCACGAGCAGTGGATGGCCGTCGGCGGCGCCGTGGCGAACGCGATGAACGCGTTGCAGCTCATGGGCTATGCGGGCAAGGTCGTGTCAGGTGCCCGCGCGGCCGATCCGGAGATCGCGGGCGCGTTCTGCGGCCCGGGCGAGACGCTGGTCGGCTGGATCGCAGCGGGCACGGCGGCCACGCCGCCGAAGGCGCGCGAGGCGGATGCGCCGGCCGCGCTGGTGCGGCGGTGGCCGGACGAGGGCGGCACGTAACGCGTTCCGGGGCGTCGCCGCGGCGTGCACTTCGTCGTCCCCGCGCAAGCGGGGACCCAGTGTCTTTCGTTCAACGCCGCGGGGTTTCGCGCTTGCGCGCGGACGACAAACTCCCGGCGCGCGCCCCGCCGTACGTTCGTACGTCAGCTCGCCAGCCGCAGCGCGTACCCGCCCGACTTCTCGTCGCGCTCCAGCGTCACGAGGCCGCGCTGCTGCGCCTCCTCGAGCAGCGCGTTGAACGAACGGAAGCCGTAGTACGACTCGTTGAACCCCGGCTTCACGCGCTTGATCGCCTGCTTGACCATCGAGCCCCAGACCTTCTCGTCGCCGCCGCGCTCGGTGGCGAGCGCGTCCACCGTGTGCACGATGAGGTCGAGTGCTTCGCCGAGCCGGTCGTCGTCGGTGCGGCCGGACGCAGGCGGCGCGCCGTTGGCCTCCGCCACCGTCTCGGGCGCGGGCGGCGCGGCCTCGGCCGCCGCTTCCGCGTCCTGGGCCGCCGTCCGCTTGCGGCCCCGCGCCGGCGCCTTCGCCGCCTTCGCGGCCTTGGCCGGCTTCGCGGTCTTCGCGGTCTTCGCCGCGCGCTTCGCGGGCTTGGCTGCGGCCGCCTCCGCCGCGGGCTCGGCGCTCTCCGCCGCCGGCGCCGCAGGCTCCGGTGCGGCCGTCTTCGCCGGCGCCTTCGCGGGCGCCTTCGCCGCCTTCGCGCCGCGCTTCCTCTGCTCGCGCACGAGGTCGTCGTAGTAGATGAACTCGTCGCAGCACGCGATCAAAAGGTCCGACGTCGAGTTCTTGACGCCGACGCCGATCACCGTCTTCGCGTTCTCGCGCAGCTTGGTCACCAGCGGCGAGAAGTCGGAGTCGCCGCTGATGACGACGAACGTGTCGACGTGCGACTTCGTGTAGCAGAGGTCGAGCGCGTCGACCACCATGCGGATGTCCGCGGAGTTCTTGCCCGAGATGCGCACGTGCGGGATCTCGATCAGCTCGAAGTTCGCCTCGTGCATCGCCTTCTTGTACGTCTTGTACCGCTCCCAGTCGCAGTACGCCTTCTTCACCACGATGCTGCCCTTGAGCAGCAGCCGCTCGAGCACGCGCTTGATGTCGAACTTGTCGTACCTCGCGTCGGCGACCCCGAGCGCGATGTTCTCGAAGTCGCAGAAGAGCGCCATGCTCGTCACGTCGTTCTGGCTTGCCATGCCTCTCGTCCTTGCCGCGCGGCGCGCGGCCCCTCGTCTGGCGCGCACGATAGCAGACGGGCGCCGCGCCGGCCCGCGCCCGCGCTACACTGCCCGGCCGCTGCCGTTTCCGCACCCCAGGATGAACCTGCCCGCCCTCTCGCTGCTCGAGACCCGCGTCCTCGGCGTCCTCGTCGAGAAGCGCCACACGGTCCCCGACACCTATCCGCTCACGCTCAACGCGCTCGTCGCCGGCTGCAACCAGAAGACCAGCCGCGACCCGGTGCTCGACGCAGGCGATGCCGACGTGCAGGCCGCCGTCGACGCCCTGCGCCAGCGCTCGCTCGTCGTCGAGTCGAGCGGCGGCCGCGTGATGCGCTACGCCGAGAACATGGGGCGCGTGCTCGGTCTGCCGTCCGAGTCGGTCGCGCTGCTCGCGACGCTGATGCTGCGCGGGCCGCAGACGCCAGCCGAGCTGCGCCAGAACTGCGAGCGCCTGCACCGGTTCGCCGACGTCTCGTCGGTCGAGGCGTATCTGGACGAGCTCGCGAACCGCGGCGGCGGCCCGTACGTCGTCCAGCTGCCGCGCCAGCCCGGCACGCGCGAGACGCGCTGGATGCACCTGCTGTCCGGGGCGCCGGCCAGGCCCGCGGCGGCGCCGGCGGAGCACGCGGCCGCAGCGGCCGACGACGGCGAGGCGAGCGCGCTGCGACGCGAGGTCGACGCGCTCGCCCGCGAGGTCGCGCAACTGCGCGCCGACCTGCAGCGGGTCATGGACGAGCTCGGCGTGAAACGCTGAGGCGCCCCGGCCGGGGCTATCCTATGCGCTCGAGGTCACACACGAGGAGCGCGCGATGGGACTGCTGGACGGACTGCTGGGACAGGTGCTGGGCGGCATGGCGCAGGGCGGCCGGACGCAGGGGCCGTCGGGGATGGGCGGGCTTGGCGACCTGCTGAACCAGATGGGCGGCATGCCCGGCATGCCGGGCGCCGGCGCGGGTCGCGGCCTGCCTTCGCAGGGCGGCGCGGCGCTCGGCGGCGCGGCGATGGGCGCGCTGGTGATGCTGGCGCTGCAGCTCCTGCAGCGCAACGGCGGCCTCGAGGGCGTGCTCGGGCGGCTGCGCGAGCAGGGCCACGCGCGCGAGGCGGACTCGTGGACGTCGACCGGCGCCAACGAGCCGATCTCGCCCGACGTGCTGTCGCAGGTCTTCGGCCGCGACGAGATCGACCGCGCGGCGCGCGACAGCGGGCTGCCGCCCGACGAGGTCGCCGGCGGCCTCGCGTCGATCCTGCCGGGGCTGGTCGACGAGATGACGCCGCAGGGGCGCGTCGAGGCCGGCAGCGACGACGTCGTGACGCGCGCGCTCGAGATCCTCGAACGCAATCGCGGGCGCTGAGGTCCGCGGATGCTCGCGCGGCGCACGATGCGCCGCGCGCGCCGCCTCATGCACGCGGCGATGTCTCGCGGCCGGTGGCGCGGGCGGCGCGTGCGACAATCGCCGGCCCTTCCGCTCGCATCGAACGCACCGCTTGGACTCCGCTTCGCTCGTCACCGCGCTGATCCTCGGCATCGTCGAGGGCCTCACCGAGTTCCTGCCGATCTCGTCGACCGGCCACCTGATCGTCGCCGGCTCGCTGCTCGGCTACGTGAGCGAGCAGGCGAAGGTGTTCGAGATCGTCATCCAGTCGGGCGCGATGCTCGCCGTGGTCTGGGAGTACCGGCGCCGCTTCGGCACGGCGCTGGCCGGCCTCGGCACCAGCCCCGCCGCGCGCCGGTTCGCGCTCAACCTCGCGATCGCGTTCGTGCCGCTCGCGGTCCTCGGGCTCGCGTTCGGCAAGGTCATCAAGGCCGCGCTGTTCCACCCGGTGCCGGTCGCGATCGCGTTCATCGCCGGGGCGTTCGTCATCCTCTGGGCCGAGCGCCGGCAGCGGCTGCGCCCGACGGCGGTGCGCGTGCACGAGGTCGACGACATGACGGCGCTCGACGCGCTGAAGGTCGGCGCCGCGCAGGCGTTCGCGCTGATCCCGGGGACGTCGCGCTCCGGCGCGACGATCATCGGCGGCATGCTGTTCGGCCTGTCGCGCAAGGCAGCGACCGAGTTCTCGTTCTTCCTCGCCGTGCCGACGCTGGTGATCGCCGGCGCCTACTCGCTGTTCAGGGAGCGCGCGCTGCTGTCGATGGCGGATGCGCCGACGTTCGCCGTCGGCTTCGTGGTCTCGTTCGTCTGCGCGCTCGCCTGCATCCGCTGGCTGATCCGCTACGTGAGCCGCCACGACTTCGTGCCGTTCGCGTGGTACCGGATCGCGTTCGGGCTCGTCGTCCTCGTGACGGCGTGGACCGGCGTCGTGCAGTGGAACTGACGCCGTAGCTTCGCGCGCGGTCGCGCCGCGCCAGCCACCAGCCGAACTGGTGCGGCCAGCGCGACCACGCGTCGTCCACGCCGAGCGCGTGCGCCGCGTGCAGCGGCCAGTTCGGGTCCCACAGCATCTCGCGCGCGAGCGCGACGAGATCCGCGTCGCCGTCGCGCACGATCGCGTTCGCCTGCGCCGGATCGCGGATCAGCCCGACGGCCATGGTCGCCACGTCCGCCTCGGCGCGCACGCGCCGCGCGAACGGCACCTGGAACCCGGGACGGCGCGCCACCAGATGCGCCTTCGACGGCAGGTTCATGCCGCCCGACGAGCAGTCGACCACGTCCACGCCGGCCTCGCGCAGCCGGCGGGCGAGCGCGACCGAGTCGTCCAGCGACCAGCCGACGCCGACGCCGTCGACCGTCGACAGGCGGAAGCACAGTGGCCGGTCCGCGGGCCACGCCTCGCGCACCGCGGCCACGACGGCGAGCGGCAGCCGCATGCGCCCGTCGCGGTCGCCGCCCCAGCGATCGCTGCGCGTGTTCGACAGCGGCGACAGGAACGAGTGCAGCAGGTAGCCATGCGCCGCGTGGATCTCGACGACGTCGAAGCCGGCGGCGAGCGCGCGCCGCGCGGCCGCGCGGTAGTCGTCGAGCAGCCGCCCGATGTCGTCGTCGGTCATCGCGTGCGTCGGCGGGTAGCGCTCGCTCCAGCCGCGCGTCGTCGGGCCCTCGGCGCGCCACGGCGCCTCGCCGCGCGCGCGGTCGGCGTCGGTCAGCGGACCGAAGCCGTGCCACGGCGCCTGCGTCGACGCCTTGCGCCCGGCATGCTGCAGCTGGATGCCCGCGGCGGCGCCGGCTTCGTGCAGCAGCGACGTGAGCCGCCAGAACGCGGCGACGTGCGCGTCGTTCCACAGCCCGTTGTCGTGCCACGTGCTGCGCGCCCGCGGCGAGATCGCGGTCGCCTCGACCATCACCAGCGCCGCGCCGCCGAGCGCGAAGCGGCCGAGGTGCGCGAGGTGCCAGTCGCCGATGCAGCCGTCGCGCGTCGAGTACATCTGCATCGGCGACACGACGACGCGGTTGCGCAGCGTGGTGCCGCGCAGCGCGAGCGGCGCGAACAGCGGGGCGTCAGACGACACGCTTCGCCTTCAGGCGGGCGAGCTCGTCGGCATCGACGCCTGCGAGCTCGCGCAGCACCTCGGCCGTGTGCTGCCCGAGCACCGGCGGCGCGTGCGTGTACTCGATCGGCGTCTCGCTGAACCGCATCGGGCTCGCGATCGACGGCAGCGTGCCGGCACGCGGGTGCGGCAGGTCCACGCGCATGCCGCGCGCGACCACCTGCGGGTCGGCGAACACGCGGTCGATCGTGTTGATCGGGCCGATCGGCACCTGCACGCGCTCGGCGAGCGCCACCCACTCGTCCGTCGTGCGCGACGCGAGGATCGCCGCGAGCTCGGGGATGAGCGTGCCGCGATGCGCATTGCGCTGCGCGATGGTCCGGTAGCGCTCGTCGTCGGCGAGTTCCGGACGGCCGGCGGCGGCGCAGAACCGCGCGTACTGCTCGTCGTTGCCGACCGCGAGGATCACGTGGCCGTCGGCGGTCGCGAACGCCTGGTACGGCACGATGTTCGGATGGCCGTTGCCGAAGCGCTTCGGGACGGTGCCGCCGATGAGCCAGTTCATGCCCTGGTTCGCGAGCGTGGCGACCTGCGCGTCGAGCAGCGCCATGTCGATCGACTGGCCGCGGCCGGTGCGCTCGCGGTGGAACAGCGCCGCGACGACCGCGCTCGTCGCGTACATGCCGGTGAGGATGTCGGCGAGCGCGACGCCCGCGCGTTGCGGACCGCCGCCCGGCAGGTCGTCGCGCTCGCCCGTGACGCTCATCAGCCCGCCCATGCCTTGCACGAGGAAGTCGTACCCCGGCCGCTGCGCGTACGGCCCGGTCTGGCCGAAGCCGGTGATCGAGCAGTAGACGATCCGCGGGTTGATGGTCGCCACGCTCGCGTAGTCGAGGCCGTACTTCGCCAGTGCGCCGACCTTGTAGTTCTCGACCAGCACGTCGCTCGCCGCGACCAGCCGGTGCGCGATCGCGCGCCCCTCGGGCGTGGCGATGTCGAGCGTCACCGAGCGCTTGCCCCGGTTGCACGACGCGAAGTAGGCGGCGTCGACCGCCTCGCCGGTGGCCGCGTCGCGGATCCACGGCGGCCCCATCTTGCGCGTGTCGTCGCCCTCGCCGGGGCGCTCGATCTTGACGACGTCGGCGCCCATGTCGGCGAAGTTCTGCGTCGCCCACGGCCCCGCGAGGATCCGCGAGAGGTCGAGGACGCGGATGCCCGCGAGCGGTCCGGCCATCGTGCCGTCCCGCTAGCCGAGACGCATCGCCTTGGCGATGATCGTCCGCTGGATCTGCGAGGTGCCGGCGCCGATCGTCGACTGCATGCCCTCGCGGAAGTAGCGCTCCATGTCGGCCTCCGGCAGCATCCCGTGGCCGCCGAGGATCTGCATGCCCATCCGCGAGACCTCCTGCAGCGTCTCGGACGCGAACAGCTTGCCCATGCTCACCTCCTTCGCGCACGGGATTCCGCGCGTGGCGAGGTCGGCAGCGCGGTAGACGAGCAGCCTTGCCGCGTCGACCTTCGTCTGCATGTCGGCGAGCATGTGACGGATCACCTGGAAGTCGAAGATCGGCCGGTCGAACTGGATGCGGTCGTGCGCGTAGCGCAGCGCATCGTCGACCGCCTGCTGCGCGTTGCCGACGTAGCCCGCCGAGACGGCGATGCGCTCGAGCTCGAGGTGGTCGGTGATGATCGACCAGCCCTTGCCGAGTTCCCCCAGCACCTGCGAGCGCTCGACGCGGGCGTCGTCGACGAAGATCTCGGTGGTGCCCGTGGCGTGCCGCGCCATCGTCGGCAGCCGGCGGATGTCGAGACCCTTCGTGTCGTTGGGCACGAGGAACACCGACAGCCCCGCGTGCTTCTTCGCGTCGGGGTCGGTGCGCACGAGCATCGCGATGACGACGTCCTTCGCCGCCGCGCCGCTGCACCACAGCTTCTGGCCGCGCAGCACGAAGCCGTCGCCGTCGGGGATCGCGCGCGTCTTCGTGTTCGCGGCGTCCGAGCCGGCGGACGGCTCGGAGATCGAGATCGAGAAGCGGATGCGACCGCTCATGAACGGCTCGAGGCAGTCGGCCTTCTGCCGGTCGGTGCCGAACTTGACGATGTTCATCGCCGTGAAGGTGGACACCATGAGCGCGGTGGCGAAGTCGAAGCCGTAGCGCGCCAGCCCCTCGCACATGAGCGCGTAGTCGAAGATCGTGCCGCCGAGCCCGCCGTGGTCCTCGGGGATCAGCAGCCGCAGCCAGTCCTGCGCGGCGATCTTCGCGTAGCCTTCGTACGGGTACTCGCGCCCCATGTCGCAGCGGCGGATGTACTCGCGGCCGATCTCGCGCTCCATGAAGCGGTCGACCTGCTCCTTCCAGAGCCTCTGTTCGTCGGTGAGGAAGTTCATGCCTGTTCCAGCGGCACCGGCGGTGCCACCGCGAGCCTCTCCTTGCGCACCAGCAGGCTGAACTCGCAGCGGAGCACGACCTCGCGGCGCTGGTTGATCCCTTCGAGCAGCAGCGTGGCGACGCCGTGCCGCTCGCCCCTGTCGGCGAGGCGCAGCACCTCAGTGCGCGCGTAGAGCGTGTCGCCGATGAACGTCGGCTTGACGAAGCGCAGCCGGTCGACGCCGTAGAACGCCTCGATCAGCTCCGGATCGAAGCCGAGCAGCGCGTTCACGACGACGAACACGAGCCCACCCTGCACGAGTCGCTGGCCGTAGAGCGTGCTCTTCGCGAACTCGACGTTGGAGTGCAGCTCGAGCCAGTTGCCAGTCAGCATGCAGAAGTTCACCACGTCCGTCTCGGTGATGGTGCGGCCGCGCGACACGCGCCTGTGGCCGACGGCGAGCTCGCCGAACGGTGCATCGATCATCGCTTGCCTCCTGCGGCCACGCCGCCTGCGGGTGCCGCGCGCCGGCGCGCGGCGATCTGCCAGGCGACGATCGCCGCGAGCATCAGCGCCGCCGTCGCGTCGTAGACGGGACCGGGAACGAAGAACAGCGCGCCGGTGGCGAGCAGCGCCAGGCGCACGAGCGGACCGGCCCGCCCCGCGAGGTAGCCGATCGTCGCCGAGCACATCGCGACGACCGCGAGCAGCGTCATCGCGGCGTCGTAGGCGATCGCCGTCGCGTCGCCCTGCAGGACGAGTCCCGGCCGGTACACGAGCATGAACGGGATGACGTAGACCGCCCCGGCGATGAGCATCGCGTAGCGGGCGACGCTCCAGAAGCGCTCGCGCGCGATCGCCGCCGCCGCGTAGACGCTCGCGCACACCGGCGGCGTGATCGCCGACAGGATCGCGAAGTAGAAGATGAAGAGATGCGCGGTCAGCGGCGGCAGACCGAGCTTCGCGAGCAGCGGCGCTGCGACCGACGCCGTGAGGACGTACGACGCCGTGGTCGGCACGTCCATGCCGAGCAGGATGCACAGCACCGCCGAAAGGACGAGGGCGACGAGCAGGCTGTCGCCCGCGATCGCGATCAGCTCGCTCGACACCTTCGAGCCGAGCCCCGACGCCGACAGGATCGACGTGAGGATGCCCGCGCAGCCGAGCAGCACGGCGATCATCACGAGGCCCTTGCCGCCGTCGGCGAAGCCGGTCCAGAGGACGCGCCCGAACGCGCGCAGCGTCGCCCCCGGAGCGTCGCCGCGGCCGAGCAGCGATGCGGCCAGCCGCGACAGCAGCGCGCTCGCGAGCAGCGCCATCGTCGCCGCGGCGCCCGAATACGTCGGCGTGTAGCCCGCGACCAGCATGCCCACCAGCGTCCCGACGGCGATGGCCAGCGGGACCGCCTTCACGGGGTCGATCCGCGGCCGCTCGCCGTCGTCGCGGCCGAGGTCGTGCAGCCGCGCGTACAGGTCGACGCTGACGAAGATGGTCGTGAAGTACATCACCGCCGGGATCGCCGCCGCGGCCGCGATCGTCAGGTACGGGATGTTGAGCAGCTCCGCCATCAGGAACGCGCCCGCGCCCATGATCGGCGGCATGATCTGGCCGCCCGCGGACGCGCTCGCCTCGACGCCGGCGGCGAACGCCTTCGGGTAGCCGGCGCGTTCCATGGTCGGGATCGTGACGGAGCCGACCGCCATGACGTTCGCCACCGCCGACCCGGAGACCGTCCCGAACAGCGCCGACGTGACGACGGCGATCTTCGCCGGGCCGCCCCGGCCGCGCCCCGCCACGCGACCGGCCAGCTGGACGAACACCTCGCCCGCGCCCGTGGCCATGAGCAGCGCGCCGAAGATCACGTAGATGGCGATGACGCCCGTGCCGATGTCGGCCATGAAGCCGAAGATGCCGTTCGTCGACGCGTACAGCGTGCTCGCGACGGTGTCGAACGAGACGCGCGGCGGCTGCCACAGCCCGCTCATGGCGGCGTGGCCGAACACGTAGTAGACGAGCGCGATCGCGGTGAGCACCGGCAGCGCCCAGCCGAGCAGGCGCTGCGTCGCCACGAGCAGCGCGACGATGACGACCGCGGCCGCGGCGAAGTCGCGCGGCTCGAGGTCGTTCATGATGTCCATGAAGCGCGCGTTGTGCAGCACGACGTGCAGGCCGCCGTAGGCCCCCGCGACGGCGAGCGCGGCGGCGATCCATCGCCATGCTGCGGACGAGGCCCGCCGCGATTCGATCCAGTACGCGAGGCCGAGCGCCCCGCCGATGAAGACGCCCCGCTGCACCAGCGGGTCGAACGAGCCGGCGAACGACGTGTAGACGTGGAACAGCGCGAACGCGACGCACGCGGCGGCGAACGCCATGGCGCCCGGCCCGCCGCGTGCCTCGTCGCGGGAAACGCTCACTGCACCGAGGTCCAGTACTTCTTCGCGCCCGGGTGCAGCGGGATGCCGACCTTCTCGGCGGCGAGCGCCTGCGCCTTGAAGTCGAAGTCCCTGAGGTGCGGCCACGCCTCGATCAGCGACTGCTTGTGCTCGTGGATCGCCTTGGCGATCGCGAACGCGGTCTCGTCGTCCATCAGGCTGCGGCGGGTGCCGTAGACGATCAGCACGGTCGGCGCCGTCACCGCGCCCTGGCCCTGCATGACGTTGGCGATCTGCGTGAATCCGACGCCCTTCACCGTCGACGTGACCTTCGCCTGCGCGTCCGCGTCGAACGACAGCAGCCGCATCGGCGTGGTGACCATCAGCTCGCGCAGCGTGGCGTCGACGCCTTGGCCCGGCCCGTACTTCGAGTAGCCGACGATCTGCCTGTTCTGGATGCCTTCCGTGGCGTCCTTGACCGTGCCGGGCACCCACTGCGGCTCGATGCCGAGCGTGCCGAACACCTGCCGCGTCAGCAGTTCGGCGCCGCTGCCGCGGATGCCGGGATTGAACTTCTTGCCGGCGAGACCCTTCAGGTCGGCAATGCCCGAATCCTGCGTGACCGCGACGTTCAGCACCGACACGTCGTACGAGTACACGGCGACGAGGTCGTCGACGGCACGACCCTGGAACGGGCCCGTGCCGGTGAGCGCCTGGATGCCGGTGTCGGTGGCGATCAGGCCGATGTCGATCTCCGACTTCGTGAGGCGCCGCACGTTGTCGACGCTGGCGCCGGTCTCGATGACCGATACGTTCGACGACGGGATGCCCGCCTTGATCGCCTTCACCATGCCGTTCGCCACGGCGAAGTGGCTGGACGTGGAGTTCGTCGCGCCCAGCACGATCGTGGACTTCGGCGCCGCGAGCGCGGGCAGCGCGACGAGGCAGGCACAGGCTGCGAGGGCCGCGGCGCGCAGCGCCGGGGCCAGCGTTCGGGTCGTCATGCGGGAATCCTCCTCCGGGCTCGTGGGCAACGCCGCCGCGCGCCGGGGACCAGGACCGCCGGGGGACGCAGCCGACGCACGATTCGACCGATCGGTCGAGTGCGCGCAGTGTCCGCCAGCGGCCGCGGGCTGTCAACGGGGCGCGTCGGCGTCCCTCGCGCCGCCGACCCCGAGGGATCGGCATCGCACGAGACGTTTCGCCTATGACGTTTACGCTGCAATGCAGCATATCGCGCATCGCGGTCACGATCGAGGCCCGAGGCCCACGCCGGCTGCGCCGATTGACGCGCGCGACCCGCTGGCGCATGATTCCCGACCGATTGGTCGGTTTTCGCGTCGCCCTGCGCGCCACCGTCCTGCCGAGCCCGCTCCTTGATCCGCGACCCCGAAGCCTTCGATGCCTTCCTCGCCGTGCTGCGGCGCTTCGTGCGCGAGCGGCTGGTGCCGCTCGAGGCGCGCGTGGCCGAGGACGACGCGATCCCCGCGGACCTCGTCGACGAGATGCGCGCGCTGGGCCTGTTCGGCCTGTCGATCCCCGAGGCCTACGGCGGCGCTGCGCTCACGATGGAAGAGGAGGCGCTCGCCGTCCTCGAGGTCGGGCGCACGTCGCCGGCGTTCCGATCGGTGTTCGGCACCAACGTCGGCATCGGCTCGCAGGGGCTCGTCCTCGCCGGCACCGACGAGCAGAAGGCGCGCTGGCTGCCGCGGCTTTCGAGCGGCGAGCTGATCGCGTCGTTCGCGCTCACCGAGCCCGACGCGGGCTCGGACGCCGCGTCGCTCACCACGCGCGCCGTGCGCGACGGCGACGCCTACGTGCTGCACGGCGCGAAGCGCTACATCACGAACGCGCCCGAGGCCGGGCTGTTCACGGTCATGGCGCGCACGGGCGTGCCGGGCTCCGGCGCGGCCGGCATCTCCGCGTTCCTGGTCGAGGCGGGGACGCCCGGCCTGTCCGTCGGCCGGCCCGACCGCAAGATGGGCCAGCGCGGCGCGCACACGGCCGACGTGACGTTCGACGGGTGCCGCGTGCCCGCGGCGAACCGCCTCGGCGCCGAGGGCGAGGGCTTCCGCATCGCGATGCGCGTGCTCGATAAGGGCCGGCTGCACATCGCGGCGCTGTGCGTCGCCGTGGCGGAGCGCATGCTCGACGACGCGCTCGGCTATGCGCTCGAGCGCCGCCAGTTCGGCGCGCGCATCGCCGACTTCCAGCTCGTGCAGGCGCTGCTCGCCGACTCGCGCGCCGAGACGCTCGCGGCGCGCGCGATGGTGCTCGAGACGGCGCGCCGCCGCGACCGCGGCGAGAACGTCACCGTCGACGCCTCGTGCTGCAAGCTGTTCGCCTCCGAGATGTGCGGCCGCGTCGCCGACCGCGCCGTGCAGGTGTTCGGCGGCGCCGGCTACATCGCCGATGCCGGCATCGAGCGCTTCTACCGCGACGTCCGCCTGTTCCGGCTGTACGAGGGCACGAGCCAGATCCAGCAGCTCGTGATCGCGCGCGGCATGATCCGCGAGCGGGAGGCGCCGTGAACGCCGAAGCGGGCGGCATGCACGACATCCCGTTCCTCGCGTTCATCGGGGCACGGCTGGACGATTGGCGGGCCGGGGTCGCCCGGGTCGCGCTGCCGCTGGGGCCGCAGCACCTCAACCGGTCCGGCGTCGTGCACGGCGGGCTGTACTCGGTCCTGGTGGATGCCGCCGGCGGCCTGTCCGGCCTCTACACCGGCGATCCGGCCGCGCCACGCAAGGCGTTCACGCTGTCGCTGACCACGAGCTTCCTCGACGCGGTCGGCAGCGGCACGATCGTCGCCACCGGCACCGTCCGGCGCTCGGGCCGGCGCGTGTACTTCGCCACCGTGGAGATCCACGCCGACGACAGGCGCCTGCTCGCCGTGGGCGAAGGATCGTTCCTGTTCCGCGCCAGCGCCGGCGAGAGCTCGCGTTCCGCCCGGCCGGCCGTCAACGACGACGCATGAAGCGACACGACCAGGTCCGCATCGGCTGCGGCAGCGGCTTCTGGGGCGACGCCCCCGATCCCGCGTTCGAGCTGCTCGAGCACGGGAAGCTCGATTACCTCGGCTTCGACTACCTCGCCGAGCTGACGATGGCGCTGCTGCAGCGCCTGCGCGCGAAGGACCCCGAGGCGGGCTACGTCGAGGACGCCGTGCAGACGATGGTCGACATGGCGCCGCTCGCGCGGCGCGTCGGCACGCGGCTCGTGTCGAACGGCGGCGGCGTCCACCCGCGCGCGGGGGCGGACGCGATCGCGCAGCGCCTGGCCGCGAAGGGCGAGCGCGGCGTGCGCATCGGCACGGTGGTCGGTGACGACCTGCTCGGCCGCCTCGACGAGCTCGTCGCCGGCGGCGTGCCGCTCGCGAACAGCGCGACCGGATCCGCCGACCTCGCGTCGATCCGTTCGCGCATCGTCTGCGCGAACGCCTACCTCGGCTCGGAGGGCATCGTCGAGGCGCTGGCGCAGGATGCCGACATCGTCATCACCGGCCGCGTCGCCGACAGCGCGGTGTTCGTCGGGCCGATCCTCGCGCATCTCGGCGTCGGCTACGACGATCCCGACCTCGTCGCTGCGGCGATCACCGCCGGCCACATCGCCGAGTGCTCGTCGGGCTGCACCGGCGGGATGTCGTCGCGCTTCGACGAGATGGAGGCGATGGGCCGCGTCGGGTTCCCGATCCTCGAGTTCGCGCGCGACGGCCGCTGCGTGGTCACCAAGCTGCCCGGCACCGGCGGGCGCGTGGACGCGTTCACGGTCAAGGAGCATCTCGTCTACGAGATCGGCGATCCGCGCGGCTACCCGGTGCCCGACGGCGTCGCCGACTTCACGTCGGTGCGGCTGCAGGAAGTCGGCGCCGACCGCGTCGAGGTGAGCGGCGTGCGCGGCCGCCCGCGTCCGGACCAGCTCAAGGTGCTGATCGGCTATGCCGACGGCTGGATCGGCGAGGGCCTGCTCATGTTCCCGTGGCCGCGTGCGCTCGCGCGTGCACAGAAGGCGCGTGCGACGCTGCTCGAGCGCTTCGACCGCCTCGGCCTGCGCGCGGACGCCGTCGAGTTTTCGTTCGTCGGCGTCAACGCGCTGCACGGCCCGGCCGCCCCGATGCCCGAGCGCGACGACGCCAACGAGGTCGGGCTGCGCGTCGCCGTGCGCACGCGCTCGCGCGACGAAGCCGACAAGGTGCGGCGCGCGTGCTCGCAGCTGTGGATCATGGGGCCGGGCGGCACGTCGTTCGGCGTGCCGATGAAGCCGCGGCCGATCGTGTCGCTGTGGCCGACGTTCGTGCCGCGCGACCTCGTGCCGCACCGCGTGGAGATGGTGACGTCATGACGCGACGGCTGGCCGACATCGCCGACGTGCGTTCGGGCGACAAGGGCGACAACGTGTCCATCGGCGTCCTCGCGCGGCGCCCGGAGGATTACGGCGCGATGCTCGCCGCGCTCGACCCGGCGCGCGTGCGCGCGCTGTTCGGCGACTGGGTGCGCGGCCACGTCGAGGTGCATCCGATGCCGAACATCGACGGCGCGCTGGTCCTGCTCGTCGGGGGCCTGGGCGGCGGTGCCACGAGCACGCTGCGCTTCGACCAGACCGCGAAGGCGCTGGGCAACGCGATCCTGCGTCTGCCGGTCGGCTGACGCTCGCCGCCGCGTGCCCGCCCTAGCGCCGGTCGCGGACGGCGACGCCGTACAGCAGCACGTTCGCGTACTCGCGCGCGATCTCGCGCGCGCGGCGCGGCCCGCCCGGCCGGTACCAGCGCGCGAGCCAGTACAGCGACGCGAGCACCGCGCGCACGACCGAGTTCGGGCTCGCCGTCGCGAACGCGCCGGCCGCGATGCCGTCGTGGATGATCCGCTTGATCGTGTTCTCGTACTTGACGCGCCACTCGACGGCGACGTCGCGCAGCTTGGGCTCGGTGAGCGACGAGAAGCGCGTGAGCAGCACCTGGAACCACGTCTGGTGACGCTCGAAGAATTCCGCCTGCGCCTCGAGGAACACGGCGAGGCGCTCCTCGGGCGGCTCGACGCCGGCGACCGCCGCATCGACGAACGCGTTCAGCTCGCGGATGGTCGTGACGACGATCGTGCCGAGGATCGCTTCCTTGCGGTCGAAGTAGTGGTACAGCGTCGCCTTCGACAGCCCGACCGCCTGCGCGATGTCGGTGAGCGACACCGCCTCGTAGCCGTGCTCGGCGAACAGCTCGGCGGCGACGTCGAGGATCTCGTCGCGGCGCGGGGTGCGGTGCTCGGGGGCGCGCGCTCGGCGCGGCTTGCGGCTGCTCGTCTTGGCGGGCACGTCGCGGCGGCCTCGTGGAGGAACGACCGAAGGATAAAGACGCGGCGCGCCGCGGACAAGGGCGCACCGCGATGACGCGCGCCGACGCGATGCCGAGCCTCGCGTCGATCGTCGCGCTGATGGCGGCGACGTTCCCGGGCCCGTTCGTGTACTCGGCGATCGGCGTCGCGGTGCCCGCGCTCGCGCGCGAGTTCGCGCTGACGCCGGGCGAGGTCCAGTGGGCCGCGTCCGCGTTCATCGCGTCGATGATGGGCGGCATGCTCGTGGCGAGCGCGCTGCTCGCGCGGCACGGCCTCGCGCGCAGCCTCGCGATCGCCGGCGGCGGCTTCGCCACGGGCGCGGCGGTCGCCGCGTTCGCCGCGTCGTTCCCGCTGCTCGTCGCGCTGCAGTTCGCGATGGGCGCGTTCGCCGGGCTCATGCAGCCGATCGCGCTCGTCACGCTGTACCGCGCCTACCCCGACTCGATGCGCGGCCGCGCGACGAGCGTGTACGGCGTCGCCATCGCCGTCGTGTCGACGCTCGCGCCGACGGTCGCGGGACTGGTGGTGGACGCGTGGTCGTGGCGCGGCCTGTTCGTCGTGCCGATGCCGCTCGCGCTCGCCGGCCTCATCGCCGCGCGGCTCGCGCCGGCGTCCGCACGCGGCGAGCGGCGCGTGCCCGACGTCGCCGGGCTCGTGCTGCTGTGGACGGCGCTGGTCGCGGTGCTGGCCGTCGACGTCCGCGGGACCGCGGCGGCCGCGCTCGCGCCGCTCGCGATCGCGCTCGTCGCGGCCGTCGCGCTGGTGCGGCGGCTGGCGCGCGCGCGCCAGCCGCTCGTCGACCCCGGGCTGTTCCGCTATCCCGGCTTCGTCGCGGCGTCGGCCGTGGCAATGCTGTACGGCGCGCTGATGTTCGGGATGATCTACCTCGTGCCCGTGTACGTGCAGATCGGCCTCGGCGCATCGCCGAGCGTCGCGGGCCTCGTGCAGATCCCCGCGGGCATCGCGCTCGCGGTCGCGATCTTCCTCGGCGGGGCCGCGATCGACCGCTGGTCGTTCCGGCCGGTGCTGGCGGCCGGCATGGCGGTGCTCGCCGCCAGCAGCGCGCTGCTCGGCTGGACGACGGTCACGGCCACGCTCGCCGCGGTCACCGTGCTCTCCGCGAGCGGCCGCGCCGGGATCGGGTTCGTGTTCGGCGGCCTCAACACCGGCGCGACGCGCGTCGTGCCCGACGAGCGCCTCGCCGAGGTGCCCGGGCTGGTGAACTTCTTCCGCATGCTGGGCGGGGCGCTCGGCGTCAAGGCGCTGTCGATGATCATCGATGCGCGGCTTGCGACGGCCGACACGCCCCCGGCGCAGGCGTTCGGCACGGCGTTCCTCGTCCTCGCGTTGCTCGCCGTCGCCGCCGTGCCCGTCGCCGCGCGGATGCGGCCGCCGGCGTAGCGTCTCGCGCCACTTGCGCGCAATCGGAGCTGGAGTGCGAATGCAGGAAGACGACGCTGGGCCCCCGCGTACGAGGGGCGACGAAGCGATAGGTTGGACACTCCTCCACGCGCCGCGACGATCGTAGCCTCTTCTCGTCGTCCCCGCGCAAGCGGGGACCCAGTGACTTCGGGCCCCTCGACCTCTTCCCCGTTCAGCGGAAGGCCATTGCCTACGCCGGGCTGCCCTTCACCAGCCGCAGCGGGTCGTACACCAGTACGACTTCGCCGCGCTGGTTGACGACCTCGTTGCGCGTCCGCACCAGCCCCCGGTGGCCGCTGCTCGCCGGCCGCGACTCGATCACCTCGCCCTCGACGTGGATCGTATCGCCGACGACCGTCGGCCGCTTCACGTCCAGCGTCGCGCCGAGGAACGCGAGCCCCGTGAACTGCATGCTCGGCGTGAGCAGGCCCTCGGCGAACGCGTAGACGAGCGACCCGGGCACGACGCGGCCCTGCAGCGCGCGCCCGCCGGTGTCGTGCGTGTTCACGAACACCTCCTCGGTGAACCACGTGAGGTTGATGTACGTCACGAGGTCCGTCTCCGTGATCGTCCGCCCCAGCGTCCGGAACCGGAAGCCCACCGGCAGCCGGTCGTAGTAGAACCCGTGCCCCAGCATCACCGCTTCGCTGCCGCTCACCCGCCCTCCGCTCATCGTCCGCGCCACACCGGCGCCCGTCCTTCCGCGAACGCGCGCGGGCCTTCCTGCGCATCCTCGCTCGCGTACACGACCTCGTGCAGTTCCTTCGACGCCGCGAGCCCCGCCTCGGCGCCCAGCGCCGTCCCGGCGCGCAGGCCGGCCTTCGCCGCGTGCACCGACAGCGGTGCGTTCGCCGCGATCGCGCGCGCCAGCCGGCTCGCACGGTCCAGCACCGCGGCCGGGTCCGGCTCGAGGTGATTGACGAAGCCCACCGCGTGCAGGCGCTCCACCGGCAGCATGTCGCCGGTCAGCAGCATCTCCAGCAGGATCGCCTGCGGCAGCATCCACAGCATCGGCACGGCCCACGGCGAGCCGCGTCCCACCTTCGCCTCCGCGATGCCGGCGCGGGATCCGGCCAGCCCGACGCGCACGTCGCAGTGCATGGCGAGCACCATTCCCGCCGCCGTGAAGTGGCCGTTCAGCGCGCCGATCAGCGGCTTTTGCACCGCGCGCATGCGGTCGTAGAACGGGTCGGCGAGCACCTCGAGGATGTCCTTGCCCTGCTCGGCGCGCACGCGCGCGGCCTCGACGAGGTCCATGCCGGCGCAGAACGTCCCGCACGGCGTGGACGTGACGATCGCCACGCGGATCGCGGGCGAATGGTCGATCTCCTCCCACAGGTCGTGGAGCCGCCCGGCGGCCGCGATCGACAGCGCGTTGCGGCGCTCGGGCCGGTTCAGCGTGACGGTCGCGATCCCGTCCGCCACCTCGAAAAGCACGTGGTCCATCCGGCACTCCGTTGTGCGAGCCCTCGATTCTATCGGCCCGCGCCGCGCGGCCGGGCGGCGTGCGACCGCCTCGTCCCCTGCCCGCCGCGCCGGACGGGGCTAGAATGACCGGTTCCCCGCACGAGGAGACCCGCATGCCCCCCGACACCATCGAACGCGAAGTGCCCGCCCTCAAGGATCCCGCGCTGCTGCGTACGCAGTGCTACGTGGACGGCGCCTGGATCGACGCCGACGACCGCGGCACGCACCCGGTCGTCAACCCGGCGACCGGCCGGCTGATCGGCACGTCGCCCGTGCTCGGCGCCGCCGAGACGAAGCGCGCGATCGAGGCGGCCGCGCGCGCGTGGCCGGCGTGGAAGGCGAAGACCGCGAAGGAGCGCAGCGCGGTCCTGCGCAAGTGGTACGAGCTCATGATGGCGAACGTCGACGACCTGGCGCTCATCCTGACCACCGAGCAGGGCAAGCCGCTCGCCGAGTCCAAGGGCGAGGTGACGATCGGCGCCGCGTACATCGAATGGTTCGCCGAGGAAGCGAAGCGCGTCTACGGCGACGTGATCCCGACGATCGGCAACGACCGCCGGCTCGTGGTGACGAAGGAGCCGGTGGGCGTGTGCGCGGCGATCACGCCGTGGAACTTCCCGTGCTCGATGATCACGCGCAAGGTCGCGCCGGCACTCGCCGCCGGCTGCACGGTGATCCTGAAGCCCGCGGAGGCGACGCCGTACTCGGCGCTCGCGCTCGCCGAGCTCGCGCACCGCGCCGGCTTCCCGCCGGGCGTGCTCAACATCGTGACCGGCAAGGCGCGGGCGATCGGCGGCGAGATGTGCGCGAACCCGACCGTGCGCAAGCTCTCGTTCACCGGGTCGACCGAGGTCGGCCGGCTGCTGATGCAGCAGGTGTCGCCCACGATCAAGAAGATCTCGCTCGAGCTCGGCGGCAACGCGCCGTTCATCGTGTTCGACGACGCGGACCTCGACGCGGCCGCCGAAGGCGCGCTGATCTCGAAGTACCGCAACGCCGGCCAGACCTGCGTGTGCACGAACCGCTTCTTCGTGCACGAGAACGTGTACGACGCGTTCGCGGAGAAGTTCGCCGCGAAGGTGAAGTCGCTCAAGGTCGGCAACGGCGCCGAGCCCGGCGTCACGCAGGGACCGATGATCGACCAGGCGGCGGTCGAGAAGGTCGAGGAGCACATCGCCGACGCGACGGCGGGCGGCGCGAAGGTGGTCGCGGGCGGCAAGCGCCACGCGCTCGGCGGCAGCTTCTTCGAGCCGACGCTGCTCACGAGCGTCACGCCGGACATGAAGATCTTCCGCGAGGAGACGTTCGGGCCGGTCGCGCCGCTGATCCCGTTCAAGTCGGACGCCGAGGTGATCGAGCTCGCCAACCGCACCGAGTACGGGCTCGCGGCGTACTTCTACGCGCGCGACATCGGCCGGGTGTGGCGCGTCGCCGAGGCGCTGGAGTACGGGATGGTCGGCGTCAACACCGGGCTGATGGTCACCGAGGTGGCGCCGTTCGGCGGCGTGAAGCAGTCGGGCCTCGGCCGCGAGGGCAGCAAGTACGGCATCGACGAGTTCGTCGAGGTGAAGTACGTCTGCATGGGCGGTCTGGACCGCTAGTCGGATCGGCCGGGAGGGCCCGCGGAAACGCGGGCCCTCCGGCTGAGCGGGGCCGCCGATCCCTAGGAGGATGTCCGGCGATGATTCCCGGGGGGCCGCGTTTCTGCTTCGCCTGCGGCGCGGGACTGCCCGCGGGCGCGCGCTTCTGCCCGCTATGCGGAACGGCGCTCGCCGGTGCCGTCGCGGTGGCGAGCGAGCCGGGCGCGGACCGTCGCCAGGTCGCCGTGCTGTTCGCCGACCTCGCCGGCTACACCCGCCTGACGTCGCGGCTCGATGCCGAGGAAGTGCACCGACTGCTCGGCCGCTACTTCGCCATCGTCGACGGGATCGTCGCGAGCTTCGGCGGGACGATCGACAAGCACATCGGCGATGCCGTCATGGCGCTGTTCGGCGCTCCGGTCGCCCACGGCAACGATGCCGAGCGCGCGGTGCGCGCCGCCTGTGCCATCCACGCCGCCATGGCCGACCTCGCCCGGGAGCTGGACATCGACCTCGCTGCACACGTCGGCATCGCGAGCGGCGAGGTCGTGGCTGCCGGAACGGGCAGCACCTCGCATTCGACGTACACCGTCACCGGCGACGCGGTGAACCTGGCAGCCCGGCTGGAATCGATGGCGCACGGCGGCGAGACGCTCGTCTCGGCGTCGGTCTGGGATACGGTCGCGGGATTCTGCGACGGCGAGCCGGCCGGCGCGCTCGCGATCAAGGGGCTCGACGATCCTGTCGACGCCTGGCGCGTCCGCGCCTGCCGCGCCGCGGCGGCCGTGGCGCCGCCGCTGGTCGGCCGCGACGACGAGCTGCGCCAGCTCGAGGCGGCGCTGGCGTCGGTCGAGGCGCGCCGCAGCGGTCGCTTCGTGCTGCTGCGTGGCGAGGCCGGCATCGGCAAGACACGGCTCGTCGAGGCGTTCACCGCCCACGCGCAGGCGGCCGGGTTCGCGAACCATGCAGCGCTGGTGCTCGACTTCGGCGTCGCCCGCGGACGCGGAGCCATCGCGGCGCTGGTCGCCGGGCTGCTCGGCGCGGCCGCCAACGCCGACGAGGCGCAACGCCGGGCGGCGCTCGACCGCGCACTCGCGAGCGGGCTGGCCGCGCCGGCGGACGAGCCGTTCCTCCACGACCTGCTCGAGATCGCGCAGCCCGCGCGGCTCGCACCGGTGTACGAGGCGATGGAGCCGGCGGCGCGCAGCCGCGGGCGCAACGCGGCGCTCGGCGCCCTCGTGGCCGCGGCCGCCGCCGAGCGTCCGCGCCTCCTCGTGGTCGAGGACCTGCACTGGGCCGACGCGCTGACGCTCGAGGGCCTCGCCGCGCTCGCCCGCGCCTGCGCCGCCTCGGCGAGCCTGCTGCTCGCGACGACGCGCATCGACGGCGACCCGGTCGACGCGCGCTGGCGCGCCGCCGCCGGCCCGCTGCCGCAGCTCACGCTCGACCTCGACCGCCTCGCCGCCGACGCCTCGCTCGCGCTCGCGCACGCCCTCTGCGGCGGGGACGAGCGCCGGGTCCTCGACTGCATCCGCCGCGCCGACGGGAACCCTCTGTTCCTCGTGCAATTGCTGCGCGACCGCGGCGGCGGGAACGACGTGCCGGGCTCGATCCGCAGCCTCGTGCTGTCGCGCATCGACCGCCTCGCGCCGCGCGACCGCGACGCGATCCAGGCGGCGTCGGTCATCGGCCAGCGCTTCGGGCTGGCGCCGCTGCGGTACGTGACCGGCGCCGAGGCCTACCGCTGCGACGCACTGGTCGAACGCTTCCTCGTGCGCCCCGACGGCGACGAATACCTGTTCGCGCACGCGCTGATCTGCGACGCCGCCTACGCGTCGCTGCTGCACGCGCGCCGGCGCGAACTGCACGCGCGCGCGGCGGCGTGGTATGCCGGCCGCGACGCGCAGCTGCACGCGCGGCACCTGGAGCGTGCCGGCGATCCCGCCGCCGCCGCTGCGTACGTGTCGGCCGCGCGCGAGCAGGCGGGGATGCTGCGTGCGGACGCGGCGATCGCGCTCGCCGACCGCGCGCTCGCGCTGGCGGTGGACGCGGCCGTGCGCCACGAGGCGGCCATCCTGCGTGCCGAGCAGCTGCGCGACGCCGGGCGCACGGCCGAGTCGATCGCGGCGTTCGAGCGCGCCGCGGCGGACGCGCCGCACGACGCCGCCCGCTGCCGCGCGCTGATCGGCGTGGCGGCGGGCCATCGCCTCGCCGGCGCCCCCGAGGCGGCGATGGCGGCCCTGGCGCAGGCGCAGCCGCTCGGCGCGGCGCCCGGCCTCGGGCGCGAGGCCTCGTCGATCCACCACCTGCGCGGGAGCCTGCACTTCGCCCGCGGCGAGGTGGACGCGTGCCTGTCCGAGCACGAGGCGGCGCTCGCGACCGCACGGGCGGCGGGCGACGCGCAGGCGGAAGCGAACGCGTGGTCGGGACTCGGCGACGCCTGCTATGCGCGCGGCCGCATGCGCTCGGCGTTCGAGCGCTTCACGGCCTGCGTGGCGCTCGCGCGCGAGCACGGCTTCCCCCGCATCGAGAGCGCGAACCTCTGCATGATGGCGCACTCGCGCGGCTTCCTCTGCGAGTGGGACGCGAGCCTCGCGGACGTCGAGGAGGCGGGAAGGATCGCGCGCCGCCTCGCGCTGCCGCACGCGGAGATGTTCGCGCTCGAGTCGCTGGCCCTCGTGCGGCTGAACCGCGGCGAGCGCCGCGAGGCTGCGCAGGCCGCGGCCGCGTCGCTCGCGCTGGCGCGCGCGATCGGCTCGCGGCGTTTCGAGGCGATCCTGCTGTGGGTGCAGGGGCGGCTCGCGGTCGCCGACGGCGACCACGACGGGGCCCGGGGCCGCTTCGCCGAGGTGCGCGCGATCATGGAGGCGACGGGCATCGGCGGCTTCATCGGACCGCTGCTGTGCGCGGGCGAGGCGCGCACCGCGCGCAGCGCCGCCGCGGCGCGCGAAGCGCTCGCCGAGGGGGCGTCGTGGCTCGCGCGCGGCGCGCTCGGCCACTGCCACTACTGGTTCCGCCGCGACGCCGTCGACGTCGCGCTGTCGCTCGGCGACCCGGACCTAGCGCTGCACCACGCCGACGCGCT
Source organism: Betaproteobacteria bacterium (assembly GCA_016861105.1). Taxonomy (GTDB): domain Bacteria; phylum Pseudomonadota; class Gammaproteobacteria; order Burkholderiales; family Casimicrobiaceae; genus VBCG01. The sequence goes on along the minus strand of BOKS01000007.1, from coordinate 147,087 downwards.
CGCCGCCTACGCGGCCGACGAGCCGCTGCCGTGGTCGGACTTCCAGGTCGCGCTGGCGCGTGCGCTGGTCGACTGGACGCGCGCACCGGGCCCGGCGTCCCGCGCCGCCCTCGAAGCACGGCGCGCGGACGCCGCGGCGCTGGGCATGCGCTCCGCCATGCCGGTGATCGAGGCGGCGCTCGGCGGGCCGCCGTGACGCCCGCTGCGCGACTCGACCGCCTGCTCCGCGGGGCGCGCGACGCCGGGACGACGCCCCGCTTGCTGCGCCGCAACCAGCGGTGCTCCGTGCGGGCACCGGGCGCCGCCGGGCGGTGCGTGCCCCTTCCCGGACGCGACCGGCGCCGCGTCGGCAACGCGTTCGGGCCGCCGCCACGCGGCGCGACCGACGCCCCTTCCCGAAAACGACGCGCCCGCTTAAAGTCGCACCGGTCGGCCATCCGGACTGTGTGCGCAGTGCATCGGGCGAAGCTCGGCTCCAAGGGGCGTTGATGGACAACCTGATCGACGTCCGCGAGCTCTCGCTCGAGTTCGACGTGCGCGGCCTGCGCGTGGGCGTGCTCGACCGGGTCTCGTTCCGCATCCGGCCGGGCACGACCGTGGCCCTGGTGGGCGAGTCGGGGTCCGGCAAGTCGGTCACCGCGCAGGCGCTGCTCGGCATCCTGCCGGGCAACGCGCACATCACGCACGGCTCGATGCTCCTCGCCCACGAGGACGCCAGCTCGCCGCCGGTCGACCTCGCGCAGCTCGCGCCCGACGGCCCCGGCTTCCGGGCGCTGCGCGGGCGCCGCATGTCGATGATCTTCCAGGAGCCGATGCTCTCGCTCTCGCCGGTGCACACGGTCGGCGACCAGGTCAGCGAGGCGCTGTTCCTGCACCGCAAGGTGGACCGCGCGCAGGGCATGCGCGACACGCAGGAGATGCTGCGGCTGGTCGGCTTCCCCGATCCGGCGCGCGCGCTGCGCATGTACCCGTTCGAGCTGTCCGGCGGGCTGCGGCAGCGGGCGATGATCGCCATGGCGCTGGTCTGCCGCCCGGCGCTGCTGATCGCCGACGAGCCGACCACGGCGCTCGACGTGACGATCCAGGCGCAGATCCTCGCGCTGATCGCGGAGCTGAAGGCGCGGCTCAACATGGCCGTGCTGCTGATCACGCACGACCTCGGCGTGGTGGCGAACCTCGCCGACGAGGTCGTCGTGCTCTACCGCGGCCGCGTGATGGAGGCGGGCGCGGTGCACGACATCTTCACCGCGCCCGGCCACCCGTACCTGCGCGCGCTGCTGCGCGCCGTGCCGCACTTCGACATGCAGGAAGGCGAGCGGCTGCAGCCCGTGCGCGAGATCGACCACCAGACGGGGCCGCTGCTGCGCGCCTACGAGGGGTGGCCCGCGTCGGTGCCGCAGGTGCAGCTCGCCGTCGAGGGCGTGGGCAAGACGTTCACGACGCGCAAGGCCGGCTGGCTCGGCAGCAGGACGCATACGGTGCGCGCCGTCGACGACGTGAGCTTCGCCGTGCGCCACGGCGAGTGCTTCGGGCTGGTCGGCGAGAGCGGCTGCGGCAAGACGACGCTTTCGAAGATGATCATGCGCGCGCTGACGCCGGACCGCGGCCGCATCGTGTACAACGACCGCGGGCGCGAGATCGACGTCGCGGCGGCGTCCGAGGCGGACCTGCTGCGCTTCCGCCGCCGCGTGCAGTACATCTTCCAGGACCCGATGGGCTCGCTGTCGCCGCGGATGACGGTGTTCGACATCCTCCGCGAGCCGCTGGTGATCCACAAGGTCGGCGACGCGGACTACCAGGCCGAGATGGTCAAGGAGCTGATGCGCCTCGTGGGGCTGGACCCGCGCTTCCTGTCGCGCTACCCGCACAGCTTCAGCGGCGGCCAGCGGCAGCGCATCGGCATCGCGCGCGCGCTCGCGCTCAAGCCGGACATGCTGCTGTGCGACGAGCCGGTCTCCGCGCTGGACGTGTCGATCCAGGCGCAGATCATGAACCTGCTGAAGGACCTCAAGGCCGAGCTCGGGCTCACGTACCTCTTCATCTCGCACAACCTCGCGGTCGTCGACTACGTCGCCGACGAGATCGCCGTCATGTGCCGCGGACGCATCGTCGAGATCGCGCCGCGGGAGGTGCTGTTCCGCGACCCGCTGCACCCGTACACGCGCGGCCTCCTCGCGGCGGTGCCCTATCCCGACCTCGCCCGCCGGCTCGACCTCGCGGCCGTCATGGAGGGCGCGGCCCGCGACCCGGCCGAGTGGCGCGCGCCGTTCGCGTGGTCGGGCGACGACGCCGGCGTCCTGCACGACGTCGGCGGCGGCCATCGCGTCCGCGCCCGCGCCGGCGCCGACCTCCGGAAGCGCGCCGCATGAGGCTCGTCCGCGCGCTGGCGGCATGCGCCCTCGCGTTCGCGCTGCTCGTGCCCGCGACGCGGGCGGCGGACGAGCCGCCGCTGCTCGCGCCGCTGGTCGCGGAGGGCAAGCTCCCGCCGATGGAGCGACGGCTGCCGAGGACGCCGCTGATCGTGCCGCTCGAGGCGATGAAGCGCACGCCCGGGCGCTACGGCGGCGACCTGCGGATGCTGATGGCCAAGGACCGCGACATCCGCATGATGGTCGTCTACGGCTATGCGCGGCTCGTCGGCTACGACCGGGACCTCGCGTTCGTGCCGGACATCGTGGCGAGCTACGAGAACGTCGGCGACCGCGAGTTCACGTTCCGCCTGCGCCCCGGCCACCGCTGGTCCGACGGGCAGCCGTTCACCAGCGAGGACTTCCGCTACTACTGGGAGGACGTCGCCAACGACAAGGCGCTGTCGCCGCTCGGCCTGCCGATGGTGCTGCTCGCCAACGGCAAGGGGCCGCGCGTCTCGTTCCCCGACGCGCTCACCGTCCGCTACGTCTGGGACGACCCCAACCCGCTGTTCCTGCCGGCGCTGGCCGGGGCGTCGCCGCTGTTCATCTACCGGCCGGCGCACTACCTGCGCCAGTTCCACGCGCGCTACATCGGCGAGGCCGCGGCGAAGGCGCTGGCCGAGAAGGCGCGCGCGCGCAACTGGGCCGGCCTGCACCACAAGAAGGACGAGCAGTACCGCTTCGACAACCCGGACCTGCCCACGCTCGAGCCGTGGGTGAACACGACGGCGCCGCCGGCCACGCGCTTCGTGCTCCACCGCAACCCGTACTTCCACCGTGCCGATCCGCAGGGACGGCAGCTGCCGTACATCGACCGCGTGCTGATCCACCTCGCCGACGAGAAGCTCGTACCGGCGAAGACCGGTGCCGGCGAGGTCGACCTGCAGTCGCGCTACCTGCGCTTCGACGACTACACGTTCCTCAAGCGCAACGAGAAGCGCAGCGGCTACGAGGTGCGGCTGTGGGACACGGTGAAGGGCTCGCAGATGGCGCTGCACCCCAACCTCAACCACGTCGACCCGGCGTGGCGGGCGCTGCTGCGCGACGTGCGCTTCCGGCGCGCGCTGTCGCTGGCGATCGACCGCCACGAGCTCAACCAGGTCGTCTTCTTCGGCCTCGTGCAGCCTTCGAACAACACCGTGCTGCCGAAGAGCCCGCTGTTCGAGCCCCGGTTCCGCGAGCTGTACGCCAAGTTCGACCTCGAGGCCGCGAACGCGCTGCTCGACGCCATCGGCCTGACGCAGCGCAACGCCGACGGCATCCGGCTGCTGCCCAACGGGCGCCCGCTCGAGATCGTCGTGGACACGGCCGGCGAGAGCACCGAGGAAACGGACATGCTCGAGCTGATCCGCGACAGCTGGCGGAAGGCCGGCATCGCGCTCTACTCGCGCCCGTCGCAGCGCGAGGTGTTCCGCAAGCGCGTGTTCTCGGGACAGTCGATGATGTCGGTGTGGCCGGGGCTGTCGAACGGCGTGCCGACCGCCGACATGAGCCCCGAGGAGCTCGCGCCGGTCAAGCAGGAGCAGCTGCAGTGGCCGCTGTGGGGCAATCACGTCGAGAGCAAGGGCAAGGGCGGCGAGCCGCCCGACCTGCCCGAGGCGCAGGAGCTGCTGGCGCTGTTCCGCGCCTGGCAGGCGTCCGGCGACAGCGCCGAGCGCACCCGGATCTGGAAGCGCATGCTCGCCATCCACGCCGAGCAGCAGTTCACGATCGGCACGGTGACCGGCAACCTCCAGCCGGTCGTCGTCGGCAAGTCGCTGCGCAACGTTCCCCTGCGCGCGCTGTACAACTGGGACCCGGGCGCGTACTTCGGCATGCACCGGCCGGACACGTTCTGGTTCGCGCACGACTGACGCATGCTGCGCTTCGTCGGCCACAGGCTGCTGGTGATGATCCCGACGCTGATCGCGATCAGCGTCATCGTGTTCGTCATCATCCAGCTGCCGCCCGGCGACTACCTCGAGAGCTACATCGCCGAACTGCAGGCGCAGGGCGAGAGCGTCGACCCGCAGAAGATCGCGTTCCTGCGCGAGCACTACGGGCTCGACCGCCCGCTGTGGGAGCAGTACCTGCGCTGGCTCGGCGGCTGGTTCGTCGGCGACTTCGGCTACTCGTTCGAGTTCAACCTGCCGGTGTCGCAGGTGATCGGCGACCGCGTGGCGCTGACCGTGCTGGTGTCGTTCGCCACCGTCCTGTTCACCTGGGCCATCGCGTTCCCGATCGGCGTGTACTCGGCGACGCACCAGTACAGCTGGGGCGACTACGGGCTGACGCTGCTCGGCTTCCTCGGCATCGCGATCCCGAACTTCATGCTGGCGCTGGTGATGATGTACTTCGCCAACGTCTGGTTCGGGCTGTCGATCGGCGGGCTGATGGACCCGGAGTACATCGACCAGCCGTGGAGCTGGGGCAAGCTGCGGTCGGTGATCGACCACCTGTGGATCCCGGTGATCGTGATCGGCACCGGCGGCACGGCCGGCATGATCCGCAAGATGCGTGCGAACCTGCTCGACGAGCTGCAGAAGCAGTACGTCGTCACCGGCCGCGCGAAGGGGCTGCCCCCCGGCAAGCTGCTGCGCAAGTACCCGATGCGCCTCGCGCTCAACTTCTTCATCTCCGACATCGGCAGCCTGCTGCCGCACGTGATCTCCGGCGCGGAGATCACCGCCGTGGTGCTGTCGCTGCCGACGACCGGGCCGATGCTGCTCGCCGCGCTCAAGAGCCAGGACATGTACCTCGCGGGCACGTTCCTCATGTTCCTCGCGCTGCTGATCGTCGTCGGCGTGCTGATCTCCGACCTCGCGCTCGCCGCGCTCGACCCCCGCATCCGCCTCGAGGGCGGGGTATCACGATGAGCCGGGAAGCAGGGACCCCGCGAGCGGGGATGCGACCAGGCTCATCGGGAGGGCGGCCGACACGTGTCCATCGCGCATTGCACGGCCGGTGCAAGGAGGCCGTCACGACGAGCCGGGAAGCAGGGGCCCCGCTTGCGGGGATGCACCGCGAGGCGCCGGGAAGCAGGCGCCCCGCTTGCGGGGATGCGACCAGGCGCATCGCGGAGACGGCCGACGCGCCGACCCTGCGCGTCGCGGCGACCGTCCGGAGGCCGCCAGGCTCATCGGGAGGGCGGCCGACACGTGTCCATCGCGCATTGCACGGCCGGTGCAAGGAGGCCGTCACGACGAGCCGGGAAGCAGGAATCCCGCTGCTCCGTCGTCGTCCCCGCGCAAGCGGGGACCCAGTGTCTTTGCGACCGCCGCGCATGAGCGGGAACGACGCTGGGCCCCCGCCGACAACCGCGGGGGCGACGACGAGCATGGCGAAGGCGGCAGCCGTGTTTGCGGCGGGCGGGGCAAGCGGGGGCAGCCACGCCGCAACGAGGCGGGAGCCGGGCGCGTGAACGCCCCCCAGGGCCACGCTGCCGCGCAGCCGCTGCCGCACTACGTCAGCGACGCGCCGTTCGACCCGTCCGGCAGCGACGCCCTGACGCCCGAGCAGGAGCGCTTCTACCTCGCGTCGCAGTGGAAGCTGATGCTGTGGAAGCTGCGGCGCCACCGGGTCGCCGTCGTCGCCGGCGTCGTGCTGGCGCTGATGTACGCGTCGACGCTCGTCTCCGAGGTGCTCGCCCCCTACCACCTGCACAGCCGCCACACCGACTTCATCTACGCGCCGCCGCAGGAGGTGCACTGGATGCACGAGGGCCGCTTCGTCGGCCCGTTCACCTACGACCTCGTGCGCACGCTCAACATGGAGACGCTGAAGCGCGAGTACGCCGAGGACCGCACCCGGCCGCGGCCGCTGCGCTTCCTCTGCTCGGGCGACCCCTACCGCTTCTGGGGCGTGGTCGACGCGTCGTTCCACCTCGTGTGCCCCGGCGAGGGCGGGACGCTGTTCCTGGCAGGCACCGACCGGCTGGGGCGCGACGTGCTGTCGCGCGTGATCTACGGCACGCGCATCTCGCTCACGATCGGCCTGCTCGGCATCGCGCTCTCGTTCGGGCTCGGCCTGGTGTTCGGCGGGATCGCCGGCTACTACGGTGGCTGGGTCGACAACGTGATCCAGCGCGTCATCGAGGTGATCCGCAGCTTCCCCGAGCTGCCGCTGTGGATGGCGCTCTCCGCGGTGCTCCCCGTGACGTGGAGCCCGCTGCTCGTGTACTTCGGGATCACGATGATCCTCGCCACGCTCGACTGGACGAACCTCGCGCGCGCGGTCCGCTCGAAGCTCCTCGCGCTGCGCGAGGAGGACTACACGACCGCGGCGCGGCTCATGGGCGCCCGGCCGCGGCGCATCATCGCCCGCCACCTGCTGCCCGGCTTCATGAGCCACCTGATCGCCGCGGCCACGCTGTCGATCCCGGGGATGATCCTCGGCGAGACCGCGCTCTCCTTCCTCGGCATCGGCCTGCGCCCGCCGATCACGAGCTGGGGCGTGCTGCTCAACGAGGCGCAGAACATCAACGTCGTCGCGCTCTACCCGTGGCTGATGCTGCCGGTGGCGCCGGTCATCGTCGTGATCCTCGCGTTCAACTTCTTCGGCGACGGGCTGCGCGACGCGGCCGACCCGTACCGGTAGCCGCCGTCCGCGACGCGCCGAGGCCGTCCTTGCGCATCCCGCGATGCGCCCGCGCCGCCCCCATCGCCGATGTCCCTCGACCAGACGCTCGTCCTCGCCATCCTGCTCGCCACGGTCGCGCTCTTCCTGTGGGGGCGCTGGCGGCACGACATGGTGGCGGTCGCGGCGCTGCTCGCGTGCGTGCTCGCCGGCGTCGTGGCGCCGGCGGATGCGTTCACCGGCTTCGGCCACCCCGCCGTGATCACCGTCGCGTGCGTGCTGGTGCTGAGCCGCGGGCTGCAGACGTCCGGCGGCATCGACGCGCTCGCGCGCGCCGTGCTGCCGGGCGCCGCCGGTCCCGTGCGCAGCTTCGCCACGCTCTTCGCGCTGGGCGCCCTGCTGTCCGCGTTCATGAACAACGTCGGCGCGATGGCGCTGCTGATGCCGGTGGCGATCCGCATGGCCGCGCGGCTCGACCTCGCGCCGGGCCAGGCACTGATGCCGCTCGCCTTCGTGACGGGGCTCGGCGGCATGACGACGCTGATCGGCACGCCGCCCAACCTCATCGTCGCGGGCTTCCGCGAGCAGGCGGGCGGCGCGGCCTTCGGCATGTTCGACTTCACGCCGGTGGGCCTCGCCATCGCGATCGCCGGGACCGCCTTCGTCGCGCTCGCCGGCTGGCGGCTCGTGCCCGCGCGCAGGCAGGCGAGCCTCGAGGGCTTCGAGTCGGGCGCCTACCTGACCGAGGCGCGCGTGCCCGACGGCAGCCCGGCGGTCGGCAAGTCGCTGCGCGAGATCGAGCAGGCGCTCGACGACACCGGCGCGCAGGTGGTCGGCCTCGTGCGCAACGACCTGCGGCTGTCAGCGCCGACCGCCGCGCGGAGGATCCGCGCCGGCGACATCCTGGTCGTCGAGGCCGAGGCCGAGGCGCTGGGCGGGGTGCTCGCGCGGCTCGGGCTCACGCTGGCCGAGGCGGCCGAGGACGGGGACGACGCGCAGGCGCCCGCGGCGGCGCGCGCCGCTGCCGCGCCGGCGGACGCCGACGAAGCGCGCGCGGACGAGGGGAAGACACCGCCGGCGAGCGACGAGGTCGTGCTGATGGAGCTGGCCGTGCTGCCGAACTCGCCGCTCGCCGGCAGCTCGGTGCAGGACATCCTGCTGCGCACGCGCTACGGCCTCAACCTGCTCGCGCTGTCCCGCCAGGGGCGGCGCTCGCTGATGCGGCTGCGCTCGATCGTCGTGATGCCGGGCGACCTCCTGCTGCTGCAGGGCCCGCCCGACGCGATCCTCGAATTCGCCGCCGACTACGGGTGCGTGCCGCTCGCCGACCGCGAGCTGCACGTGCCGAGCCGGCGCAAGGCGTGGCAGGCGGGCCTCGTGATGGCGCTGGCCGTCGCCGTCGCGGCCTTAGGCCTGCTGCCGGCCGCGGTGTCGTTCGCGCTCGGCGTGCTGGCCTCGCTCGTGCTGCGTACGGTCCCGCCGCGCGCCGTCTACGACGCGGTGGACTGGCCGGTGATCGTGCTGCTGGCTGCGCTGATCCCGGTCGCGAAGGCGACCGAGGCCACCGGCGCGGCAGACCTCGTGGCGCGGCTGCTGCTCGACACCGTCGCGCAGGGCCACGCGGTCGCCGCGCTCGCGCTGGTCCTGGTCGTCGCGATGTTCCTCTCCGACCTGATGAACAACGCGGCCACTGCCGCCGTGATGTGCCCGATCGCCATCGGCACGGCCGCCGCGCTGGGCGTGGACGCCGACCCCTTCCTCATGGCCGTCGCCATCGGCGCCTCCTGCTCGTTCCTGACGCCGATCGGGCACCAGAACAACACCCTGATCCTCGGGCCCGGCGGGTTCCGCTTCGGCGACTACTGGCGCCTGGGCCTGCCGCTCGAGGTGCTGGTGGTCGCGATCGCGGTGCCGCTGCTGCTCGTCGTGTGGCCACTCTGAGCGGCGCGGCACGCGGTCAGGCGAGCAGCCGCGCGAGGTGCGTCCCGCCTCCGGCGAGCGCGTCGAAGGCGCCGTCCTCGACCAGGCGCCCGCGCTCGAACACCAGGACGCGCGGGAAGAGCTTCGCCAGCGACGGCTGGCCGAGCGACCAGACCACCGTGCGCTCCCCCGCCCACGCGAGCACGCGGCGGATCACGTCGCGCTCGAGGGCCGGGTCGAGCCCCGCCGTCGCCTCGTCGAGCACGAGGAGGTCCGGGTTCTTGACCAGCGCACGCGCGATCGCGAGCCGCTGCTTCTGCGCGTAGCCCAGGCGCGCGCCGCTCGGCCCGACGTCGAACGCGAGGCCGCGCCGGATCAGCGGCCGCTCCATGCCGACCTCCAGCGCGACCTCGCGCACGAGGTCGGTGAGCCGCTCCTGCGCGCGCGCCTGCTCGTAGACCGGCCGGCCGAACAGGATGTTGTCGCGGATGGTCAGCGTCGGCGAGTAGCTCTGCGGGTCGAGGAATGCGACCACGTTGCGGTCGGCGAAGCGCTTCTGGAACGCGTGCCGCGCGGCGACGAGCCGCGCCCTCAGCGCGTCGTCGAGCACGTCCAGCCGGTGGCGCGCGGCCACGATCTTGAGCGGCAGCGACAGCAGCATCGTGCGCTCGCGCACGCCGAGCGCGCCGCGGGTACGGTCCGCGATGCGGCGCAGCATGCCCCGGAAGTCGTCGAGGTCCTCCGGCGAGATGAAGCTGTACTCGGCGAACAGCGGGCTGTCGGCAGGCTCGTCGGCGAAGAGCTCGATCATCAGCCGGGCAACGCGGATGCCGCGCTCCTCGAGGTCGCGGGCGAGCCCGACGTCCTCGAGCAGGCGGCGCACCTCGGCGTTGGTCGCGAGCCTGTCCGGCGCGAACGCCGGGTCGATGGCCGTGCCGAACAGCAGGTTCTCCGCCACGCTCGCGTTCTCGAAGTAGCGGTCGCGGTCGAACAGCTCCACCAGCGGCGCGAGCTCCGGGCTCACGACCTTGTCGCGCAGCCGGGCGCGCGCCTCGAGGACGAGCGACACGAGCTCCTCGTCCGCGTGCGTCCCGGCACGGCTGGCGAGGCCGAACGCGAGCAGCTCGTCGTCCATGCGGACCACGCGCAGCACCTCCAGCGCGTGCGAGGGGCCGTCGTCAACGCCCGCCACGTCCTCGTCGATCCAGTGCGCGTTGATGTCGTCCGCCGAATTGCCGGCGATCTCGGCCTCGCGCCGCCGTTTCGCCTCGGCGGCGGCGGCCGGGCCCTCGTACGCGACGTCGCGCACCGGCCTGTGCTTGAGCCCGTAGAGCAGGTTGTGCATCAGCGTCCCGGAGAACACGTGCGCGTTGCGCGACACGTACGCGATGCGGCTGCCGACGACCGCGAGGTGCGCCTCGGGCAGCGCGAGCGTCCCGACCGACAGCCGGCCGGACGCGGGGAACGCGAGCCGCGCGAACAGCTGCGCGACCTCCGCGCGGCCGCAGTCCCCGGCCCCGACGAGCGCGACGTGCTCGCCCGGATGCACCTCCAGCGACAGGGGCTCGACGGCGGCCGCGCCCTCCTCCGCGTACGCGACGCCCTGCGCGACCAGCGGCCCCGCGAGCCGCGGCAGCGGCGACGGGGGGTTGTCGACCAGCGCCGCGGGGAGCATGCCCTCGGGCTCGAACTGCGAGACGATCTGCTCGTACTTGACGCGCACGTCCTCCTTCGTCTCGTACCACTTGAGCAGCTCCTTCCACGGGTCGATGATGTCCTTGTAAGCCGCGATCACCGCGACCAGCGCGCCGACCGACAGCTGCCCGTGGATCGCGAAGTAGCCGCCGATGGCGTAGAAGAAGAACGGCGTGACCTGCGCGAGGAAGTTGTTGAGGAACTTGACGAAGAACTTGCGCTTGAAGATGTCGACGCGAATGGCGTAGATCCTGCCCAGGCGCCCCGAGGCGTCGGCGAGCTCGTAGCGCGCCGCGTTGTTGGCGCGGATCTCGGTCGCGCCGCCGATGACGTCGCCGATGCGGTCGGCGAACTCGCGCGTCGTCTGGATGCGCTGCTTGGCGAGCTGGTTGATCCTCCGCTGCAGCCGCGGGATCAGCCACGCCTGCGGCGGGTAGAGCGCCACCGCGGCCAGGCCGAGCCAGAAGTTCTGCATGAAGATGAACGTGATGTAGGTCAGCAGCAGCCCGGCCTGGAAGGCGGGCAGCGCGATCGACTCGCCGATGAAGCCGCCGATCGGATCGGTCTCCGCCGTGACCATCGGGATGATCTCGCCGGCGGACGTGCGCCGGAAGTGCGCCAGCGGGAAGCGCAGCACCGCCGCGTACAGCTCGAAGCGCATGCGGCGGACCATGCGCTCGCCGACGACGCCGCGGTAGACGTTGAGCCAGTACTTGATGGCGCCGTTGATGGTGATCAGCGCGAGCAGCGCGAACGACAGCACCATCAGGTAGCTGACCTGCGTCATCTCGACGCCGAGGATCGCCTCGGGCAGGTTGCGCCCGCCGATCGCGTCGTTGACGATGCGCTTGGGCAGCTCGAGGTTGACGTAGATGAGCGGGAAGCTCGCCATCGTAACCACGAGCAGCCACACCTGGTCGCGCCAGGTGTGCTTCCAGATGTAGCGGAAGAGCGAGCGCTCCACGTGCGACCAACTCCCCTCCGGCCGCGCCCGCCCCGGCCGGCCGCGCTCCCCGCGGGCGCCGGAGCCTCCTCCGCGCGTGACGTCGCAATGCTACCATCGGCACCCCGATGAACGACGCCGCCACGGGAGCCCCGCGCGCGCACCGCGCCCCGCGCATCGGCGTGGTGCTGAAAGGCTGGCCGCGGCTCTCCGAGACGTTCATCGCGCACGAGCTCGCCGCGCTGGAGCGCCGTGGCCTCGCGCTCGCGCTGTACTCGCTGCGGCAGCCGACCGACGCCGCCACGCACCCGGTGCACGGCGAAGTCGCCGCGCCCGTCACCTACCTGCCGGAGTACCTGCACGACGCGCCGTCGCGCGTGCTGCGCGCCTGGCGCGCGGCGCGCCGGCTGCCGGGGTACCGTGCGGCGCTCGCGGCCTTCCGCGCCGACCTGGCGCGCGACCGCACGCGCAACCGCGTGCGCCGCTTCGGCCAGGCGCTCGTGCTGGCCGCCGAGCTGCCGGCGGACGTCGGCTGGCTGCACGCGCACTTCCTGCACACGCCCGCGTCGGTGACGCGCTACGCGGCGGCGCTGCGCGGCCTGCCGTGGAGCGTGTCCGCGCACGCGAAGGACATCTGGACCACGCCGGACTGGGAGAAGCGCCGGAAGCTCGCCTCCTGCGCGTGGGCGGTCACCTGCACGCGCGCGAACGCCTTGCACCTGCGCGCGCTCGCGCCCGACCCGGCGCAGGTCGACCTCGTCTACCACGGCCTCGACGCCGCGCGCTTTCCGCCGCCGCCGGCGACGGCGCCGCGCGCGCCCGGCGCTCCGGTCGTGGTCCTCGCGGTGGGACGCGCGGTGGAGAAGAAGGGCTTCGACGACCTGCTCGCCGCGCTGGCGCAGCTGCCCGGCGCGCTGTCGTGGCGTTTCGAGCACGTCGGCGGCGGCCCGCTGCTGCCCGCGCTCGCCGCGCAGGCGCGCGCGCTGGGGATCGACGGGCGCGTCGCGTGGCGCGGCGCACTCCCGCAGCCGGCAGTGCTCGAGCGCTACCGCGCCGCCGACGTCTTCGCGCTGCCCTCGCGCATCGCGGCCGACGGCGACCGCGACGGGTTGCCGAACGTGCTCATGGAAGCGCAGAGCCAGCGGCTGCCGTGCGTGGCCACGACCGTGTCCGGGATCCCCGAGCTGATCGACGACGGGCGCACCGGACTGCTGGTCCCGCCGCGCGACGTCCCCGCGCTCTCGCGCGCGCTCGCGGCGCTGATCGGCGACGCCGCGCTGCGCGAGCGGATCGGCGCGGCCGGCTGCGAGCGCACGCGGCGCGAATTCGCGTTCGAGCGCGGCATCGACCGGCTCGTCGAGCGCTTCGGCGCGCGCGTCGCCGCGTGACGATGCGCATCGCGTTCTACGCGCCGCTCAAGGCACCCGACCATCCGGTGCCCTCGGGCGACCGGCTGCTGGCGCGCACGTTCGTCGCCGCGCTGCGGGCGGCCGGACACGACGTGGCGCTCGCCTCGCGGCTGCGCACGTTCGAGGGCAGGGGCGACGTCGTGCGCCAGCGCCGTCTCGCCGCCGTCGGCGCGGGCCTCGCGCAGCGCCTGATCCGCCGCTGGCAGCGCGATCCCGCGCGAGCGCCGCAGCTGTGGTTCACCTACCACCTTTATCACAAGGCCCCCGACCCGCTGGGGCCGATCGCAAGCCAGGTGCTGCGCATCCCCTACGTCGTCGCCGAGGCGTCGTTCGCGCCGAAGCAGGGCGCGGGCCGCTGGGCGGAGGGGCACGCGAGCGTGGAGGCCGCGCTGCGCGCCGCCGACGCGATCGTGTGCGTGAACCCGGCGGACGTGCCGATGGTCGATGCCGTGCGCGACCCCGCCGCGGCGCGCCTCGTGCTGCCGCCGTTCCTCGACGTGGCCGCGCTCGCCGCCGCCGCGCACGACCCGCGCGCGCGCGCCGCCGCCGCCGCGCTCGCGCCGGCGCAGGACTCGCCGCGGCTTCTGACCGTCGCGATGATGCGTCCCGGCGACAAGCTCGCGAGCTACCGCCTGCTCGCGCAGGCGCTCGCGCGCCTCGCGGCGACGCCGTGGCACCTCGTGGTCGTCGGCGACGGCGCGGCGCGCGACGAGGTGCGCGCCGCGCTCGACGCGTTGCCGCGCGGCCGCGTCGTCTATGCGGGCGTGCAGCCGCCCGACGTCGTCGCCGCGCTGCACGCCGGCGCCGACCTCTTCGTGTGGCCGGCCGTGGCGGAGGTGCTCGGGCTCGCGATGCTCGAGGCGCAGGCCTGCGGCGTCCCGGTCGTGGCCGGCCGCCGCCCGGGCAGCGAGACGATGGTCGAGGACGGCGGAAGCGGTCTGCTGGTGGCCCCCGGTGATGCGGACGCCTTCGCCGGCGCCGTCGACGCGCTGCTGCGCGATCCCGCGCGCCGGCGCGCGCAGGCCGAGCGCGCGCGCGTCCTCGCGCGCGAGCGGCACGACCTCGCCGCGGCGTCCGCTGCGCTCGGCGCGCTGCTCGACCGCGTGCTTCGCGCGCGTGCGTCCTGGCTGCGATGATCGTCGGCCTGCTGCGCCACGGCCGCACCGCGTGGAACGACGCCGGCCGCCTGCAGGGGCGCGCGGACGTGCCGCTGTCGCCCGAAGGCCGCGCGCAGGTGGCGCGCTGGCAGCTGCCGCCGGCGCTCGCGGGCGGGCGCATCGTCGCGAGCCCGCTCGCGCGCGCGGCCGAGACGGCGCGGCTGCTCGCAGGCCGCGCGCCCGCGCTCGATCCCGATCTCGCCGAGATGGACTGGGGCGCCTGGGAAGGCGAGACCTTCGAGCGGCTGCGCACGCTGCACGGCCCGGCGTTCGCCGCCGAGGAGGCGCGCGGGCTCGACTTCCGCCCGCCCGGCGGCGAGAGCCTGCGCGAGGTGCAGCGCCGGCTGCTGCGCTGGCTCGCGCGCGAGGCGGCCGCCGGCGGGACGGTCGTCGCGGTGACGCACCGTGGCGTGCTCAACACGCTCGTCGCGCACCTGACCGCGTGGAACGGCATCGGCCGCGCGCCGCTGCGGCTGCGCCCGGACTGCGTGCACGTCGTCGCGGTGGACGCGGCCGGCGAGGTGCGCGAGCATGCGTGGAACGTCGCGCTCGACGCCGGCGCGCGCGACGCGAACGCCTGACGCCGCCGCCCGGCGCCGGGCCGAGGGGAGGACGCCATGCCGACGTCGCTGATCTCGCGGCTGCAGCCGATGCAGCTCTTCGCGGCCACCGTGCCGCGCCTGCCGCTGCGGGTGCGCAACCGCATCCGCACCGAGGAGGAGCGCTCGGAGATCCTGGTCGGCGTGCTGCAGATGGCGTTCATCGCCGGCCTCGCGATCCTCTACGCGCTCGCCCCGAAGAAGTTCGGCGCCGACGCGCCGTTCGCGCCGGTGCCCTGGGTGCTGGGCGCGTACGCCGCGTTCACGCTGCTGCGCCTCGCGCTGGCCGTGGCGCGCCGCCTGCCGCGCGGGTTCGTCTACGCGTCGATCGCCGTCGACATGGCGCTGCTGATGGGGCTCATCTTCAGCTACCACATCCAGTACGCGCAGCCGCCCTCGTTCTCGCTCAAGTCGCCGACGCTGCTGTGGGTGTTCGCGCTGATCGCGCTGCGCGCCCTCAACTTCGAGGCGCGCTACATCGCCACCGCCGGCGCGGTCGCGGCGCTGGGGTGGCTGCTGCTGCTGCTCTACGTCGTGACCATCGACCCGCGCGACTCGATGGTCACGCGCGACTACGTCGCCTACCTCACCTCCAACAGCGTGCTGGTCGGCGCCGAGGTCGACAAGATCCTCGCGATCCTCGCGTTCGCCGGCATCCTCTCGCTCGCGAGCAAGCGCGCCGCGCGGCTGGTCGAGTACGCCGCGCTGGAGACTGCGAGCAACGAGGAGCTCGCGCGCTTCGTGCCCAGCGAGGTCGCCGAGCGCGTGCGCACGGCGGACGCCGCGCTCGCCGCCGGCGAGGGCGAGACCGCGGAGGCGACCGTGCTGTTCCTCGACATCGAGGGCTTCACCACGCTGTCCGAGCGGATGACGCCCGAGGAGGTGGTGGGAACGCTCAACGACTTCTACGCGGCCGCCGCCGAGCCGATCGTCCGCCGCGACGGCGTGATCAACCAGTTCCTCGGCGACGCGATCGTCGCCACGTTCAACGCGCCGCGGCCCTCGCCGCGGCACGCCGCGCACGCGATCGAGGCCGCGCTCGACATCCTGGCGCTGACCGGGGCGCGCACGTTCGGCCCGGGGGTGCGGCTCGCCGTGCGCATCGGCATCAACACCGGGCCGATGGTGTGCGGACTGCTCGGCACGCCCGACCGGCTGCTCTACACGGTGATCGGCGACGAGGTCAACGTGGCCGCGCGGCTCGAGGCGCTGAACAAGAGCTACGGCACGCGCATCATCGTCTCCGAGAGCACGCGCCAGGCGGCCGGCGCGGAGGCATTCGCGTTCGCGCCGATGGGCGAGGTGCAGGTGCGCGGGAGGAGCGGGAAGACGCCGGTGTACGCGCTCGGGGCGCTCGCGCCCGCTACATGAGCGGCTCGCATGTTCACATGCTTTCCACCAGGCCACGAAGCCGTCGCGCGACCCGAGCCCGGGCAGCAACACCGTTACAGCGAATTCAGCCGCACATCTGGCCACACCGCCCGGCAGTTTCGGCACACGCTTGACGCGCGACGCATCCCGGTTCTAGTTTTTTCCCGACAGTTCTGATCACGCTCACGAAGGTGAAACGTGGCTTCTCTCGCGCGTATCGCTGTCTTCGGTCTTTTCGGCCTTGCCGCTCCCACCGTCCTGGCGCTGTGCAATCAGACGCTCAATGGTCTCGGGCCATGCGTATCCTGTCGCAGCGCATTCACGTTCTCGTACTACAGCAGCCCGACGCTGGGGTGCATGGCATGCGGCGGAGCGTGCATTCTCTTCCGCATCGCCGAAGGTGACGAAGGCAGCTCGGAAACGCTCTACGTCCCGGACGCGTCCTATACAGGGTACCTTCTGAGCGTCGCCTCGCCGCAGATCCTCGATATCGCATCGCGCAATCCCCCGGCGACGCTGATCGCACTGCGCGAACTGGGCAGTACTGCGGAACTGCGCAACGGAACGACCGTGCTTTCCGTCATGCCGACCGAGGATTCTGTCCGCGCGTTGCTCGACGGCAACCGCATGCTCGCGCAAAGCCTCGCGATTCCGATCGAAGTCCGCGGCCGCGCGCTGTACCGACTGGAACGCGGCCCCGGTCCCCGCGCCGCGTTGCACATGTCGAGCGTCGTCGTCGACGACGCCGGGCGTTTGCAGTTCAAGGCCTATCCCGACATCGTGGTCTCGTTCGCGGAAGGCGATGATTCGGCGCAGCGGGATCCTTCGTCCGGGGTCCACACGGAGTTGCGGGACGCGCCTTCGCTGATCGCGACCTCTTGGCGGGTCCAGTAGCCGCCATGCGCGAAGGTCGGCGACGGCTCGGTCCCGCGGCCGGACGGTGGCTGGTGGCCGGATCGATGGCAGCCGCGCTTGCCGTTCCGCTGCCCGCGAGCGCGGAGACCGGCGACGCGCGGGCGTTGCAGATCGTTCGCGAGTATTCGCGCGCCTTCATGAGCGCGGACGTCGAGACGTTGACGAAGCTCGCTCATCCGGTACTCGCGCTGCGCATTGGCGGCGAGCAGAGGTACCGGGCGTTTCTGCAGCACCAGTTCGAGACGTTTCGCGAGCAGGATCTCGGACTGAAGGACGGTGTGGAACTGCTCGGCGTTCCTTCGGAGACGTTCGTCGACGGGGGTACACGGATGCTGGGCGTCCCGGCCGTGCGAAAGAGCCGCGGGATCGGGACCGTCGGGCACGTCTACGTCGCGGTTTCCTACGACGCAGGGCTCTCGTGGAAGGTGCTGAGCCTCATGTGCACCGATACGCACTGGCTGAAGGCACTGGCTCCGGGCTACAAGGACAAACCTGACATCCTCGGCATCGCCGATCCCTCGATCGCGGCCACCGTCGGAACCGACCGGTTCGACGAGGCCACGTTCCTTCGCGGCCCGCGGGCCGGCACAGCGACGGGAATCGGCCGGTGAGGGACGCGCGCCGACGCCCGCGCGACCCGTCGCGGGAGCGCACGCGCGGCTCGCGTCGATGCGGTCGCGACGTTCCCGGCGGGCCGGAACCTCGCGGCAGCCCGCCGCGGGGCGGCTACACCCCGTAGCCCAGCTCGCGCCACTCCGCGATCAGCTGCGCGACGTTGCGCCGCGCGGTGGCCTCGCAGCGCTCGCGGAAGAAGGCGGTGCCGTACATCGCGTCGCGCGCGACCAGCGAGCGCAGGAACGGCGCCAGCCCGCGCGCGAACTCGGCGTCCGACTTGTGCGGGAACTCGCCGCGCACGAGGTCGGTCGTGCGCCGGAACTCGTTCCACGGGTGGCCGAAGCCCGCGAGGTCGATGTCGACCATGTAGCGCGCGTCGGCGCGGATCGCCGGCTGCAGGTGGCGCGAGGCGAGGATCATCCGGCACACCGCGATGCGGAAGCGCGGCGTGGTGCCGGCCGAGCGCGCGAGGTACCAGCGCGCGCTGCGGATCTCGTTGTCGCGCGCGCCCGGATCGCACAGCACGTCGTGGAACCACAGCGCGATCTCGATCGCGTCGGGGGCGGCGACGAGGTGCGCGACGGTGTCGAGCCGCGCGAGGCAGTCATCGACGTGGCCGAGCGTGTGGTAGGTGCGCTCGGGGCCGCGGTAGTGCGCCGCGAGCTCGTCGAAGACCGGGCGCGGCGGCAGCGCGTCGGGTCCGCGGTGCGCGCGGCGCCACACCGCGCCGAACCGCTCCGCGTTGGCGCGCCGCAGGGGTTTGCCGGACGCCGCCGGCGCGCCGCTCGACATCGCGTCAGCGCGCGCCCGGCTTCCCCGGCGCGGCGCCGCAGTCGATCAGCGCCTGCTGCGCGCTCTCCAGCCGCTTGGTCGTCGCGGTCAGGCGCTCGCAGAGCTGGCGCATCATGTCGAGCGCGACGTCCGGATTCTCGGTGAGCAGCCGCAGGAAGACCTGCGCGGAGATGCGCAGCACGCGGACGTCGTCGCGGGCGCGCACGGTCACCGTGCGCGGGCCCCGCATCAGCACGCCCATCTCGCCGATCATCTGGTGCGCGCCGGCTGTGCCGATGACGAAGTCGCCCTGCCCGGTCTGACCGATGAACTCGACGGTGCCTTCGAGGATCAGCAGCGTGCTGTCGGAGGGCTCGCCCGCGCGGATGATCACGTCGCCCGGCGCGAAGCGCAGCGCGCGGCTGGTGAACGCCAGCAGCTTGAGCCGCGCCGGATCGAGCTTCGCGAACGTCGGCACGCGCGACAGCACTGCAGCTTCGTCGTCGACATTCACGCTGGCGGGACCTCCAACCATCGCACGCCGGCACGGCGGCGCGCGGGCACCGGATCGCGGTCAAGCATACGGCAACGCGCCGGCACGAGGAAGCCGCGGCTTACCGGCGGAGGCCCCGCCGCGGCGGGGCTGCTATGCTCGCCGCAACCCCGGACCGCCCCACGCCCGATGGACGACCGCGAAGAGCGCTGCCGCGACATCCTCGAGGGGCTCGCGACGTACTTCGCGAGCCCGCTCGTCGCCGACGTCCTCGCCGCGGTATCGCGCCATCCCGAGCCGGACCTCGGCGCGGCGCTCAACCGCAACCAGTTCACCTCGAAGCTCTGGCTCGCCGATGCGCTCGCGACCGCGGCCGGCGCGCGCTTCGGGACGGTCACCGTGCTCGGGGGCTGGTTCGGCGTGCTCGGCGCGATCCTGCTGGCCGACCGGCGCCTCGCGATCGGACGCGTCGTCAGCGTGGACATCGACCCGCGCTGCGCGGCCGTCGCGTGCACGATGAACGGCAGCCACCTCGAGGGCGGACGCTTCGCGGCGGTCACCGCGGACATGCTGGGCTGGGCGCTCGCCGGCCCGCGACCGGGGGACGCCGCGCCCGACCTCGTCGTCAACACGTCCTGCGAGCACCTGCGGCGGCCGGCCTTCGACGCCTGGTACGCCCGCGTCCCCGCGGGGCACCTCGTCGCGCTGCAGTCGAACGACTACGTCGCCATCGACGAGCACGTGAACTGCGTGGCCGACCTCGACGCCTTCCGCGCGCAGGCGCCGCTCGCGGAAGTGCTGTTCGCCGGCGCGCGCCCGCTCAAGAAGTACACCCGCTTCATGCTGATCGGCCGCAAGTAGGCGCGAACGCTTCCGCGGCGCCGATCCACCGCGCCCCCGGGTGCCCGCGGGTGCGCGCGAGCAGCGCGTCGACGAAGCGCCACGTGTCGCCGTCGAACACGAGGTGGTGCGTGAGGAGGCCCGTGGGCTCGGCGGCGTCGGCGGTGCCCAGCCGGCGGGCGGCGAGATGCGCCGTCATCTGCGCGCACGCGGCGCGCACGCCGACGAACCCGCGGCCGTGCCGCCACGCGACCGGATCGACGTGCGTGTTGCATTGCACGACGCCGTCGGGGGTCTCGCGCCGGGGACCGAACGTCGACAGCCCGGCGAAGCCCAGCCGCGCGAGTCGCGCCGCCACTGCGGCGTCGATCCGGTTCCACGGCGGGACCACGACCGGGAGGTAGCGGCCGGCGAACGCCTGGGCGAGCGACGCGCGTCCCGCGACGAGGTCGCGATCGATGTCGCAGGCCGCCCGGAGGCCGCCCAGTTCGCACGACTTTGCGCCCCGGCCCGCGTGGTTGCGGTGCGCGTAGCCGTGCTGGAGCACCGCCGCGCCGCTGCCGGCGAGGGCCGGTGCCAGCGAGGGGTCCAGCGCCGCGGGGATCACCGCGAGCGCTACGGGCACGGCGTGCGCGCCGGCGAGGCCGAGCAGCGTGGCGAGCGCCGGCGTGGCGGCGAGCGCGTCGTCGTCGCGCCACCACAGCGACGCGACGCGGCCATGCGCAGCCCACGCGTCGAGCTCGCGCACGAGCGGGTCAAATTCCACCCGGGCGCCTCCCCTCGGCGAGCGCGAGCACCGCCTCGGCGGCGCGCCGCGCGCCGTCGACGTCGAACGGGCACGGCGGCATCGGGCCGCTTCCTGCCGCGCGCTCGATCGCCGCGGCGAGCACCGGCGGCGCGAGGTCGCGTTCGTCGACGACCTGGGCGCGTTCCAGCGCCGCGAGCCGCGCGGCGCGCATCCGCTGCTCGGTCTCGCCGGCGCCGGCGAACGGCACCAGCACGGACGGCGCGCGCGCGACCAGGACGTCGAGTACCGTGTTGTAGCCGGCCTGCGTCACGGCGACGCGTGCGCGCGCGAGCAGCGCCGCGAAGTCGTCGCGGTGGCGCTCGACCTGCGCGCCGGCGGCCTGCCCGACGCGGCGCAGGCGATCGAAGCGCGCGGCCGGCACGCCCGGGCCGACGAGCACCCGCCAGGACCGTCCCGGCTGCGCGCCCAGCGCCCGCGCCTCCAGGGCCGCGTCGAGCAGGACGTCGCCGGCCTCCCCGCCGCTCGCCGAGACGACCACGAGGTCGCGCGCCGCCGCGGGCGGCGGCGGGGCCGGCGGACGCACGTAGCCGGTGTAGACGACCGGGACGCTGCCGTCCGCGGCCGGGGCGAACGTGTCCTCGAGCCGCGCGAACGCCGGGTCGCCGTGCACCAGGATCGCGTCGAGGCGGTGCTGCGCCTCCGCCCAGACCTGGGCGTCGCGCCGCGGGTCGTCGCGCTTGTGCAGCAGGTCGCGCACGGAGGCGACCACGCGCGGGCGCGGCGAGGCGACGGCCGCGGTGTCGAGCAGCGCGCCGAGCTCGGCGCGCAGGGCGCGTCGGCCGAACGGGTAGGTCTCCAGCAGCACGACGTTCGGGCGCGCGTGCACGAAGGCGTCCAGCAGCGCGGCGCGGCGGCGCCTGGCGTAGGTGGCGTCGACGGGCCGGCCCTCCGCGTCGACCAGCGTGGCGAAGGTGGCGTCCGTCGCGCGCAGCGGCGGCAGCTCGACGACGCGCGCGCCGCGCGGCATCCGCGACGGCAGCGGCATGCCGCCGTGCACGAACGTGACCTCGGCGCCGCGCTGCACGAGCGCCTCCGCGATCCACCGCAGCCGCTCGACGTGGCCCGTGCCCAGCAGGTGCTGGACCCAGGCGAGGACGCGCGTCACCCGAGCGCGGCCTCCCGCGCGCGGCGCCGCCGCGCGGGCAGGTACGGCGAGGCGAGGCGGGCGATCGTCTCCAGCCCGCGCAGCATGTTCGCCGCGCCGTGCGCCGACGGCCGCGGGCGCAGCGGCAGCGCGCGCAGCTCGCGGGCCATCAGCGCGGGGTCGTTGCCGGCCTCGACGTCCAGCACGCGCGTCAGGCCCAGCTCCGTGGCGCGCGTGGCGCGCAGCAGCTGCTCGCGCCGCGGCGCCACGCGCGGGACCAGCAGCGCCGGGCGGTCGAACGACAGGATCTCGCAGAACGTGTTGTAGCCGCCCATCGCCACGATCCCGGCGGCGTTGGCCATCATCAGCTCGAGGTGGCTGTCGAACGTGAGCACGCGCACGCGGCCCAGCGCGTCGGCGCGCCGGTGGAATTCCCGCTGGCGGGCCGGCGTCATGAACGGGCCGAGCACCAGGACCGCCGGATAGGGGATCGCGGGGTCGTGCTCGTAGGCGGAGAGCACCCAGTCGATGACCGCCATGCCGTCGCCGCCTCCGCCGACGGTGACGAGCAGGTACGGCGCCTCGCCGAACGGCCGCTCGGGCGGGCGCTGGACGCGCGGCAGCGTGCGGCGGATGTAGCCGGTGTAGTGGAGCTTGCGCAGCACGCTCGGCGGGCAGGCGAGACCCGCCAGCGGGTCGGCGATCGCCTCGAGGCCGTAGACCCAGATGTCGTCGTAAAGCGTCTCCAGCGCGGGCATCACCTGCTTGTGCTCCCACTCGCGGGAGAGCAGCGTCGGCTCGTCCATGATGTCGCGCAGGCCGAGCACCAGCCGCGAGCCCATCTGCTTCAGCATCGCGAGCGTGGGCACCACCTCGGACTTGAGCCCGAGCGGCTCCTTGTCCACGAGGAACACGTTCGGACGGAACGCCTCCGCGGTGTGGCGGATGATCGCCGCGCGCATCGCCATCGTCTGGTCGAGGTCGATGTGCAGGCCGAGCGACTTGTACTCGCCGTCGTGCAGCTTGATGACGCCGGGGATGCGCACGAAGTCCACGCGCGCGCGGAAGTCGAAGCTGCCGATGATCGGCGAGCCGGACAGGATCAGGACCGACAGCCCCTTGAAGCGCTCGACGAGCGAATGCGCGATCGCCCGGCAGCGGCGCAGGTGGCCGAGCCCGAACGTGTCGTGGCTGTAGATGAGGATTCGCGCACCTTCGAGCCGTTCCGGCATGACGCCTCCTGCCTCCTGTCCGTGGCAGGCGCCGGCGCGGACCCGTTCGGCCTGCGGCGCGCGACGCCTCCCGGTCCGTGCGACCGGCACGCCCGCGCGATGCACGAAGGGCGCGATCCCGGGGGACGGGCGCGGCGCTCGGTGCCCGGCCGCAGCAAGGCCCCCCCGGGGGGAGGCCAGTGTAGCCGAAGACCGCAGCGGCGGTGCGCCTGCACGCCCTTGCGCACCGGGGTGCCACAGCGCTGCGACGACGCCCGCCGCACGCCCGAGACGAGCGTCCCCTGCCGTTGTCCGGCATCGCCCGCGGTCGCTCAGATGCGAGCGCTTACTTGCGATGCAACGCCTGCTCAGTCGAGCTTGCGCACGTCGTCGATCACCTTGCCATCGTTCGGAAGGTCGGCCGGCTCGACGAACGCGACCTCGCCGCGCAGCTTGGTGACGTCGCGGATCGTAGCCACGACCTCGTCCGCCGCAACCGCCGCCCCCGGGTGCCGGGCCGCGCGCAGCGTCATGCGGTCGACGCCGCCCGGGTTGTCGACGACGAGCCGCGCGCGCGCGAGCTGCGGGTGGCGCGCGAGGATCGCGGCGACCTGGGCGGGATGCACGAACATGCCCTTCACCTTCGTCGTCTGGTCGGCGCGCCCCATCCAGCCGCGGATGCGCATGTTCGTCCGGCCGCAGGGCGAGGGTCCCGGCAGCACCGCCGAGAGGTCGCCGGTGCCGAAGCGGATCAGCGGGTAGTCGGTGTTGGCGAGCTGCGTCACCACCACCTCGCCGACCTCGCCGTCCGGGACCGGATCGCCGGTGCCGGGACGCACGATCTCGACCAGCACGCCCTCGTCGACGACCAGACCCTCGCGGGCCGGCGTCTCGTAGGCGATGCTGCCGAGGTCGGCGCTCGCGTAGACCTGGTAGCCGTCGATGCCGCGCGCCTTCAGCGCGTCGCGGTGCTGGGCGAGGAACGCCTCGCCGGACACCAGCGCCTTGCGCAGCGAAGTGACGTCGGCGCGGAGCTCGTCGGCCTTCTCGAGCAGGATGCGCAGGAACGACGGCGTGCCGACGTAGCCGGCGGGCCGCAGGTCGGCCATCGCCTGCACCTGCTGCTCGGTCTGCCCGGTGCCCGCCGGGAACACGGTGCATCCGAGGGCGTGCGCGCCGCTCTCCAGCATGAACCCGGCCGGCGTCATGTGATACGCGAACGCGTTGTGCACGAGGTCCCCGCGGCGGAAGCCGGCGGCGAAGAGCGCGCGCGCGAGCCGCCACCAGTCCGGGCGGCGGCCGTCGGGCTCGTAGATCGGGCCGGGCGAGGCGAACGCGTGCGCGAGGTCGCCCCAGCCGGCCGCCGCGAAGCCGCCGAGCGGACGCTCGGCCTTCTGCAGCTGCGCCAGGTCGGACTTGCGCGTCACCGGCAGCCGCGCGAGCGCGGCGCGCGACGCGACGGACGCCGGGTCGACGTCGGCCAGCAGGCGCGCGAACGCGCTCGTGCGCGCCTTTGCGTGCGCGACCTGCGCCGGCAGGGCGTCGCGCAGCGCGCGCTCGCGCGCCTGCGGGTCGCGGGTCTCCAGCGTGTCGAAGTGGGCCTGCGTCATCCCCCGCTCCTCGTCGCGCCCGGCGCTGCCGGAGCGGCGCGCCGCACCCTGCGCGCGCCGGCGGGCGCGCACCGGCGGCCGGGCCGCGCGTGCCGCGTCAGGCGAGCCAGCGCTTGCGGCGCCGGTAGTGCTTGACGTCGCGGAAGCTCTTGCGCCCGGCCGTCGACAGGCCGAGGTAGAACTCCTTCACGTCCTCGTTGTTCGCGAGCTCCCCCGCATCGCCGTCCATCACCACGCGGCCGTTCTCCAGGATGTAGCCGTAGTTCGCGTAGCGCAGCGCGATCATCGTGTTCTGCTCGGCGAGCAGGAACGAGACCCTCTCCTTCGCGTTGAGGTCGCGCACGATGCCGAAGATCTCCTCGACGATCTGCGGCGCCAGCCCCATCGACGGCTCGTCGAGCAGGATCGTCGTCGGCTTCGCCATCAGCGCCCGGCCGATCGCCGTCATCTGCTGCTCGCCGCCCGAGGTGTAGCCGGACTGGCTCGTGCGCCGCTGCTTGAGCCGCGGGAAGTAGTGGTAGACGCGCTCGAGGTCCGCCCTGAGCTCGGCGCGGGAGATCCGCCGCGTGAACGCGCCGGTCAGCAGGTTCTCCTCGACCGTGAGGTGCTGGAAGCAGTGCCGGCCCTCCATCACCTGGCACACGCCCATGCGCACCAGCTGGTTGGGCGTGAGCTTGTCGACGCGCCGGCCCTTGAACTCGATCGTGCCCTTCGTGACGTCGCCGCGCTCCGCGGCGAGCAGGTTGGAGATCGCCTTCAGCGTGGTCGACTTGCCGGCGCCGTTCGCGCCCAGCAGCGCCACGATGCGGCCCTCCGCCACCTCGAGCGACACGCCCTTCAGCACGAGGATCACGTGGTCGTAGATGACCTCGATGTTGTTGACGGACAGGATCGGCGCGGCGGGCGCGGCAGCGGTGCTCATGACGGTTCGCTCGATCGCATTCGGGATTCCGGAAGCCCGCCGCCGGGCGGCGCTGCGCCCACGGCGCAGCGCGGGACGACGGGCGCGCCCGCGGCCCGGCGCGCGGCCGGACGGCGGGCCCGCCGGCACGGCCCTACCGCGTCAGGACTCCTTGCTGCAGTCGCGCGGCGTGATGTTCTTCTCCTTCGCGTACTTCGCCGCCGACTCCTCGATCATCCCGCGGATCATCTGCTTGTCGGGCGCGATCCAGTCGGGCGTCACGACCTTCCACTGGTTGCCGTCCCAGGTCTGGAACTTGACCAGGCCGGAGCCCTCGTGGTCGGCGCACGACATCTTCAGCGGCGGCATCATGCCCGCGGCGTTGAGCTGCTTGAGCCGCGCCTCGTCGAGGTTGAGGTTCTCGAGGCCCCAGCGCACCTGCTCGGCCGTCATCACCTTGCCCTTGCCGAAGCGCTCCTGCGCCTTGCGGATCGCCTCGACCGTGATGATCCCGTGCACCAGGCCGCGGACGTGGTAGACGGACCCCACGCGCGTCGCGTCCTCCATGTTGCCCTTGCCCTTGGCGTAGACGACGCGCTTGACGTCCTGCACGAGCGGCAGGTTGGCGCCGGCGACGTTGAACACCGCCGTCGTATAGCCCTTCGACGCGTCGCCGGCCGGGATTACGTCCTCCTCGGAGCCGGCCCACCACACGCCGAGGATCTTCCCGCTCGGGTAGCCGTTGCGCTGCGCGGTCTTGAGCGCGACCGTGTTCATCACGCCCCAGCCCCACAGGATCACGTAGTCCGGGCGGATCTGGCGGATCTGCAGCCACTGCGACTGCTGCTCGTTGCCGGGGTGCGGCACGGCGATCGACGTGACCTCGACGCCGAGGCGCTTCTGGTACTCCTGGAACACCGCGATCGGCTCCTTGCCGTAGGCGGAGTCGTGGTAGAGGTGGACGATCTTCTTGCCCTTGAGCTTGTCCTCGCCGCCCTCCTTGCGCGCGATGTACTTGATCATCGCCGAGGCCTGCGACCAGTAGGTCGTGATCATCGGGAAGACCCACGGGAACACGCGCCCGTCCGCCGCGTCGGTGCGGCCGTAGCCCAGCGTGACCATCGGGATCTTGTCGGTGGCGACACGGTCGATCAGCGAGTAGGTGATGCCCGTGGACAGCGGCTGCACCAACGTCGCGCCGCTCCCCCGCTTCTTCAGGCGCTCGTAGCACTCGACGCCACGCGAGTTGTTGTACTCGGTCTCGCACTCCTCCCAGGAGAGCTTGACGCCGTTGACGCCGCCCTCCTTCATGTTGATGTAGTTCATGTAGTCGATGTACCCGCCGAAGATCCCGGAACCGCCGGCGGCGTACGCGCCCACGCGGTACGAGAGAAGCGGGACGAACTGCTCGGCCTGCGCGAACGCGGCCGTCGACGCGGCGCCGAGCGTCGCCGCCGCCAGCCAGGCCATCAGTTTGGTGCGATGCATCATTTCTCTCCTCCTCAGTGACAGCATAGACCGGACAACAGCCTCCCTGGACCTCGCGGGACCGCCTGCGGCGGCCCAGCATAGCGAATCAGTGCGGGAACGGCCACAGGCGCAGCTTCTCCTTGCCGATCTGCCACAGCCGCGCCAGCCCGTGCGGCTCGACGATCAGGAAGAAGATGATGAGCCCGCCGAACACCATCAGCTCGAGGTTGCTGGTGATCGACGCCGGCAGCGACGCCGAGAACAGCGACTGCGCGACGCCGTTCAGCCAGTGCACGACGATGTTGAGGAAGATCGGCAGCAGCACGATGAAGCCGGCGCCGAGGAACGACCCCAGGATGCTGCCGATCCCGCCGATGATGATCATGAACAGGATGCGGAACGACAGGTCGAGCGTGAACGCCTCGGGCTCGACCGTGCCGAGGTAGGCGTAGGCGTAGAGCGCGCCGGCGACGCCGCAGTAGAACGAGCTGACCGCGAACGCGGTGAGCTTGGTGCGCATCAGCGGGAAGCCGATCACCTCCGCCGCGACGTCCATGTCGCGCACCGCCATCCACGCGCGCCCGATCGAGCTGCGCACCATGTTCTTCGCCGCGAGCGCGAGGAGCGTGACGATCGTCAGCGTGAGCATGTACTTGCGCAGCGGCGTGTCGATGTCGATGCCGAGGATCGTCATCTTCTGCGCGGTGATCACCCCCGAGCTCGAGTAGTTCGAGAACCAGGGGAACTTGACCAGCGCCCAGACCACGAAGAACTGCGCCGCGAGCGTGGCGACCGCGAGGTAGAAGCCCTTGATGCGCAGGCTGGGCAGCCCGAACAGGACGCCGACCAGCGCCGCGCAGCCGCCGGCCAGCACGAACGCGAGCAGCACCGGCATGCCGGGGACCCGCAGCACGAAGTTGTAGGCGGCGAACGCCCCCACCGCCATGAACGCCGCCGTGCCGAGCGACAGCTGGCCCGCGTAGCCGGTGAGGATGTTGAGCCCCAGCGCCGCCAGCGCGAAGATCAGGAACGGGATCAGGATCGCCGAGAGCCAGTACTGCGTGGCGATCAGCGGCACGACGACGAAGGCCAGCGCGGCGAGCGCGACGACCGCGACGCGGTCCTGGCGGATCGGGAAGATCTGCTGGTCCGTCGCGTACGACGTCTTGAACTGGCCGGCTTCGCGGTAGAGCATCGTCTGGCGGTCGAAAGTGGGCTGGGGCCGGTCGTCTGTCGCCGCGTCACACGCGGTCGATGTGCTTCTCGCCGAACAGCCCCTCGGGCCGCACGAGCAGGAAGAGGAGCGCGATCACGTAGGCGACCCAGCCCTCGATGCCGCCGCCGACCATCGGGCCGACGTAGACCTCGGCGAGCTTCTCGACCGCCCCGATGATGAGGCCGCCGATGATCGCGCCGGGGACCGACTCGAAGCCGCCGAGGATCAGCACGGGCAGCGCCTTCAGCGCGGTGAACGTCAGCGCGAACTGCACGCCGTTGCGCGCGCCCCACAGCAGGCCGGCGACCAGCGCGACGAAGCCGGCGGCCGCCCAGACGTACGCCCAGATCAGGTGCAGCGGGATGCCGATCGACTGCGCGGCCTGGTGGTCGTCGGCGACGGCGCGCAGGCCGCGGCCGATGCGCGTCTTCTGGAAGAACAGCGCCAGCGCGGCCACCATCACCGCCGCAACACCGGCGGCGAACAGCTCGAACTGGCTGACGACGATGCCGGCGCGGTCGAGCACCCACTCGATCGGCTGGTCGGGGATGCCGAGGTCCAGGCCGCGCGGCTGGCTGCCCCAGACGAGCTGCGTCAGCCCCTCGATGAAGAAGGTCAGCCCGATCGTGGCCATGAACAGCGTGATCTGCGGCTGGTTCACCAGCTTGCGCAGCACGAGGCGCTCGGTGAGCAGCGCGCCGGCGATCATCACCACCAGCGTCACCGCGAGGGCCATCGCGAAGCCCAGCCCCATCTCGGTCAGCCCGACGAAGGTCAGCGCCGCCATGAACACGAGCGCGCCCTGCGCGAAGTTGAAGACGCCGGACGCCTTGTAGATCAGCACGAAGCCCAGCGCGACGAGCGAGTACATCACGCCCGAGAGCAGGCCGCCGATCAGCACCTCGAAGAAGAACGTCATGGCTCGCCCGCAGCGCTCGCTTCGCGCGGAACGGGCCATGGGGAATGGCGGGGAGGTCGTCCCCGCCCGCTTTCGTCGAGCCCCGTCATCGCAGCCTCCGTGTTCCGAGTGCCCCGTTCCCGGCTTTCGCGCGCGCCGCCGTCAATGCGCCACCCCGAGGTACGCGTCGATGACCGCCTGGTTGGCCCGCACCACGTCGGGCGTCCCGTCGCCGATCTTGCGCCCGTAGTCGAGCACGACCACGCGGTCGGAGATGTCCATCACCACGCCCATGTCGTGCTCGATCAGCACGATCGTCGTGCCGTACTGCTCGTTGACGTCGAGCACGAAGCGGCACATGTCCTGCTTCTCCTCGACGTTCATCCCCGCCATCGGCTCGTCGAGCAGCAGCAGCGTGGGCTCGGCGGCCAGCGCCCGCGCGAGCTCGACGCGCTTCATCAGGCCGTACGGCAGCCGTCCCACGGGCGTGCGGCGGATGTGCTGGATCTCCAGGAAGTCGATGATCTCCTCGACCTTCGCGCGGTTGGCGAGCTCCTCGCGCCGCGCGCGGCCGAAGTGGATCGCCTGCTCGAGGATCGTCGCCTTCATCCGCAGGTTGCGGCCGGTCATGATGTTGTCGAGGACCGACATGCCCTTGAACAGCGCGATGTTCTGGAACGTCCGCGCGATGCCCTGCATCGCCGCCTGGTGCGGCACCATGTCGCGGCGCGTCTCGCCGTGGAAGGTGATCGTGCCCTGCTGCGGCCGGTAGACGCCGTTGATGACGTTCAGCATCGAGCTCTTGCCGGCGCCGTTGGGCCCGATGATCGCCCGGATCTCGTGCTCGCGAACGTCGAAGCTGATGTCCGAGAGCGCCTTCACGCCGCCGAACGACAGCGAGATCCCCTCGAGGCGCAGGATGACCTCGCCGATGCGTCGTCCGCCCCCGGACACGCCGCGCCCCTACGCCGCCCGCTTCGCGACGTCCGGCCCGAACGTGCGGGCGTCCGCGACGACGAGGTCGGCCGCGACCATGCCGCTGCGGCCGTCCTCGAACTTGACCTGCGTCTCGATGTGCTGGACCGTCTTCCCGCCGTACAGCGCGTCGATCAGCACCGCGTACTTCTCCGCGACGAAGCCGCGGCGCACCTTGCGCGTGCGCGTGAGCTCGTCGTCGTCGGGGTCGAGCTCCTTGTGCAGGATCAGGAAGCGGTGCACCTGCGAGGCGGCCAGCGCCGGGTCCTGCGCGAGCTCCGCGTTGACCTGCTCGACGCACTCGCGGATCAGCGCGTAGACCTCGGGCTTCGCGGCGAGGTCGGTGTAGCCCGAGTACGGGAGGCCGCGCCGCTCGGCCCAGTTGCCCACCGAGCCGATGTCGATGTTGATGAACGCGCACACGCGGTCGCGGCCGTGGCCGAAGGCGACCGCCTCCCTGATGTGCGGGAAGAACTTGAGCTTGTTCTCGAGGTAGTTGGGCGCGAACATCGCGCCGCCGGCCAGCGCCCCGACGTCCTTCGCGCGGTCGATGATCTTGAGATGGCCGTCCGCGTCGAAGTAGCCGGCGTCGCCGGTGTGGAAGTAGCCGTCGGCGTCGATCGCCTCGGCGGTCGCGTCCGGGCGCCGGTAGTACTCCTTGAGCAGCATCGCGCCGCGCACCAGCACCTCGCCGTTGTCCCCGATGCGCACCTCGACGCCGGGCGCGGGCAGTCCCACCGTGTCCAGCTTCACCGCGCGGTCGGGCTGCAGGCAGCAGTACGCGCAGGTCTCGGTCGAGCCGTAGAGCTGCTTCAGGTTGACGCCGATCGAGCGGTAGAAGCGGAACAGGTCCGGTCCGATCGCGGCGCCCGCGGTGTACGCGACGCGGATGCGGCTCATGCCGAGGACGTTGCGCAGCGGCCCGTAGACCAGCAGGTCGCCGATGGCGTAGAGCATGCGGTCGCCCGCGCCCACCGGCCTGCCGTCCAGCAGTTCGGCGCCGCAGCGCCGCGCCACCGCCATGAAGCGATGGAAGATCCACCGCTTCAGCCGCCCCGCGTCCTCCATGCGGATCATCACCTGCGTCAGCAGGTTCTCGAAGACCCGCGGCGGCGCGAAGTAGTAGGTGGGGCCGATCTCGCGCAGGTCGGTCATCACGGTGTCGCCGGATTCGGGGCAGTTGATCGTGAAGCCGACGTACACCCACTGCGCGAACGAGAACAGGTGGTCCCCGACCCAGGCCATCGGCAGGTACGAGAGCACGCTGTCCGAGGGATCCAGCCGGTCGAACTCGGTGCCCCCGCGGCTCGCGGCGAGGAACGCCGCGTGCGTGGCGCGCACGCCCTTGGGCTTGCCCGTCGTGCCGGACGTGTAGAGCATCACCGAGACGTCGTCGCTGCGGCCCTGCGCCACTTCGCCGTCGAAGAAGCCGGGGTGCTCGCGGTCGAACGCGCGGCCGAGCTCCACGAGGCGCTCGTAGGACACGATGCCGTCGTAGTGGCGCAGGCCGCGCGGGTCGTCGTAGAAGATCCGCTGGAGCGTGGGCACCTGCGGCCGCGCCTCCAGCACCTTGTCGACCTGCTCCTGGTCCTCGACCATCGCGAAGACGATCTCGGCGTCGTTGAGCACGTAGACGAATTCGACGGCCGGCGCGTCCTGGTACATGGGCACCGGGACGCCGCCGAGGCACTGCGCGGCGAGCATCGACCAGTACAGGCGCGGGCGGTTGTCGCCGATGATCGCGAGGTGCATGCCGCGGCGGAAGCCCTGCGAGGCGAGCCCGCAGGCGAGCGCGCGGACCTCGTCCGCGACCTCGCGCCACGTCCAGGATTGCCAGATGCCGAGGTCCTTCTCCCGCGTCGCGGGATGGTCCGGCCGCACCCGCGCGTGCTCCAGCATGAGCCGCGGGAACGTGTCGAGCGTTCCTGCCATCGCCTCCTCCGTCGCGGCGGCCGTGCCCGCCGTCCGCGTTCGCCTCGCCGCTCCCCCCGGGCGGGCCCCGGGCCGCCGGCCCGATGCCTTCCGCACCCCCCGCCTGCGCGCCTCGTGGCGGGCGCTGGCGCAGCCGGGAGCGAACGTCCGCCGCACGCCGCCCCCCCGGGGCGGGCGCTGGCGGCGCGCGGGATCGCGGGACTATGGTATCAACGCTTTGCCGCCGGCGGGCCCGCGGCGGGCGGCCAGGGGCGATTGCGTAGAATCCCCGCGCCGACTCTAGAGGCTGGCTGCGCCCCCGGTTGTCGTCCCGCCGACATTTCCCGATGCCATCCCTCGCCGACTTCGTCGACGCCGCCCATTGGGCGGCGGGACTCGCCCCCGGGCTGCGGGCGCGCGCCGTCGCCGAGACCGTCGTCCGCCCGGCCCCGGCCGGCACGCTGGTCTGCCGCAAGGGGGAGCCGGTCGAGCACTGGATCGGCGTGATCGACGGGCTGGTCAAGATGGCCAACGTGTCGCTCGACGGCAAGCCGACCTCCTTCACCGGCATCCCCTCCGGCGGCTGGTTCGGCGAGGGCTCGCTGCTCAAGGACGAGCCGCGCCGCTACGACATCGTCGCGCTGCGCGACTCGACGATCGCCTACATGCCGCGCTCGACGTTCATGGCGCTGCTCGACGAGTCCGTGGCGTTCAACCGCTTCCTGCTGATCCAGCTGAACGAGCGGCTCGGCCAGTTCATCGGGATGGTCGAGCACGACCGGCTCCTCGGCCCGGACGCGCGGCTCGCGCGCGGGCTGGCGGCGCTCTTCAACCCGCACCTCTACCCCGGCATCGGGCCGACGCTGCCGATCTCGCAGGAGGAGCTGGGGCAGCTCGTCGGCCTGTCGCGGCAGCGCGTCAACCAGGCGCTCAAGCGACTGGAGCAGGCGGGACTGCTCGCCATCGGCTACGGCGGCGTCACCGTGCGCGACCTCGACGGCCTGCGCCGCTTCGAGGACTGAGAACCCTTCCGACCGAGGCCCCCCATGACCGACCCCGCCGACCTGCTTGCGCGACGCCTGCTCGAAGCCCGCGCCGGCCGCCCCGCCGCCTACGAGGATGCGCTCGCCCCGCCCGACGCGGCGGCCGCGATGGCCGTGCAGGCTGCCGTGGCCCGCGAGCTCGGCGAGAAGGTGGCCGGCTGGAAGGTGGGCATCGGCGGCGACGGCACGCCGTTCGCGGCGCCGCTGCTCGCCGGCGCGCTGCACGCTTCGCCCGCCGCGCTGCCGGTGGGCACGCACGTGCTGATCGAGATGGAGATCGCCGTGCGCCTCGCGCGCGACCTCGCCCCCGGCGAGCACTCGCGCGCGGCGATCCTCGACGCCGTCGGCGAGGTGCTGGTCGGCATCGAGGTGATCCGCGGGCGGCTCGGCGAGCCCCCTGCGATCCCGTTCCTCGCGTTCCTCGCCGACAACGGCGCGAACCTCGCCTACGTCACCGGCGGCGGCACGCGCGCGTTCGGCGCGCTCGACCTGACGGCGCTTCCCTGCCGCCTCGCGATCGACGGGGCCGTCGAGCACGAGAAGGCCGGCGGGCACCCGCAGGGCGATCCGATCGCGCCGATCCGCGCGTACCTCGCGCGGTCGAACGATCGTCTCGGTGGCCTGCGTGCCGGCCACGTCGTCACCACGGGCAGCCTCAACAAGCCCGTGCGCGTCGAGCGTGCGGCCCGCATCGAGGTCGCGATCGAGGGCCTGGGCGGCGCGGCACTGCAGCTTCGCGGCTGACGCGCGCATCCGCATTCGCGTCACGCGCGGGTCGCCCGCGCACGCGTTCGCGGCATTCCGGCGCGAGGGGCGTCGTCGGCGCCGGCCCGCGCGGCAGCCCCGGCGAAATTCGAGTCTGACCCTCGTTTCCCGGCGCGGGGGCCCCGGCGGCGCCCCTCAGCGCTCGCGCTGGTTCTGCAGCCGGTAGACGGCGAGCTCCGGCGCGACGGTCGCGCCGGCGAAGGCGGCG
Source organism: Betaproteobacteria bacterium (assembly GCA_016861105.1). Taxonomy (GTDB): domain Bacteria; phylum Pseudomonadota; class Gammaproteobacteria; order Burkholderiales; family Casimicrobiaceae; genus VBCG01. The sequence continues at coordinate 113,294 of BOKS01000007.1, read as the reverse complement.
GAGGCCGCGAACGTCCGGCACGCCTGCACGAACGCCGGCGCGTCGCCCCAGCCCTCGACGATCGCGATCCAGCGCGGGATCAGGTTGCCTTCGGCACGCACCCGCTTCTCGGCGGTCTCGACCGCGCTCGCCGCCTCGTCGGCGACGAGCAGGTGCGCCGCGGCGACCCCGGGGGCCTGCGCGAGCCCGCGCAACGCCGCGGCCATCGCGGCGCGATGGGCTGCCGCGTCCGCGGCGCCGACGTCGTAGCGGAGCGTCGCGCACAGGCCGCCCATCCCGTCGCCCACGCTGGCCGCGACCTCGCACAGCGAGCGCGCGACCCCGCGGAAGTGCCGGACCGTCGCGACCGTCCAGGGCGTGGGCGCATTGAGCCGCGCGAGGTAGGCGTCGCCGGTGACGACCGCGGTGGACGCGGTCTCGTAGAGGTTGAAGAACTCCGGCGTCCCCTCGATCGCGACGAACCGGCGTCCGCGCACGAACCCCGGGATCGCGATCCGCTCGGGCATGTGCTCGCGCCCGTGCCACGCGTAGAACTCGTCGCGCCCCTCGGGCGCGATGTCGTGCCAGATCGCCACCGCGCCGCCGCCCGCCAACGCCATCCGCCGCCTCCCGTCCGCCGTGCCGGTTGACTTTACCCCGTCATCGGCGAAAATGGAACGGTGTTCCACATTTGCAGCGCGCGCGGCCGAGGGGCTCCGCCCGCACGCGCCGCGGCCCCCCGATGAGCGTCCTGTTCCGCGATGCGCAGATCCTGGACGGCAGCGGCGCAGCGCCGTTCCGCGGCGACCTGCGCGTCGACGGGCAGCGCATCGCCGCCGTGGGCGCGCCGGGCAGCATCGCCGCCGATGCGCGCGACCGGATCGTCGACTGCGCCGGCGCGACGCTGATGCCGGGCCTCGTCGAGCCGCACGCGCACCTCTCGTTCCTCGACCAGTCGAACCCCGCCCAGTTCTCCGCCGTGCCGGTGGAGGAGCACCTGCTCGCCACGCTCAGGCACGCGAAGCTCTACCTCGACTGCGGCTTCACGTCGTGCTTCTCGGCCGCGGCCACGAAGCCGCGCCTCGACGTCGTGGTGCGCGACGCGATCGACCGCGGCGAGCACCCGGGGCCGCGCCTGCGGGCGGCGAGCGTGCAGCTCACGGTCACCGGCGGCGTGGGCGACCTGCGGCAGCTGCACCTCGACCCCGGCGAGGCGATGTACACGCTGCCGTGCGACGGTCCGGTCGAGTTCCGCCGTGCCGCGCGCGAGGCCTGCCGCGAAGGGGTCGACGTCCTGAAGATCGTCCCCTCCGGCGACACGTCGACGCCGGCGATCCCGTCGCCGACGACGCTGATGGCGGACGACGAGGTGGCGGCCGTCTGCGAGGTGGCGCGCGAGCGCGGCAGGCGCGTCGCCGCGCACGCGCGCAGCGCCGCGTCGGTGAAGATGTGCGTGCGCCACGGCGTCGACGTGATCTACCACGCGACCTGCGCCGACGCCGAGGCGCTCGACATGCTCGAGGCCGCGAAGGACCGCGTCTTCGTCGCCCCGGCGATGTCGGTGACGTGGACGCGCCTGCACGAATCGGGGAAGTACGGGCTGCCGTCGTCGCCGGCGATGCGCGCGCGCATCGAGCGCGACCTGGAGATGACCTGCGAGCGCATGGTCGAGCTCAGGAAGCGCGGCGTGCGCGTGCTGCCCGGCGGCGACTACGGCTTCGCGTGGAACCCGCACGGCAACAACGCGCGCGACCTCGCGTTCTTCGTCGACCTGATGGGCTTCACGCCGATGGAGGCGATCGTCGCCGCGACGAAGTGGGGCGGCGAACTGATGTGTGCCCCCACGCTCGCCGCTGGCGCGGCTTCGCTGCCCCCCGAGGGGGCGGAACGCGCGCCTCGGGGCGGTCCTTCGGCGCGCGTGACGACCCCCACGCTCGCCGCTGGCGCGGCTTCGCTGCCCCCCGAGGGGGCGGAACGCGCGCCTCGGGGCGGTCCTTCGGCGCGCGTGGGCACCATCCTGCCGGGCGAGCTCGGCGTGCTGCGCACGGGCGCCCTCGCCGACCTGCTGCTGGTCGACGGCGACCCGCTCGCCGACGTCGCGATCCTGCAGGACCGCGCGCGGCTGCGCGCGATCATGAAGGACGGCGTGTTCCACAAGGCGCCGCCATGAAGGCGGATCCGCGCCCCGACATCGTCGTCGTCGTCACCGACCAGCAGCGCTACGACACGATCGCGGCGCTCGGCTACCCGCACGTCGACACGCCGCACCTCGACCGCCTCGTGCGCGAGGGCACGCACTTCGCGCGCTGCTACGTGACCGGCGCCTCGTGCGTGCCGGCGCGCGCGAGCCTGTTCACCGGCGTGTACCCGCACACCAACGGCATCCTGACCAACGCCTCGACGTGGCGGCGCACCTGGGTCGAGCGGCTCGCCGAGGCGGGCTACCGCTGCGTCAACGTCGGCAAGATGCACACGCAGCCGATGGACGCGCCGGCGGGCTTCCACGAGCGCACCGTGGTCGAGAACAAGGACCGCTCGATGGCGAAGCGCGGCCGCGACTTCGTCGACGCGTGGGACCGGGCGCTGGCCGACGCGGGCGTCGCCAAGCCGGGGCTCGCGAGCTACCGTCTGCTGCCCGACTACGCGCAACGCCTCGGCGCCTACGAGTGGCCGCTCGCCGACGACCTGCACGCCGACGCGTTCGTGGGGACGGCTGCCGCCGCGGCCGTCACCGCACACGCCGGCGACGGCGAGCCGCTGTTCCTGCAGGTCGGGTTCCCGGGCCCGCACCCGCCCTACGACCCGCCGGCGTCGTGGATCGCGCGCTACCGCGGCCGCGATCTGCCGGTCCGCCCGGTCCGGCGCGACGACCTCGAGGCGCAGCCGCCGCCGTTCCGCCAGCTGCGCGACAAGCACGCGACCGGCCACCACGACGCCGCGCCGCACATCGTCGACGCGCCGCGCCCGCTGCGCGAGCGCCAGCTCGCGCACTACCTCGCGAACGTCTCGCTGATCGACCACGAAGTCGGCCGCCTGCTCGCGGCGCTGCACGCGGCCGGGCGGCTCGACGACGCCGTCGTCGTGTTCACGTCCGACCACGGCGACTGCCTCGGCGACCACGGGCACAGCCAGAAGTGGACGATGTACGAGGAGGTCGTGCGCGTCCCGCTCGTCGTCTGGTCGCCGCGGCTGCCGGGCCGCGGGCGCGTGGACGCGCTGGTGCAGTCGATCGACCTCGCGCCGGCGCTCATGGAGCTCGCCGGCTGCGAGGTGCCGCCCTGGTGGGAGGCGCGCTCGCTGCTGCCCGCGCTGCGCGGCGAACCATTCGCGGGCCGCGAGGCCGTCTACTGCGAGCAGGGGCGCGACGTCGTCTTCCAGTTCTCGGACTTCGTCTCGATGGTGCGCACCGACCGCTACAAGTTCGTGCACTTCCTCGGCGAGTCCTTCGGCCAGCTGTTCGACCTCGCCGACGACCCGCACGAGGAGCGCGACCGCTGGAACGACCCGGCGCTGCGCGGCGTCCGCGAGGCGCTGCGCGCGCAGTGGATCGACTGGCGGCTGCGCAGCGCGTACGACGCGCGCGACTGGGCCGACGCGTTCCGCTGAGTCCGCTGCATCCGTCCGATCCGCAACCGCCAGGAGGCCCCCGCATGACCGTCCACCGCACTCTCCGCGCCGCGTGCGCGGCTGCCGCGCTCGCGGCCTCGCTCGCGGCGCACGCGCAGCCCGCGACCACCCGCATCGTCGTCGGCGGCCCCGGCGGCGGCAACACCGACATCGCCGCGCGGCTGGTCGCCGAGAAGCTCGCGCAGTCGCTCGGCACGACGGTCATCGTCGAGAACAGGCCCGGTGCGGGCGGCGTCGTCGCCGCCGAGATCGTGAAGAACGCGAAGCCCGACGGCACGACGATCGGCCTGGTCACGGTCTCGAACGCCGCGAACGAGACGATCATGAAGAGCAAGTCGTACAGCCTCGTGAACGACCTCGAGCCGGTCGGCCTGTACGCGTGGCTCGCGAACGTGCTGATCGTCGGCCCCGCGGTCAAGGCGGACGGCGTCGAGGCGCTGGTGCGCGAGCTCAGGGAGAAGGGCCCGACGAACTACGCGTCCGGCGGCGTCGGCAGCCCCGGCCACCTGTCCGGCGAGACGTTCCGCCTGCGTACCGGGCTCGCGCTGACGCACGTGCCGTACAAGGGCGCGCCGCCGGCTGTGCTGTCGGTGGTGACCGGCGAGACCGCGTTCATGTTCGCGACCGCGTCCGCCGCGCTGCCGCAGATCAAGGGCGGCAAGGTGCGTGCGCTCGCGGTGACGTCGGCCGCGCGGCTCTCCGAGCTGCCCGACGTGCCCACGCTCGCCGAGGCCGGCATGGGGACGATCGACGTGCGCGACTGGGTCGGCTTCGTCGTGCCCAAGGAGACGCCGCAGGCCGTGCGCGAGAAGCTGCACCGCGCGTTCGCCGAGGCGTTCGGCGACGCCTCCGTGCGCGAGCGGCTGCAGCGCAACACGATGCTGGCCGCGCAGCCGCCGCTCGACCCGGAGGGGTTCCGCAGGTTCCTCGCCGACGACGTCGCCAAGTGGGCGAAGACCGTCAAGGACGCGGGCATCCCGATCCAGTAGGCTCGCGGCTTCCGCCGCTTCCGGACCACGCCATGGACTACGCCATCCGCGGCCGCAAGGCCATCGTCTGCGCCTCGTCGCAGGGCCTCGGCAAGGCGTGCGCCCGCGCGCTCGCGCTCGAGGGCGTCGACCTCGTGCTGAACGCCCGCACGCGCGACGTCCTCGAGGCGACCGCCGAGGAGATCCGCCGCGAGGCCGGCGTGACGGTCACGCCGGTCGCGTGCGACATCACCACGCCCGAGGGTCGTGCGGCCGTCCTGGCCGCGTGCCCGCAGCCGGACATCCTCGTCAACAACGCGGGCGGCCCGCCGATCGGCGACTTCCGCGACTGGGACGAGCGGGTCTGGCAGCAGGCGGTCAACGCGAACATGATCACGCCGATCATGCTGATCCGCGCGACGGTCGACGGCATGATCGCGCGCCGCTGGGGCCGGATCGTCAACGTGACGTCGCGCTCGGTGAAGGCCCCGCTGCCCGACCTCGGGCTGTCCAACGGCGCCCGCGCCGGGCTGACCGGGTTCGTCGCCGGCCTCGCGCGGCAGGTCGCGAAGCACAACGTCACGATCAACAACCTGCTGCCCGGGCCGTTCGAGACCGCGCGGACCGTCGACGGCCTGCGCAAGCGCTCCGCCAAGGCAGGCCAGGACTTCGAGACCTTCGCCGCCGCGCGGCGCGCCGAGGTGCCGGCCGGCCGCTTCGGCGATCCCGACGAGTTCGGCCGCGCCTGCGCGTTCCTGTGCAGCGCGCACGCCGGCTTCATCGTCGGGCACAACCTGCTGATCGACGGCGGCGCCGTCAACGCCACTCTCTGACTTCGGGGTCAGAGCCTTTTTCTGCGCCGACGCGGGGCGGAGACGGCTCTGACCCCGACGCACTGCTGCGCCGAAGCGGGGGACGGAGACGGCTCTGACCCCACCGTACTGCCCGATCACCGTACGACCGACGGCCGATACCGGCCCACGGCGAGGTTCGGGGAGCATGCGCGCATGGGATCCCCGCCATGCCACGCCGTCCGCGCTTCCCCCTGACGGGCCACCCGCTGCACGTCGTCCAGCGCGGCAACGACCGGGGGCGGTGCCTCTTCGGCGAGGCCGACTTCCGCTTCTATCTCGATGCACTGCAGGCTGCGGTCACGCACTACCGCGTGCAGGTCCACGCGCATATGCTCATGACCAACCACGTCCACCTGCTCGTCGCGCCGCTCGACCTGGGCGCGGTGTCGCGCACGATGCAATCGGTCGGCGCGCGTTTCGTTCGTTACGTCAACCTCGCGCGCGGCCGGACCGGAACGCTCTGGGAAGGAAGGTACCGCGCGTGTCGCGTGGGCGAGGACGCCTAGGTCCTCGCCGCCTGCCGCTACATCGACCTCGACCCGGTGCGCGCCGGCATGGCCCCGGCACCTGGTGCCTGGCCATGAAGCGGCTATGCCGGTCTCGCCGGCCTGCGTCGGGACCCTTTGCTCGCGCCCCACCCGGCGATGGAGGACCCTGGGCCGCGAGATCGGCCCCGCGTACGCCCGCTGGTGCGATGCACCGGGCAACGAGCAGGCGCTCACGGCGCTGCGCCAGGCGACGGCGAGCGATCTCGCGTTCGGGAGCGACGCCTTCAAGGAGCGCATCGAGGGCTCCACAGCGCGGGCGACGACGCAACGCCGCCGCAGGCCGCGCGATGGCTCGCTGACGTCGGCATCCGCCGGCGGCCCCGCCGCCACGCCGCGTGGGCTTGTGGACGCGAAGATGACGGCTCTGACCCCGGGCTAACGCCCCCGGAACTCCGCCTTCCGCTTCTCCAGGAACGCGCCCATCCCCTCGACGCGGTCGTCGGTGCCGAACGCGACGCCGAACACGTCCGCCTCGAAGGCGTTCGCGTTCGCGAGGTCCATGTCCTGGCCGCGCTGGACCAGGTGCTTGGCGAGCTTCACCGCGACCGGCGCCTTCTGCGCGATCTGGCCGGCGAGCTCGAGGCCCTTGTCGAGGAGCGCGGCGGGCGCGACCACGTGGTTGACGAGCCCGATGCGCAGCGCCTCGTCGGCCTTCACCTGCCGGCCGGTCGTGCACAGCTCCACCGCCATCCCCTTGCCTACCAGCCGCGTCAGGCGCTGCGTGCCGCCGAAGCCGGGCACGATGCCGAGGCCGACCTCCGGCTGGCCGAACACCGCCTTCTCCGAGGCCACGATGAAGTCGCAGGCGAGCGCGAGCTCGCAGCCGCCGCCGAGCGCGTAGCCGTTCACCAGCGCGATCGCCGGGAAGGGCGCCATCTCGAGGGCGCGCATGAGCGCGTGCCCCTGCACGGCGAACTCGCGGCCCTCCAGCGCCGACATGGCGCGCATCGCCGCGATGTCCGCGCCCGCGACGAAGGCCTTCTCGCCGGCGCCGGTCAGGAGCAGCGCGCGCACCGAGGCGTCGCCCGACGCGTCGGCCAGCGCCTGCATCAGCTCGCGCAGCACCTGCGGATTCAGCGCGTTGAGCGCCTGCGGGCGGTGGATCGTCAGCAGCCGCACGCCGGGCGCGGGATCGGTGACGCGCAGCGTCCCGTGGGCCATCGCCGCGCTCACTTCGCGTAGGTGTAGAAGCCGCGGCCGCTCTTGCGGCCGAGCCAGCCGGCGGCGACCATCTCCTTCAGCAGCGGCGCGGGCCGGTACTTGTCGTCGCCGAAGTCGGCGTGGAAGACCTGCATGACGGCGAGCAGCACGTCCAGGCCGATCATGTCGGTGAGCGCGAGCGGCCCGATCGGGTGGTTGCAGCCGAGCTTCATGCCGTCGTCGATCTCCTGCGCCGACGCCACGCCCTCGCCGTAGAGGAAGATCGCCTCGTTCAGCATCGGGCACAGGATGCGGTTGACGACGAAGCCCGGGCTGTTCCTGACCACGATCGGCGTCTTGCCGAGCGCGCGCGCGAACGCACCGGCCGCGTCGACGGTCGCCTCGGACGTCGCCAGCCCGCGGATCACCTCGACCAGCGCCATCATCGGCACCGGGTTGAAGAAGTGCAGGCCGACGAAGCGGTCCGCGCGCTTCAGCACGGCGCCGAGCTGCGTGATCGAGATCGACGACGTGTTGGTCGCCAGGATCGCGTCGTCCCCGACGAGCGCGTCCACCTTGCGCAGGATGTCGAACTTGACCGACGGATTCTCCGTGGCCGCCTCGACGACGAGGCCGGCACGCGCGAGCGCCGCGTAGTCGGTCGCCGTCCGCACGCGCGCGAGCGCCGCGTCGCGGTCGCCGGCGGAGAGCTTCTCCTTCTTCACCAGCCGCTCGAGGCTGCCCGCAATCGCCGAGCGGCCACGCTCGAGCTGCGCGTCGCCGACGTCGACCATCACGACGTCGATGCCCGCCACCGCGCACGCCTGCGCGATGCCGTTGCCCATCGTGCCGGCGCCGATGACGCCGACGGTCCCGATCGCTGCCATGGAATGTCCGCCCGCAGTGGATTGCACGAAGGCGGAATTATGCGCCGCGCGGCGCGCCTGCTACGCGCCGACGGACCCGCGTGCGGCCGGCCGCGCCGCGACCTTGCGGATGCCGGATTCCGCGTCGGGACGCGCGGCGCGCACGCGCGGCGGCGCCGCGCGCACGCCCGCGACGAGCGCGTCGACGAGCGCCGGCGCGGCGTCGGCGAGGTCGTACTCGTCGGAGGCGGCGACCCAGTCGTGCATCAGGCCGGCGACGCCGCCGTGCAGCAGCCGCGCGGCGAGCATGACGTCCGTGTCGGCCGGGAGCTGGCCGCGCGCCACCGCGTGGCGCACGAGCGCCTCGACGCCGGCGACGCAGGACGCGCGGCCCTGCGCGCTTCCGGCGCCGCCCTCGGCGAGGTCCCCGGACAACTCGCACTTGTGCATCAGGATCTCGACCACGGCCTGCGTGTGCGGGTCGCGGGCGAGCCGCGTCAGCGCTTCGACCGCCAGCGCCCGCAGCGCGGCGAGCGGATCGTCGGGCGGGTGCCGCGCCGCCTCGGCCAGCGCGGCGTCCATCGGCATCGTGGTGCGCGCGCACATCGCCTCGAGCAGTTCCGCCTTGTCGCGGAAGTGCCAGTAGATCGCGCCGCGCGTCATGCCGGCCTCCGCGGCGACGTCGGCGAGCGACGTCCGCATCACGCCATTGCGCCGGAACGCGCGCTCCGCCGCGTCGATCAGCGCCTCGCGCGTGGCGAGCGCGGCCTCTTTCGTCTTCCGGACCATCGTGCTCCGCTGGGTGGGGGGCCGGCCATCGCGCTGCGCTTGTCCGGTCGGCGTGGCCGCCCCCGGGGACGCGTCGGCCGGCAGCGCCGTCCGTCAAACAATTCCGGCATCGCGCTTTACAAACATTCGTGAATGTATTTAAGATCACCGCCCTTGGCAAGCTGCGCCGCAACATGCGACGCAACTGCCACCTGAGCCGGAGCCCGCCATGCCGCCGTCCCTCGGTCCCGCCCTGCGCGCGTCCGCCGCCGTCGTGTCCGGCGTACTGCTCGTCGCCGCCTGCGGCGACGGCGGCGCGCCGAAGGGCGGCAACGGCATGGGATTCCCGCCGGCCGCGGTCACCGTCCAGAAGGTCGTGCCCGGCAACTACCCGGTCGCCTTCGAGTACGTGGGGCAGGCCGCCGGATCGAAGGACGCGGAGGTCCGGGCGCGCGTCACCGGCATCGTCGAGCGGCGCCTCTACCAGGAGGGCGCGACCGTGCGCCAGGGCACGCCGCTGTTCGAGATCGACCGCCGGCCCTACGAGGCGCAGCTCGCGGCCGCCGAGGCCGAGCTGATGCGCGCGCAGGCGCAGAAGGCGCAGGCCGACCGCGAGGCCGCGCGGCTGGCGCCGCTCGCCGAGCGCCGCGCGATCGGCCAGAAGGAGGCCGACGACGCCCGTTCGCAGGCGGAGCTCGCGGCCGCGGCGATCAAGGCCGCCGAGGCGCGGCTCACGGAGGCGCGGCTCAACCTGTCGTACACGCGCGTACTGGCGCCGATCTCCGGCGTCACCGGGCGTGCGCTCCAGTCCGAGGGCAGCCTCGCGACGGCGAACCAGACGCTGTTGACGACGATCTCGCAGCAGGACCCGATCTGGATCGTGTTCAACGTCTCGGAGAACGAGCGCCTGCGCCTCGAGCGGGCGCGCGGCGAGGGACTCCTGCAGCTTCCCGCGACCAGCGCGTGGGAGGTCCAGCTGCGGCTCGCCGACGGGTCGCGGTTCCCGCGCAGCGGGCGCATCGACTTCGCCGACGCGCGCGTCAATCCGCAGACCGGCACCTACGAGATGCGCGCCACCGTCGCCAACGCGGACCGGGCCATCAAGCCGGGGCAGTACGTGCGCGTCGTGCTCAAGGGCGCGCAGCGGCTGAACGCGATCACCGTGCCGCAGGTGGCGGTGATGGACGGCCCGCAGGGCAAGTTCGTCTACGTCGCCGGCAAGGACAAGGACGGCAAGGACGTGGCGCTGCCGCGGCCGGTGGTCGTCGGCGACTGGACGCAGGGCGACGGCAACCGCTGGATCGTCGAGTCGGGCCTCGCGCCCGGCGACCCGGTGATCGTGGACGGCATGGCGCGCCTGATGCCGGGCGCCCCGATCGTGCCCGGCGGGCCGGCGGCCGGCGCGCAACCGGCGGGCGCCGCGCCCGGCGGCGCCCCGGCCGCCCCCGCGCCCGCGCCCGCGGGCGACAGGAAGTAGCGGGGCCGCCGCCATGTTCTCGCGCTTCTTCATCGACCGCCCGATCTTCGCGGCGGTGATCTCGATCTTCGTCGTGCTCGCGGGCCTCGCCGCGATGCGCGCGCTGCCCGTCGCGCAGTACCCGGAGATCGCCCCGCCGGTCGTGACCGTCCAGGCCGTCTACCCGGGCGCGTCCGCCGAGGTGCTCGAGCAGACCGTCGCCGCCCCGATCGAGAACGCGATCAACGGCGTGCCGGGCATGATCTACATGCAGTCGAACAGCTCGAGCAACGGCCTGGTGCAGATCCAGGTGACCTTCGAGATCGGCACGGACGTCGACGAAGCGGCGATCAACGTCAACAACCGCGTGAAGCAGATCGAGTCGCGGCTGCCGCTCGAGGTGCGCCGGCAGGGCGTGACCGTCGAGCGCGGCAGCTCGGCCTTCCTGCAGGTGCTCGCGTTCTACTCGCCGGACGGCCGCTTCGACGACCTGTTCACGTCGAACTACGTCACCCTGAACGTGCTCGACCAGCTGAAGCGGCTGCCGGGCACGACGAACGTCCAGATCTTCGGCGCGAAGGACTACGCGATGCGGATCTGGATCCGGCCGGACCGCCTCGCGTCGCTGAAGCTCACGCCGGGCGACGTGGCGCGCGCGATCGCCGAGCAGAACGCGCAGTTCGCCGCCGGCAAGGTCGGCCAGCCGCCATCGGCACGCGGGCAGGACCTCGTCTACACGATCACCTCGCGCGGGCGGCTCTCCGAGCCGCGCGAGTTCGAGGAGATCATCGTGCGCGCGAACGCCGACGGCTCGGCCGTGCGGCTGCGCGACGTCGCGCGCGTCGAGCTGGGCTCGAAGGACTACGAGTTCACCGGCCGCTACAACGGCCGCGAGGCGACGCTGGTCGGCGTCTTCCTCGCGCCCGGCGCGAACGCGCTCGACGTCGCGAAGAGCGTCCGGGCCGCCGTCGACGAGCTGGCGACGCGGTTCCCCGAGGGTCTCGCCTACGCCGTACCCTACGACACGACGCGCTTCGTCGAGGTGTCGATCCGCGAGGTGCTGAAGACGCTGGGCGAGGCGATGCTGCTCGTGTTCCTCGTCGTCTACCTGTTCCTGCAGAGCTGGCGCGCGGCGATCATCCCCTTCGCCGCGGTGCCGGTGTCGCTGATCGGCACGTTCGCCGGGATCGAGCTGCTCGGCTACTCGATCAACACGCTGACGCTGTTCGGCATGGTGCTCGCGATCGGCATCGTCGTCGACGACGCGATCGTCGTGCTCGAGAACGTCGAGCGCATCATGCGCGAGGAGAAGCTGCCGCCGCGCGACGCCGCCGTCAAGGCGATGCGCGAGGTGTCCGGCCCGATCGTGGCGATCGTGCTGACGCTGGTCGCCGTGTTCGTGCCCATCGCCTTCCTCGGGGGCCTCACCGGCGAGCTGTACCGCCAGTTCGCGGTGACGATCTCGATCTCCGTGGTGATCTCGGGGCTGGTGGCGCTGACCCTCTCGCCGGCGCTGTGCGTGCTGCTGCTCAAGCCCGGCGGGCACGAGCCCAACCGCTTCTTCCGCGCGTTCAACCGCTGGTTCGGCCGCGTCACGGCCGGCTACGTCGACGGCGTCGTCTGGGTCATCCGGCGTGCCGCGCTCGTGCTCGTCGTCTTCGCGCTCATGTGCGCGTTCACGGTCTGGCTGTGGAAGACCACGCCGGGGAGCCTCGTGCCCGACGAGGACCAGGGCTTCTACATCAGCGCCGTGATCCTCCCCGACGGCGCGACGCTCGAGCGCACCGACCGCGTGGTCCGGCAGGTCGAGCAGGCGATCCGCGCGAACCCGAACAACCTCGACGTCGTCGCCTTCACCGGCTTCGACTTCATCGGCGGCGGCTTCCGCAACAACGCCGCGACCATCTTCGTCACCCAGAAGCACTGGGACGAGCGCGAGGTGACGGCGGCGCAGCTCGTCGGCGAGCTGTTCGGGCGCACGATGGGCATCAGGGAAGGCCTGGTGCTCGCGTTCAACCCGCCGCCGATCTTCGGGCTGGGCACCGCCGGCGGCTACGAGTTCTACATCCAGAACCGCGGCGACGGCGGGACGCGGCGCCTCTCCGAGGTGACGCAGGCGTTCCTCGCGCGCGCGAACCAGGACCCGATGCTGGGCGGCGCGCAGACGCTGTGGCGCGCGACCTCGCCGCAGCTCTTCGCCGACGTCGACCGCGAGAAGGCGAAGAAGCTGGGCGTCGCCGTCGACGAGGTGTTCAACGCGCTGGCGGCCACGCTCGGCACCTACTACGTCAACGACTTCAACAAGTACGGCCGCACCTGGCAGGTGCTGATGTCGGCCGAGCCGGCCGCGCGCATGCGCCCCGACGACATCCAGGGCGTCTACGTGCGCTCCGACAAGGGCGAGATGGTGCCGCTGTCGTCGCTGGTGCGCGTGCGCTACTCGTCGGGCGCGGACTCGCTGGAGCGCTTCAACAACCTGCCCGCGGTGAAGGTGCTGGGACAGGCGGCGCCGGGCGTCTCGTCGGGCCAGGCGATCGCGCGCGTCGAGCAGATCGCCGCCGAGGTGCTGCCGCCCGACTTCAGCTTCGACTGGGGCGGCACGAGCTTCCAGGAGAAGCGCTCCGGCGGCGCGTCGCTCTTCGCGCTCGGGCTGGCCGTGGTCTTGGTGTTCCTGATCCTCGCCGCGCAGTACGAGAAGTGGTCGCTGCCGCTGTCGGTGCTGCTGGCGCTGCCGTTCGGCACGTTCGGCGCGCTGGTCGCGATCTGGGCCAAGAACCTGTCGATCCCGTTCCTGGGCGGGACGCCGCTGACCAACGACGTCTACTTCCAGATCGGGCTGGTCACGCTGCTCGGCCTCGCGGCGAAGAACGCGATCCTGATCGTCGAGTACGCGCAGCTCAAGCACGAGGAGGGCCTGTCGCCGTCGGCGGCGGCGATCGAGGCGGCGCGGCTGCGCTTCCGGCCGATCCTGATGACCTCGCTCGCCTTCATCCTCGGCGTGCTGCCGCTGGCGATCTCGACCGGCGCGGGCGCGGGGGCGCGCCACTCGGTGGGCACGGGCGTGATGGGGGGGATGATCGCGGCGACGCTGCTCGCCGTGTTCCACGTGCCGCTGTTCTTCAAGGTGCTCTACGAGCGGCGCATCCGCGAGAAGCGCTCGCACGACGAGCTGCTCGACGAGGTGCGCCACCTGCGCAGCGTGTCGCACACGGTGCCGAGCACGCCCGGCCATCCGCCGATGGCGAGGGAGGGCGCATGACCGCGAAGCGCACGCTGGCCGCGGCGCTGGCCGCGCTCGCGCTGGCCGCCTGCCAGACCACGCCCACCGCCCCGCCGGCGCTCGACCTGCCGCAACCCACGCTCGCGCAGCCGGCGGTGGACCTCGACCGCTGGTGGACGGCCTTCGGCGACCCGGTGCTGGACACGCTCGTCGAGGAGGCCCTCGCACACAACCTCGACCTCGCCGCGGCGGTGGCCCGCGTCGAGCTCGCGCGCTCCAGCGTGCTGCTGGCGCAGTCCGACCTGTATCCGACGGTGAACCTGCAGGCGGGCGCCAGCCGCAGCCGCATCTCGACGGTCGGTTCGCAGCCGCTGCCGCGGGACGTCGACCCGCTGTCGAGCACCTTCCGCGTCGGCCTCGCCGCGGGCTACGAGCTCGACCTGTGGGGCAAGTACCGCGCGTCGACCGAGGCCGCGCGCCGGACGCTGCTCGCCACCGAGTACGCGCGCGAGACCGTCCGCGCCACGATCGCCGCGGAGGTCGCGCAAACCTACCTCTCGCTGCTCGCCGCCGACGCGGAGCTCGCGCTGCTGCGCGACACGCTGCGCTCGCGCGAGGAGTCGGTCGCGCTGCAGCGCGACCGCTTCGACGCCGGGATCGTGGGCGCGCTGGACCTGCGGCAGGCCGAGGCCGAGCGGGCGTCCGTCGTCGCCAACATCGCCACCGTCGAGCGCGCGATCGGCCTCTACGAGACCGCGATCGCCGCACTCGCGGGGCGATCGCCGCGCGAGGTCTTCGTGCCGGCCGTCGCGCGCGCCCCGTCGGACCGGGGACTGCTCGCCGTCCCGGCGATTCCCGAGGGCCTGCCGTCGGGACTGCTGGAGCGCCGCCCCGACGTGCGCCGCGTCGAGGCCGAGCTCGCGGCGGCGAGCCTGCGCGTCGACGCCGCGCGCGCCGACTACTTTCCCTCGGTGTCGCTGACCGGGTTCCTCGGCAGCGAGTCGGCGGCGCTGCGCAACCTGTTCAGCGGCCCGGCGTTCGTCTGGAGCCTGGGCGCCGGGCTGCTGCAGCCGCTGATCGGCCTCAAGGCGATCGAGGCGAACGTCGCGGCGCAGCAGGCGCGCCGCGAGGAGACGATCGTCGCCTACCGGCAGACCGTGCAGCAGGCGTTCCGCGAGACGCACGACGCGCTCGTCGTGAATCGCAAGGCGCGCGAGGCGCTCGCCGCGCAGGCGCAACGGCGCGCGGCGCTCGAGCAGGCGCTCGATCTCGCGGACCTGCGCTACCGCGCCGGCTACTCCGGCTACCTCGAGGTGCTCGACGCGCAGCGCGAGCTGCTGCAGGCGCAGACGCTGGAGATCGCCGCGGCGCGCGACGCGCGCAACGCCCTCGTCGACCTCGCCCGGGCGCTCGGCGGCGGCTGGTCGCCGGAGGCGTTCGCGGCAGCCCAGCGCTGACGTTCGCGCGCGTCCCGGTGTCGCGCGCTCCGCTCCGCTGCCGATCGGGCGTAGCATCGGCGCAATGCCGGAGCTGCCCGACGTCGAGGTCTACCGCGAAGCGCTCGCTGCGCGCATCGTCGGCGCGACGCTGCAACGCGTCGAGCTGCGCAGTCCGTTCGTGCTCCGCACGGCGCAGCCGCCGCTCGAGGCCGCGCACGGCCGCCGCGTGACCGGCGTGCGCAGGCTCGGCAAGCGCATCGTCGTCGCGCTCGACGGCGGCCCCCTTCTCGTCGTGCACCTGATGGTCGCAGGGCGCCTGCTGTGGCTCGAGGACGCGGCCCGCAAGCCGCCGGGGCGCATCACGCTCGCCGTGTTCCACTTCACCAGCGGCCGCCTCGCGTTCACCGAGGCGGGCACCAGGCGTCGCGCCTCGCTGCACGTCGCCTCCGACGAGAGGGCGCTGGCGGCCTTCGACGCGGGCGGCCTGGAAGTGCTCGACGCCGACCTCGCAAAGTTCGGCGCGCGGCTGCGATCGGCGAACCACACGCTGAAGCGCGCGCTCGCGGACCCCGCGCTGTTCAGCGGCATCGGCAACGCGTATTCCGACGAGATCCTGCACCGCGCGCGGCTCTCGCCGCTCGCCCTCACGTCGAAGCTGGACGACGACGGCGTCGCGCGGCTCTTCGACGCCGCCCGCGGGGTGCTGCGCGAGTGGACCGCGCGTCTGCGCGACGAGGCGGACGGAAGGTTCCCCGAGAAGGTGACGGCGTTCCGCCCGCAGATGGCGGTGCACGGCCGCTACGGGCAGCCGTGCCCGGCGTGCGGCGCGCCGGTGCAGCGCATCGTCTACGCGGAGAACGAGTGCAACTACTGCGCGCGCTGCCAGACGCGCGGGACGATCCTCGCCGACCGCGCGCTCTCGCGCCTGCTGCACGCAAGCTGGCCGCGGTCGCTCGACGCGCCGGAGTAGCGTCCGGGCGACCCGCGTCAGCCCTGCGGCAGCGGGGCCTCGACGCGCAGCTTGCGCGCGACGACCGCCTCCAGCGCCAGCTCGACGTGGTCGCAGAGCACCACCGTCATCGGCCGCTGCGCCAGGACCGTGACCACGTGCCCCGGAACGAGCCCGTAGGCGGCCAGGTGCTCGCGGAACGTCGGCTCCAGCGAGGGGTCGGGCTCGGCGAGGCGCGCGGACGTGCCCGGCGCCAGGAGGTCCAGGGCGGTGCTCGTGCGCGTCATGGGCGCATCATGCCACCCCGAGGGCCGCGAGCGCCAGGCGCACGACGCCGCCCACCAGCAGCGCCGTGGGCATGATCATCGCGAGCATCGCCGCGGCGCGCAGCGCACCCTGTTCCCGCCCGATCATCAGCACGCTGGCGATGCACGGCACGAACAGCGTGATGGTGACCATGCCGATCAGCGCCTGCGCGGCGGTGAGCGCGCTCCCCATCGCGAACAGGCCGGTCGCGCCGAAGTCGCGGCGCAGGAAGCCCATGACGAACGCGGCCGCGGCCTCCTTCGGCAGGCCCAGCCATCCCGTGACCAGCGGCTCGGCGCGCTCGACGATCCACGGCAGCACGCCGAGCAGATCCAGCGCCCACATCGCGAAAGTCCCGATCAGGAACAGCGGGATCACCTCCCGCAGGTACCAGACGAGCCGTCCCCACGTCTTCTTCAGCACGTTGCCGGCGACGGGCCAGCGCAGCGGCGGCATCTCGGCGACCAGCGGGATGCGCCTGCCCGGGATCAGCCGCGCGGCCAGGAAGCCGGCGAGCGCGATCACGGCGACCAGCACGCCGGCCCAGCCCGCGACCCAGACGAACCCGATCGCACCCAGCATGCCCATCACGACGCCGAGCTGCGCCGAGCAGGGGATCGCGAGCGCCATGAGGAAGGTCGCGATCAGGCGCTCGCGCCGCGTGGCGAGGATGCGCGTCGTCAGCGTGGCCATCGTCACGCAGCCCAGGCCGAGGACCATCGGCAGCACCGCGCGGCCGTTGAGGCCGATGCGCGCGAAGCCGCGGTTGGCGATGACCGACAGGCGCGCGAAATAGCCGGAGTCCTCGAGGAAGCCGAAGGCGAGGAAGAACGTCGTGACGACCGGCAGCACCAGCGCGATGGCGTAGGTGACGCCCATCGTCCACAGCCCGTAGTCGCCCACGAGCAGGCTCGCGAGCCACGGCCACGGGGCGTGCGCCTCGACGAAGCGCGTCACCGCGGGGTTGACCGTGCCGCCGAAGAGCTGTTCCTCGGTCCACCCGACCAGCGTCCCCGCGCCGAAGTCGCCGACGAACAGGTAGGTGAGGTAGAGGACGGCCGCGAGGATCGGCAGGCTCCAGACCGGGTGCAGCACGAGGCGGCCGATGCGCGTGGAGCGCATCGGCGCGGCGCCGCGGCTCGCGAGGGCGACGGCGGCGATGCGCCCCGCCGCTTCGGCGCGCGCGTGGGCGATCGCGCTCGCGATCCGTCCGCCCCGGCGCTCCGCGTCCTCGCGCAGCAGCACCAGGTCGCGCATCGCGCCGGGCGCGTGCACTGCGAGCCACGCCTCGACCTCCGGGTCGCGGCCGAGGAACAGGATCGCGAGCGCGCGCGGCGCGATCGGGGCGCGCGGCAGGCGCTCCGCGAGGCGCTGCGCGGTGTCCGCGATCAGCCGTTCCACGCCCGCCGGATAGGCGACCTGCGCCGACGCCGAGCGCGCACGAGTCGTCGCCTGCGCCAGCGCGCGCAGGCCCTCCCCGGTCGTCGCCACCGTGCGCACGACCTCGACGCCGAGCGCCTGCGCGAGGCGCGGTCCGTCGATCGTCATCCCGCGCGCGTCCGCCTCGTCGCTCATGTTGAGCGCGAGCACCATCGGCAGGCCGGTCTCGGCGAGCGCGAGCGTGATCGCCAGGCTGCGGCGCAGGTGCTTGGCGTCCGCCACCTGCACGATCGCGCGCAGGTCCTCGTGCAGCAGCGCGCGCATCGCCGCGCGCTCGTCGTCGCTGCGCGACGGGAACGCGAGCGCGCCTGGCGTGTCGAGCAGCGTCGCGCCGCCGGCGAAGCGCACGGGGGCGCGCGCCACCTCGACCGTCGTCCCCGGGTAGTTCGAGACGTTGACGTACGCGCCGGTCAGGCGGTGGAAGACCACCGACTTGCCGACGTTGGGGGCGCCCACCAGCGCGTAGGTGCGGCCCGGCGACGCGGGAACGTCGTCGACGGCGGGAAGGCTGCAGCTCCGCATGGGCGCCATGAACAAGAATGATTCTTGTTCATGCTAGCAGAACGCCCGCGCCGCGCAACTGCGGTGCGCCGCGCGCTTGACGCGCGTCAAGCGCGTCCGCGCATCTCCCGGCAATTCCGGCAACGACGGGCGGGCGCGCCGGAAAACGTTGTGTCCAGTCAACGAAGGCGCGGGCTTCCGCCCCGCGCGCCGGCGCCGATTCCATAATCCGACGCATCGACACGAGGCCGCACCCGCACGGCCGCACGAAGGAGGATTGCG
Source organism: Betaproteobacteria bacterium (assembly GCA_016861105.1). Lineage (GTDB taxonomy): Bacteria > Pseudomonadota > Gammaproteobacteria > Burkholderiales > Casimicrobiaceae > VBCG01. The sequence goes on along the minus strand of BOKS01000007.1, from coordinate 94,951 downwards.
ATGCTCGTCCGCTCGCGCATGTCGTCCCCGGCAGTGACGATCCGCCAGGATGCCGACCTGCACCAGGCCCTCGCCCGCATGCAGGAGAAGCGGTTGCGCCGCCTGCCGGTGCTCGACGCGCAGGCAAAGCTCGCGGGGATCGTCGTCGAGCGCGACCTGCTGATCGCCGCGACGCGCTTCGCGGGCGCGCACGTGGAGCTCGCCGACATCATGACGCACAACGTCGTCACCGCCACGCCCGACATGACGCTGCAGCAGGTGGCGCGCACGATGCTCGAGCTGCGCATCGGCGGCCTGCCGGTCGTCGAGAACGGCGAGGTCGTCGGCATCATCACCGAGAGCGACATCTTCAAGCGCTTCGTCGAGATGGCCGCCTGAGCGGCCGCGGGTCGGCGCCGTCTCTGACCCGACGCACTACGGGGTCAGAGCCGTCATCTTCGGGAATTCGGGGTCAGAGACGGCTCTGGGTCGGAGCCGCCTATGTCTCTGATCCCGAATTCCCGTCCCTGACCCCGAACTCCCGAATCTCAGGCGAGCTCGCGGCGCAGGAAGGCCACGGTCCGCGACCACGCCAGCTCGGCGGCGGCCTTGTCGTAGCGCGCGGCGCTGGTGTCGTTGTGGAACGCGTGCTGCGCGCCGGCGTAGACGTGCTGCTCGTGGCGCACGCCCGCAGCCTTCAGCGCGGCCTCGTAGCCGGCCATGCCGGCGTTGATGCCGGGGTCGTTGCCCGCGTAGTGCAGCAGCATCGCGGCGCGGATGCGCGCGGCATCGGCGGGACTGGGCGCGCGGCCGTAGAACACGACGCCCGCGGCGAGCGCGGGCACGTTCACGGCGAGGTCGTTCACCACGCCGCCGCCGAAGCAGAAGCCCATCGCGCCGACCTTGCCGTTGCCCTCGTCGCGCGCGGCGAGCAGCGAGACCGCCGGCGCGACGTCCTGCCAGGCGCGGCCGCGGTCGACCTTCGCCGCGAAGAGCTCGCGCCCCTTGTCCTCGTCCGGCGGCGTTCCCCCGTGCGGCGCCAGCAGGTCGACGGCGAGCGCGTTGAACCCGGCGAGCGCCGTGCGCCGCGCGACGTCCTCGATGTGCGGCGTGAGCCCGCGGTTCTCGTGCACGACGACGACGCCGCCGCGGCGCGGCGGCGCATCCTTCGGCAGCACGAGATAGCCGCCGATCGTGCCGCCGGGCGCAGGATAGGACACGCGCGACGCGACGATGCGGGCGTCGTCCGCCGCGACCGCGGCGTGCGCGTAGTCGCTGTCGAGCAGCGCCAGCACCGCCGCGGCGGCCGCCGTGCCCCCCGCCAGTGAGGTCAGCCGCTCGAGGAACACCCGCCGCGACTGCGGCGCGTGCGTGTACTCGTCGAACAGCCGCAGGATGCGTTCGTCCACCTTCGGAGCCATCGGCGCGCCTCCGGTCGCAAAGCGCCAAGGATAGGTGCAACCGCGCCCCCGCGCGAGCATCCCGCCGCCGGCGGGCGCAGTTCCCGCGGCGACGAAACTCGACGGACGCCGGCTGGTCTACACTCCTCGGCCTTCGCGCAGGCGTCCCGTCCCGCTCGCCGGCGGGCGCGCGCACCGTCGACTTCGTCCATGCTCGACTCCATCCGCCGCTTCTTCGACCAGCAGCTCGCCTCGCCCGTCGTCGGGATGGGCGAGGAGCGCCAGCTCGAGCTCGCGACGGCCGCGCTGCTGGTCGAGGTGATGCGCCTCGACGGCGTGGACCAGGACGAGCGCGCGACCGTGCTGCGGGCCGTCACCGACAAGTTCGGGCTCGCCGACGACGAGGCGCAGGCGCTGGTCGCGATGGCCGAGGACGAGGTGCGCGAGGCCGTCGGCTACTACCAGTTCACGTCGCTGATCAACCGGCACTACGACGTCGCGCGCAAGGAGCGCATCGTCGAGCTGATGTGGCGCGTCGCCTGGGCCGACGCGTCCGTGTCCGCGCACGAGATGCACGTCATCCGCAAGATCGCCGACCTGCTGCACCTGCCGCACGCGTCCTACGTCGCGGCGAAGCAGCGCGGCCGCCTGGCCGCCGGTGCCGGGTAGCCGAACTCCGCGGCCGCGCGCCGGACGGCAGGTTCGCGCGCAGCGGGCCGCGGGCGGGCGCCGCCTCACTGCAGCGAGGGCTTGCGGAGGTAGTCCTCGCGGTTGCCGGACGCCACCGACACCTCGAGCGTCGCACCGCCGCGCGCGACGCCGAGCGGCACGTGCGCGCCCGCCGGGCCCTGGGCCCAGATCATGCGATAGCAGTCGGCGAGACGGCCGACCTTGCGCCCCGCGACCTCGACGATCGCATCCCCGAGGCGCACGCCGGCAGCGAACGCCGGGCCGTTCTTGACCAGCCCCTGCACGACCAGCCGCCCGTCGGCTTCGGCGATGTAGAGACCGAGCCACGGCCGCGGCGGGCGCCGCGCGCGGCCGAGGCGCGCGAGGTCCTCCTCGATCGGCGCGAGCAGGTCGATGGGCACGAACATGTTGCCGCGGACCTGCTCGTCGCCGGACTGCTCCTGCAGGAACAGCGAGCCGATGCCGCACAGCCGACCCCGGTCGTCGAGCAGCGCCGCGCCGCTCCACTCCGGATGCATCGGCGTGGTGAAGATCGCCTCGTCGAGCAGGTACTCCCAGTAGCCGGCGAACTCGCGCTTCGCGTAGACCTCGCCCGCCAGTGTGTGCCCGATCCCGCCGCGGCCGAGCACGTAGACCGCGTCGCCCGGCAGCAGCCCCGCGGCCGGGCCGCGCGGCAGCGGCTTCGCCTGCAGCCGGTCCAGCGGTTGTACCAGGGCGAAGCCCGTTGCAAAATCGACGGCCAGCGGGTGGCCCGGCACCACGCGCCCGCGGTTGTCGGTGAGCCACAGGGTGTCGGCCTCGGTGACGAGGTAGCCGATCGTGAGGATCAGGCCGTCGTCGCGGATCGCCACGCCGCTTCCCATCCGCTCGGTGCCCAGGATGCCGGCGGTGAACGCGTCGTCCGGAATCTCCGCATGCACCGTCACGATGGCATCCAGCGCGCCGGCGAGGTCGAACGCGACGTCCTCGGGCCGCGGCTGCAGCTCGGGCGGAAACGCCCAGCGATCGGGAGCGGACACGACGCGGATCCTGCGCAGGTCGGCGGGCCGCTCGCGGGCCCGCATCGATCGATGGTACGCGATTCGCGGCCGCGCCGCAGGCGGGTCGCCTCGACACCCGCCCGCGCGCTGCTGGCAGTGCTCGCCGCGCTCGCGCTGTCCGTGACCGCGCCCGGCGCCTCGGCGCAGCGCGCACCCGACCGCGCCGAGGTCGCCGCCTATCGGGGGCTCTTCGCAGCCGCTGCGCGCGGCGACGCGAAGCTGATCGCGCAGCTCGCCGCCGCGGGCGAGCGCGTCGACGCGCGCGACGGCCACGGCCGCACGCCGCTGCACGTCGCCGCGTTCGGCGGGCACGTCGACGCCATGCGCGCCCTGGTCGCGGCCGGGGCGGATCCCGACGCGCTCGAAGGCGACCGCTACGACGTCGTGACCATCGCCGCCGTCGCCAACGACCTGCCCGCGCTCGAGGCCGGCCTCGCGCTGGGCTGCAGCCCGCGCAACGTCACGAGCCGCTACGACGGCACCGCGCTGATCGCCGCGGCGCACCTCGGGCACGCGGACGTCGTGCGGCGCCTGATCCGCGCCGGCGCGCCGCTCGACCACGTGAACAACCTCGGCTGGACCGCGCTGATCGAGTCGATCGTGCTCGGCGACGGCGGGCCGGCGCACGTGGCGACGCTGCAGGCGCTGGTCGCCGCCGGCGCGAACGTCGATCTCGCCGACCGCGGCGGCCGTACGCCGCTGGCGCTCGCGAAGGCGCGCGGCCACCGGCGCATGGTGGAGATCCTCGAGCGCGCGGGCGCGCGATGAGGCTGCGACGCGTGTGCGCGTCTTGCGCGGCGCGCGGCGTCGGCGCACCATGTCGCCCGCCATGCGGCCCGTCCCGGCGCCGCGCACGACGAAGGAGCCATCGATGGGAAATCGCGACCGCCAGCGCAAGGAACCCAAGAAGCCCAAGCAGCCGAAGAAGCCGAAGGCCTGACGCCGGGGCGGCGGCCTGCGCCCCGCGTCAGGCCGCCGTGCCGCTCTTCTCGCGGGCCGCCGCCTGCGTCGCTGGCGGCGTTGCGGCCGCCGCCTTGCGCCGCGCCTCGTAGTCCTCCCACCACGCCGTCGCGTCGCGCTGCGTCCACGCGAGCGGGCCGGCGATGCGGTCGAGCGCCTCGATGAACGCCTGCGCCGACGGCGGCCGTCGCGCCGGCTCCTTCTCGAGGCAGGCCGCGATCAGGGCGTCGAGCGCCTCCGGCACCGCGGGCGCCGATGCGCAGACCCGGGGCGCCGGCGCGTGCAGCACCTGCTGCCCGACGTCCGCACTGTCGTCGCTGTCGAAGAGGTGCCGACCGGTCAGCAGGAAGTAGCCGACGGCGCCCAGCGCGTAGAGGTCGGAGCGCGCGTCGACGTCCGCCGGGTTGCGGATGCGTTCCGGCGACATGTAGCGCGGCGTGCCGAGGATGCGCATCTGCTTGGTCACGTCGCGCGTCTGCTCGCTCTCGATGTCCTTGACCAGCCCGAAGTCGAGCAGCTTGATGAAGTCGTCCTCGCCGCGCCGGCACAGCATGATGTTGTCCGGCTTGACGTCGCGGTGCACGAGGCCGAGCAGGTGGGCCTCCCGCAGGGCCGCCGCGACCTGCCGCAGGATGTGGATCGTGCGGCCCGGCGGCACCGGCCCGGCGTCGTTGACCAGCTCGGTCAGCGTCACGCCGTTCAGGTACTCCATCACGTAGTAGGGCTGGCCGTCGCGCGTGCGGCCGAAGTCGTAGATCTGCACGGTGTTCGGGTGGCGCAGCTGGCTCGCGAGCTGCACCTCGCGCTCGAAGCGGTGCACGAACTCGTCCGAGCCGATCGTCTTCTTCAGCACCTTGACGGCCGTGGGGCGCTTGAGCAGCGAGTGGCGCGCCAGGTAGATCTTCGCCATGCCGCCCTCGCTGATCTCGCGCTCCAGCGTGTAGGCGCCGAGGCGCTGCAGGCGGCCGAACTGGCGCTGCAGCCGGGCGATCGACGTGCCCGACCAGACGGCGGCGACGATCGAGATGAGGATGAACCCGCCGATGACGGCGAACGCGATGCGCAGGTAGCGCAGCGCCGCGAAGGCCTCGTCGACGCCGCGCTCGGCGACGACGCCGAGGTCGTAGGCCGGCAGCCAGCGCCAGGCGCCCAGCACTTCGCGGCCCGTGTAGCTGCGATACGGCTCGAGGATCGTGCCGCGCTGGTCGCTCTCGGCCTTGGACTTCGCGGCGATCGCCAGCGCCGCGGCCTGCGTGAGCGGCCGCGCTGCGGGCTCGAGGCGCGGCCGATGCCCGGTCGTGAGATCGCCGCCCGGATCGCGGACCGGCACGACGAACACGGCCGAGCCGGTGGGGCTGCGATAGACGCCGGTTTCCACGAGGTCGTTCGCGAAGTTCGTCGACGTCACCAGCACGGCGTCCTCGCCGAACGCGTACGCCTCGGTCGTGCCGCCGGCACGCGCCGAGGCGAACAGGCGCGCGAACTCGCGGTCGGCGAGCACGCCGAGGCCGAGCACGGCGACCACGGAGCCATCGGTCCCGCGCACCGGCGCCAGCTCCCAGGCGAGCGGACGCCGCCCGCCGTTGCGCGCCGACTCGTAGACGAGCTGCGGGTCGGGGCGCGGCGCGACGAACTGCTGCGCGCCGTCGAGCGCGCGGTCGAGCCGCTGACGGAACTCGGGAGCGCGGATGCGCTCGCCGCAGGGCGTCGGCAGATTCGTCGCGAGGAGCCGGCCCTCGCGGTCGAGGACGGCGAACGCGACGATGTCGGCGGACTGCGCGAGCCTCGGCACCGCCTCGCGCAGTTCGTCGTCCTCGTGCATGCCGCACGCCGCCGGCACGCTCGTACGCGCCGCGACCGCGAGCCGCACCGCGCGCTCGGCGACGGCAGGATGGCCGGCGATGCGCGTCACCTCGAGCCGGTATTCGTTCACCCAGACGTCGATCCCGCGCACCACCGTGCCCAGGATGGCATCGAGGCCGGCGGCCTGGGTGCGCGCCATCGCGTCGCGCACGCCGTGGTAGGCCCACCAGCCCAACCCGGTCATCAGCAGCGCGACGATCACCGTGGCCGAGTTGCGCCACGTCTCCGTCTCGACGAGGTTGGCGAGGACGTTGGGGATGGCGTTCGCGGGCGCCTCGGGGTCGCCTGCCCCGACGTCCAGGTACGTCCGCTCGCCCGACGCTCGACCGTCCTCCCGCATCGCGCGATTTGACCACGGACGCGCGGCCGGCGTGGGACCGTTGGATGGCCGGTGCCGGTAACAGCCCGCGCCGGACCAGGCCGGCAGGCCCGCCCGGCGGCCATCCCATGTTCATGCGAGGACGAGCCGCGTCGCCCGTGCTAACGTCGCCGCAGCCTGGCCCGACTTCCCGATCGAGGGGGACCCGATGACGCGATGGATCGCAACCGTTGCATGCCTGGTCGCGCTCGCGGCAGGCGTGGCGCACGGCACAGTGGTCGTCAACGACGGCGACTTCTCGTCCTGGACCTTCGGATCCCACGGGACGAGCGCGACCGCGTCCCGCGAGGCCAGCGGCGGGAATCCCGGCGCGCGCCTGACGTTGACCACCAGCACCCCGTCGGGCACGGCCTACGGCTACGGCCTCAAGTCGGATTACGTGGCCAGCGTCGCGCTCGCGGGAACGGCGTTCACGCTCACGGTGGACGTCCTGCTGGGAAGCCCCGGCCTCCAGGCGGTCGAGCTGCTCGTCGAGCAGGGCGGGACCTTCTATCGCCGGGCCCTCGGCGACACCGGGACGCCGGCCACGTGGACGACGCGCGTGTTCAACGGCACGTTCGATGCGGCGTCGTTCGTCAAGCTCGACGGTCCCGGTCCCGACCAGCCGGACTTCTCGGGCGCAACCGCCACGCGCTTCGGACTCGCGGCGGGCAACTCGTTCAGTCAGCCCATCACGGGCTACTACGACAACGTGCGGCTGGATTTCGCCGCCGTCGCGCCGACGGACCCGTGCGCCGGGTTCTCCGACGTCGCCGCCGACGAGTCGTTCTGCCAGGCCACGATCTGGCTGAAGAACCGCGGCGTCACCTCCGGTTGCTCGGCGACGCAGTACTGCCCCACGCTGACGGTCACGCGCGCGCAGATGGCGCTCTTCATGAACCGCCTCGGCAGGGCGCTGGCGCCGGAGGCGCTGCACAACCAGGCGCAGCTGCAGAACTTCGTGCTTCCGAACGAGAACACCCCGCCCGGGCTGCTCGCGTGCGCGACGGGCGACTTCGCGACCGGCGGCTTCGCCCGCTCGGCGCGCTTCACGGCGACCTACCACGCGTATCCGGCCCAGCTCCCGGTCGTGTCGCGCGGCTACTGGCGGTACTCCACCGACGGCGGCACGACGTGGGGCCACGTCGGCAACTGGATGGTCGACCAGTTCCCGTCGTCGGCCACCGCGAACCCCGGCAGCATCGCCAGCGCCACCGTGCTCGCGCCGCCGCTCGCCCTCGCGCCGGACAAGACGTACCGGTTCGGCCTGTTCCTGGACGGCGGCGTCAACGACGGGATCCACGGCACGCTGCTCTTGTGCCAGATCCAGGTCGACATCGTCACGCCGCCGTGAACGCGCGCGGCGTCGCGCCTCGCGCGCCGCGCCGCACTCGCAGCGATCGTCGCGCCGCATGCGCGGCGGCGCGCATGGTCACGATCGCCGTGCGGCCGCGCAATGCGCGCGCCCGCATCGCGAACTAGGGAGCCGCGCCGGCGCCACGACCCTTCGCGGCCGGCGCCCTGGCGCCGCGCGCGCGCCGGCCGGGTGTCCCGCCGCCCGTCGCCGGCCTGTCCGCGAGCACGGCGATCGCCGCGCGCAAGCGTTCGAGCTCGTCGTGCAGCCACTGCTTGAACGAGACGAGGGGCGGCCACTGCGCGAGGTGCGGCGGGAACACGAAGTGGTAGGGACGCACGTCCGGATGCGAGATCGCCACCGGCGACAGCCTGACGAGGCGTCCGGCGACGAGCGCGTCGGCGGCCAGCAGCTCGCGCGACACCGCGATGCCGAAGTCCTGCTCGGCCGCCTGGAGCATCAGCCCCGCGTCGTTGAACACGGCGACCGGCCGCACCTCGAGGCCCAGCCCGGCGGCGGCGAACCAGTCCTTCCACATCGCGTCCTCGCCGAGCAGCGGCTCGCGCGCGAATGCCTCGATCGGCGCGCCCGCGAGCCGGCCCGCGGCGGCCGGCGAGCCGACGACGATCTTCCGGTGATCGAACAGGCGCTCGGACGCGAGGCCGGGCCACGGCCCGCGCCCTTCGCGCACCGCAGCGTGAAAGCCCTCGCGCAGCAGGTCGACAGGGCGCAGCGTCGCGTCGATGTCGAGCATCAGCTCCGGATGGCGCGCCCGCCAGCGCGCGATGCGCGGCAGCAGCCAGCGATGGGCGAACGACGGCAGCACGCTGACGCGAAGTTGCTGCGCGTCGCCCGCGGACGCCGCGCGCGCGGCCGCAACGCCCTCGTCCAGCCGCTCGAGCGCGCCCTGCACGCTGCGCAGCAACGCTTCGCCGGCCGGATTCAGCACGACCCGGCGGCCGCGGCGATCGAACAGCGCGAAGCCGAGATGCTCCTCGAGGCCGCGGATCTGCTGGCTGACCGCGCTGTGCGTGAGGTGCAGCTTGTCCGCGGCCGCGCGGAGGTTCTGCAGCTCCGCGACCGTGCGGAAGGCGGCCAGCGTGTTGAGTGGAAGCCGTGACATCGAGGAGACGAGGACGGCAGGAGACCCTTGGTAAGCAAAAACGACCAAATCGGTCAAAAGATATCGCTTCCGTGCTGCTCATTGGATCACTAATCTGACCAGCGTGCAACGAACCTGCACGAGGAGAGCACGATGAACCCGACTTTCCGCCTTGACGTCCTGCCGCGCGCCCTCGCCGGCGCCGCCGCGGTCGCGCTCACCGCCGGCGTGCTCGCCGCCGTGCAGGTCGAAGCCGCGAGCGGACGTCCGCCGCCGGCCATCGCGGCCGAGTTCACCGGCGAGGTGACGGCGAACGGCCCGGTCTACCGCCTGCCGACGATCGTGGTGCGCGACCGCGCCGAGCTCTTCCTCGCGCTGCCCGAGGTGATCGAGCGCGTGCTGGACGCGCACGCCGCGGGGACCGCGCAAGGCAGCACGCCGGAGGCCTGATCGTCCCGGCGGATACGACAAGACGAACCGAACGACAGCCACGGAGCAACGACATGCAAACCCTCGCCACACGCGCCGGACCCGCCACGCTGCTCACCCTCGCCCACGCGCTGCGCGCCGCGGCCGCGGGTCTCGCGCGCATCGCGCACGACCTCGACGCGTGGCTCGCGCTGCGCGCGAAGACGGCGAGCGACCGCGCCACGCTCGCGCAGATGAACGATCGCGAGCTCAAGGACATCGGCGTCAGCCGGGGCTACCTGAATCAGGTCGCCACCGGCGCGTGGAGCCGCGACGTCTGACCGCGCACGCACGTGACCGCGATCCTCCCGCACGTCGACGAGGGCAGCCCGGCGTGACGGCCGACGCGCCGGGCAGGCGCGCGTCACGGCCTCGCCGCACGCGCGAAGGAGAAAGGCGCAGAACGACGGCGGGCCCACGCTTTCGCGGGACGACGACGGGAGCAGCACCCATCGCGTCGTCGCGCCCGTGCGAGCGGGCCCGCTCGTGGTCATTCGCCATGCAGGAACCCGGCGTCGCGCCGGCACGCGCAGCCTGCCGACCGCTTCCGTCGTCGTTCCACGAAGGAGGAGTCCAGCGGTCGATCCTCCCCCGTCGCCGTCCCCTCGAAGACGGGGACCCGGCGTCTTTCGACGCCGCGCCGATCGCTGGCCGGCATCGTCACCAGCCCCGCTTCCCCGGTAACGACGAGCACGCACGTCGCACGGACCCCGGGGTTCGCCAACCGTCGCGACCTCTCGAGGCATCGCGCTCAGGAGCCCGGCGCCCGAGGGGTGCTCCGCGAGGAACGGCGTGGCGCGCGCGCACCCGCCGTTCACGCCCGACTTCGCGCAGGCACCCGCGCCTTCACCGGCGCGCGGTGCGCTGCCGCGCGACGTCGATGTCCAGGTACTTCCACGTGGTGCCGAACGTGGTCGGATGGAAGCCCTTGACCCACGGTTGCGCGAACGCGTGCCCCACCGGGTACGAGCGGTACGCGATGGGCGCATACGCGGACACGATCGCCGACATGCGCCGCGCGATCGCGTCGCGCTGCGCGCCGGGCGGCGTGCGCAGGAACGCCTCGTAGGCCGCGTCGTAGTCGGCATTGCGAAAGCGCGAGTGGTTCGTGTCCGGTGGCGAGCGGCCCCACAGCGTCGCGAGGATCGCGTAACCGGAGGGGCTCGGCGAGCGGTAGCCGAGGTCGAACATCTGCAACTGGCCGGCGGCGGCCTGCTTGAGGAGGTCGGCGAACGGCGCCGACCGCGGGCTCACGCGCAGGCCGATCGCCTTCATGCTCTTCACCCACAGCTCGTCGTTCTGCCGCGCGATCGAGTCGGGCGTCGACGCGGTCACGAGCGCGAGCGGGCTGCCGTCGGGACGCTCGCGGAACCCGTCGCCGTCGCGGTCGCGATAGCCGAAGCGGTCGAGCAATGCGCGCGCGGCCGCCGGGTCGTGCAGGGCCTTCGCCCCGGCGCGCGGATCGTGGCCGTCGACGCCCGGCGGCAGCAGCTGCGAGGCCGGCACGCCGTCGCCGCCGTCGATCACGCGGATCGCCTCGGGGACGTCGAATCCGAGGCCGATGGCGCGCCGCAGCGCGATGCGCTCGGGCGCGTCCCCGCCGACCACCGGGTCGTCGAGGTTGAAGTACGTGTAGAGCAGCGCCGGCACCACGTAGCGGACGTGGCGGATGCCGCGCTGCGCGGCCTCGGACCGCAGCCGGCCGCCGTCGAGCAGCCGGCGCGCCGCCGCGCCGCCGAGCAGGGCGTAGTCGAGCCGGCCGCGCTCGAACTCGAGGAGCTCCGGCACCTGCTCCTCGATGATCGCGATCTCGATGCGACCGAGGGCGGGCAGCCGCACCCCCTTCATCTCGGCCGCGAGCGCGGCGTACCGCGGCGCGACGGCGGGAAAGGCGAGCGGCCGGTAGCCGGGGTTGGCCTCGAGCACGATCTGCGACCCGCGCTTCCACTGCAGCAACCGGAACGGGCCGGTGCCGACCGGCGCGACCGACGTGTCGGCGCCGCGGGCCTCGATCACCTCGCGCGCGACCGCGAGCGAGCGCCACGCCGCGAGGCGCTCGAGCAGCGTGTAGTCGGGCGCGACCAGGCGGATCGCGAGGGTGTGGCGGTCGAGCGCGCGCAGCCCCTCGATCGGCGCGTCGTAGTCGAAGCGGCCGCCGGGACGGCGCGCCGCGTCCACCACGGCGCGCGCGCCCACGATGAGGTCGGTGAGCGCCGCGTCGCCGCCCGTGCGCAGCGCCGGATCGAGCGAGCGCTTGATCGAGTAGACGTAGTCCTCGGCGACGAGCTCGCGCGGCCGGCCGCCGAACGCGGGATCGTCGGTGAAGCGGATGCCGCGCTTCACGCGGATCGTCCAGCGCCTGCCGTCGTCGTCGATGCGCGGCAGGTCCTCGGCGGTGTTCGGCACGACCCGCGCGGGCTCGGCGAGATAGTCGAACTCGTAGAGCGACTCGAAGATCTGCTGGGCGATGCGGACGGAGTACAGGTCCGAGATCTGCTGCGGATCGAGCCCGCTCACGTCGGGGAACGCGACGCGCAGGACCTTCGCGGGATCGCCGGCGCCCGCGGCCGCGGCCGCGAAGGCGAGCGTCAGCACTGCGAACGCGCCGCGCGCGAGGCAACCGCGGCGCGATGGCAGGCGACGAGGCAGGCAGCGCATGAGGTCCCCCCGTCCGCGGCGCGTCGCAGGATCGGTGCGCGGGCCGTGGCGCCATCGCACTGTAGCACCGGGCACGCGGCCGGCGGCGAAGCGCCGCGGGCGCGGCGCGTACGCTGCCGGGCGGAGCGCGCCGCCCGGCAGCGGCGAAGCTCGCTAGCGCGACGCGGCCACCGGCGCCGCCGGAGGCAGCGGCTCGGGCACGCGGTTGCGGATCGCGGGAATCGACTGCAGGTAGGCGTACACCGCCTCGAAGTCGGCGTCGGTCCAGTTGCGGTACACCTGCACCGGCATCGGCGGCAGCACGGGGCGGCCGCGGCCCATGTGACGGCCGGAGCGGATCGTCTCCCGGAAGTTGCGCTCGGTCCACTTGCCCAGCCCGGTCTCCGGGTCGGGCGTGAGGTTGGCGGTGAAGCTGATCCCCCACGGCCCCGCCCACGCGGTGTTGGTGGCCGCGGCGGTCACGACCCACGGACCGTCCGCCTTCGGCGGCGGCGGCAGCGTCATCGACTCGGGGTGGCCGGACAGCGCGCGCGTCATGTCGGGCTCCGGTCCCTTCGGCCCGACGATCCACGGCGTGTGGCAGTCGTGGCAGCCCGAGGTGGACACGATGTAGCGGCCGCGCTCGACCTTCGCGGCCTGCGCGGCGGGCTTCGCCGCCGGCTCCTGCGCGAGCGCGGGGGTGGCGCCGGCCTGCCAGAGGCAGGGCAGCGCGGCGGCAGCCGCGGCGAATGCCGCGGCCTTGAGGTTCGAACGGTTCATCGCTGGGTCTCCGAGGGTCGTTGCAGGTCGTGGTGGATCCATCGCTCGACGAGGGCAATGCCCTCGTCGTCGGCGATCGCAACCCCGAGCGGGGGCATCCGCGCGAGCGGGTTGTCGGTGCGCATGCGCAGCGCGAGCACCGACGGACCGCCGTCGGAGGCGATGCGTTGCGTGGCCGCCGCGCCGTGCGGGCGGAAGCGGCTGTCGTGGCCGAGCAGCGAGCGCAGCGTGCGCGCCGCGCTGCGCTGCGGATCGCGTGCGTCCTGCGCGAGCGCGAGGTCGATGCCGTCGAGCGCGCCGCCCGCGTTGTGGCAGTGGCCGCAGTTCGCGTGCAGGTAGCCGAGCGCCGCGCGCTCGACCGGTGTGCGTCCGGCCACGCGCGGCGGGACGTCGAGCAGCGCCGCCGGAAGGCCGCGCACGAGGCCGCGCGCAGCCATTTCCGCGAGGCCGACGTGCGCGTCCTCGCGCGCCTCGGCGTGCGGCGCGAGGCCGTCGCGGTCCGGCGAGAGCTGCAGGGCCGAGAACCCGAGGACGGGGACGGACGGGCCCTCGTGGCAGGCGAGGCAGTCCTGCCGCGACGGCACCACGTAGCGGCCGCCCGGCACGTCCGCCCGCACGACCACGGCGCCGTCCTCGGGCGCGAGGCGCGCCTCGCGCCCGTCCTCGTCCCACACGTAGGTGGCGAAGCGCCACGTTCCGTCCGCCAACCGCTCGATGTAGCGCGTCTCCACCGCGCGGCCGTGCGCGAACTCCTTCCACAGCCGCGTGCCCGGCGGGAACGACCACGCGTCCGGGTCGCTCGCGTCGATCGACGTTCCCGGCGGGAGGTGGATCCAGCGGCGCTTCGCGGCGCCGTCGGACCACAGCGGGTACTGCGGCGCGAATGCGAGGTGATCGGGGCGCGGGCGCGTGGTGCCCGGCTCGTGCAGCCCCGTCGCCGAGAGAAGCTCGGGCAACGGCGGAGCGAGCAGCGCGGCCTCCGCCGGCGCGCCCCCTTCGAGCAGCGCGTGCGCGGCGAGCGCGGCCGCGGCCGCGAACACGAGGACGTCGAGCGTGCGCGGCTTCATGCGAACGCCTCCCGCGTCGCGCGCGGCAGCGCACGCCGGCGGCGCGCGAGCCACGCGGCGAAGCTCATCAGGCCCGGGTGCAGCTCGCGCGCGCAGGCGAGGCTGCGCGCGCGCAGGTACGCGTGCTCGAAGTCGTGCTGGAACTGGAACAGGTTCGCGATCTCGTCGGCGCCGGGCAGGTCGAGCTGCGCGCAGGCCGCGCGCGTGGCGGGCGCGTGCGCGACCGGCGCGCGCAGCGCGAGGGCGAGCTGGTCCGCCATCTGCCGCCCGGTCAGGTGTTCGCCGGCGATGCCGATCGCCTTGCCGATCGCGTCGTCGCCGGCGGCGAAGATCGCGAGCGTGCAGGCGCCGATGTCGTCGCCCGCGATGCCGGCGAAGCGCGACGCGCCGAACGGAAGCAGCAGCGTGTGCGCACCCGCCGGCCCGCGCCGCAACCCCAGCCGCACGAGGTCCTCCCAGGCCAGCGCCGGGTACAGCAGCGTCGTCGGGACGGCGGGCTCGACGAAGGCGTGATTGGCCTCGCCCAGCGCGTCGAACGCCGGCACCGCGTAGCGGCCGTGCAGCACGGGCATCGTCGTGCCCGGCGGCGCGAACTCGCGCGTGTCCTCGGCGGTGGACCAGACGACGTGCGCGACGCCGGCACGCGCGGCCGCCCACGCCAGCGTGTGCGCTTGCGCGAGCGTCCGCTCGGGCGTGCGGTGCTCCCAGTACGCGGCCGTGCAGTAGGCGCCGTGCGCGCCCTGCATCGCGCGCACGACCGTGGCAGCGGCGTCGAGGTCGGCGTGCACGACCTCGGCGCCGGCGCGGGCCAGCGCACCCGCGGCCTCCCCGGACGGCTGGCGGGTCGCGGCGCGCACGTGGAAGCGGCGCTGCGGATCGGCGAGCGCCGCCCGGACGAGCGCGCTCCCCGCCCGGCCGGTGGCACCGAACACCACGATCGTCGGCCGGCTCATCGCGAACCCTCCGGCACCGCCGTCGCCGGCGGGGCCACCGGGCATCCGTGCGCTGCGGTCTGCGGCGACGGCGCCGCGGCCGCCGCGGTGCCCGCGCAGGCGGCGCGCCCGGCGCACGGGATCGCGCAGCCGTCGCGGGGGACTTCGAGGACGTGGGGCACCGTCGGCTCCGGGGGGTGGCGCCGGCGCACGGCCGGCATCGGAGCGAAGTGTCGCGATCCGGCGCGTGCGCCGCATCGCCCGGGGGAGCCACCCCGCGCCGCGCCGTGGAGCCATCCGGAGAGCCACGCCGCCGGCGCGGCGCGCCGGCCGGTCAGCTGCCGTGCGTGCGGTACCAGTGCGCGGCCTGGCCGCGCGAGGCGACGTCGAGCTTGGCGAGAATGTTGGCCACGTGGCGCTTGACGGTGTGCAGGCTGAGGTCGAGCGAGCGCGCGATCTGCTTGTTGCCGTCACCCGCCGCGATGCGGGCGAGCACCTCCACTTCGCGCGGCGACAGCGCTACGGCGGGTGCCGGCCGTTCCTTCGCGTCGCCCGCCGGCGTCGCGTCGTCCCGCGCGCACTGCGTGCGGCAGGCCGCGTCGAGACAGCCGCACCACGCCCGCAGCTGTGCGCGCAGGCCCGCGTCGACGCCCGGCGCTTCGCACAGCTCGCGCAACGCATCCGGTGCCAGCAGGGCGCCGCCGGGTCCCTCGTCCTCCCGCGCGCGCGCCACGGTCTCGCGCAGCAGCGCTTCCGCATCGCCCGCCCGCTGGTCGCGCGCCAGGGCGCGCGCGAGACGCAGCCGAACCTCCGAGGCCTGGCCGAGCACGTCGATCGCCTGCTCGTGCGACAGCGCATCCTGCCAGCGGGCGATGGCCTCGCCGGTGCGTCCGTCGAGCCACGCGAGCTGCGCGGCGAGCGGTTCCACCATCCGCGTCCGCTCGGGCAGGCCGGCGGTGCCGAGGCGCGAGCGGGCGACGTCGATCTCGCGCAGCGCCTCGCGCAGCAGCGGCGCGTCGCCGCAGCTGCCGGCGACGCGCCCGGCGAAGAACCAGAGGACGTAGCGTCCCCACTCGCGGTAGCCGCCGAGGAGCTCGCCGACGCGGCGCCGCGCGAGGTCGACGGCGACCGCGGCGTCACCGAGGATCGCGTGGCGGAACGCACCCAGCGCCAGCAGGTGGCCGCGCACCGCTCCCGTGTGGCCCACCCAGTCGGCGTCGGCGTTCGCGCGCTCCTCGAGCGAGCGCGCCTCGTCGAGCCGCCCCCGCCAGAGCGCACCCCACGCCTGGCACAGCAGCCCGATCGCGCGCAGCGGCGTGGGCTCGTCGCCCGCCACGCGCAGCAGCAGCTCCGCGTGGCGCGCCAGCGGCGGGCCCATGCCGCGAAGCCCGGGGAAGCGGTTGGGCGTGGTGGTCTGGTACCAGAGATCGGGCCGCCCCGCATCCTCCAGCAGGTCGAGCATCGCGTCGACGATGCCGGCCACCTCGTAGCCGCGGCCGGTGTCGAGCGCCAGCCACGACTCCGCGTTCAGCATCAGGATGCGGCCCGCGAGCGACAGCCGCTCGCCGCGCAGCGTCGCGAGCAGATCCCCGGCCTCGTCCATGCGGCCGAGCGCGATCAGCGCCATCACCCGGCTCGCGCGCGCCATGCCCAGGCGCTCCGCGTCGTCACGCGCGGCGAAGCCCGCCTCGGCGCGCTGCTGCAGCTCGAACATCGCGCCGAACTCCCAGCGCAGGTAGGCGACCAGTCCGCGCACGTACAGGAGCTCGGGCGAGCGCTCGCGGAAGGCGGCCGGGAACTGCCCGAGCACGTGCACCGCGCCGGAGGGACCGCTCACCGGCATGCGCAGCGGCAGGTGCTCGAAGACGAGCTGCGCGGCCTGCTCGTGCTCCCCGGCCGCGATCAGGAACCCGATGCGCCGCACCGGGTCCGGCTCGCTCGCCGCGGCCCGCGCGCGGAGCTCCGCGAGCCGCTGCGGCGCGTCGAGCTCCAGCCGCTGCAGGAGCGCGTCGCGGAACAGGTCGTGCAGCCGCAGCGTGCGCGCGGGCGCGTCCAGCACGTCGACGAACAGGCCGAGACGCTCGATCTCGTCGAGCAGGCGCGCCGCGTGCGCCGTCCCCGTCACCGCTTCGCAGCGCGTCGCCTCCAGCTCGGGCAGCACGCTCGTGGCGAGCAGGAAGTCCGCGAGCTCCGGGCGAAGCTGCGCCAGGACCTCGGTGACGAGGAAGTCGAACATCGGCCGCTCGACGGTGCGCAGGGCGCGCTCGTCGAGCGCGGCCAGCGTGCCGCCGCCCAGGGCGCCGAGCGCGATGCGCATGCCCGCCGGCCAGCCGTGCGTGCGCTCGAACAGGCGGTCGGCGACGGACGCCTCGACGCCGGCCGCCGCCGCGAGCCGGCGCGCCTCGTCGCGCGCGAAGCGCAGCTGCACCTCGCGCAGCTCGGCGAGCTCGTCGCGCGCGCGCAGGCGGGCGAGCGCCAGCGGAGGCTCGTCGCGCGTGGTCAGCGCCACCGTCCAGCGCGGGGACAGCCGCTCGACGACGACGTCGAGGAACTGGAAGAACGCCGGGTCGTCGACGCGGTGCACGTCGTCGAACACGACGACGCCGTGCGCCACCTCGCACGCGTCCAGCGTGTTGACGAGCTCCGCCGCGACCTTCCGCTGCTCGTCGGCCGCGCCGCGCGCCGCCGCCGCGATCAGGGCCTCCGGCGCCGTGCGCCACGGCGGGTCGTAGGGCTCCAGCGCCGTGACCATGCAGTCGAGCAGCCGGTGCAGGTCGTCGCCCGCGTCGACGGACACCCAGGCGACCGCGTGGCCCGCCCCCATGCGCGCGATCTCCTCGGCGAGCAGCGTCGTCTTGCCGTAGCCGCCGGGCGCGCACAGCAGCACGAGGCGCCGCGCGAGCAGCGCCTGCGCGAGCCGCGCCTGCACGGCGCCGCGCGGGACGAACCCGGGGCGGGGGCGCGGCGGCTGGATCTTGGTGCGGGCGAAGGTCATGCCAGCGTCCGTGCAGCGGCGGAATCGGCAAGTCAGTATGCCCGGAAGATAACCGGTCGGACGCCCACCGGCGTCCCCGCGACGGTCCGTGGGGCGTTGGGCCGGGCCCGCGAGACAAGTGCAGCAACAACGCGAGCGCGCGGGAAGCTTGTCCCGACGGGCCGCCGGCCTGGCACGCTGTTCCGAGTTCTCGTGGACGCGATCCGAGGCGGCGCGCGCCGCGGGCTTGCGCAGCGTTTGCCCAAGCTTCGACCGCGGCGCGCTCAGGAGTTTGGAGCGGAGGCCGAACCGCAAGGACCTCCGCATGCCCCGGTCCCGCCCGGGGTCGCCGTCGCCGGACGTCGCCCAGCTGCGGCCCGGCATCGGGCGGTCAAAGGTATCCGGGGACGAGACGCCCGCCCGAAACGAGCGGCGCGCCGACGACAAGGCTATCGCGGATCGCCGCGGGGACCGCGGGCCGAAGTCGGATCCGTCACCCGCCCTGGCGCCGGGCGTGCGGATACACACGAGTGGCGCGTCGCGACCCAGAGCGCGGCACGGCCACGCGCCCCTCAAGGCCTAGCGTGGCGGGTTCCGGAGGCGCTGCGCCGGCTGCCGGCAGGCTCAGCCCCGGGCGACCGGCCCGTCGCACCGAGACCGGCACCGTTCGGGACGCGGGCCGGCCTCGCGGCCTTGTCGTCGAGAATGCGCGTCCAGGGCGCCGGAACTGGTCCGGTCGCCCTGGGCCCACCCCTACTTCTTCGACTTCGCCCAGGCCGAGTACGCCGCGATCGACTTCTCCTCGAAGGCCTTGCTCGCCGCATACAGCTCGTCGACGCCGCGGTATTGCATCGTAAGGCCGAGCTTCATGTTGGCTTCGATCACGGCCGGGTCGCTTGCCGCCACCCTCACGGCCGCGGCAAGCGCACGGCGCATGGCCTCGTTCGCCCCCTTCGGCGCCCAGAGCGCGTACGAAGAAGCCTGCTGCTCGTCGTAGCCCAGCTTGCGCACGTGCGGCACGTCGGGGAACGCAGACAGCACGTCGCCCGCCTCGGAAGTGTGGGCCAGGAAACGGAGCTGTCCGGACTTCACCAACGGGCCCAGGCCGGCAACGCTTCCGTACCCGACGTCGATGTGCCCGCCAAGCACGCTCGTCGTCACGTCGCCGCCGCCCTTGAAACCGATGTAATTGATGCTCGTCCCTTCCTTCCTGAAGATGCTGTCCACCAGGAACTGGTACTCCCCACCGGTGCCGGTGGAGCCGACGGACACGAGGCTGGGCCGCGCCTTGGCGTCGGCGATCAGGTCGGCGAAGGTCTTGTACTTCGAATCGGCCTTGACGGCGAACGCGAACGCGGCGCTGCTCCACATCGCCACCGGGCTGAAGTCCTGCCACGTGTAGCCGGTCTTCTCCGCATTGGGCAGGTAATGGAACGCCGTAGGCGTCGCCGCGAGGAAGATCCCACTGTCGGGCTCCTGTCGTGCAACCCAGAACGTTCCCTCGATACCGCCGCCTCCCGCCCGGTTCATGACGACCACCGTGAGCCCCATGTCCGTCAGCTTCTGGGCGAGGATGCGCGTCGTGACGTCGGTCGAGCCGCCCGGGCCGTACGCGACGACGAAGGTCAGGCGTCGTCCCTTCAGCGCATCCCAGGGCTCCGCCGCCGCCGCCGGCACCACCGGCGCCGCGGCCATGATCAGCGTCGTCACCATCAGGCTCCAGAGCCGCAGCCGTCGAATCAGATTGCCCATATGCCTCTCCGATGAAGTTGAGGTACTGCAGTTGCCCGCGTGGCAACGGCGGCTTGCCACGATCTCCACCCGAATCGCGATGGTGCGGACCGCGTGATGTAGGACGCTTCGCCCGCGGTGGTCACGAAGGACGCCCGCCGGTCGCGCGATGACCGCATCTCGATTCGACGTGCGGGCGCTCGACGCTACGCCGTCGCGACCAGATCCTCGGAACGCAGCAGCTTCTCCACGCAGCGCTTGATGCGCGACTGATGGTCGTCGGTGAGCCCGTAGAACGGGGGGCGCGTCCGACCCGCCGGAATTCCGCGCAGCTCGATCGCGAGCTTCAGCGGCGCGGGGTGCGACGCCTCGTACATCAGGTGCACGAGCTCCATCAGCGCATAGTGGCGCGCGCGCGCAGTTTGCAGGTCCCCTGCGGCCACGGCGCGTTCGATCGCCAGGCAGTGCTCGGGAAACACAGCGGCCGCCGCGAGGATGCCTCCATTGCCGCCGAGCGCGAGCGACGGCAGGAACAGCGCGTCGCTGCCCTGCAGCATCGAGAACGAAGCGTTGGTGCCCGCGCGGATGTCCGAGAAGAGCGCGATGTCGCGGCTGGACTCCTTGATCGCGACGATCTTCTCGACGTTGCGCGCGAGATCGCACACCAGCTTCGCCGACATCAGGAATCCCGAGCGGCTCGGCACGTTGAAGACGATCAGCGGAAGCGGCGAGCTGTCGGCCAGCTCGGTCAGGAAGCGCTGGACGTCCCGCTCGTGGGGCCGCACGAACGGCGTGGTCGTCACCATGCACGCCTTGGCACCGGCCTCGGCGGCGTTCTCGATGTCCCGGGCGACCTCGGTGGGATTGCCCACCAGGGCACCGATCACGACGTCGAGACGGCCTGCGGCGGCCTCGACGGACACCTGCATCGTCCGCTTCCGCTCCTCCGGAGTCATGGAGAGCGGCTCGCCGGTGCCGCCGAGCATCACGATCGACTTGATGCCGGCCTTCGCCTGGAAATCGACGTTCCTGCGGATTCCTGTCTCGTCGAGGTGACCCTTGGCATCGAAGCTGGTCACCATCGACGAGAGCACGCCTTGGGGTCTGTACATTCGTCTAGGCTCCTTGAGCGGTGTCGCGCGCGGTCGCGCCACGAGACGGCGAGGTTGGTCGGATGAGATGCATGTTCTCGACGGGATGCCCGTCGAGGTAGGCGATGGCGCCACGGAGCCCCCAGAAGCGCTCGCGCTGAAGCGCTTCGAGGCTTCGTGCGGAGATGTGCGGCGTGGCGATGAGATTGGGTACGTTGCGGAACCGGTGTCCGGGTGGCAGGGGCTCCTCGGAGAAGACATCGATCGCCGCGGCCGACAGGACGCCGTCGTGCAATGCGGCGATCAACGCCGATTCGTCGACGAGATCGCCGCGTGCCGTGTTGATCAGGACGGCGCCGCGCTTCATCGCGGCGAGCGCGCGGGCATCGATCAACCCGCGGGTCTCAGGCGTCAGCTCGCAGTGCAGCGTCACGACGTCGGAGGCCCGAAGCAGTTCGTCGAGCCCCGCCTGCCGGGCGCCCGCGGCCGCGAACGTCTCGGGACGCTGGTAGGGATCGAAGGCGAGCAGCGTCACGCCGAACCCCGCGAACAGCCGCGCGGCTGCCTGGCCGATCGCGCCCAGTCCCACGATCCCGACGGTTCGACCCTGCAGCTCGTAACCGATGTGGTCCGCGCTGCGCCAGCCGCCTCCGGCAAGCGTGGCAATGCCCTTGTCGATGCGGCGCAACGCGCTCAGCGACAGCAGCACGGCGTACTCGGCAACGCTGCGCACGTTCGCGCCGGGCGTCCATCCCACGGCAACCCCGAGCTCGTCGGCGGCTTCGAAGTCGAGGTTGGAGGGCTTCCCGCCGAGCTTGACGACCACGCGAAGTCGCGACGCGCCTGCCATCAGGCCGCGCGAGACGGCGTCGCGCGACGTGTGCAGCAGCGCATCGGCCCCGCGCGCCAGCTGCAACGCTTCCTCGGCTGTGAGCCGTCGGTCCGTGGGGCCGCACACGAGGTCGCAGCGCGCGAGGATGTCGGCGGGGACGTCCTCGACGCGCATGCCCAGTTCGGTCACGGCGACGCGGTATCGTCGGGAGTCGGCGTTCATGTCGGAAGCGGGTCCATGGGTACACCGGTGGTCACGGGGCGTGCCGCGCGACGACCGACTCCACTGCGGATGCGGCGATCCGCAGGGCGTCCTCCAGCGTTCCCTCCTCGATGACCAGCGGCGGCAGCATGCGCACCGCCTCGCCCGCCAGTCCGCCGCGCAGCAGCAGCACGCCCCGGTCGCGTGCCTCGCGCAGGATCTCGGCGACCAGAGCGGCGGCCCGCTCGGGGGCGCCCCCGACGTTCAGGGCCAAGGCAGCCATCGCGCCATTTACGCGGAGCGTTAGGGCGACGCCGCATCGCTCGCGACCGTCCAGATGGCCGAGGCACCGACGCGTCGCATCGCCGATCGCCGCTGCGCGCTCGAGCAACCCGTCGCGTCGAATCACCTCCAGAAGAGCGAGTCCCGCGGCACACGCGACAGGGTTGCCCCCCTGTGTCGTGCCCAGTGCACCGGCGTGCAGGCGATCGAGAAGGGCGGACCTTCCGACGATCGCGGCCAGCGGCAAGCCCCCGCCGAGCGGCTTCCCCACGACGACCAGGTCGGGGCGGGCGCCCAGGGCCCGGGAGACCAGCCAGGCACCGGTCCTCCCCAGCCCGCACTGCACTTCGTCCGCCACGAAGGTGATGCCGTAACGGCGGCAGAAGCGCTCGGCTCCCACCAGGAACGCTGGCGGCAGCGACAGGATGCCGCCTTCGCCGAGCACCGGCTCGACGATCATCGCGGCGAAGCTCTCGGCGCCTCCGTTCATGCGGCAGAACGCGTCGAGCGCGTCGTCGACCGACGTTGCGGTGTCGCCCTGGTCGCGCGCGTCCAGCGCGAGACGCAGCGGCAGGCGGGCCGTGTCGGCGAGAGGGATCTTGAGGTCGACCTTGAACGGCCGCTCGCGTGCGGTGAGCGCGAGCGACCCGATCGTCCGCCCGTGGAACGCTCCCTCCAGCGCGATGAAGCGGCTGCGACCCGTGACCCAGCTCGCGATCTTCATCGCGTTGTCGACCGCCTCCGCGCCGGAGTTCACGAAGAAGGTCTTGTAGGGCTCGTCGGTGGAACCGGCCAGCCCGGCCAATGCCTCGGCAAGAGCCACGTAAGGCTCCGAAGGCATCGTGGGGAAGCTCGTGTGGGCGAGCCTGCGCCACTGCGCGACGACCGCGGACTCGAGGTCGGGATGCGCATAGCCGAGCAGCATGGCGCCCAGCCCCCCCGTCAGGTCGACGTAGGAGCGGCCGTCGCTGTCGACCACGTGGACGCCCCGTCCCGCGACGACGCAGATGTCGTGCAACGGCGTGATGCACGCAGGGACGCTCGCGCGTCGCCGTTCGCGGAAGTCGCGCGAGCGTTCGGCCGCCCCGATCGGGGCGTCGGTCGTCGGGGGCGGGCTCGCTAGCATGGCCGGCCTCGGGGAACGGGGATCTCCGAGGTACGGCGCACGGGCGTTCGCGGTCCTGCGGCATGCCGCGCGCCGGATGCGCCGCCGGCGCGGGCGGCATCCAGGCCGCGCCATCGGGTTCCGCGGTGCGCCCTGGCGATCACTTGGCAAGCATGTCCGCGAGAATGCCCATCCGCCCGAACTGCAGCGGCGGCCAGAACGTCATGCATCCCAGGAGCGCGACGAAGGCTGCGTGAATGTCTTCCGGCAGCCCGTCCGCGGCGCTCGTGCGGAATCCGTCCACGTGCACGTAGCCCGCGGTTGCGCAACCTCGAAGCAGCTGGCGCTCGCGCTCGGGTGAGTGGGCCGCATAGGGCTTTCCGGCGACCGCGGCGAGGTACGCCGTGAGCCCGTAGGCTCCCCAGTTGGACACCGTCGCGACGAGGAGCACGTCCGCCTTCTGCTCCGCCACGATCGATCCGCCGCAGGGACAGTTGCAGCTGCGCATGTGCTCGAAGCGTCCGAGGATGAAGTCGCGGATGCTGCCCATGCCGAGCTCGTTGCCGCCGTCGCCGATCCCGATCGTGAGCACGCCGCGCGCCGCGCAAAGGTCGAACAGCGGTTCCAGCCGCGCCTTGCCTGCCGAGGTGTCGTCCTTGTAGCTGTTGTGGAAGACGCCTTTCTCGTTCCGCCCGGCCTTCTCGATCGCGATGAGGGCGACTGGATCCAGGCTCGCCACGAGTCGCTCGGACTGCTCGCGTGCCGCAGCGTCGTCATCGGGCATCTCGACCACCGCGATCGCGGAGACATGCGGCATGCGGGAGGCCTGCAATCGCAGGTCCGCGTGCGAGAACGTGTACAACCCGAGCGACGCCGCCGCCCCCGAGAGCATCGTGCCCTGTCGCGGATCGGTGACGAGGACCGGGAGCGCCCCGAACGCGAGCCCGAGCGTGCGGGCGAGGGCCAGCGCGCCCGGCGGGCCGTCCATCTCCCCGATGTGATCGGGCAGGCCTGGTCGCTGAGCGGTGGCTCCGGTGGCAATCAGCACCACGGCCCCCCGCCGTGCCTCGAGGCGCGCGAGCAACGCATCGCCTGCCTGCCGGACCAGCGGCCCGCCTGCCAGGCGGCGCGCTTCGGCGTAGGCGTCCGCGACGAAGCCGCGGCCCGGAACGTCGACGCTCATCAGTCGATCGATGGCGTCGGCCAGCGAAGCGCGTTGCGCGTCGGTCAGCGGGGACTGCATCCGGCAGGCGGGAACGAGGTGGAAGGTCGGGCGTCGGTGCGGAGCGCCATCGCATAATAATATAATATTTGGGAGTGTGGGAGAGACCGGTGCCATCGGACGCCCGCTCGCCCCTCACTCCAGCGCGTCGAGCCGTTCCGCGTAGGCGAAGAGCAACGGCGCGCCCCCGCTGTGCAGGAACACGACGTTGTCGCCGGCCCGGAAGCGGCGCTCGCGCACCGCCGCGATCAGTCCGGCGAACGCCTTTCCGGCGTAGACCGGATCGAGGACGAGGCCGTCGTGCCGGGCCGCGACGGCCATTGCCTCGATCGTCGACGACGCGGGGTATCCATAACCGGAGCCCACGAAGCGGTCGTCGACTTCGACCGCCTCCCGCGGCACCGGGTGATCGAGCCCAAGGAAGGCGGTCGTCCGCACGGCGAGCGCGTGCACCGATGCTTCCATCGCCGCCGCCGTGCGCTTCGCGCTGACGCCGAGGACGCGCGTGCGAGCGTCGAGTGCGCGACATCCGGCGAGAAAGCCCGCCTGGAGCCCTGCGCTCTCGGAGGCCATCACGACCGCGTCGACGCGGAGCTCCCGCTCCGCCGCCTGCTGGAAGAGTTCGAGCGCGCCGGCGGCGTAGCCGACCACGCCGTGGGGCTCCGGCGCGCCGCCCCGCACGACGGCCGCGTTGCTCCCGGCGGCCCGTATCTGTTCGGCTGCGCGATCGACCTCGGCATCCAGGTCCGTGCCCTTGGGGTAGATCCTGACCTCGGCTCCGAAGAGCCGATCCAGCAACACGTTCCCCGAGTAGCGATAGCCGCCCGGCATGTCGTCCAGCCGCTCCTCGAGCAATGCGACGCAGCGCAGCCCCAGGCGGGCCGCCGCACATGCGACCAGGCGTGCCTGATTGGACTGGATGGAGCCGCTGACGAGCACGACGTCGGAACCAGCGGCCACGGCGCCGCCCAGCGAATACTCGAGCTTGCGGACCTTGCTGCCGCCGAGCGCCAGCCCCGTGCAATCGTCGCGCTTGACGAACAGCGACGGACCGCCCAGCACGCGCGACACGCCGGTCAACGGTTCGAGTGGCGTAGGAAAGTGGGCCAGCCGCACGCGCGGCAACGCCGAGAGCTTCCCGAGGGCCGACGCGTTCATGCTTCGAGGTGCGTCCGATTGCACGGATAAAGTATAATATTATAAGTGCGTGTGCCGCCCAGCCGGTTCGACGGCTGGGCGGCCGCAGGCAGTACCATCGGGCGCGCCGGATGGGCGCTCGCGGCCAGGCGCGACGTGCGCCGCCGCATGCCAGCGAGGACTTTGGATGGAGTACCGTCGACTGGGACGCAGCGGACTGCGCGTCTCTCCCCTGTGTCTGGGCACGATGCTCTTCGGCTCGCGAACCGTCGAGGCCGAGGCGTCGCGCATCGTGCAGGAGGCGCGCGAGGCCGGCGTGAACTTCATCGACACGGCCGACAGCTACAACGGCGGCGAAGCGGAGCGCATCGTCGGCCGTCTCGTCAAGCGCGACCGCGAGCACTGGATCGTGGCGTCGAAGGTGGGCAACCCGATGGGTACGGGGCCCAACGACGACGGCCTCGGCCGGCGTCGCATCGTCCGCTCCGCGGAGGACAGCCTGCGCCGACTGCAGACCGACCGCATCGATCTCTACTATCTCCACCGCGACGATCCGCACACGCCGCTCGAGGAGAGCCTGAGCGCGATCGGGGATCTGATCGCGCAGGGAAAGATCCTGCATTTCGGCATCAGCAACTTTCGTGGCTGGCGCATCGCCGAGGTCGTCCGGCTGTGCGACAGTGCCGGGATCGACCGGCCGGTCGGCGCGCAGCCCTACTACAATGCCGTGAACCGGCTGCCCGAAGTGGAATACCTCCCGGCGTGCGGTCACTACGGCATCGGCGTGGTTCCGTACAGCCCCTTGGCACGCGGTGTCCTGACCGGCAAGTACCTGCCCGACGCGAAGCCCCCCGAGGAGAGCCGGCTCGCGCGGAACGACGAGCGGCTCATGACCACCGAGTATCGACAGGAGTCCCTGCGCATCGCGCAGCTTTTTCGAGAGCGCGCGCAGGCGCGCGGCATCAGCGCCGGGCAGTTCGCCCTTCGATGGGTCCTCAACCACCGCTACGTGGCCGCCGCGGTGGCCGGGCCGCGCACGCTGGACCAATGGCGCGACTACGCCGGCGCGCTAGCGTTCGATTTCAGCGAGGACGACGAGGCCTTCGTCGATCGCCTCGTGGCGCCCGGTCATCCTTCGACGCCCGGCTACACCGATCCCAAGTACCCGGTCACCGGCCGCGTCCCGCGTACGCCGCACAGGGGGTCGTGATGCAGCCTCGCAACCGCGCGACCGCGTCCGAAGCCGATCCCGACGACGCCAACGCTCGCGTGCTACCGGGCCGGCCGGCTCCCGGCAGGGCGCCGGTTCCGCTGTACTACCTCATCAGCAGCGCGCTGGAGCAGCGGATCCGGTCGGGCGAACTGGCGCCCGGCGCGCGCGTCCCCGGCGAGAAGGACCTCGCCGAGGAATACGGCGTCAGCCCCATCACCGCCCGCGCCGCCATGCGCATGCTGCTCGATCAGAACCTGATCGTCCGCTACCCCGGCCGCGGGACGTTCGTCACCGACTGGCAACGGACCAAGGGCGTCTGGGGCCTCGATTCGATGGAGTCCCTGCTCAACATCTCGAGCAAGACGCGGCTGACGGTGGCCGGATGGATCCACGCCGCCACTCCGGCATGGATCGACGACTTCGTGCCCGGCGTATTCGATCGGCGCTGCCTGCAGGTGCAACTCGTGCGGCGTTTCGACGACGTGCCCTTCCTCGTCACCAATGCCTACTACCCGACGGAGATCAGCGCGAAGCTGCGCAAGAGCGACTTCACGCGTCCGGAAGTCGGCAACCGGCTCGCCATCAACATCGTCGAGGAGAAGTGCGGGGTCACGGTCAGCGAAGTGCGACAGGCGATGAGCGCCGAGCTGGCCGACGCGCAAACGGCGCGACACCTTCGCCTGCGGACGGGCGCGCCCATCCTCACCGTGGTGCGTGAGAACTACACGCCGAAGGGCAAGCTGATCCAGCTCGCGAAGTCGTTCTACCGGACGGATCGCTATCGCTACGTCGTCAACCTCTCGCACGTGGACGCCTCGCGGGCCAGCCGGAGCTGGACATGACGCCCGCCCGGCTGCCGTCCAGGAAATCGTCGACCGCGCACCACGCCCGATTCGGAGCCGTCGGGACGCAGGCGGCCGGATCGCGCGACGCATTCCCGCATTCGACCGCTCACACCGCTGACCCTCCGTGAGTCCCGACCCGGCGCAACGCTCCGCTGGCTGCGCAAGAAGCGACGGCACGGCTGAGCGCAATGTCGCCCTGATCGGTCACGGTGCCATCACACGAGCCGTGCTCGATGCTCTCGGCATCGACGCGCCGGAACGGATCGGCGGAATCGTCGTGCGGCAACCGGACGGAGGGACCTCGGCATTCCAGACAGTGGCCCGCGCCGCGGATCTCGACCGTCGGATCACGCTGGTGGTGGAGGCTGCCGGTGGTGCAGCGGTTCGTGAGCACGGCGCCGCTGTACTGCAGAGCGGCCGCGACCTGGCGATCGTTTCCACGGCTTCGCTCGCCGATGACGAACTGCTCCGCTCGCTGCGGGCCGCGGCACGGGAGCACGGCCGCGCGCTCTACGCACTGAGCGGCGCGATCGGGGCTCTGGACGTCCTTGGGGCGCTGCGTGCGGGTGGACTTTCCCATGTGCGCTACATCGGGCGCAAGCCGCCTCGCGCCTGGCTGGGCACCCCGGCCGCGAAGCGCATCGACCTTTCCAACCTCGAGAACTCCGTCGCGTTCTTCGAAGGCCGCGCTCGCGAGGCGGTGACCCAGTTTCCGCAGAACGCGAACGTCGCGGCGACGGTCGCCCTCGCCGGGCTGGGCTTCGATCGCACGATCGTGAAGCTCGTGGCCGCGCCCGGGCTGGAGCGCAACGTGCATCGCATCGAGGCCGGCGGTCCCGCCGGGGAGATGACCTTCGAGGTAGAGGCACGAAGCGCGCCGTCGAACCCGCGCACGTCGTTGCTGGCCGCACACAGCATCGTGAACTTCCTCGAGACGGGTTCCGGCGCGTTGCGGCTCGACGTGGAACGACCGAGCGTGGTCCGGTGACCGACACCGGGACCCTTCCCCAGGCGGTGGGGCCGCCGCCTGATCGGGATCGCGCCCGATAAGGCTCGCCAACGACGTTCCTGCTGGAGGCAGAGCTGGGATGGCGCAGCGCGGGCCACGAGGCAGCCTTGCCACCGCCATGCAGGGTTCCGCCAGACCCGGGATTTCCGCGCTAGCCCTTCGTCGGCTCGACCGGGATGCGCTTCGCGTTCGCGGCCAGCCACGCGGCGAAGCTCTGCAGCCGGGGATGCAGCGCGCGCGTCGCTGCCACGTCGCGCGCAGCGCAGAACTCGCGCGCGAAATCGTGGTTGAAGCGGAACATGTTCGCGAGGTCGTCCGCGCCGGGGAATCCGAACGCGGCGTACTGCTCGAAGGTCGGCGAGACGTGGCGCACGCGCTCGCCGAGCGCCTCGGACAGCTGCCGCGCCATCTCGCCGCCGCTCAGGTGCTCGCCGGCGATGCCGACCGCCCGGCCGGCGAACTCGGCGCCGCGCGCGAGTACCGCGTAGGCACAGCCGCCGATGTCCTCCACGGCGATGCCCGGCAGCCGCGCCTCGCCCATCGGCAGCACGAACTGCAGCACGCCGTCCGCACCGCGCTGCGGCTGCATGCCGAAGTGGATCAGGTTCTCCCAGTAGAACGACGTCAGCAGCCGCGTCGTGGGCACGCCGCGCTCGGCGAAGAACGCGTCCGCCTCGCCCTTCGCGTCGAAGTGGGGGACGTTGAACCGGCCGCCCAGCACCTTCCAGCCGGGGGTGCCCGGCGGCACGAAGCGCCGCGTGTCCTCGAGCGTCGACCAGACGACGTGCTTCACGCCGGCCGCGGCCGCCGCCTCGGCCATCGCCCGGGCTTGCGCGAGCTCCCGCTCGGGCGAGAAGTGCTCCCAGAAGCTGGTCACGCAGAACGCCGCGTCCGCGCCCCGCAGCGCGCTCCCGACGCTCGCGGGATCGTCGAGGTCGGCGGCGACGACTTCCGCGCCGGCGTCGCGAAGCGCCTTCGCGGCGGGCGCGTCGGGCTTGCGCGTCACCGCGCGCACGCGGAAGCGCTGCGCGGGATCGGCGAGCGCGGCGCGCGCGACGCCGCCCCCCTGCGCGCCGGTGGCGCCGAAGACCGTGACGATTTGCGACATGGATGACTCCTTGCAGGCCGGAACGGCACGGGAGCCGCGCCGCGAGACGCCAAGTGTCGCCGAAAACGCGGTGCTCGCGCTACATGCTGCGCCGGTACTGCCCGCCGACCTCGAGCAGCGCGTGCGTGATCTGCCCGAGCGAGCACACGCGCACCGTGTCCATCAGCTCGGCGAACACGTTGCCGCCGTCGACGACGGTCCGCCTCAGCCGCGCCAGCGCCGCAGGAGCCTCGGCCGCGTGGCGCGCGTGGAAGTCCGCGAGGCGCGCGAGCTGCGACTCCTTCTCCTCCGGCGTCGAGCGCGCGAGCTCGAGCGCGTCGGGGATCGGGTCGCCGTGCGGATTGCGGAACGTGTTCACCCCGACGATCGGGTGGCTGCCGTCGTGCTTGCGGTGCTCGTAGTAGAGGCTCTCCTCCTGGATCCTGCCGCGCTGGTACCCGGTCTCCATCGCGCCGAGCACGCCGCCGCGCTCGCTGATCGCCTCGAACTCCTTCAGCACGGCCTCCTCGACGAGGTCCGTCAGCTCGTCGACGACGAAGCTGCCCTGGTTGGGGTTCTCGTTCTTCGCGAGCCCCCACTCCCGGTTGATGATGAGCTGGATCGCCATGGCCCGCCGGACGCTCTCCTCGGTGGGCGTGGTGATCGCCTCGTCGTAGGCGTTGGTGTGCAGCGAGTTCGCGTTGTCGTAGGTGGCGATCAGCGCCTGCAGCGTCGTGCGGATGTCGTTGAACGCGATCTCCTGCGCGTGCAGGCTGCGGCCCGACGTCTGGCAGTGGTACTTGAGCTTCTGGCTGCGCTCGTTCGCGCCGTAGCGGTGCTTCATCGCCACCGCCCAGATGCGCCGGGCCACGCGGCCGAGCACCGCGTACTCCGGATCCATGCCGTTGGAGAAGAAGAACGACAGGTTGGGGGCGAAGTCGTCGACGTGCATCCCGCGCGCGAGGTAGGCCTCGACGAACGTGAAGCCGTTGGACAGCGTGAAGGCGAGCTGGCTGATCGGGTTCGCGCCGGCCTCGGCGATGTGGTAGCCCGAGATCGACACCGAGTAGAAGTTGCGAACGCCGTGGTGGACGAACCACTCCTGGACGTCGCCCATCACCTTCAGGCTGAACTCGGTGCTGAAGATGCACGTGTTCTGCCCCTGGTCCTCCTTCAGGATGTCCGCCTGCACGGTGCCGCGCACCGTCGAGACGGCCCACGCGCGGATCTTCTCGGCCTCGTCCTCCGTGGGCTCGCGGCCGTTGTCGCGGCGGAACTTGTCGAGCTGCTGGTCGATGGCGGTGTTCATGAACATCGCGAGGATCGTCGGCGCGGGGCCGTTGATCGTCATCGACACCGACGTCTTCGGGTCGGTGAGGTCGAAGCCCGAGTACAGCACCTTCATGTCGTCGAGCGTGGCGATCGACACGCCCGAGTTGCCGACCTTGCCGTAGATGTCCGGCCGGCGGTCGGGGTCGAAGCCGTAGAGCGTCACCGAGTCGAACGCCGTGGACAGCCGCTGCGCCGGCATGCCGTCGGCGAGCATGTGGAAGCGCCGGTTGGTGCGGAACGGGTCGCCCTCGCCGGCGAACATCCGCGTCGGGTCCTCGTGCTCGCGCTTGAACGCGAACACGCCGCCGGTGAACGGGAAGCTGCCCGGCACGTTCTCGAGCAGCTGCCAGCGCAGGATCTCGCCGTCGTCCTCCCAGCGCGGCAGCGCGACCTTGCGCACCTTCGTGCCGGACAGCGACGTGTGGACGAGGCTCGTGCGCACCTCCTTGTCGCGGATCCGCACGACGTACTCGTCGCCGGCGTAGGCCGCCTTCGTCTGCGGCCACATCGCCAGCAGCTTCCTCGCCCGCGCGTCGAGCTTCGCCTCGCGCGCCGCGATCGGCGCATCGAGCGACGATGCGTCGGCGCCGCACTCGCGCTCCAGCATCGCCTTCGCCGCC
Organism: Betaproteobacteria bacterium; assembly: GCA_016861105.1. Classification (GTDB taxonomy): domain Bacteria; phylum Pseudomonadota; class Gammaproteobacteria; order Burkholderiales; family Casimicrobiaceae; genus VBCG01. The sequence goes on along the minus strand of BOKS01000007.1, from coordinate 63,640 downwards.
GCCAGCTGCTGGCGCTCGCGCGCGACGCGCGCCTGGTCCTCGGCCCAGCGCCGGTAGTCGCGCACCGCCTGCGCGATGTCGGCGAGGTAGCGCACGCGCTGCGGCGGCACGACGGCGTGCTGACCGGTCGAGTGACGGACGTCCACGCGCGGCAGCGTGCCCGCGGCGAGTTCCAGGCCCTTCGCCGCGAGCGCTTCCCGGAGCGCGTGGTAGAGCGCCGTCACGCCGTCGTCGTTGAAGCGCGAGGCGATGGTGCCGAACACGGGCATGGCCTCGGGCGGGTCGCGGAAGCGCTCGCGGTTGCGCTGGACCTGCTTGCGAACGTCGCGCAGCGCGTCGGCCGCGCCCTTGCGGTCGAACTTGTTGATCGCGACGAAGTCGGCGAAGTCGAGCATGTCGATCTTCTCCAGCTGCGACGCGGCACCGAACTCGGGCGTCATCACGTAGAGGGAGACGTCGGCGTGGGGCACGATCGCCGCGTCGCCCTGCCCGATGCCCGACGTCTCGACGACGACGAGGTCGAAGCCCGCCGCCTTGCAGGCCGCGATCGCATCGGGCAGCGCCGGGCTCACCTCGCTGCCACCCTCGCGCGTCGCGAGCGAGCGCATGTACACGTTCTGGCTGCGCGTCGCGTTCATCCGGATGCGGTCGCCTAGCAGCGCGCCCCCCGACTTGCGCCGCGACGGGTCGATCGACACGATCGCGATGCGCAGCCCGTCCTGCTGGTCGAGCCGCAGCCGCCGCACCAGCTCGTCGGTGAGCGAGCTCTTCCCCGCACCGCCGGTGCCGGTGATGCCGAGCACGGGAGCGCCCGCCGCCTTCGCCCTCGCGCGGATGTCGTCGCGCAGCTTCGCCGGCGCGACGCCGTTCTCCAGCGCCGTGATGATCCGCGCGAGCGCGCGCGTGCGCGCGTGCCGGTCGCCCTTCGTCAGGGCGTCCGCCGTCGCGGGGACGCCCTGCGCGAGATCGACGTCGCACGCGGCGACGATCTCGTTGATCATCCCCTGCAGGCCGAGCCGCTGGCCGTCCTCGGGCGAGTAGATCCGCGCGACCCCGTAGGCGTGCAGCGCCTCGATCTCGGCGGGCACGATCACGCCGCCGCCGCCGCCGAACACCTTCACGTGCCCGGCGCCACGCTCGCGCAGCAGGTCGATCATGTAGCGGAAGAACTCGACGTGGCCGCCCTGGTAGGACGACACCGCGATGCCGTGCGCGTCCTCCTCGATCGCGGTGGTGACGATCTCGTCGACCGCGCGGTTGTGCCCCAGGTGGATCACTTCGCAGCCGGTCGCCTGCAGGATGCGCCGCATGATGTTGATCGACGCGTCGTGGCCGTCGAACAGGCTCGCCGCGGTGACGAAGCGGACCTTGTGCACGGGCTTGTAGACGAGCGGCTGGCGGCTGGCGTCGTTCATCGGAACCTCGAGGAGGTCGGGATCAGGACAACATCGGGGTCAGGGCCGTCGTCTTCCAGACAGGCGAGTTCGCAGGATCGGTACCGGGGCCGTCCATTCCCGCATCGCCCTTCCTGCGGCCGCGACGCCGCGGAAGATGACGGCTCTGACCCCGATGGGAGATGACGGCTCTGACCCCGTTTCGCATCCTACGCCGCGCCCGCGGGCCCGGCGCCTCCGCAGGCTAGTTGACGTTTACGTAAACGTCAATCCCGGACGACGTGCCGGCCGGCCATGGGGCGGGACTCGACACGCGCCGTCGGCGCACGCGGCACTTCGTCGCGTCGCGCCGGTCGAAACGGCTCGCCACCGTATACTCGCCACCCCGCCGAACGATCGTCCGACATGGTCACACCCGCCGCGCTTCGCCGCTTCGCCCTCCTGCTCCTCGCCGCCTGCCTGCTGCCCGTCCAGGCGGCGCTCGCGCAACCCGCACTGCCGGGCGGGATCGTGCAGCGCGCGAGCGTGGAGGGCATCACGGAGTACCGCCTGCCCAACGGCCTCACCGTGCTGCTGTTCCCGGACGCCACCAAGCCGACGACGACGATCAACGTGACCTATCTCGTCGGCTCCCGCCACGAAGGCTACGGCGAGACCGGCATGGCGCACCTGCTCGAGCACCTCGTGTTCAAGGGCACGCCCACGATCCCCAACGTCTTCCAGGAACTGGGCCGCCGCGGCATGCGCTTCAACGGCAGCACGTCGTTCGACCGCACCAACTACTTCCAGACCTTCACCGCGAGCGAGGAGAACCTCGCGTGGGCGCTCGCCATGGAGGCGGAGCGCATGACGCAGTCGACGTTCTCGAAGGCCGACCTCGACACCGAGATGACGGTCGTGCGCAACGAGTTCGAGATGGGGGAGAACAGTCCGCAGAGAGTGCTCTGGAAGCGCATGCAGGCGCTCGCGTTCGACTGGCACAACTACGGGAACGTGACGATCGGCGCGCGCTCCGACGTCGAGAACGTCGACATCGACCGGCTGCGCGCGTTCTACCGCACGTACTACCAGCCGGACAACGCGGTGCTCGTCGTCGCCGGCCGCTTCGACCCGGTGAAGACGCTGGCGCTGGTGGCGGAGTCCTTCGGTCCGATTCCCAGGCCGTCGCGAGCGTTGCCGAAGCTCTACACGGTCGACCCCGCACAGGACGGCGAGCGCAGCGTGATCGTCCGCCGCGTCGGCTCGGAGAAGCTGATCGGCGTCCTCTACCGCATCCCGCCGGGGCCGCACCCCGACACCACCGCGCTCGACGTGCTCGGCGACGCGCTGACGATCGAGCCCGCCGGACGGCTCTACAAGGCGCTGGTCGAGGCGAAGAAGGCGACCGGCGTCGCGGCGTGGACCTTCGCGCTCGCCGACCCCGGCAACCTGATCTTCTGGGCGCAGCTTCCGCTCGACGCCGACGAGAGCGCGGTCCGCGCGGCGATGATCGCCGCGATCGAGAGCGTGCCGGCACAGCCGGTCACCGACGCCGAGGTGAAGCGCATCCGCACGCGCGGACTGACCGCCTTCGAGCAGCTGATGAACGACCCGCAGCGCGTCGGCGTCGCCCTTTCCGAGGCGATCGCGCTGGGAGACTGGCGCCTGCTGTTCCTCGGCCGCGATCGGCTCCGCAAGCTGACGGCGGCCGACGTCAACCGCGTCGCCGCCGCGTACCTCAAGCCCGCGAACCGCACGGTGGGTACGTTCGTGCCCGACGCGTCGCCGGACCGCGCGCCGGACATCGCCGCGGTCGACGTCGCGGCGATGGTCGACGGCTACAAGGGCGACGAGGCCGTCGCCGCAGGCGAGACCTTCGATCCCACGCCGGCCAACCTGGATGCCCGCGCGCAGCGCTTCGCGCTGCCCGGGGGCATGCAGGTCGCGCTGCTGCCGAAGAAGACGCGCGGCGGCGCCGTGCGCTTCTCGCTGCGCCTCAACCAGGGCAGCGAGGAGACCCTGATGAACGTCACGCCCGCCGGTTCGCTGGCGGCCGCCATGCTCCCGCGCGGCACGCAGAAGCGCTCGCGGCAGGAGTTCCAGGACGCGCTGGACCAGCTGCGCGCCCGCGTGGGCATCGGCGGCGGCGAGACCGTGGTGACGGCCAGCGGGGAGACCGTGGGCGAACACCTGCCCGGCGTACTGCGGCTCGTCGTCGAGGCGCTGCGCACGCCGGCCTTTCCCGCCGGCGAGCTCGACCTGCTCAAGCGCGAGCGGCTGACCGCGCTCGAGGCGAGCCGCACCGAGCCCGACGCGATCGCGTCGCGCGCGCTCGCGCGCCACGACAATCCCTACCCGCCGGGGCACGTCCGCTACGCGCCCACGCTCGACGAGGAGATTGCGGACGTCGCGAAGGTGACGATCGACGACGTGCGGCGCTTCCACGCCGCGTTCACCGGCGCCAGCCACGGCCAGATCGCGATCGTCGGCGACTTCGATCCGGCTGCGGTGAGGGCGCTGCTCGCGGAGCTCTTCAGCGACTGGAAGTCGCCCTCGCCCTTCGCGCGCGTGCCCGACCCCTACCGGCCGCCCACGCCCGCGCAGATGCGCTTCGTCACGCCCGACAAGGCGAACGCGATCGTCGTCGGCGACCTCGACATCGCGCTGCGCGACCTCGATCCCGACTATCCGGCCCTCGCGATCGCCGAGCGCATCCTGGGTGGATCCAGCGATTCGCGGCTCGCCCTGCGGTTGCGCGAGAAGGAGGGCCTCTCCTACAGCGTCGGCTCGTCGCTGTCGCCCGGCCAGCTCGACGCCCACGGGCGCTTCGTCTTCTACGCGATCTTCCCGCCGCGCGAGCTCGCCCGCGTGCGCGCCGCGGTCGACGAGGTGCTCGCGCGCGCGCTCGCCGACGGCTTCACGGCCGACGAGGTCGCCGCGGCGAAGCGCGCCATCCTCGAGGAGCGCCGCAACAACCGCGCGCAGGACGGCATCGTCGCCGGCGCGCTCGCCCAGCAGGCCTACCTCGGCCGCACATTCGCCGAGTCGGCGCGCATCGACGCGGCGATCGAGGCGGCCGACGTGGCCGACGTGAACGGGGCGCTGCGCAAGCACCTGACGCCGGCGCGGATCGCGTGGGCGTTCGCTGGAGACTTTCCGGCGCAGTGAGGACGAGCCGCCGCGAGCGCAGCGTCAGCGCAGAATGAAAGGATGCGCGAACTTCGCGGACAGGTCCTCCACCTGCGAGAAGGGCAAGATGTGGTTGTCGAGCGTCGACGATCCCAGGGGCACACAGGAACCGAGACCGTTGCGCCACGACGCCACGACGAGCTGCCCCGGCGTGATCTCGTAAGGCAACGGCGAGGAAACTGACGCGTAGAGCCAGTGTTCGCCGCCCGGGCCTTTCACGACGAAGGAGAGGCCGCCCGCGTGGAGATGCGTATGGATGTCCGGCTCCGGCGGCCAACGCGTGAACTGGAGATAGCCCACGCCCGTGCAGTCGGCCGTCACGAAGTTCATGGCGAACTGGTTCCAGTAGTAGCCCAGTCTACTTTCGCCGTCCATCGGCACCCAGTCCATCACCACCCACAGCAGGTGCACCCGGTCCGGCTGCAGCGGCGTCCTATAGGCCACGGTGAGATGGTGGCCGCGCTGCGCGACCACCGGCCCGACCGCCACGCCGTTCGCGTCGACGAGCGTTAGCGGCAGCACGCGGTCGAGGCGGCTCAGGAACGCCGCCATCGCCAGGCGGGAGACCGGATCGTTCGGGCAGTACAGCGTCGCGGTGCAGCCGCTGGTGATGCCGCGGTTCTTCATCCACGCGACGCCGGCGCAGAAGGGGCTGGTGCTGTCGACGTCCGTGAAGCCGGCGCAAGGGGCGGCACGCGCTTCGACCGCGAGGACGAGCAGGGCTGCGGCAACGAGGCTTCGCATCGCGTTCTTCTCCGGGTCGCCCGACCCCCGCGTGGCGGGGACGGCGTCGCTGTAGCGTAGTGCGTTCGCCGGGCGCGGGCAATGCCGACGGCGGGCGTCGGTCAGGTCCCCTGTCCCCTGGGCTTCGCATGCCTCCCCGCCCGTGCTTCGCCCGCACCGTACGGCGACGAGTGCACGCGCGCCGCTAGGGTGCCCGCGCCAGTGCCGCGGCGTACTCGATCGCCTCGACGAGGCTCTGCTCCGAGGCGATTCCGCGTCCGGCGATGTCGAATGCCGTCCCGTGATCGACCGAGGTGCGGATGATCGGCAGGCCGAGCGTGATGTTCACCCCGCTCAGCGCGTCCCAGCGCCCCGTGGCGGGATCGACGCTGAAGCCCAGCAGCTTGACCGGGATGTGGCCCTGGTCGTGATACATCGCGACCACGGCGTCGTACTGCCCGGCGCGCAGCTTCACGAACACGGTGTCACCCGGCACCGGCCCCTCGACCGCCCAGCCCCGCCCGGCGAGTTCCGCGACGAGCGGCATCGTCACGTCGATGTCCTCGCGCCCCAGCATGCCGCCCTCGCCCGCATGCGGGTTGAGCGCGGCGACCGCGATGCGCGGCCGTGCGATCCCGATGCGCACGAGCGCGTCGCGCGTGACGTCCAGCACCCGTCGCAGCCGTGCCGGCGTGAGCCGCGCCGGCACCTCGCTCAGCGGAATGTGCGTCGACACGTGGCTCACGCGCATCGGCCCGTGCGCGAGCATCATCACCGGGCCCTGCCCGCCCGAGAGGTGCGCGAGCAGTTCGGTGTGGCCCGAGAACGGGTGGCCCGCGAGGTTGAGCGCCTCCTTGCTGATTGGCGCGGTGACGATCGCGCCCGCCTCGCCGCGCATGGCGAGTTCGACGGCCCGGGCGATCGACGCGTACGCGACTGTGCCGGCCGCCGCGGACACCTCGCCCAACGCGATCGTGCCCGTCGGCATCGGAATCTCGTCCAGCACGAAGCCGCACGCCGCGGGGCCGCCCTGCCAGCGTGCCAGCGCCTCGCCGCCGAGTCGCTCCGCGGTCTCGTCGAGGCACGCGCGCGGTGCGACGACCACGAGGTCGATGCCGGCCCGGTCGAGGAACTTCGGCGCCGCCTTGAGGATGATTTCGGGGCCGATGCCGGCGGGATCGCCCAGCGTGACGGCAAGTCGGGTCATGGCAGTTCCTTCACGATCGGGGAGGCGGCGCCACCGCGGAGACCACGCGCACGAACAGGTCCGGCGTGCCGAACCCGCCCGATTTCGACACCACCGGCGTGCCGGCCCACCGGCCGTCCGACCACCGCGCGATCGGAATGCCGGGCTCGAATTCGCCGGCGACCTCGAGGTGCGCCGCGCCCAGTGCTTCGCTCAGCGCGCGCAGCGTCTCGCCGCCCGTCGCCACGACGAGCCCCGGCACCGGTAGCGCGGCCACCTCATGGCGGAGTGCCGCGGCGATCGCCTCGCGCACCTGCTCGCGCCCTGCCGTCCCGCCGGTGCGGAAGTGCAGCAGCACCGTGGACGCCTGCGACGCGGAGGCGCCCCCGTGCGACGTCACGCGCGCCACGGCATCGACGATCCGGCAGGCGACGGCGGGATCCCGGGCGAGCATCGTCGCTTGCGCGGTGGCGACGGGGTGGTCGGTGCCCACCACCACGAGCACGGGCACGCGCTGCGGAAGCGCGGCCACGGGCCCCGGGGCGCCGGCCGGCGATGCCGTGCGCGCCGCGAGCGCGCGCGCGAGGCCGCTCGTCCCGCACCACAGCGTGCGCGTGCCCGGACGCGCGTGGCGCGCCACGATCGCGTCGAGATCCTCGGGCACGATGGCGTCGCAGACCACCGCCTTCGCCCCGGATGGGGCCTGCGTCTCGCGGATGGCGTCGAGGCCGTGCCGGCGCAGTTCGGCCGGGATGTCGGGCGCCACCTCGCGCCATCCGCGCGCTTCCGCGGTCCACTGGCTGCCCTCGCGCGTGACGCGGCCCTGCTGCGGGAACGCCGGCGCGACCACGACGCGATCGAAGCCGCCCTCCGCCGCCGCGGCGGCGACGGCTGCGGCGGGATGCCCGCGCCACACGCTGTCGACCTTGAGCACCGCCAGCGCGTCGGCCTCGCCCGCCCACAGCGCGTGCGCGGCGGCACGGGTGCGCGCCACCGTGGCATGCGCATCGCGTTCCCGCGTCGCGAGGTCCAGCGCGAGGCGCGTTGGGCCGCCGGCGCGGGCGAGGTCCCACGCCACGACGACGGGCCCGGCGTGCACGGCGAACGGACCGGCCGCGTCCAGCGCACCGGAGAGGTCGTCGGCAAGGATGCGCAGCGGAGCGTCGGTTCCGGGCTGCCTGGTCATCGCGTCAGGCAAGCCTCGCCTCGAGCCCGGCGTCGCGCCACAGTGCGAGCGTCTTCGCGTCGGCGCCACGCACGGTGATGATGCCGGCGACGTCGCCGGCCCGGCAGACGTCGGCGAAGGCGGGCGCGCGGAATTTCGTCGGATCGACGAGCACGTAGGTGCGGCGTGCAGCGCGGACGATCGCGCGCTTGATCCGCGCGATCTCCAGCGAGGTCTCGGTGATCAGGTCGCCGGTCACGGCGTGGGCGCCGATCAGTGCGAGGTCGACGTGCAGCTCGCCGACGAATCGCTCGGCGGCCTCGCCGTACAGCGTCAGCGAGCGGGGACGCAGGGTGCCGCCGAGGACGACGAGCCGCACGCCCGGAACGTCGGCCAACAGCTGGGCGATCCCGACGTCGTTGGTCACTGTCGTCGCCGCGACGCCGCGGTGCGCGAACGCCTTGGCCGCTTCGAGCACGGTCGTGCCGCTGTCGAAGATGACCGACTGGCCCGGTTCGATCAACAGGGCGGCATGCCGTCCGATCCGCTGCTTCGCCTCGTGCTCCAGATGCTCGGCCACCGCAGTGTCGGGTTCGAAGGTGGTCATCAACCCGTCCTTGACCGCCGCGCCGCCGAATGTCCGCGTGAGTGCGCCGCGCTGCGCAAGATCGTCGAGGTCGCGTCGAACCGTGCTCGGCGATCCTCCCACCAGTTCGGCGAGTTCGCGGATCGACGCCGCCCGCCGTACGCGGAGCACCTGGAGAAGGCGCGCGTGTCGCTCCGCGGGGATCATTTCGACACGCCCCCTCCGCGTCGGCGATGGTGCGCCGGATCCCTTGTCGAGCCGCTCTTGCCGTTTCATAAGATGCCAAATTATTCCACGTCTTGATTGACATTGGAACAGGCGGATGCGAGGATCGACCCCGCGGCGATTCCGGTCTCGGCCTCCCGGCACGGGCGAGCCGTCCGCACCGTGGCGCGCCACGCGCCGCCCCGTGACAACCGAGCAGGAGGACATGTCCATGAAGTCGATCGTGCGACCGCTGGCCCTGGCATGCGTCGCAGCCGCCGCAGTGGCGACCGGCGGTACCGCGCTGGCCGCGGAAGTCGAATGGAAGTTCTATACGTACTTTGCGGCGAACGACAAGCCGACCGAGTTGCACAAGGCGTTCGCCGAGGACGTGCTGAAGGCGAGCAAGCAGCGCCTCCACATCCGCGTCTACGCCTCCGGCGAGCTTCCCTACAAGGCGCCGGACGTGCTCCGCGCCGTGGCCACGAACCAGGTCCAGATGGGCGACGTCGCGCTGGGCTTCGTGGCCGGCGACGTGCCCGAGCTCAACGCGTTCGCGATGCCGTTCTCCTGCACGTCGATGGACAAGTTCTACGACAAGGCCGCCCCCGCCGTGGCCGCCGACGTCGACGCAACGCTCCAGCGCAAGTTCAAGACGCGCTCGATCATGCAGTGGGTGATGCCGCCGCAGCAGCTGTGGCTGGTGAAGCCCGTCGACGGCATCGACGGCCTCAAGAACCTGAAGGTGCGCTCGTGGAACCGCGAGCAGGCGGACATGATGAAGCTGCTGGGCGGCTCGGGCGTCACGATCACCCCCGCCGAGGTCATTCCCGCGCTGCAGCGGGGCGTGGTCGACGGCGCGTTCACCGCCGCCGTGCCGGCCCTCGACTGGAAGTTCAACGAGGTCACCAAGATGGGGTACATGATCAACCTCACGCTTGCGCACCAGGTGTTCGCGGTCAACGAGCAGGAGCTCTCCAAGCTGCCGGCGGACCTGCGCCAGCTGCTGCTGGACAAGGCGAAGGCGTGGGCGCCGAGGTACCGCGCCGAGCTGATCGCCGCGGACAGCGCCGCGCGCAAGACGCTGACCGAGAAGGGCATGACGCTGCGGGAACCGTCGCCCGCCGACATGGAGAAGTTCCGCGCGATCACGCGGCCGATGTGGAAGGAGTGGACCGACAAGAACGGTCCGATGGCCGAGAAGATGCTCAACACGGCGCTCGAAGCCTGCCGCTGATGGAGCGTCCGGGCCCGCGCCCGTCCGCCTGGACGCGGGTGGGCGCGCTCCTCGACCGCCTCGGCGACGTGCTCATCGTCGCCTCGGCGGCCCTTCTGCTCCTCATGGTCGTGCTGATGGGGGTGGAGATCGCCACGCGGGCCCTGCTCCACCGCTCCACGCAGATCGCCGACGAGTACAGCGGCTATCTGTTCACGTGGATGACCATGGCGGGGTTCTTCTACGCGCAGCGCACCGACCGCTTCCTCCGCGTCGACGCGTTGCGGCAGCGCCTCTCCCCGGCACTGCGCCGCACCGCCGACGGCCTGACCTCGCTGCTGGCCGCCGCCCTCGTCGCCGTGCTGCTCTACGCCACGTGGTCCACGTTCCGGACGAGCCTCGCGTTCGATTCGCGCTCGATCCAGCCGTCCCAGACGCTGCTGTGGGTTCCGCAGGTTGTCATGCCTGTGGGACTTGCGCTGCTGACGGTTGCGTTCCTGCACTCCGCCGTCACTTCGTTCCTGCAGGCGGCCGGGCGGCTGCCGTCGCGCGACGGCCCGCCCGTCGCACAGGCCACGCCCGAATGACCTGGCCCGTCGCGCTCGGTCTCTACGCGTTCCTGCTCACCGGGCTGCTGCTCGGCGGGGCGGGGATCGGCGTCGCGATCGGGCTGGTCGGCGTCGTCGGCATCACGCTCGCCGCGGGCACGCAGCTGTGGCTGTCGCTCGGCGACATCGTCTGGAACACGACGAACACGTTCACGCTGGTCTCGATCCCGCTGTTCGTGCTCATGGGCGAGATCATCCTGCGCAGCGGCATCTCGACGCGGTTCTACAACGGCGTGGCGCTGCTGCTGCGCGGCCTCCCCGGTGCGCTCGCGCAGACGAACATCGTCGGCTGCGCCATCTTCTCGGCCATCGCCGGGTCATCGGTCGCCACGGCCATGACGGTCGGCACCGTCGCGATCCCGGAGATGCGCAAGCGTGGCTATGCGGACCGGCTGACGCTGGGAACGCTGACCGGCGGCGGCTGCCTCGGCATCCTCATCCCCCCGTCCATTCCCATGATCGTCTATGCGTCCATGACGCAGGTCTCGGTGATCGACCTGTTCATGGCCGGCGTGGTGCCGGGCCTCGCGCTCGCCGCCCTCTTCATGGGATACGTGGCGCTTCGCGTCTGGCGCGATCCGCGGCTCGCGCCGCCGCCCGAGAGCCGGCCGAGCGGTCGCGAGATGGTGCGCGGCGCCGCGGATGCCGTGCCGGTGGTCCTGCTGATCGCCGCCGTGATCGGCAGCATGTACTTCGGCATCGTCACGCCCACCGAGGCAGCGGCGCTCGGGTGCCTGATCGCGCTCGTGCTCGCGCTCGCGTACCGCGAGCTCACGCGCGCGCGGCTGATGGAGGCGTTGCGCAACGCCGCCATCACCAGCGGCGTCGTCATGTTCATCACGCTCAACGCGCAGATCCTCAACTTCGCGGTGGTCACGTCCGGCATCGGCGAGGGGCTCGCGCAGGGTCTAGCGTCGCTCGGCCTTCCGAAGCTTGTGTTCTTCTGCCTGCTGCTCCTGATCTACCTCGTGGTCGGCATGTTCATCGACGGCCTCTCGATCATGCTGCTGACGGTCCCGCTGCTGTATCCGTCGTTCCTCGCCGTCGGCTTCGACCCCGTCTGGGTCGGCGTGATCATCGTGGTGTTCATCGAGCTCGGCGCGCTCACGCCGCCCATGGGCCTCAACCTGTTCGCGATCCAGTCGATCGCCAGCGACCGCTCGCTCGGCGACGTCGCCATGGCCTCGCTGCCCTACACGATCATGATCACGGGCTTCGCATTCCTGCTCTACGCGCTGCCGCAGATCGCGCTGTGGCTGCCCGCCCTGATGAAGGCCTCCTGACCGTGCTTTTCGCTCCGCCTCCCGTCATCGAGACGCGGCCGTTCGCGCGCCTGCCCGATCACCTCCGCCGCGCGGGCCGCGACACCGCGTGGCACCGGGGCCAGCCCGGCGTGCTTCCGGAGCATTCGCTTCTCGAAGGACCGGCGTTCGACCGCGACGGGACGCTGTGGTGCGTCGACATTCCCCATGGCCGGATCTTCCGAGTAACCGCGCAGGGCGAGTTCAGCGTCGCCGCGGAGTACGACGGCGAGCCCAACGGGCTGGCGATCCACCGCGACGGCCGCATCTTCGTCGCCGACTACGCCCACGGCATCCTGGTGCTCGATCCGGCCACCGGGCGGATCACGCCGTTCGTCACGCGCGTCCGGCTCGAGCGTCTCAAGGCCGTGAACGACCTCGTGTTCTCCAGCACGGGGGACCTGTACTTCACCGACCAGGGGCTGACGGGCCTTCACGATGCGACCGGGCGCGTGTTCCGGGTGCGCGACGGCGGCCACGTCGACCTGCTGCTCGACAACGTCCCCAGCCCCAACGGCATTGCGCTCAGTCCCGACGAGAAGACGCTGTTCGTCGCCGCGACGCGCGCGAACGCCGTGTGGCGCGTCCCGCTGATGCCCGACGGGACCGTCGCGAAGGTCGGCAACTTCATCCAGCTGTCCGGCGGCGGCGGACCGGACGGACTCGCCGTGGACGGCGACGGCAACCTTGCCGTCGCCCACATCGGACTCGGCTGCGTCTGGCTGTTCAGCCGTCGCGGGGAGCCCGTCGCGCGGATCCAGTCGTGCGCCGGCGACCACACGACCAACGTCGCCTACGGCGGGCCGGACGGCCGGACGCTGTACATCACCGAGTCGGAAACCGGCACGCTGCTCACCGCCACGATGCCCGCCGCCGGATTGCGCCTGTTCTCGCACGCCTAGATCGACGTCAGGCACGTCGACGCATCGCGGGGTGGCTCGACGCCATGCCCGCGTGGGCGAAGCGTCGGGCAAGGCGGTCGACCGGCACCACCGGCCATCGCGTGATCGTGGCGATGCCTGTCCAGCCGAAGGCGTCGCGCTGTGCGCGGAGCGCGCACGGCGGCTGCGAGTCGGTCGTCGCGGCATTCGTGCCGTTCGACGCCGCACCCTGCACCAGGGGCGTGCAGCGCATCGCACAGGCGATCGACGTGGCCGACGCGGACCACCCGACCAGCGTGGCCTCCGTCGACTTCTTGGACGTCGACGGTGTTCGCGCTCCACCCGGCGGGTACGCGGTGAGCGCGGCCGGGCGTCCGGAGTGACGCACCTGCGGCGCGGGGCGCGGGGCGCGCCGCAGCTCACGCTGCGTCCACGAGCCCCATCAGCTCCGCGGAGAGGCCGCGCCCGCACGCGACGACCTTCGCGCGCTCCGTGAGCTTCGCGCTCCCCGGGAACGGCGCGGCGAAGCCGCCCGCCTCCTCGACCAGCAGCAGGCCGGCCATCGCGTCCCACGACGACAGCGCCATCTCGACGTAGGCGTCGTAGCGCCCCTCGGCGACGTGCGCGAGCTGCAACGCCGCGCACCCGAAGTTGCGGAACGCGACGTTGCGCTCCATCAGCGCGCGGCGCAGCGTCATGTAGCGCTCGTCGGGCGCGCGGTCGTGGTGGCCGACGCACACCATGCCGCCGGGCAGCCTCGTGCGCCGGCTTGCCGCGAGCCGGGTCTCGCCCGCGGCATCGGTGCGCCACGCGCCCGTGCCGCGCTGCGCGTGGTACACCGCGCCCGCGCACGGATCGCAGATCGCGCCGAGCGCGCGCTCGCCGCGCTCGAGGAAGGCGATCGACACGTTCCAGTACGGGACGCCGCGCAGGAAGTTGTGCGTGCCGTCGATCGGATCGACGACCCACAGCCGCTCGGGGACGCCGTCCAGCGTGTTCGCCGTCTCCTCGCCGAGGAAGGCGTCGCCCGGGAACGCGTGCGCGATCGCGTCGGCGATCACGCGCTCCACCGCGCGGTCGGCCTCGCTCACGTAGTCGGTCGGTCCCTTCTCCTCGACGTCGAGCGCGCCGCGGCGGCGGAACCAGCCGAGGGCGAGCGCACCCGCGTCGGCGGACAGGCGGCGGAGGAAGGCGTAGCGGTCGTCGAGCGTCACGGCGGGTCGCGGAGTTGCGTCGGGCGAAGCGTATCATCGCCCGACCGCACCTCCGTTCGCGCCGGCCGACCTCGCGCGCCGCGCTCCCTCCATGCACGCCCGCATCGCCCCGCGCGACCTCGCGCTGATCCTCGTGATCGTCACCCTCTGGGGCTTCGCGTTCGTACCGATCAAGTGGGTGCTCGCCGAGATCCCGCCGTTCATGCTGGCGGCGCTGCGCTTCCTCTTCGCGGCGGTGCCGGCGATGTTCCTCGTCGCGCGGCCGGCGATGCCGTGGCGGTCGGTCGTCGCCTATGGAATTGCGATCGGCGTGCTGCAGTACGGGCTCATGTTCCTCGGGCTCCACCTCGGCATGCCCGCCGGCCTCGCGTCGCTGGTGATGCAGCTGCAGGTCTTCTTCACCATCGCCCTCACCGTGGCGTTCGCCGGCGACCGGCTGCACCGCTGGAACGTCGCCGGCGCCGTGGTCGCGTTCGCCGGCATCGGCCTGCTGGCCGCGTTCAAGCTGGAGGCCGGCGCGACCGTGCCGCTCGCCGGGTTCGTCGCGCTGATCGGCGGCGCGTTCGCGTGGGGCGTAGGGAACCTGATCGCCAAGCGATCGGCGAACGCGGACATGTTCTCGCTGGTGGTGTGGTCGAGCGTCGTGCCCGTGCCCTTCCTCGTGCTCGTGTCGTTCGCGCTCGAGGGCGGCACGGCGCCGTTCCAGGCCCTCGCCCGGGCGAGCCCGTCGAGCTGGGGCTGGATCCTCTACCTGTCGTGGGGCGCGACGCTGTTCGGGTTCTCGGTGTGGAACCGCCTGCTCCACCGCTATCCCGCGCCGCTCGTCTCGCCGTTCGCACTGCTGATCCCCGTGGCGGGACTGGCGAGCGGCGCAGTCTTCCTCCGCGAGACGCTGGCGCCGCTGCAGGCGCTGGGCGTGGCGCTCGTGTTCGCGGGCCTCGCGGTCAACGTGCTCGGCGCACGGATGCAGGCGGGCTGGGCGCTGCTGATGCGCGCGGGCCCGACGCGCGGGCGCTGAGGACGCGTCAGGCCGCCGGCGCGGGCAGCGCGCGCCGCAGGCCGCCGAAGCGGCGGCGGTACTGCGCCGGCGTCAGGTCGACGTGGCGCCGGAACAGGCGCGAGAAGAAGCCCGCATCCTCGTAGCCCACCTCCGCGGCGATGCTCTCCACCGACGCGTCGCCCGCCTCGAGCATCTGCTTCGCTTCCTCCAGCCGCAGCGTGTGCACGTACTCGAGCGGCGCCATGCCGGTGGCCTGCTGGAAGCGCCGCTTGAACGAGCGCTCGGGAAGGCCCGAGAGCTTCACCATCGCGGCCACGGGCGCCGGCTGCCGGTAGTGCTCGGCGATCCACGCCTGGCAGCGCGCGACCACTGCGTCGTCGACCTGCCGCGAGCGCGCCAGCCGCGCAAACGGCTGCTGCCCCGAGGCGTGCCAGTCGATCAGGTTGAGCCGCGCGACGCGCATCGCTTCGTCGACCGAGGCGAAGCGCGCGATCAGCCACAGCCCGACGTCGAGCCATGACGTTCCGCCGCCGGCCATCACCAGCCGCTGCCCCTCGCCCGACGTCACCAGCGCGCGCTGCGCGCGCACGCGCACGCCCGGATAGCGTCCGAGGACGTCGCAGAACGCCCAGTGCGTGGTGGCGTCCTGGCCGCCGAGCAGCCCGGCCTCGGCGAGCATCATCGCGCCCGAGCACACCGTCGCGATCGTGGCGCCCGAAGCGTAGCGCTCGCGCAGCCACGCGCACTCGGTGCGGAAGCGCCCGTCCGCCATGGCGCCGGGCGGCAGGAAGATCTCGGGCACGACGACGATCGCCGCGCTGGCGGCGTCGGCAAGCGTGCCGTGGGGGGCGAGCAGCACGTCGTTGGCGACCCGCATCGGCTCGCCGCCCGCGGTCACCACGCGCGGCGCGAAGAGCTGCGGCCCCGGCACGCCGTCGAAGATCAGGCTCCAGTCGCGGCCGGCCCCCAGCAGCAGGTCGTGGATGCCCCAGACGACGGAGGCGGTCGCCTCGGGGAACGCGAGGATCGCGACGTCGACGGGCGGGCGTGGCGTCATGGCCGAATCGTCCGGTTGCTTGCCGATCCGCCCCTGGGCGGCGGGCGCCGGCGTTCGTACCTTCGGGACCCTGACATTGTCCACGCGAAAGGACCCGCCATGCCAACCCCCCTCGACATCCTGCTCGACCCCGCCGCGCTCGTCACGATGGGCCTGTTCGCCGCGCTTATGCTCTGGGAGGCGCTCGCGCCCGCCCGGCCGCTGCCGGCCGTGCGCGGATGGCGCCTGAAGGGCATCGCGGCGCTGCTCGTCTACCTGATGATCGCGAGCTACCTGCCGCTCCTCTGGGACGCGCACTTCGCGCGCTGGCAGCCCGTCGACCTCGAGCACCTGCCGGTCTGGGCGGCGGCGGCCATCGGCTTCCTGGTCTACGAGGTGGTCGCCTATGGCTACCACCGCGCGCTGCACCGTTTCACGCCGATGTGGCGCGTCCTGCACCAGATGCACCACAGCGCCGAGCGCCTCGACGTCGCCAGCGCGTTCTGGTTCTCGCCGCTCGACGTCGCCGGCTGGACGCTCGTCACCAGTCTCGCGCTGGTGCTGGGCGTCGGGCTGTCGCCGGAGGCGGCGAAGGCGACGCTGTTCGCGCTCACCTTCCTCGGCATCTTCACGCACGCCAACGTCCGCACGCCGCGCTGGCTCGGCTTCCTGGTCGCGCGCCCGGAGAGCCACGCGCTGCACCACGCGCGCGGGGTACACGCGTTCAACTACTGCGACCTGCCGCTGATCGACATGCTGTTCGGCACGTTCCGCAACCCGCGCGGCTTCCCCGCGGCCACCGGGTTCTGGGACGGCGCGTCGGCGCGCGTGGTCGACATGCTGCGCTTCGCCGACGTGAGCGAGCCGCACGTCGACCGGCCGGCGCGCAGGCTGGCCCGCGCGTAGCGCCGGAGCTCAGCGGAAGACGACCGTCTTCTGGCCGTTGAGGAACACGCGCCGCTCCAGGTGGAAGCGGACGGCGCGTGCCAGCGCGATGCACTCGACGTCGCGCCCGAGCGTCACCAGGTCGTCGGCGCGCATGTTGTAGTCGACGCGCGCCACCTCCTGCTCGATGATCGGCCCCTCGTCGAGGTCGCTGGTCACGTAGTGGGCGGTGGCGCCGATCAGCTTGACGCCGCGGTCGTAGGCCTGGTGGTAGGGCCGCGCGCCCTTGAACGACGGCAGCAGCCCGTGGTGGATGTTGATCGCGCGGCCCGCCAGCTTCGCCGCGAGGCCGTCCGAGAGGATCTGCATGTAGCGCGCGAGGACGACCAGCTCCGCGCCGGTCTCCTCGATCAGCGCCCACAGCTTCGCCTCCTGCGCGGGCTTGGTGGCGGGCGTCACCGGCAGGTGGTGGAACGGGATGTCGTACGACGCGGCGAGGCGGTAGCTGTCGCGGTGGTTGGAGACGATCGCCACCGGGTCCATCGGCAGCGCCCCGACCTTGTAGCGATACAGCAGGTCGTTCAGGCAGTGGTCGAGCCGGCTGACCATGATCAGCACGCGCGGCCGCACGTGCGCGTCGTGCAGCGACCACGCCATCTCGAAGCGCGCGGCGATCGGCACGAACGCGGACTCCACGCCGGCGAGCGTCACGCCCTCGCGCACCGGCTCGAACACCACGCGCATGAAGAAGCGCCCGGTGTCGACGTCGCCGTACTGGTTGCTCTCGTCGATGTTGCAGCCGTGGTCGGCGAGGAAGGTCCCCACCGCGCCGACGATGCCGGGGCGGTCGGCGCAGGACAGCGTGAGGACGTAGCGGGGCGCGGTCATCGTGGCGGGACCGTGCGCACCGCGCACGGCGAGGCGCGCATTATACGGACGCGGCGCCGCGCCGCGCCCCTCCACCCGCCGCCCGCGCGCGGCGCGCGGCGGAGCGCGCCTCGTCGCGGATCCACTGCATGACGGTGCGCACGTCGTCGCGCGGCTCGTCGCTCGACGCGACGAGCCAGTACGCGTGCCGCGCCGCGACCGTGTTGTCGGCCGCGTCGATCGCGACCAGGCGCCCGTCGTCGAGCATCGGCGCGACCAGCGGCAGGCGGCCGAGCGCGATCCCCTGCCCCGCGAGCGCCGCCTGGATCACCTGGTCGTACTGGTTGAAGCGCAGCACCCCGCGCGGCCGGACCGGCGCCGGCCCGAGGACCGCGAGCCGGTCGGCCCACTGCAGCCACGGACGGCCCGGGTCGTCGTACTCGAGCAGCACGTGCGCTGGCACGCCGCGCGGCGAGGCGAGCGGGCCCACGCGCAGCGCGGGATGCGCGACCGGCACGACGGCCTCGCCGAACAGCGCCATCGCGCCCGCAGGCACCGCATCCTGCCGGCTGTAGCGGATCGCGAGGTCGATGCCCTCGGTGCGCAGGTCGAGCACGCGGTTGTTCGCCGCGATGCGCACGTCGACGTCGGGATGGCGCTGCTGGAAGCGCGTCAGCCGCGGCAGCAGCCACAGCGACGCCACGCCGATGGTCGCGGTCACCGTGACCGGCACGCGGTCGCCGGAGGGCGCGAGCGCCCCCATCGCGTCCTGCAGCTGCTGGATCGAGGCGTCGGCGGTACGGAACAGGCGCGCACCCTCGGGCGTGAAGGCGATCGAGCGGTAGCCGCGCACGAACAGGCGCACGCCGAGGCGCTCCTCCAGCGCGTGGACCTGCCGGCTGACGGCCGACTGGGTCACGCACAGGTCCTGCGCGGCGAGCGTGATGCTCATCCTGCGCCCGACCGCCACGAAGCCGCGGACCAGGTCCAGCGCCGCCATGCGCACGAGGGGCATCGACATGCGAAAGAGGAATGCGAATGGGAAGGGAATCGCGGTTGAGCGGCCGCGCGGCTCCCATTGTAATCGCCGGACGTGCCGTGCGCATCGCGGACGGCGGCATGCGGCAACGGCATGCGATGCGCCGCAGCGGCACGCGAACGGTGAAGGATCGGGACGATGACGGACGGGAAGCGGGGCCTGCTGGCGGCGGTGGTCTGCGGAGGGCTGGTCATGGGACTGGCGCTGGGCGCGCGTCACGTGCAGGGGCTGTTCCTCGTCCCGATGACCGCCGAGCGCGGCTGGACGCGCGAGGCCTTCGCCTTCGCGATCGCCGTGCAGAACCTCGTGTGGGGTTTCGCCCAGCCGCTCACCGGGATGATCGCCGACCGCTACGGGTCGCTGCGCGTGATCCTCGCCGGCACGCTGCTCTACGCGGCGGGGCTGGCCGCGATGGCCGCCGCAACGACGCCCGCCGGGTTGACGCTGTCGGCCGGCGTGCTGGTCGGCGTCGCCCTGTCGTGCACGTCCTTCGGCGCGGTGTACGGCGCGCTGAGCCGTCTCGCCGCGCCCGCGCAGCGGCCGTGGGCGCTGGGTCTCGCCGGCGCCGTCGGCGGCTTCGGCCAGTTCGCGATGGTGCCTGCCGCGCACGGGCTGATCGGCATGCTCGGCTGGGCGGCGGCGCTGGTGGCGCTGGGTGTTGCGATCGCGCTCGCCGGTCCGGCCGCCTTCACGTTGCGCGACCGGCCGTCCGACGCGGCGAGCGGGCCCGCGCAGTCGATGCGCGCGGCGATCCGCGAGGCGTTCGCGCACCGCGGCTTCCGCCTCCTCAACCTCGGCTTCCTCGCCTGCGGCTTCCAGCTCGCCTTCATCGCCTCGCACCTGCCGGCGTACCTGCTCGACCGCGGGCTCTCCGCCGCCGACGGCGTCGCCGCGCTGGCGATCGTCGCGCTGGCCAACGTCGCCGGCACCTACTGCTGCGGGCGCCTCGGCGGGGTCTATCGGCGCAAGCGGCTGCTGGCCGCGCTCTACCTCGTGCGCGCCGGCGCGATGGCGGCGTTCGTGCTGCTGCCGGCGACCCCGTGGAGCGTGTGGCTCTTCGCCGCGGTGATGGGCTTCCTGTGGCTCGGCACCGTGCCACTGACCAACGGCCTCGTGGCGCAGGTGTTCGGCGTGCGCTACATCACCACGCTGTTCGGCTTCGTGTTCCTCGGCCACCAGGTCGGCTCGTTCCTCGGCGTGTGGCTCGGCGGCCTGGTGTTCGACGCCACCGGTTCCTACGACGCCATCTGGGCCGCCGCCATCGCGCTGGGCGTCATCGCAGCGGCGCTGCACTGGCCGATCGACGACCGCGAGATCGTGCGTTCTGCGCACGCGGCGGGCGCCGCGTAACCACCCCGAAACGAGGGTCAGACTCCAATTTCCGACACGACGCGCGAACGAGGGTCAGACTCGCTTTTCGCAGCGGTCCGGACGGCGCCGGAAATGCGAGTCTGACCCTCATTCCCTGACCCTCATTCCCACGGACGGCGCCGGAAATGCGAGTCTGACCCTCATTCCCAGGACTTCGAGCAGCGCAGCGGCAACCGCCAGCGCGCGGGCCAGCGCGAGCAGCGCCGCCGGGACCGGCCGCGTGGCCGTGCCCGCCACGTCACGCGGCCGCGGCGAGCGCGAGCGCGTCGTCGAGGCGGTCGTTGCCCCAGAACAGCTCGCCGCGCGCGAAGAACGTGGGCGCGCCGAAGACGCCGCGCGCCATCGCCTCGTCGGTCTGGCGCCGCAGCGCCAGCTTGTTCGCTTCGCCCTGCGCCTGCACGAGGATCGCGTCGGCGTCCACGCCGCTTTCCGCGAGGGCCGCGAGCACGACCGTCTCGTCGTCGATGTCGCGGTCCTCGGCGAAGTTGAGCAGCATCATGCGCCGGCAGAATGCGCCGACCCACGGCGCCTGCGCGCCGCAGAGCGCGACGCGCGACGGAAGCACCGCGCGGCGCGGAAACGCCGTCGGCCGGCGCCACGGCACGCCGTACTTGCGCGCCTCGCGTGCCGCGTCGCGCCACACGTAGTCCAGCTTGCGCTCCTGCGCGAGGAACGGCGAGCCGTCCCAGCCCAGCGCGCGGAACACGGGGCCAAGCAGGAACGGCCGCCAGTCGATGGCGACGCCAAGCGCGGCCGCGGCCGGCGCGATGCGCATCATCGCGAGATGGCTGTAGGTGCTGCCGAAGTCGAACCAGAACTCGACGCGGCGGGGGTCGGATGCGCCCATGGATGCACCGCTCCTGCGGACAGACGTATAGCGATTGTTCGCGGGCCGCGCAGCGCGATCAACGTCGTTCTGGGTCGCGTTCGCATGCGGGCCGAGCATGTCGCCACAGGCCCTCACGCCGGTGCGTCCGGTCGCGGCGAGCGCGCCCCCGTTCACGACTTCGCGACGCGCCTTGGTGTGGTCTACGACACCGGACGGACAACTGACGGCAGGTTGTCGGACTTCTTGACGACGCCGTCGCCGGCCTTCACGTAGGACGGCGGCAAGGGATTGACGATGCTGGCGTTCGCCGGCGCGGAATGCAACTTGCGTCCCTGTGGTCGCGGGCAGGCGAGCGCCCGTTCCGCCGAAGTCCGGAGGCATGCATGAAATCGATCCTCGATCCCAGCTTCAGGTATACGAAGAGCGTCGACACCGATCTGCGCAAGACCTTCGCACGCGTCCGCCGCGAACTGCGCGCGCAGCGTCAGGAAGGCGCCATCTCCAACGTCGCGCCGCTGCGGCGCGGGACCCTGCTGCGCACCAAGGCGGGCTGACCGCGCCGCTGCCCGCAACGGCGTCGTCCGGGCGGCGGAACCGTCGCCGGACCGACGCCACAATCCGCGCGTCTTCCGCCGCGCTCGCGGGGACGACGGTGCCGACCACCGGCGCTCAGCTGCGCCGGCGCACGGCCGGCCACCGCTGGCAGTGGCGCCAGGCGAATCGCACGGTGCGTCGCGCACCGGCCTCGGCGAGATCGGCGAGCCTGTGCGCGACGGTGCGACGGTAGGCCGTCCGCGCACGGAACCCGTCGTAGAACGCCGCATTGCGGCTGTCGCCCCCCGGCTTCCACGGCTTGTCCGTGGAGACGAAGTGCGCGATGGCCGGACGCCGCGCGGCGGGCATCCGATCGATCCGCAGCGCGCGGTGGTCCTGGAAGTTCCACCGCGGTGCAAGTTCGTGCCATGCGCCGTCGCACGCGACGTTCAGCGCATCCTGGTCCGCGAACGGCGAGCGCGGATGTGCAGCGAGGTAGGCGATCGCGCGCTCGGCGACGCCGCCGCTCCGCCACTTCGGCACGTCGATGACCAGCACCCCGGAGTTGAAGTAGCGCGCCACGCGCGGCACGCCGCCGTGCTTCAGCGGCCGGCGCCCGGCCAGCGCGGCGTCGAGGTAGTCGTCGGGTACCGCGCCGACGACGGCGCTGCCCAGCGGCGTCGACGCGAGCGGGGCGAGATCGTCGAGCACGAGGGTGTCCGCGTCGAGATAGACGATCCGGGATGCATCGGGCGCGAGGTGGCGTTCGAGCGACAGGCGCGCATACGACATCGGCGGCAGGTACGACAGCGGACGGAACGCGCGGAACGGCGCGAGGTCGACCTCCTCCCAGCGGATGTGCACGGCGTCAGGCGGCAGCGATGCCTCGACCCGGCGCCGCTCCTCGCGAGGGAACGCCGACACCAGCACGACGACGTCGATCGGCCAGTGGTGCCCGTTCGCTTGCGCGAGCGAGCGCAGCGCCGTGGCGAGCGGCATCGCGAAGTTGCCGTCCGCGGAGGTGACGATGGGGCACAGGCCTGCGGGGGACACCGTCCTCACCCGCGGGCCCGTTCACGCGTTGCGAAGACAGGCGGGCCGTGCACCGTGCGCCGTCGGTCCGGCGCCGCGGCTCGGCGCACGGTGGCGTTCAGTTGCCGTGGCTCGGCTCCCGTCCGCGTTGCAAATCTGCCACGGGTCGCTCGTCGCCCGGCGTCGTCCCGAGCGTCCGGCTGTCGAAGCGGACGCTCAGCAGGCAGCCGGCATCGTTGGTCGTTCCGGTCGCGGACGCCTGGATCCCGAAGCGGATCGTCTGGCCCGGGCTGACGGGAAGGGCCACTGCGGCCGGCGCCTGCGACGCGTACAGGTTCGCGACGTTCGCGGCCCGCATGATGGCGCCCCAGTCGGTCCACGTCGTCCCGGCGTCCAGGCTGTAGACGAGGCGGGTCTCGACGCCGACCGCCGAGGCCCCCCGGTGGTACACCGCGACGGACGCCGGCGATGCCGTCCGCGGGTAATCCGTCACGGCGTAGTCCCCGGTCGCGCAAACGACGCTGCCGGTGTTGACGGCTGCGGACGCCGTGGTCGAGGACGCCTGCAGGAACACGGGCTCGAACACCTTGCCGAGCCGGTTCATGAAGAGTGCCATCTGCAGCCGCGTGACGCTGTCGTTCGGGCAGTAGAGCGTCGACGTGCAGCCCAGCGTCACCAGGCGGTTCTTGATCCACTCGACGGCCGGACAGGACACGTCGCCGCTGTCGAGGTCGGTGAACGACGCACAGCGGCGGGCGATGTTGCCCGGCCCCGAGACCGTCACGCTGAACGCAAAGCCCGCCTGGCCAAAGGTGTCGTCGAACACGGTCACCGTGTAGACGGTTCCGGCGGTGAGGGACGCATTGAGGTTGATCGGGTTGCTGTTGCTGGCGGCGATGCAATTGATCGCGGCGGCCCCGGGGTCGGGGGCGCCTTCGTGCACGTAGATCCCCGAGGTCGACCCGGGCTCGGTGATCGCGTAAGTGCCGCTCGTGTCGACCGTGATGCTGAACGACTTGAAGAGCACCCCGACGCTTCCGTAACCACCCGTGCAGTTCGGCGTCGAGATGACAGCCACCGGCGTGATCTTGGGCCCTCCCGGCGCCAGCGTGCCGTTGAACGTCGTCACTCCGGCCGCCGCGGTCGCGGCCCAGGCGGCGAACAGGGCCAGCGGCGAGATGCCTTGGCGCAACAGCCTGGCGAGGATCACGAGTGCTCCGGGCATGGCAACTTTCTCTTCCGACGTTTCAAGCGTGGGATTGTGCGTGGCCGGCGGCTCCGTCGCAACGACCGCCCGCCGGAAGGTTCGAACGAGGCCGGCGACGGAGCAAGAGGCCGGACGGTCGCTTCGTCGCCGTGCCGGACAGCGTCGCATCACGGGATCGAGGGCGCGGGCGGCCCCGGGGCCCGGCACCTCGCCGCCGCGCGAGTGCGCGCCTCTTCCGGTTCAGGTACCCTTACGCTTGTCAGGACCAACCGATCGAGAACACCCTTGGCCACACCCAACTACGCGTTCCAGAAGCGCCAGCGCGATCTCGCGAAGAAGCAGAAGAAGGAAGCGAAGCGCCTGCGCAAGGCCGAGCAGTCCGCGACCACGACGACGCAGGTTCCGGCGCCGCACCCGGACAAGAACGTACCTTAGGATCGCGGGAACGTCCGCAGCCTCGCCTGCAGGGCGGATGGCGGGCGAGGTGCCGCCCGCCGCGTTGCGCCGCGAGCGGCGCAACGGAGACTTTCGCGCGCTTCCGAAGTACCGGCCGCCGGGCCGCTCGTGCGTCAGCGTCACATCGCCACGCCCGCCGGGAACGTGAAGCCCTCGGCCGAGGCGGTCGAAGCTCTGATCGACGCCTGGCTCGCGAGGGCGTGCTCGCGATCGGCGACAGACAGATCGCCCACTCGCCTCGGAAGAAGGCGAGTGACGGACCGATCACCCCGGTCCTGAAACCTCCCCGCCAGCCAACGCCCGCGCGACGGGGGCTCCGCCAGGTCGGGTGCGGCCACTTGGAGGCCGCCGCAACGAATCGGCAATGGTCCGATGTCGAGAACGCACCGGACGAAACGACTAGGGGGTGCAGTGCGCCCGCTCGACAACCTCATCCCCGACAGGAGGAAGCCATGCGCCCCAGGAACACGATCTGCCTCTGGTACCACGGCGGTGCGCTGGACGCCGCGCGCTTCTACGCCGCAACCTTCCCGGACAGCGCCGTCGGCGCGGTCATGCGCGCTCCGGGCGAGTATCCCGACGGCAAGCAGGGCGACGTCCTGACCGTGGAGTTCACCGTCGCCGGCATTCCCTGCGTCGGGCTCAACGGCGGGCCGGCCTTCAAGCAGACCGAGGCATTCTCGTTCCAGATCGCCACCGACGACCAGGCGGAGACCGACCGGCTGTGGAGTGCGATCGTCGGCAACGGCGGCCAGGAGAGTGCCTGCGGCTGGTGCAAGGACAGGTGGGGCGTGTCGTGGCAGATCACGCCGCGCGCCCTCCTCGACGCTGTCACCGACCCCGATCCCGCCGCGGCCAAGCGCGCGTTCGACGCGATGATGACCATGCGCAAGATCGACATCGCGGCGATCGAGGCGGCACGGCGGGGCTAGACCCAGGCCTCCGGCGCCCGCGGGCGGGAGCCGTCGATCCGGCCCGGGCCCGGTCGATTGGGCCTCACCTCGACACGGGCCCGCCGATCGCCCGGCCGTCGACGGACCCGCTACTTCACCTTCCGCCCCGCCGCCGGCGCGGACGCCGTCACTCGACCCGCCCGCTTTCCATCCAGGGGCGGCGGCGCCGTCCCGGCGGTAGGAGATGCCGGTACCGACGAACTGCGCCGCCAGGACCTGAAGGCCTGCATGACGTAGTTGCGGCTGCGATCGACGTGGTCCTGGAGGATCCTGCAAGCCTTGTCGACATCCTGGCTCGCGAGCGCTTCGACGATTGCCCAGTGCTGTCGCAATCCCTCCTTGAACCGGTACGGCTTGGCGAAGCTGAGACGCCTGTACCGGGTCGTCCGCTGGTGGATGTCTTCGAGGAACTGGATGCCCACTGTGTTGCCGCTCAATGCCCAGAGGGTCCGATGGAACTGCTCGCCGCGCATGGATACGAGATCGGGGTCGCCCGCCTTCGCGGCCATGTCCTGCGTCTTGAGGAGATCACGCACGCGGGCCAGGTCGCCCTCGGTCATGCGTCGCACGGCCTGCCGCAGAACGAGCGCCTCCAGCGCAGCCCGCACGGCATAGAGCGCCTCGATCTCCTCTTCGGAGACGTCCACGACGGCGATCGCTCCGTTCGGAAGCCTCAGGACCCATCCGCGGCTCACCAGGCGCTGCAATGCCTGCCTGAGGGGTGTCCGACCGACCTTCAGTTCCGCGCAGAGGCTGAGTTCGGTCAAGCGATCGCCTGGGCGCAAGCGTCCCGAAATGATGAGCTTCTCCAGAACGTCGTAGACGCGATCGGCTGTCGTCGAACGCTGGCCCGGGCGCATGTCCAGGCCGACGCCGCTCACGTGTCCTTCGGCGCCGGCAGGGCGGGTCGCACGCTCCGGCACATCGGGTCGAGTACGCATATTTGTGTAATTGTATCCAATAGACTAGACTGCCCGCTCCTGCCTCGGGAAGGAGGTTCCCCATGCGAATCCTGGTCTCCGCCGCCGCCGCGATCCTCGCGGCCGTCCTTCCCCTCTCCTCGCCAGCGCAGGAGTACCCGACGAGGTCGGTCAAGATCATTGTGACGCTTGCCCCCGGCGGCACCGCGGACATCCTAGCCCGTTTGCTCGCCGAGAAGCTCTCGTCGGCTTGGGGTCAGCCGGTGGTCGTCGAGAATCGGCCCGGCGCCAGCGGCATGATCGGTGCCGAAGCGGTCGCGAAGGCGGAGCCCGACGGCTATACGCTCTTGATGGGCTACAACGCGGAGATCGCGATCAACCCCAGCATCTTCCGCAGCATGTCGTACGACCCGCGCAAGGCGTTCACGCCCGTCACCATCGTCGGAACGACGCCGATGTTGCTCGTCATCCATCCCTCCATTCCTGCAAAGTCCCTCCAGGAACTCATCGACCTTGCCCGGTCGGGCCGGGCCAAGCTGAGCTACGGCTCGGCAGGGAACGGCAGCACGCCGCATCTGGGGGCCGAGATGCTGAAGAACGGGGCCAGGATCGACCTCACGCACGTGCCGTTCAAGAGCGCCGCGCTCGCGATCCCCCAGGTCATCGGCAACCACGTCTCGATGGTCTTCTCCGGAATGCCGCTTGCGATGCCACACGTCAGGGCCGGATCCTTGCGTGCCATCGCCGTTTCCTCGACGACGCGCTCCACGGCCGCACCGGACGTTCCCACGATGGCCGAGTCCGGGTTCCCGGATTTCGACATCACCAACTGGTTCGGGATCTTCGTGCCGGCCGGTACTCCGGCGCCGATCGTGGACAAGCTCTATGCCGACATCGCCCGGAGCGTGAAGGCCGAGGACATGGTCGCCCGCCTGCGCCGCGAGGGCGGCGACATCAATCCGCTGCCCCCGAAGGAATTCGCGCGCTTCATCGAGGCCGAGGCGATCAAGTACCAGAAGATCGTCCGCGAGTCCGGAATCACCGCCGACTGACCCACCGCGAACGAGGATCCAGGAATGCCACTCGTGCACATTCATCTGGGGCGCGGCCGCGCCACCTACGAGCAGAAGAAGGAGCTCATCGCCAGGGTCACGGACACGTTCGTGGACGTGCTCGGGTCCGACAAGGACAAGGTCTGGGTCGTGCTGCACGAAGTCCCCCGCAGCGAGTGGGGCATCGGCGGCAAGCCGATCGCCGAGCCGGATCGCTGAGGGCACACGTGGGATCCACATACGCCGAGCGCCTGGGCGAGCACGTACGCGGGCTCCGATACGACGACCTGCCGGCCCCGGTGGTCCGGCAGGCGAAGTGGTGCATCCTCGATGCCATCGGCGTCGCACTGGCCGGCACGGACAAGCCATGGGCGCAGGCCGTGCTCAACGAGTCCCGACGCCAGCGATCCCACGGACGGGCGACGATCTGGCGGTACGGCGACACGTCGTCCGATGCGATGGCCGCGATGGTCAACGGCATGTTCGCGCACAGCATGGACTTCAACGACGACATCGCCGGAATCCAGGCCGGTGGGTTGATTCCGCCCACCGCGCTGGCCGTCGCGGAGGAGGTCGGAGCATCCGGGCGCGATCTCATCGCGGCGACAGCGCTGGGTTACGACGTCGCCGTGCGCGTCGCCGATGCCATCAACTCCCAGCAACTCTACATCCGCGGCTACCAGCCCACGGCGGTCTGCGGCGGCTTCGGCGCCACGGCGGTCGCCGGTAAGCTGCTGGGACTGGACGCTCCGCAACTGGCGGATGCCTTCGGCATCGCCGGCAGCTACGCCGGCGGCACCATCGAGTTCCTCAAGGACGGAACCGACACCAAGCGCTACCACGTCGCGAAGGCGGCGCACGGCGGCGTGCTGAGCGCACGACTCGCCGCCGGCGGCATGAACGGACCGCGGACGATCTTCGAAGGCGACTACGGTCTCTTCCGCGTGTGCTCCGCCGACTCGCGTCCCGAGCGGCTGCTCGTCGACCTCGGATCGAGATGGGACATCCTCGACACGTCGTTCAAGAAGTACCCGTTCTGCGACGGCAATGCCGCGCCCCTCGAGGCGACGCTGGCGCTGCTGAGGGAACGCCGCCTCGCCATCGACGAGGTCGCCTCCTTTCACTACCGCATCAAGACCTTTCTCGTCCCGTACTGCATCGACTATCACGGCGACCGTGCCAGGAAGTTCCGACCGCGCACCGAGCTCGATGCGCAGATGAGCCTCCCCTATTGCATCGCCGTCGGGCTGCTGCGCGACGGCGAGTTGCGCGTCGAGGACTTCGACCCCTCGATGTTCGACGATCCGCGAATCCATGCGATCGCCGATCGCGTGGACGCGGAAGCCGACCCGGAACTCGACAAGGTGCCGCTTCGTCCGATGTCGATGCCATCGATCGCCACCCTCACGACCAGGGACGGACGCACGCATCGCATGCGCGTGGACTACCAGCGCGGCGATCCACGCAATCCGTTCACCGCCGAGGAGTACGTCGCCAAGTTCCACGCGTGCGCCGACGGAATCCTCGGCCGGACGCTGGCCGAGCGCGTGGTCGACCGGGTCATGGGACTGGAAGAGATCGACGATTTGTCGTCCCTCACCGCTGCGGTGATCGAACCACGGGAGAGCGCACGATGATGCTCGTTCGCACCGTGCTTGCTGCAGGAGTGCTCGGCGCTGCGCTGTCCGCGCCTCCTGCGAGCGGCCAGACCGACTATCCCACCCGCCCGATTCGCGTACTGGTGCCGTTCGCGCCAGGCGGCGGATCGGACGTCTTGGTCCGGTCCATCGGCGTCAAGATCACCGAGAAGACCGGGCAGCCGGTCGTCATCGACAATCGCCCCGGCGCGAACGGCATCGTCGCCGCCAGCCTGGCGGCCAAGGCTGCTGCGGATGGGTACACGGTGCTGCTCGACACGACGAACATGGTGCTGAATTCCGTGCTCGCCAGGAATCTCACGTACAACGCGATGACGGATTTCGACCCGGTGGCAATGCCCGCCTGGGTGACGCACGTCGTCGCCGTGAATCCGAAGGCGACGGTACCGATCGCGGACTTCGCCGATCTGCTGCGTCGCATGCGGTCCTCTCCCGGACGCATCACCTACGGATCGTTCGGAACGGGCAGCACGGCGCATCTCGCCGGCGAGCTCCTCGACATCACTGCAGGCACGAAGTCCATTCACGTGCCCTACAAGGGGGGCGCTCCCGCCATCGCCGCGCTGCTCGGCAACGAGATCGACATCGCCATCGGCACCGTTCCGCTGGTGATGCCGTACCTGAAGTCCGGCCAGCTGCGCGCGATCGCCGTGACCAGCGCCAACCGGATCGGCGAGCTGCCGGACGTGCCCGCGGTCGCGGAGACGCTTCCCGGCTACGAGGTCAACCTCTGGTGGGCATTCGTGGTGCCGGTCGGCACGCCCCGACCGGTGATCGCGAAGCTGAGTTCGGAGATACGATCGGCGCTGGCCGACGTCGACGTGCGCCAGAAGCTGGCTGGCCAGGGATTCAATCTGGTCTCGGGCTCGCCGGACGAGCTGGGGGCGTTCATCAGGTCCGAGCGAAGCAAGTGGGAGAAGGTCATCAGCACGGCCGGCATCAAGCTGGAGTGATCGCGCCGTGCCGCGCCTGACGCTGGCGGAGGTCGCCGATCTCGGGCGGGCAGCACTCGAGGCGTCCCGCACCTCCGCCGACAACGCCCGCGTCGTCGCCGCGTCGATCGCCGCGGCCGAGGCCGACGGTATCCCGAGTCACGGGGTGCTCCGCCTGCCCATCTACTGCGCACACGCGAGGTCGGGCAAGGTCGACGGCCAGGCGGTTCCGAAGGCCGAGCAGGTCGCTCCTGCCGCACTCCGCGTCGATGCCCGCAACGGCTTCGCTCACCCTGCCATCGGCGTCGGCCTGCAGGCGCTGATGCCGCTCGCACGACTGGAGGGCATCGCGATCCTGACGGTTCACCACTCCTACAACGCCGGCGTGATGGGACATCACGTCGAGGCGCTCGCCAATGGCGGACTGGTGGCGATGGCGTTCGCCAACGCGCCTGCCGTCGTGGCCCCTTGGGGCGGTACCTCCGCCGCCTTCGGGACGAATCCTCTCGCGTTCGCCTCGCCGCGAGGCGCCGATCACCCGCCCATCGTCATCGATCTGGCGTCGACCGTGGTTGCGCGCGGCGAGATCATCCTGCGTGCCCGCCGCGGCGAGCGCGTCCCGCTGGGATGGGGACTGGACGCGCGCGGCGAGCCCACCGACGATCCCTCGGCCATCCTGGCCGGCGGTACGCTGGCGCCCGCCGGCGGTCACAAGGGTGCGGCGTTGGCGTTGATGGTCGAGATCGTCGCCGCCGCCGTCGCCGGCGCCAGGTTCTCGCGTGCGGCCGGATCGCTCACGGAGGACGACCGGGACCATGCCGGCATCGGGCAATGCCTCATCGCGCTCGACCCCGACCCACTGGCAGGACCGGGCTTCCGCCAGCGCATCGAGGAACTCTGCGAGGCCCTGCTCGCGGACCCCGCGGTTCGGCTACCGGGGATGCGCCGCGTCGAGCATCGGAGAAACGCAGCGCGAGCGGGCGTCGAGATCGACCAGGGCCTGCTCGATGCGGTCGCGACGATCGGCAGATCGGGGGGCGAGCGTTGACGGACGCGCGCCAGTCACGTACGTAGGCGCCGCCGCGATCGCCGGGGACGGAAGCACGCGGAGGCCGCACCCGGCGGCACGGTGCCACCAAGGCGCCGGCTGCCTTCGCAAGTCCTCGACACGATCACCGGGCCGAGGAGCAGCAAGCCCCCAACGCTCGCCCGCCCACGACCTCTCTGTTGACTCCCGCGCCCCCGCCGACGGGCCCGAGCCTGCAGACTCGCAACTTGGCCTTCCGCCCCGCCGTCTGCGCCGGCGCCGGCGGGCACCCGGAGATACGCGGCACTGCCACGCATCGATCATGCGCTCGTCTTCGAGACGCCTTCAGCTCACTATCCTCGACTTGAAGTACGCGTTTGTCGCGGGATCGGTGCAAAAGACGTAACAGCCCTTCATCCCCCTGGTCATGAGAGTGCGGTATGTATTGCGTATGATGCTGTCCGCCTTCCGCCGTGCAGCGGCGGGGTCGCTCTTCAGCAGCTTCTTGTATCCCTTGATGGATCGGTCGTGCTTCGAGCGCTTCTCGGGAACGCAGGCCAAGATCCCGTTTCGGATCACGAGATCGGGCCCGACGATTACGCCGATCCAGTCGACCTCGAGTCCTTGACATGTATGGATGCATCCGATCTGCTCCACTGAGCCAGGGACAATGATCCACAGCGAGCCGTCATGGTCCAGGTTCCACTGCATCTGAAACGAGTGCTCGGGAATTACAACGTCCATCGCTTCGGGAGCCTTCTTGCTCCTCCAATCCCAACAATAACCCGCCACCATGCGCGCGCGCGTCTTGCCGTTGTTCTTCTCCTTTATCGCGCTGAGAAGTTCGCCTGGAGTGTCAAACACGCGAAAGTCAAATTCGATCCCATCGAACGTTTGATTGGCGGTCTCCCTGATCCCCAACGTGTTGTCGAGCCAGGCAAGGTAGCCGTCCGATCCGTTGCAACGAAACTGCGATTCCAGCCTCAAATGCGTGACGTGCGCGCCGGCTTGCCGGGCTCGCCGTTCGATGTCCGCCTTGGTGCCCACGTCGTTCCAGGTGACGCGCTGATCCTCGTCGATGAAGAAGATCGCGCACTTGGATGACCCAATGATCTCGTCGACCTGATGGGTTCCCAAGTTGCCGTAGAGTCCAGACCTCTCGTTCACGCGATGCGCCTCGTCCACGACGAGCGCATCGAACACATTCGCGTTGGTCTCCACGAAACTGCCGGTGCCGCCGAACAGGTTCGAGATCCGGGACTTCTTCACGTGCCCGGACAGCTTCGCCTCGAACACCGCCCGCGGTGCCGCATTGCGGGTCACGTACTTGGCGACGTGCCTGGATTGCGTCAAGGCGACCATCGCATTGATGGCGACGACCGACTTGCCGGTTCCCGGCCCGCCCTCGACGATCACGACCTGCTTTGCAGCAGGACTGGCGCTGCGGGCGAGGTCCAGCATCGTCTCGTAGGCCACCTTCTGGTCGTCGATGAGCACGAACTCGGCCTTGCCCTTGAGCATGTTCGCAAGGCAGTCGACAAGACCCTTGGATGGCCGAATTCTGCCCCGGTCTATGCGGTTGAGAAGCTTGTTCCTGTCGCCCGCTCGCACGTGTTGGGAAATGAAGTCCCGGAGTCGCCTTCGTTCCTCCTCGCCCCGTAGAAAGACGGGGGCGCGCTGCAAGTGCTCGCGATAGAACGGTGCTGTGAGCGATCCGTCATCGTGGAAGTTGTGCAGGTAGGCGCAGGGTCGCAATTGGACGGACTCGGCTTGCACCGTCTCGTTGAAGTCCGCAAGCAGGGTCGAGTAGGACCAAGCTTGGTACGATGGATGGCTCACCTCTGCGACTCCATGCGCAAACCGGGTGCGCACGATCGCATCCTTGCGCGTGGACTCCGCCCGCTCCCATTGCTTGAGTTCGACGATCACGAGTTCCTGGCCGTTTGAAGCGTTCGCGCCAGAAAGCAGGAAGTCGATTCGCTTTGCGGTCTGGGGAATGCCGTACTCGACGGCAACGCCGCAGTCATCGGGCACGGCGTCATCGTTGATCACCTTCGCAACCGCGACCAGCGAGTCTTTCCAAGCATGGATCTCCGCTTTCGCGACGGAGTGTCCTGTCCGCGCTCGGAACGTGCGCAATATCACGTCCTCGATGTCGTGCCGAAACACGTCGTCCAGAAATCCCGCCTTGGTCTGCTGATAGACGATCATCGGAGCGGAGAATAGATCGAGCGGACTGCTCCGGACCCCGTCCAGGCGGGCGGTTCACCGGTCCCTTCAACAAGTACGAAGCCCCCGACGCGCGCACGCCGGGGGCTTCGTCATCGACTTCCCGCGCGCCCGCCGACGGGCCCGCGGCTTCGGGTCGTCGGACCCGCTACTTCGCCTTCCGCCCCGCCGCCGGCGCCGGCGCGTACCCCGAGACGCGGCACTGCCACGCCTCGATCGTCTTCTCGCCTTCGTAGCGCGTCAGCTTGCAGGTCACCACGGCGCCGGTGGCGCTCAGCTCCGCAATCCGCCGCCGCACCGTCGCCAGGGGAACGCGCATCTCCTCGGCGATCTCGAGGTCGAGGCGCTGGCCGTACTTCTTGAGGCATTGCAGGACTTCTTGCATGGGGGGCTCCGTCACGACGAAAAACACGAAGGGCCTGCATCGCTGCAAGCCCTTGTTTTGTTGGTAGGCCGTGTAGGGATCGAACCTACGACCAACGGATTAAGAGTCCGCTGCTCTACCAGCTGAGCTAACGGCCCGGGGTGCTTCCGTCGCCGGATCCTCTCCCGCCCGGCCTGCCTCAACGCGCTGGTAGGCCGTGCTGGGATCGAACCAGCGACCAACGGATTAAAAGTCCGCTGCTCTACCGACTGAGCTAACGGCCCCGCCGTTGAGCCCATCAGTATAGCCGATTCTGCCCGGGGCCGCACCCACCACGGGACCCCGCCGCGCGACACCGCCGCGGGCCGCCGGCGCGCGCCGGCGGCGGAATGTGACGGCTCTGACCCCGAATCAGTGGGCGTCGGGGGTGAGGAAAGGCGGAAGGGGCGCGAAGTCGATGCCCTCGTCGCGCAGCGCCTGCGCCTCCTCGGGCGAGGCCTGGCCGCGGATCGCGCGGGCGGGCGCCTCGTCGTAGTGGATGCGGCGCGCCTCCTCGGGAAAGCGCGCGCCGACGTTCTCGGTGTTGCGCACGACCTCGCGCAGCTTCGCGATCAGCTCCGGCGGCAATCCTGCGACGGTGTCGCCTGCGCCGGACGCCTGCGGCGCCGCCGCGGCAGGCACCGGTGCCGCCGCCTGCGCCGCCCTTGGCACGTTGACGCGCGCCGACGGCAGGCGCTTCACCTGCGCCCCGTCGCACACCGGGCAGTGCACGAGTCCGGCGCCGAGCTGGCGCTCGAACTCGTCCCCCGAGGGGAACCAGCCCTCGAAGCGGTGGCCCTGCGCGCAGGCGAGGTCGAAGACGATCATGATTCCGTTAACGGCACGCGTCGGCGCGGGTTGACCGGCATCCACCGGACGTCAGGCCGCGACCTCGATGCGCCAGTACTGGTAGCGGGTGGCGGCGACGCACCCGACGATGATCGCGGCGAGTGCCAGCACCGAGCCGAAGGCGAGCGTCGAGATGCCGGTCAGTCCCTGGCCGATCGTGCAGCCGAGCGCCGTGACGCCGCCGAAGCCCATCATCGTGCCGCCGACGACGTGGTTGGCCACGTCCTCGATGTTCGCGAAGCCCTCCCAGCGGAACGTGCGAGTCGCCAGCGCCATCGCCGTTGCCCCGGCGACCATGCCGAGCACGCCGGCGATGCCGAAGGTCACGACGCGTGTCGTGTCGGTCCAGAGGAGCAGCAGCTCCAGCAGGTAGGCCACCGGCGCGGTGAACGAGTACGACTCCATGCGGCCGGAGTTCGTGCGGACGAACTTCTCCTCCAGCGTGGCCGGGTCCTCGGCCACGAAGCCGACGTGGCCGGACACGTACCAGCCGCCGACGATCACCAGCCCGATCACCAGCCCGCCGGCGATCATGCCGCGCGAGGCGGCGAAGTCGCGGCTCGCGAACACGAAGGCGGCAAGCGCGGCCGCGACGGCGAAAGGAAGCCACGCGCGCGCGGCCGGCAGCCCGAGCGCCGCGGCGAGCGAGCCGAGATCGGACTGCTGCGCGCCGAGCAGCGCGCCGAAGTCGAGGCGGACGACGTCGAGCAGGTTCGCGCGCGGCAGAGCGAACAGGCCGCGCAGCGTCATGTACGCGGAAATCGCGAGGAACACGAGCACGACCAGCGACTTCAGGTTCCCCGCGCCGACGCGCAGCAGCGTCTTGCTGCCGCAGCCCGACGACAGCGTCATCCCGAAGCCGAACAGGAAGCCGCCGACGACGTGCGACAGCCACGGCACCTGCGCGCCGGTATAGAACGACTTCGACAGGTCGACCGCGCCGGATGCGGCGAGCGCGCCGGTCCCGGCGATCGCCGTGGCGATGGCGAGGATCCACATGCGCATGCGGCGCCAGTCGCCGAAGTTCGCGATGTCGGTCACGGCGCCCATCGTGCAGAAGTTCACGCGGTGCGCGACGGCGCCGAAGACGACCGCCAGCGCGAATGCGAGGCCGGTCACCAGCGCGGGCAAGTGGGCGACGTCCTGGTCCATCGGGCGCGTCGGGCCGCGCCGGGGACGTGCGCCCCGGGACGCCGACCCGTCGGGAAATGCACGGATTATGGCACGTGCGTTCCCGACGAACGGCTCGACCCCGCCGGGCGGGCGCGTCCGTTCACAGCATGCATGGCGCCCCGCGCGCCGGATCCCGACGGAGACCCCGATGAGCCTTCCCACGTCCCCCCGCCGCTCGTTCCTGCGCGCGTCGATCGCGCTTTCGCTCGCGGCCCTCGCAGCGCCCGCTGCGGCCCACTGGACGCCGCCGGCGGCGACGGCCGCGCGCGTCGACCTCGTCGACCGCGCCACCGGCGCGGCGCTTCCCTTGCACACGAAGGACGGCCGCGCGTGGGTCGTGGGCACGCCCGGCCACGAGTACGCGATCCGCATCCGCAACGCGAGCGGCGAGCGCATCCTCGCCGTGACCAGCGTCGACGGCGTCAACGTGATCACCGGCGAGACCGCGTCGCCCGAGCAGTCGGGCTACGTGATCGAGCCGTGGGGCAGCGTGGAGATCGCAGGCTGGCGCAAGAGCCTGCGGCGCACGGCGGCGTTCTACTTCTCCGAGCACGCGCAGAGCTACGCGGCGCGCACCGGGCGGCCGTTCGACGTCGGCGTGATCGGCGTCGCGGTGTTCGCCGAGCAGCGCCCGCCGCGGCACGCGATCGGCGAGGCGAAGCAGGAGGAGCGTGCGCGCGCGGCGGAGGCCGAGGCGCCCGCGCCTTCCGCGGACGCGCTGCCCGCCGCGCCCGCGGGTCGCGCGGAGATGCGCAGCCAGTCGGCCGAGCGCGCCGCCGCCGGCGCCGCGCAGCTTCCCGCGCCCGCGGCCAAGCTCGGCACCGGCCACGGCCGCTCCGAGACGTCGTACGCGCGCCACGTGCGCTTCGAGCGCGCGACGCGCGAGCCGGCGCAGATCGTCGCGATCCACTACGACCGCTACGAGAACCTGCTGGCGATGGGCGTGGTCCACGCGCCGCCGCGCTACGCGCACACGCCGCGCCCGTTCCCGGGCTCGCGCTTCGTGCCCGATCCGCGCTGACAAGCACCGCGCATGGTCGCGCGCAGCGTCGTTGCCGCGCCGCGGGCGGGCCCGCATACTGCGCGGGCCATGCCCGCGCCAGGCCCGGACGACGCCGACGAGCCGCTGATGCTCGCGTACGCCGCCGGCCGCGCCGAGGCCTTCGACCGGCTGTA
Source organism: Betaproteobacteria bacterium (assembly GCA_016861105.1). Lineage (GTDB taxonomy): Bacteria > Pseudomonadota > Gammaproteobacteria > Burkholderiales > Casimicrobiaceae > VBCG01. The sequence goes on along the minus strand of BOKS01000007.1, from coordinate 27,366 downwards.
CGCGCGGCACAAGGGCCCGGTGTTCCGCTACCTCGTGCGCCACTGCAACGATGCGCGCCTCGCAGAGGAGCTGTTCCAGGACGTGTGGACCGGCGTCATCCGAGGCCGCGCGCGTTACGTGCCCACGGCGAAGTTCACGAGGTGGCTGTACACGCTCGCGCACAACCGCCTCGTCGATCACTGGCGCGCGCGCGGCCAGCTCGGGTTCGTGTCGATCGACGACGAGGGCGCGGGCGACGGACGCGATGCCGCCCTCGCGCTCCCCGGTGCTCGCACCGACGAGCCGGAGACGCGCACCGCGGCGAAGGAGGTCGGCGCGCGCATCGCGGCCGCGCTCGCCGCGCTTCCCGCCGTGCAGCGCGATGCGTTCCTGCTGCAGCAGGAGGCCGGCATGACGCTCGCGCAGATCGCCGAGTTGACTGGCGCCGGCGAGGAGACGGTGAAGAGCCGGCTGCGCTACGCGACCGCGAAGCTGCGTGCCGCGCTCGAGGACCTCCGATGACCGACCGCCACCACCCCGCGCCCGACGAGCGTGACGCCGCGCTCGACGCCGCGTGGCGCGCGTACTCGGTCGAGACGCCGCCGCCGGCGCTCGACGCCGCGATCCTCGCGGCCGCGCATCGCGAAGCGCGCTCGCGGCCGCGTCCCGCCGGCGACGACGATGCGCTCGCCGAGGCGCGCGAGCCGTCGAAGTGGTGGTGGGGCCTCGCCGCCGCGGCGACGATCGGCGCGATCGCCTTCGGCCTGGTGCAGATCGTTCCGCCCACCGCCCCGACCGAGCCGACGGGCGCCACCGACATGCCGGCGACGGCATCGAAGCGTCCGGCCGAGACCGCAGCGGAGCGCAAGCTCGAGGCCGGCGCGCCGGCAGCGGACGCACCCTCGGTGCCCGGCTCCACCGTGGCGCCGGCAGTCCCCAAGGCATCCGCCGAGGCAGGCGGTGCGATGCGGCCGGCACCGCAGGATCGGGGGTCAGACACGACTCCGACCCCGAAGGAGAAGCCGACCCCGAAGCCGCGGGATCCGGCGTCCGTGTCGGCTCCGACCCCGAAGGAGACGACGGCTCCGACCCCGAAGGAGACGACGGCTCCGACCCCGAAGGAGATGACGGCTCTGACCCCGAAGGAGCGGATGCCGCGCGCGTTTCCGGCCGCTCCGGCGCCGCCTGCCGAGGAGAAAAGCGAGGAGGGACGCAAGCGGGCGCTTACTTCTGAGTCGGCGACTGCCGCGGGAATGGCCGGTCCTCCGACGTCCGCCCCCGCCGCCGCTCCGGCCGCACGGGGCGCGCCAGCGACGCCGTCCGGGCCGGCTTCGGGAGCCCGGCGGGAGAGCGGGGCGGCCCGCGACCTGCAGGGAGACGACGGTAGGCGGCTCAACGCCCAGGCGGCGACGGACGCCGGCCGCGCCGAAGCGCGAATTCCCGCCGAAGACTACGTCGCCCGGATCGAAGCGCACCTCGGCGCCGGCCGGGGCGATGACGCCGTCCGCGAACTCCGCGCGTTCCGCGCCGCCTACCCGGACGCGGACGAGCGCCTGCCGCCGGCGCTGCGCCCGTGGGCCGCGGGCGTTCCCCGCGTGCCCGCACCGCCACGCTGACGGCGGGGTGCAACCGCCGGCCCGGCGACCGGCGCGTCGAGGCCGGCGATCAGCCGCCGGACCGGCGCCGGGAGTCCAAGGCCGAGCGCGTCCTCGCGGCCGAACCACCGCCGCTCCGCAGGCGCGTGATCGGGCGCGTCGACGAGCGGCAGGCGCACCGGATGCATCGTCAGCGTGAAGTGCGTGAACGCGTGCTCCACCGGCGCCATCGCCTCGCTGCGTGCGGGGCGGACGCCGAGGCTCGCCTGCACGAAGGCGGCGGCGTCCTCCCCGAGCGGAAGCTCGGGCAGGCTCCACAGTCCGGCCCACACGCCGCGCGCGGGCCGTCGCTCGAGCAGCAGCCGGCCCTCGCGCTCGCACACCAGCAGCTGCACGTCGCGACGCGGGACTGCACGCGCGGGACGCGGCGCGGGCAGTGCGTCGATCCGCCCCTCGCGGCGCGCCAGGCAGTCGCCGGCGACCGGGCAGAGCAGGCAGCGGGGGCTCGCCCGCACGCACACGGTGGCGCCGAGGTCCATCAGCCCCTGCGTGTAGGCCTCGACGTCGGCGTCGGGCAGCAATGCTTCGGCCGCCTGCCACAGCTGCCGCTCGACTGCCGGCGCGCCGGGAAAGCCGTCGATGCCGCGGTGGCGCGCCAGCACGCGCTTCACGTTGCCGTCGAGGATCGCGGCGCGCGTGCCGAACGCGAAGGTCGCGATCGCGGCGGCGGTCGAACGTCCGATGCCGGGCAGCGCGGCGAGCGCCTGCGGATCGGCGGGAAACGCGCCCTGGTGATGCTCGACGACGGCGCGCGCCGCCTCGTGCAGGTGGTGCGCGCGCCGGTAGTAGCCGAGCCCCGACCAGTGCGCCAGCACGTCGTCGCGCGTCGCGGCGGCGAGCGTGCGCACGTCGGGGAAGCGTGCGAGGAAGCGCTCGTAGTACGGCAAGGCGGCGGCGACCTGCGTCTGCTGCAGCATGATCTCCGACAGCCAGACGCGATACGGGTCGCGCGTGCGCTGCCACGGCAGGTCGTGCCGGCCGTGCACCCACTGCCAGGCGACCAGCCGCGCCGCGAACGGCGCGCCGCGCTGGGCGGCCATCGGGGCTATCGCGTCGCCAGTCGCTGCTTCGCCTTCGCCGCGGCCTCGGACGCCGGGTGCTTCGCGACGAGGTCCTCGAGCGTCCTGCGCGCGCCTGCCGCGTCGCCGAGCTCCGATTGCGCCGACGCGATGTTGAGCAGCGCGTCGGGCACCTTGGGGCTGTCCGGATAGTTGGCGATCAGCGTGCGCTGGGCGGTCAGCGCGGCGCGGTAGTCGCGGCGCGCGAAGTGCGCGTTGCCGATCCAGTACTGCGCGGACGACGCGAGCGGCGTGCGCGGATAGGTGCGCACGAAGCTGCCGAACGCGGCGATCGCGCCGTTGTAGTCGCCGCGCTTGAAGAGATCGAGCGCGGCGTCGTACGCGCGCTGCTCGACCGCGACGTCGGTGCGCGGGGCCACGCCCGGCGGCGGCAGTACACCCGCCGGCGCGCCGGCGGCCGGCGCAGGCAGCGCACCTTGCACGGTCGACGGCGCCGCGGAAGCATCGCCCGGCGGCGTCGCGACCGTCGGCGCTGCCCCCGGCACCGGCGCCTGCGTGGACTGCGGCTGCGGCTGCGGCTGCGGCTGCGCGGCCGCCGCCTGCGCGTTCTCGATGCGCCGCATGCGCGAGTCGAGGTCGACGTAGAGGTCGCGCTGGCGCTTCTGCGCTTCGCCGAGCTCGTGCGTCAGCACCTCGATCTGCCCGCGCAGCTTCGCGAGGTCGGCCTTCAGGAGCTCGATCTGGTTGGCCAGCTCGACCAGCCCGCCGCTGCGAAGCTGCGCCTCCATCGCGCCGATGCGCTCCTCAAGCTTGCGCTGCACCTCGGCGAGGCGCGCGTTCGTGTCGGCGATGCGCCGGCGCGCCTCCTCGTCGTCGAACAGCGCGTGCGCCTGCTGCGAAAGCGCCGCGAGCGCGACCGCCGCGGCCCAGGCCTTCCATGCGGGATTCATGCGGCGCCCTCGCTTCGCGCGTCGGTGGCTACTCGCCGGCGTAGACGATGTCGCCGCGGCGGTTCTCGGCCCACGCGGCCTCGTCGTGGCCCGGGTTGCGCGGCTTCTCCTTGCCGAAGCTCACCGTCTCGACCTGCGAGTCGCGGGCGCCCACCAGCGTCATCATCCGCTTCACCGCATCCGCGCGGCGCTGGCCGAGCGCAATGTTGTACTCGCGGGAGCCGCGCTCGTCGGTGTGGCCCTGCACGGTCGAGCGCGCGTTCGGGTTCTGCTGCAGGTAGCGCGCGTGCGCCTCGAGCAGCGGGCGGAACTCGTCCTTGACGACGAAGCTGTCGAAGTCGAAGTACACGCTGCGCTTGGAGAGGATGTTGTTCGGGTCGCGCAGCGGGTTCGCCGTCGCGCCGCTGGCCGCGCCCGCCCCCGCCGACGCGCTGCCCGCGCCCGCACCGGCGCCGGCCACGCCGCCGCTGCCCGCCCCGGCGGTCGACGCGCCGGCACCGCCGGGCGCGCCCGCCGCACTCTTGTCGTCGATCGGGGCGGTGGGTTGCGTCGGCTGGCTCGAGCATCCGGCGAGGAACGCCGCGACCAACGCGGCGAAGACGATTCTGCGCATGGCACCTCCTGCTGGTGGGTGCGCCGCTGAAGCGGCGCGTGGAACGAAGGGTGTCCGCATCAGGGCTTCGGAAGCGGGCCCCAGGCCGGCTCGCGGACATCGGTGGCGGGCGATGCCAGGCGCTGGCGCACGCGCCCGTCGATCGACACGGCGGCGAGCACGCCGCGCCCGCCCTGCTCGTTCGCGTAGATGACGAGCTTGCCGTTGGGCGCGACGCTGGGGCTCTCGTCGAGCGGGCCCTGCGTCAGCACCTGCACCTGGCGCGTCGCGAAGTCCAACGTCGCGACCTGGAAGCGCCCGCCGTCGCGCCGTACGAACACCATGCCCTTCCCGTCGGGCAGCGGGCGCGGCGTGACGTTGTATGTGCCCTCGAACGTCAGGCGCTCGACGGCACCGCCGGCGAGCGCGAGGCGGTAGATCTGCGGGCTGCCGCCGCGGTCCGAGGTGAACAGCAGCGACTGCCCGTCCGGCATGAAGTAGGCCTCGGTGTCGATCGCGGCGCTCTGGGTCACGCGGCGCACGTCGCTGCCGTCGGCGTTCATCAGGTAGATCTGCGACGTGCCGTCGCGCGTGAGCGTGACCGCGAGCCGGCGCCCGTCGGGCGACCACGCGGGCGCGCTGTTGCTGCCGCGGAAGTTCGCCACGGCCTGCCGCTGGCCGGTGCCGAGCGACTGCACGTAGACCACCGGCTTCTTCTGCTCGAAGGAGACGTACGCGATGCGCGTGCCGTCGGGCGACCAGCGCGGGCTGAGCAGCGGCTCGTTGCTAGCCACGATCTGCTGCGGGTCCGCGCCGTCGGCGTCGGCGACGAGCAACGCGTAGCGCGCACCCTGCTTGGTGATGTAGGCGATGCGCGTGGAGAACACGCCGGCGTCGCCGGTCAGCGCCTGGTAGATCACGTCGGCGATGCGGTGCGCGGTCGCGCGGAACTGCGGCTGCGCGACCGTGTAGACCTGGCTCGCCAGCACCGACTGCTTGACCGTGTCGACGAGCGCGAAGCGCACCTCGACGCGCCCGTCGCCGGTAGGCCGCATCGTGCCGACGACGACCGCGTCGGCGCCACGCGCGCGCCAGTCGGCGCTGCGGACTTCCTCTGCGCGCGAGGGCCTCGGCATCCCGGCGTAGTCGACGAGGCGGAACAGGCCCGACCGTTGCAGGTCGGCGCCGACGACGCCGGTGATGCCCAGCGGGAAGGCGGCTTCGCCCTCGAAGGGGACGATCGCGATCGGGATCGTGGTGCCGGCGCCGCCGACGATGTCGATCGTCAGTTGCGCGCGCGCGGCCGCGAAGGGCAACAGCGCGCTGGCGAGGAGGAGGAGGAAGGCGCGTCGGAGGATCTGCATCGGAGGGCGTGGCCGGGAGCGGCGACGGGCGTCGCTGCCGGGCGACACCGGAACCTTCGGGTCGCGAACGACCCGCGCATTATAACGTTGTCATACCCGCGACGGGGTCAGAGCCGTCATCTGCGGCCGCAGATGACGGCTCTGACCCCGAAGGGAGGCGCCTCAATGCGGCCGCACCGCCGTCGCGAAGCCGAACGCGCCGGCGATGCGGTCCGCCGCGCGCACGGCCTCGTCGCGGTCCGCATAGGGCCCGACGTACACGCGCCACAGGCCGCCCGACTGGCGCACGCGCGGTTCGACCGAGGCCGAGGCCGTCTGGTTCTGCACGTGCGCGAGGAAAGATTGCGCATTGGCAAAGTTTGCAAACGCGCCCAGCTGGACGACGAAGCCGGCGCCGGCCGGGAGGCCCGCAGGCGTCTCGGCGACGATCGGCGGCGACGCCGGCGTCGCGGGCTGCGCCACCGGCGGCAGCGGCAGCGCGGTTGCGGCCGCCTCGGGCGGAAGCATCGCCTCCACCTCGACCTCGCCGCTGCCGCGCTGCGCGATGCCGAGGCGATGCGCGGCCGCGTACGACAGGTCTATCACGCGGCCGTGCAGGAAGGGGCCGCGGTCGTTGACCCGCACGACAACGCTGGCGCCGGTCGCGGCGTTGGTCACGCGCGCATACGAAGGCAGCGGAAGCGTCGGGTGCGCGGCCGTCATCGCGAACATGTCGTACGTCTCGCCGATCGACGTCCTGCGGCCGTGGAACTTGCGCCCGTACCAGCTGGCGACACCGCGCTCGCGATACGGTCGCAGCGACGTGGCCGGGACGTACTCGCGGCCCATGACGACGTAGGGCCGGTTCGCGAAGCGGTGCAGCGGCTCGAGGCGCGGCACCGCGTCGGGCAGCGCGTCGAGATTCGGCGGGACGCTGTCCGGCGGGCCGTCGTCGGCGTAGTAGCGCGACGAGGCCGTCGGCGCGGACACCCGCGGCGCGGTGCCGGGCGGCTCGGGAGGCGCGGCGGCGCAGCCGGCGAGCAGCGCGATGCAGGCGATGACGGCGAGGCGGCGCGACACGCCGCGAACTCTAGCCGAATCCGTCGCGATCGGGGTCGACTGCGAGTCCCCGAACGCGCGGAATGAGGGTCACAGCGAAACGAGGGTCAGACTCGCATTTCGCGTCTGCGCGTGCGCTTGAAAGACGACCGCGGCCGGAGGAAATGCGAGTCTGACCCTCGTTTCGGGAAATGCGAGTCTGACCCTCGTTTGGGCGCTATGCTCGACGGATGCTCGTCGAGACCTACCTCTTCGCGTGGAACCCGAAGTTGTGGGACTGGCCCGAGCTCGCGCGCGACCGGCGCAAGCTCGCACGGCGCGGCTTCCTCGACACCGAGTGGAGCTCGGGACGCGCTCGCCGGATCGAGCCGGGCAGCCGGGCGTTCCTCGTGCGGCTCGGCGTCGAGCCGCGCGGCATCTTCGGCAGCGGCACGGTGATGACGGCGCCGGTCGAGCGGCTGCACTGGCGCGAGGACAAGGCGGCCCTGGGACGCACGACCGGCTACGTCATGCTGCGGCTGGACACGCTCCGCGAGTCGCCGCCGGTCCTGCTCGCCGATCTCGCGAAGCCGCCGTTCGCAGGCTTCCGCTGGACGGTCCGGCAGTCGGGCACGCGCGTGCCCGGGCGCCTCGCCGACGCGCTCGAGACGCTGTGGGCACGGCGCCAGGACGGCACGGGCGGCCGCGCGTGATCGAGCGGCTGGCGGCCGACGCCCTGGTGCTGGTGCACCTGGCGTTCATCGCGTTCGTCGTGGCCGGCGGCGCTCTGGTCGTGCGCGATCCGCGCTGGTCGCTGGCGCACCTTCCCGCCGCGGCGTGGGGCGCCTACGCCGAGCTGACGGCGACGCTGTGCCCGCTGACGCCGCTGGAGAACGCGCTGCGCCGCCGCGCCGGCCAGGCGGGCTACGACGGCGGGTTCGTCGAGCACTACCTGATTCCCCTCGTCTACCCCCCGGGCCTCACGCCCGCGCACCAGGCCTGGCTCGGCGTCCTCGTCGTGGCGATCAACGCCGCGTTCTACGGCTGGGCGTGGCGGCGCGCGCGGCGGCGCCGTGTGGGCCGCGGCGAATCGGCGTAGCATCGTGGCCGGGGGAATGCCGGGGATCTGCCGATGACCGTCTGTCCGATCGCGCTGGCCGTGGGCTGCGCGCGCTGCCCCGCGTTTCGCGTGTGCCCGCTGAAGAGCGTCATCGGCGACGCGCCGAAACCCGGCGTGCGGCACGACGCTGCGCCGCGCAAGCGGAGGAAGGCGAAGTGAGGCTTCTCGTCGTCGCCGGCGCGGTCGCCGCCGCCGCGCTGTCGGCGTCGTTCGCCGCCGCGCAGACGGCCTCGCCGCCGCCCGCGGTCGACCCCAGGCAGTACCCGACGCTCACGGCCATGCTGCGCGTCCTGCAGAACGGCAGCGAGGCTTCGCGCTACTGCGCGCAGACGGGCGGCCTCTACCTCGAGGCCGACAAGCTGCTGCGCCAGAACGTGGCCGAGCCCACGGTCGTCGACACGCTGGTCGACCGCGGCAAGCGCAATCTCGCGGCCGGCGAGCTCGCGCGTCTGCGCCAGCTGGCCTCGGGGGTGACGGACCTCGCCGTCGGCTTCCGCGCCCTCGCGCCCGAGAGCTCGGCGGTCGCTTACACGCAGACCTGCCTCGCCTCGACGCGGCAGGCGCCGGGCACGCGCAGCCAGCAGGAGATCGACCGGCGCTATGCCGAGGCCCTCGGCTGCGACAAGCGCTTCCAGGCCGGGTCGCTCGAGGGCCGCGAATGCGTCGCGCGCGCGTTCCAGTACCGCTGATCCGGCGCAAGGCCGGCGCGCGCGCCGGACCCTAGAATGCCCCGGCAGCATCGCAGGCGGGCCGCCGCGAGCCCGTCCGTCCGACCACGGGGAGCCGCATGACGCGCGCCGCGATCACGGGCTGGGGCAAGTGCATGCCCCCGGCCGTCCTCAGCAACCACGACCTCGCCACGTTCCTCGACACCGACGACGCGTGGATCGCGCAGCGCACCGGCATCCGCGAGCGCCGCATCACCCACGTGCTCGGCTCCGAGCTGTCGTACGTCGCGGCGCGCCGCGCGCTCGCCTGCGCCGCGCTCGCCGCGAGCGACCTCGACCTCGTCGTGTACGGAAGCTGCAGCGCCGAGGAGGCCGTGCCCAACACCGCGTCGGGCCTGCAGTACAAGCTCGGGGCGTGGCGGGCGGGCGCGATGGACGTCAACACCGCGTGCACGAGCTTCCTCTACGGACTCTCGTCGGCGGCCGGCATGATCGCCACGGGCACGATCCGCAGCGCGCTGGTCGTCGGCGTCGAGACGATCTCGCCGTTCCTCGACTGGGACAACCGCGGCGTGGCCGTGCTGTTCGGCGACGGCTGCGCGGCGGTCGTGCTCCAGGCCGCCGAGCACGACGACGAAGGGCTGCTCGCCGACAAGCTCGGCTGCTACGCCGACTCGCGCCAGATCCTGCGCGTGCGCGGCCACGGCACCACCTACGGCAACCGCGGGATCAGCTACGGCGACACGCTCTGGGACTTCGACGGCCAGGAGATCTTCAAGCGCGCGGTGCACGGCATGAGCGAGGCCGCGGCCGACGTGCTCGTGCGCGCGGGCCGCGCGCCCGCCGACGTCCACCTCGTCGTGCCGCACCAGGCGAACCTGCGCATCATCGAGTTCGTCGCCAAGCGCGCCGGCATCCCGATGGACCGCGTGTTCCTCACCGTGCACAAGTACGGGAACATGTCCGCGGCCACCGTGCCGGTCGCGCTCGTCGAGGCGCTCGAGGCCGGGGCCGTCCCGCCGAGGGCGCTGATGCTGATGCCGGCCTTCGGCGCCGGCCTCACGTGGTGCGCGCACCTGCTGCGCTTCGGCGAGCGCGTGACGCCGCTCGACGCCGCGGACGTGGAGCTGCCGCCGTGCGAGCGCACGGCGCTGCAGATGGTCAACGAGTTGCGCGCGCGCAAGGAGACGCGCGGGCGCTCCGCCGCCGGCCTCGTCTCGCCGGTCTTCCCCGAGACGCAGGTGGTGCTGGCGGGCGGGACGGGGGTGGCGTAGTTTCAGGCGATGGGCGATGGGCTGGGAGGGTACGGGCCTATCGCCTATCGCCTTTCGCCCATCGCCTCACGAGTGCACCAGCTTCCTGTGCGCCTGCACGCTCATCAGGATGCCGATCCCGATGAACAGCGACAGCATCGCCGTGCCGCCGTAGGACACGAACGGCAGCGGGACGCCGACCACCGGAAGCACGCCGCTCACCATGCCCATGTTGACGAAGGCGTAGGTGAAGAGCATCAGCGTGACCGAGCCCGCCATCAGGCGGCCGAACAGCGTGGACGCGTTCGCGGCGATCATCATCCCGCGGACGATCAGCATCAGGTACAGCAGGATCAGCACGACGTTGCCGATCAGGCCGAACTCCTCGCCGTAGACCGCGAAGATGAAGTCCGTGTGGCGCTCCGGCAGGAAGTCGAGGTGCGTCTGCGTGCCGTTGAGCCAGCCCTTGCCGACCACGCCGCCGGAGCCGATGGCGATGGACGCCTGCGTGATGTGGTAGCCCGCGCCCAGCGGGTCCTGCGTGGGATCGATGAACGTCAGGATGCGCCGCCGCTGGTAGTCGTGCAGCAGCCCCCAGAAGACCGGCGCGAGCGCGCCGGCGCCCGCCGCCAGCCCGACGATGATCCTCCACGACAGGCCCGCGAGGTAGAGCACGAAGAAGCCGGAGGCCATCAGCAGCGACGCCGTGCCGAGGTCCGGCTGGCGCTTGACGAGGATCGCGGGGACGGCGATCAGCACCGCGGCCACGACGAAGTCCTTCCACCCGATGCGCCCCTCGAACTTCTGGAAGTACCACGCGAGCATCAGCGGCAGCGCGACCTTCATCAGCTCCGAGGGCTGGATGCGCGTGACGCCGAGCGACAGCCAGCGCCGCGACCCGTTGACCACCACGCCGAACATCGCCACGGCCAGCAGCAGCACGAGTCCGAGGACGTACAGCGGAACGGCGGTCCGCGCCAGCGCGGGCGGGGGCACGTTCGCCACCACCCACATCGCGACCAGCGCGACGGCGAGGCTCGCGAGCTGGTTGCCCACGCGCGCAGCGCTCTGGTCGGCCGCGGAGAACAGCGTCACCAGCCCGACGGCCACGATCGCCATCGTGATGCCGAACAGGAAGCGGTCCACCGGCCGGACCACGAACTCCCAGATGCGCGCGACGAGTTCCATCGGGGACGTCCTATTCAATCGCTCTGGTCGTCGGGATCGCCGGGCGAGACCGGCGCGGGTCCCCTGCCCTGGTCGCCGAGCAGGTAGAAGTCGAACACCTGGCGCGCGATCGGCGCGGCAGCCTGCGCGCCGAAGCCGCCGTTCTCGACGAGCACCGCGAGCGCGATCCGCGGCGCGTCGGCCGGCGCGTACGCCATGTACCAGGCGTGGTCGCGCAGGCGCTCGTCGATCTTGCTCGCGTCGTAGGTCGCGCCCTTGAGCGAGAACACCTGCGCGGTGCCGGTCTTGCCCGCCGAGACGTAGCCCGCGCCGCGGAAGACGCGCGCGCTCGTCCCCTCCTTCGGAACCCCGGCGAGCGCCTCGCGGATGACCGCGATGTGCTCCTTCTTCACGCCGAGCGTGTGCGTCGACTCGGCCGCGACGTGGCGGACCTCGCCGGTGCGCACGTTCTCGACCTGCTTGACGATGTGGGGCCGGAACGCGACGCCGTCGTTGGCCACGATCGCGATGGCGTGCGCGAGCTGCACCGGCGTGAACGCGGTGTAGCCCTGCCCGATGCCGGCCGAGATCGAGTCGCCCAGGTACCACTTGCGGTGGTCGTCGCGGTAGTTCTTCCCGGCGAAGCGCCTGCGCTTCCACTCGCGCGACGGCAGGACGCCAGGCTGCTCGCCCTCGATGTCGATGCCGGTCAGCCCGCCGAAGCCCAGCGTCGACATGAACGCGTGCGTGTCGTCGATGTCGCTCTCGTTGGCGAGCAGGTAGTAGTACGTGTCGCAGGACACGACGATCGACTTGTACATGTCGACCACGCCGTGGCCGCCCGGCTTGTCGTCGCGGAACCGGTGCGAGTGGCCGGGAATCTGGAAGTAGCCGGGGTCGGCGAAGGACTGCGTCGCCGTTCGCCTGCCGTTCGCGAGCGCCCCGAGCGCGAGGAACGGCTTGATCGTCGAGCCGGGCGGATAGGCGCCGCGCAGCGGACGGTTGAGCAGCGGCTTGTCCGGCGACTCGTTGAGCTCCTTCCAGCTGGCCGGGTCGATGCCGTCGACGAACAGGTTCGGGTCGAAGCCGGGCTTGCTGACGAACGCGAGCACCTCGCCGGTGCGCGGATCCATCGCGACGAGCGCGCCGCGCCGCTCGCCGAACGCGGCCTCGGCGGCCTGCTGCAGGCGGATGTCGATCGACAGCCGCAGGTTGTTGCCCGCGACCGGCGGCGTGCGCGAGAGCGTGCGCACCGCGCGGCCGCCGGCGTCGACCTCCACCTCCTCCACGCCCGTCGTGCCGTGCAGCTCGCGCTCGTAGGAGAGCTCGATGCCGAGCTTGCCGATGTAGTCGCTGCCCTTGTAGTTCGCGGTCGCCTCCCACTCGGCGATCTTCTCGAGGTCGCGGTCGTTGATGCGGCCGATGTGGCCGAGGAAGTGCGAGCCGGCCTCGCCGAACGGGTAGTGCCGGAACAGCCGCGCCTTGATCTCCACGCCGGGGAAGCGGTAGCGGTTGACGGCGAAGCGGGCGACCTCCTCGTCGGTGAGGCGCGTGCGCAGCGGCAGGCTCTCGAAGTTCTTCGACTCGGCCATCAGCTTGCGGAAGCGGCTGCGGTCGCGCGGCGACACCTCGACCAGCGTCGCGAGCGCGTCGATCGTCGCGTCGAGGTCGGTCACCCGCGACGGCTGGATCTCGAGCGTGTACGCCGAGTGGCTCTGCGCGAGCACGACGCCGTTGCGATCGGTGATGACGCCGCGGTTGGGCGGGATGGGGACCACGGCGATGCGGTTCGACTCGGCGAGCGTCTCGTAGTGCCCGTGCCGGACCACCTGCAGGTAGACGAAGCGCGCGACCAGCCCGCCGAACCCGGCAACCACCAGCAGGCCGGCGACCATCAGGCGGCGCTTGAACAGGAACAGCTCGCGCTCGGGGTTGCGCACCACGTGGCCGTCGAGCCCCCCGAGCGAGCGGTCGCGGCGGCGCGATCGGCGGAACAGGCTTCTCATGGCGGCGCGGGCGCGAGCGGTCGGCCCGTCACAGCGTGGTCGACGAGCGCAGCGGCCGTTGCGGCAGCTGCAGCAGCACCGACAGCGGCGGCCACAGCAGCGCTCCGACCAGCGCGGGCACGAAGTAGCTCCAGCGCGGCAGCGGCGCCCCGCCGACGAAGCGCACGAGCAGGACCAGCGCCGCGCAGAGTGCGAGCAGCACCGCGACCTGCGCCGCCTGCTGCCACAGCGGGAAGCGCAGCACGCGGCGGCGGAAGTACTCCGCCGCGTACGCGAGGAAGGCGTAGGCGAGCGCGTGCTGGCCGAGCAGCGTCGCGTCGCCGACGTCCATCGTCAGCCCCATCATCCACGCGACGCCGACGCCCACGTGGCGCGGCGCCTGGATGCACCAGTACAGGATCACGAGCGCGAGGAAGTCGGGCCGCAGCACCAGCGCGGCCGGCGGCAGCGGCACCAGGTTCGCCGCGAGCGCGCCGACGAGCGTGGCCGCGACGAACCACGCCTTCGCGGGCCGCAGGACCTCGTTGGGATCCGCGGGCGTCAGCGGCGGGAGGCGGATGGCCACGCTCATCCTCCGCGCCGCGCCTTCGCCTTGCCGCCCTTGCGGTCGGCATCGGCGGGCTGCGGCTCCTCCGGTCGCGGCGGCAGCTCGGCCACCGGCCCGAGCACCAGCAGCTGGTTGCTGCGGTCCACGCCGGCCAGCGGCTGCAGGGCGATCTGCGCGAAGATCTGGCCGGTGTCGCGGTCGACCGCGGCGACCTTCGCGACCGCGAGCCCGGGCGGATACGTCCCGTCCAGCCCGGACGTCACCAGCAGGTCGCCGACGCGCACGTCGGCCGTCGGCGGGATGAAGCGCAGCTCCGGCGCGCGGCCCGCGCCGCTGCCGGTCATCACCGCGCGCGACCCGCTGCGCTCGATCGTCACCGGGATCACGTGGTCCTTGTCGGTGACCAGCGTCACCTCGGCCATGTGCGGATACACGCGCGTCACCTGCCCGACGACGCCGTCGGCGTCGACCACCGCCGTGCCCGCCGCGATGCCGTCGTCGCGTCCCTTGTCGACGACGAGCTTCTGCGAGAACGGGTCGCGGCCCTTGTAGAGCACCTGCACCGCGTGGGCTTCGCCGCCGTGGCGCGAACGCAGGTCGAGCAGCGCCCGCAGCCGCTCGTTCTCCGCGCGCGTGGTGCCCGCGCCCTGCGCGACCACGCCGACCTCGGCGAGCCGAGCCCTCAGCGCCTCGTTCTCGCGCTCCAGCTCGCGCTTCGACGCGAAGTACCCGGCCACCTCCGCCATCGCCTCGCCCGGCAGTGCCGCTGCGCGCTGCACCGGATGGAGCACGACGGCCACGACCTCGCGCAGCTGCTCGAGGTAGCGGTAGCGCGTGTCGAGGAACAGCAGCAGGATCGACAGCAGCCCGACGAAGACGAGCCGCGTGGCCGGCGACGGGCCGCGGTGGAAGAAGTCCGGCGTCTCGGCGGGGAGGGTGGCCATGGAGCGCTCACGCGCCGCAACGAGGGTCAGACTCGGATTTCCCGGCGAGCTCGCGGCCAGGAACGCACATCACGTTCACGGGCATCGGGTTCGCCGCCGACGTTCGCGAAATTCGAGTCTGACCCTCGTTCGCGGTCGTCTCGGCGCCGCGAAATGCGAGTCTGACCCTCGTTTCGCATTCGTTACCCTCATTCCGCGAAATGCGAGTCTGACCCTCGTTCCTGACCCTCGTTCCGGGGCCTAGTCCGAAGTGAAGATCGTCGACAGCTTCTCCATGTTCTCGAGCGCCTTGCCGCAGCCGCGCACCACGCAGGTGAGGGGATCGTCCGCGACGATCACGGGTAGCCCCGTCTCCTCCATGAGGAGCCGGTCAACGTCGCGCAGCAGCGCGCCGCCGCCGGTGAGCACCATCCCGCGCTCGGCGATGTCCGCACCCAGTTCCGGCGGCGTGCGCTCGAGCGCGCTCTTCACGGCCGACACGATGCTGTTCAGCGGGTCGGTCAGCGCCTCGAGGATCTCGTTGGACGAGACGGTGAAGCTGCGCGGGATGCCCTCGGCGAGGTTGCGCCCCTTGACCTCCATCTCCTTCACTTCCGAGCCGGGGAACGCGCTGCCGATCGTCTTCTTGATCTGCTCGGCCGTGGTCTCGCCGATCAGCATCCCGTAGTTGCGGCGGATGTAGTTGACGATCGCCTCGTCGAACTTGTCGCCGCCGACGCGCACGCTGCCCGAGTACACCATCCCGCCCAGCGAGATCACGCCGACCTCGGTGGTGCCGCCGCCGATGTCGACGACCATCGAGCCGGTCGCATCCGAGATGGGCAGGTCCGCGCCGATCGCGGCCGCCATCGGCTCCTCGATCAGGTAGACCTTCGACGCGCCGGCGCCGAGTGCCGACTCGCGGATCGCGCGGCGCTCGACCTGCGTGGAGCCGCACGGCACGCAGATGATGATGCGCGGGCTGGGGCTGAACAGCCGCGAGTCGAGCACCTTCTTGATGAACTGCTTCAGCATCTGCTCGGTGACGGTGAAGTCGGCGATGACGCCGTCCTTCATCGGCCGGATCGCGGTGATGTTGCCCGGCGTGCGGCCGAGCATCTGCTTCGCCGCGAGCCCCACCTCCTGGATGACCTTCTTCCCGTTGGGCCCGCCCTCCTGGCGGATCGCGACCACCGAGGGCTCGTTCAGCACGATCCCCTTGCCGCGCACGTAGATCAGCGTGTTCGCGGTGCCGAGGTCGATCGCGAGATCGCTGGAGAAGTAGCCCTTGAAGAACTCGAACATGAGGATGGACGCGGGCGCATCATCCGCTTGTCTCCCCGGGGATCGGGGGCGCGGGCTCTCCCGGAATAGCCCGGTATGATACTCTATGACATTGTGCTTTCGCCTTGAAAAGGCTCGCAAAAACACGCGATCTCGCGGGATCGCGCCCGCGGTCCGCGCGCCGGCCGCCCGGCCCCGCGCCGGCCTCCGCCCCCCTCCGATGAAGCTCACGCCCGACGACGTCGCGCGCATCGCAGGCCTCGCCCGCCTCGAGGTGACCCCGGAGGAGTCGCTCGCCGTCCAGCCGCAGCTCGAGGCGATCTTCGGCCTGCTCGACCAGCTCGCGGCCGTCGACACGACCGGCGTCGCGCCGCTCGCGCACCCGCAGGAGTGCTTCGCGCCGCTGCGCGAGGACCGCGTGACGGAGGGCGACCAGCGCGAACTGCTGCAGTCGGTCGCGCCGGCCGTCGAGGACGGGCTCTACCTGGTGCCGAAGGTCATCGAGTAGTCGCGCCGTGGGCGGTCCCCTCGACACCGTCGCCGGGCTCGCGCGGCAGCTGGCCGCCCGCGAGGTCTCGTCCGTGGAGGTCACGCGCGCGGCGCTCGACCGCATCGCCGCGCTCGACCACGCGCTCAACGCCTTCGTGAACGTGGACGGCGACGGCGCGCTGGCGGCGGCCGCGGCGGCGGACGCGGCCCGCGCCCGCGGCGGAGCGGGCCCGCTCGCCGGCGTCCCGATCGCGCACAAGGACGTGCTGATGACCGCCGGGCTGCCGACGACCTGCGCCTCGCGGATGCTGGCGACCTTCGTCGCGCCCTACGACGCGCACGTGGTCGCGCGGCTGAAGGACGCCGGCACCGTGCTCGTCGGCAAGACGAACATGGACGAGTTCGCGATGGGCTCGTCGAACGAGAACAGCCACTTCGGCGCGGTGCGCAACCCGTGGCAGCCCGCCTGCGTCCCCGGCGGCAGCTCCGGCGGATCGGCGGCCGCGGTCGCCGCGCGGCTCGTGCCGGCGGCGACCGGCACCGACACCGGCGGATCGATCCGGCAGCCGGCGTCCTACACCGGCGTCACCGGGCTCAAGCCCACGTACGGCCGCTGCTCGCGCTACGGGCTCGTCGCGTTCGCCTCGTCGCTGGACACGCCCGGCGTCTTCGCGCGTACCGCGGAGGACTGCGCGCTGCTGCTCGGGGCGATGGCGGGGCCCGACGCGCGCGACTCGACGAGCGTCGACCGCCCGGTCGACGACTACGCGGGATCGCTCGCGGCGCGCCCGGCGGACCCGTCGCGGCCCCTCGCCGGGCTGAGGGTCGGGCTGCCCGCCGAGTTCTTCGGCGACGGCGTCGACGGCGAGGTCGCGCGCGCCGTCGACGCGGCGGTCGGCGAGCTGCGGCGGCTGGGCGCGCAGACCGTCGACGTCGCGCTGCCGCGCGTCGGACTGTCGGTGCCGGTGTACTACGTGATCGCGCCCGCGGAGGCGTCGTCGAACCTGTCGCGCTTCGACGGCGTACGCTACGGCCACCGCGCCGCCGAATACCGCGACCTCGCCGACATGTACCGCCGCACGCGCGCCGAAGGCTTCGGCGCCGAGGTCAGGCGCCGCATCCTGATCGGCACCTACGTGCTGTCGCACGGCTACTACGACGCCTACTACCTGAAGGCGCAGAAGGTGCGCCGCCTGATCGCCGACGACTTCCGCGCCGCGTTCGGCCGTTGCGACGTCATCGCCGGCCCGACGGCGCCGACCGCGGCGTTCCGGCTCGGCGACAAGGCCGACGACCCGGTGCAGATGTACCTCAACGACATCTTCACGATCGGCGCGAACCTCGCCGGCCTGCCCGCGATGTCGATCCCCTGCGGGTTCACCGGCGACGGGCGCCCCATCGGGCTGCAGCTGCACGCGCCGGCGTTCGCCGAGGCACGCCTGCTGACGGTCGCGCACCGCTTCCAGCAGGCCACCGACTGGCACGCCCGCGCGCCGGCGCTGCCGCCGGCGTGATCCCGCCGCCGCCGGCTACAATCCGGTGCAGCAGACCGCACCCGACGGTCTCCCGGAGGAACACCATGCCCGCATCCCCCCGTCGCGCGCCGTTCGTGCTGCGCGCCAGCCTGTGCGCCGTCGCCCTCGCCCTGCCCCTCGCCGCCGCTGCCGAAACGATCACGGTCATCACGTCCTTTCCCAAGGAGCTGACGGCCGCGTACAAGAAGGCGTTCGAGGCGAAGTACCCCAACGACAAGCTGGAGATCCTGAACAAGAACACCGCCGCGGGGATCGCGTTCGTGCGCGAGCAGCCGGTGGGGAGCAGGCCCGAGGTCTTCTGGGCGTCGGCGCCCGACGCCTTCGAGGTGCTGTCGTCGTCGAAGCTGCTGCAGAAGGCGGACGTCGCCAACCCCGCCGTCCCCGCGAAGATCGGCAGCTACCCGATCAACGATCCGGAGGGCATGTACTACGGGCAGGCGCTCGCCGGCTACGGCATCATGTGGAACACGCGCTACCTCGCGGCGAACAAGCTGCCCGAGCCGCGCGAGTGGGCCGACCTCGTGAAGCCCGAGTACTTCAGCCACCTCGCGATCAGCAGCCCGTCGCGGTCGGGCACGACGCACCTCACCGTCGAGACCATCCTTCAGGGCGAGGGGTGGCACAAGGGCTGGGCGCAGATGCTGCAGATCTCCGGCAACTGCGCGGCGATCACCGAGCGCAGCTTCGGCGTGCCCGACGGCGTGGCCAACGGCCAGTACGGCATCGGGCTGGTCATCGACTTCTTCGGCCTCGCGGCGAAGAACTCCGGCATGCCCGTCGAGTTCGTCTATCCGTCGGTCACGTCGATCGTGCCGGCCAACATCGCCCTCGTGGCGGGATCGAAGTCGCCGGAGGCCGGCAGGCGCTTCATCCAGTACGCCCTCTCCGACGAAGGCCAGCAGCTGCTGCTCGACAAGCAGATCAGCCGGCTGCCGGTGCTGCCGGCCACCTACGAGAAGGCGCCGCCCGGCTACCCGAACCCGTTCGCCGGGAAGATCCAGGCGAAGGTGAACTTCGACTCCAGCCTCTCCGAGTCGCGCTACTACGTCGTGCGCGCGCTCTACGACCAGCTGGTCACCTTCCGGCACAAGGAGCTCGCGGCCGCCACGAAGGCGATCCACGACGCGCAGAAGCGCCTGGGCGGCAGGTCGAGCCCGCAGCTCGACGAGGCGCGCCGGCTCGCCTACACGCCGCCGATCGACGAGAAGCAGGCGGCGGACAAGGCACTGGAGGCGGTGTTCAAGGCCGACAAGAAGGACGCCGACGCGAGCCGCCGGCGCGCGCAGGTCGAGGAGGAGTGGGGCAGCCGCGCGAAGGCGAACTACGCCAAGGCGATCGAGCTCGCGAACGCCGCCAAGTGACCCCGTGAGGGACTCACGGGGTCATCCCCGCGCCGGCGGGGATCCAGCGTCCTTGCGCGCGTGTACGGCCGCCGGGCTCCCGCTTGCGCGGGAGCGACGACTGCCGTGGTCGTCGCGCATGCGGCCATCCGGCGACGCTCGGGAGGCTGAACGCGCGCTCGCCGGCGCAGGCGCGCCGGCGGCATGACGACCGCGCTCGCCGCCGCGCGCACGCCGGGACGCTCCGGCGCGTGGCTCGTCGCGCTTCCCGTCGCGCTGTTCATCGGCGTGCTGCTGCTGTGGCCCGTGGCCACGGTGCTCCACGCCGCGCTCGCCGACGGCCGGGGCGGGCTCACCCTCGTCCACCTCCGCGCGTTCTTCTCCCTGTCCATCATGCGCGAGGCGTTCGTCAACAGCCTCGTCGTGGCGCTGGGCGCCGTGGCCCTCGCCTCGGCGATCGCCGTGCCGCTCGCCTACCTGACGGCGCGCTTCGCGTTCCGCGGCGCGGCGCTCGTGCAGACGCTCGGCGTCCTGCCGCTCATCATGCCGCCGTTCGTCGGCGCCGTGGCGATGCAGCTGCTGTTCGGGCGCAACGGCTCGGTGAACCTGCTGCTCAACGACGCCTTCGGCATCCGCATCCCGTTCATGGAGGGCCTCTACGGCGTGATCTTCGTCGAGGGGCTGCACTACTTCCCGTTCATCCTCCTCAACCTCGTCGCGTCGATGCGCAACATCGACGGCGCGATGGAGGAGGCGGCGCAGAACCTGGGCTCGCACGGCTTCCGGCTGTTCCGCCGCGTCGTGTTCCCGCTGGCGCTGCCCGGCTTCGTCGCCGGCGCGTCGCTCGTGTTCGTCAAGGTGTTCGACGACCTGGGCACGCCGCTCGTGCTCAACGTGACGAACATGCTCGCGCCGCAGGCCTACCTGCGCATCACGTCCGTGGGGCTCGAGGACCCGGTCGGCTACGTGATCGCGATGATCATGGTCGTGTTCTCGATCCTCGCGCTGTGGGTGTCGGCGCGGATCACGCAGGGGCGCGACTTCGCGACGCTGAGCCGCGGCGGCGCGGCGACGCGCCGGCGGCCGCTCGCCGGCTGGCGCGCGTTCGCCGCCTACGCGTGGGTCCTGCTCGTGCTGGCGCTGGTGCTGTCGCCGCACCTCGGCATCCTGCTGATGTCGGTGTCGCGCGTGTGGAGCTTCTCGGTGCTCCCCGAGGGCTACACCCTCGCGCACTACGCGGTCGTGCTGACCGACTCCGCGGGCATGATCGGCAACACGCTGCTCTACTGCTCGCTGGCGGCGCTGATCGACGTCGTGCTCGGCGTGGCGATCGCGTGGCTGCTGCTGCGCACGGCGCTCCCCGGCCGGCGCTGGCTCGACTGGGGCGCCTCCGCGGCGCTGGCGATCCCCGGCATCGTGCTTGCGATCGGCTACCTGCGCGCCTTCCGCGGCGTGGAGCTCCCGTTCGGCTGGGGCGCGTTCACGGCGAGCTGGCTCGCGATCATGCTCGCCTACGCGGTGCGCCGGCTGCCCTACGCCGTGCGCGCGTGCGTGGCCGCGCTCGAGCAGGTGCACGCGTCGCTGGAGGAGGCCGCGCAGAGCCTCGGCGCGAACCGCTGGCGGACGGTGCGGCGCATCGTCGTGCCGCTGATGGCAGGGGGCATCCTCGCCGGGTTCGTGACGAGCTTCATCACGGCGGCCGTCGAGCTGTCGGCGACGATCCTGCTGGTGACGCGCGAGTCGCAGGCGCCGCTGTCGTACGGCATCTACCTCTACAACCAGAGCATCGCCACGCGCGGCCCGGCCGCGGCGCTCGGCGTCATCGCCGTGGCGATCGTCGCGCTGGGCACGTTCCTGTCGCACCGGCTGCTCGAGCGCCGCAGCGCGGCGATGTCCTCCGCGGAGACCTGACGTGACGCCCGCCCCAGCCGCCGCCGGCATCTCGATCGAGGGCGTGACACTGTCGTACGGCGCCGAGGTCGTGCTGCGCGACATTTCGCTCGCCGTCGCGCCCGGCGAGTTCTTCGCGCTGCTCGGCCCCTCGGGCTCGGGCAAGTCGACCCTGCTGCGGCTCGTCGCGGGCTTCGTGCGCTCGCAGGCGGGGCGCGTGCTGATCGGGGGCGCGGACGTGGCCACGCTGCCCCCGTGGAAGCGCGACGTCGGGATGGTCTTCCAGAACTACGCGCTGTGGCCGCACCTTTCCGTGGCCCAGAACGTCGCGTTCGGGCTGGAGGAGCGCCGCTGGCCCCGGGCACGCATCGACGCGCGCGTGCGCGAGATGCTCGAGCTGGTCGGGCTGTCCGCCTTCGCGGCGCGCAGGCCCGGGCAGCTCTCCGGCGGGCAGCAGCAGCGCGTCGCCATCGCGCGCACGCTGGCGATCGAGCCGCGCGTGCTGCTGCTCGACGAGCCGCTGTCGAACCTCGACGCCAAGCTGCGGGCCTCGACCGGCCTCGAGCTCAAGCGCCTGCAGCGACGGCTCGGCGTCACGACCGTGTTCGTCACGCACGACCAGCAGGAGGCGATGACGATCGCCGACCGGCTCGCGGTGCTCGATCACGGCGTCATCCAGCAGGCGGGCACGCCGCGCGAGCTCTACGACGCGCCGGTCAACCGCTTCGTGGCCGAGTTCGTCGGCTCGATCAACCTCTACCGCGGCCGCGTCGAGCGCGCCGACGCCGGCCTGCGGCGGCTGGTCGTCGCGGACCTCGGCGCGGGCGCCATCCCCGCAGGGCGCGTGGACGCGCGGCTCGCCGACGCCGCCGGAGAGGCGCTGATCGCCTTCCGCCCGCACGCCGTGCGGCGCGCGGACAGCGCGCCCGACGGCGGCCTGTGCTTCGAGGCGGAGATCGCCGCGGCCGAGTTCCTCGGCGAGTTCGTGCGCTACGAGCTTCGCGCCGGCGCGCTGCGCGTCACCGCCGACCTGCCGCACGCGCGCCACCAGGGCGCGCTCGCGGCCGGCGGGCGGGCGCGCTTCGCCGTCCCGCCCGAGGAGATCATCGTCCTCGCGGTAGACTGAACGCATGGACTGGGAAGTCGTCATCGGGCTCGAGACGCACGCGCAGCTGTCGACCGTCTCGAAGATCTTTTCCGGCGCGTCGACGGCCTTCGGCGCGGCGCCCAACACGCAGGCCTGCGCGGTCGACATCGCGCTGCCCGGCGTGCTGCCGGTGGTCAACCGCGGCGCGGTGGAGCGTGCGATCCGCTTCGGGCTCGCCGTGGGCGCGACGATCAACCCCGTCAGCGTGTTCGCGCGCAAGAACTACTTCTATCCGGACCTCCCCAAGGGCTACCAGATCTCGCAGTACGAGGTTCCCGTCGTGCAGGGCGGCGGCGTGGACATCCAATCGCCCGCGCGCGGGCCGCTGCGCGTGCGGCTGACGCGCGCGCACCTCGAGGAGGACGCGGGCAAGAGCCTGCACGAGGACTACCACGGCATGACCGGCATCGATCTCAACCGCGCCGGGACGCCGCTGCTCGAGATCGTGACCGAGCCCGACATGCGCAGCGCCGCCGAGGCGGTCGCCTACGCGAAGGCGCTGCACGCGCTGGTGCGCTGGATCGGCATCTGCGACGGCAACATGCAGGAGGGCAGCTTCCGCTGCGACGCGAACGTCTCGGTGCGCCGGCCCGGCGCGCCGCTCGGCACGCGCTGCGAGGTCAAGAACCTGAACAGCTTCCGCTTCCTCGAGCAGGCCATCGACTTCGAGGTGCGCCGCCAGGTCGCGCTGCTGGAGGACGGCCGCAGCGTCGTGCAGGAGACGCGCCTCTACGATCCGGAGCGCGGGCAGACGCGCTCGATGCGCAGCAAGGAGGACGCGCAGGACTACCGCTACTTCCCCGATCCCGACCTGCCGCCGCTGGCGATCGACGAGGCGTGGATCGCGCGCGTGCGCGCGGCGATGCCGGAGCTGCCCGACGCGATGCGGGAGCGCCTGGAGCGCGACTACCGGCTGCCGGCCTACGACGCGGCGATGCTCACGCAGTCGCGCGAGATGGCCGCCTACTTCGAGGACGCGGTGCGCGCGTTCAGCGGCGAGCCGAAGACGGTGGCGAACTGGATGCTGGGGGAGGTGTCGGCGGCGCTCAACAAGGCGGAGATCGAGATCGCGGCGGCGCCGGTGGGGTCCACGGCGCTCGCCGCCCTGCTGCGGCAGGTCGAGGCAGGGGCGATCAGCCACAAGCAGGCACGGGCGATGTTCGACGAGATGTGGTCGAACGTGTCCGTGCAGCTGACCGGCCTGTCGTTGGAGGCCGCCGTCGGAAGGCTGAGTGCGATCATCGAGGAGAAGGGCCTGCGCCAGATCAGCGACGAAGGCGCCATCGAGAAGCTCGTCGACGACGTGCTCGCCGCCCACCCGTCGATCGTCGCCGAGTTCCGCGCCGGCAAGGAGAAGGCGTTCAACGCGCTCGTCGGCAAGGCGATGGCAGCGACGAAGGGCAAGGCCAACCCCGCGCAGGTGAACGCGATCCTCCGGCGTCGCCTGGGCGCCTAGACACCATGGCCGCGTCGATGCCGCGGCCATGTGATAACTAGAGCCCGGGCGCCGGCGCGCCCCACAGGCCGACCGCCAGCATCACGGCGCCGGCCAGCAGCGCCACCAGCGGCAGGCCGAACATCCGGCCCGGCGTGGCGATCTCCGCGGTGCCCTGCGGATCGGACGGCAGGTAGCGCACGGGCACGCGCTTGCCGACCGGCAGCGCCTCCTTCGTTCCGAGCGAGGACTTGAAGCGGATGGCGCGCCCGTCGTGCCGGAACTCGACGACGGGCTCGAACATCGCGGCGCGCTTGCCGTCCCGGGACACGATGTCCGAGCCGCGGGCCTTGTCCACGACCACGCCCTCCGCAGCGCGTCCGGCGAGCATCGTGCGCAGCCGCTGCACGCCGGCGACCACGCCGCCGGCGAACGCGAGCCCGCCCACCACCAGCAGCAGCGTCTGCACCGTGCTCATCCGCCCCTCCCTGTCGGATGCGCGGAAGCTTGCACCGTGGCGCGGGCGCACGCAACGACCGGCGCAGCCGGGCGCGCGCCGTCGCCCGCGTCCTACGCCGCCGCGCGCGGCGCTCCGAATGCGCCGGCGCCGACCCGCGGCTACCGTGGCGGACGTGCATCCACCACCACCGCCCCGCTTCCGCTGGCCGCGCGCCCTGGGCGCCGTTGCGCTCGCGACGCTGGCCGCCTGCGCCGGGGTCGAGCGCGCGGCGGAGCCCGCGCCGGCCGCGCCGGCGTCCTGGCAGCCGGCGGCGGCCACCGGGTCGGCGGCGGCCACCGGGCACCCGGCGCCGGCGCCGTCCGACCCGTCGCTGCAGCACGGCCGCGTGTCGTATTACGGCCCCGGCTTCGCCGGCAGGCAGACCGCCAGCGGGCAGGTCTTCGACGCCGACGCGATGACGGTCGCGCACCGCGAACTGCCGTTCGGGACGAAGGTCCGCGTCACCAACCTGCGCAACCAGCGCAGCGTCGTGGTCACGGTGAACGACCGCGGGCCCTTCGTCGCGGGTCGCATCGCCGACCTCTCCGAGGGCGCGGCGCGCCGGCTCGGCATGGTCAACGACGGCGTGGTCGAGGCGCGGCTCGAGGTCCTGGCACGTCCCGGCGGCGACGGCGAGTGAGGTGCGGGGGGGCCGCCGCGGTCGCGGCGCTTGCCGGCGCCCCCGGGCGGCGGCACCATGCCGTCATGCCCTCCGGCGGCCCGCGGCCTCGCGATGCCTCCGGCCCGCGGCGCGCGGGCCGTCTCGACGCCCGCCTCGCGCGCGAGCAGGCGATCGCACGGCGGATCGCGCTCGTCCTGGCCGCCGCGCTGGTCGCGGCGCTGCTGGGGCCCTGGGTGGTCGGCTACTTCGCGGCCTGACGGGCGCGGCCGCCCGCCCGCCGCGACGACCGGCGGGTCAGGCCATCAGCGGCTTGTAGCGCAGCCGGTGCGGGCGCGCGCCCTCCTCGCCGAGGCGCCGCCGCTTGTCCTCCTCGTAGTCGCGGTAGTTGCCCTCGTAGAAGACCCACTTGCTGTCGTCCTCGACGGCGAGGATGTGCGTGGCGATGCGGTCGAGGAACCAGCGGTCGTGCGAGATCACCAGCACGCTGCCGGCGAACTCGAGCAGCGCCTCCTCGAGCGCGCGCAGCGTCTCGACGTCGAGGTCGTTGGACGGCTCGTCGAGCAGCAGGACGTTGCCGCCCTTGAGCAGAGTCGCCGCGAGGTGCAGCCGGCCGCGCTCGCCGCCGGACAGCGCGCCGACCAGCTTCTGCTGGTCCGGCCCCTTGAAGTTGAAGCGGCCGAGGTAGGCGCGCGACGGCATCTCGAAGCGGCCCACCTGCAGGATGTCCTGCCCGTTGCTGATCGCCTCCCACGCCGTCTTGTCGTTGGGCAGCGACTCGCGCGTCTGGTCGACGGCCACGATCTGCGCGGTGTGCCCGATGCGGATCGTGCCGGCATCCGGCTTCTCGCGCCCGGTGATCATGCGGAACAGCGTCGTCTTGCCGGCGCCGTTGGGCCCGATGATGCCCACGATCGCGCCGGGCGGGACGCGGAACGACAGGTCGTCGACCAGCACGCGGTCGCCGAAGCCCTTGGTCACGTGCTCGAACTCGATCACCTCGTTGCCGAGCCGCTCGGCGACGGGGATGAAGATCTCGTTCGTCTCGTTGCGCTGCTGGTGCTCGTGCGAGGCGAGCTCGTCGAAGCGCGCGATGCGCGCCTTGCTCTTCGCCTGCCGCCCCTTCGGGTTCTTGCGCACCCACTCGAGCTCCTGCTTCATCGCCTTGATGCGCGCCTGCTCCTGCCTGCTCTCGGTGGCGAGGCGCTGCTCCTTCTGCTCGAGCCACGAGCTGTAGTTGCCCTTCCAGGGGATGCCCTGCCCGCGGTCAAGCTCGAGGATCCACTCGGCGGCGTTGTCGAGGAAATAGCGGTCGTGCGTGACGGCGACGACCGTCCCGGGGAAGCGCTGCAGGAACTGCTCGAGCCAGTCGACGCTCTCGGCGTCGAGGTGGTTCGTCGGCTCGTCGAGCAGCAGCATGTCGGGCTTCGACAGCAGCAGGCGACAGAGCGCGACGCGACGCTTCTCGCCGCCGGAGAGGTCGGCGATGCGCGCGTCCCACGGCGGCAGGCGAAGCGCGTCCGCCGCGATCTCCATCTGCACGCCCGCGTCCGCGCCCGACGCGGCGATGACGGCCTCCAGGCGCGCCTGCTCGGCGGCGAGCGCGTCGAAGTCGGCGCCCTCCTCGGCGTAGGCCGCGTACACCTCGTCGAGGCGCTTCTGCGCGTCGAGCACCTCGCTCATGCCCTGCTCGACCGCCTCGCGCACCGTCTGGCCCGGATCGAGCTGCGGCTCCTGCGGCAGGAACCCGATCTTCAGGCCCGGCATCGGCGTCGCCTCGCCCTCGATCTCGCGGTCGACGCCGGCCATGATGCGCAGCAGGCTCGACTTTCCCGAGCCGTTGAGGCCCAGCACGCCGATCTTGGCGCCGGGGAAGAACGACAGCGAGATGTCCTTCAGGATCTGCCGCTTGGGCGGGACGATCTTGCCCACGCGGTTCATCGTGAATACGTACTGCGCCATGGCGATGCCTTGCGGTCCGGGGTCGCGGAAACCCGCCATTATCGCAGCTTCGACGCCCGCGCCGCGGCGGCGCGGCCCGGCGCCGGGGATGCCGGTCAGTGACGGTGCGCGGTGCCGGCGGCCGTGCGGTAGTGCTCGCGCAGCAGGTCGCGGCCGAAGTCGCCGTCGAAGTCGCGCCACACCGTGTGGACGTGGTTGCCGCCGCCCTGGCTCGCGTCGTACTCGATCAGGAAGGCGGGCCCCTGCACGCGGTAGTAGTGCGGCCGGCCGCGCTCGAGGGCGCCGGCCCAGCCGAAGCGGACGTCGTCGACGCCGCCTTCGCGCACCCGGGCCATGCGCGCCGCCGCGAGGCCCGGCTCGAACGTGGCGGCATAGCGCTCGACGAGGCGCATGAGCTGCGCGCGCTGTGCATCGCTCATGTCCGCGGCCGCGAGGCCGACGGGGGCGAGCGGGTCGACCTTCGCCGCGTTCGCCGTCACGATGTCGCCGTAGGTGCGGGTGTCGAAGACGGCCCGGCGGCGCTGCTCGTCGGTCAGCATGGCCAGCAGGGCGCGCGCCTCGTCCTCCTCGTCCGCGAGCACGCGCTGGCCGGCCTTCGGCCCGCGCGGGACCGTCGCGGGGTTCGCGCCCAGGAAGCTCGGGGCGACGGCGGCCCTGCCGTCGCCCGCCAGCGTGAAGTTGAGGGACAGGTGGTGGCCCTCGAAGCGCCAGCCCCACGGCTGCGTCGCGCCCGGCGCGCCGTAGATGGTCAGGTGGTAGCGCTCCGGGTCGCGCATCAGGCCGAAGGCCTCGAGCTCGCGCAGCACGAGCTCGAGCTCGACGATGTTGACGACCTTGCGGTAGCCCTCCGTCGACAGCGCCGTGCGCAGCAGCGCGTGCACTGCCTCGCGCCCGCGGGCGTCGAG
>BOKS01000006.1 GCA_016861105.1 Betaproteobacteria bacterium | reverse complement strand
CGCCCCGTAGGTGCGCTGCGCGCAACGGTGGCACGCCCGCGGCGCGGCCGGTTCCGGCCGTCACCGGCGCGGCGCGGGCGGTGGCGGCGGGCTCGCGCCGGCGCCGCGCGGGCAGCGCGCCGGACGCGGGCGTGGGGACTCCAACATCCGCTATTGTGAGCGCCACTTCGCGGTGCTATTGTCCGCGAGGCGCGGGCGGAGCCTGCCGCCCGTCCGACCGACACCACGAGGAGGACCGCCATGACGATCCGCAAAGCCGCCCTCGGCGCGCTGTGCGCCTTCGCGTTCCTGCTGTCCGGCACCGCCGCGCGCGCAGGCGAGATCACGGCCTACACGGCCCTCGAGGAGGACGACGTCCGCGTCTACCTCGCGGCCTTCGCCAAGGCGAAGCCGTCGATCAAGGTCAACGTCCTGCGGCTGTCGACGGGCGACCTGATCGCGCGCATCCTCGCGGAGAAGGCCAACCCGCGGCACGACGTGATCTGGGGCACGGCGGTGACCCAGGTCTCCGACCCGCGCATCCTGGAGATGGCCGAGCCGTACCGCCCGGCGGGCATCGAGAAGGTGAAGCCGCAGTTCAAGGATCCGGCGGGCCGCTGGTTCGCCACCACCGGGTACTTCGCGGGGTTCTGCGTCAACACGGAGGCGCTGAAGAAGCACAACCTGCCGATGCCGGCGTCCTGGGACGACCTGCTGAAGCCGGTGTACAAGGGCCACATCGTGATGCCCAACGCGGCGAGCTCGGGCACCGGCTACCTGCAGATCGTGAGCCTGCTGCAGATGAAGGGCGAGGAGAAGGGCTGGCAGTTCCTGCGCGACCTCGACAAGAACGTGGCGCAGTACATCAAGTCTGGCTCGCGGCCGTGCAAGATGGCGGCGACGGGCGAGTACGCGATCGGCCTGTCGTTCGCGTTCTCCGGCGTGAAGCAGATCATGGAGGGCTATCCGATCAAGCTCGTGATCCCCAAGGAAGGGGCGGGCTACGAGGTCGAGGTGAGCGCGCTGATGAAGGCGTCGAAGAACAAGGCGGACGCGAAGCAGTTCCTCGACTGGCTGCTGACGCTCGAGGCGGCGCAGCTGTACGGCGAGCGCGCGGAGATGTCGTCGGTGCCGGGCGCGAAGCCCACGGAGGCGGTCCTGAAGGCCGGGCTGCCGGCCGACGTGTCGAGCGTGCTCTACAAGATGGACTTCGACGCGTCGGCGAAGAACAAGGACCGGATCGTCGCCGAGTGGAAGCAGAAGATCGAGCGCTGACGCCCCGCGCGCGGCGGGTGGGCGCGCGCCCGCCGCGACGCTTCCCGGCGCGCGTCCGGGCCCGCGCCGTGCGCGCACCCGGCCGGGCGGAAGGATGACGGTGTACCTGTCGCTGCGCGGCATCGCGAAGTCGTTCGGCGGCGTGCGGGCGCTCGACGGCGTCAGCCTCGACATCGACGAGGGCGAGTTCGTCTGCTTCCTCGGGCCGTCGGGCTGCGGGAAGACCACGCTGCTGCGGATCGTCGCGGGGCTCGAGACGGCGGACGCGGCCGGGATCCTCCTTCGCGGGCGCGACCTGGGCGAGGTGCCGGCCCGCGCGCGCAACTTCGGCATCGTGTTCCAGTCGTACTCGCTGTTCCCGAACATGACCGTCGCGCGCAACATCGCGTACGGCCTCGAGTGCCGGCGCTGGAAGGCGCAGGACGTCGGCGCCCGGGTCGACGCGATGCTGGCGCTGGTGAACCTGCGCGACCACGCCGCCAAGTACCCGCACCAGCTCTCCGGCGGGCAGCAGCAGCGCGTC
Organism: Betaproteobacteria bacterium; assembly: GCA_016861105.1. Lineage (GTDB taxonomy): Bacteria > Pseudomonadota > Gammaproteobacteria > Burkholderiales > Casimicrobiaceae > VBCG01. The sequence goes on along the minus strand of BOKS01000006.1, from coordinate 229,584 downwards.
GCGCTGGCGCGCGCGCTGGCGCCGCAGCCCGCCATGCTGCTGCTCGACGAGCCGCTGTCCGCGCTGGACGCCAAGGTCCGCGAGGAGCTGCGCGGCGAGATCAAGGAGCTGCAGTCGCGGCTGCGCATCACGACGATCATGGTCACGCACGACCAGCACGAGGCCATGGAGGTGGCCGACCGGATCGTGGTGATGAACGGCGGGCGGATCGAGCAGGTCGGGCGCGCGGTCGACCTCTACGAGCGGCCGGCGAACCGCTTCGTCGCCGAGTTCATCGGGCGCATGAACGTGCTGCGCGACCTTCACGGCCACCGGCTGGCGGGCGTGAGGCCCGAGCACGTCGAACTCGTCGACGACGGCGGCGGCGCGCGCGACGGGCTGCGCGGCCAGGTCGACCGCTGCGTCTTCCTCGGCGGCACGACGCGCCTGACGCTGCGCGTCGACGGCCAGCGCGTGATGCTCGACCTGCGCGGCCGGCGCGACGACCTGGTGCCGGGGATGGAGGTCGCGATCCGCATCCCCGCCGGCGCGCTGGTGCGGCTCGACGACGCGGTCGCATGAACTTCGCGGCGCCGGCGTCCGCACGCGCGGCGTGGCGCCGGCTGGACGCCGACCGCGTCGGGCTCGCGGTCCTCGCCGCGAGCGCCGCCGCGCTGCTGGTCGTGTTCGTGGGCGTGCCGCTCTACGCGATCCTGCGCCTGTCGTTCCTCACGCCCGACGGCATCGGCCTCGACAACTACGCGCGCGAGTTCGGCAGCCCGAAGTTCCTGCGCATCCTGGGCAACAGCTTCGCCGTCGCCACGACCACGACGCTGATCACCGTCGTGCTGGCCTACGGCTTCGCGTTCGCGCTGCGCCGGACGGCGATGCCGCTGCGCCGGACCTGCGGCGCCATCGCGCTGCTGCCGCTGTACGCCCCGTCGCTGGTGCAGGCGCTGGGCATCCTGTTCCTGCTCGGGCGCAACGGCATCGTCAACCGCACGTTCGACCTCGGCATCGACATCTACGGGTTCTGGGGCATCGTCGTCGCCGACGTGCTCTACAGCTTCCCGCACGCGTACCTGATCCTGTCGGCCGCGCTGTCGGTCGCCGATGCGCGGCTCTACGAGTCGGCACGCATGCTCGGCGCCGGGCCGGCGCGCGTGTTCCGGACCATCACGCTGCCGGCGACGCGCTACGGCATCGTCTCGGCGGTGTTCGTCGTCTTCACGATCGTGATCACCGACTTCGGCAACCCGATGGTGATCGGCGCCGACTACGGGGTGCTCGCCACCGAGATCTACAACCAGGTGTCGGGGCAGGGAAGGATGGAGCTCGGCGCCGTCATCGGCGTCGTGCTGCTGGTGCCCGCGGCCGTCGCGGTGGTCGCCGAGAGGCTCGTCACGCGGCAGCAGCACGCGGTGATCGGCGACCGCTCGGAGCCGCTCCGCATCGTGCCGAGCCGAATGCGCGACGGGGTGGCCCTGGCCTACGCTCTCGCCGTGTGCGCGGCGATCGCGTCGGTGATCGTCATCGTGATCGTCGCCAGCTTCGTCACGCTGTGGCCCTACAACATGCAGCTCTCGCTGCGCCACTACCGCTTCGAGGTCCAGAACGGCATCGCGCCGCTGTGGACCAGCATCGTCGTGTCGCTGATGGCGGCCGCCATCGGCGTCGCCGTCACGGTCGCCGCCGCCTGCGTGGCCCGGTGGCTGCGCCCGCTGCACGCGCAGGCGCTCTACTTCCTGTCGGTCCTGCCGGCCGCGGTCCCCGGCATGGTCCTCGGCCTCGGCTACCTGCTGGCGTTCAACGTGCCGGGGCACCCGCTCGAGCCGCTGTACGGAACGCTGCTGATCCTGGCGCTGTGCAACGTCTACCACTACCACGCGCAGGGCTACCTGATCGCCTCGACCAGCGTCGGCCAGGTGAGCCGGGTGTTCGACGAGACGTCGATGTGCCTCGGCGCCGGGACGCTGCGCACGCTGCGCGCGGTGATCCTGCCGATCATCGCGCCCGCGATCGCGAGCATCGCGGTGTTCTTCTTCGTGCGCAGCATGGTGACGCTCTCGGCCGTCATCTTCCTCGTCACCCCGGCGACGCAGCTCGCGGCGGTGTCGGTGCTGCTGCTCGACGACTCCGGCAACCAGAACCAGGCGGCGGCGTTCTCCGTGTGCATCATGGCCGTCGTGGCCGTCGCGCTCGGACTGTTCGGCGGACTGCTCAGGGCGCTCGCCGGACGGCGGGCGGCGGGGCAGGGCGTCGGCTGACGGCCGCCCGCGCGCCCGGCACGATGGCGCGCGGTCAGTCGGTCAACGGCCGGAAGATCTCGACGTCGACGGCGCCCGCGACCAGGCCGTCGCGTTCGCGCCGCTGGCGGAAGCGGGCGAGGTCCGGCGAGGCCCGGTGCGCGTCGAGCGCCGCCTCGTCGACGTACGCCTCGTAGAAGAGGAACGCGTCCGGGTCCAACGGCGAGCGGTGCACCCGGTAGGCGATGCAGCCGGGCTCGCCCGCGCGGACGACCGCGGCCTGCTCGACCAGCAGCGCCGCCAGCGCGTCGCCCATGCCCGGCGCGGCGCGCAGCCGCGCGACCACGCACACCGTCTCTTCCTTCATCGCGTCGCCTCCGCGTGCACGGGCGTTCCGCCGGTCGGCTGCGCCCTGCGCATCTCCTCATTGATTGTCGCACGCCGGCGTCGCCCGGTGCGCAGCGGCGCGCGGGCGCCGCGTTGCGCGATGGCCGACGACCTGCGACGAGGCGTGGAAACGTTTCACGTGGAAACGTTTCATTGACAGCGGCGCGCGGGACTCCTAGACTCCGCACGGAAGCTGCGCGCAGGGCTTCGCATCGCGGCACGATGCCGCGGCGCGCGCGCAGTCGCGTCGCGTGCCGCAACGGCACCGCGAAGACTCGGCTCGACTCCGGAAGGCTCCGCATGACCACGCCGCTCGTCTACATGATCAGGGCCGACTTCGCGCCGGAGTACATGGACGAGCATCACGCCTGGTACGCGCGGCGCCACGCGCCCGACCTCGTCGGCGCGGGCTTCTGGAGCGCCCGGGGCTTCGACGCGACGACGAGCCCCATCCTCTGGAACGTCTACGAGATTCCCGACGTGGCGATCTTCTCGAGCGAGGCCTACAACGGCGCGCACCGCGCCGACCCGTTCCTCGAGACCGCCGTCAAGCACCTCAAGGGACGCACCGTGAGCGTCTACGAACAGCTTCGCATCGTCGACGGGAACGGCGCCGAGGCCGCGCGCTACCCCACGCTGCGCGGTCCGGTGCTCGCGAGCCTGCGGCTCGAGACCGCCGCCGCCGACGCGGCCGTGCGCGCGTGGTTCGACGCCCAGGTCCTGCCGAGGCATCGCGGGATCGCCGGGGTCAGAAGCGTGCGGCTGTGGGAGCAGCGCGAGGCGCATCCCAAGTGGCCCAGCACCGAGCCGCGCTGGTCGGTGGGCGTCGAGTGGGACGCGGAAGGTGCCGCGGCCGCCGCGGACGCGCGCGGGCTCCTGCGTGCCGCGGCACAGGCGGGCGACCTGCACGCGACGCTCGCCAAGGTCGACGTGGTGACGAAGCGCTACGCGCTCGTCCGCGAGGACGTCTTCGAGGCCTGACGCACACAGGCCGCGGCCCATGCCCGACTGCGCTCCCCGTCGCCCGCGCCTGCTGTCGCCGATCACGCTGCGCGGCGTGACGGCCCGCAACCGCATCATGGTCTCGCCGATGGACCAGTACTGCGCGGTGGACGGCCACGTCACCGACTGGCACTTCGCGCACCTGGCGAAGTTCGCCATGGGAGGCGCGGGCCTGGTGTTCGTCGAGTCGGCCAAGGTCGAGCGCCGCGGGCTGAGCTCGGTGGCCGATGCCGGCGTGTGGAAGGACGAGCACGTGCCCGGCCTCGGCGGGATCGCCGGCTTCCTCAAGCAGCAGGGTGCGGTGGCCGGCATCCAGCTCGGCCACGCGGGGCGCAAGGCGGGCGTGCAGCGGCCGTGGGAGGGGTTCGGGCCGCTCGATCGACGCCGCCCCGTCGACGGGCAGGAGCATTGGGAGGTCGTGGGCCCCAGCGCGCTGCCGGCGCTCGACGGCTGGCCGGTCCCGCGCGCGCTGACGAAGGCGGAGATCGCCGACGTCGTCGCGGCGTGGGGGGCGGCGGCGCGGCGCGCGCACGACGCCGGCTTCGACGCGATCGAGATCCACGGGGCGCACGGCTACCTGATCCACCAGTTCCTCTCGCCCGCGGCGAACCGGCGCGGCGATCGCTACGGGGGCAGCTTCGCCAACCGGATCCGCTTCGCGCTCGAGGTGGCGGAGGCGGTGCGCGCCCACTGGCCCGACGACAAGCCGCTGTTCTTCCGCGCGTCCGCCGAGGACGAGGCGGGGTGGACGCTCGACGACACGATCGCGCTCGCCCGCGCGCTGCACGGACGCGGCGTCGACGCGATCGACTGCTCGTCGGGGGGCATCGGCGTGCGCTCGCCCACGGCCGACGTGCGCGCGCGCCAGCCGGGGTTCCAGGTCCCCTACGCGTCGCGCCTGCGGGCGGCGACGGGCATCACCGCGATCGCCGTCGGGCTGATCCTGACGCCGGCGCAGGCGGAGCGCATCGTGGCCGACGGGCACGCGGACATCGTCGCGCTCGCGCGCGAGTTCCTCGCGGACCCGAACTGGCCGGTGCGCGCCGCCCGCGAACTCGGCACGGAACCGCTGGAGATGCTGCCGCCGAGCTACCGCTGGTGGCTCGCACGGCGGGCAGCGGTCCTGCAGCAGGACGCTTCCGCGCCCGCCGCGGCCGCGTCCGACGTTGTGCAACGAACGACCGGAGGATCCTTCGCATGAACCACAAGCTCCCGCGCACGACCCGATGGGCGGCCGCGCTCTCGCTCGCCGTCCTCGCGACGTCCGCCGCCCACGGCCAGGAGGCGTATCCGACGCGCCCGGTGCACGTGATCGTCGGCGCGACCGCCGGCGCACTGGACACGATGACCCGCAACCTGTTCAAGGCGGCCGAGAAGGAGCTGGGCCAGCCGATCGTGGTCGAGAACAAGCCGGGCGCGGGACAGGCGCTCGCGTTCGGCGTGGTCACGGCGGCGAAGCCCGACGGCTACACGCTCGGCGTCACCACGACGTCGCTGCTCACGAACGTGCCGCACATGATGAAGGCCCAGTTCGACGTGCTCTCGGACGCGGTGGACATCATGGCGTTCTGCCGCTACGCGCAGGTGCTCGCGGTGGGCGCCGACACGCCGTGGAAGACGTTCGACGAGCTGATCGCGTGGGCGAAGAAGAATCCGGGGAAGTTCCAGTACGCGACGTCGGGCACGGGCAACGCGATGCACATCGCGATGGAGCAGATCGCGATGCAGGAAGGCATCGAGTGGACGGCGATCCCGTATCGCGGCGGCGGCGGCGACGCGGTCGCGGCCGCGCTGGGCGGCATCACGGCCGGCGTCGCCCAGTCGCCGCTGGAGGTCGGCGCCCACGTCAAGTCGGGCAAGCTCCGGCCGCTGCTGATCCTGACGGACAGCCGCGTCGCCGACTTCCCCGACGTCCCGACGATCCTCGAGAAGGGCTACAAGTTCACGGCGAGCACGTACATGTCCGTCTACGCGCCCAAGGGGCTCCCGGAACCCGTCCGGCAGAAGCTCGAGGACGTGCTGCGGCGCGCCGCGCAGGATCCGGACTACCTCAAGGGCGCGCGGACGTTCGGGCTGGAGCCCGTGTTCATCGCCGGCCGCGAGTACGAGGCGTACTGGAAGCCGAAGCACCACGAGATGAAGGGGGTCATCACCAAGCTCGGCCTGCAGGCGAAGTGAGCGTCGGCGGCGGACGGACCGCGGAGGCGGCGATGACGGGGCTCGACGGGCGCAGGATCGCGGTGGGCGGGTTCATGCACGAGACGAACACGTTCCAGCCCGTGCCGACGACGTTCCGCGACTTCGCGGAGGCGGGCGACCGCCAGCCGCTGGTGCGCGGCGACGAGGTGCTCCGGTGCTTCGAGGGCGTGAACACGTCCGTCGCGGGGGCGATCGAGGTGCTCCGCGACGCGGGCGCGACCCTCGTGCCGTTGCCGTGGGCGTCGGCCACGCCGGCGGGATATGTCGCCGAGGACGCGTTCGAGCGGATCGCCGCCATGATCGCCGAGGATCTCGCGCGGGCGCTGCCGCTGGACGGCGTGTACCTGAGCCTCCACGGCGCGATGGTCGCCGAGCACCTCGAGGACTGCGAGGGCGAATTGCTCGCCCGCGTCCGCGCGGTCGTCGGCGAACGGGTGCCGGTGGTGGCGAGCCTCGACCTGCACTCGAACACCACGCGGCGGATGTTCGACCTCAGCGACGGGCTCGTCTCGTACTGCACGTATCCGCACGTGGACATGGCGGACACCGGCCGCAAGGCGGCACGCCTCCTCGCGGAGACGTTGGCGCGGGGCAGGGTGCCGGCGAAGGCCTTCCACCAGATCCCCTACCTGATCCCGCTGACCTGGCAGTGCTCGACGATCGAGCCCTCGCGCTCGATCTACGCGGAGGCCGCACGCCTGCTGGGCGAAGGCGTCGCCTCCACGTCGTTCACGCCGGGCTTCCCCGCGGCGGACATCGCCGACTGCGGCCCCGCCGTGTTCGCCTACGGCTGGGACGCGACGGCGGTGGCCGACGCCGCGCAGCGTCTCGCCCGGATGGCGCTGGACGCGGAGGCGCGCTACGCGGGGCGGCTGTGGGCACCGGACGAGGCGGTGCAGGAGGCGATGCGTCTCGCCCGCGCCGATCCGCGGCCCGTGCTGCTCGCGGACACGCAGGACAACCCCGGGGTCGGCGGAACGTCCGACACCGTGGGCCTGCTCGACGCGCTGCTGCGCAACGCGGCCGAGCGCGCGGTGCTCGGCGTGCTCCACGACCCGGAGGCCGCGCAGGCCGCGCATCGTGCCGGCGCCGGTGGGAGGATCGTGCTGGGCATCGGGGCGAAGTCCGGCGCGTGGGGCGAGCGTCCGGTGGAACGGGAGTGGACGGTCGATCGGCTCGGCGACGGCAACACCGTCGGCCGCGGGCCGGTGATGGGAGGGTGGCGGATCGCGCTCGGTCCCACCGCCCTGCTCCGCTGCGGGGGCGTGTCCGTCGTGGTGGCGAGCAAGCGCGTGCAGGCGATGGACCAGGAACTCTTCCGCCACGTCGGCGTGGAGCCGTGCGAGTGCGCGATCGTCGCGCTCAAGAGCTCGGTGCACTTCCGCGGCGACTTCGAGCCGATCGCGCAGCAGGTGCTCGTCGTCGAGTCGCCGGGCACGATGATCGTCGACCCGAGCAAGCTCCCGTTTCGCCGGCTGCGCGCCGGCGTGCGGATGCGACCGCTCGGGCCGGCGTTCGCCGGTACGAAGTAGGGCGGCGGGCGCGCCCGCCCGCACGGGGAGGCCCGGATGGTCGAGAAGAGTGCGCAGGTGCGGCCCGGCGCCGCCGACGAGGCCGGCTTCCTGCTGGAGGCCTACCGCCGGATGCAGCAGATCCGCCGCTTCGAGCAGCGGGTCCTCGCGCTGAGCCGCGGCGATGCGCCCGCGATCGCAGGCTCGGTGCACCTGTGCGCCGGGCAGGAGGCGATCCCGGTGGGCGCGATGGCGGCCCTCGAGCCGGACGACCGCGTCGTGGCGACGTACCGGGGACACGGCTGGGCCCTCGAGTGCGGCATCACGCCCGACGAGCTGATGGCCGAGATCCTGCACCGCGCCGGCGGCATCAACGGCGGCCGCGCGGGGTCGCCGTACGTCATCGCCCCGCAGCGCCGCTTCATGGGCGAGAACTCGATCGTCGGCGCGGGCGGGCCGATCGCGTGCGGTCTCGCGATGGCGGCGCAGCTGCAGCGCAACGGGCGCGTCGCGATCGTGTCGTTCGGCGACGGCGCGATGAGCCAGGGCGCGCTGCACGAGGCGTTCGTGTTCGCCGCTAGCCGCCGCCTGCCCGTGATCTTCGTGTGCGAGAACAACGGCTGGTCGGAGCTCACGCCCACGTCGCGGATCGCCCGCGTCGAGCGGCTGGCGCGCCGGTCGCTGGGCTACGGGATCGAAGGCGTGACGATCGACGGCAACGATCCGCTGGCCGTCCGCGACGCGGTGTCCCGTGCCGCGGCGCACGCGCGGGGCGGCGCCGGTCCGGTCCTCGTCGAGTGCCGCACCGTCCGGTTGTGGGGACACTACAACCGCGACGTCGAGCACTATCGACCCGCCTCCGACAAGGCGGCCGCGGAGAAGGCCGACCCGCTTCCGGCGCTGAGGTCGCGCCTGCTCGCTGCCGGCGTGCCGGAGGGGAAGCTCGGCGCCCTCGACGAGGAAGTCGCGGCCGCCATCGAGGCGACGGTGACGAACTGCCTGCGCATGGCGGGGCCGGACCCGGCCACGGCGCGGCAGCACGTGCACGCCTCCGCCGCACCGTCGCGCCTCCCCTCGCCGCGGGCGATCGAGGAGGCCGAGGTCACCACGATCCAGGCGATCAACCGCGCGCTGCGCGAGGCGCTGGAGGACGACCCGCTCGCGCTGGTCTACGGCGAGGACGTCGGGCACAGCGGCGGCATCTTCGGCGCGAGCCAGAAGCTGCAGGCCGACTTCGGGGAATCGCGGGTGTTCGACACGCCGATCGCGGAGAGCGCGATCCTCGGATCGGCGGTCGGCGCGGCGCTGGACGGGATGCGCCCCATCGTCGAGATCATGTGGGCCGACTTCCTGCTGGTCGCCCTCGACCCCATCGTCAACCAGGCGGCGAACGTCCGCTACGTGACGCAGGGACGCTGCGGCGCGCCTCTCGTCGTGCGCACGCAGCAGGGCGCCACGCCCGGCTCGTGCGCCCAGCACTCGCAGTGCCTCGAGGCGCTGCTCGCGCACGTGCCGGGGCTCAGGGTCGGCGTGCCGTCGACGCCGCAGGACGCGTACGCCATGCTGCGGGCCGCCGCCCACGACCCGGATCCCTGCATCCTCTTCGAGGCGCGCGCGCTGTACGCCATGCGCGGTCCCGTGCGCTTCGGCGGGGCGGTGGAGCCCGCCGCCGGCGCGCGACTGCGGCGCGACGGAGGCGATCTCGCCATCGTCACGTGGGGCACGCGCGTGCACGCCGCGCTCGCGGCCGCGGAGCGGCTGGCCGCGCGCGGGCACGCCGCGAGCGTGCTCGACCTGCGCTGGCTCGCGCCGCTGGACGACGAGGCGCTCGCGGCGGCGGTGCAGGCGAGCGGACGCGTCCTCGTCGTGCACGAGGCCAACCGCACGATGGGCTTCGGCGCCGAGGTGGCGGCGCGCATCGCGGAGCGCCACGCGTCGTCGCTGGCGTGCCCCGTCCGGCGCCTGGGCGCGCCGGACACCCGGATGCCCGCCGCACCCGCGCTGCAGGCGGCGCTGCTTCCGGACGCGGACGCGATCGTGGGCGCGGCGCTGGCGATGTTCGGCGCGACGGGCAGCGGCTGACCCGCCGCCGCGTGCTGCCCGTCAGGGGGCGACCGGATCGTCGAGGCTCGCGAGGAGCGCTTCGTCGAAGCGGGCCGGCTGTTCGAACTGGACCCAGTGCGACGCGTCGTCGATCATCGTGAGGCGCGCGTCCGGCTGGATGCCCCGGATGAAGTTCCTGCGCTCGGTCATGTAGGGCGCGCTCGCCGGATCCTGAGCGCCCCAGATGCAGGCGATGCGCGAGCGGACCTTCGGCAGGCAGTCCTGCAGCGTGGCGCCGAGCGAGACCGGCGCGGACACCAGCCTGGCCCGCTCGACGCTGTGCGAGTGGATGTGCACGGCCAGCTCGTCGACGTGCGACGGGTCGCGGATCATCGAGATCTGCAGGTTGCGCCGGTGCGCCTCCCGCCGCGCCTCGGGCGAGGCGAGGTGGCGCCACTTGCTGGGCTCGGGCAGCTTGCCGCGCGGCAGGCCGAGGCCGCCCGGCGACACGAGGACCAGCGTCCGGGCTCGCGTCCCCGCCAGGCGCGCGACGTGGCCCGCGATCGCGGCGCCGAACGAGAATCCGACGACCGCGAACGGCGCCTCGGCACCGAGGATGCGGTCGACGCCGTCGAGCAGGATCGCGGCGACGCTTTCGGGCGTGTAGGGCTCCGGCGGCAGCGACGAGTCCATGTGGCCCGGGATGTCCGCCACCAGCATGCGCAGGTGCCGGCGCAGCCCCGGCACGTTGCGGATCCAGTGCAGCCACGACCCCATCCCGCCGTGGAGGAAGACGACGGGCCGCCCCGAACCGAAGAGGTGCCAGGTCATGGACCCGCTGCCGCAGGGAGTGGAGCGCACCTCGCCGACGGCCGCGACGGCGTCGATCGCGGCGAGGGGCGAGGCGTGGTGGGGCGGCGTGACGTCGTTCATGGTGCTCCGTGACGGGGCTGACGTGGGCAAGGAGGCGTTCGGGGACGCTGCGGACGTGCGACGGGGCGGCTCAGGCACGCTCGCGCCGGGACGCGCCGCGGGGCGGGGCGCACGAACCCCGCTGGACGAGCTCGGCCGGGACGAGCACGCGCCGCGGCTCCGCCTTGCCCTTGGTCGCGAGGCGCTCGAGCACGAGCTGCGCGGCGATGCGGCCGATCTCGGCGTAGTCCCAGCTCTCCACCGTGATCGGCGGCTCCGACAGCTGCGCGAGGTCGGAGTCGCTGGCCGCGACCAGCGAGATGTCGCCGGGGATCGACAGGCCGCGCGTGCGCAGCGCCCGCAGCACCCCGGGGAGCACGTCGATGCCGCCGGCGACGATCGCCGTGGGCGGATCCTTGCCCGTCACGAGGATCGACGTCTGCTGGAACGCGTAGTCCGCGAGGAAGCTCTCCCTCCGGATCAGCCGCTGGACGGGCTTCACGCCGAACGCGCGGTGCGCCGCCTCGAAGCCCGCGATGCGCTCGCGGCCGGGGTACAGCGCGGGGCTGCCGGTGATCAGCGCGATGCGGCGATGGCCGAGCTGCAGCAGCTGCTCGGTCGCCCGGCGCACGCCGCCGCGATGGTCCACCATGACGGCGTCGGCCCACGCCGGGTACTCGCGATCGACGAGCACGACCGGGATGTCCGCCGCCTTGAGCATCTGGTGCAGCTCCTCGTCCTGCTCGGAGTGGTGGGCGATGATCAGCGCGTCGGCCTTGCGGCTGCTGAGCAGCGCCACGAGCTCCATCTCGCGATGGCGCTGGCCCTCGGAGTTGGTGAGGAGCAGCGCGTAGCCCGCCTGGAAGAACGCGTCGTGCGCGGCGCGCACGAACGCGGCGAGCGCGGGCAGGTTGATGTCGCGGATGATGCATCCGACGGTGCGCGTGCGCTTCTTGCGCATGCTCTGCGCGACCGCGTTGGGCGTGTAGCCGAGCGCGCGGATGGCACGCTCGACGCGCTCGCGGATCTCGCCGCTCACCGACTCGTGCTGGTTGAGGACGCGCGAGACCGTCCCGAGCGAGACCTTCGCTTCCCGGGCGACGTCGCGGATCGTGCGACCGTTCGTGCGCTTCATGTGGTCTCCGTGGCGCGCGCCGACGCGACACGCCCGCACCCCGCGGCATGAAGGGGCGGACGCCGGGCCGCTGCTTCCCTCGCCCCGGATTGTAGCCCCGGTGCGGGACCGGCGCGGCCCGCGTCCGCCTTCCGGTGAAACGTTTCATTGACAAGTGCCGCGCGCGCCCTTTAGACTGGGGCCGTCCGTTGCCGGGCGCTGCTTGCGTCGGCCGGGCAGGGCGCGGCGGCCTTTCCGAGGGCGCCGGCGTCGGCAGGCGCGAGCGGCCCGAAGACCGCGCGCCGACACCGAAGGGACGGAACCGGCGAAGGAGGAGTGTCCATGGGTTGCACGAGAGGTGTCGCGAGGGACGGGGTGGCGGGACGGGACGGCGGTGCCCGGAGCGCGGTGCGCCGCATCGCCACGGCGTTCGCCGCGGCGGGCGCGCTGGCGCTCGCCGCGGGCGCGGGGCCGGCGGCAGCGCAGTCGCCGATGGACGCGCTGATCGCGGCGGCGAAGAAGGAAGGCGAGCTCGTGCTGTACTCGTCGGAGTCGGACAAGCAGATGGCCGACACGAACAAGGCCTTCGAGGCGAAGTACGGCGTGCGGGTGCGCGGGACGCGCCTCGTGGGCGGCGCGCTCACGTCGCGCTACGCCGGCGAGCGCAAGGGCAACACGATCGTGGCTGACGTGATCGTGGTCGCGAACGAGCCGTTCATCACCGACAACCCGTCGTGGTGGACGCCGCTCGACGAGTCGGTCGTGCCGGGCTACGACAAGTACCCGGCCGGCGCGCGCGGATCGCACTACCTGGTGATGAACCACAACGTCATCGGCATCGCGTGGAACACCAACCTCGTCAAGCCCGAGGACGAGCCGAAGGGCTACCTCGACCTCGTCCGCAACCCGGCCTTCGCCACGAGGGGCAGCATCGTCTACGCGGATCCCCGCGCCACGCCGTCGGCGATGAACCTGTTCAAGGTGCTGGTCGAGAAGTACGGCGAGGACTTCTTCAAGCAGCTCATGGACCGCGGCGTGGCGATCGCCGCGAGCTCGTCGCCCGGCGTCCAGCAGGTGGCGGCCGGCGCGAACAAGGTGATGATCGGCAACTTCCCGAACAACGCGCACTCGGTCATCGCGGCGGGCGGCCCGGTCAAGTACCGGCCGGTGCTCGACCCCGCGACCGGCGTCGACAACGTGCTCGCGATCTCCAACGGCGCGAAGAACCCGAACGCCGCCCGGCTCTACGCGGCGTTCCGCATCAGCGAGGAGGGACAGCGCGCGATGTGCCTGGCGAGGGGCTCGACCTCCCCGCTCGGCGATCTTCCCGGCTGCGAGCCGGCGGCTCCGCCGAACTACATCAAGACGGACTACCGCGTCTACTCGGACAAGGCGTGGCAGGCGAAGTACCTGCCCTGGCTCGGCCTCAAGCCGCTGTAGACGTTCCGACGCGCGGGGCGGCGCCCACGGGCCGCCCCGTCGGGCTCGCCGGCCGGTCGGCACCGCGGACCCCGGCAGGCCGGATCGCCGCTCCTTCGCGGCGGCACCGGCCCGCGCGCAGCCGCCCCTCGCTCCCGGCGCCGAGAAAGCCCGACGCTCCATGCTCGCACCCGCCCCCCTCAGGATCCCGATGACGCCGACGCAGGCCCAGGACCGCGGCACGCACCCGCAGATGGTGCAGGTGTGGAACCTGAAGAAGGGCTTCCGTCGCCGCGGCGGCGAGCACGTGACCGCCGTGAACGACGTGACGCTCGCGATCCCGGCGGGCCAGCTCGTGGTCCTGCTCGGCCCGAGCGGCTGCGGCAAGACGACGCTCCTGCGGTGCATCGCGGGCCTCGAGCATCCCGACGCCGGCCGCATCGAGATCGACGGCAAGTGCGTGTTCGACTCCGACGAAGGCATCCGGCTCGCGCCGGAGCACCGCGCCGTGAGCATGATGTTCCAGTCGTACGCGCTGTGGCCGCACATGACCGCCTACAAGAACGTCGAGTACGCGGTCAAGGCGCGCGGCTTCAGCGGCGACGTCGAGGCGCGCGTGGTCAAGGCGCTCACCCAGGTCGGCATCCCGCACCTGCGCGACCAGTACCCGTCGGCGATGAGCGGGGGGCAGCAGCAGCGCGTCGCGCTCGCGCGCAGCCTGGCCGTGGACCCGCCGGTGGTCCTCTTCGACGAGCCGCTGTCGAACGTCGACGCCAAGGTGCGCGACCAGCTGCGGCAGGAGCTGGTGGCGATGCAGCGCGCGATCCGCTTCGCCGGCGTGTACGTGACGCACGACCAGCTCGAGGCGATGCAGCTCGCCGACCGCATGGCGATCATGGAGAACGGCCGGATCGTCCAGATCGACGCACCGATGAGCGTGTACCGCCACCCGGCGTCGCGCTACGTGGCCTGCTTCGTCGGCCAGGCCAACGAGATCGAGGCGACCGTGGCGCAGGCCGGGCCCGGCGGCCGGGTGCTCCTCGATACGCCGTTCGGCCGGCTGGCGGCCGCGATGGACGGCGGCGCTTCGCCCGCGGTCGGGGCGAAGGCCTGCCTGGTGGTGCGGCCCGAGGACGTGAAGCCGGTGCAGGCGTCCGTGCCGCCGGGTCACAACGTCGTGCACGGGACCGTGCAGGTCGCGATGTTCTCCGGCGCGCACGTCGAGTACCGCGTGCGGGCCGCGCAGGGCCTGCTGCACGTCCGCTCGGACAACCGCGCCATCCTCGCGGAGGGCGACGCCGTGTCGCTGGCCTTCGACCCGGCCGCAGTGCACGTCTTCCCGGAGGCGGGCCGGTGAGCGTCGCCAGCGCAGGCGCGCCGCCGCAACCGGCGACGGCCGCGGCCAAGCGGCGGGGCGGGCTGCTGGGCTTCGTCCAGTACCGCGGCTTCGGCATCGCGAGCGGCATCGTCGCCTTCGCGGCGATCTTCTTCTTCGTCTACCCGCTGCTGAAGATGCTGTGGGTGGCGTTCGTCCGCGACGGCGCGTTCAGCGCCCAGTCGTTCATCGACACGTACCACGACCCCGACCTCGGCCCCCTGCTGCTGGACACGTTCGTCGTCACCGGCGTGGGCAGCCTGCTGGCCATGCTCATCGCCACGGTGTTCGCCTGGCTCAACGAGCGCACCGACGCGGGCATGGGCTGGATCTCCCGCCTGCTGCCGCTGGTGCCGCTCATGCTGCCCGCCATCGCGCTCAGCACCGGCTGGTTCTTCCTCGGGCACGAGCGCGCGGGCCTGCTCAACGTGCTGATCCGCACGGTCACGGGCGCGGTGGGCATCGACTGGTGGGCCGAGACCGGGCCGTTCCGCATCGGCACCTTCGGCGGGCTCGTGTTCGTCTACACGCTGTACCTCGTCCCGTTCGCCTACCTGCTCGTCGCGGCGGCGTTCCGCAACTTCGACTCGTCGCTGGAGGAGGCTTCTCGCGTCGCGGGCGCGAGCGCCTGGCGCACGTTCGTGCGGATCTCGGCGCCCGGCATCCTGCCGGCGATCGCGGCCTCGGTCTTCCTCGTCGGCGTGACCGCCGTCAGCAACTTCTCGATCCCGGTCATCATCGGGACCGCCGCCCGCATCGACGTGCTGTCCGTGCGCATCGTGCGCATGGTGCGGGACGCCTATCCGCCGCGGATGGACGAGGCGATCGTGCTCAGCCTGTTCATCGTCGTCACCGTCGCGCTGCTGTTCTGGCTGCAGCGGCTGGTCAGCGGCCGCAAGCGCCACGTGACGATCAGCGGCAAGGGCGTGTACGCGAGCAAGATCCCGCTCGGCCGGTGGAAGTGGGTCGCGCGCGGCGTGATGATCGCCTATCTCGCCGCGGCGTCGCTGGTGCCGCTGCTCGGGCTGTTCTTCGTCTCGCTGCAGCGCTTCTGGTCGTCGCACATCACCTGGCAGTCGTTCACGCTCGACGTGCTGAAGGACATCCTCGCCGGCGACAACCTCGCCCACAAGGCGCTCGAGACGAGCCTGTTCCTCGGCCTGGTCGGCGCGACGCTCAGCATCCTGCTCGCGACGATGCTCATGCTCTACGTCCGCCAGCGCAAGGGCCTGTTCCCGAAGTTCGTCGACGGCGTGACCAAGGCGCCCAGCGCCGTGTCGCACACCGTGATCGGGCTCGCGATGGTGATCGCGCTCGCCGGGCCGCCGTTCAACCTCGCCGGCACGCTCACCATCCTGCTGATCGCCTACCTCATCATCTACATGCCGCAGGCGGCCATCTCGACCGGGTCGGGGCTCGACCAGATCGGCCACGAGCTGATGGAGGCTTCGGCGGTCGCGGGCGCGTCGCAGGCGCGCACCTTCACGCGCATCACGCTGCCGCTGATGCGGCCGGCGCTGGCCGCCGGGTGGGCGCTCCTGTTCGTGATGATCGTCGGCGACCTGACGGCCTCCGCGCTGCTCGCGACCAACGCGAACCCGGTCGTCGGCTTCGTCATCTACGACATCTTCAACAGCGCGACCTACTCGTCGCTGGCGGCGATCGCCTGCGTCGTGGGCGCCATCTCCTTCGCCGTCGTCTGCACGGTCATGGTCCTGTTCCGCAGCAGCTCCCCGGGCCAGGTCGCGCAGTGAGACCGACGGGCCGCCCCGGTGTGGCTGCGCGCGCCGGGCGAGGGCCAGGCCCGCAGGGCGCGTCCGCGCGGGCGGGCGGCGGCCGGCGCCGGGGCGGTGCACGTGCCGGCGCAGGCGAAGGAGGCCGCGAACCGGCCCCGCA
This sequence comes from Betaproteobacteria bacterium, assembly GCA_016861105.1. Taxonomy (GTDB): domain Bacteria; phylum Pseudomonadota; class Gammaproteobacteria; order Burkholderiales; family Casimicrobiaceae; genus VBCG01. The sequence goes on along the minus strand of BOKS01000006.1, from coordinate 213,501 downwards.
GCGCGGCAACGCGGAGGCAGGCCGGTGAGCCCGGACGGCCGCCCCGAGGGCGAACAAGCCCCGCAGCGCGGCAGCGCGGAGGGTGGTGCAGCCGGCCTCAAGGTCGGCATCCACGTCACCAACCAGTACCCGCGCGGCACGGACATGGTCCGTGCGCTGAGCGAGCAGCTGATGTTCCTGCGCTACGCGCGCGACAACGGCTGGGACTCGGCGTGGGCGGGGCAGCACTTCCTCTCGGACACGCTGAGCCAGCTGCAGCCGGTGCCCTACCTCGCCCGCCTGGCCGCGGAGTCGGGCGCCATGCACCTCGGCATCGCCGCGCAGCTGCTGTCGCTGCTCAATCCGCTCCTCGTGGCCGAGGAGATCGCGTCGCTCGACGTCATCACCGGGGGGCGGCTGATCTGGTGCGTGGGCCTCGGCTACCGGAAGGTCGAGGACGACGCGCTCGGCATGAGCGGCTCGAAGGTCGAGCGCTTCGAGCGCAACCTGGACGTCGTCACGGCGCTGTGGCGCGGCGAGAAGGTGAGCTGCGACCTGCCCTGGTGCCGGCTGCACGAGGCCGCGCTGGCGACGCTGCCGGTGCAGCGCCCGCGGCCGCCGCTGTGGATCGCCGCGAACGCCGACGTCGCGGTGCGCCGCGCCGCGCGCCTCGGCGACGCGTGGATCATCAACCCGCACGCGAAGACCACCGACATCGTCGCGCAGCTCCCGGTGTTCCACGAGGAGCGCAGGCGCGTCGGCCGCCCGCCGGCGAGCGAGATCCCGGTCATCAAGGAGGTGTTCGTGGGCAGCACGCGCGAGGAGGCGCGGCGCATCTGCCGCCCGCACCTCGAGCTCAAGTACGGCGCCTACGTCGAGTGGGGACAGGACAAGGTGCTGGTCGACGGCGACACGTTCTCGTCGCCGTTCGACGTCCTCGCGCAGGACCGCTTCATCATCGGCAGCCCCGAGGACTGCATCGCGGAGATCCGGCGGCTGCAGCGCGACCTCGGGATGACGCACCTGATCATGCGCATGCAGACGCCCGGCATGCCGGGCGACGAGGCGCTGCGCTCGATGCGCCTGTTCACCGACGAGGTGCTCCCCGTCGTGCGCGCGGGCTGCCCGTGAGCGCGTCCACGCTGCTCGACCGGATCTGGGACGCCCACATCGTCGCCGGCGCGACGCCGGTCGTCGACGGGGCGGAGGCGGGGGAGCTGCCGGACCTCCTCTACGTCGACATGCACCTGATCCACGAGTCGACGAGCGCGCAGGCCTTCGCGGCGCTCGGGCGCGAGGGAGCGCCGCCGGCGCCGCGGCGCGCGGAGCTCGTGCTCGCCACCGCCGACCACACGGTCGCCACCGGCATCCCGCTGATCGCGGGCGCGAGCGTGCCGGCCGCGAGCGGCGGCACGACGGCGCAGGCCGCGCTGCTGGAGCGCAACGCGGCCGCGCACGGCATCGCGTTCCGGGGGCGCGGCAGCGGGCGGCAGGGGATCGTGCACGTCATGGCCCCCGAGTCCGGCCTCGTGCTTCCCGGGATGACGCTGGCGTGCGGCGACAGCCACACGTCGACGCTCGGCGCGTTCGGCGCGTTCGCGACCGGCATCGGGACCACGGCCGTCGGCCAGGTGCTCGCCACGCAGACGATGTGGATGGTCCGCCCGAAGGTCCTCGCGGCAGAGTTCTCGGGGACGCCGCCCCCGGGCGTCGAGGCGAAGGACATGGTGCTCGCGCTGATCGGGCGCATCGGCGGCGCCGGCGCGCAGGGCCACGCGATCGAGTTCCGCGGCCCCGCGGTCCGCCGGCTGCCGATGGACGCGCGCATGACGTTGTGCAACATGGCACCGGAAGCCGGTGCCCGCGCGGGCATGGTGGCGCCCGACGACGTCACCTTCGCGTACCTGCAGGGTCTCGAGTTCGCGCCGACCGGCGCGCTGTGGGACGAGGCGCTGCGCTACTGGCAGAGCCTACGCTCCGACCCCGACGCACCCTTCGCGAGGCGCGTCGGCATCGACGTCGCGCAGCTCGCGCCGATGGTGACCTGGGGCACGACGCCGGCCATGTCCGCGCCGATCGACGGTCACGTGCCGCTCGCGGCGGCGTCGGCCGCGCCGGAGGAGACGGCCGACGCGCTCGCCTACATGGGGCTGCAGGGAGGCGAGCGCATCGCGGATCTCGCCGTCGACGTCGTGTTCATCGGCTCGTGCGCCAACGCCAGGCTCTCCGACCTGCGCAGCGCGGCGGCCATCGCCCGCAAGGGAAAGGTCGCGGCCGGCGTGCGCGCGATCGTCGTCCCCGGCTCGGAGCGCGTCGCCGCCGCCGCCGAGCGCGAGGGCCTGCGCCGCGTCTTCGAGGCGGCCGGCTTCGCGTGGGGCGCGCCCGGGTGCTCGATGTGCGTGGCGATGAACGGCGACCAGGTGGCGGCGGGCGAGCGGTGCGCCGCGACGAGCAACCGCAACTTCCGCGGGCGCCAGGGACCAGGCGCGCGCACGCACCTCGTCTCCCCGGCGACGGCCGCGGCCACGGCGCTCGTCGGGCGCTTCGCCGACGCGAGGACCATGGCATGACGGTACGCAATCCGATCGCGGGGACTGCCGTGCTGCTCGAGGCGCCGAACATCGACACCGACCAGATCATGCCCAAGCAGTTCTGCCTGCGGACGGATCGCGTCGGCTACGAGGACGCCGTGTTCCACGAGTGGCGCAAGGATCGCGGATCGATCCTCAACGATCCGCGCGCGCGCGCCTCGCCGCTGCTCGTCGCGGGTCCCAACTTCGGCTGCGGGTCCTCGCGCGAGCACGCCGTCTGGGGCCTGCTCGACTTCGGCTTCCGTGCGGTGGTCGCACCCCGCTTCGGCGACATCTTCCGCGCGAACGCCGGCGCGGCCGGGCTGGTGACGGCCACCGTCGAGGACGACGCCTTCGCCGCGCTCGTGGCGCTGCTGCGGGAGAACCCCGGTACGCGCCTCGCGCTGGACGTGGTCGCGCAGCAGCTCGCGATCGGCGCCAGTGCGCCGGCGTTGCGCGTCCGCATCCCGGCGTTCCACCGCCATCTCTATCTCGGGGGCCACACCGAGACCGGCCTCGCCCTGCATCACGACGCGGGCATCCGCGAGCACGAGCGGCGCCGGCCGGCATGGATGCCGACAACCCTGGACGGCGCGCCGGCCGGCGCGCCGCGATCGACCTGAAGGAAATCTCATGGACGACGCTTACAAGCCCCTGCGCGAGCGCGGGGAAGCGATGCGGCGCAAGGTACTCGGCGACCGCTACGTCGACGGCGCGGCGAAGGCCGCCGTGCAGTTCGGCGCGGATTTCCAGAACGTCGTCACCGCGTTCGCGTGGGGCGGCGTCTGGGGGCGCCCGGGGCTGTCGTTGCGCGACCGCAGCCTGGTGACGATGGCGGTGATGGCGGCGCTGCACCGCCCCGAGGAACTCAAGCTCCACATGCACGGGGCGCTGCGCAACGGCGTGACGAAGACCGAGATGGAAGAGGCGATGATCCAGGTCGGCGTCTACGCGGGCTTCCCGGCCGCCGTGGCGGCCAATCGCGTCGGCCAGTCGGTCTTCCGGGAGCTCGAGGAGGCCCGCAGCGCTTCCGGGAGCGCCGGGTGAGCCCTGCGGCGCCTGCGGCGCGGGGCCGTCGCGTCCTGTTCCTGGACGACGATCCGGCGGTACGCATGCTCCGCGCGCTCACGCTGCCGCGGCTGCCCGCGGCGATGCGCCAGTGGCTCGACGGCTACATCTGGCCCGAGGTCGTTCCCGAGCCCGACGGCTGGTTCGCGGCGCTGCGCAGCCGCGCCGCGTGGCCGGACGACCTCGAAGGCTTCCACGCCCAGGACGTCGCCGCGCTGGACCCGGACCTCCGCGAGGCTGTGGTGGCGGTCGTCTTCCGGCGCGGCCGCGTCGAAGCCGCCTGGCTCGACGTGCTGCCCGCCCTGCGCGTGATCCAGCGCTTCGGCGACACGGTGCCCGAGGTGGTCGCGCCGGTCGCCGCCCGGATCGCCGAGCGCGGCATCGTGGTGCGGACCTTCCGCCGGCGAAGCCTGGTGTCGGTGGCGGAGCACGCGCTCGCGCTCCTGCTCGCGGCGAAGCGCAGGCTGCGCGAACTCGACGCCGCGGCGCGCAGCGGGACGATCGCACGGCCGTCCGTGCAGCCGCTCGGGCCCGTGACGTACAACTGGACGCGCTTCGCCGACGTCCCGCTGCTGGACGGCAGCCGCGCGGGCATCGTCGGGCTCGGCGAGATCGGCAGCCGCGTCGCGCGGATGCTGCAGGCGTTCGGCGCCGACGTCGTCTACTGCAACCGCCGCCGCCTCGCGCCGGAGCGGGAACGCGAGCTCGGCGTACGCTACGCGCCGCTGCCCGCGCTGCTGGCCGAGTCGGACAGCGTGATCCTCGCCGCGACGCCGCCGGCGGACGGTGCGCCGATCATGGGCGCCGCGGAACTCGCGGCGATGCGCCCGTCGGCGGTGCTCGTCAACGTGGGGCGCGGCGCGCTGGTCGACGAACCCGCGCTGGTGCGCGCGCTGGAGAGCGGCCGCATCGCCGGCGCGGGCCTCGACGTCTACGCGCAGGAGCCGCTTGCCGCGACGAGCCCGCTGGTGCGGCTGCCGAACGCCATCCTGACGCCCCACGTCGCCGGGCAGACGCGGCTGCGCCTGTTCGACGAGGTGGGCGACGCGGCGGCGGAGCTCGCCGCCGCGCTCGCCGGCCGCGCCGCGCCCGCGGTGGCGGCCGGAGGAAGGCATTGACGACGATGGATTCCGTGACGCTGATCGGCATCGGCGACGTGCACTTCGAGCGCGACGACGGCGAGTCGATGTTCCGCCACGTCCAGCCCTTCTTCGACGCCGCCGACGTCGTCTTCGCCAACAGCGAGCAGGTGTGGGGCACGGGCCACGCCGCCGCGCGCGCGCACGCCACCTACCCGCATCCGCGCGGGGCCGACGTGTTGGCGAAGGTGGGAATCGACGTCGTCTCGTTCGCCAACAACCACGCGATGGACTGGGGCGCGGGCGGACTGCTCGCGACGCTGCAGCTCGCCGCCGGCGCCGGCGTGCGGACGGTCGGCGCGGGGGCCACGCTCGCGCAGGCGCGCCGACCCGTCGTGGTCGAGCGCAACGGCATGTGCATCGGCTTCCTCGCGTACGCGTGCACCGGTCCCGCGAGCTACGCCGCCGAGGGCGACCGGGCGGGCTATGCGCCGGTGCACGCGACGACGCGCTACGAGCAGGTCGACTCGCAGCCGGGCACGCCCCCGCGGATCCACACGACGCCCGTCGCCGGGCACGTGGCGGCGATGGCGGAGGACATCGGGGATCTGCGTCGCCGGGTCGACGCCGTGGTGGTGTCGTTCCACTGGGGGCTGCACTTCGTGCCGGCGGTCATCCCCGACTACTGCTTCGCGGTGGGGCGCGCCGCGGCCGCCGCCGGCGCGACGCTCGTGCTGGGGACGCACGCCCACATGCTGAAGGGCGTGGAGATCCACGACGGCGTGCCGATCTTCTACGGGACCGGCAACTTCGCCTTCGAGATGGGGCTGCTGCCCGAGCATCGCCACGGCCTCGACGAGGTCCTCGCCTGGCTGACGTCGCACTACCGCTTCGCGCTCGACCCGGCGTACCCGACGTTCCCGCAGCACCCCGACGGACGCTACACGATGATGGTCGAGGCGCGCTTCGGCCAGGGCGGCCTGCGCGACCTGGCGATCGTCCCGTGCCTCGTCAACACGCGCTCGGAGCCGGTGCCGGTGCGGCGGGGAACGCCCGAGGCCGACGAGGTCGTCGCGTACCTGCGGTGGGTCACGCGCGAGGAAAGGCTCAACGCGGCGTTCGACTGGATCGACGACGCGCGCCTCGCGGTGCGCGCCGACCCGGGCGTCCCGTCGCGGCCGACACCGGCGGACGCCGCCGCCATGGAACCGACGGCCGCGGCGTCCGCGCCCGCGACGTCGATGTCGTGCTGACGACGGGCAGCGCCGACCCGGCGCGCGCGGTGACGGGACGGCGCGGCGCGCGCGCCTGCACCGGCGGTCGGCGGCGGCGGGCGCGGTCCGCGCGACGAGGGCGCCGCGGAACGCGCGGATGAGCGAGCGCAGCGCCGGCCGCGTCCTGGTCGCCGCGACGCTGTCCGCGTCGCTCTCGATGCTGCCGGTGCACCTCCTCGGCGCGTCCGCGGTCCTCGTGCGCGAGGACCTGCACTTCGACCAGGCGCAGCTGGGGCTCGGCGTGGCGGCCTTCTTCATGGCCTTCGGGCTCGTGGCGTGGTTCGCCGGGCACGTCTCGCAGACCCGCGGGCCGCGCGTCGCGCTCCTCGTCGCCACCACGCTCACGTGCGTCTCGCTCCTCGGGATCGCGACGGTCGTCGCCGACTGGACCGCGATGCTGGGCTTCCTGATGGTGGCAGGCGTGGGCAATGCCTTCGCCCAGACGGGGAGCAACCTGGCGCTCTCGACCGGCGTGGGCGTGCGCAGGCAGGGCCTGGCGTTCGGGCTCAAGCAGTCGGCGATCCCGGCCTCGAGCCTGCTCGCGGGCGCCGCGGTACCGCTCGTCGGGCTCACGCTCGGCTGGCGCTGGTCGTTCGTCGCCGCGCTGGTGCTCGTCCCGGTCCTCTATGCGCTCCTCGCGCGACGGTTCGCGGGCGGGCCCTCGCAGCACCGCGACGCCGCGGCACCGGCCACCGACTGGCCGATGCTCCTCGCGATCGCGGTGGCGTACGGCGGGGCCGCGGGATCGTCCGCGACGCTGGGCGCCTTTCTCGTCGAGTCCGCCGTCGCCGCCGGCGTGGGGATCGGGTCCGCCGGCGTGCTGCTCGCGATCGGCAGCGTCGTCAGCATCGCGTCCCGGCTCGCCGTCGGCTGGTTCGTCGATCGCCGCGGCCGCGCGGACTTCACGATCGTGGCGGTGATGCTGCTGCTCGGGGCCGCCGGTTACCTCGCGCTGGCGAGCGGCACGCTCGCGTTCTTCGCCGTCGGAACGGCGATCGCGTTCGGCGCCGGATGGGGCTGGAACGGCGTGTTCAACCACGCGGTCGTCACCATGAACAAGCGCAATCCGGGCACCGCGACGGGATTCGCGATGATGGGCATGGCGACCGGGGGCATGCTGTGGCCGATGGCCTTCGGGCTGCTGGTCACCGGCGCCAGCTTCCGCGCGGCCTGGATCGCCACGGCGGTACTGTCGGCCGCCTCGGCGGTCGTCCTCGTCATCTGCGTGCGCCGCATGCGGCGCCGCGCACGGACCGACCCCGGCGCCGTGGCGCCGTCCGTCGGGACGCTCCCTCCACTCCCACCGGCATGACCCCGACCCGATGAGCCAGACCCTTCCCCCGACGACGCAGCGCGTCGCCCGCTACATCGCTTCCACGTCGTTCGCCGGCGCGCCGCCTGCCCTCGAGCGCGAGGTGGGGCGCGCGATCGTCGATCTCTTCGCGGCCACCATCGCGGCGCGCAACGACGAGGGCTTCGCCATTCTCCGCTCCGTCGTGGCGGAGGACATGAAGCCGGGACCCTGCACCGTCATCGCGACCGGCGAGAAGACGACGCCGTCGAGCGCGGCGCTGCTCAACGGCGGCGGCGGGCACGCGCTCGACTACGACGACGTCTCCGACACGCTGTACGGCCACCCGACGGTCGCATTGATCCCGCCGCTGCTCGCCGTCGCGGAGAGCCGCGGGCTCTCCGGGCGGGACGTCGTCGAGGCGTACTCGATCGGCTTCGACGTGGCGATCGCGATCTCGCTCGCGCTGCCCGTGGGGCCGCACTTCGACCGCGGCTGGCACGCGACGGCCTCGATCGGCGTGATGGCGGCCACCGCCGCGCTGTGCCGGCTCATGCGCCTTCCGGAGGAGCGGACGCGCCACGCGCTCGGCATCGCCGGATCGAACGTGGGGAGCAGCCGCCAGAACTTCGGCACGATGACCAAGCCGCTGCATCCCGGCATGTCGAGCCACGCCGCGCTGCTGTCGGCGCGCCTCGCCGAGCGGGGATTCACCGCCGATCCGGACCAGTGGGAGAAGCCGCTCGGCTACTTCGCCACGTTCGGCGTCGACAGCGACCTCGCGCGCCTGCACGAGAGCCTGGAGTCCCCGCACGCGCTGCTGCGCGACGGTCTCAGCTTCAAGAAGTTTCCGTGCTGCTACAACACGCATCGCACGGCGGACGCCGCGCTGGCCCTCGGGGCACGGCTGCGCGAGGCCGGCGCCGGCGACATCGAGTCGGTCGCGGTGACCATCCAGCCGACCGGGCTGCGCCCGCTGATCCATCACCGGCCCACGACGGGGCTGCAGGGCAAGTTCAGCATCGAGTACGTCATCGCTGCCGGACTGCTCGACGGGAAGATCGCGCTGCGCTCGTTCGAGGACGCCGCCGTGCAGAGGCCGGCCGTGCAGGCGCTCGTCCGCAAGGTCGAGCCGCGCGAGTCGGCGACCCCGCCGATCGGCGCGCCGGACTGGGATTTCGCCTACTCGGTGCTCGACGTGCGCGCCGGCGGCCAGCTGTATCGCGAGCGCGTCGACGTCCCGCGCGGCGACTGCCGCAACCCGCTCGGCGACGACGAGCTCGACCAGAAGTTCCTGCAGGCGGTCGACTACGCGGGGACCGGGTGGAACGGTGCGGCCCTGCTCCGCGAGGTCCGCGCGATCGCGTCGCGCCCGCGGCTGGACGGCTTCGCCCACCTCGTCGCCTGAGCGCGCAGCGGCCGCGGCGCCCGGGGACGCCGCGGCCGCGAGCGGGGGGCGCCGGCCCCGCGGCGGGCCCGGGACCGCGCTACTGCGGCTGCATCCCCGCGTCGCGGAAGGCCTTGCTCCAGCGGTCGCGCTCGGCGCGCAGGTAGGCGGCGAAGTCTGCCTGCGAGAGCATCTCGATGGGTTCCGCGCCGAGCCCCCTGAACCGCTCCTGCACGTCCTGGACCTTGACCGCCTTGGCGATCTCGGCGTGGAGGAAGTCGACGACGGCCTTCGGCGTGTTCGCCGGGGCGAGGATTGCGAACCACGCGTTCAGCTCGAACGACGGCACGATGGACTCGCTCACCGTGGGCACGTCGGGCAGGCTGGGCGAGCGCTCCTTCGTCGTGATGGCGAGGGCCCGGACGCGCCCGTCCTTGAGGTAGGGCATGATGGCGCTGCTGCTGCTCAGCATCACCGGGATGTGGTTGCCGAGGAGGTCCGTGATCGCCGGGCCCGCGCCCTTGTAGGGGACGATGGTGACCTGCGTGTTCGTGCCCTGCGAGATGATCGTCATCGCGAGGTGCGTCATCTGGTCGGGCGCGCCGAAGCTGACCTTGCCCGGGTTGTCGCGCGCGTACTTCACGAAGTCCTGCGCCGACGCCGCGGGGAACTTGGGATTGCTCACGAGCAGCATCGGCACGGAGGCGAAGCGGCTCACCGGGACGAAGTCGGCGATGGTGTCGTACGACAGGTTGCGGTAGCTGTACTGGTTGATCAGGTACGGCACGCCCGAGATGGCCACCAGCGTGTAGCCGTCGGGCGCCGCCTTCGCGACCATCGCCGGTCCGATCGTCGCGCCCGCGCCGCCGTGGTTCTCGACGACGAACGACTGTCCCGTCGCGTCGCTGAGCTGCTTCGCGAGCACGCGCGTCAGGACGTCGGTTCCGCCGCCGGGCGCGTAGGGCACGATGATCTTGACCGGCTTGGACGGGTAGGTCTGCGCCGGCGCCGCGAGCGGCACCGCGGCGACGCAGGCGAGGGCGAGCAGGGGAAGGACTTGCTTCACGGGAGCCTCCGGGTCGTGGGTGGTGGTGGCGAGCGGCCCGGAGCCCGGGGGCGCGCCTCGTTGCGTGTCAGTCGGTCCGCGCCCCGGCGAGCGCGGCCGTGCGGCCGATCGTGTAGCCGTCCAGCCCGACCCTGCGCAGCGCCTGCGGCGACGGGGCGCCGGTCTCGCTGTCCCAGTCGAGCAGCGCGTAGTACTCGTCGAGCATCCGGCGCAGGTGCGGCCCGAGCGCGCGGCCCGCGATCGGCCCGTCGGGGATGGGCTCGAGCATCCGCGGCGAGATGTCGAGATCGCAGGCCTTCTCGAAGCCGCGTCCCAGCGCGAACAGCCGCTGGAGGTGGATCAGCCGCTCGCCCTGCAGCCGTGCGCGGTCCCAGTCCATCGGGAAGCCCGTCGCGGCGGCCAGCGCGCGCGGCGTGATGCTGGTGATCCCCTTGACGCCCCAGCACGCGAACACGCACACGCCCAGGCAGTCCTCCCACAGCTTCTTCACCTGCGTCTTGTACGTCATCTCGGCCTTGCCGTCCGGCGAGCCGGGATCCATGACCTGCTCGTAGCCGAGGTCGGGCTCGTGGATCGCCTCCGAGCCGAACGTCTGCCAGGTGGGGCCCGCCCCGGACACGAGCTGGCCGAACGGGAAGCCCAGGCCCCAGCCGCGCTGCTCGTGGTCGTTGAAGCCGACGCCCTTGATGTGCTGCACGCGGTCCTGCGCGCCGCGGCCGAGCTCGGCGCACGCCTCGCGGAAGCTCTTGGCGAGCGTCGCGCCGATGCCCTCGCGCTCGAGCGCCATCATGAACAGCGCGCGCGCCGCCTCGTCGTTGCCCCACGTGAGCTCCAGGCCCCCGGTGTCGTCCCTGGTCAGCAGTCCCTCGTTGTACATCTCGAAGCACAGCGCGATCAGCCGCCCGACCTCGGCCGGATCGGCGCCCATCGCGTCGTAGAAGTTCGACATCGCGATGGTCGTCCCCGGATCCTCGATGCCGATCAGCGTTCCCGCGCCCTCGAAGACCTCGACGGTGAAGCCGGTGCTGCGCGTGCCGGCGAACGGCCCCGTCGTCACGAGCGTGTCGTTGTGGCACTGGATCGTGCACTCCCACGACCCCACCGGCTCGATCTTCCACTTCGCCATGTCCTCCGCGAAGCGCCGTCCGAAGCGCAGCTGGAATTCGTGGTCGGTGAAGTTCTTCGCCGGCACGCGGCCCATCTGGCAGAACGTGGCCACCGCCTTGATCGTCGGCGCGGTGCGGCGCGGATAGCGCGCCTGCAGGTCCTTGATGCCCGCGCGCCACTCGTCGCAGACGGCCATGAACGCCTGCGGGTCGTGGATCGGGACCTCGCCGGTGCCGCGCACCGCGATCGCCTTGAGCTTGCGCGCGCCCCAGATCGCGCCGACGCTGCCCTTGCTGCACCCGTACGAGCGGTCGTTGCGGATCGACGCGCCCCGCATCAGCGCCTCGCCCGCGGGCCCGATGCACGCCACGCTGATGGCGGCGGTGTCGCCGAGGTCCTTCTGGATCGTCTCCTGGGTCTCGAAGGTGTCCATGCCCCAGTAACGGCCGGCGTCGCGCAGCTCGACGCGGTCGTCGTCGATCCACAGGTACACCGGGTGCGGCGAGCGTCCGGTGATGACGATGCCGTCGTAGCCGGCGTGCTTGAGCCGCGCGCCGAAGTAGCCGTGCGCCTGCGTCACCGCGGGGTGGTAGGGCAGGTCGGAGCGCAGCGTGACGATCTTCCAGTCCGACGAGGAGGGCGCGCGCGTCCCGGTCAGCGGGCCGGTGACGAGCAGGATCGGGGTGTCCGGGTCGTCGGGCCCGGCCTGCGGCCGGATCGACTGGAACAGGAGGTGCAGGCCCAGTCCGATGCCGCCGATCCAGGTGCGCAGCACGGCCTCGTCCGGCAGCGGCGCCTTCGCGATCGCGCCGGTCGACAGGTCGACGTGCAGGAGGGTGCCCATGTATCCGCCGGCCATGCCCGATCTCCCTCGCTGCTGGTCCCTGCTCGAATCACCCGCCCGCCCGCGCGGGCCGTCGACGCTGCTCCACGGCGGCTACAGCGGCTTGAGGCCGAGCCAGGGCAGGTGCTTCGCCTGCCACGCCTTGTCCTGGTAGACGCCGAAGTCGGTCTTGATGTAGCCCGGAGGCGCAGCGGCCTCGCAGCCGGGAAGGTCGCCGAGCGGCGACGTCGAGCCCTTCGCCAGGCACATCACGCGCTGGCCTTCCTCGCTCATGCGGAACGCGGCGTAGAGGCGGGCGGCGTTGGGGTGCTTCGCGCCGCTCGACAGCGCGATGCGGTTGTCCACGCCGGTGGACGGATCGGGGACCGGCAGGTACTTGACCGGCCCGCCGGCGGCGATGACCGAGTGCGCGTTGTTCGCGAAGTTGCCGATCAGGACCTTGTTCGCGCCGGCGGCGATCTGCTGGACGCCGGGCGACGATCCGGGCGCGATCGCGACGCCCCGGTCCATCAGCTTCCTGAAGTAGTCCTCGCCGTACTTCTCGACGAGGACCTTGAACAGGTTCATGGCCGACGGCGTCGCCCGGGGATCGGCGTAGAGGATGCTGCCCCTCGTCGCGAACGCCGGGTTGTTGACCAGGTCGAGGTAGCTCTTCGGCTCGTCCGCGGGCTTGACGAGGTTCGTGTTCCACGCGATGCCGATGACGTTGTGGTTGAGCGTCACGAACAGCGGGCCTTTGGCATAGCCGGGAAACTTCCCGTAGCCCGGCACGACGGACTCGTCGAGCGGCACCCACCACGACGGGTTGTCGAGCACGAACGGGTCGTTGGAGACGACGACCGCATCGGCGACGACCGTGCCCCCCTTGCGCTCGCCCGCGTAGCGCGACGTGAGCGTGCCGCTGACCAGCCGCACACCCTGGACCTTGATGCCGTACTTGGCCTCGAACGCCTTGCTCGTGTCGGCGACCTGCTTGTCGGATTCGGAGGAATAGACGACGACCTCGCCTTCCTTCTTGGCGGCGGCGATGAGCGCGTCCATCGGCGTCTGCGCCCGCGCGGCGTGCGGCGCGAGCAGCGCCACGCTTCCGGCGAGCGCGGCGACGAGAACGCCGCGGCGGCGTGCGTGCATGCGATCGATCATGGGGATTCTCCAGGCAGGTGTGTCAGGGTCCGGGACGGGTGCGACGCCCCGTCCGCGGCGTGTGGGGGACTGCGGCCGGCGCGACGGCCCGCCCCCGTGGCGGCCAGGTGGCGCGGGAGCGGTGGCGTGCGTGGCCGGCGCGCGCCACCGGGGCGAAGGCGGGCGCCGTCACGGCGAACCTCCTCCGGGAGCGCCGACCCGCCGGACCGGATAGAAGCGCCTGATCCGCTCGACGGCGTGCGCGGAGACCGCGATCTGCGGGGCGTGGACGCGGACCGCGCTCCCGAACTGCGCCTGCAGGGCCCGCTCGACGACGGCGACCAGCGTGATCGCCGCGGACGGGCAGCTGCGACAGGCGCCGTCCAGCCGGCACGTCACCGCACCGTCCGCCGCCACGTCCGTGATGCGGATGTCGCCGCCGTGATTGCGCACGTACGGCAGGACGTGCTGCGCGACCACCGCCTGCACGTGCTCGAGGGTGATCGCTTCCGGAGCGCCGGCCGGCGCGGCGTCGACCGCCGCGCTCGGGCTGCGCAGCGCGCTCGTGTCCATAGCGTGAACAGGCCCTAGGCCGCGACGCCGGCGGCGGCGGCGCGTTCCGCGTCCGTGGCCTTCGGCGCCAGCTCGCGCAGCTTGCGCTCGACGTCGAGGCCGAGCAGCCGCGCCTGGTTGAGCCCGAAGATGTTCCGCCTGGCCTCGACGGTGATCTCGGGGAAGCCGTAGCGGTCCTGCAGCTCCTCGGGCATGCGCATGCCGGCGAAGAGGTCGATCAGCGGCTGCACGTCGGGCCAGATGAACGCCTCGGATCCCCAGAGGACGCGGCGGTGCCCGACCGCGCGCAGGACCGTGCCGAGGCGCACGTACGTGTCCCAGGGCGACACCGCGAAGGTGTTGAAGACGGTCGACGACAGCGACAGCCACACGTTCTCGAAGCGGCTGGCGATGTTGATGGTCTCGTCGAGGTAGGGGAGCCCGAGGTGGTGGATGACGAACACCAGGTCGGGGAAGTCGGCGGCGGCCGCCTGGATGTCGTTCGGACGCAGCGCCTCGACGCGCTCGTTGCCGAACGGCAGGCCGCAGTGGAACTGCACGTGCGTGATGCCCAGCGCGAGCGCCTTCTCCCACATCGGGTAGGCGATCTCGCGGTCGTCCGCGGTCCACGCGAGCCGCGGGCCGTGGGCCTTGTAGAACTTGAAGCTGACGGCGCCCCACTCCTCGACCTGCCGCTGCATCTCGCGGACCGAGCCGCGGATGCCGTGGAACAGCGGGTCCACGCCGCCGCAGAACACGACCCTGTCGGGGCACGCCTCCTTGAGCGCGTACTGCAGCCGCGCCGGCGCGAAGCCTTCCTCCCAGAACCCGAACAGCGGCACGGTCTGCGCCATGGCCATGTCGGTGTCCGAGTGCTCGAACAGGTAGCGCCGCGCCTCGTCGACCTCGAGCGTGAGCTTCTCGTCGACGCGGTACAGCGAGTGGCCCTTCGCGCCGAAGGCCTTGTGGAACCCCTCGATGTTGCGCTTGGCGAGGTCGTTGATGACGTTGGCGGGACGGTTGTCGTACATGTGGACGACGTTGTCGAAGATGAAGTACCCGTCCTTCATCGCGCCGCCTCCGCCTTGTCGCGCAGGTACTCGTAGATGTACTGGAAGTCCTTCGACGGCTCGTCGGCGACGAACCGCTCCCAGATCTCGCCCGTGCGGCGCGCCACGCCGCAGTCGAGGCCGACGCTCCTCGCGCCCTCGAGGAACAGGCTCACGTCCTTGCCCATGATCCGCGAGAACGCGCCGCGGTAGTTGCGCGGCAGGATCGTCTGCGTGAACTTGATCTCGCTGACCTCCGTGCGCCCCGTCGACACGTTGATCACGTCGATCATCTTCTCCGGCGCGAGGCCGAGCCTGCTGCCGAAGATCAGCGCCTCGCTGGTCACGGCGAGCGCCGCCGCGCTGATGATGTTGTTCGCGAGCTTCATCCCCTGGCCGAGGCCCGGCTGCTCGCCCATGACGAACACGCGGCTCGCGAGCTGGCGCAGCACGTCGTCGGCATCGGCGACCGCCTCGGGCGCGCCTGCGCACATGATCGCCAGGCTCCCCGCGCGCGCCCGCCCGACGCCTCCGCTGACCGGGGCGTCCAGGTACGCGAGGCCGCCCGCGCGCGCGAGTTCCGCCGAGCGCTGCGCCGTGTCGATGCCGATGGTCGACAGCTCGACGATCAGCCGCGTCCTGCGTCCGGGGGCCGGCACGCCCGCCACCTCGCCGATCACGGCGAGCACGGCCTGCGCGCTCGGCAGGCTGAGGCAGATCGCGTCGGCGCGCGCGGCGAGCGCCGCGATCGAGGGGACCATCGCGACGCCCTCGGGCGCCGACGCCTGGTCCTTCGCGATGTCGTGACCCAGCACGGGGAACTTCTCGGCGAGCCGGCTGGCCATCGGCGCGCCGATGTTGCCGAGTCCCACCATGCCAATCGTCCGCTCCGCCATCCGGTCCTCCTGCTATCGGGGGCGCCGGTGCACAGCCTGCACCGGCGGGTTGCACGGTCCCGGGCGCGTCGTCGGGCGTCCCGACGCTCCTGCGCGCCGCGGGCCGACGCAGGCCGGGACGATCGACGGGCGCGCGCACCGCGCCGCGTGCACGGTGTCCGTCGCCTCGCTCACGCCATGTACCATCCGCCGTCCACGCTGATCGCCTGCCCGGTCAGGTAGCGGCTCGCGGGCGAGGCCAGGAAGACGGCGAGGTTGGCGATGTCCGCGGGCGTGCCGCGGTGACCCGCGGGGACCTCGCGCTTCGCCCATTCCTCGGGCGACACGGGGCGGCCCAGCGCGTCGACGCGCTGCATCGGCTGCTCGCGCGCGTGGCCGCGGTCGGTGTCGATGATGCCCGGACAGATCGCGTTCACGGTGATCCCGCGCGGGGCGAGCTCGGACGCGAAGCAGCGCGTGAGGCCGATGATCCCGTGCTTGGCCGCGTTGTAGCCGGGACGCCGCGGCAGCGGCCGCTTGCCGGCGACGGACGACATGTTGACGATGGTCCCGCTGCCGCGCTCGACCATGTGCGGGATGACGTTGCGGCAGACGAGGAAGGCGCCGGTCAGGCCCACGGCGAGCTGCGTGCTCCACTCCTCCTCGGTGACCTCCCAGCCGGCCTCGACGCTCGGCTCCTGTGGGGGCGCCGCGTTGTTGACGAGGATGTCGATGCGCCCCAGACGCTCGAGCGTCGCGGCGACCGCGGCGCGGATGTCGGCCTCGCGGCGGACGTCGACCTCGAGCCCGAGGCCGCGCCGTCCGCGCGCGGCCACCTCGTCGACGACCGAGTCGAGCCCGCGCCAGTCCGCGCTCTCCGCGCGGGCGACCAGGCTGCGGCGACCGATGTCCGTGACGACCACGTCCGCGCCGGCCTCGGCGAGTGCGAGCGCGATGCCGCGTCCGATGCCGCGCCGGCTCGCAGCGCCGGTGATCAACGCCACCTGTCCTTCGAGCACACCCATGAAGCGTCCGCTCCTCCTCGCGTGGCGCCGGTCCGGCGCACGCGCCCGCCGTCGTCCCGGGCGCGTGCACGCTTTCACGTCCGCCGACCGGCGCCCGGGCAGGACGGCAGCGTTCGCGACGAGTCTATCCGCGCCGCGCCGCGCCTGTCAATGAAACGTTTCACTACCGGCGCCGCGGCGCGCCGCGGCGGTTGCCAAATCCCCGCGGGCACCGTATGCTTCCGCCGCGATGAATCGTTTCATCGCCGGTCGTCCCCCGCCACGCGCGGGCGGCGTCGCGAGCGCCGGCCGCACCGCTTCGAGCCCGATCCCATGCCCGCCACCGCACAGGAAGACATCGCAGTCCCGCTGGGCGAGGACTTCGCGGACATCCGCGAAGGCATCCGCCGGATCTGCGCCGACTACCCGGGCTCGTACTGGCGCGGACTGGAGTCGCGAGGCGAGTACCCGACGGCGTTCGTGCGCGCGCTCACGCAGGCCGGCTACCTCGGGGCGCTGATCCCCGAGGAGTACGGCGGGGCCGGTCTGCCGCTGCGCGCGGGGTCCGTCATCCTCGAGGAGATCCACGCGGCGGGCTGCAACGCCGGCGCCTGTCACGCGCAGATGTACATCATGGGCACTCTGCTGCGCCACGGCAGCGAGCGCCAGAAGCGCGAATACCTGCCTGGCATCGCGCGCGGGGAGCTGCGCCTGCAGGCCTTCGCCGTGACGGAGCCGACGACGGGCACGGACACGACCAAGCTCAAGACGCGCGCGGTCCGCGACGGCGACCACTACGTCCTGCACGGCCAGAAGGTGTGGACGTCGCGCGCGCTGCACTCGGACCTCATGCTCGTGCTCGCGCGCACCACGCCGCGGGAGCAGGTGGCCAAGAAGACCCAGGGCCTCTCCGTGTTCCTCCTCGACATCCGCGAGTGCCGCGGCAAGGGGCTCGAGATCCGGCCGCTCGAGGCGATGATCAACCACAACACGACGGAAGTGTTCTTCGACGGTGCGCGCGTGCCCGCGCAGAACCTGATCGGCGAGGAGGGAAGGGGCTTCGGCTACATCCTCGACGGGATGAACGCCGAGCGCATCCTCGTGTCCTCCGAAGCGCTCGGCGACGGCCGCTGGTTCACGCGCAAGGCCGTCGCCTACGCCGGCGAGCGCGTGGTCTTCGACCGGCCGATCGGGCAGAACCAGGCGGTCCAGTTCCCGATCGCGCGCGCCCACGCGGAGATCGAGGCGGCGGACCTGATGCTGCGCAAGGCCGCCGCGCTGTTCCAGGCCGGCCTGCCCTGCGGCGAGGCAGCGAACGTCGCCAAGATGCTCGCCGCCGATGCGGCGTGGCACGCCGCCGAGGCGTGCATGCAGTGCCACGGCGGCTTCGGCTACGCGCGCGAGTACGACGTCGAGCGCAAGTGGCGCGAGACCCGCCTGTTCCAGATCGCGCCGGTGTCGACGAACCTCGTGCTGGCCTACATCGCCGAGCACGTGCTCGGCATGCCGCGGTCCTACTGAGCCGCGCGGAACGGGACGACGATGGCTGCTGCCGGGCTCACCGCCGACCTCGGGCGCTTCGTCGCGGAGCCGCTCGCGGCGCCGGCCGCGCCGGCGCGCGCCGTCGCGAAGCGCGGCTTCGTCGACACGATCGCCACGATGCTCGCCGGCCACCAGGAGCCGGTCGTCGCGATCGTGGCGGCGCGCGTCCGCGAACGCGCGCCCGCAGGTGGCGAGTCGAGCCTCCTGCTCGGCGCGCAGGCCGCGTGCAGCGCCGACGCCGCGCTGGTCAACGGCACGGCGGCGCACGCCCTCGACTTCGACGACGTCGCCCTCGGCGGGCACCCGAGCACGGTGCTCGTACCCGCCATCCTCGCCGAAGGCGAGGCGCTCGGCGCGACCGGTGCCGCGGCGCTCGACGCGTACGTCGTCGGCTACGAGGTGTGGGGCGAACTGGCCTCGCGCGATCCGGACCCGTTGCACGAGAAGGGCTGGCACCCGACGGCGATCTACGGCACCGTGGCTGCGGCCGCCGCCTGCTGCCGGCTGCACGCCCTGCCGGCGGACGCCTGCCGCCGCGCGATCGGGCTCGCGGCCAGCATGGCGAGCGGCCTCGTGGCCAACTTCGGCACGATGACCAAGCCGCTGCACGCCGGGCGCGCCGCATCCTGCGGCGTCGAGGCGGTGCGGCTGGCGATGCGCGGGCTGACGGCCGCGGACGACGCCATCGAGCATCGTGTCGGCTACCTCGCGGCCCTTTCGCCGCACGGGCGCGCCGACCTGCAGTCGGCGGCGGCCTCGCTCGGCCGCAGGCTGCGGATCCTCGAGGCCGGGCTGTCGATCAAGCAGTACCCGATGTGCTACGCGGCGCACCGGGTGATCGACGGCGTGCTCGACCTCGCCGCCGCCCACGACCTGCGCCCGGACGACGTGGCGGCCGTGCACGCCACGATCGGCGCGACGCAGGCGGCCATGCTGCGCAACCACGTGCCCGCGACCGGGCTGGAGGCGAAGTTCAGCCTCGAGTTCGCGGTGGCCTCGGCGCTCGTGGCGCGCCGCGTCGGGCTGCGCGAGCTCACCGACGGCTTCGTCAACGCACCGCAGGTGCGCGCGCTGATGCCGAAGGTGCGCACGGCGACGGTGGACTCCCGCTGCCCCGTGGAGCCGGTGTTCGCGCTGACCGACCGCGTGGTCGTCGAGTGCCGCGACGGCCGGCGCCTCGATTCGGGCGAGATCCGCTTCGCCCGGGGCAACGCGAAGCTCCCGCTGCAGGACGAGGCGCTGAAGGCGAAGTTCGCCGACTGCGCCTCCGGCGTGCGCCACGTCGACGCCGATCGCCTGTACGAGCGCCTCGCGGGACTGGAGACGCTCGACGACCTGCGGCAGCTTCGCGAGGTCCCCGCGGGTCGCGGCGCATGAAGACGCGGCCCGTCGGCACGGCGTCCGCCTCGCCGCGCGCCGCCCCCCTCGTTCCTCAACCTGCGGTAGCGGTCCGCCGGCGCGGCCGCCCGCTCGCCAGCCGGGAGACATGGTGCAGCTGTTGCGATCCCTGATGTTCACGCCGGGCCAGCGGCAGTCGATGATCGACAAGGCGCTCGCGCTCGGCGACGGCGCGCCCGACGCGATCATGTTCGACTTCGAGGACTCGGTCCCGCCCGACCAGAAGGACCTGGCCCGCGACCTGGTCGGCAAGGCGCTCGAAAGGCCGCGCGCGAGCGACGGCGCGGCGTTCATCGTGCGCGTCAACTCGTCGGCGACCGGCCGGCAGATCGCGGACATGCGTGCGGTGGTCGGGCCGAACCTGTTCGGCATCCTGCTCCCGAAGATCGAGTGGCCGCACGAGGTCGCGACCGCCGCGGCGGTGCTCGACGACCTCGAGCGGGAGGCAGGCCTGCCGCAGGGGGGCATCGCGCTCATCGCCGCCATCGAGAGCGCGCGCGGCGTGCACGGCGTCGCGGCGATCGCGCAGTCGAGCCCGCGGCTGCGCGGCCTGATGTTCGGCGCGGAGGACTATGCGCGCGACCTGGGGCTGCCCGTGGTGCGGACGGGACCGGCGTGGGAGCTGATCTTCGCGCGGTCGTCGCTGGTCAACGCCGCGGCGCTCGGACGCCTGTTCACGATGGACCAGGTGCACATGGACTTCCGCGACGTCGACGGCGAGCGCCGCGACGCCGTGGCCAGCCGCGCGGTGGGGTTCAGCGGCAAGTGCGCGATCCATCCGAGCCAGGTCGCCATCATCAACGAGGTGTTCAGCCCCACGCCCGAGGAGGTGGCCCACGCGCGGGCCGTCGCGGACGCCTTCGACCGGGCGCTGGCCGCGGGCATCGGCTGCGTGATGCTGGGCGGCCAGGTCGTCGAGCAGCCGATCCTGGACCGCGCGCGGCAGGTCCTCCGCTTCCACGAGGCCATCGAGGCGCGCAAGGCCCGGCGGGCGTGACCGGTCCCCTTGGCCGCGGACCACCATCCACGAGGACGAGACGATGACGAGCAAGCCGGGCTGGGAAGGGCGCTTCTTCGAGGACTTCGAAGTGGGCGACGTGTACAAGGGCCGGATCGGCCGCACGATCACGCAGGCCGACAACATCTGGTTCACGCTGCTCACCAACAACACGAACCAGCTCCACTTCAACGAGCACTACGCGTCGTTCACGGAGTTCGGGCGGCCGCTCGTCAACAGCGCCATCACCATCGCGATCGTCGCCGGCCTCGGCGTCTCGGACACGAGCGAGAACGGGTTCGCCCTCGGATGGGACGCCATCCGGCTGCCGAACCCGCTGTTCGAGGGCGACACGCTGTACTCGGTCAGCGAGGTCGTCGACAAGCGCGAGTCCGGCTCGCGGCCCAAGCAGGGGATCGTGAAGTTCCGCACCCGCGGCGTGAAGCAGGACGGGACCGTGGTCATCGACTACACGCGCAGCGTCATGGTGTGGAAGCGCGCGCACGCGCCCGCGCTGCGGCACGTGCCCGAGCCCCGCGATGACGCCTGACGGCGTCGGGCAGGCGGTGGTTGCAGGGGGGCGTGCGGCGCGTTCCCGCGCGCGGCCCGTCACGGACGGCGCGGGGAGGAGCCGCCCGCAGGCGGCTCGCCCCCGCCTGTGGTGAAGGAGGATCTGTCGATGGCCAGCGCGCATCCGCTGCACGGCTTGACCGTGGTCGAGATCGGGCACACCGTCGCGGCGCCCTACGCGGGGATGATCCTCGCCGAGCTGGGCGCCGACGTGATCAAGGTCGAAAGCCCGGGCGGCGACTATTCGCGCGGCATGCCGCCGTTCCGCGACGGTCGCTCCGCGGTCTACCAGGCGCTCAACCGCGGCAAGCGCAGCATCGCCGTCGACCTCGCCGACGCGGCGCAGGCCGGCGCAGTGCGCTCGCTGATCGTCGGCCAGGCGGACGTGCTGCTCCACAACCTGAAGTTCGGCGCGATGGACCGGCTCGGCCTCGGCGCCAGGGAACTGCTCGCCGCCAAGCCGAGCCTCATCTACTGCAACATCGGGGCGTTCGGGGCGGTCGGGCCGATGCGCCAGCGCCCCGGCTACGATCCGCTGGTGCAGGCGTTCGGCGGCCTGATGAGCATCATGGGGGAGGACGGCCGGGCGCCGGTGCGCGTGGGCGTGTCGATCACCGACATGGCGGCGGGACTCTGGTCGGTGATCGGCATCCAGGCGGCGTGCATCGAGCGCAACCGCACGGGGCGCGGCGGCGTCGTCGACACCTCGCTCGTCGAGACCGCGCTCGCCTGGCTCGCCTACCACTTCTCGTCGTACTTCGCCTCCGGCGTGGTGCCGAAGCGCGAGGGCTCCGGGCTCGCGCAGATCGTTCCCTACCAGGCGTTCGCGACCGCCGACACGTACATCATGGTCGCGGCCGGCAACGACAACATCTTCCGCAAGCTGTCGACCGCGCTCGGCCACGAGGAGCTCGCCACCGATCCGCGCTTCGCGACGAACAAGGAGCGCTGCGCGAACCGCGCCGTGCTCATCCCGATCCTCGAGGACATCTTCGCCACGGCCCCGGCGACGCAGTGGCTGGAGCGCCTGGGCGCGATGGACGTCCCCTGCAGCCCGATCAACACGATCGACCAGGTGGTGAGCGAGCCGCAGACGCAGGCGCTGGGGATCTTCCAGACCTCGCCGGACGGGGCGGAGAAGCTGCTCGGGCTGCCGCTGTCGTTCGACGGCGTGCGGCCGCCGTTCGTGCGCAGCGCACCGCCGCTCGGCGCCCACACCGACGAAGTCCTGCAGCCGCGGGTGCTGCCGGCGCAAGGCTGATGGTGCGCGATCGCAAGGCCGCACCGGCCATCGGCGGCGCCGCGCTCCGCGCCGGCGCCCGGAACGGCGTGACGCCATGACCGGGCGGCCCGTGCAACCGCTGACCGGCATCCGCGTCGTGGACCTCACGCGCCTGCTTCCCGGGCCGTGGGCGACGATGCTACTCGGCGACCTCGGGGCCGACGTGATCAAGATCGAGCACCCCGGGACCGGCGGCGACCCGTCGCGCCACGCGCAGCCCCGCTACGAGGCCGACGGCCACGGCGAGAGCGTCTACTTCTGCAACGCGAACCGCAACAAGCGCAGCCTCGCGCTCGACCTCAAGGATCCCGCCGACCGGGGCGTGCTGCTCGACCTCGTGCGCGGCGCGGACGTCGTGGTCGAGAACTCGCGCCCCGGCGCGGCCGAGCGGCTCGGCGTCGGCTACGCGCAGCTGCGCGAGGCGAACCCGGCGCTGATCTACTGCTCGCTGACCGGCTACGGCCAGACCGGCCCGTACGCCCCGCTCGCCGGGCACGACCTCAACATCGCCGGGATGAGCGGGCTGCTGCAGATGTCCGAGGACGCCGAGCCGTCGATGCCCAACATGCTGATGGGCGACTACGCCGGCGGCGTGATGGTCGTCGTCGGCGTGCTCGCCGCGCTGGTCGACCGCCTGCGGCACGGGCGCGGCGCGTACGTCGACGTCTCGATGCTGGACGCGCTCGTCAGCTGGACGACGGTCCAGATGACGGGCGTGTTCGCCGCGCGGGTCGACCCGCGCCAGGCGGGTGCGGTCGAGGGGTGGGGCGGCAACCCCCGCTACGGCATCTACCGCACGCGCGACGGCAGGTACCTGACCGTCTCGCTGCTCGAGAAGACGTACTGGGACGCCTTCTGCCGGCTGACCGGCCGCGAGGACCTGATCAATCCGCACGAGACGCAGGCCGATCGCCTGACGACGCACGGCGGACGCGGCGCCGCCTACCGCGCGTTCCTGGAGGACCTCTTCCTCACGCGCGACCGCGACGAGTGGGTGTCGCTGCTGCTGGCGGCGTCGATTCCGGTCTGTCCGGTGCTGACGCCGTCCGAGGTGCCGGAGTCCGCGCAGGCGCGCGCGCGGGCGCAGTTCTTCGAGGCGTTCTGCCCGCAGCTGGGCCGCTCGATCCCGCAGCTCGGCTTCCCGTTCCGGATGGTGCACTCGGACGGTGCCGACGCCTTCGCGTTCCGCCTGGCGCCGCCCGCGCTCGGCGAGGCCGGCGGGGATCCGGGCGCCGGCACCCGTCCCGGAGCCGCCTGAGGTGTCGACGTTCGCCGCCTACCGGTCCTGGCTGGTGGCCGAGGCCGCGACCGGCTTTGGCGCCGCCACGCTCGCGGGCAAGCTGCTCGCCGACCTGGGCTGCACGGTCGCCCGGCTCGAGGCGGCGGAGGAGGGCGCAGCGGACGCGACGGACGTCGACCGGGAGCTCTTCGAGCTGCTCGCGCGCGCGAAGCACTCCGTGCGCATCGGATTCGACCGGCGCGGCGCCCGTGCGGCGCTGGAGGCGCTGCTCGCCCACGCGGAGATCCTGCTCGTGGACCGGGACGGCCTGGCGCGCGTGCGCGCCGCGCTCGGCGCGGAGGACCTCGGCGCGCGCTTCCCGCGCCTGACCGTGTGCGCATGCACGCCCTTCGGGCTCACCGGGCCGATGGCCGGCTGGATCGGCGGCGAGGAGATCGTCCAGGCGGTCAGCGGGATCATGTCGATCACCGGCCACGCGGGCGGCGGCGCGACGCGCATCGCGGGCGCTCCTCTGACGCACGCCGCGGCCATGTTCGCCGTGTCGTCGTCGCTCGCGGACGTCCTGCGCAAGCGGGCCGGTGGGGCCCCCGGCATGCTCGACGTCTCGGTCTACGACGCCGCCGTCGCCTTCGAGAGCGCCTCGCTGCCCGCCTACTTCCTCACCGGCGCGGCGCCGGCGGGGATCGGCAACCGGCACAGCATGTCCGCGCCGTGGAACTCGTTCCGCTGCGCGGACGGGTGGGTGATCGTCTGCGGCGGCAATCACCCGAACTGGGTGCGCCTGTGCGAGGCCATCGGCCGCCCCGAACTGGTCGGCGATCCGCGCTACCTCACGCAGGAGGACCGCATCGCGCACGTGGACGCGCTGGAGGCGGAGATCACCGCCTGGACGGCACCGCGCTCCGTCGCCGTCGTCGAGGCGGCGTTCAACGCGGCGGCGATCGCCGCCGGCTCGGTGATGCCGCTGCCGGACGTCCTCGCGCATCCGCAGTTCCGCGAGCGCAACCTGCTGGATGCGGCGTCGGGGTGCACGCAGATCGGCGGCGTCTTCCACCTCGCGAAGGAGCCGCTGGCCGTGCGCGAGGGCGCGTGGCGCGCGGGCGCCGGCACGCGCGCCATCCTCGTCGACCGCTGCGGCGTGGCGCCCGCCGACTACGAGGCGTGGCGCGAGGCAGGGGCCGTCGCCGGCGACCGGGAGGCTGGCCGTGCCGGCGCCGCTTGAAGGCATCCGCGTCGTCGACATCGGCATCAGCACGGCGGGGCCGTATGCGGCGCGCCTGCTCGGCGACCTGGGCGCGGACGTCGTGAAGGTGGAGCCGCTGGACGGCGAGAACACGCGCTCGCTCGGCCTGCAGTACGGCAACACCGGCTACCTCTACCACGTCAACAACTACAACAAGCGCAGCATCACGCTGCGCGTCCAGCATCCGCGCGGCCGCGACATCTTCCTCGCGCTCGTGGCGCGTGCGGACGTGGTCGTCGAGAACTTCGCGATCGGCACGATGGACAAGTGGGGCATCGGCTACGACGCCTGCCGGGCCGCGAATCCCGCGATCGTCTACTGCTCGGTGAAGGGCTTCGGCGAGTCGGGCCCGTGGCGCGACCTGCGCGCCTTCGACACGGTGACGCAGGCGCTGTCGGGCATCATGCACTCGACCGGCGGGCCCGGCACGCCGCCGCTGAAGGCGGGGCCGTCGGTCTGCGACCTGCTGGGCGCCGCCGTGTCGTCGATGGCCTCGGTCGCCGCCCTCGTCGCACGCCAGCCGGGCGAGTCCCAGTTCCTCGACACGGCGCTCTTCGACATGGGCGCGTGGTCGCTGGCGTGCCTGTGGCCGCTGGCGCGCCGCGGCGACGCCGACGCGCTGCGCAGCCTCGGGAACGGCCATCCCCGGCACGCCCCGTTCGGCGATTACGCGTGCGTCGATGGCCGCATCATGCTGACCGTCACCGAGGATGCGCACTGGCGCGCGCTCGCGGCGGCGGTCGGCATGCCGGCCGCGTGGGACCGCGACGCGCGGCTGCGCGAGCGCGCGGAGATCGACGGACGGCTGTCCGCGTGGCTGGCGCCGCGCGAGGCGCAGGCCGTCGCCGGGCAGCTGCAGGCGTCCGGCGTGCCGGCGGCGCCGATCCTCGACCTCGCGCAGGTGGCCACGTCGCGCCAGACGCAGGCGCGCGAGCTGATCGGCACGGTCCGCCACCCGGCCTACGGCGAGGTGCCGCTGATCCACACGCCGCTGGCCACCGGCGCGCCCGCCGGACGCGCGCCGCGCCGCCTGCAACCGACGCTCGGCGAGCACAACCGCGAGATCATCGGCGACCTGCTCGGCTATGGGGCGGAGCTCGACGCGCTGCGCGCGGAAGGCGTCATCCTGTGACGGCGGGCCGCATCGCAGCGTTCGCCGTGCACGCCGCGACGCAGCGCCGCCAGCCTGCGCTCGGCCGTGCAACCGGATGGCGCGCCGGTGCGCGCACCCGGCCGTTCCGCGCAGCCCACGCATGACACGGCGTCCCGAGGAGACCGCATGGACTTCAGCATCACGGCGGACCAGCAGGCCCTGATCGACCAGGCGGCGGACTTCGCGCGCCGCGAGATCGCGCCGCACGTCGAACGCTTCGAGCGGGACGAGTGCTTTCCCCGCGAGCTCGCCGAGCGCATGGGCGAGCTCGGCCTGCTCGGCGGCACGGTGCCGGAGGCCTACGGCGGACTCGGGCTCGACTACGTGACCCTGTCGCTGCTGCTCGAGGAGCTCGCCTACCACGACGTGACGGCCGCGGTGATCGCCGGCTGGCCCAGCTGCTCGCTGGGACGTCCGTTGCTTCTGTACGGGACCGAGGAACAGAAGCGCGACTACCTGACGCCGCTCTGCCAGGGACGCAAGTTCGGCGCGCACGCCGTCACCGAGCCGCACTCCGGCACGGACATCGTGCGCCGGCTCGAGACGACGGTGCGCCGCGACGGCGACGACTACGTGCTCAACGGCACCAAGACGTGGATCAGCAACGCGCGCAACGCGGACTTCTTCCTCACCTACGGCACGCTGGACAGGAGCCTGGGCATGCGCGGCATCTGCGCCTTCATCGTGGACGCGGGCACGCCGGGGCTCGCCATGACGCCGATCCGCAACAAGGCCGGTTCGCGCAGCCAGGACACGGCGCAGCTCTACTTCGAGGACCTGCGCGTGCCCTCGCGCAACCGCCTCCTGCCGGAGGGGCAGGGCTACAGGTCGCTGATGTGCGGGACGGAGGTCGGCCGGCTGGCCTGCTCCGCGCGCGCGACGGGCCAGATCCGCGCCTGCCTCGACGCGGCCGTCGAGTACGCGAAGCAGCGCGAGGTCTTCGGCCAGCCGATCGGGCGCTACGAGCTCGTGCAGGCGAAGATCGCCGGCATGCGCGTGGGCCTGGAGACCTCGCGGCTGCTCGTGCGCCACCTCGCCTGGCTGCTGGACCAGGGCGCCGAGCGCGCGCAGAAGGAGGCGTCGATCGCGAAGCTCCACACCACGGAGACGCTGATGCAGTGCGCGCAGGACGCCTACCAGATCCACGGCGCCTACGGCGTGGCGGAGGAGTACAAGGTCGGCCGCTACTTCCGCGACGCGAAGGTGATGCAGATCTACGACGGCGCCAACGAGATGCACCAGCAGATCATCGGCGAGTGGGAGCTGGGATACCGGCAGCCCGCGGCTGCGCGCAGCTGAGCGCGGCGGAAGACGGCGGTGCACCGCGGTCGGGCATCGCGGCGCGCCGCCGGCCGGAAGGCAATGCGGGCGGCGGGCGACGCCCGCGTCCCGCGGGGAGGAACGAAGGTCATGGGATCGATGCTGTTCTCGCCGTACCGGCTACGCGGCCTCGAGCTGCCGAACCGGATCATGGTCGGGCCGATGGGGCAGTACTCGGCGCGCGACGGCTGCCTCGGCGCATGGCACCTCATGCACCTGGGCTCGATGGCGATCTCCGGTGCCGGGCTGGTCGTCATCGAGGCGACGGCCGTCAACCCGGAGGGGCGCCTCAGTCCCCGCGATCCGGGTCTGTGGAACGATGAGCAGGAGGCCGCGCTCGCGCCGATCCTCGCGTTCTGCCGCGAGTTCGGCGGCGCCCGCATCGGCATGCAGATCACGCACAGCGGGCGCAAGGGCTCGGTGAGCGTCGCCTGGGAGCACCAGCGGGTCATCCCGGTGGAGCAGGGCGGCTGGGTGCCGCGGGCCCCCTCGCCCATCCCCTACCCGCGCCGGACGCCGCCGCTCGTGCTCGACGAGGACGGCATGGACGGACTGGTCCGCGACTTCGTCGCGACGACGCGGCGCGCCGACCGCCTGGGCATCGAGCTCCTGGAGATCCACAGCGCGCACGGGTACCTGCTGCACAACTTCCTGTCGCCGCTGACCAACCAGCGCGGCGACGCCTACGGCGGCAGCCGCGAGAACCGGATGCGCTTCCCGCTCGCCGTGTTCGACGCGGTGCGCAGCGCGTGGCCGGCGCACAAGCCGCTGGGCGTGCGCATCTCCGCCGTCGACTGGGTCGACGGCGGCTGGAGCCTCGACGACAGCCTCGCCTACGCCGCGGCGCTGAAGGCGCGCGGCTGCGACTACGTTACCGCGTCGAGCGGCGGTGCCGTGCCCGAGCAGAAGATCGCGGCGGCGCCCGGCTACCAGGTTCCGTTCGCCGAGGCGATCCGCCGCGCCACCGGCATCTGCACGGTCGCGGTAGGCCTGATCACCGAGCCGAGGCAGGCCGAGGACATCCTGGCCGGCGGCCGGGCCGACCTCGTCGGGCTCGCGCGCCGCATGCTCTACGACCCGCGCTGGCCGTGGCACGCCGCCGTCGAACTCGGCGAGGAGTTCTTCTACCCCAAGCAGTACGAGCGCGCCCACCCGTCGATGCAGTCAGGCGACTTCCTGCGGCCATCGCGCGCGGCGTGAGGCGAGGCGCGCCACCGCGGACCGGCGAGGCGATCCCGCACGATCGTGCACGGCGCGCCGCCCCCCGCAAACCATCATCCGCGTCGCCGCATTTCCCCCGGCGACCGCTCACGACGAGGACTCCATGGCCTACGACACGATCCTGACGCAGAAGGAAGGCGCCGCCTGCATCATCACGTTCAACCGCCCGGAGCGGCGCAATGCGATGAGCATCCAGATGACGCGCGACATCGCGGCCGCGTGCCTGGAGGCGGAGGCGGACGAGGCCGTGCGCGGCGTCATCGTGACCGGCGGGCCGAAGTTCTTCGCCGCCGGCGCGGACCTGAACGAGGCGCTCGCCATCAAGACCATGAACGACGCCTTCGCCCACATGAAGCAGTGGGAGACGCTGAACAACACGGTCGAGAACCTCCGCAAGCCGGTGATCGCGGCCATCGAGGGTTTCTGCATCACCGGCGCGTGGGAGTTCGCGATGGCGTGCGACATCCGCGTGGCGGGAGAAGGCGCGAGCTTCATGCTGACCGGGTCGCGCATCGGCACGGTCCCCGGCGGCGGCGGGACCCAGCGGCTGCCGCGGGACGTCGGCATCGGCCGCGCCCTCGAGATCCACTTCTCCGCCGAGCCCATCGACGCGCGCGAGGCGCACCGGATCGGCGCGGTCAACCGCGTCGTGCCGGCGGGCCAGGCGCTCGACGAGGCGAAGCGGATGGTCGAGGTCTACGCGAAGCGCGCGCCGCTCAGCCTCGCGTACGCCAAGCGCGCCGTGCGCGGCGGCATGCAGATGGATCTCGCGTCCGCGATCGAGTACGAGCGCTTCCTCGTCACCGCGGTCTACGGGACCGAGGACCGCAAGGAGGGGATCGCGGCGTTCCTGGAGAAGCGCGAGGCGGTGTTCCGCGGGCGTTGACGCGCCGCCGCAGCCGCGTTGCGGTACGCTGGCGCTACCCGGCGCGCCCGCGCGGCGCACGCCGGGGGAGCGCGCGCGGGGCGTGCCGCGCGCCCGCCGTGACCACCGCACGCCCGCCGCCACGGGAGGAAGCATGAAGGTCCACGGCCGCTGCCACTGCCGCTTCGTCGAGTACGAGGCCGAGGCGGACCCCGCGAAGGTCGCGATCTGCCACTGCACCGACTGCCAGGCGCTCACCGGCAGCGCCTACCGCGTCATGCTGCCCGCGGAGCCGGGGAGCTTCCGGCTGCTGCACGGCGAACCCACGCACTACGAGAAGACCGCCGAGAGCGGCAACCGGCGCGTCCACGCGTTCTGCCCGCGCTGCGGATCGCCGGTTTACTCCACGACGCCGGAGCGGTCCGCGAACTACACCCTCCGCGTGGGCGCCCTCGACGAGCGGCACCAGCTGCCGCCGCGGCGCCGCATCTGGTGCCGCTCCGCGCTGGCGTGGTCGACGAACCTCGACGGCCTGGAGCAGCGCGAGCGGCAGTAGCGCGCCTCGCGGGACCGTCCGGTCACGCCGGTCCGGCGCGCGGCAGCCGGAAGGCGAACGTCGACCCGTGCCCGGGCTCGCTCGCGACCCGGATCGTCCCGCCGTGCAGCTCGACGAACTTCCGCGAGATCGAGAGGCCGAGGCCCGTGCCCTCGGTCTTCTTCGCGGCCGTCCCCACCTGGCGGAACTCCTCGAACACCAGCGCCTGGTCCTGCGGCGCGATGCCCACGCCCGTGTCGGCCACGGCGATCTCGACGGACTCCGCGTCGCGCACGCCGCGCACGCTCACCCTGCCGCCCTCGGGCGTGAACTTGAGCGCGTTCGACAGCAGGTTGAGCAGCACCTGCTTCAGCTTGCGCTCGTCGGCGCGGATCGTCCCGAGCGGCTCGGGGATCTCGACGGCCAGGCGGATGTCGCGGCGCTGCGCGCGCTCGCGCACCAGCGTCACGGTGTTGTCGATGGCGATGCCGACGTCGACGTCGCCGAGCTCCAGCTCCATGCGCCCGGCCTCGATCTTCGACAGGTCGAGGATGTCGTTGATGAGCGAGAGCAGGTGGCGGGCCGACACGAGGATGTCATCGAGGTACTCGGCCTGCTTGTCGTTGACCTCGCCGAACATCCGCTCGGCGAGCACCTCGGAGAATCCGATGATCGCGTTCAGCGGCGTGCGCAGCTCGTGCGACATGTTGGCGAGGAACTCGCTCTTGTGACGGCTGGCGAGCTCGAGCTCCCGGCTCTTGACCTCGATCTCCCGGAACAGGCGTGCGTTCTGCATCGCGATGGCCGACTGTGCGGCGAACGTGCGCAGAAGCGCCATGACGTCCTCGTCGAACCGGCCGGGTGCCCGGCGCAGGACGGTGAGGCCGCCCAGCACGCGATCGTCGCGCATCAGCGGCACGGCGAGAAGGGCGCGGTAGCCGAGCCCGACGAGCAGCTCGCGCACGCTGCTCTGGTAGGAGCCTTCCCCGACGATGTCGGCGATCTGGACCGGCTCGCCGGCGATCGCCATGCGGCCCAGCGCGCCCTCGCCCTTGCGGATCGGGTGCGCGCGCAGCGTGGACACGAGATCCTCCGACAGCCGGTCCGCGGCATAGACGTGGAACTCGCCGCGCGGCTCGTCGTATTCGTAGATCGCGCCGCCGTCCATCCCGGTGAGCGCCGTGGCCCGCGCCACGATCGTCGACAGCACGGTGGCGAGATCGAGCGACGAGCTGACCGCGCGGCCCACCTCGCCCAGGGCGCGAAGCTCCGCGACGGATCGGGTCAGCTCCGACGTCCGCGCGCGCAGCTCGGTGAACAGGCGCACGTTCTCGATCGCGATGACGGCCTGGTCGGCGAAAGTCTGCAGGAGCGCGATCTGCGCGTCGTCGAACGGCATCACTTCAGCGCGCCACACGCCTATCGCACCGATGGCGACTCCTTCGCGCATCAGCGGGACGCCGAGCACCGTCCTGGCGCCGACGCACGAGCCCGGGGCCGTGGCGTAGCGCGGATCGTGCATCAGGTCCGGCGTCTGGACGACGCGGCGTTCCAGCGCCGCGGTGCCCGTCACGGTGTCGGGCCCGACGCGACGGGGGAAGCCGGCGGAGAAGCGCGCAAGCGCGTCGGCCGACATGCCGTCGGCCGCGACCAGGCTCAGGATCTCGCCCTCGAGCAGGTAGACGCCGCTGAACGTCGCCTTGCACAGCGCCCTGGCGCGACGCACGATCGTGTCGAACACCGGCTGGACGTCCGCATTCGACCGGCTGATCACGCGCAGGATGTCGCTCGTCGCCGTCTGCTGCTCGAGCGCCTCGACGAGGTCGCGATTGCGCCTTCCGATCTCGTCGAACAGGCGCGCATTCTCGATGGCGATCACCGCCTGGTCGGCGAACGTCCGCAGCAGCTCGACCTGCGCCCCGGGGAAGGGCCCCGCCGTCGGGCGCCCGACGGCGATGCCGCCCACCGCCCGTCCCTCGCGCAGCAGGGGCACGGCGAGCACGCTGCGGAATCCGCCGGTGGCCGAGTCGCGGGCGATCGCGTAGTCGGGATCGGCGAGCACGTCCGGGATCGTCGTGACTTCGCATGCCTCGATGGCCCGGGTGACCGCGGTGTCACGTCCGGGCGGCCGAGGGAAGAAGGCGCGAAGCTTCTCGACGTAGTCGGCGTGGACGTTCACGGTGGCGGCGAGATGGATCAACGTGCCGTCGAACGTGAAGACGTTGGCGAAGTTCGCCTTGCAGAGCTTGACGACGGAAGCGACGATCGTCTCGAACACCGGCTGCACGTCGGTCTGCGACCGGCTCATCACCCGCAGGACGTCGCTCGTCGCCGTCTGCTGCTCGAGCGCTTCGCCGAGGTCGCGGTTGCGCCGCTCGAGCTCGTCGAGGAGGCGCACGTTCTCGATTGCGATGACGGCCTGGCCGGCGAACGAGCGGAGCAGCGCCACGAGCGAGTCGGAGAAGCCGCCCGGCTGCGCTCGCCAGGCCGAGATCGTCCCGATCGGACTGCCTTCGCGCAGCAGGGGGACGGACAAGACGCTCCGCAGTTCGAGCGCGTCCGCCGCGTCCCGCTCCGTGTACTCGCGATCGTCGCGCACGTCGGGGATGACGACGACCTCGCGCGTGAGGATCGCCCGCGCCGTCGCGCTGCCGCGCCCCGGCGGACGCGGGAACGAGCGCCGGATCGCGTCGATGCCGCACCGATCGACGTCCGCGAGCGCGGCGAGGGCGATGCTGGTGCCGTCGTAGCGCGTGACGATGGCCGAGCGCGCGTCGCAGAGCTTCAGGGCAGCGGCCGCGATGGCGTCGAGCGCCGGCTGCACGTCCGTGCGCGACTCGCTGATCACCCGCAGGACTTCGCCGGTCGCGGTCTCGCGGTCCAGCGCCTGGCTGAGATCGCGGTTGCGCGCCTCGAGCGCGGAGAACAGCCGGACGTTCTCGATGGCGATGACCGCCTGGTCGGCGAAGGTCTCGAGCAGCGCGACGTGGTCGCCGGAGAATGCGCCCGGGTCGGCGCGTCCCAGGCTGATCGCGCCGATGGGGCCGCCGTGGCGCATCAACGGCACCGCGAGCACGCTGCGGAAGCCGGACGCCAGCGCCGGCTGCGTCGTCGCGTACTCCGGATCCGCCAGCACGTCGGGGATCGAGACGACGCGGCGCTCCTGGACCGCGCGCGTGATGCCGTTGTCGCGCCCCGCGGGGCGCGGGAAGATGCCACGGATCGCCTCGGCGCCGGCAGCGGTCGTGCTGGCGATCGCACCCACGTGCAGCAGCGTGCCGTCGTAGGTTCCCACGACCACCGACTCGGCACGGCACAGGCGCAGGCCCGCCGCGGCGATGGTGTCGAAGACCGGCGTCGTGTCGGTCGGCGAACGGCTGATCACGCGGAGGATCTCGCTGGTCGCCGTCTGCCGGTCGAGCGCCTCGCGCACGGCGTGGAACTGGCGCACGTTGCCCAAGGCGATCGCGGCCTGCCGCGCGAAGGTCGCGACCAGCGCCACCTGGTCGGGCGTGAAGGCGACCGGCTCGCGCCGCCAGAGGAAGATCGCACCCGATGTCCGATGCGTCCCGGGCAGCGGGACGGCGAGCGCCGCGCGGAATCCGGTCCGCCGCGCATTCTCGCGCGCAGCGGGGAACTCGGTGTCGAGCACCGGGACGACGTCGGCGTAGTGCACCGTCGCGCCGTCGAGCGTCGCGCGCCCGGTGATGGACGTTCGCAGCAGCGGCACGTCGTGCATCGGCAACGCCACCGCATCGCCGTCGGCCGCGTAGTGGGCCAGCGAACGCAGGACGGCGCCTTCCGCCAGCAGCACGCTCGCGAACGGTGCGCGGCACAGGCGGGCGGCCTGCGTGGCGATCGCGTCGAGGACCGGCTGCACCTCCGCCGGCGAGGCCGCCATCACGCGGAGGATCTCGCTGGTCGCCGCCTGCTGTGCGAGCGCGTCCGCCAGGCGCTGGTCGACGGAGCGCGTCTCGCCGGTGTCCGCGTACACCTTCCCCTCGTCCGCGGTGCGACGACGGTTCCCCTGCGCGGCAGGTCCCGCTTCCTGGGCCAACGTCCCTCCCGCGGCCTGGCCGGCGGTCGAGTTCGGAGGTGGAGGCGAGGCTAGGCCAATCCGCAGCGGGTGGCAAGTCGCCGGGCGCCGTGCGCGGGCGTCGGCGTGGCGCGCGCGATGGCGGCCTCAGCGAACGTTCGGGACGAGGCAGCGCGGGCTGCGACGGGCGAACGTGCCGGCCACGTCGCGCAGCGCGGCGCGCATCACCGGCGCGTCGCCAGCGTGGCACCCGAGGCATGCACCGACCGCGAGCACGCGCCGCTGCTCGCCGACGTCGAAAGGGCGGACGTCGTCGCGCGTCGACAGCATGCCGGTGCCGCCGCGCAGGAAGCCGATCCACGCGTCCGCCGGCAGGCCGTCGTGCGGCGAGGCTGCGGCGTCGGGCACGAAGCGCCACGCCGCGCCCTGGGCGGTGCGCACGCTGCGCAGCGTTCCGCGGCCGTAGCCGAGCGCGAGCGGGTCGCGGTGGCAGGAAGCGCACGACCGCGCCTCGCGGCGGATCGTGTGGGCGAACGTCATCGCGTACAGGCGCCGGAACACGACGTCCGGCGGCCCCTGCGCACCGCGATTGCGGTCGAAGGTCATCACCATGCCGGGGACGAACGTCTGCACCTCCTCGCGTCCCGACGCATCGCGATGCACGCCGAGCGTCGGCTGCGCAGCCTCGAACGGGCCGGCCGTCTCGTTCCACGTGCCCGGCCGCCAGCGCTGGTCGCGATGGTCGAAGCCTTCGCCGGCGGGATCGTAGCTCGTGTGGCACGTGGGGCAGCGCGGTGCCCACGCGGAGTGGCACGTCGTGCAGGCGAGGCGCGCGTGCGCGGGATCGCCGTTGCAGGCCTCCGCCGGGGGCGCGAGCGGCAGGACGGCGCCGGTACGCTTGCGGCGCAGCCAGCCGCGTCCGTCGCCGTCGACGAACACGTTGACCAGGACGTCGCCTTGCCGCGTCGTGCCGAGCCGCTGCCCGGGCTCCACGTGCCATCGGCGCAGCGCGAGCAGCAGCGCCGACTCCGCGTCGATGCGGTCGGCGGGCACCGACGCCAGCCTGGCCGCGTGGCAATCGCTGCAGACGATCCGCAGCTGGCCGCGCTTGTCCGCCACGGTCTCGCCTCCGCCCATCAGCTCGCGCGCCGTGTGGCAGTCGACGCATTCCAGCCCGCGCTCGTGGTGCACGTCGGGCTGGACGCGCCGGAGGAACCTGCCGTCCTGCAGCCGGCGCAGCTGCTCCGCGCGCAGGCCCCCGGGCGGCTCGCCGCGGATCTCGAGCCAGCCTTCGTAGTTCGTCGCGGCGCGGCCGGAGCGGCTGTGGCATCCGAAGCAGTGGCCGTTGCGCGGCGTCAGCGTCAGCGCCGGGTGCCGGCGGGTTCCCGCAGCGACGGGCTCGTCGCGCGCCGCGTGGTCCAGATGGCAGGCGTTGCAGCCTCCGCCCGGCGACTGCTCGCCGATCGGGCCGCGCGCGGTCTTCGGCTGGCCGAGGTGGCAGCCGACGCACAGCTCGCGCAGGTGGCTGTCGGCGACGCCGTCGCCGAGGACGCCCGGATGCGGCGGCCCGCCGGCGGGCGCCGCGTCGTCGCCGAGGACGCGGCGGTTGGTCGCGATCACGCCGGCCATCGTCGTCATGATCGAGCGCTCGACGCGCGGGACGACGGAGGCGTGGCACTCGCTCCGCCCGCACGTCCGCGGCGCATCGGCGAGGTTGCCGGGGATCGTCAGCAGGCCCGCGTGCGCCGAACTCGCGTCCGTCGCGCCTGCGTCCCCGAGGTGACACGCCGCGCATCCGATGCGCTGCGGCGCGTGCCACGCGCCCAGGCCGGAGACGTCCGCGTGGCAGGCGACGCAGCCGTCGGGCGTGGCCGCGGCATGGCGGCCCGGCAGCGCGACCCACGCCGTGCCGGCGACCGCCAGCACGAGCGTCGCGGCGGCCAGGCAGCGTCGCGGCGTCACGCCGGGCGCTTCAGGGTCGCGGGCGCGGCAGCAGCCTCCAGGCGAGCGCCGCGATCGCGCACCACACGACCGCGCGCAGCGTCATCGCGCCCGCCGTCCGCGCTTCGTACGCGCCGCCGAGCGCGACGTGCACGCCGAACGCCGCGAAGACGAGCAGCGTGACCCCCGCGATCGCCAGCGACAGCGGCAGCGCCCATCCGCGCCGCAGCCACAGGCCGGCGGCGGCGGCCACGTACGCGAATCCGGCCAGGAAGTTGAACCAGACGACGAAGCCCACGTAGGCCCCGGCGGCGCGCCGCGCTTCGTCGCCGCCGAACAGCACCGCCCCGCCCGAGCGGATCGTCGCAAGCCCGAACAGCAGCGCCACCAGCGCCGCGACGCCCAGCGCGACGCCGCCGCGGGAACCGGTCGCCTGCACGGTGCGCGCGGACACCTAGCGCCGGACGAAGTCGATCACGACACCGTCCTCCGTGCGCTGGCGGTATTCGATCGAGACGGTGTCGCCGTAGCGGTGCTCGAGCTGGCCGAGCAGCGGCAGCGGGTCGTGATCGTTGACGAAGCGCATCGTTTCGCCCGGCTGCAGCGCCTCGAACGCGCCGAAGATCGCGGCGTGGCGGAAGCGCTTGGCGATCCCGCGGGCGTCGAACGGGTAGATGCGGTCGGGGGACAGGTGGATGTGCGCGTGCATGGGGAATCTCCTCGGGGCGCCGCCGGCGCCGGGGTGACGGCGGTCGCCGCCGCCCCGCGCGGGAACGCGGTGCGGCCGGCGGCCCGCCGGGAAACGGGGCTCATCGCGGAACGATCCGCGCGAGGAAGGGTAGCGGCACGCGCGCCAGCACGGCCGGCCAGTCGATGCCGTCGAGCAGGTTCTTCACGGCGAGGCCGAGCCCGGTGTCACCCTCGACGACGAGCCGGCGCGCGAAGAACAGCGTGTCGGGATCCTCCTCGCGCAGCGCGAGCGCGATGAAGTCGCGCAGCGTCGCCGACACGGTGAGGTGCGGCGCGTGCGCGCGGCCGCTGGGCCGGAATCCGGATGGCGTGCGCTCGAAGCGGACCGTGAGGCCGAGGTCGCGCACGACGAGCGCGAAGCGGCGGCCCGTCAGCGCCTCGACGGCCTCGCGCGGCACGATGCGGCCGGTCCCGGCGTCCAGCGCGGCCGACAGCACGAGCGCCGGCGGCCACGCCGGAAGACGCGCGACGAGGCGGGCGACCGGCCGGGGAATCGCGAACGCAGGAAGTCCCGGCAAGGCGTCGCTCCTTCAGGCGGCGGCGCGCACGAGTTCCGCACCGGGGCGCCCGTGCCAGA
This sequence comes from Betaproteobacteria bacterium, assembly GCA_016861105.1. Lineage (GTDB taxonomy): Bacteria > Pseudomonadota > Gammaproteobacteria > Burkholderiales > Casimicrobiaceae > VBCG01. Next base: position 176,564 of record BOKS01000006.1, on the reverse strand, counting down.
AGCCGTTGCACAGGGGGCCCGGCGCCAGCGCCGCGCTGCGCACGACCGCCTGCGCCGCGTCCAGCGCGCCGTCGAGCACCGCGCGGAACAGCGCGAGCACGTCCATCGTCCGCTCCGCCTGCGGGCTCACCCGCACGACGTCGACGCCGGCAGCGGCAAGCGCGGGCAGCTCGGCCAGCAGGCTGTACGTGGCGGCCGATTGCGTCTGGACGCCGTTCAGCGTCAGGAACGGCTGCCCCTCGCGCGTGCGCAGCGGCAGGCCGTCGGGATGCGCGATGCAGCGGTAGTCGCACTCGTCCTTCTGCAGTTCCTCGTGACGCGCGGTGAAGCATCGTGCGGAGTGCGCGAGCGGCAGGCGGCCGTGGGCCAGCACTTCGGTCTGCATGCCGGCCGGGGCGCCGGCCACGAGCGCGGCCAGCGCCGCGCCGGCGAGCTCCGGCGGCGCGACCCAGCGCGATGCACCGGCGTCGTGCAGCAGCGCGAGCGTGCCCGGGCCGAACACGTTCAGCGTCGCGCCCGCGACGAACGGCGGGCCCGCTTCGCGCGCTGCGAGCAGCCGGACCGCCGCCATGTCGTTGGCCTCGACGCGGAAGCGCGGCTGCGCGACGATCTTGCGCAGCAGCCGCAGGTCGGCCTCGGCCTCGACGAGCGCGAGCGTCCCCAGCACGACCTCCTTGCCGTGCGCCGCGAGCAGCTCGGCGATGTCGAGCCAGTCCGGCCAGCGCAGCTCGTGGCGGCGCGAGCACACCGTCTCGCCGAGGTAGACGACGTCGACCGGCGCCTCGGCGACGTCCGCGTACAGGTCGAGCACCGCACGGCGCGGCCAGTAGTACGCAAGGGGGGCGAGGGCGAGCTTCACGATCAGCGCCACGGCCGCGAGTACGCGCCCAGCGTCTGCGTCTGGCCCTCGGACAGGCGCGCGAGCGCTGCGCGTGCGGCCGGGTCCGTCGCGTACGACCGCGGGGCGGCAGTGCAGGCGTCGATCGCGGCGCGCCACACGCGCGTGACCTGCGCGACGTACGCGGGGCCGCGCTGCCGCCCCTCGATCTTGATCGCGCGCACGCCGATGCGCACGAGGTCGGGCAGGAGGTCGAGCGCGTCGAGGCTGGCCGGCTCCTCCAGCGCGTAGTAGACGTCGCCGCCGACGTCGAAGCGTCCCTTGCACAGCGTCGGGTAGCCGGGGCGCTCGTCGCCGTGGAACTCGTCGATGAGGAATCCGTTGAGCCGCGTCCGCATGCCGCCGTCCAGCGGCTCCCAGCGGACCGCCTTCGCCGGCGAGCACACGCCCTGGCAGTTCGGCGACTCGCCGGTGGCGTAGGCCGAGAGCGCGCAGCGTCCCTCGACCATCACGCACAGGCTGCCGTAGCCGAACACCTCGATCTCGACGGCGGTATTGGCGATCGTGTGCTCGACCTGCGCGATCGAGAGCACGCGCGGCAGCACCGCGCGGCGGATGCCGAAGCGTTCGCGGTAGAACTCGATCGCCTCGTAGTTGGTCGCGGACGCCTGGACGGAGAGGTGCAGGCGCAGCGACGGGTGCGTGCGGGCGGCGTAGTCGAGCAGCGCGAGATCCGCGGCGATGATGGCGTCCGCGCCGAGCTCCGCGGCGCGGTCGACGGCTGCGGTCCAGCGCGGCCAGCCCGAAGCCGTGGGGAACGTGTTGAGCGCGACGAGCACCTTGCAGCCGCGCGCGTGCGCGTAGTCGATGCCGGTGCGCAGCGTGGCCGGATCGAAGTTCAGGCCCTCGAACGCCCGCGCGTTCGTCTCGTCGCGGAACCCGACGTACACGCAGTCCGCGCCGTGGTCGACGGCGGCCTTGAGCGCCGGCAGCCCGCCGGCGGGGCACGTGAGCTCGGGTCGGTGGGCGGTGGCGGACATCGTGGCGGTCGGACGCAAGCGCGCAAGCCTAGGCGCGCCGCGCCGCCGTCCACCTTGATGCCCGTCAAGCGCCGGGCGGTCGTTCCGCCGCTGCGCGTTCGCGCACGCGCGCGTGCGCCAGCACCGCGGGATCGAGCAGGTCCTCCGGCACGCGGCCGGCGGCGACGTCGAGGACCGCGCGGGCGACGCCGCGGTTCGCGGCCGCGTTGAGCTCGTCGGTGATCGCGAGGTTGTGCGAGCCCAGGATCACGTTGGGGAGCGCGAACAGCGGGTGGCCGGGCGGAGGGGGCTCGTGCGCGTACACGTCGAGGCCCGCGCCCGCGAGGCGCCCGGCGCGCAGCGCCTCCACCAGCGCCGTCTCGTCGACGATCTCGCCGCGCGCCGCGTTCACGAGGACGGCGTGGGGCGGCATGCGCGCGAGCGCGCGCGCGTCGATCATGCCGCGCGTGGAGTCGTTCAACGGGCAGCACAGCGCCACGAAGTCGGACCGCGCGAGCAACTCGTCGAGGGGCACGATGTCGACCGCGAGCCCGGCGTAGCGCACGGGCCGCGGCCGCGGCGTGGCGCCGAGGTGGCGCATCTGCCACGGCGCGGCGAGCCGCAGCAGCTCGCAGCCGATGCCGCCGAGGCCGACCACGCCCAGCGTGCGCCCGGTCAGCCCGAAGCCGGGATACTCCAAGCGGCGCGCCCACTCGCCGGCGCGCGTGCGCCGGTCACGCTCGACGATGCGGTGCGCGAGCGCGAGGATCAGCGCGAACGTCGCGGAGGCGACGGGCCGCGCGACCGCGCGCGGCGTGAGCGTGACCATGACCCCGGCGCGCGTGCACGCGGCGACGTCGACGTGGTCGAAGCCCACGCCGTTGCGCGCGACGATGCGCAGCCGCGCCGGCCCGTCGACGACGCCGGCGTCCACGCGGTTGCGCTTGATCACCAGCGCGTCGAAGCGCTCGGCGTCGCTGCGCTCGACCGGGGCACCGGCCGGACGGTCGAGGAGGGCGACCTCCACGCCCGGCGCCTCGTGCAGCCAGCGCCACGCCAGCGCGTCGAACAGTGGCCCGCCGTCGGCGGCGCGGAAGTCGCCGGAGAGCCCGACGCGGAAGGCACCGGCGGCCACAAGTACCCTAGTCGAGCCGGACGTTCGCCGCCTGCGCCACCTTCGTCCACTTGGCGATCTCGCCTTCGACGTAGGCGCGGAACGCCGCGGGCGCGCTGCCGATCGGCTCCGTTCCCTGGGCGATCAGGCCGTCGCGCACGTCGGGCAGGCGCAGGACCTCCGCGATCTCCGCCGCGAAGCGCTCGACGATCGGCTGCGGGGTGCCCTTCGGCGCGAAGAACCCGAACCACGCGACCGTCTCGAAGCCCGGATAACCGGACTCGGCCACCGTGGGCACGTCGGGAAGCTCGCCGTTGCGCGCGAGCGTGGTCACGGCGAGCGGCCGCACCCGTCCCGCCTTGATCTGCCCCATCGTCGGCGGCAGGTTGCCGCAGAACGCCTGCACCTCGCCGGCGACGACCGCCTGGACGGCGGGCGCCGCGCCCTTGTAGGGGACGTGCAGCAGGTCGATGCCCGCCACCATCTTCAGGTACTCGCCGGTGAGATGCGCCGACGACCCGTTGCCGCCCGAGCCGAAGCTGTACTTGCCGGGCGCGGCCTTGGCGAGCGCCACGAACTCCTTCAGCGTCTTCGCCGGCACGTCCGGGTTGATCACGCAGACGTTCGGCGCCTTGTTGATCATCGCGACCGGCTCGAAGTCGCGCAGCGGGTGGTAGTCGAGCTTCGAGTACACGGCGGCGTTGATGCCGTGCGAGCCTGCGGTGCCGATGACGAACGTGTAGCCGTCGGGCGCCGCGTTCTTCGCGGCCACCGACCCCACGATGCCGCCCGCACCGGTGCGGTTGTCGATGACGAACGGCTGGCCCAGCCGCTGCTGCAGCTTCGCCGCGAGCAGCCGCCCGGCGAGGTCCGAGCCGTCGCCGGGCGTCGCGGGGACGATGATCTTCACGGGGCGTGCCGGCCAGGCCTGGGCTGCGACGTCGGCGCCGACGGCGAGCAGCGACAGGGCGCCCAGCGCTGCCGCGATGCGGCCGGACAGGTGCTTCATCGAAGGTCTCCTCGTGGTGGTCGCCGCGCCGCGCGCGGCGTGGGGGTGATCAGGCGGCGCGCGCGCGCGCATCCGCCTCGCGCATCTGCTGCAACAGGTCCTGGCGGGCCTTCGCGACGTGCGCGCTCATGATCGAGCCGGCGACGTCGGGATCGCGGGCCGCCAGGGCCGCGATCAGGTGGCGGTGGTCGCTGACCACGCCGGCGAACCGGGCCTCGCGGTAGCCGAAGCGGGCCCACAGCGCGGCGAGGATGAGCCAGTGCTCGCCGGCCACGTGGATCGCCTCCGGGTTGTCGGCGGCGGCATTGACGACGTCGTGGAAGTCGCGGTTCGCCGCGAGGACGGCCGGCGCGTCGCCGAGGGCGACGTGCGCTTCCAGGCGCGCCTGCAGCGCCTGCAGCTGCTGGAGCTGCGCCGCGGTGCGGCGCTCCGCGGCCCGCCGCGCGAGCATCGTCTCGATCGCGCTGCGGATGTCGAAGAGGTTCTCGACGAACGCGGCGTCCACCGCGCGCACGCGGGCCCCGCAGTGCCGCTCGCTGACGACCAGGCCGCTGCCGCGCAGCTCGCGCAGCGCTTCGCGCACGGGCATCGGGCTCACGCCGTAGCGGGCGGCCAGCTCGTGGATGCGCAGCCGGGCCCCGAACGGGAAGACGCCGGCGACCACGTCGCTGCGGATGCGCTCGGGCAGGCTGGCAGGAGGCGTCGGCACGGTGGACATCATACGAATGATCAACTATCGACGGTTTTGCCCTAGAATGTCAATAGCGCATGCGCGTATTTGATCAACTTTGAAACCTCCCGCCGACACGACGCTGCGGATCGCCGCCGTCGACTTCCGCGCCGTCCACGTCAACGCGCGGACCAACTGGTCGTTCGTGCGCGTGCGCTCCGACGCGGGGATCGTCGGCGTCGGCGAGGCGTCGCTGAACGGCTACGAGCCCCTGCTCGCGGCCTATCTCGACCTGCTGCGCCCGCGACTCGTCGGGGCGGTGGCGGACGACGCGCTGCCGGCGCTCGCGACCTTTGCGCACGCGCCCGCGGGGCTGGTGGCCAACGCGATCCGCAGCGCCGTGCGGCAGGCCCTCGTCGACCTGCGGGCCAGGGCGGCGGGCGTGCCCGCGTGGCAGCTGCTCGGCGGCAAGCGCCGCGACCGCGTTGCGGTCTACGCCAACGTGAACCGCGCGACGCGCGATCGCTCGCCGGCCGGCTGCGCGGCCAGCGCGGTCGCCGCGGTCGCCTCCGGCTATCGCGCGGTGAAGATCGCGCCTTTCGACGGCGTGCTGCCGGAAGCGCTCGCCCAAGCGCCGACGCGGCGCGCGATCGACGCCGGCGTCGATCGCGTGCGGGCGATGCGCGATGCCGTCGGTCCCGACGTGCACCTGATGGTCGATTGCCACTGGCGCTTCGACGAAGCCACGGCGCTGGCCGTCCTCGACCGGCTCGCGCCGATCGGCATCCGGTGGTTCGAGTGCCCGGTGTCCGAGCAGCCGCACGCGCACGCGGCGCTCGGCCGGCTTCGGGACGCCGCGCAGGCGCGCGGCATCGCGCTCGCCGCGTGCGAGCTGCAGGCCGGCGTGGACGCCTTCCGCCCGTTCGTGGCGCCGCGCCGCGTCGACGTCGTGATGCCGGACGTCAAGTACTGCGGCGGGCCGCTCGCGCTGCTGGCCATCGCGCGGCTCGCGCACGCGCACGGCGTGGCGTGCTCGCCGCACAACCCGACCGGACCCGTGTGCACGATGGCGAGCGTGCACGCCTGCCTCGCAGCGGAGGACGTGGCGACCCTCGAGCTGCAGCTTGGCGAGAGCCCGCTGGCGCGCGAGCTCGTGCGTGGCGTCGAGCCGGCCGTCGCCGGGTACGCGTACGCCGGCGCTGCGCCCGGCTGGGGCGTCGACCTCGACGACGCGGTGATGGACGCGCACCCGTACCAGCCCGTGCCGCCCGGGCTCGACGAGCAACTCGGCTGAAGGCCGCCCCGTCGCGCGCGCCCGGTCCGGCCGCGGCCCCGCCGTCGAACCGCAGGCACCGTGCGCTGCGCGCGCGTCGCACCGTGCCGCCCGCTCACGCGAGCACGATGACCATCCAGCCGACGCCGAAGCGGTCGGCCAGCATGCCGAAGCACGGGGAGAAGAACGTAGGCCCGAGCGGCATCTCGACGCTGCCGTCGCGGGCCAGCGCGTCGAAGCGCTTGCGCGCCTCCGCCTCGTCCGCGGCGACGAGCGTGAGCGAGAACCCGCGGAACTGCGTCGCGCCGCTCGCCATGCCGTCCGAGCAGTGAACCTCGCTGGCGCCAACCTTGAGGGTGGCGTGCATCACGTGCTCGCCGGTCGCCGCGCCGCACGCGCCCTCGGGGGGCGGGTCGGGCGCCTCCTTGTAGCGCATGAGCGCGGTCACCTCGGCGCCGAGCGCCTCGCGGTAGAACGCGAGCGCCTCGTCGCAGCGGCCTTCGAAGAAGAGGTAGGGCTGAACGTGCATGGCGGGCTCCGTCGTCGTCGTGGGAGGGTCAGCGCGCGCGCTCGGCATCGAGCGCCCGGAAGCGGTCGACGCCCTCGCCGGGCTCGAAGTCCTCGAGCGCGTAGAAGGGCCGGACCTCGATCTCGTTGGTCTTGCCGGGGTGCGGGTTCGGGAACCGGGAGGCCCACGCGACGGCCTGCGCGCGCGAGGCGACGTCGATGATCGTGTAGCCGGCGACGAGCTCCTTGGTCTCCGCGAAGGGGCCGTCCACCACGGTCCGCCGGTCGCCTTCGTAGCGCACGCGGAAGCCCTGCGCCGAGGGCCGCAGGCCGTTCGCGTCGACCAGGACGCCGGCCTCCTGCAGCGCCTCGTGGTACGCGGCCATCTCCGCGATCAGCGACTGCGGCGGCATGACGCCCGCCTCCGTGTCCGCGTCGGCCTTCACGATGATCATGAACTTCATGACGAGTCTCCTGACGTGGGCCGCGGGACGCGGCCGTCTGCGTGACTGGTCGAACGGCGGGGGCGTCGTTCGACATGCGGCGGGATCGCTACCCGGCGTCGAGCTCGCGCACCGGCCGCACCTCGATCGACCCAACGCGTGCGGGCGGGATGCGCGCGGCGATCTGGATCGCCTCGTTCAGGTCGGTGGCGTCGATCAGGTAGAACCCGGCGAGCTGCTCCTTGGTCTCCGCGAACGGCCCGTCGGTGAGCGCGACGCCGCCGTTGCGCACGCGCACGACGGTCGCCGTGTGCGAAGGCCGGAGGGCTTCGCCGCCGAGCAGGCAGCCGCGCGCACGCAGCCCGTCGCCGAACGCCTTGCACTCGCGGTCGGGCACCGTCTCGCGCAGCGTCTCGTCGAGATAGACCAGGCAGGCGTACTTCATGGCGCGTGCTCCGTGAGGACGTGGGGCTCCGGCGCCGCGCCGAGCAGCGTGCCGAGGCCGTAGAGGAGGCCGGTCCAGCGGTCGGCGAGCGCCGCGGCGCGCTGCCGCGGAACGCCTTCGTGGACGAGCCGCAGGCGGCAGCCGGCGCCGCGCCCGGCCAGCGTGACGGTGACGCGCGTCGGCCCGCCGCCGTCGTCGAGCTCGAGCGTGAAGGCGAGCCGCCGGGGAGGGACGATCTCGACGTACTCGCCGCGCCACGCGGTGCGCGCGCGGCCGCGGCCGTCGAGGAAGCAGAAGCGGCCCGCGACGCGCGGCTCCATCGCCACCGGCGCCGCCGGCTCCAGCGCCGTGGCGAACAGCCACCGTGCCGCAAGCCGCGGGTTCAGCCAGGCGTCGAACACCCGGCTCGCGGGTGCGTCGTACGTGGCGGCCACGCGGATCGGCTGGAGGTGCAGCGGCGCCACGCTCAGCGCTCGCGGCGGTAGCGGGCGGTCATGAACGGCTGCCACGTCCCGTCGGCGTCCTGCACGGACGACGTGAGGACGCGCTCGTCGCCGGACACGACTTCGATCGCGTCGCGGTACTCGGCCATGCCCTCGCCGGTGAACGACGGACCGCGTGCCGCGAGCGTCAGGATGCGGCCGCCCGGGTCGAGCGCGCCGTCGTAGATCCACAGGTGCGTCATCATCGAGCCGCACCACGTGCCGACGAAGCGGCCGCGGGCCGGGTCGAAGCCGACGGTCATCAGCGTCGCCGCCTCGCCGCCGCCCGGCATCGCCCCGCGGCCTTCGCAGACTACCCACAGGTCGCCGAGCGGGCGGACGTGCTCGCGGCCCCCGCAACGTTCGTCGGGCCGTCCGGGGGGCCCCTTGGCCACCGCCTCGAAGGTCCACTCGCCGAGCCATTGCGCGAGCCAGCGGTGCTGCTGCAGGGGTGGGGGCAGGTCCATGCGTCGATCCTCCGTGGTGTCGTCGCCCCGGCGGATGGCATCCGCCGGGGTCTCCAGTGGTCGAACGGGGACTGCGGATTTCGACAGCCGCGCGGCCCGCGCGCGCTTCAGGCCGGCAGCGAACCGAGCTGCCGCTCGAGGAAGCGCCGCTCGGGCGCCTGCCGCGCGTGCGAGAGGGCCTGCACGTAGGCCTCGCGCGCCTGCGCGTGGCGCCCGAGGCGCCGGCAGAGGTCCGCGCGGGCGGCGTGCGCGAGGTGGTAGCCCGCGAGGTCGCCGCGGGCGAGCAGCGCGTCGACGAGCGCGAGCCCGGCCTGCGGCCCGTCGCGCATCGCGACCGCGACCGCGCGATTCAGCTCCACGACCGGCGAGGGCTCGACGCGCAGCAGCAGGTCGTAGAGCGCGACGATGCGGGGCCAGTCCGTCGCCGCGGCGTGCGGCGCGGTGGCGTGGGTGGCGGCGATCGCCGCCTGCAGCGTGTAGGCCCCCACCGGCTCGCGCGCGAAGGCGCGCCCGACGCATTCGAGCCCTTCCGCGATCTGGCCGCGGTCCCACTGCGCGCGGTCCTGCTCGTCGAGCCGGACGAGGTCGCCGCCGGGCGTGGTCCGCGCCGCGCGGCGCGACTCGTGCAGCAGCATGAGCGCCAGCAGGCCGAAGGTCTCGCCCTCGGGCACCAGGTCGACGAGCAGCCGGCCGAGGCGGATCGCCTCGGTCGACAGGTCGACGCGCGTGACCGCCTCGCCCGACGACGCGGAGTAGCCCTCGTTGAACACGAGGTAGACCACGCGCAGCACCGCGTCGAGCCGCGCGGCCAGTTGCTCGCGCCCGGGCACCTCGTAGGGGATGCGCGCGTCGCGGATCTTGGCCTTGGCGCGCACGATGCGCTGCGCCAGCGCGGCCGGCCGCGCGAGGAAGGCCTGCGCGATCTCCTCCGTGGTGAGCCCGCAGATCTCCCGCAGCGTGAGCGCCACCTGCGCGTCGGTCGCGAGTGCCGGATGGCAGCAGGTGAAGATCAGGCGCAGCCGGTCGTCGGCCAGCTCCTCGCCGTCGCCGGGCGCCGCCCGCTCGTCGGGGATCGCCTCCAGCGCGTCGCCCAGCGTCTCGGTCGAGACGAAGCGCGCGCGCCGGCGCAGGCCGTCGATCGCCTTGAAGCGGCCGGTGGAGACGAGCCAGGCGCGCGGATGCTCCGGGACGCCCTGCACGGGCCACTGCTCGAGCGCGGCGCGGAACGCGTCGTGCAGCGCCTCCTCGGCGACGTCGAAGTCGCCCAGCAGGCGCACGAGCGTCGCGAACACGCGGCGCGATTCGCGGCGGTAGACGTCCTCCGCGGCGACACGCGCCGCGGCGCTCGGATCGGGCATCGCGGAGGGCCGCGCCGGGGCGCGGCGATGGGAAAACGGTAGTTTCGCACGGGCCGGCCGCCGGGCGCGAGCCGCCGCGCCGCCGGTCAGAAGCGGGCCGCGGCGAAGGGCGCGATGTCGATCGGCGGGGCGCGCCCCTCGACGAGATTGGCCACGATGCGCGCCGTCGGCGCGGCCGCCGTGAGCCCCACGTGCCCGTGTCCGAAGGCGTGGATCGCGTTCACGGCCGCGCGTGCGTGGCCGATCACCGGCTTCGAGTCGGGCAGCGACGGCCGGTGGCCCATCCACCGCTCCACGGTGCCGTGCACGAGTCCCGGCAGCAGCCGCTTCGCGCCTGCCAGCAGCACGTCCGTGCGCGACGGGTCGGGCGGCGCGTGCAGGCCCGCGAGCTCCACCGTGCCGGCCACGCGCAGCCCCTCTTCCATCGGCGTGGCGAAGTACTTGCCTTCGCCCGACATCACCGGGATGCGCGGCACCACGGAGGGGGCGGCGAGCATCACGTGGTAGCCGCGCTCGGTCTCCAGCGGCACGCGGTCGCCCAGCGCCGCCGCGAGCGGGGCGGAGTGCGCGCCGGCCGCCACCACGACGGCGTCCGCCTCGATCGGGTCGCCGTCGGTGAGCACGCGCGCGACGCGGCCGCCGCGCACGTCGAACCCGGTCGCCGGCCGCGCCACCAGCGACGCGCCGCCGGCCACCAGCATCGAGGCCAGCGCGCGCGACAGGCGCAGCGGGTTGGGACAGTGCCCCTGCTCCGGCAGCAGCACGAGGTGCGTGAGCGACGGCGCCAGCGCCGGGTCGAACTCGCGGATCGCCGGTCCCTGCAGCACGTCGATGCGCACGCCGCGTTCCTCGCGCAGCGCACGGCCCAGCGCGTCCCCCGCGAAGGCGGTGGCGCTCTCGTAGGCGAACGCGTAGCCGTCCTGGCGGATGAGCTCGGGGACGCCCGCGCGCTGCGCGAGCGGCCGCCAGGCGTCGATGGTGGTGGTCAGCAGCGGGTGGAGCGCGTCGGCGATCCGCCGGACGGCGGCCAGCGACGTCGACCGGTGCAGACGCCACAGCCACGGCGCGATGCGCAGCGCGTACCGCGGCGGGATGGACAGCGGGCCCGACGGGTCCAGCAGCCAGCCGGGGACCTTGCGCCAGCTGCCCGGCAGCCCGAGCGGTACGCAGGAGGCGCGCGACAGGCAGCCGGCGTTGCCCAGCGAGCAGTACTCGCCGGGCGGGCGCGGATCGATCAGCGCGACCGCGTGGCCGCGCAGCTGCAGCTCCGCCGCGCACGCGAGGCCGACCACCCCGGCGCCGACGATGGCGACGCGCTGTCCCATGCGGCCGCCGCGCTCGGGCGCGTCAGTCGAGCTTGGTCCCGGCGATCTTCGCGATCCGGCCCCACTTCGCATCCTCGGCGCGCAGGAACTCGCCGAACTCCTCGGGGCGGTTGCCGACGACGTCGAAACCGAGCTCGGTGAACCGCGCCCGCACGTCGGGCAGGGCGAGGATGGCCCGCAGCTCTTCCGACAGCCGCCCGACGACCTCCTTCGGCGTCCCGGTCGGCGCCGCGATGCCGAACCACTGCACCGCCTCGTAGCCGGGCACGCCCGACTCGGACACCGTCGGCCACTGCGGCTGCGTCGTCGAGCGCCGCGGGTTGGTCACCGCCAGCGGCACGACCTTGCCGCTCCTGATGTGCGGCAGGAACGCGACCGCCGTGCCGAACGCCATGCTCACCTGGCCGCCGATGAGGTCGGTGACCATCTGCGCGTCGCCCTTGTAGGGCACGTGCAGCAGGTCGACGCCGGCCATCGACTTGAAGTACTCGCCGAGCAGGTGAGAGATCGAGCCGTTGCCGCCGGAGGCGAACGTCAGCTTGCCGGGGTTCGCCTTCGCGTACGCGAGGAGCTCGGGGATCGTCTTCACGGGCACCGTCGCGTTGACCACGACGATGATGTCGGCGGTGCCGAGCAGCGTGACCGGCGTGAGGTCGCGCAACGGGCTGTACGGCAGCTTCGTGTACAGGTGGGGCGCGATCGCCATCGTCGAGCTGGTGCCGACGAGCAGCGTGTAGCCGTCGGCCGGCGACTTCGCCACGAAGTCCGAGCCGACCGAGCCGCCGGCGCCCGCCTTGTTCTCGACGATGACCGGCTGGCCGAGACGCGGCGAGAGCTTCTCGGCCATGATGCGCGCGACCGTGTCGGTCGACCCGCCGGCGGTGAACGGGACGACCAGGCGCACGGGCTTGGCGGGCCACGATTGCGCGTGCCCCGCCGCGGGGACGAGCGCGACGGCGAGTACGGCGAGCGCGGCGCGAACGATTGTCGACTTCATTTCCACACCTCCTTCAGCACGCGGATGAAGTTGCCGCCGAGGATCTTGCGCACCGCGTCGGCGCCGTGCCCCCGCGCGAGCAGGCCGGCGACGACGTGCGGCAGCTCGGCGCGGCTGGCGAAGCCGTCGAGGCCGAGGGCGCCGTAGCGCGTGCCGCGCGTGACCTCGGGGTAGTACCAGGGCGTCGCCCAGTTCGTCTTCGTCTTGCCGTCGAACCAGTCGGTCGCGAAGCTCACGTGGTCGGCCCCCACGAGGCCGATCGCGTGGTCGAAGTGGTCGAGGTAGTCGTCCAGCGTCGGGCGGCGGTCGGTGCGGATGAACGGCGCGAACGTCGTCATGCCGATCACGCCGCCGCGGGCGGCGACCGCCTTCATCTGCTCGTCGGTGACGCAGCGCGGGTTGTCCGTGATCGCGCGCACCGCGGTGTGGGAGATCACGATCGGCCTGGCCGAGTGCTCGACGGCGTCCAGCGTGGTGCGGATGCCGACGTGCGAGCAGTCGATCAGCAGGCCGAGCCGGTTGCACTCGCGGACGACCTGGATGCCGAAGTGCGTGAGCCCGCGGTTCTCGGGCTCGAGGCAGCCGTCGCCGAGCAGGTTGCGCTCCATGTACGTGAGCTGCAGCGAGCGCAGGCCGAGCTTGTGCAGCAGCCGCAGCCGCTCGCGCTGCGCGCCGATCAGGCTCGGGCTCTGCGTACCCAGGATCACGCCGAGCTGGCCGCGGCGCCGGGCCTCGAAGATGTCGTCGACGGTCTCGACGTGCCGCACCATCGGGCTCATCTCGAAGTTGAGCAGGTTCTCGTAGACCGCGAGCAGGCCCTGCTCCCACGTGGGGGTGTACGAGGGTTCCGAGACCAGCGTCACGTGGAGCACGTTCCAGCCCCAGCCGACCAGCGACTCCTCGTAGGTCCCGCCGGGCGGCGCGGGCGGCGTGGGGTGGACGACGGCGCCGCCGAGGCCGTCGACGACGATCGCGTCCTTCAGGAGCTCGTGTGCTTCTGCCAGCCGTTCCTGCATCGGCGTAGGGTCCGGGGAGTGGTTCGGGATGCAGAGGGTAGGCGCTTTCGCCATAACGCGCCAATTAGAAATTCGCCATGCGACATCAATGCCGCTTATGCGACCGTCGCGCGCAGGTGCGCGACGAAGTCCTCGAGGACGCGCGAGAGGACGGCGTCGCGCGGGCGCAGCAGCAGGCCCCGGAGCTCGATGCGCGGCTCGATGGGGCGCATGCAGAAGCCGGGCACGGGGCGCGCCGCGAAGAGCGCGGTCTCGATGAGCGCGATGCCGGCGCCGTGGCGGGCCAGCATGATCGCCGTCGCCGACGTGCCCGTCTCCACGCTGATCGACAGCGTCGACGGCTTCTCGGCGAGCGCGCGCTCGATCACCGGCCGCAGCAGCGCCTGCGGCAGGTAGGTGACGAGCGGATAGGGCGCGATGTCGCGGATGCGCAGCGTGCGGCGGCGCGCGAGCGGGTGGCGCACCGGCAGGATGCAGCCGATCGCCGCGCGCATCACCTCCTCGGCGCGCACCGCGGCGCTCACCACGGGCTCGTAGACGACGCCCACGTCCACCTCGCGCGTGATGACGCGGTCGAGCACGGAGGGGGACGGCAGCGCGAGCAGGCTCGCCTTGACGCCGCGGCGCTGGGCGACGAACGTCGCCACGGCCTTCGCGACGTAGCCGTCGCACAGCGGCGGCGTCGCCGCGATCGACAGCACGCCGCGCGCGCCGACGGCGAGGTCCTGCGACAGCCGTTCGACCGCCCCGAGCCGCCCGAAGATCTCCGCGACGTCGGGCAGCAGGGCCTTCGCTTCCGGCGTGGGCGCGAGGCGTCCGCCGGCGCGGTCGAACAGCCGCATCCGCAGCCGCGCCTCGAGCTGCTTGAGCGCGATGCTGACGGCGGGCTGCGTGACGTTGAGCACGCGCGCGGCGCCGGTGATCGAGCCGGCGCGCATGATCGCGTAGAAGACCTCGACGTGCCGCAGGTTCAGCATCGGTCCCGTCGCGTGCGCAGCGGCCGGCGAGGGCCGCCGCGCGGCGCGACCCCCCGCGCTACCCCGTGTGCTGCGGGGGCTCGTCGCCGCGTCCCGGCGCGGCGGGCGGTGGCAGCAGCGAGGCGAGCGGACGGTCGGTGGCGCCGCGCACCGCGCACAGCGCGCCGCCGGCGGCCGCGAGCCACGCGAGCGGACCGCCGCGCGTGCCGACGACGGCGAGCAGCGTGCCGCCGAACACGGCCGCGACGCGCAGCGCCGGCGTCCAGCGCGCCGTGCGGTGCGCGCCGACGGCCGGGCGACCGCCCTGCAGCGCCGGGACGGACCCCGGATCGTGGTGCACGACGAGGTGCTCGTCCACGGCGCCCACGCCGGGCACGGCGCGGATGGCCGCGAGCAGCGGCGCCGCCTCCGCGGCGAGGATCGGTCCGCTGACCGTCACCCGTCCGTCCAGCGCGCCCACGTGGATCGCGTGCGGATGGCTGCACACGCGTCCGAGCCGGGCGCGCACGCGCTCGATCAGCTGCAGGTCGTCCGGCGCGGGGGCCGGCGCCGCGAGCCGGCGGGTCCGCGCGGCGAGCCCGCGCGCACGCTGGCGCGCGTCGCTGGAGGCGGCGTCGAGCACGCGGTCGACCTGGCGCAGCGCGCGCAGCGTGCGATCGCGCGCGATGGCGCGGCGGCGTCGCCCCTTGTCCGGATCGAGCAGGTACATCGCGACGGCTCCGGCCAGTGCCGCCGCCAGGACGCCGCCCCATGCGTCGTCGTGCCTTGCCATGCCCCGCCTCCGCGATCGTCGTGCGAACGCTCGCATGATCGCACCATCGGCGGCACGCGGCGACTCCCCGCGGCGCGCGCCCGGCATCGCACGCGTGCAACTTCTGCCGGCGCCACTGGCAACTCTTGCGCGCGGCCTGCGGCCCCGCCGACGCGAAAGCGCGTCGCCGCGCACTACCGGCCGGCGCTCCGTTCGATCTCGACGCTCACCGGCCTGCCGTTTCGCAGCAGGCCGACCCGCACGCGCGCGCCCGGCTTGCCGTCGCCGGGCCGGCGCGACGATCTCGGGCACCGCGCCATTGACGGCATGGGTCGGCCCGGCGAACCCGACACCTGCCGACGCGTTGCTGGGGCCGTCGATCGCCGTGCCGACGCCGATCACGCGGCCGGCGCTGTCCAACGGCGGGCCTCCCGCGTCGCCGGGATCGGTCGCCGCGTCGTGCAGCCGGACGCCGGCCGACACGACACGGCGAGCGAGGGTGCGGCCCGTCCGTGGCACGCACGTTGCTGTTGCGCCGCTCTTCCCATCGGGCATCGCCATGCACGATCAGACCATCTCCGCCGCCGTTTCCGCCGGCCGCGCCGGCGCCTTCCGCTGCGCGCACTCAGGCGGGCGGCGCCAGATCCGGTGGCCGTCCGTCGACGATCTCCACCGCGCGCCGCGCGAAGGCGGGGGCGAGCCGTCCCGCCTCGCCGGCGTCGTCCGCGGCGGCGTTGCCCGCGGCGGCCCGCGCGGCGATGCCCTCGAAGATGACCGCGAAGCGGAACAGCGCGAACGCGAAGTGGAAGGGCTGCGCGCGTTCGCGTACGCCGGCCTGCGCGTAGTAGCGCGCGAGGTGCTCGGCTTCGTCCGGGATGCCGAGCGCGCGCAGGTCGAGGCCGAGCAGCCCGCCGTACTCGCCCGGCAGCGTGCGCCACGCCATCGCGTTGAAGGCGACGTCGGCGAGCGGATGGCCGAGCGTGGCGAGCTCCCAGTCGAGCACGGCGACGACGCGCGGCCGCACGGCGTCGAACATGAGGTTCCCCACGCGGTAGTCGCCGTGGCAGATCGCCGCGTCGTCGCCGGGCGGGATGTTCGCCGGCAGCCACGCGATCAGCCGCTCGAGCCAGGGGTTGGCGCGCGTGCGGCTGCGTTCCCACTGCCGCGTCCAGCGGGCGACCTGCCGCTCGAAGTAGTTGCCGGGCCGGCCGAAGTCCGCGAGGCCGACCGCGCGCGGGTCCACGGCGTGCAGGGCGGCCAGCGTGTCGGCCATCGACGCGTACATCGCGCGGCGCTCGGCGGGCGTGCAGCCGGGCAGCGCGTACCCGGCGAACACGCGCCCCGCGACGCGCTCCATCAGGTAGAACGGCGTCCCCAGCACGGCGCGGTCGTCGCAGTAGGCGACCATCGCCGGGACGGGCACGGGCGTCGCGGCGAGCGCCGCCATCACCCGGTACTCGCGGTCGACGGCGTGGGCCGAGGGCAGCAGGTCGCCGGGCGGCTGCTTGCGCAGCACGAACGACGCCCCGTCGTAGTCGACGAAGAACGTGGGATTCGATTGCCCGCCGCGGATGCGCGCCACGCGCGGCCATCCGCGCAGCCCGCCCACCGCACCGCGCATCCAGCGGTCGAGCGCCGCGACGTCGAGACCGGTCGCGTCGGTCATGGGGTCGGGTGCACTCATCGGTCGCGCCGCACGTGGGGCCGGGCGCGAGCATGACAGACGCCTCCCGCGGCGAAAAGGCCGGGCCGGCACGCGTCACGCGGCGCCGCGCGGTCGGGCTCGCGCTCGGCGCCGCCGTGGCGACCGCGGCCGGCATCGTCCTCTACCTGAACCTCAAGCCCTCCGACCAGCGAATCGAGCACCGGATCGAGCGTCTCTACGACCTCGACTCCCCGCAGATGCGGCGCGTGATGGGCGCGCTGCTGGGACCGCCGATCGTCGGGGACAACCGGGTGGAGGTGCTGCTCAACGGCGAGCAGATCTTCCCGGCGATGCTCGACGCGATCCGGCAGGCGCGGCACACGATCACCTTCGAGACCTACATCTACTGGTCGGGCGACATCGGCCGTGCGTTCGCGGACACGCTGTCGGAGCGCGCGCGCGCCGGCGTGAAGGTGCACGTGCTGCTCGACTGGGTCGGCTCGCAGAAGATGGACGAGGTGCTGCTCGACACGATGCGCGATGCCGGCGTCGAGATCCGCTACTACCGGCCGCTGTCGTGGTACCACATCGACAAGATGAACAACCGCACCCACCGCAAGCTCCTCGTGGTCGACGGACGCGTCGGGTTCACCGGCGGCGTCGGCGTCGGCGACAACTGGCAGGGGCACGCCCAGGACCCGGACCACTGGCGCGACACGCACTTCCGGGCCGAGGGCCCGGTCGTCGCCCAGATCCAGGCGACGTTCAACGACAACTGGAACAAGGTGACGGGGCGCGTGCTGCACGGCGAGGCGTACTTCCCGGCGCTCGAGCCGGCCGGCGGGTCCGCCGCGCAGATGTTCCAGAGCTCGCCGGAAGGCGGCGCGGAGAGCATGCAGCTCATGTACCTGCTGGCGATCACCGCCGCGGCACACACGATCGACCTGTCGAGCGCGTACTTCGTGCCGGACGCGCTGACGACGCGCACCATCGTCGACGCGCTGAAGCGCGGCGTGCGCGTGCGCATCATCGTGCCCGGGCCGTACATCGACACCGACCTCGTGCGGCGCGCGTCGCGCGCCAACTGGGGCCCGCTGCTGGCCGCCGGCGCGCAGATCTTCGAGTACCAGCCGACGATGTTCCACTGCAAGGTCCTCGTCGTGGACGGGCTGCTGGTCTCGGTGGGGTCGACGAACTTCGACACGCGCTCGTTCCGGCTGAACGACGAGGCGAACCTCAACGTGTTCGACGCCGCGTTCGCGCGCCGGCAGATCGAGGTGTTCGAGGACGACCTGCGGCACTCGCGACGCATCACCCACGAAGCGTGGCTCGCCCGGCCGTGGCACGAGAAGGTCATGGAGAAAGCGGCGGAACTCCTCGAAGTCCAGCTGTAGCCGGCCGGAAACCGCGGACGCCGCGCGCTGCGGGCCCATCGGGGGTCTCGTTGACGAAGGGCAAAGCGGCGCGCATCGCATCGGCGTAGCGTCATCATCGGGCACCGGCGCCGGGCGCCGGTCGGTTCCCGGACGGCGGCCCATGCAGCAGAGGAGGTGTCATGAGAGCGCTGACCCGCTGGAATCCGTTCCGCGAACTGGCGCGGTACGACCCGTTCATGGAGTTCGAGCCGCTGTGGAAGGACGTGGCCATGGGGGCGCTTCCCGAGCCCGAGCCGATGATGAGGGTGGACGTCGCCGAGACGCCCGAAGGCTACAGGCTGAAGGCCGAGATGCCCGGCGTGAAGAAGGAGGACGTCGCGGTCTCGGTGGACGGCAACACGGTGTCCATCACCGCCGAGACGAAGCGCGAGAAGGAAGAGAAGGAGGGCGAGAAGGTCCTGCGCCGCGAGCGCTACGTCGGTGCCGTGTCGCGCACGATGACGATGCCCGCCGAGCTCGACCTCGACCGCGCCGAGGCGACCTTCGAGAACGGGGTGCTCACGCTGACGCTGCCGAAGGCGCCGGGCGGCGTCGCGCGGAAGCTGCCGATCCACTGACCTGACGCCCCCGCACCGGCCCGCGCGCCCGCGGGGCGGCCCGCCGGTCCCCCAGCCGGCGGGCTGTTTCTCCCGCCGACCGGCGTGCCTTCACGCCGGCGCGGTCGCGCCGCCGCGGCGGCCGGCGGCGCGCAGTTCGTCGAGCGTGGCGTTCATCGTCAGCGCCTGCGGATCGACCCGGAGGTGCAGCAGCGCGGGGCGGCCGCTCGCGGCCGCGCGCTCGAAGGCGGGCGCGAAGTCGGCGGTGCGCTCGACGGTGTCGGCGTGCGCGCCGAAGGACCGCGCCAGTGCCGCGAAGTCGGGATTGCGGAGGGCGGTGCCGACCACGCGCGCCGGGTACTGGCGCTCCTGATGCATGCGGATCGTCCCGTACATGCCGTTGTCGACGACGACGAACACCACCGCCGCCCCGTACTGCATCGCCGTGGCGAGTTCCTGGCCGTTCATGAGGAAGCAGCCGTCGCCGTTCCACGAGACGACGACGCGCGCCGGGTAGAGGAGCTTGGCGGCGATCGCCGAGGGGACGCCGTAGCCCATCGCCCCCGCGTAGGGGGCCAGCTGCGTGCCGAAGCGCCGGTGGCGGAAGAGCCGGTGCATCCACGTGGCGTAGTTGCCCGCGCCGTTGGTGACGATCGCGTCGTCGGGGAGACGCTCGTCCAGCCAATGCACGATGCGCCACAGGTCCACGGCGCCGGGCACCGGGCGCGGCGCACGCCAGCGCTCGTAGTCGTCGTGGGCCGCGCGCGCGCGCTCGCGCCAGCGGTCGGCGGGCAGCGGCGGCAGCCCCGCGATCGCGTCGAGGAACGCGCCCGGTGTCGCGGCGATCGCCACCTCCGCGCGATAGACGCGGCCGAGCTCCTCGACGCCCGGGTGCACGTGCACCAGCGCCTGCGCGGGCAGCGGCGCCGCGGGCAGCGTGTACCCGGAGGTCGCCATCTCGCCGAGCCGCTCGCCCACGACGAGCAGCACGTCCGCCTCGCGCAGCCGCTGCGCGAGCCGCGGGTTGATCGCGATGCCCGCGTCGCCTGCGTAGAGCGGATGGCGGTTGTCGAAGAGGTCCTGCCGCCGGAACGCGCAGGCGACCGGCAGCGCGTTGCGCTCCGCGAACGCGCGCAGGCTCGCGCAGGCGTCTTCGTCCCAGCGGCTGCCGCCGACGAGCACCAGCGGCCGCTGCGCACGTGCGAGCAGGGCGTGCGCCCGCGCCACGTCCACGGCGGCCGGCGCGGCGCGCACGGGCTGCGCGCAGGGCAGGTCCGCCGCCTCGGCGCCCGCGGCGAGCACGTCCTCGGGAAGCGCGAGCACGACCGGACCGGGCCGGCCCGACATGGCGGTCACGAACGCGCGCGACAGGTATTCCGGGATGCGGTCGGCGCGGTCGACCTGCGCCGCCCACTTGGCGACGGCGCCGAACATGCGCCTGTAGTCGATCTCCTGGAACGCCTCGCGATCGACGGCGTCGCTGCCGACCTGTCCGACCAGCACGACCAGCGGCGTCGAGTCCTGCGCCGCCGTGTGGATGCCGATCGCGGCGTTCGCGGCGCCCGGCCCGCGCGTGACGAGCGCCACGCCCGGCCGGCCGGTCAGCTTGCCGTACGCCTCGGCCATGTACGCCGCACCGCCTTCCTGCCGGCAGATCACGAAGCGCAGCCGGTCGGCGACGTCGTGCAGCGCGTCCAGCACCGGAAGGTAGCTCTCGCCCGGCACGCCGAACGCGTGCGTCGTGCCGTGCGCGAGCAGGCTCGCGACGACGAGGGTCCCACCGGTGCGTGCGGTCATGGGCGGCGCGGCGTTTCGCAGGTGACGCATTGTAGGCCGCGCGTCGCGCGGCGCGCGGGCGGCGGCGGCATCGGCCCTATAATCGCGCCGCCCAGTGCCCGACACTGCGATGCCGCCCGACCTCGCCGACACGCTGTACGACGCCTCGCTGTACGCGGGGCTGACGGTGCTGCTGGCGCTGCTGTCGCTGCCCGCGCCGCCGCCGCGGCGGCGCGGCTCGCTGGCGATGGCCGCCTTCGCGCTGGCCATGCTCGCGGGCCTGTGGCTGCTGCACGCCTTCGGGGCGGGCATCGACAACCGGACGCTGCACGACATCCTGCGCGAGGCGCTGCTCGCGCTGCTGGCGGTCGCGGTGCTGCGCAGCGTCCTGCACTTCGTCGTGCACGTGGTCCTCGCGCGCTTCGCGATCCCCTCGATCGTCGGCGACGTGCTGCTGGGCCTGTCGCTGATCGCCTACGCGCTGGTGCGGCTCAACGCGGTGGGCGTCAACGTCGCGGGCATCGTCACCACCTCCGCGGTGATCACCGGCGCCATCGCGTTCTCGGCGCAGGAGGTGCTGGGCGCCCTGTGGGCCGGGCTCGCGCTACAGGCCGACCGCACGATCCGGCTGGGCGACTGGATCCGCCACGACGGGCGGCTCGGCCAGATCACCAGCATCCGCTGGCGCACGACGACTGTGCGCACGCGCAACAACGAGCTGATCGTCATCCCGAACGTGCAGCTGATCAAGGACAAGGTCAACATCGTCGCCCGGCCAGACGCGGCGGAACGCACGCTGCGCGAGGTCCCGTTCTTCGTGGCCTACGAGCACGCGCCGAGCAGGGTCGTGGCCACGGTCAACGAGGCGCTGCAGCGCGCCGAGGTGCCCAACGTCGCGCCGCAGCCCGCGACGCAGTGCCTGTGCATGCGCTTCGAGGACCACCGGATCGCGTACAACGTCTTCTACCCGGTCGTCGACGTCGGGCGCGGCCGCGAGACCGACTCCGAGATGCTCGCGCACGTGTTCGCCGCGCTGCAGCGCGCGGGCATGCGCATCCCGATGCCGCAGCGCGACGTCTTCCTGCACCAGGAAGCGGCCGACGAGGCCAGGCACCGGCAGGTGGACGAGCGCGCGCGCGCGCTCGCGGCGATCGGGCTCTTCGCCCCGCTGACCGACGCGGAGCGGCGCGCGCTGGCGAGCGAGGTGCACCCGTGCCTGTACGCGCGCGGCGACGTGCTCTTCCGCAAGGGCGACCCGGCCGACTCGCTGTTCGTCCTCTCCCGCGGGCGGCTCGCGATCGTCGACGAGGACGCCCGGGGGCTGCGCCAGCCGCTGGCGGCGATCGAGGCGCCCGGCTACGTCGGCGAGATGGGGCTGCTGACCGGGCAGCCGCGCGCTGCCACGGTGATCGCGGACGGCGAGGTGCAGTGCTTCCGGCTCGACAAGGCCGGATTCGACGCGATCCTCCGCAATCGTCCCGGGATCGTCGAGGCCCTGTCGCAGGCCCTCGCGCGCCGGCAGGAGGAGAACGACGCCACGCGCCAGGCGCAGGGCCAGCGGGCGCCGGGCGACGCCGAGCGCGGGCGCGCCCGCGAGATCGTGCGCCGCATCCGGCAGTTCTTCGCGCTGGGCGGCTGAGGCTCGTGCCGCCGCGGGCGCCCGCGGCGACGGTGATGCCCACCGCTCGACCTTCCCCGCGTCCGGGGCGGGATGCTACGTCGACGGCGCGGCGTCCTGCGGCCCGCCCGGCGGTCCGTCGACCTCCTCGCGGTTCATCGCGCTCCGCTGCGCGGCGAGGGTCGCGAGCGTGCCCCGCACCTCCGGGAAGCGCCGCATGATCTCGCGGAAGTCGCTCGTCGTCAGCGCGAGCAGGTCGCAGTAGTCGAGGGCCGTGACGTTGGCGGAACGGGGCTGCCCGCTGATCAGCGCCATCTCGCCGAACACGTCGCCGGGCCGCAGCTTGATGCGGCGACGCCCGAGCTCGACCTCCACCTCGCCCGACGAGAGGAAGTAGGCGGCGTCGGCAGCGTCGCCCTTGTGGATGATCCGCTCGCCGGGGCGCGCATGGCGCGGCCGGAAGTAGAGCATGACGACCTCGCGCTGCTCCGCGGAGAGCGTTGCGAACATCGGGAAGCGCTCGGCCAGCTCCGCGGGCGACAGCGTCCGGTGCTTGGCTGCCTTGGCCTCGGCGCGCTGCCGCTCCGCCTCGAGCTCCGCTTCCAGCGCGGCGAGCGGCGCGCGGCGCCCGGCCTCGAGCCGCTCGTGCAGCGTCGCGCGCGCGCGCACGCGCTCGATCATCCACCCGGCGGCCCAGAACGCGAACGGGTTGAGCATGATCGACACCAGGCTGCCGGCCACGATCAGGCTCAGCCCCTCCCGGGGCAGCAGCCCGTACGCGATGCCGAGCCCGGCGAGGATGAACGAGAACTCGCCGACCTGCGCGAGCGCCGCGGCGATCGTCACCGCGGTGCTCACCGGGTAGCCGACCGCGAGGACGAGCGCTGCCGCCACCAGCGACTTGCCGATCAGGATCAGCCACAGCACCCCGAGCAGCAGCAGCGGCTCGCGCACGACGATCGACGGGTCGAACAGCATGCCCACCGAGACGAAGAAGAGCACGGCGAAGGCGTCCTGCAGCGGCAGCGACTGGGCCGCCGCCTTGTGGCTCAGATCCGACTCGTTCAGCACCATGCCGGCGAAGAACGCACCCAGCGCGAACGAGACGTCGAACAGCGCGGCCGCGCCGAACGCGATGCCCACCGACAGCGTCAGGACGGCCAGCGTGAAGAGCTCGCGCGAACCGGTTCGCGCCACCTGCCGCAGGATCCACGGCATCACGCGCGGGCCGAGCAGCAGGGCGAGGACGGCGAACGCCGCGACCTTGACGAGCGTGATGGCGAGCTCGGCGACGAGCCCGCGGTCGCCTCCGCCGCCGTGCGCCGCGCCCGGGACCTGCCCGCCGAGCACCTCGGCCAGCGCCGGCAGCAGCACCAGGACGATCACCATCGCCAGGTCCTCGACGATCAGCCAGCCCACGGCGATGCGGCCGTTGGTGGTCGCGACGGCGCCGCGCTCCTCCAGGGCCTTGACGAGCACGACCGTGCTCGCCACCGACAGGCACAGGCCGAGGACGAGGCCGGCGCCGAGCGACCAGCCCCACAGCATCACCATGGCGGCGCCCAGCAGCGTCGCGATGCCGATCTGCGCGACCGCGCCGGGGATCGCGATGCGCCGCACGGCGAGCAGCGCCCCGAGCGAGAAGTGGAGCCCGACGCCGAACATGAGCAGGATGACGCCGATCTCCGCGAGCTGCGAGGCCATCGCGGTGTCTGCCTCGAAGCCGGGAATCGACTTCGCCATCAGCGCGCCGGCGACCAGGTAGCCGACCAGCGGCGGCAGCCGCAGCCGCGTGGCGATGTAGCCGAACACCGAGGCGAGGACGAAGGCGACCGCGAAGAGCGCGATCAGCGAGACGTCGTGCGGCATCGATCTCCCCCGTGACCGGTCGCGGCGCGCCGCGCGCGCGCCCGCCGCCGGGCGGGACGCGACTCGCGCCGGCCCGCCTCGTGCCCAAAGTCCCGCGTCAGAAGTCCGCTGCGCATGGGCGAGCGGGACACGGTGCGTTGAAGTCTCGCGGCCCTCGCGCCCATTCGCGACCACCGCTGCGGACCCCTTCGCGCAGCGCATCCGCAGCCGTCGCCGTTGCGCCCGCGGCGCGATCGCATTCGATGCACGCTTCGACGAAACCCCGGCCCGGGACGCTAGCGGCTGGCAACGATGTCCTCGCGGCGCACCAGGAACACGCCGTCCTCGGCGTGCGGAACGTCGAGCCAGACGAACGGCAGGCGCGGGAACGCGGCCTCGGCCTGGATGCGGTTGTGCCCGACCTCGACGACGAGCACGCCCTGCGGCGACAGGAACCGCGGCGCCTCGCGGACGATGGTGCGCACCAGGTCCATGCCGTCCTCGCCGCCGGCGAGCGACAGCGCCGGCTCGTGCCGGTACTCGGCCGGCAGCGTCTCCATCGCGCCCGACACGACGTACGGCGGATTGCTGATCACGAGGTCGTAGTTCTTCTCAGGCAGGTTCGCGAACAGGTCGGAGCGCAGCAGGTTGATCCGCTCGGCCAGGCCGTAGTCGCTGACGTTGCGCTGCGCGACGGCGAGGGCGTCGGCCGAGATGTCGACCGCGTCGACGTCGGCGTTCGGATAGGCGTGCGCGAGCAGGATCGCGAGGCAGCCGGAGCCGGTGCACAGGTCGAGCGCCTCGCGGACGTTCGCCGGGTCGCCGATCCACGGGGCGAGCCCGTCGGGAAGCAGCGCCGCGATGTGCGAGCGCGGGATGATCACGCGCTCGTCGACGTAGAAGCGGAAGTCGCCGAGCCACGCTTCCCGCGTCAGGTACGCAGCGGGCACGCGCTCGTCGATGCGGCGCGCGAGGAGCTCGGCCACCGCCTGCCGCTCGGACGTGGCGAGGCGTGCGTCGAGGAACGGCTCGAGCCGGTCGAGCGGCAGGTGCAGCGCGTGCAGCAGCAGGTAGCACGCCTCGTCGTAGGCGTTGGTCGTGCCGTGGCCGAACGTGAGCTTCGCCTCGGCGAAGCGCGACACGGCCCAGCGCAGCCAGTCGCGCAGCGTGTGGAGCTCGCCCAGGGGCGCGCTCACCGGACCGCGCTCCGCGCTGCGCGCTTCGGGGCCGGCATCGGTCTCACGCCCGCCCCGCGTCGCCGGCCAGCAGCCGCCCGAGGATGCCCGCGTGGATGCGGGAGAGGCGTGGCAGATCGCCGACGGCCACGCGCTCGTCGACCTTGTGGATCGTCGCGTTGACCGGCCCGAGCTCGACGATCTCGTTCGCGATCGCGGCGATGAAGCGCCCGTCGGACGTGCCGCCCGTGCACGAGAGCTCGGGCACGAGACCGCACTCGCCGCGGATCGCCTCGCCGACCACGTCCACCAGCCGGCCGCGCGGCGTGAGGTAGGGCGCACCGGAGGACACCACGGCGAGGTCGTAGTCGAGGCCGTGGCGCGCCAGCACGGCGTGCATGCGCTGGAGCAGGCTCTCGCGGGTGCTCGCGGTCGAGTAGCGCCAGTTGAACAGCAGCTCGAGGGCGCCCGGGATCACGTTCGTCGCGCCAGTCCCGGCGTGGATGTTCGAGCACTGGAACGTCGTCGCCGGGAAGTAGGCGTTGCCGTCGTCCCACGCCATCGCCGCCAGTTCGGCGATCGCGGGCGCCGCCTCGTGGATCGGGTTGCGCGCGAGCTGCGGATAGGCGACGTGGCCCTGCACGCCGCGCACGACCAGCCGGCCCGACAGCGTCCCGCGCCGGCCGTTCTTGATCGTGTCGCCGAGACGCTCGTGCGACGAGGGCTCGCCGACGATGCAGTAGTCGATGCGCTCGCCGCGGGCCGCGAGGCGCTCGACGACCCTCACCGTGCCGTCCGTGTTGACCGGACCTTCCTCGTCGGACGTGAGGAGCAGCGCGATCGAGCCCCCGGCGCCGGGAGCCGCGGCGACGAAGGCCTCGACCGCCGTGACGAACGCGGCGATCGACCCCTTCATGTCCGCGGCGCCGCGGCCGTAGAGCCAGCCGTCGCGCACGTCCGGCACGAACGGGTCCGACGACCAGGCCTCGCTTGGACCCGGCGGCACGACGTCGGTGTGCCCCGCGAAGCACACGAGCGGGCCGGCGTCGCCGCGCCGCAGCCACAGGTTCGTGACGCCGTTGCTCTCCAGCGTCTCCGCGCGGAAGCCCAGCGGCGCGAGCCGCCGCGCGAGCAGCGCCTGGCATCCGCCGTCGTCGGGCGTCACCGAACGCCGCGCGATCAGCTCGCAGGCGAGGGCGAGCGTGGGGTCCGCGCGGTCGTCCATGGACCGCGATGGTAGCAGGGCACGGCGCGCGGCAGCGACCCCGGATCGCGTCGCGGCGGCGACCGGGGACCGGCGCGCCGGCCCGCGGCGCGGGGTCAGCCGCGCTCGAGCATGCCGGCGTCGATCGACAGCGACGCGAAGTCGGCCTCGGGCCGCTTGTGGCGCCGGCCCTCGGTGGTGGACTCCATCGCGTCGACGCGCGCGTTCGGATTGCTCTGGTTGATGAGCCAGGCGAGGTTGGTCGGCGAGTCGGACGCCGTCATCGCCTCGTCGTAGGTCAGCGCTCCGTCGAGGTACATGCGGCACAGGGCCTGCTCGAAGGTCTGCGATCCGGGGTACAGCGACTGCTCCATCGCCTCCTTGATCTGCGCGAACTCGCCGTTCTTGATGAGCTCCGCGATCAGCGCGGTGTTGAGCAGGATCTCGGCGGCCGGCTGCAGCTCGCCGTGGCGGTTCTTGATCAGGCGCTGCGAGACGATCGCCCGCAGCCCGATCGACAGGTCGGACAGCACGGCCGAGCGCGCGTCGTAGGGGAAGAGGTTGATGATGCGCGACAGCGCGTGGTAGCTGTTGTTGGCGTGGATCGTCGACAGGCAGAGGTGGCCGGTGAGCGTGTGCAGCAGCGCCGCCTGCATCGTCTCCTTGTCGCGGATCTCGCCGATCATGATGAGGTCGGGCGCCTCGCGCAGCGCGTTCTGCAGCGCGAGGTGGTAGTTCTGCGTGTCGACGTGGATCTCGCGCTGGTTGACGATGCTCCGCTTGTGCTCGAACAGGTACTCGATCGGGTCCTCGACGGTCAGGATGTGGCCGGTGCACGTCTCGTTGCGGTGGTCGATCATCGCCGCCAGCGACGTCGACTTGCCCGACCCGGTCGCGCCGGCGACGAGGATCAGGCCGCGCTTCTCCATCACGAGGTCGAGGAGCACCGACGGCAGCCGCAGCTGCTCGAACGGCGGCACCTTGTTGCGGACGAAGCGGATGACCAGCGAGATGGTGCCGCGCTGCCGGAAGATGTTGATCCGGAAGTTGCCCACGGCCCGGTCGAGGTGCGAGAGGTTCATCTCCATCTCGCTGTCGAACTCGCGCGCCTGCTCCTTCGACATGAGCTCGTAGGCGATGCGGCGCACCGTCTCGACGTCCATCGGCTGCGTCGAGACCGGCTGCACGACGCCGTTGACCTTGATGTTGATCGGCGCGCCGCAGGAGATGAACAGGTCCGAGGCCTGCTTCTCCGCCATCAGCTTGAAGAGTCGGTCGAGATACATGGAACCCCCGCGGCTACAATGCCGGTCCGCGCGCGGCCTGCGCGCCGCGGCCGCATGATAATGTCATGAAATTCCGACGCTTTCCACGCCGCGCAGCCGGCGCGTTGTGCGGCACAACCTGCCGCGCCGCGGCCGCGGGGCCCGGGGCCGCCCCGCGCGGCCGCCGATTCAAGGGCTTGTAGCAACTTCCATGCTTGCGATCATCGGCGGCAGCGGCCTGACCACGCTGTCCACGCTCGCGGTCGCCCACCGCGAGATCGTGCGCACGCCCTACGGCGAGCCGTCGGCGCCGCTGCTGTTCGGCCAGATCGCCGGCGGCGACGTCGTGTTCCTGGCGCGGCACGGCCACGGCCACACGATCCCGCCGCACCGCGTCAACTACCGGGCGAACCTGTCGGCGCTGAAGTCGCGCGGCGCGCACGCGGTCGTCGCGGTCGCCTCGGTGGGCGGCATCCGCGGGCACCTGCCCGGCGACCTCGTGCTCCCTCACCAGCTCGTCGACTACACGTACGACCGCCAGCACACGTTCTTCGACGGGGGCGACCGGCGGGTCGTGCACGCGGACTTCACGCACCCGTACACGCCGTCGCTCCGCGCGGCCTGCCTCGACGCGGCGTCGAAGGCGGGCGTGGCGGTCGGCGACGGCGGCGTGTATGCCGCCGTGCAGGGGCCGCGCCTCGAGACCGCCGCCGAGATCGACCGCCTCGACCGCGACGGTGCGACGATGGTGGGGATGACCGGCATGCCGGAGGCGGCGCTGGCCCGCGAGCTCGACCTGCCGTACGCATCGATCTGCGTCGTCGTGAACCACGCCGCGGGGCGCGGCGACAGCACGCAGGCGATCGCGATGGAAGCGCTGGTGCGCACGCTGGAGAGCGGGATGGACAAGGTGCGCCGGCTGCTCGAGCACCTCGTGCCCCTCGTCCCGCCGCCGGTCGCCGCCGCGCTCGGCGGGGGCGCGCCGTGATCCGCGAAATCCTGCGCATGGGCGATCCCCGCCTGTGGCAGCCGTCGAAGCCCGTCGCGCGCGTCCCCGCGCCGGATCTGGACGCGCTGCTCGCCGACATGCGCGAGACGATGGCGGCCGCGAACGGCGCCGGCCTGGCCGCGCCGCAGATCGGCGTGCCGCTGCGGGTGGTCATCTTCGGCGTGGACGCCAACCCGCGCTATCCCGAGGCGCCGCCCGTGCCGTACACGGAGCTCGTGAACCCGGTGCTCACGCCGCTCGGGGACGCGATCGAGGAGGGCTGGGAGGGCTGCCTGTCGGTGCCGGGCCTGCGCGGCGTGGTGCCGCGCTACGCGCGGCTGCGCTACGAGCCCCTCGACCCGCAGGGCCGTCCCATCGCGCGCGAGGTCGACGGCTTCCACGCGCGCGTCGTGCAGCACGAATGCGACCACCTCGACGGCATCCTCTACCCGATGCGGATGCGGGACTTCTCGCGGTTCGGGTTCACGGACGTGCTGTTTCCAGGCACCGGCGTCGTGGACGATTGACGAGCGGCGAGGCGCGGGACGGGCGTCCCGGGCGCACGACCTGCCGGACGCCTGCGCCCGGTGCTCTCGTCCCACCCTCCGCCTACACCCTGAGCTGCTCGTAGAGCACCGTCTCGAGCCGGAGGAGCGCCTGCTCGTCGTGCAGGCGCGCCCCGTCGATCAGGAAGACGTCCTCCGCGCGCTCGCCCAGCGTGTTGATCTTCGCGCTGACGACGTTGACGTTTGCCTTGGCCAGCACGTAGGCGATGCGCGCCAGCAGCCCCGGCCGGTCCGCGGCGACGATCTCGAGGATGTAGTGGGTCCCCTTGTCGTCCGGGAACATCTGCACCTGCGGCGACAGCGGGAAGTGGCGCACGCGGCGGCTCACGCGGCCCGGCTCGGGCGGAAGCACCGGTGCCTGCTCGGCGAGGATGCGCGTGAGCTCGTGCTCGAGATAGGCGATCGCGTCGCGGTACGTCGCGCCGGGGTTCTGCGGATCGTGCACGAGGAAGGTGTCGAGCGCATAGCCGTGGCGCGTCGTGTGGACCTTGGCCTCGAGGATCGACAGCCCGGTGCGCCCGAGGAAGCCGCAGACGCGTGCGAACAGTTCCTTCTGGTCGGGGAGGTAGACGAGCACCTGGACGCCGGCGCCGTTCGGCAGCGTGCGCGCCTTGACCACCGGGGCGTTGCGGTCCACGCGCCAGTGCAGGTGACGCGCGTGCCACGCGATCTCGTCCGCCGAGTGGCGCTGGAAGTACGCCGTGTCGAGCTGCTTCCACAGCGTGGCCTCGGCGCCCGCCGGAACGGCGTGCAGATTGAGCAGCCGGCGCGCCTCGTGCTGGCGCTCGGTCAGCGTGTCCTCCAGCGCCGCGGCGGCGCCGCTGCCCTCGATGACGCGTCGCGCGGCGTGGAACAGGTCCTCGAGGAGCTGCGCCTTCCACGCGTTCCATACCTTCGGGCTCGTGCCCCGGATGTCCGCGACCGTGAGGAGGTAGAGCGCGGTCAGCCGGCGCAGCGTGCCGACCTTCGCGGCGAACGCCCGGACGACGGCGTGGTCGGAGATGTCCTGCTTCTGCGCCGTCGACGACATCGCCAGGTGCTGCTCGACCAGCCACGCCACGAGGGCGCCGTCCTCCGCCGGGACGCCGTGGTCGCGGCAGAAGCGCAGCGCGTCCCGCGCGCCCAATGTCGAGTGGTCCCCGCCGCGGCCCTTGGCGATGTCGTGGAACAGGCCGGCGAGGTAGAGCACCTCGCGCCGCTCGAAGTCGGCGATCAGCCGCGAGCACAGCGGGTACTCGTGCGCGTGCTGCGCCTCGGTGAAGCGGCGCAGGTTGCGGATCACCATCAGGATGTGCTCGTCCACGGTGTAGACGTGGAAGAGGTCGTGCTGCATCTGCCCGACGATGCGCCCGAACGGCGGCAGATAGTGGCCGAGCACGTCATAGAGGTTCATGCGCCGCAGCTCGTGCACGATCCCGCGTTTCGCGCGGAACAGCCGGATGAACGCGGCGCGGTTCTGGGGATCGCGCCGGAACGCCGCGTCGATGCGGTGACGGTTGCGCCACAGCGCGCGCAGCGTGCGCGCCGACATGCCCTTGAGCTCGGGGTGGTCCTGCATGCGGGCGAAGGCGTCGAGCATCGCCCCGGGCCGGCGCTCGAACAGGCGCTCGTCGCGTACGTGCAGCAGCTCGTCGATCGCGACGAACTCGCCGTCGATGGGCACCGGTTCGCTCGGGATCGGGAACAGCTTCGCGTGGAGGTTCTGCAGCAGGATGGTGTTGACCTGGCGGACCAGCCGTGCGGCGCGGTAGTAGCGCTGCATCAGCTGCTCGGAGGCCCGCTTGGCCGGCGTGTCCGCCAACCCGAGCTGGCCGGCGAGCGCGTTCTGCAGGTCGAACACCAGCCGGTCCTCGCGCCGTTCCGCGAGGTAGTGCAGCCGCATGCGGATCGACGACAGGAAGCGCTCCTGCCGCGCGACGTCGCGCGCCTCGTCCGCCGTGATGAGGCCGCGCTGCGCCAGCTCCTTCCAGTTGCGCCCGAGGCCCGCGGCGCGCGCGATCCATACGACGGTCTGCAGGTCGCGCAGGCCGCCGGGGCTCTCCTTGACGTTGGGCTCGAGGTTGTACGCCGCGTCGTGGTGCTTGAGGTGGCGCTGCTGCTGCTCCAGCGTCTTGGCCTCGTAGAACGCGCGCACGTCGAGCGCCGCGTGAACGGCGTCGGCGAACGCGGCGTACAGGCGCCGGTTGCCCGCGACCAGCCGGTGCTCGAGCAGGCTCGTGCGGATCGTGACGTCGCCGGTCATCTCGGCCACGCACTCGTCGACGGTGCGCACGGCGTGCCCGACCTCGAGGCCGGCGTCCCACAGCACGAGCAGGAAGCGCTCGACGACCTCGCCGGTGGACGCGGCGGCCGGATGCGGCAGCAGCACCATGACGTCGACGTCGGAGTGCGGGAACAGCTGGCCGCGCCCGTAGCCGCCGACGGCCACCAGCGCGGCCCCGCGCGGCAGCCCGGCGACTGCCCAGACGTCGCGCAGCACGCCGTCGACGAGCCGCGCGTGCTCCCGCAGCAGCGCCGTGGTGCCCCGACGGGCGAGGAAGGCGTCGCGCAGCGCCTCGCGCCCATCGCGCAGGCGAGTGCGCCACGCGGCCACGTCGAGGCGGCCCGCGGCGGTCGCCGCGGTGCCGGACACGGCGGGCGCCCGGTCCATCCCGGTGCTACGCCGGCGGCGGCGGCGTGCCGACGGACTGCGTCAGGATCTCGTGGCCGTCCGGCGTCACCAGCACCGTGTGCTCCCACTGCGCGGACAGCGAGTGGTCGGCGGTGACGATCGTCCACCCGTCGGCCAGCGCGCGGATGCCGGCGCGCCCGGCGTTCACCATCGGCTCCACGGTAAAGATCATGCCGGCCTGCAGCTTGAGTCCGGTGCCCGGGCGGCCGTAGTGCAGGACCTGCGGCTCCTCGTGGAACTGCCGGCCGATGCCGTGGCCGCAGAACTCGCGGACGATCGAGTAGCCGTGCGACTCGGCGTGGCGCTGGATCACGTGGCCGATGTCGCCGAGGTGCGCGCCGGGGCGCACCGCGCGGATGCCCCTCCACATCGCCTCGTAGGTGACCTCGACCAGCCGGCGCGCCTGGATCGACGGTGCGCCGACGAAGAACATGCGGCTCGTGTCGCCGTGGTAGCCGTCCTTGATGACCGTGACGTCGATGTTCACGATGTCGCCGGCCTTGAGCTTGCGCTCGCCGGGGATGCCGTGGCAGACCACATGGTTGACCGACGTGCACAGCGAAGCCGGGTACGGCGAGTGGCCGGGCGGCGCGTAGTTGAGCGTCGCGGGGATCGTGCCCTGCACGCCGACCATGTAGTCGTGCGCCAGCTTGTCGATGTCGCGCGTCGCGACGCCGGGCTTGACGAAGGGGGTGAGATAGTCGAGCAGCTCCGAGGCGAGCCGGCCGGCCACGCGCATGCCCGCGATGTCCTCGGGACCCTTGATCTGGACCGACATGGGGAGCGGCGCCCTCATCAGCTTCGCAGCAGCTCGTTGATGCTCGTCTTCGAGCGCGTCTGCGCGTCGACGCGCTTGACGATGACGGCGCAGTAGAGGTGGCAGCTACCCTCGGACGACGGCAGGCTGCCGGCGACCACGACCGAGCCCGCGGGCACACGGCCGTAGCTCACCGTCCCCGTCGCGCGGTCGTAGATCTTCGTGCTCTGGCCGATGAACACGCCCATGCCCAGCACCGAGTTCTCCTCGACGACCACGCCCTCGACCACCTCGGAGCGGGCGCCGATGAAGCAGTTGTCCTCGATGATGGTCGGATTGGCCTGCAGCGGCTCCAGCACGCCGCCGATGCCCACGCCGCCGGACAGGTGCACCTTCTTCCCGATCTGCGCGCACGACCCGACCGTCGCCCACGTGTCGACCATCGTCCCTTCGTCGACGTAGGCACCGATGTTGACGTAGCAGGGCATCAGCACGACGTCGCGCGCGACGTAGGCGCCGCGCCGCGCCACCGCGGGCGGCACGACGCGCACGCCGGCGGCCGCGAAGGCGGCATCGTCGTAACGGGCGAACTTGGTCGGCACCTTGTCGAAGAAGCGGAACGGCGCGCGCTCCGGTGGCGGGCCGAGGGCCACGTTGTCGGAGAGCCGGAACGACAGCAGCACGGCCTTCTTGATCCACTGGTGCACGACCCAGTCGCCGCCGCGTTTCTCGGCCACGCGCAGCCGTCCCGCGTCGAGCTCGCCGATCACGTGCGCCACGGCGTCGCGGATCTGGGGCGGGGCGTGCTTCGGGGACAGCTCGGCGCGCTGCTCCCAGGCGGCGTCGATCACGGTCTGCAGCGGCATGGCGAAGCCTTCCGGCGAGAAACCGTCATTTTACCGTGGGTTGGCGGGCCGTCCCGGGCGCGCGGCCGAGCAGCCGCGCGTAGGCGCGCGCCATCAGTGCCGGCAGCGTGTACATCGGGATCTGCGCCAGCGCGAAGAACACGGTGACCTCGAAGTCGGCCTTGCCCTGCAGCGCGACCAGCACGAGCCCCATGTTGCA
The DNA here is from genome assembly GCA_016861105.1 of Betaproteobacteria bacterium. GTDB lineage: Bacteria > Pseudomonadota > Gammaproteobacteria > Burkholderiales > Casimicrobiaceae > VBCG01. The sequence continues at coordinate 143,323 of BOKS01000006.1, read as the reverse complement.
GTTGCCGGAGGCCAGCGCGACCGCGAGCGCCGCGCGTCGTCCGAGGCGCCGGAAGAGTGCGTAGCCGGTGGCCTGCAGCAGGAGGTTGAACCCGAACGCGGCGGCGAGCGCCGCTGCCGCGTAGCCCGGGCGCGCGATCGCGAACGCGGTCACGCCGTCCATGATCGCGAGGGCGAAGACGACCAGGTTGAGCACCGTGAGGCCGTCGAGGAGGTCGCGGCGGCGGGCGATCGCGGCGGGCGCGACGAAGTGCTGCACGAGCCATGCGGCGACGAACGCGCTGCCGACCAGCAGGACCAGGCGGAGCATGAACGCGCCGAGTCCGATCTCGAGCGTCACGCCCAGCAGCGCCTGCGCCATCGCCGGCAGCGTGAACGGCACGAGCGCCGTCGCGACCAGCACCGCGACGATCGCCAGCGCGGCGTCGAGTCCGACGATCAGCGCGATCGCGACGGAGGAGACGATGGGCGACGAAGCGGCCATCAGCACGAGCGCGACCTGCAGCGACGCTGGCAGGCCCGCGGGCCGCAGCGCCTCGGCCAGCAGCCACACCAGGACCGGCGCGGCCACGAGCAGCCAGACGACCAGCAGCGCGATCACGCCGGGCCGCGCTCGCCACGCGACCACGGCGCGCCAGTCGAGGCGGATCAGCGCGAGCGTCAGCGGAATCAGCAGCGTGGGGACCAGCAGCGGCCCGGCCGCGGCGGCGAGCGGAGGAACGGCGAGCCCGACCAGGACGCCGCCGGCCATGAAAGCGGTGGCGTGGCGGCCGAGGAAGGCGAGCGCGCGGGTCGGCACGCGTGCATGCTAGCGCCAATCACGGGCGTGCCGCCGGCCGGGAACGACGTGACTCGCCGACGCTCGTCACATCGCCTTGAACAGATGCGCGAACGTCCGGGAGACGACGAGCTGCTCGGGCCGGCCCTTGAGCGTGATGACCGGCTGGTCGCGCCAGTCGCGCTCGACCTTGGCGATCGCACGCAGGCTCACGATCGTGCTGCGGTGGATCTGCCAGAACGCCTCGGGGTCGAGCTCGTCGTAGAGCTCCTTGATCGGCTTGCGGATCAGCGCCTCGGCGTCGGCGGTCACGACCTTCGTGTACTTGTCCTCGGAGCGGAAGTACAGCACATCCTCGATGGGCAGCATGCGCATCGCGTTGCCGAGCGAGGCGCGGATCCACTTGAGGTGCCCGCCGCCGCCCTCGCGCGCCGCGAGCTTCGCGATCAGCGCCGCGAGGTCGAGCGGCGGCGCGGCCAGCCGCGCCTTGAGGCGCGCGACGACCTTGGCGATGCGCTCCGGGGTCACCGGCTTCAGCAGGTAGTCGATCGCGCCCTCCTCGAAGGCCGCGATCGCGTACTCGTCGTAGGCGGTCACGAACACCACGTGCGCGCGGTCGCCGATGGCGCGGGCCACGTCGAGCCCGCTCATCACGGGCATGCGGATGTCGAGGAACGCGACGTCGACGGGATCGGCGTCGAAGGTCGCGACCGCCTCCGCGCCCGTCGCCGCCTCGGCGGCGACGGTGAGCTCCGGCCACGCCTCGGCGAGGCGGCGCTTGAGCTGCTCGCGCAGCAACGGCTCGTCCTCGGCGATCAGAGCGCGCGGCATCGGAACCTCAGGCGGGCTCGTAGGGGATCGCGATCATCGCACGCGTGCCGCGCGGCGCGTGCTCGGCGATCTCGAAGCGGCCGCGCGTCCCGTACAGCGCCGCCAGCCGGTCGCGCAGGTTGGTGAGGCCCACGCCGTTGCCGTTGGTGCCGCCGAGCGCGCTCGCCGCGAGGCCGCGGCCGGTGTCTGTCACGGTCACGGCGAGGCGATCGTCGTCGCGGCGCGCGACGATGGCGAGACGGCCGCCGTCGGCCGACGGCTCGAGGCCGTGCTTGATCGCGTTCTCGACCAGCGAGATCAGCATGTTCGGCGGGAACGCGTGCGGCCGCAGGTCGGAGGGCACGTCGACGTCGAACGCGAGCCGCGGTCCCATGCGGATCGCGAGGATCTCGAGGTAGGCCTTCGCGAGGTCGGCCTCGCGGCCGAGGGTCGTGGACTTCGCCCGCAGGTCCGGCAGCGCCGCGCGCAGGTAGTCGATCAGGTGGCCGAGCAGGCGGCCCGCGCGCTGCGGGTCGGTCTCGGTCAGGAACTGCACCGAGGCGAGCGTGTTGAACAGGAAGTGCGGCTCGATCTGCGCCTGCATCAGCTTGAGCTCCGCCTCGACGGCCTGCTTGGCGAGCAGGTTGCGCTCGGCCTCGGCGCGCAGCAGCGCGGCGCTGGCGCGCGCCTCGCGGAACTTGACGAAGAACAGCAGACTCACGAAGAAACCGTTGATCGACGCCTGGATCACGTTCCAGGCGAACACGCTCCAGTTCGCGCTGACGTGCTCGAGCGAATAGCCCTTGACAGCGATCACGAGCACGACGCCGACGACCGAGGCGAGCGCGCAGGCCGCGGCGAGCGGGAGGATCGGCCGCTCGCGTTCCCAGGGTCGCAGCACGTTGACCGCGTAGGCGATGCAGAAGCCGTAGATCTGGACGGTCAGCAGCGGGTGCCAGAACGGCCGCGGGTCGCGGTCCCACGAGATCAGCGCGATGCCGGTGTTGATCGCGGCGATCAGCAGGGCCGTCATCGGCCGGAACCGGAAGCCCCGGGCAAGCGCGGCGGACAGCGGGCGCAGCCCCGGCGGGTCGGCGACGGGCAAGGCGTTCATGGCCGCATTCTAGGCAAAGGAAGCGCGTCCCGGCCCTGCGGCGACGAGGCGCCGCTGCGGCGGACGGGACGTGCGGGACGGGGCGCGGGGCGCCGCTGCCCGAGGGGCGCCGCTACAGCCGGCGCGCGAAGGCGACGATCCGGTCGATCCCCTCGGCGCACTCGGCCTCGTCGGCCACCAGCGCGATGCGGATCCGCCCGCGACCCGGGTGGCCGGCGGCCGTGTCGCGCGCGAAGTAGCTGCCGGGGAGCACCGCGACGTTCTCCTCGGCGTGGAGCCGGCGCGCGAACTCGGCGTCGTCGATCGGCGTCGCGGCCCACAGGTAGAACGCCGCCTCGGGCATCGCGCAGGGCAGCGCCTGCGCGAGCCGCGGCTGCAGCGCCGCGAACTTGCGCGCGTACAGGCGCCGGTTGTCGACGACGTGCGCCTCGTCGGACCACGCTGCGATGCTCGCCTGGGCCACTGCCGGGGACATCGCCGAGCCGTGGTAGGTGCGGTAGAGCAGGAACGCCTTGACCAGTGCCGCGTCGCCGGCGACGTAGCCGGAGCGCAGCCCCGGTGCGTTGGACCGCTTCGACAGGCTGCCGAACGCCACGAGGCCGCGGTAGTCGTCGCGCCCGTCGGCAAGGGCCGCGGCCAGTGCCGACAGCGGCGGCCGCGCCTCGTCGAAGTAGATCTCCGAATAGCACTCGTCGGACGCGATGGCGAAGCCGTGGCGATCGGCCAGCGCGAACAGCCGGCTCCACTCCGCCTGCGTCGTCACCCGCCCGGTGGGATTGTCCGGCGAGCACACGTACACGAGCTGGGTCCGGGCCCAGACCGCGTCGGGCACCGCGTCCCACGCGCCGGCGAAGCCGCGCTCCGCCTGCGCGTTGACGAAGTGTGCGCCGGCACCGGCGAGCAGCGCCGCGCCTTCGTAGATCTGGTAGAAGGGATTGGGCATCACGACCGTCGCGCCGGGACGGCTGGCATCGACGATCGTCTGGGCGAACGCGAAGAGCGCCTCGCGGCTGCCCAGCACCGGAAGCACTTGCGTGGCGGGATCGAGCGGCGGCAGGCGATGGCGGCGCGCGAGCCACGCCGCGATCGCCTCGCGCAGCGCGGGAGCGCCGATCGTCGTGGGATAATGTGCGACTCCGCTGCCGCCCCCGGCGAGCGCGTCGAGCACGAACTGCGGCGTCGGATGCTTCGGCTCCCCGATCGACAGCACGATCGGGCGGCGCCCGGCGGCGGGACCCTGGCCTGCGAACAGCGCGCGCAGCCGCTCGAACGGGTACGGCTGCAGCAGGCCGAGGCGCGGATTCACGAGCGGGAGGGGCGTTGACGCGACGGCGGATTGTAGCAACGGGCCCGGTGCGCACCGCCGTGCGCCGTCGCCGCGGGTGATCGCGGTGCAAATGCGCTCGTGGGCCGCCGCGCTCGTCACGCTCGCGGGCGTCGCCGCGCTCGCTGCCGTCCTCGCCCACTGGGGCTGGCGCTGGCTCGGCCCCGCGACCGGGACGGTCCCCGACGCGGCCGTCGGCGACGTCGTGGCCGCGCTCGCGCTCTCGCCGCCGTTCGGCACGCCGGGGCCCGACGTTGCGGCCCCTGCGCCGCCGGCCCCCGCGGCGCCGGCGGGCGCGCTGCGGCTGCTGGGCCTGCTCTCCGAGCGCGACGGAGGAGGGCGCGCGCTGCTGCGCCTCCCCGACGGCACGCCGCGGCTCGTCGCGGTGGGCGACGCGGTCGGCGATGCGGAAACGCTCGCCGCGGTGCACGCGGACGGCATCACGCTGCGCGGCGCGGGCGGCGAGCGGCGGATCGATCTGCGCGCGCAGGCGCCGGTGTCCGGCGCGGCGGCCCCGTCCGCCCGACGGGATGCGTGCGTCCCGCCGGGCTATGGCGGCCCGGTCGTCCGCCTGAATGCCGAGCTGGTGGCGGGGCTGATCGCGCAGCCGGAGACGCTCGCGGCAGTGGCCGAGGCGCGCGACGGAGCGCTCGTCGTGCGCGAAGCGACGGGTTTCGCGGCCATGCTCGGGCTGCGCAAGGGCGATCGCGTCCAGCAGGCGAACGGCATCGCGCTGCGCACCCCCGACGACATCGTCATCGCGGTCCTGCGGCCGCTGCAGGCGAGCCAGGCCGTGCGGCTGACGGGACTGCGCGGCAGCGAGCCGCAGGAGCTGCTGATCGTCAACGCCGGCGCCTGCTCGTGATGCGAGCGGGCCGGCGCCGCGCGCTTCATCCGCCCGGACGGGCGGGCAGCCAGTGGAGCAGGCCGAGCGGAGCGTCCGCGCCGCCGTGCGCCGGCCACGCGTCGTGCGGCTCGCCCGTGCCGAGGTAGCCCCAGCGCGCCACGAGCGTCGCCATCCCCGCGGCGTTGCCGGCGAGCACGTCGCGCAGGTCGTCGCCGACGTAGACGCAGCGCTGCGCCGCGACGCCGAGCTCGCGAGCCGCGTGGTGCATCGGCGCGGGATGCGGCTTGGCGTGGGGCGTGGTGTCGCCCGACACGACGGTGCCGGCACGCCCCGCGAGCCCCAGCGCTGCGACGACCGGTCGCGTGAAGCGGCCGGCCTTGTTGGTCACGATGCCCCAGGCGAAGCCGCGCGCGTCCAGCGCGTCGAGCAGGCCGGCGACGCCGTCGAACAGGCGCGTCGTCTCCGCGAGGCAGGCGGCGTAGTGCGCGAGGAACGCGTCGCGCAGCGCGTCGTACCCGTCGTCCCCCGGTCCGATGCCGAGCCCCGCCTGCAGCATTCCGCGCGCGCCGGCGGACGCGTGCGCACGCAGGTCCTCCACCGGCAGCGGCGCGAGACCGCGCTCCCGGCGGATCGCATTCAACGCGCCCGCGAGGTCGCCGGCCGTGTCTGCCAGCGTGCCGTCGAGGTCGAACAGCACCGCGTCGACCGCGAGCGGCCGCGCTTCAGGCATGGCGGCGGAAGGCGGCCATGTAGTTGACGTCGAGGTCGCCGCGCTCGAGGCGGAAGATGCGCGTGAAGGGGTTGTAGACCAGGCCGATCGTATCGACGAGGTCGAGGCCGGCCCGCCGCGCGTGCGCGGCGAGCTCGGCCGGCCGGACGAACCGCGACCAGTCGTGCGTGCCGCGCGGCAGCAGCCGCAGCACGTACTCGGCGCCGAGGATCGCGAACACGTACGACTTCGGATTGCGGTTGATCGTGGCGAAGACGACCGTGCCGCCGGGCCGCGCGAGCGCCGCGCACGCTGCTACCGTCGACGCGGGATCCGGCACGTGCTCGAGCATCTCCATGCAGGTCACCAGGTCGAACGACGCGGGCCGCTCGCGCGCGAGATCCTCGGCGGCGACGAGGCGGTAGTCGACGTTCGCGCCGGACTCGAGCTTGTGCAGCCTGGCGACGCCGAGCGCCTTCTCCCCGAGGTCGATGCCGAGCACCTCGGCGCCGCGCCCGGCGAGCGCCTCAACGAGGATCCCGCCCCCGCAGCCCACGTCGACGACGCGCTTGCCCGCCACGTCGCCGGCGACACCCTCGATCCATCCGAGCCGCAGCGGGTTGATCTTGTGCAGCGTGCCGAACATCTCGTGCTCGGGGTCCCACCAGTGGTGCGCGAGCGCCGCGAACTTGGCGAGTTCGGCCGGATCGGCATTGCGGAGGGGACGGGCGGCGTGTGTCGTCATGAGGTCACCGGAGCTTCTGCTGCCACAGCCGCGTGCGCGCGGCGAGGGCCGGCACGTCGACGCGGACGGGGACCCGGTCGCGCACCACCCTCTCGCCCGCGACCCACACGTCGCTCACGCGCTCGCGCGACGCGACGTGCACGAGGTGCGAGATGGGATCGTACACCGGCGCATCGTCGATCTCGCCCAGGTCCACGGCCACGACGTCGGCCTGCTTGCCCGGCACGAGGCTGCCGATCGACGCCTCCAGCGACAGGACGCGCGCGCCGCCCAGCGTGGCCATGTGCAGCACGGCGGCGGCGGGCAGCGCGGCCGCGTCGCCGGTGGCGACCTTCGCCAGCAGCGCCGCGAGGCGCATCTCGGCGAACAGGTCGAGCCGGTTGTTCGACGCCGCGCCGTCGGTGCCCAGCGCCACGTCGATGCCCTGCGCCACGAGCCCGGCGACCGGCGCGATGCCGCTGGCGAGCTTCATGTTCGAGGCCGGGCAGTGGACGACGCTGCATCGTTGTGTCGCCAGGCGCTCGCGGTCGCCGGCGCCCAGATGGACAGCGTGGATGGCGACGAAGTTCGGCCCGGTCGCGCCCAGCCTGTCCAAGCGTGCGAGCTCGGTCTCGCCGGTCCTTGCCAGCGCCTCGTCGAGCTCGGCCCGTGTCTCCTGCAGGTGCGTCTGGATCGGCAGGTCGAGCTGGCGCGCGTAGGTGACGATGCGGGCGAACGCGGCGTCGCCGACGGTGTACGGCGCGTGCGGCGCGAGCATCCACGTCAGGCGCGGCAGGTGCTTGAGCGCATCGCGCGCCGCGAGCCCGACGCGCAGGTAGTCGTCCGCGTCGCTCGCGTAGGGGGTCGGGAAGTCGAGGACGGGGAGGCCGATCACCGCGCGCAGGCCCGCCGCGTCGAAGGCCTGTGCCGCCGCGTCCGGGTAGAAGTACATGTCGCTGCAGCAGGTGATGCCGCCGCGCAGCATCTCGACAGCGGCCAGCGTCGCCCCGTCGTGCACGAACTCGGGCGTGACGAACGCCGACTCGCGCGGCCAGATGTGGTCGCGCAGCCAAGCATCGAGCGGGACGTCGTCGGCGATGCCGCGCAGCAGCGTCATCGCCGCGTGCGTGTGGGCGTTGACCAGGCCGGGCATCAGCACGTGGCGCGCGAACGTCGCGTGCTCGCGCGGCGCGAAGCGCGCGGACAGGTCGGCAGCGGGCAGCAGGTCGACGATGCGGCCTTCGTCGACGACCAGCGCGTGGTCGTCCAGCACGCAGCCGGGCTCCATCGGCAGGATCCAGCGGGCACGGAGCGCGAGGTCGACGGGACGGGGAGCGGTCATGCGGCGTTCGTCGCGGGGGCCGGATGAAAAAAAGCCCCGCGCGAGGCGGGGCTCTTTCGGAGCGGCGGGACCTACTTCTTGACGGCCTCGCCCTTGACTTCGACTTCGACGCGGCGGTTCGGCTGCAGGCAGGCGATCAGCTCCTTCATGTTCTTCTGGTTGCAGCTGACGCCGGGGACCGGCTGCGTCTTGCCCATGCCGAGCGTTTCGATCCTGTCCTTCGGCACGCCCTTGCTCACCAGGTAGTCGCGCACCGCGTCGGCGCGGCGCTCGGACAGGCGCTGGTTGTACTGCTGCGTGCCGATGCGGTCGGTGTGGCCGGTGACCAGGACGAGTTCGAGCTTCTGCACCTGCGGCAGCTTGGCGATGATCTCGCTGTCGATCGCGGCGCGGCCTTCCGGACGCAGCACGGCCTTGTCGAAGTCGAACAGGGCCTTCGACGCCAGCGTGATCTTCTGGACCGCCGGGGCGGCGGGCTTCGGCGCCGGCGCCGGGGCGGGCTTCGGCGCAGGTGCGGGGGCCGGCGCGGGCTTCGGCGCAGGCGCGGGGGCCGGCGCGGGCGCCGGGGCGGGCGCCGGAGGCTTCGGCTTGGGCACGAGGTCGGGATCGCACTGCGCGATCGCCATCGCGGGCGACCAGTAGCCGGTGCGCCAGCAGAGGTTGCCGGCGAGGCCGCGCGCACCGTTGTAGGTCGCGCTCTTCACGACGTTGTTCGTCGGCGTTCCCGTGGCGGACAGCCAGTAGCCGCAGTTCTTGGCGTCGCAGCCCGCGACGCCCGCGACGTAGCCGGACGTCGCCGGCGCTTGCGCGGCGAGGCTTCCGGCGAACGCGGCTGCGAAGGCGCCCGCGAGCACACCGGACAGAAGACGTCGAGTCATTGTTTCACCCCTTTGGCTTTGGTTTTCGATCAGGTTCCACACCGAACTTCCGGGCGCGCCGCGGATAACCCCCTGACGCACCGAATCCTTTCGTACCTTGGGGACTATAGCACAGCGCCTGCCGCGGCCTACAGCACGGCCCCCCCTGCGTACCGATCGCCAGCGCCGGTGTCGCGGCGATACAACGTCGTGCTAAAATGTTGCATTTTCAAAGGCCTCCGGAACGCCCCGCGCCGCGAAGGCGGGCGCGGGCGGCGGCCCCAAAGCGCACGAACGCGGGCGTTGCCGGACGAATCCCACCGGCGCGCCCGTTTTTTGCTGACTGACAGCCGCGCCGCAGCGCGTACCGCCGCCGCGCGAAGGACCATCGATCCGCCATGGAGCAGTTCGCGAAGGAAACCCTGCCGATCAGCCTCGAGGCGGAGATGCGGCACAGCTACCTCGACTACGCGATGAGCGTGATCGTCGGGCGGGCGCTGCCGGACGTCCGCGACGGGCTGAAGCCCGTGCACCGGCGGGTGCTCTTCGCGATGCACGAAGCGAACATCGCGTGGAACCGCCCCTACGTGAAGTGCGCCCGCGTCGTCGGCGACGTGCTGGGGAAGTTCCACCCGCACGGCGATTCCGCCACCTACGAGGCGCTGGTGCGGATGGTGCAGGCGTTCTCGCTGCGCTACCCGCTGATCGACGGGCAGGGCAACTTCGGCTCGATCGATGGGGATTCGGCAGCGGCCTACCGCTACACCGAGTGCCGGCTGGCGAAGATCGCCGGCGAGCTGCTCGCCGACATCGAGAAGGACACGGTCGACTTCGTCCCGAACTACGACGGCAAGGAGATGGAGCCGTCGGTGCTGCCCTCGCGCATCCCGAACCTGCTGATCAACGGCAGCTCGGGCATCGCGGTGGGCATGGCGACGAACATCCCGCCGCACAACCTGACGGAGACCGCGAACGCGTGCCTCGCGCTGCTCGCCCATCCCGAGGCGTCGGTCGACGAGCTGATGGAGCACGTCCCGGCGCCCGACTTTCCCACCGCCGGGATCATCTACGGCCTCGAGGGCGTCAAGGAAGGCTACCGCACCGGCCGCGGCCGCGTGGTCATCCGCGCCCGCACGCACGTCGAGGACCTCGAGAAGGGCAACCGGCAGGCGATCGTCGTCGACGAGATCCCCTACCAGGTCAACAAGGCGACGCTCCTCGCGCGCATCGGCGAGCTGGTGCGCGAGAAGAAGCTCGAGGGCATCTCGGACCTGCGCGACGAGTCGGACAAGTCGGGCATGCGCGTGGTGATCGAGCTCAAGCGCGGCGAGATCCCGGAGATCGTCCAGAACAACCTCTTCAAGCTCACGCAGCTGCAGGACAGCTTCGGCATGAACCTCGTCGCGCTGGTCGACGGGCAGCCGCGGCTCCTCAACCTCAAGCAGCTGCTGGAGCACTTCATCGCGCACCGCCGCGAGGTCGTCGTGCGCCGCACGCGCCACGAGCTCGCCAGGGCGCGCGAGCGGGGGCACGTCCTCGAGGGGCTCGCCGTCGCGCTGTCGAACGTCGACGAGATCATCGCGCTCATCAAGGCGTCGCCCACGCCTGCCGAGGCCAAGGCGGGCCTGATGGAGCGCACGTGGCGCAGCGCGCTGGTCGAGCAGATGCTCGCGCGGGCGCTGGCCGACGCGTCGCGGCCGGACGGCCTGCCGGCCGGCTACGGCTGGCAGGCGGGCCCGCCGGAGGGCTACCGCCTCTCCGACGCGCAGGCGCAGGCGATCCTCGAGCTGCGGCTGCAGCGCCTGACCGGGCTCGAGCAGGACAAGATCATCGCCGAGTACCGCGACGTGATGGCGCTGATCGCCGACCTCGTCGACATCCTCGCCAACCCCGGGCGCGTCACCGCGATCGTCCGCGACGAGCTCGCGGCGGTGCGCGACCAGTTCGGCGACAAGCGGCGCAGCGAGATCGTCGCCAGCGGCGTCGAGATGTCGATGGAGGACCTGATCACCCCGCAGGACATGGTCGTGACCATGTCGCACGGCGGCTACATGAAGGCCCAGCCGGTCGACGAGTACCGCGCGCAGAAGCGCGGCGGGCGCGGCCGCCAGGCCGCCGCGACGAAGGAGGACGACTTCATCGAGCGGATGTTCATCGCGAACACGCACGACCACATCCTCTGCTTCTCCAGCCGCGGCCGCGTCTACTGGCTCAAGGTGTACGGCGTCCCGCAGGGCACGCGCGCCTCGCGCGGCAAGCCGATCGTCAACCTGGTCCCGCTCGCCGAGAACGAGAAGATCACGGCGATCCTCCCGGTGCGCGAGTTCGCCGAGGGCCAGTTCGTGTTCATGGCCACGGCGAGCGGCACGGTGAAGAAGACGCCGCTGTCGGACTTCTCGCGCCCGCGCACGGCCGGCATCATCGCCGTGGACCTCGACGAGGGCGACCGGCTGATCGGCGTCGCGCTGACCGACGGCAAGCACGACGTGATGCTGTTCAGCTCCGGCGGCAAGGCGGTGCGCTTCGACGAGAACGACGTGCGCCCGATGGGCCGCAACGCGCACGGCGTGCGCGGCATGGCGCTGGAGATGGGCCAGGAGATCATCTCGCTGCTCGTCGCCGAGGACGAGACGCAGTCGGTGCTCACGGCGACCGAGAACGGGTTCGGCAAGCGCACGCCGATCGTCGAGTACACGCGCCACGGCCGCGGGACGAAGGGCATGATCGCGATCCAGCAGAGCGCGCGCAACGGCGCCGTCGTGGCGGCGGCGCTCGTGCGGCCCGACGACGAGGTGATGCTGATCTCGACCGGCGGCGTGCTGATCCGCACGAAGGTGAGCTCGATCCGCGAGATGGGCCGCGCGACGCAGGGCGTCACGCTGATCAACCTCGGGGACGGCGAGCGCCTCGCCGGGCTCGAGCGCGTCGTCGAGCGCGACGAGGACGACGAGCCCTGATGGCCGCCGCCGCGCACGTCCCCGGAGCGCGCCGGTGAGCGCCGACGACGAACTCGCGGCGCATCGCGCGGCGATCGACCGGCTCGACGACGCGATCCTCGCCGCGCTGGGCGAGCGCGCGCGGCACGCGCAGGCGATCGGGCACCTCAAGGCCGGCTCGGGCGCACCGCCGTGGCGGCCCGAGCGCGAGGCGCAGGTCATCGCGCGGCTCACCGCCGCGAACCCGGGGCCGCTGTCCGCCGAGCACGTGGCCGGCATCTTCCGGCAGGTGATGGCGGCGTGCATGGCGCTCGAGCAGAAGCTGCGCGTCGCCTACCTCGGCCCGGCCGGCACGTTCAGCCACGCGGCGGTCGCGCGCCACTTCGGCGACTTCGTCGAGGGCGTTCCCGAGGCGACGATCGACGAGGTCGTGCGCGCGGCCGAGGCGGGGCGCGTCGACTACGCGGTCGTGCCGGTCGAGAACTCGACCGAGGGCGCGGTGGGGCGCACGCTCGACCTGATGTGCACGACCGAGCTGGCGGTGTGCGGCGAGGTGAAGCTGCGCATCCAGCAGAACCTGATGGCCCGCGCGCGCTCGCTGGCCGCGGTGACGAAGGTGTACTCGCACGCGCAGTCGCTCGCCCAGTGCGTGCAGTGGCTCGCCCGGCACCTGCCCGGGGCCGCGCGCGTCGCGGTGGGCAGCAACGCCGAGGCGGCGCGGCTCGCCGCGGCCGAGGACGGCGCCGCGGCGATCGCCGGGGAGCTCGCGGCTTCGCTCTACGGGCTGTCGATCCTCGCGCCGCACATCGAGGACGAGCCGAACAACACGACGCGCTTCTGGGTGCTGGGCCGACAGCAGGTCCCCCCGTCCGGCCGCGACCGCACCTCGCTGGTCATGAGCGCGCCCAACCGCCCCGGCGCCGTGCACCACCTGCTCGAGCCGTTCGCGCGCCACGGCGTCTCGATGACGCGCCTCGAGTCGCGGCCGGCGCGCACCGGCCTGTGGGAGTACCTGTTCTTCGTCGACCTCGCCGGCCACCAGCGCGACGCCCGGGTGGCGCAGGCGCTCGCCGAGCTCGCGCAGCGCGCGCCCTTCCTCAAGCTGCTGGGCTCCTATCCGGCCGCATGACCGCCGCCTCCCGCTCCGCCGACCCCATGACCGCCGCCTCGATCGCGGGCCTCGCGCCCGACCACGTCCGCCGCATCGCGCCCTACGTGCCCGGCAAGCCCGTCGAGGAACTCGCGCGCGAGCTCGGTCTGGATCCGGCCGGCATCGTCAAGCTCGCCAGCAACGAGAACCCGCGCGGGCCGGGCCCGCGCGTGCGCGCCGCGATCGCGGCCGCCGTCGACGAGATCGCCCGCTACCCCGACGGCAACGGCTTCGCGCTCAAGGCGGCGCTCGCCGCGCGGCTCGGCGTCGGCCCTGCGCAGATCGTCCTCGGCAACGGCAGCAACGACGTCCTCGAGCTCGTGTCGCTCGCGTTCCTCGAGCCGGGGGACGCCGCCGTGTACGCACAGCACGCGTTCGCCGTGTACCCGCTGGCGACGCAGGCGCGCGGCGCCGCCGGCATCGAGGTGCCCGCGCGCGACTTCGGCCACGACCTCGCGGCGATGCGCGCGGCCGTGACGCCGCGCACCCGCGTGGTGTTCGTCGCGAACCCGAACAATCCCACCGGCACGTGGCACCCGCCGGCCGAGGTGGAGACGTTCGTCGCGTCGATGCCCGCCGACGTCGTCGTCGTGCTCGACGAGGCGTACAACGAGTACCTCGAGCCTGCCGACCGCGCGCCGAGCATCGACTGGGTGGCGCGGTACCCGAACCTCGTCGTGACGCGCACCTTCTCCAAGGCCTTCGGCCTCGCCGCGCTGCGCGTCGGCTACGGCGTGATGGCGGCCGCGGTGGCGGACATCCTCAACCGCGTGCGGCAGCCCTTCAACGTCAACACGCTCGCCCAGGTCGCCGCCGTCGCCGCCCTCGACGACGAGGACTACGTCGACGAGAGCCGCGCGCTCAACCGCGCCGGGCTCGCGCAGCTCGCCGCCGGCTTCGACGCGCTGGGGCTCGCGCACCTGCCGACGCAGGCGAACTTCGTGCTCGTCGACGTGGGCGACGCCGCGCGCGTGAACCGCGCGCTGCTGCGGCAGGGGGTGATCGTGCGTCCGGTCGGCAACTACGGGCTGCCGACGTGGCTGCGCGTCACGGTCGGGCTCGCGCAGGAGAACGCGCGGCTGCTGGCGGCGCTGAAGGGCGCGCTGGCGTCGTGAGCTTCCGCACCGGCACGCTGGTCGTCGTCGGCGTCGGCCTGATCGGCGGGTCGGTGGCGCTGGCGCTGAAGGCGCGCGGCGCGGTGGCCCGCGTCGTCGGCGTCGGCCGCTCGCGGGCGAACCTGGACGACGCGCTGGCCGCCGGCATCGTCGACGGAGCCTGCACGCTGGCCGATCGCTGGACGGACGAGGTCGCGCGCGCGGACGCCGTGCTGCTCGCCGCGCCGGTCGCGCAGTTCGGCGCGCTGTTCGCCGCGATGGCGCCGCGGCTGCCCGTGCACGCGCTGCTCACGGATGCCGGCAGCACGAAGGCGGACGTCGTCGCCGCCGCGCGCGAGCACCTCGGCGCGGCCTTCGCGCGCTTCGTGCCCGCGCACCCGATCGCCGGCACCGAGCGGTCGGGCGCGAAGGCGGCCTCACCGACGCTCTACGAGGGACGGCAGGTGATCCTCACGCCGGACGCGGGCACGTCGGCGACCGCGGTCGACGCCGTCGCGGCGCTGTGGGAAGCCTGCGGCGCACGCGTCTCCCGCCTCGATGCCGCGCGCCACGACCGCATCTACGCCGCGGTCTCGCACTTCCCGCACATGCTGTCGGCCACTTACATGGCCTCGATCGCGGCGCGTCCGGACGCCGGGGACCTCACGTCGTTCGCCGGCACCGGCTTTCGCGACATGACGCGGATCTCGGCGTCGTCGCCGGAGATGTGGCGCGACATCGGGATGGCGAACCGCGCCGCGCTGCTCGAGGAACTGCGGGCGTTCCGCGGCCCGCTGGACGCGCTCGAGCGCGCGCTGCGCGACGGCGACGCGCAGTCCCTCGAGGCGCTGCTCGCGGTGGCCGCGTGGGCGCGCCGGTCGTGGGCGGCGCAGCGCACCGATCCGGGCGCGGTCGAATGACCCCGGCGGACGGCCCGACGGGGGCCGCGCGCGGCCACGACGCGCTCGTCCTCGCCGCCACCCCGCAGGCCCGCGGAACGGTGCAGCTGCCCGGCAGCAAGAGCATCAGCAATCGCGCGCTCCTGCTGGCGGCGCTGGCGCGGGGCGCCACGACGCTGCACGGGTTGCTCGCCGCCGACGACGTCCAGCGCATGCGCGAGGCGCTGGCCGCGCTGGGCGTCGCGGTCGCACCGGGCGTGGGGCCGCGCGAGGTCGTCGTCGCCGGCTGCGCCGGCCGCTGGCCGCAGCGCAAGGCCGACCTGTTCCTCGGCAACGCCGGCACGGCGGTGCGGCCGCTCACCGCCGCGCTCGCGGTCGCCGGCGGCGACTACACGATCCGCGGCGTGGCGCGCATGTACGAGCGGCCGATCGGCGACCTCGTCGACCCGCTGCGCGCGCTCGGCTGCGACGTCCGCTATCTCGCCGCACCGGGCTATCCGCCACTGGCGATCGGCGCCTCGCAGGCGCGCGCCGGCGGCGAGATCGCCATCCGGGGCGACGTGTCGAGCCAGTTCCTCTCGGCGCTGCTGATGGCGCTGCCGCTCGCACGCGGCGCGGAGGCCGCGCCGACCACGGTGCGCCTCGCCACGCCGCTCGTCTCGCGCCCCTACGTCGCCATCACGACGAACCTGATGCAGCGCTTCGGCGTGGCGCCGGCCACGCCCGACGAGCGCACGTTCGTCGTGCCGGCCGGCCCCGGCTACGCGAGCCCGGGCGACCTGCACGTCGAGGGCGACGCGTCGGCGGCGTCGTACTTCCTCGCCGCCGGCGTGCTCGGCGGCGGACCGGTGCGGGTCGAAGGCGTCGGCCGCGCGTCGATCCAGGGGGACGTCGCGTTCGCCGACGTGCTGCGCAGCCTCGGCGCCGACGTGCGCTACGGGCCCGACTGGATCGAGTCGCGGCGCGCGGGACGCCTGCGCGGCGGCACGATCGACTGCACCGCGATTCCCGATGCGGCGATGACGCTCGCCGTCACGGCGCTGTTCGCGGCCGAGCCCACGGCGCTGACCGGCATCGCGAGCTGGCGCGTGAAGGAGACCGACCGGATCGTCGCGATGGCGACCGAACTCGCCAAGCTCGGCGCCACCGTCGACGCGGGACGCGACCACCTGAGGATCGTGCCGCCGCCGTCGCTCCGCCCCGCGACGATCGACACGTACGACGATCACCGGATGGCCATGTGCTTCTCGCTCGCGGCCTTCGGCGGCGTGGCGGTGACGATCCGCGACCCGGGCTGCGTCGGCAAGACGTTCCCGGAGTACTTCGCCGTGCTCGGGCAGCTGACCGGCGTGGCCGGCGCCTACGTCCACGCCTGACCCGGATGGCCGACGACAGCGTGCCCGTGGTCGCCGTCGACGGACCCGCCGCGTCGGGCAAGGGCACGATCGCCCGCCGCGTCGCGCAGGCGCTCGGCTACCACTACCTCGACAGCGGCGCGCTCTACCGGCTCGTGGCGCTCAAGGCGCTGCGCGACGGCGTCGACCCCGACGCGCCGGACGGCGTCGCCGCGCTGGCGCGCGCGCTGGACGTCGCTTTCGACGGCGACGCGGTGCGCCTGGACGGCGCGGACGCCACCGACGCCGTGCGCGCCGAGGACGTCTCGGCAGCGGCATCGCGCGTCGCCGTCCACGCTCCCGTCCGTGCGGCGCTGCTGGCGCGGCAGCGTGCGTTCCGGCGTCCGCCGGGGCTGGTGGCGGACGGGCGCGACATGGGGACGGTGGTGTTTCCCGACGCCGCGGCGAAGGTGTTCGTGACCGCCAGCGCGCAGGAGCGGGCGGCGCGGCGCCAGCGGCAGTTGAGGGAGAACGGAATTGATGTTAATATTCAAAGTCTTTTGCGCGATATCCAGCAGCGTGACGCGCGCGATGCGGGACGGGCGGCGGCGCCGCTGCGGCCCGCCGAGGGTGCGCTGCTGCTGGATACGACGAACATGACGATCGACGCCGCCGTCGCGGCCGTGCTGGCCGCCGTGCGGGCCGCAGGCGCGGGCGCGGGGGGGCGGTCGATCCGAGGGTGAACGGCCGGCGGCCGCCTGCGACGAGGCGTCCGCCGGCTTCACGCAAAGGGACCCGCGCGCGGCGCTTTGGCCGGTGCCGCGACGCGGGAAACGTCGACAACTGCCCGTCCACGCGAGACACAGGGTTCTCGCCGGCGACGGCCCCACGCACCCACGACACAGGAACCGACAACCCGATGGCTACCACCCAGATGACCGCGCCGCAGACCACCGGCGCCGAGAACTTCGCCGCGCTGTTCGAGGAGTCGCTCGCGCGCCAGGAGATGCGCCAGGGCGAGCTGATCACCGCGGAGGTGACGCGCGTCGACTACAACGTCGTCGTCGTTAACGCCGGCCTCAAGTCCGAGTCGTTCATCCCGATCGAGGAGTTCAAGAACGACCAGGGCGAGGTCGAGGTCAAGGAGGGCGACTTCGTCACCGTCGCGATCGAGTCGATCGAGGACGGCTACGGGACCACGCGCCTGTCGCGCGACAAGGCCAAGCGCCTCAAGGCGTGGCACGACCTCGAGCAGGCGATGGAGCAGGCCTCCGTCGTCCAGGGGCTCGTCACCAGCAAGGTGAAGGGCGGGCTCACCGTGATGATCAACGGCATCCGCGCGTTCCTGCCGGGCTCGCTGGTCGACATCCGCCCCGTCAAGGACACCTCGCCCTACGAGGGCAAGCAGCTCGACTTCAAGGTCATCAAGCTCGACCGCAAGCGCAACAACGTCGTCGTCTCGCGCCGTGCCGTGCTCGAGGAGAGCCTCGGGGAGGAGCGCGAGAAGCTGCTGGCGACGCTGCAGGAGGGCGCCGTCATCAAGGGCATCGTCAAGAACATCACCGACTACGGCGCGTTCGTCGACCTGGGCGGCATCGACGGGCTGCTGCACATCACCGACCTCGCCTGGCGGCGCGTCAAGCACCCGTCGGAGGTGCTGTCGGTGGGCGACGAGGTGACGGCGAAGGTGCTCAAGTTCGACCAGGAGAAGAACCGCGTCTCGCTGGGGCTGAAGCAGCTGGGCGAGGACCCGTGGGTCGGCCTGTCGCGCCGCTACCCGCCGGGCACGCGCCTGTTCGGCAAGGTCACCAACATCACCGACTACGGCGCGTTCGTCGAGATCGAGTCCGGCATCGAGGGCCTCGTCCACGTCTCGGAGATGGACTGGACGAACAAGAACATCCACCCCACGAAGGTCGTGCAGCTGGGCGACGAGGTCGAGGTGATGATCCTCGAGATCGACGAGGACCGCCGCCGGATCTCGCTCGGCATGAAGCAGTGCATGCCGAACCCGTGGGACGAGTTCGCGATGAACCACAAGAAGGGCGACCGCGTGAAGGGCACGATCAAGTCGATCACCGACTTCGGCGTGTTCGTCGGCCTGCCCGGCGGCATCGACGGCCTCGTGCACCTCTCCGACCTGTCGTGGACGATCGCCGGCGAGGCCGCGGTGCGCGACTTCCGCAAGGGCCAGGAGGTGGAGGCCGTCGTGCTGGCGATCGACGTCGAGCGCGAGCGCATCTCGCTCGGCATCAAGCAGCTCGAGGGCGACCCGTTCAGCAACTTCGTCGCGACGCACGACAAGGGCAGCGTGGTCACCGGCACGGTGAAGAGCCTCGACGCGAAGGGCGCGGTCGTCGACCTCGCCGGCAGCGGGGAGGTGGAGGGCTACCTGCGCGCCTCCGAGGTCGCGCGCGACCGCGTCGAGGACATCCGCCAGCACCTGAAGGAAGGCGACAAGGTCACGGCGATGATCATCAACATCGACCGCAAGAACCGCTCGATCAACCTGTCGATCAAGGCGAAGGACCACGCCGAGGAGAGCGAGGCCGTGCAGAGCATGAAGGCGGAGCAGGCGGGCACGTCGGGCACGACGAACCTCGGCGCGCTGCTGAAGGCCAAGCTGTCCGACAAGGGCAACGGCTAGCCACGCCATGCCCGGCGCGATGACCAAGTCGGAGCTGATCGACCGCCTCGCGGCGCAGTTCCCCCAGCTCGTCGCGAAGGACGCCGAGCTCGCGGTCAAGATGATCCTCGACGCGATGGCCGAGAGCCTCGCGAAGGGCGAGCGCATCGAGATCCGCGGGTTCGGCAGCTTCGGCCTCAACTACCGCCCGCCGCGGACCGGGCGCAATCCGAAGTCGGGCGAGAAGGTGCACGTGCCGGAGAAGCACGTCCCGCACTTCAAGGCCGGCAAGGAGCTGCGCGAACGCGTCGACTTCAAGAAGCCCGACGGCGGCGGCGAGTAGGGCCTGGCGCCCGCCCCGAGGGGACGACCAGCGATGACCGCCGTGCGATTCGCCGTCGCCGCGGCGGTCTTCGTCCTGCTGCTGTTCGCCGCCCTGTCGAACACGGATCCGGTCACGCTGCGCTTCATGCGCGTCGCGCAGGTCGAGTCGCCGCTGGCCTTCGTCGTCTTCGTCGCGTTCGCCGCGGGCGTCGGCGCGGGGCTGGCCGCCGGCGCGTGGCGCAACGTGCGCCTGCGGCGGCACCTCGCGCGCCTGCGCCGCGAGCGGCGCGCGGCGCCGGCCCGCCCGGGCGCGCACGGCGCCGCGCCGGCGCACCGCGAGCCCCCGATCGACGCCGTGTAGCCGCGATGGACTTCGAGTTCTGGTGGCTGCTGCCGATCCCGGTGCTGTTCTTCGCGCTGGGCTGGATCGCCGCGCGCATCGACATCAAGCACCTGCTGACCGAGTCGCGGGCGCTGCCGCTGTCGTACTTCCGCGGCCTCAACTTCCTGCTGAACGAGCAGCCGGACAAGGCGATCGAGTCGTTCATCGAGGTCGTGAAGGTCGATCCGCAGACGATCGACCTGCACTTCGCGCTGGGCAGCCTGTTCCGCCGCCAGGGCGAGATCGACCGCGCGATCCGCATGCACCAGAACCTGCTCGACCGGCCGGACCTGCCGCGCGAGCGGCGCGAGACCGCGACGTTCGAGCTGGCGCAGGACTTCCACCGCGCCGGGCTCCTCGACCGCGCCGAGGACCTGTTCGTGAAGCTCGACGGCACCCCCTACGAGCACGCGTCGCAGGGCTTCCTCCTGTCGATCTACGAGACGGAGAAGGACTGGCAGAAGGCCATCGCCGTCACGCGCCGCATGGAGGCGGTCAGCAAGACGCCGCACCACCGCGAGATCGCCCACTACCACTGCGAGCTCGCGCAGGCGGCGCTGCTCAGGTCCGACGTCGAGGCCACGCAGCGCGAGCTCGATCTCGCCCGCGCGGAGTACCGCGGCTGCACGCGCGCGACGATGCTCGCCGGCGACCTCGCCGCGCAGCAGGGACGGCTGCGCGAGGCGGTCGAGACGTGGGCGCGGGTCGAGACGCAGAACGCCGCGTTCCTCGCGCTGGTGGCCGAGCGCGTCGCGGGCGCGTACGCGAAGCTCGGGGATGCCGCGCAGGGCATCCGGGTGCTCGGCGCGTGGCAGTCGAGCGTGCCGTCGCACGACATCCTGAACGCGCTGTTCGGCCTCGTGCTCGCGCACGAGGGCCCGGAGGCGGCCGCCGACCTGATCCGGCGCGAGCTCGCGCGCAGCCCGACGCTGCTCGGCCTCGACCGGCTGCTGGAGGCGCAGCTCGCCGCAGCGCCCAGCGAGCGGCGCCACGACCTCGAGCTCGTCAAGGGGCTCGTGGCGCAGCACACCAAGCGCCTCGGCATGTACCGCTGCGACCACTGCGGCTTCCGCGCGCGCCAGTACTACTGGCGCTGCCCCGGGTGCCAGAAGTGGGAGACGTACTCGCCGAAGCGCACGGAATCCCTCGACGGCCAGGCCTGACGACGACGCCATGCCCACCACCGAAGCGCGCCCGGAGCGCACCACCTCGCCGGTCATCGTCGCCCTCGATGCGCCCGACGAGGCGCCGGCGCTGCGCCTCGCCGGCCGCCTGGACCCGTCGCGCTGCGCGGTCAAGGTCGGCAAGGAGCTGTTCACGGCCGCCGGCCCCGGGCTCGTGCGCGCGCTGGTCGCCCGCGGCTTCCGCGTGTTCCTCGACCTCAAGTTCCACGACATCCCGAACACCTGCGCGCAGGCGTGCGCGGCGGCCACGCGCCTCGGCGCGTGGATGCTGAACGTGCACGCCAGCGGCGGCGCGGCGATGATGGCCGCCGCGCGGCGCGCCGTCGACGACGCGGCCGCCGCCGCGGGAACGGCGAAGCCGCTGCTCGTCGCCGTGACCGTGCTCACCAGCCTGGGCGACGACGAGCTCGCGGCGATCGGCGTGCAGGGTCCCGCCGCGGCGCAGGCGCTGCGGCTCGCGCGGCTCGCGCAGGGCGCGGGGCTCGACGGCGTGGTCTGCTCGGCGCTCGAGGCCGCGGCGCTGCGCGCGGCGTGCGGCCCGTCGTTCCAGCTCGTGACGCCGGGCATCCGCCCGCCCGGCAGCGCCGCGCAGGACCAGGCCCGCGTCGCGACGCCGCAGGCCGCGCTCGCCGCGGGCGCCGACTGGCTGGTCGTCGGCCGGCCGATCACCGCGGCGCCCGACCCGGCGGCCGCGCTCGACGCGATCCTCGCCACTCTCGGAACCACCGCATGAAGATCACGATGATCGGCGCCGGCTACGTCGGCCTGGTGACCGGCACCTGCTTCGCGGACATGGGCAACGACGTGCTGTGCCTCGACGTCGACCCGCGCCGCATCGACGTGCTGCGGGCCGGCGGCGTGCCGATCCACGAGCCGGGACTCGAGCCGATGATCCAGCGCAACGTCGCCGCCGGCCGGCTCGCCTTCACGACGAGCGTCGACGAGGCGGTCGAGCACGGCGTACTGCAGTTCATCGCCGTCGGCACGCCGCCCGACGAGGACGGCTCGGCCGACATGCAGTACGTGCTGGAGGCCGCGCGCAACATCGGGCAGCGCATGACCGGCTGGAAGGTCGTGGTCGACAAGTCCACCGTGCCGGTCGGCACGGCGGACCGCGTGCGCGGGGCGATCGCCGACGCGCTGCGCGCGCGCGGAGTCGACCTCCCGTTCGCCGTCGCGAGCAACCCGGAATTCCTGAAGGAGGGCGCGGCGGTCGAGGACTTCATGCGCCCCGACCGCATCGTCGTGGGCGCCGACGACGAGCGCGCGATCGCCGCCCTGCGCGAGGTGTACGCCCCGTTCATGCGCAGCCACGAGCGGCTGCTCGTGATGGACGTCCGTTCGGCCGAGTTGACCAAGTACGCGGCCAACGCGATGCTGGCGACGCGGATCTCCTTCATGAACGAGCTCGCCAACCTCGCCGACCGGCTCGGCTGCGACATCGAGAGCGTCCGCCAGGGCATCGGCAGCGACCCGCGCATCGGCTGGCAGTTCCTCTACCCCGGCGTGGGCTACGGCGGCAGCTGCTTTCCGAAGGACGTGAAGGCGCTGCAGTTCACCGCCCGCCAGCAGGGGGCGCCGCTCGAGCTGCTCGCCGCCGTCGAGCACGTCAACGAGCGCCAGAAGCGCGTGCTGGTCGACAAGATCGTCGCGCGCCTCGGCGAGCGCCTCGACGGCCGCCGCTTCGCCGTCTGGGGCCTTGCCTTCAAGCCGAACACGGACGACATGCGCGAGGCGCCGTCGCGCGCGATCCTGCCGGCGCTCGCCGGGCGCGGCGCGAGCGTCGTCGCCTACGATCCGGTGGCGATGGACGAGGCGCGCCGCGTGTTCGGCGCGGCGCCGTGGCTGCGCTACGCGTCGTCGCCGATGGCGGCGGTGGAGGGCGCCGACGCGCTCGTCATCGTGACCGAGTGGAAGGAGTTCCGCAGCCCCGACTTCGCGGCGCTGCGCGAGGCGCTCGCCACGCGCACGATCTTCGACGGGCGCAACCTCTACGACCCGGCAGTGGTCAGGGCCGCGGGACTCGAGTACTTCGCGATCGGGCGGCGATGAGCGCGACGGGCCGCCCCGAGCGCGAACTGCCCCGGAGCGCGCCAGCGCGCAGGGGTAGTCCAGTATGAGCGCGCCGGCCGCGTTCTCGGCGTGGCGCGCGCGCGTCGCCGCCGCGCGCGTGCTGGTGGTGGGCGACGTCATGCTCGACCGCTACTGGTTCGGCGACGTCGAGCGGATCTCGCCCGAGGCGCCGGTGCCGGTCGTGAAGGTCGCCCGCACCGAGGAGCGGCCGGGCGGCGCGGCGAACGTGGCGCGCAACGTCGCGGCGCTGGGCGGCCGCGCGACGCTGCTGTCCGTCACCGGCGACGACGAGGCCGGGCGCACGCTCGCGCGGCTGGTGGGCGCCGACGGGGTGGCGACGTCGTTCCACGCCGACCCGGCGCTCGCGACCACGGTGAAGCTGCGCGTGATCGGCCGCCAGCAGCAGCTGCTGCGCATCGACTTCGAGCGCATGCCGTCGCACGAGGTCCTGGCCTCGAAGCTCGGCGAGTTCGACCGCCTCGCCGCGGCGAGCGACGCCGTCGTGCTCTCCGACTACGGCAAGGGCGGGCTCGCGCACATCGCACGGATGATCGCCAGCGCGCGGGCCGCGGGCCGGCCCGTGCTGGTCGACCCCAAGGGCGACGACTGGGACAAGTACGCGGGGGCGACGATCGTCACGCCCAACCGCGCGGAGTTCCGCGAGGTGGTCGGGCGCTGGCGCGACGAGGCCGACATGACGGCCCGCGCCGCGGCGCTGCGGCAGCGGCTGCGGCTCGCCGCGCTGCTGGTGACCCGCTCGGAGGAGGGCATGACGCTCTACACCGACGACGGTGCGCTCACGATTCCCGCGCTGGCCCGCGAGGTCTACGACGTCTCCGGCGCCGGGGACACCGTGATCGCCACGCTGGGAACGCTCATGGCGGCCGGCGCCCCGCTGCCGGACGCGGTGCGCATCGCGAACGAGGCCGCCGGGGTGGTCGTCGGCAAGCTGGGCACCGCGGTCGTCACCCCCGACGAACTGGGCTGATGGCCAAGGCCAGGAGCGTTCACGCCTGCAGCGAGTGCGGGGGCCGGGCGCCGAAGTGGCAGGGGCAGTGCCCGCACTGCGGCGCGTGGAACACGCTGGTGGAGAGCGTGGCCGCGCCGCCCCCGAAGCGCTTCGAGAGCGTCGCCGGCGCACGCTCCGCCATCGTGCCGCTCGCCGGCGTCGAGCCGCGGGCGGTGGAGCGGATGGCGACCGGGATCGCCGAGTTCGACCGCGTGCTCGGCGGCGGCCTGGTGGCCGGCGGCGTCGTGCTCCTCGGCGGCGACCCGGGGATCGGCAAGTCGACGCTGCTGCTGCAGGCGTGCGCGGCGCTCGGCGCGACGCAGCGCACGCTCTACGTCACCGGCGAGGAGTCGGTCGAGCAGGTGGCCCTGCGCGCACGGCGCCTCGGCCTGGTCGGCGCCCCGGTGGAGCTGCTGGCCGAAGTCCAGCTCGAGGCCATCGTCGCGGCGATCGGCAGCGCGGAACCGGGCGTGGTCGTCGTCGACTCGATCCAGACGCTCTACACCGAGGCGCTCGCCTCGGCGCCGGGCAGCGTGTCGCAGGTGCGCGAGTGCGCGGCGCAGCTCACGCGGCTCGCGAAGCAGCGCGGGACGGTCGTGATCTTCGTCGGCCACGTCACGAAGGAGGGCGCCATCGCCGGCCCGCGCGTGCTCGAGCACATCGTCGACACCGTCCTGTACTTCGAGGGCGACCCGCACTCGAGCTTCCGGCTGGTGCGGGCGATCAAGAACCGCTTCGGCGCCGCCAACGAGCTCGGCGTGTTCGGCATGACCGAGCGGGGCCTGCGCGGCATCGCCAATCCCTCGGCGCTCTTCCTGTCGCAGCACGCGGATCCGGTGCCCGGCGCGGCGATCGTCGCGACGCTGGAAGGGTCGCGTCCGCTGCTCGTCGAGATCCAGGCGCTGGTCGACCCCGCGCTCGGCGGGCCGCCGCGACGCCTGGCGGTCGGCCTCGATCCGCAGCGCCTCGCGCTGCTGCTCGCGGTGCTGCACCGCCACGGCGGCGTCGAGGTCGGCGGCTTCGACGTGTTCGTCAACGCCGTCGGCGGCGTGCGTATCGGCGAGCCGGCGGCCGATCTCCCCGTGCTGCTCGCGGTGAGCTCTTCATTGCGGAACAAGCCCTTGCCGGCGAAATCTCTCGTGTTCGGCGAAGTCGGCCTCGCCGGCGAGATCCGGCCCGTCCAGCGTGGCCAGGAACGCATCCGCGAGGCGGCGAAGCTCGGCTTCCGCCGGGCGCTGGTGCCCGCCGCCAACCGCCCCAAGCACCCGCTGGAGGGCATCGAGGTCGTTCCCGTCGAGCGCGTCGCCGACGCCCTCGACTTCCTGCGCCGCGCATAGCGCGGCGCACCTGCGGCGGCGCTACTGCAGCAGCGCCTCGGCGCCGACGTCGATCGCCTCGCGGACGCCGCGCCGCGACTGGTCGGCCATGGCGACGTAGGCGGCCTCCAGCGCCCGCGTCGTGGCCACCGTGTCGAACAGCGGGCTCGCCCGGCCGGGACCGAGCAGTGCACGGCGCAGGCGTTCCCGTTCGCCCCGATCGTGGCCCAGTGCGACTGCGCGGGCGACGTAGTCGTCGACGTCTTCCGCCACCAGCTCCGGCAACCCGACCGCGTGCGCGAGGCTCGCCCCCACGCGGCTGGCGAACGTCTCGCCCGGGAAGGTCAGCACCGGGCAGCCGGCCCACAGGGCGTCGCTGCCGGTGGTGTGGGCGTTGTACGGCCAGCTGTCGAGGACCACGTCGGCGCGTGCGTAGAGGCCGAGGTACTCGGCGTTCGGGCGCGCCGTCGCGAAGACGAGCCGCGACGCCGGCAACCCGCGCGCGACGAACTCGCGGCGCAGGTTGGCCGCCGCGGGATCGTCCTCGCGACGCGCGAGCAGCCACAGCACGCTGCCGGGGACGTCGCGCAGCACGCGCGCCCACGCGTCGAAGGCCTCCGGGCGCAGCTTCCACGCGGCGTTGAAGTTGCAGTAGACGACCGCGTCCTCGGGCAGGCCGAGCGCCGCGCGGCCCGGCGCTGCGGCGACGGGGCGCAGCCGGTCGTTGACCTGGTAGCTGCCGGGCAGGCGCACCAGCGTCTCGGCGTAGTCGGCGGCGTGCCCGGGCGGGGTGACGACCGCGTCGCCGATCAGGTAGTCGACGAGGCCACCGCCGATCGTGCCGGGGAAGCCGAGGTAGTGCACCTGCACGGGGGCGGGGCGCAGCGCCAGGATGCGCGGCGGCGCGCCGGCCGTGTGCCCCTTGAGGTCGACGAGCACGTCGACGCCGTCGCCGCGGATCTTGGCCGCGATGCGCTCCGGCGCGGCCCCGCGCACGTCGACGAAGCGGTCGAACGCCTCCACGAGGCGGCGGCGCATCGGGCTCGCGTCGTCGGCCCCCAGCGAGTACGCCACGACCTCGAAGCGCGTGCGGTCGTGCTGCTCGAACAGGCCCGCGGTCAGGAACGCGGTGGCGTGCGTGTGGAAGTCGGCGGACAGGTAGCCGATGCGCAGGCGCCCGGCCCGCTCCCGGCGCAGCGGCGGCGCCGGCGCGCCGGCGAGCGCTTCCGCCCAGGTCTGCGCGCAGCGGCGCTGCTCGGCGCGCGTCGACGGCTGGCCGAGGAGCACGAACGGCGACACGCCGGGCACGCGCGCCTGCACCGCGTCGCGGAAGCGACGCTCGGCCGCCTCCAGGCCGCGCCAGTCGGCCAGCCAGCGCCGCAGGTGCAGCCCCTGCGAGAGCGCGGGGCCGTGGCGCGGCTCCAGCCGCACGGCCTGCTCGTAGGCCTGCAGCGCATCCTCCTGCCGCCCGGCGTCCTCGAGCGCGCTCGCGTGCTCGAAGCGCAGGTCCGCCGACATGGGATTGCGCGCGATCGCGGCCTCCAGCGTGCCCCGGCCGGCCTCCGGTCCGCGGATGCCGGCCTCGATCTGCGCCTTGAGCCCCGCGAACGCCGCCTCGGACGGCGCGAGCGCCGCGGCGCGCGCGGCCGCGTCGAGGGCCTCGAGCACGCGCGCCTGCCGCTGGAGCGCCAGCGCCAGGTTGTACCAGCCGGCCGCGTAGCGGGGATCGCTCGCCGTCGCCCGGCGGGCGATCGCCTCGGCCTCGACGACCTGGCCCTGGGCGAGGAGAGCGGCGGCGAGGTTGGACGCGATGTCCGCCTCGCCGGGCGCGTGCCGCAGTGCTTCCTTCAGCGCGTTGAGCGCGGCCGCGTGCCGGCCGACGGCGTCGAGCACGAGGGCGAGGTTCGACCACGCCTCCGCGTACGCGGGGTCGACGTCGAGCGCGGCGCGGATGCGCTCGGCGGCCGCCTGCCGCTGGCCCGCCTGGTGCAGCACCACGCCCGAGTAGTGCAGCGCCGGCGCGTGACGCGGGTCGGCCTTCACGATCGCGTCGTAGCGATGGAAGGCCTCGCGCAATTTCCCCTGGCGGTGCACGGCGAGTGCCCGCTCGAACTCCGCGGCGAATTTCATTCGGTGCGACGGCGTTGCGAAGCCCGCAAGTGTAGTCGATTCGTCGCGTCGTCCCGACGAACGGTCGCTGCCCGCGCGTGCGCGGCGTATGCCGCGCCGGGGGCGGCGGGCCGTCCGGGTGGCCCTTGATCCAGGTGAAAGGGCGCGCCGAAATCCCGGGCCTGCGCCGGCCCGCGACCGTATGCTGCAACTGCACAGTCATGCTCGCCGGCGGGCGGGACGTCGAGTCCCGCGCCCGGCGCAACCGGGAACGTGCTCGCTCGGATCCCCGCACGACGGTCGGGCTTCGCGCTCGTGCGCGTCGTGCTGCTGCTCTTCGTCGCGCTGGGCGCCGTCCACGTGGCGCAGCCCTCCGTCGCCACCCCGCCTTCCGTGACCGCGACGGACCTGCGCACGGTCGAGGTGTTCGTGCGCGACGGGTGTGCGCACTGCGCCGAGGCCGAGGCTTTTCTCGCCGCGCTCGCGCGGGAGGACCTGACGCTGCGGGTCGTCGTGCGCGACGTGGGACGCGACCGGGACGCGCTCGACCGGCTGAAGGACCTCGCCCGCCAGGCACCCGGCACCGTCGCCCGCGTGCCCGCGGTCTACGCCGGCGGGCAGCTCATCGTCGGCTATTCCGCGCAGGCGCGCACGGACCGGCGCATCCGCCAGGCGCTCGCCGGCGAGCGGCCCGCGGGCGAACCTGCCGTCCTCGACACCGGAAGCTGCGCGGCGGAGGACGACGTCCTGTCCTGCGAGGCCCCCCCGGGCGCGCAGGAGCCCTTCGAGATCGGCGTGCTCGGGCGGACGATCACGCTCGACGACGTGGGGCTGCCCGCATTCACGCTGGCGATGGGCCTGCTCGACGGCTTCAACCCCTGCTCGATGTGGGTGCTGATCCTGATGATCTCGCTGCTGGCGCCGCTTGCCGACCGCCGCCGGATGCTGGCGATCGCCGGGACGTTCGTCGCCATCCAGGGCGTGTCGTACTTCCTGATGATGACCGCGTGGCTCAACCTGTTCCTGCTGATCGGGCTGGCCCGCTGGTCGGAGATCGCCATCGGCGGCGTCGCGCTGGTCGCCGGCGCCATCAACGTCAAGGACTACTTCGCCTACGGCCGCGGCGTCTCGCTGTCGATCCCCGCGCGCCACAAGGCCGACATCTACCGGCGCATCAAGGACCTGCTGCACGCCGAATCGCTGGCTGCGGCCGTGATCGGCACGCTGGTGCTCGGCGTCCTCGTGCAGGTCGTCGAGTTCATGTGCACCTCCGGGTTTCCCGCGCTGTTCACGCGCATCCTGACGCTGCGCGACCTCGACGCGCCGGCCTACTACGGCTACCTCCTGCTCTACAACGGCGCGTACATGCTCGACGACGTGGTGATCCTGGGCATCGGCGTGGCCACGCTGTCGCGCGCCCGCTTGCAGGAGCGGGAAGGCCGCTGGCTCAAGCTCGTGGCCGGCGTCGTGATGATCGGCCTGGCCCTGTATCTGCTGGCATGACGGCCCGGGAACCAGCGACGTGGCGGACCGTGGAGGGATCTCCGCGAGTTCGCGTGTATCACGAACATCGCGCCACATTCCATTGTTTTGAATGAAGTGTTACGGTGCGTCATGGCTCCGGCACGACGGCCGGAGCCTGTCGCCGTGCCGGCCTCGGCGCGGACGGCGGCGCCGTGCTGCCGCGCAGGACGAGCTCGAAGGGCAGGGTCTGGAACGCCTCGAACGGGCGGCCCTCGATGCAGGCGATCAGCTGCTCGCCGGCCCGGCGTCCGGTCTCGACGATCGGCGTCCCGATGCTGGTGAGCGGCGGCACCTGCGTGGCGCCGAGCTCGGTGTTGTCGACGCCGGTGATCGACACGTCGTCGGGGACGCGCACGCCCAGCTCGCGGCAGGCGAGCATCGCGCCGACCGCGAAGACGTCGTTGGTGCCGACCACAGCCGTCGGCCGGTCCGGTAGGGCGAGGATGCGGCGCATCATCGCCGTGGCCGTCGGGAGGTCGATCGCACCGTACTGGACGCAGCGCTCGTCCAGCGCCAGCCCCGCTTCGGCGAGCGCCGTCCGCACCCCGGCGCCGCGCTCGAGCGCGCGGTCGTTGTCGCGCGTGGGGGCGCTGACCAGGCCGAACCGGCGGTGGCCCAGCGCGATCAGGTGCCGCGTGATCGCATGGGTGGCCGCGCGGTTGTCGAAGCCGATGCTCGGGTGCCGGCGCATCGGGTCCACGCCCCACGTCAGCACGTACGGGCGCCCGTAGCGCTCGAGCCGCGCGAACAGCCCGGGGTCGTGGTGCAGCCCGACGAAGACGAAGGCGTCGACGCCGTGGCTGATCAGCTGGTCGGCGATCCGCACCTCCGTGGCGAGGTCGTAGTGGTGCTCCGCGAGCACCATCGCGTAGCCCTTCGCGTCGAGCGCGGCCTGGAGCGCGCTCGTCGTGCGCGCGTAGAGCGCGTAGCCGAACGAGGGCACGATCGCGCCGACCATCTTGCTGCGGTCGCTGCGCAGCGCCCGCGCCGCGCCGTGGGGCACGTAGCCGAGCTTGGCGATGGCTTCGCGGACGGCGCGCTGCGTGGCCGCGTCGACCTGCGCGGGCGAATTGATGACGCGCGACACGGTGGCGGTCGACACGCCCGCGAGGCGCGCGACGTCCTTCGCGCTGGTGCGCGGGACCGGGTCGGGGCGCTCGCCGGTGTCGTCGATCATGCGCGCGAGCATACGGCGAGCTGCAATCGATTGCAAAACCGCCGGCGCGCACGATGGCCGGCCGTTGCTGCCATGCAACAAAGCATGTGGCGCCATTGACACGCAGCGCGCAGGCGCCCATCATGTAATCGAATACACGAGACGGTCGAGGCAGGCCGCGTTACGTTAGACGGAGGAGTCCACGATGGTCACGCGTCGCCGCTTCGTCGGTGCTGCCGCGGCGCTCGCCGCCTTCGCGCCCGGTATCGCCCGCGCGCAGGCAGTGGGGGTCTTTCCCAGCCGCGCGATCCGCATCGTCGTGCCGTGGCCGCCCGGCGGACTCGTCGACACCGGCGGGCGCATCGTCGGCGACGCGCTCACCAAGGCGCTGGGGCAGTCGGCGGTCGTCGAGAACGTGCCCGGCGCCGCCGGCAACCTCGGCGCGGACCAGGTCGCGAAGGCGGCGCCGGACGGGCACACGCTGCTGATGGGTACGAGCTCGATCGCGATCGACGTCGCCGGCGGGCGCAAGGTGCCGTTCGACCCGCGTCGCGACCTCGTTCCCGTCGCTCCGGTCGCCGACACGAACAACGTCGTCATCGTGCCCGCCGACTCGCCGTACCGGTCCTTGGCGGACGTCGTCGCGGCGGCGAAGGCGAAGCCGGGCGAGCTCGCGTTCGGCACGCCGGGCATCGGCAGCCCCGCGCACCTGTTCGGCGAGCTGTTCGCGCAGACGGCGGGCGTCAGGATGCTGCACGTCCCCTACAGCCGCACGCCCGCGATGAACGACCTGATCGGCGGCCGGCTGTCGCTGATGTTCGCGACGATCCCCGCGGCCACGCCGCAGATCCGCAACGGGAAGGTGAGGCCGCTGGCCGTGACCGGCGCCGCGCGCTTCCCGACGCTGCCGGACGTCCCCACCGTCGCCGAGGCCGGCGTGCCCGGCTATGCCGCGGGACAGTGGCTCGGGGTGTTCGCGCCGGGCGGGACGCCCGAAGCGGTCGTCCAGCGCCTGAACGCCGAGATCACGAAGGCGGTGCAGGCGCCGGCCGTCGCGCAGCAGCTCCAGGAGCGCGGCATGATCCCGCTGACGGCCACGCCCGCCGAGTTCGCCCGACGCTTCGCCGACGACGTGCGCAAGTGGGGCGAGGTGATCCGCGCCGCGGACATCCGGCTGGAGTAGGGGCTCCAGGCGCATGACGAGCGCGAGCGCGCCGAACATCGTCCTGCTGATGGCGGACCAGCTGACGCCGTTCGCACTGCCGTTCCACGGCCGCCCGCTGGTGCGCGCGCCGGCGCTGTCGCGGCTCGCGGCCGAGGGCGTCGTGTTCGACGCCGCCTACTGCAATTTTCCGATCTGCGCGCCGTCGCGCTACTCGATGCTGTCCGGCCGCATGCCGCACGCGATCGGCGCATACGACAACGCGAGCGAGTTTCCCGCCGAGATCCCGACGATGGCGCACTACCTGCGCGCCGCCGGCTATCGGGCGATCCTCGCGGGCAAGATGCACTTCGTCGGCCCCGACCAGCTGCACGGCTACGACGAGCGCCTGACCACCGACATCTACCCGGCGGACTTCCTCTGGGTGCCCGACTGGTCGAAGGGACCGCGGCACCGCCCGACGGGCGTCGGCATGGGCCACGTCGTCGACGCCGGGCCCTGCGTGCGCAACATGCAGATCGACTACGACGAGGAGGTCGCGCACGTCGCCGTGCAGAAGCTCTACGACCTCGCGCGCGCGAAGGCCGGTCCGTTCTTCCTCACGGTGTCGTTCACGCACCCGCACCCGCCGTTCGTCGCCCGGCAGGACGAGTGGGACGCCTACGAAGGCGTGGACGTCGACGACCCCGCGGTGCCCGGGATCCCGTTCGACGCGCTCGACCCGCACAGCCAGTGGCTGCACGTGGCGCACGGGCAGGACAGGCACACGGTGACGCGCGAGCACGTTCTCCGCGCGCGCCGCGCGTACTACGCGATGGTGACCTACGTCGACCGCAAGCTCGGCGAGGTGCTCGACGCGCTCGATCGTACGGGCCTCGGGCGCGACGCCGTCGTCGTGTTCTGCTCCGACCACGGCGAGATGCTGGGCGAGCGGGGCATGTGGTACAAGCAGACGTTCTACGAGCCGTCGGTGCGCGTGCCGCTCGTGGTGCGGGCGCCCGGCGTTGCGCCGGGACGGCGCGCGGCCGTGTGCTCGCTGGTCGACCTGCTGCCGACGTTTCTCGACGTCGCCGCGCTCGGCGGGACGCGCGTCGAGCCGGTCGATGCGCTCGCCGGGCGCAGCCTGCGGCCGCTGCTCGAGGACGCCGCGGCCGGCGGCCCCGGCGAGGCGGTGTCCGAATACTCGTCCGAAGGGGTGATCGCGCCGTCGCGGATGGTCCGTCGAGGACGCTGGAAGTACGTCTTCACGCGCGGGCTGGCGCCGCGGCTCTTCGACCTCGACGACGACCCGCACGAGCTCGTCGACCTCGCCGGGCGGCCGGAGGTCGCCGACGTCGAGCGAGCGCTGCGCGCGCGGCTGCTCGCCGACTGGGATCCCGACGCCGTCGACGCCAGCATCCGCGCGAGCCAGCGGCGGCGCCTGTTCCTGCGCGAGCTCGGCCTGCGCTCGGGCGCGTTCCCGCCGTGGACGTTCGAGGCGCGCCCCGGCGACGCCCAGCGGTTCGTGCGTCCGGCGACCGCGACGGGGGCCGTCGGCGCAAAGCCGCGCATGCGCTTTCCCTTCGTCGAACCCACGCCGCCCGACCGGGCGGCGCCATGAACGGCGCAAGC
Source organism: Betaproteobacteria bacterium (assembly GCA_016861105.1). Taxonomy (GTDB): domain Bacteria; phylum Pseudomonadota; class Gammaproteobacteria; order Burkholderiales; family Casimicrobiaceae; genus VBCG01. The sequence goes on along the minus strand of BOKS01000006.1, from coordinate 110,930 downwards.
CGCGTTCCCCATCCGCCGCCGCACGCGGCACAGCCCGAGGAGGAGTCGATGGACAAGCCAGACACGAAGGGACCCGCGCAGCCGTCGCGTCGCCGCGCCATCGCGCGAGGGACGGCCCTCGGCGCGGCGGTGGTGGGCGCGCCGTGGATCGCGCGCTTCGCGCACGCGCAGGACCTGGGCCCCTACCAGCAGGGCAAGGTCAACTGGCGCCAGGCCGAAGGCGCCGAGATCACGATCGCGGTGATCCCGGCGAGCTACTTCGACAACCTGATCGCGCTCGCGCCGCAGTTCGAGGCGCTCACCGGCGTCAGGACGCGCTTCGAGAAGGTGCCGCCGGGGCAGATCCGGCAGAAGGCGCTGCTCGACCTGTCGTCGAAGACGGCGACCTACGCCACGCACGCCGCGGACCCGATGTACTACCCGCTGTACGTGTCGAACAAGTGGGTCGATCCGCTCGACCGCTATCTCGGCGACGCAGCGTTGACCGACCGCGCGTGGTACGCCTACGACGACATCATCAAGGCGTGGCGCGACGCGGACTCGGTCGACGGCAAGCCCTACGGCATTCCCTACGACGGGGAGGTCACGGTGCAGGTCTACCGCAAGGACCTGTACGACGCCAAGGGGCTCAAGGCCGCCGACACGTTCGACCAGCTCGTGTCGAACGCGCAGGCGCTGAACGACCCGGCCAACCGCGTCTACGGGCTCGCGCTGCGCGGCTTCGCCGGCGCCGGCCAGAACATGTACATCTACCCGTCGATCCTCCGCGCGTTCGGCGGGAACTGGGGCAGCGGCGGCAAGGTCGTGGTCAACTCGCCGGAGGCCGTGCGCGCGCTGCAGTGGTACGTCGACGTGCTGTCGAAGTACGCGCCGCCGGCCGTGCGCAACTGGAACTGGCCGGACATCGCCGACGCCTTCTCGCAGGGGACGGTCGCCACCTACATCGACGCGCACTCGTCGGCCGCGGTCATCAACAATCCCGAGAAGTCGAAGGTCGTCGGCAAGATCGCCTACGCGCGCTGGCCGAAGGGGCCGAGCGGGAAGCGCGTCACGTCGATCTGGAACTGGGGGTTCCCGATCAACGCCGCGCTGAACGACCGCGCGAAGCGGGCGACGTGGCTGTTCATCCTCTGGGCGACCTCCGCGGAGACGCAGGCGCGCACGTCGTGGAAGTTCGCCGGCCCGGCGAAGCGCTCGGGCGTCAACCGCGTGTCGCTGTGGCGTTCGCAGGAGTTCGCGAGCGCGATGAAGGGCGCCGGCGACAACTTCATCCCGGCGGCGCTGGAGTCGCTCGAGCAGGACACGGACGTCGACTGGCGTCCGCGCGTGCCGCAGTGGCCGGCGATCGGCGAGACGATGGCCACGGCGATCCAGGCGGCGCTCGTCGGCCAGAAGCCGCCGAAGGAGGCGCTCGACGAGGCGCAGGCACGCATCCAGCAGGCGCTCAAGGGCTGACGCTGCGACGATGTCGCAGGCAACGACGGCGCCGCTTTCGCTGGAGGCGCAGGAGCGGCGATTCGCCTTCGCGCTGCTCGGGCCCGCGGTCGTGGTGCTCCTCCTCACCACGACCGCGCCGCTCGTCTATCTCTTCTGGAACAGCCTGCACCGCATCGACCTCGCGATGCCGTGGCTGTCCGGCTTCGCGGGCGTCGACAACTTCGCGAAGATGGGCGGCGATCCGCGCTTCTGGAATTCGCTCGCGCTGACGGCCGTCTACACCGGATCGACCGTGGTGCTGCAGGTGCTCGTCGGGCTCGCGCTCGCGCTGCTCGTGCTGCAGATCCCGAGGGGGCAGGGCTTGCTGCGCATCGCGGCGATCCTGCCGATCGTGCTCGCGCCGGTGGTCGTCGGGCTGTTCTGGCGGACGCTCGTGCTCGCTCCCGACGTCGGCCTGGTCGACCTCGTGACGCGGTCGCTGGGGCTCGGCAGCCACAACTGGCTTGGCGACCCGCAGCTCGCGCTGATCTCCGTGATCGCGATCCACACCTGGCAGTGGACGCCTTTCGCGTTCCTGGTGATCCTGGCCACGCTCGCCACGCTGCCGCCCGACGTCTACGAGGCGGCGCGCCTCGACCGCGCCGGCGCCTGGCAGCGCTTCCGCTACATCACGCTGCCGCTGATCCGGCCGGCGGTGGTCATGGTCGTGATCCTGCGCACGATGACCGCGTTGTCGGCCTTCGCGGCGATCTTCGCCGCGACCGGCGGCGGTCCGGGCTCCGCCACCGAGATCCTCAACCTCTACGCCTACCGCACGTCGTTCTCCGAGCTCAACCTCGGGTATGGCGCGGCGCTCGCCGTCGTGCTGCTCAGCATCACGGTCGCGGTGTCCTACCTGATGTTCCGGCTGCGCAGGGCCAGGAAGTGAGCGGCCGGCGCACGTTCCGACGTCTCGCGCTGGCCGCGGTCGCGGGCTTCGGCCTCGCGGTCTGGGCGTTTCCGGTGCTCTGGGCGCTGCTCACTTCGTTCAAGACCGAGCGCGACGTGCTCGCCTATCCGCCGAAGTTCGTGTTCGTGCCGACGCTGGACAACTACCGCGAGGTGCTGTTCGGCGCCTCGTCGATCCTGCCGAACCTGTGGTCGAGCCTCGTGGTGGCGACGGCGGCCACGCTGCTGACGATGCTGATCGCGATCCCGGGCGGCTACGCGCTCGGGCGGCTGCGCTACCCGTTCAAGCGCGCTTCGGGCTTCTACGTGCTGGCGACGCAGATGCTGCCGCCGGTCGGGCTGATCATCCCCTACTACCTGGTGCTGCAGAAGGTCGGCGGGCTGGACACCTACGCGGGGCTGGTCGCGATCTACCTCACGTTCTCGCTGCCCTTCGCGATCTGGCTGATGGTGTCGTACTTCGAGGACGTGCCGCTGGAGATGGAGGAGGCGGCGCTGCTCGACCGGGCGGGGCGGCTGCGCGCGCTGTGGCACGTGATCCTGCCGCAGGTGCGCGGCGGCATCGCCGTGACGACGATCTTCGTGTTCCTGAACGCGTGGAACGAGTTCATGTTCGCCGTGGTGCTCGGCGGCAACCGCGTGCGGCCGGTGACCGTGGCGATGTTCAACTTCATCTCCGTCGAGCAGACGCAGTGGGCGCGGCTCGCGGCCGGCGCGATGTTGGCGATGGCGCCGGTGATCCTGCTCGGGATCTTTGCGCAGCGCCACATCGTGAAGGGGCTGACCGTGGGCGCAGTCAAGGGCGGAGGACGGCGATGAGCGGCGGCTCTGCCGCCCCGCGGGGCAGCGCCGTTGCGCTGGCATCGGGCGCGGGGGCGCGTCCGTGACCGCGGCGGGGCCGGGTGGCGTGCGCCTGGAAGGCGTGGTCAAGCGCCACGGCGCGACCACCGTGCTGCACGGCGTGGACCTCGCGATCGCGCCGGGCGAGTTCTTCGTGCTGCTCGGGCCGTCGGGATCGGGCAAGACGACGACGCTGCGCATCCTCGCGGGCCTCGAGTCGGTCAGCGAGGGCCGCGTGCTGATGGACGGCGTCGACGTGACCACGCAGCAGCCCGGCGAGCGTGACGTGGCGATGGTGTTCCAGAGCTACGCGCTGTATCCGCACATGACGGTTGCTGGCAACATCGGCTTCCCGCTGAAGATGGTCGGCACGCCGCGCGAGCGCATCGACGAGGCGGTCGCCGCCGCGGCGGCGAAGGTCGGCATCGGCCACCTGCTCGCGCGCACGCCGGGGCAGCTGTCCGGCGGCCAGCAGCAGCGCTGCGCGCTGGCGCGCGCGATCGTGCGCCAGCCGCGGCTCTTCCTCCTCGACGAGCCGCTGTCGAACCTCGACGCCAAGCTGCGCCTGGAGACGCGCCTCGAGCTGCACCGGCTGCAGCGCTCGCTCGGCGTCACGACCGTGTACGTGACGCACGACCAGGAGGAGGCGATGACGCTCGCCGACCGCTTCGCGGTGTTCATCGAAGGCCGCATCGTGCAGGTGGGCACGCCGCGCGAGGTGTACGCCACGCCGCAGACCGTCGACGTCGCCGGGTTCATCGGCACGCCGCCGATGAACCTGCTGCCGGCGCGCTGGGACGGCGACGCCGTCGTGATCGACGGCGCGCGGCTGCCGGTCGGCAGGACCGGCGGGCCGCGCGAAGTGACGCTCGGCGTGCGTCCCGCGGACCTGCGCATCGCCGAGCGCGGGCTGCCGGCGATCGTCGAGCGCGTCGAGGACCTCGGCGACAGCGCGATCGTGAGCTTCGTCGCCGCCGACCGCCTCCTCAAGCAGAAGAGCGACCGGCTGCCAGACGTGCGCGAGGGCGACGCCGTGCACCTCGCCTTCGCCCCCGACGCCGCGCAGTTCTTCGACCCGGGCAGCGGCGCGCGCCTGTGACGCGCGGCGTCCGCATGCTCCCCCGATCCATCCGACGGACCCTCCCATGACCGCGACCAAGCGCCCCAACGTCGTGCTGATCCTCAACGACGACATGGGCTACTCCGACATCGGCTGCTACGGCGGCGAGATCGACACGCCGAACCTCGACCGGCTGGCGGCCGAGGGCGTGCGCTTCTCGCAGTTCTACAACACGGCGCGCTGCAGCCCGTCGCGCGCGTCCATGCTGACGGGGCTGCACCCGCACCAGACCGGCGTCGGCATCCTGACGTACGACTCGGGTCCCGAGGGCTACGCGGGCAACCTCAACCATCGCTGCGTCACGATCCCGCAGGCGCTGAAGTCGGCCGGCTACCGCACGTACATGAGCGGCAAGTGGCACGTCGCGAGCAGCCTGGCGAAGCCCACGGACACCTGGCCGCTGCAGCGCGGCTTCGACGAGTTCTACGGCACGATCATCGGCGCGGGCAGCTTCTACGACCCGAACACGCTGACGCGCGGCAACGAGAACGTCGAACACGAGGCGAAGGCCGACGACGCGTTCTTCTACACCGACGCGATCAGCGACCAGGCCGTGCGCTACGTGGAGCGGCACGCGCAGGCGCACGCCGGCACGCCGTTCTTCGCCTACGTCGCCTACACCGCGCCGCACTGGCCGCTGCACGCGCACGACGAGGACATCGCGAAGTACAAGGGCCGTTTCGACAAGGGCTGGGACGCATTGCGCGAGGAGCGGCTCGAGAAGCTCGTCCGCTGGGGGATGCTGGACGAGGCGTGGAAGCTCTCGCCGCGCGATCCCACGCAGCCGCCGTGGACCGCGGCCGAGCACAAGGCGTGGCTGCTGCGCTGCATGGAGGTGTACGCCGCGCAGGTCGACCGCATGGACCAGGGCATCGGCCGCATCCTGCGCGCGCTCGAGCGCACCGGGCAGCTCGACGACACCGTCGTCATCTTCCTGGCCGACAACGGCGCCTGCGCCGAGGACATCCCCGAGGACGTGACGATCGACGAGCTGGTGAACAGGCTGATGATCGCGCGCTCGCACACGCGCAAGGGCGAGCCGGTGCACTTCGGCAACGACCCGGGCCGCATGCCGGGGCCGGAGAACACCTACCAGAGCTATGGCACCGCGTGGGCGAACCTGTCGAACACGCCGTTCCGCCTGTACAAGCACTGGATCCACGAGGGCGGCATCTCGACGCCGCTCATCGTGCGCTGGCCGGCGCGGATCCGCGACCACGGCGCGATCCGGCACACGCCCGGGTACCTGCCCGACATCATGGCGACGATCCTCGACATCACCGGCACCGAGTATCCGACCCGGTTCGACGGGCACGCGATCGAGCCGCTCGAGGGGACGTCGCTCGTGCCCGCGCTCGAAGGCGGCGACGTCGATCGCCCGCCGATGTTCTGGGAGCACGAGGGCAACGCCGCCGTGCGCATCGGCAAGTGGAAGCTGGTGCGCAACTACCCGGGCCCGTGGGAACTGTACGACATGGACGCCGACCGCACCGAGCTCCACGACCTCGCTGCGCGGCATCCGGAGCGCGTCGCCGACATGGCCGCGCAGTACGAGGCGTGGGCGCGGCGCTGCGGTGTCATCCCGCGCGACAAGATCGTGGCACTGATGCGGAGCCAAGGCGTCACGCGGGCGTTCTGGGAGAAGCCGGACGAGTAGGGCGGCGATGGGTCGCTGCTGCGCGCCGTCGGTTACGGGCAGCGAGCCGAAGCCGGCCGGGGAAGGCGCGGCGGGAATGCTCGCCGTTCCTGCCGGTGTCCGCACGACGGCGCCGCCGACCCTCCTGCGCCTGCCCGGCGGCACGTTCACGATGGGCACCGACGGCGCCGACGCGGTCCCCGGCGACGGCGAAGGTCCGGCGCGCCGCGTCACCGTGTCGCCGTTCGCGATTGCCGCGGCGACCGTCACGAACCGCGAGTTCGGCGACTTCGTGCGCGCGACGCGCTACGTGACCGACGCCGAGCGGCAGGGCGCGTCGTTCGTGTTCTACCTGCAGCTGCCGGTGCACGCGCGCCGCTCCGCGCGGTCGGCCGTCGCCGGCCTGCCGTGGTGGGTGAGCGTCGAGCACGCGTGCTGGCAGCGCCCCGAAGGCCCCGGCTCGCACGTCCACGACCGGCCCGACCACCCGGTCGTGCACGTCTCGTGGCACGACGCGCAGGCGTACTGCGCGTGGTCCGGCACGCGGCTGCCGACCGAAGCGCAGTGGGAGTACGCGGCGCGCGGCGGCGTCGAGGGCACGCGCTTTCCATGGGGCGACGAGCTGCTCGCGAACGGCGAGCCGCGCTGCAACGTGTGGCGCGGCGGCTTCCCGAACGCGCCGGCCGAGGGGTGGACGCCCGGCCCCGTGGCGGTGCGGACGGGGGCCGCGAACGGCTACGGCCTCTTCAACGTCTGCGGCAACGTCTGGGAGTGGTGCGCGGACTGGTACGCCGCCGACTACCACGCGACGACCGCGTCGACCGACCCGCTGGGCACGGCGCCGAACGGCCGGCGCGCGATGCGCGGCGGCTCGTTCCTCTGCCACGACTCGTACTGCAACCGCTACCGGCTCTCGGCGCGCAGCGCGAACACGCCGGACAGCACGGCGTCGAACGTCGGGTTCCGCGTGGCTGCGTGAGCCGGCGGCCGCGGCCGCGGACGCGCCGACGCCGACGGTGCCGACGGCGCGAGGCGGAGGTCAGCCCGGTCGGTGCGGCGGGGCAGGGCGTGCCCGCGGCGGCGCGGTCGCAAGCGCGGCCACGAGCACGTCGCGGAACAGGCGCGAAGGCACCGACGGAGGGCGGTGCCGGCTGCGCACGGCGTGGATCGGGTAGGCGGGGCTGGCGGAGACCGGTCGGACGACGAGCCGCGGCGACGCGCACGCGCGCGCGGTGAGGTCGTCGACGAGCGCGGCGCCGGCGCCGTGCGCGACCAGCGCGCAGGCGACGTGCGCGGACCGCACCTCCACCGGCGAGCGGGGCGCGAGGCCGTGGCGCGCGTACCAGCCGGCGATCACCCGCCCCTGCAGCGTATCGGCGCCGAACGACACGAGCCGCTCGGCCAGCGCCTCGCGGACCGTGACGCGCCGCCGTGCCGCCAGCGGATGGTCCGGCGGCAGCACCAGCACCATCCGCCACGCGCCGATCGTCTCCATGTCGAGGCCCGGGTGGTCGAGCGGCAGTGCCGAGACGCCGAGGTCGAGCTGCTCGCCAAGCAGCTGCTCGCTCATCTGCGCGAGGGACAGCACCTCGAGCGACAGCCGCGTCGCGGGGTGCAGGGCGGCGAAGCGCGCGACGGCGCGCGGCACGACCTCGAGGCCCAGGCTCTGCGTCGCGCCGATGCGAAGCGGCGTGGCGGCACCAGAGGCGAGTCCGGCGGCGAAGTCCTGCACGTGCTTGACGCCGCGGTAGACCTTCTCGATCTCCGCGTGCAGCGCCCGCGCCTCGGGTGTCGCGAACAGCTTGCCGTGGCGGCGCTCGAACAGCGCCGTGCGCAGGCGCGCCTCGAGGTGGCGAACGAGGCGGCTGATGCCCGGCTGCGAGACGTGCAGCAGGCGCGCGGCGTCGGTGATCGTGCCGGTGAGCATCACGGCGCGGAACACCTCGATCTGCCGCAGGTTCACGGCATCCTCCCATGACATCGTGTTATGAGTGTCGCACGTCCTGGTATTTGGCGGGGGCGGGCGGGCGGCCAACAATGGGTGCCTTGCCGTGCGCGTGGGCGCGGCGCCTACCGGGGAGGGTGGATGGGCGTGGACAACGCGGTGATCGTGCGCCGGCGCAGGACGGCGGCGCCGCTCGTCGTCGACTGCGACCTCTGCGTGGTCGGCTCTGGCGCCGCCGGCTCGTCGACCGCGATCGAGGCGGCGCGCCTCGGGCGCCGCGTGATGCTGGTCGACGGCGCGCCGACGGTGGGGGGCCAGGCCACCGGCGCGATCATCGACACGTTCTGCGGCTTCTACTCGAACGGGCCGCGGCCCGAGCTGCTGACCTTCGGGATCGCCGAGGAGATCGTGCGCGACCTCACCGCCTCGGGCGCGATGGCGCGCATCGAGGGGCGCCGCAACACGATCATCCTCTACTACCGCCACACGGCGCTGCAGCGCTGGATCGAGGACGCTCTGGCGGACGCCGGCGTCGAGACGATCACCGGGGCGCTGCCGACCGCGATCGACCGCGAGGGGACGCGCCTGCGCGCGCTGCGCGCGACGACGAGGTACGGCGAGGTCGTGGTCCGCGCGACGACCTACGTCGATGCGACCGGCGACGCGGCGCTCGCCTGGACGGCGGGGCTCGCCGTGCAGGAGCCGGCCACCGAGACCGTCTACGGCTCGCAGAACGGCATCGTGCGCGGCATCGACGTCGCCGCGCTCGCCGCGGCAGGCGGCCCCGAGGCGATCAGGCGGCGCGTCGTCGAGAAGGCGCATGCCTACGGCCTCGAGCGCCGCGACGCGTTCGTCTACGTGCTGCCGGACAGCGACCAGGCGCTGGTCAACATGACGCACCTGCGCACGCCGCTCGACCCGCTCGGCGCCTCGCGCATGGTGATCGACGGCCACCGCCGGCTCGACCGCGCGTTCGCGTTCCTGCAGGCGGAGTTTCCCCAGATCTTCGGCGCGGCGGTGATCGACCGCTACGGGCTGCCCGGGATCCGCCAGACGCGCTGGATCAAGGGCCGCTACCAGCTCAGCGTCGACGACGTGCGCGCGGGCACGCGCTTCCCCGACGCCGTCGCGCGCTGCGCATGGGGCATCGAACTGCACAACCGCGAGGACGAGGTGCACTGGGAGGGCTTCGGCGACGGCCACGTGCACTACGTGCCCTACCGCAGCCTGGTGCACGCGGAGGTCGACAACCTGCTCGCCGCGGGCCGCTGCATCGACGCCGACGTGCTCGCGCTCTCGTCGGTGCGCGTGATGGGGCCGTGCATCGCGATGGGGGTGGCGGCGGCGCACGCCGCCGACCTCGCCGGCGGAGGCGCGCTCGCCGACGTCGATCCCGAGGCGCTGCGCAGGCGCGTCGGCCGCAACCTCGGGGACGCGTGAACGCCGGGCGCGCGCGATCGTGTCCGGGGCCCTGAACTGGAGCATCCCGGGGCGGACGATGCAGTCGGCACCCGTCGCTGCGCGGACGCAAGCCGTCAACGTGCCGGTCGACCGGCCATCAGCCAGGAGGAGTTCACCATGAATCGCCGCCATTTCCTCGCCGCCGCCGCCACGGCGTTCGTCGCCGCGGTCCCGCTCGCCCACGCGCAGGCATGGCCCGATCGGCCGGTGCGCATCGTCGTCGCCTCCGGTGCCGGCAGTTCGCTGGACGCGCTCGCCCGCGCCTTCGCCGAGCCGCTGCGCGAGCGGCTCGGCCAGCCCGTGATCGTCGAGAACCGGCCGGGGGCCGGCGGGACGCTCGCGACGTCCGAGGTGGCCAGGGCCGCTCCCGACGGCCACACGCTGCTGCTCGGCTTTCCCGGGCCCCTCGCGTTCGGGCCGCTGCTGCAGAAGCTCCCGTACGACGTGCAGAAGGACCTCGCGCCGGTCATCATCACCTCCAATCAGCCGCTGGTGCTCGCGGTCAACGGCGACCTGCCGGTGCGCTCGGTGCAGGACCTCGTGGCCTACGGCAAGGCCAATCCGGGCAAGCTCGCCTACGCGTCCGTGGGCAACGGCAGCTCGTCCCACCTCGGCATCGAGCTCCTCAAGATGCTGGCCGGCTTCGACGCGCTGCACGTCCCGTTCAACGGCTCGCCGCCGGCGGTGGTGGCGACCGTGCAGGGCGAGACGCAGATGCTGCTGTCGGTGATGCAGCCGCTGCAGGCGCAGATCCAGGCCGGCAAGCTGCGCCCGATCGCGGTGACGACCGCGAAGCGCTTCTTCCTGTTCCCGGACCTCCCGTCGATCGCCGAAGCCGGGTATCCGGGCTACGAGCTCCAGGGGTGGAACGGGATCATGGCGCCGGCCGGCACGCCCGCCGCGGTGATCGCGAAGCTCAACGGCGAGCTCAACGCGGTGATGCAGGGCCCGGCTCTGGTGCAGAAGATGCAGGGGCTGGGCTTCGAGCTGATCGGCGGGCCGCCGGAGCGCTTCGGCAAGCTGATCCGCGACGACGTCGAGCGATTGACGCCGGTCGTGCGCAAGGTCGGCCTCAAGGTGGACTGACGCACGCGTTTCCCGCGTGGTCCCGCGCCGTTGCGCGGTGCGCGAGGCGGCGGCGCGTGGGCCGAGGTGTGCCGCGCGGGTCCGCGACGACTTCGCAGTCGGCATCAGGAATGCGCCACAAGGCGCTGAATAGACGTGTCCTTGTCGTCGCCCGCGAGCGCGGGCCGGCGCGCAGGTCTCGGCGGCCGGCGGGGACGGCGTCCGATCCCGCCCGTGGGCCGGCGTGGATCGCGTTTCGTCTTGGTGCGCATAATTTGTATTATGTCAATTTCCGCTTGCCATTGCCGGCACCACCCGCGGCCCGCCCCCGGGCCCGCGTGCGGCGTCCCGACCGCCGTCCCGTCCGCGCGGCACGACGCGACGGTTCGCGCGCGTCCGGCTTGCAGGAGATCAACGCCGCGCGCACGCGGGTCCGGCGAGAATTCGATGCCGGTGCGACGAGCAGCGGCGCCTTTCAAGCCAGGAGCGCGCAGGACATGGACCAGCAGTGGGACGAACTTCTCCGGCAGGACCACGAGGTGACGGAACGCGTCTTCGCCGCGATCGAGGCGAACCTCGCGTCGGCTTCGCCTCCGCCGCGCCCCCAGATCGCGCGGCTGGTCGCGTTCCTGAGGGATTACGTGGACGGCTGCCACAACCAGAAGGAGGAGCGCGTCCTGTTCCCGAGGCTGCAGGCGTGCGGCATGCCGCTGGAGGCCGGGCCGATTGCCGTGATGCTGGACGAGCACGAGCGCGGGCGGGTGCTGCTGGCGGAGGTCGTGTCGGCCGGCGCGGCCTACGCGGCGGGCGAGGACGCCGCCCTGCCCGGCCTGCGGACGGCCTTCCACGCCTACGCCGCGTTGTGCAAGGACCACTTCTGGAAGGAAGGCGACATCCTCTATCCGATGGCCACGCGCATCCTGACCCCCGCCGACGGGGAGGACATCGTCCGCGGCATCGAGGCAGTGGAGGACAGCCTCGGCGCGGGGACGCGGGCGCGGTACTACGCGCTCGCGCAGGAGATCGTGGACGAGGGCCGGCTCGCCGACCTCGCGCACGGTCTCGACCGCGACGTGCTGGCGGCGATCCTCAACACGCTGCCCGTCGAGCTCTCGTTCATCGACGACCAGGACCGCGTGCGCTACTTCAGCCACGAGCACGGTGCGAAGATCTTCCCCCGCTCGCGCGGCGCGATCGGCACCGCGGTGCAGAACTGCCACCCGCCCAAGAGCCTCCATCTGGTCAACCGCATCCTCGACGACTTCAAGGCGGGCGCGCGCGACGTGGCGGAGTTCTGGCTCGACATGGGACCGCGCAAGGTCCACGTCCGCTACTGGCCGGTGTGCGACCGCTCCGGGCGCTACCTCGGCACGCTCGAGACCGTGCAGGACGTCACCGGCATCCGTCGGCTGGAAGGCGAGCGGCGGCTCCTCGACGCGCCGGCCGTCGCCTGACCGGGGCCCCGCCCGGCGCGGTGCCTCAGCCGGGCTTGCCGTCGAGCCGCGGGCGCGAGAGGACCGGCCAGTAGCGCACCACGTAGAGGGCGAAGGCGAGCGACCAGCACGCGCCGGCGACGACGACGGTCGCGACGTAGTGCGCCGGCACGATCGTCGGTCCGAACACGCGGACGAGCGCCGCGACGAGCACGAGCACGTAGCACGCGACCTCGTAGCCGTCGGCCACCAGCGGCCGACCGGTGTGGCCGCGCGCCGTGCGCGTCATCATGCCGATGGTCATTCCGCCGATGACACCGATGGTCAGCGCGTGCGTGGCGAGCGTGCCTGCGGGCAGTCCGAACGCTCCGCCGGCGCGCAGCGCGAGGTGCACGACGATCCACGCGTAGGCGGCGTGCAGCACCCACACCAGCGGCGTGCGCAACGTGCGCCAGGGCTGCCACAGCGCGAGGCGGAGCGCGTGCGCCGCCGCCGCGAGCGCCGCGACGGCGCCGACCGCGGCCGCGGGTGCGGCGGCGAGGTCGGCGACCGTCAGGACGATCAGGCTGCCCAGCGCGAGCTTCTCCAGCCACGGACGGCGCTCGGCCTTGGTCCCGGGAACGCCGTTGTTGGTGAACATCGGGATGACGCGGCCGCCCATCACGGCCACGATGAACAGCACGAGGTCGAGGCCGACGGCGAGGCTCGCCTGTTCCGGCCACGCGAGCGCGCCGGCGAGCGACAGGTGCAGCGCTGCCGCGGCGAGACCGAGGAACGCGAGCAGCGCCACGAAGAAGTAGTTGCGCCGGTTGCCGCTGCGCGCCAGCGGCACCGCCAGCCCGGCGGCAACCGCCAGCGGGAACGCCGCGTTGGCCACGCCGGCGGCCGTCGTCCACGGCGTCAGCACGAGTACGCGTCCGGCGATCCACAGCAGCGCATAGGCGACGAGCAGCCCGCCGGTGGGCGTCGGCTGCGCGGTCCAGTTGCGGCCTGCGGTGAAGAGGAAGCCGGCGATCACCGCCATCGTGTAGCCGAACAGCATCTCGTGGCCGTGCAGCGTGGGGCTGCGCAGGTACGCGGCGGGCAGCACGCCGGCGTACTGCGCGATCCACAGAGGGATGGACACGCTCGCGAAGGCGGCCGCCAGCAGGTAGAACGGACGAAAGCCGAGCGCCCACAGCGCGAACCCGCGCGGCGGCGCCGCGGGCGGGAGACGCGGATCGTGGATCGGCGCGACGGGGCTCACGTGCAGGGGCTCGGGGCGGTGGCTGCGGCGTGGCGGCGGTCGACCGGGATCCGGTCGCGCGGCGACATCGGCACGGGGAGCAGGATACGCGCGGGCACGGGACGCCCGGCGACGGGGTCGGCGCGCCTGGCGCGGTCGGGCGTGGCGCAGCGCGCGTGGCAGGCCTCGGGCGCGCTGACGCGCAGCGCGGACAGACCGTGGTCTGGAAAGTTGGCGGGACGCATCGGCCGGCGGTTGCGCGCGGGGCTCGTCTGCAGTATTCTAAAGATGCACACAGAATACTGCTTTAACCCGGTGAACGCAATGCCCATCGCCATCACGGCCATCGCCGCCGCCGACCGCGCCCTCGACCGCGCGTCCGGCGGGCTCGGCGCGTCCGCGCCGCGCGGGACCGCCACGCCTCCGCCTCCGGCCCGCTCGACGACGCAGAGCGTCCTCGCCATCCACCGCTGGCACGAGGCTCTCCTCGGCGTGCGGGTCAGTCGCGACACCGCGTTCCGCTTCGTGCCCGGCCACTACGCCCGGCTCGGGCTTCCGGATGCGGACGGCGTCCCGCTGTTCCGGCCGCTGTCGGTCGCGTCGTCCCCGGCAGACGCGCACCTCGATTTCCTCTGCACGCTCGTCCCCGGCGGCGCGTTCTCGGCGCGCCTGGCGGCGCTGCGCGTCGGCGACATCGTCGAGGTCGAGCGGCCGAGCTACGGGTTCCTGACGCTGCAGGCGCTCGCACCGGGCGCCGACCTGTGGATGCTCGCCAGCGGGACGGGCATCGGGCCCTACCTGTCGATGCTGCACGATCCGCAGCTGTGGACGCGGCATGCGCGCGTCGCGCTCGTGCACAGCGTGCGCCGCGCCGCCGATCTCGCGTACGCCGACGAACTCCGCGCCCGTGCGCAGCGGCCGCCGGCGGACGGCGCGGGAAGATTCCTCTACGAGCCCGTGGTCACGCGCGAGCCCGGCGCGTCGCGCTGGTCGCAGCGCCTGCCGCAGCTGTTCGCCGACGGCCGCCTGCCCGCGGCGCTGGCCATGCCGCTCGACGTGGCGTCGTCGCGCGTCATGGTGTGCGGCCACCCCGCCCTCGCGCGCGACATGCGCGCGCTGCTCGACGCGCGCGGCTTCGTCACGTCGCGGCGCGGCGTGCCCGGGCAGATGGCGTTCGAGCAATACTGGCAGGAGCCGCGATGACCTACGTCGTGACCGAAGCGTGCATCCGCTGCAAGTACACCGACTGCGTCGACGTCTGCCCGACCGACGCCTTCCGCGAGGGGCCGAACTTCCTCGTCATCGATCCCGACGAGTGCATCGACTGCACGCTGTGCGTGCCCGAGTGCCCGGTGGAAGCGATCTACGCCGAGGACGACGTCCCCGCGGCGCAGCGCGACTTCGTCGCGCTCAACGCGGAGCTCGCGATGCGGTGGAAGCCGATCGTGGAGCGCAAGGTCGCGCCGGCGGACGCGGACGCCTGGGCCGGCGTGGACGGCAAGCGCGGCGAGCTGGAGCGCGGATGATGGGCGCGCGGACCGCGCCGGGGCGCTGAGCGGCCCGGGAGGGAGCGATGACCGACTACGTACAGGCCTGGCAGTGCATCGGCTGCGGCCGCATCGAGGCGCCGCAGACGTGCCTCGGCATCTGCCAGGATCGCAAGGTCCGCTTCGTCCGCGAGCCCGATCACGAGGCGGTCCTCGTGCAGGCGCGCCGCGCGCAGTCCCGGGCCGCGTTGCTGGAGGGCCTCGTGCGCCAGCTCGCGCGGACCACGCCGCGCGACGGCGAGTGGGAGCGATCCTGGCGGGCGCTGCAGGCACGGGCCCGTGCCGCCCTCGCCGCCGCTGCGGCGGACGGCGACCCCGCGCCCGCGTCCTGACCCGCCGGACGGACACCGTTCGTGCCACCATAGGACGGGCCCGGGCGAAAGCGGCGGCGCGAGAGGCGCGCCCCCGCCCTGCCCACGACCGGCAAGGGAGCGCCGCATGCTGAAATGGGCTGCCATCTTCTTCGTGATCTCGGTGATCGCGGGGTTCCTCGGGTTCACGGGCGTCGCCTCGGGCGCGCGCACGATCGCCAAGGTGCTGTTCTTCGTCGCGCTGGCGATCTTCCTCGTGATCCTCGTCTTCGGCGTCATGCTCGGCATGATCGTCTTCTAGCGCGCCGAGTCGGAAGTCCGCCGTGCAAAGGCGGGCCGGGATACGGCGCGCCGCCGGGCGACGTGCCCGCTTGGCACGGAGGCGCGCGCTACCGCGCCGGCGCTGCCGCCAGCGGAATCTGGATCTCGTTGCGCCGCAGGAACCACGGCATGAACGGGGGATCGAAGCGCGCGAACACGGGCTCGCCGGCAGCGACGAGGCCGCGCTCGGCGACGAAGGCCTGCAGTCCCGCCAGCTGCTCCGCGTAGCGCGCCTCGCTCCACGTTCCGCTGTAGCGGATGGCGACGACGCGCCGCGGCGCCACGGCGGCGACGCTCACGCGGGCGTCGGTGGGCGCCGGCGCCGTGTCGAGCGTGAACGACGCCGGCAGCACGAACGCGATGCGCCAGCGGTCGCCGGCGCGCTGCTGCTCGACGGGCGCCGTCATGGCGATCCTCGTGCCGGCGGCCTGCTGCTCGACCGGCGCGGTCATCGCGATCTTCCGGGCATCACGGTTGGCGCCGGAGATGTAGGCGAACAGGCGCCGGAAGCCCTCGTTGCCGACCTCGTCGAACGCGCCGTCGACCATCGTCTCCGCGACGACGTAGCCGCCGTAGTCGCGCACCTCGATCGCGCCCTCGCGCTCGACCACCGCATACCCGGGCTCCTCGATCGCCATGGCGGCAGTGCTCCAGTGAACGGCCGCGACCCACGCGGCGGCCAGCCGGAGGACCGTGCGTCGCCGCGACGTCATCCTGACGGCGGAGACGGTGCCGGCCCCCGGCGCAGGCAGTAGGCCGCGAGCGCGGCGATCACCTCGCCGTCCTCCCCGGCGGCCGGCGCGAGGTCGATGGTCGCGCCGGGATGTGCGCGGCGCGCCTGCTCGACGAGCGCCGGCACCTCGGCACGCAGGTGCCCGCCCGGGCCGAGGAACAGCGGCACCACGCGGATCGCGCGGTGGCCGCGGGCGACCTGCTGCCCGATCGCCGTCGCGAGGTCGGGGGCCATGAACTCCAGGAACGCGAGCACCGGGGTGCGCTGCGGGGCCGCGCGTGCCACCTCGGCGAGGATGCGCTCGAACGGCGCGGCCCAGCGGGCGTCGCGGGCGCCGTGGGCGAAGAGGATCAGCGCGGGCGCATCCACGCCGGCGATTATGGCATCGCCGCCTGCCCTGCCCCCGGCCCGCGGAACGGCTGCCGGCGCCGACGGCCGTGCGGTGTTCCCCGTACAATCCGGAGAAGGACGTCCGGTGTCGATGCTTCCGCTGTTCCAGCTGTCTCCCGAGCGCCAGCGCGCGTGGCTGGCACAGCGCCTCGCGCGCCCCACCCCCGCGTCCGCGCGCGGGCTGTCCGACGGCTTCCGCCTGCCCGGCCGCGAAGGCCTGGCCACGCCGGCCGCGGTGCTCGTGCCGCTCGTCAACCGGCCGCAGGGCCTGACAGTGCTGCTGACGCAACGCAGCGCCTCGCTGCCCGACCATCCCGGCCAGATCAGCTTTCCCGGCGGGCGCGTCGAGCCGGAGGACCTCTCGCACGCGGCCGCGGCGCTGCGCGAAGCGCACGAGGAGGTCGGGCTGCCGTCGGCCAGCGTCACCGTGCTGGGCGAGCTGCCGTCCTACGAGACCGTCACGGGCTTCGCGGTGACGCCGGTCGTCGGATGGGTCGAGCCGCCGTTCGAGGTGACGCCGGATCCGATCGAGGTCGCCGACGTGTTCGAGGTCCCGCTGTCGTTCCTGCTCGAGCCCGCCCACCAGCAGCGCCACTTCCGCATGCTGGGCACGCTGCGGCGCGACTACTTCGCGATCCCGTATGCGGACCGCTACATCTGGGGCGCGACGGCGGCGATGCTGGTGATCCTCGACCGGACGCTGCGCGAGGACTGACGCGCCGCGCGGGGCGACGAAGCGGCGCCGCGCTGCGCCGCGTCGACGCTACAATCGTTGCGCCGCGACCTTCCTTCCCCGTTCGTGCCCAGCGAACCGACCCCGGCCGCGCCGTCGCGCATCCTCGTCGTCGAGGACGACGAGGACGACCTCCTGCTGCTGCGCCAGGCCCTCGACCGGCTGGACCGCCCCGTGGAGCTGCGCTGCGTGCAGACGGCCGACGAGATGGAGGCCGCGCTCGACGCAGGCGAGTGGGACCTCGTCATCTCCGACCACCGCCTGCCGCGCTTCGACGCGATCCGCGCCTTCAACCTGCTGCGCCGCAAGCGCCGCGACATCCCGTTCGTCATCATGTCCGGCGAGATGCCGGAGGAGGCCGCGGTGACGGTGATGCGGCTGGGCGCGAACGACTACATCGACAAGTCGAAGCCCGCGCGCCTGCTGCCCGTGGTCGAGCGCGAGCTGCGCCAGTCGAAGCTGCGCCGGGAGAAGCTCGACGCCGAGGAGATGCTGCGACGGCTCACCTACCGCGACACGCTGACCGGGTTGCCGAACGGCCGCATGCTCGTCGACGAGGCCGGCGAGGCGCTCGAGGCACGGGCGCAGTCGGGCGAGCCGGCGCTCGTCGTCGTGCTGAACCTCGACCGCTTCCGCAGGATCAACGAGTCGTTCGGGCACGACGTCGGCGACCGGTTGCTGCAGCAGACGGCGCGCAGGCTCGCGCGCTGCGTTCCGGGCGCGTCGGCGGCGCGCCTCGCGCAGGACCGCTTCGCGGTGTTCGTGCGCGCGGTGGACGCTCCGGGCGCGGCGGAAGCGACGGTGCGGGCGATCGCCGCCTCCCTCGACGCGCCGTTCGACTTCGCGGGGCAGCCGATCTTCCTGTCGTGCACCGCCGGCTACTGCCTCTACCCCGACGACGGGTCCGACGCGGCCACGCTGCTGCAGCGCGCCGAGAGCGCGATGTTCGAGGCGAAGCGCGCCGGATCGGGCGGCGTGGCGCGCTACGACCGCGATCCCGCGCACCGGCTCGGACCGCTGCTGCGCCTCGAGCAGGGCCTGCGCACCGCGGCGCCGCGCGGGGAGCTGTTCCTGCAGTACCAGCCGATCGTCGACCTCGGCACGCAGGACGTCGTCGGCTGCGAGGCGCTGGTGCGCTGGGAGCATCCCGAGCTCGGCACGCTGGCGCCCGACCGCTTCATTCCGCTCGCCGACGAGACCGGGCTGATCCAGGACATCGGCGCGTGGGTCGTCCGCGAGGCGGTGCGGCAGGCCCGCGCCTGGCGCGACCGCGGGGCGGGGCTCGCGGTGTCCACGAACGTGTCCGCGGTCCAGTTCCGCCGCCCGGCGTTCGCCGAGGACCTCGCGCACGCGCTGGCCGACGCCGCGCTGGACGCCGGCGCCATCGAGATCGAGATCACCGAGAGCGTGCTGATGGAGCACGCGGGCGAGACGGTCCGCACGCTGCGGCGGCTGAAGGACATGGGCGTGCGCATCTCGGTGGACGACTTCGGCACCGGCTACTCGTCGCTCGCCTACCTGAAGCGCTTCCCGATCGACGTCCTGAAGATCGACCGCAGCTTCGTCACGGGGCTGAACGACGACCCGGACAGCCTGGCGATCGTGCGCACCATCATCGCGCTCGCCAAGATGCTGAAGCTCGGCGTCGTCGCCGAGGGCGTCGAGTCGCCCGCGCAGGCGGAGTTCCTCGCGCTGCTCGGCTGCGACCGCGCGCAGGGCTTCCACTTCGCGCGGCCGATGCTCGGCGAGGACCTGCTGCACTGGCGCGCGCGCCGGCTCGGCGCGGACGACGCTCTGCGCCCGGGCTGAACCGGCACGCGGCGGCGCTCAGGCCGCGGCCTCGGTGCTCACCTGGTTCGCCCACTGGAACGCGGCGAGCTGCAGGCCCACCAGCTCGCCGCTCTCGATCGAGCCCAGCCGGGAGACCGCCTGCTGCACCTCGCCGCGGTCGTCGCGTTCGAGGAGCTCGGCCAGCGCCAGCATCTCGCCGATCTCCCCGGCGCGCGTCAGCAGCGCGTGGCGGACCGCCTCCGGCAGGTTGAGCTCCTGCAGGATCTCCTCGTAGCTCATGTCGAGCAGCACGTCCATCAGCGACAGGATGCCGGTGATGAACGCGAGCTCCTTCAGCACGCTCTCGGGGCCGGGCTTGCGCGACGCGAGCAGCTCC
This sequence comes from Betaproteobacteria bacterium, assembly GCA_016861105.1. GTDB lineage: Bacteria > Pseudomonadota > Gammaproteobacteria > Burkholderiales > Casimicrobiaceae > VBCG01. Next base: position 91,618 of record BOKS01000006.1, on the reverse strand, counting down.
ATCAGCTTGCCGCGCGCCGCGGCGAGCTGCAGCAGCGGGCTGCCGAGGCTCTTGTTGCCGCGGTCGGCGGTGTAGAGCAGCAGCTGCAGCCACACGCGCAGCTGCCGGCGCCCGAGCAGCACCAGCGCGTGGCGCAGCGAGGTGATGCTCTGGCCGCGGCGGCAGGCGGCGGAGTTGACCAGGCGGATCAGGTTGACCGAGAGGTTCGGGTGGCGCTTGAACTCGGCCTCGATCGCGTGCGTCTCGGCGTCGTCGAGCGCGAGCGCGAGCAGGCGCAGCAGCGCGAGCTTGGCCGGCTTCGCGCGCTTGGCCGACATCACCTGCGGGCGCGCGAAGTGGAAGCCCTGGAACAGGTCCATGCCGAGCGACTTCGCGAGCTCGAACTGCTCCGGCGTCTCGACCTTCTGCGCGATCAGCCTCACCTTGTACTTCCGCAGCATGTCGACGATCACCGGCACCAGCAGCGCGTCGATCCGCTGGAAGTCCACCTTGACCATGTCGACGGCCGGGAGCATCGCGTCGAACCCGTCGAAGTTGCCGACGAAGTCGTCGAGCGCGATGCGGTAGCCCAGCCGGCGCAGCTCGGCGAGCCGGCCCAGCGTCGCCTCGTCGATCCTCTTCTCGTAGAGCTCGAGGACGATGCGGTCGGCCGGCAGCGCCTCGATCATGTCGCTGTAGAGGAACTCGGTGTCGACGTTCAGGTGGCCGACGTAGGGCCCGATGACCTGCGCGAGTCCGATCTCGGCGAACGCGTTCGCGACGACCGTCGAGGTCGCGAGCACGCTGTCCTCGTGCGCAGCGCCCTCGCCGTCCGCCGAGCGGAACAGGAGCTCGTAGCCGACGAGTTCGCCGCTGCGGTCGACGATCGGCTGGCGGGCGAGGTAGATGGTCTGCGAGTCCATGACGGTCCTGGCGGTCATTGCGGGTCGGTGCCGCGGCGGGTGGCGCGGCCGCGCGGGCGGATGCCGACGGGGACGGCGACGCGGGCGGGCGGCCGGCGGCGAGGAGCGGCCGGCGGCGCCGCGTGACCGCGACGCCGCTGGCCGACGCGCTGCGCCGCCTCGCGGCCGGCGTGCGGTCGTGCGGCCCCCCGCCCCCACCGGTCCTGTCCCCGTCCCCGTGCCGCCGCGCCGTCCATGCCGTTTCGCCTCGTACCTCTCCGCTTTCGGCCGGCGCGAGCCGGTCAGGAGTCGGGATGCGCGCGGCCCGACGAACGGCGGCGGGCCACCATTCCCTACAATAGCGGTCGCCGATCTCTCCGCGTGCCCCACGTGCCGACCCCTGCCGCCGACCGCGACGCGCTCGCGCTGCTCGTCATCGAGGACGCGCAGGACGACTTCGAGCTGATCGTCGCGCGGCTGGCGGGTTCGTTTCCCGGCCTGCGCGCGCGGCGCGTCGATGGCCGCGACGCGCTCGAGGCAGCGCTGCGCGACGGGACGTGGGCGGCGGTGCTGTGCGACCACCGGCTGCCCGGCGGCTTGTCCTCCGGGGAGGCGCTGCGGCTGGTGCGCGCGCACGCCCCCGACGTGCCCTTCCTGATCGTCTCCGGCGCGATCGGCGACGAGGCCGCGATCGCGGCGCTGCACGCCGGCGCGAGCGACTGCGTAGGCAAGGACGACCTCGGGCGCCTGGCGCCGGCCCTGTCGCGGGCGCTGGACGCCGCGCGTGCCCAGGCGCGCCGGCGCGACGCCGAGGCCGCGCTGGTGGAAAGCGAAGCGCGGTTCCGGTCGCTGGCCGCGAACCTGCCGGGGATGGTGTTCCAGGTCGAGGCCGACGCCGGCCGGCTCACGCCGGTCTACGCCTCGGAGGGCGCGCGGCGGCTGTTCGGCCTGTCGCCCGAGGAACTGGCGCAGCAGCCCGGCGCGTGGCTCGCGTGCCTGCGGCCCGAGGACGCGGCGGCGCTGCGCACGCGGCTGCTCGTGGCCACCGCGGGCGTGGCGGTGACGGCCGAGGACCGCTCGCCCCCGGGACCGTACGTGCACTGGATCGAGCTGGTCGCGCAGGCGCCCGACCGCACCGGGCTCGGCGAGGGTCCGCGCTTCCTCGAGATCACGGCACGCGGGCGGCGCACGAGCGGCGCCCGCGTGCTCTGGGACGGCATCGCGACCGACATCACGCGCCAGAAGGCCGTCGAGGCCGAGCTGCGCCGCTCGCGCGAGGAGCTGCGCGAGCTGGCCGCTCACCTCGACCGGGTCCGCGAGGGCGAGCGGGCGGTCATCGCCCGCGAGCTGCACGACGACGTCGGCAGCACGCTCACCGGAGCCAAGTACCAGCTGAAGGCGCTGCGCGGCCAGGCCGCCGCCGACGCGGGCCTTGCGGCGAAGCTCGCCGAGCTCGACGCGCTGGTCGACGCGGCGATCACGGCGTCCACCCGCATCATGCGCGACCTGCGCCCGCCGATCCTCGATGCCGGCATCGTCGCCGCGATCGAGTGGCAGGCGCGCAGCTTCGAGCAGCGCACCGGCATCCGCTGCCGCTTCGACGCCTCGGCGGAGACGATCGACCTCGCCCCGGCGCAGGCGACGGCCGTGTTCCGCGTCTGCCAGGAGGCGTTGAACAACGTGGTCAAGCACGCGCTCGCGCGCAGCGTCGAGGTCGCGCTGTCGGCGTCGGAGGGCGAGCTCGCGCTGGAGATCCGCGACGACGGGCGCGGCATCGCGCCCGGCGACCTCGCCAAGCGCGGGCACTTCGGGCTGCGCGGCATGCAGGAGCGCGCCCTCGCGCTCGACGGCACCGTCGCCGTGCGCCCGCGCGACGACGCCGCGGGGACGTCGGTCGTCCTCACGTTCCCGCTCGCCCTCGGCGCCACCCCGGGGAGCCCCGCATGATCCGCATCCTGGTCGCCGACGACCACGCCATCGTCCGCCAGGGCCTGCGCCAGGTGCTGTCGGGCGAGGAGGACTTCCGCGTCACCGGGGAGGCGTCCAACCACGGCGAGGTCATGCAGCACCTGCGCCGCGAGGGCGTCGACGTCGTCGTCCTGGACGTCGCGATGCCCGGACGCAGCGGCATCGACACGCTGAAGCAGATCAAGGCCGAGTTCCCGCGCACGCCCGTGCTGATCCTCAGCATGTACCCCGAGGACCAGTACGCGTTCCGCGCGCTGAAGGCCGGCGCCTCCGGCTACCTCACCAAGCAGGCGGCCGCCGACCAGATCGTCAGCGCAATCCGCACGATCTGCCGCGGGCGCCGCTACATCACGCCCGAGCTCGCCGAGGAGCTCGCGAAGACGCTCGACCACGACCCGGACAAGCCGCCGCACGAGGCGCTCTCCGACCGCGAGTTCCAGACGCTCAAGCTGATCGCCGCCGGCCGCACGCTGCAGCAGATCGGCGACGCGCTCGCCCTCTCGCCGAAGACGGTGAGCGTCTACCGCGCGCGGATCCTCGCGAAGCTCAAGCTGTCGACCAACGCCGAGCTCACGCGGTACGCGCTGGAACGGAACCTGCTGGAGTGACCGGCAGCTGCGGGTGCGCGGGAAGCTCCTCGTCCGCGTCGACCGCCGGCCCCTCGTCGGCGTGCACGCGGTTGCGCCCGGCCTTCTTGGCCTCGTAGAGCGCGCGGTCGGCGCGCTCGAGCAAGGCGTCCTGCGACTCGCCCGGCCGGCGCTGGGCGACGCCGGCCGAGAAGGTGATGAGCACGCGGTCGTGGTTGTGCAGGAAGTAGCGGCGCGTGAGCGCGCGCTGCACGCGCTGCATCGTGCGCATGGCGTCGTTCAGCCCGGTGTCGGGCAGCAGGATCACGAACTCCTCGCCGCCCCACCGCGCCAGCGAATCCGACGGGCGGATCGACTCGCGTACGACCTTGGCGAGGTGGACGAGCGCCGCGTCGCCCGCCGCGTGCCCGTGCTGGTCGTTGAACGCCTTGAAGTGGTCGATGTCCAGGATCGCGAGGCACATCGGTCGCTCGCCGCGGTCGGCGCGCGAGGACTCGCTCGAGTACGCGCGGGCCAGTCCGCGCCGGTTGAGCAGCTGCGTGAGGTAGTCCTCGTTGAGGCGCGTGGACAGCCGCGACAGCTCGGTCTCCAGCTCCTTCGCGCGCGCCTCGTGCTCGTGGACGGAGCGCTGCGCCGCCATCAGCTGCGCGCGCGAGCGGCCGATCTCCTGCTGCACGCCGCGCGTGTCCTCCATGATCTCGATCACCAGCGTGGACAGCTCCGCGAGGCTGCCGGCGCGCTCGATGCGGCGGGCATGCCCCTCGAGCCGGTCGTGGTAGCCGGCCGTGCCCTCGGCCAGCACCGCGAGGCGCTCGACGAACGTCGCCATCATCGTCCGCATCGCGTCCTTCGCCTGGTCGAGGCTCTGCTTCAGCACGCCCTGCTGGAACGCGATCTCGCGCAGCCGCTTCTCGAGCTCGGTGACGACCGGCAGGTCGATCGGCCCGTCGGCCAGCACGTGCACCACTTCCAGCTGGCCGCGCAGCCACGAATCGTCGGCCAGCATGTCGGCGATGTTGCCGGTCAACAGCTTCAGGATCCGCATCAGTCCTTCGCGGATGTGCTCGGCGTCGAGGTTCTTCGCCGACAGCGCCTCCCAGAACGCCCGCAGCTTCGCCGCGTAGCGCAGCACGTCGTCGACGTCGGCCACGTCGGCGCCGAGCTGCACGGCCTCGGCCGCGAGCGCGCGGGCGTCGTGCTGCAGCTCCGGCACGTGCTCGAGCTGCGGGACGACGCCGAGCCGCAGCGCCTGCCCGAGCAGCTCGCCCCACGTGCGCGACGCCGACGGCCCGCCGTGCGCAGGATCGGCGTCGGGCGCGCCGCCGGACACCTCGCGCCAGAGGCGCTCGTAGTGCTCGGGCGTGGGCGGCAGCCGCCGCTCGGCGATCAGGCGCAGCGTCTCGCGCGCGACGTCGCGGATGCGCTGCGCGCGTGCGCCCGGGCGGATCCCCTCGGCGGCGTCCATGGCCTCAGAGGTAGTCGAAGAGCGACAACCCGGTCACCTGCACGAACGACTTCTGCGCGGCCTCCAGCGCGAGCTGCTGGCGCGCGAAGTCGGAGAGGGCCGCGTTGTAGTCGAGGTCCTGCAGGCGCGAGAGCGTCTGGTCGTGGCACAGCTGCGTCGCGTCGTTGCCCGCGCCGAGCGCGTCGAGCTCGCGCAGGCCGGCACCGAAGCCCGCCCGCACGGTGAGCAGGCGCTCGAGCGCCTGGTCGAGGTTGGCGAGCGCGCCGGTGAGCCCGTTGGCCAGCGCCGCCCGCGCGGCCGGCGAGCCCGCCGGCGCCTCGAGCGCGGCGATCAGCTGGTCGAACGTCGTGAACACGCTCTGTGCCGACGACGGGGCGAGCGTGAAGCTGTCGCCGTTGGCGGGTGCGCCGCCGACCGTGACCTGCATGCCGTCCACGTCGATCGCCGTGCCGGGTGCGTACGCGTTGCCGGCGGAGACGATCGTCGCCGACGTGACGTCGACGACGTCGAAGGTCGTGACCCCGCCGACGACGCTGAACTGCAGGCGGTAGCTGTGCCCGGTGAGCGCGGCCGGGTCGACGACGCGCCCGGCGTCGATCGTGCCCGCCCCGGCGTTCGTCGGCGCGGGGACCGCCGTGAACGTGCCGTTGCCGGTGCGGATGCTCATGAACACGGCGTCGCCGCTCGTGCTGACCGCCAGGTTGCGCCCGGGCGACACCTCCAGCATCCGCTCGCCCTGGTCGCCGAAGTAGGCGACGCCGCCGGCGCCGCGCGCGAACGGCTGCGTGGCCGTCGCGAAGCCGGCGAAGAGGTACGCGCCGTTGCCGTCGCGGCTGTTCGCGAGCCCGACGAGGTGGTCGAGCTGCGAGCGCAGCTCGCCCGCCAGCGAGCGGCGGTCGGCGTCGGACAGCGTCGCCGCCCCGCCGTTGACGGCCAGCGTGCGCGCCGCCTGCAGCACCTCGGTGACCTGCGCGAGGACGCCTTCGGCATAGCCGAGGGCGTCGCCGGCGGCGCCGATGTTCGCCTGGTACTGCGTCGTGCGCGCCTTCGCGTCGAGCACGGCCATGGCCTGCGCGGCGGCGATCGGGTCGTCGGACGGCACGAGGATGCGCCGGCCGGAGGCGATCTGCTGCTGCGTGCGCAGCAGCGCCTCCTGCTGGCGCGCGATCGCATCGATGCCCAGCGCGTGGAGGAGCGGCGTGGTGACGCGCATGGTCAGCGGCCGATCGCGAGGATCGTGTCGAACAGCGAGCCGGCGATGCGCATCACCTCGCCGGCGGCCTGGTAGGCCTGCTGGTAGCGCTGCAGGTTCGCCGCCTCCTCGTCGAGATTGACGCCCGCCATCGACTGCAGCGCGCGGTCGGTCTGGCGGTACAGCGTGGCCTGCGCATCGCGCTCGAAGCGCGCCTCCTGCGTCGCGCTCCCGATCCGCGCCGTCAGCTGCCCCAGCGCGCCGCCGAGCGTCGCGCCGCCGAGGACGAGGCTCTGCGAGGCCAGCGCGGCGAGCGCCTGGGCGTTGCGGTTGTCGCCGGCGGCGTTGGCATTGGGCAGCACGTCGAAGGTGTCGCCGTCCGCCGGCGTCCCCGACACCGTGAACTCGATGCCGCCGAAGGCGACGGTCGCGCCCGCGGTGAACGGCACCGGCGCGCCGGCGGGATAGGTGGTCGACGATCCGTTGACGGTGACCGTCACCGGCTGCGCCGGCGGAAAGCCGGACAGCGTGTTCGTGCCGGCGGCGAAGGTCAGCGTGAGCGGGCCGGCCAGCGGCGCGGCGAGATACGCGGCAGTCACGCTGCCGGCCGAGATGGATCCGCTCCCGCTGTTGGCGCCGCCCGCGGCCGTGCGGATCGGCGCCGCTGCGGCGACCTTCGCCGGATCGCTGATCAGCAGCGCGAGGTCGCGCGCCGCGTAGCGCGTGGGCTGGACCAGGAAGCTGTCGCCGGCGGCGGCGGTCCCCGAGGCGACGGCGAAGGTGACGCCGTCGACCGTCTGCGGAAGCGTGGCGAACGTCTGCGTCGTGTTGTCGGCCAGCCGCGTCAGCGTCCACTGGGCGCCGTCGTAGCGCAGCTCGTAGTCGCTGGCGGTCAGCGCGCCGGCGTCCGCGATCGCGGCCGACAGCGTGGCGCTGCCGGTGTTCGTGGTCGCGGCGGAGGCGACGGGGACCGGCGACGAGAAGACGTCGCCCCCCGGCGCCCCGTTGCGGTCGAGCCCGAGCCGGTGCTGCGCGTTGAACTTCTCGGCCAGCACCGCGGCGAGACGGCCGAGCTCGTTCTGCGCCTGCGTCAGCGTGCCGTCGCGGTACGCGACGACCCCCGCGAGCCGGCCGCCCGCGACGTCCTCGACGCGCAGGCGCAGCGCTCCGCCGCCGCCGAGGTCGAGCGCGATCTCCAGCTTCCGCGGGTCGCGGGCGTCGGGCAGCGCCTGCAGGCGGAACGACTCCTGACCGATCACCAGCGCCTGGCCGCTGCGCAGGAACACGTTGTACGAGCCGTCCTCCTGGACGACGACGCTGGCGCCGATCAGGTCGTTGAGCTTGCCGACCAGGAGGTCGCGCTGGTCGAGCAGGTCGTTGGGCGGCTGCTGCCCGGCGGTCGCGCCGGTCACCTCGGCGATGCGGCGGTTGAGGCCCGCGATCTGCGCGACGAGACCGTTGATCGCGTCGACGCCCGCGCGGATCTGGTCGTCCGCGGCCGCGCGCAGCCCGGCCATCTGGTCGTCGATCTGCCGGAAGCGCGCGACCAGCGCGCTGGCCGCGGAGAGCATCGACTGGCGCGCCGGGCCGTCCGCGGGGTGCGCCGCGACGGTGTTGACGCCGGAGAAGAACTCCGCGAGCGCCGGCGACAGGCCCGCGGCGGGGTCGCCGAACAGGTTGTCCAGCTGCGAGAGCTCGGTGGCGAGCGCGTCGAAGCGCGCCGACTGCGTGCGCGTGGACAGCACCTGCGCGGCGAGGTAGTCGCTGTACACCCGGCGCACGGTGGTGACGTCGACGCCCTGCCCGAAGAAGCTGCCGCCGTTGAACAGCGGGAAGCGCGCCAGCTGCAGCAGCTCCTGGCGGGAGTAGCCGGGCGTGTTGACGTTGGCGATGTTGTGGCCGGTCGTGGCCAGCCCCGCCTGCGCTGCGGCGAGCCCGGAGAGGCCAATGCTGTAGATGCTGTTGGCCATGGGTCGGCGATCGTTCGGGGGCCTCGTCAGCTCGCGGTGCGGTCGTACGGCTTATCGGCGGCGGCGGAGGGAACTTGAATACCTGCGGGCGCCGGCGCCGCCGGCGCGCCGGCGCCGACCGCCGCCGGGACGGCGAGCTGGCGATGCACCATGCCGATCGCCCGGGTCAGTTTGTCCGCGTAGCGCGGATCGGTCGCGTAGCCGGCCTGCTGCAGGTGGCGGGCATACGCGGCGCCGTCGTGCGCCTGGGCGCTCGCCCTCGCCTGCGCGTAGCGCTCGCCGGAGAGCAGGCGCGCGAAGTCGCGGAACGCGTCCAGCGGCGAGGCGTACGCGCGGAAGCGCTCGACGGTGCGCACCGCGATCCCCCGGACGTACTCGGTCGTCGTCGCGGCGACCGAGGCGCCGGTCCAGCGGCCGCCGGCCTTGATGCCGAACAGGTTGTGGCTCACAGCGCCGTCAGCGGTACGCGGCTGGCTTCGTCCCCAGCCCGTCTCGAGGCCGGCCTGCGCGATCAGCAGCGGGGCCGGGATGCCGCTCGCGGCCGCGGCCGCTTCCGCGTAGGGCCGCACGCGCGCGACGAAGCTCTCGACGCGCGTGGTGGCGGCGGGCGCAGGCGGCGAGCGCGCGGCCGGCGCGTCGCGGAGCGATCCCTCGATGCGCGCGCCGATCCGCCGCAGCGCGTCGGGTGCCCCGGGGACGGCCGGCGGCGGTCCTGCCGGGGGCGTCGGCGCAGCGCGGGCGTCGGCCGTCCCGGGCGCGGGCGGCAGCGCCCGCGCGAGCTGGCGCTCGATCGCCTCGCGCAGGCCCAGCCCGCGGCCGGCGAGCTGCTGCGCGATCTGCTGGTCGAACATCGACGTGTAGGTGCGCATCGCGTCGGAGTCGAGCGGCCCGTCGCGCGGCAGCGTTTCGCGCATCTGCTTCAGCACCATCTGCAGGAACATCGCCTCGAACTGCCCGGCGGCCTTCGCCAGCGCCTGCGCGGGATTGGCGTGCGCCTCGCGCTTCAGCCCCGACAGCGCCTTCGCGTCGAGGGCGAGCGCCTGCGCGGCGTCGGGTCCGGCCAGCATCAGATGATCTCCAGCTCGGCCCGCAGCGCCCCGGCCGACTTCATCGCCTGCAGGATCGCGAGCAGGTCGGCCGGCGAGGCGCCGAGCATGTTGAGCGCCTTCACCACGTCGGCGAGCCGCGCGCCGGCCGGCAGCGCGACCAGCCCGGTGCCCTCCTGCTTGAGCTGCACGTCGGCGCGCTCGGTGACGACCGTTCGCCCGGAGGCGAACGGTGCCGGCTGCACGACGACCGGCTCGCTGGCGATCGTCACCGTCAGGTTGCCGTGCGCGACCGCGCACGCCTCCAGCGCGACCGACTGGTTCATCACGATGGAGCCGGTGCGTGCGTTGATGATCACCCGGGCGGCGGGCGCCGCGAGCTCCACTTCGACGTCCTCCAGCGCGGCGAGGAACGCGACGCGGGCATCGTTGCCCGCCGGCGCGCGGATGCGGATGACGCGGCCGTCGACGGCGCTGGCGACGTCCGCGCCGAAGCGCGCGTTGACCGCCTGCACCACCGAGCGCGCGACGCCGAAGTCGCTGTGGCGGAGCTCGACCTGCAGGCTGTCGCCGCCCCCGAGGACCGCGGGCACGCTGCGCTCGACGGTCGCCCCGCCGGGGACGCGGCCCGCGTTGAGCTGGTTGACCTGCGTGGAGCTGCCGCCGGCGGACGCGCCTGCGCCCGCGATGGCGACGTTGCCCTGCGCCATGGCGTAGACCTGGCCGTCGGCGCCCTTGAGCGGCGTCAGCAGCAGCGTGCCGCCGCGCAGGCTCTTCGCGTTGCCCAGCGAGCTCACCGTCACGTCCACGAGCTGGCCCGGCTGCGCGAACGGGGGCAGGCGCGCGGTGACCATGACCGCGGCCACGTTCTTCAGCTGCAGGTTCGAATTGCCCGGCGGCAGGTTGATGCCGAGCTGCGCGAGCATCGACTGCAGCGACTGCGTGGTGAACGGCGTCTGCGTGGTCTGGTCGCCGGTGCCGTCCAGGCCCACGACGAGCCCGTAGCCGATCAGCTGGTTGGGACGCGCGCCCTGCACGTCGACGAGGTCCTTGAGCCGCTCGGCGCGCGCGGCGCCGAGCGCGAGCGCGCACGCCAGCAGGACGGCCGCCAGCAAGGCGCCACGGACCCCTTCGCCCCATCGGTTGCCCTGCATCACATCGTCCTCCGAACGACCGGGCGAAGCCGGATGCCGCACGCCTCGCGCGCTGGCTTTCGTCCCGATGCGAAACGCACGGCGGGAACCTTGCGCATCGGCACGAGCGCTGCCTGTGCGTTTCGCATCGGCATGTCAGAACGGCATGACGCTCATGAAGACGCGCGACAGCCAGCCCATCGTCTGCGCCTCGTCGATGTAGCCGGTCCCCCGGTACTCGAGCCGCGCGTCGGCGATCGTCGTCGACGACACGATGTTGCCGGCCAGGATGAAGCGCGGGTTGACCACGCCGGAGAGGCGCACGAACTCGGACCCCTGGTTGATGCCGATCTGCTTCTCGCCGGCGACGAGCAGGTTGCCGTTCGGCAGCACGTCGATGACGGTGACCGCGATGGTGCCCGTGAAGAGGTTGTTCGCCGCGGAGTCGCCGCTGCCCTCGAACGCGTTCTTGCTGTCCGCCTGGATCTTGCCGCCCGGATAGGACCGCGTGCCGAGCTGGATCTCCGGCACGACGAAGCTCATGCCGCCCTTGCGGTCGGCGGCGGACTGCGCGCTCTTCTGCGCGTTCAGCTTCTCGTTGATCTGCACGGTCAGCGTGTCGCCGACGTTGCGTGCGCGCGGATCCTCGAACAGCGGCACGTAGCGGACGTGGGAGATGGCCTGCGGCTGGAAGATCGCGCCGTTCGCGGGCGCCGCCGCGGCGACCGTCGGCGGCGACGGCCGCACCGTCACGGGCTGGTGAACCTCGACGACGCGCATCGGGTTCGACGTGCAGCCGGCGGCGAGGGCGAGCGCCGCCGCGGCGGCGAGACGGGCGATGGACGTCATGAGCCTACAGCTGCGAGAGCCGCTGCAGCATCTGGTCGGAGGTCTGCACGGCCTTCGAGTTGATCTCGTAGGCGCGCTGCGTCTGGATCATGTTGACGAGCTCCTCGACGACGTTGACGTTCGAGGTCTCGACGTAGCCCTGCGAGAGCGTGCCCAGCCCGTTGGTGCCCGGCGTGTTGGTGGTCGGCGCGCCGGACGAGGCCGTCTCGATGTAGAGGTTCTCGCCCTGCGACTGCAGCCCCGCCGGGTTGATGAAGGTGGCGAGCTGGATCGTCCCGACCTGCGTGGGCGTGGCCTGCCCGGGCTGCGTCACCGTGACCGTGCCGTCGCGGGCGACGGTGACCGCGATCGCGTTCGCCGGTACCGTGAGCGCGGGCTGCAGCGGGTAGCCGGACGAGGTGACGAGCTGGCCGTTGTTGTCGAGGTGCAGCGAGCCGTCGCGCGTGTACGCGGTCGACCCGTCGGGCAGCTGCACCTGCAGGAAGCCCTGGCCGTTGATCGCGAGGTCGAGCTGGTTGCCGGTCTGCTGCAGGTTGCCCTGCGTGAAGACCTTCTCCGAGGCGACCGGCTTGACGCCGGTGCCCAGCGTGAGCCCCGTCGGCAGCTGCGTCTGCTGCGACGACTGGGCGCCGGGCTGGCGGATCGTCTGGTAGAGCAGGTCCTCGAAGACCGCGCGCGAGCGCTTGAACCCGGCGGTCCCGACGTTGGCGAGGTTGTTGGCGATGACGTCGAGCTGCGTCTGCTGCGCGTCGAGGCCGGTCTTGGCAATCCAGAGCGAGCGGATCATCGTGGTGTCCTTGGAGGGGCCGGTCAGCCGGCGTTGCCGCCGATCAGCTGGGTGGCGCGCTGCTCGTTCGCGTCGGCGTGCTGGAGCAGCTTCATGGTGAGGTCGAACTGGCGCGCGAGGTTGATCATGTCGACCATCGCCGAGACGGCGTTGACGTTGGAGCTCTCGAGGGCGCCGGCGGTGACGACCACCGCTGGGTCGGCGTCCGCCGCACCGCCGCCGCGCAGCCGGAACAGCGCGTCCCCGCTGCGGGCGAGGGACGACGTCGGCGGGTTGACGAGCTTGAGGCGGCCGACGACGGTGACGGTGCTCGTGCCGTCGGCCTCGGACGTCGCGGACACCGTGCCGTCGCGGCCGATCGCGATCGCCGCGTCGGGCGGCACGACGATCGGGCCGCCCTCGCCCACGACGGCGAGGCCGCCGCGGGTGCGCAGTTCGCCGTCCGGCGAGATCGCGAGGCTGCCGTTGCGCGTGTACGCCTCGGTGCCGTCGAGCGCCTGCACGGCGAGGAACCCGTCGCCCTCGATGGCGACGTCGAGCGCGCGCCCGGTCGGCTGCACCGTGCCGGCGGCGAAGTCGGCACCGGTCGTGCTGGTCACGCCGTAGGCGCGCGTCGGCATCCCCGCGCCGCCCACGAGCGGCGCGACCCGGAACGCCGTCGTCTCCGCCTTGTAGCCGCTCGTCGACGCGTTGGCGAGGTTCGACGCCGCCACTGCCTGCTGCTGCAGCAGCTGCTGGGCGCCGGTCATCGCGAGGTAGATGTAGCGGTCCATGTCTCTCGGGCGATGGGCGATGGGCGATGGGCGATGGGCCGGCGACAGGGCGCTGCGCTGCGCGCTTTCCTATCGCCGATCGCCTGTCGCCGGTCTCACGGTCAGCGGAGATTCACCAGGGTGTTCAGCACCTGGTCCTGCGTCTTGATCGTCTGCGCGTTCGCCTGGTAGACGCGCTGCGCGGTGATCATGTCGACGAGCTCGCGCGTCAGGTCGACGTTCGACTCCTCGACGGCGCCCGACTGCACGAGCCCGAGGTTCGACGAGCCGGGCACGCCGGGAATCGGCTGTCCCGAGGCGGTGGTCTCGGCGTAGCCGTTGTTCCCGAGCGGCTGCAGGCCGTGCGGGTTCTTGAAGCTCGCGAGCACGAGCTGGCCCATCGCGCGCGTCTGGCCGTTGCTGTAGCGGCCGATCACCACGCCGGCGTCGTCGATGCCGTAGCCGGCGAGCTGGCCGGCGGCGAAGCCGTCCTGCTCGAGCGTGTCCACCGAGAACCCGCTGCCGTACTGCGTCGAGTTCGTGAAGTCGAGCGTCATGGTGAGCGGCGTCACCGCGCCGCCGCCGATCGGGAGCGCGAGGTTGAACGGCAGCGTGGTCGTCGTCGTGTTCAGCGTGCCGTTGGTGTTGAAGTTCAGCGTGCCGATCGACGCCGGCAGCGCGACGCCGTCGACCGCCGCGTAGACGTCCCAGGTGTTGGCCGCGGTCTTGACGTAGTAGGTCGACAGCGCGTGCGCATTGCCGAGGCTGTCGTAGATCGTGAGCGAGGTCGCCTTGTTGTACGTCGCGGAGTTGGCGATGTTGAACGGCGTCACGGTCACGACGGGCTCGCGCGCGTCGAGGTTGAGGCCGATCTGGCCCGCGGTGGTCGCCGTCGCGGCGAGCTGCGCCGACGAGATCTGCAGCGGCGACGGGTTCGCGATCAGGATGTTGCCCTGCGCGTCGACGCCGTAGCCGGTGAGCTTCGCGCCGGTCGCGGAGACGATGAAGCCGTTGGCGTCGAGGTGGAACTGGCCGTTGCGCGTGTAGCTGACCGCGCCGTTGACGTCGACGCGGAAGAACCCGTTGCCGTTGATCGCCATGTCGAGCGGGTTGCTCGTCGTGCGGATGTTGCCCTGCGTGAAGCTCGTCTGCACGGAAGCGACCGTCGTGCCGATGCCGATGCTGTTGCCCGCGGTGGCGCCGATCGACGCGGCGAAGACGTCCGCGAAGATCAGGCCGGACGACTTGAAGCCGACCGTGTTGGCGTTGGCGACGTTGTTGCCGATCGCGTCGAGGTTCTTGGCGGCGGCGTTGAGGCCCGAGAGGCCCTGCTGGAAGCTCATGAGCGGCTCCTGGTCTGGCGGTGTCAGTGGATCTGGAGGATGTCGGCGAGCGCGACGTTGCCGATGCCGCCCAGCGTGACCACCGTGCCCGCCGCGGTCGGCGCGACGCCGGTGACCTGCGCGATGGTGAGCGGATCGACCGCCACCGCCTCGCCCTTCGCGGTCGCGGTGATGCTGATCGTGTACTGGCCGTCGGGCAGCGCCGCGCCGGCGTCGTTGCGGCCGTCCCACGCGAAGCGGGCGACGCCGGTGCGCTGCGCCCCGAGGTCGATCGTGCGCACCACGAGCCCGGCGGCGTCCTTGATGGTGACGGTGACCGCGTCGGCGTCGCCGGCCAGCGCCATGCCGTAGGCGCCCTTGCCGTCGGCGAGCTCGACGCGGTCGCCCGCGATCGTGACCTCGTGGCCGACGAGCCCGACGGCCTGCAGGTACTGGCCGGCGGCGAACGAGGCGGCGAGCGCGCCGATCGTCTCGTTCAGCTTGTTGATGCCCGAGACCGTGCTGATCTGCGCCATCTGCGTGGTGACCTGCGCGTTGTCCAGCGGATTCAGCGGGTCCTGGTTGCGCAGCTGCGTGACCAGCAGCGTGAGGAAGCGGTCGGAGGCCTCCTGCGCGACGTCGGCGGCGGTCGGCGCCGGCGCGCCGGTTCCCGGCACGACGGCATTGGCGGCTTGAACGGTGGACATCGGGAGCCCTCGCGAACGGTCACTGGCCCAGCGTGAGGGTCTTGAGCAGCAGGCCCTTCGCCGTGTTCATCACCTCGACGCTCGACTGGTAGGAGCGCGAGGCGGACAGCATGTTGACCATCTCGTCGACGACGCTGACGTTCGGCAGCGCCACGTAGCCCTGCCCGTCGGCGGCCGGGTGCTTGGGGTCGTAGACGCGGCGCGGCGCGGCCGGGTCCTCGACGACGCCGGCGACGCGCACCGCGGCGAGCCCCTCGGCGGAGGGCTTCGCCTCGAAGACGACCTGCTTCGCCCTGTAGGGCACGCCGCCGGGCCCGGCCGCGCTGTCGGCGTTGGCGAGATTGCTCGCCGTGACGTTGAGCCGCTGCGACTGCGCCGACAGCGCGGAGGCCGCGATGTCGAAGACGTTGAAGAGCGATGGCATGGCCGTGGTCTCCGGGTTACGGGCGCAGCGCCTCGAGCAGCGTCTTGATCTGGCCGTTGAGGAAGCGCAGCGCCGCCTCGTAGCGCACCGTGTTGTCGACGAACTGCGCGCGCTCGGCGTCCATCTCGACCGAGTTGCCGTCCAGCGAAGGCTGCGACGGCTGGCGGTAGAGCACCGCCGGCGCGCTGGCCGGCGCGCCCGCGGCCCGCGCGCGCGTCGCCTCGGCGAGCGCCCGCGCGAAGTCGAAGTCGACGGCCTTGTAGTTCGGCGTGTCGGCGTTGGCGATGTTGGCCGCGAGCAGCGACTGGCGCTCGCCGCGCAGTTCGAGCGCGGTCGCGTGGAAGCGGAGCATCTCGTCGAGGCGGTCGATCATGGCGTCGGGATCCACTGCGGATCGGTGGCGCCGATTATTCGGCCGCCGCGCCCCGCTCGATCGGTCGAGCAGGGGTCCAAATCCGCCGCAGTTCGCGGCACCCCGCCCCTTGTCGCGCGCGTAGGATCGCCGCCATGACGATCCTGAGCCTCCTCCCGTGGCTGCCCGCGCTCGCCGCCGCGCTGGTCTTCGCCCCCGGGGCGCACGCCGCCGCGGCCACCCCGGCCGACGTCGCGCGCGACGCCCGCGTGTTCCTCGACCGCCAGCCGCTGCCCGGCGGCGGCGACATCGAGGTCGTCGTCGGCGAGCCGGACCCGCGGCTCGCCCTCGCCCCGTGCGCGCGCACCGAGCCGTTCATCCCCCCGAACGCGCGCCTGTGGGGCCGCGCGTCGCTGGGGGTGCGCTGCGTGGAGGGCGCGAACTGGACCGTCTACGTCCCCATCGAAGTGCGCGTGTTCGCGCCGGTGCAGGTCGCCGCCCGTCCGCTCGGACGCGGCGTTGCGGTGGAGCCCGACGACGTCCGCGTCGAGCGGGTCGACCTCACGCGTCTGCGCGGGCAGGCGATCGGCGCGGACGAGAGCCTCGCCGGAACGGTGACCGCGCGGGCGATCGCCGCCGGCGAGCCGCTGCGCCGCGACCTGCTGCGCGCGCCGCCGGTCATGGCCGCCGGCGACCCGGTGAAGGTGATCGTCGACGGCGCGGGCTTCGCCGTCAGCACCGACGGCAAGGCGCTGTCCGCCGCCGGCGACGGCCAGGCGGTCCGCGTCGCCACGGCCTCCGGCCGGGTGCTGACCGGCATCGCCCGCCCCGGCTTCATTGTGGTGGTCAGGTGATGACGCGGTCCGTCACCCCGGCCCTCAAGTTTCCGGCGCACCCGCCGATAGGGGGTCATGCGCCGTCAGGCCGCCTGCCCTCCTCCGGGTCACGGCGGGGCGGTGCCAGGACCGGGAGCACGCCATGAAGATCAATCCCTCCCCGCTCGACGCCCTGCGCTCCGGCGCCGACGCCGCGCCGGCGGACCGCACGCAGGGCCGGCCGGCCGGCACGCAGGGACCCGCCCCGCAGGCGGGCGACCGCGTGGATCTGTCGGCGCTGGCCGCGCAGGTCGCCGCGCTCGGCTCCAGCCTGATCGCCGAGCCGGGCTTCGACCGCGCGCGCGTCGAAGCGATCAAGCAGGCGATCGTCGAGGGCAAGCTCACGGTCGACGCCCAGGTGGTCGCGGACCGGATGCTCGCCAGCGCGCTCGCGCTGATGCAGCGCCGGTCGTGATGACGCCGCATCCCGCGCCGGTCGACGTCGAGGAGGCGCTGCGCGTCGAGATCGCCGGCTTCCGGGCGCTGCACAAGCTGCTGGCCGCGGAAGCCGAAGCGCTGCGCAGCGCCGACGTCGACTCGCTGTCGACGCTCACCACGGCGAAGCTCCAGCAGGTGTCGGCGCTGCAGGCGCTCGCGCGCCAGCGCAGCGAGGCCCTGCGCCGGGCAGGCCTCGTCGACTCGGGCGCCGGCGTGAAGGCGTGGCTCGCCACCGCCGCCCACCCGGACCGCGCGGCCGCGGCCTGGAAGACGCTCGCCGACCTCGCGCTCGAGAGCAAGCGCCAGAACGAGATCAACGGGCGCCTCGCGGCGCGCCAGCGCTGGCACTTCGACGCGGCGCTCGGGGCGCTGCTCCAGGCGGCGGGCGTCCCGTCCGTCTACGGCGCCGACGGGCGCGCGCGCCGGCAGGACCTCGGCGGCACGCGGCTCGCCGTCTAGTCTCCCACCCCGCGGCGCGCGCCGCCGCGCTTGGACGTCCCCCGGGGCGCGGCTGCCCACCGCCTGACCACCGCCCGGCCCCGGCATCCGCCCGGGTCATCGTGCCGCACCGTCCCCGTCCGCGGGCTCGCCGTGCACCCCGGCGAGCGCGGTCTCCGGTTCGCTCGTGCTCTCCGCGCCCGCGACGTCGGCGGTCGTCTTGGCCGGGCGGAGCCGCGCGCACGGCACGCGACCGCATCCGCCCGGCCCCCGCGCGCCGAGGGTGTCGTCAGCCCGACACGGCGGGCGCGCGGGCGCCCGCGTCACGCGGAAGCGCGGGCGCCGCGGGCTCCACCGGGGCGGCGTCGTGCGCCGGCGCCGGCCGCTGCGTCCCCGTCAGGTCCTCGAGGATCATCAGCGTCACGCGGCGGTTGCGCGCGCGCCCTTCGAGCGTGTCGTTGCCCTCGACCGGCTTGTTGTCCGCGTAGCCGACCGCCACCAGGCGGGCCGCCGGCACGCCGGTCGCGAGGAACAGGCGGACGACCGACGAGGCGCGCGCCGACGAGAGCTCCCAGTTCGACGGGAACACGGCGCTGGCGATGGGCAGGTTGTCGGTGTGGCCCTCGACGCGGATCTCCTGGCTGCCGGCGGCGAGCAGCTTCGCGACCGCCGCGAGCGCCGCCGTGGACTCCGCCTGCAGCGCCGCCTGGCCCGGCGCGAAGAGCACGCTGGCGTTGATCTCGACGGCGAGGCCGTGCGGGAGCTGGGTCAGCCGCACCTGGCCGCTCTGCACCAGCGGCTGCAGCGCGTCCTGGATGCGGGACGCGAGGTCCATCATCTTCGCCGCCTTCTCCCTGCGCAGCGGGTCGAGCCGCTGCGGCGCGGGGCGCGGCGGCAGCGCCGTCGTCGTGCGGTTGATCGGCGCGAGGCCGGTGCTCTGCGCGGTGACCACGGGGTCGTTGCGGAAGGCGTGCACCAGCGCGTCGGCGAGCACGCGGTACTTCCCCTCGTTGAGCGTCGAGATCGCGTACATCACGACGAAGAACGCGAACAGCAGCGTGATGAAGTCGGCGTACGAGACGAGCCAGCGCTCGTGGTTCTCGTGCTCGTCCGCTCGCGCGCGCCGTGCCATGTCGTCCTACGCGAGGTAGCCGGTGAGGCGCGCCTCGATCAGCTTCGGGTTCTCGCCGTTGGCGATGCCGAGCAGGCCGTCGACGACCAGTTCGCGCCGCGCGACCTCGCGCGCGATCAGCGCCTTCAGCTTGTTGCCGATCGGCAGCAGGATCAGGTTGGCGGCGCCCACGCCGTAGACGGTGGCCACGAAGGCCACGGCGATGCCGCTGCCGAGCTTGGCGGGATCGCTCAGGTTCTCCATCACGTGGATCAACCCCAGCACCGCGCCGAGGATGCCGATCGTCGGCGCGTAGCCGCCCGCGGACTCCCAGACCTTCGCCGCCGCGCGGTGGCGGTCCTCCCACGCGGCGATCTCGACCTCCAGGGCCTCGCGGATGCGTGGAGGGTCGAAGCCGTCGACCAGCATCTGGAGCCCGTTGCGCTCGAAGCCCTCGGGGACGCTCGCCAGCTGGTCCTCGAGCGCCAGCATGCCGTCGCGGCGCGCGAGCTGCGCCCATTCGACGGTGCGGTCGATGGCCGCCTGGAAGTCGGCTTGCGGCGGCCGGACGATCCAGCCCGCCAGCCTGACCCCCTCGACGAACGTCCGGCGCGGGTTCTGCAGCATCACGGCGCCGGCCGTGCCGCCGATGACGATCAGGAACGCGGCCACCTGCAGCAGCGAGCCGACGGTGCCGCCCTCGAGAATCTGGCCGGCCAGGACCGTTCCGATCGCGACGACGATCCCGACGATGCTGAGTATGTCCATGTCCGTGCGGTACGAGCCTCACGGACCATATCGGCAGCGCGGCGGCGTTCCGCAGGGCGCGGTGCGGGAGACGGGGGAATGGGGAATGGGGAATGGGGAATGGGGAATGGGGAGCGGCCGCCTCATCCCTCATCCCTCATCCCTCATCCCTCATCCCTCATCCCTCATCCCTCATCCCTCATCCCTCGTCGCTCGTCCCGCGTCGCTCGTCCCGCCCTGTGGCCTACCACTCCGTCATCCTGCCCCGGAGCCTCGCGACCGCCTGGCCGTGCAGCTGGCACACGCGCGATTCGGACACCTCGAGCACCGCCGCGATCTCCTTGAAGTTGAGCTCCTGCTCGTAGTAAAGGCCGAGCAGCAGCTTCTCGCGCGGCGGCAGCTGGTCGATCGCCGCCGCGAGCGAGGCGCGGAAGCGCGCGTCCTTGACGCGCTCGAAGGGGTTCTCGCGCTCGTCGGGGCAGTGGCGGTCGAGGAAGGCGTCCTCGTCGTCGCCGGTGAAGTCCTCGAGGTGCAGCAGCTGGTAGCCGCGCGCATCCTGCAGCAGCGCGTGGTACTCGGGAAGGGACACGCCGAGGTCGGCGGCGATCTCGCGCTCGCCCGGGGCGCGGCCGAGCCTCTGCTCGAGCTTCGCGATCGACGTCTCGATGCGGCGCAGCGTCTTGCGCAGGCTGCGCGGCAGCCAGTCGTTCTGGCGCAGCTCGTCGAGCATCGCACCGCGGATGCGCTGCGAGGCGAAGGTCTCGAACTGGAAGCCGTGCGACTCCTCGAAGCGCGCCGCCGCGTCCATCAGGCCGATCATCCCGGCCTGGATGATGTCGTCGATCTCCACGGACGCGGGCAGCTTCGCCGCGAGGTGGTGTGCCATGCGGCGGACGAGCGGTGCGTACTCCGCGATCCGCTGTTCGATGTCGAGCGTTCCCGAGGCGGTGTACATGGTCGGGTCAGGAGTGCGCCGGCGCGGGCAGCAGCGCGTGGGCGAGGCGCAGGAAGGCCTGCCGGCGCGGCCCGAAGGCGCCGGCCGGGACGTGGCCGCGGTAGGCGAGCTGCGCGGCGAGAAAGCGGCGCGCGGTGGCGGCGAGCCCGGCGAACGTCGCCTGCGCCGCCTCGTCCGTGGTGGCGCGGTCCACGACGACGCCGAACGCGCGCTGGCCGCGCAGCGTGGCGAGCGCCTTGATCTGCGCGTAGGCGTTGGTGAGCGCGGCCGCCGTCGGGCGGACGGCGAGGAGCACGTCGGCCTCGCGGCCGGCGGGCGGGAGGCCGTTGATCAGCCACAGGTCGACGTCGTGGCCGCCCTGCGCCAGCCACGATGCGAGCCGGCCCTGCCAGCCGTCCTCGGCGTGCAGCGAGGCCAGCGCGAGCTCGTCGAGGCCGCGCGCGGCGGGCAGCGCGATCAGGCCGTGCGGCCCGTGCAGCAGCACGTCCTCCAGCCGCAGCGCGCCGCGCAGCACGTGCGAGAGCTCGTAGCGGGCGCGACAGCCGAGGCGTGCGGCGATGTCGCCGCGCGTGCGGTCGACCACCAGCACGCGCGTGCCCAGCTCGGCCATGGCGAGCCCCAGCTCGAACGCGACGGGCGTCGTGTCGGCGCCGCCGACACCCAGCGGCCGTGCGGCGCGACGCGCGAAGAGCCGGCGCAGGCCGGCGGCCTGGTCACGCATGCAGCACCTGCGTCGCGCCGCCGAGCGCGAGCGGCAGGTCGTCCTCGCCCAGCGCGAACGCGGAGGCGCGCGAGCCGACGCGCAGCGACCGCTGGATCACGAGATCGGCGTCGGGGACGAACAGGTCCTCGGGAACGCGCTGGCCCGTCGTCACGTAGTGCAGCGCGAGGCGGTGGCGGATCGCCACGTCGAGCGCGGTGCCGTGGCGCCCGGCCTCGTCCTGCTTGGTCACGATGCATCCGGCGAGCGGCGAGGCCTCGCCGTCGAGCGCCTCCGGGAGGCGCGAGTACGCGTCGACCACCTCGTCGAGCGTCTCGCCCTGCGCGGCCGCGTTGAGCAGCAGGATGCGGCGGACCCGCGGCTGCGCGAGCAGCATCGCCTGCTCGGCGACGCGCGAATCGCGCTGCCCGAGCCCGACGGTGTCGATCAGCACGAGGTGGCGGCCGCCCACCGCGTCGAGCGCCTGCCTGAGGTCGTGGCGGTCGGACACCGTGTGCACGGCCACGCCGAGGATGCGCGCGTAGATGCGCAGCTGGTCCTGCGCGCCGATGCGGAAGCTGTCGGTGGTGATCAGCGCGAGGCGGCTGGCGCCGTAGCGCACGGCGGCGCGCGCGGCGAGCTTGGCCGTCGTCGTCGTCTTGCCGACGCCGGTGGGTCCGACGAGCGCGTAGATCCCGCCGCGCGCGACGATCTCCTCGGACGCGTCGTGGCAGCGCAGGTTGCGCGCCAGGACCTTGACGACCCAGTCGCGCGCCTGGGCCGCGTTCATGTCGTCGGGCAGCCGCTCGGTCACGGTGCGGGCGAGCGCGGGACTGTAGCCCGCGGCGAGGAGGTCGCGCACCAGCCGCGTGGCGAGGGGGCGGCGGCGCAGCGTCTCGGTCCACGCGAGCATCGCGAGCTTCTCCTCGATCGCCTCGCGCATCGCGGCCATCTCGGCCATCACCCGGCCGCCGAGCGCGGGATCGTGGGCGTCCTCGGCGCGGTCGGCAGGCGCCGGGGCGGGCGGAACGTCGACCGCAGGCGGCGGCGTGCGCCGGCGCAGCACCGCGGGCGGAGGCTCCGCTTCGGCGGCCGGCGCGGACGCCGGACGGGTCGCGGCGCTCTTGCTGCCGGACGCGGCCGCGGGACCGTCGCGCGCGAGCAGCGAGTCGATCGCCTCGCCGGCGAGCGCCGTGACCTCGACGCCGTCGGGCGTCGCGTGGTTGGCGACGATCACCGCGTCGGCGCCGAGCTCGGCGCGCACCTGCTCGAGCACCGACCGGGACGTCAGTCCGAAGAACTTGCGGAGCTTCATCGTTTGCCTCCAATCGTCACGCCGACGCGAAGCGTCCGCGCATCGGGGATCTCGCCGTGCGCGAGCACGGCGAGGTTCGGCGCCGCGCGCCGCATCAGGCGGGCGAGCGGCAGCCGCAGCCGGTCGGCGGTCAGCAGCACGGCCGGCTGGCCGGCCGCCTCCTGCTGCGCGGCAGCGGACGCGAGCTCGCGCGCGAGGGACTCGGCGAGGTCGGGCTCGAGGCCGCCGCCGTCCGCGCCCGCCACGCCGACCACCTGCGCGAGCATCCGCTCGAGCTCGGGATCGATCGCGATCACGTCGAGCTCCGGCGCGCTGCCGAACAGCTGCTGCACGATCGCGCGCCCCAGAGCGCCGCGCACTGCCGCGGTCAGCTCGTTCGCGTCCTGCGTGCGCGGGGCGTGGTCGGCCAGCGTCTCGAGGATCGTGCGCAGGTCGCGCAGCGGGACGCGCTCGTCGAGCAGGTTCTGCATCACGCGCTGGACGGTCGCCAGCGGCAGCAGCTTCGGCGTGATCTCCTCGACGAGCCTGGGCATCGACTTGCCGACCTGGTCGAGCAGCCCCTGCACCTCGCTGCGGCCGAGGAGCTGCGCGGCCTGCTGGTGCACGATCGTGGACAGGTGCGTCGCCACGACGGTGCCGGCGTCGACGACCGTGTAGCCCTGCGCCATCGCCCTTTCGCGCTCGCTGGCCGGGATCCACTGCGCCGGCAGGCCGAACGCCGGGTCGCGCGTCGGCACGCCGCCGGCGATCGGCCCGCTCGCGCGCCCCGGGTCGATCGCGAGGAACATGCCCGTGCGGCACTCCCCTTCCGCGATCGCCACGCCCTTCAGCGTGATGCGGTATGCGTTCGGCGGCAGCTCGAGGTTGTCCCGGATGTGCACCGCCGGCGGCAGGAAGCCCACGTCCTGCGCGAACTTGCGGCGGATGGCGCGGATGCGGCGCAGCAGCTCGCCGTCCTGCCCCTTGTCCACGAGCGGGATCAGGCGGTAGCCGACCTCGAGGCCGAGGACGTCGACGGGCATCAGGTCGTCCCAGGTCACCTCGGGGTTCTCGGCCGACGCCGGCGCGGGTGGCGCCACCGCCGCCGCGGCGCTGGCGGCGTGCCGCCGCCGTTGCGCCACCCAGTGGGCGAGACCGGCGAGCACGGCGGCGAGCAGCAGGAACGCGAAGTGGGGCATGCCGGGCACGAGTCCGAGCACGCCTAGGACCCCCGCGGCCATCGCCAGCGCCTGCGGCTGCCGCAGCACCTGCGAGAACAGCTGCTGGCCGGTGCCCTCGCCCTTCCCGACCCGGGAGACGACCAGGCCGGCGGCCGTCGAGATGACCAGCGCCGGCACCTGCGCGACGAGCCCGTCGCCGATGGCCAGCAGCACGTAGTTGTCCGCGGCCTGCGCGAACGGCAGGTCGTGCTGCAGCACACCGATCGCCAGGCCGCCCACGACGTTGACCAGCAGGATCAGGATGCCGGCGATCGCGTCGCCGCGGACGAACTTCGAGGCGCCGTCCATCGCACCGTAGAACTCGCTCTCCTCCGCGATCTCGGCGCGGCGCTGGCGGGCGACGTCCTCGCCGATCAGCCCCGCGTTGAGGTCGGCGTCGATCGCCATCTGCTTGCCCGGCATCGCGTCCAGCGTGAAGCGCGCGCTGACCTCGGCGATGCGCCCCGCGCCCTTGGTGATCACGACGAAGTTGATCACCACCAGGATCGTGAACACCACCAGGCCCACCGCGAAGTTGCCGCCGACGAGGAAGTGGCCGAACGCCTCGATCACCTTGCCCGCCGCATCCGGTCCCGTGTGGCCGTTCATCAGCACCACGCGCGTCGAGGCCACGTTGAGCGACAGCCGCATCAGCGTCGTCAGCAGAAGCACTGTCGGGAACACGGCGAAGTCGAGCGGGCGCTGCGCGTACATCGACACCAGCAGCACGATCATCGCCAGCGCGATGTTGAACGTGAACAGCAGGTCGAGCAGCAGCGGCGGCAGCGGCAGCACCATCATGCCGAGGATCAGCACGACGAGCAGCGGGCCCGCGAGCCCGACCAGCGAGTCGCGCGACCAGCCCATCCGCAGCGCGAGCGCGCTCACCGTTCAGCCTCCGCGTCGTCGTCCCGCGGGTGCGCACCGGCGCCGGGGTCGAGGTCCGGCGGCACGTCGAATGCGGCGGGCGCCTGGGGCGCGGCGGAGGCCTGCCCCGCGCGCCACGCGTCGAGCTGGTGCACCCACGCGAGCACCTGGGCGACCGCCGCGAAGAGCGTGCCGGGAATCTCGGCGTCGAGCTCGACGTGGCGATGCAGCGCGCGCGCGAGCGGCGGCGCCTCGAGGATCGGCACCCCGTGCGCCGCGGCGACCTCGCGGATGCGCTGGGCGACGAGACCGCTGCCCTTGGCGACGACGCGCGGGGCGCGCATGCGACCCTCGCGCCAGTCGAGCGCGACCGCGTAGTGCGTCGGGTTGGTGACGACCACCGTCGCGCCGGGCACCGCGGCCATCATCCGCCGCCGCGCCGCCTGCCGCTGGAGCGCGCGGATGCGGGCCTTGAGGTGCGGGTCGCCCTCCATCTCGCGCAGCTCCTGGCGGACCTCCTCGCGCGACATGCGGAGCTTGCGGTGGTAGTGCCAGTACTGGTAGGGCGCGTCGACGAGCGCGATGAACGCCAGCCCGCCGGCGAGCGCGAACAGCGCGAAGGTGATCAGCCGGCCGGCCTGCGCGATGCCTGCATCCGGCGACTGGCCGGACAGCGCGCGCATCTCGTCCCATCCGGCGTGGATCGTCCACCAGCCGATGGCGCCGACCAGCGCGCACTTGACGACCGCCTTCACCAACTCGGCGACGCCGTGCGTCGAGAAGATGTTCCGCAGGCCGCTGCGCGGGTCGAGGCGCTTGAAGTCGGGCACCAGCGCCTGCGGCGACAGCACCCACCCCGACAGCAGCATCGGCGAGATCAGCGTCGCCGCGAGGACCAGCAGCAGGATCGGCATCAGCGCCGCGAGCGCCGCGCCGCCGAGCTCGACCAGGCCGGCGACCATGCGCGCCTCCGAGAACGCGTCGGCGCGCCCGAGCGTCAGGCTCTTGCGCACCAGGTCGACGCTCGTCGCCCCCAGGTCGGGGCCGAACAGCGCGAAGGCGGCCGCCGCGGCGATCGCCACGCCGGCCGTCGCGATCTCGCGCGAGCGCGCGACCTGGCCGCGCTCGCGCGCCTGCTCGAGGCGCCGCGGCGTTGCCGGGAAACTTCGTTCGACGTCGTGCTCGTCGGCCATGGACTCGCCCACGCGGGACGAGGCCATTATTCGCGGCGGCCCCCGCCGGCGATGGCACGATCAGGGGGGGAATTCCCGCCCTGTTCGCCGCGGCGGCACGCGGGCGTCGCGGGCGCTACCGCGCGGGCGCGGCGGACGGCGGGGGCGCGGCTGGCGGCGCGGCGCCGGGCGCAGGCGGTGGCGCGGCCGCCGGGGCCTGCGCCTGCGCACCGGCCTCCGGCAGTGCGGCGGCCGCCACGTCCGGCTCCGGCTGCTCGAGGATGCGGCGCTCCGCCTTGCGGTTGAGCACGGTGATGCTGATCCGCCGGTTCGTCGGATCGTCCGCCGTCGTCCCCTCGAGCACGACGGCCGAGCCCTGCCCGACGACGCGGATGATCCGGTCGTCGGCGATCCCGCCGGCCACGATCTCGCGCCGCGACGCGTTGGCCCGGTCGGCAGACAGCTCCCAGTTGCTGTAGCCGCGCTCGCCGCCCGCGTACGGCTTCGCGTCGGTGTGGCCGGACAGCGAGATCCGGTTCGGCAGCTCGTTGATGATCGGCGCGAGCGAGCGCAGGATCGTCCGCATGTCCTCGCGCAGCACCGCCGATCCGGAGTCGAACATCGGCCGCGCGCCCTCGTCGATGACCTGGATGCGCAGGCCGTCCGGCGTCAGCTCGACGCGGATCTGGTGGCGCAGGCCGCGCAGCGTCGGGTTGGCCTCGATCGCGAGCTCGATGCGCTTCTTGAGGCCCGACAGCCGCTCGCGCTCGAGCCGCTCCAGCTCCGCCTGCGCCGCGCGCAGGTTGACGAGCTTGCGTTCCGCCGGCGTCTCGCCCTTCTTGACCTGTCCCGCCTGGCGCGTGAGGTCCGTGCCCCCGCCCTGGATCACCGACGACGCGTCGCCGCTGCCGGAGCCGCCCTGCATCGACACCTTGATCGGGTTCTTGAAGTACTCCGCGATCCCCTCGAGGTCGCCCTTGGTCGTCGAGCCGAGCAGCCACATCAGCAGGAAGAACGCCATCATCGCGGTGACGAAGTCCGCGTAGGCGATCTTCCACGCCGCCCCGTGCGCCTTGGCGCCGCCGCGCTTGATGCGCTTGACGACGATCGGCGGCTTCGACTCTCCCGACATGGCCGGACCGCGTCCCGGTCAGCGCTTCGCCTGCTTCACGTGCCCCTCGAGCTCCGAGAAGCTCGGCCGCTCGGTCGAGTAGAGCACCTTGCGCCCGAACTCGATCGCGATCGCCGGCGGGTAGCCGTTGAGCGTGGCGAGCAGCGTCACCTTGATGCACTGGAGGATCTTGGTCGACTCGTTGGCGCGCGACTCGAGCAGCGTGGCGATCGGGCCGACGACGCCGTAGGCGAGCAGGATGCCGAGGAACGTGCCGACGAGCGCGGCGGCGATCAGCTTGCCGAGCTCCGCCGGCGGCAGGCCGACCGACGCCATCGTGTGCACGACGCCCATCACCGCGGCGACGATGCCGAACGCCGGCAGTCCGTCGGCCACCTTCTGCACCGCGTGCGCGGGCGCCTCGGCCTCGTGGTGATGCGTCTCGATCTCGTGGTCCATCAGGTTCTCGATCTCGAACGCGTTCATGTTGCCGCTGACCATCAGGCGCAGGTAGTCGGTGATGAACTCGGTGAGGTGGTGGTCGGCGGCCACCGCCGGGTACTTCGCGAACATCGGGCTCTTGGCCGGATTCTCGATCTCGGACTCGATCGACATCAGGCCTTCCTTGCGGATCTTCTGCAGCACCTCGTAGAGCAGGCTCATCAGCTCCATGTAGAGCTTCTTGTCGTACTTGGCGCCCTTGAGGCAGCCCGGCAGCGCGGCGAGCGTCGCCTTCAGCGACTTCGGCGTGTTGGCGGTGACGAACGCGCCCAGCGCGCCCCCGCCGATGATCAGGAGCTCGACCGGCTGGAACAGCGCGATCAGGTGGCCGCCGGCGAGCGCGAAGCCCCCGAACACGGCCCCGAAGACGATCAGGTATCCGACGACGACCAGCATGGCCCCTCGTGGCTCGCGCTCGCAGGTGGTGGGACGCGCACCGCCGCCGGCCGCCCCCTTCAGGGACGACGGCCGGCCCGGTGCCTACGCCAGCAATGTCGGCACCGTCCGGGGATTCCTGAAGTCCGGCGCGTTGAGGCCGTGGCCGCCACCCGCGGGTCCGGGGCGGCGGGGGCGCCTGCGCTACGCCGGCACGAGCGCGTCCTCGGCGGCCTTGGTCTTGCCCGCGCGCGCCGGTGGCTGGCAGCAACCGCAGACGTAGTGGCGCGTGAGGTCGGTGTCGCGCACGACGAACGCGCCGCTGCAGCGCCGGCAGTTCGCGTAGCGCAGCATGCCGGCCTCGACGAAGCGCACGAGCCGCCAGGCGCGCGTCAGCGACAGCGCCGGCTCGAGCTCGTTGGTCGCGCAGTGCTCGCGATAGAGCCGGTAGGCCCGGGTCAGCAGGTCGACGCGGTCGAGGCGCGCCGTGCGCGCGAGATGGCGGTGGATCGCCATGAACAGCGACGCGTGGATGTTCGGCATCCACGTCACGAACCAGTCGGTGGAGAACGGCAGCATGCCCTTGGGCGGCGAGCGCCCGCGCAGCTCCTTGTACAGGCGCAGCAGGCGCTCGCGGGAGAGCGCCGTCTCCGCCTCGAGGACCTGCAGGCGCGCATCCAGCTCGATCAGCTCCCGGGCGCGCGCGACCTCGCGCGCGTCGTCGACGACGCTCTTGCCGCGCATGTCAGGTCCCCCGCGGGACTGCGCGGAGGCGGCTCGCCGCGCCCGGGGGCCGCGACCGCAGGCAGCGTGGGCGATTCATGTCACGCACCCTCGGGGACGGCGTCGGCCATCAGGATCGCGGCGTGGACACCGCCCGTGCCGCGCTCGCGCGCGTGGCTGACCAGCAGCTTCCAGACGACCTGGTCGTCGAAGCGGAAGCGGCACATCAGCATGTTCGACGCCGCGATCTTCAGGAGTTGCGAGGTGGACAGCCCGTCGAGGATGGCGGCGACGTCCTCGCTGATGCCCAGCCGGTAGAGCGCCTCGGCACGGTCCTGCCGGATCAGGTGCTGGGCGAGCACGAGGTAGGCGAGATTCGCCTCCCGGATCTCGGCGAGCAGTCGGTCGGTGTTCATGTCGTACTCCTGTCCTGTCTGGGTCGCACGCCGCTTTCCGCGACGCGTCGGAGGCATCTTGTTCCGCGGAGTTAGGGGCTCTGAAGGGCGACGCACCCCGAGGTCGTGACGGCGACGCACGCGATCGCGTGTAGGCGCCGCCTTGCAGGATATGCCAATGGCATAGCTGCCGCGCAGCGTCAGGCGGCACCGACGAACGGTCACAACTGCCGGTTCCGGCAGGGGTTTCGCTATGACGCCGCGCCGGCCGACGAACGTGCACGACGGCCCTCGCGCCGCGCCGGCGCACCGGTCCCGGACGAAAACCGGCACGAGCGACTGACGCGGCACGGCACGAGTTTTTCCAGCGCTGATCTGGTTGTACACCACGCGAGGAGGCGGGAAATGCCCCGCCTCCTCGCGGCTTTGCGCGCGTGCGGCCCGGGTAGAGTCGGCCGCGGATGAGGCGACGGCGGATGTGGGCGCGTGCCGCTGCCGACGGTCCGGGCGTGGCGCCGCGCGCCTTAAAGTTTTGCGCGACGCCTTCCGATAACGCCCCTGACGGCGCTGCTCGGTGCGTTCCGATCGACAAGGGGCAGCTAGTCATCGGCGGACTGACGCCGCAACCTCTTCCAAGGAGACGCTCATGCCTCAAGTCATCAACACGAACATCGCTTCGCTGAACGCGCAGCGCAACCTGAACGCGTCGCAGAACGCGCTCAACGTGTCGCTGCAGCGCCTGTCGTCCGGCCTCCGCATCAACAGCGCGAAGGACGACGCGGCCGGCCTCGCGATCAGCGAGCGCTTCACGGCGCAGATCCGCGGCCTCAACCAGGCGGCGCGCAACGCGAACGACGGCATCTCGCTGGCGCAGACCGCCGAGGGCGCGCTGTCGGAGATCGGCAACAACCTGCAGCGCATCCGCGAGCTGGCCGTGCAGTCGAGCAACGCGACCAACAGCGCGTCCGACCGCGCCGCCCTGCAGGTGGAAGTCGGCCAGCTGCTGAACGAAATCGACCGCGTGGCCAACCAGACGTCGTTCAACGGCGTGAAGCTCCTCGACGGCAGCTTCGCCGGCGCGGTGTTCCAGGTCGGCGCCAACGCCGGCGAGTCGATCACGGTCTCGTCGATCACCGACGCGAACGTCGCGGCGATCGGCTCCGTGTCGCAGGCGAGCGGTGCGGCGCTGTCGGTCGCGGCCTCGTCGCTGACCGGCTTCGGCACCGCGATCGCGGCCGGCGGCGTGACGATCAACGGCGTGGACATCGGCGCGGTCGGGGCGGCGAGCAGCGCCGCCGAGCGCGCCGGCCAGCTGGTCAACGCGATCAACAACGTCGCCGCGCAGACCGGCGTGGGCGCCGTGTACAACACGGCGACCGGCCAGATCACGCTGACGAGCGCAGCCGCGATCACCTTCGCGGGCACGACGAACAGCGCGACGGTCGCGGGCTGGGCCAACGGCTCGGTCGGCACCGTGACGACGACCACCGGCATCGCCGGCCTCGACGTGTCGAACTACGCGAACGCGCAGCTCGCGATCCAGCTCGCCGACAGCGCGCTGTCGACGGTGAACAGCACGCGCGCGACGCTGGGTGCGGTCCAGAACCGCTTCCAGTCGGTCGTGACCAACCTGCAGACCGCCGCCGAGAACCTGTCGGCGTCGCGCAGCCGGATCCAGGACGCGGACTTCGCGGCTGAAACCGCCAACCTCACCCGCGCCCAGATCCTGCAGCAGGCCGGCACGGCGATGCTCGCCCAGGCCAATGCGCTGCCCAACAACGTCCTCACGCTCCTCCGCGGCTAGGACGGACGTGGTCCGCGCCCCGGCCGTGTCCTCCCGGGCCCGGCCGGGGTCTCCATTGCGGAGGTAGACCGCCATGAGGATCCTCCCGACGCTCGCGCCGCTCGCGACGGCGGCGCCCCCGACGCCCGGCACGCGCGCCGACGCCGCGCCCGGGCGCGTGGCCGACGAGGCGCTCGCGGATGCGCCCGCCGGCGACGCCGGCGCGGTGTCGCGCGCCGCGGTCGAACAGGCCGTCGCCAAGGCGAACCGCCAGATGTCGGTCGTGGCACCGGCCCTGCAGTTCGAGGTCGATCCCGACCTCGGGCAGGTGATCGTGCGCCTCGTCGACCGGCAGAGCCAGAACGTGCTGCGCCAGGTGCCCTCGCCCGAGATGCTGGCGATCGCCCGGGCGCTCGACCGCATGGAAGCCCTGCTCGTGCGCGCGCGCGCCTGACGCGCCGGCGCCGCGCCCCAGCCCAGGACCCGACGATGGCCCTCTCCCCGCTCGCATCGCCCGGCATCGGCTCGGGGCTCGACGTCAACGCCATCGTCGAGAAGCTCATGGCCGTGGAGCGGCGCCCGCTGGAGGCGATCGCACGCCAGCAGGGCGCCTTCCAGGCGAAGCTCTCGGCCTACGGGGTGCTCAAGGGCGCGCTGTCCGCGCTGCAGGGCGCGCTCGCGGGCCTGACGGCGGGCAGCGCCTTCCGCGCGATGAGCGCGACGCTGTCCGACGAGGGCGTGGCCAGCGTCGCGGCGGGCACCGGCGCGTTCGCGGGCAGCCACTCCATCGAGGTCACCTCGCTCGCGCAGGCGCACCGCATCGCCTCCGGCGGCTTCGCGTCGTCGGCGGACGCCGTGGGCAGCGGCACGCTCACGTTCCGCTTCGGGACCTGGTCGGGCGGCACGTTCACGCCGAACGACGCCGCGGCGACCGGCACCGTGACCATCGCGCCCGGCCAGTCGTCGCTCGCCGGCATCCGCGATGCCGTGAACGCCGCGAAGATCGGGGTGACCGCCACGATCGTCGACGACGGCAGCGCCGCCGGCAAGCGGCTGGTGTTCGCGTCGTCGAGCGGCGCGGCCATGAGCCTCAAGGTGGACGTCGCCGACGACGACGGCAACGCGCTCGACGCCGCGGGGCTGTCGCAGCTCGCCTACGATCCCGCGGCGAGCGCGGGTGCCGGGCGCAACATGACGCAGACGGTCGAGGCCCGCAACGCGACGGTGATCGTCGACGGCATCACGGTGACCAAGCCCACCAACGTCGTGGCGGACGCCATCGCCGGCGTGACGCTCACGCTTGCGAAGACCAACGCCGGCGCGCCGGCGACGCTCGCCGTCACCCCGTCGGCCGGCGAGGCGACCGCCGCCGTCGAAGCGTTCGTCAAGGCCTACAACGACGTGCAGCGGACGATCCAGGGCCTGACGAAGTTCGATCCGCAGAAGAAGCAGGGCTCCGTGCTCACCGGCGATCCGTCGGTGCGCCAGATCCAGTCGCGTCTGCGCGAGATCGTCGGCGGCGGGCTGGCGGCCACCGATCCGTCCGGCGTGGCGTCGCTCGCGCAGGCCGGGATCCGCAGCGCCGTCGACGGGACGCTGACCTTCGACGCCGCGAAGTTCGCCGCGACGCTCGCCGCCGATGCCGCCGGGGTCGAGCGGCTGTTCGCGGCGCTCGGCACCACCGACGACGCGCTGGTCGCCTTCGCGGGCGCCGGTGCGAAGACGCAGCCGGGCACGCACGCGGTGACGGTGACGCAGCTCGCCTCGCGCGGCACGCTCGCCGGCTCGGCGGCGGCCGGGCTCACGATCACGGCGGGGGTCAACGACGCGCTCACCGCGGTCATCGACGGCGTGAGCGTCAGCGTCGTGCTGGCGGCGAAGACCTACGCGACCGCCGCCGAGCTCGCGGCGGAGCTCGCCGGCCGGCTCAACGGCGCCCAGGCGCTGAAGGACGCCGGCAGCAGCGTGAGCGTGAGCGAGTCCGGCGGCGTGCTGACGGTCACGTCGAACCGCTTCGGCTCGGCGTCCGCCGTCGCGTTCAGCGGCAGCGCGGCGGCGACGCTGGTCGGCGGCGCACCCGTCGCCACCACCGGCACCGACGTCGCGGGCACGATCGGCGGCCTCGCGGCGCTGGGCAGCGGCAGGACGCTGACGGGCGCCGCGGGCAGCGCGGTCGAGGGCCTCCGGCTGACGATCGAGGGCGGCGCGCTCGGCGCGCGCGGCAGCGTGCGGGTCACGCGCGGGATCGGCGCGCTGCTCGAGCCCCTGCTCGCCGGCCTGCTGGCCGGCGACGGGGTGTTCGCCACGCGCGCCGAGGGCACGCAGACCAGCATCAACGCGCTCGACCGCCGCAAGGCCGACCTCGAGGCCCGGCTCGAACGCGTCGAGGCAGCGTACCTGCGCCAGTACCGCGCGCTCGACACGACGATCGCGTCGCTGTCGGCGACGAGCACTTACCTGACGCAGCAGCTCGCGAACCTGCCGAAGATCCGGGACGACGACTGACGGCCCGGCGCGGCCTCAATCCGCCGGCGCCGCGGCCGATAAACGGAATGTCCCCCTACGCACCCGACGACCATGTTCGCAAGCCGTGCCGCGCAGGCCTACTCGCAGATCGGTGTGGAGACCGGCGTCGCCGCCGCGAGTCCGCACCAGCTGATCGTCATGCTCTACGACGGCGCGCTGGACGCGATCGCGCAGGCGCGCGGGCACCTCGCGGCAGGACGCATCGCGGACAAGGGGCGCGCGCTCACGCGGGCGATCGCGATCGTCGACGAGGGCCTGCGGGCCTGCCTCGATCCGGCCGGCGGCGAGATCGCCGCGCACCTGGCCGAGCTCTACGCCTACATGTGCCGGCGGCTCCTGCTCGCCGGCGCGAACAACGACGCCGCCGCGCTCGACGAGGTGACGGCCCTGCTCGCGGAGCTGCGCGGCGCGTGGGCCTCGATCGACGCTCCCGCCGCGGCGCCCGCCCCCAACGTCCGCCTCGCCACCGCATGAACGCGCACGCCACGCAACAGACCATCCTCGAGTGCTACGAAGCGATCGCGCGCCTGTCGCGCACGATGGTCGACGCGGCGCGCCACGCCGACTGGGAGTCGCTGGCGGCGGCCGAGCGCATCTGCGGGCTCGTCATCGAGCGCCTGCAGGCGTACGGCGACCCCGAGCAGCGCCTCGGTCCCGACGGCCGCCGGCAGCGCTTCGCGATCCTGCGCCGCGTGCTCGCCGACGACGCGGCGATCCGCCGCTACACCGAGCCTTCGCTCGCGCGCCTCGACGCCGGCCTGCTCGCACCGGCCCGCGGCGCGCCGCGCGGCGGCTGACCGCGCCCGATCGCAGCCGCGTCCGAGGCGTGCCCCCATGGTCAACCTCGCCACGCTCTCGGCGCTGTTGCGGTCGATCCGGCAGCAGGGCGGCGTGGACGGCGCGGCGGGCCCCGTCGAGCGCATCGCCCACGTCCGGCGCATCGCCGGCGACGGCGAGGCGCAGGTCGCCGCGCAGCTGCGTCACGACGACCGCCGCGGCGTCGCGGCCGCGGCCACCCGCGCCGATGCGGCAGCGGCCTCGCGTGTCGTGCCTGCGGCCGTCGCCCGCGACGCGCCCCTTCCTGCCGCGCGCGCCGACGCCGGCTCCCCCAGCGCCTCGCTCGACCTGACGCGGGCGGGGGCGCTCGTCGCCGTCGCGCTGAAGGGACAGCGCAGCGCGGAACCGCCGTCGGCGCGCATCGAGGCGCCGCTGCCGCTCGCGGGCACGGCGCGCGCGAGCGCGATCGACGTCGCGCGCGCGCTGGCACGGTCGGTCGCGGACAGCGGGCTGTTCTACGAAGCGCACCTCGCGCGCTGGACGCGGCGCGAGTATCCCGCCGCCGCGCTCGCCCGCGAGCCGCAGGCGCAGTGGCGAACGTCCGGCGATGCCGGCG
This sequence comes from Betaproteobacteria bacterium, assembly GCA_016861105.1. Taxonomy (GTDB): domain Bacteria; phylum Pseudomonadota; class Gammaproteobacteria; order Burkholderiales; family Casimicrobiaceae; genus VBCG01. The sequence goes on along the minus strand of BOKS01000006.1, from coordinate 57,559 downwards.
GCGCCGAGGCGCTGCGCAACGCCCCCCTCCCCGAGCCGGCCGTCGCGCTGCTGACCCGCCAGCTCGACGCGCTCGACGCGCGTGCGCTGGTGTGGACCGGCGAGCTGTGGCCGCACCAGCACGCCACGATCACGCTGGAGGAGCGCTCGCCGACCGGGGACGACGCCCGGGACGGCGGCGATCGCCCGTGCCTGCCGACGTGGCGGGCCACGGTCGTGCTCGACTTGCCGTCGCTGGGGCCGGTGTCGGCAACGGTGGCGATGCGCGGCGAGACGCTGGACGTGGCGCTGCGCGCCGCGGCCGCCGAGGCGCAGGCGCGGCTCGCCGAGTCGCGCGGCGCGCTCGCCGCGGCACTGGCCGAGTCGCGCATCGCGCTCGACGCCTTCGCCGTGGCCGGCTGAGACGGAAGTGCCGCGATGCAGCCCGGTCCCGCCCCCGACGCCCCGCGCACGGCGGTCGCGCTGCGCTACGCCGACGGCGACGCGGCACCGGTCGTCGTCGCCAAGGGCCGCGGCCTCGTCGCCGACGAGATCGTGCGCCGCGCCCAGGAGGCCGGCGTCTTCGTCCACGACTCCCGCGAGCTGGTCGCACTGCTGATGCAGGTCGACCTCGACGAGCGCATCCCCCCTGCCCTGTACGTCGCGGTGGCCGAGCTGATCGCGTGGCTCGCGCGCGTCGACCACGGCAACGCGGTGCGGCTGGGGACCGAGCCGTGAGGGACGGCCACCACGACGCGCCGCCGCAGGTCGCGGTGCTGTCGGCGCACGACGATCGCTACCAGGTGCGCGGCGCGCTGGAGATCGCGAGCCTGCTCCGCGCCCTCGTCGCGCGCCACGCCCTCGTCACGGCGCACGCCGGCGCCTCGTTCTTCGTGACGGCGCTCCTCGAGGTCGACGACGACGCCGGGCGGCTGGTGTTCGACTACGGCGTGGACGCCGCCGAGACCGAGCGGCTGTTGCAGGCACCGGCGCTGACCTTCGTGACGCAGCTCGACCACGTGCGCATCCAGTTCGCCGTGCAGGGCATGGAGCGCATCGACTACGAGGGCAGCCCGGCATTCACGACGCCGGTCCCCGACCGGCTCACGCGCCTGCAGCGGCGCGAGTTCTACCGCCTGCGTATTCCGCGCGGGCGGCCGCTGGCCTGCGAGTTCGCGATCCCGCCCGCCGCGGACGGCGACCCGCCGGGACGGCGCCTGTCGCTGCCCGTGTTCGACCTCTCCTGCGGTGGGGCGTCCCTGTACGGCTGGCCGGACGACTTCGCGCCACGCCCGGCGATGAAGCTCGCCGGCGCGACGATCCCGCTCCCCGATCTCGGCGCCATCGTGGCCGACCTGCACGTCGTGCACGTCCAGGGCGCGGGCGGTCGCGGCGGCACGGCCGCCGGCCGCTTCGGCTGCCGCTTCGATGCGCTGCAGCCCGGCGGCGTCACGCTGATCCAGCGCTACATCAACCGCATCGAGCGGGAACAGAAGGCGTTGCTGTAGCCGGGCGTCGCGGGTGGCCGCAAGCGCCCCGCCGCACCCCCCGGTCCCTGGCTCGCCACGCGCATCGAATCACGTTCGCACCCCCGGGGCGATGGCTGGTGGACGCCGTCGATCCCGCCGCGCTGCCCTCGCCCGTGGTGCGACACGCCCCGTCATCCCTCGGGTTCCTCACGCCGCGCGCACCCCGGCTGGACCGACGGGCCAGCGCCTCGCGGTGTCGTGGTTTGGTAAGCCATTGATTGTTCAATAGTCATACTCCGTGGTCTGTCGTGTACATCGATGAAGAATTGAAAATACAAAATCGCGGCATTCCTGTACCATCCCGGCATGATCCAACCGCATCCCGACGCCGCGCCTTCCGGCCTTCGGATCCGCCGCCCCGCGCTGCACCTCGAAGTGGTCGAGCGACTGCTCGACATGATCGCGGACGGGTCGCTTTCGCCCGACGAGCGGATCAACGAACGCGTCATCTGCGAGAAGCTGGACATCTCCCGCACCCCGCTGCGCGAGGCGCTGCTCGTGCTGCAGGCCGAGGGCATGGTCGTGCTCAGTCCGCGCAAGGGCGCGCGCGTCACGAAGCTCGGGCGCTCCGAGATCCGCGAGATCCTCGAGCTGCTGGGCGGCCTCGAGGCGATGGCCGGCGCGCTCGCGTGCGAGCGGGCCGCGGCGAGCGCCATCGAGGTGGTCGCGGCGCGCCACGACTCGATGGTCGACGACTACCGCCGCGGCGACATGCTCGCGTACTTCAAGAACAACGAGTGGATCCACGCGGAGATCGTGCGCCTCGCCGGCAACCGCGAGATCGCGCGCGTCCACCGCAGCCTGCGCCGCCGTGTGGTGCGCGAGCTCTACCTGCCGAACGCGAGCGAGCGCCGCTGGCTGGTCGCCATCGAGGAGCACCAGGGCTTCGTCGACGCGCTGCGTGCGCGCGACGCGGCGCGCCTCGGGGCCCTGCTCAAGGATCATGCCGCGCACACCTGGGACGAACTCGTCCGTCCCCACGAACCGAACTAGCGCGCCCGCCGTCCCGCCCCCGCCCTCCTGGAGCCCAGCCGATGACCACTCGCCGCGTTTCCACCCCGGCCAGCCCGCGCCGCCGCCTCGTCCTCGCCGCAGGCGCCGTCGCGCTCGCCGCGCCCGCCGTGCTGCGCGCGCAGGCCACCACGACGTTCCGCCTCGCGCACGGCGACCCCGCGAACTCGTCGGTGGGCGTGACCGCGACCCGGTTCGCCGAGCTCGCCGCGGCGAAGACGAAGGGGCGCGTCACGATCCAGGTCCATCCCGACGGCGTGCTCTTCGGCGGCAACCAGAACGCGGCGGTCAACCAGCTCGGGGCCGGCGCGCTGCAGATGGTGATGCTCGCGTCGAACGTCTTTGCCTCGTTCGAGCCGCGCATCAACATCATGAGCCTGCCGTACCTGTTCTCGAACTACGACGAGCTGCAGAAGTTCATGGCCGGCGCGCCCGGGCAGACGATGCTGCGTTCGCTGGAGCGCATCAACGTCGAGGGGCTCGCGATGGCGCTCCGCACCTTCCGCCACACGACGACGCGCGAGCAGCCGATCACGACCGCGGACGGGTTCAAGGGGCTCAAGATCCGCGTGCCGAACAACCAGCTGTTCGTGAAGTTCTTCCAGGCGGTCGGCGCGAATCCGACGCCGATGGCCTTCCCGGAGGTCTACACCGCGCTGCAGCTCAAGGTGATCGACGGGCAGGAGAACCCGGTCGAGGTGCCGTTCAACAACCGCTTCTACGAGGTGCAGAAGCAGCTGAGCCTCACCGGCCACATCGGCGACGCGTTCATCCTCGCGGCCAACAGGGCGGCGTGGAGCGGCCTGCCAGCCGACGTGCGCAGCGGCCTCATGGAGGCCGCGCGCGAGGCGGCCGCGTTCAAGGCGACCACGGACATCGCCGAGGAGCAGAAGATCATCGGCGAGCTCAAGAAGCGCGGCATGACGGTGAACGAACTCGCGCCCGGCGAGAAGGCGAAGCTGCAGAAGATCGCGCAGGACCTGTACCCGCAGTTCGAGTCGATGGTCGGAAAGGACTTCCTGCAGCAGGGCCTGGCGTTCCTCGGGCGCAGGTAGGCGGCGCCGATCGCGCCGGATCGTCTCCGCGCGGACCGCGTGGCCGCAGGTCCCGTCTCGCCGTTCGCGCGGTCGGTGCTCGCGCTCGACGCCGTCGTCTGGCGCATCGTCGACGCCGTGCTGCTCGCCTGCGTCGCCGTCCTGGCGCTCACGGTCGGCGCGCAGGTCGTGTCGCGGCTCGCCGGCGCGTCCGTGCCCTGGACGGAGGAACTGTCGCGCTTCCTGTTCCTGTGGACCGCGTTCCTCGGCATGGCCTGCGGGTTCCGCCGGCTCGAGCACCCGCGCATCGCGCTCCTGCTGCCCCTGCTGCGCCGGCTCGGACCCGCGTTCGCCGTGCACCTCTACGTGGCCGCCGGCGTGGCCTTCTTCTGCGTGGCGGGCTGGCACGCCGCCGGCTTCGTCGCGCAGCAGCTGCGTTTCGGCGAGCGCTCGGCGGTGCTCGGCGTGGGCATGTACGTCGCCTCGCTGCCGATGCTGATCGCGTGTGTCCTCGCTGTGTTCGCGACCCTCGTCACCGCCTACGTCGACCGGTCGACGCGCGTGGCGCTCGAGCGTGAAGGTCTCGCGCCGTGCTCGGGTCCGGAGGATGCGCGGACGTGAGCCTGTTCATGATCGGGCTGTTCGGCCTGCTCGCGCTCGCGGGCATACCGGTGGCCGTCTCGCTCGGCGCCGCCGCGATGCTGACGCTGCTCGTCTACGACCAGCCGATCCTGATGGTGGCGCAGTTCATGTACACGTCGGTGGACAGCTTCCTCCTCGTGGCGATCCCGCTGTTCATCCTCGCGGGGCACGTCATGGAGCAGGGGCGGCTGTCGGAGCAGATCTTCGGCGCGGCGGAAGCGCTGGTCGGCCGCCTGCGGGGCGGGCTCGGACACGTCAACATCGTCGGCAGCTTCGTCTTCGGCGGCATCTCCGGTTCCGCCGTCGCCGACGTCGCGAGCCTGGGACCGCTCGAGATCCGCGCGATGACCGAGCGCGGCTACCCTCGCGAGTACAGCGCCGCGCTCACCATGATCACCGCGACGCTCGCCTCCATCGTCCCCCCGAGCATCCTCATGATCATCGTTGCTGCCGCGGCGGGCGAGTCGATCGGCGCCGCGCTCGCCGGCGGACTCGGGCCGGCCTTGCTGCTCGGCGGCGGGCTCCTGCTGCTCAACGGCTCGGTGAGCCGGCGGCGCGGCTTCGGGGCGCCGGTGCGCGTCCCCTTCGCCGAAGCGTGGCGCACGGTGCTGCGCTCGCTGCCGGCCACCGGCGCGCCGATCATCATCCTCGGCGGGATGTTCAGCGGCGTCGTCACGCCCACCGAGGCGGCCGGTCTCGCGGTGCTCTACACGGTCGTCGTGGCGCGCCTTTTCTACCGCTCGATGCCGCTGGCCGCGCTGCCCGCGCTGTGCGCGCGCGCCGGCCGGATGGCGGGTACCGTGCTCCTCATCATGATGACGGCGGGCGTGGCCACCTACGTGTTCACGGTCGACGGGCTGCCGGCGCGGATGACCAGCGCGTTGCTGGCACTCACGACCGATCCGGACATGGTGATGCTGCTGACCGGCGTCGCGCTGGTCGTCATCGGCATGTTCATGGACATCATCGCCGCGAGCCTGATCCTCGTTCCCATCCTCCTGCCCGCGATGAAGGCCGTCGGCGTCGATCCGCTGCACTTCGTCGTCTACCTCGTCTGCGTGCTGTCGATGGGCCTCGCGACCCCGCCCGTCGGCTCCTGCCTGTTCGCGACCGCGCAGGTCTCGAAAGTGCCGATCGAGCGCCTCGCGATCGCGGCGTTGCCGATGTACGCGGTGAACCTCGTCGTGCTCGTGGCGATGGCCTTGTTTCCGGCCATCATCCTCTGGCCGGCCCGGCTCCTCACCGGCTGACCCCATGGCCGCGGACGAGCCCTGGCGCTGGTCGGCGCAACGCGCGGTCGCGGCGCTGCGTGCCGGGTCGCTCGACCCCGCCGACCTCGTGGCGCTCGCGTTCGCGCGCATGGACACGCGCGACGGCGAGCTCAATGCCGTGCCCACGCGCCTGCCGGCGCGCGCGCGCGCGGCCTGCGAGCGCGTCCGCGCCGAACGCGCCGTGCGCCTGTCCGACCCGCGCTGGCTCGCCGGCCTGCCGATCGTCGTCAAGGACACGCACCCGGTCGCCGGCGCACGCACGACCTTCGGGTCGACCGCGTTCGCCGATCACGTGCCGGCCTCGTCGGCCTGGCACGTCGAGCGCCTCGAGGAGATGGGCGCGATCGTGGTCGGCAAGAGCAACACACCCGAGTTCGCCGCGGGCGCGCAGACGTTCAACGACGTGCACGGGATCACGCGCAACCCCTGGGATCCGCGCCTCACCTGCGGCGGATCGTCCGGCGGCTCGGCCGTGGCGCTCGCCACCGGCATGGCCTGGCTCGCCGACGGCTCGGACCTGGGGGGCAGCCTGCGCATTCCCGCCGCGTTCTGCGGCGTGGTCGGCCTGCGGCCGAGCCTCGGCCGCGTCCCGCACGGCCCGCAGCGCGTGCCGTATCAGACGCTCAACGTGGTCGGGCCGATGGCGCGCAGCGTGGGCGACGTCGCGCTGATGCTCGACGCGCTCGCCGGCCCGGACGCGCGCGATCCGCTGTCGCTCCCCGCACCCGTCGGTCGCTTCGTCGACGCGCTCGACGGACCGGTCGCGACCTCGATCGGCTGCGACCTCGCGCTGGGCGGGCTGCTGCCGCTCGATCCCGCCATCGAGCGGGTCGTGCGCGCGGCGATCGTGCACATCGAGGCGACGGGCATCGGCTGCCCGCCGGTCGACCTCGTCACGCGCGAAGCCTGCGCGAGCTTCCGGGCCCTGCGTGCCGCCTATCTCGCCGCCGACCTCGGCGGACTCGACGATGCGCAGCGCGCCGCCATGAAGCCGGAGCTCCGGGACAACATCGCCCAGGGACTCGCGCTCGACGGCGCGGCGCTCGCGCGCGCGGAGCGCGAGCGCGGCGTCTTCCTGGCCCACGCGCTCGCGCTGCTGGAGCGGCACGCAGTCCTCGCGCTGCCGACCACGATCATGCCCCCGTTCGATGCCGACCAGCGCTTCCCCGCCGAATTCCGCGGCGAGCGCTTCGACACCTATTTCGACTGGGCGGCGCCGGCGTTCGTGCTGAGCCTGCTCGGATGCCCGGTCCTTTCGCTCCCCTGCGGTCTCACGGACGCGGGCCTGCCGGTCGGCCTGCAGCTGGTCGCGCCGCCACGCGCCGAAGCCGCACTCCTCGCCACCGCGGCGCGGATCGAATCGATCCTCGCGTTCCGCCTGCGCACACTCGACGAGCGGTGAGCGTGCGCCTCGGCGCAACGCGCATCGGGTCGTGAGCCGCCCGAGGTGGCCGTTTCGGGGTCGCCGACGCCTTCCCCGATGGGAGATACGCCGCGGGATGGCGCCGGTTCTGGCGTTTCCTCTTGGGGGCCTGTCGGGCGAACCCTTGACGACCTCTACGGCGGAGGCGGTCGGGTTTCCCTCGGCAGCCTGGCCGAGCCTGCAGCGGCAGGCTGTCGATCTCAGATCGGCATGTTCATGATGTCCTGGTACGCGGCGACGACCTTGTTGCGGACCTGGACCATCTGCTGGAACGAGATGTTCGCCTTGGCCATCGCGACCATCGTCTCCTCGAGGCTCACCTTCGGGTCGCCGAGCTGGAAGCGCTGTGTCGCGGCGGCGGAGGCCTTCTGCGCCGCGTCCACCTCGGCGATCGACGCCTTCAGGGCGGCGGCGAAGTCGGCCGGCGCGGCTGCCGAGCCGGGACCGTCCGCACCCGCCGCTGCGCCGGGCCCGCCGAGCGCGGCACCCGTGTGCTGGATCGTGTCGCGCATCGCGTTCATCTTCGCGAGCAGCGCGTCCATGGCGACGGGATCGATGGGCATGGTCGGCGGTCCTTGGGCCCCGCAGGGACTGGCGCCACTCTAGCCCCGCGCGGCGGCGCGCAAGCGCCGGAAATGCGCGCAAAACCCTCGCCTGCTCGCCCGATCGGGGCTTGCGCGGCCGCCGCACAATCCCGCTCGTTCCGGCACTCCGTGACCCGACCGTGGAAGCGACCGCCCCTGCAAACGCCCCTGCCGCCCTGCCACAGCCGACCGGCGTGGTCCCGCAGTTCGCGCGCCTGCCGATCGGCCAGAAGCTGTCGCTGATGCTCGGCGCGGCGGCCGCCGTCGCGATCGTCGTCGGCGCCTGGCTGTACGCCCGCGAGCCGGACTGGCGCGTGCTGTTCGGCAACCTCTCGGATCGCGACGGCGGCGCGACGATCGCCGCGCTGTCGCAACTCAACGTGCCCTACAAGTTCGCCGACGGCGGCGGCGCGATCCTCGTGCCCGCCGACCGCGTCCACGAGATGCGCCTGCGCCTCGCCTCGCAGGGCCTGCCGAAGGGCGGCACGGTCGGCTTCGAGCTGGTCGACAACCAGAAGTTCGGCGCCACGCAGTTCCAGGAGCAGATCAACTACCAGCGCGGCCTCGAAGGGGAGCTCGCCCGGTCGATCCAGTCGCTCGCCGCGGTCGCCTCGGCCCGCGTCCACCTCGCGATCCCCAAGCCGTCGGTGTTCGTGCGCGACACGCAGACGCCCACGGCCTCGGTGCTGCTGACGCTGCACGCCGGCCGCACGCTCGACCGCGCGCAGATCGCCGGCATCGTGCACCTGGTCGCGAGCAGCGTCCCGCAGCTCAACCCCGACAGCGTGAACGTCATCGACCAGAACGGCGCGCTGCTGTCGCAGCGCAAGGACGGGCGCGACGGCGCGCTCGACGCCAACGCCCTCGACTACGTCCGCCAGATCGAGCAGGCGACGATCGCGCGCATCGTCGACATCCTCGAGCCGATCGTCGGGCGTGGCAACGCGCGCGTCCAGGTCACCGCCGACGTCGACTTCTCGCGCACCGAGCAGGTCGCCGAGACGTTCAAGCCCAACGCCGACCCGGCCGCGGCCGCGCGGCGCCAGCTGCAGCTGTCGGAGTCGACGACGAGCGGCGCGGCCGGCGCGGCGGGCGTGCCCGGCGCGCTGTCGAACCAGCCTCCGCCGACGCCGACCGCACCGATCGATCCCAAGGCCGCGGCGACGACCGCGGCGCAGACCGCCGCCAGCGGTCCGGTGAGCGCGCGCAAGGACGAGTCGGTGGCCTTCGAGGTCGACAAGACGATCCAGCACACGCGCGCGGCCTCCGGCCAGGTGAAGCGCCTCACCGCGGCGGTCGTCGTCAACCACAAGCGCACGGTCGGCGCCGACGGCAAGGCCGCCTACGCCCCGCTGCCGGCGGAGGACATGGAAAAGCTCTCCGCGCTGGTGCGCGAGGCGATGGGCTTCAGCAAGGAACGCGGCGACTCGCTCAACGTGGTCAACGCGGCGTTCAGCGAGCCGGAGCGCGTCGAGGTGCCCGAGCTGCCGCTGTGGAAGCAGCCGGACACGGTCGCGATGGCGAAGGACGGCGGACGCTACCTGCTCTTCGCGCTGCTGATCGCCTACCTCGTCTTCGGCGTGCTGCGCCCCGCGCTGCGCCGCGCCGCCGAGCGCGTGCCGCTGCCGCCGCCCACCGAGCCCGCGCTGACCGGGCAGCACATCCCTGCCGGCGCGCAGCCGCAGCCGCCCGGCGAGGACCCGCTCGCGCGCGCCCGCCGCCTCGCGCGCGAGGATCCGAAGATCGTCGCCAACGTCGTCAAGTCGTGGGTCGGCCAGAATGGATGACGCGGGCCTGCAGAACAGCGCGATCCTGCTGCTGTCCGTCGGCGAGGAGGAAGCGGCGCAGGTGATGCGCCACCTCTCGCCCAAGGAGGTGCAGAGGATCGGCACGGCGATGTCGCAGCTCGCGGGCGTCACGCGCGACCGCATCGAGGACGTGCTGCTGCGCTTCGAGGTCGAGTCCGAGCGCCACACCTCGCTCGGCATGGACACCGACGGCTATCTGCGCGCCGTGCTCACGCGCGCGCTGGGCGACGACCGCGCGGCCTTCCTGCTCGACCGCATCCTGCAGGGCGGCGAGTCGTCGGGGATCGAGAGCCTCAAGTGGATGGACGCGGCCAGCGTCGCCGAGCTCCTCGGCAGCGAGCACCCGCAGATCATCGCCTCGGTGCTCGTGCACCTCGAGCGCGACCAGGCGAGCGAGGTCCTCGCCGAGCTCCAGGAGCGCACGCGCAACGACGTCCTGCTGCGCATCGCCACGCTCGACTCGATCCAGCCGACGGCGCTGCGCGAGCTGAACGACGTGCTGGAGAAGCTGCTCTCCGGCGGCGCGCCGGTGCGCAAGCGGCCGCTCGGCGGCGTGCGCACGGCGGCGGAGATCATGAACTTCATGAACGCGTCGGTCGAGACCGCCGTGCTCGACGCGGTGCGCGAGCACGACGCCGACCTCGCGCAGCAGATCATGGACGAGATGTTCGTGTTCGAGAACCTGCTCGACCTCGACGACCGCTCGATCCAGGCGCTGCTGCGCGAGGTGCAGTCCGAGTCGCTGATCGTCGCGCTGCGCGGCGCGCCCGAATCGCTGCGCGACAAGATCTTCCGCAACATGTCGCAGCGCGCCGCGGAGATGCTGCGCGACGACCTCGAGGCGAAGGGGCCGGTGCGCGTCTCCGAGGTCGAGGCCGAGCAGAAGGAGATCCTGAAGATCGTCCGCCGCATGGCCGAGGAAGGCACCGTGGCCATCGGCGGCAAGGCCGACAATGCCTATGTCTGAGGGCGCGCCGCGCGAGCGCCTGTCCGCGTGGCAGCGCTGGGAGCTCGGCTCGCTCGGGGACCTGCCGCCGCCTCCGGATCCGCAGGCGGCGGCGCGCGAGGCGGCCGCGCGCGAAGCCGCCGACCTCGCGGCACGCGCCGAGGCGCAGGCGCGCGAGCAGGGCTACGCGGCCGGGCTCGCCGCCGCCGCGGCCGACGTCGAGCGGCTGCGCGCACTCGTCGAACGCGTGGGCGAGGCGGCCGGCGGCCGCGAGCAGCGGCTCGCCGACGAGGTGCTGGACCTCGCGCTCGTCTTCGCCCGGCAGCTGCTCGGCCAGGCCCTGTCCGTGCGGCGCGAGCTCGTGCTGCCGATCGTCGCGGCGGCCCTGTCGCAGCTCCCGCAGGCGACCCGCCACATCGAGCTGCGGCTCAACCCGGCGGACGCCGCGCTGGTCCGAACCGTGCTTCCCGAGGATCACGCCGGTCCGCACGTGGCCCTCGTGCCCGACCCGGCGGTCGCGCCGGGCGGCTGCCTCGTCGATGCCGAGCAGGCGGCCGTCGACGCGACGATCGCCACCCGCTGGCGCCGCCTCCTCGCAAGCCTCGGCCGCACCGATGACTGGCTCGAACCCGCCTGACTTCGCCGACCGCTGCACCGCCTTCCTGCGGGACCGCGGCCGCACCGGCAGCACGGGCGCCCTGTTCGAGACGCGCGGCAAGCTGACGCGCGTCGCCGGCCTGGTGATGGAGTCGACGGGCCTCAAGCTGCCGCTCGGCAGCGTCTGCGCGGTCGAGCAGCGCGACGGCGGGATCGTGGAGGCCGAGATTGTAGGCTTCAACGGCGAGCGGCTGTTCCTGATGCCGGTCGCCGACATCGCCGGCGTCTCGCCGGGTGCCGCGGTGCGTCCGATCGAGCCTGCCGTGCCGCGTCCGCGGCTCGGCGTGCCGCGCACGCCGCGGCGGCGCGCGAGCGACCTCGCCAAGCACCTGCCCGTGGGTGCGGGCCTGCTCGGACGCGTCGTCGACGGCGCCGGCCGGCCGCTCGACCGCCTCGGCCCGATCGACTGGAGCGAGCAGCGCTCGCTGTCGTCGCGGCCGTTCAACCCGATCGAGCGCGCGCCCATCGCCACCACGCTCGACGTCGGCGTGCGCGCCATCGACCAGCTGATCACCGTCGGCCGCGGCCAGCGCCTCGGGCTGTTCGCGGGCTCGGGCGTCGGCAAGAGCGTGCTGCTCGGCATGATGGCGCGCTACACGACGGCGGACGTGATCGTCGTCGGCCTGATCGGCGAGCGCGGCCGCGAAGTCAAGGAGTTCATCGAGCACATCCTCGGCCCCGAGGGGCGCCAGCGTGCGGTCGTCGTCGCCGCGCCGGCCGACACGCCCGCGCTGCTGCGGCTGCAGGGCGCGGCCTACGCGACGTCGATCGCCGAGCACTTCCGCGACCAGGGACGCCACGTCCTGCTGATCATGGACTCGCTGACGCGCTACGCGATGGCGCAGCGCGAGATCGCGCTGGCGATCGGCGAGCCGCCGGCCACCAAGGGCTACCCGCCGTCGGTGTTCGCCCGGCTGCCGCAGCTCGTCGAGCGCGCCGGCAACGGCATCGGCGGCGGCGGCTCGATCACCGCGTTCTACACCGTGCTGACGGAAGGCGACGACCAGCAGGACCCGATCGCCGACGCGGCGCGCGCGATCCTCGACGGCCACGTCGTGCTTGCGCGCGACCTCGCCGAGGCGGGTCACTATCCCGCGATCGACGTCGAGGCGTCGATCAGCCGCGCGATGACGGCGCTGGTCGGGCCCGACACGCTCGCGCGCGTGCGCCGCTTCAAGCAGCTCTACTCGCGCTACCAGCGCAACCGCGACCTGGTGAACGTCGGCGCGTACGTCAAGGGCTCGGACGCGCTCCTCGACCTCGCCATCGCGCTCCACCCGCGCATGGCTGCCTTCCTGCAGCAGGACCAGCACGAGCGCGCGACGCGTACCGAGGGCGCGCAGCAGCTCGCCGCGCTGCTGGACGCGCCGGCCGGAGGCGCCGCGTGAGGTCCCACACGGACTGGCGCCGCCTGCAGGAGATCGCGGAGGAGCGACGCGACGGGGTCGCGCGCCGCCTCGCCGAGGCCGCCGCCGCGAGCGAGGCGGCGCAGCGCAAGCTGGCGATGCTGGAGGGCTACCGCAGCGACTACGACGCACGGCTCGCGCGGAGCGCGCGCGACGGCATCGACGCCGCCAGGCTGCGCGGCTACCGCACCTTCCTCGCGAACCTCGAGCAGGCGATCGTGCAGCAGGCCGACGCCGTCGCGGCCGCACGGCAGCGGCTGGCGCTCGCCGAGGCCGACTGGCGGCGCGAGCAGCGCCAGGTCGACTCGTTCCGCATCCTCGACGAGCGCCGCGTCGCCTCGCTCGCCCAGCGCGCGGCGCGCGGCGAGCAGAAGCTCATCGACGAGTACGCCTCGCGCACCGTGTCGCCCGCGATCCGCGGCGGCGACGACTGACCGTCAGGACCCACCGACCGCCATGACCCCGACCCCGGCCAGTCCCTCCGACCTCGTCGCGCTCGTCGCCGCCGTTCCCGGCGTGGCGGCAGCCCCGCTCGATCCGGCGCCGCTGCCGCCGGACGACGCCTTCGCCCTCCTGCTCGGGCAGGCCGCCGCGGCACTCGGCGCGGTGGACGACGCCATCCCCGCGCCGCTGCACGGCGAGGACGACGCGGGCGCCGAACCTGCGCCCGCCGCGCCGGACACCGGCGCCGACGCGCTGCTGCTGCTGGCGGGACTCGCGCAGCAGCCGGCGCTCGTGCGCGTCGGTGCTCCCGTGCCGTCCGCGCCGGCGGAGGTGGACGCCCTCGCGCACGGCGCCACCGCGGAAGGACCGCCGCGCGGCCCGGCGGCGCCGGCCGCGGCCGGCGAGCGCGTGCGGACCGTCGCGTTGCCCTTGCCGGCGGATGCCGCGCCGCCGGTCGAGGCGTTGTCCACGCCCGCGCGTCCCCTGCCCGCGGTGGCGACGATGCCCGCTGCGCGGGCGTCGACGTCCGACGCTCCACGGCCGGCGCTGCGCGCGCCGCCGGAAGCAGCCGGCATCGCGCCTGCGCCCGCGCCGGAGGATGCTGCCGTCCCCGCGCTGGCGCCGGCGCGTCCGCTGCCCGAGCGCTTCGCCGGCCCCGCGGCGTGGCCTGCCGCCGCCCCGTCCGGGGCGGCGTCGCCCGCGCCGGGCCCCGACCGGTCCGGCGACGCGCCTGCGCTGCGCGAGGCCGCGCCGGCGCTGCCGGGCGTCGCGAACCATCAAGCAGCGCCGGCTGCGCCGCACCTGCAGCCCGTGGCGACGGCGTCGCCGGCCGCGCCGGCGACCGTCGCAGTCGAGACGCCGGCGTTCGCGCGAGGCTGGCACGAGGAGGCGGCCGCCAGGCTCGCCACCGTCGTGCTCCGCGGGCACGAGCGGGCCGAGATGCGCCTGTCGCCGGCCGACCTCGGGCCGGTCGACGTGCGCATCGACGTCCGCAACGGCGAGACGGCGATCGCCATCGTGGCGGCGCATCCGGCGACGCGCGACGCGCTGGAGCAGGCGCTGCCTGCGCTTCGCGAGGCGCTCGCGCAGCACGGCCTGGCGCTGGGCGAGGCCACGGTGCGCGACGGGCGCCCCGACGCGCAGCCCGAGCGCGGCGCGTTCGCGGGCGGCCGCTCGCCGGCCGCCGGCGATGCGCGCACCGCCGCGCCGTCGCCGCCGCCCCTCGCGCAGGGCGCGCCGCGGCTCGTCGACACGTTCGCCTGACGAGGGCGCGAACTGCCCCGCTTTCGCGCGCCTGTTCGCCCGATCGCACGCGCCGCCCACGTCCGACAATCGACGCGTTCCCCGCGTCCTGCACTCCCAGCGGAGCCCCCGTGGCCAAGACCGAAGCCAAGACCACCGACAAGGACGCCGCGCCGAAGAAGCGCGGCCGGAAGTGGATCGTGCTCGCCGTGCTGGGCGTGGCGGTGCTGGGCGCGGGCGGCGGCGGTGCCTGGTGGTGGCTGGGCCGCGACGCGGGTACGGCCGAGGCCGCGAAGCCGGCGTCGGCCAGGCCGCCGGTGTTCATGAACCTCGAGCCCTTCACCGTCAACCTCGCGGAAGAGGACGGCGAGCACTACCTGCAGATGAGCGTCATCTACCAGGTCGCCGACGAGAAGACCGTCGACACGCTGAAGGCGTACCTGCCGGTGATCCGCAACCGCATCCTGCTGCTGCTGTCGTCGAAGAAGCCGTCCGACCTCGCCTCGGCGCAGGGCAAGGCGAAGCTCGTCGAGGAGCTGACCGTGGCGGTGCGCGAGTCCGTGCCCGGGACCACGCCCGAGCGCGGCGTGGTGCAGGCCTACCTCGGCGCGTTCGTCATCCAGTAGCCCCGCCGATGCCGCAACGCCCCGCCCCCGCCGAGCGAGCCGCCCCGTGAGCAACGAGTTCCTCTCGCAGGACGAGGTCGACGCGCTGCTCGAGAACGTCGTCGACGACGCGGACGCGGCTTCCGGACCCGACGGCGGCGCAGCCGGCGTGCGGCCGTACAGGCTCGGCAGCGAGGAGCGCGCGGTGCGCGGCCGGCTGCCGGGGCTCGACGCCGTCAACGACCGCTTCGCGCGCCTGTTCCGCGCGAGCCTGTTCGACTTCATCCGCCGCAGCCCGGAGATCGTGGCCGCACCTGTGCGCATCGCCAAGTACGGCGAGTTCGTGCGCACGCTGGTCGTGCCCGCGAACCTCAACGTGGTGACGATGAAGCCGCTGCGCGGCCACGCGCTGCTCGTGCTCGAGCCCGCGCTCGTGTTCCTCGTGACCGACACGCTGTTCGGCGGCGGCGGGCGCCTGCCCGCGCGCGCCGAGTCGCGCGAGTTCTCGCACACCGAGCAGCGCATCATCCAGCGGCTGCTCGGCCTCGTGTTCGACGGCTACGCGCGCGCGTGGCAGGACACGCACCCGGTCGTGCTGGAGAACGTCCGCACCGAGTCGCTGCCGCAGTTCGCCACGATCGCGGCGCCGGCCGAGCAGGTCGTGGTGTCGACGTTCAACGTCGACCTCGGCGGCAGCGGCGGGGCGCTGCACGTGTGCGCGCCCTACGACGCGTTCGAGCCGGTGCGCGAGCGCCTCGACGGGCCGGTGCCCGGCGAGCGGCGGCTTCCCGACGGGCGCTGGAACCGGATGCTGCAGCGCCGCCTGCAGGATGCGAGCGTCGAGGTCGTCGCGGCGCTCGCCGCCACCGAGCTGCGCGTCGCCGACCTCGTCCGGCTGAAGGCGGGCGACGTGCTGGCGATCGACCTCGCGCCGCGGATCGTGGCGTGCGTCGACGGCGTGCCGCTCGCCGAGTGCGGCTACGGCGAGTCGAACGGGCGCTATGCGCTGCGCATCGAGCGCGTGCTGCGCCCGCAGGCCGACACCCCGCAAGGAGATCCCCATGCTTGAGGACAACGCCGCCACCGCCGCGCCCGCGGACGAATGGCAGGGCCAGAACGCGGCCGCCGATGCGAAGCCGGCGCAGGTGTTCGGCAAGCTCGCCCCCGGCCAGGCCGCGAACGGACCGGCCTCCGACCTCGACCTCGTGCTCGACATCCCGGTGCAGCTCACCGTCGAGCTCGGGCGCACGCGCATCCCCATCCGCAGCATCCTGCAGCTGACGCCGGGCTCCGTGGTCGAGCTCGACGGGCTCGCCGGCGAGCCGATGGACGTGCTGGTCAACGGCTGCCTGATCGCGCAGGGCGAGGTGGTCGCCGTCAACGACAAGTTCGGCATCCGCCTCACGGACATCGTCACGCCCTCCGAGCGGCTGAGGAAGCTCGACCGATGACGCCGCGCCGGGAGGCCGACCTCGCCTCCCTCCTCTCGCCGCTGCGCTCGCCGCTCGCCTGGGCGCTCGCCGCGGCGCTGCTCGCGCACGACGTGCTCGCGCAGGGCGCCGTCGAGCCGGTCGCCGCGGGCAGCCTGCTGCAGACGACGCTGGGGCTCATCCTCGTCCTCGCGCTGATCGCCGGCGCCGCGTGGCTGGCGAAGCGCTTCGCACCCGGCGCGCTGCGCGGCGGCATGCCGCTCACCGTCGTCGCCTCGCAGGCCGTGGGCCAGCGCGAGCGCGTCGTCGTCGTGGAGCTCGGCGGCCAGTGGCTGGTGCTCGGCGTCGCGCCGGGCCGCGTCAGCGCGATCGCGACGCTGCCGCGCGGCGAGCTGCCGCCCGCGCACCCCGCGTCGCCGGCGGCGGCGAGCTTCGCCGACTCGCTCGCCCGGGCCCTGGGCCGGCGCGGCTCCCCGTGAGCGCGCCGACGCGCGCGCCACGCCTGCTGCCCGGCGCGCTCGCCGTGGCGGCGGCGCTCGCCGCCCCCGTCGCGCTCGCGCAGGGTGCCGACCTGCCGCTGTTCAACAGCGAGCCCGTGCCGGGGGGCGGCCAGCGCTACTCGCTGCCGGTCGAGACGCTGCTGCTGCTGTCGGCGCTCACCTTCCTGCCCGCGGTGCTGCTGCTGATGACCGCGTTCACGCGCATCGTCATCGTGCTGTCGCTGCTGCGCCACGCGCTCGGCACGCAGGCATCGCCGCCGAACCAGGTGCTGGTCGGCCTCGCGCTGTTCCTCACGCTGTTCGTGATGGGCCCGATCGCCGAGCGCATCCACGCCGACGCCTACCTGCCCTACTCGGAGCGCCGCATCGGCTTCGGCGAGGCGCTGGACCGCGCGCAGGCGCCGCTCAAGGACTTCATGCTGCGCCAGACGCGCGAGCCGGACCTCGCGCTGTTCGTCAGGCTCGCCCGCATCGAGCCGCCCGCGCAGCGGTCCGACGTGCCGCTGCGGGTGCTCGTCCCGGCGTTCGTCACCAGCGAGCTCAAGACCGCGTTCCAGATCGGCTTCATGGTGTTCCTGCCGTTCCTCATCATCGACATCGTAGTGTCGAGCGTGCTGATGTCGATGGGGATGATGATGCTCTCGCCGATGCTGATCTCGCTGCCGTTCAAGCTGATGCTGTTCGTGCTCGTCGACGGCTGGACGCTGCTCGTGGGCTCGCTGGTCGCGAGCTTCGGATGAGGCCTCGCCCCGGAAGGCGCCCGCAATGACTCCCCAGGCCGTCCTGACGCTCGTCGAGCACGCGCTGATGGTCTGCGTGCTCGTGGCCGCGCCGCTGCTCCTCACCGCGCTCGCCGTCGGCCTGGTGGTATCGATCTTCCAGGCCGCGACGCAGATCAACGAGATGACGCTGTCGTTCATCCCGAAGCTGCTCGCCATGTTCGCGGTCCTCGTCCTCGCCGGGCCGTGGATGCTGACCACGCTGGTCGACTACGTGCAGCGGCTGTTCGCCTCCATCCCCCAGCTCGTCGGCTGAGGCCGCCGGCGGCGCAGCGTGTTCACCGTCACGACCGCCGACCTCGAGCTCGCGGTGGCGACGCTCGTCTACCCGTTCCTGCGCGTGCTCGCGCTCATGTCGAGCGCCCCGGTCCTCTCGCACCGCAGCGTCCCGCGTACCGCGCGCATCGGCTTCGCGTTCCTCGTCGCGCTGCTGATCGCGCCGACGCTGCCGCAGGGCGGCGCCGTCTCGCCGTTCTCGGCGGCGGGCGTGCTGCTGGTGATCCAGCAGGTCGTGGTCGGCGTGGCGATCGGCCTGGTGATGCAGGCGGTGTTCGCCGCCGCCGACGTCGCCGGCGAGCTCGTCGGCCTGCAGATGGGGCTGTCGTTCGGATCGTTCGTGGACGCGCAGAACAGCGACCCGTCGCCGATCGTCGCGAGCTTCCTGACGCTGACGCTGATGCTCGTGTTCCTCGGCGTGGACGGCCACCTGCTGATGATCGCGGCGCTCGTCGACACCTTCCAGACGTTCCCCGTGGCGCCGTCGACGCCGTTCTCGCCGCTGGACGCGGGCGCGCTCGCGCGCGTGGGCCGCGAACTGTTCGCCACCGGCCTGATGCTCGCCCTCCCGGTCGTCGCGGCGATGCTGCTCGCGAACCTCGCGCTCGGCGTGCTCGTGCGCACGGCCCCGCAGCTCAACCTGTTCGCCGTCGGCTTTCCCGTGACGCTCACCGTCGGCCTCGGCATGCTGGCGCTGTCGCTGCCCTTCGTCGTCCCGGCGATGGAGCAGGCGCTGCTGCGGGGCTTCGCGCTGCTGCCGCGCTGAAGCCGGGCGGCGGCATCAGGCGCCGGCCCGCTCGCTCGCACGCGCCGACTCGCCGAAGCTGAACGTGAACGCCGCGCCGCGGCCCGGCGCGGCCTCGACGCCGACCTCGCCGCCGTGGCGGTGCACGATGCGCTGCACGATGGCGAGCCCGATGCCCGTTCCCGGGTACTCGCGCTCGGTGTGCAGCCGCTGGAACGGCGCGAACAGCTTGTCCGCGAACGCGAGGTCGAGGCCCGCGCCGTTGTCGCGCACCACGAACGCCGGTCGCCCGCCGCGGGTCGCGGACGCGAACTCGATGCGCGCGCCGGACGTGCACGACGTGAACTTCCAGGCGTTGCCGAGCAGGTTGTCGAGCACGATGCGCACGAGCCCCGGGTCGACGTGCGCGGCGAGCCCCGGCTCGATCGCCACCTCGACGTCGCGGTCGGGCGCGGACGCGCGCAGCTCCTCGACGATCTCGGCGGCCAGCGCCGAGAGGTCCACGTCGCTGCGGCGGATCTCCTGCCGCGCGATCCGCGAGAGGTCGAGCAGGTCGTCGATGAGCCGCGCCATGCGCACCGAGGCGGCCTTCACGCGATCGAGGTAGTGGCGCCCCGCCTCGTCGAGCCGCGACGCGTAGCCCTCGCGCAGCAGGTCGGCGAATCCGCCGATGCTGCGCAGCGGCGCGCGCAGGTCGTGCGAGACCGAGTAGCTGAACGCCTCCATCTCGCGCGTCGCCGCCTCCAGCGAGCGGGTGCGCTCCGCGACGCGCTCCTCGAGCGTGACGTTCAGCCGCTTGAGCCCGGCCTCGGCCGCGTCGCGGCGCTCGCGGTCGGCGTGGCTCTCCAGCGCGTACGAGAGGTCGGCGGCGAGCACGCCGAGCAGGCGCATCAGCTCGTCGTCGAAGTAGCCGGGCAGCGCGGCGTAGACCGCGAAGACGCCGGCCGGGCGGCCGGCGCGGCGCAGCGGGAAGACGGCCGTCGACCGCAGCTCGCGCCGCACCGCGTCGTCGCCGATCTGCGCGATGCCCGTGTCGCGCTCGCGGTCGTTGCTGACCACGGGGGCGCCGCTGCGCATCGCGACGCTGCCCGGCGGCTCCAGCCCCGCGGGTGCCGGGCCGACCGGCACCGCGAGCCGCGCGAAGAACTCGCGGCAGCGCCCCGACGCGGCTTCGTTGCGCAGCAGCGCGCCGTCGGCGTCCGCGAGCGCGACCGCCGCGGTCGCGATGCCCGTCTCCTGCACGACGATGTCGCACACCTGCTGCAGCAGTGCGCGAAGGTCGCGGCTGCGCGCGATCGCCTCGTTGGCCTGCGACAGCGCGCCGTACAGGGCCGTCAGCCGGCGGATGCGGCCCTCGGCGAGGACGCGGTCGTGGATGTCGACCGCAGAGCCGACGAAGCCGAGGAAGTGGCCGTCGCCGGTGAAGCGCGGTGCGCGCGTCTCCAGCAGCCAGCGGTACGCGCCGTCGTGGCGCATGCGCCGGTACTCGACGGTCGCGCCCTCGCGGCCGGCGAGACCTTCGCGCCACGCCGACGCGAGCGCCGGCGCGTCGTCCGGGTGCACGCCGTCGGCCCAGCCGCCGGCCACCGCCGCGTCGAGCGTGCAGCCGCGAAAGGCCAGCCACGTCGCGTTGAAGTAGGCGGTGCGCCCGGCCGCGTCCGAGACCCACATCATCACCGGCGCGCTGTCGGCCATCGCGCGGAAGCGCTGCTCGCTCTCGCGCAGGCTGGCGAGCGCCGCCTGGCGCTCGCTGGTGTCGCGGAGGAACCCGACGAACAGGTGCTCGCCGCCGATCGCCGCGCGCGTGAACGTGACCTCGATCGGGATCTCGCGGCCGTCGCGGTGCAGCAGGCGCGTCTCCAGCGACCGGCGCATCGCGTGGCCGGCGGCCGGGTCCGTCATGCGCTCCATGGCCAGCGCGTGCCGTTCGCGCAGCCCGGAGGGCTGGAGGAGGCCGAGGTCGCGTCCGACCAGTTCGGCCGGACGCCAGCCGGACAGCGGCTCGATCGCCTGGTTGGCGAACACGATGCGGCTCTCCGCATCGGTGCCGAGGACGGCGTCGGGCGAAGTCTCGAACAGCGCGCGGTAGCGCTGCTCGCTTTCCCGCAGCGCCGCCTCGTCGCGCGCCTGCTGGTCGAGCATGCGGTTGAAGCTCTCGCCGATGCGCGCGACCTCGAGCGGCCCGCCGGGCTCGACCCTGACGCGGCGGTCGCCGGTGCCCACCGCGTCGGCCGCTGCCGCGATCGTGCCGATGCGCCGCAGGACGCGCCGCGTGCCGACCGCAGCGACCGCCCACACGGCGAGAAGGACGCCCAGCCCGATCGCGAGCGTGCGCTCCAGCGCGCGGCGCGACGGTTCGACGGCGAGATGCGCCGGGTAGAGCGCGAGCGCCACCCAGTCGGCGTCCGGCACGGGCGCGAAGGCGACGAGGTCGTTCGCACCGTCGTCGGCGCGCACCGTCACCGCGTCCCGCCCGCCGCGCCGCAGCGCCTCGAGCACCTGCGGCCGCGCCGGCCCGCCGATGCGCTCCTGCTGCGAGGAGCGGGCGACAATCGTGCCGGCGCCGTCGACGATGCCCACCGCCGCGCCCTCGGGGAGCCCCACCGAGCGCAGCATCGGGATCGGGAAGTCGCGCAGGTCGATCGCGACGGCGAGCGCGCCTGCGAACGTGCCGTCCACGCTGCGCACCGGCGAGGCGACGACGACGGTCCACCGGGCGCCGGCGCGACCGGGGCGCGGCCGATCGATCGCGTCCTCGGCGCCGTCCATGACCGCGAGGAACCACGGCGACGCGCGGTGGTCCTCGCCAGGATCCGCAGCGACCGTCGAGCACAGCGCGCGCCCCTGGCGATCGGCCAGCAGCAGGTTCGCGTAGCGCGGGAACTGCTCGCGGAACCCGGCGAAGAGCGGCGGGCACCCGTGCGAACCCATCGCGACGACCTCGGGGCGCCGCGCGGTGCGCGCGAGGAGCGCGCGCGTCTCCTCGAGGAAGATCTGCGTCTCGGTCGCCATCTGCCGCGCGAGGCGCTCGACCTCGCGGCGCGCGGCGGCCTCGTCTGCGCGCGCCGCCTGGCCGGCATTCCAGAAGACCAGCGCCCCGAGCGGCAGGGTCACCGCGAGGACGAGCAGCGCCACCCACGCCTGCAGCGGCCAGCCGGCCTGGCCGCCCGCACGCCTTGCAGTCATCGCTTCGACTTCCATCCGCCGGCCATCGCCGTCGTCCCTGCCCGTGTCGTTCCCGGTCCCCGTCGCGCGGTCCCCGCGGGGCGCATTGCGCGCGCGGCGGGATGCGGGCGATAGTATCGCGACGCCACCGGCCCCGCGGCAGGGGCACGACCGGACCGTGCCCCGCCGCGCGCACCGCATCCGATCCACGCGCCATGACCATCGTTCCGCCGCCGCGCCGCGGCGCGCTGAAGGGCCTCGCCTCCGGCGGGTTCCACCGCGTCGTGTGGCACGAGTGGGGCGACCCGCGCAACGACCGGGTCGCGATCTGCGTGCACGGCCTCACGCGCAGCGGCCGCGACTTCGACGTGCTCGCGCGCGCGCTCGCCGCCACGCACCGGGTGCTCGCCGTCGACATGCCCGGGCGCGGCGAGAGCGAGTGGCTGGCCGCGAAGCAGGACTACGCGTTCCCGACCTACCTCGCGGTGCTGACCGCGCTCGTCGCCGCGACCGGCGCGCAGGCCGTCGACTGGGTCGGCACGTCGATGGGGGGGCTGCTGGGGATGGTCATGGCCGCGCAACCCGGCACGCCGGTGCGCCGGCTCGTCGTCAACGACGCGGGCCCGGCGATCGAGCCGGGCGCCCTGCAGCGCATCGGCGGCTACGTGGGCCAGGACCCGGAGTTCGCCAGCTTCGAGGCGATACGCGCGTACATGCGCGCCATCTCGCCGTTCGGGGCGCTGCCCGACGAGGCGTGGGACCACCTGACGCGGACCGTCGTTTCCGTGCGCGGCAACGGCCGGTGGGGATTCGTCTACGACCCGGGCATCGCGGTGCCGTTTCGCGCGAGCGCGGCGCCTCCGGACCTGTGGCCCGTCTGGGACGCGATCCGCTGCCCGACGCTGGTGCTGCGCGGTGCGCAGTCGGACCTGCTGTCGCGCGCGACGGCGCAGGCGATGGCGGCGCGCGGGCCGCGCCCGCAGGTCGTGGAGTTCGACGGCGTCGGCCACGCGCCTTCGCTCATGGTCGACGAGCAGGTCGATACGGTCGTCGGCTTCCTGCGCGGCTGACGGGCGCGCTGGCACGCGTCTCGCTCGTGCTCCTAAGGACCTCCCCGCACCCGGTGTCGCATACAATCGCGACCCAACGCCCGCCGCTGCCATGCCGACCGCGCTCGCCCTGACCCTGCCCCACGTCGACGCCCGGCCGGCGAATCCCCCGGAAACGCGGCCCTCGCGCGTCACGGCGTGGCTCGAGGAGACGGTCCGCCGCGACCCGGTCGAGAGCGCCCGCATCGTCGGCGACGCGCTCGCCGCCACCAACCGCGTGGCGATGGGCGACTCGCGGCGCCTCGAACTCGCCGAGATCTACTGGACGACGGCGACGCAGCTGTGGCCGCAGCTGGAGCGCCTCTTCGTCCGGGCGCAGCATCCGCTGCACGGACACGCGCTGGAAGCGGCCAAGGCCGGGCTGACCCTCGCCCACGAGCTGTCCACGGCCTACAAGCACCTGCTGGCCCGCGAAGCGGAGAAGCGGATCTCGCTCGGCGGTGCACGGCTGATGGTCGCGCTGGTCCACCGCTGCCTGCAGTGCACGGGCCGCATCCTGATCAACAGCTACCTCTCCTACGCGCCGGTGCCGCCGCGGACCTGGCACGATGCACATCTCGTCTACGCGTTCGCGCACCAGCGCAAGCTGCACCTGACGCCGGTCGCGGCCGACCAGCCGGAGGCCACCGCCGAGCGCACGTACGTGCAGGCGCTGCTGCTCGCGCTGTCCAATCCCTACGGCTTCCACCCCGGCCAGCTGACGCACGTCCTGCGCTACCTGCAGGAGTTCGGCCACTGGGCGAAGCTGACCGACACCGCCCCGGTGCACCGCATGGCCAAGGCCGTCGCGATCGTGCCGGTCGGGCACGACTTCCCGCCGTTCTCCGCCAACAAGGGGGGGACCATCGAGGGATCGCGCCTCTACCTCCTCACCTTCGACCTCGCCTTCCAGCTGCAGGAGCAGCTGCGCGCCCTCGAGGCCGGCGGCCCGCTCCCCGAGGGCGTGCGCGACGGCGGCCGCGCCGGCTACGTCGCGCTGCTGAAGCGGCTGCTGCGCCAGTGGGCGATCCCGCCGGCGCGCCAGTTCAACCGCCTGCCGTCGAAGGCGCGCGTGGTGATCTGCGCGGGGCTGCACGGCGTCTGGCAGTACAGCCGCGGCGCGCACGGCGCCGTCGACAGCGCGCCCGCGAAACTGCCCGCGATGTCGGCGTGCCAGGTGATGAACCACACGCCGGCCGGATACGCGCTGCGCCAGGCCGACGGCCATCCGGCGGCGCTGCGCATCGGCGACCTGATCGCGCTTCGCATCGAGGGCCGCGCGGCCGTCCACGTGGCGATCGTGCGCTGGTTCCGCAACACGCTCACCACGACCGGGCTCGAATTCGGCTGCGAGCTCGTCTCGGATCGGCCCGAGGCGGCCGCCGCGTCCAAGGAGGACGGCGAGGGGCCGCCCGTCCCGGTGGTCGTCGTGCCCGCGGACGCGCCGCGCCGCGGCGAGGCCGACCCCGATGCCGGCCCGCAGCTCATCGTGCCGCAGGGCACGTTCCAGCTCGAGCAGGCGGTCCGGCTGAAGCAGCAGGGCCGCGAGACCTTCGCAGTCCTCACCAAGCTGGTCGACCAGGGCCCGGGCTACGCGATCTACGACTGCGTGCCCGTCGGCTGACCGACGCCGGGTCGCGATGCGGCGCTGCGCCACGCCCGCCCCGTGAACGCGCCCGCCGCGCCCGCGCCGCGCGCGGCCCGGCTGGCGCTCGCCGGGCTCGTCGCGCTGACGCTGGTTGCGCTGCTGTGGGAGTGGCTGCTGGCGCCGCTGCGCCCCGGCGGGTCGTGGCTGGTCCTGAAGGCCGCCCCGCTCGCCGCGCTCGTGCCCGCGGCGCTGCGCGGAGCGCGCCGCGCGCTGCAGGGCCTGACCCTGCTGCTCCCGTTCTACGTCGCGGAGGGCGTCGTGCGCGGACTCTCGGAGGCGGGCCGGCACGCGTTCGTGGCGTGGACCTCGGCGTTGATCGCGGCGGCGACGTTCGTCGCCCTGCTCGCCTGGCTGCGTGCCGCTCGCGCAGGGCCGGGCCGCCCGCGCTGATCGCGTGCTACCGGCCCGGGTCGGCGCGAGCGGCGCCCGTCTCCGGCGCCTTGCTGCCCGACGCGAGGCCCTTGGGCATCGGGAAGACGACGCTCTCGACCACGCCGTCGAGGTCGCGCACGCTCGCTGCGCCGAGGGCGCGCAGCCGCTCGACCACTTCGCGCACGAGCACCTCGGGCGCCGACGCCCCCGCCGTGACGCCCACGCGCAGCTTGCCCGCGACCCACTCCGGCCGCAGCTGCGCGGCCCGGTCGACCATGTAGGCGGGGACGCCGCGGTGCGCGGCGACCTCGCGCAGCCGGTTGGAGTTCGAGCTGTTCGGGCTGCCGACGACGATCACCACCTCGACCTGCGGCGTCATCAGCTTGACCGCGTCCTGCCGGTTCTGCGTCGCGTAGCAGATGTCGTCCTTCTTGGGGCCGACGATCAGCGGGAAGCGGCGCTTCAGCGCGGCGACGATGCCCGCGGCGTCGTCGACGGACAGCGTCGTCTGCGTGACGTAGGCGAGCTGCGCCGGGTCGCGGACGACGAGCGCCTCGACGTCGGCGACGCTCTCGACGAGGTGGACGCCGCCGTCGATCTGGCCCATCGTGCCCTCGACCTCCGGATGCCCGGCGTGGCCGATCATCACGATCTCGCGACCGGCATCGTGCATCTTCTGGATCTCCACGTGCACCTTGGTGACCAGCGGGCAGGTGGCGTCGAACACGCGCAGGCCGCGGCGCGCCGCCTCCGCCTGCACCGCGCGCGACACGCCGTGCGCCGAGAACACGACGGTGGCGCCCGCCGGCACCTCGTCGAGCGCCTCGACGAACACCGCGCCCTTCGCCTTCAGGTCGTCGACGACGAAGCGGTTGTGCACGACCTCGTGGCGCACGTAGATCGGCGCGCCGTGCCGGGCCAGCGCCTGCTCGACGATCGCGATCGCGCGGTCCACGCCCGCGCAGAAGCCCCTGGGGCTCGCCAGCATCACTTCCATCGGCTCTCCTTCCCCCGGGGCTCGCGGTGCCGGAAGCTGTCGGCGATGAGCAGCCCGGCGCCCACGGTGATCGCGCTGTCGGCGACGTTGAACGCGGGATAGTGCCATCCGCGCCAGTGGAACAGCAGGAAGTCGACCACCTGGCCGAGCGTCAGCCTGTCCCACAGGTTGCCCAGCGCGCCGCCGAGGATCAACGCCAGGCCCGCGCAGTACCACGCGTTGCCGCCGCGGCGCAGCAGCCACACGATGACCACGCTCGCCGCGACGGCGATGCCCGCGAACAGCCAGCGCTGCCAGCCCGAGTGCCCGGCGAGGAAGCTGAACGCCGCGCCCGGGTTGAACGCCAGCACGAGGCTGAAGAACGGCAGCAGCGGGCGCTCCTCGCCGGGGCGGAAGTACGCGAGGACCGCCTGCTTGGTGGCGAAGTCGAGCACGACGACCGCGGCGGCGAGCCACAGCCAGCGGTGCCAGGGCGGTGCGGTCGACGACAGCGGCACGCGCGTCGCGGGAGCGTTCACGAACGGTCGCCTCGGGTCGGACACATCGGCGGATCCGCCTTCGACCTCACGCGTGTGCCCTCGGTTCGCCGGCGCCGAACAGGTTCGCGACGCAGCGTCCGCACAGGGCCGGATGGGCGCGGTCGTCCCCGACGTCGCTGCGCCAGTGCCAGCAGCGCTCGCACTTGGCCGCGCCGCTGGGGTTGACGGCCACGCTGAGCACGTCGCCGCGCTCGACGCGCGCGGCCGAGGTGATGAACACGAAGCGCAGGTCGTCGCCCAGCGAGGCGAGCACCTCGTAGCGGCCGTCCGGCGCGCTGACGGTCACCTCGGCCTGCAGCGACGAGCCGATGCGCCCCTGCATGCGCAGGGCCTCGAGCTCCTTCAGCACCACCGCGCGCACCGCGGCGATCGTGTCCCACCTGTCGAGCAGCGCGTCCGCCTCCGGCACTTCGGGGACCATGCCCTCCCAGGTGTGCACGAAGATCGTCGGCTCGGCCGGGCGCAGGATCCGCCACGCCTCCTCCGCCGTGAACGACAGGATCGGCGCGAGCAGCTTGAGCAGCGCGTCGCGGATGACGGCGAGCGCGGTCTGCGCCGAGCGGCGCGCGGCGCTCGTGCGCGCGGTCGTGTACAGCCGGTCCTTCAGCACGTCGAGGTAGAACCCGCCGAGCTCCTCCGAGGCGTAGGTCGTCAGCCGCTGGACCACGAGGTGGAACTCGTAGCGGTCGTAGTCGGCGACGACCGCGCGCACGAGCGCGGCGAGGCGCGCGAGCGCGTAGCGGTCGATCTCCATCAGGCGCTCGACGGGCAGCGCGTCCCGGGTGGCGTCGAAGTCGCCGGTGTTGGCCATCAGGAAGCGCAGCGTGTTGCGCAGCCGGCGGTAGCCCTCCACGACGCGCTTCAGGATCTCGTCGGAGATCGACAGGTCGCCCGAGTAGTCGGTGGCGCCGACCCACAGGCGCAGGATCTCCGCGCCGAGGGTCTCCGACACCTTCTGCGGCGCGACCACGTTGCCCTTCGACTTCGACATCTTCCGGCCTTCGCCGTCGACGGTGAAGCCGTGCGTCAGCAGGCTGCGGTAGGGCGGGACGCCGTTCAGCATGCACGAGACGAGCAGCGACGAGTGGAACCAGCCGCGGTGCTGGTCCGAGCCCTCGAGGTACATGTCGGCGGGGAACGCGCCCTCGCGCGAATGCGAGCCTGTGCCCCGCGCGCGGCCGTCGGGACCGCCGAGCACCGTCTGGTGCGTCGAGCCCGAGTCGAACCAGACGTCGAGCGTGTCGGTGAGCTTGCGGTAGCGCGCGGGGTCGACGCCGAAGTCCTCGCAGGTCGCCGTGAACCACGCCTCGATGCCGCGCTCCTCGACCATCGACGCCGCGAGCGCGAGCAGCGCCGGCGTGTCGGGATGCAGTTCGTCGGTCGCCCGGTCGACGAAGAACGGCAGCGGCACGCCCCACGTCCGCTGGCGCGACAGCGTCCAGTCGGGGCGGTGCGCGATCATGTTGTAGAGGCGGCTCTTCCCCCACGGCGGGTAGAAGGCCGTCGCCTCGATGCCGCGCAGCGCCGTGGTGCGCAGCGACTCGGCCGGCCGGCGGCCGCGGTAGCCGGGCACCTCGTCCATGCCGGCGAACCACTGCGTCGTCGCCCGGTAGATGACCGGCGTCTTGTGGCGCCAGCAGTGCATGTAGCTGTGCGTGAACTTCTCCGCGTGGAACAGCGCCCCCGCGTCGCGGATCCGCTCGACGATGCGCGGGTTCGCGTCCCAGATCTTCATGCCGCCGAAGTCCGGCAGCCCCGGCGCGAAGCGGCCGTCGCCCTGCACCGGGTTCAGGATCTGGTCGTCCGTCATGCCGTAGCGCCGGC
The DNA here is from genome assembly GCA_016861105.1 of Betaproteobacteria bacterium. Lineage (GTDB taxonomy): Bacteria > Pseudomonadota > Gammaproteobacteria > Burkholderiales > Casimicrobiaceae > VBCG01. The sequence continues at coordinate 29,616 of BOKS01000006.1, read as the reverse complement.
ACGACAGGAAGTCCTCGACGCCGTACGCCGGCGACGAGTGCACGATGCCGGTGCCCTGCTCGGCCGTGACGTAGTCGCCGAGGTACACCGGCGCCGCGCGGTCGCAGAACGGGTGGCGGAACGCGAGGTGCTCGAGCGCGGTCCCCTTCGCCAGCGCGACGATGCGGCCCGCCAGCCTGTAGCGGCGGAGCGCGTCCTCCACGAGCGATTCGGCGAGCACCAGGTGGCCGCGCTCGCCGGCATCGACGAGCGCGTAGCTGAAGTCCGGGTGGGCGTTCAGCGCCTGGTTGGCCGGGATCGTCCAGGGCGTGGTCGTCCAGATCACCGCGTGCAGCGGGCCCGCGGGCGCGCGCGCGAGCCCGAACGCCTTGGCGAGCCGCTCGCGCTCCGCGCCTTCCGGCATCGGGAAGCCGACGTCGACGGCGATGTCCTGCCGGTCCTCGTACTCCACCTCGGCCTCGGCGAGCGCGCTCCCGCAGTCGAAGCACCAGTTGACCGGCTTGAGGCCGCGGTAGAGGTAGCCTTTCTCGAGCAGGCGGCCCAGCGTGCGGATCTCGTCGGCCTCGTTGCCGTAGGCCATCGTCGTGTACGGCCGGTCCCAGTCGCCGAGCACGCCGAGCCGCTGGAACTGCGCCTTCTGCCGCTCGATCTGCTCCGCCGCGTAGGCGCGCGCGAGCGACTGCGTCTGCGCCGCCGGCAGGTGCTTGCCGTGCGTCTTCTCGATCTGCACCTCGATGGGCATGCCGTGGCAGTCCCACCCCGGGACGTACGGCGCGTCGAAGCCGGCCATCGTCCGGCTCTTCACCACGACGTCCTTCAGGATCTTGTTGAGGGCGTGGCCGATGTGGATGTCGCCGTTGGCGTACGGCGGCCCGTCGTGCAGCACGAAGCGCGGCCGGCCCGCGCACGCCGCGCGGATCGCCTGGTAGACGCCCTTGCGCTGCCACTCCGCGATCCAGCCCGGCTCGCGCTTCGCGAGGTCGCCGCGCATCGGGAACGGCGTGTCGGGCAGGTTCAGCGTGGACTTGTAGTCGGGCTTCGTGTCGGGCATGGAAGGGACGCTCAGGAGACGCTCGTCGGGCGGCGCTCGCGCGCCGCGAACCAGCCGCGCGCCTGGTCGACGTCCTCGCCGATCCTGCGGGCGAGCGTGTCGAGGTCGGGGTAGCGCGCTTCGTCGCGCAGCTTGTGGAGGAACTCGACGCGGATGCGCGCGCCGTAGATCGCCTCGTCGAAGTCGAGGATGAACACTTCGAGCAGCGGACGGCCCCCCGCCCGCACGGTCGGCCGCACGCCGAGGCTCGCCACGGCGCTGCGCGGCCCGCCGGCGAGGCCGTGGACGCGCACCGCGAACACGCCCGACAGCGCGGGCGGATGGCGCAGCCGGAGGTTCGCCGTCGGGAAGCCGAGCTTGCGGCCGAGCTTCTCGCCGTGCGCGACGCGCCCCGCGATCGCGTAGGGCCGCCCCAGCAGCCGCGCGGCGCGCTCGACGTCGCCGGCGAGCAGCGCCGCCCGCACCGCCGACGACGAGGCGCGCTCGCCGTCGACCTCGACGGTGTGCATCGCCTCCACGCTGAACGCCCGCGCGTGCGCGCGCAGCGTCGCGAGGTCGCCCGCGCGCCGGTGGCCGAAGCGGAAGTCGTCGCCGACCAGCACCCAGCGCACGCCCACGCGCCGCACCAGCACGTCGTGGATGAACGCGTCGGGCGCGAGCGACGACAGCCGGCGGTCGAAGCGCGCGACGAACACCTGCGCCACGCCGAACGCGCGCAGCAGCTCGAGCTTCGCGCGCAGCGGCGTCAGGCGCGCCGGCGCCGCGTCGGGCGCGAAGAACTCGCGCGGATGCGGCTCGAAGGTCATCACCGCGGCCGGCAGGCGCAGGTCGTCGGCCGCCTCGGCGAGGCGCACGAGCATCGCCTGGTGGCCGCGATGCACGCCGTCGAAGTTGCCGATCGTCAGGGCGACCGGCTGGTCGGCTGCCGCCGGCAGCCCCCGGTAGATGCGCACGCTTCCTCGGACCCGGGCGGCCGCGCCGTGTCGCCGGCGCCGGCCCGTTGAGCAAAAGCTTGAATTTTAGCAGGAAAGCGGCGGTTTCCGGCACTGCCGGGGTGCGTTCACGCCGGCGGAATCTCGCGGAACCCGCCGTCGACCAGCGGGTAGTACAGCGCGAGCCGCACCGGACGCGGATCGAGCGCGCGCATCAGCCGCCCGTAGCGCTGCAGCTGCTCGCGGTAGCGCCCGACCTCGCGCGCGAGGAAGGCCTCGGGGTCGCCCCCCTCGTGCGTCCCCGTCTTGAAGTCGACGATCCAGCGCTCGCCCGCGGCCACGAACGTGCGGTCGACGACGAGGTGCACGATGGCGCCGCGGTCGACGCCGGCGATGCCCCACTCGCTCGCCGCCGCCTCGTGCGCAGGGTCGAAGATCCAGCGGCCGCGCGCGTCGCGCAGCGTGCGGTGCACGACGTCGAGCACGCGCCGCGTCCCGGCGTCGAGCTCGTCGTCGGCGAAGCCCGCGCTCGCGAGGTCGGCGCGCACGCGCGGCGCGAGCCGTGCCACGCGCTCGTCGTCCCACGCGCCGCTGCCGGCGAGCCGCGCCAGAAGCCGGTGCGCGAGCGTGCCGACGACGCGCGCGCGCTCCTGCGCCCAGTCGAACGTCACGTCCTCGCGCGGCGGCGCGGCGGGCGCGGTGCGCGCCGGCAGGCCGGCGTCGGGCACGGGCAGCGCGAAACCGGCCGGCGCGCGCAGCAGCGGGGCAGCGACCGGTTCGCCGCCCGCGTCACCGCGTACTTCCGTAGGCGGCGCCACGCCGGGCCCGAGCACCGGCCACAGCTTCGCGAGCGAGGACGAGCCGTCGATGCTCCACACGGGCTCGCCCTCCTTCGTCGCCTTCGCCTTCGGCGCGGCGACCAGATGCAGCCGCGCCTGCGCGCGCGTGCACGCGACGTACAGCAGCCGGCCGAGCTCGGCGTCGCACTCCTCCTTCTCGAGCCGCTGCAGGTACGCGTAGACCGGGTCGGGATCGCCGCCGGGCGACGCCGACGGCGCGATCAGCAGGCCGCGTTCGCGGCTGCGCCACCGCAGCAGCTCGTGCGACGCGGCCGGCCCGGCGCGGCCGAGGCCGGGCAGGATCACCGTGTCGAACTGCAGCCCCTTCGCCTTGTGCATCGTCATCACGCGCACGCGTGCTTGCGCGTCCGGCTCGGACGAGGCGTGCAGCGCGTCGAGCGCGGCGACGAACGCGTCCCAGTCGGGGACGTCGCCCGCGCGCTCGTGCTCGCCGAGCAGCGCGAAGTAGCGCTCCGCGGTCTCGAGGTCGAGCGCCTCGTCGAGGCAGGCGGCGCCGCCGAGCGCCAGCCACGCACCGCGCACGCGCGCGGCCACGCCTGCGCGACCGTGTGCGGCGCACGCCGCGCGCAGGATCGGCCGCAACCGCTCGACGCGCCCGCGCCCGTCCGGCGACAGCTTGGCCAGCACGGCCGCGTCGTCGAGCGCCTCGCGAAGCGGCGCGGGTGGCGGCGCGGCTTCGGCCAGCGCCAGCAGGTCGGCGAACGGCAGGCCGCACCACGGCGCGCGCAGCACGGCAAGCCACGCGAGCCGGTCGGCCGGCTGCAGCAGCGCGTGCGTGAGCGACACGAGGTCGAGCACCGCCTGCCGTTGCGCGAGCCTGTCGAGCTCGACGGCGGCGAACGGGATGTCCGCCTCGCGCAGCGCGGGCAGGATCGCGTCGAGGTGCGTGCGTGCGCGCACGAGGATCGCGACGTCGCGCGACCCGGCGGCCAGCGCCTCGCGCGTGCGGCGCACGACCGCAAGCGCCTCCTCGCCGGGGTCGGCGACGAGGTCGAGCGTGGGCGCGTTCGGCAGCGCCGGGTTCGCGGCAGTGGCTTCCTCGTACGCGACCGCGCCGCGCGTGGGATCGCTGACGCGGCCGAGCACCGCCGGGAACGTCGCGTTCACCCAGTCGACGATCCGCTTCTGCGAGCGGAAGTTGCGCCGCAGCGTCAGGCACTCGACGGGCACGCCCGCGACCGTGCGCTGCAGCTGCGCCTCGACGAACAGCCGCACCTCCGCCTCGCGGAAGCGGTAGATCGACTGCATCGGGTCGCCGACCGCGAAGATCGTGCGGCCGTCCACGCCCGGCGTCCACCCGCTCGTCAGGCGCCCGAGCAGCGCGAGCTGCGTGGCGGAGGTGTCCTGGAACTCGTCGACGAGCAGGTGCGCGAGCCGCGCGTCGAGCCGCTCCAAGAGGTCGGTCGGCGCGTCCGGCTGCCCGAGCGCCTCGAGCGCGCCCAGGCTCGCCTGCGTGAAGTCGACCTGCCCTTCGCGCATGAACGTGACGGCGAGCTGCGCCGCCGAGCGCGGCACCACCTCGAGCAGCGCCTCGACGACCGCCCACTCGGCGTCGCCGAGCGCGGCCGGGGCCGGCATCGTCGCGACGCCGTGCAGCGTGGCGGCGAGCCCCGGCACCTGCGCAATCCTGTCGATCAGCGCGATCATCGCCTGCTTCGCTTCCGCCTTCGAGGCGTCCTTCCCCGGCGCCGGGAACCCGACATTGCGGTTCACGACGGCGCGCGGCTCCCCCTTCTTCGTGAGCGTCCACGCGGCGAGCGTCCGCCACAGCGGCAGGCACGCGAGCGTGCACGCGGGCACCCCGCCGCAGGCCGCGCAGGCCGCCAGCGCCTGCGCGAACGCCGCTTGCGACTCGTCCGCGGCGAGCTCGCGCGACGCATGGGCGGCCAGCCATGCAATCGCGTGCCCGAGGTCGGCCGGGAACGCGCGTCCCAGCGCCCCAAGCGCCGCCTCGACTTCCGCTTCGAGGGCCGCAACGAGCGCTGCGCGCACCTCGTCCGGCGAGCGGCCGACGATCTGGCGCAGCAGCTGGTCGCGCCTGGCGAGCAGCCGCGCGAGCAGCGCGACCGCACGCTCGGCGTCGTTGTGCAGGTGCGCGAGCAGGCGGCGCCAGGCCGGATCATCGGCGCGCGCGTCCGCGATCGCGCTCGTCGCCGCCGCGGCGTACAGCGCGCGCGCGTCGTCCGCGTAGGCGGGCGACGGCCCGAGCGCGGCGGCCAGCGGCGCGTTGCGCACCAGCCACGTCGTCAGCGCGTCGAACGTCAGGATGCGCAGGCGTGCCGGATGCTCGCCCACCGACCAGCCGCGGGCCCGGTCCTGCGCGAGCACGGCGAGCGCGAGGTCGCGCGTGACCTGCTCGTGCGCCTTCGCGGCGTCGACGGCAGCGCCGCGCGCCGCGGCCGCCAGCGCCGACAGCACGCGCTCGCGCATCTCGCCCGCCGCCTTGCGCGTGAACGTGAGCGCGAGGATGCGTTCGGGCTCGTCGACCCGTGCCAGCAGCGCGAGGTAGCGCTGGATGAGGAGCTCGGTCTTGCCGGAGCCGGCCGGCGCCTGCACCAGGAACGAGCGCGCCGGGTCGAGCGCGTCGCGCCGCGCCTTCGCGTCGGCCGCGACGAGGCGCGCGTCGGCGCCGGCCGCGCCGTCAGTCATCGTCGCGCTCCCCGGCTTCGTCGTTGTCGTCGGCCGCAGCGAAGCGGCACAGCGGCCGGAAGTCGCAGAGGTCGCACACCTTCCGCGCACGCGGCGCGACGCGCACCACGCCGGCGAGCGCGTCGCGGCCGAGCCGCTCGATCGCCGCCGACCACGCCGCGTGCGCGGCGTCCCAGCCCTCCTGCGGGTGGTCGCGCAGCCCGTCCGGCGCGGCCAGCGCCGGCCACGCCGCGGGATCCGCCGCCAGGCCCACCGCCGCCACGCGCCCGGGCTTGAGCTGCGCATAGGCAAGGGCCGCCACTGGCGCGTCGCCGTGCAGCGCCATCGCGTACAGCGCGAGCTGCGGCGCCTGCGGGCGCTCGTCGAGCCAGCGGTCTGCGCCCGCCGCCATGCCGGTCTTGTAATCGACGATCACGCGACGTCCGTCGTCGAGCCGGTCGATGCGGTCGATGCGCAGCGACAGCACACGCCCGGCGAGCGTCAGCGTCGCCTCGTGCTCGGTCGCCTCGACGGCGAACGGGGCGCGCTCGCGCTCGAGCGCGAGCCACGCGCGCACGACGCGGGCGACGTGCGCGGCCTCGCCGGCCGCCACGACCGGCGGCAGCGACGCCCACGCCGCGGGCGCGACCGCATCGCGCCCGGCGCGCACGGCGTCGTCGATGCGTCGCGCCAGCGCCGCCTCGTCGAGCGCGCCCAGCGCGCGCGACGTGCCGACCGCGCGCCAGAACGCCGCCAGCGCCGCGTGCACGAAGCGGCCACGCTCGGTCGGCGCCAGCCCCGACGGCGCGGCGGGCCAGCCCCGGGTCAGCAGCCGGTACTTGGCGCCGGCCTGGAACGGGCACGCGCTCTGCGATTCGATCAGGCCGGCCCCTCCGCGCAGCGGCGCGTCGTCGGCCCACGCCGGCGCGATCCCGTCGGTCCACGGCTCCAGCGTCACGCCGCTGTCGAACTGCGCGCGCGCCGGTCCGGGAGTACGGGCGATCGCCGCCGCGTACGCCGGCAGGTGCGCGATCAGCGGCGACGGCAGGCTGTCGTGGTCGTCTAGCCTGCGTGCGTACGAGAACACGACGTCGGGCGCGCCGGCGTCGAGGCTGGCGGTGAGCGCGCGGGCGTAGGCGAGCTCGCGCGCGGCCGTCGCGCGCGGCACGTCGCGGTCGCGCTGCCAGCCGATGGGGAGCAGCGGGTTCGGCTGTGGCGCGCGCGGCCACGCCTCCGCCGTGAGGCCGGCGATCCACACCGCGTCGAACGGGAGGCCGGCCGCTTCCAGCACGCCGAGAATGCGGATCCGCGCACCCGGCGCCTCGGGCTCGAACGCCTGCGCCTGCGCAGCGTCGCGCAGCGCACCCAGCGCCTCGTCGCGCGACAGCTGCGGCGCGACGGCGGTGAGCCGCACGAAGCCGGCCAGCAGGTCCGCCCACGCGCCGCGCGCGGCGAGCTCGGCGGCATCGAGCGGCACGCCGTCGCACCACCCGGTCGCCTCCAGCCACCGCCGCCACGCGTCGACGAAGGCGCGCGGCGACCCGTGCGCCGGCACCGCCGGACGCGCGTCGCGCCAGCGTGCCGCGAGCGCCGGGTCGAAGCGCTGCAGGCCGCCGAGCAGCGCCGGCAGCGCGAGCTCGCGCCGCCCCTCGTCGAGCCACGGCCGTTCGACGCCGCTGCGCGCAGCGCGCACGGCATCGTCGCCGGGCAGGTGGCGCGAGCGCAGCAGCGCCGCGGCGTGGGCGCGCTCGAGGGGGCCGTGCGCGAGCGCGACGAGCGCGAGCGCGGTGGCGACGATCGGCGCGTCGGCGAGCGCGCCGGCCGCCGAGATGTCGTACGGCCGCGGCTCGCGTTCGCGGCCGGGCCACTGCAGCGCCGGGCAGAGCGCGTCCTCCGCCAGCGCGGCGACCAGCGCGCGCCGCTCGTGCAGGTCGTGCACGACGACTGCGATGCGGGCGTTTGGCTCGGCCTCCGCGCGCTCGCGCGCCCACGCCAGCGCGGCCACCAGTTCGTCGCGCGGGCTCGCCGCGGCGTACAGCCGGCCGCGCCGCACCTCCGGCGCCGCGTCGCCGTCGGCCCACGCGACCTGCGCGCCAGCGGCCCGCAGCGCGTCGAGCAGGCGCCGCTGCTGCGGCGACACTTCGACGAACCCGGCGAACACCGCGTCGAGCGCATCGATGCCGGAAAGCTTCGCCGCCTCCTTCGCCAGCGCGTCGGGCGCCCGCGCGATGTCGAGCGCGCGCAGCCGGCGCGTCTCGCGCACGAACGCCTCCGCCCAGCGCGCGAACGCCTCGACTTCCGGGCCGGTCGCCGCGAACCCGCGCCAGCTCGGGCCGCCTTCGCCGTGGGCGTGCAGCCGCTCCCACGCCTCGGCCGCGAGCCGCGCGGCGGCCGAGACGTCGACCAGCGGCGCTGCGCGCAGGTCGGCCGCGACGATCCGCTGCCACAGGTGCCCGGCCTGCGCCGCGTCGAGCCGATGCGGCGGCAGGTCGCACCCGCTGTCGAGCGCCTGCTGCCACAGGTCGGCGACGAACGCGTGCCACGGCAGCGCCCGCGCCGCCGGCCACGCGACGCGCCCGGCGTCGCGCTGCGCCTCGTCGTGGCGCGCGACGAGGTCGCGGGCGAGCCGCTTGTTCGGCGTGACGACGAGAGCGCCGCGCGCCAGCGCGGCAAGGCAGTCGGCTGGGCTCATGAGGGCGTTCGGCCGCGCGCCGGCGACGGACGCCGCGCGACGAAACCGGACGCACTCTAGCAGTGAAGGGGCTCAGCCGATGAGCCCGGCCCGCGCCGCGTCAGTCGTCGCCGCGGCCGGAGGCGGCGAGGCCGGACAGCGGCGATGACAGCGGATCGCCGCCCGCCAGGCGTGGCGGCGGCAATCCGGCGCCGGCGAGGCGCGGCGCGCCCGGCGGCAGCGTCGCGGGACGCGACGTGCCCAGGAGGTCGCCGATGCGCGAGGGATCGGCGCGGCGCGCGAGCGCCTTCCACTCGCCGCACCAGTCGTCGTCGCGGACCGTCGGCCAGACGCCCTCGATCATGTACGACTTCTGGTTGATCGGCGAGAGCGCCGGCGCGCTGCGGCGGCACTGGCCCGCGTTCGCCGTCTTCTCGGCGCCGCGCGCCTGGCGATCGTAGAACTGGCAAGTCGTGCAGCGATCCACGGTGCACCCTCCTTCGTCGTGTCCTGCAGGCCATGCCAGCAAGTCCTCTGCCAGCCGGACGAGCGGTCGAGGGGCGGCCGATGTGCCTGTCGCGACGTCGCATCGTCGCGCGCAGCGCGCAGCGCGGCATCGCCCGCCGACGGCGGCCGCCGTCACCGCTGGCGCAGGGCGGCGGATGCGCGGCAGGCGCAACGAGGCGCAGCACGGCGGGCGCCGCGCGACCGGCGTCGGTCGCGCCGGAGCGTCCGTTGCTAGTGCCGCACCAGCGGCAGGAAGCCGCGCGGAATCACGTGCACGATGCGCTCGCGCGGCTTGGCGAGCCGCGGGGCCGCGCGGCGCGTGCCGCGCGCGTCGCGCACGCGGGGGGCGTCGTGCCGCGGCGTGCGCCGCAGGCCGCGCGAGCGCGCGCGGGCGGCGCAGCGGGGAGACCGGCGTTGCGCACGCCGGTGCGAGCAGAGAAGAACGGCCGCCGACCGCATCGCTGTTTGCAGTCAGGAAGAGAGCCAGCTTCCCGGCGGCCGCAAAACGGGACGAGCGGACGCGTTCGTGGATGCGACCGCGCGCATTCGCGTCAGGCGGCGAGCCGGGAGAACACGGCGTGCAGCGGAGCGGGCACGTCCTGCACGCGCCGCGGCTGCGCATTGGCGATCCGGTCGAGCTCCGCCTTGAGCTCGGCGTCGGCGACCTCGGCGTCGCGACGCAGCTGCGCGTCGTAGGCGCTGCGCGCCTTCGGATCCGAGAGCGTCTCGTACGCCGAGTGGATCATGCGCACCAGGCCCGAGAGGTCCTGGCCGTTGGGCGCCATCCCGTGGTTGAAACGCTCGAGCACGCGCGCGTACGCATCCTCGATGCGCTCGCGCGGTGCGCCCGGGGCGATCTCGAGGTAGTCGTAGTGGGTGTAGATCACGTTGCGCTCCCGATGTCCTGTCTGGTCCGCGGGCTTGGGGTCCCGCCTGTGTGGTGGCATCGATCGTGCACGGAGCGTGCCAAGCGTCGGAGCCGCTCGTCGCCATCCGCCAACGCGTTGATGCGTCACGTCTTTTCCACAGACCGGTGGCGGTTGTCCACTACGGACGCCGCACGGCGCCCAAGGCGCGGGACGCGCAGCGCGTCGCGCGGATGACGTCAGAGCATCGGCAACCGCCGCGCGCGGCGCGGCGGAGGGAATGCGCCGTCGAGCGCGGCTAGCAGCGCATCGTCAAGCGCGAGTGCGCGCGACGCGGCGTTGTCGCGCACATGCTGCAGCTTCACGGCCTTGGGGATCGCGACGACGCCGCATTGGCGCATCGCGAACGCGAGCGCGAGCTGCGCCGGCGTGACGCCGGCCTGCCTCGCCAGCCCACGCAACGTCGCGTCGGCGACGAGGTCGCCCTGCCCGAGCGGCGAGTAGGCCATGACGTCGATGCCGCGCTCGCGGCACAGCGGGAGCACCTCCCATTCGATCGCACGCTCGCCGAGGTGGTAGAGCACCTGGTTCGCCGCGCAATGGCGCCCTTCGGGCAGGGCGAACAGCTCGCGCAGGTCGTCCGCGTCGAAGTTCGAGACGCCCCACGCGCGGATCTTGCCGTCGCGCCGCAGCCGCTCGAACGCGCCCACCGTCTCGGCGAGCGGGATGCGTCCGCGCCAGTGCAGCAGGTAGAGGTCGATCGCCTCGACGCGCAGGCGCGCGAGGCTGCGCTCGCAGGCGGCGGGTGCACTGCGCGCGCCCGCGTTGTGCGGATACACCTTGCTGACGAGCGTCACCTCGTCGCGGCGTCCCGCGATCGCCTCGGCCACGACCTCCTCGGCCCCGCCCTCGCCGTACATCTCGGCCGTGTCGACGAGCGTCACGCCGAGGTCGAGGCCGGCGCGAAGCGCCCGCACCTCCGCGGCACGATCGCGCGTGCGCTCGCCCATCCGCCACGTGCCGAGGCCGAGCTTGGGGAGGCGGGTGTCGGGCATCGCTTCGCTCGCTGGGCGCGCAGGCGGGAGGCCGTAGAATAGCGCGCACGCCCCGGTGCCGCCGCGATGCCCTTCGACCCTCCCGCCGCCGGCCGCCACGTCGTGCGGGGCGCCTGCCCGCACGACTGCCCGGACACCTGCGCGATGCTGGTGACCGTCGAGGACGGCCGCGCGATCGCCATCCGCGGCGACCCCGCGCATCCGCCGACGCAGGGACGGCTGTGCACGAAGGTGGCCCGCTACCTCGACCGCACGTATTCGCCGCAGCGCCTGCGCCACCCGCTGCGCCGCACGGGGCGCAAGGGCGAGGGCCGCTTCGAGCGCATCACGTGGGACGAGGCCCTCGACACGATCGCGGGGCGCCTGGGCGCCATCGCGCGGGCCCACGGTCCCGAGGCCATCCTGCCGTACAGCTACGCCGGGACCATGGGCCTGCTGCAGTACGGCTCGATGGACCGGCGCTTCTTCCACCGCCTCGGCGCGTCGCTGCTCGACCGGACGATCTGCGCGACCGCCGGCAAGGCGGGCTGGACGTCGGTGATCGGCGCGGCCGTCGGCATGGACGTCGAGCGCTTCGCCGAGAGCCGCCTGATCCTGATCTGGGGCAGCAACGCGATCGCGTCGAACCTGCACTTCTGGACGCGCGCGCAGGAAGCCAAGCGGCGCGGCGCGAGGCTCGTGGCCATCGATCCGTACCGCAGCCCCACGGCGGCGAAGTGCCACGAGCACGTGGCGCCGATGCCGGGCACCGACGCGGCGCTCGCGTACGCGATGATGCACGTGCTCGTCCGCGACGGTCTCGTCGATCGCGACTACGTCGACCGCTACACGCTCGGCTTCGACGAGCTGGCCGCCCGCGCGGCGGAGTGGACGCCGGCGCGCGCCGCGGCCACCTGCCGCATTCCCCAGGCGCAGATCGAGCGCCTCGCCCGCGCCTACGGCACGACGCGGCCCGCCGCGATCCGCGTCAACTACGGCATGCAGCGGCACGCGGGCGGCGGCAACGCGATGCGCGCGATCGCCTGCCTGCCCGCGCTCGTCGGCGCGTGGCGCGACCCGGCCGGCGGCGCGCTGCTGTCGTCGTCGGGGACCTACCCGATCGACGTCGCCGCGCTCGAGCGGCCCGACCTCGTCCGCGGGGCGCCGCGCACGATCAACATGTCCGCGATCGGCGACGCGCTCGTCGCCGCGCAGCCGCCGGTGCACGCGATCTTCGTCTACAACAGCAACCCGGTGGCGGTCGCGCCCGAATCGGCGCGCGTCGTGCGCGGCTTCGCGCGCGACGACCTCTTCGTCGTCGTGCACGACCTGTTCCAGACCGACACCGCCGACTTCGCCGACATCCTGCTGCCGGCGACCTCGCAGCTCGAGCACTTCGACCTGCACGCTTCCTACGGCCACCTGCACCTGCAGGTCAACCGCCCGTCGATCGCGCCGCTCGGCGAGGCGCTGCCGAACACGGAGGTGTTCCGCCGGCTCGCGCGCCGCATGGGATTCGACGAGCCGTGCTTCGCCGACGACGACGAGGCGATCGCGCGCTCCGCGCTGCGCGGCGACGACCCGCGGCTCGCCGGCATCGACCTCGACCGCCTGCTGCGCGACGGCTTCGCGCGCCTGGCGCTGCCCGAGCGCTACGCGCCGTTCGCGCAAGGCGCGTTCCCGACGCCCTCCGGCCGCTGCGAGTTCGTGTCGCCGTCGCTGCGCGCGCAGGGCTGCGATCCGCTGCCGGCGGTCGTGCTGCCGCGCGAGTCGCCGCTGTCGAATGCCGCGCTCGCCGCGCGCTATCCGCTGGCGATGATCTCGCCGCCGTCCCGCAACTTCCTCAACTCGTCGTTCGCCCACCTCCCCGCATTCCTCGCCGAGGCGGGCACGCCCGCGCTGCTGCTGCACCCGGACGACGCCGCCGCACGGGGCATCGCCGACGGCATGCCGGTCCGCATCGCCAACGATCGCGGCAGCTTCCTCGCGCAGGCGCAGGTGACGGCCGACGCGCGCCCGGGCGTCGTCGTCGCGCCGTCGGTCTGGTGGCGCAAGCTCGCGCCAGGCGGCGAGAACGCGAATGCCGTCACGAGCCAGGCGCTCACCGACCTCGGCCGCGCCGCCACCTTCTACGACTGCCTGGTCGAGGTCGCACCCGCCTGACCGGCCGGCGTGTCGGTGTCCGTCCGATGCGCACGGCTCCGCGCCGCCGATCGTCGCCGGGCGCGGCGCCGGCTACCGTGGCACGCTCGCCCTCCGGGCGCATCGCAGGGAGCCCACGATGAACGTGACGGGTGCCGGACGGGGCGCGCTCTGCGCGCTGCTGGCCACGCTGCTCGCGGCGCCGGCCTTCGCCGCGCCCGAGGGGGGCCGCGAGGACGCGCCGCTCGCACCCGCCGCCGCGGCCGAGTTCGTGACCGGCGGCATCAGCAAGGAGGACGCCGACTACCTTCGCGCGCGGGCGGCCTCGTATTCGCTCGAGATCGTGTTCGCGACGACGACCGGCGCCGGCACCGCCTTCGCTGCCGACGTCGCGCTGACCATGCGCGACGAGCAGGGCCGCACGGTGCTGTCGCTGCCGTCGGCCGAGCCGATCGTGCTGGCGCGGCTGGCGCCGGGTCGCTACACGATCGAGGCGGTGTACGAAGGCCGCGTCCGCAGCAGCCAGGTCGACGTGGGCCGCGGCCACCAGAAGGTCGGCCTGACCTGGTAGCGACGTGCGTCGCGGCGGCCCCGCCGGACAGGGTCAGAGCTTGCGCACGAGCCCGACCATCACGCCGAAGATCTCGAGCGCGCCTTGCGGGCGGATGGGGGCGTAGGCCTTGTTCTCGGCGCGCAGGACGAACTCGCCGCGCTCGACGTCGAGCCGCTTGAGCGTGAACTGGTTGTCGACGATGGCGACGACGATCTCCCCGCGGCGCGCGTCGTGGCGCTTCTCGACGACGACGAGGTCGCCGTCGAGGATGCCCGCCTCGACCATGGAGTCGCCCTTCACGCGGATCAGCACCGTCTCGGACGGCCGCTCGATCAGGTAGTCGTCGATGGTGAGGGCCTCGGCGTCCGCGTCGTCGGCGGCCTCCGGGAGGCCGGCGCGCACGGGCTGCGCAGCGAGCGGGCGAGCGAAGAAGCGCTTCGTCGGCGCGAGTCGCTTGTCGGGCGTGGACTCGAGCAGGCCCGCGAGCTTGAGCCGCGCCACCAGGGCGGCCACCGACGACTTCGACCGCAATCCCAGCAGCTGTCCGATCGACGCGTACGACGGCAGCGCGCGGTGCCGCGCGTAGTAGTCCTGCAGCAGCGCGAGGTAGGAACGATCGTTCGCCATTCGTGTACCATAGCGAACGAACGTTCGCAGTGTCAAGGGGTCGCTAAATTATACTTGCCGTACCCAAGGGCCGAAATGAGCGGCCCGGCTGATTTTTTGGAGCTAGTGGACGCTGCAATGCCGTGGGAAGACGGCACGATCTTAATGCTCCGGGCCTACTTCGATGCAAGTCAACGTGACAGCGGAGTGTTCTCCGTTGCTGGCGTTGCCTTCGGAGTCGATAGAGCAAAGAAAGCAGACCGCGAATGGAGGTCAGCGTTTGATGGCCGACGACTTCACATGGCCGACTTGCACGCCAGAAAGGGAGAGTTCGATGGGATTACCGCGGAGGACGCGGGACGGTACTGTAAGGCGGCCGTACAGATAATCAACCGCTACGCCTCTGTCGTGGTGGCTGTTTCATGCGACGTTGACGAAGTGGAACGACTTAGGCCAAAGGGACCAGAGTTCGATTCGCATCAAATTATCGATAGCGCGCGAAGCTCGTACAACTGCGGCTTGCATTGGACCATGATGGCGCTTGGCGGAATACTCGGGGACGGTCAGCGAGTCCAGTACTGGTTCGAGCGTGGCGACAGATTCCAAGGCGCATCGCGGCGCTTTCTAGAAACTCTCAACAATCCGGACTACGAACGTCTGCGACACGCGTATTGCTATGGGTCGGACGCGTTCGTGGACAAAGCGGATGCGCCCCTATTTGATGCGGCGGACCTAGTGGCGTGGGAGTGGGGAAAGCATATTGACCGGGTTCGGGCTGAGCAACCCGTGCGTCCTTCATTGATCGCGCTCATGGGTGATCAATGTGTCGTCGATGGGAAGCCGGGCTACCGCTCCGACGTGCGCGGGCGAGGCGCGATTCACGCAAGCGGCGAACCATTGGCTAGGTTTTTTAGAAAGTTGTCGGCCCTCATCCTGGCGCGTTCGCATGAGGAGGTCGATGCTGTGCTCCGCATGGATTGATCTCATTCGCCACTTCGCCTACGACTCTGCTTCTTAGCAAATAGCTTTTTGACGGCGCGCCTAAATGCACTTCCGGGCTTTTCTAGTCCGATTGTCTCGGCCAGTTGCATGAAGCGAGCGGACTCCTCCGGATCATCCGGAGGCGGCTTAGGTTTCTTGGTCACGTTTTCTCCTGTTGCGATGCGGCTCCTCAGTGCACAACTGTCTTATACGTCAACCGCTTTCCGGGCACGCCGCGCAGCAGCAGGTCGGCGCGTTGCGCGTCGTTGACGCCGAGCTTCGCACGATTGCTGTAGCGGAAATCGAACTCGACGAGATAGCGGTTCAGATGATGGTGCCCGCAATGCTGGTAGACGCCCTTCATTCCGCGCTTGAACACGGAGAAGAATCCTTCGACCGTGTTGGTATGCACGGAACGATCCGAGGCGCGAACGTATTCGCCGTCAACGTGACGGACCACATCGTGCTTAGCAAACATGAGCGAAAGCGGCGAGTACCACGATCCGTCGTCGGTCATCGCGTGCGCGTTGCGAGAAATGGTCGATTGCAAGATCGGCGCAAGCGTCTTCATGTTGACGTGATCGACAACCACGCTCTTGGAGCGCCCACTGCTGCGGTCGATCAGCGATACAACCTTTTGCTTATGGTGCCCACCGCGATGCCCGCTCTTGCGCGGCTTTGCATGGCCGATGTAGGTCTCGTCGATCTCAACCGCGCCACCGCTTTGCCCAAAGAGCGACCCACCGCCGGACTTCATCGCTTCGCGGATTCGGTGCGAGAGAAACCACGCCGATTTGAGCGTCACGCCAAGCGTGCGGTGGAGCTGGTTCGCGCTGATTCCCTTCTTGCTGGACGCGATCAGGAAGATCGCTTGCAGCCAAAGACGCAGCGGGATGTGGCTCGATTCAAAGATCGTCCCGACCTTGACCGTGAAAGGCTTACGGCAGTCGTAGCACTTGTAGGTGCCAATCCTAGTGGACTTGCCGCCCATGAGACTGTTGCGCTCGACGCCGCCGCAGTGCGGGCAGACCGGGCCGCTTGGCCAGATTCTGGATTCGACGAACCGGTAGGCGGCTTCCTCGTTGTGGAAGTAGTCGGCGGAAAGAATGGAGTCGGCCATGTGCATCTCCCTGTATGGAATCACTATAGGCCGGTTTCGTGGGTACGTCAAGTATAATATTGCCCAAGGGGTCCGGTGCGACTCTTCGCCCCCGCCGTCGCGTTTGTCGATCTGGAGACCACCGGGACGCGCGCCGCCGGCGACCGCGTGACCGAGATCGGCATCGTGCGCGTCGACGCCGATCCCGGCGGCGGCGCGCCGCGCGCCGACGAGTGGTCTTCGCTGGTCGACCCCGGCGTGCCGATTCCCCCCGCCATCCAGGCGCTCACGGGCATCACCGACGCGATGGTGCGCCGCGCCCCGACGTTCCCGGCCGTGGCGGACGAGGTCGCGCGCCGCCTCGACGGCGCGCTGTTCGTCGCCCACAACGCGCGCTTCGACTACGGCTTCCTCAAGCACGAGTTCGCGCGCACGGGCCGCACGTTCGCCGCGAAGGTGCTGTGCACGGTGCGCCTGTCGCGCCGCCTGCACCCGCTCGAGCGGTCGCACGGGCTCGACGCCATCGTGGAACGCCATGCACTCGGCTGCCCGGACCGGCATCGCGCGCTGGGCGACGCGCGCGCCGTGTGGCGCTTCGTGCAGGCCCTCTACGCGACGCATCCGGAGGAGGCGATCGAGGCCGCCGTGCGCCGCCTGCTGCGCACGCCGAGCCTGCCGCCGCAGCTGCCGGTGGACGTCCTCGACGGCATTCCCGAGGGCCCCGGCGTCTACCTGTTCTACGGCGACAACCCGCTGCCGCTCTACGTCGGCAAGAGCCGCGGCCTGCGCGAGCGCGTCGCCGCACACTTCAGCGGCGACTGGCGCAGCGAGACCGACCAGCGGCTCTCCGCGGAGATCCGTCGCATCGAGGTGCAGCCCACGGCAGGCGAACTCGGCGCGCTGCTGCGCGAGTCGATGCTGGTCAAGACGCTGATGCCGGCGCACAACCGGGCCCTGCGGCGCAAGGCCGGGGCCGGGCTGATGCGCCTCGGCGAGGACGGCGCGCCTGCGTTAGTCGCCGCCGCGGCGCTCGGCGAGACGGATGCGATCGCCGGCTACGGCCCGTTCGCGACGAAGCGCGCCATGCGCGACACGCTGGTCGCGCTCGCCCGCGACCACGCGCTGTGCTGGCGGCGGCTGGGTCTCGAGCGCCGCGCGCAGGGCCCGTGCTTCGGGCGCATGGTGCGGCGCTGCGCGGGCGCCTGCGAAGGCAGCGAGACGCCGCAGGCGCACGACGAGCGCCTGCGATCCGCGCTGGCCCCGCTAGCGATCCCGCGCTGGCCATGGCCGGGCGCGGCACTGGTGCGCGAGGCCGCGCCCGACGGCGGGCGCGTCGAGGTGCACGTGCTGCGCGACTGGTGCTGGCTGGGCACCGCGCGCGACGACGGCGAGCTTGCGCTGCTGCTCGAGGCGCCGCCGCGGCCGGCGTTCGACCTCGACGTCACGCGCCTGCTGCTGCGCCTGTGGGCGAAGCAGCCCTCGGCGTTCGTGCCGGTGCGCTGACGCCCCGGGGCGCCCGTGCCGGTCGCGTGGACGGGCCTACCGCGGCCCGGCGTGCGCGGCGAGCACCGCGGCGACGCACGCCGTCAGCTTCTTCGCGTACGGGACGTCGAGGAACTCGTTGGGTCCGTGCGCGTTCGACTTCGGCCCGAGCACGCCGGTGATCAGGAACTGTGCGCGCGGGAACGACTTGCCGAGCATGCCCATGAACGGGATGGTACCGCCCTCGCCCATCGCCGCCGCCGGCTGACCGTAGAACGCGCGCGAAGCGGACTGCACCGCGTCCTCCAGCCAGGGCGCCGTCGGCGGTGCGTTCCACCCCGTCGCGCCCTGGTCGGGCTCGAAGCTGACGCGCGCGCCGTGCGGCGGCTCGGCCTCGAGCAGCGCCTTCAGCGCCTGCGTCGCCTGCACCCCGTCGACCGGCGGCGGCAGCCGCAGCGACAGCTTGAGGGCGGTCCCGGGCCGCAGGACGTTGCCGGCGCTCGCGATCGGGGGCAGCCCGTCGGCGCCGGTCACCGACAGCGCCGGCCGCCACGTCCTGCCGAGTTCGGCCTCGGCGCGGTCGTGCACCATCGGCTGCGTGGCGCCCGCGAACGGGAACTGCTTGCCGACCGTCGCGCCGAGGATCGCGGCGCACGCGCGCGCCTGCCGCACGCGCTCCTCGGGGATGGGCGCGTGGAACGCCTGCGGCAGGATGCGGCCCGTGGCCGCGTCCTCCAGCCGGTCGAGGAGCGCGCGCGCGATGCGGAACGACGAGGGGACCACGCCGCTCGCGTAGCCCGAGTGGACCCCCTCGGTCAGCACCTGCACGGCGAGCGTACCCGCGGCCAGCCCGCGCAGCGAGGTCGTCACCCACAGCCGCTCGTAGTCGCCGCACCCCGAGTCCAGGCCCACGACGAAGTCGACGTCGCCCAGCCGCGGCGCCAGCGCGTCGAGGTAGGCCGGCAGGTCGTAGCTGCCGGATTCCTCGCAGGTCTCGACGAGGCCGACGCAGCGCGCGTGCGCCGCACCCTGCGCCTGCAGCGCCGCCAGCGCGGCGAGCGACGCGTAGACCGCGTAGCCGTCGTCGGCACCGCCGCGCCCGTAGAGCCTGCCGTCCTCGAGCTTCGGCTGCCACGCTCCCAGGTCCTCGCGCCAGCCCGTCATCTCCGGCTGCTTGTCGAGGTGTCCGTACAGCAGCACGGTGCCCGGATGCGCGCTGCCCGACGCGGGAACCTCGAAGAACAGCACCGGCGTGCGGCCGGGCAGCCGCACGGTCTCCACCGCGAGGCCGCGCACCGGCTGCGCGCGCACCCACGCCTGGGCGTCGCGCACGACGCGGTCGATGTGGCCGTGCGCGGCCCAGTCGCGGTCGAAGTGCGGCGACTTCGCCGGGATGCGGATGTAGTCGGTCAGGCGCGCGACGATGTCGTCGTCCCAGTGGGCGGCGGTGCGCGTGGCGAGGTCGGACAGGTTCATGGACGGGGACGCATGCGGAGGGTTCGTCATTATCCTCGACGCGACGTGCCGGCTTGACCTTCGTCACGTCGCGTCGCGCCCGTTGGGTGTTGGATCGCGATGGTCGGTGCCGTCACGGCACTGCGCTTGTCCAGCCGATGCGCGCGCCTGCTGCCGCGTTCCTCGCTATCCTCGCCGGCGTGAGCCTGGCGACGACCGCGCGCGCGCAAACGGGCACCGACCCGGCCTTTCCCGGGCCGGTGCCGCAGGCGAGGCTCGCGACCGCCAGCCCGACGGCGGAGACCCCGGCCGCGGCGCCCCGGGACCTGCGCCTTGCGAACTCGCTCGTCGTCGGCGGCGGCATCGCGGGCGTCGCGGCCTACGGACTCGCCAAGTGGTGGGAGGACGGGTTCACCGGATCGTTCGGCACCGAGGACGAAGGCTGGTTCGGCCAGGACACGCCGTACGGCGGGGCCGACAAGGCCGGCCACGCCTATGCCGGCTACTTCGGCGTACGCGTGGTCTCGGCG
Organism: Betaproteobacteria bacterium; assembly: GCA_016861105.1. GTDB lineage: Bacteria > Pseudomonadota > Gammaproteobacteria > Burkholderiales > Casimicrobiaceae > VBCG01. Next base: position 10,219 of record BOKS01000006.1, on the reverse strand, counting down.
CTTCTCCAGAGCTACGACAACGATCGCAGGACCGCGGGCGACCTCGCCTTCTGGGCGACGCTGGGAACCCTGACCGCCGTGGAGGTGGCCGACGGGTTCTCGAAGCAGTACAAGTTCAGCGGCCAGGACGCGCTGATGAACGTCGCGGGAACGGCCTTCGCGTGGTGGTGCGAGCGCGACCCGGCGATCGACGACCTCCTCGACTTCCGCCTCTACTACCGGCAGTCCGCGGAGTCGGACGGCTGGGACGCCTTCGGCGACTACGCGGGCCAGCGCTACCTGCTGGTGCTGAAGGCGTCCGGCGTGCCGGCGCTGCGCGACAAGCCGGTGCTGCGCTACCTCGAGTTCGCGGTCGGCTACGGCGCGCGCGGCTACGACAGTCCACCCGAGGTGCCGCGCGAGCGCAGCGTGTACGTCGGGCTGCAGCTCAATCTCGCGGCGCTGCTGAATGACACGGCCTTCCGCGACGGCCGCTGGCCCGCGGCCCGCCGGGCGAGCGAAGTGTTCTTCGACCTCTGGCAGGTCCCGGGGACCGCCGTGTACGCGAAGACGACGCTGTGACCGGCGCGCCCGGGACCGTCCTGGTCTTCGGCGCCAGCGGCTACGTCGGCAGCCACCTCGTTCCCGCGCTGGTCGCGCGCGGACGGCGCGTCCGCGCGGCGGCGCGCCAGCGCAAGGTGCTCGAGGCGCGCGGCTGGACCGGCGTCGAGCTCGTCGAGGCCGACGCGCTCGTCCCGCAGACGCTCGACGCGGCACTGCGCGGCGTCGACACGGCCTACTACCTCGTGCACTCGATGGCCGCCGGCAAGCGCTTCGGCGATCTCGACCGGCAGGCGGCGTCGAACTTCGCCACTGCCGCGGCGCGCTGCGGCGTGCGCCACGTCGTCTACCTGGGCGGGCTGGTGCCGCGCGATGCCGACTCCGAGCACCTCGTCTCGCGCAAGGAGACCGGCGACCGCCTGCGCGACGGCCCCGTCCCGGTGACCGAGATCCGCGCCGGCATCATCGTCGGGCCCGGGTCCGCCGCCTACGAGGTGATGCGGGACCTCGTGTTCCACCTGCCGTTCATGGTCACGCCGCGGTGGGTGCAGTCGCGCTCGTCGCCCATCGCGATCGCCAACCTGATCGAGTACCTGATCCGCGTGGCCGACCTGCCGCAGGCGCGCGGGCGCATCCTCGACGCCGGCGGGCCCGAGTACCTCTCCTACGAGCAGATGATGCGGCAGTTCGGCGAGGTCGTCGGCCGGCGCCCGCGCATCCTGCGCGTCCCGGTCCTCTCGCCGCGGCTGTCCTCGTACTGGCTGGGGCTGATCACCACGGTGCCGGCGCGCGTCGGCCGCGCGCTCATCGGCGGCCTGCGCCACGACATCCCGGCGTCCGATGCCGAACTGCGCGCGCTCGTCCCCCAGCGCCTGCTCCCCTTCCGCGAGGCGGTCGCCGCGGCGCTGGACGCCGAGCGCAGCAACACGGTCGCAGCCCGCTGGACCGAAGGCGCCTTCATGTACCGCGGCTTCCGCCACGACCACGCCTACTACGCGAAGAAGGCGAGCGGCAGCGCGGTGACGCCGGCGCCGCCGGAAGCGGTGTGGAAGGTGCTGGCGACGATGGGCGGCGACACCGGCTACTTCCACCTCGACGTCCTGTGGCGCCTGCGCGCGTGGATCGACTGGGCCGCGGGCGGCGCGGGCCTGTCGCGCGGCCGGCGCCATCCGACGGAGCTCCGCCTCGGCGACGTCATCGACTACTGGACCGTGCTCGCCATCGAGCCGCCGCGGCGCCTCACGCTGCACTTCGGCATGCGCGCCCCCGGCACCGGCGTGCTCGAGTTCGAGGTCGAACCCCGCCCCGAGGGCACGACGATCACCGAGACCGCGTACTGGCACCCGGCCGGTTTCTGGGGCCTCCTCTACTGGTATGCGCTGGTGCCGTTCCACCTGTTCATCTTCCGCGGCATGACGCGGGCGATCGCCCGGCGCGCCGTGGACGTCGCCGGCGACCCTCCGCCGCGATCGACGTGAGCGCTGCGCGCCCGGCGCCGGCGCACCGTGCCCTGTCGGCCTGCCGGGCGTGGCGCGGGACCACGCGGGGATCGGCCTCGTCCGATCCACCGTGTAGGACGCCGCCCGCTGCCGCGGGCCGGCCGCGGCCCGGACAATGTCGCCGCGACCGCCGCGCGCCGCGATGTGGACGGGCTTCCTGCGCCGGATCGGCGCGGTTGCCCGTGGCGCCGCTGCCGCTTCCTCGCGCATCCCACACCAACGCCATGACCGACTCGACCTCCTCCGCCGCCGCATCGCGGGACCGGACCGGCGTCCCCGGGCTCGATCACGTCCTTCGCGGCGGGCTTCCCGGCGGGCACCTCTACCTGCTCCAGGGCGCCGCCGGCGCCGGCAAGACGACGCTCGCGCTGCAGTTCCTCCTCGAAGGCCGGCGCCGGGGCGAGCGCGTCGTGTGGTGCACGCTCTCGGAGACGGAGGCGCAGCTCGACGAGATGGCCCGCTCGCACGGATGGGACCTGTCCGGCATCCGCACCGTCAACCTGACGCAGTCCGGCGGACCGTCGACGCTGGGCGACGCCCAGTACTCCTTCTTCTCCCCGGCCGACATCGAGCTCGACGACGTCACCCGCGCGATCGTCGAGCTCGTCGAGCGCGAGCGTCCGCGGCGGCTCGTCTTCGACCCCTTCTCGGACGTGCGCCTGCTCGCCCGCGATCCGCTGCGCTACCGCCGGCAGGTGCTGCAGCTGCGCGAGACCTTCGAGCGCGCCGGCACCACGGTGCTGCTGATCCTCGAGCAGGAGATCGGAGCGGTCCCGCAGTCGGACCCGGCGGCCGAGGGGGTGGTCCACGGGATCCTGTGCCTCTACCAGCAGGCGCCGGACTACGGACGTCCGCGCCGCCGCCTGCGGATCCACAAGATGCGCGGCGTCGGCTACCGCGAGGGCTTCCACGACATCGCGCTGCGGCGGGGCGGCGTCGTCGTCTACCCGCGCCTCGTCGCCATGGACCACTCGCAGCACGAGGCCTTCGAGACAGTGTCGAGCGGCATCGCGGGCCTCGACGAGATGCTCGGGGGCGGCCTCGACCGCGGTGCCAGCCTGCTGGTCGCCGGGCCCGCCGGCACGGGGAAGAGCACGATGTGCGCGCACGTCGCCGCGGCGGCGGCCGCCCGCGGCGAACGGTCGATCGTGTACTTGTTCGACGAGACGCTGCGCAGCTTCGACGCGCGCAACGACGGACTGGCGCTCGGCCTGCGCTCGCCGCCCGCGGGGGATCTGGTCCGCGTCGTGCGCGTCGACCCCGCCGAGCTCTCGCCGGGGGAGTTCGCCCACGTCGTCCGCCACGCGGTCGAGGACGACGGCGTGCGGCTGGTGGTCCTCGACTCGCTCAACGGCTATCTCAGCGCCATGCCCGACGAGCGCCACCTCGCGCTCCACATGCACGAGCTCCTCACCTACCTGTCGCTGCGCAACGTCGTCACGCTGCTCACGCTGAACCAGCACGGGCTCGCGTCCGGTCCCGTGGAGTCGCCCGTCGAGATCAGCTACCTGGCCGACACGGTGCTCGTGCTCCGCTACTTCGAGACCGCGGGTGCGGTGCACCGTGCAGCCGCCGTGATCAAGCGACGCTGCGGGCAGCACGAATTCACCACCCGCGACATGACGATCGGACGCGGCGGCGTGCGCTTCGGCCAGCCGCTGTCGTCGCTGCACGGGCTGCTGAGCGGACAGGCCGTGTTCACCGGTTCGCCCGCCGATCTGCAGGACACGCGCCCGCCGCCCGGCGAGACCACGGGCCGATGAGCGAGGACCGCCTCGCGATCCTCGTGCTCGCGCCGCGCCGCGACAGCGAGCTCGCGGCGCGGGTGCTCGGCGCCCGCGGGCACGCGTGCGTGCGGTTCGACCGCGGCGACGCCCTCGTCGCGGCCATCGACGAGACCACCGGCGCACTGCTCATCGCCGAGGAGGCCCTCTCGGAGGCCTTCGCGGAGCAGCTCGTCGATGCCTTGTCGCGGCAGCCGCCGTGGTCGGACCTCCCGATCCTGCTGGTCGCGCATCAGGGTCGCAACCACGCGCGCTTCCCGCAGTTCGCGATCCTCGGCAACGTCGCCGTCCTGACGCGGCCGATGGCGATCGACGCGATCGTCTCGGCGGCGGCCTCGGCGCTACGCGCCCGCAGGCGGCAATTCCAGGTGCGCGACCTGCTGCGCAGCCAGCACGAGGACGCGCAGCGCAAGGACGAGTTCCTCGCGATGCTCGCGCACGAACTGCGCAACCCGCTGGCCCCGGTCCGCTTCGCCGCGCACGCGCTCGCCACCGGCGAGCTGCCTCCCCAGGGCGTCCGCACGACCGCCGCGCTCATCGGGCGCCAGGTCGCGCACATGGCCCGCATCGTCGACGACCTGCTCGACGTGTCGCGCGTCACGCGCGGCAAGATCGTCCTCGAGCGCGAGTCCGTGAACCTCGCCGGCCTCGTGCGGCGCATCGCCGAGGACCACGCCTCGACGGCGGCGGCGCGGGGCGTCGCCGTGCGCACGCGGCTGCCGGTGGGAGATCTCGCCGTGCACGGCGATCGCACGCGGTTGAAGCAGATCCTCGACAACCTCCTCGACAACGCGATCAAGTTCTCGCCGCCCGGCACCGAGGTCGTCGTCGACGTGGCCGAGCGCGACGGACACGCGACCCTCGCGGTCGTCGATCGCGGCGAAGGGATCGCCCCCGACCTGCTGCCGCGCCTGTTCCAGCCGTTCCAGCAGGCCGACCGCTCGCTGGACCGCCGCCGCGGGGGCCTCGGACTCGGCCTCGCCCTCGTGCGCGCCCTCGCCCGGCTCCACGGCGGCGAGGCCACGGCCGCAAGCGAGGGCCCCGGCCGCGGCAGCACGTTCACCGTGCGCCTGCCGCGCGCCGCCAGCGATCACGCCAGCGTGCGCCCGGCGCCCCGGCAGGCACCGGCGCGCGGGTCGCTGCGCGTGCTGATCGCCGAGGACAATCGCGACGCCGCCGAGTCCCTGCGCATGCTGCTGCAGCTCTCCGGACACCTCGTCGCCGTGGCCCACACCGGCCCGGCCGCCGTCGACGAGGCGCGGCGCTTCCGCCCCGACGTCGTGCTGTGCGACATCGGACTGCCGGGCATGAGCGGCTACGAGGTCGCCAGGCGCCTGCGGCGCGAGGAGGGCCTCGAAACGGTGCGCCTGATCGCCGTCACGGGGTACGGGACCGACGAGGACCGCGACCACGCCGTCGCCGCCGGCTTCGACCGGCACCTGCGCAAGCCCGTCGAGCCCGGCGTGCTGATGGACGAGTTCGCCGGGATGCTGGCGGCGCGCGTGGCGCCGTGAGCGCCGCACCCGATCCGCTCCGCCGCCGCCTGCTCCGGATCGGCCTGTCCGCGACCGCATCGGCGGCGCTTCCGCTCGCAGGATGCGCGGCGCCGGCAGGCGACGCGCCCGCCCCGCGGCGGCTGCGCGCGGCGCCGGCCCGCGTGTCGCTGCTCGGCGATCCGTGGCCGGACACCGACGTCTGGGCGTACGAGGGCAGCGTCCCCGGGCCGCTGCTGCGCGTGCGGCAGAGCGCCACGCTGCGCGTGCGCGTCGTCAACGACCTCGCGGCGCCGACCAGCGTGCACTGGCACGGCGTGCGGCTGCCGAACGCCATGGACGGCGTCCCGCACGTCACGCAGCCGCCCATCGCTCCGCACGGCGGCACCTTCGACTACGCGTTCGCCTGTCCGGACGCCGGCACGTTCTGGTACCACCCGCACGCGGCGAGCCACGTGCAGGTGGCGATGGGGCTGCACGGCGCGCTGATCGTCGACGAGGCGGCGCCGCCGGCCGTCGACCGCGACGTCCTGTGGGTGCTCGACGACTGGCGATTGCGCCGCGACGGGTCGGTCAGCCCCGACTTCGGCTCGGCGTTCGACGCGACGCACGCCGGGCGCATCGGCAACACCGTCACGCTCGACGGCCGGCTTCCCGGCCGCTTCGCGGTCGCCGCGGGCGAGCGCCTGCGCCTGCGCCTCCTCAACGTCGCCAACGCGCGCATCTTCGCGCTGCGCTTCGAAGGGCACTCGCCGTCGCTGATCGCAACCGACGGCATGCCCTGCGAGCCGCACGCCCCCGACGGCGGCCTCGTGGTGCTCGGACCGGGCATGCGCGCCGACGTCCTCCTGGACTGCGCGGGCGCGCCGGGGGCGACGACGCGCGTCGTCGACGAGTTCGTCGCGCGCGACGCCTACGAGGTCGTCACCCTCGCGCACGGCACGGGACGCCGGCGTGCCGCACCGTTGCGCGACCCGCTCGTCCTGCCGCCCAACCCGGTCCCCGTCCCCGACCTCGCACGGGCGGTGCGCCACCGGATCGCGTTCACCGGCGGCATGGGCGGTGCGATGGACGCGCGCGGGATGGCCGCAGCGCGCGGCGGGCGTGGCGCGATGCGCCACGCCTGGGCCATCGACGGACGGTCGGCCACCGAGCACGACCACCGCCACGAGCCGCTGCTGCTGCTCGACCGCGGCGCGACCTACGTGGTCGAGTTCGTCAACGACACCGCCTGGTGGCACCCGATCCACCTGCACGGCCACTCGTTCCGGCTGCTGTCCCGCAACGGCGCGCCGCTGCCGCGCACACTGGTGGCGGACACGACGCTGCTGCCGCCGCGCAGCCGCGGCGAAGTCGCGTTCGTCGCGGACAATCCCGGCGACTGGATGCTCCACTGCCACGTCCTCGAACACCAGGCGAGCGGCATGATGGCGACGGTGCGCGTCGCCTGACGCGTGACGGGAGGTGCGGCCCCGGGGACCCGCGCTCCGGCGCCGCGCTGCCTCCGGCGGCGGCGCATTGAGCTTCCCCCCTGCCTCGCGTAGGATGCGCGCCGCCGCCGCTGCCGGGACCGCGGCGGCGCACGCTTGCGCCGGAGGCACCGGTGCGGGAGGTGCGCGGCGCGCGTGCACCCGTTGCGCATCCGTGTCCACCGGCCCGCACGACGTTCGCAACCTCCGCGAAGCACCATGGCGCACCCCACCCCGCCGCCGGCCGACGACCCTCCCCAACCGGTGCCGGCGGTCGACGCGTTCGTCGAGCTCATCTCGTCGCTCACCGCGCGGCTCGCGGCCGCATCGGGGGATGCCGTCACGCGCGAGGTCGATGCCGGCCTCCATCGGCTGCTCGCCTTCTTCGACGTCGACCAGTGCGGGATCCTGGAGGTGCAGCCGGACATCCGCCAGGCGCGGTTGCGCCACGTCGCCCACCTGCCGGCCGTGCAGCGCGCGCCGCCACACCTCGACTACGGCTCGCTCTTCCCGTGGACGCACGAGCGCAGCGTGATCCGCGGCGAGACGGTCGTCCAGCGCCGCGTCGCCGATCTTCCCGCCGAAGCCGTCGTGGACCGCGCGTCGTGCGCCGCGCTGCGCCTCGCGTGCATCGTCTCGGTCCCCGTCGGCATCGGTGGCCGCGTCAGCCACGTCCTGTGCCTGACGCACAGCCGTCCCACCGGCGACTGGCCGGCGCCGATCCTCGCCTGGCTCGGGACCGTCGCGCAGACCTTCCTCGCCGTGCTCGCGCGGCACGGTTCCGAGCTGGCGCTGCAGCACAGCGAGCGCAGCCTCGCCGAGGCGCAGCGCATCGCCGGCCTCGGAAGCTACGAACAGGACGGGACGGATGGCACGCTGCTCGTGTCCGACGAGGCGAGGCGCATCCTCGGCCTGGCACCGGGGGACGCCATCCGCGATCCGCTCGACATGGTGCACGCCGACGACCACGCCCGCGTCGACGACGCGCTGCGGCGCGCGCTCGCCGAGCGGCGGCCGGCCTGCGAGCTCGAGTACCGCATCGTGCGCGCCGACGGCGAAGTCCGCACCGTGCGCAGCAGCTACGCGGCGACGTATGCGTCCGACGGCACGCCGCTGCGCACGGTCGCGACGATCCACGACATCTCCGGGCTTCGCGCCGCCGAGCAGGAGGCGCGCCGGCTGCGCGCCCAGTTGCGCCACACCGATCGCGCGGCCCACCTGGGGGCGCTCGTCGCCTCGCTTTCGCACGAGCTCAACCAGCCGCTCACCGGCATCCTCGCGAACGCGCAGGCGGGTCTCATGCTGCTGCCGGAGGCCGCGGCGCGCGGGCACGGCGAGCTGCGCGAGATCCTCGAGGCGATCATCCGCGACGACCGCCGGGCCGCGGCGGTGGTGGCCAACCTGCGCTCGCTGCTCCGCCGCGAGGAGCCGCCGCGTGCCCCGTTCGACCTCGGCGAGGCGGTGGCCGAGGTGCTGGTGCTGCTGCGCGGCGAGATCGCGGCGCGGGAGGTGGTCGTCGAGGCCGACCTCCCGCCCGGCTGGATCGTGGTCGCCGAGCGGACGCAGATCCAGCAGGTGGTGCTGAACCTGCTGTCGAACGCGATCCACGCGGTCGCCTCGCGAAGCGCCGGCGACCGGCGCATCGCCGTCGTGCTGCGTCCCGATGGCTCCGCGCGCGCGGAAGTCGCCGTCCGCGACAACGGCTGCGGCTTGCCGGCCGACCGACCGGACCGGATCTTCGAGCCGTTCCTCACGACGCGCCCCGACGGCCTCGGCATGGGACTCGCCGTCTCGCGCTCGATCGTCGACGCCCACGGCGGCGAGATCGTGGCGGCGGACAATGCGGACCGCGGGGCGACGGTCCGCTTCGCGCTGCCGGCCCGCAGCGCGGCGCCGCCTTCGGCGCCCGTGGTGCCCGACCGCGCCGCAGGCGCGCAGCCGCAGCACGCGCACGCGCCGAGCGTGTGCATCGTCGACGACGACCCGGGGAGCCGCGAAGGCATTGCACGCCTGTTGCAGGGCGCGGGCTGGACGGTCGCCGCGTTCGGCTCGCCCGCGGAAGCACTCGCCGATCCGGCGCTCGGCACCGCGCAGTGCCTGCTGCTCGACGTCCAGATGCCGGGCATGTCCGGCCTCGCGCTGCACGCGAGGCTCGCCGCGAACGGCGTCCGCCTGCCGACGGTGTTCCTCTCCGCCCGCTCCGACGCGGCGACCGGCGTCGCGGCGATGAAGCAGGGCGCCATCGAGTACCTGACCAAGCCGGTCGACGAGGCCGCCCTGCTCGCCGCGGTGCGAAGCGCGGTCCGGCGCCACGCCGACGCCGTGCGCGCGGCGCGCGAGCGCGAGGGGCTCGGGGCTCGGCTGGCCACGCTGACGCCGCGCGAGCGCGACGTGATGTTGTGCGTGATCCGCGGCAGGCTGAACAAGCAGATCGCCGCCGACCTCGCCATCGCCGAGGCTACGGTGAAGCAGCACCGCGGGCGGGTGATGGAGAAGCTGCAAGCGCGTTCGGTCGCCGAACTCGTCCGCATGTGCCAGTCGGCCGGCATCGCCGGCGACGCGTAGGGGCGAAGACGCGGAGCCGGCTCCGTGCCGGGCGCAGGGTGCGTGCCAGGGGTCCCCGTGCCCCGGCGCTCCGAACGCTCGCCTGCCCGCGGCCGCGCGCCGCGGATGCCGGCGGGGCGCGGGCCCCCACCGCGCGGCGAGCCCCCATCCGACCAAGGTCGGATTCCACCGGCGCGAGGCTGCGCCTATCGTCGGGCGGCCTACGAGGGAGCGGGATGGGGCCGGGGAGCGGGACGAGCGTGGTGCTCTACGTCGTCGACGAGGACGCATCGGTCCGCGACGCGCTGTGCCGGCTGGCGACGTCCGCCGGGTTCGAGGCGCATCCGTATGCGTGCCTCGATGCGCTGGTCGTCGGCGAGACCGACCCGTGCCGTCGGTGCGTGCTGCTCGACGCCGCACAGCTCGCGACGCGCGCGCCGGCGGCGACCCGCAAGCAGGAGGACGAGGTGCCGGTGATCGTGCTGTGCGCAGGCAACGACGAGGCCGCCCGCCGGCTGGCGCGCAAGGCCGGCGCGCGATTGCTGCTTCGCAAGCCGGTCGATGCGCAGGCGTTGTTCGATGCGATCGCCTGGGTCACGGAAGCGCCGGACTGAGCGCCGCATCGTTGCGCATGCGACACCGACCGCGGGCGCGCCGCCGGTCGCCTGCGAGGCGCCGCTCCCGCGCCGACCGCGGTCCCTCGGCGCTTGTCAACCGCAGCAATCGATGAACGGACTGCCATGGACACGATGAACGACCACGACGTCGACGCTGGCCGCCGCAACGTCCTGAAGAGCGTCGGCGCCGGCGTGCTCGCCGCCGCGAGCGCGACCGGCGGCGTGCCGCTGGCCGCCGCGGCACGCGCCGGCGGCGCCCGCGAAGGACCGGCA